>NZ_CP186334.1:0-2845491 GCF_049347105.1 Gaoshiqia hydrogeniformans
AAAAACCCTGTGCTCTGGAGAACACAGGGTTTGGAAAGGATGGCGACGACCTACTCTCCCACATAAATGCAGTACCATCGGCGCTGGCGGGCTTAACTTCTCTGTTCGGAATGGGAAGAGGTGGAACCCCGCCGCTGTAATCACCTAAATCTTTTAGTGACCAGCTTTCTCCGGCAGTTGCCGGACCAAGCTTTTTACACAACACTTAAATATTATTCACGCTTTGTTGCCTGCAACTTGCAGCCTGCGGCTTGCATGGAGGCATGAAGCTTAATATTTTAAACATACCGGGAAAAATGTGAAGTAACCTTTGACCTTAAAAACCCAGGGAAAGTCTTCGGGTAATTAGTACTGCTCGGCTATGACGTTACCGCCTTTACACCTGCAGCCTATCAACGTTGTCGTCTCCAACGACCCTTAAAGGAAATCTCATCTTGAGGGAGGCTTCGCGCTTAGATGCTTTCAGCGCTTATCCCTTCCATACATAGCTACTCAGCAATGCAACTGGCGTCACAACTGATACACTAGAGGTATGTCCACCGCGGTCCTCTCGTACTGGCAGCAGGTCCTCTCAAATTTCCAACGCCCACAACAGATAGGGACCGAACTGTCTCACGACGTTCTGAACCCAGCTCGCGTGCCACTTTAATGGGCGAACAGCCCAACCCTTGGGACCTTCTCCAGCCCCAGGATGTGACGAGCCGACATCGAGGTGCCAAACCGCTCCGTCGATATGAGCTCTTGGGAGCGATCAGCCTGTTATCCCCGGAGTACCTTTTATCCTTTGAGCGATGGCCCTTCCATGCGGAACCACCGGATCACTATGCCCTAGTTTCCTACCTGATCGACTTGTCGGTCTCACAGTCAAGCGCCCTTATACCATTACACTCTCCTGACGGTTACCAATCGTCATGAGGGCACCTTTGGGAGCCTCCGTTACTCTTTTGGAGGCGACCACCCCAGTCAAACTACCCACCACACACTGTCCCCCCGTAAGGGGGTTAGGTCCCGAGTAAGCAAAGGGACGTATTTCAAGGATGGCTCCACGAATCCTGGCGAACCCGCTTCATTGCCTCCGTCCTATCCTACACATCACTTACCCAGAATCAATGTGAAGTTGCAGTAAAGGTTCACGGGGTCTTTCCGTCCCGTTGCGGGTAATCGGCATCTTCACCGATACTACAATTTCACCGAGCTCATGGCTGAGACAGTGCCCACATCGTTACACCATTCGTGCAGGTCGGAACTTACCCGACAAGGAATTTCGCTACCTTAGGACCGTTATAGTTACGGCCGCCGTTTACCGGGGCTTCATTTCAATGCTTCTCTTGCGATAACATCCCCACTTAACCTTCCGGCACCGGGCAGGTGTCAGGCCTTATACATCATCTTTCGATTTAGCAAAGCCATGTGTTTTTGATAAACAGTCGCATGGGCCTTTTTACTGCGGCCCGCCTTGCAGCGGGCGACCCTTCTCCCGAAGTTACGGGTCGATTTTGCCTAGTTCCTTAGCCATGGATCACTCGAGCGCCTCAGGATTCTCTCCTTGACTACCTGTGTCGGTTTGCGGTACGGGTCCTTTATACCTGTAGCTTAGAGGATTTTCTCGGAAGCCCTTACGGTCACTATCCGCTTGCCCGAAGGCTCACGGTACTGTCAGGTTTCAGCTCCAAGGGCGGATTTGCCTGCCCTTTTCATCACCTAAACCCTTTAACCAACTATTCCGTCAGTTGGCGGACCTGTCATCACTTCGTCTCCCCATCGCAGTATAAAGAAGTATCGGAATATTAACCGATTATCCATCGAATTCGCCTCTCGGCTGCTCCTTAGGCCCCGACTAACCCTGATCCGATTAACGTTGATCAGGAAACCTTAGTCTATCGGCGAGGGGGTTTCCCGCCCCCTTTGTCGTTACTTATGCCTACATTTGCTTTTCCAGACGCTCCAGCATAGCTCACGCTACACCTTCTACGCGGACTGGAATGCTCCCCTACCATAAATCCATAGCTTCGGTGGTATGTTTGATGCCCGATTATTATCCACGCCCGATCGCTCGACTAGTGAGCTGTTACGCACTCTTTAAATGAATGGCTGCTTCCAAGCCAACATCCTAGCTGTCTAAGCAATCAGACTTCGTTAAACCAACTTAACATACACTTGGGGACCTTAGCTGATGGTCTGGGTTCTTTCCCTCTCGGACACGGACCTTAGCACCCATGCCCTCACTGCCGTAAAGCATCTTATAGCATTCGGAGTTTGTCTGGATTTGATAGGCGGTGAAGCCCTCGCATCCAATCAGTAGCTCTACCTCTATAAGACTCATGTACGACGCTGCACCTAAATGCATTTCGGGGAGTACGAGCTATTTCCCAGTTTGATTGGCCTTTCACCCCTACCCACAGCTCATCCAAGAGCTTTTCAACGCTCCCTGGTTCGGTCCTCCAGTCCGTGTTACCGGACCTTCAACCTGGCCATGGGTAGATCACAAAGGTTTCGCGTCTAGCGCCACTGACTAAAGCGCCCTGTTCAGACTCGCTTTCGCTTCGGATCCGTGTCTGAAACACTTATCCTTGCCAGTGACGACTAACTCGTAGGCTCATTATGCAAAAGGCACGCTGTCATCCGGCAGAAGCCGGACTCCAACCGCTTGTAAGCGTACGGTTTCAGGTACTATTTCACTCCCCTGTTCGGGGTGCTTTTCACCTTTCCCTCACGGTACTTGTTCACTATCGGTCTCTCAGTAGTATTTAGCCTTACCGGATGGTCCCGGCAGATTCAGACAGGATTTCACGTGTCCCGCCCTACTCAGGATACCACTATCATATCAACACTTTACGTGTACAGGACTTTCACCTCCTTTGGTTATTCTTTCCAAAATATTCCACTTCCGTGTTAATACAAATATCGTGGTCCTACAACCCCAACTTTGCCGAAACAAAGCTGGTTTAGGCTCTTCCCCGTTCGCTCGCCACTACTTAGGGAATCACTTTTGTTTTCTTTTCCTCCAGGTACTTAGATGTTTCAGTTCCCTGGGTTAGCTTCCAATATAATTGGATTTCCGGTTACCCGGAAGGGTTATCCCATTCGGAAACCTGCGGATCAATTCGTATTTGCCAATCCCCGCAGTTTATCGCAGCTTATCACGTCCTTCTTCGCCTCTGAGAGCCAAGGCATCCCCCGTACGCCCTTATTAACTTTCTCCTTTATTTTTTAATCTTTAAGGTCGAATGTACTTCACATTCTTATTTTCCCAATATGTCAAAGAACTTTAAAGTCAGTCGTGAGCAGTGAGTAACAAGTACTGAGTACTTTACCCCCTCACAACCGCTTTACGCTGATACTGCCGGAATCGAACCGTCATTTTTGCCCCCAGGCTTACCATCTGTTCCAATATTTCTTTTGAACTTTGCTCTTTTTTTAGTGCAGCTCACTTTTTTCAACTTTTTATTCTCTTCCAACTCGTTACTCATAACTCATTACTCGCAACTCATTTTCGTGGAGAATAAGGGAGTCGAACCCTTGACCTCTAGAATGCAAATCTAGCGCTCTAGCCAACTGAGCTAATCCCCCGGGCAATTTGCGATTGATAATTGATTATTTATTATTTCCCTTATGTCTTATCCAATCCTGCAATCTGCATTCATCAATAATCAATTGTCATTCATAAATCTGTAGTCCCGCCCAGATTTGAACTGGGGACCTCTACATTATCAGTGTAGCGCTCTAACCAGCTGAGCTACGAGACTGTTTTCAAGCCTTTAGCCTTAGCCTTTCGCTTTTGACTTTACCCCATCGGACCGGTCAAACCTGGCAGCTGGCGGCTTGCAGCTAATAGCTCGTGCATATATCTTTTAAAAAGGTAGTGATAAAAAATAAACTCCAAATCAAGGATTTATCAAGCTCCAGAAAGGAGGTGTTCCAGCCACACCTTCCGGTACGGCTACCTTGTTACGACTTAACCCCAGTCATTGGTTTTACCCTAGGCCGCTCCTCGCGGTTACAGACTTCAGGTACCCCCAACTTCCATGGTTTGACGGGCGGTGTGTACAAGGCCCGGGAACGTATTCACCGCGCCATGGCTGATGCGCGATTACTAGCGAATCCAGCTTCACGAAGTCGGGTTGCAGACTTCGATCCGAACTGAGACCGGCTTTCGAGATTAGCATCTTCTCGCGAAGTAGCTGCCCTTTGTACCGGCCATTGTAACACGTGTGTAGCCCTGGACATAAGGGCCGTGCTGATTTGACGTCATCCCCACCTTCCTCTCACCTTACGGTGGCAGTCCCGCTAGAGTCCCCAGCTTAACCTGATGGTAACTAACGGTAAGGGTTGCGCTCGTTATGGGACTTAACCCGACACCTCACGGCACGAGCTGACGACAACCATGCAGCACCTTGAAGAGTGTCCGAAGAAAACCATCTTTCGACAGCTGTCACTCCCCATTTAAGCCCAGGTAAGGTTCCTCGCGTATCATCGAATTAAACCACATGTTCCTCCGCTTGTGCGGGCCCCCGTCAATTCCTTTGAGTTTCACCGTTGCCGGCGTACTCCCCAGGTGGCTCACTTATCGCTTTCGCTAAGCCGCTTGCTGTGTATCGCAAACAGCGAGTGAGCATCGTTTACGGCGTGGACTACCAGGGTATCTAATCCTGTTCGCTACCCACGCTTTCGTACCTCAGCGTCAGTGTCAGTTTAGTAAGCTGCCTTCGCAATCGGAGTTCTGTGTAATATCTAAGCATTTCACCGCTACACTACACATTCCGCCTACCTCAACTGGACTCAAGCCAATCAGTATCAATGGCACGCCTACCGTTAAGCGGCAGGTTTTCACCACTGACTTAATCAGCCACCTACGTACCCTTTAAACCCAATGAATCCGGATAACGCTTGCATCCTCCGTATTACCGCGGCTGCTGGCACGGAGTTAGCCGATGCTTATTCATACACTACCGTCAAATCCATACTCGTACGGACATTTCTTGGTGTACAAAAGAAGTTTACAACCCATAGGGCCGTCTTCCTTCACGCGGGATGGCTGGTTCAGGCTTGCGCCCATTGACCAATATTCCTCACTGCTGCCTCCCGTAGGAGTCTGGTCCGTGTCTCAGTACCAGTGTGGGGGATCATCCTCTCAGAACCCCTAGACATCGTAGTCTTGGTGAGCCGTTACCTCACCAACTAACTAATGTCACGCATGCCCATCTTTAACCGCCGGAGCTTTAATTTAAATCCCATGCGGAACCTAAATACTATGGGGTATTAATCCGGATTTCTCCGGGCTATCCCCCTGTTAAAGGCAGGTTGCATACGCGTTACTCACCCGTGCGCCACTCTCATCACCCGAAGGTGAATCCCGTTCGACTTGCATGTGTTAGGCCTCCCGCTAGCGTTCATCCTGAGCCAGGATCAAACTCTTCGTTGTAAAGAAATTTTTATGTGTCTTCCAGCTCTGTGATTAAACCCTTTAATTCTTGCGTTTATTCCTTATCTGTCTACCTTTTCAATATTGTCAATGAACTTCTTTCTTATTATCTGTTCCCTTCGTTTTTATCGAACCTGGTCTTAATCTTTTAAAATCAGTCCCGATTTTCAACAAAGTAATAAATACTCTTTTTTTGTTCCCCCTTCAAACATCCAACGTAAACCTCTCTTGTCTGCGGGGCGGCAAAGTTAACAAGCTTTTCCTTTTTGCCAAAACTTTTTCTGACTTTTTTCCAAAACTCCTCTGCCGGTGGTCAGCTCTTATTCTTACGGAAAATTATTCCCTCCGGGTTTCAAAACCAACCTCTCAAATCTGTCAGTGAACTCTTCGTTTTAGCGGCTGCAAAGTAAAGACCTTTTTTTGTAATATCCAAATACCTTTTTAAAGTTTTTTTCATCACCAAAAACTCCCGAAACCCTTGCAGAACGCCGCTCTCAGCTCCCCCGGTATAACCCGTTTGTCTCTCAAAGCGGGTGCAAATATAGAGAGCTTTTTCGGTTCTGCAATAGCAAATACAAGCTTTTTTCAACTATAAAATCATTCGGAAACTTAAGTTCCTGATTCTTCGGTTTTTATATCTGTTATTTTTTTTACCTTCATCGCTGTCAATAATAAAAAAAGAAACCTTTCGTTTTGGCTTTAGACTGTTTTTACCGGTTGTTTGTAACCGATGAGTCAGATACACAGGAATAGCAGATCCAATATTAAATCACGGATATTAAATCACGGATATTAAATAATAACAAAATTGTAAAGATGAAGAAAACGCTGAGAAAGTATTTGCTTGGAGCGATTATGATTGTTCCCACATTCGCCTTCTCCCAAACAGGCACGGTGGAGGCAGTTTTTGACACGACAGACATTAAAGGTCAATTTGAGTATTTACACACGAAGTCAAATACCTATGAAGACTATAAGGTAATTAAAATAAATAGTCTGAACTTGCTTAAGAAAAATGCGCTGGATAGCATTCGGATGTATAAAACCAGCGTAAGCGCTCATCAGGAAAAAATAACAGAACTCAGTCATACGCTGACAGAACGAGATACTGAAATTCAGAAATTAACAGAAGTTCTAGATGCAACACAAAAGGCACAGGACAGTATTAATCTAATAGGAGCAAGCGTATCGAAAAGCACCTATAACAGTATCATGTGGGGATTAATCGTTTGTTTATTAGTGATCTCCGGAATTCTGGTGTCTCTGTTCAAACGAAACCATATGCTCACAAAAGCTGCCCAGAACAGGCTGGCAGAAGTAGAGGAAGATTTTGAGAAACACCGCAAAAATGCATTAACCCGTGAACAAAAGCTGGCGCGTGAACTGATGGATGTCAAACTAAAATACAAATCAGACAGGTAAGATTCATATGACTAACACCTTCTTTTTCGACAAAATACAGCATGAATAAAAGCTAAAGATCCATCAAATTGCCTGCAAACCACTTTTTACTTACAGCATACCTCAACCAGGGAGCTAAAGACGTTAATCCGGGCATCCAATCAAAAAAATGAGGCCCCACGTAATGTGAGGCCTCTCTCCAACTATCCAGAGAATAATTTTATTACATTTCATATTTATAAGTTCCCAGATCGCTCAAATCGGAGGAACGAATAAATTCGGCATGGGCTTTCACCTGCGCTTTTGCCAGATGGATGAAGTTCTTCGCTGATTTGAGGAAGCCCGGTTCCCGGTTGCTATCCAGGACCAACAGGTAACTCATAATGATGTAACCAGCCATTTCGACCATGCGCCGGGCATGAAAATCGATAAACTCATTGTCGTTAATCGCCAGCACTTTATTAACGGCCTGTTCGTATTCATCGGTTAAAATAATCAGGGCACGCCGCAAATGTTCCAATTCAGGAGAAACTTTTTCTGACTCATAAACGCGAATCTGCTCCAGGTAAGCGCCTGTTGTTACACCCCGAATGGCTGCAACTACCTGCAACTGGGTGGTACCCTCGTAAATGGACGTAATACGGGCATCACGATAGAGCCGCTCAACGGGGTAATCTTTCATGAAACCGGAGCCTCCGTGAATCTGAACCGCATCGTAAGCCAGTTGATTACAATATTCTGATGCCATTCCTTTCACCAACGGGGTATAAAAATCGGCCAGCTTCTGGTACTTTTTCATTTCATCCCGCTCGTCTTTATCCAGTTTTCGCTCTTCGGCAATGTGCATATAGGTTTTGTATACATCCACAAAACGGGCTGTTTCATACAATAAGGTACGGGAAGCATCGAGTTTAGCCTTCATGGTTGCCAGCATTTCGTAAACGGCAGGGAAACGCATGATGGCTTTTCCAAACTGCACACGTTCCTTGGCATATGCCAACGCTTCGCGGTAAGCTGCTTCGGAAACACCTACCGACTGGGCGGCAATTCCCAGGCGGGCGCCATTCATCAAAGCCATCACATATTTAATCAAGCCCATTTTACGGTCGCCAACCAACTCGGCCGGAGCGTCTTTAAATACCAGCTCGCAAGTCGGAGAACCGATAATACCCATCTTATGCTCGATCCGGCGAACAGTGACACCGCCGTCATTTTTGTCGTAAATGAACATCGACAATCCGCGGCCGTCTTTGGTACCGGGCTCAGAGCGGGCCAAAACCAGTGAAATGTGGCCATCGCCATTGGTGATGAAGCGTTTTACGCCATTTAGCAACCATTTGCCGGTTTTCTCGTTGTAGGTTGCTTTTAGCTGAACTGCCTGCAAGTCTGATCCGGCATCGGGCTCGGTTAAGTCCATGGCCATGGTATCGCCCTGGCAAACCCGGGTCAGGTATTTTTCCTTTTGCTCTTCAGAAGCAAATTCGTTGATGGTTTCGGCACAGTCCTGCAACCCCCAGATATTTACAAAGCCTGCATCAGCACGCGAAACGACATCAGCCGCCATAATATAAGGTACAATGGGAAAATTAAGGCCGCCGTACTTCCGGGGCAACGACATTCCCATTAAACCAGCCTTATTTAGCGCTTCGATGTTTTCAGCAGTCCCGCGGGCATAAATGACGTGTCCGTCGGCAACCTGCGGGCCTTCTGCATCAATTGACTCGGCATTTGGGCCAATAATCTCGCCGCAAACTTCGCCAACAACTTCAAGCACTTTATCAAAATTGTCCATAGCATCTTCGTGATCCATGGGCGCATAGTCAAATTTTCCTTTTTCGGAGAAATTCCTTTCCTTCAACCGGACAATCTTCTCCATCAAAGGGTGGTAGAGGTGGAATCTCAGTTCTTTATTATCGGTATAAAAGTTAGCCATTTAAAAAAGTTTTAAAAGATGATTACTTGGTATTCTTTTTATAATACTTGATCATTTTCGGAATAATCTCCGCTACATCGCCGGTAATTACATAGTCGGCAATAGAGTTAATCGGAGCCTCCGGATCAGTATTAATGGCAATTATCTGCGCCGATTCTTCCATACCGGCACGATGTTGAATCTGGCCTGAAATTCCACAGGCAATATAGAGTTTTGGTCGAACCGTCACCCCGGTTTGCCCAATCTGACGTTCATGAGGCACATAACCGGCATCGACTGCAGCACGCGATGCGCCTACTTCGCCACCCAACACTTCTGCCAAATCAAATAATAACTGAAAATTTTCTTTTGATCCCATCCCGTAACCACCGGCAACAACAATCGGAGCAGCTTTCATATTCACTTTGCTCTTTTCCATATGCCGTTCGATGATCTCAACCACAAAATCGGCATCGCTCACGTATTTTGAGACATCCAGTTTAACGATTTTCCCCTTGAACCTGGGATCCAGAATTTCCTTTTTCATAACACCTTCGCGAACAGTAGCCATTTGCGGACGGCAATCCGGATTAATAATGGTCGCAATGATGTTTCCCCCAAAAGCGGGACGAATCTGGTAAAGAAGATTTTGATATGTTTTCCCCTGTTTTTTATCCTCATGTTCACCGATGACCAGGCTGGTACAATCGGCCGTAAGCCCGCTGTGCAAGGCCGAAGAAACCCTGGGTCCCAAATCGCGGCCAACCGAAGAAGCTCCCATGAGGGCAATCTGCGGCTTTTCTTCTCCAAATAATTTCACAATGATGCTTGTGTGAGGAAGGGTTGTATAGGGAGCCAATCGCTCATCGTCAGCAATGTATAATACGTCAACCCCGTAAGGAAAAATTTGTTTTTCAATTTCTTCAAGTTTGCTTCCAATGGCAACAGCTTCGAGCTTGCAGCCTAATTCATTGGCCAAACCACGTCCTTTGGTCATCAACTCCTGACTGACTTCAGCTACATGACCGTCTTCAATTTCACAATATACAAATACACTGTTCATAATCAGATTATTTTAGGGGTTAACCAATGGTGTGATTTTCAATCAATTCGCGCATCAAATCATCGATGTCGCCATCGGCTGCAGAAATAACTTTAGCTCCTTTGGCCTGCAACACAACATTTTCCACCGTTTTTACTTTTGTAGGTGATCCGCTCAAACCCAATTCTTCCAGATTCACTTCGATGTCGTTCACCGACCATTCGGGAATATTAAGATACGGACGGTCGTTATACAAATGCAGGTAATCTTCGTTGGAATTCTGAAGCTCTGAAACAGATTTTGCATGCTTGTATTTCATCAACAACTTGGCGTTTCTGGCACGACAATCAGGAGCAGAACCGTTAACTGTCATGACCATCGGAACCGGACAGCTAACAACTTCCACTCCCCTTTCCAGACGACGTTTCACGTAAACCTTGCTTGCTTCGATTTTCTGCACCTCCTCAACATAAGTGACTTGCGGAAGTCCCAGTTTTTCAGCCACCTGCGGGCCTACCTGGGCAGTGTCTCCGTCAATAGCCTGACGGCCGGCGATGATCAGATCAAAATCTTTCACTTTTTTCAGAACCCGTGAAATTGCATAGGAAGTCGCCAGGGTGTCCGAACCGGCAAAAGCGCGATCGGTAAGCAAAATTCCGCCATCTGCGCCCCGGAACATCCCTTCGCGGATAATTTCGGCGGCACGCCCCGGCCCCATGGTTAAAATGGTCACAGTCGTTCCCGGGAAATTTTCTTTGATGCGCAACGCCTGCTCCAGCGCATTCAGATCTTCGGGATTAAAAATAGCCGGCAAGGCAGCACGGTTGATCGTACCATCGGCTTTCATAGCGTCTTTGCCTACATTCCGCGTATCCGGAACCTGTTTGGCAAGAACGATAATCTTAAAGGCTTTCATCATACTTAAATTTATCAGTTTCTATCGCATTTAGTTTTGCCAACTTCTGTTTGGTTGGCAGACAAAGGTTCAATTTGGTTGATTCTCCTTTGCAAAGCAGGCAAATATAGCCAAACAGCCTTAAGATATCAAGGTTTCGAATCACAGATGAATAACATAAATTTTGCAAATAATCACTATCTCCCAGTTTAATCATAAAATGGAAATGGCTGAGTTTCCTGAAAATCTTTATTTACGAGCGTTTAAAACAATCAACCTAAAACTTCAAAAAATCACATCAACGGTTCCTGATCCCTAATTTATAATCATTTTAATCTATTAGGCTACTCTTATCAGGAATTACCCGCGATACAGACCGAATGTTATAAACAACAAATAAGATGACAACCAAAGCGATAAATCCCGATCTGTCCGGCCGATGTTCATATCGTTTTAAAGGTGTTATAAAACCTGTCTTTGAAAAGTAATTAATACTTTTATTATTTTTGATCATCACAAACAACTACATGATGAAAAAGAAAACGATCTGTTCACTTATTATCCTTTCACTTATCAGTATAAGTACGATTGGACAAAGCACGCTGACTCTGCACGCCGACCAAGCCCAAACAAAGATCAACCGGGAAATTTACGGCCACTTTGCCGAACACCTCGGGCGCTGTATTTATGGAGGCATATATGTTGGCGAAGATTCTGACGTTCCTAACATCCGGGGATTCAGAGAAGATATTATTGTAGCCCTGAAAGACATGCAAATACCGCTGCTCCGATGGCCGGGAGGATGTTTTGCAGATACCTACCACTGGAAAGACGGGATTGGCCCCCGGCACCAACGGCCATCTATGGTCAATGTACACTGGGGCGGCGTTACCGAAGACAATAGTTTTGGGACGCACGAATTTCTGGATTTTTGCGATTTAATTGACGCCGAGCCTTACATCAACCTAAACGTTGGATCGGGAACCGTACAGGAAGCTTCAGAATGGGTTGAATATGTTACTTCGGCCAATATCAGCCCCATGACTGACCTTCGCAAAAAAAACGGACGCGAAGAAGCCTGGAAGGTCAGGTACTGGGGAATTGGAAATGAAAACTGGGGTTGCGGCGGCCATATGACCCCGGAGTATTATGCCGACCTGTACAACCGTTTCGCCACCTATTGTCAGGGCAACTTATACCGCATCGCGGGCGGTCCCAACGTTGATGATTATAACTGGATGGAGGTGCTGATGCAGAAAACAGCCCGGCACCGGCAACTGGTGCAGGGAGTTTCGCTGCACAGCTACACATTTACAACAAGCTGGTCGGATAAAGGATCGGCCACTGCGTTCAATGAGAATGACTGGATTTCGGTAATGAACAATACCATAAAAATGGAAACACTGGTACGGCGTCATTCGACGATCATGGATAAATATGATCCGGATAAAAACATTGGATTGATTGTTGACGAATGGGGTAACTGGTTTCAGGTTGAACCCGGTACAAACCCGGGATTCCTGTACCAGCAGAATACCCTGCGCGATGCACTGGTCGCCGGGATCAACCTCAATATTTTCAACAACCATGCCGACCGGGTAAAAATGGCCAACATTGCACAAACGGTAAACGTATTGCAATCGGTAATCCTCACCAAAGACGATGAAATTGTACTGACCCCGACTTATTATGTTTTTAAAATGTACAGTGTGCACCAGGATGCCACCCTCATCCCTTCAAACCTGAAAACCGGAAAATATGAACTGGACGGGAAATCGGTCCCTGCGGTTCATGCATCGGCGTCAACCAAAGATGGTCAGGTTTCCATCACCCTGTGCAACCTGAACCCGAACAAATCCGAAAGCATCGACATCAGCCTGACCGGGCAAAATGTAAGTTCGGCCAGCGGCCAAATAGTTACCGCTAAAAACATGAACGACTACAACGACTTTGGTAAAGACGAAAAAGTGACGCTAACCAACTTTGAAGTAAAAAAACCGAAAGACGGGAAACTAACCGTAACGCTTCCCTCCAAATCAGTGGTTTTGGTTCAGCTAAAATAGTCTCCGGACGTTGGAAGCTTATGGTTTTCGACTCCAGGCAGACCGGTATCAAGCGGGATTTAATCAGAACGATCAAATCCCGCTTGACTTTTCAAAATTTAACCGGTATTTTCTGCACCCACGATGTTGCAGAAAGTCAACTGCTAATGAATCCCTCTGAACCAATCCTGGAAGTACGTTCCGATAACGGGAATCTCATTCCTTTTTTGCTGGATGGCGCCAATCAGACTGATAATCCATAGAATGAACACAACAACTCCCACGATAACGCGTATCGCAGGAATGATTGTTCCCACCAGGCCAAGTAAATAAATACCAAGTGTTTGCCTCAGGTAAAAAGAGGTCAGTTCATCTTTTTCGGTATTGTTCAGGATCAAGGCAATAATCCAGCCAATCAAGGTAATGTGTGCTACAATTGCTTTTAGTTGCGAACTCATATGATTTAATTTTGGTCATTCAAAATCATGAACTTGTCTCCCCTCAAATCATTTTGCACACAAATTACAAAAAGAAAATGGCCACGCCAAATACCGTGATGACCGCTCCCGCAATTTCTTTCCAGTTCACTTTCTCCTTAAAAATAAAAATAGCCGGTGGGATGATCAGGACAGGAACAATCGCCATGATGGTTGCCGAAATCCCTGCTTTGGTATGCTGAATGGAAAGAAGCGAAAAGGCGACGCCCAAAAAAGGGCCAAAAACAGACCCGAGGGTAATCCGTTTCATCGCCGACCGGTTTTTTAAGGCATCCCACACCCGGCGGTAACGCTTCAAAAACAACAACAAAACGGCGAACCCAACAACGCCGGTGAGTACCCGAATTTGCGAAGCAGCAAACGCATTGTAATCACCCATCCCCTTTTTACTCAGGACCAAACCAACAGCTTGTCCCAGTGCGCCGCCCAGCGCCAGTAAAACTCCCTGCCAGGGATATGCCGACGTTAAGCGTTTGCGTATCACCTCTTCTCCTTTTATGCTTTTGTTTTCCCGTTTTAGAATAACCATACTGATGCCGGTTAAGGTCACCACCATACCCAACCAATTCATGGGCGACAACACTTCGTCCAAAATAAAATATGAAATAAATGCTGTGAACGGCGGAGCCATCGCCATAATTAACATGGAAATACGGGCGCCAACCACCACGAAGGCCTGAAACAGGAATAAATCGCCGATAACAAAACCGACCAATCCCGATAAAGCCAGCCACAACCAACGTTCGGCGCCGGCATCAAACGGGAACCACATCCCCCGGGTCAGCTGGGTATAAACGGCATAAATAAAAAAAGCGATCACCAAACGGATCAGGTTAACCGCCAATGAGCCCACTTTTTTTCCGGCCGACTCAAAAGCCATACTGGTTACCGTCCAGAAAAGGGCTGTAAATAAGGCTGCTATCTCACCAAAATAAGCCATCTTGCAAATCGCCTCCAACGATTGGGTTTAATAAAATTACGGATGATTATAATGTAGCGGCTTATCACCTGTGGCAGTTGTTTCTGCAAACGAATCCGGCTTGGCGAATCGTGGTAGCCGCGGCCAAATTTAATAAGATTGACAGATAGTTGATTACATTTTGGCAAAAAATTCGGGGAGAATCAAAATAAAAAATTCCGCCGCTCACACCCCGTTTTTATTGAAATGAAGCAGGCCCGCAGGGTCCTGAAAATTCATTTTTTCATAATCCGGGAGGATTGAGACCCCAAATTTTATAAATTATCAGAAAATGATTTGGTTCACTTTCATTTTATCACTATCATTGCAACTCAAAAATTAAACGACATGATTTACAAAACCGGACATTGCGGCCATCATTGGAATATCCTATTCACCGGTAGGCCGTAATTCTTGTGTTTTGTCTGAAAATATTAACCCAAAGAAGGCTTACCGGAAGGTAGGTCTTTTTTTATTTTATCAAATAACTATGACACAATTGAAGATTGCCATCCAAAACAAAGGTCGTCTGTATGAAGACTCGATGGAACTAATCAAAGAAGCGGGAATCAGGTTTTCACTGGGAAGCGCCCGGGTACTTCTGGCTTCAGCCAGGAATTTCCCGATGGATGCACTTTTTCTGCGCGACGACGATATTCCGCAAACAGTAGCCGACGGCGTGGCCGACATCGGTATTGTGGGCGAAAACGAGATGTTGGAAAAAAAAGAAAACGTGATCATCGCCAAACGACTGGGGTTCAGCAAGTGCCGCTTATCGCTGGCCATCCCAAAGTCGGAAGATTATCCGGGGGTAAGCTGGTTTAACGGGAAAAAAATTGCCACTTCCTATCCGGTCATTCTACAGGATTATTTGAACCAACACCAGATACAGGCCGACATTCATGTGATTACCGGATCGGTTGAAATTGCCCCGGGAATCGGACTGGCCGATGCCATTTTCGACATTGTCAGCTCAGGCTCAACCCTGGTGAGCAACCGATTAAAAGAAGTAGAAGTTGTTACCACCTCCGAAGCCGTGCTGATTGCCAACCCCAATTTAAACGACGCGAAAAAAGCGGTGCTGGACGACCTGATCTTCCGGATGGAATCGGTACAACGCGCCGAAGGGAAAAAATACATCCTGCTGAACGCTCCAAATGAAAAAATTGCCGAGATTTCGGCTATTCTGCCAGGCATGAAAAGTCCCACGGTTACGCCGCTGGCAGAAGAAGGCTGGAGTTCGCTGCATTCGGTAATCTCGGAAAATGAATTCTGGGAAATCATCGGCAAACTGAAAAACGCCGGGGCACAGGGAATCCTGGTGGTACCCATCGAAAAGATGATTTTTTAAGCAGGTACATCTTCATCCCGTATTCGAAAAATAAACCTTTTGAAAAATGCAACGCATGAAACGATATATCAACCCGGAACCAAAAGAATGGCCTCAGATCCTGAAGCGCCCCCTGTTTAATGCCTCCGACCTCACGGAGAAAGTCCGCCTGATTTTGAATGACATCCAGTCAAGCGGGGGACATGCCATCCGAAAATACACCGAAAAATTCGATGGCGTATTTTTAGGCAAATTTGCGGTGACCGAAGAGGAAATAAATGCTGCCGCCGGTCAACTTGACGACCAATTGAAAGCAGCCATTGAAACAGCTGCCGAAAACATTACCCGTTTTCACGCCAGCCAGATGCCCGAATTACAAAAGATAGAAACGCGTCCGGGAGTAAGCTGCTGGCAAAAAGCGGTTGCCATCAGTAAGGTCGGGTTGTATGTTCCGGGAGGTTCGGCTCCCTTGTTTTCAACGGTGCTGATGCTGGCTATCCCGGCTAAAATTGCCGGATGCAGTGAAATTGTACTTTGCAGCCCTCCCAACAAGGAAGGGAAAATTCATCCGGCTATTTTATTTACGGCGAAACTGGTAGGCGTCACCAAATTGTTTAAACTGGGCGGAGTTCAGGCAATCGGGGCCATGGCCTACGGATCTGACTGCATTCCAAAAGTTGACAAAATTTTTGGTCCCGGAAACCAATACGTCATGACTGCCAAACAATTGGTCAGTATCAGCGATGTTGCCATCGACATGCCTGCCGGCCCATCCGAAGTAGCCGTTATGGCCGATGAAACAGCCAATCCTGAGTTTATTGCTTCCGACTTGCTGTCGCAGGCCGAACACGGCCCTGACTCACAGGTGATTTTGGTAACCAATTCGGAAAATTTAGTGGACGAAGTTGAACTTGCCCTGGAAAAGCAACTGGCACAACTAAGCCGCAAAGACATTGCAGCCAAGGCCTTGGGCAACAGCGTAGCCATCGTGCTGAAGGATGAGAACAAACTGATTGACCTGATTAATGAATACGCTCCCGAGCACCTGATCATTTCGATGAAAAACTACCTGGATACTGCCGAAAAAATTGTTAATGCCGGTTCGGTATTTTTAGGAAATTATACACCCGAGAGCGCCGGCGATTATGCCTCAGGAACAAACCACACCTTGCCGACAAACGGCTGGGCCCGGTCTTTCAGCGGCGTCAATCTCGACAGCTTTATGAAAAAAATTACGTTCCAGGAAATTTCAAAAGAAGGCATCCGTAAGCTGGGGCCTGTCATCGAAACCATGGCGGCAGCCGAAGAACTGGATGCCCATAAAAATGCCGTGACATTGAGGTTAAAAACAATTGAAAACGATTGAAAAAAATGAACTTAGATAAGCTTTTACGCCCCAATATCAAAAACCTGAAACCCTATTCCTCTGCACGAGATGAGTTCTCGGGTGAAGCGATGGTATTTCTCGATGCCAACGAGAATCCCTTCAACCAGCCCTATAACCGCTACCCGGATCCGCTGCAGCGCGGGCTGAAAGAAAAAATTGCCAAAATTAAGGCATGCCGAGCAGAGCAAATCTTTTTGGGCAACGGCAGCGATGAACCCATCGACCTGTTATTCCGCGCTTTTTGCGAACCGGGTCGGGATAATGTGGTGACCATTGACCCTACCTACGGTATGTACCAGGTCGCCGCGGGGATCAATCATATTGAAGTCAGGAAAGTCATATTAAAAGAAGACTACCGTTTTGTTGCCGACGAGTTACTGGCAAAAACCGACGACCACACCAAGTTGATTTTCGTTTGTTCTCCCAACAATCCCACCGCCAACCTGCTCGATAAAGACGAAATATTAAAACTGACCAGAGGTTTCGGTGGCTTGGTGGTGCTCGACGAAGCTTACACCGACTTTGCCCCGGGCACCAGTTTATTGCCCGAGCTCAACCAACATGAGAACCTGGTTATCCTGCAAACCTTTTCCAAAGCGTGGGGAATGGCCGGTATCCGGCTAGGAATGGCTTTTGCTTCAGACGAAATCATCCGCATCCTCAATAAAATAAAATACCCCTACAATATTAATATACTCACCCAGCAAAAAGCGCTGGAGCTTCTTGACCGGGAAGAAGAAAAAAACAACTGGGTGAAACTGCTGATCGGAGAACGGCAAAAGCTGGTTGATCAACTGAAACCTTTCCCGTTTGTTGTAAAAATTTTCCCTTCTGACGCTAATTTTCTGCTGGTAAAAGTACACGATGCCCGTGGCATTTATGACTATCTGGTAGAAAACGGCGTTATTGTTCGCGACCGGTCGAACGTAGTCTTGTGTAACGACAGCCTGCGGATTACCGTTGGATCGGCCGAAGAAAACGCGATTCTGATTGAAAAACTGAACGATTTGATATGAAGAGAGCTTTATTCATAGACCGCGACGGCACCCTGATTACGGAACCCGCTGACGAACAGATCGACTCGCTCGAAAAACTGGAATTTCTTCCAAAAGTTTTCCGAAACATGTACTTCATTGCCAAAAACCTGGACTACGAATTGGTGATGGTCACCAACCAGGATGGCTTGGGTACTGCATCGTTCCCCGAAGATACTTTTTGGCCGGCTCATCAAAAAATGTTGAAGGCCCTCGAAAATGAAGGTATTGTTTTCGATGATATCCTGGTTGACCGCAGTTTTCCGCAGGACAACGCTCCCACCCGCAAACCACGGACCGGCCTGCTGGGAAAATACCTGGACGGCAGCTACGACCTGGCCAACAGCTTCGTGATCGGCGACCGGCTCACCGACATCGAACTGGCCAAAAACCTGGGAGCAAAAGGTATTCTGCTTAACGACGGATCGCTCGCCCAACAGCTAAAAGAAAGACAACTGAAAAGCAACTGTGCGCTCATCACGTCCGATTGGGACGAAATTTACGCCTGTGTTGCCGCCCCCGAACGAACAGCCAGCATACAGAGAAACACCCGCGAAACACAGATCAGCATCCACATCAACCTGGATGGCAGCGGAAAGGGAAACATCAGCACAGGCATCGGATTCTTCGACCACATGCTTGACCAGATTGCACGCCATGCGGGTATCGATCTGGATATCCATGTAAACGGCGACCTGGAGGTGGACGAACACCATACCATCGAAGATACCGGTCTGGCGCTGGGCGAAGCCTTCAGACTGGCGCTGGGCAATAAACGCGGCATTGAACGTTACGGTTACTGTCTGCCCATGGACGATTGCCTCTGCCAGGCGGTCATCGACTTCGGAGGCCGTCCCTGGCTGGTGTGGGATGCTGAGTTTAAGCGGGAAAAAGTGGGCGACATGCCTACCGAAATGTTCTTTCACTTTTTTAAATCATTCTCCGATGCCTCACTCTCTAATTTAAATATCAAAGCCGAAGGACAGAACGAACATCATAAAATTGAAGGTATCTTTAAAGCGCTGGCCCGGGCCATCAAAATGGCCATTAAAAAAGATGTGTTTAACTTTGAACTTCCTTCTACAAAAGGAGCACTTTAATTGATTAACCACATTGATACCGGAGAAATACGCAGAGGCAAAAGAGAATGTCATCCGGTTAATAAAAGGAATAAAAAGAGTCATAAACAAATATAAATATTAACTCAGCGTCCTCTGAGAACAACTCAGCGACCTCTGCGGTTAAAATATCAATCTATGAAAAGCATTAAACCCTTACGCGAAAAGAAAAATACAGCCATCCTGCTGATCCACTGCCCCGACCGGCAAGGCATTCTGGCAACGGTTACCGAATTTCTGAACAAGAACAACGGGAACATTATTTACCTCGATCAGTATGTCGACCGCGCACAAAAAATATTTTACACGCGGGTAGAATGGGAACTGGAAGGTTTTGCCATACCTGCCGAAAAAATCGGCGAATACTTTGACACGCTGATCGCCTCGAAACTGGAGATGGCCTGGAAACTATACTTTTCGGAAGAAATTCCGCGCATGGCCATTTTTGTATCTAAAATGTCGCACTGTCTGTTCGATATTTTATCGCGATACACGGCCGGCGAATGGGATGTCGAAATTCCCGTCATCGTCAGCAATCACGAAGATATGCGCCCTGTTGCCGAACGATTTGGAATTGACTTTCATTATTTTGAAGTCACGCCTGAAAATAAAACGCAACAGGAAGAAGCGGAATTGGAGCTATTGAAAAAGCATCAGATCAATTTTATCGTTCTGGCCCGCTACATGCAGATCCTCTCAAAAGATTTTGTACAGCATTACCCTAACAAAATCATCAACATTCACCACTCGTTTCTTCCGGCATTTGCCGGCGCAAAACCCTACCACGCGGCACACGAGCGCGGGGTAAAATTGATTGGGGCCACCAGTCATTATGTGACCAGCGACCTGGATGCCGGCCCCATTATTGAGCAGGGCGTTACCCGTTGCAGCCACGTAGACACGGTAAAAAGCCTCACCCGCAAAGGCCGCGACCTGGAAAAGATTGTCCTTTCAAACGCCGTGTTTAAGCACCTTCAGCGGAAAGTTCTCGTATACAAAAACCGGACGGTGGTGTTTAATTAGTCATTGGTTATTGGTTATTGATAATTAAAAAGTTATGAAATATCTGTCTGTTATTTTTGTACTGATGGTATTTGCAGCACAGGCACAAGTCCCGGTCAGGGACGTACCTGCCGATTACGGCTACATCGTAAAGATCGGGCAACAGGCGCCCGATTTTACAGCTGAAACGCCCGACGGCAAAACCGTGAGGCTATCCGATTTGAAAGGAAAAGTTGTTATGCTGCAATTCACGGCCAGTTGGTGCTCGGTATGCCGGAAGGAAATGCCGCATATCGAAAAAGACATCTGGCAGAAACATAAAAACAACCCTGATTTTGCCCTTTTCGGAGTCGACCTGGACGAACCAAAAGAAGTGGTTGAAAAATACACCGGACAAATACCGGTCACCTACCCGATGCTGCTCGATCCGAAAGGCAAAATATTTTACTCGTATGCCGAAAAAGGAGCCGGTGTCACCCGAAACGTAATCATCGACCCAAACGGGAAGATCATTTTTATGACCCGGCTGTACAAAGAAGAAGAGTTTGAGGAGATGAAGAACGTGATTGAAGAAAGCATCCGGCGATAGTATTCAAGTGCATCAGTACATCAACTCATTAGCACAAATTCAACAGACATTACGAATGCTGCAAATTAATTCATGATGAAGGACTCAAAACTATGAACATCGTAATCATCAAATACAACGCCGGAAATATCGAATCGGTGAGCAATGCCTTGGCGCGACTGGGCATTCGATCTGAAATAACCGGCGATCACGAAAAAATCAGAAAAGCCGACAAAGTGATTTTCCCGGGAGTAGGAGAAGCCAGCACAACGATGGCCTTTTTAAAAAAAGAAGGGCTCGACAAGCTGATTCCCTCGCTCAGTCAGCCGGTTTTGGGTATTTGCCTGGGGCTTCAACTCATGTGCAGCCATACCGAAGAAGGAGATACGCCTTGTCTGGGGATCTTTGAGGAAAAAGTTAAACGCTTTGTTCCCGAACCGGGCATGGAATACATCACCAAGGTGCCACACATGGGCTGGAACAACATCACCCAACTGAAAAGCGGTATTTTCGATCCCTCGCTCGAAGGGCAATATGTCTATTTCGTGCATTCGTTTTATGCCGCTGCAGGCAAACACACGGCAGCCGTTTGCAACTACATCAATCCATTCAGTGCGGCCCTTCACAAAGATAACTTTTACGCCACCCAGTTTCACCCCGAAAAAAGCGGGCCGGTTGGCGCAAAAATACTGGAGAATTTTTTAAAACTGTAAAAGCAACATAGTAACAAAGTGCCAAAGTACCTGAGTTGTTTTGTTTCAATAAACCGAAATACTGACATAGATGAAAACTTACCGAGAGATAAAAGTTTGGCAAAAAACAATGTCGTTTGTAAAAACCATCTACAATACAACCAGGCACTTTCCAAATGAAGAAACTTACGGGCTAACCAGTCAGATCCGAAGAAGCGCCGTTTCTATCCCATCAAATATTGCAGAAGGCTTTGGAAGAAGGTCTTCCAATGAGTTTACCCGTTTTCTGCAAATTGCCATGGGTTCGCTTTTTGAACTACAAACACAACTTGAAATTTCAAAAGATTTGGAATTCCTTGATGATAAAACTTTTGATGAATTATATCAGGACTCAAGGGAAATTGAAAGAATGTTATCAGCATTTATTGGGTCAATCCAAAATATTAACTCTGAAAAGTAAAAAAATGCAACTATACTCAGGAACTCAGGAGCCCAGGAACCCAGGAACTAAAATTACAATCATCCCAGCCATTGACTTGATTGACGCCAAATGTGTGCGGCTTTCGCAAGGCGACTACAACCAGAAAACCGTGTACAACGAAAACCCGCTCGAGGTAGCCAAAATGTTTGAGGGTGCCGGGATCACCCGCCTGCACCTGGTTGACCTGGACGGCGCCAAGGCCAAACACATTGTCAACCATAAAGTACTGGAAAGCATTGCATCAAAAACCAGCCTGGTGATTGACTTTGGCGGCGGCCTTAAAAGCGACGACGACCTGCGCATTGCCTTCGAAAGTGGCGCCCAAATGGTAACCGGCGGCAGCATTGCCGTGAAAGACCGCGAAACCTTTTTAAGCTGGATTGAAACTTACGGGGCTGAGAAAATCATTCTCGGGGCCGATGCCAAAGACAAAAAAATTGCCGTGAGCGGCTGGCAGGAAGTATCTGAACTGCCCATCCTTGAGTTCATTGAAAGCTACACCAGCCGAGGCATCCGTAAGGTTATTTCAACCGACATTGCCCGCGACGGTATGCTCACCGGCCCCAGTATCGACCTGTACCGGGAAATACTGGAGCAATTTCCCAACCTGGAGTTGGTTGCCAGTGGCGGCATTGCTTCCATGAAAGATATTATTGAACTCGACGAAATGGGCGTACCCGGAGTGATCACCGGCAAAGCGATTTATGAAGGAAAGATTGGCCTTGATGAGATTAATAAATTTATTAGATAAGTATATGAGAGCCTAAGTAACTCGTGTTTCGTCAACTCTTAAATGGCGTATAGTCATCCTGAAACAAGTTCAGGATGATCCGATTACGGCGAAGTAGCGTTGACTTGACACCAGGTCTGACGATCTAAAAAAACTCAGAAACTAAAAAACTAAAAAATGCTTGCAAAACGAATCATATCATGCCTGGATATCAAAGACGGTCAGACCGTGAAAGGCATCAACTTTGTCAATATCAAAAGCGTGGGCGACCCGGTTGAACTGGGCGCCTTGTACGCCGAGCAGGGAGCCGACGAACTGGTTTTCCTCGACATCACCGCCACGCACGAAGGACGTAAAACCTTTGTGGAACTGGTAAAACGCATTGCCCGCGAAATTAACATCCCCTTTACCGTGGGTGGCGGCATCAGCGAACTGAAAGACGCCGATGCCCTGCTAAGCGCAGGCGCCGACAAGATCAGCATTAACTCGTCGGCCGTACGTAACCCAAAACTGATTGACGAACTGGCACTTAACTTCGGCAGCCAGTTTGTGGTACTGGCCATCGATGCACGCGGCGACGAATCCGGACATTGGACGGTCACGGTAAACGGAGGACGCATTCCGACCGACAAAGAACTTTTCTCCTGGGCAAAAGAAGGCGAAAGCCGTGGAGCAGGCGAAATACTGTTCACCTCGATGAACCACGACGGAACCAAAAACGGCTTTGCCTGCAACGAGCTGGCCCGGCTGGCCGACAAGCTGACCATACCGGTTATTGCTTCGGGCGGCGCTGGTAATATGGAACATTTTGCAGAGGTGTTCACCCGCGGGAAAGCCGATGCAGGACTGGCTGCGAGCATCTTCCACTACAAGGAAGTTGCCATTCCCAACCTGAAAGCCTATCTGAGAAATAAAGGAATTGTTGTACGATAAAAGACATGTATATTTGATTATTTATCAGATAAAATGACTCTGGCACAAAATCATCAATTGTACCAATCGGTTAAACAAGTGCTTAACGGCGCCTGGGAAAAGGTTTACCGGGTTGCTAATACCAGCATGGTGACTGCTTATTGGCAAATTGGTCGGTTAATTGTCGAAGAAGAACAAAACGGAGCAAGCCGTGCCGGTTACGGGAAAATGGTTTTAAAAGAACTGTCCGAAAAACTGACAGCAGAGTTTGGCAAAGGATTTACCGAAGCAAATCTTCGTAACTTCCGACAATTCTACCTTATATTCCCTGAAGTTTGTACTGAAGCGGCTGTCCCAGGGTCGGATTCTCAAAAACGCTACACACTGTGTAGCGAATTAAGCTGGTCTCATTTTCGCCTGATCATGCGCGTTGAAAATTCTGACGCACGTAACTTTTACATCCAGGAAACAGTTCACCAGAATTGGAGCGTCAGAGCGTTGGACCGTCAAATAAATACGTTGTATTACGAACGAATTATATCAAGTCAGGATAAAAAGACAGTTCAAAAAGAAGCCGGAGAAAATACCCGAAAACTTGCTGAATCTCCCCGTGATTTCATAAAAGATCCTTATATTCTGGAGTTTCTCAAATTGAATCCTGCCAATACCTATCTCGAAAAAACACTTGAAAACTCACTGATTGAGAACCTTCATTCTTTCATTCTGGAACTCGGGAAAGGTTTCGCTTTTGTTTCCAGACAATACCACCTCAACATCGAAAACGAGCATTACTACATTGATTTGGTTTTCTACAATTACATTTTAAAGTGTTTTGTTTTAATCGATCTTAAAGTTGGGAAACTAACCCACCAGGATGTTGGGCAGATGGATATGTATGTACGTCTTTTTGAAGAAAAGGTGAAACAAGACGATGATAACCCCACCATCGGGATTATCTTGTGTTCGCAGCAAAATGAGTCCGTAATTAAATATTCCGTGCTTACCGAAAATAAGCAACTTTTCTCATCAAAATACAAACTCTATCTTCCGACAGAAGAAGAGTTGAAAAATGAAATTGAACGCGACCGTATTCATCTTGAAAACAGGTTGCACGAAGAATTTGTAAAATATTATTCAAAAAAAATACAAAAAAGTCATGATTGAATCGCTTGATTATTCGAAACTGAACGGCCTGATCCCGGCTGTGATTCAGGACAACACCACCTTGAAAGTATTGATGCTCGGCTTTATGAACGAAGAAGCCGTGAAGAAAACCGAAGAAACCGGTAAAGTCACTTTTTTCAGCCGCACGAAAAACCGGCTGTGGACCAAAGGTGAAGAAAGCGGCAACTTTCTGAATGTGGTTTCCATTGCCTCCGACTGTGATGATGATACCCTTCTGATCAAAGTTAATCCGGTTGGCCCAACCTGCCACACGGGCGCCGATACCTGCTGGAATGAAGAAAACGACGAAAGCGACCTGATGTTCCTCGAATACCTGCAGGATTTTATCGACCAACGCAAGCAGGAGATGCCGGAAGGATCGTATACCACTTCCCTCTTTCAGAAAGGAACCCGAAAAATTGCGCAGAAAGTAGGCGAAGAAGCCGTGGAAACCATCATTGGCGCTATGGCCGACGACGACGAAAATTTTCTGTACGAAGGCGCCGACCTCTTGTACCACCTCATCGTGTTACTGACTCACAAAGGATACCGGATCGAAGATCTGGTGAGCGAACTGAAGAAACGGCATAAGTAGGATTGGGCGTTGGTGGTTATTTGCATCTCCTTCGTGAACTGGCTATTGGGCAAAAAAACAATGAAAAACGAGGCCGAAAATCCGTCGCACATTATTGGAACACCTGCAAATACATCACGTAGAATTTGTTAAGAGTTGTAAATCTGAACGTTAAAAACAGAAAGTATAATCACAACCACCACACTTTTTCCTATCTTTGCGGCATAATTTTCAACGAATATGTATCGGATTGTCCTTGTATTTTTGTTAACGGCGTTTTTAGCAAGTTCACACAATCAGGCTAAAGCTCTGAATAATGACAAAAAGGTCAGGTACAATTACCTGACTTATGTACCTGAAAATTACGACAGTTTAAAAAGCGGACCGATGCCGGTCATTTTCTATCTTCACGGCCGATCAGCATCCGGCACCGATCTTAACCGTGTTAAACGCTACGGATTGCCTTATTTTCTCGATAAAGGAAAAAAACTCGATTTTATTGTCGTATCACCGCAATGCCCCTGGGGAAAAAACTGGGCCAGCGAAAACTGGTTCGATACCATTTATGCAGAAATCAACGCCAAATACCGCATCGATCCAACCCGCGTGTACCTGACCGGGATGAGCTTAGGCGGGTTCGGCACCTGGGAATTGGCCAACCGGCTTCCGCATAAATTTGCGGCCATCGCACCTGTCTGCGGAGGTGGAAGTACCGACTGGATTGAAAACCTGTCCCAGCTTCCGGTATGGGTATTCCACGGGGTAAAAGACAACCAGGTTTCCGTATTTCGCGCCGACCGTATGGTAAAAGCCCTGAAACAACGCCAGGCAGTTGTGGAGTACAGCCGTTTCCCCGACAAGGGACACGACATTCACCGGGTTTACGACGATGATCGGTTGTACGAATGGTTTAAACTATTTTCTGCCCGCCCCGAACAAAATAACCTGCATCCCCTAAACCAAATCCAGCTGACGGAAATTTCGAACCCCAATCTTGAGCAGGAAAAACGAAAACTCCGTGAAATTACCAGGGCCGGGTTCTTTTAACGGTATTCAACCAGCCAAATTATCGTTTAACGCGAAGCTTTTTCTTTGAATTTTAAATCGTTAAACTTTATCCGTTACGGCTTGTTAACTTACCGTCAATAAATATTCGCAAGCGGCGCAGGCTGAGGAAATAAAACTATCTTTGCGCCACAATTTTGGAGATTATATGCAGAAGATTAGAAACATCGCGATCATCGCGCACGTTGACCACGGCAAAACCACGCTGGTGGACAAAATGATTTATTATTGCAACATTCTGAAAGACCACGAAAAAAAGCAGGAACTAATTCTCGATAGCAACGACCTGGAACGGGAACGCGGAATTACCATTCTGGCCAAGAACGTTTCGGTCATCTACAAAGACGTTAAAATTAACATCATCGACACCCCCGGACACGCCGACTTTGGCGGCGAGGTGGAACGGGTTTTAAACATGGCTGACGGCGTGTTGCTGTTGGCCGACGCCTTTGAGGGTACCATGCCTCAAACCCGATTTGTCTTATCGAAAGCGCTGGCGCTCGGCTTAAAGCCAATCGTAGTAGTCAACAAAGTAGATAAACCCAACTGCCGTCCAGAACAAGTTCACGAGCAGGTATTCGACCTGATGTTCAGTCTGGACGCCACCGAGGAACAGCTGAATTTTCCTACCATTTACGGATCGGCCAAAGAAGGTTGGATGACCAACGATCTGGCAGTAAAAACCGACAACATCAGCCCTCTGCTGGATGCAATTCTTGAATTTATTCCGGCTCCAAAAGAAAACCCGGGTACGCCGCAAATGCTGATTACCTCGCTGGACTACTCGTCGTACGTTGGTCGGATTGCCATTGGCCGCATTCACCGCGGCGACCTGAAAGAAGGCATGCAGGTAGCCCTGGCCAAACGCGATGGTTCGATCAAACGAAGTAAAATAAAAGAGTTACATACATTCACCGGATTGGGACGCCAGAAAATGGAGTCCATGCACAACGGAGATATTTGTGCATTGGTAGGCATCGAAGGCTTCGATATCGGCGACACGATTTGCGATATCGAAAACCCCGAACCGCTTGACCCGATTGCCGTTGACGAACCCACCATGAGTATGGTATTTACCATCAACGATTCGCCCTTTTTTGGAAAAGAAGGAAAATTTGTGACCTCGCGCCACCTGAAAGAACGCCTGGACAAAGAGCTGGAGAAAAACCTGGCGCTTCGGGTCGAACAAGGAGAATCGGCCGATACCTTTACGGTATACGGACGTGGCGTATTGCACCTGTCGGTTTTAATTGAAACCATGCGACGCGAAGGCTATGAGATCCAGGTAGGACAACCGAAAGTATTATTCAAAGAAATCGGCGGCATTAAATGCGAACCGATTGAAGAAATGCACGTAGACGTTCCGGATGAATTTTCGGGTAAAGTGGTGGAAATGGTCACCGTGCGTAAAGGCGAAATGCAGAACATGGAACGGAAAGGCGACCGCATTCACCTGGAATTTCTAATTCCCTCGCGCGGAATTATCGGCTTACGTACCAACATGCTGACTGCTACAGCCGGAGAAGCCGTGATGACCCACCGGTTTATCGAGTATCAACCCATGAAAGGCGCCATTGATGGCAGGAATAACGGCTCGCTCATTGCTAAAGAACCGGGAACTGCATTCGCTTATGCGTTGAATAAACTGCAAGACCGCGGACGTTTCTTCATTGACCCGGGACAAGAGGTGTATGAAGGCATGGTGATTGGCGAAAACAGCCGGGCCGACGACCTGGTAGTCAACATCACCCAGTCGAAAAAGCTGACCAACATGCGGGCTTCAGGTTCCGATGATAAAGTGAGACTGGCCCCACCCGTTGTTTTCAGTCTGGAAGAAGCGCTGGAATATATTGGTAACGACGAGTACCTCGAAGTCACCCCAAAATCATTACGTATGCGGAAGATCTTCCTGAGGGAAACCGAACGCAAACGGGGCGGGAAAATCAACTATTAGGCAAACAGGTATCTTCTTAAGCCGGCATTAAACCGGTATAAGAATCACAGAACATAACGGAAGCAATTGAACATCCGACAAGAAGCCGGATTCAATTGCTTTTCTTTTTCGCCTCATGCACTCCCGGTTCCGAGCCGGAGAATTTCATCCGTACATTTTTCAACGGCTTGCCTGAAACCGACATTTCACTTTTGAATCCGGGAGAAGATGTTTTCTACAACATAATTCATGGTTTTAACACATTAGCCATTTTTTATACGCCTGTTTTATTGTAACTTTTATTGTGGTTTCAACAATCGTTCAACTTAAAAACAGCTGTTATGGAAATGAAAACTTGCTCCACAGCGGATACAACTCTTCTGGCTTGTCTGAAAATCGCCCAATCTTTTAGCGAGAACATCTTTGAACTCGCCCACATCCGCACCGACTGGACTCAGGAATATGCCAATGACCTGAAGGAAAAAATTAAATCGGTCCAGATTAACCATTTGCAGGCAGAATTTTGTGTGGAAACTGCAGAACACAAACGCGCCCACCTGCTGATGCTCACATCGCTCAAAGACTTCAACCTGCTGCGCGCCTTGATCCGGATCGAATTTAAAAACGAACCGAAATTCGTGAAGATGGTTTACGACGAACTGGGCTTTACCGATCTGTTCAGCGAGGCAATTAACGGCGACTACCATAGCCTGTACCTGCTGATTGAACGTTTCTACACGAACATGACCCCGCAAATCCGGGAGAAACTGATCAGCAAAACAATCCCTATTCTCATGATTGACAGGGCGCTGAATTATTATGAACAGGTTCAGCAATACCGGAGTTGCTTCGACATGGAATTTGAGAATAAGGGTGTTACCGAAGAAGGGAAAGTGAAAATTAAGGAAATCTATAGCGAAATTAAAGACATTTGCCGGATTGCAACAGCCTATTACATGCTTGACCCGTCAAAGCGCGACCAGTTCTGTTTCTTCCGTGTACTGCACGGAATGAATATTTCTATTCCGGAAACAATCTATAACAAATAATACCTGGCAGCGGAAATAACTGCTTTTTGATCAGTATCCTGTGGTGCCCTCTCAGCCGTTAACGGCTTTTGACCTGCCAACCTCCAAAAGTTGACAGGTCATTTCATGTTATTCCCGTTCTTCCTGATCGTCAAAAGATGTATCCGGTACGGGGAATTCTTCATCTGCCTGATCAGTTTCCTCCTCTTCCGGTTCATCATCATCCGGTTCATCATCAGAAAAAACCTCACTCACGGGAGGCTGCGGCTCTACACGTTTCATATGAGGTGGAAGCTGCACCGGCGTTTCTTCCTGAAAGTAAGGGAACACATCAACAATGGTACTCAGGCTCATCGCGGTGGTATGAAAAGGCACGAGAATATACGAAAGCCCTTCTTCCAGCCGCTGAAAGGCTTCTTTAAAATCGTCGGCTGCAACCAAAAAGTGGTTGTTCACTTTCTTCTCTTTCCCGGCCTTTTCGTCGATGGTAACAATGGCAATGCGGGCCTTGTACCAAAACTCGCCGCTCTCGGCCGGAAATATTTCAATGATGTTCGATTTTTTGATGTTGTCGATATGAAATTCCCCGCGAATCATCTGCTGCATTTGCTGAATAATCCGCGCTTCGGCATCGGTAAACGAAACCGCGTCAACCAGGTAAGACTCGCCCACTTTACGTTCGCGCCCGTCCTGATCAACTTTTACATATTTTACCTTGACTTCAAACCAAGTCTGCATAAATTAGATTTTTATAGTTGACCTGCAAAGATATTTTCTTCTTCGGGGAACTCCCTTTTTTTCAGAAATAGTTTTCCACATTTTCTCAGCTTCCGGGGAAAAAAATCAGGGGGCGGTTCCAAAAGTCATTCGATAAAAAACATACTTGAACAAATGGCTGAATAACAGATCAAAAAAATCAACCTAAATGCAGCCAAAGCGTTACATATAAAATCCTTTTCCTAAAACCGAAATGATTTTATCAACTTAAATCGAATAAATTATGATTATTGGACTCCTGAAAGATGCTGCCCCCGAACGAAGGGTAGCCCTTTTCCCGGAACATGTGAAACACCTGATCTCCCTGAAAACTGAAATCTGGGTTGAACAGGGGGCCGGAGCCGGTGCGTTTGCGGCCGATGAAGCGTATGTGGAGGCCGGCGCCAGGGTGGTTTCGCGCGGGGAAGTATTGGAACACGCCGATCTGCTTGTTCAGGTTTCAGAGCCTGACAACAGTTTAGCCGACCACTTAAAACCTGAGCAAATCTGGCTGAGCGAATACAAGCCGCTGTGGAATACCGGGTTGGTTAAAAAGTTTGCAGAAAAAAAACTAACCAGCTTCAGCATGGATACCATTCCCCGTTCAACGCGGGCACAGGCAATGGATGTGCTTTCATCCCAATCTACTGTTTCCGGCTACAAGGCCGTGCTGGATGCAGCCATGCACCTGCCCACCTTTTTCCCGATGTTTATGTCGGCTGCCGGAACCATTCGCCCGGCTAACGTACTGGTACTGGGAGCAGGCGTTGCCGGCCTGCAGGCCATAGCCATAGCCCGCCGGATGGGGGCCCAGGTTGAAGCCTTTGACGTACGTTCGGCCGTGAAAGAAGAAGTGATGAGCCTTGGCGCCCGCTTCGTGGAAGTGGAAGGCGCCAAAGAAGATGTTGCGGCGGGCGGTTACGCGGTAGAGCAAACCGACGAATACAAAAAACGTCAGCAGGAAGCCATTAACCGGCACGCCATAAAAGCCAACGTAGTTATTTGTACCGCCCAAATTCCTGGCCGAAAAGCACCTTTGTTGATTTCGAAAGAAGTGGTAGCCGGTATGCAGGCCGGTTCGGTCATTATCGACCTGGCTGCCTCAACCGGTGGCAACTGTGAACTCTCGGAAGACAACAAAACGGTGGTGAAACATGGCGTGACCATCATCGGACAATCGAACTACCCCGCCCAAATGCCCAAAGATGCCAGCAAGATGTTTGGAAAAAATGTCAGCAACTTCCTCGAACTGCTAATTGCCGGCGACGGCAGCCTGAAACTGGACTTTAACGATGAAATCGTCCGCGGAACCTGTATTACCCACCAGGGCGAAATTTACAACGAACGTGTCAAATCTGTAATTGAATAAGCTATGGAACAAATACTTCAGTTTTTCTTTACTTACAAAGAAGCCATCTTCATCATTGCCCTGTCCGTTTTTCTGGGGATTGAGGTGATTTCCAACGTGCCCTCGGTGCTGCACACGCCGCTTATGTCGGGCGCGAATGCCATCAGCGGCGTCATTATTATTGGCGGTATCATTCTGGTGGGCCATGCCGATGCGTCGCGTCTTTCTGCCGAACTCATCCTCGGCATACTGGCCGTCTTTTTCGGCACACTCAATGTTGTTGGCGGCTTTGTGGTCACCGACCGGATGCTCGAAATGTTTAAAAAGAAGAAAGGCAGGAGGGCATGATGGATCAAATAATCGGAACACTGGACGGTATGCCCTTTACCATTGGGGCAACCTTGCTTGAGTTGAGTTACCTGGCAGCCGCATTGCTGTTTGTTTTTGGCTTAAAATTATTGAGCCATCCGGATTCGGCACGCCGGGGAAATTTCTATGCCGCCTCGGGTATGTTGCTGGGTATGCTGACTACCCTTTTGCTCCATAAAAACGGTGACGGAAGCGGGATCCCACTGGCAAATGTCTGGATCATTCTCGCCACCATCGGCCTTGGTTCGGCCGTTGGCTGGATAGTTGCCCGAAAAATAAAAATGACTGCGATGCCGCAACTGGTGTCGTTCTACAACGCTACCGGCGGCGCCGCCTCCATGCTGGTGGCCCTGCTCGAATTTCCAAATGCCGATATGAATAACATCGGCTCGGTATTGGTCACCTTATTGGGATTAATTATCGGAGCGGTGGCATTCAGCGGCAGTATGATCGCCTACGGCAAACTCGACGGCAAGGTCGGTGATATCCGGTCGGGAATGATGAAATACATCAATATCATCTTGTTAATCGTAACCTTTGGCCTGGCCGCCTGGATGATGTTTTCGGGCCAAGCACCCACCGAACCGGATTGGGCCATCTACCTGCTCATGGGGCTTTCGCTCGTTTACGGGGTGATGTTTGTCATGCCGATCGGAGGAGCCGATATGCCTGTGGTGATCTCGCTGCTGAACAGTTTTACCGGGATTGCCGCGGCCATGGCAGGCTTTATTTATAACAACCAGGCCATGATTTTGGGCGGAATTTTAGTTGGTGCAGCCGGAACAATCCTGACGGTACTCATGTGCAAAGCCATGAACCGGTCGCTGCTGAATGTGATTGTTGGTGCATTTGGAGGTGGCGGAACTGCCCGGGCCGGCGAGCAGGGTGAAATGAAAGAAATCACGATGAGCGATGCCGCCATCCTGATGAGTTACTCCCGTAGCGTGGTTATTGTTCCCGGTTACGGGTTGGCCGTGGCCCAGGCCCAGCATGCCTGCCGCGAGCTGGACGAGTTGCTGGCCTCGAAAGGGGTAAATGTACGCTATGCCATTCACCCGGTTGCCGGACGCATGCCCGGACACATGAATGTCCTGCTGGCCGAAGCCGATGTGCCCTACGAACAACTGGTGGAGATGGAATCGATTAACCCCGACATGCCCAATACAGACGTGGTAGTGGTGATTGGCGCCAACGACGTGGTTAACCCGGCAGCCATAACCGACCCGGGAAGCCCGATCGCCGGAATGCCGATTATCCGGGCACACGAGGCCAAAAATATCATTGTGATGAAACGCGGTCGCGGGAAAGGTTACGCGGGTATTGAAAACGAACTGTTCTTTGATCCCAAAACCCGGCTGTTATTCGGCAATGCCAAAGACACGTTACAAAAATTGAGCAATGAAATAAAAGCGCTCTGATTTTTATTCCGCGAAACAGTGATGTTGACAAGTGGAGTGCAAAAACAAACGATAAAACATATAGCGAAGCAGTCTGGTTACGATTTTTTTAACAGATTGCTTCGTCTTTTTTATACCACAGGGATGAAGTCACTATCACTTCACCGGGCTCCCCGTCAACTCAAACACCTTACCTTAGCCGGTAAGCAATTCCGATATGAACATTAATAGCCGAAATCTTCTGTTCCGACTCAACACCGTACGTCTTGAACTTTGGTTTTGCCGAAAAATAGTCGGCATTGACTAATAAGCTCCATTTTTCGGTAAAGTGATACCGAAGCGATGCGCCAAGGTCCCAGCCAAATCCTTCTCCGTCCTCTTTTCCGAAATCATTCGGCTCAAACCTCGCTGAAACAAGCCCGACCATCCATTTCAGGTCAAGATCCACCCGTCCGCTTAGCGGCATCGACATCATCGGTCCGGCCATCAGGCTGCCATAAGCCCAGTCGCCATCGATGCCGTACATGTCAAAATTATGGGCAGAACCCGACCATAATCCTGCAATCCCAAAGTTTTCTCCGAATTTGTACCCAAAATTGACCAGGCAAAGATTCAATCCGATTTTGGCAAAACCACCTTCATCAACTGATTTGCCGGCAAAATCGCCAACCGGAAAGGCTGGTCCCAGGCTTAAGCCAATATAGCCTTTTCGCTCCGTGCCCTGCCCAAAAAGGCCCACGCTCAAGGCAATCAAAACCAGTAAACACATTGCATTTTTCATGGTGATACGATTTAGTTTCCCTACTCATCTGGCTTTTCGGTTTCGCCCCGTTTTTGAATGTGGAGTCCGGACTCCATGATACGAATAAGTCCTGTCCCGGTGTTCGTGCCCGGGTTATATACGCAGATTATCCGGAAATGCTGCATATTCCGGATGCTTTTTAACAAGTGTCAGAAAATGTTAGCGTGATTGGTTTTCAATCTCCAGAAACATCTGTTTGAAACAATTCGACGGGGTATTGACCGAGGTGTCGGCCGTATTGTAAAATTCGTTTAAGAATGCCCCCGCTCCCGACCAAACCGTTTGCATCATCCCCTGGTAGCGTTCTTTCATCACCTCGGTGGCCGATTGCCTGAACTGATACAGGTCGCGGGTTTGCAGTACCGCATTCTTCGGGTTCCTCCACGGGCAGGTGATTACCTGAAAACCTTTCATGGCAAAATACACGGCCGATTTATCCGGACGCTCGTAATGCCAGTTGCAAATCATCACTTCTTTCGAAATCAAGTCAATAGCGCGATGAGTTTCGTTCATACTGGCTTCCCACATGCCCATGCCGGTTGTTTTACCATCGAGCAGGCGGTCGCCCCAGATCCACAACTGCCGGTTGCTTTGCGCCAGGTGGTTTCGAATTTTATTGACCTCCCCGGCAAATAGTTCCGCTTTGTCGCGACCGCTGCAGCGTGGGCATTTATCGTCGCCCAGGTAAAACACCTCATCCATCCCGGCATGGAACGCATCGGCTTCAAACACCCCGCAAATTTCATCAACCAGGTCAAAAACCACCCCGTGTACCTCCGGGTGAAGCGGGCAATAACTTTTGCAATACAGCCCGTCGGCATTCGGCCATTCATATTTTTCGGGCAATTGCACATGCGGCGTTTCGTCGAACTGCGGGTATACTTTTAACAAATTACCCGGTACCGAAGCCCACGACTGATGTCCCAGCAAGTTGATCTGCGGAATCAGCCGAATATTGTTTTTCCGGCAAACCTCCACCAGTCTTTTCACCTCCGGTTCCGATAATGCCTTTTCATCGCGCAATTCGGGATGACTTTTGAATTGATAATTATAGTCAACCCTCAGCACCAGCACATTTACCCGGCGGGGAGCCAGTTCCTCATCGACAAAACGCACAAAACGATCGAGTTCACCGACCTTGGGCGCAGCGATACAAAAACCGCGTACCGGTAAAAACTCCTGCCCCGGACTTACGGTAACCAAACCCAATAAAATGGCCAAAAAGAAAAATAGTTGTTTCATCTTGTCGCTAATTTATCAAAAAAAAAACTGACAATGAAATACCGCATTGAAAAAAAGCGTATCCGAACCGCAATGACCGAAAAAACGGAGACGGGAGAACGGAGAACGGACAACGGTAGCAAGCCGCCTTTCACTTTGTTACTTTGCCACTCAGGCACTTTGGCACTCAGGTACTTCTTTAACGCATAGAACGCCATGAAGCCGCAAAGTTTCGCAGAGAGCAATTCCATGCCCCATGCCCCATGCCCCAAGCTCGGTGCTGCAATGATCGATTAACGGAGAAGGGAGAATGGAGAATGGAGAACGGACAACGGTAGCAAGTCGCCTTTTACTTTGGTACTTTGCCACTCAGGTACTCAGGTCTTTTTTAACGCGGAGAAGCCGCAAAGTTTTGCAAGGGGTACCCCCTCCCTCGTCCTGGCGTTAGCGGCAGGAACGTCCTGGATATCGCCGCGCCTGTACATGCTTTTTGTCCTTATAAGGTCAGGCATCGTGTACAAGGCTTCCAGGGTGTCTGACCAAGGCTGTGAGTCACCCTCATCAAGGCTGTCAGCCTCCCTATCCTTATAAGGCCAGGCGGTCTGACCTTATAAGGACAAAAAATCATTACCGGGATTCGTTGATGATTGCCGCTATATTTTACCGACAATCCGCTGTATGGTATTCCAGCTGCGGGTGGTGATGTTCTTTCCGAATAGTTGTTCCAGGGCGTCCATCCCTTTCGGAGTTTGCGTTACGGAAAGATCAAGTAGACTGCATACTGTTTTGCCCCTGATTTCGAGGATGCAGAAAGACTGATCGTCGGAAAACCAGGGTGTATTTAATCGGATGGAGGGAGCCTGTTTCAGAAAGGAGAGGTAAAAGCGGGTATTTTTTGTTCCTTCCACATGCTGAAAGGGATTGTCGGTTGTTAACGCAAAAATGTCGCTATCATCGCGGACCATTACCGGAACCGGAAAACCAAAAACCCGTTCCAGATGTGTGCCGATACGGTCTTCCACTTCTTCGGCCGGAGCCGAAGAGGCATCAAAAATAACGTTTCCCGAGTTAAGTACGGTACTGATATTTCTAAAGCCGATTTTTTCCAGTTCCCTGCTAAGCTCAGCCATGGGTACTTTATGGTGTCCGCCAATGTTAATTCCCCGAAGCAAGGCAAGCTGTCTGCTTGTTTTATTCATTTTATTACAGATTTGTTAGCGTTGTTCACGTTATTTCCCGGGTCATCCGGTTAGCCGTCAAATCAATTTTTATATACGGGAACATTTTTAAGGCAGATTTAGTTTCCACTTCAACAAAATTCCGGTATCGCCAACCTGTGTAAACTTATTTTTTCTCAATACCGAAAAAGAAGCAAGATTGTTCTTTTCGGTCGATGCCGTTACCGACCTGACACCAGGTTGAGCTGTTGCCCAGGCAATGATCGCGCCGACCGCTTCGGTCATAAAACCCTTATTCCTGAAATCAGCGTAGGTCCCGTAACCGATTTCAATTTCGCCTTCGGCATTGGGCTCGCCCATGATGCACAAATCACCGACCATCTGATTGTCGTTTTTTGAAATTACGGTCCAGAGCGTGGAGTACAAATAGTTTTTCGTTCGATCAGCAACGTTTGGGATGATGGTCTGTTCCAGCGCGTCTTTCAGCTCGGGTGAAATGATTTGCGTTGATGCCTGAAGCTTCAACTCCTTTTCCAGCGAGTGGTCAGCTTTCAGGTATTTTAGCAACTGAAGGTAAGTTAACGGCTTTAATATGAGCCGTTCAGTCTCTATTCTGTTTGTTCCGGCAGTCCTGTTCATCGCAGTTGTCCCAGCATGATCCGGTCGAACAATTTATCTGATAAAATTTTCCGCAGGAATAAAATAAGTTTTGCCCCGGTCCCTGCCGTATAGCGTGTTTTTGGTTTTTTCGACCGGATGGCTTTCACAATCACCCGGGCCACCACCACCGGCTCAGATCCCCGGCGATAAACCCGCGCAAGCAGCCTGATATGTTTGGATGCAGAATCTTTATAGGCGGTATGCCCGGATACGTTTGCCAGATTTTCGCCGGCAACAACATCCCATTCTGTTTTTATGGCGCCCGGTTGAATAATCACCACATCAATTCCAAATTGTTTTAGTTCCATCCGCAGGCAATCGCTGAATCCCTCAAGGGCGTACTTGGTGGCATGATACCAGGCGCCGTGCGGTTCGCCAAATTTTCCGCCCATCGACGAGATGTTGATAATGCGTCCCGCCTTCCGCTCCCTCATTTGCGGAAGCACCAGTTGAATCAGATGCGCCGGTCCAAACAAATTGACATCAAACTGGTACTTTGCCTCGCTCATGGGCACATCTTCAACAGCGCCATACGAACCGTAACCGGCATTGTTGATCAAAATATCGATCCGATGTTCCGCATCCATTATTCCACGGATACCTTCGCTTACCGAGGCTTCGTTCGTCACATCCATTTCCAGCAAATGAACGCCTGCTTCTTTCAAATCCTGCATCTTCTCCATCCGCCGGGAGGCACCATAAACAATATAGCCTTGCTGAACCAGCAGCCTGGCCGTCTCCCTGCCAATTCCGGATGATGCGCCGGTTACGAATACCACCTTTCCCATTTTTTGCGCCTTTATGCGGTTAAAGCCACCTGTTTCAAGCATCTGCTGTTATAACCGCTTTATTCGTTTCTAATATAATCCCACTCAATCAAAATCACTTTTGAAATACTTTTCTCTTTTGGATTTAAATCAATCAGGCCAAAATTAAACCCCACCCCTGTTATTGGTATGACTTCATCTGCTACCTCCAATTTGTCACTCTCCATATCCAAAAACGAAAAGTTCTTTCTATTGGAACTATATTCAATCCCCGAAATCCCGTTCAACTTCAGGTTGGCGGTTTTTGCAATGATTTCTGCTTTCACAGTAGCATCTTCTATTGCTTTTTCAAGCGCCAGTTTCCTGATTTTTTCTTTCTGCAACTCAGAAAATTCAAAACGGATCTGGTAGTTTAAGTTTAAGCCTTCGTTGCTCAGGCTTTTTAAGAGGTTTTGAGAAAATTCGTTTGAAAAAACCGATTCTATTTCAAACTTAATATTTGAGAAAAAGCCAACACTCTCTCGTTCCATTCCTGTCCAATTGTATTCCTCGCTTATATTCATTTCTTCTGACTCAATTTCATGAGGATCAATGCCATTTTTTTCAAATACGCTCTTCAACTCGGTTAATGAGGAAAGTGATTTTTCAAAACAGGCTTTGTAACTTTTGTCCTTGACGATTAAGTTGGCAGATACAATAATTAATTCAGGTTTTTCTTTGATTCTTGCGATTCCCTCAATCGAGATCTTTTGGGATGATTGTGCAAAACTTTCACAAGCCCAAATGATGATGATTAGCAGAAAGAAGGTTGTTCTCATATTGCGGTTGTTTGGTCCTTATGAATATCTATCTTAGTTGTTAACCCAATTTATAAATCTCTCAAACTGAACAGGGTTCTCTTCAATCCATTTGCTTACTTCCTCTCCTTTCGATTGCGAGATGTAATAACTAAACGCTTTCGTCAGGTCCTCATTTGCCATCTCGTAGAAGAAAGGAACATAAAAATCCCACCAGAACCCGGACTGATCGTCTTTCAATTCGCCCAGAATTTTGAAAATAGTCTCGTTATTTTCGGCAAACAACTCCAGATCAGGCTTTTCTTTATTTTCTTCCAGGCTGTTTGATGCTTTCGATAAGCTAACCATCATTTCGGCAGCTCCAAATTCGGGGTCTTTATCCATCGGCACCATCACTTGGATATTTTTTTCGGACGCTTGTGAAACGCCATGATCGAGGTAATTTCTCAAGGTTTGATATTCGATCGCCCCTCTGGCTGAGTTTGGTTCAATGAGCAAAAAAAAGTAAAGCGGAAGCATCGCTTTTATTCGCGATCCTTTTTTCTCCATTATTTTACTCAGGATTAAATGGCTACTGGCATGCGACGAATTACTGGCAATGCCTTTTAAGGCCGAGTTGTAAGCTTTATCGGTTTTACCGGCGTTAAAGCACGTAATCGCATGATTATAATACAAAAGATAATTGTCGAATTCGGCCATCGCCTTCTCGTATACTTTGATTGCTTTATCTGATTGGCCTTGCATGTCGAGTGCGTTGCCATATGTAATATAGGCAGGCAACAGATGGTCCTTTTTTAAATCAAGAACTCTCTTGCTGTATACCTCAGCGTTTTTATAATCCTTATCGGAAAAGTAAGAGAAGGCAATTTCATAATTAACAAGACTTGAATTGGGATCGACCTTCAAAGCCTTCTGATAAATTTCGATTGCTTTTTTGTATTCTCCCTGATCGTGAAATTCGATTCCTTCATTAAGGAGATTTTCGAGCTCCGGGTTCTGACCAAAAATGGAAGTGGAGATGAGAAGAAAAAGGATGACAACCGGATGTTTTATTTTTTTCATAAGTATAGTGGTTTTTTATTCTCAGAGTCTAATTCCGGGTCGGTTTCCGCACGTCGTAAGATATACTGCAACCGAACCGGTTATAACACGGGCATTTCGTTTCATCTTTTCATAGTCGGGTAAGTTTTAAGAAACCTGCTTTTGCATTCCTTTCCCCGCTATTCTTATTGGACCATGCCCTGCCTGCCTCGTCTTTACGGAGTAAAAGAAGCGACATGCTAATCTATCAAAAAAAAGCCGGACAATAAATGTATATTGTTGATTATTTTTGATATGCTCCCTGAAACTGATCGAACTAAACAAAATAACGGATGTTCACTTACATCGGTAAATTGATCCTTTCCTGAATTTCATCAGCTGATTAGGCCTGCCCGGTAAAGATTTCCAGGAGTTCTTCCGGGCTGACCAGTTTCTGGTCGCCGGTTTTCATGTTTTTCAGGTTGATTTTTCCCTGGGCCATTTCTTCTTCGCCCACCAGGGCCACATAAGCAATATTTTTTCGGTCGGCCCAGGCCATTTGCTTCTTCATTTTGGCCGCCTCTGGAAAGATTTCGGCATTCACACCAGCTTTACGAAGACTGGCAAGCACGGGCAAACAATACGCTTCTTCTTTGGGCCCGAAATTGATAAACACAATCCGGGTTGAAGCAACGGCTTCTTCGGGAAACAGGTTCATGTGTGTCATGACATCGTAAATCCGGTCGGCGCCAAACGAAATGCCCACGCCCGAAACCCCCGGCATACCAAAGATACCGGTCAGGTCGTCGTAGCGGCCACCGCCGCAAATGCTGCCAATCTGCACATCTTTGGCTTTCACCTCGAAAATAGCGCCGGTATAATAATTCAGTCCCCGGGCAAGGGTCAGATCCAGTTCAACTTCAGTATTCAGGCTCACAGTGTCCAGATAAGTAAATAAGGTGCGGACTTCGTCGATGCCTTTCCGCCCGGTTTCTGATGCGCCGATCACTGCCTCCAGCTGGCTCAGCTTGTCGCTGGTGCGACCACTCAGTTTCAGAATCGGCTGCAGCCGGTCAACAGCCGCTTGCGAAACGCCTTTTTCTATCAATTCGGCATTCACATGGTCCAAACCAATTTTATCGAGTTTATCGATGGCCACAGTAATATCGACGATCCGTCCGGCTTCGCCAATGGTTTCGGCAATACCGGCCAGGATTTTCCGGTTATTGATTTTCACCAGGGTATTCACCTGCAGACGGGTAAATACATCGCTGATTATCTGCACCAGTTCAAATTCGTTCAGCAACGAATCGCTGCCGATCATGTCGACATCGCACTGGTAGAATTCGCGGTAACGTCCTTTCTGTGGTCGGTCGGCCCGCCAAACCGGCTGAATCTGGTAACGCTTAAAGGGGAATGAAATGTCGTTGCGGTACTGCACCACAAAACGGGCAAAAGGCACGGTGAGATCGTAACGCAGCCCCTTTTCCGAAATCCGGTTGGTTAAACGAATACTATTGCGTTCGAGCAGTTCCTGTTCATCGACTCCGGCCACGAAGTCGCCCGAGTTCAGGATTTTGAACAATAATTTATCGCCTTCTTCTCCGTATTTTCCCATCAGAGTCGACAGGTTTTCCATGGCCGGCGTTTCAATGGGTTGAAAACCGTACAATTGAAAAACCGTTTTTACCGTATCGAAAATATAATTTCTGCGCGCCATTTCAACAGGAGAGAAATCACGCGTTCCCTTGGGAATCGAAGGTTTTTGGGCCATAATCTAACAATGCATTTCGTTGAAGCTGCAAAAATAAAGAAAATTGGCAGGTCTTCAAGCTATGCCGGGAATTATCAGGGCTATTTCAGCAAAAAACCTGATTACTTCACAAAGGGATAGTTGAACGGATACCGGTAAAACTCGCCCTGGTTCGCCTTTAAAGCCGCTACCACTGTAAATATGAGCGACAACAAGGCAATGCCAATAAATAAAAATATTCCGATAATTACCAGCGACAGAATCAACGCCGCCAACATCGCGATACTCATGGTAATCTGAAAGTTAATCGCTTCCTTTCCCTGATCGTCGACAAAATCGAACTCTTTACGTTTGATGGAATACACGACCAGTGGCCCGATAATATTCCCGAAGGGGATCAGCATACCGGCAAAGGCTGAAAGATGGCACAACATACCCCAGGTGCGCTCATCCGGATTGTCAATAATTCGCTCCATATCTGAAATTTTAGGCCAAATTAGGCCAATTCATGTTGAAATCAAATACTTCGCCGAAAACTGTTAAAAACTTGTATGCCTGAGCTCAATTTACCGGTAAATCAAATAAAAGATCAGCGAAACCAGCAAGCCGGAAAAGAACAGGATCAGGAATGAACTCAGCAAAGGTTTTCGGGCCTGTTTGCTTCCGAGCGACATGGCGTATATCATTTTCATCAGGTTGTTGCTGTTGGTGGCGTTAATGACAGCCAAAGCCACCGAAAGCTGAACAATACCGGAATGCTGTTGCAAGAGGTATAACAAAAACGGGTCGATATCGAACACGCCGATCAGAAAAGCCATTCCCGACACGCCGCTGCTGCCGTAATGTTTCATCACCATCTCCGTAACCAAACCAAAAACAACGAACAACAAACCAAAAACGGAAGCCATTTTTAACTCCAACGGGTTGCGTTTCACCAGCTTGTCTTCTTCAACCGGCTGTTCCTTCCCCAGGCGGATATCGCGGCCAATCCATTTCGAGAGGCCAAAGGCAATCCCAAACATCAGCAGAAAGGGAATGGTGAGCATTTGCCCGATGGACCGGTTAAACAAGTAAGCAAGCGCCAGGATCCGCAGGTACATCATCCCGTTGGCCAGCATAATGGCCGCAACCGAAAGGGCGGTAGTCCCTTCCTCCTTTTCCCGGCGGGCCAGGATCAGCGTGGTGGTCGTGCTGCTGTAAATTCCTCCCAGTATCCCGGTAAGCAAGACCCCTGATCCGGGAAAAACAAACTTTTTCAATAAATAACTGATATATGAAATGCCCGAAACCACCACAATGGCCAGCCACAGCTCGTAAGGCGAAATGGGTATAAAATCGGCCATATTCTCGGCCGGCAACAAAGGCAGGATGATTCCGGCAAAGGCGATAAACTTGCCCAGGGTGATAAATTCTTCGTCCGAAGCTTTCATGGAAATCGTCTTGAAATGACTCTTCATCTCCGTTAAAATCAGCAGCGAAACCACAAACGAGAGCGTCAGCCAGGCTGGTTGGGTAAATACCATCACCGTTAAACAATAAGTAAGCAAGGCGAGAATGGAAGTGGTCAGCCCGTAATCCTGCAGTTTCCTGATTTTTTGAAAATACTGAACGGCCAGCAACAGGCCAATAATGAAAAATCCGGTTAGAAAAGGGACCAGGTTGTGCGGATCGGCAAGGTACAACACATAGCCCAGCAGCCCGATAAAGGTAAACGTGCGGTCGGTACCAAACAACACATTCTCATCATGATTCAGGTGATGACGCCGCTGCCCCATTCCAATGAGCAGGGAAAAGACCAGCACCAGGAAAAAGTTGACAATTTCGCCGGGAACATACTGTTGGATATCCATCGCTTAAAGGTTTTGCACAAAGATATTGTTTCGGACATCAAGATACAACGGGAGAACTACCGGAAATGATATTGGTTAGCGGAATCTTCAAACGCCAAACTTTCTGCGCAAACCGCGACTGAATCACTGGTTACTGGATAATTAGTCAGTGGTCAGTGGATAATTAGTCATTGGTCAGTGCGGCTTGGGGCGTATGGCATGGGGCATGGACTTGCTCTCTGTGAACTTTGCGCTTCATGGCGTTTTCTGCGTTAAAAAAGTGCCTGAGTGGCAAAGTACCAAAGTACCAAAGTAAAACTGCGACTTGCTGCCGTTCTCCATTTTCCGTTTTCCGTTCTCCCGTCTCCGTTAATTGGTCAGTGCGGCTTGGAGCTTGGAGCATGGGGCAAAGGGCTTGGAACTTGAAAGTAAAAAGTACATGAGAACACTGAATGCTGAACACTGAATACTGAACACTGGCAACTGACCACCCCTGCTTATAAAAAATTCTTATTCAAAAACTCCTGAAACTTATCTTTGTATTGATCGCTCACCGGAATATAGGTTTTCCCGAAAACAATCCGGCTGCGTTCAATGGTTTCAACTTTATCGAGGTTAACGATAAACGAGCGGTGTACCCGCATAAAACGGTCGGCCGGCAATTTTTGCTCCAGCGATTTCACCGAGTTTAACGAGAGGATCGGTTTTTCTTCGTGCTGCAGAAATACTTTTACATAATCCTTCAGCCCTTCGATGTATAAGATCTCGTTAAAGTTAATCCGCCGGACCTTGTATTCCGACTTCAAAAACAAGAATTGATTATTTGCGTCGAGCGTTGGCAGAGCTGCCTGTTCCAGATCGGTTATTTTTTTTGCTTTCTGCACCGCCGACAGAAATTCGGGATAGCTGAAGGGTTTTAGCAGATAATCCACGGCATTCACTTTAAAACCTTCGATGGCATATTTCTCGTAAGCAGTGGTATAAATAATCTTGGGCGGATCGGTCAGGATTTTTATGAATTCGATACCGGTCAGATCGGGCATTTGGATATCCAGGATGATCAGGTCTACGGCTTCACCTTCCAAAAAATCGACTGCATCCAGGGGGTTATCAAATTCGCCCAGCAAGTCGAGAAAGGGAGTTTTCCGAATGTAATCCGCCAGCAGTTTCAAGGCCAGTGGCTCGTCGTCGATGGCAATGGTACGTAGTTTCATGTGGTTGCCGTGGTTTTCGTTTCCAACCTGAGATCGATCCGGAATTCAGCATCTGTTTGTTCAATTTTCAGGGTATGTTTCCCGGGAAACAACAAACTGAGCCGTTTTTTTACATTTTCGAGCCCGATACCGGAATATTGCCCGTCTCCGGGATGACTGCTGGCGCCAATACTGTTTCGAGTGGAAAAATAAACAACCGTACCGTCCACCGTCATTTTTATATCAATAAAAGAAGGTTCGCGGTAACTGATCCCGTGTTTAAACGCGTTTTCGATAAAAGGAATAAACAAAAGCGGCGGAATATTCAGATTTTCCGTATTCCCCGGAAACGAAACCGACAAGTCCACCTTCGCGTTCAAACGAAGTTTCATCAAATCGATGTAGTTGTTCATGAAGGCAATTTCGTCGTTCAAACCGGTTAAACCCTGCTCCGATTCGTAAAGCAGGTAACGCATCAGTTTCGATAATTTCAGAACAGCGTCCTGCGCGTCCGCCGCATCGATACCAATCAGCGAGTAAATATTATTCAGCGTATTAAAAAAGAAATGCGGACTCACCTGGTTTTTCAGAAACGCAAGTTCAGAGTTCAGCTTCTCTTTTTCCAGTTCTTTCTGCTTTTTCTCTTCCTTTTCCAATTTTTCCATCCCGCAAAGGCCGATGGCAAAACCAGAAATTAACACCGATACAATCACATGGTTGTAAAAACCGAAAGCTTTCATCGGCGGACGAATATCGCTGTCACTGTCTGTCAGTTTTTTGAGTGCAGCCCGAAACTTCTCTTCCGCCAAAGCGTCGTGAAGAAAATATTCGTTAATAAAAGATGTTATAAAATAGGTGACCAGGATCAATCCAATCAAAGCGACAAGGTAGGTTAGTTTTCTTTCCTGAAGAAAAAACGCCGGAACCAACCACAAATACCCCACATAAAATATGATTGCCGCAGAAAAACTGTGCACAAAAAACTGGTACAACCGGTGCGGATGACCACCTGCTCCAAACGTGTTGCTTAAATAAAGCGGAATGGTGATAACGATAATCCAGGCCGTGATATGGAGCATCGCTGCAATCTTTCTGTCAGGTGTCGATTTAAACATGTGATTTCATTTTCTTCAAAGTTAATATTTCAAAGGGGAATGATCCGGCAACCGGCGCTTTAAAAACCCAAAAGATCATCAAAACAACCACCATTGATATTTCTAAGGTGCTGCTGAAACCAGCGTTTTTCTGATTCGCAGTTTTGATATGGCTTGCCTGACAATCGACAGCCGCAACAAAAATCCGGCAACAAGAATAATGACATACGGGATCCAGTCGCCGTGTTTTAGCAAGGCCACATGCAAAACAGCCAGAAGTCCGGCCAGATAAGCCGTTTGATGAATTTTTTTCCATGTTTTACGAAGAAACTTCATCGACTTCCTGTTTGATGTGACTGCAAGAACAAGCATAATCAATGTTGCCACAAAACCCATAATGTACCCGAATTCTTTGAACGTTTCAATTAAGCTACGGTCAATACAAAAAAACACCAGGTGAAAGCCCGCGTACACAAATGCGATGATCCCTGCTGCCTGCCTGACATACAATCGTGATTTAATCCCGGTCAGGATCGAGAACGGGGTGAGGCTGAGTACAAACACCAACCAGCGGATGGCCCATTCGCCCGTTTCTTTCACCGCTATATGCGCCCCGGAAACTTCCCGGGGCAACTCGCCCGCCCTTCGTGCAGGAACCGTGAAGGTTTTTATTGAAATCCATGATTCTCCCGATCCTGAAAAATCAATATTGAAAATATCCATAACACCTATAAACGGTAACAATCCAATGATAACGACGGTCATCCATCCGCCGTTTTTCCTGATCCAATTCATTTTCTCTAAAATTATTATTGATTCATTTTTAACAGATTATTCATACCGCAACGCGTCGATGGGATTTAAACCGGCGGCTTTTCGGGCCGGGTACCAGCCAAAAAAGATGCCAATTGCCGAACAGACCACAAAGGCAAACAACACTGCCGAAGTCATAATCACCACCGGCCAGTTCATCACCGACGATACGGCATAAGTTGCCAGAATACCGAGCACGATGCCGATGGTTCCACCCGAAACACTCAGTAAAATCGATTCAAACAGGAACTGCATCATGATATCGGTTCCGCGTCCGCCTACCGACAGGCGCAGCCCGATTTCCTTGGTGCGTTCGGTAACCGACACATACATGATATTCATGATCCCGATGCCGCCTACCAGCAGGGAAATACCGGCAATGGCGCCCAACAGGGCTGTCATCACATCGCTGATCGAGGTAAATGTTTGCACCAGTTCTGATTGCGAACGTATTTGAAAATCATCGCTGTCGCCCGCTTTGATTTTATGGGTGCGGCGCAGGGTCTCGGTTAGTTGCTCAATGGCCAGGTCGTTCATTCCTTCGGATACGGCCGATGCAAAAATGCCCTGAATATGCGTGATCGACAAAATCCGTTTCTGCACGGTAGTATAGGGCGATAACAATAAATCATCCTGGTCCTGCCCCATGCCGTTCTCGCCTTTTTCGGCCAGTACCCCGATAATTTTAAAGGGAATGTTGTTGAACCGGATTGTTTTCCCGATCGGATCAACATCAGCCGTAAACAGGTTGTCGATAATCGTTTGTCCGACGATACATACTTTGGCATAACTTCTTACTTCGGCCTCGGAAAAAATACGACCGGTAGCCAGCGTATACTTTCGTATGCCGAGATATTTTTCATTTACGCCGTACACGGTGCTGGGCCAGTTTTTATTGCCATACACCACTTGTCCGCGCGAACTGACCTGAGGCGACACAGCGCTGATGGCCGTGCATTCGGTTTCAACAGCTTCCACATCGCTGAGTTTCATGCTTTGGGCATCACTGTTTCCCATCTGCACTCCACCCCGCTGTTCGGAACCGGGCATGGCAAAAATCAGGTTGGTCCCCATGTCGGCCATCTGGTCCTGAATACTTTTCTTTGATCCCTGACCGATTGCCAGCATCGCGATCACCGAAGCCACTCCGATGATGATCCCCAGCATGGTGAGAAATGCCCTGAATTTATTCCGTCGAAGGGCATTTGTCGCTATTTTTAATGTATTTCTGTAGTTCATCTTTCTTCTTTTTTACAGTTAATCCTCCTCAACAGGCAGGTTTTTCAATAAGTCTGCAGCGTGATAACGGTCGGTTACCTGTTCTTCCCGGATAATATGCCCGTCGCGGAATACCACGTTGCGGGTGGTAAAACGGGCAATATCCGGTTCATGAGTTACAAAAACGATGGTCTTCCCTTCTTCGTTCAGGCGTTGCAACAAGGCCATGATCTCGTATGAGGTGCGGGTGTCAAGGTTCCCGGTGGCCTCGTCGGCCAGAATGACTACCGGGTCGTTCACCAGCGAACGGGCAATGGCCACCCGTTGTTGCTGACCGCCCGACAACTGGTTGGGCATATGGTGCATCCGGTCGGCCAAACCAACGGCCTCCAGCGCAGCAACAGCCCGCTCTTTCCGTTCTTTTGCTTTTATCTTCGAATTGTAAAAAAGCGGCAGTTCGACATTTTCGAGCGCCGTGGTGCGCGGAAGCAGGTTATATGCCTGAAAAACAAAGCCTAACTTATTATTCCGCAAGGCTGCCAGTTCATTTTTTCCCAGCTCGCCCATACTCACACCGTCGAGCACATACTGCCCGTTGGTTGGTTTATCCAGGCAACCCAAAATGTTCAGCATGGTTGATTTTCCGGAACCACTGGTTCCCATGATGGCGACAAATTCGCCGTCTTTTATTTCCAGGTTGACGCCTTTCAGTGCATGGACGGTAATTTCGCCCACATGGAAATCTTTCTTTAAATCGCGAACCTGTATAATTGTTTTCATGTCTTTCATCGCCTTAATTCTTGCGGTTACTACCCGGACGCTGCGGCATAAACGGGCTGCGGGCCGTCGATTTCTCCCCGGCGCCTGCCGGGCCGGCATTCAACGAGACAAGCACCTCGTCGCCTTCTTTTAAGCCGGAAACCACTTCATAATACGCTTCGTCTGTTTCGCCCAAGCCAACCAATTGCCAGCTAATCACATCCCCTCTTTTTACCCAAACAGCTTTACCCGGGTTTTCTGAACCGGTCATTTCCGAATCCGAAAGTTGCAGCTTGATTTCCGGATGACTTTCCAGGTAGGCATCCAATAACTGTTTATCCGGATTGAAATTCAGCGCTTTGGCCGGCATTAACACGATATTTTCCTTTTCTTTCACATAAAATGACGCGTTTGCTGTCATACCAGGCATTAGTTTTTTGTAGGGATTGGGCGCGTTGATGACCACCGTGTAGGTGATCACGTTTGAACTCTCAACCGGCAGTAAGCGGATCTGGATGACATCTCCTTCAAATTTCAGATTGGGATAGGCATCCACGGTAAATTCAACCCGCTGTCCAATCCGCACATTACCGATATCGGCCTCATCCACATTGGCTTCCACCTGCATCTGCGTCAGGTCGTTGGCAATGGTGAACAAAGTTGGGGTGTTAAAGCTGGCAGCCACGGTCTGCCCTTCATCCACTGCCCGATCGAGAATGATTCCGTCAATGGGCGAATAAATCGAGGCGTAAGACAGATTGATCTTGTTTTTATCGTAAACCGAACGGGCATTGTTTAAGCTGGCCACCGCCTTGTTATAATTGTACACCACCAGGTCGTAATCCGACTGGGCGATCAGTTTCTTCTCAATCAGCACCTGGTAGCGTTCGTAGGTGGCTTTCTGGTACTGTAATTCCGCCTCGGCCTGATCCACCGAAGCTTTGCTTTGATCCAGCTGGGCCACCAGGGGGGTTTCGTCGAGTTTGGCCAGTAGCTGTCCCTTTTTTACCTGCGAATTATAGTCGACATAGATTTTCTCGATGACACCCGAAACCTGGGTGCCCACTTCAACCGTTTCCACGGCCTCCAGGGTGCCTGTGGCGGTAATCACATCGCTGATCCCTCCCCTGATAACCAGGGCAGTCTCCAGTTCAACTGTTTGGGCGGTCCGGCCAAAGGCAAGAAAGACGGATAATCCGGCGACAACGACAACAACTGGCAGTAAAATATAGGTGATTCGTTTTTTCATTTTTCAACATGTTAAAGGGTTAATGGAATTCCTTTGTAGAAATCAAGTATTTTATAACTAAAAATGAGGTTGTATTTGGATTGCAACAATTTGCTTTCGGCAGTAATCAGATTGGTTTTTTCAAATAAATAGTCCACCGAATTCATCAGCCCAAGGTTAAACTTTTCACTGGCAACCTGCCCTGACTCTTCCATGGCCTGATATTGCTCCCGGCTGGCCTCGTATTCCGACTGTGCCGCCAATACATCGACCGTGGCCTGCTCGATCTCCTTGCGCAATTGGTTTTTGGTATTCACTTCTTCCAATTCAGCATTCACGAGATTAATTTGCGCCAGACTAATGCTTGTTTTTGCCTGTTTCTTCTGAAAGATGGGAACAGAAAGCGTTAAGCCGACCGAAGGACTGATTTGGTTTTTCAACTGATCGGTATAACTGAAACCGCTCATGCCGCTGGAATAGGAGGTGCCCAGACCGGCATCGAGCGACAAGGCTGGCAACAGGCTGGCTTTCGCGATCTTTTCGTCTAACCGGGCGCTCTCTTTGTCCAGTTCTCCTTTTTTGATCTGAGGTTTGATGGCAATCGCCTCTCCGTACACCACGGCGGCATCGGGTTGAAGGTTCCGGTTCAGGATCTGGTCCGGTTCGGGCGACGAAACGGCAAAATAATCATCTACCGGCAGTTCCATCAATTGCATCAGGCTAACACGTGCAATAGCCAACTGGCTGCGGGCATTTGCCAAAGTCAGCTTTTCGGAAGCCAGTTGCGACTTAATTGACAGGTAGTCCGACTGAGACACCATACCGAGTGTCAGCCGTTCTTCGGCCAGCAACAATTGTTCGGTAGTCGCTTCAATTTGCTTTTCGGCATTTGTAACGCTTTCGCCCGCATACAATACCTGTAAAAAGGCATTCAAAATACTCAGTTCAATCGATTCCTTCACGGTTTCGGCATAATACCGGCTGCTTTCCAACTCCAGCTCAGATTGTTTCAACTGGTTATTCACGCTCATCCCGTTAAACAACACCACGCTCGAACTGAGCGAATAGGAGGTACTGTTTGATCCCTCAAGACTGCCAAACGCACCGGTCAGGCTGTCTGCATTTTTGTCCCAATAAAAATTTTGTCTGACTGAACCGCTAAACGAAGGCAGCCGGGCAGCCCTGGCTTGTTCGGTGTACAACTGGTTCCGGTTCGTTGAAAGCTCGGCCTGCTGCACCTGGATGTTTCGGCTCAAGGCATAATTGATGCAGTCGTCGAGCGTCCAGGCTTTGTTTTGTGCAGCCAGACGAAGTCCCGGTGTCAGCATCAAAAGAGTAATGAATAAAAATTTTGTCTGAATTGTTTTCATCGCTTTACTTATTTGCCGGTAAAGGTATTTCCGGCATCAGGCGTATGAAAAAACAATCGAAGTTTGGGGCAATTTTACCGACGTTTTGGCATTATTCCTGCATTTTCGGTTCAGCCATAAAAAAGATTAAAGAAATTGAACAAGTTGATGAACTATCAAAAACCTCTATTGTTCTATGTGAATCTCCAACATAAACACATCGATATATGAAGAGGATTCATTTTTTAACCATCACACTGATTTGCCTGACAACCAGTTTATTTGCACAAAGCTGGCTGACTGATTTCGACGAAGCAAAGGCCAAAGCAACCACCGAACAAAAGAATATTCTGCTGGTATTTTCAGGGACAGATTGGTGTGCCCCGTGTATAAAACTGGAAAATTCCATTTGGCAGTCCGAAGAATTCAAAACATTCTCCAAAGATCATTTTGTGCTTTTAAAAGCAGATTTTCCGAAACTGAAAAAAAACCAGCTATCCCAAAGCCAGCAGGAACACAACAACATGCTGGCAGCAAAATACAATGTAAACGGATACTTCCCACATGTAGTCATCCTAAACAATCAAGGCTCAGTCATTGGGAATACCGGTTACAGAAATGTTAGCCCACGGGAATATATTGAACTGCTTTTAGCACTTGAGAAATAAAAAATGCAAAAGTTCGTCGTTTGTTGTGTTCTGATCATGATCAGCGTTTGCGGATATCCAGGAGAGGTATTTACACGAACCTTGAAACTTATGGGAAGCCGTTTTGAGATAACGGTGGTGGCAGCAGATAAAACAGAGGGAGAGCAGTTTATACAGATGGCGATCGATGAAATCTCACGAATTGAACGTCTGATTTCGGAATGGGACCCCAACACGCAAACGTCGTCCATTAACCAAAATGCTGGCTTTAAACCGGTAAACGCAGAGCCCGAATTATTCGACCTGATCGAACGCTCCATTCAGATCTCGAAACTTACCGACGGTGCTTTTGATATTTCTTTCGCGGCAATTGATCAGCTCTGGAAGTTTGACGGAAGCATGACCCGGATGCCCGATGCTGAATCCATTAAACAGTCTGTATCGAAAATCGGGTACGAGAATATTATCATGAACAAAGAGGAAGGAACTGTATTTCTGAAGCTCCCGGGGATGAAAATTGGGTTTGGGGCCATCGGGAAAGGTTATGCCGCAGATAAAGCCAAAACCTTATTAATGGAAAATGGCGTTGTTGCCGGAATGATCAATGCTTCGGGCGATTTAAACTGTTGGGGCAATAAACCGGATGGTTCACCCTGGTTGGTTGGAATTACCAATCCGGTTAATAAAGATCAGGTGTTCTCGTGGTTTCCTGTTGACAACAGCGCCGTGGTTACTTCCGGTAACTATGAAAAATACGTAATCTTTGACGGAATCCGTTATGCCCACATCATTGACCCGCGTACCGGTTACCCGACACAAGGGTTGGCTAGCGTAACGGTTTTTGCGCCAAAAGCCGAACTGGCAGATGCGCTTGCCACATCGGTCTTTGTCATGGGCAAAGAAACCGGCCTCGATTTTATTGATCAACTAACGGGTATTGAATGCATTATGGTTGACGATATTGGAAAAATTTATTACTCGAAAAATATTAAACGAAACACTCCAGAAAAATGAAAAAAATGGTAATCATCATTTTAGCACTGTTGGGGATGAGCTCCTGCGTTGCGGTAAAAGAATATGAGAAAATATACCTGAATGATCCGGATATGAAATTATCGGCCACACAGAACGAACGCTTCGAGGTTAATTTTCAGGTATACCGCGAAGCAGCCGCAGGTGCAAACGGTGGAAAAACAGGTGGAGGATGTGGTTGTAATTAATATCGAAAAATGATGAAAAATATATTCATATTGATCCTGATCTTCTGTCTTTCGCAAGCAACTTCGGCACAACAGGACACAACAAAGATGTATAAGAAACGCGTATTGGAACGTACGGAAGTTGACTTTTTGATGAGTTATTACAAACAGGAAGGAGACCATTCATCCGTTAGCGGAGGTATTGGTAACGAAAGTATTGACAATATCACTCCTACGATTGTTGTCAATCTACCACTTAATGACGACGATGTATTAACCATTGATGCCGGGCTGTCGGCGTATACCTCCGCATCATCAAGTAACATAAACCCTTTTGAAAAAACAGGAACTCCGCCAAACGGGACGTTTACCGGCAGTCCCTGGGTGGCGTCGTCAGGCGCATCCCGGAGCGACGTACTTGCCAGTATCAGCGGGGCATACAGCCACAGCTCCGACGATCGGAACTTTATTTGGGGCACCCATGTTTCGTTTTCCAACGAATATGATTATACCTCTATCGGTGCCGGGGGTAGCCTGGCCAGGTTGTTTAACGGGAAGAATACCGAACTCAGCCTGAAAGGGCAAGTTTACCTCGACAGCTGGAGGCCTATTTATCCCATGGAGCTGAAGGAATACAACCTATACGGAACTGATTTTCTAAATTCCGGGTATTTTAACGGCGTTTCTGTATGGAACGAAAACGGAGAAGCAACAACAGGATACCATCCGGAAGCCTATACGCCGGTGTCCGGAAAAAACAGAAACTCGTACTCAGCTTCACTGTCGTTCTCACAAATTCTCAACAAGAAATTGCAGGCCTCTGTTTTTATGGATTTTGTATATCAGGAAGGCCTACTATCGACCCCTTACCACAGAATCTATTTCAGCGATCGTCCGGATTATTACATCGGCACGGCAAGCGACATTCCCAATTACACGAGTTCTCAAAATAAAGGTGTTTACAGATTGGCAGATGATATTGAACGCATGCCTGACAAGCGGTTCAAGGTGCCTTTAGGAACGCGTGTAAATTATTACATCAACGAAATAGTGAAGTTGCGCAGTTATTACCGCTATTATTCCGATGATTGGGGAATAAATTCACATACAGCCAGTCTCGAAGTGCCCATCAAAGTATCTCAAAGTATCTCAATCACTCCAACATACCGGTTCTACAGGCAAACTGCAGCTGACTATTTTGCCCCCTTTGAGAGCCACTCGTCAACCGAGAAATATTACACTTCAGATTACGATCTGTCGGAGTTTCACAGTAATCAATTTGGCTTTGGCTTAAGCTATACCGATATCTTTACAAAAATGCGTCTGTATAAATTTGGGATGAAAACTATTGACTTACGCCTTATCCATTATGACCGAAGCGACGGGCTTAAAGCCAACCTTGTTTCATTTGGGATCAAGTTTGTCCTTGACAAATAACAACGATTTTTTCGGGTTTATCCCGGGGTTAACCGGTAAGAACGAATCAAATTTAAGTAGCTGGCAAAACAACCGGCTATTGATATTTTTTTACCACATCGGCGCGTAAGGTTCGGTTCCCTTTTCGGGCTTTCGGCTCGTATGGACAATGCTTGCATCCGTTGGAACAGCAATAGCCCCGTTTCACCAGGTAACTTTCGGTCATCACCCGGTAACCTTCGGGGCTGAGGTAATAATCTTCACCCTCTTCAAAACGATCGTAACCATCGGGAAACAACTGATCGAACATACCTGGCTTAATCGTATTTAAATTTTTGCAGGAAATGCCCCATGCGGTCGCGTTTTGTTTTCAGGTAGCGCTGGTTGAATTCATTTGGCTCCACTTCCAGCGGGACAACCTCGGTGACTTTCAATCCGTAACCTTCAATTCCGGCACGCTTTACCGGATTGTTAGTCATCAGTTTCATATTACTGACTCCCACATTCCGCAAAATCTGAGCGCCAACACCGTAATCCCGTTCGTCGGCCTGAAATCCGAGATGAATATTGGCTTCAATCGTATCCAAGCCTTCATCCTGAAGTTTATAGGCCGCGATTTTATTCATCAATCCAATCCCGCGACCTTCCTGCATCATATAAACGATCACACCTTTCCCTGCTTTCTCGATCAGCGACATGGCCTTATGCAACTGGTCGCCGCACTCGCAACGTAACGAGCCGAAAATATCGCCTGTCATGCAGGAGGAGTGCATACGCACCAGAATTTCTTCATGTTCTTCCCACGAACCTTTGATCAGCGCCATATGTTCAGCTCCATTCGACTTCTGCCGGAAAGGAATTACGCGGAAATCGCCGTATTTGGTAGGCATCTCCACTTCTTCTCCCTGATCAATCAGGCTTTCAGTCCGAAGCAGGTAAGCAATTAAATCGGCAATGGAAACAATTTTGAGTTTGAACCTTTCAGCCACCTCCATCAGCTGGGGCAAGCGGGCCATGGTTCCGTCCTCATTCATAATCTCGACCAATACACCCGCGGGTTTCAGGCCTGCCAAACGAGCCAGGTCGACAGCAGCTTCGGTATGCCCGGTACGGCGTAAAACGCCTCTGTTCTTTGCTTTCAGCGGAAAAATGTGTCCCGGACGTCCCAATTCTTCGGGGCGCGTATTCGGGTTGGCCAACGCTTTGATTGTTTTGGCACGGTCGCTGGCCGAAATTCCGGTTGTACAGCCGTAACCAATTAAATCGACCGAAACGGTAAAAGGTGTTTGGTGCGACGAGGTATTTTGCCCGACCATCAGGTCAAGCTCAAGTTCTTCACAACGGGTTTCGGTTAAGGGGACGCAGATCAGTCCGCGCCCGTAGGTTGCCATAAAATTGACTTTTTCAGGGGTAATTAACTCTGCCGCAGCAATAAAATCACCCTCATTTTCACGATCTTCATCATCAACAACTATCACCAAATCACCATTTTTAATGGCTGCGATCGCTTCAGGTATAGTATTTAATTTGAACTCGGTCATTAACTTATTCGGTTTTCAAAAATGCCGATGCAAAACTAAAGAAAAATATTCACTTAGCGGTCCTCCTGAATTGACTTTCCCGGTTTTTTCCAGGATCCGATCAAATTAATCAGGCGCTTTATGTTATACTGATACGTTTCCATATTCATAATTGCCGAATCATTTGCCGCTTTATAGGTCAAAAAGAAACCCAACGGCAAAAATATGACAGTGGCAAGCCACATCCCTTCCGACATGGTCCACATATCTTCGCGGGCAAATTTCTCACCCGAAATCGAAACCATATAATACGTGATAAACATTAAAATAGAAACCACAACAGGCATTCCCAATCCTCCTTTCCGAATAATGGCCCCCAATGGCGCACCGATAAAGAAGAAGATTAAACAGGCAATTGACCAGGAGAATCGCCTGTGTTTTTCCATGCTGTATTTATTTACATTTTTCTTCAAATTATACAGCTCAAATACGTTCTGATCAATCATTTGCTTATTCATCCGGGCTTTGTTAAGCGCTGATGCAATAATTTCGTTCTTTTGCATGGGATCCATCTCGTCATGCAGGCCGGAATAATCGGCAATTGCCGAATCAAGCACAAAAGGCTGATACTGGCGAAGTGAGTCTATCGGCTGGCTTAGATCAACGATTGAGCGGTTTAAAGGATCGTTATACCGCATACTGATCGCAAAACGCCTTACCCGGTGGTTATAGTCGGTATACAGCGAATCTTCAGAATGTCCCAACTGCTGGAGGGTCATCATCCGATAAGCCGTCCGAAGTAAATTCTCATCGGTTCGTTTAAATTCGAAATCATTCAGAGGCACGGTAACCACTTGCTTGCCGAAGCGGTTACGCCGAAACGGATAGCGTTTCTCGCGACCGCGTTCATTCGGATCTTCATCAAGAGCAGTTTCTCCCTCAAACAAGGTCATGACCATGAATTTTTTATCTTCAGAGATTTTCATGAAGCCGGAGTCGGCCACCGTAACAGAAACATTTGCCTGGTTGTTTGTATGGTCGTAAATTAAAATTCCGTAGAGCATGTTACTGTTTCTGCCTTTTCGGTCCACTTTGATACTGTATCCGTCAATGTCATTGGTAAAAACACCTTCATTGATCACCATTTCAGGCTTTTGCCGTTTCACGCTCCACATAAGCGCCCCGAATTTCAGGTTGGTTTTAGGCAGAATATTATTTGAAAAATAAAATGCGAACAGCGTAAGCGAAACGGCAATCAGCAACAAGGGGCGCATGATCCGGAACAAGGAAATTCCTGACGCTTTCATGGCAACTAATTCATAATTTTCGCCCAGGTTTCCAAAAGTCATGATAGAAGCCAGCAGCATAGCCAGCGGAAAAGCCATTGGAACAAGCGCCAGCGAAGCATAAAACAACAATTCGGCTACAATATTCCATTCCAGCCCCTTCCCGACCATATCGTCAATGTATTTCCACAAGAACTGCATCAACAGGATGAAAACACATATAAAAAAGGTCATGAAAAACGGACCAAGAAAGCTTTTCAATATAAACAGGTGTAAACGTTTCATGTATTATGCTTGAGAAACGATTACAAAACTAAGCTATTTTAGAGAATTAAAAAGTTAAAAATCTTTTAACAACCGAGGATCCGTTTCAAATCGGCAATTTGAGTATTCCACAAATCAATGGCTTCATCCTCTTCCCCCTCTTCGGCAAAATCAATCACCATCAACGAAACATCGCCGGTCAATTCTTCTTTATTGATTGTAAATTCGAAATATGCATCGCTGTCGTCATCATCCAGCCATTTAAAACGGACTGACTTACTATCCTTGTTTTGAACCATTTCTGCCCGCTGCTCTGAACCTTCCCAGATAAAAGTAAATATCTTACCTTTAACATAAACGTCATCAGCAAACCATTCGGCCAAACCCGATGCGCTGCTTAACCGGTTATACAAAACTGCGGGAGAACAATTGATAGGAAATTCTAGTTGTATTTTTGATTTTGAAGCCATTTTAAATTGTTTGCTGCAATATAGTTATTATCACCCAAATTATCAATCAGATTGCAGATCGGCCAATAAAAATTTCGAAATCGCTTGGAAATAGTAGAAATTATGTGCTATATTTGCACCGCAATTTTGGAATGGCGAGGTAGCTCAGCTGGTTAGAGCGCATGATTCATAATCATGAGGTCGGCGGTTCAAGCCCGCCTCTCGCTACTGATAATCAGGCAATTACAGGGAATAGTAATTGTCTGATTTTTTTGATACATACCAGATACATACAAATTGCTATTTATTGATCCCAATTCCGGTTTCTGATCAAACATTTGCTATACGTCTACCTGCTTCCTTTCATCGCCAGATAAGCCGATGATTTCTTGTTTATTTCAGAAACATTAAAACCTCTGTTTTCTTTAAGCCAGTCTTCGATCTCGACACGATCAAAATAAAGATGCTTGGCTTGCTTATAATGAGGGATTTTCCCTGACATGGTTAATTTGTAGATGGTGCTTTTGCTTAATGCGGTGAGTGCACATACCTCATCAATGGTAAGAACTTTCTTTTGTGTGCACAATACCAGGTTTTCCAACCGGTCAAATCTTTTTTCTATTTCTATCATTTTGTTGCTTGATTTTAAATTATTGAATAAAAGAGAATGGTTTATCCCGTCATCGTTCAGCAGACCGTCTTTTAAATATGCATGCTTCAAATGATTTTCATTTTAGCGACAGACCTTATGTCCATTCGCCAGATTCTCAGACAATGATGTTTCAAATGACCGGTATTTCTCCCGGAAAGCCCGGTTAAATGCCAGGAGGTTCTCTGTTAATTTTATCGCATGGATAATGGTGGTTCTGTCGAAGGGGACAGTGCCAGCTATATCTGGTTCCTGCTGGTTCATTTTCGTTTTGCGGTAATAAAACACGCTGTAGCGGGCTTCAACTACCTCCCTTGCTTTTGTTCTTTGATAAAGGCTGTTGACAGGAATATTCCAAGTAGCGGCGGCAGCATTTTCAATTTCCCCAATGGAAAGGACAAGTCCGGGAAAAATGTAAGGGTTCTTGTTTCCCATCTTAAATCGGTTTTAGCTTTTAAAAATTCATCAGAAAATAAAAAAGACCACGGTTGCTGCGGCCTTTGATCAGAGAAGGGGCAATTATGATCCCTTGATTGTGGTAAGAAATATAACAATGTAACAAGCTATCTTTAGAACAACATAACATGTTAACTTTCAAACATTATCCCAACGGAACAATGTAGCAGTCTATCATGTCATCAATGGAATAAGTTATAATGAGATCAGCAGTATAAAGAGCTTTCTGAAAACTACCTTCATTCGTATCATGTTTCATTCTACAGGTTCTCTCTTTTCTTTTTCCGGCGTTCTTTCCCGTACACCCTTTCATCATCAACGTCATTGGTGAAAATATTCAGATGATTTCTTTTGTTGTCTTCCAAATGATGATACACTGGTTCATCTATCTTGTAGTCATTCAGTTCTCTGATATGTCTGGGCGGGAGCACGTCATCTGCAGGAAGAATATATTGGGAGCCAGTGTCCAGCAGATACCATTTCCCCGATTCTTTTATCGGAAAAATATTCAATCGGGCAAGATCTGTCAGGGGACGATGTTTCAGAAAATAGTCGAAGATTTTTCTGTAGTCATCCCTGGTTTGGACGTTCAGTTGTTTGCTGCCTTTCTGTATTTTCCTGGCAGAAATCTTATACAATCGTGCAAGCAAGCTGGCATGCTCCGGAGTTTCTATATTATAATGCCGGATCAGATTTGCTATTTCGATGTCTTTTGAAGTTTTGCGAGGTTCGGCTTTCAGGTCAACCAATTCACTTAGTTTCATCAGTTCGCTTCCCTTAATAACCGTTCTGTTTTTATGGTCTATCATGGTATAGCCGTAAGGAATATGATTTCTTTTGAAATGAAAGATAAATTCAAGGCCGAATTTTTCGTGCAGCAAGTCGGTTAAATCCGATTGATAAGCACTCAGTTTTCCATCCTGGTTTCCAGGTAACTTCTGAAATACACCAACCAAGGAACTATCTGTTTCGGTTTTGTACTTGTGAACGATCTGTCTTAACTGTGCCAATCGTTTGTTGTCTTTCCGGTATGATCCGGCCATTGTATTCAGCTTATCCAAAGAATAGGTTTTAATCATCTCTCCCGATTTCCATACGGTGAGATTTCCATCTTTTTCCTGAATGCTAAAATTCATCTTTTCAAACAACATCTTAAACTGAGCCAGGGTGGAAAAGGAATAGGATTCAATGTTTTTGATGGAGTTCGCCTGTTTTTGATGGATATCCTGCTTTAAGATTTCATCCAGGTACCGGATAGCCCGCGGACGGTCAAAACGGTCATCCACTTTTTTACCATCTTTTGTGACCCGGGTGGAAACGATATGTACATGGTTGTTTTCGGTGTCCGAATGGAAAACCACAATATAGGGGTTCTCTCCGTAGCCCATCTTAGAGAGCCAGCTTTCAGCAAGGTTTGCCAACTGTTCTTTATTATATTCGCGCCCTTTACAAGAAATGATGGCATGAAACTGCGGCGACTTCACTCTCTTGTTGGCGGCAGAAAAAGCTTTCAGGTAATTTTTCACTTCCTCCGGTGTAAGCTCAAGCACATTGCCCAGTATCCCGAAGTTTTTAATCCGCATCAGCTCCCCCGTCTGGCGGTCCATCTTATTGGTGTTGTACCGGACGGCATTAAAAGTGGCGGTTTTTGATAATATCTTAACGATCATTGCTCTTTATTTGCTCATCATTCGGATCAGTTTTCGGAATGCGACCCGCACTTCATCCTGTTTTTGTATGTACGAAGCAAGGATGGCGTGCAGCTTATCCGCAATTTCAGGTTTTAGCTTGCCCGCTTTATTCATCGTGTTGGCATATCTGGCCAGTTGGTTGATGTTGTTACCGGTTCTGGCAAGCTCCAGGTTCAACCGGTGCAGTTCCTTCAGCAGTTCAATATGATTAAAAGTGATTTTCTGACCCAGACTTCTTCTTAATACATAGGCGGTCATACTCAAACCGTAAGTTTTGGCTAGCCGGATAATTTCTTCCTTTTCCCGGGGCAGGCATCTTACTTTTATCTCAGATGTTTTATTTTCCTCCGACTTATTCCGGGGCCTTCCTGAAATTCCAGTCATAAGATGTTTCTGTTAAATGATTGAGTCGCGAAATCATTGATCCCCAAAGTTATTTGGGCAAGGGTTTTTGTGGGAACAAAAACATATCTTGCAACGGAAAAAACGGAAGCCCGTTTTTCCTGGCCGGCGAACGAAAAAGATGAAAATCGCGATACAATGTGATAACACGGACCATCTGTAACATCCTGACAATACACCCCAGTTATCGGCTGTACCTGATGTTGGAGGTGTTGATGTCCGCCATGACCTTTTCATTATAATCACCATATTCAGAATAAAGATGCCTCTTGTCAACAGCAGTCGGTATCTCCTCCATAAAACGTTTGGTAAATTTATCGCCGCCTTCTCCATTATCAAGAAAAAGGTTGGCTTCGACAGGCTGGTAGTCCAACAGGTATTGGATGCCTTTCCGGTAGAGTCCAAGAGAATTGAGGACAAAGTTGGTGTCATGCAAAGAAACTGCCTTTTCTTTTAGCGCGCTCAGGAAATTCAACATACCTTCAAACAGGTTGACCTTTCCGGTGTGGCCTTTCATAACCAGCACGTCTTTCCGATTGATGCAGATCTTCGCGTATTTTGAACGCACATCGTAACCGCCCGATTCGTTTTTCCAACCGGCGCCGAAATAACGCCTTCTTTCCCCTTCAGCATTGATGTATTCGTAATAAATTTCCTTAATCCTTCCGCTTTTTATGGCTTCTTCGTAAATGCCTCTTTCCTGCAAATAGGAAGCGATGGCCATATTGCTTCCCAGGGGCTTTAGTTTCTGGATGATGTGCTTTGGGCGATATTCAGGATAATCCGACCGGTTTTTATGTGTCATCAATGGCTCCGGATTGCTGCCGTCGAAGAGGTTGTTGATCCGGCTTAGCGCGTCTTTCACAGTTGTTTGGTATAAAAGTGTTGCGAGATCAATAATATTGCCTCCCCGCGCGTCGCCATGATCGTACCAAAATCCCTTTTCGTCACTGACCGTAAGGGAAGGATGTGTATCATTCCGGTAGGGCGAACGATATACAAGTTCTCTTCCCGACCTTCGCACCGGCATAAAACCTTCCCGTTTCAAAAATTCCGAGATTGGGACTTTCCGTTTAATATCTGCAATGTTCATGATTTTCTTTTTTAGTTCGCTTAAAAAAAATGGGCTGGGGCATTTAAATCTGGCGGGTATCTTATTTAAAAGGATATACTCTATATATTTCATCGAACTTCCCGACAGCGACTTCTTCATTTGGCTGATTATCAGCAGTGCGCTTACTTTGTTTCATCGAAAAGTTCGACAGTATCGAAAAGTTCGACAGGGGTATCGAAATAGCCGACACCATTATCGGTAAGTTCGACAGTGGTATCGAAACGTTCGACAGCAATATCGAAAAGGGTGACAGTGGTATCGAAATAGCCGACAGTCCTATCGAAAAGTCCGACAGGGTCACTTCTCCACAAAGCCGCTTTTTACTATATTATAAGCTTCCATCTCATTCAGATGAATCTGAAAGGACTTGAGATAGGCCGATTTGAGGATCTGAACTTTGTTCGCCGTATCAGCTGTTGAAGTCAGCCAGGATTGAAACGGCTCCCTCTGTCCTTTATGCCGGCTGGGAAGATGTGCATATTTATAGTTGAAAAATGTCTTGAGGTCATTCATCAGCGAATAGAAAAAATTGTGCTCATTTATCAGAAGGTTCTTGGAAGCTGTTTCCTGAAAGACAAATTCGACGTGGTATTTATGATTTGCACCGCTTCTGACAAACCGGAATTCGAACGGGAAACGGGCCTTTTCTTTGAGGTGATTCAAAAGATGAAGAATGGCTTCTTTCAGGTGGAAAGGTTCTTTATTCATATTGACATTTCCCTGTTTCGCTAGTATATCAAGGGAGACGGTGGTTTTCTTCATCCCCTGCGAAAAGAGCAGGTGCCGAAGGATTGACAAATAAATCACCAACGACTGCCTGTTTTCTTTGCCTCTGCCTTTACCTGCTAATTTATAAGCATCGATATCGATGGTATAATAGCGTTTGATAAAACCTTCCAGAATCTCCGGACTGATGCGGACATCGTATATTTTGACTTCGTTACTTCTTCTTGAAAAGTTTAATCTGACATCACTAATGATCCTGATTGATTCAAGCCTGATCACCTTATCATCAGCTTTGGTTTCATATACATCTTTGAAGATCAGATTCCTTTGCATCATGGTTATCAGCGCGTAATCGAAGACGGTTTCAAACTTAAAACCATCAATTTCCGGAGCTTTTCTTTTTTGATCCCGAAACAGGAGGTGCTTAATTGCCAAATCCTGTCTGTTCCGCCCGGTTGCCTGGCAGAAATCCTTCAGCGTAAAACGGGTGTACCCGAAAAGATCTGTTTTGATTCGTTGGGAGATGAAAACGATAAAATCAAGCGCAATTCCCGAGCAGTCATCAAAACTGCTTCTGATATCAGATAAATTCTCAGCAATAGCCCGGTCCAGCCGCCCTAAATTTGAAAGGCTTTGATTTAGCCTGTGGGAGGAATTCAACAGCGAAGGGCTAGCGTTTAAATCCATACGTTTCACGCGAATAGTCATTGGCTGGATTGATTGTTGCTTTAACAGCTTTAACGACATCAATTGCGGCAACCACTTCTTTCAAATCATCGGCAATATAGTCATACAGATTGTACATTAATTCCGGCTCTTGTTTCACCGGAGAATATACAACGACATGCTTCCCTGCCCCTTTCATCCAACCCGCTTCGCTGTTTGCCGAGCGGCCACACGGGAGGACCAAAACACAGGCATCGGCCCACTGCATACCGCTAAAATCGGAATTGAACCCGGACCGGGCTGTCGGGCTTTGCAATGCCTTTCGGTATTCCTGCGTTGACCAGCCCTTCCAGTTGGAATCAATATCTGACCATTTGAATGCCGTTCCTCCCGGAGGGTTTCTGAAATCATAAACCGCGTGACCATGTTCCCGCAAAAAGGAAACAACACCCGGCTGAAAGTCATTCCTCCAACTGCTTGCAACATATATCTTTGCCATGGTTGTTTTTGTTAGGTATCCTAAGATTATTTCTTTTGTAAGATAAAACCAAGCCTCTGATAATCCGATACCAAAGACTTGGTTTTCATATGGGTTTCAACAGTAGCTGGCATTAATATTAAAAACCAGCTACCTTAAAAATTGATTTACTTTCTGTCAGGCTACTCACGTCTATCTGTACAGATAGGGCACTCATTCTGTTTTCCCGAAACTGAAAGGTGCTTTCCTGCATCTCAGCTACTCCCGATGTAGTTCTCCCTCAACAGTGAGCATCAGGCAGCGTTTTCACCCTGCATGTCAAATAACGTTTCACAGGCAAAGTAAAAGGCTTGAGAAAGCGCCCACAAGTCCAACTTTTTGTTGGAACCTTTTTTGGAACCCTTGGAACCTTATATTAATCAAGGGTTTTGAGAGGCTTTTTTATAGGATAAAAAATAAAAAAAGCCTTTGGGGCCAAGGGATGACCGAAAAAGCACTCCAATGATCAGGGAAACGGAAAGGGAAAAACCTGATTCTATTAGGCGTTCCGCAAGAGCAGGCTTATCAGTGGAGCTGTTCGCGGATGGGGGATGGTCCGGCAGCTGCCGGATCAAAGCCCGATTCTGGGAACTACGATTACATTGGAACGCTTGCGGAAACGAGGCTATGAAGCCATGCTATCTTATTACGGAAAAGTTGCCCTATATCTTAATGAACCGCCGTATAGGAGACCCGTATCCGCCAGCTGGCGGATGGTGTGAGGGGTTCTCCGCTAGGCTAAAAGCCTAGCGGCTTCCCACTCGATTAGCAGTTGTTTTTTATTTGTTTAATTATCAGATTCAAAAATTTTTCAGATTCCTCCACGAAGGAGCTAATATATTCATCATTATCAATATAAATTTGGCCATTTCCAATGATTATCAACCGTTTATCCGACTTAAATAAATTATAGTTAGTTTGTTTTTTTAAAGGTTTACTTCTATCCTTAATTAAATTTCCATTGTAGTGAGCAATTAAATTTCTCAACTTGTTGACTTTTTTTATTTGCATATAAATTTTGTCAATTTCCGTATCACCAAAATCCACTAATTGTGTTCTTTTTATGTACTTCATACAGTTGCCCAATATGTCTATAGGTTTGTCAATAAATTTCTCAGGCAAAACAAAGTATTTATCAATGAAGTTGCAGATTAATTTTAAAGAATGCTCAAAAACAGAATAACTTGACAAAACCAAGCTGTTATAATAAATGTAATTATTTAATCCTTTTATTGTAGATTGAAATTTTGTAAACTCTCCAACATCATCGCAGTCAATTATTTTATATTTCTTGGGATTATAGAATCCTTTGAAATCGTTTTCGTTTTCTAACATTTTTAAAATATTATTCAAACTCAGTCCCAATCTCATATACAGTAAATCAATATTTGATTGAATTATCTGAAAATGAAGCACACCTGGTTTATTTGTCATGGTAGAGATATTGCGTTTTACATGAATAGTTGTTTTTTTATTCTAATCTTAACTTATCGGCTATAAAGAAATTAATACATTGTAAGTCACAAGTAATGCCATTCCAAGAAGCAGAAATAGGTATGATATTTTTTCAAGGATCAAAGTTCTTCTTTTATGTTTTACAAAAACGGGGTTCACTTTTTCATCTTTCTTTAATGATTTTTCTATTTCATTTTGAAATACCGGACGGATTCGCTCTGGTAGATGTGAAAAGTCATAGAGAACGACGACCATAGATAATATTCCGATTAAAAGGGAAATAACAGAAAGAACAAATGTCAAGCGAACATATATGCATGGAGAAGTTATTGTATGAAGCGAAATTATTATTCCAAGAATACTTGAAGAGACAAGAATTACGTGTTGATAAAAGGATATTTTTTTATCTGCGGATTCTTTGACAACTTCATTCAACTGTTCAAGCTGACTATAGTAATAATTACTGTCCATATTTTTTTTGTTTTTAGGCTATTCTAAGGTTATAAATTTTATTAAAATCACTCCAAATTCGTAGTCTTCAAATTACCGCCAACGGCAGTCTGTCTAAAAACTAGTTTCTGCCGTTAGTTTCCGGATTAAATATAGCTGTTTTAAGCATTTAAACAGAACTGTTTTTTTTCTCTTTAACTGATATTCAAAATCGCTTATATCGCTTAATCTAAGTTTTAACAGGGACATATTTTCAAGAATAAAAGAAATGACCGCTTCCAGGTATTCTTTCAGTATTTTTAGGCCCACAATATTGATAATCCTGCGAAAGTTGTATGCTGTCGTGATGAACCCGACATCAGCGCTTGCCCGGTTAATTCCCTTTTTAGTGATAATGTAGTTAAACCCCCATTGTCGTTTTATGGTGCCATATGGGTGTTCCACAATTTGCTGCCGTTTTCTGTACAGTTCTTTGTTGTCGTTGATTCGTTTTTTATTGTCATCAACCAGTTCCTGGTATTCGCTTCGCTGGATAGCTTTTCCGCAAATGGCTTTTGAGCATTCGGGTTTTGCCGGGCATGTTTTGCATGCTGATGTTGTGTAGCGTTTAAAACGATAGGTTTTGGCCTGGTGCCACCTTCCGTTTGTAGTCAGTATTTCCCCCTGCGGGCAGGTGTAGCAGTCGGTTGATTTGTCGAATTTAGATTTTTCGACATTGTATTCCGGGGTTGGGGCATTGGCGGCTACGGACGGAATGGCCACCAGAACCTCAATGCCCATTTCATCGGCCTTTTGGAATTCGCTACCGGTATGATAGCCTTTGTCGTAAAGAGCGGTAAAATCATTGGTGCCTAAAATGGTTTCGGCTCTTTGCAGCATGTTTCCCATTGCCTTCGCATCATTGGTGTTGGTAACATGGGAGTCGAACGGTAGGTTGTGTTTGTCGTCAACCGTGGTTCGAATGTCGTAGGCAACCTCGGTAATGTTGTTACGGGTAATCATCTGGCGACTACCGGGGTCGGAGGTTGAAACCTGTGGCTGACCGCTTTCTTTTAATTGCAGTTCCAGTTTCTTGTACCTGTCTTTCCTTTGGTTTTGTTTTTCAATTTCTTTTTTTTATTTCCTATTTCTCATCGCCATCACTTTCGGCCAATGCTTTTTTCAACAAACTCCACTTTAAAACCGAGTTCCTGTAACTTTAGGCTGTCAACAAAAATATCAATTAAACGAACCTCATTTTCGGGGTCGACAGCATTGTCCAACGAAACCGGAAAAAGATAGGTTTGATCCCTGTTTTGTACTTGGATGTACTTCATGTCTAAAGATTCAAATGTTTGTTTTTCATCAGTGTTGATATCGGCCTGAGTTTTTAACAATACGTTTAGATTTTTAGACAGTCTGACGGTTAGTATAAGAATCGTAGCCGACTGCGTACCACTTTCCTGTCAAGTTGCAAGAAAGTTGAAGTGGGCTACAACCCTTTAATTTACTACTGTCTCGGCTATTATTTTATACATTGTCATGTGCTGACTTTTTTAGCTTATTGGTTTTTTATAATATTTTGGTTCTGCAACCCAAGGTTCAATACCAGTATTGCTACACCACTCAATTTTCCCATTTGCAATCCAGAAATGACTCAAACAACCTTTGTTTTGCCATACGGATGGATACAAAGTTGGCTTCCCTTCAATCGAATGTTCAAGTTTCCAGTGTGGATTATGATTTTTTTGCAATGGCAACGTAATAACGTTTTTGCAAGCACACGGACAATTAAAAATAGCCCAATATGATTGATTACGGTAAACAACTTCAACAAAGTCTTTTTCATTTAAAGAATCTTCATTAGGAGTTTTGTCCATAATAGTAATGGAATCAAAGTATGACTCATCTTTTTTACTAGTTAAGAATTTCTTCTCGCTATGAAAAAGCCTTTTTACTAATCTCTTAACCCATTTAATCATCTATAAGTATTTTGCCATATTGAGGAGTAGCTAAACGATATTTTCCTTCTCCCTGTTTAAGAAGAAGGTGTTCTTTACAATAAATGCACTCAGGAATATCTCTCGGAGTATTACTATGGATATTAAGGTGAATAAAATCAATCCAAATATTGTCTTGTCTTAAATCCGAAGGTAAGTTCCTGTAACTAGAAATCAAATTCATTAAAGTTGCAACAGCGTTATTAGCCGTACCTCTTGTAAAAGCACCAATTCCAGGAGATTGTACATTCGCACCAAAAATGTAATAATCTTTCTTCAAAATTTCAGGGTCCAAATCCGCTAACTCTGGGTTATCTTTTAATTTTTGTTCATCTGATAACATTTGGTCATTAATTACATTTTGGCAACGTAAACATGAACCATATTCTGGAAGAATACAACTAACGCGACCTTTTTGAGTCCTTAAATAAGGATTACCATCTTGGTCTTTATCAACGTTTCCCGAAAGTCCAACATCAATGTATACTTGTGAGTAATAATACAATGCTTGGTTTAATAAATCTCTTCCAGCAACATCATCTGTACATCCAAAAATAATATCTGCACTTGATAATGCATCTAATGCTTCTTCTGACTCGTTAATATGTTTCGGAATTGCAACTACTTTATTTTCTAGCCCTAAACACTTTATATATCTCATAACAATATTGGCCTTGTTAAGCCCAATATCACATTTGGAAAAACCACTTACTCGATTCAAGTTACTTTCATCTAATAAATCTCCATCAATTAATATTAGTTCACCAACACCAGTTCTAGCTAATAAATTTGCAACTGGAGAGCCTGTTCCACCTAGCCCAACAATTGCAACTCTTAGAGATTGAAGTTTAGTATTAAATGGTTTTCCAAAAGCTTTTTCCTGTCTTTTCAAGCTTATCGGCGATTCATCGGGCATTTGAATGCCGTAAAGGTCAAGTTTTTCATTTAGGAATGAAATATGTCTAGTTCCTAATATATTTTCTGGCTTTTCCCCTTGCCTTATCCGTCCAATCCATTTATTATCAGACAGAATTAGTGAAATTAAGAATGAAAGAGGGGAATTGCATCCAGATAATCCATGGAGAATGTTTTTCTCATTAATATCATCCATTTCTGAAAAAAACAAATGTCCATCAGGATGGTTATGAACAAATCCTAGTTCTAAGTTTTCATTTTCACAACGAAAATATAACTCGGGGAATTTTTTCATATTGATAGTAAATTGATTTGTAGAACTATCTATAATCCAATCTCCATCCATCCTAATAATTTCCACAGATAAGAATCTATCTGATTTCGGAAGTCCCTCAACTTTTCGAGCTATTCTTCTAAATAAAACAATTGCACCTCTCTCATGACCATCAGGATGAGTCGTTATCCATTCTTTTAGAATCTTCTCGTGACTACCAAGCAATGTAATTCTATGTTCATTCATCTTTGTGCATCAGGTTTTTTTAAAGCCCACTCAATTCGGCTTAATATTTTTTGAATATTATCAACTTTTGGTTTCCACGTATCGGCTGTAAAATGCCTCGACCATCGGCAATACTCTCTTCCATTGTGTATTCTAGAATCTCCTTGCCCAAAAATAAATGCAGCTGGTATTTGTTTCTTATCTGCTCTAGTTAAAGGAGGATAAAACCAAAACATGTCATTTCCACTTGTGTTATAATTTGGAGGAATGACGACCAAAACGTCAACTTTTTGAATTGGTTCGTTGGCATGCTCGTATAGTCCGGGTTTTAACGGAAAATCCTTAATTACTAAAAATCTCTTTGCTTCATCTTCCTCAAATTCAAGTCCAGAGCTTGCGAGAATTTCGTAATCTTCGTCAAATAACAAAGCCATTAAATACCGGGAGTTGAGTTCGCAACTTGTGAGTAAAATTTTTCAATTCCCGGTTCATTTAAATCTATCTGCTGGTCGTTTTCAACAAGCTCTCCGGGTTTGCCTTGTCTTTTTACAAACAAATCCATACTTGCCGGGATTCCTGGAGGAATTGCTCTAACTTCTGCACCTGTAATGAATTGATTGTCCCATTCATGCATTTCATTCTCGATTTTGAATTTAATTTTTTTACTCATGATTTTGCTTTTAAATTATTAATACTATTATTTTAAGTTGGACATAACGCCAGTCTGTCTAAAATCCTATTTTAACGAAAAGATAGAAGATTTTTTACAGACATTAGTTACCCCAAACATTAACCGTGTTGGAATCGAATAAATTTACTTTACATTTAAATTTATCTTTGATTGAAAGAATATGTTTGGCAGCATTATCATCATACACACCGATATAAACGCTCTTTAATATTTGCCAGTTCCCGTCTTTATCTCTTCTCTTTTTTGCAGCACTGTTTATTGCGGTAATTATATGTTCATCATATTCACCAAAACCGAAACCAAAACAAACTAAAGAACCAGAAATTGAAGAAAGTGAATCGTAGCAATGTGTTAGATAACTGTTATGCCTAATATGGCTTAATTTTTCACTACCATTACCAGCAGTAACAAAAATTGGATATTCTTTTCTTTCCATCCGAGCCTTGATGTTTTCGAGTAAAACATGTTGACTGTCATATTCTTCTTTTACGATATCAACTCCAGCATCGAAGATGTGCAATGCACCATGAATATAATAAACGGATTGAGAATCTTTGTGCTTGCCCCAGCGCAGTTCTGACCATTGTATTTCCTCTTCAGGAACCCAAACATCAGTTTCTTCTGCTTCCCGACCAAAACCATCGCCTTTGTTTTCTATTGCATTACGCATTAAAACCCAATAAAGAAGCAAATCATAGTTTGTAGTAAAAACTTTACTGTTCTGCGAAAGAAACGAATTTAAAAAAGCTGCACAGGCTTTACTTTTTGCTTCCGATACAGCAAAAACATGTTCAGGGTGCAATTCTTTTATTGCATTTATTAAACTTTCCTTTAAAGTCAACGTTGCTTGATTAATTTTATCTACAACTTTTGATTCTGCACCAAAAACTTTGGAAATCTGAGCGACATTGTCAAGTTGCTCCATTAATAATTCAAAGTTGCTTGTTTTGATTATCTGAAAAAGCTTTTGTAGTGTATCATCTTTCAAGTTTTCAAGAAATTTGCTCAATGCATTGTATGAGAAAATGCCAGAGTCATAAGACATACTAAAACCATTCCCCATTAACAGGTGTTTTTGACGATTGCGTTTTCTTAAATAGTCGTTTACCTCTTGGTAAGTTTGGAGACTTTCATTCATATTTCCTAGCTGTTTGTCAGGCCATTGATAAATGTATCAACGAAGTTTGTTATTTTTTTGAGTATTCTTTCACCAACTTTTTTGCGTTGGAGAACTGAGGGCTGTTCGCCTTGGATTAATGCCAGCACCTCGTCGCGTAATGGTTCTCGCTCGGCAAATAGGTAGTTTTCAATTAATTTCTCGGCTTTGTCGGCCTCCAGATTTTCTTCTTCTACCAGCTTGTTGAATGCTTTGATTTGCTCCTCGCTCCAGAATTTTTCGAAGGCTTCGGGTACATCTTCTGAATCTTCAATAACGGGTAGGTTTTCCAAAATAAATTTCTCAATCAGTTGACGCTTGCTACGTAAGTGCGCTTCGCCTGAAAGAATGTCGAGAATTTCTTTACGTTTTTTCTCCTGTTCGGCTTTCTTGGCATCTTTCAGGTTGGCTAACAGTTTAAGTATGTAGGTAACATTTATTTCATCACGGTGAATTAATTCGAGTTCAAAATCAACATCATCTAAAATGGAAACTTTTTCTTTTTGATTGTCGGATTTTACTTTGTCGTGTAAATCGAGGTATTTGCTTTTGTAATCTTCGAATTGTTGTTCGGTCATTGCCAAATCTTCCCATTTAAAATCGGCAAAGGTGGAGAGGATGTTTTTTAGGCGCATCAGTTCTCTGAATGCCTTAATGAATTTCAGTTCGTCTTCCTCGGTTTGTAAATCATTTACGCTGTTTACCGTTGGGGTGATTTTAAGCAACTCGATAAATGCCTCGTTGAATTTCTTTACATACTCCTCATAAGGTTTCATTATGATTTCCTCGATAGCTTCTTTGTTACTAAAGAGGGTAATGGCACCATCGGTATGCTTTTTAAGATTACGGAATACAACAATATTTCCCTGCGATTTTTGCTCATTCAGTATACGGTTGGTACGTGAATAGGCTTGAATTAATCCGTGGTATTTCAGGTTTTTGTCAACGTACAAGGTATTGAGTGCAGGGCTATCGAAACCTGTCAGAAACATATTTACGACCAGTAAAATATCAACTTTACGTTCCTTTACTTTTTTGGAAATATCGTTGTAATAGTTGTAGAACGACTGGCTGTCTTTGGTTGAAAAGTTACTGCCGAACATTTGGTTGTAATGCCCGATATATTCGTCGAGCTTTTCACGGCTGTGTTTGTTCAGACCATACAAAGCACGAGGTTCTTCCACCACCGAAAGTTCTTCTGGTATAAAGCCATTGGCATCGGCATCTTCTTCGTTGGCTGCAAAGCTGAAAATGGTTGCTATTTTAAGGTTGTGTTCACCAGCTTCTTTTTTCTTGTGCAGAATATCGTAATACTTAATGAGTGTTTCTACGCCATTCACACAAAACATGCCAGTAAATTCCTGATTGTGGGTTTTGCGTTTGTGATGTGCCAGTATGTAATTGGAAATTTTCTCTAAACGAACAGACGATTCCATTAGTTCTTTGGTGTCGATGTCTTCTACCTCAATATCAATTTCGGTGGCTGCATCTTTCTTTTTGTACCGCCCTACATATTCAACCGAAAATTTCAGAACGTTTTCGTCTTTTATGGCATCGGTAATGACATATTTGTGAAGGCAATCGCCAAATAAATCTTTGGTGGTACGTTTACCTAATTCGTTTTTGGCTGCATTGTCGGCAAAGATTGGCGTACCCGTAAACCCGAACATTTGCGGATTGTTGAAAAACTGCTTTATGCGGTTGTGGGTATCTCCAAACTGTGAACGGTGGCACTCATCGAAAATGAAAACAATACGCTCGTTCTGCATCTTCTCCATTTTGCCCTGATACTGCTTTTTGCTGATGGCAGTATTGAGCTTTTGAATGGTGGTGACAATAAGCTTGGTATCGTCGGCAAACTGGTTAACCAGTTGTTTGGTGTTGTCGGTGCCATCGATACATCCCTTGCTGAAACTGTTGAACTCCTTGTTGGTTTGGTAATCGAGGTCCTTACGGTCGACTACAAACACCACTTTTTTAACCTTTGGCAAAGCCGTTAAAATTTGGCTTGCTTTAAATGAGGTTAATGTTTTGCCCGAACCTGTGGTATGCCAAACGTAGCCATTTTTGCGGCTGTGCATCACCTTGTCGATAAGTGCTTCAACGGCATAAAACTGATAAGGGCGCAATACCATTAGTATTTTATTGGTTTCGTTGAGTACAATGTACTTGCATATCATTTTTGAGATATGGCAAGGTTCAAGAAAGTCGCTGGTAAAACCGTTCAGAATATTGGTTAGGCGTTTGTTCCCCTTGTCTGTCCAGTAGAATGTTTGTTTGAATGACTGGTAGCGGTTGTTGGCGTAATACTTTGTATTTACCCCGTTGCTGATGACAAATAGCTGAATGTATTGGAACAAGGCAGCACTTGCCCCGAACGAATGCCTTTGATAACGATTGACTTGGTTGAACGCTTCTTTAAGCTCTAACCCACGGCGTTTGAGTTCGATTTGAACCAAGGGCAAGCCATTTATAAGTAAGGTAACATCGTAGCGGTTTTTGTATGTGCCCTCCATACTTACCTGGTGTGTAACCTGAAACTGGTTTTGACACCAATGTTCGGTTTGAATAAACTCAAAATATAAGTTGTCGCCATTATCCCGAACAATGTGCTGTTTCTCACGCAGCGTTTTTGCTTTTTCGAAAACCGAACCTTTACTGAGGATATTCAGCACTTTTTCAAATTCACTTTCGGAAAATGTAACTCCATTATGTTTTTCAAGCTGGGTTTTCAGGTTGGTAATTAACTCATTCTCATCTTTGATATGCACCAAACCGTAACCTAGCTTTTGGAGCTGTTCTACTAGCTGGTTTTCTAATATTTGTTCGGGTTGTTTGCTCATAGTTTAGGCACAAAACATTTTTTGTAGTAACCCTTTTTTCCATTGGGTAGTTTGCTCAATTTGGCCTTCAATATTGGATATTTGATTGTCAAGAGTTGAAAGGAATTCAGCTATTTTAACCTGTTCGTCATAGTTCGGCATATTTATTTTCAGTTTTTCAAATTCATTCTGCCCTAAAGTTTTATTTCGCCCTGCACCGCCTGGTGAAGCTAGTTTAAGAAGATATTCACCTTTAGGAGAAAGGAAAAAATGGTATATAAAGTCTATTGATACTTCATTGGTAATAGGTGCATACATAGGAAAACGATGTGAAGCAATAAGTCCTACTTCATTCAAGCTTGTTTTTGCTACTGCTCTTTCCCATGCAAAAACAATATTCAATATAAGCATATCTTCTTTTACCCAAAAGACTCTTTTATTTCCAAGTTTTTCTCCTGTTATTTCTTCCTTATGAAATATACCTTTCCCATGCGAACGAATTCCCAGTTCTCGGTAGGTTTGATTTACGTCAACTTGCACAGGTTCTGAATATCGTTTAAGAATTTTAGAAACAGGTATCTCTGTCCAATCAGGGAATTCACCATTATTTGATTTTTTAAAACGTATTTTCTGTTTGAATAGTTTTTGTACTACTCCCAACTTGTAATTTTGCAGTTTTTCTTTTTGCTCTCTTAATAAACTAAGTCGCTTTTCTATTTCGGAAAAGAAACCAACTATTTTTTCTTGTTCTTTGGAAGATGTCGGAATATTGATTTTTTCACCTTTTAGGAAGTCACTATTCCCTATATTCATAGTGTTCTTTGCACCGATATGAACTAACGGAACTAAATAATTAAATGTACTGGTACTTGAAGAAAAAAATATATCAATTAATGACCCGATGCTATTAGTTTCTGGTTTAAAAACTGCATATAGCACTGAAACAACCCCTATTCTGTCTGTTTTATTTTGTTTTATTATACCGAAAGGAAAATCTGCAGTAGGGCTTTTTGTGTAAACAATATCATTTGGGAATACAACTTTATAATTAGATAAATTTTCAGATGCATAGGAACGTCCTAAATGTTCAATTTGATTAACTACACCTTTTTCTTTTGCAACAGAAAAGACTTCCAAATATTCTTGATTGTTATTGCGAATTTTGTGCTCATCTAATATTTCAGATAATGAGACACTTTTCCAATTTTCATGAAACTCGGGGAAACGCAATACTGGATTAATGTGTGTGTCTTTCATTTAAAATGGCACTGAAATATTTAATTCTTTACAAAAATCTTCGATTCGAGTTTTATTTGCACTAAGCTTTTGTTCTAAAGAGTGTAAATCCTCTGAAACTCGGGAGACATCTATTTCCATTTCACTTATAGTGGAATCAATATATCTTGGGATATTAAGATTGTATTCATTCTCTTCAATTTCACTTAATCCAATTTTAACACTATATCTTGTCAATTCATTTCGTGACTGATATGTTGATACAATTTTATCAATATCAATATCACGCAAGTAATTTTGAGTACTTTTCTCAAAATCTTGACTAGCATCTATGAACAATATATCTCCCGGATGTTCTCTACATTTTTTAAAAACAAGAATACATGTAGGGATTTCCGTACCAAAAAATATCTTTTCTGGCAAACCAATTATTGCATCTAAATAATTCTTTTCATTTATCAGATATTTTCTAATGTGTTGTTCTGAACCAGCTCTAAATAATGCTCCATGTGGTAATACAATTGCCATAGTGCCGTTGTCGTCTAACTGGTAAATCATGTGTTGCACAAAGGCAAAGTCGGCTTTACTACTTGGTGCCAGTTTTCCGTATTGGCTAAAGCGGTCGTCGCTTGTAAATAATTGGTTGGCACTCCACTTGGCGGAGAAAGGGGGATTCGCCACCACCGCCTCAAAACGCATGTCGAGGTGTTGTGGGTGTTCCAGTGTGTCTTCTTGTTTAATGTCGAATTTACGGTAATGCACATCGTGCAAAATCATATTCATTCGGCAAAGGTTGTATGTGGTACGGTTAAGTTCCTGACCGTAATAGTTGTTTACATTTTCCACCTCTTTGGCTACACGCAGCAATAAAGAACCCGAACCACAGGTTGGGTCATAAACGGATTTTAGTTTTGTTTTTCCTGTTGTAACCAGTTTTGCCAAAATGGTACTTACGCCTTGTGGGGTGTAAAATTCTCCTGCTTTTTTTCCTGCACCACTGGCAAATTGTCCAATCAGGTATTCGTAGGCATCACCTAAAACATCCAGTTCGGTATCGTTTAGCCTGAAATCAATTTTATTAAGGTGCGCCAGCACCTTTGCAATTATTGTATTTCGTGCTTCGGGAGTTTTACCGAGTTTGGTACTGTTTAAATCCATGTCCTCGAAAAGATTGTCGAAATCTTCTTCGCTATCCGTACCCATCGTACTGTTTTGGATATTAATCAGGATTTTTTGAAGGTCTTCGAGGATGAAATTACTTGCGGTTACTTTGTCGTCAAGTTTTCCAGACTTTATGTCCTCGATTTGTTCCTGGTCTGTATCAAAGGCATCGTGACCAAGTCCGTTTCCACGTTTTACTAATTCGCAAAACAATTCTGATGGTTTAAGGAAATATCCAAGTTTCTCCAATGATTCTTCCCGAATTGCTTCAATGTATTCTTTTCCTTGTTCGGTGTCTTCCTGTATATCTTGGTAGCTAATTCCATCGGGTTTTAAAATGGAGTCGGCATATATTTCCATCTTCTCAGCCAGATATTTGTAAAAAATAAATCCGAGTATGTAATCTCGGAACTCATCGGCATTCATTCTCCCCCGAAGCGTATCGGCAATATTCCAAAGTTGCTGTTCTAATTGTTTTTTATGGTCTTCTGACATACAATATAATTTTCAATCTTGTTTGTAAAAGCTCTAAAAGTACAGATAAAGCTTGGAATTACCTGCGGTGCGTGGGCTAAAAACAGCTCTTCCCGCAAAAATGGGATTTGTGCGTTTGCCTGTGTGTTTTGCGGGATGTGCTGTTTGTGCGGTGGGGCAAAGCTCCTATTAATTCAGCGCACTTTCCCTCTTCCACCGGGATGTTAATCCGGGGTTAATGAGAATCGGGTATATCATCCGGCCAAATATTTAATGAGTCGGCTTTTTGCAAACCCCACCCGGTCTTCGTCAGCGAAAGCAGTACCTTTTATTTTACTGGTTCTTTCAGATTTTTTTTCATCAGCGTGGAAAAGGGGTGATGTTTTTTAAACCGGAAGTATATTCAACCCAAATTAGGTTTTCATTATCCGAATCCTGAATGATTTCTACGCCACTGAAATTTTATCGTAGATTAATATTCTTCAATCTTCTTAATGATCCGCTGTAAGGCGTCGATCGCTTTTTGTTTGTCCCGCTCTTCCGGCACATACGATTTACTGCGCATGCCGTCGTAGGATAAATTTTCTTTATATGGTGAGGAAAGGTGAGGCACAATCGTTTTAAAAACTTCGTTCATCGATCTGCCAACCAGAATCCGCAATTCATCGGCCGCTCTTAATATTAGTCCGGTTTGGTCGGAAGAAAGGGCGCATACCACTTTTTGTTTGGGTTTAGTTGACACAGGTCCTTTCGTACTGGTTTTATATGCTCTAATGGAAAGGCGCATGCTCTTTTCGAGATAGGAGATTTCATGCCGGAACCAATTCAAAAGCACCTTGGTCAGATCGGGATATTTGCCGGAAAAGATGGCGTCAGGTTTCCGGGGCAGTTGCCGAAACGCCTTGGCGTAAACCAACAGGTACTCCATCTTACCTTCCGACGTTTTATAGTTGCTGACATCTTTGTTCAGCCGTTGTAACAGGTAATCAGCGTAAAGCCGATGGTTGAAGTTCATGTAGATCAAGCGTTCGTCAAGCACCGAAAAGAAACTGCTAACAGCGTTGGATTCCAGGTTTTCAACTTCCTGGAACAAGTCCTTGATGTAGGAAATTTCCTGAAAGGTCAATTCGTGTTCCTGTTGCGCTTGGTTCAGAAAACGCCTGACGACAGGGACCAGGATGCCGGTGGCAAGTTGAAACGCTTCCTGTGATTTTAATTTTTTCTCAACTGCCCTGATCCTGCCATTCAATTCTGCTTTCACGCGGGAAAGATAAATTATGGGTAGCCGTTCATTCAATACCAAATAAGCGGAAAACCGCCTTTCCAAAAAATGAATAAGTTCATCCACGCATATAACCAGTTCTTCAAAAACCGGCTTCAGTGCAGGATATGTTGTTTGGTGAGCCTGGTTCCTGACAGCCTGATCTAGTAAAACGACTAGGCTGGTATGGTACAACTTGATAAAATAATTTAGTTCGGCTTCGTTACCGCTACTAAAAACCAACAGTTTGATTGCCCCCATGATCTTTGTCTTTTCAGGTCCAATGCCTTTCATGATCCGCCTAATATCTTCCGGTTGAAGGGCAGAAACTTGTGTTTTTACAGGGTTGAGGGTGACCGTAATCACTGTATCGAGCCATTCCAGTATATATCGTTCATTCATAAGCCACGTATTTAGAGATTACCCGAAATTATTGATCAAATTTCGGATTCTTTTGTCTTAAATCCGATACGTAACTTCTACTACTTCCGTACTCAAATAGTAGTATTCCCGGCCTCAATCACCGGATCAACTTATTAATAAGGCCAACTTTGTTGGAAACCCCCGCTTTTGCGAACATGTTTTGAATATGCTTGTTGACCGTCTTCTCTGATATGAAAAGCTTTTTTGCTATTTCTTTATAAGTCTGCCCTTCAACCATTAACTTGGCCACTTCCCGTTCCCGGGCAGTCAGTTTAAGCGACTCACAGCTTTCTTCGAAGTTGGACTGGGAAGTAACGGGCAAGCTTCCGGATGAAAAATTCTTTAGTTGGTTCAGGTTGGATATGGAAGTATTGAGAATAGCCATTTGCTGTTTGGAAATATTGGATAAAATCGTCTCAATTTTCTGGTCGAGTTCTTCAAACGAGAAGGGCTTGGAGACAATATCAATGGCACCGTGCTTCAGGCCTTTCATCCTGTCGGTTGCCGTTGATTTCGCGGTGAGGAAAATAATCGGAACGTGCTGATAAGCCTCTTGTCCTGAAATTGCCTTTACAAACGAAAACCCATCCATTTTGTCCATCATGATGTCTGAAAGAATCAAATCAGGAATAACCGGCAAGCCGGCAAGTTTCTGTAGTGCGTCAGCCCCGTTCAAAGTGGCAAACACATTATACTTGTTTCGCAGTTTTTTGGACAAGAACTGGAGCATGGTCTTATTGTCTTCAAGCAGTAAGATTGTTCGTTTTGCCGGAGAGTAGGCACTGTCTTCAATCTCAAAATCAGGCATCTGATAGTAAGAGCCGGCAGGTTCATTTACAAGCTGTGCAAGATTGTCATCAGTAGCTGGCTCGTGTTTTGCCAAGATAATCAATACTTTTGTCCCTGGTCTTTCTTGCGGGTTACTTTCAATGATAATTTCACCGCCTAAACTTTCCGTGACTTTCTTCACAATCGGCAGACCAAGCCCCATCCCTTGTAGATTGGTATTTTTATGTCCGATTTGGTAGTAAGGCTCGAATACCTTCTGCTGAAAGGCTGGAGATATGCCAATGCCATCATCCTGAACAGAGAAAAATAATTTGCTGTCTTTTGCGCTTAATGAAACCATTATTTCACCGCCAGTATCGGTGAATTTGATGGCATTTTCAATCACGTTGTTGACGATACGGTTGATTGCATTAGGGGCTGCTTTTATGAGAAGGTTTTTTTCAATCTCAGCATTAAACTTGATACCCTGTTTTCCGCAGTAATATTCAAACAAAGGCAAGCTGCTTTCCAAAATGGCACTGAAATCCGAAATTTTATTGTGTCGGTAAACATCAAATCCTTTGGAAAACCGTTCGACATCAAACAGGTTTATCACATCGGCAGTGAGCTTATCCACTCCGCTCTTGATAATTTCAAGTTCTTCGTCCTGCCCATGTTTTTGGATATACTCATCAAGATAGTTTTTGACCAATGTGAGCGGTGTTTTTGTTTCATGGACCAGGTTTATGAAGTTGCGGGTTTTTAATCGGTTGGCTTTCTCCAATTCCTTTGTTCGCTTGGTTACTTCAGCCTGAAGGTTATTGTTCAAAGCCCGCAGCCGCTGCTCGGATTCGATTAACTTTTCGTGGTCGATCCGAAGCTGTTTTACATTCCGTTTCACCTGCAGGCTAAAGAGCAACAGAAAACCAAAATTTGTGACAGAGGCCTCTACAGCCTGCCCCAGTTCGAGGACCGCAATAATGGGAAGGCTGACCCACGGGGCAATGCTTAGCAGCAAGACGGTTAGTTCTTGTTTTGACTCCCCACTTTTGAAATTGTTGTACTTATGCCGGATTGAAATATACAGCGAGATTATTAGCCAGATGCCATACAAAACAGGAAAGATTAGAAGGATTTGTGCAACTCGTAATTCGCCAGACAAGGCAAAAGCCACAACAAACAAAAGATAGGGCAATAAAAGGAACACATAAGCACCGATGTAGGCGTGGAACTTCAACTTTGTCAAACCAAAAGCTTTGTAGACATAGAAGGGAAAGTAACAGGGCGTAATAAAGCCAGTTGCGTAGGCAATCGATAGTTGGGAGAAATAAGACCCCGGCAATTTAGGGTCTGGCAGGAGTCCGCCGCTGATGTTGTAAAATAACAATAGAAAGATGAGGACCAAGTTTAGTGGCACGGTCCGGTCATCAGGTCTCGCGAGCCAAAATATGACCAGATAGAAGAAGATAACAACTTCTATGCTCACAAAGATAAATGTGACCAGGTGCATTTGTGTCCCAAATACCAACATCGGAGGTCATTTTTTTAGTTCCCTTTTCAGAAAGTAAAGACGGTAGCTTAGATCTTGCTCGCTATAAACCTCAAAGCCAAATTTGCTGTACCAAGGAAGGTTTCGAACGGTAGAAGTCTCCAGGTAGATCGGCCGATTATTTTTGCTGCTGTGGTCGATAATTGCTTGGAGCATGGCGCTACCCAGCCCGTTATTTTGGTCTGCGAGGCCAACGCCAATGAACCATAAGTAGGTCATCGCCTCTTTGGGCTGAATTTTCTTAATTAGTGCTTCCCGGTCAAGCGCCTTCTTTATATTTTTGACCCCAACGCACTTCATGATTAGTTTAACATCTAACAAGATTGATTTGAGGCTGGTTTTCTTCTTATCGGGGTACACGATAAGGGCACAGGCTTTATTATCTTCAGAAATGAACACCTCGCCAAATAAAGAACATACCTCGAAGGAATAATCCATTAAAGCCCGGATTCGCTGAATCCGTTTTTTATCCTGGGTCACGATATAATTAACACTTTGGTTGGATTCAAAGGATTGGGTAAGAATATCAATGATGAAATTCTTATCTTCTTGAGTAGCCCGTCTCATAGTACAAAATTTTTGAAGTGAACAATCAAAAAACTTCAGCGACAATATGTCGAATAAATTACTCGGAAGATGCTATTCAAAACCTAATCATTAGGAACAAGTAAAAAATCATAATTGTTTTAAATCATTGGAAAGGTTTAATAGATTTGTATCAATTTTTTCTGGAATCAGGGTTTAATGGATTCTATTGGGGGGTCGATTCAGGTAAAGGAATCCCACATCCCGAGGTAATAGCAAAAATCCGAAAAAATACAGGAATGCCTAAACCTCTTTATTGTTGGGTGAAGTAGTTTCCCATCCGCATACTTTATATAATTCACAAGAGAAGAAGTACTCGAAGGATAAAAGCGATTTCCCTGATCTTTGTCCTGGCTGGTTTGTGATGTTATGCTCTTTTGGGCATGTTCTCCGAGCAGTTGCTCTTTATTTTGTTTTTTGTGATAGTCTTCCGGTTTTATCCGGTATTCATCAAGCAACTCTTTGCCGGATTCATAACCGTTTTTGACAATATCTCCAATTACGTTTGCCATTTCTGAAACGGCGTTTATAGGTACTTTGAAGAAACTGAGTTGGGTGAGATTTTTGCTCTGCCGCATGAAATTGGCAAATAAATTTTCCAGGGCATTACCGTGCCTGTTGCTTTGCAGAAAATTGGGATTGGTTTTATTTTGGGGCGATACAGTTTTGGGAGTCCCGTTCTTTTTCAGTTCTCCTGTTGCTGTTTTTACAACCTGGCTGGGTCAATTTCTCAATAAAGAATACGAGTTTACATCTGGTTATTGTCCGGATAATGGCTGTCTTTCCATCTCATCCGTAAAGTGGTTGGCGTTTTGTTGCTGAAGATGATGTTCAGCTAAAGGGATGAATCGGTTGTGTACTGGTGGCAGGAAAATCCTTATGGACAACACTTCTGAGGTAAAACGTTCTTTCAGTACGAAATCGGGTTGGCCCGACCGAGCTGATCAGGTTTAGGGAAAGGATAGGAGAATAAGGGGTAGGAAAGCTGTTGAAGCTATTTATTTGCCTGTTCAGCAGAAAAGAAGTTGAAGAAAAAGAAGTTTGTAATGACACCACGGTATAGGAAAAGAATATCACCTATCCGACTGGCATTTGTACAAGAGCACATTTCATATTCCCAAAATGGATTGCCTCTCGCAGGAGAACATTATCCGCATGAAGCTGGATGGTGTTGACGGCAAACGTCAATTGAAATTTGATCTTGAAAATCGTAAGCTTTCCGTCTTTCATTGGGTGAAAATCAAGAAATCACAAAGCAACTGGAGAGCCTGAAGCTTGGTGCGACTCCTGTTGAAACTGAGACCATCGATGATTTTGGGTATCATACGGAGAGCATGGGTAGTCAGACTAAATTATTGTGGGAAGTTTGCTTATCAAATTCGACTTTTTTTGTTGAGATTACCCCATGCTATATGTTCCCCAGCTGCCATGATCGGCGCCAGCAACTTTTTTGAACTGGCCGTAGCCAATGCTTTGTTTGGACTACAATCGCTTGCTGCTTTGGTAACCGTTGTTGCTGTTTTAGTTGAGTACCGGTCATGTTGTCGTTGGTGGCCACGACTAATAGGTGGAGATATTAGCTAGTGCAGGTGATTCAACATCCGATTAAGACTCTGTAGGGACATGGATTTTTAATAAAAATATCCACGGGCCCGTTTGATTCGAATAGTTCAGTTTCTTATATATCAGAAACAACAATCTAAAGGTATGGACAACGCTGACTGAACTGTCTCAGCCGTCAACGAACAAGCACAGGACAAGCTTCATTTGGAGTTTTTAACGCTCCTGTTTCGTCCTTGCAGTTTTTCTTTCCGTTTAACAACTGTTTTTGAACGGCTTTAAGTTCCTGAATTTTTTGATCAATCAGTAAAACTTTCTCATCAATCTTATGCGAAACGTTTTTACAAGTTGCTTCGTTGACATCAATCATATCAAGCAGTTCGGACACTTCATTCAGTGTGAACCCAAAACTTTTTAATTGTTTTATGGATAACAATCGTTTCAAAGTTTCTTTTGAATATTCTTTGTAGTTGTTAAACTTACTTTCCTTTTTGCCAATAGTTATCAGCCCCTGCTTTTCGTAAAAGCGTATAGTATCTCTTGATAGCCCACAAGCCTCTGATAGTTTGCCTATTAACATCGTTATGATTTTTTTTTGATTTTTTACTTGACCGTGGACTATACTCCACGGTTTATCTTTGCAAATATAAAACACAAAATACAATAGGCAATTATATGTAATCTATTAAGAATTTCAACAGTAACATTGGTATTCTCAATGTTAACAGCTTGTAGTTATGCACAAAATCAATATTCAACATCATCAAAAAAGAAAATAATGGATAAGCAGAAAGAAACAATTTGCAGTAATGGCTGCACTGTAAAAAGCAAACCAGTACAAATGTCTTGCAAATTGACAACACCCGAACTCCGGGAAAGAAAGGAAACGGTTATTGCAAGTTTAAAACGACAAATCATTGACAAAAAGGAACTCAAAAACGGTTATGCATTTAAGTTTTCGGGTACAGACAAAATCTTGGACGAGCTCATAGAGTTTATTAAAACCGAAAGAGCATGTTGCGATTTTTTTACCTTTACTATTTCTATTAGTGGCGACAACACCGAAGCTTGGCTGGAACTGACAGGTGCAGACGGAGTGAAAGAGTTTATCACGGCAGAACTTGGATTTTAATGCACCCGATAGCCATTTTTCAAGCGTCAACCGGTTAGCAACCAGCCTAATGACCTTGTTTGCTTTTTCTTTGTTTGGTAAAGTCAACACCGACCCGAAATTGCCGGATTACTGAACTCTGGACTGCCACTATTTTTCAGCCTGGATTTCCCAGGCTGTATACAATGTGGCTCTAAAGTAGTCGAGGAAAATGTCTTTTGTTGTGAATATGGTTGTGAAAGGAGTTTGTTCCAATTGCGACAAATAAACTCTGCAACTTGGTTGCAGAAATATTTTTTCTATCTTTGTCATTATTTTATTAATTGATTTTTAATATCATAGTCGGTTGATTTTTAAAGGACAACATATAGAAAGATTTTTTACCTTTTTGGCAGGGCTGATTATTTTGGCCCATACTGTTGTGCCGCACCATCACCATTTAGAGATTACACACTCATCAGAAGAGGAAGCAGCCTGTGAAACTCCTGTTCAGGGGCAAAATTCGGAAAAACCAGACACGCATTGTCATGCATTTAATATTCTGGTGTCTGAAAAGACAAGCACTACATCATTAAATCAGTCTTTATCTGACCATTTCAATTTCTTCCCGGCTGGAATTATTGTTCAAAGTGAAATTCCACCTGTAAAAGACATTACCACAACTATCTTTGGCAATCATGCCATTTTCATAAAACAATTCTTCTATACCGCTCACTCACTCCGGGCGCCTCCTGCAATTGCTTAACTTTTGTTTGAATTAACAGACCGGTAAAACAGCCGGCCTATATGTTTACTTAATCTTTTTGATATGAAAAAGAAGAAGTTAAGCAAGCAACAATTACGGGAAAAACAAAAAATCGAGAATAAAAAGTTTAATCGAACACTTATTGTCAGTTTCAGTTTACTGATGATCGCAACAATTTCTGTCCTAATTTTTTATACCTACAAGTGCGATACCCGGTTTCTGTATCACAAATGGGCGTGGTATGACAATGAAGTTCCCGGCGAATGGGCTTGCATGAACGGCGACAACTTACAGTTACATAAATCTTCAAAAGTCATATATAAAAACAAGGTGTATTATTTCTGCAGCGAGAAATGTTTTAACCACCTTACAGAGTACTTTATGGAAGTTGCGATGGTGCCCGATGCTTTTTCGGGCGATTCAATTAACAAAGCTGATGCCTTAATCGGGTTAAAAGAAAAAGGAAAACCGGAATTGGTTTATTTTAAAAATCAAGAAACGATGAACAAATACTATGACCAAAGAAATAAATAGAGTTTTAACAAATAAAATCAATAGGAAATGATAAACAGAATCATAGCATTTTCAATAAAAAACAAATTTATTGTAGGGCTGCTCACGCTGGCTCTCATTGGAGTGGGAATATACTCCATGTCCACGGTAAATCTCGGTTCGGTGCCTGATATCACCAATAACCAGGTGCAGGTGATTACCGTATCCGAGAACCTTTCCACAGAAGACATAGAGCAATTTGTGACTTACCCTGTGGAGCTGGCCATGGCAAATTTGCCGGGGGTAACAGAAATAAGATCTATATCGAGGTTTGGCCTTTCGGTGGTAACTATTGTATTTGAGGACAAAATGGAAACTTACCTGCCCCGGCAACTGGTTTCGGAAAAACTCAGTGAAGTAAAAGAGCAAATTCCTGAAAAATTTGGTTCCCCTTCAATGGGACCAATTACCACAGGCCTGGGAGAGATTTATCAATATACCATCAAACCTATGTCCGGTTACGACACCGTTTATTCTGCAACTGAACTCCGAACCATTCAGGACTGGATTGTAAAACGGCAAATGGCAATGGTCGACGGTGTGATAGAAGTGAATGCCTTTGGTGGGAAAGTTAAACAGTATGAAATAGCCATCAACCCTGAAAAACTCAATGCCATAGATGTTTCTATTTCAGAAGTATTTGAAGCATTAGAACGCAATAATGTGAATACTGGGGGCGCCTATATCGAAAAAAATAACATGGCCAACTTTATCCGGGGCGAAGGCCTGGTGCGTTCGCTGGATGATATCCGTAACATCGTCATCCGAAATGAAGATGGTATTCCAATCCTGATTAGGGACGTAGCAGAAAAGGTTCACTTTGGGAGCCAGGTAAGGTACGGGGCTTTCACACAGGATGGGCAAGAAGCAGTTGGGGGAATGGTGCTTATGCTCCGTGGAGAAAACCCGAATGCTGTGATCAAGAATGTAAAGGAAAGGATGAAAGAAGTCCAGAAATCATTGCCCGAGGGGCTGGAAATTAAACCCTTTCTGGATAGAAGCGAACTTATTGCCAGAACCACTGATACTGTTAAGAAAAACCTGCTGGAAGGGGCTTTGATTGTAATATTTGCGCTGGTGATATTGCTGGGTAGCCTGCGGGGCGGTATTGTTACTGCCACTACGATTCCCCTGTCGCTTCTTTTTGCTTTTATTTTGATGAAACATTTCAATGTTTGGGCCAACCTGATGAGCCTGGGAGCCATTGATTTTGGAATCATCATAGATGGCGCGGTAATTATTATTGAAGGAACGGTGTATGAAATACAGAAACGTATAAAAGCGGGTAAGCACCTCTTTAACCAGAAAGCAATGGACGAGGTGGCTTATGATTCAGGAAGCACCATGATGAGTTCTGCTTTTTTCGGACAAATCATTATTCTTATTGTTTTTGCGCCCATACTTTTTCTAACCGGCGTGGAAGGAAAAATGTTTCAGCCAATGGCATACACCTTCGGGTTTGCAATGATTGGCGCCATTCTTCTTTGTCTCACTTACGTGCCTATGATGTCGGCCTTGTTTATGAAGCCGATCCAAAACAAAAAGAACTGGTTTGGAAATTTTGAACGGAAACTGGAAGCGTTCAGTGAGAAAATTATTGGTGCAATTCATCGGGTGTACCTTCCGTTTTTAAGATTTGCTTTACGCTTTAAAGCTCTTGTTATTATAACATCCATTGTGATATTGAGCGTTGCTGTATATACTTTTTCCCGGATGGGAGGTGAATTTGTTCCCCAGTTGGATGAGGGAGATATTGCCATGCAGGCGTTGATTCGTCCTGGTAGCGGACTTGATGAAGCGATAGATGTTTCCATCACGATTGAGAATCTTTTAAAGGAAAATTTTCCTGAAGTAAAAACAGCCCTGGCCCGTATTGGGGTGGCCGATATTCCAACAGACCCCATGCCCATGGATATTGCTGATATCTTCATTGTTCTGGAAAAGGACATGGATAAATGGACAAGTGCAGAATCTACACAGGAACTAATTGGCAAAATTAAAGAACTTTTGGAAGAGCGGTTAACCGGTGTAAACCTTGTTTTTAGCCAGCCGGTCGAACTTCGTTTCAACGAATTACTTACAGGAGTCCGTGAGGATGTCGCCGTAAAATTGTTTGGCGAAGACCTTGATATACTTGCCGAGAAATCGGAGCAAATGGCCGAAATCATTCAAACCATTCCGGGAGTAGGTGATGTGAGCCCTGAACGCACATCGGGGTTGCCGCAAATGACTGTCCGCTATAACCGCGAAAAAATTGCTCAATACGGATTGGATATTCGAAAAGCGAATGAATATGTTAGCACTGCTTTTGCCGGAGGAGTAGCAGGAGCGATCTTCGAAGGCGAAAAACGTTTTGACATGGTAATCCGTTTCGATGAATCCCACCGGAAGAGTATCGACGACCTCCGGCAGCTTTTTATTGATTTACCCAATGGTACACAGGTGCCGATTAAAGAAATAGCCGATATCGACTATGTCCCTGGCCCAATGCAGATTTCACGTGAAAATACCTACCGCAGAACCTATGTAGGAATTAACACCAGGGGACGCGATGTTGAATCGGTAGTTACCGATATTCAGGAAAAACTGGATGCAGAATTGGACTTGCCACCAGGTTATTATATTACGTATGGTGGAGAATTTGAAAACCTGCAAAGGGCAAAAAGCAGATTGATGATTGTAGTACCCATTGCACTTTTCCTGATCTTCGTATTGTTGTATTTTGCGCTAAAGTCATTTTCTCAATCCATTATGATATACATGGCAATTCCACTGGCAGCCATTGGAGGTGTGTTTGCCTTGTGGATGCGGGATATGCCTTTTAGTATTTCGGCCGGTGTTGGGTTTATTGTACTTTTTGGAGTTGCAGTACTCAATGGCCTGGTTTTAATCAACCGGTTTAATTCGCTTAAGATGGAAGGTGTTTCAGACATCAGAGAGCGTATTTTAACCGGTACAAAGGAAAGAATACGTCCAATTATGCTTACAGCATCAACTGATATCCTCGGGTTTTTACCTATGGCATTTTCAACATCTGCAGGAGCTGAAGTACAACGCCCGTTAGCTACTGTGGTTATCGGAGGCATGCTTACAGCTACATTATTAACGCTTATTGTGCTGCCGATACTCTATACTTTCGTAGAATCAAGAGGTAAAATGAAAATAAAGCCAACGGCATCAGCCAAAATATTACTGGTGTTATTTGTTGCCGGATTAATAGGTTTGCCTTCAACAACACAGGCTCAGGAGAATTCAAACTCCATCAACTCAATTGTCGAAAACCTGCCTGCCATTACACTGGAAGAAGCCAGTAAACTTGCGGTTGAAAGTTACCCGAAAATACAATCGGCACGCCTGGAGATTGAAAATCAGGAAGTACTGAAAAAAACTGCGTGGGATTTGGGAAGCACGGAAATCTTCACCGGAAAAGAGGAAGTTGGAAACGGTTCAGATGGTATTTATACTCAAATTGGGATAAAACAGGGAGGAATCGATGTATTCGGAATTTCGCCCAAATTAAAGCTTCAGGAAGAATATATTACACTGGCAGAATCAGCTCTTAACCTTACAGAAATTGAGGTGGAACGGGAAGTCAAACGTGCCTGGGGAAATGTGTATGCTACCTGGAATAATTATCGCGTGTACAATAGCCTCGACTCTATTTTTACAGACATAAAAAGGGCAGCCGAAATTAGGCTGGAAACGCAGGCAAGCTCCAGACTGGAATATCTTGCCACAATAAACGAAGCCAATCAGGTGCAAATACAAAAAGAACAGGCCTGGCGCGATTACCTCGCAGCCCTGCAAAAACTTAACGCCTGGTTTGCCGGCGATACGCTTTATACTGTTTCAAAAACACCAGTAAGCGATTTGGAAAATTCTGCCGAATTAATTTCAGGTACTACAGGCTCTCACCCTGTACTAAATTTTGCCCGGCAACGTGTAGATGTAGCAGATGCGACTATCAGGGAGCGAAAATCCCAATTTTTACCAAAACTCAGCGGAGGATACAGTAAGCAGAAAGTGGGCGGAGAAAGTGGATTTTATTCCTATGATGTGGGAATCCAAATTCCTCTTGTTTTCGGACCGGAGTTGGGCCGGGTGCAATCTGCCAAAATTGAACGCGAAATTGCTGAACAAAACTTAATGCAGACGCAACTCGAATTTAACGCCATGTACAGCAGTACACGAGAAAAATACCTCAAGTGGCTCAATTCCTGGAACTATTACAGCGATGAAGCGCTTCCCCTCGCCAGGGAACAACGCCAGGGAGCAATCACAGCATATAACGAAGGCGCCATAAACTATGTTGCTTTTTTGCAAAACATCAGAGATGCGGTGCAAATCGAGGTGGATTCATGGAATGCTTTTGGAAATTACCTGGAAAGCCGCTTTCAACTGGAATATTATTTAAAAACATCAAATTGAAAAATAAACAGAAAACAGTAATTCAAAAAATATAAAAAAATGAAAAAGTACATCATACAAATTCTCGCAATTGTTTTTCTTACAGTGGGTTTGGTTGGTTGTGGCAACAATAAGGAAGCTAATTCGGGTGCACATGAAGGTGAAGCCCATGAATCACATGAGGGCCATGAAGAAGAAGGCCATGAAGAAGAAGGGCATGAAGAAGAAGGTGGAATGCGTGAAGTGCATTTGTCGGATTTGAAGTTCAAGAGTCTTGGGATGGAGATAGATTCTTTGCCTGTACGCGCCCTTTCAGGTGTTGTTGAAGCCAACGGGCAGTTGGAAGTACCCCCGCAGCATGAAGCAACAATTACAGCAATACTGGGAGCCAATGTCACTTCCATTAAAGTGATAGAAGGCGACAAAGTAAAAAAAGGACAGGTGTTGGCTTATCTTGCCCACCCCAACCTGGTAAAATTGCAAACGGATTACCTGAAAGTCTATAACCAGGTACAATTCCTTGAAAAGGAATTTGAGCGGCAGAAACGGCTCTTTGAAGAGAAGGTTGGCTCAGGGCAAACCTTTCAGCAGGCTCAGGCCGATTATCAGGCCATGAAAGGAGAAGTAAAAGGTTACGAGGCGCAGTTAAAACTTCTCGGTATCAATGTGGAAAATATCCGGGAAGGGGACATTTATGAAACCATTCCGGTGGTAAGCCCTATTGATGGTTACATCGAAAAAGTGCTGGTACAACTTGGTCAGTACGTAGATCCGCAAAACCAAATGTTTATGGTTGTAAACAACGAGCATGTCCATGCCGACTTCATGGTATTCGAGAAAGATGTGTATAAGGTAAAGGAAGGGCAAAAAGTGTACTTCACGGTACAATCGGCGCCCGGTAAAACCCTTTCCGCCAAAATATTTGCGGTGGGTAGGCAGTTTGAACAAAACCCGAAGGCTGTGCATGTGCATGCCGAGATAGAGAAAAAAGAAGGTTACCTAATTGCAGGAATGTACATCAATGGCAAGATACACACCGAAAGTAACCTTTTGCCCGCTTTGCCCGAAGGTGCCATAGTGGAAGAAGAAGGTAAATCGTACATTTTTATGGCAGAAAAACACGAAGAAGAAGGTGAAACTGAGTGGGCATTTCAACCTGTGGAGATAATAACCGGGATAGAAGAAGAAGGATGGGTAGAAGTGAAATTGCTTGAACCACTACCGAAAAATGCAATGCTTGCCTTAAACAATGCATATTACCTGATTTCTGAAATGAAAAAAAGCCAGACGTCACACAGCCATTAAGAATAATTAGTATTGTTAAAACGCAAAAAGGTTAAAGATGAAAGAAATAAAAGCATTTGTAAAGCCATTTAAAGTAAATGATATATGTCATCATTTAATCGAAGCAGGGTTTCCCAATCTCTCAGTTTCAACAGCAGAAGGAACGGGCAACCTTGAAAACGCTGACCCCTCTGTTTCAACACAGTTCTCAATCACCGACAGCAAGGTAGCCAAGATTGAAATTGTGTGTACTAAAAACGATGTGGACCAAATCGTCGCCATCATTTCGGAACAGGGACGTACAGGAAATCCAGGCGATGGGATTATTTATGTTTCAGATGTCGAAAAAATCTACCGGGTAAAGACAGGATTGCCAAACGGCAATTAAAATCATCACGATGAAACCACTGATAGAAATGCACCGGATTGCAAGGGAAAGAGGTGGGGATTGTTTGTCAAAAAGGTATGTAAACAGCAAAGTAAAGCTACTTTGGCTTTGTGAGAAAGGGCATCAATGGTATGCGAGCCCTTTCAGTATAAAAACCAGGAAAAGTTGGTGTCCGCATTGTGCGGGCAACCAACTTTTGGGGATGGGTGCCATGCATGTTCTGGCCCGTGAAAGGGGTGGAAAATGCCTCTCAAAAGAGTATAAGAACTGTAAAACCAAAATGTTGTGGCAATGTGAGCACGGGCACAAGTTTCAATCAACCCCCGACAATATTAAACAGGGCCGGTGGTGTCCGCATTGTAGTGCTGACGGGGTTTGACGGTTTAATTATTACACTGCGGAAAATATCTTTCCCGGTCTTTTTGATTAAAACATCATTGACATGAAAAAAAAATTTAAAAGTTTGTTTTTATGGCAGCTAATCGGTGGAGGTTTCTTCATGTTTGTTCTAGCTCCACTTTTAATTGCCACATACCAATATGAATTGTCCGGCCATGAATCTTCGTTCCGGGATATTGTATCACATATTTACCAGGTTTATTTCCCACCCGAGGATATTGGAATTTTTTTTACTGATTTGGCCGTACTCATCATCGGAATTGTTTTTGCCACGCTTTTTTATCGTTACAAAAAAAGAAAATGGGTTAAGATGCCAGGCGCTTCAGATATTTTAAAGTTAATAGAAAAAGGCGAAAATGAGAAAGTAGAATTCAAATCATCACTCAGGCATGACTACCGGCAGGTTAAAACTGATAAAAACCTGGAACATGTGATTTTAAAATCAATAGCCGGGTTTTTAAATGGGAAAGGAGGTACTTTATTAATTGGTGTAAATGATTTTGGCGAAATTTTAGGCCTTGCCAACGATTATTGGTCATTAAAAAAGAAAACCAAAGATGGGTTTGAGCAAAGGTTAATGCTCATTATTTCAAATACCTTTGGGAAAGATATCTGTAGTAAAGTACATGTATCATTTCATACTATTAGCGATAAGGAAATATGTTCCTTATTCATTGAGCGCTCTAAACGTCCGGTTTATTTTAAAGAGAATAACCATACGGTATTTTTCCTGCGAACCGGAAACGTTACCAATCCGCTTTCAACCAGTGAAACGGTTGAGTATCTGGAATCAAAACGAAAACGGAATTTCAAATTCCAGAATAGATGATTTTACTATTGACGGTTTTTTTTAAACATTATTTATCATGAAAAAATTAATATTAATTACAGTTGTTGCTGCTCTTTTAAGCAGTTGTGCAATCATTCGCCCGGGCGAAGTGGCATTGAAAGTACGCTACGGAAAAGTTCAGCCCAAAATCCTGGAGCCCGGAACTTATGGACGCGGGCTTTTCTTTACAAAGGTAGAACGCTTTGATACACGCGTAACCGAGTACTCCGACAGAGTTAACTTTCACAGCAGCGAGGGAATTGAAGTATCCTCAGAAATTACCTTGCTCTATAAGCTGGTTCCCGACTCAGTAATAAGTATTTACAGGAAGTTTGATGGTTATTATCAGCAATCACTTATCGTTAATAACCTCATTACTGTTCTCAGGCAGGAAGGCCTTAATCATACGGCTGTGGAATTGATTACCCAACGCAGTGAAATTGAACAGGCGATAAAAGAAAAACTTGCCGGAGTTGTAGGGGATTATGGGTTTGAAATAGATTTAGTATTGCTCAAGGATGTAGAACTGCCGGCAGAAATTATAAGGACTATCCGGGAAAAACTCAATGCTGAGATGGTTTCTGAAAAAACGGAGGTTGATATAGGGATTCAACGAAAAAATCTTGCTTTCACAATTGAAAAAGAAAAAAAAGAAGCTGAACTCGATGTGGCCAAAAAGCGGATAGCGCTTGACTTTGTTGTTGAAAAACAAGAGCGGGAGGCCGAACGGCTTTTAATTGAAGCAGAAGCTGTCAAAAAGTCAAACGATATTTTAAACGCTTCGCTTACCGATAAGGTGATTGAATATAAAGCGCTCGAAATTACCAGGGATTTAGTAAGGTCGCCCAATGCTAAAATCATAATCACCGATGGGAAATCACCGGTATTGCTGAACGAGAAATAAAAAAAAAGGGGAAGACAGAATGGTATGTTTTTTCATCATTGGAACTGAAATGAAAGTTGGTTTTGAAGCCATTCGGATTCCCCTTTTTACTTTAAAATTCAGATAATGAAGCATAAAATTTTATATTCCCTTTTTGTAATGCTTGCACTAAACCTGGCATTAAAAGGACAAGTACCAGATTCGCTAAAACTCTCTCCGACGGATTCAGTACAACTGCAACTATTAAAAAAAATCCCTAATGAAGTATTGATGCTTGAAGTTTTAAAAATACAGGGGCAGATTATTGATAATTTGCAGATGATGATGGATATTATGTATGCTGACCAAAAGAGAATGGAAGCTAAAATTGACTCGTTACTGATTATTATTCAGAAAGAGAATACAAACAACAACCTGACAAAACAAAAGAAAAAGAAAAAAAGGAGATGAAAATTGCATATCAAGCTTTCTTAATTATTAACTGGCGGAAGTTTAGACTTAAATCATTTTATCATGGAATACTACTTCGACAAAATAGTAAAAGGAAATTTTAACGATGTTTTACAGGCAGTAAAAACATCTTTAAAGAAAGAAGACTTTGAATTATTCTATGAAATAGATATGCAGGAAAAAGTTCGCCTAAAACTTGGCAGTATATGCCCTGGATTTGTAGTATTGGGAGCCTGTAATATGGATTTTTTATACAATGTTCTTGATATGAGAGGGGAAATTACAGCTTCGTTACCCCTTAATTTTGTTTTACAACAAATAAATGAGAATGAAGTAAAAATATTAGTAATAGACTCTTTTTCTTCAATAAAAGATTCTAATAATGAATTTCTGGTTATTCTGACCTATGCTATAAAATTGAAATTGGCGAGTATGATGGAATCAATCACTACTTCATGTGATTCAAAGTTTTTACGACAGTGAATGTAAAAGTGTCACCAGATTGACAACTGATTTTAAAATTGTGTAAAACATTAATATCTTTCTAATATGAAAAAACTAAAGTTAGAAATACCACTCATTCTGCCCGAAGTACCTGACGAAAAAGACCAATGTGTCCAGGAGCTTATCTCATTGCTTCAGGAGCAAAAAGGACTGGAAGAAGTCCACGTTTCAGAAGCTTCTGACGATGGTGTACCTCAGCTCTGTTTCCACTATGACCCGGAGTTGATTTCAATTGCCCGCTTACGTACAATTGCCCGGCAAACCGGTGCATCCATTACTGAAAAAACCGGGCATAAGCTTATCGGGGTAGAAGGCATCCGCCACCCGCGTCATGCGCGCCTTATCGAGCGCAAACTTCGCAGTGTAAAGGGTATTATTGAAGCATCGGTTTCTGGCTCTGGAATGGTTCGGGTTGAATTTGATGCAAGGCAGATTGATGAAGCGCCAATTGTTAATAGGTTAAAAAAAGAAGGACTAACCATCACCGATACTGCCCTGGAAGCCGGAACATATCTGCGCGGCATCAAAGAAACGGAGAAGCCAGCGAAAAAGCACACGCACGATAAAGAGCCCGGGCACGAAGAAAAAGGGGAAGAACATGAACATGCGCATGGAGGCCTTTTGGGTAAAAATACCGAGTTGATTTTCTCCATTATTTGTGGAATATTGCTGGCCACCGGGTTCGGTCTCTCCTTTGTGGATGCAATCCCCTCGTGGGTTAGCCTGTCGCTATACATAGCAGCGTATTTCTTTGGTGGTTTCTATACAGCAAAAGAAGCAATCGAAACCGTATTGAAAGGTGGGTTCGAAATTGACTTCCTCATGCTGGTTGCAGCCATCGGGGCAGCGATCCTGGGTGAATGGGCCGAAGGCGCTTTGCTGCTGTTCCTCTTTAGCATGGGCCACGCCCTGGAGCATTATGCCATGAACAAAGCCCGCAAATCAATCGCGGCCCTGTCCGACCTGGCGCCCAAGACAGCCCTGCGGAAAAAGAACGGAAAAACAGAAGAAGTTGGAATTGAAACCCTTGAAATTGGCGATGTCATCGTCGTGAAACCCAATAGTAAAATTTCGGCCGATGGTGTTGTGGTTAGGGGTGAAAGCAGCGTGAACCAGGCCCCCATTACGGGCGAAAGTGTACCGGTGGATAAAATGCCTGTGGATGACCCGGAGAAGGACTACTCCAATGAAAAAGATATCAGTGATAAAAACAGGGTTTTCTCAGGTACAATCAATGGCAATAATACGCTGGAAGTTAAAGTCATAAAGGAAGCCAGCGATTCTACACTCTCCCGTTTGGTAAAACTTGTAAATGAAGCCCAAACGCAGAAATCGCCCACTCAGCGGTTTACCGATAAATTCGAGAAATATTTTGTGCCTGCCGTTTTGGGTTTAGTCGTGCTATTGCTCGGGGCTTTTTTGGTTATCGACGAAAGTTTTAGCGACAGCTTTTACAGGGCAATGTCCGTTCTGGTAGCAGCCAGTCCTTGTGCGTTGGCCATATCAACACCGAGCGCCGTGCTAAGCGGGGTGGCACGTGCAGCCAAAAGCGGGGTGCTCATCAAAGGGGGGCGTCCATTGGAAGACCTCGGTGTTTTAACGGCCCTCGCTTTCGATAAAACCGGGACTCTTACCGAAGGCAAACCAAAACTCACCAAAGTAATTCCGCTGAACAATACCGATGAAAATGAATTGCTGAAAATGGCCATAGCCGTGGAAAACCTGAGCGACCACCCCTTGGCAAAAGCGGTGGTCAGGGATGGCAAAACACGTTTGAAAGGAAATAATATTCCCGAAGCCAGAGACCTTGAAGCCGTTTTGGGAAAAGGCATAAAAGCAACATTGGGTGAGGACAAAGTTTATATTGGAAACCTGGAATTGTATGAAGCCCTCGATGATAAAAAACCTTCGGAGGAAATTACAGAAAAAGTAAAAGCGCTTGAATCCGAAGGGAACACAACCATGCTTATCCGCCGCAATGGCGATTATGCAGGCATTATTGCCTTAATGGATACTCCGAGAGAAGAGGCAAAAGTCACGCTGGAGCAATTAAAGAAAATCGGTATTAAGCGAATGGTCATGCTCACAGGCGATAACCAGAAAGTGGCCGATGCCGTGGCAAAAGAAATAGGCCTGACCGATGCCTGGGGCAGCCTGTTGCCCGAGGAAAAAGTGGATGCCATAAAAAAACTCAGGAAGAAGGAATCCAAAGTGGCAATGGTAGGCGATGGTGTGAATGATGCCCCCGCCATGGCCAACAGCACCGTGGGGATAGCCATGGGCGCAGCCGGTTCGGACGTGGCACTGGAAACCGCTGATATTGCCCTGATGGCCGACAAGCTGGAAACATTGCCATTTGCCATCGGTCTAAGTAGAAAAGCCAAAGGCATTATCAAACAAAACCTTTGGGTTAGTTTGGGCATAGTGGGTATTTTAATTCCACTGACAATCTCTGGTATTGCAACTATAGGCCCTGCCGTACTCATCCACGAAGGATCCACATTAGTGGTGGTTTTTAATGCGTTGAGGTTGTTGGCCTATAAAAGAGAAACCGATATTAACTCTTGAACGAAGGTGCTATGGAAAACGACGAAATTGAGAAGAAACTTGAATCGAAAAAAGTAAAACCAACTGCCATGCGGACTTTGGTTTATAAGGCACTCGTTGATTCGGGCAAAGCATTGAGTCTTGCAGCTTTGGAGCAACGATTTGAAAAAGTGGAGCGTTCAACTATTTTCCGTGCGCTTAAATCATTCGAAGAAAATTTCATTGTACATACAGTTGATGATGGTTCAGGCTCGGTGAAGTATGCCGTTTGCGATGACGATTGTACATGTTCCATAGATGACCAACACGTACATTTTGTTTGTAAGCACTGTGGGAGAACGCATTGCATGAAAGAACTTCCTATTCCTAAAATTAGTCTGCCTGACGGTTACACTTATGATAATGCTCAATTCATGCTTTACGGGGTATGTCCTCGCTGCGAGTAACTTTGCAACAGTGTTGCACTGCCTTTATGGTAATTTTGGTGTTGAAATTATTAAAATACTTAACATCAAGAATTATCAGTTATGAAAAAACGTATCATCATTTTATTTTTTGCAATAATTGCGGCAAATGAAATCTACGCCCAGGGTTGCGGGCCAAATTGTCCGGCATGTTCAGGGACTATTGACGGGTCGCTGTTGGCACCAAAGACCTTGTCGGTGCAAGGGCTTTATATGCCTACTGCTGATGAAGAACAGGGGATTGCTAACTTACGATACGGTTTGTTTAGCTGGTTCGATGCGGGTGTTGGATATGCTTTTAATGCGCAAAAAATTATCTGGAATGCACGCATTCAACCCGTGACAGAAAAAGAGGACGGCTGGCGCCCCGGTATCGTTTTGGGCACAGGGAGCATACGCGCGGGCGAAAGTGACCAGTCATTTTACCTGAATCTCCTCAAATCAAAAGAATTTTCTGAGAATTTTGCCATTACGGCTTCAGCAGGAACAGCTTCGCTGGCATCCGATATGGATAAAATTTATGGCATCGGGAATGTTTCGGCTACCTTCAGCGAAAAATATACCGTGTATGCCAATTATGACGGCATCAACTTTCACGAAGGTTTTGCCTGGACAATCAACAACTGGCTGACAACAGGCTTTATGATGATTGAATCCAAATATCCGTCTTTGACAGTTAGCCTCACAAAATCTTTATTTTAAAAATCACAAATTGAAATAGAATAACAAGTTTATTTTACAGGGCGGGCCAAATATAAAACTCAAAGGCGGAAGTATTTTTGCTTCCCTTTTTACGCCTGCCGATAATGTGGATTTGGGTTGAAAGTGGGAGCGTTTATTCCGTTGAATGTTGTAATTAAAGAAAAATGGGATCATGTATTTATTTGTATTTTACTGCATTTTTTTAATTGTGCTATTCATTATTCCCGGTTACCAAGCTTATAAAAGAACCGGAATTAATCCTGTCCGGTTTACTGAGGAAGAAACTGCTATAAATTATATAGGCAAGGCATATAAGGTAATTTCAGCCATCGCATTTATTACCATTACACTAAATGCTTTTATACCAGCACTAATGCCGTTTTTGACACCAGTCGAAAGCCTTAAATCTGATTATTTGGTTTGGGTTGGTTACGGATTATTACATCTTTCATTTATAACCATCTTTATTGCTCAACGCAATATGGCGAATGAATGGCGTATTGGTATCGACAACAAGAATAAAGTAAACCTGATTACAAAAGGGCTATTTGGTATCTCACGCAATCCGATTTTCCTTGGAATAATTATCGTATTTATTGGTTTATTCTTAATAATTCCAAACGTAGTTACTGCTGTTGTTTTGGTTTCAGGTTTAATCGTTATTCAGGTTCAGGTAAGGTTGGAAGAAGATTTTTTATTAGCTTCTTTAGGCAATGAATATAAAGAATATATGACGAAAGTAAAACGATGGTTGTTATGATTAAAACAGAATATCATATATCAAAAATGGATTGTCCATCCGAAGAAAACATGGTTCGGATGAAATTAGATGGCTTACAAAGCATCAAGAAACTTGAATTCGATATTGAGAATCGAAACCTTACCGTGTATCATGCAGCAGAAGGTAAGGAAATATTTTCCAGGCTAGAGTCACTGAATTTTGGTGCAAAACTTATACAAAAAAGCTCGATAGATGAAAGCGATATTGAAGTAGGAGGTTCCGATGCGCAATCAAAACTACTTTGGTCAGTATTGATTATCAATTTCAGTTTTTTTATTATTGAAATTACCACCGGTTTTATTTCACGTTCTATGGGATTGGTTGCCGATTCGCTTGACATGCTTGCCGATGCCGCTGTTTATGGCTTGAGTTTGTGGGCTGTGGGAACAGCGGTTACCCGGAAAAAGAAAGTAGCCACCTTAAGCGGATATTTTCAACTGGCGCTGGCAGGTATTGGTTTGATAGAAATAATCCGAAGGTTTATCGGTGTGGAAGAAACACCTGATTTCAGGATGATGATTGGGATTTCTGTATTGGCGCTTTTAGCCAATTCCGTTTGCCTGTACCTGCTTCAAAAATCAAAAAGCAAAGAAGCGCACATGAGAGCCAGCATGATTTTCACCTCTAACGATGTTATTATTAATACGGGTGTGATAGTTGCCGGAGCTTTGGTATTGCTTACTCAATCGAAATACCCCGACCTGATTATTGGAGCAATTGTCTTTTTGGTTGTGGTTAGAGGAGCTTTCAGGATTTTAAAATTAGGTAAATAGATTCTTATGAAAATATTTTATTCCATACTTTTATTTGTTCTAGCCGGACTTTGTGAAATTGGCGGTGGTTACCTTATTTGGCTATGGCTCAGGGAAAACAAGCCTTGGTGGTTTGGGGCAATCGGCGGGATAATTCTTGTAATGTATGGAATTGTGGCAACATGGCAACCCGCTAATTTTGGACGTGTATATGCCGCTTATGGCGGTATTTTTATCATTATGGCCATATTGTGGGGTTGGAAAATTGACGGGGTTATCCCCGACCGGTATGATATAATTGGAGGAATCGTGGCGCTTATCGGGATGGGAATCATCATGTATTCACCAAGAAATTAAATGTTAAATCTGTCTTATGGAAATAAAATATAAATCAACAATCACCTGTCCGGGTTGTGGCTATAAAAAGGAAGAAACCATGCATGAGGATTCCTGTCAGTTTTTTTATGAGTGTGAAAATTGCAAAACCATACTAAAACCCAGGCAGGGAGATTGTTGCCTGTTTTGTTCGTATGGTACAGTTTCTTGTTTACCAGTCCAAAAAGAAAATAAACACCATTGAATTAACTTAAACCGGACATTGGGCAAATGTAAGAATTTGAGGGGACTGCAAACGGGAAAGAATTATCCTGTCAGAAATACGATGAAACACCAAAAATAAAACCGCCGGTTATTGCAGGCGGGTTGCCTAAAATATCTCTTTGCTGCTGAATGCGGTAATTTAACCTGAAGACAGTTTGTGCCGTTGGCCGAAAACTCACCGCGGGCATGACGCTCCAAAGCTCATCAGCTATATTACCGCCTGTTTCCCTGAACTTCCCCACGTTCCAGTCAACATATTCCAAACGGCAGGCAAGGTTAAAAGTGGCGTTTTCCCAACCTGATATTTTTCTTTTCAAAACCGGTTGGACCAGGTCGATAAAACCGCCTTGTTGTTTGCTGCCAAATTGTTGACTGTAGGTTTCTGGAACATCCACGAAGATCCACGCCCACTCGCCGGTCACATTCGTATTTAAATTGGGAATCGTTGTATTTATATCGACGGCAAAAACATCCACCCTTCTTTTTTTGTCCAATTGAAAGCCATCGTCCGTGAATTTGTTGTAAACACCGCCCATGTAAGATAATCCCAACTCGCCTGTTTTATTGTTCCTGACCGCGATCTTTCCGGTAAATAAGGGCAAGCCGCTGTTGGTTTCTTCAAAACGTTCAGCATTTTCTTTTGCCGCGGGCAGGAAGGTCTTGCCTTCTGCGTTACTGATGATGCTGTTGTCAAAATTGCCCGTCAGGTACAATTCATAACCAAACATCCAGTTTTTCGTGTACTGTTTTCCATATAAACCAAAACCGGCATTGCTCCAGGTAGCAGGCAACATTTGTGTTGCGGATACGGGCCTGTCTGTAAATTCCCACTTTGGCCCGTCGTGGTTTTGATTAAAAGCCCCAATTGGATTAATGATTATCCCGCCCCGGAGATTAACAAAGGGATGAAATTCCACATCCAATGCTGCAAACTCGATCGCAAGTTCTTTTCCTCCCTCTTCAAATTCCAGTTCGCTCAAAAATTTAACGTGCTTGCCAATGGTTGAAGATACAAACAAGGTCATCCTTCTGAACTGAAACTGGTGCCCTTCCGAAATCCCGTCCGTGCCCAAACGTTGCCAGTTGGCCTCCACGTAACCGCCTACTGATACCGGGAATTTACCCACATTCAGGAACGGACGGTCATACACCGCATCCATATTCATTGAGTGTTTCAGGGTGTCTTTGGGGGTGCGTTTTAACAATGATGGGTCAATTTGTGCCTGTGCCGATGCACCGGTCAGAGTCACGGCAATTATAAATGTAAAAATCTTCTTCATATTACTTTAAGGATATTATTAGCTGATCATTAACTTTTGTTACCGGAAACGTCCTTAACGGCTGGTCGGCCGGGCCGTTTTGTACCTGCCCCTTGGTTGAAAATTCGCTCCCATGGGCCGGGCATTGTAATTTATCGCCAAACACCTGAAGTTCTGTCCCCTGGTGGGTGCAGCGCATCCACAGCGCCGAATATTCATTTTCGGAAAAGCGGTAAACGCACAACGGATATTGCAGTTGATCATTTTGCAGAATGATGTATTTTCTGAAATCGTTTTGGTTGCCTTTGCTGCTGTCAAAATCGCTGACAGGCACCACCAGGTCAGATCCCACAATATTTGCGCTCAGTATTTTAACCCCGGAACAGCCTTGCAGGAGCACCGGGAAAACGGATGCACCCAGACAGGCAAAGCCGCAGTTCTTGAAAAAATCTTTTCGGTCCATTACAATGATTTTAAAAATTTGATCAGGCCATCCCTTTCTTGTTGCGAAAGCTGATTGAACCCGTTTTTACTTTTGCCTGCCTCTCCACCGTGCAGTTGAATGGCTTCGTCAATGCTTTTTGCCCTGCCATCATGCATCAGGAAAAACTGCCCTCCCTGTGCATCAGGGGATAAACCCAGGCCCCACAACGGCGGTGTCCGCCATTCCGAAGTTTTTGCAGTGCCTTCCGTGTATCCGTCGTCAAGACCGGGGCCCATGTCGTGCAACAGCAAATCGGTGTAGGGATGGAACTCCTTGTAGGAAAGCGCTTCAACAGGGGAATAACCTGTAGTCAGTGTTTGTGTGTGACAGTCCGCGCAGCCAATTTGGACAAAAATGTCCCCGCCATGGATAACTTCTGGGGCGTCCTGGTCACGTTGGACAGGCGCTTTGAGGGTCTGGAGGTAAAAAACCACATCGCGCACGGCTTTATCCGTTACTTCCGGGCCAATGGCATTTCCTGAATAAACATCCACTGGTTCAAAGGTTGAAGTGATGCCAATATCTTGGTTATAAGCTTCAACTGTTTGATGCAGGAGGTTGTAAGCGCCTGCCTTTTTCCCGAAACGGCCAATGTATTTTCCTCCCCGGGTTGCGGCACCGGGGGAAGGTGTTACAAACGAAGGGATATCAATCCAGTTAGGAACGCCCGAAATGCCATCGGCATCGGCATCTTCCGGATCTGTCATTGCCAGGATATCTCCGTCGCTTACTAACTCTAAAAAACCTAAGCCCGTGACAGCCGGGGGCGTCATTTTAGAAAAAGTAGCGCCTTCCGGAATTTGTTCGGGCTCATAGCCGGGAATTGACCTGTTTTGTAATTGCGGCCCCCCAAGATGCAAAAATTGGTTGCTCATGCTGTCAACCTGTCCAAACCGGGTAAGCGTGGTAAACGGGTGCCCTTTCCCATCGCCGGCATGGCAACCGACACAACTGGTGGCAACAAACAAGGGCCCGAGTCCTGTTTCGGCTGTAAATACATCACTAAAGGCCTCATCTCCCGCCAGGTGCTGCGCTTGCAGTTGGTAGGACAACCCCTCCAGAGGGCCGTCCAAGACCTCATCGTCAATGGGAGCGGGTGGCTCCAGTTCTGAACAGCCTTGCATGATGGCCATGATAGCACTGATAATAATGACAATTGAGAGGATAACTGTTATTTTCATTATTCTAATAATTACATTTTAAATACAAATATATAAACTTAGATCAATCTAACAATTGTTTTTTATTGATTTATTTTCAAACTTTACAACTATCTGATTAATGATTAATTTTGACGCATGTATTCCAACACGGAGGAAAATTATCTAAAAGCGCTTTTTGAACTCGCCAATGAGGAAGGTGAAGTAAGTATGAATGAACTGGGCAAACGGCTGGACATAAAAATGCCAACCGTAAATAGCATGATGAAAAAGCTGGGCAATAAACAGCTCGTGCATTACCAGAGCTACAAGCCGGTGCGCCTCACGGAAAAAGGGAAGAAAGAAGCAGCCTTCGTCATACGAAAACACCGGCTTACAGAAATGTTCCTACTTGAAAACATGGGGTTTGGATGGGAAGACGTGCATGAAATTGCAGAACAAATTGAGCATATCAAATCCCAGGTATTTTTTGAAAAGATGGATGAAATCTTAGGTCATCCTAAAATTGATCCGCACGGTTCTCCAATACCTGACACAAATGGTGAAATCGAGAGCCCGGAATACAGTAAACTGGGTGAGTGCAAGGCAGGTGAAACAGTAAAGTTGATGGCGGTTACCCACCAGGGGGTTGATTTTTTAAAATTCTTAAACAGCCGGGACCTGAAACTGGGGCTAAAGCTGAAAATAGTTTCAGTTGAAGCCTTCGATGGCAGCATGACTGTCAGTTACAATGGCAAGGTGGCAGAAACGCTGAGCCATATCGTTTGCGAAAAGCTACTGGTGGAAAGATGCTGAATTTGGGCAGTACATTGGTGCTTTTGCTGGATTTTGCCAAAAACGCTCGGAAAGCGCCCTGGCCGTTTCTCCAACAACCTGCCCTGAGAAAATATTGCCAACAGTATTCTGGATAACTTTACTTTCCTTGTCTCCATAGTCGTGGGGTAGCTGGCTGTAATCCTGAAACCCCTGGCAAACAGATACTTTATTGCTTCGTGCCGTGGCAATCAGGTTATCCAGCTCCCGGAAATAACTCGTCGGCAATTCATCGATAATCACTGAACTTTTTATTGGTGTTTTTTGTTAATCAATTTAACAATCCGGGAATCGTATAATCCCGGGGCGGCACTATAAATGTTTTGCCGGTCGGGGTTGTTGCCCACACAAAGTATTTTGGTTCTTTAGGGTTATTGATATCAAGTGTAAAATCATCGCCCGTCTGATCCAGTAGAGCTGTTGCGAAATTATCCTTGAATGGGGGATTTTAGCGCTGGCAATTTGTCCCTGTAACTGGCCCTGCGCACAACCTTCCCAAGCATTCAGAAAGGGTGATAAATAATTTCCCAGTTCTGGGTAAGATGTCAGGATGGTAAAAGTATTGCCATATCTTTTGTTCAGGTAACACTGCCATTCTCAGAGCGCAATTAATTAACTAAACATTGCACGCGTCGATAATATGTAGTAATTTACTCCCTATAAACGATAGAAGATGAAGTATCTGATAGTACTCGGAATTGTGTCCATTATTTCATTTGTGGAGATTATGACGGCGATGGGAACGCATACTTTTAAGGGGTATTTCGTTGCCGTGGCGTTGTGGGGAGGGTTTATCTGGTGGGTACTTCGGGACACGAACCGGTCCCGGTCTCGATGGTAAGAATGATAATTATTTTCTTTTGCTGGCAGGCATTTTACATGTCAGGTGTCTGATTGTACAAAAACGGCCGATATCTTGTTTTGACTGTCTTCATTTTCCGCTTGATCCGTGCGCATAATTTTTCAAGCTTGAATAGACCATTTCCGGTATTCCTTTGCTGACATACATTCTAAGAGATATAAACCGGTCATTTTTAATTTCGTAGGTGTCGATCCGGTTCAGGATACCACCGTAATCTTTTTCTACCTGATACCCCAGTGAAAAGGGCAGAATGGTATCAGTTTGATGGATGTAAAAGACAGAATATTCCTCATTCGAAGCAACCCGGATCCTCTTGTAATTGTAACCGTTAAAGCAAGTATCCGGAAGTTCTCTTCGGATATCGTAATTTGGGACAGGCATGTTAACAAAAACAGCCCCAAAATTTTTTCTGGATAGTGGGTAAAAGTCAAGCAACTCTTTCTTTTTTACCAGTGTGTTTAGAGGAGCAAACATTCTGTCTCGTATGTAGGCGAAAGGCGGGAATCCGGTCGTATTATTTGTTATGGGAACCTGTTCAATAAATTCATCATCCAGAAAATACAAGGTCGAAATGGGTAGTTGGTAGGAATCATAAAGGTCTCCGCCGGGATCATTGTAAACGAAAACCTCCAGTTTGATACAACCGGATTTCATTACTGTTTTACCATTGCAACCCATTAGCAATATCAACAAAAGTGAAAAATAATATCTGTAAAACATGAGGTATTAGAAAATTTGATTGATACTCTTGTCGGAAACGTATCCTTCAGACAAAGACAAAACCAGATCAAAAGTGATCCGAATGGGCGTTTTTCCGGATTAACCTGAATGGTCGTTATGAGCTTAACGCTTGGGATACCATTGGTATTCGAAGGAGTCATCATAGGCTTTTCCATAGGGCTGAATCAAATCATCCCCGTCTCTTGGAGAGTTCTTTACTCCTGAATGATACCCAAAAGATTTTTCTGTCAGGACGCCATTGTCTGCATAACTAATCAATTCATTATTTTGTATCATGACTGCGTCCAACAGTTTAATTTCCCTTAATCCAAGAAAGCTTTTGAGAAGGTCGACGGCCGCTTCTTCCTGCAGTGCATTGCCATAAAGGATGACCGCTTCGCCTCCATGCGTCGTTACCCTTGAGGCGATATAACGTGCAAGTTTTTCCACGTTTTTACCAGTCAGTTCTGTTACTTCGGAAAGAAAATTTCCCATGATCCCCAGGCTGCGGTTTAAAACCAGAAAATTCATTTTATCCCTCTTCCCCAGACGATGTCCGGAGATAAAGGCAGCAACATCTTTGGAAGATTTAACCTGGATTACTTTTCCGGGATCGAAGTTTTTGTCAAAGACCTGCTTATCAAATGTAAAAATCCCAACAGGGACAGGGGTTTCCTTATTTCCCTTGTATCCAATATGATGCTTCGAATCATTAAATACCCCGTACTTTCCCGAGCGCAGGTTAATAATAATTCCATCCTGCAGCCTTTCCTTCAACACAGCTTTTAAAACAGCATACATTTTCCTGTCGGCATCAGAAGGCATCAGGTTACCAGACGGATGGTTATGAACGAAGTAAACCTGATCGGGCTGAATTCGATCCGCTCCTTCAATAATGGCGGGAACATTAACTAGAGTGCTGTTAAAATTGCCCATTCCGAGGTGCTGAATGACCGATTGCCGGTTTTTAATGTAAACAGCAAAGGAATTTTCTACTGCCTCGTCTTCCAGCTTGTTGAAGATGTATGCTACGTCTTCCATTGACTCAATCTGTGCGGGTGCAAAATAGCCAAAGTGACCTTTCTCGGTAAAAACCCGCTCAACGTAAGAAAATTCACCCGGTTTTAAACCCGGGAGCCTGTTTTCGAAGGGTTTCAACTGATTATCTTCCTGTGGATTATTAAAAGCTTGCGTCATTTTTAAATTAAAAAGGATTAAAGACCGGCGCCGGCCGGATCATTTCTAAATAGGAATTAAAACCTTTGGCTTTCCGGGTGCGCACTGAAGTTCTGTAACCGCTCAACCGGCAAAACCGGAAAAGCGAAAGAAGGTCGGGAGAAATTTCTGCACCAAACCTTCCTGCATTAGTATGGACTTTACCGTTTTCCATCCGGATGGTCGGCTCATAACCGTCCAGAAGGCAGGCCAGCCGTACATCCCAGATTCTGTCGAAAAAAGGATGCCCGTTTACCAGAACGAACCTGGCCCCGTTACAACGGGCTTTTATCTTTTGAATAAATTCAAATCCTGGCCGGGAGCCGACAGCTAGAAAAGCAGGAATAAGCATCGGCTTTTTGTTTTTGAATACCTGCCAGAAGGCCATCAGTTCCAGTGCGGATGCAAAAAGAAAGACCTGTCTGGAAAGAAGATCGTCCGGTCTGAATTCCAGAAAAAATTCTGTTGGGGTCAAGACGGTTGTATCCGGCAAAACCTTTTCCGGAAGCGGACAATGGAAATCTTCCAAAACGGAGCTGGGAAAGATAAGCTCCCCGGTATCCAACTCCCGGAAGTATGCTTGAAATTCATGTACAGTGTCCGGGAAAAATCCCAGACGATCCAAAATCATCGCCTGAGGGTTTTGCGGGTATTCTCTTGCTGCAGATCCGGAACGGAGGTCAAATCACTTCCATGGGGTTGCCCTGATGGGCGATTGGCCTCGTCGGTTTCTGCCTTGACGGTTGGCATTTCCCTATCATCGGCTTCAGTATCATTGGTTTTCAGCTTAATACTGTTGTCGTTTCTGCCGGGACCGGCGGACGCCTGCCGAATTTCTTCCTGTAAAAAATCCAAATCGCGAGCAATTTCACGGTCTTCGGGATATCTGGCTTGCTTTTGTTCCAGATCGCGCTGAACTTTATGGAGCGCATCCAAATATCCTTTGGAGTAGATATTTTCTTCCTGCTTTTGCTTCTTCCCGGCCCTGATAAGGGCTTCAACCCCTTTGTAAAGGACATAGGAAAGGCCTCCATCCACAAGCAGAGACACAATAAACATGCTGCGGTTTGCCCGGACAGCTGCTTCGGCTGCCGGTGAAGGCTGAATTTTGAGACCATTATCCACCTCAATCTCTTCACCTTCCCGGTAACGTTTTTTTTGCCGGGGAGAAAGCGGCTGGCCGTTGACTTCTTCGGGAACATTCACCTGATCGGCGTCGATGCTGACAAAACTGTTGGTATCCCGGTCAAACTCGTAGATGACCGTTTTCTCCCGCTTGTTTTTTTCGACGAAATCGGCCACCTCCCAATTCAATCTATCGGCGGTTTCCCATTTGGAACCAACCACACTATACTGTTCGTCCCGGACCGGTACCTGTACCCTGACTTTTTCCCGCCCTTTCAGAAAAAGCTGGATTTCATCCCCGATCTGTCGCCCGGATTCCTGCAACGCCCGCTTTAGGTCAACTCCCCAAACATGGGTTTTGCTGCCGTCCCTTTTTTCCAGTTCGATATAAAAACTCGATGTGTTGGCATCATCGAATTGGTATGGAGCATCGCCAAAAGCGGTGATTTTGCCAAAGGCTGCTTCCTTCCGGGCGAATGTGCCTCCTCTGGAAAAGGCCTTGTCTTCCTCCCCGCTAAGGTTTGGATGCGGCATTTTCTCCCGGTAAATCGGGTGGACAAACAAACCCACTGATCCGTCAGCCTTTTTACGTAAAGAGAGTTTGGCATCCAGCGAAGTGTTTTCAGCCCCTTCGATTTTCAGATTTTGTAAATGGATAAATGAGGTCTGTCCACCGCTTAAAAGGGCCTCTTTGTTTTTCCGGTCCAGCAGAAGGTTGCTGCCGTCGTGTAACCCGAGGGCCTGCAAATCTTTCACAGGTATGTCCTCCAGCTTAAATGTTGTCATACTTTTAACGTTTTAAGGATTGATGTGATTGAGTTACTGGTTCATTCTTCACTGCTTTTTCAATGGATTCCGGCTCCGTTTGACCTTGTTTGGCTTTCATCAGCGACCGGTAAAGCCCATCTTCGGGAGATAACCGGATCAGTTTTCCACTCTGCAGGTGATCCACTTGTATCCGGTGGCCGGGAAGAAGTCCCGAAATCTCATAATCGGCTCCGTTGTGCCGGACCCGTTCCCTGAACTGGAAGGGGTGTTTACGGGTGTTTGCTTCCTGAATATTCCGCTTGTGCTGAAAGGACAGGATATAGTCGGTAATTTTCTGGGCATCCGATGAGGCACAGTACAGCTCAAAGGGTTCATTCTTGAGGATGGAGGCCCAACTTTTGACGTAAGCTGCATGCCGGCCAAAGTCGTGGCCCAGCTTCAAATGGCTGCCGGTCATCAGGCTGGCAATTTCTGCCCGAAGTTCCTCCCGGGCATATTCCGTTCCAAAACTGGCGACCATCGGCCGGTTAAGCCGGCTGCTGTGCCCGGTCCAATGGCCCATTTCATGCAGAAGAACGGCATAATATCGCGCAGCATCAGTAAACTGATTTTTCCTGGGCAGGGTAATCGTGTCGGCCGCAGGATTATAAAATGCTTTGTTTCCTCCGTGATGGATCTTGGCCCGGGAGTTCCGAACAAGCTCTTCAGCCCCTTTGATGTCTTCCCACTTTTGTTCAGGACTTGTATTCACTTCCAGAGAAGGAATCCCGCGTATGTCTTTCGCGTTAAATACAAAGGCTGAGGTGATAACGGGACGTTCGAGCCGAACCATTTGGGTGAGCGGATTCCCCTTTTCGTCTAGCATCGGATTTCCATTCTCGTCCCGCACCTGCTGACGCTCTTGCAGCTTGACGTAGTTAATCAAGGTGCCCTTGGCTCCTTTTTCGACATTCCATCCTCCGCTCTGCGCCTGCTTATAGGTTAGCCAGCGGGGATCCTGATGTCCCTGCATCATCAGCCATATTGAATTCATACCCCGGTATGCCTTACCGGTTGTCGGGTTAAAAGGAAGCATGAACTCCTGATGGTCATTCCAGGGCTTTTGAAAAGGGGAAGTCCCCTTCTCCAACTGATCGATCAGTTTTTGAGCTACCTGTTCGAACAAGGGTTTTCGTTCATTAGCCATGCTGACCTCCTTCCTCCGGCATATCAGACCGGTCCCAAAAATTAACTTCCAGGAATAACGCTTCTTCTGAAAGGAGCGAAACCGATGTGCCGGGCTCTGCAATTTCCGCCAGCCGGTCAATACATTTCTGCTTCAGTGATTCTGTTGTCATAAAATTGAGTTTTGAATGGGTTAATTTCTTTTGAGTAGTCCGGTAAGAAACCGGATAAATGAAGGGTGGGGACCACCGACCGGCGATCCTGAAACGTATAAAAACGAAAAAACCGCCTTGTTGGCGCGGTTCGTGCGTGATAGGATAATTTTCGGCAACGCCTTTTAGCCGGACATGATTTTCTGGACCATCTGCGAAACCTCTCTGTTAACTTTATCAAAATTAGCAAACAGTATTTCTTCCTGTTTGCCCTGAAAATCATAGTAGACAGGCATTGGCAGATAGCTTGTTTCTTCCCTCCGGATTGTCTCCATGTCCAGGTTCACGCGGCAACGAACGGCTGAGGTGGTGTATTCACCGGAGAATCGGTTATTGTCGGGAACGTCCCGTGCAACCAGGCCGACCATTTCACCGGTAGCCAGCGAAGCGATTTTACCGGCAGGGATCAGTGATTCGAGTTTTTCATTCAGCCCCATCGAGGTTCTGCTCCGGTCGATGGTTAGTGTTTCTCCCGTTTGTTTGACCTTCCCGAACAGCCGTTCCAGCCAATCCAAGGTTTCCTTGTGCCTTACGGAACCGGCAAGGATGTTTCCGATAACCGAATTGATCGTTTCGGCCGTTTCCCTTCCATATTGCTGACGAAACTGGGGCAGTTCCTGCAGGCCCAGGATCACGGCCACTTTGTTACTGCGGGCCGTAGCGATCAGGTTTTCTACCTTGTGGATAAACAGGGTAGGGACTTCATCGGCGACAATCGCCGCCGGCAGGTTCCCCCTCGAATTGATCAGGCGGATCAGCCGGTTGACAATCAGGGCATACAAAGTCGAATTGATATTCTGGGTGGCTGGATCGTTGGCCAACACCAGAATGGCCGGGTGCCCGGGATCCGATATTTTCAGGTTAAAATCATCTCCCGAAAACACCCAAAATGACTCTTTGGTGGCCAGCCGGCTGATAAATATCTTCAAGGTGCCGACCTGTCCCTCCAACTGGTCAAAGGCCCGTTTGTTGAAGGCGCTCATGAACGGGGAAAGCAGGCTTGGAAGTTCCGGGTTAGTCAGCATGACAGTGAAAATCTCCTCATACGATTTATTCAGAAAAGCCATCAAATGAGGCATGGAGGAGTATTTTCCGTTTTCGTGCCTAGCCAGAAAATAGACTGCACAGGACAGAAAGTTAATGGCCGATTGAGTGAAAAACTGATCCGATCCGTACGATTTGTCTCCTTTTTTCAAAGCCTCCACCAATGCTTCGGATATTTCCTGCGCTTCTGCCAGCGTTTGGACGTATTCCGGGTTCAGGGGGTTGATCCGGTTGCTCCGCGACACGTCATTAAGGTTGATCACATGGAACCGGTAGTTTTTCATCCTTCCCTGCTGCCGGGCAAGGCAGTAGTGATAGTAGGCAATCTGTCCCAGGTCGGGAAATTTAAAATCATACAGGCAAAGGGTAAAATCTTTGCCCATCAACTGTCGGATCGCCGGGGTGATGACACCGAAAGATTTTCCGGATCCGGGGGTTCCGATCACCAGTATCCCCCGGAAAGGATTCATGTTGATGAACCCTTTGTGTACCCTTTTTTTATAATAAAAAAGCATTGGTATGTTGACAGAAGTTTTCGTGTTGAGCAACCTGGTATCCTGCATAAAAGATTCTCCCTCCACGTTCCACTTGTCCTTTCCCAATCCGGATTTGATCAGCTTGGAAATGTTGTCAATAGCGGTGGAGCTCAGAATGGCGCCCAGAAGGGAACAGACGATGTATCCCGCGTCAGGGAAATTTGTGTATGGCAAAAAATCCTTCCCCGGATAATACGGAATTTTTCTGAGGACAACCAAACTGCCAAACATCAGGCAGAGGCCCATGAGCAATGGAAGAACGATCTGCTTTTTGGGATCCATATCCGGCTTTTTGCGGGCTAAGGTCCCTATTCCTACAAGGGAGATCAGTAGCAAGGAAAAAAGTTTGGTATAAAGCGGGTCGCGAAACAGGATCACGGTTTGCAGCCGGTTAAATGGGGTTACCAGCGGCCCAAAAATCTCCGGTGACCGATACAGGTTAATGATGATATCCAACAGCACAAAAAGGTAAACGCCAAATTGCATGAAACTGTACATTTTCTGCTGTTCCCGGGTTTCGTCCATGTCAATCTGTTTTAAAAAGAAGTTTTGTTTTCACAAGGTATCGGCATTTAAAAGCTCACGGTATTTGATGTTCAGTTCGATGGTCCTGCCGGAAATCTGCTCCTCGGCCATCTGAATGCTCAGGACTTTATTTCCCGGGTAGGTAAATTTGCGGAACACAAAAACGTTGCGGTAACGCCTTTGAAAATACCGGTTATTGTAAAGAACGAATACCGGCTTTAGCTCCATCTCCTGAACGTTCGTGGCTTTTGTAATCCTTTTGTCCCGGATGCCGAAGCGCAATTGATCAATATCGTATTTGATCCGGGTGCTGTTTTTAAAGCTTACATCTATAAACACGTAGTCACCTGAGGAAAAGATATTATTCAACCTGGCAGTCATTCCCAAAGCTTTGGACGCCACGTTGCGGTTAGTCCGTTTTTCCCGGATCACCCTCATGGCATAAATTCTCATTTCCCGCTCGGTCATAGTGACCTCCGGAAATTCCAAAGGTTTCGTATGTTCGGGCAGTACCTCTATGCGTGTCGACAGCGGAAAACTTTGATCTGTTGTAGCATAGACTACATGATATTGCGCCATAAAACTTTGTCCGATAATGGTCACCACGGTTGACTGGTCGCGGACATCAACTGATTTATGATCCAGTGAATCGGGAAAATATTTAATGCGAAGCACATTGTCAACGGGCAGATCGCCAACCAGATCACGAGTGGAGATATCGACAAATTGAATGGGTTCGGGTGAAACAAAGTGAACCGACAGGCCATCGTTGATATAAAAACGGGGCAACTCCTTTAAAGAGATTGCCCCGGGCTGTGCAGATGCCGGTGACACGGCGGAAATTAACAAAAGTATCTTAATCAGTGTCCTCATAATTCATCAATTTTGATTGTTTTTCGAAAGTTTCTCACTGTCGATCAGGTAAACGCTGGTGGAGTATTTGATTTTCACCTTGTTTTTCCGGATACTCCGGGCAATTGCCTGTGACGTGGACTGAAAAGCTTTTTGAAGACCGGACATCAGAAAACGGCTTTGCGCGTCGGTGCCGGAGGCTGTCATATTCATTCCCTGGATCGAATTACTTCCCAATTCGCGTGTGAATTCCCGGAAAGCCGACCGAGGCACGTAAAGGCCTTTCATGCCATCCAGATCATAAACATCCAGCTTGACCGGTAAAACCCGGTCGTTGTAAAAAACAGACCGAATGGAAAGATTCACCCGTTGGGCGGAAAAACCATCGATATTAGCATACAGACAGGTCCCTTGTTCAATCAGCGTGCCGCCAACAAGGATATCCTCCAGCAAACGGAGCCGGATCCGGTAGCCTGCATACCCGGTGAGTTCTTCGTCAATAATCGCTTTGATAAAAGTACGCCCGCTCTCCGGCTTCAGGGTGTTGAATACCTGGCTGGTACGGTCAGCCCGCTGAACGCTCATTTGGCTTTGCCGCAGCCGTTCCAGTTCTTCCTGCAAAGCCTTTTGAGCGGCTTCCTGCCGGGCCCTGGCTTGATGCTCAGGGTCATTAGCTTTTTGGAAACTGTCAATGAGGGCATACTGTGCCCGCATCATAGCCAGTGGGTCCTCCTGTTCCGATTGGCTAACTCCTTGATCATTTTCCTGCCGACCTTGCTTTTCCTGCATTTCGTTTTGATTGATCAGTTCCAGAAGTGCTTTATCTGTATCACTGAGAGGTTCTGAAGACAGTGAATAATCTTTCGGCGAAAATGGTCTTCCGGTCCCACTGCTTTCAACATTAACTTTCAAAGCGGCTTCCAGGCTGTCCAGCTGGTTCTTCTCCTGGCGGGAATATAAATCTGCAAAACTGGGAGCCTCGCTTTCTTCGGTTTCCAGTCCGGAAATAGCGGTGTATTTATCCGCTTCTTTATAGTGTTTCCGGTAGGTCGCCAATTTATCGGCCAGTTTTTGCTCCGTCACTTGTTCGGACGGTGCGGCAATATATTCCTGCAGGCCATCATTCCCGGTTAGAATAACCTCTTCCCCTTTTTCAAACAAATCCTGATAGATATAAAATCCCAGGAAGGTGAACGGAAACAAAACCAAAGGAAGGATATACCTGGGTTGTCTAAAATTGATCTTCATCTTTTTTGCGAATTTAGTTTCCTGTTTAATTTTTCCAGTTTCTGAAAAGCTTCCAGCATACGAAGGCTATCGGTATGGGAAAGGGAATCCTTTTCCAGAAGTTGGCTGATCTCTTTTTTCAAGCTGATCACCTCTGAAATAGTAAACACGCTTCCCGACATCTCGGAAAAATCACGGGTCAAGCCGGAAACCGGGGAAAGCCGTTTCTTATCTGCCGGCTTTTCGGTCACCTCCAAAATCGCTGTCAGGATAATGGAGGCAATGATCGTTACCACCATGATCATGAAAAGCAGTTTCGGCTTTTCCCTGACGAAGCTGTTTATAGGGAAAAAGGATTTAGTATCAGAAGATTCGTTTCGCGACATTTTTCAGGTCTTTATTTTCCAGCGTTTTCCAACGTACAATAAGCACCCCGTGCGGATTATTGGCACTTCGGGGAACATCTTTCAGATAGCCTTCCGTGACAAGCGAACGGGTCAGGGTAGAGGATTTGCGGTCGATGCGTTGCCTTCCGTAATAACGAAAGTAACGGTTGGGATAATCAAGCAGGATGCTGTCCGTCTCAATGGTCAGAACAGCCGAAGACAGGAGTACCTGGTTGTAGTAGCCTTTCTCCTTCAGACTGTTATACTGCTGCATCCCGCTTTCATCGATCAGGTACATCGCCTTTTTCATTTGATATTCGATATACTGGTTATCAGGAGTGATGGTAAAAAAAATGGAGTGGAACAAATCCACATGGGCTTTGTATTCCACCGGACGGTTGACTTCCTGATCCGTTTGTTTAGCCAGGATCGGGACATCTTTATCCAGGATATAGATCGTCTTGCGGGCTTCGGATAGTTGATTCGTAAAGAACATGGCCAAGATTACCGTAATGGACAAACAAAGGCAAACAGACAATATGGAAACTGTAGTGGCCAGTCTTATTTTACTTTCTATATTTTTGACAATGGGCATGAAGACATTTTTTAGAAGTTATAAGAATTTCCCGGAAGCCATTTTGATGACCTGGTTCACCGTTCTGCGGGAGCCGCCAATAAAGATGGGGGCAGAGCGTCCCATGGTCGATACCGCAGAACTGATCCCGCTGGTGGAAACGATCCAGGTCGAGATGGATGGAACGGTAAACATACAGATGGCTGTCATCAAGAAGGTGATAATGACCACCCCAAAGGATAACAAGCCGTTCATTTTGAGGAAAAGGAGCTTTTCAATCGATACCAGCGTTCCTTCTCTAGTCACTATTTCGGCATAGCGGTCAATTTCGGATTGCATGGCGAATTCTTGGAAAATCCCTCCTACAAACATGATGATCAAAGCAATGGTCGTGTAAAGGTTAACCGAGATAAAACGGGCGATCCAGGTCGAAAAGCTGTCGCGGAACATGGGCAGAATGCTCAGCGCCACGGAGAACGGTCCGAGCATGATCAGGATGCCCGAATAGATGATCTGAATTGCAAAAACAACATAGACAGCCGTCCGTAGGATCATCAGCGAAACCGACTCCAGACCTTGTGACAGGATCAGTTGAATGCCGATCTGAAGTTTCTCTTTAAGTTCCAAAACAGGAGCCACGACGGTTTCAACGCCTTCCCGGAGGGTTCTTCCCATCGATCCCAACGGATCTTCCAGGAAGGATTTGGATTGCTGGGCAGCCGCTTCGGTTTGGGCAGCGTAACTGTAGAGTTGTTCGACCAGTTGATACTGGTAATCTTTCCGGATGTACCGGAGATTATTCACCGCCAACTGTTGCGTCTCCTGTTTGTTCCACATCGCTTTTCCCATAATATCGGTGGGAAAAGAAACCAACTGCACAAAGGGTCCCCAATAGAGGATGATCATCAGTAGGCCAAACGGACGCAATAAGGGGAGGATGTCCCATTTTTCTTCCCCTGCCATCATCCGGTAGGATTTTCCGGCAAATGCCAGCAAGGTCATAAAACCAGCCAAAACCCGCGCCAGATCAATAAAAGTATCAAACTCTCCCCAGATGACTTCTTTCCAGCCAGAGAGGAAGGCATCCATAAACCAGTCATCGAATAGCGGGCCACCTTCTGCCCAGTCAATGGCTTTCTGCATATTCTCCGAAACCGGTTTCTCTGTAGTCGTCTGGGCCGGCAAAAGCCCGGGCAGGGAAAGGGCCGCCATCAACAGCCCGATCCGCATAAAATATAAAAAACGCATCATGTTGGATTTTAGAATTGCTTAATAAGAAGTTTTTGCTTTCCGTATGATTTTCCGCATCAGATCGGCATCACTGGAAACATCGCGTTGAAATTCCATATCCGGGGAAAGGACGGGGCTGCTGTCTGCTTTCTTTTTAAAGGCAAGCATCCGGTTTGCCCAGTTCAGGTGGTGGTCCCATTTTGAGCGGGCTTGGCGGTATTCCTGCAGGATGCGGTGATAGGCCAATATCCGGGACCCCCTGTCCATATCGGTTTTAAATGCAACCATCAGCCGCTCCCGGAACATTGTCATTTGCTCCTCGAACCAGTCAAGCATCCGGGTTTGTTCCAAGTATTGGATTTCTTCCCTGTTCAGAGCATTTTTTACCCTTTGGATGTCGAAGTTCCGGACTTCTTTCAGTTCAGCTTTGTAATACAAACGCCAGAGCGGATCAACTTCCGATAATAAACCGGTGTAGTAGGTCATCTCATTGATTGCTGTTCGCCGGATGGAATCCGTGTATTGGCGACAGGCATTGCTGGTTTCCACCAGGGCGGCATTTAACAGCATCCGTTGAGTTTGCTCCCCGGTTGGCCCTAACGGGCGGAGGTCTTTCCCCCTCCGGTAGCTTCGATTCTGCGAAGGGGCAAGCCAGCCCCAGGTTCGCATAAAATGGATGTTGGTTTGAACACCCAGAAAATATCTGGGTTTGGGAAGAAAGTCACCCCAACTGGTAATGACCATCCGGTCTTGTTGGGCTTTAATGTGAGGGTCATCAATAACGATAAACCCCTGGGCAAAAACGCCGGGACACAGCACAATCAGAAAAAGCAGCGCCGGCAGCCCTTTCAAAATGAAAAGTTTCATTTTTTTGAATTGAAAGTTTATAAGAAAATGAAGGAAGATTGCATGGAACAATACCATCGCAATGATTTGCAGGGGACTTTACAAAGACAAGGACTTTGCTTCGCGGATGATTTGGTCAATGATCCTTTTGTCCTGATTGACCCAGGAAGAAAACGGGTTCAGCGAATTCCAAAACCCATACAAACGTTTCCAATGCAAGCTGTTATGGAGTGCAAAAAGAGAACCCCGCAGGAGTTGTAACCGCTGGGTTATTTTCCGAAGAAGTTCGTCTCTTGTTCCGTTGTTCATCATGGCGCGGGTACCGCCTTTGTTGATAAAGGTGGCTATTTCATCATACAGTTCAAGCGCTTGGACTTTGATGCTGTTAACTGATTCGGAAGCAAAAACGGCAACTTCCGGGTCCTCCGCCGTCATCCGGATGATTTGCGATGTTTCCGAAAGAATATCGGAGACAAGCCTGGTCTGGTATTTCATAAGCCTTCCATCTTTAAGCAGTTCATTGACATCGGTGAAGGAATTGAGAATGATAGTCCGGACGGCTGTCATTTGTAAAAGGTTGCTATTGATTTGATCGATATTACCTTTTATGGAGTCGGTCTGCCTGGTCAGGATTCGTTCGGCCTCCATCCTGGCATTCTGGTTGATCAAAAAAGATTTAAAATGGTTATAATCAACATAAGCAGTCACCTGGGCGTTTGCAACACCGAAGAACAAGAAAAAAAAGGACAGCAGAAAATTGGATTTCATCACGATAACGTTTTTGCTCTATTTACAATATCCTGTATAATCTTCCGGTCCTGGTTGATCCAGGAAGAGAATTGCGCATTTTCGCGATTGTGCCGGTGTTTTGCCCGCCGCAGGGTAAGCAGTAAAAGATAGGAATTGCGGCTTATCGTTCGCAGTTCATTCATACCATGGTCCAGAAGCATTCTCCGGTCAGCCGGTTTCATCTGGTTGATGTCGCTGTATGAAAGCACAATTCCCGTAATGAACCTGACAACCGACCAGGCCTTACCGGTTATTTCGGCTTCGCTTTCATAAGCAACGGGCGCCAGTGCGGGAGAACCGGAGACCACATCCAATATATCCTGCTGGGTTTTCAGAATGTCCTGCAATACCGGGTAAGCGTCCAGGGAAACAAAGCCCGCCTCAATCAACAATCCCAGGCTGTTCAGGCGGGACCTTGTTTTTTCGTACTGTTCCTGGAAGAAGCCGGTTTTTTCTTTGTTGATCTCCTCCTGGATTCCCACCAGCCCCTGCTTTGCCCTGATCTTTTTTTGCCGTTGGTGTTCTTTCAGGGTGTTGTCCACCTCTGTATGGATCAGTTGGTAACATATCCAGCTTTTCGCGTGGCAGTCTTTCCAAAACGGGATAAGCATCAAGCCTACGATCAGAAGGACTTTTAGAATAAATTTTGTCATAGTGTTTTGGCGTTGGCGATGATTTCATTCATGATCCGGATATCCTGGTTCACCCATCCTGAAAACGGGAAAAGGCTTTTCCAGAGGCCCCGGCGCATGGCCCATTTGATGGAATGTTTCACACCAAAGGCAGCGCCGTAGATCAGCCGTATTTCATCATAGATGTGGTTGAGCAATTTCTGCCGTTCCCCGGCATCCATCATGTTGGTTTCCCCGCCTTCCAGAATGTTGGTGATTTCGGCGGCGAGACCAAGGGCTCTTGTTTTGAAAACAGAAGCGCTTTCCTGTGCGAAGATGATGTATTGTGGATTTTCGGCAGCCAGCCGCGTCGCCTCGGTAACCTCCAGGATAATGTCCTGTGAAGTCTCATAAATCCTTTTGATCGTGATTGCATTTTTTACCGTCTTTGACACTTCAGTCAGACCTTTTACAACTTTTTGCTGGAGATTATTTGCCACTTCCAGTTGGGAATTAATTAAAATTTGTCCCTTGTGGATCGCGCTCAGATTGTCATTTGTTTTTTCCTGTTGCTTTTTGATGGTGTTGGCGTATGTCCGCATGGCCGGGGCAGTCAGGAGATCGACATAAATGATCTGGGCCTGCAGGTCAGCCATGATACAAACAACCAAGCCTGCAACGAGTAGTAATATTTTGGCTTTCATTCGTTTTCATGTTTATTGGTTAAGGCTTAAGACTTCGTATTCCGGACATTTTAGATCTTTAACCGGAAATAGCTTTGTTTTGGCGTCCGATCCATTGCGAAAATTCCAGGCCGCTGGCCTGAAAATCCTTTTGCAGCCGGATGACTACGTTAGTTCCATGCTGTTCCTGGTAAAAGGAGAGTACTTCGAACATCTGGTCAGTCAGAACCTGGCCGGCAATATTGACCAGCAGGACAAATTTTGAGACAGGTAGCCCGCATTTTTTCATGTGCCCTACAAATTTCTCCAGCCCGTCAGGATAATTGCCGAAAGAGCTGATGTAAGTTTGAACGGCCAGTTTTTCCGGTTTTTCGGTGGTATAGGTCAGGTACTGGCAAAGGGAAACTTCCACTCCGTAAACTTCGCCGGTTGATCCCCTGCGGATATAAACTTCCTTAAAAGGGCCCCTGTTTGTTTTATTGTCCAGGTTGTTGACGGTGAAAATCTTTCTCTTTTCAACTTCATTGATCGAAAGCAACCTCTCAACAGATTGATAATTATCCCTGAATTTGCTTTGATCCAGCAGGCACACCGTGTCGGAATTATTGATGATGCTGTCCTTCACCACGGCATTCCCGATAATGTCGTCCAATTCCTGGGTGACCACAATCGCCTCCCCGTTAAACTTGCGGACGGTTTTGTACAGGTAAAGAATGTACCCGGCCATCATGGGGGACGCAATGGCTTTCCATGCCTCCTCTATGATAAGGGCTTTTCGCTGGCCTTGCCGGAAGCGCATTTTCTGAAGGAAAATATCCATAACAATCAGGGTCACAATCGGAAAAAGCGTCTTATTCTCTTTGATGTTATCAATTTCAAAAACAATTAGCCGTTCGCCAAATAAGCTGCTGTCGGCTTCTTCGTTCAGGATGCTTTCAAACTCTCCTCCTTTGTAAAATTTCTTTAGCACATACCGAAAGGACGGAAAGTCAAATTCGATTTCATCCTTTTTACAGATCAAGGGTATCAGATGGATCGCAAACTCATAAAACATATTAAAATTCAGCGAGTCCACTTTGAAATAGTATGTGCCGGAACTTTCCGGGCGGTCTTTTGGTTCGTGGACGGACGCTTTTTCGATCCGCCGGTTTTCTTTAGCATGAAAGTGATTCCTGTAAAAAGCAATGACCACATCGCTTATCACATCCGCCTCCAGCTGGGAAAGTTTTCCGTCAGCGCCTTTCCAGAGCAGCCCGATCAGGGTGGTCAGAAAGTCTTTTTTCTCCAGGTTATATTCATCGCGGGTGATCACAAAAGGGTTCATGGTAATCGGCTTTTCCGGTTTGTAGGTAATGTATCTGCCGTTCAGGTAAGCTGAAGTTCCGGCATAGCTGTCGCCGGTATCGACAATCACCACGTCCATATTATAAAGCAGATATTGTTCGATCAGGGCGTTCATGAAAAAACTTTTGCCTGATCCGGACGGTCCCAGGACAAATTTGTTGCGGTTATTGATCCGGCCGGTGTCCCAGGAATAATCTGCCGGGTCAATTTTAATAGGAATGCCCTGTCTGTCTGTAAAACAGACCGAAAAACCTTTGGGCGCCGGTTCAGAGACAGGCAGGGCTTCCTTAAAAAGGAAGCTAAGCGCGGCATCGGAGGTGGTTAAGTACAGGTCGTAGTTTTTGAGTTCCACCCCATTGCCGGGCAAAGCCGACCGGAAAAGTTCCAACTGATTATAGCTGTTCCGTGACGGAATGATCCCCTGAAGGAAAAGCGCATTTTCAATGTAATTGATGGTTTTGGGCAGCTCTTTTTCACCAGCGCAGACCAGCAACGAAAAGTGGGCATTGACCAGCAGTTGGTTCTCGCGGGCCACATCCTCCAGCAGTTTTTCAATATCAGCTACGCAAATATCATTTTCAGGATCAGGGATACCCGAATGCCGTTTTTGTTTCACCTGAAGTTTTTGAATGGTGCTGGTCTGTTTCGGAATCTCAATGACCTGGTTGTAAATGATCGTGTCGTAATCGGGAACGTGGTGCAAAAAAGCCATGACATCCACCGGAAAGTCTTTCATGGCTTCGTTGTTGCTTCGTCGGATATACGGGGAGATTTTCTCCGGTAAGTCAATCCTGTCGATGTCAATCAAAGAGAGGCACCGGACCTGCCTTTCCCCGATCCGGATATCGGTATCGGAAGGGACCATGTTGTCCAAGACAATATTCTTTGACATGAAATCCATCGTCAGGATCCGTAGTACCAGCAGGTCGATTTCCCGTTGGCCCAATAACTGGGGCTTGAACCCGTTCGTATCCAGTGCCTGTTTTAGCTTGAAGATCACTTCCTTAAAATCATCTGATCCTTTTTTTGGGAAAGCCGTTTTTTTGCCGCCCGGTTTCGTGATGACCAAGTAGGTGGAAATTACCGTGTAAACCCGCCCTTTAAAGTGTTCTGCAAACTTTTGCTGAAGATATTCTTCCGAGGTTTGTCCCTGGTAGCTTCCTTTGGAAAACACATCCAGCTTTTGAACAAGGTAACCCTCCCCGAGGATTTTAATCACATTCAGCAGGTTTTGATGAAATTTGATGTATTCTTCCGGATCAGCGCAATATTGTAAAACCGGGTTGACGATCTTCAGCACGGCGCTGGGTTCGCCCCTGGTTCCCAGGAGTACATGCAACTCGTCATCATCCGTTTCAATGCCGATGTAGGGCAGTTTAAAAACTTTCTTTTTTGACATTTCTTACTCCTCTCAGGTTAAAATGAAATACATAAATGCCTTTGTCTCTTTTCTTGTCGTACAAGCCTTTTCTTTGTTTCCGGGAGGTGTAATAAATTCCGCCTCCAGTAACGGCTGCCATGATGATTATTCCGGCAACCAAGTTAAACACCGCCCCGATCAAGCCGGCCAGGACAAGGCCCAGGATGACAAAGCCAATGGCCCAGTACATGTACCGGCCTTTAAAGCCTTTGTAAACAAGGGGCTTTTGAAGCCCCTTGTAGATGAAATACTCATGCATAGTCAGCCTGCTTATAAGCCAAACATACCTTTAACAAGCAGGGGAGCCAGGATCAGGAACAAGGCTGATCCACCCCAACCCAAAATCTCTTTGTTGATATCGTGGTCCCCGTTATTCCACTTGTTGTAGATACGGATCCCCCCGACGATTCCGACAATTCCCCCGATGGCCATCACCAGGGTAGTGATTGGATCGATATAGCTTGTTAGTTCGGATGTGCCGGCAGCCAGGGCTGATCCGACATCTCCCTGTGCATGGGAAGCCAGCGTTACCAGCATGAAGCCTGCAAGCACGTAAACGCGCTTCTTCGATTTTACAACTTTAAAAATTACCTTTTTCATTTTCAGTGATTTAACTTATTAATAATAAAAAGCAAGCAGAAGAAAGAGCAAAAAAAAGCAACCGGTCAGGCTGCTTAATTATGGGACTCTTTCTTTGTCAAAAGCTATGTCTTTCGAAATCATGTTTGGTGGTCATCACGATAGCCTTTTGACGGATCGCAGGCAAAAGTTGGCTGATGGACAAACCGCCGGACAACGGATCGGGAATTATTTCATTTTGTGCAGATGTTTCCCTTTGCCGGACGTTGACGTCCTGCTTGCCGGGTTTCATTGCTGACCGTTCCGCATCAGTCGGGTTGCTTTCATCTTCCAGTGCCGTGACGATAACCGGTATTGCTTCTTCAGCAAACTGCAACAGGTCGTTCCCGTCGCCGCCTATGACCGTTGACGGTCGGCGGATCAGGTCAAAGAGGATGTTTCCTCCGTAGTACAGCGCATAACATCCCGTTACCGCTATGGTAAAACTAGTCCATGTCATTGATTACTTCTTTTAATTTCTCTTTAATGTCGGGGTGCTCAAGTAACTGGTTGATGGCAAATACTGTGAATTTTTGCATGGTGATTTTGGCGGCATTCAGTGCAATCAGCTTCCGGTAAGTTTTGACCGGCAACCGGATGTGGATCATATTCGCCATCTTTTCTCCATTGCCGGAGTTTAAAATCAATTCAATCATGCTGCCATCCGGCTCCGGACTCAGTCCCAGGTTGACATCGTTTTCCTTATCTCTCTTTCCAGGTTGAGTATCTTTTTGGAACTCGCGTACTTGTTGCTGCCTTTCCCTGATTTCATCGGCAAGTGACTTGATTTCGGTCATAACTGTAACATTTCAAATACAGGTTCAATCATCGGCAATAGCTCCAGTGGGATGTGTTTAGTTGTTAAACGCTGGAAGGCCACCCGGTCTGTCAAAGCGGGCGTTACTTCACCATATTGGCTAAAATCCCGGTTGATGTCTTCCATCAGGGCGTAATTCACTGAAGCTTTAAGCCGGTTGGGAATGAATACTTTTCGGGCGGCGGGGTTCAACTGAACGGTAATGAGGGCGAAAATGACGGTGGACTGGTACGAAAATTTGTCGTAAGCAAAAGGGATGGCAAACAGATCTGCTGCCTGTATGACGGGCACCAATGCATCGTCATCGATTTTTCCCGGCAAATCAACAATAACCGTCTGGTCTTCATCTCTTTTTAACAAGTCCAGTAAAGAAGGGAACTCGCCCAGTTCTACATCAAGAACCTGGTAAAGTTCCGGATTTTCCAAATTTTTGGATTCCTCATACCGAGACAGGATGGATCGTTGATAGTCCATGTCCAGTATAATGGCTTTTTGCTTTTTTACCACTGTGAGATAGTTGGCAAACAGCATGGCAAGGGTGCTTTTTCCGGCTCCTCCTTTTTGATTTCCAAATACTATGACCATGTTATGTGATTTTATTTCGGTTTATGTGGTATCGATCCTAATCCTGGGTTGGTGGATCATGCGAAAAAGGGACAAATAGCAATTAGCCCCGCAAAGTCAAATTCGAAGAGTGATTCTTTTTCGAAAGCTCAGAAAATAGGCAAAGGAAATTCACCTGTGTGCCTTGATTAGCAGGCTTATCTCAAAAAAAAACAAGTTGGAGAATTAAAAACAAAACGGCTGGGGCGGAAGTTACGGAGAGATGCCGGCAGGCATCCACAATATGATAGATAATCTTCGCTTCCTGTTTAATTACAGGTATTGAGCGGCAACATGATTGTTCGTGATATACCGCACTAAATAGATGGTTTCTCCGTTCTGCTTGTATTGCGTGAAAAATACGTACCACTGCGTTGCTTTGCCTTTTGGGAAGGATGCATAGTACATACCTATTCCGTAACGGTTGAAATAATTCGGTGCAGGTTTCTTCAATCGGGAGTGCAAGGTTGTATTGATGTCGTGCACCAACTTTGTGATATATTCTACTGCGCTTTCCCTGAACCCGAAATATTCTTTTTGATACAATATTTCGGATAATTCAACGAGGTAATCTTCTACCTTAGGCAAGAAAACTACTCTCATTTTTTAAGCATTTTTTCAAGTCGGGGGATAACCCTTTTGAGTAGTTCTTCCGCAGTAATAGCACTGGCAAGATCTTCGTCAGGCTCTAAATGCTGTTCCTTGGTCAATATGAACGTTTCGTTTTTCCCTCTTTGAATAACAATCCGTTCTTCCCTTGCCAAATCCAGGTACTTTTTCATATTGCTTCGTAATTCTGCCGAACTGATGACTTTCATACCTTCATTATTTGATGTACATTATAGAGTACAAATATAGTCTTTATTTTTATGAGTTTCAATTTCGCGTTACAACATATTTGAGGGTAGCATGTCAGGATTCCGTTCAACTGGAACTTAATGTTTGGCACTGCATGCCGCAAGAAGTCCTATTTTAGTTAGTAGTAGCGTTTTAATTCTCTTCATTAGAATTCATGCTCAATCATCCACTTTTTTATTTTATCATGTTCTTGTTTATTTTCAGGGAAGCTTCTTTCAATATTTCCAATACATTCAACATAGAATCCATCAACGTATAAAATATAGATTTCATCCAGATCATCAATTCGGTCTGTAAAATGCCTTACGATTTCTCCTTCTTTTCCAATCAAGCGATTTTCATAAAAGTCAAATGAAAACTGTCCATCTTCTACGTGATAATGATATTCTGGATTTTCTATTTTTTTGATAACTTCTTTCTCTCTTTTATTAATTTCAATGTTTGAATTTTCAAGTCTTTGGGCATTTTGGATAGCATCTAATGACTTTTCCATATTTCCTTTCTTTTCTTCGGCGAATGACTTGTAAAAAAAGTCTTCCAGTAGATATGTTTTCTCTTGAAGTTCAAAGCTGTCAGAAGGTTTTAAAATTATTTTGTCAGGCTGCAATTCTGCGGATGCTTTTATAAATTCAAATTCATAAAGAAATTGTTTGACAACGTTTAAATCATCAGTCAATATGATATTTTCGTTATTTCGAAATTCTGCATTGTAAGTCCAGTTATATGAGCCAGTGACTGTAATTTTCTCATCAATAATTATGAATTTATGATGCATTAATCTCGAACTGTCAGCAAAATAAAATTTACCACCAACTTGAATAAACTCATCAAAATTGAGCCCATCTTTTCTGTTGTTGATATGGTCATTATTGACGATTAATTCAACAATGATTCCATTGCGAATTAACTGAAGCAGTGTTTCAAAAAGATCCTCATTTGTAAACCATGCAATAGCAATTAAAATGCTTCTCTCAGCGGATTTTAGATACTCTTCGAGTTGATTCCCAATAAATTTGAATGTCGCTTTCATTTATGTTGATAAGTTTTGTCTTACTGTTTTTACCGTCAACGGTAAATTACCATCTGTGGTTTTTATTTTTTTCTTTCATCTTATTGTCAAAATCCATTGATTCTATCGACTCTGAATTGTCGTAGTGGCCTTTATTTTCTTTAATTTCATTTAAAATTTTTTCTTGTTGTCTTTCTGAAGCAAGCTCCATTTCATCAGTCAATTTAATCCGGTGCGGGATAAAAGTCATAAACTGAAAACTTTCTGGTCTTTGAGGTATTCCAATTGTTCCTCCTATTGGATTTATCTTTGTATTTATCATTTTTTCTTCGTCTCCACCGGTAAGAAAAGACCAAAAAATAAATCTTGAAAACTTTACGTACATTGAGCAACTCTTTTTTTCTTCACTAAACACTGTCGTACCATCAAGAATTCTTGTCATATAATAATCAACACTATGGCTTGGCATTGTATGGTCTATGACTTTGTCTGTTAGAATTAAATGTGCATTATTATAATCTAGAGGAAAAATACCATTTAATAAAAATTCTCTCCATTGTTTCTCGGCATCTCTCATTGTGTTGTAGAACGTAAAGTTCTCGATATTGGGTTGTTCAAGTTCGAGAACCAAAATTCTCCAAAGCATGGAAATTGCAAAGTAAAATAGGTTCTCGTTGTAAGGCATTTGAGCGAAGCTGTTATTTAAATAAACATGAAAGATATTTTCTGCAAACCATTTCTCTCTTTTACTAAAAATTTGTTCTGCTTTTTCTGACAATAAATATTTTTTCAATCCATCTTGGTCTCTCTTATTTGGAGTTGTATATCCTCTTAAATATTTAGAACCGGTAGATTTCATCCATTGAATCACAAATTTTGGATATATATGCGAATTTTTTAGCTCCGTTTCCTCTGACGTTAATTTACATATTCCTTTCATGAAGTTGCGAATTTAAAATTCCGGTAACGTATATATGGCAACTGTACTTATCTCTTATCTGCGTCAATTGTAACTAAATGTAAATATAGCTGCTATCTTACAAAAAGACACTCTGCCAATTCGCTATTTTTGACCATTATTTTTTCCCTGGAATTAAAACAGATGAGTACTTTTCCCGTTGTTCGTCCTCAAAACTGTCAAGGTAATGTTTGGTTACTTTTGTGCTTTGATGTCCAAGTTGTTCACTTATAAATTCTATTGGCGCTCCTGATCGTTTTAGAACTGTGCTGTACGAATGTCTGGCCCAATAAGTAGTAATCGCTTCATCTATACCCAAAGATTTGGCAATCCTTCGGATATATTTATTCGTGTTTTTGATGTGTTGCTTCAACCGCTTGTGTTTTTCCAATTCGGTATATTCTGCTTTAAATACTGGAAATATAAAATTCTCAGGTGTATTGTCCTGGTTGCCGATACGATCAATTATCTGCTGTATTTCAGGTAATAACAGAACTTTAATAACAGGTACTTCCTTGGTCGTTTCTTTCGTTTTTTGCCGAATAAATTCGATATTACTTCCCTTTATATTCTTAAATTTCAAATTGGCTATATCAACCATGTTCATTCCATTGCACAAATAGCTAAAAAGCCAATAGTTTAAAGCTAAGTATTCGTTTCTGTCGGATGGGGTGTAACTGAACAGTTTTTCTATATCCGATATCGACAGGGCTTTTTTTGAGTTTTTACCATCCGGAATCTGATACTTGCCTCTTTTAAACGGGTAGTTTTCTTTGGGCAATAATCCGTCATCAACAGCTTGGTTGATTACTGTTCTTAAATTACGCAAATAAATACCAATAGTCGTATGCGACCTTCCGGTAGCCAACATCCATTTTTCGTACGATTTTAGCCATTCCGGGGTAACATCAAAAAAGGTAAGCTTTTTCTTTTTTGTTGTCTTCAAAAATTCTTCAATAGACGCTACAGTAGACTGAAAGGTTACTGCCGTATTTATGCTATTTTTTGCTGTAAATTTCTGGCGTCGTAATAATAAAGCATCCAACACAGATGATTTACTCGAAGCTTGCGTATTAAATTGATTCAGGAACCCGGAAAAAGAAAAGACATTCATTCTATCAATTATTGTAACTGCTTTGTTTTCAATAGCGGCAAAATAAATTTCCAGTTCTTTCAATTTCTTATTTCTGTGTTTGCCAGATTTCAAGGTTTGCCATTCTGTTTCGGTAAGAAACTTCCCAATCGGATAGTATTTCTGTTTTCTATTGTAAGTTAACCTTAACTTTATGGCATAGGTACCATCCTTCTTTTTTATCCTGGTATCCTGAACAATCGCTGTAGTTACTCTAATCATAAATGAACTATATTTGTTATGAAAATTTCTGTAGCAATTTTGATACATACAATATACATACAAATATAGAAAATAACGGCAATTTTAAGAAATTAAAAGAAAATACCAACTTGTATGTCACAGGTATAGTGATATATAAGAAAATAAAAGAAGGCAAAAGAAATATTAGCGCATGATTCATAATCATGAGGTCGCCGGATCATGCCCGGCTCTCGCTACTGGAAATAAAGGAGTTACAAATATAGAATTTGTGACTCCTTTTTATTTGCATGTAACTGTGGATCACTCCAAAAAAAAGGGGATCACGGATTAAGGAGGATAAATCGGAATTTCTGTGGAGCACGATTTTTAGGTGAAGTAAAAAATTGGCCTTGTTTCGCCGGAATATCTGTTATAAAAAAAGAGCCGGCACCTTTGGAACCAACTCTTTTGCGGAGAGAGAGGGATTCGAACCCCCGGACCCGTGAAGATCAACGGTTTTCAAGACCGCCGCATTCGACCACTCTGCCATCTCTCCTTAATGTGGCGGCAAAAGTAGATGATTTTTTTTAAACACAAAATAAAATGCAAGAAAAAATCTAAGCGCAAAAAAAAAAAAAGTGGGATAAGGTTTGCTTTTTTAAATCTTATTTTAGAATTTTATAAAACTTAAAATTGAGGCGACTAAAAGTGTTGATTTTACTGAGGTTTTGATAAAATTATGCCGCAATTGTCTGATTAATAATAAAACTATGTCAATAAACAAATAATAATAATCAGTTTATTTTTTAACCCTAAACATGTTTTCCTATGAACAAAGCTCAATTAATTGACGCCATTGCTGAAAAAGCAGGCCTTACGAAAGCTGATGCTAAAAAAGCTCTTGATGCATTCGTTGAAGCAACAACTGATGCATTGAAAAATGGCGACCGTGTCGCATTGATCGGATTTGGTTCTTTTGCAGTTTCTTCCCGTAGCGCAAGAACAGGTAGAAATCCTCAGTCAGGAGCTCCTATAGAAATTCCTGAAAAGAAAGTAGTTAAGTTCAAACCTGGTGCAGAACTTGCAGATACAATCTAGAATTATTCTGAAAAGAAATTAAAAAAGGGGAGCCCGTTAAGCTTCCCTTTTTTAATTTTGTACCGGAAACCGGCCGGAAAATCATTCATGAATAGAATCGGGCACCGGCTTAAATTGAAGGATGGTTAGTGTATAACATCAGGCTAAATTTACTATCATCGCAGAACACCAGCTCAGACATAAAACTATGGTATAGCCATGTATGAAAAACGAATAAATTATTTATCAGAATTTATTACACCCGAGCGGCTTGCGTTGTTCGAACGGTTGTTGGATCAGCGGATAAAATACCTGACTGTCGTATTGGAAAATATTTATCAGGCACAAAATGCCAGCGCAGTACTTCGGTCGGTTGATTGCTTCGGGGTGCAAGATGTTTACGTCGTTGAAAACGACAACCGCTTTGAGGTAGACCGGGAGGTTGCCATGGGCGCTTCAAAATGGTTAAATGTAAAAAAATTCAACAAACAGGAAAACAACAGCCTCGAAGCCGTTAAGTGTTTGCGTAAAAAAGGATACCGGATCGTAGCAACTACCCCGCACAAAGGTGATGTCAGCCTCGAAGACTTCGATCTTGCAAAAGGAAAATCAGCCCTTTTCTTCGGCACCGAACTTACAGGAATATCGGACGTAATCAAAGAGGAGGCGGATGAGTTCCTGAAAATCCCCACGTACGGTTTTACCGAAAGTTTAAATATCTCGGTTTCAGCAGCCATAATTGTACACTATTTGACACACCAACTACGGAGCCGGTCCGATATCGACTGGAAACTGACAGCTGAAGAGCGTGCAGAAATAAAACTGGCGTGGTTGCGTCGTACAATAAAAACATCTGAACTAATTGAAGAACAATTTGATATCAAGAATAAGCTAAAATAACCATGAATGTGTTTGTAGAAAAATTCGCAGATATTAAAGTTTTGCGGTATGAATTAACCGGCTTTAAAAACCTGGACCTGAAACAAAAACGATATATATATTACCTGAGCGAGGCTACCCGCTGCGGGCGCGACATTCTGTGGGACCAAAATAACAAGTACAATTTACAGATTCGGGATTTGCTCGAAGCCATTTACAAAACTTACCGCGGAAACCGCCAATCTGACGATTTTTCAGCCTTTCTGATTTACCTGAAACGGGTTTGGTTTGCCAACGGAATACATCATCATTATTCGATGGACAAGTTCGACCCCGGATTTGAACGTTCGGCTTTTGTGAAAATGATGGGTCAATCGGAGCTGAAATCGACCGAGGCTGACCTGGAAGATCTTCTTGATGTTATCTTTAATCCGCAACGGGAAGCTAAACGGGTGAGCCAGGATAGCCGCAACGACTTGCTCGAAGCATCGGCCATGAACTATTATCAATCGGTACGCCAAGCAGAGGCTGAACAGTTTTATGAAGAAAAACGAAAAAGCGCCGGAAAGCAGACTCCTTCATTCGGTCTGAATTCACAACTGGTAAAAGAAAACAGACAGTTGAAAGAAGTGGTCTGGAAGGCCGACGGCAAGTATGGAAACGCTATCCGGAAAATTATTTACTGGCTGGAAAAAGCTATCCCGTTTGCTGAGAATGTCCGTCAGCAGGAACTAATCCAAAAATTAATCGCGTTTTACGAGACCGGTGATCTCAAATTATTTGACGAATACAGCATTTTGTGGGTTGGTGAAAATGAAGGGATGATTGATTTTGTAAATGGATTTATTGAAGTGTACGGCGATCCGCTCGGAATAAAAGGGAGTTGGGAATCGATTGTTAATTATAAAGATATGGAAGGAAGTAAACGTGCCCGGATATTATCGGAAAATGCAGCCTGGTTCGAGGCCAATTCTCCGGTTAATGAGCTTTATAAAAAAAAGGAGGTCAAGGGGGTCAGCGCTAAAGTAATAAACGTAGCCATGCTTGGAGGCGATTGTTACCCGCATACGCCGATCGGAATTAATTTACCCAATGCCGAATGGATCCGGGAGCTTTACGGATCAAAATCGGTGACCATCGAGAATATTACCCATGCCTACTTTCTGGATTCGCTGGGAAACGGTATGCTCGAAGAGTTTGCCGCATCGGCCGAAGAAGTTGAGCGAGCCCGAACATACGGACAGTTAGCCGGCAACCTTCATACCGATTTGCATGAATGCCTGGGGCATGGTTCAGGCTTAATGCTTCCGGGAGTTAATTCGGAAGACCTGAAAAATTACTACTCGACCATTGAAGAAACCCGAGCCGACTTATTTGCTTTGTATTACATTGCCGACGATAAGTTAATGCAATTAGGTGTTGTGTCTTCCGAACAATGTGGGATGGCCGAATACGACGCTTATATCCGGAACGGCCTGCTGACACAACTTACCCGGATCGAAGCGGGCAAGGACATGGAAGAATCCCACATGCGGAATCGTCAGCTAATTGCCCGATGGGCTTTTGTGCACGGAAAAGCCGACAATGTCATCAGTTTCTTCCGCCGGGATAATAAAACCTTCGTCAAAATAAACGATTATAAACAAGTCAGGAAATTATTCGGTCAATTATTGAGCGAGGTTCAGCGGATAAAATCGAAAGGCGATTATGCCGCTGCCCGGCGGTTGGTAGAAACTTACGGGGTAAAGGTTCAACGTGATTTACATACCGAAATCCTTGAACGGTTTAAAAAACTCGATCTTGCCCCATATGCCGGATTTGTTAACCCGGAACTGTCGCTGGTTCAGAATTCCTCAGGCGAGGTGATCGATGTTGCTGTCGATTATTCGGTGGGTTATACAGAACAGATGCTGAACTATTCGGGGAAATACGGATTTTCGGCATGGTGAAATACCGGTTGAATGCAGGCTATTATGTTTGAAATACAGGGATTGGGTCAGTTTCCGGAGGTTCGGGTATTGAATCAGCCAGTAAAAGCGGATCAAAAAGCGGAACGGTAACGCCAAACAGACTGCCCTTACCCGGCTCGCTTTGCACGCTTATTTGTCCGCCAAGTGTTTCTGTAAATTCTTTGCAAACAGAAAGTCCAAGTCCGGTGCATTTCTCACCTTCGGTGCCGGTATGGGTTTCCTTTGATGCACCCATGTCAAAAAGTGAATCCATCACGTTCTCTGACATGCCAATCCCGGTATCCTTGATACAGATTTTTGCGAACTTATCCTGTTTTTCAACGTAGAGTTCCACCGTTCCGTACCGGGGCGTAAACTTGATGGCATTATTCATCAGGTTGCGGCAAATGGTTTTGAGCATGTTCCGGTCGGTCCACAACAGGCAATCCTCCTGTTCGGCATAGACCAAGCTGATTTCCTTGTTCCCGGCAACCGACTCATAAATATCCAGGCTCTCATCGATGACTTCATTGATGCTAATCTTTTCCAAAACGGGAGTCAAGCTGTCCGACTGGCTTTTCGCCCAACTCAACAAATTATCGGTCAGCTCCAGCACATGGTCATTTTTCTGGTCCATTTGTTTGGCCATTTCTTTAACGGAATCAAAACGGTTGTCTTTTAGGTAAAAATTAATCAGCTTTGAAAAATTGGATACCGTAATCAGCGGGCTTCTCAAATCGTGGGCAATGATACTGAATAGCTTGTTTTGGGTATTAACCGATTTCTGAAGTTTTTCATTTTGGTGCTGGATCTGGCTTTGCTGGCTTAATATTTTCCGGCTTTGTTCCTGCAATAATTTATTGATGCGTTTGGCATAAATATACGCATAAATAAAAACGAACAGGATAACCAGGATAAACCCGATTAATATCAGAAGCATGTTTTGTTGAGAGCGTTTGATGATTAATTCATCGGCTTTAATCTGGTTTTCTTTTTCAAGCAGGCTAATCTGTGAGTTTTTCTTTTCAGTTTCGTATTTTTTTTCCAGTTCGAGAATTTTATCGGCCATTTCTGCGTTGTAAAGGCTGTCTTTCAGAGCCGACCATTTGCTCTGGTATTCAACGGTGTTCGCGTAATACCCTACCCTACCGGTTTGTTCGGCTAATTTGAGATTGTTTAAATAAAGGTTCTTGTAATTTCCAAGGATCGATTTCGGATTATTAATTTCCCGGGCAATCCCCAAGGCCTTCTGGTAGTAATTCTCCGCTTCCCTGTATTTTTCCTGATCGTAATTAATTGCGCCCAGTACCCGGTAGCACCCCTCAATATACTGGAGCGATCCAATTTTCCTGTAGGCTTGCAAGGCTTCCAGAACCAATGATTGTGATTTTCCATAGTCCTTTTTCCTGTAATACAGGGCTCCCAGGTTATACGAGATCAGGGCCAGGTTTTCAGGATGATCAGTCTTTTTTACTTCAGCATATGCTTTATTAAAATAGGCTTCGGTTTCATCAAACTTTTTTTGGTCAGCATAAACATTCCCCTTATTCATATACAAACCAAACCGTTGTTCTTCGCTTAGCTGAAAAAAAAAGCTTTCTTCCAATTGATTGAAATAGCCTTCAGCTGCCGGGTAATTTTTCAACTTCCGATGAACGATACCCAACTGGTTTAGAGTTTGCAATCTTAAATCAAGGGGATCGTTGTCGCGTAAAATTGTTTCGGCCTGTATGAGGTTGACAATGGCCGATTCGAAGTTGAAGTTTTTCTGAAATGTGGTTGCAAGCCCGATTAAGGCTTTTAGTTCCAGGATGTGATTTTCATGCTCTCGCGAAAGGTTTAATACCTGGTTTAGTACGAGAAGCGACGAATCCGTTTTGCCAATCGCGGCGTATATCTTCCCCTGGAGCAACATGGCTTCCCAGGCGCCCGACAGGTAATTGATTTGCTGAGAATCTTCCAGTATTTTTTTACTGAAAACAAGCGCGCTATCCAAATCCCTGGCAATCAACAATTCAAGCTCCTGCACCATTTCGTCTATTCTCATGTGATCGGTACCGGCGGTTGACGAAATAAAGCCATTCACGTTTTTCAGGCCCAAACCTGAGAAAATAAGGAAAGTCAGTACAAGCTGTTTATACATACGGACGATGGTTGAATACTTGTTTTGCGGCAGTAAATTACAAAAAATCAATTGGCTTTTAATCACAAAGGTGCAGTTTTTAAATTGCACCTTTGTTTTGAATTGCTGTTTTAAATGAACTTCTTACTAATTCCAATCTTCAAAATCAATATCTGTCTCTTCACGCACAGATGATGTTTTTAAAAGTTCCTCCGTTTCGTCAGCTTGTTGTATCACACATTTTATCGTTCGGTACTTTTGCGGAATAGTCAGATCAATATTCACCGAAGCAGCTAAAATAAGTGGTTCAGGCGCATTTACAGCCTGAATTTTCGACGAAAGTGTAACGACCACTCCCCAGTAGGTCTTTTCTTCCCTCACAATTTCTTTTTGTTCGATACTCTCAATGTTTTTTGTTCGCAGGGTGCTGAAGACAACTTCGAGCAGGTAGTTTTCCGTGTTTTTTCCTAAACTCAAATAAGGTTTAAAAATCTTCATAAATAATAAAATTAATAGTTATTCCAATTGATCATTTCTGATCCGTAAGTTAAGAAGATTTTATGTATTCCTCACATTAAAAGCATGTGTATCAGAAGAAATCTTATAGAGCAAACCAGGGTTTTGTTTTTTCCCGATAGTCTTTTTCTTCCTGATGCCGGTAGGTGTTTGTTTTCAAAACCGGAATATACTGTTTTTGATAATCTTCAATATGCTGAATAATATCTTTTAAACCCGTGATAAATAATTCAACTTCAGCATTGGTCATCGTCGGATGTAGAGACCAGCGCACCCAACCCGGCTTATCGGACAGGTCGCCCATATTGATCATTTCTGTGATTTCTGATGAGCGTTCGTAGCTCACTTCGAGTAAAAAATGTCCGTAAGTTCCGGCACAGGCGCAACCCCCGCGTACCTGTATCCCATATAAATCGTTTAACAGGCGTACCAGCAAGTTATAATGAATACCGGGCACATAAAATGAAATTACGCCAAGCCGGTCGCGCTGACGATTGGCCAGGATGACCACTTCGGAGATACTGTCCAATCCGGCAAAGGCCAGTTGCAGCAATTCTTCTTCCCGTTTCCGAATATTTTCGATCCCCATCTGGTCTTTCAACTGAAAACAAAGTGCAGCGCGTATGGATTGCAAAAAACCAGGCGTACCACCATCTTCACGCGCCTCAATATCGTCGACATATTTATATTTTCCCCAGGGATTGGTCCAGTCAACAGTTCCTCCGCCCGGGTGATCGGGTACGGTATTGTGGTACATCGACTTATCAAAAATCAAAACCCCGGATGAGCCTGGTCCTCCAAGAAATTTATGCGGCGAAAACATCACCGCGTCCAGTTTCATCATGGGATCGTCGGGATGCATATTCATTTCATCGTAAGGCGCCGAAGCGGCAAAATCAACAAATACCACCCCTCCGTATTCGTGCATAATTTTGGCCAGCTCGTAATAAGGGGTGCGGATGCCGGTTACATTGGAACAAGCTGTAAACGAACCTATTTTAAAAGAACGATCTTTATATTCTTCCAGTTTTTTGCGGAGGTTTTCCGGGTTGACCATCAAGTGTTCATCCGGTTCAATCAACACCACATCGGCCGTAGTTTCGTACCAGCAGGTGTGGTTGGAATGATGCTCCATGTGCGTAATGAAAACCACGGGTTTGTCCTGGTCTCTCAGCGGCGGTTTCTCAAATTGATTACCACACAAACGAATGCCTAGAATCCGGTGAAACTTGTTGATCACGGTGGTCATTCCGAAACCGGCCGTGATGATCACGTCATTGGGACCGGCATTAACATGTTGCTTAATGATTTGATGAGACAAATGATAGGCACAGGTCATACATGCGCCGGTTTCGCTTGTTTCACTGTGTGTATTGGCCACAAACGGCCCAAAGTCATTCCTGATTTTCTCCTCAATCGGGTGGTACAAACGTCCGCTGGCAATCCAGTCAGCATAACAAATCTTTTTTCTTCCATAAGGGCTTATGAAATACTGATCATTCCCAACTATTTGTTTTCTGAATTTATCAAAATATATTTCCAATGACTTCATAATCACGTATTTAAGCTATTCCAACACGGCAAAGGTAATTATTCATTCGATTCAGAGAGCTTCCTAACATTTTTTAACAGACAATTTTAATGCTTCTGACTTTCATTTTTTATGACATTTCGTCACTCATACCAAATGGCATAAACTTTGAAAAATGAACTGCTGTAAACATTGATGTAGAACTAAAAAATCAAATAGAAATGCAAAAAGGTAAAATTGGCGTATCAAGTGACAATTTATTCCCGATCATTAAAAAATTTTTGTATTCCGATCACGATATTTTTCTTCGTGAAATCGTTTCGAACGCCGTTGACGCTACCCAGAAACTACGAACATTGGCTTCGCGCGGCGAAACAACGGTCTCGGTTGAAAATGCCAAAGTCCGGGTATCGCTGGATGAAGACAAAAAGACCATTACGGTTTCGGACAACGGGATTGGGATGACTGCCGAAGAGGTGGAAAAATACATCAATCAAATTGCATTCTCGGGTGCGAATGAATTCCTCGATCAGTATAAAAACGACGCGAATGCCATTATCGGACATTTCGGACTTGGTTTCTATTCTTCTTTTATGGTTTCACACAAAGTTGAAATTGTCAGCAAATCGTATAAAGAAGGCGCTCAGGCCATTCGCTGGTCGTGTGACGGAAGCCCCGAGTTTGAACTGGAAGAAGCAGAACGCACCGAAGTGGGTACCGATATCATCATGCATATCAACGAAGAGTCGGAAGAATTCCTGAACAAATCGCGTCTCTCCGAAATCCTGAATAAATATTGCAAGTTCTTGCCGGTTCCGGTTGTTTTTGGAAAAAAATCCAACTGGAAAGATGGAAAAGAAGTGGAAAGCGAAGAGGATCATCAGATTAATGACATCAACCCGGCCTGGACTAAAATGCCGGCCGACCTGAAAGATGAGGATTATGCCGACTTTTATCAGAAACTTTATCCTTTTTCTGAAGAGCCCCTGTTTCATATCCACCTGAATGTGGATTACCCCTTTAACCTGACCGGTATTTTGTATTTCCCGAAACTGAAAAATACCATTGAAGTACAGAAAAACAAGATCCAGCTATACTCCAACCAGGTTTTTGTTACCGATTCAGTCGAAGGTATTGTCCCCGAATTTCTGACTTTACTGCATGGGGTGCTCGATTCTCCCGACATTCCGCTGAACGTTTCCCGCTCGTACCTGCAAAGCGACTCAAACGTAAAAAAAATCAGCAGCCACATCACAAAAAAAGTGGCCGACCGCTTAACCCAGTTGTTCAGAGACAACCGGAGCGAGTTTGAAAAAAAATGGGACGACCTGAAAGTTTTCATTGAATACGGCATGCTGACCGACGAAAAATTTGCAGAAAAAGCGAACAGTTTCTTCCTGTTTAAAAATACTGATCAGAAATACTTCACTTTTGAAGAATACGAAAGCCTGATTAAAGATAACCAGACCAACAAAGAAAATCAGTTAGTTTATCTGTACACCAGCAACCAGGAAGAACAATATACCTTTATCCAGGATGCCAAAAATAAAGGTTATGATGTGTTGGCGCTCGACGATATTTTATCCACTCACCTGATCAATAAATTTGAGCAGAAGTACACCGACAAACGTTTTGTCCGCATTGATTCCGACGTGGTAGATCACCTGATCCAAAAAGAAGATCATACCGATCACCTCACCTTCGAGGAACGCCAGGAACTGAGTCCCGTTTTCCAGTCTGTTTGCCCCGAAACAAATGGGGTGAATTACATCATCGATTTTAAAGCAATGGGAGAACAAGCTCAGCCAATGGTTATTACGCGGAATGAATTTATGCGCCGGATGAAAGATATGAGCAAATTACAGGGAGGAATGAATTTCTATGGCGACCTTCCCGAAAGCCTGAACCTGGTGGTCAATACCGATCATCCCCTGGTAAAAAAAGTACTGGCCGAAAAAGATGAAGTATTGAATTCGGACTTTACGGAGTTAAATGAGAAAATGGGTGCATTGAAAGCAGAAAAAGAATCGCTGGAAAAAGCCAAAGAAGGCAAGAAAGACGAGGAAGTTCCCCAGGCTGAGAAAGAAAAACTGGACGACTTGCGGGCTAAAATCTCCGGGCTGGAAGATGAAAAACGCGATAAACTAAACGCTTTCGGAAAAAACAACAAACTGGCCAAACAAATGGTCGACCTGGCCCTGCTGGCCAATGGCTTGCTGAAAGGCGAAGATCTTGACAAGTTTGTCCGCCGCAGCGTAGAGTTGATCAATTAATATACGCCACGCAATAATATGCAAAAGCCACCGGAACGAGATCTGGTGGCTTTTCCTGTTTTATAAATCCGGTGAAGAAAAAACGCAAGTGCATGTCCTCCTTTCTAATTTAAAGAGTGATTTGTCTTTAAACGACGCAACCGGAAACAGGTTTTGTACATCTTATTTTCATTTATGAATAAGTTTCGTTTGTATGAGCAAAAAATTAGGATTTGTGTTAATTGCCGGGTTATTGGCTTTTAGCAGCTGTAATAAAGACCGCGATTCGGAAGCCGTTTTGGTGACGGTTACCGAAACTTTTGATAATGGGAAAAACGGATGGGAAGCAGTTTTTGCATCTTATCCGAAAGGCGGAGAAGAAAATTACGAACTTAATTCGGGAATTACCGCCCTTCCTGAACCATTGGACGGATCAAAAAAAGGGTTCATGATGCATGGGAATAACCACAGCGATGCCTTGAGAATGTTACTGGCAAAACAAGTGGGCGGATTGGTTCCCGGGCAACTTTACGAGCTCATTGTCGAGTTAAGACTGGCTTCAAAATATCCCGAAAACAGCGTCGGGGCAGGCGGAAGCCCGGGCGCTGCAAATCATTTGATTGCATATGCTTCTTCTAGGGGCTTTGAGATTGAAGAGGAGGATGGAATAGAAGTAATGCTCCTTTTTAATTTGTTGCCGGATCCGGACATTGAGGAAGGCCGATCGACAGCCGATTTGGGTACAGTTGGGATTGAAGGCGACGATTTCGTATACACTTTAATTGAGCGGAAAAATGACGAAGCTATTCTTTGCAAGGCTGATCATAACGGAAAAACCTGGGTGATAACCGGAACCTGGTCCGGATTTGAAGGTATTACGACGCTATATTACGATAAAATCAAACTGACATTTACTCCCTTGTCAACCGATTAGCAGAAAAAAAAGCAAAAAAAACCGCCTCGAGGGCGGTTAAAAAGTTTCTTCATACTATCCGAGATATGTTTTTAACAATTTACTCCTGGATGTGTGCCGCAATCTGCGGATTGCTTTTTCTTTTATCTGGCGGACCCTTTCGCGGGTTAGCCCAAATCTTTCTCCAATTTCTTCCAGGGTCATTTCCTGGCAACCAATTCCAAAGAACATCCTGATGATGTCACTTTCTCTTTCTGTAAGGGTAGCGAGAGCTCGTTCAATTTCCCGTGCAAGTGATTCCATCATTAAGCTGCGGTCAGCGTTAGGGGAATCGTTATTGACCAGAACATCGAGGAGGCTGTTGTCCTCTCCTTCTACAAAGGGGGCGTCCACCGAAATATGACGGCCGGAAACCCGGAGGGTGTCTGCAACTTTTTCAGCCGGCAATTCCAGCGATTCCGCCAATTCTTCAGGAGACGGCTTGCGTTCGTTTTCTTGTTCGAATTTCGAATAGGCCTTGTTGATTTTATTCAAAGAACCTACCTGGTTAAGCGGTAATCGAACAATACGCGACTGTTCGGCCAAAGCCTGAAGGATGGATTGACGAATCCACCAAACTGCGTATGAAATGAACTTGAACCCGCGTGTTTCGTCAAACTTTTCTGCTGCTTTTATCAGTCCAAGATTCCCTTCATTAATCAGGTCGGGCAAGCTTAAGCCTTGATTTTGATACTGTTTCGCCACAGAAACAACGAAACGCAGGTTAGCGCGGGTCAGTTTTTCCAATGCAGCCTGATCGCCTTTTTTAATGCGTTGCGCTAATTCTACTTCCTCCTCAACAGTGATAAGTTCTTCCTTGCCAATCTCTTGCAAATACTTGTCCAAAGAGGCGCTCTCACGGTTGGTAATAGATTTTGTGATCTTTAATTGTCTCATATACCCTTCTAAAAAATCGTGCAAATATAGACTTTTGAAGTCAATTATTCAAACCAAAAAGCTGGATCAGGCTTGCGACCTTAATTTGTTAATTTTTAGTAAACATTATTTAGTTTCCTGCAGCAAAAACGAAATAAGCACGCTCACCATTGGGGTAAATACCCTCGATTAATATGCCCCCTTCAGCTTTTTTTACAATTCTCTCCAAATCATTAACCGCGTTTACTTCCTGCTTGTTCACGTGGGTAATGATGAATCCTTTTTTAAGTCCGGCATCTTTTAGCTTACCATTAGATAATTCTACGACTTTAATTCCTTGACTGATGCGAAGTTTGTATCTCTCGTTTTCTGAAACATTGTCAAATTTTGCACCAAGGAATTCATTCACACTCCCGGTAAGGATTTCTGTATCTCCGTGCATGTTACGGAGTGTTACGTTAAAGGGTTTCGCTTTGTTATCCCTTTTTATTAAAACTTTTACAACATCGCCGGGCCTGCGTTTCCCGATCTGTTCCTGCAATTCGGCCGTCGAATTAACCGTTACACCATCAACATTCAGGATAACATCTCCTGCTTTAATTCCGGCTTCTTCAGCTCCGCTGCCTGGATTAACGCCGGCAACATAAATACCTTCAATTTTGTCGAGATTATATTTTTTTGCCTGGTTTGCATCAATGTCCTGAATCGTCACACCCAGTAAAGCCCGCTGAACATGTCCGTATTCTTTCAGGTCGCCGACTACTTTTTCAACAATACCGGCAGGTACTGCAAACGAATATCCGGTATAGGAGCCGGTACGGGATGCAATTGCCGTGTTAATTCCAACCAGTTCGCAATTCATATTTACCAAAGCGCCGCCACTGTTGCCGGGGTTTACGGCAGCATCGGTCTGGATAAATGCTTCGATACTCATATCCGAGGGGTTAATCCGGATATTGCGGCTTTTTGCGCTGACAATACCTGCTGTTACCGTTGAGGTGAGATTAAACGGGTTGCCAACAGCCAGAACCCACTCTCCCAATTTCAGGGCATCGGAGTTTCCGAATTTCAAGGTTGGCAGGTTCTTTTCATCAATTTTCAACAAGGCGATGTCGGTTGTTTCGTCTTTGCCAATCAACTTGGCCGTAAATTCACGCTTATCATTTAATACCACCTGTATCTCATCGGCATTATCAATTACATGATTATTGGTCACAATGTAGCCGTCAGATGAAATAATAACGCCCGAACCGGCGCCTTGCCTGATTTGAGGCTGCTGCCGCTGATAACGATCACCGTAAAACCAGTCAAAAAACGGGTTACTGTACATTTGTACATTTTCTCGCGACGACACTTTAACGTGCACAACAGCGTGAACCGAATTTTCGGCGGCAAAGGTCAAATCAGGAACTTCACCCTGAGGGGCAGAAGGCAAGCCTGCATATCGCATGGCCTGGTTTTCGGTTATCGTTACAAATTGTGGTTTTTCAAAATAACGGGTGTAAGCCCAAAGAGCGATAAATGCGCTACATAGTGCAATAACCAGAGTTAAGCCTATTTTTCCAAAATTCTTCATAGCATCAAAATTTATCTGTTTTATCAATGATTTTTTTACGGTATGATAACGCATAAAAAGTGCCAGAGTTTCCGATTTTGCGAATCGTTTATAATGTTTAACATGTTTTAACAGCAAATCCGCCATGCGGAACTGATTTTTTTAAAAAATGACAGAAAAACAACAGATCGGCTTGTCATTTTTTCATACTTAAGTTCATCTGCCCGTATTTATTCAGAAAGGGTAAAGGTTGGGTTGATGTCATTTTCATTCTTCTTTTAGACGAAAACAACCTATTCGTTTCATTATTTATCTATTTTAGCAGAAATTATCAGGCTGGTAGATTGTTATGGCAGCGCTCCGAAATGCATTTACAAGAGGATCTGACACGAGAAATGTAACGAATTACATTCGGCGTATCGTTGTTTTTTCAACTATCATTATTACGGTAGGCGTAGCAGCGCTTATTTCGATCCAGGAGTTTTTGCTCTTTCAGCGAATCAGTACGCAGCAACGGGAAGATAACATTGGCAAGCAAAAGGATTTTATTAAAGATTTGATTGCCATTGAAGTCGATTATATTGCCAATCAGAAAACCTTGTTTAATGAGCGGATTGCCCGCGAACTGGAAGAAAACGTGTGCAACGCCCACCGGATTGCCCAAAAGCTTTACCATCAATTCAACGGCAGACTGCCTGTTGCCGAGCTGAAACAAATCATTGTAGAAGCAATTTCATCACTGGATTGCTCGGGAACCTATGCCCGCGTATTTATCAACGGGATGGACGGACAGGGAATTTACTACTCCGGCCGCCCTGAGCTTGCCGGAAAAGATCTGTCGGGGCTGAGGGATATTAACGGACACCTGGTCATTCAACGCGAACTGGAACTGCTGAAGAACGAAGGTGAAGGATATATTTGGTATGATGACGGCAACAGGCCGGAAAACTCCTCCCTACCCCACAACAAGGTCACTTTTGTTAAAGAATTTAAACCGTTTAACTGGTATTTTGGCTCCAAATGCTATCTGGACGACTATTATGCCGACTTCAAACAGGAAATAGCAAAGAAAGTCAGTTCCGAGCGGTTCCGGCACGGCGGGTACGTTTTTATAAATGAAACAAACGGCACACCGGTAGTGATGGACGGGAAGGTACATGACGGCCCGTTTAACTTTTTTGACGAAACCGATCCCGAACGGCTAGCCGTGTTCATGAAAGAACTTGAAGTGTCCGCCTCTGCCGAAAACGGAGGATATTTTTCATATGAATGGAATAAAATTGATGAAGAAACGAAGTCTTCAAAAATTTCCTATGTCGCGTTGTACCCGGAGTGTAACTGGCTGGTTGGGGCCGGCTTTTATGTCGATGAAGTTGATGCGGAACTGGTAACGCAAAAAGCTGAATTGAAACGCGGACTTTGGATTAGCCTGGTTCAGATATTTGTGGTGCTTTTCATTATTCTGGCCATCGAGATTTACATTCTGATCCGGTTTAACCGCAATTATGAAGCTGATTTTTTACGTTTTGCCCGCTTTTTCAAGCTTGGTAAAGGAAACTACGCGAAAATTGATGTGGATAAACTCAATTTTAACGAATTCAGGGAAATGGGCATTGTGGCCAATGAAATGATTGAAGAACGTGAAAAAGTACTCGCCCAATTGGTAAAAGAACAAAAAAAGGCCCGCGAATCCGATCGCCTGAAAACCGCATTCCTGGCAAACATGTCTCATGAGATCCGCACGCCGATGAATGCGATCCTGGGCTTTTCAGAACTGATTGATGATGATGATCTCCCGGATCGTGAACGGAAAACTTTCGTTAAAATGATCTCGGTTAATGGCAAGTTTCTGATGAACCTGATTAATGATATTATTGATATTGCAAAAATTGAGTCCGACCAGTTGAATATTGTCAAAAAAGAATTCAGATTAGAAAATTTACTCGAAAGTATTCTGTTGTATTATCGCGAATATATCTCCGGAAATCAGGAACTGGATCAGCTCTGTTTTGAAGTTGAAAGCAGCCTGCCGGCAGGTTTCACATGCTACACCGATGAATTCCGTTTAAGACAGGTCCTCGACAACCTGATTGGGAATGCCATTAAATTTACCCCGGCAGGCATGGTAAAACTGATTGTTTATGCGCGTGACGAGAAGGTCTGGTTTCACGTGCACGACAACGGCATCGGGATCCCGGAAAAAGATCTGGGCTCGGTTTTCGACCGGTTTGTACAGGCCAGCAACCACGTCCTGAAAAATTACGGGGGAACCGGATTAGGACTGGCTATTTCGAAAAATATTGTTTCCCGTTTAGGCGGCGAAATCGGGGTCAAGTCAACTGCGGGCGAAGGGTCGGAATTTTATTTCCATATCGATGCAAAGCCGTAACGGGCTGATCAGGCGCTAAGCGGCAGATAGATGATAAAACGGCTGCCTTTATTGGGTGAGCTTTCGATGGAAAGTTTTCCCTGATTTTTCTCCAGAAACTCTTTGCATATTTTCAAGCCGATTCCCCGGTCTTTTTCGTAGTTGGCGTCAACTTTGCCCATGCCAATGGTGTCGTTTTCCATGATGTCATCGATCATTTCCCGGGTCATACCGACTCCGGTGTCTGAAACAGTCAACAACAATTTGTCTTTGGTAACTTTTGTATCGAGGCTGATCCGGCCTTCCGTCCGGGTGAATTTCACCGAGTTCGAAAGGATGTTTCTGATCACCACATTCATCATTTCCTGGTCGGCCCAGGCAAAATGATTTTCATCAACCTTATTCTCAATCGTGAAATTTTTATGCTTGATGGAACTGGTAAATAAGGACAAATTTTCTTTCACTAAACTTGCCATGCTTATTTTTTGCGGGTTAACGCTTAAATTTCCGGTTTGGCTTTTCGACCAGTTGAGCAGGTTTTCAAGCAAATTGAAAGAACTGTCGACCACTTCGCGCGATTCGTGCAAAATACTTTTTAGTTCTTTGGGATCTTCCAGGTCCTGTTCCACAATCAGGTCGAAAATTCCCTTCACACTCCCGATCGGACCACGCAAACCATGACTGATTAAAGAGAACATCCGGTCTTTTTGCTCATTCAGCTTGATTAAGTAACGTTTTACCTGCTTGTGCTTCTTCAAGGCAACAACCAAGGCAAAGGCAACCAGAATCAACAAGATGACTGCTATAACCAAAAAAACGCCGGTGGCTTTTTGCCGCTCAGACCGGACATCCATTAAATCTTTTTCGCTTTCTGCCTTTTCCTGTTCAAACTTCTCCTGCAACATGGCCAGCTGCCGGTTATTCTCCAACGAGGCCAGGCTATCTTTTATCGTTTGATAACGTTTGTAGTGTTCCAGCGAATTTTTAAAGTCAAAATTCTGTCCGAATAAATCAGATACTTTTTTATACAGAAGTACGGTTTTTTCGCTTTTCCCTAATTTTTCGGATAAACGGATGGCCTCCTGGAAATTTTTCAGTCCCTGAGCAATATTTCGCTGCGTCAGGTAATAATTTCCCAGGTTTTCGTAAGCTGTTACGGCCTCTTCGAGTAAGCCATATTTGAGTGACAATTCGAGCGCGGCATTGCTTAACTGAAAACTGGTCGGATAATTTTCTTTTTCGGCCTCAAGAAGGGCCAGCTTGTTTAACGAACTGATGTTATCTTTAATTCCTGCTGCAGAATCGGTATTTTCCTGCGCTGAAACGCTAAGCCCTGCAAAACCAGTGCAAATCATTACAAACCAAAGCAGATATAAAAGTGTCCGTTTCATGGTTAAAGCTGTTCATTTAAAAGTTGAATAAGCCGGGCAAATTCTTCATCATCGAAACCAACAGAACTGTATATGATTTTTCCGCTTTTATCCATCAGAAAATTCCGGGGAATGAACTGGCTGGCAAACTTTGAATAAATTTCGCGTTTGGGATCCGCCAGCAATTCAAGTTCGTACCCTCTGGCTTGTTTGAATTTTTGTAATTCTTCCGGATGGTGTTCCCGTCCGATAACCAATAAGCTGAAGTCGTTGCGGTTTTTGTATTTTTCGTAAATCTCTTTCTGTAGGTGAGGGAGTTCCTTTAAGCAAGGCCCACACCAGGTAGCAAAAAAATTGATCAGTACCACTTTCCCGTTCAACTCGCTGCTGGCATGGCTCTTCCCCTCCGAATCGGTAAAAATAAATGCAGGCGCCTGTTGCCCGACCCGGACGATGGTTGATTCGTCCTCCCCGGTTTGAGCAAAAACAGAGTTCGTAAGGGCAAGAATGGCAAACAAAATGAGCGCTTTCATGTCAGTTAAGACTTAAATAACAGCAAGATAAAAATTATTCCTGTACATAAAAGTAAAACCGGAATGTAAATGACAAAATAGTTATTAACTTCCGGCTGTTAATTGCCGTAAGTTAATAACTAAACAGAAAAAATTATCCCTTTTAAAACGAGTTTAAAAAGTTTGTGACATTTTTGGCAATCCGGTCCTGGATCTGATCAATCTCAGATTTCACAAACGAATCTCCGGTAATGTTTTCAAAAAGCTCGATATAGCGTTCCGAAACGGAACTGACAAAAGCTTCGTCCATTAGCGGAACCGTCTGCCCTTCTTTGCCTTGGAACCCGTTTTCGATCAGCCACTGGCGAACAAACTCTTTCGAAAGCTGTTTTTGGTTTTCGCCTTTAGCCAGCCGCTCTTCATAGCCGGTGGCATAAAAGTAGCGGGATGAATCGGGAGTATGGATTTCGTCGATCAGGTAAATCTGACCATCCTTTTTGCCGAATTCATATTTGGTATCAACCAGGATCAGTCCTTTTTCTGCCGCCATTTCGGTTCCGCGCCGAAAAAGTTTGCGGGTATAATCTTCCATCAGTTCATAATCTTCCTTACTCACCAGACCGTCGGCAATGATTTTTTCGCGCGAAATGTCTTCGTCGTGACCTTCTGCCGCTTTTGTAGTTGGGGTAATAATCGGTTCAGGAAATTTTTGGTTCTCAACCATGTTTTCGGGAAGCGATATGCCGCATAAGCTACGTTTCCCGCTGCGGTATTCGCGCCAGGCGTGGCCGGTCAGGTACCCGCGGATAACCATTTCAACTTTAAACGGCTCGCAATGAAGGCCAACAGTTACATTGGGATCGGGCGTAGCAAGTTTCCAGTTTGGAACGATATCGGCTGTTGCATCCAGAAATTTGGAGGCAATCTGGTTTAAAACCTGCCCTTTGTAGGGGATCCCTTCCGGCAGAATCACATCGAAAGCTGAGATACGATCGCTTACGACCATCACCAGGTATTCGTCGTTGATGTTGTATACATCGCGCACTTTGCCATGATACACTTGTTTTTGCTTCGGAAAATTAAAATCCGTTCTGGTTAATGCTTTAATCATTTTCGTTGTTTTTATCTGTTTGTTTCTTCTCTTCTTTTTTTGCCAGTTGCATTTGATGGTATTTATCGTATGCATCAACAATTTCACGGACAAGCCGGTGGCGAACAATGTCGTTCGAGTTAAACTGAACGAAGGAAATATCTTTGATATCGCGCAGAATTTTTTTCGCCTGAATTAAGCCAGACTGGCTGACCGACGGCAGATCGATCTGGGTTTCATCGCCGGTGATGATAAATTTAGCGTTCATTCCCATGCGCGTCAGGAACATTTTCAGCTGGTTAAGCGTGGTGTTTTGTGCTTCATCCAAAATAACGAAAGCATCGCTCAGGGTACGCCCGCGCATAAACGCGAGCGGTGCAATCTGAATGATACCGTCTTTCATGAATTCTTCCAGTTTTTTCGCCGGAATCATATCCAGCAGGGCATCGTACAGCGGCTGCAGGTAAGGGTCGATCTTTTCCTTCAGGTCGCCGGGCAAAAACCCAAGGCGTTCACCGGCTTCAACTGCCGGGCGACTCAGGATAATCCGGCGGATCTCCCGGTTTTTTAATGCCCTGACGGCCAAAGCAATGGCGGTGTAAGTTTTTCCTGTTCCGGCAGGACCAATGGCAAAAATCAGGTCCGATTTCCGGCATTCCTCAACCAGAATCCGCTGGTTGGGTGTGCGGGCCCTGATTGGCTTTCCGGTATTGCCGTGCAGCAACACATCCGACGGGTTTGTCTGGATATCAAAAGCCAACGGATCGTTATTCATCACCTGCCTGATGGTTTCCTCCGGCAGTATATTGAATTGATGATAGTGATCGAGCAAAAACTGTAATTTGTGTTCAAAGGCCACGCTTTCCTTTTTGTCGCCTTGCACAATAAGTTGATTGCCCCGGCTGATGATCTTCAATTTCGGGAAAAACGCTTTAATCAGGTCGATTTTGGCATTATTTACCCCGTAAAACTCAAGCGGGTCAATACCTTCCAGTAAAATCAGCTTTTCAAACATATATCGGTTTAAGATCCTTGATATACCCGCAAAAATAAGAAAAATGTTCAGGAATACCGGATTGCTTTGTTTGTTCCTTATCTTTTATTTTGCTGGTCTTCATCAACTCTTTATCCGGGCAAGGTATAATGAATTCCGGCTCCCGGCCCCAGGGGAATCCCCAACAGGATCCAAATAATCAACAAGATCGTCCAGGCGATAAAAAAGATCACCGAATAGGGGATCATGGTCGCGATGATGGTGCCGATACCAGCTTTTGAATCGTATTTTTGAACAAAGGCGATAATCAGGGCAAAAAAGCTCATCATGGGCGAAACCACATTGGTTACGCTGTCGCCAATCCGGTAAACCACCTGCGACAACTCGGGCGAGTATCCCATAATCATAAACATGGGAATAAAAATGGGTGCCAGGATAGCCCATTTGGCTGATGCGCTCCCCATCAACATATTAATGGTTGCCGAAAGAATGATAAACAGGACCATCAGCGGAATCAGCCCGATATTGGCAGCCATCAGCAGTTTAGCCCCTTTTACTGCCAGGATAATCCCTAAATTGCTCCATTTGAAATAAGCGACAAACTGGGCTGCAAAAAATACCAGCACCAAATAGGTGGCCAGTGTTTTCATCGATTTGGCCATTCCGTCCATCACATCCGTATCGTTTTTAAAAACACCGGTGGTAAAACCGTAAGCCAGTCCCATAGCCCCTGCCGTAACAAAAAGCATCGCCACTACGCCTTTAACCAGAGGCGATGATAACAGTCCTCCATCGGTTCCTCTGAAGTAGCCGTTTTCTGGAATGATACCGATCAGCGTGATCACAAAAATACCGGCAAATGCCAACAGAGCCATCAACAAGCCTTTTTTCTCGATTTTCGACAGGCTGGTGAACGAATGCTCATCGTGTTTTACATCTCCCTGATAGTTGCCTAACCGGGGTTCAACAATTTTTTCGGTCACAAAGGTGCCTGTTAAGGCAATAATAAAGGTAGAGGCCACCATAAAATAGTAATTTGCCGTGGCATTAACTTCATAAGTCGGATCAAGAATCACGGCCGCCTCTTCAGATAAGCCGGCCAGCAGGGGGTCAATCGTCCCAATCACCAGGTTGGCGCTGAAACCGCCGGACACGCCGGCAAAGGCGGCAGCCATCCCCGCGATTGGGTGGCGGCCAACAGCCAAAAAGATCACTCCGGCCAGCGGAATCAGCAAGACATAACCAACATCCGACGCCAGGTTGGATATAATACCGGAAAAAACCAGGACGAAAGTGAGCAGGTGTTTGGGCGAGTTCAGCACAAGTAAACGGATCATCGTGTCAATCAAACCGCTTTGTTCGGCAATGCCAATGCCCAGCATGGCCACCAGCACGATGCCCAGGGGCGCAAAGCCGGTGTAGTTTTCAACCATATCAAGCAGGACGCGGTGGATACCGTCGTGCGACAACAGGTTCACCGGTTTTACCACTTCGCCTGTTCCCGGGTGAATAACTTCCCAGTTCAAATAATATCCTACTGCCGACAGCAACAATGCAGCCAATGCAAACAAAGCAAAAAGTGTTGCCGGATGCGGCAACGCATTACCCACCCGTTCGGTCCAGTTTAGTACGTTCCTGAAAATTCCCTTGGTCATCTTCCTCATAATAATCCCTTTTTCGTGACAATTGCGTTTAAAAAAAGTAATTATCCATTAAAACCACAAGAATAAAGGATGGTTCTCTGACTTTTTTATTTTCCCATAAACTGATTGTCCCTGACTTTTTGTTCACTGCGATATCGTGATAAAAGTAAGGGAGTATGTTAAATATTTTGGAATCCTTTTGCGGGCAGCAAGCATTTTCCTATTTTCGGAAACCGAAATTTGAATTGGTAAAAAAATTAAAATTTATTGCAATGGGAAAGAAAATGTTAGGTTCAAAAACAAATGAATTTGTCGAAAGTTTGTGGCTGATGATTTTACGAGTTGGGAGCGGCGCATTTATGCTGACACATGGGATTCCCAAAATTCAGCTCTTATTGGGCGGTGGCGAAATCGCATTTGCCGATCCGTTTGGTTTGGGGCCGACCATATCGCTGATACTGGCTGTTTTTGCCGAAGTAATTTGTTCTGTGTTGTTAATTCTGGGCGTAGTTACCCGGCTGGCCTCTGTCCCGCTGATTGTAACCATGAGCGTGGCCGCATTTTATGTTCATGCAAATGATCCGTTTGCCGGGAAAGAAATGGCTCTGCTTTACCTGTTGATTTTTATCACCATCCTGGTTTACGGAAGCGGCCGTTTTGCTTTGGGACGCCTGATTAAAGGAAATTAATCCATACGCGAACTCCCTCATGGAATGATTTTTCGTGTCACTCGTCCTCAAACGGTGCACGAAAAATCAAAAATTAGGTTTTCTGACTTACATGACTGACAGTTTTACCAGCAAGTCTTCGATTTTCCGGGTTGCATTGGCCGCGCTTCCCGAGAAATTATTCATAAAAACAGAAAATAAAATTTCCTGCCCCGATTGGGTTTTTAACGTTCCGGCAAAACAGCGAACACGCGTCATACTTCCGCTTTTGGCACGAAGGCTGTTGTTGGGGAAATTCTCAGCGCGAAAATACCAGAGTGTGCCGTTGGGCGCTCCCGGCAAGGTCGAAAAAAACTGTTCGCCGTAAAGACTTTTATGCTTCATATAATAAAGCAGGTCGACCATGAATTTGGGGCTGACGGCATTAAAACGGGAAAGTCCGCTGCCATCGGCCAGGAACAAACCTGCGGTATCCAATCCTTTTTCCTTCCAGAAACCGGCAATAAATGCGGTTCCTGCTTCAGTAGTCCCCCATCCGGTGTTGTAAAGCGCCAGCTGTTTCAGCAGGTGCTCGGCAAAAAGGTTCACACTTTCGTGATTGGTTACGCCGATGATTTCGATTAAGGGAGGCGAAACGGTTGTTGCCAACACGGTAGGAAGCAAAGTTTCTTCATCGTGCTTCTTTGCTTTCACCTGACCATCAACAACGACACCTTTAGCTTCGAGCTTGTCTTTTAATTGAGATCCCAGCAGGTAAGGCGGATTGGGAATTGACGCTTTAATAACGAAATCGGCCCGATTTTTAGGAATGGTACCTCTCATGATTCGTTTCTCATCAATTGGACTGCCAAACACGTAGGCCTGATCCCGCTGAATGTTGGAGGAAAGCACCTGGTTTTCGAACTTCAGACCGGGAATCACCGGGACAGTGCCAGTGATCCGGGTTGGCTTTCCTTCTTCTGCCGGTGAAAAAAGGTGTATTTCATACAAATTGTCATAAACCGATAGTCCGCTCGCACCGGCTCCGTAATAATTTCCCATATCTTCCCAGATCCAGGTGTTTGGGATTGTTTGTTCTTCATAAATGGTTGCATCGGTCATAATATCTCCCGCGATATGGCGGATATTCAGGTTTTGCATGCTAACCACCCATTTGTCAAGAAAATGAGGTTCCAGGTAATTCTTTCTGAAATAGGTTGAACCAAGCGCGGGGTCCCCCCCTCCCGTGATGATCAGGTTGCCCAGCAAACTGTCGTTTCTGATTTCGCCCGAGTATGCCAGTTTGGTTTCAAAAGTATAGTAAGGACCGAGAACCTCCAAAGCAGTCGCTGTTGTGAGTAGTTTCAGTGTTGAAGCCGGAACCAGGCTCAATTGCGGGTTGTTCGAGGCAAGAACATTTCCGGTACGGGCATCCTGTAAATAAACGCCAATGCCTGTGTGCGGAGGAATTTCCCCGATCCATTGGTTCAGGATCATTTGTTCACGGGCAGGATTCTGCGCGGTTCCGTTCGAGAAACAAAAAAGAATAAACAAGCAGAGCAACCGGTTAATGGTCTTCATGTTGGTAAAAATCTATGTCGTGAAAAATTGTTGTTTAAGGTATTGATTTCGTCCGAAAAATAAAAAATAATCCCGAAGCCTCCTCCCGGGGGCCGGCTTATCCTGTCCGTGCGAGGCTCCTTTCCCGGTTATTTTTGTGGATTTTTTCCACAGGCGTGATGCGGATTCCACAATTTCCCGAGGAATAAAAAAACGGCATTTCATAAACCATTCTTATCACAATTGATTGATATGCAATTTCTTACATCTGCATTTTATTCACATACTCTGATTCTGGCATACTTTTTTATTGAATAGGTTACGACAATGAATTAATAAATACACTTAAAAGAAGTAGTTATGAAAAACGGATTAATTTTATTAGCAGTCGCAGTGATGGTTGGTTTTGCATTTCCTCAAACATCAGTTGCCAATCAGACAGATAACGATTTAACCATCGTCATGCAACAAGAGGTGCAATATCAGGAAATTGCAGTTGAAGATATTCCGGAAGCTGTGAGTGAAGCCTTGGGAAAAGACTATTCCGGGTTTAAAGTTGAAAAAGCGCTTAAAGGCGACGACGGTTCCTACAAAATTGTTGTGAGCCAGGCAGATGTAAAGTATGCTCTTTTCTACACTGAAAAAGGTGAAATCATTAAAGTAGAACAGTCGGAAGCACCAATGGAATAGTTGAAAACAAATTTCACCAGCATATAGCACCAAACCAGACTGTGTCTCATTTTAAGGGTTTTATTACTTAATGAGATTAGGTGTCACACGACCTCTGTCATGAGTGGGTAACCACAAATGACAGAGGTTTTTTTTAGTGTTTTTAACATTTTGTAACAGGGGTGCATCATACTAAGTGCCATTGACCGGCGTTTTATTTATGATTCGATTAAACAGGCAGATGCAGATGGAAAATATACTGGTGATAGACGATGATGTAACTTTTGGGTTGATGTTGAAGACGCTTCTGGAGAAGCACCAATACCGCGTAGATACTGTTTGTACGCCATCCGACGTACATAAGCTGGTGAAAGAACGGTTTTACCATGTTGTTCTCACCGATATGCGAATGCCCGATATCAGCGGCATAGACCTGATTCGCCCGATAAAGCAAAACTCCCCTGAAACCCGGATCATTATGATGACCGGGTATGCAGACATCGCTTCAGCGATTCTATCCATAAAAAGAGGCGCGTTTAACTATATTCCGAAACCTTTTCAGCCCGAAGAAGTTTTAAACATGATTCGTGAGGCTATGGCCAAAGAGCCTGAAACAAGGCCCAAAACAGCGAACAATCATGTTCATAAAAATGATTTTCTGGATGGGGTGAGTAAGGTATCGAAACGATTGAAGCACCATATTCGCCTGGTAGCTCCGACGCCCATGTCGGTTCTGATTACCGGCGAAAGCGGTACGGGAAAAGAGTACATTGCCCGTTCCATTCACAACCAGAGCGCCCGGGTCGGAAAACCTTTTATTGCAGTTGATTGCGGAGCCATTCCCGGAGAATTGGTGGCCAGTGAGTTTTTCGGTCATCTGAAAGGCTCGTTTACCGGAGCAATTGCCGATAAAACCGGCCATTTCGAATCGGCTGACGGAGGTACGCTTTTCCTGGATGAAGTGGGAAACCTTTCTTACAATACCCAAATACAACTCCTACGGGTGTTGCAGGAACGAACCATCAAACCCGTGGGAAGCAGCCGTGAACTGCATGTTGATGTGCGCATTATCGCTGCCACCAACGAAGATCTTACGGAGGCCCAGGAAAACGGAACGTTCAGAAAAGACCTGTTTCACCGCCTGAATGAATTTCAAATTAAAGTTCCACCCGTTCGCGACCGGAAGGAAGATATTATGCTTTTTGCCCGGCATTTTTTAGCCCAGGCCAATATATATCTGAGCAAGACAGTTGAAGATTTTAGCCCGGAAGTGGAAACTGCTTTTATGAATTACAACTGGCCGGGTAACCTGAGAGAAATGAAAAATGTGGTAAAACGCGCTACCTTACTTTCGGTTGAATCATGGATTGGTATGGATGAAATACCTATTGAGATCTGGCAGATGCAACGAAAAGACAATAACATGGGCTTATACAACGGAGAGAACGAAATGGAGCTAATTCGTAAGGCTCTGGAGACCAGTTCTTATAACAAGAGCGAGGCGGCCCGTTTGTTGAAAATTGATCGAAAAACCCTGTATAACAAATTGAAACAATACCGGATGGACGTTCCGGTTAAAAAAAACGGGGCGCCGAGACATTTCTGACCAAAAGCTATAACAATTTGCCCCGTTCATCTTTCACATACCTGCGCGCCTCTCCTCCTGTTGATATTCAATCAACTTTACCACATTTCGATACTCATCCGCAGATCACATTTCTGTCGGCACATAATGTCTGCACGCTAAGCTACATCTCATGTTTTTCAATGTGAAGAAGCAACTTGTTTATCCATTTCTGCACCGTTCCGGCCAACAGAAAAAACTGGCGGTCATCCAGCTTTGCCCGGTCTTCGTGTGCTAACCGGTCCAAAATTTCTACAATTGGTTTCACTTCCAACTGACGAAATAAGGGAAGCATTTTGTGTGATAGTCCTGAAATGGCCATCGCATTTTTCTCATCGAGATATTGACGAAAAAGAGCCATATTTTCTTTTCCTGTTTTCAGGAAGGAAACTAAAATCACTTCCAGGCTTTTCGGGTCGCCTAAAGCGAAATCACTGAGCTTTTTCAGTTTATATTCCAGTATTCTTTCTTCTGTATTCATGGCATTAACAATCAAACTGTTTGTTGGAAATATGTTCTGTTAAAAAGCAACCAGACTTGGGGTGTCATTTTTGTCCTGTAAAAAACAAACGGAGAAGTCCGGGTTCTTGTTGTTCTGTTTTCAACGATTTCCGACATTTGTACAACACAAAAAATCGGGTTAAATTTAGGTTATGCCTCTTTTCAAAATCCGATGTTTATACACCGGATTTATTATCTTTGTTGCGGCTTTTTCAAAAGCATTTAAAAATCAGAGTTTTAAGAAATACATTAAGTTTAATTCAAAACCATAAATCATGTTAATTCGTAACGTTGTTGGTAGAGAAATTCTGGATTCACGTGGTAATCCCACGGTGGAAGTTGAAATCACACTGGAGTGTGGAGCTGTTGGTTTGGCGGCTGTGCCCTCAGGCGCTTCAACCGGAGAAAACGAAGCGCTGGAACTGCGCGACGGCGACAAAGGCCGTTACCTGGGGAAAGGTGTTTTGAAAGCTGTTGAAAATGTGAATACGGTCATCGCCAAAGAAATTATTGGTATGGACGCTTCAGAACAGGTTGCCCTCGATAAAAAATTATTGGAACTTGACGGAACCAAAACCAAATCAAAATTAGGCGCCAACGCCATGTTGGGCGTTTCGCTCGCTGCTGCAAAAGCTGCCGCCAACGCGCTTGGTTTACCTTTATACCGTTACATCGGCGGGTCAAATGCCAAAACATTGCCTGTTCCGATGATGAACATCATCAATGGCGGTTCGCACTCAGACGCCCCGATCGCTTTCCAGGAATTCATGATTCGCCCGATTGGCGCTCCTTCATTCCGCGAAGGCTTACGCATGGGCGCTGAAGTGTTCCACAGCCTGAAAAAAGTGCTGCACAAACGCGGCCTGAGCACGGCGGTTGGCGACGAAGGTGGTTTTGCTCCTGCCCTGGATGGCACCGAAGACGCCTTAAACAGCATTATCGAAGCCATCAAAAACGCCGGCTACAAACCTGGCCGTAAAGAAGACGGCGGCGATGTTTCGATCGCTTTGGATTGCGCTGCTTCAGAATTTTATGAAGACGGAATCTACGACTACAGTAAATTTGAAGGCGCTAACGGTGCAAAACGTACCCGCGAAGAACAAGTCGCTTTCCTGGCCGAACTGGTTGAAAAGTTCCCGATTGACTCCATCGAAGATGGTTGCCATGAAGGTGACTGGGATGGTTGGGTGAAACTGAATGCCGCTATCGGCCACAAATGCCAGTTGGTTGGCGACGATTTATTCGTAACCAATGTTGAATACCTGAAAAAAGGAATCGAACTGGGCGCTGCCAATTCAATCCTGATTAAAGTGAACCAGATTGGTACCTTAACCGAAACATTAGACGCCATTGAAATGGCCCACCGTGCAGGCTATACTTCGGTAACTTCGCACCGCTCGGGCGAAACCGAAGATTCAACCATTGCTGATATCGCCGTAGCAACCAACTCCGGTCAGATCAAAACCGGTTCGTTGAGCCGCTCCGACAGGATGGCTAAATACAACCAATTACTTCGTATTGAAGAGCAATTGGGTGAATCAGCGATCTACGGATACAAAAAAGTATACAAGAAGTAATTCTGAAAATACCGGATCAACGAAAGCCGCTCTCCGAAAGGGAAGCGGCTTTTTTCGTCAGCCAAAGTTACCTGCCGGTTCAAATCGGGTCAGACACACCCACGTTCAGTTCCCTCTTTCAAACAGGCTCTTTCATACCTTATGTTCGTTATCCGAAAAAGACCGGTTCGGAAAAACCGAAGCTTTTTAGCAATTTGTTTACATGGTATACGATTTTGTGAGAAACGGGAATAAACATCAGACAAGGAACAAGAAAATTTCTACATTTGTTGAAATCGATTAACTTTTACTCCGTTTATGGAAGAAGACAAGAAACAGGTGAGGGCCTTGAAGGATGGCGATTACGAGGCGTTTGATGTCTTGTTCCGAAAATACACCGAGCGGATTTATGCGTTCACGCTGGGCATCACCAAACAAAAATTTGCAGCAGAAGAAATCACGCAAATTGTTTTTTTGAAGGTGTGGGAACGGCGGCGTCTGATCGAAGAACATTTTTCATTTAAATCATTTTTGTTTTCGGTAGCCTACCATGAAATTATTTCCTGGTTACGCAAAGAAAAGTCGGAGAAACGAAAAATTGAACACTTTCTGACATCGACAAATTTTTCAAGCGAAGAAACCGAGGTAAGCATCGAATTTAAAAATCTTGAACACCTGACCCATCAGATCATCGATCATTTCCCGGAAAAACGACGGCAAATCTTCAAACTCAGCAGGGAGCAAGGGCTCTCGAATAAAGAAATTGCCCGGGAACTGAACATCTCGATAAAAACGGTAGAAGCACACATCACTTCAGCCCTGAAAATTCTCCGGGAGAAACTGGAAACCAGTTCCTTTCCCGGACACCTCTACTTCTCTATATTTTTTATTTCTCAGACACATACCGACAAAAGGAAGTCGTAACAAGCTCTTTGGCTTCCCCTGATCCATTTTTTTGAAAAATATTTTCTTCGGCACTAAGGGTTAAGGGCGATGGCTTTCGTATTAGTGTAAAAGTAAAATCACACATGGAGCATCCCGACATCATCAAGTATGTGAACGGAGAAACCTCGGATGAAGAGTCCGAAAGGATACTGGGATGGATGAAAGATCATGAAAATGATCCTGAAATCCGGGAAATTTTAGGGTATATCTGGACACATGCATCAATTAAGCTGACAGGTGAAAAGCCTGATTTCGAGCTATTGCTGCAACAGGTACGCGAACAAATCAATGCGCGCAAAACGAAACGACTCCGGATGATTCGATGGAAAGACGTTTACCTGTCTTTTTCACGCATTGCTGCTGTTTTAATCGTTCCCCTGATTGTTCTTTCCGTTTTTTTATACATCAAAAACAGCGATCTGTCCCGGAATACCGGATCGGCTATTCTTGAACATGAGTTGCACACCAAAGCGGGAACCCGCACCAAAATTACGCTGGAGGATGGTACGCTCGTGTGGTTACACGATGGGACAACCTTTAAATACCCGGGTAAGTTTGACAAAAAGGAACGGCGTGTATTTGTTGACGGTGAAGCGTATTTCGAAGTAGCGGCAAATCCCAAAAGCCCTTTCATCGTTGATAATCCCATGATGAAAACCATCGTTACCGGAACCCGGTTTAACCTCAATGCTTACTCGGCCGATGAATATTTTGAAGCCACCTTGCTTGAAGGGAAAATTCATCTGCAGAACGATCAGCAAACCTACCAACTCGAACCGGGCAGACAAATTCAGTATGACAAACAAACCGGCAAAGTAGCTCAAATGAACGTAAATTCATCTTCCTCAACGGCCTGGATTAACGGCAAACTGATTTTAGAGGACGAGTCTTTACCGATCGCTTTGAAAAAAATCAGCCGTTGGTATAACATCGAAATTATCGTGCAGGATCCGGAACTGAAAAGTTACCTCCTGACGGCCACCATTGATCAGGAAAAACCCGAGCAAACACTCCGACTGATCTCATTTGCTCTTCCGGTTGACTACTCGGTGAAAACCAGGCAAAACGGCAGTGAACTGATAAAAACCTTTTATTTGAAAAAGAGATGAGCGCCATTAAAAAACCATATCACGGACGATCGCCCTGTCCTTCTCCTGAAAAAATCAATAAGGTCTGTTTTATAACAAAATAACCGGCAGGAATCTGGTCCATTCTCTGCCGGTCAATTCAATAGTTTAATAATGTAAACCGCGTAAATTTATGAAAAAAAAGTTGAATCCCATCATTTCCTGGCACCTGTCAGCGGAAATGAAAAAAACATTCATGCACATGAAACTAACTTGTGTGATCTTTTTGCTGGCCATACTCCAGTCGTTTGCCGGAGCCACTTATTCGCAAACAGCAACCGTTTCCCTGCGATTAAATAACAGTTCGGTAAAGAACGTTTTGCTGACCATCGAAAACCAGACGGATTTTTACTTTCTCTACAGCAGCAAGGTCATTGATGCCGACCGGAAAGTAAGCATCGATATGGATAAAGCACGGATCCCGGATATTCTGGATGTGGTCTTTGCCGGAACAAACGTGAATTATACGATTGAAGGCCGCCAAATTGTGTTGTCGGCAAACGGTCAAACGGTTAGTTCGTTTTCCGGACAACAACGGAGCATAACCGGAAAAGTAACCGATTCATCCGGTCAGCCCCTGCCCGGAGTAACTGTATTGATAAAAGGAACTACAATGGGTACGGTAACCGACCTTGACGGGAATTATACGCTGTCGGTTCCTTCCGGAAACCCGATACTCGTTTTTTCGTTTGTGGGCATGAGAAGCATCGAAATAGCCGTGGAAGGGAGGGCCTCAATAAATGCAAAAATGGAGGAAGAAACGGTTGGGATCGAAGAAGTTGTGGCCGTTGCTTACGGAACGATGAAGCGTAAAGATTTGACCGGTTCGATCAGTACGGTAGATGCGACCCTAATCAGCGCACAAGCCAACTCAACAGTAACCCGTGCACTCGAAGGCGCTGTTCCCGGCATACAAATATCAGCGGTCGACGGACAGCCCGGCCTCGACATGGGCATCCGTTTACGCGGGTTAGGTACGGCCAGCCAGAATAACGCTAACGCTTTAGTGGTGATTGACGGCGTTCCCGCCCAGCACGACAACCCCCTGTCAACCATCAATCCCAAAGACATTGCAAGCATCACGGTGTTAAAAGATGCGGCTTCTACAGCCTTGTATGGCTCGCGCGGCGCCAACGGCGTTGTGTTGATTACTACCAAAAAAGGATCAACCGGTAAAACAAAAATCTCCTTTGAAGGACGTTGGGGGATTAACCAGGTGGGTCCTTATCAGTACGATAAAATTTCAAACCCCAAAGACATCTATGAATTTACATGGCTAAGCATCTACAATTCTGTTCGTTACGGAGTTAACGGTACCGGGAGGTCGGCAAATTATACGACGAATCTTCAAAATCCGAACATGTCGCACGAAGCCGCCGCTCAATTTGCCAGCCAGCATTTGTTTGACTACACGGGATCAACCACAGCCTTCACCAGAAATGCGTTGGGTAACTGGATGTTGTATGATGTGCCCGGAGCAGTTTACACTCCATCGGGCACAGGGGCCACTGCCAGTTCAACCATGAGCGGGGCCTACCTGGTGAATACTGATGGCAAGCTCAACCCGAATGCCCGCTTGCTTTACCATGACAATTATGACGACTATCTGCTGGAAAACCAGTTCCGCCAGGAATACAACATCTCGGCAACCGGCGGCAGCGACAAGGTGGATTACTTTCTGTCGTTAGGCTATCTCGAAGATCCTTCGTATATCCGCGGTTCACAGTTTGGCCGTTACAACGGGCGTTCCAGTATCAACGCGCAACTGTACGACTGGCTGAAAGTTGGAAGCAACGTCGCCTATTCATGGCGCGAAACCCAATCGCCCGCCACCCGTTACGGACGCAACCCCGGTTCGGCAACGGCCAATATCTTCCGCTACATCAACGGGCAAAACCAGTTGATCCAACTCTATGCCCGCGATGCAAACGGGAATTACATTTACGAAAACGGCAAACGAAAAGTACATACGGCGGCAGGCGATACTTATTCGCCGCTTGGTCTGACTTCAACCTCTCTTTCTTCTTCCGATGTGATTTACATGTTGGACAATGATAAAGACATCCGAAAATCAAGCGATATTGTTACCCGTTCGTATGCTGAAGTGAAACTGCTGAAAGACCTGACATTCACTACCAACCTGGGTGTTGAAAAATACCACGAAACCCGCACCCGTTACTGGCAAAGTGAAACCGGACAGGCTGCCGGCGTCGGCGCTTTCGGTAAAATCTATCAAAACGTGACCATCCTCAACACCCAGCAGTTGCTGAATTACAGCCATAACTTTGACAAACATCAGGTGAATGCTTTGGCCGGACACGAATTCAACAAATATCATTTTGAAACGCTGTACTACAACTCGGCTTACGAATTGATTCCTGGATTTGCAACCTTTGCCAACTTTGTTGGGCGTTACACCGGAGGTACCTTCTCGTCGCCTGGCGGGAACGAGTATGAGAATGCCATGGAAAGCTACCTCGGTCGTATCAACTACATTTATAATGATAAATATTACGGAGAAGCATCCGTCCGTCGCGATGGTTCTTCCAAATTCAAATACAACTCGACCCGCTGGGGTACCTTCTGGTCAGTCGGCGGCGGATGGCGTGTAAGCGCTGAATCATTTATGGAGAATACAAAAAACTGGCTCGACAACTTAAAAGTCCGCACCAGCTACGGGGTCATCGGGAACCAAAACGGGATCTCCAACTATTCAGGATACCAGACCTGGGGTTACAGCGCCACCTATACATCCACGACAGGAGGTAACGGTATTCCGGCCAGCTATAAACTGACACAAGGCAGTTATGTAAACGACGGACTGACCTGGGAGAACACCTGGACATTTGACGCCGGTATCGACTTCAGTTTATTCAACCGCGTTTACGGGACTTTCGATTTTTACGACAGGAATACCAACAATGCCATCTGGAACCAGCCGATTGCCATTTCACTTGGCCAGTCGAGCATTGCCAAAAACTCGGCAAAAATACAAAACCGCGGATTTGAAGTGGAACTGAACGTGGACATTATCAAGAAGAAAGATTTACTCTGGACTGTGTCGCTCAACGGTACCCATTACAATACCGTTCTGAAGGCTGTTCCTCCCGGTGTTGGTTCTGCCGAGCTGGACGGCAACTGGACGGCAACAGCCGACGCCTGGTCCATCGCCGGATCAGGGTCTTCATCAGGGGTAACCTACCTGCGCGGCATCGGGAAAGATTATTACAACCTGTATGTGTTTAAATATGCCGGAGTAGATCAGAATACCGGGCTTCCGCTTTTCTATCACAAGGTAACCAGCACAGATCACGACAACGGCTTATATGCAGATACCGCTGTTGGCCAGGATGTCAAAACAACCAACTACTCAACAGCCTCGCGCTACGAAGTGGGCGATGCAATTCCGGACTGGATTGGCGGTTTAAGTACAACCGTAAAATATAAAAACTTCGATTTCACAGGTATGCTGGCCTATCAGTTGGGTGGAAAATTTTACAGCACCGAGTATGGTAACAACTTATACATCAGCGATAACCTGAACAGCGCCTTATCAGCCGAACTCATTGGAAATACATGGACACCTGAAAATACCAATGCGAAGTTTCCAATGGCCATGTATGGCAATACTTACGGCGACGGCGCCACCTTTGGCAGCTGGTTATACTCCGATCTGGCCTTGTTCAACGCATCGTACCTGAACCTGAAAAATATAACCATTGGTTATACCCTGCCTGAAAACCTGTTGCAAAAATACAAAATCAGCAACCTGAGGTTCTACGTATCGGCCGATAACCTGTTGATGGTAACTTCTCACTCCGGTATCGATCCGCGGATGTCGCTGGTTGGAGGATTCGACGTTGGCGCCTATACTTACCCGTCGATGCGAACCATCTCTTTCGGCCTCAACCTTGATTTATAATCGTTTTAAAAGTTAAAGAATATGAAAAATTATATAATTGGACTCGTTATCGTGGCAGGTATCATTTTCGCATCCTGTTCCGATCAGCTGGATTTAGAGCCTGCAAACAGCATCACCGATGAACAGATTAAAGAATTACTGGCCTCAGGAGATGAAGCAACCATTGATTTGATTATATCAAGCATGGCAAACACGATGCCGACTCAGTTCAATGCCAGCGGACTTAACGGGGCAGGGACAGCTGATGGCCGTTATCGTTCCATTCAGGGCCTGGAGGCCATGCGTAACCTCGAAGGAAACGACATCGTGTTTGGAAATAAAAACCTCTCCATTTTTGGCGCCGATGAATATTACCTCCGCGATTTTACCTCTACATCGGTAGATAAAAATTTATATTACTGGAACCACATGTGGTCAGTAATCACCACGGCCAATAAAATGTTAACCTACCTTGATGATGAAATTGTTGGAAGTAACATCAAGCTTAAAGAATATAAAGCGAGAGGTTTGGTCGCACGCGCCTATGCCTATAATTACCTGATGGAAAACTACCAGGACTCCTATTTGCAGGGTGGAAATACGAAACTGGGCATCATGCTGTACGATACCTACTCCCCGACTCAGCCCAATAAGGCCCGTGCAAGTTCGACCGACACCTATGATTTTATTAAAAACGACCTGACAAAAGCGATTTCACTGATGACAGACGCAGCGAAAGGTTACACCATTGAAACGCTGACCGATATTGATTTATCCGTTGCCAAATTTCTCCTGGCCCGCGTTTGCCTGATTACCGGCGACTGGACAACGGCGATTTCGGCCTGTAACGACATTTTGGCCAAGTACCCCACCCTGATGGGACAAAGTGTTTATGGCGGCGTTAATAATGTGGGTACGACCGCCAATCCTGAAATCCGGCCCGAAACCAATGGATTCCTGTACAACAATGTCAATCCCGAAGTGATCCTGGGCTGGCCGGTAGGCGAAGCCTTAACGGCTCATAACGGCTGGATGAACCCCTTCGCCGAAGGTTACGGCGGGTTAAGCGAAGGTTTTGCCCGCATCGACAACCGGCTCTATGAAAAAATAGATAACCGGGATTATCGTAAAAATTGTTTTATGGCAACCGACTTTGGCGACTATGCTTACCCGACCAATGCCACGGTCCGGTACATTCCGGCTTATACCAACCTGAAATTTGCAGCTACCCACGGAATCGGCACCGATGACAAAAAAAATGTCGGGACGGTTACCTGTTACGCCATGCGTTCGTCGGAAGTATTGCTGATGAAAGCTGAAGCCCAGGCACAGGCCGGAAGTTCGAACGAAGCCAAAGCAACCTTGAATATCCTGCTGGCAGCCCGCACCAAAACCGGCGAAACCCCCTTAACCTGCGACACCTATTCGAGCATGACCGGAATGACTGCCCTGCAAATGGTGCAGCTACAGACCCGCATTGAACTATGGGGCGAAGGCGGCCGTGAATTTTTTAACAACAAACGTTGGGGAATCCCGGTTGACCGGACAAGTTCGTCCAACCACATCGACAAAGGGACCTACAGCGTTGCCAACATGACGCTGAAAATTCCGGAAGACGAGATTTTGTATAACCCGCTTTGTGTTCAGAACTAAGAGAATTCTGTTATAAATTTTATTAAAAAGGGCGGAGCCTATGCCCCGCCCTTTTTTTCTCTTGCCGCGATATTTTTTGGATTTCAGCAATAAATACTGAACTCCCTGAATAGCGTGCCGTGGTTTCTTATTACCACAATCAAACCAATAAAACGAAAACGAATGAGCTTATCGTCAGGCAGTAAATCGACAATTATCCTGATTTTTCTTTTGCTGGGCATTATTTCCTGTTCGGAAAAAACGGAATTAAAACACCGGTTAATTCACAACAACGACGGTACCGATGCGCTTGGAAATTACTGGTTCCAAAAACGGCCGCTGAGTGTGGCCGACATCAACGCGTATGTCGATCAGGTTTCCGGTTCGCAGGCAACCACTTACATGATGTGCAGCGGAAGCGATTTTTTATATTACCGTTCCAATTACGGCCGTGTTTTCGGCGACGACCTGGACGGAAAACTTGATTGCGGCTGCGATACCGCCACTTATAACCACATGCACCGTTTTTATCAAAACTTCCTGAACCTCGAAAAAGAGGGAACCGACCTGATTACCGCTTCACTCAGCCGTGCCAAAGAAAACGGTATGGAGGCTTTTATAACCTACCGCATGAACGACCTCCATTTTAACGATACCACCACACACTGTCCCATTGTTTATACCGATTTTTGGTACAGCCATCCCGAATTTTGGCTGAACGACCAAACTCCGGGGTGGAATGCTTCGCGGGCGCTCGACTTTGCACAGTCCGAAGTGCGCAGCCATAAACTGGCCATCATTTCCGAACAACTCGAAAAATATGATCTGATCGACGGTTTCGACCTCGACTTCATGCGCTTCATTGTTTATTTCAAAATGGGCGAAGGCCGCCAAAATGCCCCGCTCATGACCCAACTGGTAAAAGATATCCGGGCGAAAGCGGACGAAGTATCGGCCCGCCGCGGGAAAAAAATACTGCTCTCGGTACGGGTTCCCCCAACCCTGGAAGCCTGCCTCGACAAAGGCCTTGATGTTCAGGAATGGGTGCGCCTCGGACTGGTTGATTTTATCAGTATTGGTGTGCACTGGCTGGGCGACCCTTCCCTGCCCGTGGCAAAATTTATCCAGGATCTGAACGCGCCCCACATCCCGGTTTATGCCTCCATCGACGACGGCGGCTACCGTCCGCGCGAAACTTTTTCCCACGGCATGTTCCGGGGAATGGCTTCGCACATTCACGCCCAGGGCGCCCAGGGAATTTACCTGTTCAACCAGTATTACGGGGAGTTTTATTCCGGATTTAACGGGCAGTTGCACCTCGAAGAAGGAGGACAGGTTTGCCGCGTGATGATGCCACTGTTGCTGCAGGAGCTGGGATCGCCCGAAACACTTGAAAAACGAAACAAAATATACTGCCTGTGCGACAGTTCCGGCCAGTACGGCATCAACCCGGTTACGCCGCTGCCATTGACCGTTACTGATGAACAGTTCTCGGAAGCTGAAATTTTTATCGGCGATGATCCGCGTAAAACACCTCCCGAAGAAGTGATCCTTTTCTTCCGGCTCAGCCGTTCCTCCGGTTTTGAGGTCATGGTGAACGGGATAAAAATTGAAACGGAGAAACCGGAATACGTTTCGCTGTACGACCGGGCACGCGGATTAACCGGAAGCGAAAAACATTATGCTTTTCATGTTCCGGTTGGCAGCCTGAAAAAAGGTTATAACACGGTCGGGTTCAAAGCAAAAGAACCCGGAACGTTCCGGATAAAACGCCTGGAAATAGCCCTGAAATACGGGGATGTTGAAACGAATGGATATTTTTAAATAAACGATATTAAACGCCGGATGTAAACACCGGTGTTTTAAAAAAAATAATACATGAAAAGAAGAAGTTTCCTTATTCAGGGGGCAGCCCTTACTGCCGGATGCATGGTCGCCGGTACGTTTCCGGTTTTTGGGATGAATGCCGGGAAAACGGAAGGCCAGGTTTTATCGGCCCGCGAATTGTACCGGTTGTTTCAGAACCCTGATTCCAAATACCGGCCGTTTGTGCGCTGGTGGTGGAATGGCGACAAGGTGGAAGCTGCCGAACTGATCCGCGAGTTGCATTTGCTGAAAGAAGCCGGTGTTGGCGGCGTTGAAATCAACCCGATTTCATTTCCAAGGACTGGCGACGACATGGGCAAAAAATCGCTGAAATGGCTGAGTGACGAATGGATCGACATGTTGCAGGTAACCTTTGCCGAAGCCAAAAAGCTCGATATGACCTGCGATTTGATTGTCGGTTCGGGCTGGCCTTTTGGCGCCGAAACCCTGAAAGACGATGAGCGGGCGCAGGTAGTCATCATTTATGCTGAAAAGCTGGAAGGCCCGGTTGTTTTCGAAAGTTCGCAATTCAACATTTTCAAAACCGTAGATCCGGGGGTCACCGATCCCTGCCCGGGGCGGACATTTGAAATGCTTTCGCTGAAACTGGTACCCGAGCCCATGTCGGGCCTTGACCAGGTGATCGATCTTTCGGATAAATGCAACGACCCGATTATCCGTGTTGATATTCCGGAAGGAAAACATGTGTTTTATGCACTGGTGAAAGTCAATTCGTTTGCCAGTGTAATCAACGGGGCGCCCGGCGCTGCCGGCCCGATTCTCGACCACATGAACGCAACGGCTGTTAGGAAATATCTCGACCACATGTCGGATACCATTCAGAAAAAAACCGGGCCGCTTTCCAACCACCTGCGGGCTTTCTTTACCGATTCGATGGAACTGGAAGGCTGCAACTGGGCCGCCGATTTGCCCGAAGAATTTCAGAAACGGCGCGGATACGATTTGATGCCGTACCTGCCATTTATCCTGTTTAAGGTCGGGCGGCTCGGAGCCGTGGTCGATGATAAATACGGGGTGGAAAAAACACCGGAGTTTGCCGAAACAGTGAACCGTGTCCGGTTTGATTTTGAACTCACCAAAGCTGAATTATTATATGAACGGTTCACCCGGGTTTACCTGCAATGGTGTAAGGATCAGAAAGTGAAGTCGCGGGCACAGGCTTACGGAAGGGGATTTTTCCCGCTGGAAACCAGCCTGGGCTACGACATTCCTGAAGGCGAATCGTGGACAACCAACTGGCTGCGGCACCGGCTGGGTGAAGAAATGTCGGACGAAGATTACCGCCGCGGACGCGGTTACACCATGATCAACAAATACGTGTCGTCGGCAGCCCACCTCACCGGGAAACGAATTGTAAGCTGCGAGGAGATGACCAATACCTACCTGGTGTTCAACACCACCCTCGAACTGCTGAAAATCGGTTCCGACCAAAGCATGATGTCGGGCATTACGCACAGTGTTTGGCACGGGTTTAACTACTCGCCGCCCGATGCGCCGTTCCCCGGCTGGGTGCAGTATGGCTCGTATTACAACGAAAAAAACAACTGGTGGCCTTATTTCAAATACCTGAACGATTACAAAGCCCGGATTTCGTCGTTGCTGCAACATACCGACATGTATACCGACGTGGCCATTCTTCCGGCCAATTACGATCTATGGGGCGAAATGGGCGTGCAAACCGATCCGTTCCCCGAAAAACTGAATATTCCCTACACGTCGATTATCTGGGAATCGATCAACAAAAACGGGGGGGCAGCCGATTACACCACCGAGATTATCATCAACGACTCGCAGGTGAAAAACGGGAAACTGTGTTACGGGCCCAAAAAGTACGGGACTCTTTTCTTGCCCGAAGTAACCAGCCTTTATCCCGAAACACTGCAAAAACTATATGACTTTGTCGCTACCGGAGGCCGGATTTTCTGTATTGAAAAGTACCCCGAAAAATCGCCGGGATTAAATGGCTTCAAAGAAAATGACCAAAAAGTAACTGCGTGGGTCGAAAAACTCAAAGCCTTCCCCGATCGGTTTATCCTGGTGAAAAAACCGGAAGACAACCGCTTTCTGGAATGGTACCGGGATATCATGGTGCAGTATAAAATTCCGCACTATCTGGAAATTGAAAAACCGGACCGCTTTTTTATGCAGAACCGCTATCAATCCGACGATAAGAGCGAAATTTTCCTGTTTGCCAATGCCCACATGCACAACGGGCACCAAACAAACATCACCTTTTCAAAAGAGATTACCAAAGGCCGTAACCCGTGGGTTTGGGATGCTGAAAGTGGCGAACGTTACCGGATTAAACTGAAAAACGGTGTTTTCAGCCTGACCTTGGGGCCTGCCCAATCATGCATCGTGGTATTCAGCAACGATAAAAATGGTCAGGAATGGTCGCCGGTTCCGGCTGCCGGTTCTGAAAATGTAACGCTCAGCAATGGCTGGGATGTGGAATTGCGCCACAGCCGCGAAGATTGGGTGAAAACCACCCGGATGGATGAACTGAAAGACCTGAAAGACACCGAATTTGTCGATTTTACCGGTACTGTCGTTTACAAACAAACCGTGGAAGACGGGCCGGTTAAACCGGTTTATCTGAACCTGGGTAAAGTATGGGGCGTGGCCGAACTGTTCGTTAACGGGAAATCGTGCGGGGTAAAATGGTACGGTAACCGCATTTACCGGATTGCCGAACAGTTGAAAACCGGCTCCAATGAAATAGAAATCCACGTTACCACCATCATGGGGAACTACATGCGGAATTTCAAGGATAACAAAGTGGTGGAACGGTTTATTAACCGGAAAAACGGCCCGCAGGAAATTCAGCCGATGGGACTGGTTGGCCCGGTGACACTTTATTCGTAAACAAATCAAAAATTAAAAAGAAATATGAGCAAGTTAAAAATCATTTTATTATCCCTGGTATTGCTGATGTCGCAGCAACTTTTGGCTGCCGACTACAATGCCTCGGTGTTCGGAATCAAGTCGAACGGGACAACCTTAAATACCACGGCCATCCAGAAAGCCATCGATCATATTCATGCCAATGGCGGCGGAAAGCTCGTGTTTTATGTCGGACGTTATCTGACCGGCACCATTGAACTGAAATCGAACGTGCACATTGTGCTGAATGAAGGCGCCATTCTGGTGGGATCTACCAGTATTTACGATTACAACATCAATACTCCTTACAGTTCGCTGGTTTTTGCCAAAAATGCCGATAACATTTCCATTACCGGAAAAGGAGTAATCGACGGCCAGGGCCGCGATGTTGCCTATCATTTAATCGACCAGGTGCATAAAGGCATTATTGAAGATCCGTTAAAACACGATCGCCCGGCAAGCCGCCGCCCGCGGGGAATTTATTTCCGCGAATGTACGAACGTGGAAATCGATGGGATTGTGATTAAAAACACAGCCGACTGGGTTCAGGTGTACGACCAGTGCGAAAACCTGAAAATCAACAACATTACTGTTGACAGTAAAGCTTTCTGGAACAACGACGGGCTGGATATTGTGGACTGCAAAAATGTACTGCTGACCAACTCGTTTATCGATGCCTCCGACGACGCCATTTGTTTTAAATCGCACGATGCCACCAAAATGTGCGAAAATGTTGAGGTCAGGAATTGTGTGGCCCGGTCGAGCGCCAGCGGGATTAAATTCGGAACCGTTACTTCGGGTGGATACAAAAATTTTAAAATCATCAACAACAAGGTTTACGATACGTACCGTTCGGCCATTACCATTGCCACTCCCGACGGCGGAGTAATTGACAATATTCTGATTGACAGCCTGTACGCTTACAACACCGGAAACGCCATTTACCTGCGTATTGGCGCCCGCTGGAACAAAGGCCGCACCGGCACCATGAGCAACATTACCATTCAGAACATGTATGCTGAAATTCCGGAAACCAAACCCGACGCCGGTTACGAATACGAAGGCCCCATTGAAGATCTGCCCCGGAATATTTCTCCGGCCAGTATTGTCGGGCTGCCCGGACAGGATATTACCAATGTCACGCTGCGCAACATCGAATTGGTCTACCCCGGAAACAGCAACCCGAACTACGCCTTCCGCGGAATTACACCCGCCGAACTGGATGGAATCCCGGAAATGGCCGATGCCTATCCTGAATTCTCCCAATTTAAGGAACTTCCGGCCTGGGGTTTTTATGTACGCCATGCCAAAAACATCAAATTTGAAAATATCACGCTCACAGCCAATGGAAAAGAGTACCGTCCGGCGATTGTGCTCGACGATGTGAAAGGCGCTGATTTCTCCGGAATGAAATACAACGTACCCGGCGGCGGGAAAAAAATCCATGTTTATCAGTCAACCGGAGTTGTTCAGGGAAAATAAGTGATGAATTGTAAAACCGTAAAAACAAGTACAATGAGTAAAATAAAAATCTGTATATCCGCTTTTCTGCTGCTTTTCACGCTGGCCGTGTCGGCAAAGGATTATAACGTTTCCGACTTTGGCGCGAAAGCCGACGGGATAACCATCAACACCTGCACCATTCAGAAAGCTATTGATTTTGTAAGTGAAAACGGCGGTGGCCGGCTGGTTTTCGGCCCGGGAAATTATGTCACCGGAAGTATTTATGTGAAATCGAACGTAACGCTCCACCTCGAATACGGCGCAACCATTCTGGGATCGACCAATCCCTTCGACTATGTGAAAGACCCTAAAATTAAATGGATGTCGATGATCTTTGCGGTGAACCAGAAAAATATCGAGATTACCGGAAAAGGGACCATCAACGGCCGCGGGTTCATCACCGCCAACAACATGGTCGATTACATTCATCGCGGAATTTACACCGACCCGATGAAACTCGACCGCCCCAACGAAACCAACCGTCCTCAGAACATCTATTTCCGCGAATGCGAGAATGTAACCATCACCGACATAACCCTGCGCGACCCGGCCAGTTGGAACCAAACTTACGACCAGTGTAAAAATCTTTATGTCGATAATATTTATGTTGACAGCAAATCGTACTGGAACAACGACGGCATTGACGTGGTGGACTGCGACGGCGTGGTTATTAAAAATTCCTATTTTGATGCGGCCGACGATGTGATTTGTTTTAAATCGCACGACGCCAACAGCATTTGCCAGAATGTGGTGGTTGACAACTGCGTGGGCCGTTCGAGCGCCAACGGCCTGAAATTCGGGACCGTTTCGCGCGGTGGCTTCCGCAACTTCAAAGTAACCAACCTCACCATTTTCGATACGTTCCGCTCGGCCATCACCTTTGCTGCTGTTGATGGCGGTTTAATCGAAAACATTCTGGTTGACGGCGTCCGTTCCATCAATACCGGAAACGTGATTTTTCTGCGTATCGGCGACCGCTGGAGCCAGGGCAAAAAACCCAGCATGAAAAACATCGAAATCAGGAATGTGTATGCCGAAGTTCCGTTTGGGAAACCCGACGCCGGCTACAACTACGAAGGACCCATCGAAGACCTGCCCCGGAACATTTCGCCGGCCAGCATCATCGGCTTGCCCGAATACAAAATTCAGGACGTGAAACTGAAAAATATCGAGATTGTTTATCCCGGCGCCGGAAACCCGCTGTATGCCAAACGGGGACTGGAACCTGCCGAACTCGACAGCATTCCTGAAATGCCGGCAGCTTATCCCGAGTTCTCCCAGTTCAAGGAACTGCCTGCCTGGGGATTTTACATTCGTCATGCTGACGGAATTGAATTTGAAAACGTTATCCTCACGGCTGAGAAAAAAGATTATCGCCCGGCCATTGTGATCGACGATGTGAATGGCGCTGTTTTTAAGGGAATGAAATACAACGAACCGGAAAGTGACGGGAAAAAGCAGTTATTTCAATACAAGTCCAACGGGATTATGACCGATTGAATCAATGCAGCATCGAAATTAATGTTTCAGCAATAAACAAAATGTAAATCATGAAGACGTATAAAATATTCATTATCAATCTTATTTTACTGTGTTCACTGGGCCTTTCCGCCAAAGATTACAAAGCCTCGTTGTTTGGGGTTAAATCCGATGGGATAAGCCTGAACACCCGTTCCATCCAAAAGGCAGTCGATTATATCAGCGAAAACGGCGGTGGCCGCCTTGTGTTTTACGTGGGGCGATACCTGACCGGCACGGTCGAATTGAAATCGAATGTGACCATTCAGTTGGAAGAAGGAGCCGTTTTAGTGGGCGTACCTTCCATTTACGACTATTTCGGGCTGAACGGAGCCAATGCTTTAATCACCGCCAGCGGCCAGGAAAACATTGGAATTACCGGGAAAGGCGTCATCGAAGGTCAGGGCGTTGCCTTGCAGAACAACATCAAGGAACAGGTACAGAAAGGATACCTGAAAGGCCTGATTGCACAAACCAGCCCGCTGCTCATTTATTTCAACAACTGCAGCAATGTGACCATAGAAGAATTGAACCTGCGCGATGCATGCGGCGACGTTCAATCGTACAAAGGCTGTAAAAACCTGACCGTCAGCAAAGCGATGATAAAAAGCAAAGCGGTGGCCGGAAGTAAAGGCCTTTTGCTCACGGGCTGCGACGGGGTAAAACTTTCGGATTTGTTTTTTGATACTTCCGGGGTTGAAATCAATTCGGCAGGAACATCCAAAAATGTTTCCGTCGTTCATGTGAAAAATGCTTCCGGGAAAAAACTTCAGGTGAATCAGTGATGAAACATTTCGGGGCCATCCTTTTTCTGCTGTTGCTGGCAGCCGGCAGCTCATCCAGCCTGGCAGCCGGTAAAGGCAAATCTCCGCGGTACGGAAAGACCAACATTACCGATATGGTACTAATTTACCATGGCGGTGTGCATCGTCCGCTGGAGTGGAATAAGGAGCAGTTTACGCCTTATGTGGTTCATGTGGATCAAAATGGACGAAAGAATTGGTTGTTTGATGGTTTTCTTTTTATCGAATTTATCGATGGAAAAGGCCACCATTTTGCCCACGGAAACGAGAACACCACACTGGCCTGTCGGCCTCAGTGGGAATGGCTGATGGAACGCCAGTTTGAAAAAGACCGTAGCTTTTCGGCGCTCGACCAGTGTATTGCCGATCAAATCAGCGAAATGGGAAACCCGCCGTTTCGCCACAAACTGGTGGTGGTGATGCCGGTCCCCGAAAAAGATCAGAAAAACTGGGGCAGCCTCGATCTCCCCATGGATTTTTCGAACGATAAAGACCGGATTGAAGCCTGCCAATGGTACATCGACCGTTTTCTCGAACAGTATGAAAAGGAAGGATATCAGCATTTCGACCTCGAAGGTTTTTATTGGGTTTCGGAAAAAGATGGCGCTTACCGTGACATTCTTGTGCCCGTAGGCGATTATATCCGCTCAAAAGGCCTGCGCCTGTTCTGGATTCCCTACTGGACCGCAGTCGGTTTCGACAACTGGAAAACCGATAAATTCGATTTCGCCTATATTCAGCCCAACCATTTTTTCAAAAGTGAAGTGAGTTACGAGCGGCTCGATGCGGTGTGCGCCTTTGCCAAAGGTACCAGCATGGGCCTCGAACTGGAATTCGACCGCAGGGCGCTGGCCGATTCGCCCGAGAACAAACGCGAAAGGCTGGTGAGTTATATCGATGCCTTTGAACAAAACGACGTTTTTAAGGAAGCTTCCATCGCTTACTACGAAGGTGGCGGAACCATTTATGACTTCTATCGTTCATCCAATTCGTTGGATAAGGAAATCATGGATCGTCTGGCAAAGATTATTATTCAGCGAAAAAAAATGAACCGGTTTAAAAAGTGAAAATGAAGAAAATAGTCATCCTGCTGATTTTGTTTTTACTGGTTTCAGGAAGCTGGGCCCAGCAAAAAATCACAGTTGATGAACGGCTGGATTGGTGGCACGAAGCTAAATTTGGCATGTTTATTCACTGGGGTGTTTATTCATTGTATGGCGGAGAGTACAAGGGCTATAATCAGGCTTTTGGCGATGCTGCCTGGATTTTGAACCGCTGTAAAATTCCGGTGGCCGAATACCGCGAAAATGCGCGTCAGTTCAACCCGGTAAATTATGATCCCGATGCCTGGGCAAAAATGGCCAAAGATGCCGGGATGAAATACCTGATCATCACCGCAAAACATCACGACGGATTTGCCCTGTTCGAAAGTAAGGCCAGCGACTGGAATGTGGTGGATGCCACGGTTTACGGAAGGGATTTGCTGAAACCGCTGGCCGAAGCCTGTAAAAAGCAGGGCATCAAACTGGGGTTTTATTATTCACAGGCCGTTGACTGGACAAATCCCGGGGCGTCGGCTGCCCGCAGGCCCATGTGGCAAGGCTGGCCCAATCCCGATTCCACCAGAATCGACCAGTACACGCTGGAACACGACGGCCGCTGGGACCCGGTTCAGCTCACGGCTACTTTTGACGAATACATCGACCGGGTGGCTGTCCCGCAGGTTCGCGAATTGCTGACCAATTACGGCGAAGTAGCTGTTTTGTGGTGGGATTACGACGCCCAGATGAAAACCGTGGAAGGCGCTGAAAAACTGAAGGCGCTCCTCCCGTTGCAACCTCAGATTGTGACCAACGACCGCCTGCACCCCGACTTTCCCGGCGACACCAAAACGCCGGAACAAGCTATTCCCGATCGCGACGCCGTTTCCGGCCAAAACTGGGAAACCTGCATGACCATGAACGGTTCGTGGGGGTACAAAAGCTTCGATAACAACTGGAAATCAACGGAAAGCCTGATTCAGAACCTCATTAAAATTGCAGCGCGCGGCGGAAACTATCTGCTGAATGTCGGGCCGAAACCCGACGGTTCTTTTCCCGAAGAAAGTCTTGTCAGGCTGAAAGAAATCGGCCGCTGGATGGAGGTAAACGGCGAATCCATTTACGGAACACAGGCCAGCCCGCTGGAAGTTCTGCCCTGGGGAGAATGTACCATGAAAACGGAGAAAAAGAATACGATGCTTAATCTTTTCGTTTTCGACTGGCCTGAAAACGGGAAACTCATCATTCCCGGTGTCGGGAATAAAATCGTATCGGTAAAGCTGCTGTCAACGGGTGAAAAACTGAAAACAACGGCAACTGCCGCCGGATTGGAGATTTTTGTCCCGCAAACGGCCCCCGATCCCGTTGCCACAGTGGTTCAACTGAAACTGAAAGGTAAAGTAGCACTCCGCGAAATGTCATCTGAAAAACAAATGCATCGCGGCGCTCTCGATTAACAAAAAAAGGAATGGACATGAAGGTAAAAAGAGGTGATTTTTTAAAACTTGGCTTAATGGCGCTCGCTTCGGGAGTGGTCAACGGTTATGCTTTTTCAGGCGAAACCAGTGATAAGCGCCGGAATACAACCGGAAAAACGCCGGTCATTCATGCCACCGATTTGTATCATTTCCATTGCGACCCCGACGATCACTGGGATTTGGCCACCATTTATGCGCTGGCCTGGCTGGGCGATATCGATTTGCTGGGAATTCTGATCGATTACCCCACCAAACCCGAACTGGGCGATCCCGATGTGATGGGAGTTGCCCAGATGAACTACCTGACCGGCAAGGTTGTCCCGGTTGTGGTTGGCAGCCCTTTCCCGATGAACGACCGCAGCGATATTCAGCCGGAAGCAACCAACATGGAACTCCAGGGGGTAAACTGGTTACTCGACACCTTGAGGAAATCGGAATCACCGGTGGTCATCAACATTGTGGGTGCAGCAACCAATGTGGCGGTTGCCCTGAAAAAGGATACGGAATTATTCAGAAAAAAATGCAAAGCCATTTACCTGAATGCCGGTTCGGCCAATTCGCTGAAGGACAAAAAGCTGGAGTACAATGTAAAACTGAACCCGCTGGCTTTTGCTGCCATTTTCGACGCTCCCTGCCCGGTGTACTGGATGCCTTGTACCACCCACACCAACATTGGCGAAGTGGGCGAATTTGGTACTTACTACCGGTTTATTCAGAAAGATATTCTTCATTTTCTCCCTGAAAAACTTCAAAACTTTTTTCTGTTTATGCTGGGAAAAAAGGAGAGCCACGAATGGTTTTCGTACCTGAAAGGAAAACCGGAAACGGATTTGCTTGCTGAATTTGGCGAAACGGTTCGACACATGTGGTGTACCGCCGGATTCATCCATGCCGCGGGAAAAAAAGTGACAGCCGAAGGCGAATTGGTTCCGCTGAACTCCGGAAAAGAATCGGTCTTCTCGTTTACGCCAGTGAGAGCCGGTTGCGACGATATCGGCTATGTTGATTGGGAAATCGACCACAATTCCCGAAACCGGTATATTTTTCATGTTAACGATATTGAAAATTATCAAAATGCGGTAACTACGGCCATGAAAAATCTATTGCTCCAGTTCCCCTGATAATCCCGTGATAACATAAACGAAAACCGGATAACATTGTAATCGGATGCGGCATTCTGTTACCAATAAAAAACTGAGATTTTACCCGTCAAGAAGAAAAAAATGAATCGATCTAAAATACTTAATTATGAATTTTTCTGATTATAAGAAGCTTATACTTTTTGCAGGTTTTTGCATTACTGTTTTGTCGCTGTCGGCACAAAAGCAAACGGAGGATCTGACTGCCTACGTTGATCCCCTGATCGGAACACAGGAAATGGGACATGTATTTCCCGGTGCATGTGTGCCGTTCGGGATGGTGCAGTTAAGTCCCGATACCGATACCATTCCCTATGCCGCGGATGGTAAATATACCGGGACCGTTTACCGCTACTGCGCCGGCTACCAGTACAACGATCAAACCATTGTTGGGTTCAGCCACACCCATTTCAGCGGTACAGGTCACTCCGACCTGGGCGATTTTCTGATCATGCCTACCGTTGGAAAACTTCGGTTAAACCCCGGAACCGCCGAAAAACCTGAAAGCGGCTACCGTTCGCGTTTTAACCACGAAACCGAAATCGCCGAACCCGGCTATTACCGGGTAAAACTGGAAGATTACGGAATTGATGCGGAAATGACAACCACGGAGCGTGTCGGTTTTCACCAGTATACCTTCCCCGAAAGCGACGAAGCCCGCATCATACTCGACTTAACGCATGGCATTTACAACTACGACGGGAAAGTGCTGTGGTCGCACGTACGCGTGGAAAACGACACGCTGGTGACCGGATACCGCATTACCAGCGGCTGGGCCCGAACCAACTACCTGTATTTTGCGATGGTCTTCTCAAAACCCGTCGAAAATTACGGAAGTAAAAATGAAGAAGAACTGGTTTACAAAGGATTTTGGCGCAAATTCGACCAGGAAAACAATTTCCCGGAAATGGCAGGCAGAAAACTGAAAACTTATTTCAATTTCAAAACCAGGGAAGGCGAAAAAATAAAGATCAAATTTGCCCTGTCAGCAGTCAGCACCGAAGGTGCATTGAAAAATTTACAAGCCGAAGTCCCGCATTTCGACTTCGAAAAGGTAAAAGCCGAAGCGAAAAGCAAATGGCAAAACGAGCTGAGCCGGATTACCATTGAGGCTTCTCCCGAAAAGAAAACAACATTTTACACCTCGCTTTACCACACCTTTATCAACCCGGTACAATACATGGATGTTGACGGCCGCTACCGAGGACTCGATCACAACATTCATCAGGCCGACGGATTTGTAAATTATTCGGTATTCTCGCTGTGGGATACCTACCGGGCGCTTCACCCGCTGCTGACGCTGATCCAGCCCGGCCGGACCTCGGATATGATCAATTCGATGCTCGCCCACTATGATCAGAGCGTTCACAAAGTGCTTCCGGTGTGGAGCCATTTCGGAAACGAAAACTGGTGCATGATCGGCTATCACGCGACGCCGGTGATTGCTGATGCCTGGATCAACGGCATCCGCGGTTTCGACGCCAAACATGCTCTCGAAGCCTGCATTTCGTCGGCCACCTACAAAAACTACGGGAACCTGGGCGACTATATGACACTGGGTTATGTTCCTTACGATAAGAATGCTGTTGGTTCGTCGATGACGCTGGAATACGCTTACGACGACTACACCATTTCGCAATTAGCCAAATCGCTGGGCGAAAACGAAATCGCCGCGCAATTTGAAAAACGGTCGCACAACTGGAAAAATCTGTTCAACGAACAAACCGGTTTTGTGGGCGCCAAACATGCCAACGGAGGATGGAAAACCCCTTTCGACGCACTGCACACGGCCAATGAGGGTTTTATTGAAGGAAATTCATGGAACTATTCGCTTTATGTTCCTCACGACATCCCAACGCTCATCCGGAAAATGGGCGGGAACGAGCGGTTTAGCGAACATATCGACTCCCTCTTCTCCATGTATTTGCCCGATGAATATTTTGCCGAAACCGAAGATGTTACCCGCGAAGGACTGATCGGCTGCTACGTACACGGAAACGAGCCCAGCCACCACGTGGCCTACATGTACAACTGGGCCGGAAAACCATGGAAAACACAGGAACGCATTCACCAGATTGTAAATACGATGTACCTGAACAAACCCGATGGACTGTGCGGCAACGACGACTGCGGGCAAATGTCGGCCTGGTATATTTTTTCGTCTCTGGGTTTCTATCCCGTTTGCCCCGGATCGGGAGAATATGCCATTGGTTCGCCTTCAGTAAAACAAGCGGTCGTTCAACTTGCCGAAGGAAAAACGCTGACTGTGAAAGCCAACAACATTTCCGATAAAAACATCTATATCAATTCGGTAAGCCTGAACGGAAAGACGGTGGACACCAGTTTTATTTTGCACAGCGATTTGGTCCGGGGTGGTGAACTGATTTTTGAAATGAGCAATCGCCCGAACAAAAAACGGGCAAGTCAGATTCCAAATAAAAATTAACCAATCAAACAATAAGCGATACGGAATGAAACCAAGAGAACGTGTTTTAAAAGCATTTAAGCGAATGCCGGGAGCGCCCGACCGGGTACCCATTCAGTTTGATTTGTGCCGTCAGCTGGCCGATCATTTTGGAAACAAACTGGGCATCCCGGTCCGGTATACCGACAATTTATACGAAGATGTTACTTATCGCGTCAGCGCCAACGAACTGCGGGTGGCCATGGGAAGCGATGTGGTAGTTACCGGCGCTTCGGTTTCCGACAATTTCAAAATTGTAAAAGACCAAAACGGTCACTGGCTGAACGAGTATGGAATGAAAATGCGCCAGGGTGACATTTATGTGGAAGTGGTCGATTATCCGCTGGCCCGGGCTGAAACAAAGGCTGATATCGACGCGTTTCAGTTTCCCGATCCCCGGGCCCCGGGACGCTATCGCGATGCGGAGGTTTTGGTTAAAACATATCACGACGACTATTTAATATTCGGCGATATTGAGGTGACTGTTTTTTCCCTGGCACATCAGTTGGTTGGCATGGAAAAACTGCTGATTGACATGATGATGGAGACCGAATATGTGGTTCCCCTGTTTGAAGCCTGTGCCGAATTCCAAACCCGGATTGGGCTCGAACTGATCAAACGCGGCGTGGATGCCATCTGGTTTGGCGATGATTTCGGAACACAAAACAGCCTGATCCTTCCTCCCGAAACATTCAGGGAACAACTCAAACCTCATTACAAACGAATGGTCGATCGTTTTAAGGAAGCCAAACCGGACATCATCCCCATACTTCATTGCGACGGCGCCGTGGCTGAATTACTGGACGACATCCGCGATATCGGGTTCGAAGTGTTCAATCCCGTTCAGCCAGGCGTTCCCGGACATTCACCGGAAGAAATGAAAAGCCGTTTCGGACAAAAATTCGCCTTCTGGGGAGCCATCGATCAACAGGACTTGTTACCCAATGGCAGCGATGAAGAACTGGAAAGAGACATCATTGAAAAGATCACTGTTCTCGGAAAGGACAGAGGGTATATGATTGCCCCGGCCCATATCATCCAAAACGATGTAAGCCCGGAGCGGGTTTTGAAATTTATTGAATTAAGTCTAAAACACGGAACGATTTATTAAACAAGTATTCTGCTCCCGCCTGTGTAAACACGTTTATTTCAGAATGCTGATTTTGCGGGAGAAAAAATGATCAAAATTCATATCGACCATGCAACTAAAATCGATGATGAGAAGTAAAAGTACGGTGATTTTAAGTTTTACCTTACTCTTCATGACGAATCCGGGCCTGGCCCAAAAACACGCCGGATTGACACCAGAAAACCGGCAAACGGCAGCGTACGGATTTACCGATGCCGCCCGTTTTGGCTTTTTGCCCGATGCAAGCGGTATAGAAAACACAAAAGCATTGCAGCAAGCGGTTGATCAAACCGGGACCATTGTGGTAAGCCGTCCGGGCACCTACAAAATGGCCGGAACCGTGTACATCGGCAGCCATACGTCACTTATTTTCGGCAATCATGTATTTCTGAAAAAGGTTGATGAGAAAGGCGCTTTCTCTCATGTACTGGTTAACAAGGGAGCGCTTACCAAAACCTATGATCATCATATTACTGTTGAAGGCCTGCATATCATCGTCAACGGGATGGATGTACGCAAGTTTGAGGAAGCATACGGGCTTCACGGTCAGTTGGCCTTTTTTTATGTCAAGGATTTGCGTATTGACCGTTTTCGTTGCATGGATGTCGGCAAAGCACAGTATGGCATCCATGTTTGCACTTTTGAGGATATCATCATCAACGATGTGATCATCAAAGGAGACAAGGATGGTGTTCACCTGGGACGAGGCAAACGTTTTACCATCAGCAACGGTGTATTTCAAACCTATGATGACGCCATTGCCCTGAACGGACATGACTATGCAGTCGGAAACCCGGAATTGGGATGGATCGAAGACGGAGTGGTGGAAAATTGCCATGATCTGAACGACGGCAAAGAACCGATCGGCTATTTTTGCCGGATTTTAGCCGGCGCATGGATTGACTGGCAACCGGGCATGGAAGTGCAGCAATCGGATGCCGTGGTCTCAAACGGAAAGATCTACCGGGTTCAGGCCCAACCCGACGGTCAGGTTTACAAATCGGTGACACAACCTACGCACGAGAGCGGCAGCCAGGTTCTGGACGGCATTAATTGGGGAATGGTGCAAAGCGACGTGACCTACACTGCCGGCGTGAGGAACGTGGTTTTTCGCGACATTTTTCTCGAAAAACCACGAACGGGCTTCTCGGTGCATTTCGACAACGACAAGTACAGCCGGTCCTATTATCCCGGAGCAGAGATCCCAAGGCAGGAGCAGCTCGTGTTCGACAACATCCGGGTAAAGTACGACCAGCCCAGCCGGTTACTGTCAATTGGCACTCCCGTTGATGTACTAACCATCTACAATTCAAGCCTTAAGAACAACCGGATCAGTTTCCACGGAAACAAGGCCATGCCGGACTATTTCAAAACCAAAATCAACCTGGTTGGGTGCGTTTTTAATCATCAGGGGACCATGGATCTGTTGATCAACAACGTTGACGGCAAAGAAGTGCTGCTAAAAACATCGTCAAGTATTGAATACCATGATGATTTCAGGGCGCGCATCGTTCCGGGAAATGGCAGGATATCCGTAGAATCCGATTTGAGTGGTTTAAAAGAATAGACCGGTACCAACAACAAACTGAGCTTATCTGTAAAATAATGCCTTAGTGAAGAACCCGAACGCATTTTTTGCATTCGAACCTCTCCAATGTAAATTGAAGGATTTTCGTCGATAATCAGTAATAATTAAACAGCAAACAAGCGGTTAACCTGAAAAGGTCCAGCCGCTTGTTAATTTTTGACTGGGCCGATGGTTGATCCGGGGCTGATTTACGGGACACTTGTTGCCACCGACAAAGTACATTCATCATGTTGAAGTTTTCGCTTTTTCCCTATTTTTACCCAAAATGTTAATCCATGAACTACAAAATAATCCCATTTAGCCTGATCCAGATCATGGCAACAGGTCTGTCTGCGGCTCTCGCCTGTACGAACCTGATTGTTACCAAAGGAGCCAGCAGCGATCAATCGGTGATGATTACCTATGCGGCCGATTCGCATACCCGTTACGGGGCAATCGCTTTTTATCCGGCTGCCGACCATCAGCCCGGCGATTTGTGCGAAGTATATCATTACGAGAACGGAAAGCTTTTAGGAACCATCCCCGACGTCGCTCATACCTATTCGGTGGTCCAGTTTATGAATGAACACCAGGTTGCTGTTGGCGAAACGACCTTCGGCGGACTTGATTCACTAAGTTCTCAGCCGGGCGCTATTCTCGATTACGGTTCGCTGATGCGAATCGGCTTGCAACGATCGAAAACCGCCCGCGAAATGATCCGGGTGATGACCGAACTGGTAGCTTTGCACGGTTATGCGTCCGGCGGCGAGTCTTTCTCCGTCTCCGATGCCAATGAAGCCTGGATTCTGGAAATGATCGGGAAAGGAAAATATGAAAAAGGAGCTGTTTGGGTTGCCCGGCTGGTACCCGACGGCTATGTGAGCGGTCATGCCAACCAGGCCCGGATCACCACGTTCCCCTTCCAAAAGAAAAACGACTGGAGCGATCCGAAACAAACCGTTTATCATTCAGGCGACGTCATCAGCTTTGCAAAAAAACACGGCTTTTACAAAGGAAACGACGCATCATTCAGTTTTTCGGATGTTTATAACCCCTTAAACTTTGGCGGAGCCCGCTATTGTGACGCCCGGGTCTGGTCTTTTTTTCGTACGGTAAACCGGGAAATACGTGAAAATGATGCTTACACCAGCTATGCCCTGGGCCGTTTTTCCTACGACGACCAGTTGATGGACAACAGCCCGAACCCGAATGCTTATGTTTCCAACCGCTTGCCTTTGTGGGTAAAACCGGATTCGCCGGTTACACTTCAACAGGTAATGGCCGGCATGCGCGACCATTATGAAGACAGCCCGCTGGATATGCGCAACGATCCCGGCGCCGGCCCCTTCGGCTTGCCCTATCGCTGGCGTCCGATGGAATTTGATGTTGACAGCGTGACCTACCTCAACGAACGGGCCGTTGCCACTCAACAAACCGGGTACAGTTTCGTGGCCCAGTCGCGGAGCTGGCTTCCGGCGCCAATTGGCGGTATTTTCTGGTTTGGTGTCGACGATGCCGATGGCTGCGTGTATGCCCCTATGTATTGCGGAATAAAAAAAGTACCCGAAAGTTTGGCGATCGGGAACGGCTCGATGATCAGCTGGTCTGAAACTTCCGGGTTCTGGACCTTCAACCAGGTAAACAACTGGGCCTATACCCGCTATAACCTGATTCATCCCGAAATTGAGGAATATCAGGCCAAACTGGAGAATCAGTTTTTCTCAGAAGTCCACGTGACCGACAAGCAAGCTTTAGCCTTATACGAGGATGATCCGGCCAAAGCCCTGGGTTACCTGACGGCTTATTCCGTGTTTACCGGAAATAAATTGGTGAGCGACTGGAAAATATTTTACCAGTATCTGTTTATGAAATACATGGACGGAAACCTGAAAATCACCGAAAACGGAAAATTACTCGACAACGGGAACGGCAAAAATATTCCTCAGAGACCACGCCATCCGGGATACGGCAAGGAATGGGAGCGAATCATGATACAGGGAACCGGAGACCGTTTAAAGGTTCCGGCAGCAAACAAATAGATGTAGATCAACTATTGGCTTTGCCGAATACCCGTTTTAACAGGTCGGTTACCCTTGCTGCCGGATCCTGGCGAATGTTTTTTTCTGTCTCTGCAATTTTCAGGAAGAGCCCGTCCAACGCGCGTTGAGTCAGGTAGGTACTTAAATTTGTTTCCACCTTTTGAAGGTTTGTCAATTGCCCTACCGCCGAACCGGCTACTTTGTTCCAGCTTCCGGTTAGTTCGTCCCACGACTGTTGGGCGGATAGATTACCAACCAGCTTTTTGTCCAGCGAACCTTCAATCTTAGGCTGATACAATTTGAGCAAGGCATCGTAGTTGGTACGTTTCAAATAGTCGGTAGCGGCATGATCACCACCGGTGAGAATACCTGCAGCGTCCTGAATGGTCATCGACCGGATGCTGTTTACCAGGATGGGGGTAGCTTCTTTTGCCGCATCCGATGCGGCCTGGTTGATACTGATAATCACCTTATCTACTAATTGTTGCCCGCCGGGCAATTTACCCAGGTTGCTGGTAATTACTTCGGCTTCGGGTGGCAATAAAATCTTAACGGCCAGGTCGTTTAAATAACCGTTATTGACGGCCAGGTGCGATACGGAACTGTCAACGCCAACAGTTAGCGCCTGCTTTAATCCGGCAATAATTTCAGTTTGCGACAAAGGCAGGGAATCGTTGTAAATGGATTTGGCGACTTGTTGCATCTCGGCACAACCTGAAAACAACCATGCGGAAAGGGCAAAAACAGCTATAATACGTTTCATAATTTTTTTGATGGCAAGATACAAGAAAATTAGTTTGACGCCTTAAAATATCGGGCAGAAACTTAGCTGTATTTTGTCCCTGGATATATTTTCAGCTTATTCAATCCGCTCTTCGAGATTGGTCCGCAACAAAAGGCTGGATGACAGACTTGCCAGGACCAGTTTCAGGTCGTCGGGCAAGTCATCTTTAATCCAGACCTTCCCCTTGTTGATTGTTTCAACTGCCCCAATGGCGTTCCCGTTCAGAATGAACTCATAGCCGAAAAATTTACCGGAGAAGTTTTTCCCTTCAAGCAGGGTTTTGATGCCTTTCACTTCAATACGATCAATCCGGTTTTGCATAAACCCAACATCGTTGTTTTTAAACGTTTCGCCTTCAGGATTATACAGCAGAAATTCCCAAACATCCCGTCCGCCATTCAAAACCACTGTTCCGGCAAAATGGTTCTTTTCGTTCAGAACAATGTTGAAATAGTCCCTGATAAAAGGCAATTCGGCGCTTCTGAATTTTCCTGTCGCATAAACTTCAGCCAGTTGTCCCGGCATGCCAAACTGCTGAAATGACAGTTTCTCTTTCATCCCCTGAAAGCGGACGAAAAAAGGGATGTCGTAGCCTTTCACCCAACCTTGTTTGACTTTGCCCGTGGCATATTCTCCAAAATAAAGTGTTCGCCCGACTTGAAAGCCCTGGCGTCCTTTTACGACGAAGGCGCTGCCGTCATTTTTCAGCTCGGGCGACACCAGTATTTGCGGTGTTGTGCATCCTGCAATAACTGTAAACAGGACGAAAATAATTCTTCTTCTCATTTCTTTTGAATACTAATATGATTCAATCTTAACCATGCAATTGCTTCTTCCGCATCTTTGGAGATCCTGATCCGGATCATTTTATTGGAATTGGCTCTACCCTCTTTTTCAATTTCGAGCCTGCTAAACAGATTATTCGGCGAGATATACGCGACTAACAATACGCCGGCATCCGACAAAAGCGCGAGATCCAGTTTTTCAACCCAGATCTCATCTTCATAAGGAATCAGGTTTCCGTTATTTACCCTGATTACGCAGGCGATAACATGATCTTCAGCGATCACCTCATGGATTTGTTTGATTTGCATCTCATTTAGCGATTTGTTTTTAAAATATTCCAGGAAAATGATTGTCCCCGAAACATCGGTTGAAAGACGGTACCAATCCGCTGTTATTCGTTCTTCTTTTTTTATTTCAGACAGATCCATAGGTATTTCTTTTCGCCGCGTATGCCTGAAGAAGAAGCTTTTTAGGGCTTCTTCTACCAGGGAGCCGTTTTATAAACATGGCCTAACGATAAATCTTCAAACTGATTGACAGTTTCAAAGTCGGCGTTGATGGTTGCCAGGTTGGTATCAACGGCCACGCCATAACCTCCGCCATGACTGATTTTGGTTTGTGAAATAGTCAGTTTCGACACCAGGCCTCCCCCAACGGCAATACTGGCAATCTGCCCAATTCCCGGATGTTCGGTTTTACCCGCGTAAAGAACATCGGCATAAGTGAGAATATTAAAATTGCTGTTGGTCTGAAACTGGACGCCGTACCACGAACCTTTGGTTTCATTCATTCCTGTAAAGGTGATTCTCGTCGTTTCTGTTCCCTGGGCGTTCAGGTAACCGTTACCGTTTACTCGCATTCCTCTGCCATCGACAAATTTCAGTACGGCTCCCGGCATAATTTTCAAACCCGACTGGATGGAAATATTGCCGCTGACCAGGTACGATGCACCAAAATATAAGGCTGGCCAAACCGATTCCTCGTTGGTTTGAAGGAACAAAGGTCCGGCATGGATTTCAATCCCGTTATGGCCATTGCCCACAAAAGTTGACCATGCAGGTCCCGGATGATTAATTTTTCTGACTTCATTTGCGGGCAGGCCAACAGCCGAGCCGGCATTATATCCAAACTGATTGGCTGCAAATTCTACTAATTCGGCGTGGTTTTCAACATAAAGCCCAAGCCCCCCACTTTTTCCAATCTTTGAATTGGTTAGTTTGAGTTTGGCATGGTTTTCTCCGTCGAGAGCAACCGCTGCTTCTTTGTCAAAACCACTCAGATCGTCACTTCCGGCATCGTAAACCTCCACATATCTCAGTTCATTATTCGCGTGGTTTGATTTGATGGCAATTCCTTTCCAATAACCGCCATCAACTGATTCGGCTCCATGAAATTTAATGAATTCATCATCGGAACCCAAAGCCCGCAAATAGCCTCCCGGAGCAACGGTCAGTTCCGCTCCGGCATCGAACAAAAACTCGGCCCCTTCAAAAATTCGCAACCCACTGTTCACCACAATTTCTCCCCGAATGAAATAGGGTACCGTTTGGGCCGGAGTCCTATTATCGACCGCCCTACTCCAGTAAATCTCGTCGACACCCCATACCGTATTGCCATCAACCTCAATCCGGTTAACCGTGTTGTTGTAAACGTATCCTCCCATATTTTTCAGGTGAGAAGCCGCTACTCTCGCTGGTTTCCTGTTATTCAAAATTCTGTTGCTGAACAAAACATCACGCCAGTTCGCGCCCGACTCAACCACGATACCATACCCGTCACTGTGCTGAATGATCAGCGATTCCACATTAAGGGTAGCCGTGTTATTCAGAGCCAAATTAGCCGCAAACTCAATTCCGTCGGCAGGATTGCTTCCGCCGTATTCTATAAGAACCCCTTCGAGCTTATTCAAGGCGCTGGATGAATTTATGATCAGGCCTTTCCAGTACCCGGGTGTTTTTTCCTTTCCGGTAAAAATGATTTCATGTGAAGCCCAACCCGCTGCAACAATACTCCCGGGATTGTCGATGTACATCGCCTGACCGGCCTCAAAAGCAATGGTAACGGATGGATCAATCATAAGATGTCCGGTAACATGAATGTCCTGAGTGACCAGGTAATCAGGAACGGCAGGATCGTCAAAAATATTGACCAGACGGTATTCGGTCGTAATATCCTGATCTAAAACCACGGTTCCCTGGGGCGGAGGATTATTAGCGGTGGTGGCATTGATGGATACTTCATCCGTGTCATCAAAATTCCCGTTGTAAATCTTCAGCTCCACCAGATAGGTTCCGGCAACATCAGCCGTAAATTTAGGCGAAACGGTCGTTTCATCCTCCAGGGTTGGCGTGCTGTTTACCGGTTTGCTTTTAATGCTCCATGAAAATTGAAAAGGTTTTGCCGCCAGGTCTTTCGAGCTTGATCCGTCAAGCACAAGTTGTTGGTTCGTTTCGGTTTGCAGGTCGGCGCCTGCATGGGCCACCAGGGTGTTTTCACCAAAGGGGCTGTCGGTTGATTCGTCTTCGCATCCCGCTAAAAAGAATAGCGATGCAATCAATACGATTAATACTTTTCTCATCTGTTTCTGACATTTAATTGTTTGATACAAAATTCAGACGAACCGGAGAAACGTGAAATACCTGATCAACAGGAAATCGACTACCGTGTAGATGGTATTTTAAACGGAATTTGTGTGTTTAGAGCCTGCCGCTCCCCCAATGGAGATTGACAATAGATAATTTAGTCCCGGAGCTTTGCGTTAAATGCAGAAAAGGGAGCATCCCGAAAAAGGCGCTTCAATAAGAGCTGGCTTGTTTTGTTTAAATCATCTTGTGTTTCAGTGCAAATTTATAAACGCCAAGGGAATTGCGCACGCCAATCTTCTTCATTAAATTTTTACGATGGGTTTCAACTGTTTTTGGGCTGATATAGAGCTTTCCGGCAATTTCGACATTCGAATTTTCCAAAGCGATCAACTTCAGGATTTCAATTTCACGCTCCGTGAGCATGTCCAGTTCATTCAATTCCTGCATAGTCTCTTTGTTCTCACGCAATAAACGTTGTGCCAGTTGGCTGCTTATGGATTGACTCAAATAAATTTCCCCGTTCATCACCCCGTGAATGGCCAGTTCGAGTTCGGCCTTTCCTGTATTTTTAAGGATATATCCGGAGGCGCCCGCCTCGAGCATTTCTTTCACTGAATCCGGTTCGTTATCCATCGTCAATCCAAGTACTTTCACCGACGGATAAAGTTCCCTGATTTTTTCGGTAGCCTGCGGGCCGCTTATTACAGGCATGTGCAGGTCAACAACGGCCAAATCGACCTCGTTTGTTTTCATCATCTCCAATAATTGGGCGCCATTGTTAACGGCAGCGACGATCTCAACCTGGTCAATCTGCGCCAGCAAGGCGCTTAAGCCGTCCAAAAACAGTTGATGATCATCGGCCAGCAAAATTTTGATTTTACCCATCGTTCAGTTTGTTAGTGGAATAGTAACATTATAAATGGTTCCCCGGTTCAATGAAGAGTCTACATCAAAATAGCCATTCAGCAATTTCACCCTTGAATGGATGTTTTTTAAACCTAAACCCGAACTAACCATGCCGGGGTCAAACCCCATCCCATCATCTTCAACCATTAAATTAATACCTTCATCGTTCCTGGTCATATTCAACGTCATCTTTTGGGCATTGGCATGTTTCACGATGTTGTGGATAATTTCCTGGGTGATCCGGTACAAGGTGAATTTTACTGCTTCGGGTAACTCGTCCGAAATACCGAACGTTTGAAGTTTGAAGGCCAATCCGTTGGCATTTCCGTGTTTAATTAACAAGTTCTCAATAATTTCGGTTAAACTTTTACCTTTCAGGTCGGGCGGCATCAAATCGTGTGAAATTGCCCTGACCTCGTTGATACTTTCGTCCAATAATACCGACGTTTGCCTGATCAGCTCGGTATTGCCCGGGCCGGCCTGTTCATTGCCAGTTTCCACCCGCGACAAATTCATCTTTACCAACGCCAACATTTGACCCACACTGTCGTGCAGTTCTTCCGCAACCCTTTTCCGTTCTTTCTCCTGCGATTCAATGATGGCTTCAATTTTTTTCTGCTCCTGAGACTGGATTTCCTGGTTTAACCGGTACAGATTTTCATTGTACATGGCATTTGCCAGGGCGATGGAAGCATGCTCGGCCATCAACGAAAATAAACCATCTTTCTCAATGGCGGCGGGCTTTATGTTCTCAAGATAAATCAAACCTTCGATGCCTAAACCGGAAAAAACAGGGTAGCAAAAGATATTTTCGGGAACGTTACGGACGAAATAAGGGTCATCGGCAAAATGGGCCATCTGCCTGACATTTGTCAACATGATCTTTTCAGCTTTATTGACGGCATAGTTTAAAACTTTGGCAGGCAATTCACCGGCAACGTTTGATAAGGGTTTGTTCTCCAAATGATCCCATTCGGGTTTATTGGTTGAAAGAACCTGCCATCCGCTTTTCTGCAGACTTAACACAGCGCCCCCTTGTGCCTGACTTTGTTCGGTCAGATCCGACAGCAACAACTTGCCAAGTTCGTTTAATTTTAAATCATGGCTTAATGCCGTTCGGTGAATGATGTTTCTGACTGACTGATAATCGGGCAATCCGGGTTTCTCTGCAGCAGTTTTATCCTTTCCCAAAAACGGATATCTCTGTGTCATCCAGGCTACTTTGGCATCTGCACCCCATTTGGAATAAAGTTTTAGTGCTTCTTTCAAATAAAACCTCCCCGGAAGTTGTCTGTCTTTGCTGAAATAATATTCAGCGGCTAACTCGGCTGCAATTGCCGCATGATGGGTGAATTTTTGTTTTTTTGCTTCCTGAATTGCTTGGTCGTATAAATGGGTTGCCTTTTCAAACTCACCTTTACACCTGGCAATTTCTGCTTCAATCAATAACACCTTGTGAAGATAATTACCGGAGCCAAAGGTTGAAAGCCTCCGGAACTCGTCGAGTTTTGGGTTAACTTTCGCCAGGACGTCATCTAATAACCCGTTTTTTTCAGAAACCGAATGAAGTAAACTTAAGCTGTAAAACAGATAATGCTCCAATTCGATCTGAAACCCGCGGTAAATATTTTTTAAATTTTCGCACACGGCCCCTGCTTCCAACGCTTTGGTGTAATGGCCCGACAGGTAATAAAGTTTCTGCAGCGCAAGATGTAAATGGTACCTGCCACTCAGGTTATACTCCGACTCCCTGACCAAATCCTCAGAAAAAACAAATTCACCTTCATTCTCAGCAAAACCAGGTTTAATTCCTGTCAGGTAAGCGCTGAGGTCCGAATCAATGCTGCTGATAAAAAAAACAAGTTGGTTTTGGTTCTCCAGCTTTTTTGAATACCGTTGGTGCTTCTTCAGGTTTTTTCCACGGTAGGTATTCAGCAACATGATATTGGTCGCACAAAAGGAGGCAAAATGATGGTCTCCTGCTTCTTTAGCTAACAGTACGGATTCTTTCAACTTCAATACGCCTGTTTTGTAGTGATTCTCCCAAACAAAAAAGTTGAGGGTGGCAATGTAATAGATGATATGGGTATAACTGCTGAATGGCTGTTTCTCAATCATCCGGAGCGAAATTTTCCCCAGCAGGTACGCCATTGACAGATGCGCCTGACTAACAGACGCTGACAAAAAACTCAATGAAAACAACACCGGCGTCATGGGAGTGAAACCTTTTGTAAAACTCATCAACAAAAATTTAATGCCCATGAAAAGGTTCTTCCTGACATCCATGTAATAAACAAAAGTCATGGCATTTATAACCAGTTCGATTAAATCCTGGTATTCCTGGTCGGGATTGATCAACGCATTAAAGTCGGTGTTTTCATTTAAACCCAAAGCCATGCGGCTAATTTCAAACGAATCGTCAGACACCTGTTTAAATAATTCATCCGGATGGTCGGGAAACACAATCTCAAAATCGTTTAATACCGATTCAAGGCTCTGAAGCCCTCCAAGCAAGATATCCTGGACTTCCTTTTTTGAAATCAGGGCGGAACAGATTCGGACTTTGATCAGCGTAGCCAGAATTTTTTGATGCCGGTTAATTTTTAGTTGCAGGACTTTGTTGGCGTAGAATAAAGCCTGATCGAATTTTTGCATCAGGAACATGGTCTCAGCGAATCCAAACAGGACTAAATACTCCAACCCGGGCTTATTGAACACCTGTTTTTCAAACACTTCCGCCAGCTTGGGATCACTGATGCCCATCTCGGGCAACTGCTGATGTTTCAGCAGTTGATCGGCAAACTGATAATATTCCCACGCCCGTTCAAACGCTGACTTTTTAATGGCCAGTCGCGCCGCCTGAATATTCAGAAACAGTTGTGCTGTGTTTTCCGGTTTTGTTTTTTCCGCTTCCCATCCTGCATTCAGGTGGTTGACGGCCTGAAACAGATCGTTCTGCCGGTAATCATTCATTCCCGACAACAGGAGGTGACCAATTTGATGATGAAGTCCGGATTTTTGACGGGCAGGCAACAAATCATGGGCCGCCGAAAACACCGTATCATGGACAAATAAGTAGGTGGTCCCTTTTTTAATCAGCAGGTCATCGTCGGTCAGTTTCAAAAGAACCTGCTCAATTTTTTCAGATGGAAAATTCAGGAGTTGACTTAACAAATCGGCCTTAAAATAATAACCGATGCACGACGCAACGGCTATGATCTGCTTATACCCGGAGGGCAACAGCTCAAGCCGTTCATGGATTAAGTCGCCTGAACTTTTTGATAAGCCAAACCGGGGCAGGTTTTCCCAAAATGAAGGTTCGTTCGCCAATTTGTTTTTTACCAACTGTCCCTTTTCAATCGCTTTTACTATTTCTTTCATTTTAAACGGATTGCCTTCACTTTCGTGCCACAGGTATTTACAAAATGCAGCCGTATCTTGTTCGCCAAATTGCCAGTTTTCAGGCACAAACCGTTTAAAATGATCGATACCAAGCGGTTTTACCGTAAAAATAAGCGTTTGTTGTGTCTGCCTCTTTTTGATGTTGTTGATTTTTGACTGAAGGTCGCTCCGTCCTTCGGATGGACGGTAAGCACCGATAATCATTAAGTCAGGAACAAGCTGGCGGTTGACAAGTTCTTCAATCAAATCCCACGACGCATTGTCGGCCCATTGCAAATCATCGAGAAAAAAAATGAGTTGGTAGCCCGAATGGGCAACAGACCGTAAGAATTTAGTGAAAAAGTAGTAGAATTTTGATTTGATCTGGTTTGTTTCTGTTTTAACCGCCGAACCTGCCGCCAGCTTTTTGCGTCCAAAAAATAATTCCAGCTCTTCAAAAACCGATGTGACGACGGTAACGTTATGCTGTAAGGCAGAATAGGTATTGTTTTTCAGTTCATTCAGTTCTTCTTCTGATAATACCAGAATTTGGTTTGCCCAGTCTTTTGCAGCCTGTTTAATGCCCTGGTAGGGAACCTGTTCGGGCTGATTGCTGTATTTTCCATATAACTTAAAGCACTTTTTCTTCTGATAGTTACCTAAAACCTGTTTGATCAACGATGTCTTTCCAATACCGGCGGGCCCTTCAACCAATAAAAAAGAAGTGCCTGAACGTTCAAAACCGGCCATCGACTTTAAAAGAAAATCGATTTCCTGTTCACGTCCAAAAAACCAGTCATCCCCTGAGTTTTGTATGTGATGGTTCATTGTCTCATTATTACAGCATAGAGAAAGATACTGGTTTTCTGTAAATTTTCATACTCCCGGAGAAATTGACTTTTGTAAAAATAAATCGGGCGAAAATATTCTGAAAATGAATTCAGAGCTATATATTTAACAAAGAAAAATTTAAATCCGTATTTTCGGCAACACTTATCCTTTCACCCGGTAAAAAAAAACTCATGACAGAGCATGACGATCAAATAAATCAACTTCGCGACCAACTGGAATCACTTTTGAGAAGACAAAACGATTTTTCGAGAGAAATTGATCAGCTGCGAATTGAAATAAACCGACTAAAGGCTGCAGAAGAAACGACTTCAGAAACACCAGCCCCCCAGCTTGAGACGGCCATAACAGAAAAGAAGGAAGCCGAAATCAGCCATACGGTACAACAACCGCTGATCACCGGTAAGTCGCCACGCTACCCGGAGCCGCCGGCGAGCAAAACGCCGAACATTAAATCGAACCTTGAGAAGTTTATCGGGGAAAACCTGATCAATAAAATTGGCATCGTCATCACCATTATTGGCGTTGCCATTGGGGTAAAATATTCGATCGAACACAACCTGCTCAGCCCGTTGACCCGGATTATTCTGGCTTATCTGGTTGGAACCGGGCTGGGGGTTGTTGGCCTGAAGCTACGGGCGAAATATGAAAATTTCAGTGCGGTCCTGGTCAGCGGCGCGATGGCCATCATGTATTTGATTACCTATTCGGCCTATGCCATTTACGAGCTGATTCCGCAAGTCCCGGCCTTCGTGATGATGGTTATTTTCACGGTATTTACCGTGACGGCTGCCATCGTCTACAACAGGCAGGTGATTGCGCACATCGGACTGGTTGGCGCTTACGCCATTCCTTTTCTGCTGAGCGAAGATTCGGGAAGAGTGGCCGTCCTTTTCAGTTATATGACCCTGATCAATGCCGGGATTCTTGTTCTATCGCTCAAAAAGTACTGGAAACCACTGTACTATTCTTCCTTCGGGTTTACCTGGCTCATCTACATCATGTGGTATGCAACAAAATATCGAACCAGCGAACATTTCGGCCCTGCGCTAACATTTGTTTCCCTGTTTTTTATCACCTTCTACACGATCTTCCTGGCATATAAACTCATTAAAAAAGAGGCATTTAAAACCAGCGACATCCTGCTTTTGCTGTCCAATTCATTTATCTTTTACGCCATTGGCTATTCGGCGCTCAACCGCCACCCCGCCGGAGAAAATCTACTGGGCTTATTCACGCTTGTCAATGCACTCATTCATTTGATTGTTGGCGCAGTGATATACCGGCAGAAACTTCCCGACAAAAATTTGTTCTTTCTGGTAGCCGGTTTAGCACTGGTATATATCACGATTGCCATTCCGGTACAGTTTGACGGAAGCTGGGTAACATTGTTATGGGCCGGCGAAACAGCTTTGCTGTTCGGGATCGGCCGTACGAAAAAGGCCCCCGTTTACGAAAAGCTGTCGTATCCAATATTGTTTTTGGCCTTTTTAAGTATCATCCATGACTGGGCAACGGCTTATGGCGGCTATGTTGTTGCCGACCCGGAAACGAGGATAACCCCCTTGTTCAATATTCATTTTCTCTGCTCTATGCTGGTTACAGGAGCATTTGCTTTGATCAATTTCCTTCATCGCCGTATACCTTCGGCGCTAAAACCCTGGCAAGCGTTCCAAAAAATCATGCCGGTCGCGCTTCCTGCCATTTTCCTGTTTACGCTTTATTATTCATTCCGGATAGAAATCGCGAATTACTGGAACCAGTTGTACACCGATTCTTTTCTGACAATTGATACCGGGAACCAGCAGAATTATTACCGGAACCATGATTTGGAAAGCTATAAAACAATCTGGGTGATCAACTATTCACTGTTCTTCGTATCGGTCCTTTCATTTTTTAACATCAAAAAGTTACGGGATGAAAAGCCTGGATACATCAACCTTGGACTAAACGTGTTGACCATCATCATCTTTTTAACACAGGGGCTTTATACCCTGAGCGAATTACGCGAAAGCTATTTGACGCAAAACCTGTCTGAATACTATCAACGAGGTGTTTTCAACATCGGAATCAGATACCTGTCCGGCGCATTTATGGCCCTGGCACTTACAGCCTGTTACCAATACATTCGCTCCGGTTTTATCCGGCAGGACTTCCGAATCGCCTTCGACTTTTTGTTATATGGTTCCGTTTTGTGGATGGCCAGCAGCGAAATCATTAACTGGATGGATCTGGCCGGATCAACACAATCGTACAAACTCGGATTAAGCATCGGTTGGGGTACCTACTCCCTGCTGTTGATTGTTTTAGGAATCTGGAAAAAGAAAAAACATTTAAGAGTCGGCGCCATAACATTATTCGGAGTGACGCTGGTCAAACTGTTTTTCTATGACATTTCGCACCTCGATACCCTTGCAAAAACGATTGTGTTTATTTCGTTAGGTATCCTTCTTTTAATCATCTCGTTTTTATACAACAAATACAAACACATCATTTCCGGTGAAAATTAGGTTTGCCGGTCATCATTTTTGCTCTTCGAGCCCGAGTTCAGTCATTTTCCAGAATTTGCCCACCATATCTCCATCCCAGGTATTGGATACATTTTCGATATCATAAATGATTTCCACCATGCTTTCGTCCAGGAAAACAGACTTTCCTTCCGGAATTTTCACGGTAATATCGAGTTCCTGGTCCAGCCACCGTTTCCCCTCGCCAAGGGTGTAATACGGGGCGAAAAACACCACCGAATCTTTCTGCGTAATATTGTAAACAATCTCTTCCACATGATCTCTGGCCGCTTCGACGCTGCTTCCGCGCGATTTTTTCCGAATCAGAATGACGAACTCGTTGGTGTTGCCCTTTTCAATATCCAGGCGGGGACTTCCCAACAAGACCGATTCTCCGTTTTCAGACAGCACCTTCATTCGTTGCAGGTCTATTTTGCTTTGATACCGGTGTTTATAATGATCTTCGCCAAGTTTCAGGTAAAGGGTCTGGCAATTTGCACAGTCGATCACCTGACTTTGACTAACAGTTGTCCGCTTACTGTACTCCTTAACCTGGCCCACAGAAACACTAATCACAACAATCAGAGCCACCAGCCAAACTGCCAGCCCGCTCAGAAAGATCAGCTTGTTATTTGATTTATAATTGAAAACGATTTTGGTGCCGATGTACAAGATTGCCAGAAGCGGTATTCCAATCAGAAATGCGACCGCGATCATAATAATGGTAAACGATCCGGGAGAGATAAAATAATTGGCGATCTCAGGCATTGAAAACCCGGGGCCCCAATGTCCGAACCAAGGAGCAGTACTGAACACCGAATGTCCGACAACCATCGAAGTCATAAAACCAACCAGACCCAGAAAGCCGGTCATAATCAAAAGCGCGCCAAACAAGACGGTTACCACCCTTAGCAATACTTTGAAGGCATCTCCCACGAAATCGCCAAAACGCGACATCCGGTTATATCCCTTTTCGTAGGCCGGAGAATGCATAAATTTATTATAGCTTTCCTCCATATCTTTCATTTCGTCGCGAAACGACTTCTGAATATTTGAAACCGTTGCTTCTTCACCTTTCATTTCGAGGCGTTGCGCAGTGGTCTTTGCCTTAGGGACGGCAATCCACAGCACCAGGTAAACCAGCAATGAAGCCCCTACTCCAAGAAAAAGGATCAGCACAAACAATACCCGGAGAATAACCGGGTCGATGTTAAAATAAGCGCCCAGGCCGGAACAAACACCGCCCAAAACCCGGTTGTCGGGATCGCGGTATAACCGGCGGCGAATTTTTTTCGCCGGGGCGGCGGCAGCTTCTTCCGCTTTTGGTTCTTCGGCCTCTGCATCCATAAAATCTTCGGGTTTCCCCATCCGGGAAATGATTTCATCTACCCATGCGTCGTTAATAACATCTTGCCCCTCTCCCATTTTCTCCAGAAACAATTCAGCGATCCGGGATTCAATATCCTGTAGAATTTCAACTCCTTCTTCCATCTGGCTGAAATGACGGTTCAGCATCTGCAGATAGCCGCGAAGTTTTTCATAGGCATCTTCGTCGATGTGAAAAATACTCCCGCTTATATTGATTGTAAATGTCTTTTTCATTTTCGTGTTATTTTGTGCTTTTGCGTTTTTATTCCCGTTGATGATTATGATTTTCTGGACTTAATGGTATGTACGGCCTCTACCAGCTCATCCCACGAACCGCCCAATTCGGCCAGAAACTGTTTTCCTTCGTCAGTCAATTCGTAATATTTACGCGGAGGCCCCTGAGTCGATTCTTCCCAGCGGTACCCCAGGAGCCCGTCGTTTTTCAGCCGGGTCAACAAGGGATAAAGGGTCCCTTCAACGACAATCATCTTTGAATGTCTCAATTCGTCGATGATGTCACTGGCATAAAGAGGCTTTCCATCCAGTACCAATAGGATACAGTATTCCAGAACCCCTTTACGCATTTGTGCTTTTGTATTTTCAATCTTCATAACATTCCCCTTTCATCGTCTCTAAATTTCAGCAATTTCCATCTCGACGCCTGCGCCATTATAAGGCCCAAAAACTGTTGTCACACATCCAGTCCTCCAGTTTAAGTTCGTCGTCTTTTTCAACGGTAAAACGATTGCTAAAATAAGATTCATCCGTCATCCAGCCCTCCAGGTTCAAAACATCATCGGTGGCCACATCGTAAAACATACTGTGACCGCCAAAATAGGCCTCGTTAGTCATCCAATTTTCCACTTCGAGCGATTCTTCTGTTGTCTGTTCAAAACCAAAATTTTCAGCTTCGGCCGGCAAACCGGCATCCAGCACAAGGGAAGCGTTCGACAAATCGGCTTCGGTTTCATGAACCATTAACATGGCCATTTTCCCAAAGCTGTTGTAAGTTAGCAGTTGTTTCCATAATCCCTGGGCGCTAACGGTAAAACTCAATAATACGACACTCACGATGACGGCAGCGCCTTTTAATACGAAGTTGGATACCTGATTGTTTTTTCTTCCCTGTTTGTTGTTCATTGTTTTCATGACTTTGTCTCCTGTTTGTTTTTTGTTTCTGTTTTCTGTTTTCTGTTGCTTAACTGTTTTCTGTTCGCTTCGAGAGCTTGTTTGTTTTCTGTTTTCGTTTTTAAGACGACTGATTTTTGCTTTCGTTACACTTATATAGAACTTTTTTTAAACTATTTCTATTCTTTACCTTGAATTAGGCAATACAAATATACAAACATTAAATGGAACTATGCAATACATAGTAGTAAAATTTTTGAATATTTTTTAATTAAGATGCAAAGTACTACATATCAAGCACATGTAATTATTTCCGAAATAAATATAATGATCTTCGATTCGTTAAAAGACAAAAAAAGGCTCCCAAGGGAAGCCTTTTTTATATCATTGCATTAAAAAATTCTAGTTAAAGATGTAACGAAGAGTTAATTGCATTGAATAGGTAGATGAATAACCGATTGTTTTTGTATAGTCGTCACCCAATACATTGATCCCGTTTCTTACATAGTTGTAGACAGGGACGGTAGTCGTACCCTGTGCACGTTGGTTGGTTTGTTTCAAGATAGCGCTTTGCGTATAAGACCATTGTGCCCCCCACTTATTATTCAGAAGGTTGCCAATATTTTTTATATCCAGCCCAACTTGCAAGGTATTTCTCTTGCCAGCTACCTTTGTAAAAATATCCTGTGTAATTTTGAGATCAAAAGTATGAGACCAAGGGTATACATGACCATTCCGTTCTGCATAACGACCTTTTCTACTTTTCAGGTAATCATTACTATTAATAAAAGCCCAAAAATCATCGGCCTGTTGCGAAGCGCTATATGTTTGTGTGTCCCCCGAGGCATCTTTATAGGTATAATCAGCAAAAGTCAGTTCATCTTTAGCTTTCGGCACATAAATCAGGTTATAAGCACCTCCATCACCCAACACGGCAGTGGTATACGTGTAAGATAATCTTCCTGAGGGTCCTCCTTCATAAAATACCGAGACTGTTGTTCCTAAGTTTTTCAGGTATTCTTTTCTGTAACTAATTGAACCAATTAAGCGATGTGGCATCACATAACTGGCATAACTTAACTCCTGTACATTGGCACCAAATGTGTTATATGGCGTGTACCACGCCGAAGCAATTTGGTCGCCAACCCCGTCAGTCACATTTTTGGCTCCACTGCGCGTGTAGGCAGCCATTGCATCCAATCCAAAGTCGAATGATTTTTCCAGCTTAGCTGTAATCGAATAATAATAACCTTCTTTTTCAGCATTGGTCAACAAATAGGCATTCTTTAACGTATTGTCATAAAACTTACCATAGTACGGACGATTATCTGGGTATCCCGGGATATCGGTATAAGCGCCTGGTTTTATCCCCACATTTGTAACAACAGCGGGATTGATGTCCTTATTGATGATCCCTTCTAAAGTGGCATTAATTCCACCTGGTAGTTTGGCATCCAATGCCAATGAGGTTTTCCAGGTTTGAGGCAATTTCAAATCGTCATCAATTAAGGTGACTGAACTAATTGAAGCTGTTGATGCTGTAATCCCGTCTGGATAAATCTGTTGCAACATGTCAATCCGGTCAGGAGTAAAAGAAGGAATTGTATTCCCATTCGTTTGCGTTGCAGTATACGTTGTTTGCAGAACACCTGCATCACCCGCCTGAGCCACAATCCACACAAACGGGATACGGCCTGTGAACAACCCGGAACCTCCACGCAATACGACTGAACGGTCTCCTACTAAATCGTAGTTAAAACCTACCCGCGGTGATACCATCAGTTTAGTGCCAGGCAAGTCTCTTGTATCATAATTCTTCATCAAGGTTGGATAATTGTAATCACCTGCACTTAACGATGTATTGGCAACTTGCTCATTATATGTGTCCAAGTCAGGATAAATCGGTAATTCCATCCGGATTCCCGCGTGCATTTTGAATCGCTCGCTCAAGGTAATTTCATCCTGCATATACAACGAAAGTTGTTTGTATTTAAAGGTAGGAAAGGCTTGAGAAAAATCATCATTGAATGAATGAGTAATCGCAAACTGGTTCGGATTGTTGTCGATAAAATCCTGCCATGTATTAAACTGATAATAGCCCGAACCGAACCGCTGAAAACCATTCTTGGTTGTGTTGTGCTCAAACTGAACGCCTGCCAAGAAGTTATGATTCTTAACAGAGAACGTAACTTCATCGGTAATATTCAATGTTTTAACATCGCGAAGGTTACCATAGGAGAACAATTCTGTCCCAAATGAGGTGTAGATATTTCCGTCCTCTACAATGTCAACAAACGGAAAAGTTCCTCCAACGGTAGAACGAGGTTCATCCTGATGCGAATAGGATACCCTTAACAAATTGCTAATCTTGCCATCATTAAATCGAGAGTTTAACTCACCTGCCAAGCTCGAAAAGTTTGTTTCCTGATAATAACGTGCATTTTCAAAGAAAAGAGCAGTCATTGCCGTTCTGCTATCTGTTGTAAACGAACGATTACCCAACCCACTGGTCGATGTAGAAGGATTTGATGGGTTTTTAGCTTTTGTATCCGAATAACGAATATTGAATTTGTGATCGTTGTTGATGTTCCAATCAATACGAGCAAACAATTTACTACCCGGACTTTCAGAAGAATACCCCTGATACGCTCCCGGATCATACTGGTGAGTTGAAATCAGGTAATTTTTAATTTCATCCATCTTAGCCGCTGTCGGACGAGCCACATTGTCCGATCCATCCGTATAGGGATTCGCCGCAGTAGCTGCAACACGGGCAGGACCCGGTTCAATTGATTCTTCTTTTTCATAGTTCACAAAGAAGAACAGTTTATCTTTAATGATGGGACCACCCAAACGAAAACCATACAATTTATATTCCGATTCATTTTTAGCAAATGATACATCTCCTACTTTATTTCCTTTGAATGATTCATTATTAAGGTACGTATAAACAGAACCTCTGAATTCGTTATCACCTGAACGTGTAACTGCATTAATACTTGCCCCGGTAAAACCGCTTTGACGAACATCATATGGTGTTACACTAATCGAAATTTGATCCAACGCGTCCAGCGAAATCGGGGAACCACTTGCCGGCAAATTTTGCCCAATACCAAATGCATTGTTAAATGCGGCACCATCAACAGTTACAAAACTTTGACGATAATTACCACCACCAATATTTGCACCGTTCGAATTGATTGTTGCTTGTGGTGTCAAACGAATCAGGTCGTTTACGCTTCTGCTGATCGTTGGCATTTCGCTAATCTGACGGGTACTCAGATTTGTGATAGCGCCTGCCCGATCACTTCGCATATTACTTTCGGCAGATCCAACTACCATTACTTCGCCGATATCAACGGAGCTTTCAACCAAACCTGCTTCAAGAACCATGGTCTCACCCAAATTCAGATTTACAGCAGTATACGTTGCGGTTGTATAACCAATAAACGAAACATTCACGGTATAAGGGCCACCGGGCTTCATCCCATTAATAACATATCTGCCTTCAGAGTTTGTCACCGTACCATACTGTGTGCCCGAAGGCTGGTGTACAGCAACGACGGTCGCTCCCGGAAGTTTTTCACCACCTGCCCCGGCAACAATTCCACTGATACTTGAAGTGGTTACCTGCGAAAAAACAGGCGTAAATGACACAAGCAGAAGAACAAGTAAAGCGTAATTTTTCAGTTTTGTTTTCATAAAACAGATTGATTTAAATTTTCAGTAAATAACATCATCTTATATTTTGCAAAAATTAATCTTTTTTAACCTTTACGTTAAGGAACAGACAGGTCCGCTGAAATATCCATGTATTCCATTGTTTCGGATCTTTAAAAAAGAAATTCATGTTGAATACAGTCCTGTCATAAGAAAGCAGGTCGATTGTTTTTCCGGTTGTTTCAAATAGAATAATAATTTACAACTCTTATTTTATTAAATCCATTTATTATCCAAGAAGTTGTCCACAACATATTCACAGCTGTTAACAAAACAATTTTTCTTACCCGAACAGGTATTCCGGCATACCGATTTCTTCTTGTTTTGCCATCAAAACACATCGGCAGGTTTGGAAATCATGATTATTTTTTTGATTTTTGCACACCTACCAGTACCAACCAGTCAGGTAGTAAATCTAAACTAATCACATCATGAAAATCAATTGGTATTTATTCTTTGCGCTGCTGATCACCTTTTTTTCGGCCTGCACCAGCAAGTACGCAAATGTTCCGTTCGACGAAATGGATCCCAAACCCTGGGAAGATCCCGCCATTTACCAAATTAACAAAGAAGCGCCAAGAGCCTCTTTTGTGCCTTATGCAACCGCCGAGCAGGCGCTGGCGGATGACACCTGGTCGTCATCATTTATCCAATCCTTAAACGGGACCTGGAAATTTCATCTGGCACAAAACCCGGGCGAACGTCCTTACTGGTTTTTCAAAGATGATTATGACATCAGGGACTGGTCTGACATTGAAGTTCCTTCAAACTGGGAAACATCAGGTTTTGACTACCCCATTTACACTAACGTAAAATACCCGCACGCTAAAACGCCGCCCCTCATCCAGGAGCATTATAACCCGGTAGGTTCGTATAAACGGACATTTACGGTTCCAGCAGCCTGGTCGGGCAAGGAAATTTTCCTGCATTTCGGAGCCGCCAGCTCTTGTTTGAATGTGTGGGTGAATGAACAATACGTCGGGTACAGCGAAGACAGTAAAACACCGGCTGAGTTCAACATCACGAAATACCTGAAAAAAGGGAAAAACACCCTGGCCGTTGAAATTCACCGGTGGAGCGATGCCAGTTACCTGGAAGATCAGGATTTCTGGAGACTGAGCGGCATCACCCGCGACAGCTACCTGATGGCCCGCGAAAAACAAAACATCCGTGATTTCAAACTGGTTGCCGGACTGGATGAAGCCTACACCAACGGCACACTTGCACTGGACATTGAACTGGTGAACGTTGATGCTCAGACAATGGTAACGGTTGATGCTGAATTATTTGACGGGGATAAAAGCCTGAAGAAATTCAGCCAGGAAGTTGACCTGCTGGAAAAAGCGAACATCACGCTCTACGACATGATTCCGGGTATCAAACACTGGACGGCAGAAACGCCCAAGCTGTATCAATTACTCATCACGCTAAAAAATGCAAATGGCGGAATCATCGAAGTGATCCGTCAGGATGTTGGTTTCCGAGTGGTGGAAATCAAAGACAAACAACTGATGGTAAACGGCAGGCCCATCAGCGTAAAAGGGGTTAACCTGCACGAACACCACGATGTGACAGGGCACGTTGTTGATCAGGAAACCATGCTGAAGGATATCCTGACCATGAAATCGCACAACATCAATACGGTGCGCACCTCACACTATCCCCAGCCCGAATTATGGTACAAGCTATGCAATATTTATGGTTTGTATGTGATTAACGAAGCCAACATCGAATCGCACGGCATGGGATACGGGCCCGAATCGCTGGCAAAAGATCCGCTATGGGGAGATGCCCACCTGTACCGCACCGAAAATATGTACCAGCGCGATAAAAACCAGCCTTCTGTGATCATCTGGTCGCTGGGCAACGAAGCCGGTAACGGGGTTAATTTTGAAGCAACCTATCAATACCTGAAAGAAATTGACGGCACACGCCCGGTTCAGTACGAGCAGGCGCACGGCGGAGCAAATACCGACATCAATTGCCCCATGTATGCGACGATTGACCACATGGAACGTTATGCCAAAAGCAATCCGGAGAAACCGATGATCCAATGCGAATATGCGCATGCCATGGGCAACAGTGTGGGTAATCTTCAGGATTACTGGGATTTAATTGAACGTTACGACATCCTGCAGGGAGGTTGTATCTGGGACTGGGTTGACCAGGGACTGCTGACCACCAATGAAGATGGTGAAGCTTTCTGGGCTTATGGCGGAGATTTCGGTCCCGACACCGTCCCATCCGACGGAAACTTTTGCCTGAATGGGCTGGTTGACCCCGACCGGGGAGTTAAACCCCATTTGTTGGAAGTGAAAAAAGTGTATCAGAATATTGGATTCGTCGCCACCGACCTGAAAAAAGGCCAGGTTGAAATCAAAAATAAACACGGATTCACCAACCTTTCGAATTACGACATCAGCTGGACCATTACCGGCGATGGCGCAGTTGTAAAAGAAGGTAAACTGGACGGGTTTGAACTGGCGCCGGGCGAAAGCCGCCAGGTGCAAGCCGACATCTCATTGACTGCCGAACCGGGCGTCGAATATTTCCTGAACTTTTCGGCAAAAACAAAAACTCAAGAAGGCTTAATCGCGGCCGGCACAGAGTTGGCTGCTGAGCAAATGAAGCTCCCGGTGTTTATACCCGTCGAAAAAACCAACATCCAATTGTTCCCCGAATTAAAAACTTCGGAGACCGACCGCGAAATCAGTGTTTCGGGCGAAGGATTCCAGCTGGTTTTCGATAAAGCCGCGGGCGTACTGAAAAGCTTCAAATCAGGCGATACAGAACTGCTGATTTCGGGTCCTGTGCCAAACTTCTGGCGCGCTCCCATCGATAACGATTACGGCAACAACCTGCACAAACGCAGCCGCGTTTGGAGAAAAGCCGGCGACCAGCGAAAAGTGACCGGCGCCGTGCTCAACATGACCGCATCCAACAAAGCCATGATTAGCTTCACGTTTGACCTGTTGGACGAACAAGGAGAGAAAACAGCCGATTACAGTTCAATTTATACTGTTTTTGGAAACGGAGACATCCAGGTTGCCAACAAATTCAACATGGCCAAAACCGACTTGCCCGAAATCCCGCTGTTTGGCATGAACCTGGTGATGCCCCGCCGCTTCGACCAGATGAGCTGGCTGGGCCGGGGTCCCCACGAATCGTACCAGGACCGAAAAACCAGCGCCTTCGCCGGACTTTATTCCGGAACGGTAGCCGATCAGTTCTGGGCTTACCTGCGTCCCCAGGAAAACGGGAATAAAACCGATGTCCGCTGGATGACCCTGACCGATAACAACGGCACCGGCCTCCTCTTTGTCGGAGAACCGTTGCTCGAAGTAAGCGCCCATCACAACATCATGGAAGATTTTGAATCGCCCGAGCGGACCGACGGCCGACACGAAAACGGCGTCAGGCCGCTTCAGCGCCACACCACCGATGTAAAACCACGTGAGCTGACCTCGGTCAACATCAATTACAAACAGATGGGCGTTGGCGGCGACAACAGTTGGGGCGCCTGGACACACGACCAGTACCGCCTGACCGACAAGCAATACCGTTATTCGTTCCGCATGAAAGCAATCAACGGGAACGATAAACCGGCACAACTGGCAAAACAACTACTTTATTCATACTAACTCACTCCCAAATCCCCGGCAAAGCAATTTACCGGGGATTTTTTTTACCGCCAAAATCTAGCCCGGAGACCAACCGTTGACTTTATTCAACAACATGGCTAACAGCACATAAAGCAAGTTGAACCGCGGTATCCCCAATGTCGTCCGGAGAAAACAATTCAGACAAACATGTGTTTTTCTTAAAAGGAATTTATAATTTTGCAGTCAGCTTTTTCAGGAATAAACAGAATGCAGATGGAAAGAGAACAGGTTCAGGTTATGTTGGAAGAAAACGGGTACCTAGTTGAACAGGTTGACCCGACAGTTAAGCTGAAAGACGAAATAAACCGCTTGAGGAAAGAAAAAAATGCTGTCATCCTGAGTCATTATTATGTCGACGCTGAATTGCAGGATATTGCCGATTTTGTTGGCGACAGCCTTCAGCTTGCCCAGGCAGCTGCCAGCACCGAGGCCGATCTGATTGTTTTTGTGGGCGTTCACTTTATGGCCGAAACCGCTAAAATTATCAATCCCTCGAAAAAAGTAATTTTACCCGACCTGAAAGCCGGCTGTTCCCTGGCCGAATCTGCTCCGATTGAAAAATTTCGCGAATTTAAGGCTAAATACCCCGACCATAAGGTTATTTCGTACATCAACTGCACAGCCGACCTGAAAACGGAAACAGACGTGGTGTGTACCTCGTCGAATGCAGCGAAAATTGTTGAAAGCTTTCCTCCGGATGAAAAACTGATTTTCGCACCGGATAAAAACCTGGGGAATTACCTCAACAGCCTGACCGGACGCAACATGGTATTGTGGGATGGCGCCTGCATGGTACACGAACAGTATTCGGTCGAAAAAATCATCGACCTGATGGACGAACACCCGGATGCCGAATTTATTGCACATCCCGAGTGTGAAGGCCCGGTGCTTCTTTTGGCCAAACACATTGGTTCAACCTCGTCGTTGTTGAATTACGTGCAGCAAAGCGCCGCCCAAAAATTTATCGTGGCTACCGAAAGCGGGATCCTGCACCAGATGAAAAAAGCCTGTCCTGATAAAATTTTCATACCCGCCCCATCCAATGATTCCACCTGCGCATGCAACGACTGTTCGTACATGAAATTAAACAGCCTGCAAAAGCTGTACATCTGCATGAAATATGAACTGCCTGAAATCCAGTTGCCGGCAAAGGTGATTGACCTGGCGAAGAAGCCAATCCTTCGTATGATGGAAATTTCGAAGTAAACCGTTCTTTAAAAGGCAATAAACCCTCCCGGTGTAACCGGAGCCGAATAAACGGGAAAATAGTCATCCCGTGAGACCTGTGTTTATAAACAATTATTTGTTAATTAGTTTTTGAGCGAAGCCGCCAAAAGCAGCTTGCGATTTCTTAACTTCGTAATAATCCTAAAAACAAGTTCTCATGCCGTACAGAAGGTTGCCAAATACAGATCAGGCCAGGATGCGGGCGATTGAGACCGCTCTGGAAAAAGGAAAGCGGAAGTCGCTGACCGAATTGGCTTTCAGTCAGCAAAGCCTGGAGAAGCTACAGTTTTTTTATCCCCGGTTTTCAGCAGCCATCCGTAACCTGAATGCAGCAAAACAAAATCAGTTCGACAAATCAAAAGAATACGGCGATATTTTCAAACGGGCAAAACTTTATCTGTCTCATTTTGTGCAGGTTTTAACCTTTGCAATCATCCGGGAAGAAATAAAACCGGAGGTCCGAAAATTTTATGAACTGGATGCAGACTCTCAAAAAATACCTGTTCTGAATCTGGAAAAAGATGTCATTGAATGGGGAGAAAAGATTATCAAAGGAGAACAAAAACGTTGTATGAATGGGGGTAGCCCGATTTACAGCCCGTCTATCGCCCTTGTAAAAGTTCATTACGAATCGTTCATCGACGCCTATCGCCACCAGAAAATGCTTCAAAATATTACCAACCGGGCTTCAAGCCAGATGACGACCTTACGCGACGAGGCCGACGCCCTGATTCAGCATGTATGGAACGAGGTAGAGGAAAAATTCAGCGCATTACCCGATGATTTAAAACGGGAAAAATGTACCGACTACGGGGTAATCTACATCTACCGTCCGTCTGAACTGAAAAAAATGCAGGCGGAAAAATACCAGATAAACCTCTTTTAAATTGAGCTGAAAGGTTGATTTTATTCTGAGTGGGTTGAGGCCATATTCAAAGTTTTCATCCAAACGAGCAGTACAATCGTAAACAACAAACTGATCAGGGCAATCGACCACATGATCGGCGCCGAAGCGCCAAACTCATAATTGGCGATTTTTTCCACATCTTCCTGTCCTTTTGTTCCGGCATAAAGGGCCAAAACGCCCAGCGCATTATTCACGAAATGGCAGAGTACCGGCAGCCACAACGACCGGCTGTAAACCAGAATATAGCCAAACAAGGCTCCTAACAACATGCGCGGGATGAAGCCGTAAAACTGCATGTGCAGGCTGCTAAACAGGATGGCCGAAATCCAGATGCCCCAATGGTAATTTCGGGTCATGTTGGTAAAAATTTTCTGGATAACCCCCCTGAATAAAAATTCCTCGCCTATCGCCGGAATAACGGCAATCATCACTAAATTAAAAAGCAAACCGCCTGTTGTTTCCACCCGGATGAAACGGTCAATCAAATTTTCAGCCTGATCTTCCATCCCACGCATCCATTTTTCAAGATCAGAAAGAAAAGCCGGGAAAGACATTTCGCTGTTTAACTGCCCCATGTAACTTACAAATGGGCCAAATACAAGCAAAATCCAGACCGCGTGAAGAGCCGGTCTCCATAAAACCGGCCGGTCCAGATGCAGGTAAGCAGCCACATTGCCCTCCAGCAACCAGGCAATAACGAGCGGCGGAATAACAAACAACCCGAGCGATTGCGTTACCTGGAAATACTTCAGAATAACGATTGTCTGCGGATCATCCAGCTTACCGCCGGCAAGGGAAGCAAGCATCTCATTCAACCCAAAAACCGGAATAGCGATCAGAAGGGAAATCACAAACAAAACCAGGAAACAGATCACAACGACAAAAGCTGTCAGAACAAACTGGGGCCAGGGTTTCATCCCCCGGAAAGCGGTAAATGCCATGTTATTTCAATTTTGAAAACTCAAATATAAGCCTTTCTGCGCGTCCGCAAAACAATCTGTCCGATCAACCGCAGAAAGTACCTCAACTTTTCAGGAAGCATCCGCTCAATCAAAAATTCGGATTCCCAAAACCAGCCAAACTGTTATCTTTGTGCCGTAAAACACTGAATACCGTGAAAATTGGAACGATAGAACTGGGAGAGATGCCGCTTTTTCTGGCGCCAATGGAAGATGTCACCTACAAATCATTTCGCTACATGTGCAAAAAATATGGAGCCGATGTGATGTATACGGAGTTTGTTTCGTCGGAGGCATTGATCCGTGATGTAAAAAAAACGAAACAAAAGATGCACCTGTTCGATTTCGACCGGCCGGTAGCAATCCAGATTTACGGACACAACATTCAGTCGATGGTTCATGCCGCCAAAGTGGCCGAAGAAGCGCAACCCGACTTTATCGACATCAATTATGGCTGCCCGATGAAGAAGATTATTGCCAAAGGTGCGGGAGCAGGCATGTTGCAGGACCTGGACAAAATGCAACGGATGACTGCCGAAATTGTAAAAGCAGTTTCGGTCCCGGTAACAGCCAAAACCCGCCTTGGCTGGGACGAGAATTCAAAAGTGGTGATTGAAGCGGCCGAACGTTTGCAGGATGCCGGAGTGGCAGCCCTGGCCATTCACGGGCGCACCCGGAAACAATTGTATACCGGCGAGGCCGACTGGAGCCTGATTGCAGCCGTGAAAAACAACCCGCGCATGACCATTCCGATTATTGGAAACGGCGACATAAACGGGCCGCTGAAAGCCGCCGAATTTCTGGAACAAAGCGGTGTAGATGCCCTGATGATCGGACGCGGAGCAATTGGTCGCCCGTGGATATTCAGCGAAATAAAACGCTACCTGAAAACCGGCGAATTACTTCCGGCCCCTACTGTTGGTGAAATCGTTCAAAATGTGCTCGACCAGCTGCACATGTCCATCGAATGGAAAGACCATGTCAGGTCGGGAATTTTAATGATGCGCCGGCATTTTGCCAAATACTTTCCGGGCCTGCCCAACTTCAGAAACCACCGGATTAAGCTGTTACAGGCTACCGAAATGGACGAGATTGAACAAATTATGGCCGAAATAATTGAACACTATGGTAACATACGGGTTGATTATACCGATATCGGGTTAAAATGAATCAAAGCCAATACAAGAAATATTACTCGGAATACTCATTCAGAGAGAAACTGAAAAAGTATGCAAAATCAGCCGGCACCCAGGTTGTGTATGCTGCCTTGCTCCTGTATTTCTTGATGAAAGACGGGCAAACTCCACTAAAAATAAAATTGATGATTGCCGGTGCGCTGGGTTACTTTATTCTGCCGGCAGATGCCATTCCCGACATCACTCCCCTGCTGGGATTCAGTGATGATCTGGGTGTGCTGATCTTCGTTTTGTCACAAATCAGGGGAAACATTACACCGGAGATCAGAGAGCAAGCCCGTACACAACTTTTAAGCTGGTTTAACCAAATTGATGAAGCAGAGATTGAAAAACTGGATAACAAAATCTTTTAATGAGGACCGGCATGAACAGTTGGCATTGTTATTGGTAAACAATACACATAAATGATACCACCATGAAACAATTCATATCCATTGCAGCAATCGGGATCATGGCCCTGCTGTTCTGCGGGACCGAAACATCAGCGCAAATTGTTGTGCCCGAAAAACCCGTTCCACCGGCCAATTTTATGGAAACTCCGCCCAAACCGGGCCACAATTATGTGTTGGTTCCCGTAAACTGGATTTGGTCGCGCCAGCAGAAAATGTACCTGTGGGTCGGTTCAACCTGGGTGCAGGCGCCCGAAGACAAGAGATGGACCGCAGGTTATTGGAAGGAAATGCCCAAAGGGTGGAAATGGGTCCCGGGCCGTTGGGCAAAAGCTGAAAAAACAGGTTGGTTCCTATTCAAATCATAAGGGTGTTTATCGAGCTTATATCAAAACGCCAAATCAGTTAAATTCATCCCGGATTTATTTCTGAATCTGCTTATCAGGGCAGGGTTATCCCAAAACAAGTTCGGGATAACCCTGCCACGGTGTTTTGATACAGGCTCTCTTCCTTTTATAGTTGTTCAAAGAAATCGTTCCCTTTATCGTCGACAATGATGAAAGCCGGAAAATTTTCCACCCGGATTTTTCGAACAGCTTCCATTCCCAACTCTTCAAAATCAACAACTTCAACCGACTTGATGCTTTCTTTTGCCAGGATTGCCGCCGGACCGCCGATTGAACCCAGGTAGAAGCCACCATGCTTTTTGCAGGCTTCGGTAACTTGTTTTGACCGGTTGCCTTTAGCCACCATCACCATCGATCCGCCCAGGCTCTGAAACAGGTCGACGTACGAGTCCATACGCCCGGCAGTTGTCGGGCCAAAGCTTCCCGAAGCCATCCCTTTCGGAGTTTTTGCCGGGCCGGCATAATATACCGGATGATTTTTAAAGTAGTCGGGCATTGGCTTGCCTTCGTCAATCATTTTTTTGATTTGTGCATGAGCAATATCCCGGGCGACAATCAGTGTTCCGCGCAGGTTCAGGCGGGTTTTAACCGGGTATTTCGACAATTCGGCCAAAACCTCGGGCATCGGACGGTCCAGATCGATATCAACCGGCGCCGCCAGTTCGGGCGCCCGTTCGGGCATAAACTTACGCGGGTTCTTTTCCAATTGTTCAACAAAAATACCGTCTTCGGTAATCTTTGCTTTAATGTTACGGTCGGCGCTGCAACTAACTCCCAAACCAACCGGACAGGAAGCAGCATGTCGCGGCAAACGGATGACCCGGACGTCGTGTACGAAATATTTTCCTCCAAACTGGGCGCCAACTCCACTTTCCTGACAGATTTTCAATACCTTTTCCTCCCATTCCAGATCACGGAATGCTTGTCCTCCATCGTTCCCTTCGGTAGGTAAATGATCGAGGTAACCGGCAGATGCTTTTTTAACGACAGCAAGGGTCGATTCGGCCGATGTTCCGCCAATGACCAGGGCCAGGTGATACGGAGGACATGCTGAAGTACCGATATCTTTAATTTTTTCCTTTACAAATTTGGTCAGGTTTTCTTCGGTCAGCAAGGCTTTTGTTTGCTGGTACAGGAAGGTTTTGTTTGCCGAACCGCCACCTTTTGTAATAAAAAGGAACTCGTATTGATTCCCTTCTTCCGCATAAATATCGATCTGTGCAGGCAGGTTTGACCCGGTATTCTTCTCATCGAGCATGGTGAGCGGAACAACCTGTGAATAACGCAGGTTACGTTCCTTGTAAATGTCGTAAACTCCCTTCGATAAGTGCAGGGCATCGTTGCCGCCGGTCCACACGTTTTCACCCTTTTTACCGATCACAATCGCTGTTCCGGTATCCTGGCAGGTTGGCAACTCGCCTTCGGCTGCCACCACCTGGTTAATCAGCATGGTGTGCGCCACAAAGCGGTCGTTATCTGTCGCTTCCGGATCATCCAGGATACTCCTCACTTTTTCCAGATGAGACGAGCGTAGGTAGAAAGAGACATCAGCAATGGCTTCACGGGCCAGCAATTCCAGTCCTTTCGGATCAACCTTCAGGATGGTGCGTCCGTCAACCGCAACGGTCGAAACATAATCTTTAGTCAGCAACCGGTATTCGGTGGTATCTTTTTTAACGGGAAATGGTTTTTGATAGAAAAATTCAGACATATATATAATTATTAGTTTTGAGTTTTGAGTTCCAAGTTTTGAGTTCCAAGTTCCAAGTTCCAAGTTCCAGCAAAGACAAAGATAGGTATAAACCGGTAAAGGATGGTTTCGTTAAGCTGAATTTTGCCCGGTAAACTGATTTCTTCACAAAGGATTTACACCCAAGGAGAAACCATCAGGTAGTCATCAACATACCGGTTATATGTGACGATCAGCTGATGCAGAAGTTCATTCTCAACACTGAAACGGTCCCCTTCAACAACCGAAACCGGTAATACACCAACTGAGGTCCCGGTCAGAAAAACAGCTTCATACCGGTTCAATTCATCGACCGGAACAGCCGTTTCCTCCAATTCGGCGTTCATCAGCCCCATACAATCGATCACTTTCATCCGGGTGATTCCGGGCAACACCTGCGATGCCGGCGGCGTAAAAAACCTCCCTTCTTTCAGGAAAAACACGTTCGAACGACTCCCCTCGGTAATTAAGCCACGCTGATCAACCAACAGCACCTCATACAGTCGTTTTTCGGCAATGAGCTGGTTGGCCCGCTCCCGCACTGACGGCAAAACCACCTTGGCCTGCGGATTCTCACGCATGGCATGAAACAAGCCAACTTCTACGCCTTGCTGATAATCAAGAGGTGAAGGATATTTGTGGGGTATCAGCGAGTAACGGATCGTGGCTCCCGCTTCCTGCTGAAACAAATCAAGGCGGATATTCCCTTCAATCAACCGGTTCACCGTGATCAACCGGGCCAACTGGTTGTAAAACAGACTTTTCGTTTCAAGGGTTTCGATCACCGAAAGCTCGCAGGACTTTAAAAACCGGGCAAAATGGTCTTCCCAGAACAAGGGTTTCCCGCCGATCACGCGTAAAACTTCGTAAACCTGTTTCTTCACCCCTTCGGGCGGTTTCATTTCTTCAACAGGAAGCAAGGTATCGTTCTCGATGTAAAACATTTCAATAACTTTTGCGTTACTCATTCGTAACATGTTAACAAACAAAATCTTCGGATAAACCAAAAAACGGGTCGCTTTGAATTTTGTTTTTGAAACCGAAATTAACGATTTACACCGAAGTAGTTATACGTACACGGTTCTGTTTTGTCTGATTTTAGCAATGGGTTAAGAAAATTTGTTTGCAGGTAGTCATGCAATTAATCATATTAAGCCAAACAAAATGAAAAGTTCCTTAAAAATCACCCTGATCTATCTGTCTGTTAGCTTTCTATGGATTCTGTTTTCAGACAGATTTGTTCAAACCTTCACCTCCGACGTCATTTACTTGTCTAAATTGCAGACCTATAAAGGATGGTTTTTCATTTTTATCACCTCGGTTTTTTTGTTTATACTGATTGATAACGAGATCAGACGAAAAAATAAAGTTCAGGACGAGCTCAGGAAAGCAAAAATCAAAGCGGAAGAATCGGATCGACTGAAAACAGCCTTCCTGTCGAACATGTCGCACGAAATACGGACGCCCTTAAACGGCATCCTGGGATTCAGCAACCTGTTGTGCGAGGATGAGTTACCGCCCGAAAAGAAACAACAGTACATCGAATTGATTAACCGGAACAACCAGTTACTTTTAAAAATCATCAACGACATCATTGAGATTTCCAAAATACAGGAAAACATGATCTCTGTAAACAAGAAGACGATTGATCTGCATGAATTGATCAATAATTTGCACCGGTCGTACCTGGCGCCCGGTTCTGTTTTACAGGAAAAAAACCTGGAATTCAGGTTCCTGAACGAAATGGAGCAAAAACCATTTTTTGTTGACACCGACCCCGACCGTTTAAACCAGATTCTGGCTAATTTAATTGAAAATGCCATCAAATATACCGAAAAGGGCTCGGTAAGCATCGGTTTCCGGTCGTCCTCCGAGCAGGTAAACATTTTTGTACAGGATACCGGTCCGGGAATTCCGAAGGACAGGCATAGCCTGATATTCGAACGTTTTAAACAGAGCCTGGATGCAACCATCACCCGTAATGGTTTTGGTCTTGGACTGTCAATCAGCAAAGGACTGGCCGAAGCATTAAACGGCCGGATTGAGCTGGAATCTGAAGTCGGGAAAGGAAGCACATTTACCGTGAAACTACCATACAGCGAAAAAATGGCCACTCCCTGAATTGCGGACAGGGACAAAAGCCTTCCGCAAACTTATTTTCACCCGATTAATGATGGTTGCAGAAAACTGTCGCCCGCCGCCGGAACAAGGCCTATTTCACCGCAATTGTCTCAATCTCGATCAGCACCCCCAGTGGCAATTCTTTCACGGCAAAAGCTGCCCGCGCCGGCGGATTTTCCGGATAATACGAGCCATACACTTCGTTCATCGCCTTAAAGTCAGCCATATCGCTCAGCAAACAGGTTGATTTTACCACATCGGCATAGCGGTAGCCGGCAGCGGTTAGAATAGCTCCGATATTTGTCATCACCTGCTTGGTTTGTTCGGTAATTCCGCCTTCCACCACTTTCCCGGTCGAGGGATCGATGGGCACCTGACCGGAAATGTACAAGGTTCCGTTTACTGCCACAGCCTGGCTGTACGGGCCAATGGCCGCCGGGGCCTGTTCAGTTGAAATAATTTGTTTCATCTTCTGTCTGTTTTTATAATCGATTTTGATAAATGACCGGACTCGACCGGATCTGTCTGTCCTTATTTATACAAAGAAACCAATTTTCTTTCTGATCTGTTTTCGTATTTTAGTGCAAATTTAAAGCTATGGACAAGGAATTGGCAAAACAACAAATTGATAAACTCAGAAAAGAGCTGGAAATATTTAATTACCAGTATTATGTGCTTTCGCAGCCCACCGTCAGCGATTACGAGTTCGACATGAAGCTGAAGGAATTGGAAACACTGGAAGCTGAACACCCGGAGTTTTTCGATCCCAATTCGCCATCGCAACGGATCGGCAGCGACATCAACCAGGAGTTTGTGCAGGTGAAACACCAATACCCCATGCTATCGCTCTCGAACAGTTACTCTGAGGGCGAACTGGTTGATTTTGACCAACGGATCAAAAAGCTGATTAACGAGCCTTACGAGTTTGTCTGCGAACTGAAATTCGACGGGACTTCAATCAGCCTGAGCTACGAAAACGGCCAACTGGTGCGGGCTGTAACCCGCGGCGACGGCGAAAAGGGCGACGATGTCACGGCCAATGTCCGAACCATTCGGAGTATTCCGCTCAAACTGACCGGGAATGATTTTCCGGCGAAATTTGAAATCCGGGGCGAAGTGTTGTTACCCTTTGCTGTATTTGCCGAACTCAACCAGGCCCGCGAAGAAAACGGGGAAACGCCTTTTGCCAATCCGCGCAATGCGGCATCGGGAACACTGAAAATGCAAAATTCGGCCGAAGTGGCCAAACGCCGGCTCGACGCTTATTTTTATTACCTGCTGGGCGAAAACCTACCCGACGACGGGCATTTCGAAACCCTCGGCCATGCGCAGCGCTGGGGCTTCAAAATATCGGACCACACCCGGAGATGTGCCAACATTCAGGAGGTGATCAATTTTATCCGCGAGTGGGACACCGAACGGTTTAAACTACCTGTAGCCACCGACGGCATTGTTATCAAAGTAAATTCCAGGCGTTTGCAGAACAACCTGGGATTCACGGCTAAATCGCCGCGCTGGGCCATCGCCTATAAATTTAAAGCCGAGCAGGTAAGCACCACGCTCGAATCGGTCAGCTTCCAGGTGGGGCGTACCGGCGCCGTAACCCCGGTAGCCAACCTCACTCCCGTACTCCTGGCCGGAACTGTCGTAAAACGGGCCTCGTTGCATAACGCCGACATCATCAACAAACTGGATTTACACCTCAACGATGTGGTTTTCGTGGAAAAAGGAGGAGAAATCATTCCCAAAATTGTCGATGTAAACGACTCCTTACGGCATCCGCTGGCGCAAAAAGTCGAATTTATCACGCATTGCCCCGAATGCGGATCGGCATTGGTCCGCCGCGAAGGCGAAGCCGCCCACTACTGCCCGAACGAAACCGGCTGTCCCCCGCAAATCAAAGGCAAAATCGAACATTTTATCAGCCGTAAGGCAATGAATATCGATGGTTTGGGACAAGAAACCATCGAGTTGCTTTATAACCAGGGGCTGATCCGTCACAGCGCCGATTTGTACGACCTCACGGCCGATCAACTCATTCCGTTGGAACGAATGGGCGAAAAATCGGCCGAACGCATCCTGAAAAGTCTTGAAGAATCGAAAAACGTACCTTTTGAGCGGGTTTTGTTCGCGTTAGGCATCCGCTTCGTGGGCGAAACGGTAGCCAAGAAACTGGCACAAAAGCTGGTTCATATCGACCGGATCAGGTCGGCCAGCCTCGAAGAACTGACCAATATTGATGAAATCGGAGGCAAAATTGCCGAAAGCGTACTGGCCTATTTTCAAGAGGAAAGCAATATCAAAACAATCAGGCGTTTACAGGAAAAAGGTCTACAGTTAGAACTTGATCAATCGATTGTAACCAAACGGAGCAACAAGCTGGAAGGACTAAGTATTGTTATTTCCGGAACATTCGAGAACTATTCGCGCGACGAACTGAAAGAACTGATTGAAAAAAACGGGGGAAAGAATGTCGGTTCAATCTCAAAAAACACCTCCTACTTGTTGGGGGGAAGCAATATCGGCCCCGCGAAGCTCGAAAAAGTTGAGAAATTAGGTATTCCGGTCATCTCTGAAGATGATTTTCTAAAAATGATAGAATAAAAGATTTTGACACGATATTTTTACAAAATCCAGTTTTTGAAGGCATTTTCATTACAAATCAAACAGGATTAACGAATCTTAAGATTACTTTTTCAAAGTTCGAAGTTTATTCACAAACAAATTCTTATTTTTGCGGCAACTTATGGGAATAAAAGATCAATTGGTTAATTGGCAGGTCAACCGAAGGATAAAATCCTTAAAGCGAACAAAAAAGTTCTTTAACCTGGAATCAGCAAAAACAGCCGGTATCATCTTTAATTGTGAGGACCGCGCCGCTGTTGAACGCCTGAAAAGGACCCTGTCGCAAAAGCAGATCAGGTGCACTGATCTTTGCTTCATTGCCGGATCGGCCGACAACCTGGCCAATTGTATCAGCGAGCATGATTTCAATTTCCGGGGTATGCCCAAAAGCGACAAGCTGACCGGTTTCCTGAATTCGCCCTTTGACCTGTTAATCGATATCAGCATGTCGTCGGGCCGGGAAGCCCAGGTGATCCGGGCGCTTTCAATGGCTTCATTTAAAACAGGCTGGTCGGATGCCCGGCCCGATTTTTTTGACCTCAGCATTGATGTCAGCAAACGCCGGGAATCCGGTTTTCTGGTTGATCAGATTACCCATTATTTAACCGAAATACAATAAAGAAGAAACAGCATGACACACCTTTTTAAAGGCGCAGGGGTTGCCCTGATCACTCCGTTTAAAGAAGATTATTCGATTGATTTTAATGCGCTGGAGGAACTGGTTGAAGACCAGATTTCATCCGGTATGGATTATTTGGTGGCTTTGGGAACAACAGCCGAAACCCCTACCCTTTCTGCCGGTGAGCAAAAAGAAGTCGTTCAATGCATTAAGTCAAAAGCCAATAAGCGGGTCCCCGTCATGCTCGGGATGGGCGGAAATGATCCTTATAAAATCATCAAAAACATCGAAGACACCGATTTTGAAGGTATTGCCGGGATCCTGTCGGTTACGCCTTATTACAACCGCCCCTCGCAACCGGGCTTGATTGAACATTACAAGCTGGTGGCCAAGGCCAGTCCGGTGCCGGTCGTTTTGTACAATGTTCCGTCGCGTACGGGGGTGAATATGGAGGCAGCAACATCGGTTGCTGTTGCCAATGCCTGTCCGAATGTTATTGCCGTTAAAGAAGCCTCGGGCGAATCGTCTCAGGTCGCCAGGATGGTCAAACACGGCCCCGAACAGTTTGCTGTCATCTCGGGCGACGATGTGCTGGCCCTGCCGGTGATCGCCGTGGGCGGAATCGGCGTTATTTCGGTCATCGCCAATGCCCTGCCCGAAAAACTGAGCCGGCTGGTTCATTTTGCCAATAACGGGCAGTTTGCCGAATCACGCGAGCTGCACCTGCAACTGGTCGATCTGCTCAAACTGATTTTCCGCGAAGGAAACCCCGTTGGCGTCAAAGCCTTGATGGAAATCATGGGTAAATCAACCGGCGTCGTACGCCTGCCTTTGTACCCGGCAAGCCGCGAATTAAGAAACGACCTGGAAGAAGAGCTGAAACGCGTTTTGTCGTAACACAAACCACAAAAATACCTTAATCATGCGTGTTGAATATCCGGAAATTCCCTCTCCTTGTTTTGTGCTTGAAGAAAACCTGCTGCGTAAAAATCTGGAACTGATCAAATCGGTCTCCGGTCGTTCGGGAGTGGAAATTATCCTGGCCTTCAAAGGTTTTGCCATGTGGAGCTCCTTCCCGATTGTCCGGGAATACATCAGCGGAGCAACGGCCAGCTCGCTGCACGAAGCCAGACTGTGTGCAGAGGAAATGAAAAGCCCGGCACACACCTACGCCCCCGTGTACGATCAGGAAACCTTCCCCGAGATTATCCGGCTTTCGAGCCATATTACCTTCAACTCGCTGAGCCAGTACGAACGTTTCTACCCGATGATTAAGGCATCCGGCAAAGCGATTTCGGTAGGCTTACGCATTAACCCCGAATTTTCGGAAGTGGAAACCGAACTGTACAATCCCTGCGCCCCTGGCTCGCGTTTAGGCATTGTCGCCGAACAACTGGGCAACCAACTGCCCGAAGGCATCGACGGGCTGCATTTTCATACCCTGTGCGAATCGTATTCAACCGACCTGGAAAAAACGCTGGCAGCCGTAGAAGAAAAGTTCGGCCCTTTTCTGAAACAGATAAAATGGCTGAACATGGGCGGAGGACACCTGATGACCCGAAAAGGATACGATACTGAACATTTAATCCGTCTTTTAAAGGAATTAAAATCGCGTTACCCTCAGCTACACATCATCCTGGAACCAGGCAGCGCCTTTGCCTGGGAAACCGGCTTTTTGAAAACAACCGTACTGGATGTGGTAGAAAATAAAGGCATCAAAACCGCCATGCTCAACGTATCGTTTGCCGCCCATATGCCCGACTGCCTCGAAATGCCATATCAGCCCCGCATCCGCTATGCCAGTTCGCAAGCAGTTGACGGAAAACCAACTTACCGCATGGGTGGAAACACCTGCCTCAGCGGCGATTATTTCGGCTACTGGTCGTTCAACGAAGCCTTGCAAACAGGCGACAACCTGATCCTGGAAGACATGATCCACTACACGATGGTGAAAACCACCTTTTTCAACGGCGTGCAGCACCCGTCCATCGGCATCATCAAACCCAACGGCGAATTCCGGTTGATCCGCCAATTTGATTACGAGGATTACAAAAACAAACTGAGCTGATGACCGGAAACGGGAGAACGGAGAATGGAGAAAGGTAGTAAGACGTAGTTTTACTTTGCCACTTAGGTACTCAGGCACTTCTTTAACGCCGGGAACGCCAAGAAGCCGCAAAGTTTCGCAGAGTGACACTGAATACTGAATCACCGATTACTGCTTACCCTCCACCCCGGAGGGGTGACATATCGGTAGCCCCGGGTAAGCCGACCGGCGGGAGGCGACACCCGGGGAGCTGGCAGGCAAGTAGCAGCAAGGCGCAGCCACCGGGACAACAAAGAACGCCAGGGCCTCATGCGCCGCACCCGCCAGGGCCGACAGAAGAAGATTTAAACACGAAGGCGGAAATACGGCATGGGGCGGAGAGCACGGGGCGAAGGGCAATTACCGGAGACGGGAGAATGGAGAACGGACAACGGTAGCAAGCCGCCTTTTACTTTGTTACTTTGCCACTCAGGTACTCAGGCACTTTCTTTAACGCAGAGAGCAAGTCCATGCCCCATACTCCATGCTCCAATGACCAATTAACGGAGACGGGACAACGTTAGCAAGCCGCCTTTCACTTTGTTACTTTGCCACTTAGGTACTCAGGCACTTTTTTAACGCCGGGAACGCCAAGAAGCCGCAAAGTTTCGCAGAGTGACACTGAATACTGAATCACCGATTACTGCTTACCCTCCACCCCGGAGGGGTGACATATCGGTAGCCCCGGGTAAGCCGACCGGCGGGAGGCGACACCCGGGGAGCTGGCAGGCAAGTAGCAGCAAGGCGCAGCCACGGGACAACAAAGAACGCCAGGGCCTCATGCGCCGCACCCGCCATGGCCGACAGAAGAAGATATAAACACGAATGCGGAAATACGGCATGGGGCGGAGAGCACGGAGCAATTACCGGAGACGGGAGAATGGAGAACGGACAACGGTAGCAAGCCGCCTTTTACTTTGTTACTTTGCCACTCAGGTACTCAGGCACTTTCTTTAACGCAGAGAGCAAGTCCATGCCTCATACCCCACGCCCCATGCTCAAAGCTCCATGCCCAATGACCAATTATCCAATGACCAACCAAATCCTCCGTTGCACACTGACCACCGTTCACTGTTTACCGTTTACCGTTTACTGATCACCGATTACCGATCACTTCTTTTCACTTTTTTCACCCGTATTATTTTGTTCACCAAAATTGAAATGTTCGTTTTTTACAACGAAAGCATACTTTTTGGGGGTGTTTTTGAACCCCTGTCTTTGACGAACAAAATCCAACTTTTCCTGAACAAAATATTTCTGCTTAACAACACATAACGGGGGGGTACTTCCGACTGGCTCAGTGAATTAACCCATGAAGCCGGTTTAGTCGATTCGATCTTTATTATTCCGGCCAGTTAATTAACCTTAGTCCAAACGGCAGCCCTGCCCGGCGGACAGCCCTGTTTTTCGTGTGCCGGGTTATTTTAACATCAGCTTTTGCCCGGTGCATGTTTGCGAGATAACCGTTTTCAGATAAAAAACCAATGATGATGGCATTAAACTATGCCCTGTTTGAAAACCACCTGACCACCGACCCGACCGACTACATGGCGGTGGTACAAAACCAGCAAAGCAAAACCCAGGACGATGTAATCGACCTGATGATCAGCCGCGGTTCAACAGTAACCAGGGCCGAGGCTCTGGCCGTTTTCGAAGAATACGCTCTGGCCTTTGAACAATTGGTAAAAAACGGCTTTGCCGTGAACACGCCCCTGTTTAACCTTTCGCTATCCGTAAAAGGCGTTTTTACCCGCGAGGACGAGAGCTTTAACCCTTCCGTTCACTCGGTGAAGATCAATGTAAGCCCCGGCATCCGCCTGAAAGAGATGGTCGCCGGGGTGAATGTGGTCCGTGTGCAGGGGGCCAGCCCGAAGCCCGACCCGCTTTACCTCGACGACCTGGGCAGCGGGACCCGCAACGAGTCGCTTACCCCCGGCAACATTGCCCAACTGAAAGGCAGCCGCCTGAAGTTCGACCCGGCCGATGCCGCCCAGGGCATCTTCCTGGTTGCAGCCAATGGCAGCGAAACCCGCGTGGCCACCATATCGCGCAACAAACCGGCCCAGGTCGATTTCCTGGTGCCGGCCTTAGCGGCGGGAACCTACCGGTTGGAAGTGCGGGTTAGTTTGTATAAAACAAACGGAATCAGGACAGGCGGCTTACCTGCCGAGCTGACCGTGACCTAAGCGGGCCACCGCGGAAGAACAAGCGTTTTCTTCCTCATTTTACGGAAGCGCCTTCCACGATCCGTGGAAGCCTTTTCCATACACCGTGGAAGCCTTTTCCACGGTGTGTGGAAGGCAAGGGGAGAAAAGATGACATATTTAATTGACACACTAATTTATGATTGATTACATGAGAAAAATTGTACTTATCGGTTTTATTCTGTTGTGCACATTTGGCGCCAGTCTGAGTGCTCAGGATATCAGTTACCATTACGACAATGCCGGGAACCGGACTGAGCGGGTCATTGAGCTTAGATCGGCTTATGTATCTAAAAGCGCCATTCAGGAACAACAGGTTTTTGAAGAGACGCTTGCACAGCAGGAAATAAAAATTTACCCAAATCCGACAGAAGGGATGTTGTCTGTTAGCATCAGTAATCCGGGCAACCTGCCTGAAGGGACGATAACCCTTACCGACATGAACGGCCGGAAAATTCTGACCAGGCGGATTGAAAACGGCCTGACCTCTGTTGACCTCAGCTCCCACCCGGCTGGCTACTACCTGATGAAAATCACCCTTGGGGCAGAAACTTCAACCTGGAAAATTATAAAAAAATAACCTGAACCATTTTGAAACGCTATGAACGCAAAATATTACATGAGATATGGAATAACGTTGTTCCTGCTGGCCATCTTTCTCTCTTTTGAAGGTCAGGCACAGTCCAAAAAGAAAGCGCCGAAGCCTGACCTGGAAAACTGGACCGATGAACAGCTCGACCTATGGGAAGATTCGGTTAAAAAAGCGCTTTATCCTGATCCGGAAATAAAACAGTCACCGGTGCCTGTTGAAGCCAATGTAAGTGAAGAAACTGAAACAGGCGCCACAGGTATTGCCAGCCAGGCTATGGCGCCTCTTGCATCCACACTTTCTGTCAGCATTGACCAGTCCAAAGGAGTTGGCGAAATCCCGATCATCCCCGGCACCTCGCCAACAGGGGGCGCCACATACCAGGTTCCCGTTGATGTTTATCCTGGCCCTAAAGGTATTCAGCCCCAGTTGGCCCTGGTATATAACAGTTCGGCAGGAAACAGTCTGCTCGGGGTAGGTTGGGGATTAAGCGGGATTTCAAAAATTACCCGGATAAACAAAAGTATCTATTACGACGGTCAACCCGGCGGGATAAGCAGAACGAAAGATGATGCCCTCGCCCTGGACGGTATGCGTTTGATAAAAACCAGCGAAACTACCGGGTATATACGCTACGAGAGTGAACAAGGCAATATCCGGGCAATTGCATACCTGAACGGAAGTGTGACGAAATATTTCGAGGTGCTTTACCCCAACGGTAATAAAGGCATTTTTGGTTATACAACCAACACGGCGACACAATACCTGGAATACCCTTTAACAAGTCTGACCGATCTTCAGGGAAACACGATCAATTACACTTACCTGTTTTCCGACAATCATTACCTGGTCACTAAAATTACCTACGGCGACAATGGAGGGGCCGCTGTTGAATTTGAATACGATACATCCAGGACCGACCCTTTTGAAAATTACCAGGGCGGGCTGCGTGTGTACGAAAACCGGCGCTTAGCCAAAATCCATTGTAAATACGGAAGTAATACCTTACATACCTATTCCGTTAGCTACTCAACGGCGAAGGATTATTCAGTGATAAGTCAAATTGACTATTCGGCCGGTGGGAATTCTTTCAACCCCCTACTGTTTTCCTACGGAACAGGGAATAACCAGACTGCTTATACAACAAGTAATGTCCAACTATTGGAGTGGTTCGTTGCCGGGAGCTCTCCGGGATTGATCCGGGTGACTAAAGGTAAGTTTGATTACGGGTCGGACGACGACGGATTGATTTCATTACCCGAAAAAAACCCTTACTGGAACCATTACAGAAATTCGACTTGGCTCAGGCACTCGCAGAATCGTTACGACAACCTTTATGCAGGAGACGAGAAAATTTTTCTTTATGCCGGACTGTCTGAAACATTTGCCTCACCCGTGCCCAGTCTGACCACGGAAGCCGGGTTTATCGATATCTTTTGTGCTAACGTAGATGGCAAATATGAGGAAGAAGTGGTTAAGGTGAACAATAAGATTAACGAAAGCTATGACCAGTTGACCTTTAAGGTTTATTCGGCCAACCTTTACGCGGGTTTAGCGCTTAAATATACCCGTACCTATAACTTCTCCACCGTGCTGACCGATGCCGACGGGGGAAAAAGTATTCATCCCAAGTTTTATTTTTCGGGCGACTTTAACGGGAACGGTAAAATGGAAGTGCTGGCCGTATCGTGTCACAACCCGATCGGGAATACCAGCATTACATCGAAATGCTATTTATTCGATTTGGAAAGCAATTCCAAGCTTTACGAAGGCTACGTATTCCCCTATGTTGTTGATTTTGTCGGTGTAAGGCAAACTGACCCGGACGCTGCTTTCGACAACACCGACCGTTTGTTCGTGATGGACTACGATGGCGACGGCAAAAGCGACATTTGCCTGATCAACGATTCGGGGACCAATATTTACACCTTCGACGTTTCCGGTTCAACCTATACCTTGCGGAAAGTAGCCACTTACACCAGTTTGAAAAAGACCAATCTGCCCGGCCGCAACCTGATGCCGGGCGAATTTGACGGCGATGGGCTGATCGACCTGCTCGTGTCGCCGCTCTCGAACGGAAACTCTTGGTCGATTTATCATTCGATGGGTAACGGACAGTTTTACCTGACCACCTTTACCGGTACAACACGGTCAACAGCCGATAACAACGGGGAGCTGCTGCAGGATGTAAACGGCGATGGGCTAACCGACCTGATCAAGTACTCATCAAGCGGTTTTTATACTTACCTTACAAAAAACGGGACGCCATCTACTTCTGAATGTTATAGTTCCAAAACATCGTATTCTAAACTGATACCGACCAGCATTAACAGCAGGAATATCTTCAGCCAGTTGCTGTGCCTGAAAGACGGCACGGTGTCCAAGTATGTATTTTCGCGCGATGATACCCGCGAACGCATGCTGAGCGCGGCCTATAGTAGTTTGGGGGTGGAATACCGGAATGGTTATCAGAAGCTGAACAGCTCGGGAGACAACAGTAGCGGCCCTGTTTATACCAAAGGTTACGGGGCGGTTTTCCCTTACGAAAACCTGAACGGCCCTTTATGGGCGCTGTCAACCCGGGAAGTATGGCTGGACGGGCAAAAAAAGGAGTCAACCTCATATAATTACGATAACGCCGTCATCCACAAACAAGGGCTTGGCTTCCGGGGTTTCGGGCGCATTAACAGCTACGACAATATCCGGGGACGGTCGTTTGTGCAGGAAATTGACCCTTATAATTATTCGTTGCCAAAAACCGACGAATCGCCAACGGCTAAAAATACCTACCAGTTTTCGGTTACGGTGCAGGCCAACAAAGTTCTTAAAACGCGGCTAACCCAAAAAACGACCTACGATAAACTAAAAAAGACAAACGCTACCAGCAGTTTTACCTATGACATTTACGGCAACCCGACCCGTGAAACAGTCAGTTTGGACGGTGATATTACGGTAACTACCGACAATAAGTTTATTAACTCAACCAGCGATGCCGCTTACTTCCTGGGTTTTGTTTACGACCAAACTGTAACGACCAGCCGATCGGGCTTAAACTCATCGAAGCGTTTCTGGTTCCCGTCCAGCAATAAAATGTTGCCTGATGCCCGGATTGGGTATGTTGACGGTAAACAGACGTACGCTGCCAATTACACGTACGACAGTTTCGGCAAGCTCAAATCAAAACAGGAGACCCGTTTCTCATCGGCCACTCTCACTACAACATACAGTTACGATGCCTTTGGCCACCTTATTTCAGAAACCGACCCGATGGCTTTTACCACCGAAATCCATTATGGGGCTAACGGATTGCCGGACTACATCAAAAACCACAAAGGGCAACAAACCAGCCTGAGGTACGACGAATTCGGGCGCATGAAAACCCAAACCAACCCCCTCGGCTTGGTTACCACAATCATTTACAGATGGAATACTGTCAACACAAACGGATTGTATTATATTACCCAATTCACAACCGGGCAGACTTCCCAAAGAACCTGGTACGATGCCTTTGGCCGCGAACTAGAACAGGCTGTACAACGCTTCGACGGGCTGTGGTCCCAAATCGACAAGTTGTATGACAGCTACGGGAGGCTGCAAAAAGTATCGCTGCCCTTTGCTTATAGCGACGGGAGAGTAATAGAAGGTTCGCCACCCCCTGTAAATGGCAGTGCATCGCATTGGAACACTTATACCTACGACAGTTATGACCGACTGTTGACGGTAACCCAGGCTTCGGGCAAAAAAACAAGCTACTCGTACGATGGGCTTAAAACAACCACCACCAGCGAAGGCATTGCCACTACCCGTACCTACGATGCCCTGGGCAAGCTGGTGAAAGCCGAAGACCCGGGCGGCGCCATTACCTACACGCTCCGGCCCGACGGGCAACCTTCAACCATCGAGGCGCCGGGAGGGATAATTACCGCGATTAACTATGACGAGTACGGACGGCAAATAACCTTAGTTGACCCTTCTGCCGGAACAACAAGTTACGGATACGACTCTGCCGGCAACCTGAACAAACAGACCGATGCCGAAGGCCGGGTAACCAATATGGTTTTCGATGATTACGGAAGGATAACCTCCAAAAGCTACCCGGAGCTTTCGACAAGCTACAACTACAATACCGACGGCCTCCTGGAAACTGTTACCAGCAACAACGGCACATCAACTGTCTATACCTACGACATTTACGACAGGTTAAAAACCGAAAAGGAAACCGGCGCTGACGGGCTGTGGATCGAAAAGGCCTATACCTACAAAGCCGATGGCAACCCGGAAACCCAAACTTTTAAGACCCAGGACGGCGCCATTACCAGCGAACATTACACCTACAACTACGGCGAGCTGACCGAGATTAAGCTGAATGGCGCCACCTCCATTTTTAAGCTAACAGCCCAAAATGCACTGGGGCAGCCAACTGCCGTGACTACCGGCCCGCTTGCCCGCCAATACAGCTACGATAACTATGGCATACCAACCGGCCGCACAGCCGGCAACCTGATGGATGCCGCGTACAGCTTTGAAGCTGCGACCGGCAACCTGCTGAGCCGAAAGGATAATAAACGGAATAAAACCGAAAGTTTTGACTACGATGGCTTAAACCGGTTGATCAACTTCGGAACTTACACGGCCAGTTACGATGATAAAGGCAACCTGGCCGGGAAAACCGATGTGGGTAGCTTTTATTATACCAACAGCAGTAAGCCTTATGCCCTCTCGGGCGCCGATTTGGCCACCGATGCCGTGCCCCTGCGCAACCAAAATGTTACTTACAGTTCGTTTGAACAACCGCTGAACATCGCCGAAAACGGCTACCTGGCCGCCTTTACCTACAATGCCGAAGGGCAGCGGGTAAAGATGGAACTGAAGCAAAACGGCGTTATCCAGTTGGTGCGCCATTACCTGGGCGCTTGCTACGAAAAAGACCTGGGCCTTGGCGGTACAAAAGAAAAGCTGTACCTTGGCGGCGATGCTTACTCGGCCCCGGCGGTTTACGTGAAACAGGGAAGCGGCAGCTGGCAGTTGTACTACCTATGCCGCGACTACCTGGGCAGTATCACCCACCTGGCCGACAGCAACGGTTCTTTGACACAGGAGCTAAGCTTTGATGCCTGGGGACGCCTGCGCGACCCGGCTACCCAAACAGCCTATGCACCCGGCGCCGAACCCGCTCTGTTTTTGGGCCGCGGCTATACCGGCCACGAGCACCTGCCCTGGTTTGGCCTGGTGAACATGAACGGCCGGTTGTATGACCCGGCGGTAGGGCGTTTCCTGAGCCCTGATAATTACGTACAGTTGCCCGACTTTAGCCAGAACCTGAACAGGTATAGCTATTGTTTGAACAACCCGCTGAAATATGCAGATCCGGATGGAGAATTGTTCTGGATATTTCCTCATATTAGCTGGAGCAAGAAGGGAGGGTTAAGTATTGGGTTTTCAGCTGTTTTAGGCATTCCGGGATTAGCCAGTGTTCAGGCAGGAGGGGGTATTAATTTAAAATCAGGTGAGCCGTACGCGTTTGCCGGAACCAGTTATGCTTTTAATGCCGCGTATATTTCGTGGTCGCCTTCTTCCGGGTTGAGTGCAGGTTATGCTACTGGTGCTTCAATTTATTCCGGGCTGCCCATAAGTACCAATTTTCTGACCGTTGGGGCTAATTACAATATCAGCCATAATAGTTGGAGCGGGAATTTATCGGCCTGGGACATTAACCGTAACGGGTTTAGCTTTAACCCGAGCGTATCGGCTATTATTTTGCCTGAACAAACAACTAACTTTGTCAGAGGTAAAGGGTTCAGAACAAATGATAAGGTATTGAGTAATTTTGTTGCTTCTGAAAATTATCAGGGGGCTTTGGACTATTTTGGGCTTAAAGGTGAATATGTTGGAGGAGAAGGACAAAGTTATTTCTGGTTTAATAAGAATGACCATTCAAAATATGGAATAAGGTATACCGAGGGAGCCTTTGATTCATACGATGCTTTAATGAACACTTATTTGAAAGAATCCTTTCACATGAGAAGATTTGCACGTAATGGATTGAATGGACTTAAATTGGCTAATTCTGAGGTGTTTAGTCTCGCAAATATGCCAGAAGAACGATTGGGTGTAATACATCAATACAAGAATCAAGGATTATCTGGATATAACATGGATTATATGGGGGCAATTGGGTATACCGAAAACCGGATGAATATTTTTAATTTATTTAAAGATTATAATCCTCCTTATACATTCTCGTCGTACAGTAATAAATGGTGGCATTTTATCTATAAAATTCCAAGAAGATGGTAAAAACATTATTTTCAATTTTAATATTGATATCCGCGTTAAATGGATTTTCACAAGAGGACACAAGTATTTGTAAGATGGGGTATATATTTGATTCTGGACCTTTATTTAAAGGGGGAGAAGAAACCCTACGGAGATTTATTCAGTCTGCAATTATCTATCCTCCAACGGCAATTTCAGATTCGATAGAAGGAATAGTATATGTCTCTTACGTTATAGATACCTTAGGCACCACTAAAAATCATATTATTGAAAAAGGCATTAGGAATGATTTAGATGCAGAAGCCATTAGGATTACCAAATTAATTAAATATGATAGTCCGGCAAAACTGAATGGGAAGCCTATTTTATTTCACTTTACAGTACCTGTTAAATTTGAAATTAAAAAGATCGAAGATTTCGGGAAGAGTAATTTGTCTCCTGATTCTTTTATCCCTTAGCTTCCACCTACCCCTCTGCTCATCGGGATGTGCCAAAGCTGACCAGCCACCTTGATCAATTTTGGTGCATACCGAACTGCCCGAACTGCCCCTCGTCTTAGCGCAGCGATGACGAGGGGTTCGCTGTTAGTCGTTTGTAACGGGAATGAGAGATAAATTAATACGCAGAAAGAAGCCGTCCGGTAACTGCCGGATGGCTCTTTAAAACTTTTGCTAACTTAGCTGAGCGTTCTTTGAAAAACTGAAACAAAGCCTTCTCCCGGCGGTTTACGTGAAACAGGGCAGCGGCAGCTGGCAGTTGTACTACCTATGCCGCGACTACCTGGGCAGCATCACCCACCTGGCCGACAGCAACGGTTCTTTGACACAGGAGCTAAACTTTGATGCCTGGGGACGCCTGCGCGACCCGGCGACCCAAACAGCCTATGCACCCGGCGCCGAACCCGCTCTGTTTTTGGGCCGCGGCTATACCGGCCACGAGCACCTGCCCTGGTTTGGCCTGGTGAACATGAACGGCCGGTTGTACGACCCGGTGGTGGGGAGATTTTTGAGTGTTGATGAGAATGTACAGATGCCGGATTTTACGCAGAATCTTAACCGATATAGTTATGCACTGAATAATCCATTGAAATTTAATGATCCCGATGGAGAATTTTTCTGGTTTGCCGTCGCAATTGGCGCAGTGCTTAATGTAACCTCAAAAGCCATTAGCGGAAAAATTAATAATTTCTGGGATGCTTTAGGGGCTGCAGCCATTGGAGGTTTAGCCGGAGCTGCGGGTTATGGCGCTTTCGCACAGTTTGGAGGAACGGTGAGTTTTCTCAGCGGAGCGGCATCAGGGGGTGCGGGCGGATTTGTTGGAGGAGCAGGCAATGCATGGCTGGATGGCGCCGGTTTTGGGCAAGGGCTTTTGTCCGGTATTGTTGGGGGTGTTAGTGGAGCAGCCATAGGCGGTATAGCCAGTGGGGTTAGCGCATCCTTAAAAGGAAACAATTTCTGGAATGGTACCCCAACGGATAAAACCGTGGCAAAGGTTATGGCTGCAAAAGTTGCCTCTCTTAAATCAGCCGATGGATTAGAAGGAGCATCATTAAATTATAGTTCGCGTTCTCAATTAAAATCATATACTTTAGACTCGGAATTAGAATTTGATGGAGTTGAACTAAGTTGGTATGATAATTTAAGTGACGGAAGTCGACAATTAAGAGAATCTTGGGATGCGGTTTCCGGTCCACATGGTAACGGGCGGTTGCCAAATGGCGAATATTTGGCGTCAAATTTGCGAGAGAGAACTAACCCTGCTCTTCGGGATATGCCCAACGTTGGTAGCGGCTGGTGCGGATATGTCATCCGCACCTTGTCAACAGGGGATTTATAATCACCAAAAACAAAGAACCTTTTGCGTAAGCAAGTACTAAAATAAAAGCCTTCCGGTTTGGGGGGCTTTTATTTTTGGGTATAACTGGGGCCTCACCCCCGCTGGTGCGGTTTTGCAAACCGTGCATTGCTTTGAAAAAGCAACAGGTTGCCTTGCGGGCAAAACGACAGTTATAAACCGGCGTCAGTGAAGAAAATATTGCAGGCAGGATAAAACGAAGGCGCTGTTTTCTCCGGGCATTCCTTGAAAAAAACTACATTTGTTCTTTTTGACCAATAGTATACCCGTATGAACAAACAAATTCAGGAAATTGCAGAGCGGCTCCGCGGATTGCGGGACCTGCTTGAAATCCCGGCAAAGGAGATCGCCTCGATCTGCCATGTCTCCGAAGAAGAATATCTTGGTTACGAAAGCGGGAAAAAAGATATTCCGATCAGCGCGCTGCAAAATATTTCGAAAGAATACCAGGTAGAACTGACAGCCCTCCTGTTCGGTAACGAACCAAATATGAAAGCCTTTTATCTGACCCGATCGGGGCAGGGCACCGCCATGGAACGCACCCGTGCTTACAAATACCAGGCATTGGCTGCCGGCTTCGTTGGCCGGAAAGCTGACCCGTTCATCGTTACCGTGGAGCCAGTGCCCGAAAACGCGCCCATGCACCTGAACAGCCACAACGGACACGAATTCAATTATGTGCTTGACGGCAAACTGCTGCTAAGCATCGGCGGACACGAACTGATTCTAAACGAAGGTGACAGCCTCTATTTCGATTCAAGCTTGCCGCACGGGATGAAAGCGATGAGCGGAAAGCCCGTAAAATTTCTCGCGATCACCTTCTAACCAAAATCAAACCAAACAATCCGACTCCACATGATTGAAAGATACCTGAAACAGACAAAATTCGAGGATTTTGAAGATTTTAAAGCAAACTACGAACTCATTGTGCCCGATGATTTTAACTTCGCCTACGACGTGGTGGATGGCTGGGCGGCCATCAATCCCGACAAACGGGCTTTGCTCTGGACCAACGATAAAGGCGAATGCCGCTCTTATACGTTTGGCGAACTGAAAGCGGTTTCGGACCGGACTGCCGGTTATTTTTCGGCCATCGGTATCCAAAAAGGCGATATGGTGATGGCCATCCTGAAACGCCGGGCCGAGTTCTGGTTCACCATCATTGCCCTGCACAAGATCGGAGCCGTCATCATTCCCGCCACTCACCTGCTAACCAAAAAAGACATTGTTTACCGCAACAATGCAGCCGACATAAAAGCGATCATTTGCGACGGAGATGAATTGATCATCAAAAACATCCAAGATGCCAGACCCGAATCGCCTTCCATCCAAAAATTGATTTCGATCGGTCCCTGCGTTCCCGAAGGATGGGAAGATTTTCACAAAGGTATTGAAATGGCTAAACCTTTTGAACGCCCCGCCGAACCTACAAAAAACGACGATCCGTTGATTGTCAGTTTCACCTCGGGTACTACCGGCGATCCCAAGATGGTTATGCTCGACAGCGTTTACCCGTTGGCCCACATCGTTACCGCCAGCTATTGGCACAAGCTTCACGAAAACAGCCTCCACCTGACGATTGCCGATACCGGCTGGCTCAAAGCCGTTTGGGGAAAACTGTACGGACAGTGGCTGGCAGGCGCCACGGTTTTTGTGTATGATCACGAGAAATTTACCCCTGCCGATATGCTGGCCGTTTTGTCCAGGCACAAAGTGACTTCGCTTTGTGCCCCGCCTACCATTTTCCGCTTCCTCATCCGCGAAGACTTAAACAAATACGATTTATCAGCACTCGAATGGTGTACCATCGCCGGAGAAGCCCTAAATCCGGCAGTTTACGAACAATTTCATCGGCTGACCGGCATTAAACTGCGCGAAGGTTACGGGCAGAGCGAAACAACCTTATCGGTGTTTACCAGCCCGTGGATTGAACCGAAACCGGGTTCAATGGGCCTGCCAAATCCCCACTACGATGTTGATTTGCTTACATCCGACGGACGTTCGGCAGAGGCCGGTGAACAAGGCCAGATTGTGATCCGCTATGATAAAAAATACCCACTGGGACTATTCAAGGGCTACTACCGGAATCGGAAACTCACAGATGAAGCCATGACGAACGGAATATATTACACGGGCGACCTGGCCTGGAAAGACGAAGACGGCTATTTCTGGTTTGTAGGACGTGCTGATGATGTGATCAAGAGTTCAGGTTACCGCATTGGTCCGTTTGAAGTGGAAAGCGCCCTGATGACCCACCCGGCTGTTGTGGAATGCGCCATAACCGGCATCCCCGACGAAATCCGCGGACAAATCGTGAAAGCCACCGTCGTCCTGGCAAAAGACTACAAAAACAAGGCAGGCGAAGCCCTGGCCAAAGAATTACAGGATCATGTAAAACAGGTGACTGCCCCGTACAAATATCCGCGCATCATTGAATTTGCAGATGAATTGCCGAAAACCATCAGCGGAAAAATCCGCCGGGTGGAAATTCGTCAACGCGACCATCAAAAACCAAACTAATGAAGCGGATGCGAAGACCATTGCATCGACATCGGCCTCCGCATCCCTTACCCTACCGGGCAAGCCGGAGCCAAACGCTCATATCGCTTTTGCCCCGGTTATTCCAGGCGTAATACGGAATTAGGTTGATTCTGATCCGTTCACCCGCCTGATTTGACAGGGGTCTGTACAAGCTGTTGCTCCAATCGGCAGAATTCAGTTTTTTTACCTCAGCCTGCAAGGCCAGAAAGGTCCCTCCTGAAACCGTCATCGGGATTGGTTTAAACTGACTGTCAAGCGGAACAGCTACATCAAAAATTCCAAGCCGGTCGGGCAAATCAACCGATTCGACACAGTAAACCACCGGCCCGCGTTGCACGGCCACCTGGTTGCGGGTTTCTTCCACCAACGGGTGGGCTTCCATCAACTGAACCTCCAGGGGAAACTCAATTTCCACTAGATCGCCTTTTTTCCAAGTCCTTAACAACTTATGGTAAGTTCCGGCAACAGGTGTTTCTTCAACCGATTTTCCGTTTACACTGATTTTAGCGCCGTTGCTCCATGCCGGAATCCGGATGAACAGGGCAAACGCTGCTTTGGGCGCCTGATCAATCGTCAGCTTTACATGCCCGTCCCAGGGATATTCGGTTTCCTGGTTTAACTCAAGCAGCCCCTTGCCTTTCAAACTTGTTTTCAACTTATTTCCGCCGTAAAAATTCACCCACAAACCTTCGTCCGACGTACTGTATATATAATTGTGGATTTGCGCCACGGTACGGGTGGTATTCGGCGGACAGCAGTTGCAATAGCTGATGTATTCTTCCCGGTCTTTCGACCAGCGGAGTTCATAGGGCAAATCTTCGGAAACAGCCAGCGGATTGGTATAAAAGTGGCGTCTCCCGTCGAGGCTTACAGCAGCCAGCAAGCTGTTGTACATCACCTGCTCCATGATGTCGGCATAACGGGCATCGCCGCTGAGCTGCAACATACGCCAGTTCCACAGCAGGTTGCCAATATTGGCGCACGATTCGTTGTGGGCGCTCAGGTTCGGCAGTTCAAAATCGTGCCCGTAAGCCTGGTGAATTTTCTGGACCGTATCCGGTTTATAAGCCGTACCATTGGGCGAAACCCCGTCGTACAAAGCCCCGCAGGCGCCGGTTATATACATTTTTGTTCCGGTCAGGTTATCCCAGATCAGGTCGAGGGCATGACGAAGCGTTTCGTCACCCGTCTCCGCCAAAACATCGGCAGCGCCGGCATATAAATAATTGGCGCGTACAGCATGGCCCATCGCCTTCGTTTGCCGACGGAAGGGAATGCGGTCCTGGTTATCGTCGGTTCCGTTTTCTACCTGGTCACGAATATCAATCAAACCTTTCGCCAGTTCCAGGTAACGCGGATCGCCCACAGTACGATACATCTCGGTAACTCCCATGTAATGCGACGGACAGATGGCATTTTGAGCCAGCTCATAGGCCCGGTGTTTATAGTAGTTGTACAAAAAGTCAGTCGCTTTTATCGCCACATCCAACAGATTTTTCTTGCCGGTAAGCCGATAGTGAACACAGGCAGCCGTCATCAGGTGCCCCATGTTATAGGTTTCAAAATCGAGGCGCTCGGCAAACTCCGCTTTTTCATCCGGATTCTCCCGTGTCTTTATCATCACAGGCGTATGAATGTAACCATCGGCCCGCTGGGTTTTCGCGATAACCGAAATAATCGAATCAATTTCCTGTCCGGTCTGTTCATCCGGGTTCACCGAGTTCACCATAATCATGGCCTCCAGTATTTTATAGAAGTCGCCGTCGTGAAAAGGAGGGCCGACATGTTTGCCCTGTTTTAATCCGGCGGCAATTTCAAAATTGGCAAAACCGTGACTGATGGAATCATTCAGGTACATGTCCATCATGTGGGGCACCATGCTGTGTTCGCAAACATGAAAACGTTCGGCCCAAAAGCCATTCGTCCAGTTTACATCGGTCATATTCACCGCCCATAATTTGGCAAACGGACTGTGCGAGGTATTGACCAAACTTTTATCCTGCCCCGAAGTATTCAAAACGCTCGTCACTAAAATGGCGGCAAAGACCGGTATGATTATTTTTTTCAGCTTCATTCTTTTCTATTTTGATGATTACAACGATTTTCAATGATCAGAAATTACAGACAAACAGGTACTTTCCCGATCCGGCTTCGATAATCACCCGACCGGCTTCCTGCCCGATAAAATTCAGATCGGGATGCCGCAACACCGGTTGTCCGCTTTCCGTCAGGCTTTCGGCATCGGCACACGGGATGTAAATCCGGGCTTTTGTATTTACCGGGACTTCCACTTCCAGGTTCAGCTTCTCCCCTTCTCTTTTCCAACCGGAAACAATTTTTCCGTACATCGACTGGTAGCTTACTTTGGCAAAATCCAGTTCAGGATGCAACCAGGGCTTGATGAAAAAAGATTTGTAAGCGGGATTTTGCTCGTCTGGATTTAAACCGGCCACCGACTTGTAAAGCCAGTCGCCCACGGCCCCGTAAGCATAATGGTTAAACGAATTCATGCCCACTGTCTGAAAAGTTCCGTCGGGTTTAATGCCGTCCCAGCGTTCCCAGATGGTCGTGGCGCCCTGTGTGACCGGGTACAGCCACGACGGATAACGTTTGTTAAACAACAACGTGTAGGCCACATCGGCATAACCGTGATCGGTTAAGGCCTGACAAATAAGCGGCGTACCGATAAAACCGGTAGTCAGGTGCCCGAAATAATTCACATCGCCGGCCAAACGTTTGGCGACCACCTGAACTAGTGGATCGGGTAATAAACTGAAACATAGCGCCAAAACGTAAGCTGTTTGTGTACCGGAGGTCAAACGCCCGGTTGGCGTGACAAATTCGTTTTGAAAAGCGGTTTTAATTTTGGGAAGAATCAGTTCATAGCGGTCTGCATCGGCTTTACGGTTCAACAAAGAAGCAATTTTTTGCATCAGCCCGGTGGTGTAATAAAAGTAAGCAGTGGCAATTAGCTCTTTATCGGTATGTGCCCCTGCATAACCGTAATCGGGAGCATGGTAGTTGTACGAATAATATTCGGCAAACGAAAGCCAGTCGCCAAAATGAAAACCGGCATTAAAAATACGGGCTTCGCCCGATTCGCGAATCATGTATTCCACCCAGGCTTTCATCGATTCGTATTGTTCCTCCAGGATGCGCGTATCGCCATAAACCTGGTAGACCGTCCAGGGAATGATCACTGCTGCATCGGCCCAGCCGGTTGAACCAAAACCATCCGACCAGCCGGTTCCGCCTCCGTCTTTCACCACGTTGGGAACCACCCAGGGCACACTTCCGTCTGATTTTTGGTCAACAATAAAATCTTTCATCCATTTTGTATAGAAAGATGCTGTATCGCGGTTAAAACAGGCGGTTGGCGCAAAAACCTGCGCGTCGCCGGTCCAACCGAGGCGTTCGTCGCGTTGCGGACAATCGGTCGGTACATCCAGAAAGTTTCCCCGGAGACCCCAGTCAATGTTCTTTTGCAAGCGGTTCACCAAGGAATCGGAACAAACAAAATCGCCGGTTGAGGCCATATCCGAATGAACAACCCGCCCTTCCAGATCATCCAAGGTAATTTCGCCCGGATAATCGCTCACTTTAATATAGCGGAAGCCGTGAAAGGTGAAACGGGGTTCATATTCTTCTTCTCCCTTACCTTTAAAAATATAGGCATCTTCGGCTTTGGCTGCCCGCAAATTATCGGTGTAGAAATTTCCCTCCTGGTCGAGCACTTCAGCATGGTTCAGGGTGATTTTATCACCTGCTTTTCCTTTTAGCCGGAAACGGACCCAGCCAACCAGATTCTGTCCCAAATCGAAAACCAGTTCGCCTTTTGGCGTAGTAATTTTTTTAATCGGTCTGATTGTTTCGGTAATCCGGACAGGAACGCCTTCGGAGGGGACCAATTGGTCGTAGCCGTAATTTTTTACCATTACGGTTCCCCATGCCGAATCATCAAAACCCGGCTGGTTCCATCCCGGCATTTCCAAACGGGCGTCGTAGGTTTCGCCATTGTAAATATCCGATTTCAGGATCGGGCCCGTAGCCGATTTCCAGCTGTCGTCGCTGACAACCAACTGCTCCGAACCATCGGTATATTCGATTCTGAGTTGAAACAACAGGGCCAGTTTATCGCCGTACAGGTTTTTATTGCCCTGCCAAACCAGGTAGCCACGGTACCAGCCATCGCCTAAAACCACTCCGAGGGCATTTTCCCCTTCCCTGATTCGCTCAGTCAGGTCGAAGACCTGGTATTGCAAACGATGCTGATAGCTGGTCCAGCCGGGAGTAAACAAATCGGGACTGATTTTTTCGCCGTTTACCGATAGTTCGTACAAGCCGTGACAGGTGATGTAAACAGTAGCCTTTTTGATTGTTTTGACAACGGTAACCTCTTTTCGCAAATAGGGCGAAGGTGTTGACCCGGAAACATCTTCCTCCAGGGCAGGTTCAATCCAACCGGCTTCCCAATTCGCTTTTCCCAATAGTCCCATTTCCCAAAAAGCAGGTTCGCTCCAGTCGGATTCGTCTCCTTTATTGGTCCACACCTTCACCTTCCAGTACACCCGTTGGCCCGAAGTCAACGGTTTTCCGCCATATTCGATCTGGATCGATTGATCTGAACCGATTCTGCCCGAATCCCAAATCAAAGCGGTTTCCGCCTCAAGATCTTCCGGGCACGAGGCGCATACAATCCGGTAAACCGTTTGCCCTACATTCCGTTTGTTATCCTGAATTTCCCAGCTTAACCGCGGGAAAACTGTTCCCAAACCAAGCGGGTTGACCTTATATTCCGTTCTTAGATTTACTATTTTCAACACCATATATCACAATTTTTAGCTACTGTTGTGTTAAACGTCTATTGGCAGAAAGTCATTCCTTCAGGCAACTGCCGGACAACATGACGATCGCTAGTTAAGACTTAACACAACACTACTTGTTTTCTTCTTCATCCAACGACTTTGTTCTCATCCAGAAGGGGGAGGTTGCAAACCAAAGAACCATACCAATAATCATCAGATGAAAATGGCTTTCCATTTCAATCACTCCTTTAAAAACCAAAACCGAAGGAAGTATCGTCAGCATTAAACCAATAAATGAAATGATGATGAGCGCTTTTTTCATAACAGGCCTCCTTCCTGAATTAATTTTGCGTTTGCTTTTGTTTTTTGTTGCGCGTAGCTCAGTCCCAGGTACAGGACGGCTGCCAGGATCCATTCCGGAGCCACCAAAAAGGTCAGGTCCATGTTGATTGCATCGAGCCATGCAGGCAATTTACCGCTGACCATTTTTTCCATCCAGGGCAGATGATCTTTCCCGTAAATAAAAAACGAGAAGAAGAACGAACCAAACCAGGCAATGGCAGCAGGCCAGCTAAACAGTTTCCGGGCTTTCTCGGTAAAGTTGCTTACCAAACCGATTTTCGGAAACAACCACACATCAAGAATGATAAAGGCGCCCAGCGGGATAAAAAAGAGCCCGTAGTAGGCAACAATCCGGTCCAGATTTGCATTCACCGCCGGGATACAAGCGGTTACAACCATAAAAGCGCCGGCGGCAAAAGTCACTTTCCAGCGTTTCCAGTTTGGAGTGGCCACCTGAATGGCCAGTCCGGCCCGGTATAAGGTTGGGTTGGCGGTCGTCCATCCGGCAATCACCACGCTGACAGCTCCGGCGATACCTGCCCCGTACAAGGCAATGTTTCCGGGTTGCGGGTTTACAAAACCTTCGGACAAGTAGGCGGCACATAAAATACCGGAAGCAATCCAGGCACCAAAATGTCCCAGGAACATGCCGAATGCAGAGGCAAAACCCTGTGTCCAGCTTTTTGCATAGCGGAAAATGGTCACATCCGACATACCCATATGCTGCGTCGCGTTGCACAACCAGGCGAATCCGGCCACATGCCAGAAGGTGTACTTGGAATTATTCCCGATCGGTTCGCCGGTAAATATTTTTGTATTGGCCACTTCCCAGAAATCGCTGAAGGAGCTTGTTCCCAATTTCGCCAAAACCGCCAGAGCGGCAGCAAAGAAAACCAGCACCATCCAGGGAGCGCAAATTTTCGAGAAAGTGGCAATCTTCTCAAAGCCCAGTACGGCCAGAGCGGCAATTACTACGCCCACGATCAGGGCAATAATCATCCACTGGAAGCTGGGGATTACTTCGCCGGCTACAAAATCGGGATTCGGAATGCCAAAAGGAATGGATATTGATGTAACGGCCACGTTTACCATCGCCCCCGCCAGCAGGCAAAGGATAAACGCATAAAAAGCGCTGTAAGCAATGGTTAAGTACGGTCCGATTATTTTACGCAACTGCCAGTAAATGGTCAGGCGTGTTTTTACGGCAACAGGCGCAGTCATGAGGGCCCAGCTCAAAACAGCCAGGATATTTCCGACCAGCAAACCCAGAAAAAAATCTTTGGCCGATACGCCGTGCATCACCATCAGCGGCCCCAGCACAAATTCGGTTCCGGCCACATGCTCGCCGGCAAACATGGCGATAAAGGTTTTCCACCCGTGTAACTTCTTTGTTGAAACCGGCTCCCGGTCGTATTCATACAAGGCATCGAGCCTTTCGATCAAGCTTGAACCTGCCCCCTGCGCAGCAGGTTGTTGATTAGTCTGCATAAGTCATTTTTAAATTAGTTAGGTCACAAACACATATCTATTTTCTATTTTTTTCGAAAAAAACTTTCGTGACGGCCAATTTACAGAATTTCGACCAAATATTTTTACTTCTATTTTCGTTTTTCTTCTTTTATTTTGTTTTTTAACTATTCATAGCCTCACCCGTAACACTTCCGTAAGCAATGATGAAAAACGAAAGAATAAGCACAAACAAAGCAAAAAGCAACAGCAGATAGGTTCGTTTATTGACCTGTGTCCATTCTTTCATGATCACACCGATGATATAACTGAAAAAGATGAGCATGGACATGTGTAATACCCAACTGGCAAACTGAAAATTGCCCATATTCACATGGCCCAGCCCGTAAAAGAAAAACTGCAAAAACCATAAGGTTCCCGCCAATCCCGACCAAAAGAAATTTTTAACCAGAGTTGTTGCCGGAATGCCCGCAGAAAGGGAAAACTCGTTGAGTGTGCGGTTTTTTATTCCGGCAATTGTAAACCAAATGACGTTGACTACCCAGCATCCGGCGGTTGAAACGATCAGCTTGGCATTTCCCTCAAAGTGGCCGGCCCCGTACCCGGCGGCCATATCCGAAATTGGCTGCCCAAACTCCAGCGAAATATTGAATACCCCGGAAAGGACCCCGGCAATGAGCGACAACACCAGGCCAATCAACATGCGTGATTTCTTCAGATCACCGCCCGCCGGCGTCATTTCTTTTTCGCGGCGAAAGCCCGCCCAGCCGCAAAGGGCAACCCCGACGACCGAAATGATCATTCCCGACAGAACAATGCCGCCTCCGGGCCGGGAAAAATATTCGGTCAAACCACCAAAAATGGTCAGGGGCAGTACCGTACCCACCATGGCCGAAATGCCGATGGCTAAAGTGTAGGTTAACGAATAGCCGATATACCGAATGGAAACGCCAAACGACATGCTCCCGAAACCATAAACCGCTCCCAGCAGGAAAGCGCCCCAAATGGCATTGGACGGTGCATTTTTTAAAATAAAAAAGAATTCGGGGACCGTGAGGAATCCGATCAGTAAAGGCATTAAAATCCAGGCAAACATAGCCTGAACAAGCCAAAAAGTTCCCCACGACCATTGTTTGGTCCGGTGAAAAGGCACATAACAGGACGAAGCAGAAACTCCGCCGACAGCATGTAAAACGGTTCCGATAATTGGACTTGACATGTGTGATTGATTATTTGATTAGTTATTGGTCACTGGTCACTGATTACTGATTACTGATTACTGGTCACTGGCTACAGCCTCATTCCAAATGGAAAATCTCCTGCATGTTGCTCCAAAATTCGCCTGACCCGCGGGTTTCCAAAGGCTCCATGAGCGGCTTCACCACATCCCACCAACGTTGGGTTTCGGGGTCGGCAGCCATTTTTACCATATCGCCTTCAAAGTCGGAACCGGTATATTCAAAATAGGTAAACAGGTAATTGTCTTTAAAATAGATGGAGTAATTCCGGATATGGCAAGTCCGGATCATCTCCAAAACACCAGGCCAAACAGCAGCGTGGTGACGAATATATTCCCTGGCGCCTTCAGGCTTCAGGTGAATCATCTGTCCGAATCGTTGGATCATTTTGATTGATTTAGCGTGTTGAACAAAGCCCGGATATTGGCCGGCGGAATATCCGGCAAGATAGCCTCATGACTGGGTGAAATAATTAAGCCGGTCGGAAAAAGTTCTTTCAATCCAGCCACTTTCTCCGCCACATCGCCGGGACTGCCCTTTACCAGCAGGTACTGGGCATCCACTCCCCCGCAAAAAGCCGCTTTACCGTAGAAATGCTCTTTCAGGTGGGCCGCGTCCATGCCGGCCGCCAGCGCCTGGATGGGATGGATCACATCCACTCCTAAGTCAATCAAATCGTTGATGATCGGGAAAATTGAACCACAGGAATGGTGCACCACAGTCAACCCGTAACTTTTTGCCTGGTCAATCAGTTTTTTAGTTCCGGGAAAAACCAGCTCGCGCAGCAAGTCGGGGTCGACCATCAGTCCGGTTTGGCTTCCAAAGTCGTTCCCGATCAGCACAGCATCCAAATAGCCTTTGGTGGCTTCGTAAAATAGTTCGTTTGCTTTTAAGTAAAAATCCGTAATCCGGTCGATCACCGCCCGAAACATGTCCGGGTTCATCAACATGGTCATCAGGGCATGTTCCATCCCGAAGGCGGAGCAGGCATCCTGAAAATGGGCGCTCCACATAATTCCCATCCTCACATAGTCATCTCCAATGCTCTTTACCCGGCGAAGCGACTCTTCCCGGTCGAGGTACTTTTCGGGGTCGGGCCAGTCGAACTTAGACACATCTGCCGGATCCGAATAATCCTCGAAAAAGCCCGGCGCCGTGAGGGTCCGTTCATCCGGCTTGTCGGGATGATCCGTCTTGGCGAACTTAAACGCGCAGGCAATGTGGTTGGATGGCGGATCATAATAGGGAACCTCCACCGGGTAAATGTCGTCGTCGATGAGCTGTTTCATCCGGTGAATGGACGATACGCCAAAATGTTTGCACAGCGCACTCTCGGCATCGGGAACCGGGAGCCCCAGCCACGAAGCCGGCCGGTCAACCGGCTGATAGCTGATGGTAGCGTAAAAACGTTCTTTGTGGGTTAGTTTCATATCGTTCGGTTTGAGAGTATATCGTAAACAGGATTTGGTTTGGTTAGTCGAAACAATTCATGATATCTTTCCTCCTGAATTCAGGGAAGACGGTCATCGACCGGATTTCTCCGTTTTTTAATTCAACTTCAACGGTTGTTTTGCCCGGAGCATGCAGCTTAAAATGAACATCGCGTTCCCGGGGCCAGGCCGGAAACAGGTAAATTTTTTCATCTACTGCCTGGAGCAGCATTTCCTGAAGGGCAATCATGCCCGATCCGCCCCAGTTGTGATCGGGCACCCAGTCGAAGCCGGGACCCCAGAACGCCGGGAAGCGGCGGTCCGAATCCTGTAGCTTTAATATCAGCAACGAGTCGGCTTCTTTTGTCAGTCCCATACGGGCGGCAAAAATGGCATCCTGTTTCCAGCCCACATGACTTCGGAATTTTTGGGCATCGGGATCGTACTTCCAAGTGTTCAACGCCACGTCCAAATCGGGCAAACCAACACCATACATTCCCCAGGGAAACACCGGATAAAGCTGGGGCAGTTCCACATTGTTCACCCGTTCCCAAAGCCTGGCCGGGGCAATGGTTTTATGCCCCTGGTGTTCGGTGAAACTAATGGGCGGGATCCGCTGCAGCAGGCCTTCTAAATAAGCCCGGTCAATTTGGTTGGAATAACTTTCAGGCAAGCCGAGCAACTGCTTCGTGACGGTTTGCAAGGCAGCAATGGTTGAAGTGGCATTGTAAGCCATCTTATACGTTTCGCAGGCCGAGCCGGGATACAAAACCAGTTGGTCGTTGGCATCCAGGCTTTTTGTGCCACGCCGGCTGGCCAGGTACTGGTAGTGCTCATCGAAAAAAGTCAGGCAACTTTTTATCAGCGGAAGATATTCCGAAATATCAGTTCCCTGGTAACGGTGTGTTTCCAGAATCAGGTAACAGATTTCAAGCGCGGTATCCCACTGGTATTCCAGCCAGGCGTTGTACTCCATGCCCGGGTCATAGGCTTCCGGCCGTTTCCAGCCGTATTCGCTGCAATTGGGCAAGCCAAAATTTTCCATTTGCTCCGTAAAACACGCGCCTCCGTGCCCCCAGTAAAATTCGCTTCGCAATTCAGCATTTCTCAAAATCCGGTTATAAAAGTCGAACTGCGGTTTCATCAGGTCGAAGTCCCCGCTTTTCAGCATGGGAAAATAGACCAGTCGCTGGTTTTGCGCAGTAAAGGTGCCGCCGCCCCAATTCCTGAAATCTGGCGTAAAATTTCGGGTTGAATCGGTAAAGGCCGGGTCAACGGTGAATAATCCGCCGTTAAATTTTGTCGGATAACCGCCGTAAGCGTTACAGGCCAGCATATAACGAAAAAGCTGGTAGTTCCGGCCCGCCTGCCAGGCCGGATCGGTCTCATCTCTTTTGTCGGGCCGGATGAAAATAAAGCTGCGGTTCCAGTAATTCTGCCACCAGTTTTGTGTTTGTTTGATGGCTGCCTTCCGGTTTTTGAGCGCATATCCGGTCAGCTCAGTAAGCTCTGAACGCCAGCTTTCGTAATTTTCAGCCGTATTCAGCACAATAAATAATTCATGTTTTGAAGCCGGTTTTACGCTTTTCAGTTTCCAGCCTTCAAAGCCGGTATCCTGATATGTTCCGCTGGTTTTTCCGGCAAGCACAAAATTCTTTCCCTGCATCAGTCCGCCGAAGGTAAGCCCGGCAAGCGGGTTATACAATTGGTCCTTAACAGCGTTCAGCCCTTGTTGTTCTACCGTCACATCAAACACGGTTTCTTCCCGGTTTTGATGAAAAAAAACCAGGGACTGACCGGAGAATTCAATCTGATCGGCAAAGGTTTTCAGCCCGGCAGGCGGTGCCCATTTATAGGAATTGGCAAAACTTTCTCCTTTTCGCAAAAGCAGGTCCTCATAACGCCAGCTTTCGTAAACCGCTTCTGCCTGAATTTTTTGACTGGATTCAATTTCGACATAAACGACCGGATTGAAAACATCGGCCCATATTTTCACATCAGCCGACAAATTACCATCGCGCCCGTGGATGGTCACATTTCCCTCCAGTAAATTCAGTTCCTGCCTGAAAAATTTACCGGCAAACGGATTTGGATTGAGATGAATCCTTACCCGCCCAAGCTTCGGCATGGCATTGTGTTCGTCGAAGGTTCCGCTTTTTGCCAGGTAAAAAAGGATTTCGCCGTTTTCCACCCACACATTCAAACCAATGTCGCCGCCTCCGCACGGCATGGATTCGGAGGAATTGCGGCTCTGCGAGGTCCAAACCAGGTTGTAGTCGTCCAGTCCGGCTGGCTGCGACCAGCTTTTGCCGGCCAGCAAAACCAGCAGCACGAGTATCAGTTGAATGTTTTGTTTCATATTCTGTCATTTATAAATGTCTTATCAGAGGGATTTTACTTTTTGTCTTGACACAAAAAGTAAACAAAAAATTACAGAAAGCACTACGTTCAGCAATACCCAAGCAAGCTTGGTTTTGCTTTCACTTAAACGTGCTTTTCAAGGCTGATTTTTATCGGCAAGCTCCATCTTCCTAAAAGCTAAGTTCAGCGGGTGATTTCCTCCTTACGTCGGAACTTCCCGCTTGCACTAAGCTTTTAGTTTGGTTCCGCTTTTGATAAAAATAGGCCGGTCCATTCTGCCAATCATCACCTAACTTGTCAATCGCAAATCTATTTCATTTTTGTCTTTGAAGCCTGACTGGCCCAAACACGCCGGCCGGCAACAAGGGACGCCCTTCGAGTCGATAAGGAGCGGTCGTCCGGGTAATTTGCTGCTCTTTTGGCAGATCGTGGTCGCCAATCAGCCGGTTATGCCAGGTATTTGCCAGGTCAATTTCGAGCAGGTTTTCACCGTTTTTCAGTTGCCCGTCCAAGCGAAGGCGATGGGGAAAGGTCCAGCACACGCCTACGGTTTTGCCGTTCAGGCGCACTTCGGCCACATGCTTAAAATCGCCAAGATCAATCCAAACTTCGCTCTCATGTTCAGCCGGTTGCCATTCGAAACCGGTTTTGTAAGTTGCCACGCCCGAATAGTAACGTATGCCATCAATCGTACTTTGGCTCCAATCCTGTAATTCGGTCCATTGCTGCGCTTCGGCAGGGCCTCCCCGCTCCGGGTCGAAAGTCACCGTCCAGGGCCCTTCAATTGTCAAGATTTCTTTCAATTGAATGGTATTTGATTTTCCGGTCCGGACATCTTCATTCGCAGGATCGAACAAAACGAACAAGGATTCGTTCGGTTCAAAATCATAGCTCAAACTGGTGCGGTTATCCTTGCTGTTCCAGGCGGTGCAGGGGCGGATTTGTCCCGAAACGGCATCATATAAAACCGGAACCTTGCCTTCAAGCCGGAAACTCATTTCAACCGAAAGCTTTTCGGCGCTTTGGTTCGAAATGAAATAAATATCTTTTTGGCCCGCCAGCCGGTGATTCCAGGCCAATGTGCCTTTCAGCCGTCCGTATTCGGTAGAAGCGATAAAATCTTCATTCAGCCCAAGCGGCTTAAACGAGCCTGACTGATAAGGTCCAAACATCAAGCGTCCTTTCCCTTTCCGGATCCCTTCGAATGAATTTCCTTTTTCATCCTTAAAACTGAATTTTTCCCCATCGGACAAATCGGCCATCAACTGTTTCAAAGGTTCATCCTCATCCGGTCTCAGGCCGATTGTCTGCAGGGGGCTTTCCATCCACAACACCGTGGCTCCTTGCTTAATTAAGCCGGCTAGTTTGCGGGCGACGGCCAGGCTCATTTGCCCGCCTCCATGTGGGGCCAGCCTTCGGTTTCCGGGAATGACCAACATCGCATAGCTTGCCCCTCCGGGCAAGGTTACACGGCCATTTTTCACCGCCGCACGGTTCAGCAACACATCTTTATTGAAGGAATCGTAAGCATAGCCGTTCAGCGGGTCGATCCAGTTTTCGGGGTCGGCCATGTTGGTCTGGGTTGTTACGCCCCGGGGCAAATGGCGTGTGGGTATCCCTTCATTTTTCAAGCGGTTAGTTTCGGTCTTCACGCGGTCGGCGCCCATCGGTCCTGGCAGAAAATCGACCAAACGGTCGGGCAACACGGCGCGGCGCGGCGTTTCTTCGCCGGTAAACACAGCGATGTCGACCACCGGCTTGCCCTGCTGCAACAGCAACTGGCAATTACGCAGGTAGCTCCAGAAAGCGTGGCTTTGCGGCCACCACACCTGGTCGCGTTGCAGGTAAGTTCCCACTTTATCGAGCGTCATCCCCGGTTCTCGGTCGGGCCAGGGATTATGGGTAAACACATGCGTCACCACCTTATTGATGCCCAAAGCAAAATTTCGGTCAGCCAGCGGTTTCAGTAATGCCGGATCTTCGTCCCAGTCGAGCCGGATTTCGGTAAAACTTTCGGCCTGAACAATCGGATGACCATAGATGTGTGCACCCGAAACAGCATCGAGAATATCGTTTGGTTTGTCGTGCGACGGACTACGCAGCCAGTACTCGCCCATCGGCAAGTCAACGTATTTAAAGTGAAGCAGGCCATCAGTCACGCCAACCGGCGCGGTACTTTCGGCCGAAAATAAAACGCCTTTTTTTTTCGATTCTTCGTGCAGGGTTTGATAGAAGTTGTCGGCAAACAACTCGGCGATGGTTTCGCGCACATCCTGCAACACGCGTTCCGAAGTTTCGGCATTCCGGAGCGGAACACCCGCCATTACAGGCAAATACGGCATCAAATCGTAGCCACGGCGCTTTTCAAACTCGTCGGGGAACACAGTCGACCAGTTTTGGCTGCCGCACTCCCAGCTATCTACGTGAAAACGCGTAAAAACCTTTGCGGTCAGTTCTTCCCCGATTTGGCGGTAAGCCTCGCCAAACCACTGATCAAACTGAAAACGAACGATTGCAGGATCGAATTTATCACATTCCAGCCCTTTGCCACCGCCGCCAATGTAATTTTCGTGCCCGGTACTGGTGTGCCCCATACGCAATATCATCCAATTTCCTGAGGGCGCCTGCCAGTTTAGTGTGCCGTCGGCCGCAACAAACTGCGTTAAGTTGATCAACTGTTTCATATCCACACAATCAGCATCAGGCAGCGCTTGCTCGTCTGACCAGGCGGCAACGCGCCAGATGGAACCGTTTTTCCCTTCAAATTGGTGGATTTTGGCTTCTGACGATAAGGCAATTCCTTTCACCCGCAAGGTCGGCGACCATTTGGCATCGTCCAGGTCCTCGGCACCCGGCTCCGACCCTTCCGGATCAAATACAAAACGGAAATAACGGGCCGTTACCGGCTCAATTAGCTGCGTATTAGGCTGGTCCAGATCGAGCCATCCCGAACGCGGAGGCACAAGCCGCGTATGGGTTTTAAAATGAATGCCGTCGTCACTGGTTTCAATAATCAGGCGGTTCGACTGATAGTTGTTCCACCCGGTTTTAATTTGAACGGAACGACAGGTAAAAGGCTCATCAAAAGTAAACTGTACCCAGCCTTTTTCATTGGTCGAGAACTGACGGGTATTTTCTCTTGCTGCCAAATATTGCAGGCTTTCGTTGCTCAAATTTGAGGTCACCACCGGTTTGATTGTCCATGAATTTTGACCAGCCCCTTCAGGAGCCGGGTATGCAAAAGTGGCGATATCTTCATAATAACCCTTCACCATTTCGGGTTGCGGAAGTTTGCCGGAAAATGTTGACCCCCCTGCGACAAGCGTATCGGTCCAAACCACTTTTTGCATCGACTTATTGGGAGTAATCCATGGACCACCGGCACAGGTAAAGCCGTCGCACGAGTTGAAACCCATTTCCAGTCCCAACCGGTTGGCTTCGCTGGCGGCAAAACGCACCAACTCCCACCATTCGGAGCTCATGGTCACCACTTTATCAGCGTACAAACCGGCAACTGTATCGCGAATAGCAAACAGGTAGGTCCCGCCAAAGCCGGCCGCGTTCATAGCTTCCAGGTCGGCAGTTATACCATCTTTACTGACGGCACCATGCATCCAGTACCAATAATTCCAGTTTGCTGCGTCGTTTTCGGTCGGCACAATCAATCTATACTGGTTCTCCGGCTGCCGGCTGCAAGCGCCGAAAACGGCTATCAGCAATACTGCCAGCAACAGGTTTGTTTTATTTCGTCGGTTTTGTTTCATTGGTTTTGGGTTATAGTGGCTCATTTTACAAAAGTTGAAAGTGCGTCATCCTGTCCGGCAATTGCCGGATCAGGATCTTTCCCTTCCAAAAACAGACCCCGAAACAAGTTCGGGGTGACTTTCACCTTATCTATTTTTTTCAGACGGCCCACTTTAAAATTTCATTTTATAAATTTCATCACTCAAATCTTTTTTCCCCGCAGACATGGGCACCAGGTAAAACGAGTAGCGATAATTTCCCGCTTTAATCCGGTACTGGTCCAACGGAGCAGCTACATCCGACCAACTGTCGTTACCGCCTACGCCCATCTGTTTCAGGTCGATATTCAGTGTCAGGCAGCCGGATTCCTTTAAATCGAAAGTATGTTTTGCTTCGTTGATATTTTCTTCGGTCCAGGGCCAGACGCTTATGCTCAGCAGGGAATCAGCCACAACCAGCAAACCTTTTGTCTTTTGGGTGTCCGACAGGTACATCCAACGCACATCGGTCCGGTTGCCGTTCTCCTGGGGCATTACGTACGACTCGGTGAATTGTTCGACCGGGAGGCTGTACACGCCGGCCTTAAAACCGTGATTGCGGTCGATGTAATTTTCGAGCGGGCCTTTGCCGTACCAACTGATTTGACGGTACACATCGCTTATGCCGCACTGCATACCAATTTTCGGAATGTTTGGCAGTTGCGGCGAAGCGTTCAATTCATAGTCCACTTTCAATGTTCCGTCGCAGCGCAGGGTGTACAACAGCTCGCAAACGGCAGAATCGGCCACGATGGAGTAGCTGCTGCTGACCAACACCAGGCCATCGGCTGTTTTTTCAGCTTTCACCGTCAGCAATTTCGGTTCAGCCTCGTACCAAACCTTCAGTTTTCGCTGCGGTTTCCAGCCCCGCTCGTCGTTATCAGTCAGCGGGCGGGTAAAATGGGGCAACAAAGGCGCAAATAGTTGCTCCTCGCCTTTCCATTGGTAAGAACTTAGCCCTCCGTTTGATTTGTCGATTTTCAGCTCGAAGTTTTTGCCCGTCAACACAAGAGCATCAGCTGTTTCATTCAATTGCAGGTCTCCCGGCTTCTTTTGCGCCGGCTGTTGTGAACTCAGGCCGGTCAATGCAACCTGATCGGATGCCACTTCAAATCCGGCATCAGCCCAAGCGGTTTTTTCTTTCAGGTTAAAGGAAACAGAAACCAGGTATTCCGCCCCCGACTTCATTTTCGGCAGGTATTGTTTGAAGCTGATCAGCGTATCTTTTCCGGCCTCCAACGATATCGGCGCCAGCGAAACGGTCTTAATTAATTTGCCGTTTTCGAGGAATTTCAACACCGGCACGTAAGCCGATAAATTGCTCACCGAATGTCGGTTGGTGATTTTCAGACTGAAGTTGTCCGCATCCTGCAACTCACAGCTCACCGGCTGAAAAACCCATTTACACTCGTACATCGCGGCCTTGGGACGCCCGTCGGAAGCCACGATACCATTGATGCAAAAATTGCTGTCGTGCAATGGTTCGTTAAAATCGCCACCGTAAGCGTAAAATTCGGTTCCATTATTATCGGTTTTCAGCAAGCCCTGGTCTTTGTAATCCCAGATACAGCCGCCAATCAAACGAGGAAGAGAGCGAATCTGATCCCACCATTCTTTCATGTTTCCGGTGGAGTTGCCCATCGAGTGTGAATATTCGCACCAAAAAACCGGGCGGTTATCGCCATTGTCCTGACTGATCAAGAGCGGCCCGGTAGAAAGATCGGGATACATCCGGCTCACGATGTCGATGTACGACTGATCAAGCGGAGTTTGGATCCTGCGTGAATGGTCCTTCGGGTAACCGGGACTGCCATACGGAAGATAGCCTTTCGCTTTGTGGTCGCCCATAGCCGGCTCGTAATGCACCGGGCGGGTGATGTCGAAATCGTGGCAATAAGCGGCCATCACTGCTGTTGCCGGCCCGCGGCCCGCTTCGTTGCCCAGGCTCCAGATAATCACCGACGGGTGGTTTTTGTCGCGCGCTACCATGCGCACCAGGCGCTGCAAATGGGCATGGAGCCATTTGGGGTCGTTGGCCAGTTTCCCACCCAAACCATGCGTTTCGAAATTGGCTTCATCGATCACATAAATCCCGTACTCATCGCACAAATCATAGAGGTACGGATCGTTCGGATAGTGAGCGGTTCGGACACAATTAAAATTGAAACGTTTGATTTGTTCAATGTCTTTGCGGATATCTTCGCGGGTAAGCGCTTTCCCGCGCACCGGATCATGATCATGACGGTTAACGCCGTACAAATAGGTTACTTTTCCGTTGATCAGCAGCTTGCTGTTATCCTTCGCAAATTCAATGGTCCGAAAACCAACTTTACAACTTTTTGCCTCCAATACATGCCCTGTGCTATCTTTTAATGAAAGGACCAGGGTGTAAAGGTTCGGTTCCTCGGCGCTCCATTTTAAGGGATTGGCGACTTTGGCTTCCAGCAAACCAAATTTGACATTGTCCAGGCGCGGCCAGGCTTCCGTAAGAATCGTTTCGGCGCTTTTCGTCAAAGGCTGCTCAAATATTTCCCGCTTGTTTTGATCATAAAGCCGAGCTTCAAGTATGTATCCTTTCACCGTATCACCGGTCAGATTTTCCAGGCGAGGGCGAATGCTTAAGACGGCATCTTTATAGTCATCATCCAAAGTGGTTTGGTAATGAAAATCGGCCAAACGTAATTTCGGTTCAGCCAACAGCAACACTTCACGCTGAATACCGCTCATCCGCCAATGATCCTGGTCTTCCAGGTAGGCGCCATCGCTCCATCGGATCACCTGGACCGAAAGCGTATTTTCACCCTCTTTAAAATATGCAGAGATATTGAATTCGGAAGGCAGAAAACTGTCTTCGCCATAACCCAAAAACCGACCGTTCACCCACACCTTGAAAGCCGAACTGACTGCCCCGAAATGCAGGGTCACATTCAGGTCTTTCCAATCGGCGGGAACCGAAAATGTTCGCTGGTACGAGCCAACCGGATTGTAATCGCGCGGCACATAAGGCGGGTTGATGGGACGAAAGGGATAAACCGCACTTTTATAAATCGGGGTATCGTAGCCCTTCATTTCCCAGTTCGAAGGCACCTCTATTTTGTCCCAACCACGCACAGGGGTCTTAAAAAAGTCTTCGAGTGCATCGGCTGGTTTTAAGGCCAAATGAAAATCCCATTCGCCGTTCAAACTCAGGTAACGCCCGCTTTGTTCCCGATCGCCGGCCAGAGCTTGTGTCTCCGTTTTAAACGAATACACCGTTGCACGGGCCGCATCCCGGTTTAGTTCGGTGATTTGCGGGTCTTCCCAGGGCTCCGTATCGTAAATATGCGGAACCGGCGGAATTCCTTCAGGCAATTCAACCAGGCGTTGCGCAGAGAGTCCCGAAGACAAAACAACCAACGATACAAAAAAAAGGATTGAATGATTTATTCGATGTACGACAAAATCCCGTGAAATCGCCGAAATTTTTGAAAGCGCCGTCAGGCGCCAAATATGGGTAGAAAAGCCATGTTCAGATATTATCCCGTCCCGTCCGGGACGGAACAGGATTGTCATAGCAGATAATACTACCCGTATCAGGTTCCTAACGGAACCACTGGTAAATTTAACTTTTACACGAAAACCATTATATGCTGACAAGTTTTCGGAAAAAGAATAAATTAGCCGTAAGAAGTGAAATTTGTCGCACACCTGATTTATTCGATTAGTTTTGAATTTCATAGGTATTTCAGTATTTCTCAATTATTGAGTTTTAATCGTCAGTTTATCCATTTGCAATCCATCTGAAGTCGCCCGGACCCTAATCTCCCCTGCTTTGTCTGTGGTCTGAACAATCAGCAAACACATGCCATTGAAGGCTTTCCGGTAGTTTGCCTTAAAAGGTTCGGTACTGGCCTGGTAACCATTGTCAACCCCGGCGATGGTTCCTTCACCCTCAACCTGAAAATTGATCAAATTCGTCGCATTGGGCACCATATTTCCATCTTTATCGGTCACTTTCACGGTAACAAACGACAGGTCGCTGCCATCGGCATTTAGATTGACTCGGTCGGCCGTCAATTCAATTTTGGCTGCCGGCCCCGCGGTGCGGATTTCTTTCTCGGCCACCTTTTCGCCATTCCTGTAGCTCACCGCCCTGATACTTCCGGGGCTGAAAGGCACCCGCCACATCACATGAAACTGATCGGGCCCTTTCGACTTGCGCCCCTGCGAAATACCGTTTACCCACAACTCCACCTCGTCGGCGTTGCTGTAATATGTCCACAGGTCGATGATTTGCCCCTCCGTCCAGTTCCAGTGCGGAAACAGGTGCAGTACGGTTTTGTCGGTCCATTCACTTTGATACAGGTAATACACATCTTTTGGAAATCCGCACAGGTCGATAATCCCCAGGTAGGTACTTCGGGCCGGATAAGGATACGGCAGCGGCTCGCCCAGGTAGTCGAAGCCCGACCAGATAAACATGCCGGGAATGAAGTCGTTGTTTTTGACCACCGCCCAGGTGTCTTCGTGGGTAGCGCCCCAGTAGGCGATACAGTTATCGAAAGAGGATGCGGTCAGGTCGGGATTACCGTCAAACGGCGCCTTGTAGGCAGGCGGCCAGATACGCAGGCTGTCCGCCGGAAAATCGTAATGCCCTCGGGTCGACAGCGCCGACATGTTTTCCGATGCCAGCATACATTCTCCCGGATAGCGCTCGGGAAACTTCAGGTAATCACGGTGCTTGTAGTTAAAGCTCAACAAGTCGAGCGCACCCGATTTGTACAGGTTATTTTTTTCAGGATCGGTTTCGGTTAAAGCCGCCGTCACAGGCCGTGTGGTATCGAGCGCCTTTACCACATCGACCAACTCGCGGGTGATACGGATGCCGGTGGTATCGAACTGTTCGGGGATTTCGTTGCCAATGCTCCATGCAATGATGGATGGGTGGTTGCGGTCGCGAAGCACCATGTCCTGCAAATCGCGCACATGCCATTCATCCCAATACAGGTGATAGCCATTTTTTACCTTTGTGCGTTCCCATTCGTCAAACGATTCATCAATCACCAGGAAGCCCATGCAGTCGCACAAATGCAGCAATTCCGGGGCAGGCGGATTGTGCGCCATACGGATGGCATTCACACCCATTTCTTTTAATATTTCGAGCTGGCGTTCCATGGCACGGGTATTCACCGCGGCGCCCAAAGCGCCCAAATCGTGGTGTTGGTTGACGCCGTAAATTTTCAACGGCTCACCATTCAGAAAAAAACCTTTATCGGGCGTAAACTCAAACCAACGTACACCCAGCGGAGTTTGGTAGCTGTCAATCAGTTTACCGGTCTTGTAAATTTCGGTTTGAATTTGGTACAGGTTCGGCGTTTCAGGCGACCACAAAGCGGGATTCTTCCATTCAAAGTTCTGCGTTAAGTTTGAAAGCCCGATGGCGGCATCCAACTCCGTTTCAGCTTCGGCAACTTTTGTTCCGGAAGCATCGGTGACCTGTGACTTTATCCTCACCCGCGCTTCCGTTTCATTTTTATTTTCGAGTTGAATGTCCAGTTTTACCTGAACCGCGTCGGCAGAAACTTCCGGAGTTGTAACAAAAGTTCCCCAATACGCCACGTGAACCGGGGCTTTTTCGAGCAACCACACATGGCGATAGATGCCCGAACCAGTGTACCAACGCGAAGCCGGTTGTGCCGAATTGTCGACCCGGACAGCCAGGGTATTGGCTTCGTTGCCGAAGTTCAGGTAGGGGGTCAGCTCGTAGCGAAAGCCGATGTAACCAAAGGGACGTTTGCCCAGGTAATGGCCGTTAATCCACACTTCGCTGTTGGCCATCACCCCGTCAAAATCGATATAAAAAACTTTTTCGCCGGCCAGTTTTTCAAGTTTGAACGTTTTACGGTACCAGCCAATTCCGGTTGGCAGTGCGCCGCCCTCAGGGGTTGCCGGCGCATCGGCACTGAATTCGCCTTCAATGCTCCAGTCGTGGGGCAAGTTCAGGACCCGCCAGTCGCTGTCGTTATAGCCGGGTCGAAATGCAAGCGAGTCATCGCCCAACATGAATTTCCAATCCTTGTCGAAATTTTGGCGCTCAGCCAATTGGTTTTTCGGTCCGCACCCAAACAGAACGAGCGTCAGCGCCAGCATGAAAAAGCTTATTTGTTGTTTTCGTTTCATCTTCTTAATATTTTAACCGCAAAGAATACAAAGGATATCGCAAAGGTCGCAAAGTTAAGTTCAAGTTATTTCTGCAAACTGTGACTGTGACTGAACACTTTGTTTCACTTCACTTCCGACTCGGCAGCCGTCTTAAACTTCAGTTCGCTTTTGCCTAAATTTTTTGAGGTTGCCAGTGCAATACCCCGGTTACCGAGCGTATCTACAGCATTGTAAAAATGGTACACCATGTCATCAACCTTCATAACAAACGACTTGTGTGCAAACTGGTTATCGTAGCTCTCGCCGGGTTCAATCAGTTTCGGGCCGTCCCACTCGGTCCAGTTCAGCAGGTCGTACGACGCCGCGAAGCTGTTGTACACCACCGTTTTGCCTTCGGGCCAGTAAGCACGGAAGAAGAACATAACATACAGGTCACCGATTTTCTGGATTACGGCGTCGCCGGTAATGCCCAGGTGGTGGTTCAAAACCGGGTTTCCGGCAAAGCGTTTCCAGTTGACCATGTCATCCGAAAAAGCCATCGAGATTCGTTCGGCGCCGCGAACTTTGCTGATGCTGTCACCCTTGGCATTGTAAAACATCACAAACCGATGCCCGGTCAACTGGTCTTTGTCTTCCTGCACGTAACATTTGTACATGGTGATGTTGTCGTACCAACCGGCATCCGGGTCGGCAGGCGCCAGCACGGGCTTGTTCAAACGGCTCCATTGTTGCGGGCTTGCCGGGTCCTTTTCGGTGTAAGCCATTCCGAACGACAGTACCCCTTTTTCGTAGCCGGTAGAGTTGCCGCCAAAATAACTCATCCAATATTTACCATCGTACGAATTAATGCCGTAATCGCCTCCCCAGTCGTAACTGATCAGCGACGGGTAACCGGCTTTCTGGTTCACATCCCAATCAGCAGTATCCGAAAACTGCATGATAGCCCCCTGCTCATCCCAACGGATCAGATCGTCGCTCAGCGCAAGATGGGTTTCATAACCGCGCCCGTCGAAAATGATATAGGTCATCACCCATTTGTCGTTGTGACGAAAAATGGTCGGGCAGTCAAACATATGTGAGTTGCTGTCGGGAACCAGGATCAAGCCGTACTTGAAAGGTGTCTTCACTTCGTTGTAAATTGCCGCCATTTTTTCGGGCGGCACCGTCGCGGGCAGTTCCTTTTTCTTCGGAGCGCAAGCCAGCGCAGTCAGCACAACCAATGTCCCCATCAAAACCTTCTTTCTCATTGTCTCAGTTCAGCATTCGGTCAAACGACCGGTTTATTATTTGATTTTTAATTCAATTTGATAGTTCCCCGATTGCAACCGGCATACCGGCCGACCATTTTCCTGATCCATTATTTTTATCAGTTCCCTATCTTCTGCCGGCGCTTTCAAGGCTTCCGCATGTAAATCGCCATCATACGGAAGGATCACTTTAGCAGTCGCATTCACCGGCACCTCAACCCAAAGCGTAAACACACCGTCCTTCTTCTCCCAATTGCTGACGATTTTTCCGTAGGGCGAATCGAAGGAGGTTTTAACAAAACTCAGTTCCTCCACCACTTCGGGCTGAATCACAATTTCGCGGTATGCCTGCGAATGACCGGCTTGCCGGATTCCGCCCAGCCCCTGGTAAAACCACTCCATCAGGTGACCGAGCATGAGGTGATTCAACGACTTGGACGGCAACGCCTGCCATGATTCGGCCAGCGAAGTAGCCCCTTGTTTAAGTTGATAGCCATAACCGGGAACATCGTCGCGGTTGTTCATTTTATACAGTAAATCCGATTTCCCGAATTTGGTCAGCGCATCCACCAGAAAGTGAAAACCCACGTCGCCGGCTGTGATGGCGCCATGATCAGCTTCAATCCGTTCAACCAAATTGGCCAGTACCGCAGCTTCATTTTCGGGGGCAACCAGTCCCATACTCAGCGGCATGGCCAGCGAGGTTTGGCTGCCGGTAGCGTAAGTTGACTTCTCCCCGTTATAAAAATTCAGGTTGAACGCGCTTTTAATCTTATCGGAAAGCTCTGCAAAACGAACGTCCTCCTCCTGATTTCCAAGCAATTCGGCCATCTGTGCCATCAGTTGTGCGTCGTAGAAATACGTGGCAGTGGCAACCAGCGGCACTGGAGTCAGCTGCGCATAGCCGGGTTCTTTCGGACCCACATCGTACCAATCGCCCAAACCATGCGACAAAATATGATTGTTGGCTTTACTCTCCAAATACGCCATGTACCGCTGCATCATCGGCCAGGCCTGTTTCATCGGCTCCGGATCGCCATACCAGCGGTAAATCATCCAGGGAAGAAAGATGGAAGCGCTGCCCCACTCCGGCGAGTCGCGGAAAGCCGCATCGTAATATTCAAAGTTAATGTATTCGGGCACAATGCTCGGCACCAGTCCTTCGTCGGTTTGCGCGTCGGCCATATCCAACAGCAGCTTTTTGTGAAGGTGATATAAGTCGAAATTAAAATGTACTGAAGTGCCCATCAACTGCGTTTGCTCAATCCAGCCCAGCTTTTCGCGGGTCGGGCAGTCGGTCATCACCGATTGCAGGTTGCTTTTAATGCCCCAGTTGATCAGGTCGAACGTCCGGTTGAACAATTCGTTGGAACATGAAAAGCTACCGGTTATTGGAGCCGAATTTCGGGTATGCAGCGATTTTAACTCCATGATTTCCGGAAGTTCCGGGGCCGTGCTTCCCGCCTTTAGTTGTGCGCCATTTACCTGCACATAGCGAAAACCATAGTAGGTAAACCGGGCTTGCCACGATTCTTCGGCTTCTCCCTTCAACGTGTAAGTATAATAATAGGGCGAACCGGAGCCGCGCTGACTGACCGTTCCGTCGTCTTTCAAACTTTCGGCCGGGTAAAGCCGTACCTGCTGACCAGCCTCTCCTTTTAAACGAAGTGAAACAATGCCCGAGGCATTCTGTCCGAAATCGTACAGGAGGCTGGTATCATTTAATTGACTTACGGCAACGGGCGAAAAAGTGTCCATCACTTTAACCGTATGGTTTGGGTCGGCTTTCAATTTACCTGACGGCGCATTGACCAGTTCAGCCATTTTCCAGTCTGAAGCATCAAATCCAGCTTCGTTCCATCCCGGTTCTTCCAGGCGGGCATCGTAGTCCTCTCCTCCGTAGATACTTGTATAGATGATTGGCGATGGCTTGCTTTGCCAATCGCCGCCCGAAACGATAGTTTCTTCAGTTCCGTCGGCATAACGAATTTGCAGCTTGCAGATCATTTTTGGAAATCCGTAAGCGATAATGAGTTTCCGGTAACGCTCGCGGTTGTTATAATGGAAGCCGTTGCCAACCATGACGCCCAGAACATTTTCGCCTGACCTCAACAAACCGGTAACATCACAGGTATTATAAAAAACAGTTTTATCGTAGTCGCTCCATCCCGGTGTCAGAAAATCGTCGCCAACTTTTTGGCCGTTCAACGAAGCTTCGTACTGTCCAATTCCGCTAACAAAAAGCGTGGCCGAAGCCACTTTTTGGGTTAAATCAAAACTTTTTCGGAACAAGGGAACAATGGCCCGTTCTTCCACCTTGCCCAATGAAAGGTCTCCGTAGCCGGTCACGCCGCAGACCAGCCGTTTCGATTCGTCCATCTCATCATAACCAATCCATTGCGCGCCTGTCCAGTCGACGGGATAAATCAGTCCCATCTGAAAAGATGCGGTTTCGCTCCAGGGAGACTCCCTGCCGGTTTCGTCCCATACTTTTACTTTCCAAAAATACTTTTTGCCGGCCTCCAGGGCCAATCCGTCGTAAACAACCAGGATGGATTGTTCCGAATCCACCTTCCCGCTGTTCCATTGATTTCCTTCATTCTTTTTCAGCAGGCCGGCGTCGTCGGCCACCAGGATTTGCCAGGCTGACTGACGGGTTCCGTTTCTTTTGGATTGAATAATCCAACTCAGCCTGGGGGTGGTTGTCTCAATCGCAGCCGGAGTGGGAAAATTTTCACAGGCAAGGCGGCTGACTATTAAATAATTTGTACCGGGTTTGCATGCAAAGGCAATCAGGCATACAAAAACCGTCGCCGTAAAGATCCGTTTCATCACGATGTTCTGTTTTAGATGATAGCTAAACATTTCATATCAAGCAAATTGATGTTAACGTTTACATTTTATATCTACTTGAATTATTGAACTTTAATATTAACAAATAAAAGTTTAATCTGAAAACGTTATGCAAAAAATATTCATAAGATATGAAGTATTGGGTCCCATCGAAGTAATGCGTATGTAACCTGCCAAATTTTATGTTATCGTCAAAAGGGAGGTACCATGTGTTCGACTAATTTTGGTAAAATCCTAAAATTTTTCTCCGACTGTCCGCCTTTCGATGCAAGGAAGAAATACTGAAAATGTCAATACGGCCCAAAAAAGTTATCAAAATCAGGTATTTTGGTTCCATTCAATTTTAATCAACAGCAAAACGGCCAATCCGGAAGCGTCAGGACTGGCCGTTGATTTTCTCTTTTACTTCGGTATATTCTATTCTAAAACCGGTGTTATTTATACGCTTCATTTTGAGTGATCACACCTGAATTTTGAGTGATGACCTGTAAGGGTATCGGTAATACCAATTGGTTTTCGTTCAGCGTAATGTTTTTGCTGCTGTTTTTGATTACAGCAATAGCCCGGCCGGTACGAATCAGGTCAAACCAACGATGAAACTCGAGGGCAAACTCCACCTGACGTTCATGTTCAAGCGCCAGCGCCACGGTATTGTACGCCGACGGATATCCGGCAGCGCCGTAATGGGGTAACCCAACCCGGCCTCTCACCTCATTCAGGTATTTGGCATCGCCTGTTGCTTCGGTAAGCATCAACAACACATCGGCATACCGCAGAATAATAAAATTGTTATCGGCAGCTTCTCTCAAACCATCTACTTCAGCGCTGGTATCTTTCCACTTAATCGGATATTTCACGTCGACGGGGACCCCGGCGGCGGTCGTGTATCCGTTCTGGATCGACAAATCACGACGCGGATCGCCTGCTTCATACGCATTCCACAAATCAAGGGTAACCTGGTTCATCCCGGCGCCCCAGGCGGTAACAACCCGATTATCAAGCGGGGAGAACATCGCCCAGTAGCGGCTGTATGGATTTGATTTTCCCCCTTTGTACTGGATTTCGAAGATTGATTCGGTCCCGTTCTTTTTTGTTTTATCCCATAAATTAGCATAGGGCACGAGCGAAAATTTGCCGTAAACCTTCAGCAGCGCTTCAGATGCTTTTGTTTTATCCCCCAGGGTAAGATAAACTTTTCCAAGGAGCGTATTGGCAGCGTCGCTGCTAGCGGCTCCCACAAACCGTTGATTGGCTTTGAGTGGCAAATTGGAAGCCGCAAATTTCAGATCTTCAACAATCTGATTATAGACATCGGCCTTAGGGGTGCGGCCCTGCGCATATGCTTCACTGATACTGATTGGTTTGGTAACCAGCGGAATATCGCCCCATGCCCGAACCATATCGAAATAATACAGGGCTCTCAAAAATTTAGCTTCGCCGATTAAAGCAGCCTGGGTATCGAAATTAATGTTTTCTGCTCTTGAAATAATATTATTAATCATATATAATGACTTATAATAACTATTCCAATAGTTTAACACTAATTCATTATCATCACTCATCGTATGATTTTCAAAGCCCTCATAGTCCTGGATTCGACCTGCAGCATTATCGCTGTAGGCATTATCCGACATTAACTCGCCAAAGAATGATGGCAAACTTTCAGGACCATAAAGTGTATACAAGGAATTATACGCGGCCCAGAGAGCAGTTTCGATATCATCTTTGCTTTGATAGAAATCCACTTCATTGGGATTGGAAATGGGTGACCGGTCCAAAAAGTCTTCACTGCAACCAAAGTAGATTGCAACGAATAGAATCAGGATGTATTTTATTTTTTTCATATTCCTACTTTTTTTATATCCTTATATCTGAATTCTTAGAAAGTAATATTTACCCCTGCAGTCGCTGTAAACGGATTGGGATAGGCGCCATAATCGAAGCCGACCAAAACACCGGTTTGGTAAGTACTGCCTTCCGGATCGTAACCTAAATAGTCAGAGAATACATATACATTTTCCATATTTATATAGAGTTTTACGCCGGATACATTCATCTTGTTGACTAAGTTTTTCGGCAAGTTATAGCCAATACGAATGTTCTGGATGCGGACAAATGAACCGTCTTCGACCCAATAGGTAGAACCAAAGTCGCGCACTGTAGTAGGAAGCATACGAGGTTTCGGAATCATTCCATTGCCCGGATTAGATTCGGACCTCCAGAAATTAGATACCTCCTGATACATGTTCCGGTTTCCGCCACCTACGCCTGATTTCAGGAACCGTGCGTTATGGTTAAGAATCTCGGCGCCGTGCGACCCGCGTAACATAACCGATAATTCAACACCGGCATAGGATAAAATATTGGTCATCCCCCACTGAAAATCGGGCTGGTAATTACCGATATAGGTCCGGTCGTCTGAGTTGATCTTGCCGTCTTTATTCACATCGCGCACCCTTGGATCGCCCGGTTCACTGCCGGCCCATACCGGATAGGCATTGTTGTCCAATTCGGCTTGGGTCATGATCACACCGTCAACTACATAGCCAAAATACATCCCGATGGGTTTTCCTACGGCTGTGCGCGAGGTCATGCTGGACTCGTTGATATCGATCGGGGCATCATTTTCACCCAGCTTCAATACCTTGTTCCGGTTAGCAAAGATGTTAAAGTCAGTTGTCCACTTGAATTTACGGTCGATATTGCGAGTACTGACATTGATTTCAAAACCCTTATTTTGCAGTTCCCCGATGTTTGTTAATGTAGAAGCAAAACCGGTGATGATGGGGATCGGAACATTCAGCAACAGGTCTTTTGTTTTCGAGTAATAAATATCGCCTGAAAAATTCACACGTTGATCCAGAATGCTAAAATCGACTCCAAAGTTTGTTTGGCCTGTCTTTTCCCATTTCAGGTTTTTATCGGCAAACGTATTCGTGTAAATACCTTGCTCCACGGTCCCGCCGCTAACATAAGGGGTATAACCCAATATGCCGATTGCACCGTAGTTTGGAATCTGGTTATTACCGGTTTCGCCATAGCTCAAGCGCACTTTCAGATTATCCAGCCAGGCAACATCCTGAAGGAACGCTTCCTCAGACATACGCCAGGCAACAGATCCTGACGGGAAGTACCCCCAGCGATTGTTGGCGCCAAAACGGGATGAGCCATCGGCGCGAATAGCTGCGGTAACCAGATATTTGCCTTTGAGCGAATAATTGGCACGGGCAAGATAAGAAATCAGTGACCATTCCTGTGCCGACGTACTTCCACTGCTGACTTTCCCTGCGTTCAGGGTATGAACCAAATCGTTCGGGAAACTACCCGACCGCATGCTGCTGTAATCCGTGCGTTGTTCCTGAACGGTATAACCTGCCAGCACATTTAAATCGTGAATACCATTAAACGTTTTGTTATAATTAAGTGTATTTTCCCAAACCCAGTTAGAGGATTGCAAGGTAATAAAATCAGCAGTTGCCGGAACCCAACCCGAATAACCCCAGTTCTGACCTTCATTCCAATAGAAATCATAGAACGTATTTTCGATATTTGAGCTAAAAGCTGTTTTGAAGGTCAAATCTTTCAGAACATCCCATTCCAGGAATGAGTTGGCGGTCATCACATTCATGACTTTCTTTTTTTCAGCTTCCCGGGTTAACGAGTAGGGATGCCATAACTGAAGGCCGTATTTCACAAAGGTGTTCCAGATGGAAGTCGGATCTTTAAAGCCAAGGCTGCCGGTTTCAACATAAAGCGGGAAAATCGGGTCGCTCTGTAAAGCCAAACTTACCACATCCGATTTACCGGCAGTACCGTGGGGAGCTTCCTGTGCACGACTGAATCCCATGTTTAAGCCCAACCGGAACCTGTCGCTAAATTTATGCCTGATGTTCGAACGAAGGTTGATCCGGTCGTAGGTATTTTGGTCCACAACACCTTCGGAATCCAGATAACCCGCCGATACCATGAATTGGGTTTTCTCATTGCCCCCCGATGCGGATACCTGAACATTGTGTGATAAAGCTGTTCTTAATAAAACATCCTGCCAATCCGTTCCATTCCCAATTCGGGCAATCCATGCCGGATCAGAAAATTCAACCGGCACAGTGACATTCAGACCTCTTGTTGCCGAAGGATTTGCAGCCACAATGGTAGCCCATGAGTTATTTCGGGCTGCCGTTTGGAACTCCATCCATTCCTGGGCATTCATCATCTCTGTCTCCCGCAAAACTTTTGAAAGACCAAACTCATAATTCGCCTCAATCTTGGTTTTTCCGGCTTTCCCCTGCTTGGTCGTGATCAATACAACGCCATTGGCGCCGCGGGAACCGTAAATGGCTGCTGAAGATGCATCTTTCAATATTTCAATTGATTCGATATCATTCGGGTTAATAAAGTTTAGAGGATTTCGGTTAAAATCCATATTGCTTCCCGAACTGACCCCTGAAGATGTTGAGTTGGTGGTGTTGTCTTCCAAAGGAATGCCATCAATAACATACAAAGGAGTTGTGCCGGCATTGATCGAAGAGGCACCCCTGACTTTCACGGTAGGAGCCAATCCAGGAGCGCCTTGGGTTTGAGTGATCTGCACCCCGGAAACCTGTCCTGCCAGGGTTTGCATGGCATTGGTGTAAGGACGGTCTTTCAATTTGTCGGCTCCTACAGAAACCACCGATCCGGTCAAATCACTTTTCCGCACGGTTCCGTAACCAATAGCCACCACTTCTTCCAGGCCAATTGTATCCTCGGCCAGGCTTACCTGAATGACACTCCGTCCGTCAACCGGCACTTCCTGTGTTTTCATCCCGACAAACGAAACCAGGAGGACTGCTCCTGCAGGGACATCATCGATTTGGTAACTCCCGTCAGCGTCGGTAATTGTACCCCGATTTGTTCCTTTCATAACCACTGTTGCGCCGGGGATTGGAAGTCCGTCGGCATTGACCACTTTACCGGTGATTGTTCTGTTTTGCTGAGTTTGTAATACACTAAATTCGTTTTTCTTCAGATCGGAAATCACAATATACCGACCAATAAATTCGTATTGCGCCGAAGAATTTTTCAATATCAGGTCCAACACTTCCGATATCGATTTATTTTCAACCCGCAAGTCAATTTTTTCCAGAACATCAAGGTTATTACTATTATAGGCTATTTGAAAGTCAGTCTGTTCCTCAATAGCGCTAAAAATATCCTTAATCGTAGCTTGCCTCAGAGACTGTTTTGATTTTAAATTTAAAAAATATTATAGCGCAATTAACACCAAGGTGTTTATAATTAAAAAATTGGTTATCAGCTAACTATATCAGGTTAGATTTTCTTTGCACTAAAATAACGACAAATTAGTGTACGATGAAAATTTACCCAAGTGATTTAACCGATAACCAGTGGCAAGTTATAAAAGATTTGTTTGAACAAGAGCGAAAAAGAAAACATAGTTTACGATCAATTGTGAATGCAATTTTGTACATAACCAAATCCGGTTGCCAATGGCGGATGCTCCCCAACGACTTTGCGCCATGGCAGACAGTTTATTATTACTTCAGAAAGTGGAAGTTAAACGGGCTTTTGGAGGAATTGCATGATTATCTTGTCGAAAAGGTCAGGGTGCAAAAAGGCAGAAACCCTGTTCCATCTGTTGGCATAATTGACAGTCAATCCGTTAAAACAGTCAATGTTTGTCAAGACGAGATTGGGTATGATGGCGGCAAAAAGATTAAGGGCAGAAAAAGGCACATTGTTGTTGATACCCTTGGCTTACTACTGGCCATTGTAGTCCATTCAGCAACGCCACATGACAGCAAGGCCGCAGAACTTGTATTTAAAATCCTTAAAAATAAATACATAAAAGGGATCGTAAAAATATTTGCCGATGGCGGTTATCGGGGGGAATTAATAGAGACAGCCAGGATAAAATTTGGTTGGGCCCTCGAAATTGTCAAAAGAAATGAAGCCCACAAATTCAAAATCCTGCCTAAAAGATGGATTGTTGAAAGAACATTTGCCTGGATTTCATTTCAACGACGGACCTCGAAAGACTATGAAAGGTTGACCGAAACAAGTGCAGCCTTTGTCCAATTATCAATGATAAGATTGATGCTTAACAAATTTTGACAATGATTTCAAAACAGTCTCTCAAATTCACCGATACTTTGGCCATTTGAGAATAGGTCTGAGACGCGAAGGTCATCAGCCCGCAGAAAGTCAGGATCATTAGTAGTTTCATAACTCTGGTGAACTTTTGGAATTGAAGATATCGATCCCAATTCCGATGGGTTTTACTTTTTTTCATAAATTTGTTCAGTTTTTCGTTAAACTTCTTGTTTACACGTAAGAATGGCGGGTAGTGTATGTTGGCGCAGAACTACCCGTTTTTCTTTTAATGATCAGCTTTTCATTTTAGATTTGATATATACTTTTTGGTTATTTACTGACGACTCAACATTCATGACTTTTTCGATGATTTGCATTAAGCGCTCGATGCTTTCCCCTTCATTCAACTCAACCGTCAGGCGCTGATCATCCAAAAAATGCTCATCATAAACGACTTCGACATTATACCAGCGTTCGATTTTCCGAACCAGGTTAACGAACGAATCGTCCCTGAAAATCAATCGGTTATTCTTCCAACCCACCACCTCGTCATTCCTGAATCCCGTCCGGCTGATATTCCCCTCTGATTTTGAAAAATTAATCATCTCGCCCGGTTTCATTTCATAAGAGATCGGGGCCGATGCGGAAGGGCGAACCAGCAGATCGATGCTTCCTTCAAGCAACGCAGTTTCGATTTTCGATTCATCGGGGTATGCCTGGACATTAAATTTTGTACCCAGCACTTTTACATCGACGGTTGCAGTTTTCACAACAAACGGGAGGTGTTTATTGGCGGTCACTTCAAAATAAGCTTCGCCCTCAAGAAAAATTTCCCGCGTCGACCGGCCGTATTCGGTCGGATAACGCAGGCTGGTTCCAGAATTTAGCCAAATATGGGTGTTGTCGGGCAACACAATCTCCGACTTCTGGCCTTTGGGAACAATTGTTTCGGTATATTGAAGCGGGTGTTCTTTGGAAAACAGGTAATAATAAGCCGAGACGATCATCACCGGAAGGATCAGGATAGCGGCAACCCGTTGAAATTGCTTAACCGGTTTTAACTCCCAGAATACCTTTTTCTTTTCGTGCAGCTGATATTGCCGGTTAATCAGACTGATGAGTTCTTCAAAATCAACTTCTGATTCCGTTTCGGGGGCAGTGAGCCACTGATTATGCATCCATTCATCCAACGACTGCATATTATCCGGAAGCGTCATCCAATCGCGCAATTGTCTTAGTTCATTCACCGTCAGACGCTCATCGTTTATAAACCGTTTCAGCAAGGACAAAATTTGATCGTGCATACCTTTGATATTTTGCCTTTATTACGAAACGAAAATCAGTTTCCGTGAAGGGGTGACCAAAAAAATTACCTGGAAATAAAAAGGAGCAACAGGAACCTGACTTTCCTGATTTCGCGCCGGATAAAATTCAGCGCCAAACGGATTTGGCTGTCAACGGTATTCTCCGATATATTCAACCTTTCGGCAATTTGTTTGTAACTGCATCCGTGATACCGGCTCAATTCGAATATCTGTCTCCGCCTATCCGGGATTTGGCTGATTAAACCGGTAAGTTTCTGTTCCAACTCTTCCTGCATCGACGGATCCGACGAGTCAGACAGATTCAGATCAGCAAGCAGATGCCCCCCCATCAGGTAAATTTTCCGGTTTACCGATGAACGCAGTTGATCGATCATCTCATTCCTGGCGATGGTGTACAGAAAGGAAGAAAAAGATTTTTCGGGCTTAATTTTTTCCCGCTGCAACCATATTTTTATAAAGACTTTCTGAACAATCTCTTCAGGATCGATTTGCGGCGGAGCTAACTTCACAACAAAGCCTTTGAGTTTGTTTTTATATTTATAAAACAAAACCTCAAAGGCAAACTGATCACTTTCCTGCAACCTTCTGATCAGTTCAGGTTCGCTATGTAACTTTAAATTAGTCAAACAGACAAACGATTTCGTTACGCTTTGTCCCGCTAAGTTAAGATCAATTCTTCAAAGTGAATCTCTTCCAGGGCCTGTTCAATTTTTTTTCGTTCCGGTTCATTAAACCGGTGAAAAGGTTCAGCCATAAAATCATTGCAAATTCCCATCACCGACAAGGCGCATTTTAATCCTTTCAGGTAACTGGAACCATGTTTCCCAACTTTATAAATACTGGTGCTGATCTGGATTACCTTCTGCTGCAAGGGTAAAACCGCGTCGAAATCGCCGGCTGCTGCCGCATGATACAAATCGACATAAAGTTTCGGAAACATATTGGCGCCGCCATTTACGCCGCCATGCCCGCCCATCAGCACAAACTCGGCAGTCAGCTCTTCGGGTCCGACCATAAACGTAAAATCGGGGCGATCCTTCAGCAGGTAGCGGATATGGTTGAAATAGGCCAGGTTGGCCGAACTGTCTTTCATGCCGATGATCCCCGGAATTTCGGCGGCGGCTTTCACGGTTTCGGGCGCAAACATCACCTTGGTATGAACCGGCATATTGTAAATGAACAACGGGAGCGGCATTTGTTTCATGATCCGTTTCAGATACTCCAACAACTCAGGCTGGCCCGACTCGAAGTAATACGGAGGCGTGATAACGACTGCATCGGCGCCATACTGAGCCGCTTTGTTGGCCAGATTCAGACTTTCGGTAAAAGCGGAATCTGAAATCCCGACCATCACCGGCACCCGACCGTTGACAAACCGGCAACTCAGGCGGATCAACTCTTCGCGAACCTTATAACTTAAACTGGCAAACTCGCCGGTGGTACCCAATAAAAATATTCCGTGAACGCCTCCCTGGATCACGTGCTCAATCAAACGTTCAAGTCCCGCCACATCAAGCGTATCATTATCTGTCAGCGGAGTTACCAAAGGCGGAACAATTCCCTTTAAGGGAGTGGAAAATCTTGCTTGCATATTCTTTTCTCTAATTTTTCGATTTCTATTCTTGATCAAACTATCTGAATACTAACCTATCTACTACAATTTCGATTGAAAATGATATTCTCCGGATCCGATTTCCAGCACAGCCAGGTCGCCTTCCATGCGTAAAAAAATCAAGCCTTCTGATTCTGAAAGGCCGGAACCACTTTCTTTGATGTTTTTTCAGCAGTTGCCGGCAGATAAACCAGTGCTTTTGTATTGGCCGGGACGGTGATATCCCAGGAGAAAGTCTTCCCTTTTCTCTGCCACCGGCTTTTTATTTCTCCGTAAACCGACTGGTAGGATGCATCCACAAACGAGAGTCCCTCCACCGGCTCCGGCTTCATGATAATTTTTTTGAACCCCGGCGACTCATCGCTGCTTTTAATCCCGGCCAGGTTTTCGTAAAACCAAATGATCAGGTCGCCCAGCATCATCACGTGGTTATAGGAATTCATATTGGGAGCTGCCGTGTTTCCGTTCCAAAGCTCCCAAATCGTGGTAGCCCCGTTTTCGACCATATACCCCCAGCTCGGGTAAGTTTTATTGGTGGCCAGGCGGAAGGCCAGATCAGCCCGCCCGTTGTCGGTAAGCACGCGCATCAGCCATTGCGTACCAATCAGACCGGTGCTCAGGTGCCCGTTATTTTTCACTTCAATCAAATCGGTGATGGTTTTGAACAGCCGGTCTTTATCCGGTTCGGGTACCAGGCCAAAAGCACAGGCCAGCAGATTATCGGTTAGCACATGCGTGCCGTACGACGCTTTTTCAGCATCATAAAACTCGCGGTTAAAGGCTTCTTTCACCTGACCGGCTAATTCGGCAAAAACCGGAATGTCATTTTCATTTCCAGTCAGAGCAGCAAATTTCTGCATCAATTGCAGGTAATAATAATGATACGCGGTGGAGATTAACTGGCTGGGATATTTCACGTTGGCATTTTTCCCGCGTCCCTCTTCAATCGTAGCGGGCGGTACGCACCAGTCGCCGTAACTGTCTTTGGTCAGGATGAACCTGTCGGTCATATAGCGGCTCTGCATATATTCAAGCCAGTGTTTCATATACGGGTAATGTTTCACAATTGGTTCGGCATCGCCAAACTGGCGGTAAAGCATATCAGCCACCATCAGGTAGGTGCCGGCCCAGGTCATGTTATCGCTGTAATAACGCCAGAATGCCGGGGCCACATCGGGAATGGAGCCGTCGGCGCGTTGGGCATTTTTGATGTCGTCCATCCATTTGGCATACAACAGGGCATTGTCAAACAGGAAGCTTTCGCCGTAAGCTCCGGTAGAGCGGTCGCCCAGCCAGGGTTGGCGCTCGTTGCGTTGCGGGCAGTCAACCGGCATGCCTTTGTAGTTGCCGCTGATCCCCCACCAAGCATTTTTACAGATCTGGTTGATCAGCGCATTTGATGTTTCGAACGTTCCAATGGTTTCCATCCCGTCATACACCACCCGGCCTTCAAAATCATGCAGCGAAGGCTTGCCCGGATAACCGGTAATTTCGACAAACTGAAATCCGTGATAAACAAATGAAGGTTCCCACAGCTCTTCACCTGTACCTTTCAGGGTGTACACATCGGTTACTTTGGCGTCGCGCAGGTTTGCCAGCGCCAGTTCTCCCTGCCCGTCCAGAATCTCGGCAAAACGTAAAGTCACCTGGTCGCCGGCCGAACCGCGTACTTTCATACGAAGCCAGCCAACCATATTCTGCCCCATATCGAGGATATAAACGCCGGGACGTATTTCATTGATCGAAACCGGTTTCAACCCGTGCATCACCTTCATGTTCGGGTTTAGCTGCGCCTCAAACTCTCCGGTGGGTTCCTGCACATATTCGGCATCCAGCCAGCCGCTGTCGTTGAAACCCGCCAGGTTCCAACCCGGCATTTTTTTGCGGGCGTCGTATTCTTCGCCGTCGTATTCATTGTTGGTCCGGATGGGCCCGTCGGCTGTACCTTTCCAGCTATTGTCGGTTTCAATGGTTTCCCGGGAGCCATCGGTATAAACAATCTCCAGTTGGAGAAGCATTTTGGGATAACCAAAGGTTTTTATTTTGTAAGGTTTTTCAGCCTGGCGCATCGTGTAATAACGGCCGTTTCCAAGAATCGTTCCCAGGGCGTTTTCACCCGAAGAAAGATATTCCGTCACATCAAACACATTGTATTTGACATTTTTTGAATAGTCGGTCGGCGTTGGCGCCAGCACCTGGTCGCCGATTTTCTGCCCGTTGAGGTACAGTTCATATAATCCCAATCCGATGATGTACACTTTTGCTGACTGAACAGCCTTGGCTACCTGAAACTCTTTACGGAAATAGCGGGCCGAAAGCCGCGAAAATTTATCTTCCCGGTCCCAGGGGAAAGCCCGATCGAAACCGATCCAGCGACCAGACCAATCTTTATAATACAGCAATCCAACACTAAAACGGGCTACTTCGCTCCATTCGCTTTCCTGATCGCCAGTCCAAATTTTCACCTTCCACCAGGCATCGGTCCGGCTTTTCAATGTTTTACCTTCATACCTGATGTTGACAGACTGTCCAGATAATACCTTGCCGGAATCCCACAAATCGGCCCTGCCTGCAGCCAGTTTCTCCGGTGATGAAGCAACCAGTACCCGGTAAGCCGTTTGCATGGTTCCGCGTGCCGGGCTTTGCAAGATCCAGCTTAAACGAGGCTGCTGCACACCGATACCCTCCGGATCGGATAAGCGCTCACACTGCAAGTGAACTGCATTAATCTGAGCAGAACTGCCGGTGGACAACAACAAAAAGCAGGAACCCAAAATCAGGGAAATAGCATTTTTAAGTTTCATCGATTGAAAATTAAACTTCCATGTAAATGATTACATTATTCATATAAAGGCACACCTATTGAACGCATAAAAACAATCAGAAAATCAACACAAAATCAAGCATATAATTCAAATAACATATCTTAAAATACTTATTTTCAATGCAAAAAATCTAACAGTCTGATCCAATTCTGAAATTTTCGACCAAGGTATAAAGAAGTCATTTAATATGAAAACGTTTTCATAAATTTTTTAATCTCCGGCTTTATCATCTCATAACCAAAACAGCAAACCGCATTGATCAGTCGACCGGAAGGGGCAATGAACAAACCGGCCCGCCTTGATGCTCAAAGCGGGCCGGTCCGGTTGGTTTTAAATTTTTGCTTCGTTAATTCACGGTAAACTGGTATTTCCCGGAGCCGATCTTAACCACCACATATCCATTTTCAGGGCCAACGAGTTCGATAGCCCGCTGTACATTTAAGGCCTTACCGCTTTCCTTTACTTTCGAGACATCTGTAGCCGGGATGTAAACGGTTGCCGTGGTATTCACCGGGATTTCAACATTCAGGTTCAGTTTTCCTCCTGAAATTTCCCAGCCTGAAGCTACTTTTCCGTAATACGTTTCCAGTTCGGCTTTTGCATGCGATAATTTACTGCTAACGTGTGGCTTAATCCGTATTGATTTATAACCGGGGGTTTCCTGCCCGGTATCAATGCCGGCCACCACGCGATACATCCAATCGCCAATAGCCCCGTACGCATAATGGTTAAATGAGTTCATGCCGGGCGTTTGAAAGGTACCGTCGGGCTTGATGCCGTCCCAGCGTTCCCAAATGGTGGTAGCGCCCATCGTAACCGGGTACAACCACGAAGGATATGATTTTTGAAGCAGGAGTTCATAGGCTACTTCGGTATAACCAAAACGCGAAAGGACGTGACACAGGTAGGGTGTGCCCAGGAACCCGGTAGTAAGATGGGTATCGTACGAACGAATATTATCAACCAGGCGTTTAGCTGCCTGCGCTCTCAGATTTTCAGGCAACATATCGAAGTTCAGGGCCAGCACATAGGCTGTTTGCGTACCCGAAACCAATCGTCCGCTGGCAGTGAGGTATTCGTGAACAAAAGCATCTTTAATTTTCTGAAGTAATTCGCCGTAGGTTTCCACATCGTCATCCAACTCCAGCGTTCTTGCGGCATGAATCAACAATTGCGTTGAGTAAGCATAAAAACACTGGGCGATCAGGTTTTTATCGGTGACTGCTGCAAGTCCCGAATTATCATCAAACGGACGATAGAAGAGCCAGTCTCCGAAAGAGGATTTCGGCATCCACAGGTTGCCGGCGCTAAGCCCCCGGATATAGTCGACCCAGGCTTTCATGCTGGAATATTGTTTCTCCAGCATGACTTTATCGCCGTAAGCCAGGTACATTTCCCAAGGGGCAATGGTGGCCACATCGCCCCAGCCGGGACTACATTCCCCGTTATTTATGACGTCGGGAACGACATAAGGCACTCTTCCGTCAGCCTGCTGGTCGGCAGCCACATCTTTCAACCACTTGGAAAAAAAGCTGTGTACTCTGAAATTAAAGGTGGCGGTACGGGCAAAAGCCTGGGCGTCGCCTGTCCAGCCAAGACGTTCGTCGCGTTGCGGGCAATCGGTTGGCACATCAACAAAATTACCCCGCTGTCCCCATTGGATATTCTGCTGCAGTTTATTCACCAGCCCGTCGGAACAGGTAAATGAGCCGGTCTGTTTCATATCCGAATACAGCGCGGTGGCCGTAAAGTTCTCTGCTTTGATTTCGCCCGGATAGCCTTCAATTTTAATATACCTGAAGCCCTGCCAGGTAAAATGCGGCTCAAACTTCTCTTCTCCCCCACCTTTTAAAATATAAGTATTTTTCTGTCTGGCTGTTCGTAAGCTTTCGGTATAAAAGTTGCCTTCCTTGTCCAGTACTTCCGAATGATAAATGCTCACCTGGTCGCCGGCTTTGCCCGACACCTTCATCTGCACCCAACCAACCAGGTTTTGTCCAAAGTCGATGACTTTCTCCCCTTTGGGGGTCGTAATCAATTGAACCGGCTTAAAAACCTCTTGTTTTTTAACCGGCTCATTCTCTGTAGCCACCAGGTTAATAACCGGATAATTGGCCAGGCTGATATCATTCCATTCGGTATCGTTATAACCGGGCAGGGTCCAGCCGTTTTTTTCGAGCCGGGCATCGTAAGTTTCGCCATGATAAATCTCGGAATACCTGATGGCTTCGGTCGAAGAACGCCAGGAACCGTCGGAGACAACCGTTTCTACGGAACCATCGGTATAGATTATCTGCATCTGAAATAACAAGGCCAGCTTGTCTCCGTAAGCATCAATTTTTCCGCCAAAGCCGATGTTGCCCCGGTACCAGCCATTTCCCAGGGTGACGCCAATGGCATTCTTTCCGTCCTGAATCAAATTTGTCACATCGTAGGTTTGGTACTGTAACCGCTTATTATAAGACGTCCAACCCGGGGCAAGGCATATGTCCCCCACCCTTTTACCGTTCATCTCCGCTTCGTACATGCCTCTCGCCGTGATAAAGGCCACAGCCAGTTTTACTTTTTTGTTGGTTACAAATTCTTTCCTGAAAATCGGCGAAGAGCGCTCTTTCTCCTCACGAAATCCAGGCTCAATCCATTTGGCCGTCCAGTTTTCGGGTCCCATAATGCCCATCACCCAAAAAGCCGGTTCACTCCATTTCGACACTTTATCCTGATCGTCCCATACGCGAACCTGCCAGAAATATTTTCGTCCCGGCTGCAAGGTACTTCCCGTAAAGGGAACATAGACATTTTGATCGGAAGGAATTTTACCGGTATGAAAAATCAGATCAAGCCCTTTAAGCAAGGATGACAAATCTTCGCTGACCCGGATTTCAAAAGCAGATTGAGTCACATTCCGGGCTGATGCCTGCATTTGCCAGGTAAGACGCGGATAGATTTCACTCACGCCAACCGGGTTGATCTTGTTTTCAACAAACAAGCCGGCTACCTGTATCTGAGCTAAACTGACCGCAACGGTTAATTGAAGCACGCCAAAAAGAAGCCATAATTTTTTCATAATCATTTGGTTAGTTTTTTCCTGAAATAGTAATTCGTTAGGTTGAATGAACTGTTTAATATACAAAAAAATACTTCTTATCCCGAAACCATTTTGTTATACTTATTCCGGTATTCCACCGGAGTCAGGCCTGTAATTTTCTTAAAAGCCGTTCGGAAAGCTTTGGTATCGGTATACCCCACCTCAAACATCACTTCATTGATATTTTTACGGCTGGTTTCAAAGTTTCGTTTGGCCACTTCCACCTTCACGCGCTGAATATACTCCAGCACCGAGTTGTTGGTCGCCCGCTTAAACCTGCGTTCAAAACTTCGCCGTCCGACAGCGATTTTATCCGCCAGCACATCCACGTTTATTTTTTCTTCGACATTCTCCTCGATGTACTCCTGCGCTCTTTTAACTGCCTCGTCATCGTGTTCTTTTTGTCCTTTAAATATGGCAAACGATGATTGACTGTTTCGGCTGATGTCGATGGCAAAATATTTTGAAACCAGGACCGCTATTTCGCGGTCAGTAAACTTTTCAACCAGGTGCAACAACAAATTCCAGTAGGAGTTGGCTCCCCCGCTCGAGTAGATTCCGCTTTCCTCGGTGACAATGTTCCCGTCCTGAACAAGCACATCCGGAAACATTTCACGGAATTTATTGGTAAAACTCCAGTGGGTCGAACATTTCCTTCCATCAAGCAACCCCGTCGACGCCAGCAAAAATGCCCCGACACAAAGAGAGGCAATTTCTGCCCCTTTGTCATACTGATCGCGCAACCACGGCACGAACGCCCGGTTCATTTCTATCGCTTTGGCCAGATTGCCAAATAAGGCGGGAATAATAATCAGATCGGTCCGGTGAACGTCGCGGATCAACCTGTGCGGACGAACCGAGTAACACCCCTCGCTCAGTTTAATTTCTGCTTTAAAACCAACCAGTTCAACCTTAAACAAGGGTTTCCTGCCCGACATGGCCAGAAACCGGTTAACGGCGCTAAAACAATATTGAGGATCGGCAATAGCTTGTATCACCGAACTCTCAGGAACAAGGATGGTTATATTTTTCATAACTCAAATATAAAAAATCTTGTCGTAATCCGCCTCACATTTGTCGTTTTTGCCCAGCTCATATGTAAAGGAGCGGTGGTAAATTTATCCTGTCAAAACTGATAACAGGAAACTTATTAAGAAATTACAACATGAAAACAGAAGAAAGAACAATGATTACCATTGGGGTAACGATCCATGCTCCGGTTGAAAAAGTGTGGAAATTTTGGAATGAACCGGGACACATCACCCGTTGGAACGCTGCCTCAGACGACTGGCATTGCCCGCGGGCAGAAAACGATTTACGCCCGGACGGAAAAATTATTGCCCGTATGGAAGCCAAAGACGGAAGCCAGGGATTTGATTTTGAGGGAATTTACGATGAAGTACTCCCCCATGAACGAATTGCTTACACCCTTGCCGACGGAAGAAAAGTAAGGATCAGTTTTAAGGGGAACGGAAGCGAAACCCTTGTTGAAGAAGTGTTTGAAGCCGAAAATGTTTATCCGCACGAGATGCAGCGGGAAGGTTGGCAGGCTATCCTGAATAACCTGAAAAAATACGTCGAAGCGTCCACACTGCATTTCGAAATCAGTATCCATGCCGGGGCCGGCAAGGTATACCAAACCATGCTCGACCAGGAACGATGGATCGAATGGACCGCGGAATTTAACCCGACTTCTTCATACAAAGGTTCATGGGAAAAGGGATCCAAAATCCTGTTCCTGGGAAGCGACCAGGATGGCAATATGGGAGGAATGGTTAGCCGGATCAAGGAAAATATCCCCAACCGTTTTATCAGTATCGAACACCTGGGCATTATTCAGAATGACCGGGAAATAACCAGCGGACCTGAAGTTGATGGTTGGGTCGGCGCCCTGGAGAACTATTCGTTTACCGAACAAAACGGAAAAACCTTGCTATCGGTCGATCTGGATACCAATGAAGAATTCAAATCCTATTTTACAGAAACATGGCCCAAAGCCCTGAAAAAATTAAAAACAATTTGTGAAAACTAAATCTCAAAGAAATGGCAACAGTAAGCACTTACCTTAATTTTTCGCGCAATACCGAGGACGCATTCAATTTTTACAAATCCGTATTCGGAACCGAATTCAACGGGCAGGGAATCATGCGGTTCAAAGACATTCCGCCCGAGGCATGCCCGCCCTTACCTGAAGAAGATAAAAACCTGGTGATGCATGTGTCACTGCCCATCCTGGGCGGACATGTCCTGATGGGAACCGACGCGCCTGAATCGATGGGCTTTAAGCTGAGCATGGGGAACCATGTGTACATCAACCTCCAGCCCGACACCCGCGAAGAAACCCGGCGTCTGTTTAAAGCGCTGTCGGCAGGCGGTACCGTAGAACAGGAACTGCAGGATATGTTCTGGGGCGATTATTACGGAAGTTGCAAGGATAAGTTTGGCGTACAGTGGATGTTTAATTGCGATGAAAAAGTTTGACATCGAAAAATTAGTGCAGGCTTATGAAGGATGATAATTTCAATCAGTCAGATTATTCAGACCAGCTTACCGTATCCAGACGGTTCACCCTTTGGCAGGAGCTCAAAGAGGCCATCAGGGGGACCGAAGCCGACTATACAAAAATCAGCATAAAAAAAGCCATTTTCCTGCTGGCGGTGCCCATGATCCTGGAACTAATCATGGAATCGACTTTTGCAGTTGCCGATATTTACTTTGTAGGCCGGCTGGGACCATCGGCAGTTGCAACCGTGGGACTCACCGAAACCTACCTGTTCCTGTTGTATTCGTTAGCGATGGGCCTATCCATTGCTGTAACGGCCATTGTAGCCCGCCGGATTGGTGAAAAAAAGAAAGAAAGCGCCGGGATATCAGCTGTCCAATCCATATTTCTTGCGCTGGTGCTCTCCGTTCCGTTTGCCTTTGCGGGGATTTTCTTTGCAAAAGAATTACTCACCCTGATGGGAGCAGATCAATGGACCATCGATGTCGGTTATCGTTATACCCAATGGATGCTTGGCGGCAACCTGGTCATCATCCTCTTATTTGTGATTAACGCCATTTTTCGCGGAGCCGGTGACGCAGCTATTGCCATGCGTATCCTTTGGATTGCCAATGGCATTAATATCCTGCTGGATCCCGTCCTGATCTTCGGTTGGGGCCCCTTCCCCGAGATGGGGATTGAAGGGGCGGCCATCGCCACCAACGTGGGCAGAGGTTTTAGCGTGCTGATTCAGCTTTGGTTGCTTTTCAGGGGAGGGAAACACATCCGGGTAGCGCTCTCGCAAGTGTACTTGAATGCAAAAGTCATGTTTAGCATCCTGCGCACGGCTTTGGGCGGCATCGGACAAATGCTTATTGGCATGACTTCGTGGATCTTCATCATGCGGATCCTTGCTGACCTGGGCAGCGAAGCGGTGGCCGGTTCAACCATTGCCCTGCGGATCATGATGTTTACCATGATGCCCGCCTGGGGACTGTCGAATGCAGCAGCAACATTGGTCGGGCAAAATTTAGGCGCAGGCAATCCCGAGCGCGCCGAATCAACCGTGTGGAAAATCGGATTCTATAATATGATCTTTTTGATCGGCGTTGCCATCATTTATTTTTTCTTCAACGAGCAACTCATGGGCATTTTCACCGACGATGCCAGGGTGTTGGCCATTGGAGCCGAGTGGTTGCAAATTTTATCGTACTCCTACTTTGTTTACGGTTGGTGGATGGTTTCCGTACAGGCATTCAACGGCGCCGGCGACACAAAAACGCCCACCTACATCAACCTGGTATTTTTCTGGCTGATACAAATTCCCTTGTCCTATTTTCTGGCCATCAAACTGGGCTGGCAGCATTCCGGTGTTTTTTGGGCCGTTTTTGTATCCGAAACCTCGGTAGGCTTGTTCACCCTGTGGCTATTCAAAAAAGGAAAATGGAAAAAAATGACGGTGTAAAACTAAAACATCCTAATCCATCCAGGGCACCCGTGCCGAGGGATAGAAATTCAGTCCCTGAGCTTTAAAGCGTTCGCCGTGTCGGGCCAGCCGAAATTTATAGTCATCCCAATTTCGCAGGCCGACCGGCGTCCAGCCAATTTCTGCATATCCCGGAAGTCGGGGAAATACGAGGTATTCCAGTTCCGAACGGTTGGTGACCGTCTCAGTCCAAAGCGGAGCTTCAATGCCCAGGATGTGCTCCCGGGTAATGCCTTCTTCGAGCAAGGCCGGATCCCAGTTGTAGGCAGTATCCACTTCAATTAAGCCGGCCCAGCTCAGGCCAATCGGCGTAAGCGAGTCATATTTCATATCGAGGTAAGCTTTTTTTGCCGGCGACATAATCAGTTTCACCTGCTGATGAACTCCATTCGCTGCATTTTCGGCGCTGGACCAGTATTGAGCAACTGAGCGTTTATCCAGGCTGGCAAGCGTTATCTCGTCCCAACCAAGCATTGTTTTATGATGCGAATAAACAATATCCTGCACCCGTTCGATAAAGGGAATATAATCTTCCACCTTTGTTACATGAGATTCGTCGCCCCCGATATGAATATACGGGCCGGGTGTGATGCGGGCCAACTCGCCGATCACATCATTGATAAACTGATAGGTAATTTCCTTATCCGTACACAGCGTACTAAACCCCACATCGGTGCCGGTATACAATTCACGGGCTTTTCCGTCGCAGTTCAGTTCGGCATACGATGCCAATGCTGCGTTGGTATGGCCGGGCATATCAATCTCGGGAATAACGGTGATGTAGCGTTCTGTCGCGTAATTCACCAGGTCAGTATACTCTTCCTGCGTGTAAAAACCACCTTTACCGCCGCCAACCTCGGTGCTTCCGCCAATGGCTGTCAGTTGGGGCCACGATTTAATTTCAATCCGCCAGCCCTGATCGTCCGACAAATGTAAGTGCAGAACATTAAACTTGTAAGTTGCCAATAAATCAATGAAATGTTTAACATCGTCAACCCCGAAAAAATGACGGGCAACATCGAGCATCGCTCCCCGGTATTCATATTCGGGAAAATCGCGGATGGTACCTCCTGCAATCACCCAGGGCCCCTGTCCTACCGAAGCCGATTCAAGCGAGGCAGGTAATAACTGCCGGATGGTCTGAATTCCTCTGAAAAGGCCTTGCGGGGAGTTGGCGGTCAAACGGAGAAGTTTTTTCGTGATTACCAGCTGATAGCCTTCTTCGCCCAACGCTTCATCCGCCTCCAAACTCAGGTAAATACCTGCGGAGGGCGCTTTGGTTACCGGCTGAACCTGCAGTCCAAAACCGGTTGCGGGATTCAGTTTGTCCGCCAGCAATTCTGCTACCCGGGTTATGGGCGCTGATCCTTCAGGGACACTGATGACTGTTTTCGGCGTCAATTCGAAAGCCGAGCCGTTTGCGACAACCGAAACCGGTTGCGGGATCAGGGCGGCTGTTGTCAGGTCGGTCGGTTCCGGTCCCGAGCAGGAAAGCAGGCCGGTACAGCCGGATATCAGCATAAAGAAACCGAATTTCGCAAGTTTTCTTTTCATGATCTGGTTGATTTTAAAATACTTTAGCAAGGTATAAAATCGACGCCGATTAAAAAAGGCATGTTCAAAAAAATGGCGTCCGGATTTGACTCGGTGTTTACGTCACTGACCATCCGATGAACCTGCCCGACGGGAGTTATCGGTTTTCCCGGGATAATACCGCCCTAAATCCGTCTCCGGGTGAAGCGTATCCGGCTTGCCGGTCAGGCAGGCTGCAAAGCGCGCGGCCACAAAAGGCCCGACCAGGCAGCCTTTGGCGCCCAAACCATTAAAGATGCCGATACCAGGATAGTCGGGGTGCAATCCAACTACCGGCCGGCGATCGTGTGTGGTAGGCCGGATTCCGGTCTGATGGCCGGTAACGACAAAATCGCCGGAGAATACCTGCTCCAGCTTACCGGTTAATTCGCTTTTTGCTGCGTCGGTAGGCTGTTCATCCAGTTCATCCCAGTTATAGGTTGCACCCAGCCGGAATCTCTCTTCGCCTGCAGGCATCAAAAAGACGGATTTATTGAGAATATGGTCCGATTGATAACCAGCGATTGTCAGGTCCAGCACCTCCCCTTTCGTATGTTTATACTTCACGTCCTTAAAAAAAGGATTTTGACTACCGCGGTGTCCTTCACAAAAAATAATTTTTGAGGCTTCGATATTTTTGTAAGACATTTGCTTCCCGTCTGTGTTTAACAACTTAAAATCAAAGGTTTCTGCGAAAAGCAAGCCGTTTTGTCCAAGATATTCCCGAAACGCAGCAATCAATCCCCTTAGATCCACCCGCCCTCCTTTTTCAACCCAACCACAGCCGTAAGCCAGCTTCAGCCGGTCGTACGATGAATAGTCGGGCAAATGGTTTAAATAAGCTCCAAGTTTATTTTCTGCCGCCTTTTTCTGCCAAAATTCAGCATCGCCGGCGCCAAACACTTTTTGAATTTTCATCGGGAAAAAGAATTTTTGCCCGAGCAGTATTTCCAACCGGCTGTAGGTGTCGGTCATCACAGGAAAAAGCTCATCAACCAGCCAGCTTTTGGCCAGTCGTTTGAAAACAACCGGGTTCACCAGGCCGGCAGCCACTTCTGAAGCTTTTTTATAGTCAGCGCTATCGATAAAAAGTACCTGTTGCCCTGCTTGAAGCAACTCAAAACCCAGCAAAGTCCCGGCAAGTCCCTGACCAACGATCAAAAAATCGGCTTTCATACCCCAATGACAATGATCGTCTGTTTTTGTTCACAACCAAAGCCAATCCCGGTTCCTCCCGCCTTTATCCCTTTGAACAACCAATTTTTCGGGTGCAACGGTGCGGTCGGGTTAATCTTATGGTCATACACAGCTGTTTCGGAGGAAAAGAGCGAAGGCTTTTTAAGATAACTGTTATTTTTGCACCGCCGGATCAAACAAAAAATTGATTGATCAACACTAGTGTCTATTAATTTTTGTTAAAAATCTTCATATCTATTTTATGCACAGAATACTAAACTCTCAAAACCTTGTCGCCCTTTTGAATTTTGTTCCTTTGCACCCACGTGCAAATTTGAACAGGTATGAATGTCGGCAAATATGTTTTCGCGCAGATTGTGCAGTTTCTCCCGAAACGCTACTTCGAACGACTGGTAATCAAAAACAAAGACAGGACAGCCAGAATGGCCCCATCCTACTGGAGTCATATGCTGGTCATCATGTACGGACAGCTCATAGGCTGCCATAGTCTTAGGGAACTCACAGATGTCACTATTGCTCATGCCAAAAGATCGTTTCACCTTGGATTTGGAAAGGTACCCATCAACAGGAGCGTTCTTTCCAAAGCAAATAACCTCAGAGACCCTGGAATCTTTGAGAAGTTTGCCTTTTACATGGTGTCTATTGCCCAAGCCAAACGCATCACTAAAGAGTTTGAACTCCACGGAAGGTTCTATGCCATTGATTCCACTACCATCGACCTGTGCATGTCGGTCTTTAGATGGGCAAAGTTCAGGAGCACAAAGTCCGACATCAAGATTCATACTCAAATTGATATTGCCACCGAAATACCGGTCTTCTACAGAATCAGCCATGCCAATGTTCATGACACCAAGTCCATGGACTGGTTTATATACGAACGGTACGCTTGCTATGTATTTGATAGAGGTTACTTTGACCTCTCTCGGCTTTACGCGATTGAACAGGCTGGAGCTTTCTTCATCATACGGGAAAAGTCCCGACCTGATTATGAAATTACCGAAGGAGAAGACATGCTTGAAGGGGATGACAATGTCCTGCGGGATCAAACGGTTAGGTTCACAGGCAAGAGAAACAGTGGAAACTATCCGGTTCCGCTCAGGCGCATCGTATTCTATGCCCCTGACCTTGGACGGGCCTTCACCTACTACACCAACAACTTCTACCTCAAAGCAAAAGAAATTGCCCTTCTTTACCGCTACAGATGGCAGGTCGAACTGTTTTTCAAATGGATTAAACAGCATCTTCGTGTTAAATCTTTTTGGGGTGAATCTGAAAATGCAGTCCGGATACAGATACATGTCGCCATCATCACCTATTGTCTCGTCGCTATTGTTGAACACGACCTCAAACTGGATAGGCCTGTTGTTGAGGTCATGCGTATCCTTGGCAATTCCCTGCTGGTCAAGGATCCCATTCAAGAACTCTTGGCTCCTTGGACAAATAAGGACTGTGATGATAATGATTGCCAGCTGCATTTGGACTTCAAATTGAATTAACATTTTTTAATAGACACCAGTGATTGATCAATTTGCTGTCCGGCTTGTTTTAATTTAAACATTTTAGTTGATCAGGTTATGTTGATTTTATTGGGCATTTTGTTGGGCATGTTTGTGTTAATGGCGTTGGGGACCCTGATTGTCAATAAATACAGCAGGAAGAATGCGAAAGAGGAGCTTATGGAGACCCCTGTTGAAATTCCGCTGGATTGCTGCGGAGCACACGAAGTCTGCGAATTTGAAGAGATGCTGAAAAACCCGGAAGAGATCGTCTACTACGAAGATGAAGATTTAGACCGCTACCGGGGCATGGCGTCCGACCAATACAATGATCAGCAGATTGAAGAATTTCGCGATGTCCTGTACACGCTGCACAGCGAAGAAATTCGCAAGTGGCTGCTAAGCATCGAACGCCGCAACATCCAGTTGCCGTCCATTTTAAAACAGGAAGCCTTTCAACTATTGACGGAAGCCTGATCTATTCTTCGAAAAACAGTTCTTCCTTGATCTTTTTGATCCGGTCGAGGGCATACGCCGCATTCCGGGCCTGTTCTCCGGCTTGTTTCAAATAATCGCGGTAATAATGCAGGGCGATGGTTTTCTGGAAGTCGAATTCCTCGTAAGTTGTCGCAATTTCAAACAACAACTCGAGCTTTTCCGGATCAAGGCGCATGGCCTCCCGGTAAGCTTCGATTGAAAGCTGATACTCGCGCTGCCAGCCATACACCTGCCCCAGGTGATGATAAATTTCGGCCAGGTAAAAAGGTGTCGCCGTTTCAATGGCCAATTTGAAAAACCCGACACTTTCCGGGAATTGTTTCAACTTTTTATATGCGGCGCCCATGTAAAAATTAACAATCGGGTCATTCACCGTTTCCTGATAACATTTTCCAAGTACATGCAACGCGTCTTCTTCCTGCTGCGAAAAATACAGGCAAATGCCGTAATTCTTCAGCACGCTGCGCGATGAATCGTTCATGGCGATGTATTCGGCATAAAAAGGCAAAGCTGCTGCATAATCTTTATGCTGAAAATATGTTTCCGCCTGTTTCACCAGCAGCGCCGGGTGACCGGGAAAAATCAGCAGTCCCCGGGCACAGGCCGTAACAGCTGCTTCTTTATTCTCCGCTTTATTGTAAATCGCAGCCAGGTTTAAATAAACATTCAGGTCGCGGTTCTGTTGTGCGGCCAGCGTTTCGTACAGGTCAACCGCCTGTTTCATGCGGTTGGTCCGGTAAGCAGTATAGGCAAAATACCGGTTAAAATACGGGTTTATCGAATCCGTTTCGTGAATCTCCTGGTAACAAACATACGCGTCGTTCCAGGCTTTGAGGTTGATATACGCCTGGGCCAGTTTTCCTTTTAGCCGGAGGCTGCCGGGCTTAAGGTTCAAGGCTTCCCGAAAACAAGCGGCAGCATCGGTCGAATTGCCCATGCCCAAACAGGCTTCGCCCAGTTCTTCCCGGTAAACCGCCTCGGCGCTGTCGACCCGGCAAGCCAGTTTGAGCGAAGAAACCGCGGTTTCGAAATCCATCAGTTTTTCACAAACCACTCCCTTTTTAAAATAGAGTGCAGCTGACGGGTTTTTAGCCAATTCTTCATCAAGTTGTTGAAGCGCCTGTTCATAATCCCGGTTCAACATCAACTGGTCGATGTTTTGCGAAAAACCGGAAAAGAAAGCGAACACCAGTACCGGTAAAATTAGTTTTCTGAACATGATTTTTTGGTTTATCGGTATAAGGCTGTCAGAAAAATGAAGAATCGGCTGAGCTTCTCTGAAAGTGCTTCAGGCTTGCCTTTTGAGCGCCTGAGAATGGCCTACGACGATCACAGACATCTTTTCTGACAGCCTTCCCTGTTTATTCCAAAGAAAATTTGATGGGTACCGTATAGCTTACAGCTACCTCTTCGCCGCGTTGTTTCCCGGCTTTCCACGACGGCATGCCCGATACAACCCGTAAAGCTTCCTGATCGAGGCTCGGATCAACACCTCGTACAACCCGGGCATTCCTGACCTGTCCGTTTTTATCCACAACAAAACTCACGAAAACTCGTCCCTGGATGCCTTTATCCTGTGCAACGACAGGGTATTTAACGGCGCCGGCAATATATTTGCGCAAAGCCTCTTCACCTCCCGGATATTCAGGCATTTCGTCTACAACAAAGAAAACCGGTTTGCCGTCGATGGTTTGCTGAACCGGCTCTTCCTTTTTCTCCTGATTGATTTCGACTACCGGTGAACCTTTCCGGCTCACCCGCAACTCGCCGTTTTCGATCGACAGGATTTCATAATCAGCAGACGTCTTGAAGAATTCAATAAATTCATTCAAGCTATCTTCCTGAGCATACATGGTAATTGTTTTCAAACCATCGGTCATCACAATCCGGCCTTTTGCCGCGGCCTCCTTCACTTCCTCTACTTGCCCGGTTTCGGCTTTTTCGCAGGCAAAAAAGGCCACTAACACCAAAGCAACCAGCAGGCCGCCGGTCAGCTTGACTGCGGCTAATTTTGAAGATCTTATTTTTGACATCATTTTCAGTCTGTTTTTAATCAAGGAATAATTGAAATGATTGGCCACCTGAAATTGCCGGCCAATAAACTGCTGTAACAAAATTTGTTTGTACTCGGCGACATTGGTTTCGCCGGCTAATACGGCCTGATCGGCCAGGTACTCGTGGTTTTCGCGTACTACCCGCTTCAAAAGCCGGATAAACGGGTTAAACCACTGAAATACGGAAATAATTTCAAGGATCAGGATATCATACGAATGGCCTTGTTTCACATGCTCCAGTTCGTGCATCAGCATTTTTTGCCATCCGGCTTGTTGTTTCAGGGCTTCACCCACAAAAACAAATGAAAGAAACGAAAACGGGCTGATTTCTGACTTGATCACCACCAGCTTTGTCCCGTTCTCTTCAATCAGCCGATTAGTCCGGATGATTGCCAAAATCCGGATGATCCGGACCAACAGCCGGCTTGCAAAAAACAACAGGCCAAGCAGGTAAATCACAAGCAGGTAAGTACTGGTTGAAACAGAACCGGCAATGCTTTCGGAAACAGAACTCCCGTAAACCGATACCACCCCCAACAAATTTGGAAAGGGAGTTACGGTGATCTCGCCCAAAAGCACAGGTTCCGGATCCAGGATCTTCAGGTGAATCAACGGCAACACCAGCGAAAAAAACAAGGCTGCCAAAAGAAAATAACGGTTCGTCCTGAAGTAGGTCTCTTTTCGCAAAAGTATAAGATACAGGAGGGTGAACAGCCCCAGGCTGATGCCCGATTCAAAAATATAATTGACAAAATCAATCATGGCCACCATTATTTGGGTTGTCAAGCTCCTTGCCGACCTCTTTCATTAATTCTTCGAGTTCGGTAAGGCTCATCTGGTCTTCCTTCGCAAAAAAAGAAACCATTTCCTGAAATGAATTCCCGAAGTAACTGCTCAGAAAGTTCTTGAAATATGCGCGAGTGTACTCCTTTTTACTGATCACCGGGAAATACCGGTGCGTTTTCCCAAAGGCTTCATGGTCGACAAATCCTTTTTTTTCGAGGATACGAATGATTGTTGAAACCGTGTTGTACGCCGGTTTTGGGTCCGGCATTTTTTCGATCAGGTCTTTTACAAACGCTTTTTCAAGTTTCCACAGAATCTGCATAATCTGTTCTTCCGCCCTGGTGAGTTCTTTTATCATGATCAAATAGCTTATTTCCAAAAAATAACAAATATCACACCAAATATAACTATAAAAATAGTTTTTAAACTAATCACTTAGTTATTTGAGTGAAAAAAAATAATCCGGGGCGAATTCAAGGAGGAATCATTGTTTTCATAAATTAAGATTTTAAGGTTAAACAAATATGAAAACAAACATACAACTAATATTTTAGTTTTCAAACTAAAATATTAGTTGTATGCCGGACAAGTTATTTTCAGTGATCGTTTAACGATTAAATTCAGTCAGTTCTCATTGTATTTTCCACACCGCGACACCGGCCGGGAGCAGCTGCCTGCTCCCGATCAGGATCTCTGAACCCTCAGGAATTTCGATCTGATACTCCTTGTCTGAATAATTTAACGCGATACCAAAACCATCACGGTACTCAACCATGATTCCTTCGGCATAATTTTCAACCGGGATATCCAGGCGGCTATACGATCGTTCAATAAACGGCATAATCGATGGTCAACTGTTCATAGCCCAGCTGACCTTTCGTGACAGTTACCGGCCGTATGCCGCCCTGCCCGTCCCAGGAATTTGCATACAATTTATTGTCCTCTTCAATGAATACCGAATAAGTGCCCGGGGATAGTTTCACCTGGAAAAAGCCTTCGTGGTCAGTGGTAATCCGTTGCCGCAACAAGGTATTCACTGCGGTAAAAAACGGCCCGTAACCTTCCACATCGTCTGCCGTGGTATATTCGTAAATACGAATGGTCCGCTTTACCGGGTACGAGCGGCAACCATTGTCCGACGGGTTTAGCCCCACCATTGGCATACAGTTTCCTTCTTTCATAATCAAGGTGCCGGCAAAACCCTGCTGGATGGTAATTTTTTCCTGGTTATACCCGTGTAATTCGGCGATGGTGTTCCAGTCTCCCTGTTCATGTTCGGTCCGATCGCACGAAAACAGGAACAATGCAAAAAAAAGAGACAGGCAGATGAAAGAAAAGCGTGTCATAAGCTGATTTTTTGTTTGTCTTTAAGATGAGGAGAGCAACTTGATCGTTGCGTTGAGAAAACAAAATTTTTTTACAAAAATTCGAAACAGGCTCATTTTCAGTCAGAAACTGTCAAGAAAACTACAAATCTCCGTTCGCCTCAACAAAGCGTTTTTTTCTTTCCGGTCAATCAAATTTTCGAGATAAGCTTTGTTTTTTTGAGCTGTGCGCCGCTTAACAAAAAGCTTCAGCGAATTGGTCAACACCACTTCGTCGTGCCAGTTCCCCATGATTCTGTTGATCTTTTTGATCGCGGGAGTTGGTACTCCTGCAAGATCCCGACCGTTTACTTTGCGATGCAGGATTAGTCCATCGCTCAGGGCCTTGAGCTGTATCCGTATCTTATGCAACAACCGGTCATCGGTTACTGCTTGCTTTAGCAGGCAGATTTTTTCCTGTTTATAGGCGATGTAGGCAGAAACGGCCGCCACCGGCCCGTCGTTGTGAACCGACTGAACGCCTTGCAGGCAGGTCCGCCCCAACTGCTCCAGGCGGCAACGGTCAAACGCATTGATTTCTGCCTGCAAAAAACGGATCGCCCGCTTCTGAGCTCCCCGTAAATAATTGAGGTACGACGCCAGGTAATCGGCTTTACGCCGCGAGAGGGCCAACTCGTTCACCTGCGCCTCCCGAACCCGTCCGGCAAACAAAAATAACCGGTTGATCAGCTTCTGGTATTCCTCCTTCGCCCCAACGGTAATCCCCGAAAAGTCGAGTACCGACAGCAAAGTACGTAATTTCCGGGCAACCACGCGTAATTTATGAACATCCTCCACTCCGGCATTGGCCTGAACGCGATCGAGACAACGGTTGAACAGAGCAAACTGTTTATTCATATCGTTTAGAAATTGATCCATGTTTTACCTCCGTTTTTTTTTTGCAAAAGGAACAACAGGAGACGAAATTTCCGGTTTATCAGCATTCGGCAAATGCATCCGGACAGGCATATTCAAATTGAAGGGTGACATGGTTGATCCCGAACCCACTCTGCAACAACTCGTTAATTTCATCGCTGACCACTTGTGTTTTGGAAAGCTGTAAATCGTGAGTCAGTTCGACATGCGCCTCAAAATGTATTGAGCGGTCGGTTAAGCGCCACAAATGGATGTGATAAACCCGGCTGACGCTTGCCAGTTTTTCCATCTGCGTTTTCACCTCTTCCGCCTGAATGCCGGCAGGCGCAAACTGCATCAAAATCTCGGTCGACTCTTTCAGCAATTTAAAGGTATGAAACAGCAGGTAAAAACTGATCAGCAAGGTTACCAGCGGATCGATCCAGGTCCAGCCCCACAACCAGATAAACAAAGCTCCGGCGACGACCGCCAGCGATGTCAGCGCATCGCCGAGCAGATGCAGATAGGCTGCTTTCACGTTCAGGTTACGGTGCATGTCTTTATGCAGCAAAAAAACCGAAGCCGTATTGGCCACAAAACCCAGGGCTCCCAGCCCGAGCATCCAGCGGAAATCAACTTCCTGCGGATGAAAAAAACGCTCAATGGCCTCCAGCATCAAATAAAATGAAATGGCGATCAGTACCAGCGCATTGATAAATGCAGCAAGGATCTCGGCCCGCTTGTAGCCATAGGTCCTTTTGGCAGTTCGTTCTTTCCGGCTCAGCCTGTCGGCAATGTAAGCCAGAAAAACGGCCACTCCGTCGCTCAGATTATGAATGGCATCCGAAATCAGAGCCAGACTGCCTGATATCAGGCCTCCGATAACCTGGCTTACGGTAATAACCACATTGAGCACAATCGTAATTCCTAAACGGTGATGCGTATGATATTCCGACATAAACTGTTTTTTTAATCTCTCTACCGGTAATTTCTAAAAAAAGGTAATGCGTCAAACCCAATCATAATCAAAATTCAGTACCTTTAAAACTGTCTCAAAAATAATTAAGTACAGTTAAACTAACAATCCGATGCGTAAAGTGTTTTTTGTTCTGCTTCTGATTTTACCCGGAGTACAGGGACTCACCCAAACCGGGATTGTATACGACTTCCGACTCTATGATTCTCCGGGTATCATGAATTCGCTGAAACGGTTAAATACGGAAGTATCATACGACCAAATGGGCGGCTCGCCGTTTTTAAACAATGAATTTGTATCCGGCGAAATATTTCTTACCGACAGCACTTCCTATAAAAATGTTCCCTTACGCTACAACATTTATACCGACAATATGGAGTTCAGAGACAAAAGCAACCAGATACTGGAAGTAGGCGATCCGCGGAAATTTGACCGTTTTGAACTAAACGGAGCCGTTTTCAGGTATCTGCCATACAACAGCGGGAGCCGGACCGAAAGCGGCTATTTGCTGGAACTGACTCCGGGAAAGGCAACGCTCTACAAAAAAATAAAAATAAGCCTGCGTAATGCCGTACCGCCACAGGCCTATAAAGATGCAGAACCGCCAACATTTGTTTCGGTGCCCCCTGAATATTACCTGGCCCTGACAGGTCATGAAACTGAAAAGGTGAAAAGTAACAAACATCTCACGGAATTATTGAAACCCATACAGCCTGACATTGACGACTACATTAAAAATGAAAAGCTGAAACTAAACAAAGAAGAAGACCTGATCAGGGCAGTCAGTTATTGTAACCGGTAAACCGGATTTTATCATGTAATTAATGCTCATCATCCGCTCATTTGGGCTTTGTCGGTTATATTTGTAAAAATTTCATTTATGAACATGGTATTCATCCTGGTTGAACCGTCGACTCCCGAAAATGTGGGCGCCGCAGCCCGCGCTATGAAAACAATGGGATTTGGAGAAATGCGCCTGGTTAATCCCTGCGACCACCTGAGCGGACCTGCCCGCTGGCTGGCTCATGCCTCGAACGACATCCTGGAACAGGCGCAGGTTTTCGCTTCATTCGAAGCAGCCATCTCCGACCTGGATTTTGTTATCGGAACAACGGCCAAGCAGCGTTTGGTTAAAGAAGATTATCTTTCAACCCGCGACTTGCCCGGCCTGCTTCTCGGGAAAGGACAAAGCATTCAAAAAGTGGCTATTGTTTTTGGCCGCGAAGACAGCGGTTTACGCAACGATGAACTTAAACAATGCGACCTGGTGAGCACCGTACCGCTGCAAACCAATTATCCGTCGCTTAATCTGGCCCAGGCCGTCATGTTATATGCCTACGAATTGTCGTCGTTAAAAGCCTGCAAAGCAACAGAAACAAAGTCAGTCAACGAAAACGGATTCCGCTCGCTGAAAGAAAAAACGGCAGCCATCCTGCTCGATCTGGAATTCAGGGAAGATTCGGCCATTTACCCGCGCATCCTGGAACGCCTTAACTTCTTATCGGAGAGCGACATTCACTTAATTCACTCGATTTGCAACAAATATCTGGATCAGAATAAATCAAACTGATGCAACATCCCGGGTTTTCTGTTCGTCTTTTGATCAGAATTAGCTTAAAAATCAGTTTTGGAAGCGCTGTATAAAAATATTCATCAGGACATTATTGATCGTTGCCGCCAAGGTAACCGCGAAGCACAGTTCCAGTTGTACAAGCTGTATTACAAGTCGATGTACAACACCTGCCTTCGGATGGTCGGCAACGAAGCCGATGCGGAAGACATCATGCAGGAATCATTTTTAAACGCTTTTAAAAAGATTGACAGCTACGAAGGAAAAGTGAGTTTTGGCGCGTGGATAAAAAAAATTGTCATCAACCGTTCGCTGGACTATTTAAAAAAACGCAAGGTGACCTTTGAAGAAATAAACGAAAAACTGGCCGATGAAATTGAAAATCCGCTCATGGAAATGAGAGAGGTGGACCTGGAAAAACTGAAAAAAGCAGTCATGCAGTTACCCGAAGGTTACCGGGTGGTATTAAGCCTCTACCTGCTTGAAGGATACGACCACGATGAGATCTCGGAAATTCTGCACATCACCAATGTTTCGTCGCGAACACAGCTCCTGCGGGCCAAAAAGAAACTTCGGGACATCTTGTTAAAAGAAGAGATTTTTTCATTCAATTAAAACCGAAAAACATGATTGATATACTGGAAAAGACAATTCGGGAAAACAAAGAAGCATTTGAAACGGATGCACCGGAGGGACATTTTGCCCGGTTTGAAAAGAAACTCGACAACGGGTTCAACAAAAAAAGGACACCAGGACTGAAAACCTATCTTCAGATTGCAGCCGCAGTATTGCTGGTTGTGTTAGCCGGTAATCAGGTTCGCATTTATTTTAGCCCTGAAAAGCCGGCTCCGGTTAATCTGTCCTCCTTCTCTTCCGAATACGGAGAAGTTGAATTTTATTATACCTCGGCCATTAACCAAGGCATGCGCGAGTGGGAAAGATACATCCGCGACGGACTGATCCCCGAAGAAAACCAGAAACTGATGGCCGCCGAAATAGCCGAATTTGATGAAACTTATGCCCGCCTGCAAAAAGAGCTGGAAACCAATCCCGAAGACGACCGGATCGTAAACGCCATGCTCGAACTTTACCGGACCAGGCTAAGCATTATCACCTTAATTATAGAAAAACTGGAAGAAGTTAAACAACAAAAACTGAATAATCATGAAACTGAAATTTAAACACCTGCTGCTCGCCTTTCTTATGGTGCCGTTTACGGTTCAGGCAGCCCAATACTCAAAAACAGTCCGCCAGGGTTATGCCAAATCGCTGGTAACGGCGCTGAACATCACCAACAAGTTTGGAACCATCGAAATTAACGACCGGGGCGGCGATTCAGTCACCGTAAGCGCAACTATACGGGTTGAAAGCATCAGCGAAGGAAAAGCCAGCCAATTGATGGACCTGATCCGGATTGATATCCGCCGAAACGGGGGCTTACTGGAGGTGAAAACCATTATTTCCGATAATTTCAAAACAAAAGAAAATTTTTCGATCGATTACGCCATCAATATTCCCAAAGACCGGAACCTGACTGTTGATAACAAATTTGGCAACGTCGTGGTAAAAGAACTGGAAGCTAAAGGCCAGTTCGCGGTTGGTTACGGCAACCTCAGCGCCGGCGTGCTGAATGCGCCCTCCGGCTCCGACATTTCGCTCGACCTTTCTTACGGGAAAGCCGACATCGAATACGTGACCCAGCTAAGCGGCGATATAAAGTACTCGAAACTGTTCATCGGCGGAGCCAACCGAATGAAACTGATCAGCAAATATTCCGGATTGAACATCGACGAAATAAAAGAACTGCAACTGGATTCAAAATATGATGGCGTGAGCATCTCGGAAATAACCAGTTTGTCGGCCCTGTCAAAATACACAAATTATAAAATTGAAGAGTTGAAAAAAGAACTGAAAATCAACACCGAATACGGATCAATCCGCGTCAATGAAGTAAGCGCAGATTTTAGCCGGATTGAAATCTCAAACAGTTACGGCGGAATCGTGATCGGACTAAACCAGGCCAGTTATCAGCTGGATGCGCAGTGCGACTATTGCGATGTGAACTACCCCACAGACCGGTTCAGGGGCGACCGGATAAAAAACAATACCAAACTGGAAATCAGGGGAGCAGTTGGCGAACAAACCGGGAACAAAAACGTCATCATCAAAAGCCGGTACGGAAATATAAAATTGAATAACTAAAAAATACAGCCTGAAACAAAGACCGCAGCACAACGCTCGCGGTTTTTTTGTTCTCATCCTTGCCCGAACAAATGATGATTTTTATGTCAGAATCACTTATATTTGCAACATAAAAAACATTCTTCTAAATCTCTAACTTTTTCTTCTTATGAAAACAAAACTTTATACACTAATTACATGCGCCATCTTTCTGTTAATCAACACGTTTACAGCGCAATCAAAAGTCTTGTTACGCCTGAACCTTGAAAAAGGCGCCACCTACGAAATGACCATGGTGATGTCGAACAAGATTGACCAGGAAATGATGGGCCAGAACGTAAAAATCGATCAGAACATGGAAATGCTGCTCTCCTACCTTGTACTCGAAGTTTTGCCGAACAATAATTTTTTGGTTGAATATTCGCTTCCAAAGATGAGTATGAAAATGAAAGTCAATGGTCAGGAAATGAATTTCGATTCGGAAGACACGGCCGAAGATAACCCGGTAAACCAATCGTTAAAAGAGTTAAACCTGTTTAAGATGCAGTTTGAACTGACCCCGAAGGGAACCGTTGAACGAATTAGCGGATTTGACGAGTACGCCGAAAAAATCAGCGGGAACCAGTTATTGCAGCAATCGATGCAAATGTTTACCAATGAGGGAAATTTCGAATCGTTTATCAGCCAAACATTTAATTATTTTCCGGAAAACGAAGTCGGTCCCGGCGACAAATGGACCGCTTCGTTCCATCTGCCTGCCATTATGAACATGGAAACCATCATGAACTTTGAAGTCGTCAGCATTGAAAACGACCGGATTAACCTGAATGTCACCTCAGACATCAACATGGATACCCCGATCGAGCAGGGAGAGATGAAAATGAACATGAAAATGTCGGGGAGTCAGCAGGGGAACATGGTTATTAACACCGGCGACGGCTGGCTGCGCGATTCGGACCTGGTTCAAAAATTCGACATGAACATGAAAATGAAAAATCCGCAAAGCGGTGAAGATCTGGAAATTCCGATGCAGATGAATTCGATTGCGAAAATCTCCGTTATCAAAAAATAGCTGATTTATGCACCAATGTAAAATTACAGTATAAAAAAACGACCGTAAGCGCTGTGCTTGCGGTTTTTTTTTAATTTTAGTGTGCTGAATGGATTGGGGAAATGAAATAGCCGAAATGATGCCGGACCGGTAATCAGGAACCGTTTTTTCCTGATCAATCCGATCGCGCTATGTACCTGTCTGATGAGCGCTATTTTATGGGAAAGAAGATTCATGTGATCAGTTTTTCAGTTCCTTATCCTGCCGATTACGGGGCCGTTATCGACGTTTATTACAAGCTGAAAGCATTGCAGCAGGCCGGGCTGAACATCATCCTGCACTGCTTTGAAAATGGTCGTCTCCCGGCCCCTGAGCTCGATGCTTTATGCGAAAAAGTTTATTACTACCCGACAAAAAACGGTATGTTTTCGCAGTTATCTTGCTTGCCGAACGTGGTTTCCGTCCGGAATCATCCCGATTTGCTCAAAAATTTACTGGATGAAATCGCTCCGGTTCTTTTTGAAGGCATACAGAGTTGTTATCTTTTCGATCATCCGCTGCTCTCGGCCTATCAAAAAATCGTTCGGGTTCATCATATCGAACACCTGTATTTTGCAAACATGGCCGGCTCGGAAAAAAGCGCCGGAAAAAAGTATTATTACCGGCTGGAAGCGTACCGGCTGAAACAGTTTGAAAAGAAATTGAAATCGGCCTCGCAACTAATCGGATTATCGTCAACCGATACAGAATACTTTAAGGCAAGTTACGGAAACGCCCTGTATGTCCCGGCATTCCATCCTCACGCCAAAGTGATATCAAAACCCGGCAAAGGCGATTATATTTTATTTCACGGCAACTTAAGCCTTACCGAAAACCTGGATGTCGTAAAATACCTGCTTCGTAAAATATTCTCCGAAATTACCGTCCCTTTTGTTATCGCCGGGAAAAATCCACCGGCCTGGCTGGTGTCAAAAGCAAAAGTAATCCCGCATGTTTCGGTCATTGGCAATCCAACAAAAGGCGAAATGACAAACCTCATTCGGGAAGCGCAAATTTGCCTGGTTCCGGGATTTCATACAACAGGCTTAAAGCTGAAATTACTGGCATCGTTGTTTTGCGGCAGGCATTGCCTGACCAACTCCACCATGTTATATGGCTCCGGGTTAAGCAAATTGTGCCACATTGCCGATACTCCCGAAGAAATGATTAATTTAATCGGCCGATACATGGAACTCGGTTTTACCTCCGGGGAAATCATCAAACGAAGACATGAGCTTGAAAACCTGTACTCGAACGAGAAGAATGCCAAAAAGATTCTGGCTGTTATTTAGTCTGTTTTTCTTCATCCGTTTGCCGCTTGCCGCATCGGGACAAGGATATGACATCCAACTATATTTGCCCGGTTACAGCAACAGTAAACTTTTGGTCACCTACTACTATTTTGGCCATCTGTATGTAAAAGACAGCCTGGAAACAAATGCCGCCGGCCGGGCTGTTTTTTCGGGCGAGAAGCCGCTGCAGCAAGGTATTTATCAACTTTATTTTTCAAAAGAAAAGCAGCTCGACTTTTTAGTCGGAGAAGATCAGTCGTTCGAAATTTATCTCGATGACACCATAAAGCCGCCGCTTATTAAAGCCGCCTGGGAAAGCGAAAAATTCCAGGAATACCTTAACCTGACCGACCAACTGCGAAAACAGCACCGGGCAATTTCAGAAAAAAAAGAAACCTATAAAAGCCATCGCGACTCCGTCGATCAGTTCAATCTACAAATCAGCCGGATAACGAAAGAAATCATGGACTTCAGGCTGGCCGAAGGCCTGAAGTACCCGGATTCGTTTTACGGCAAATTTATAGCGGCCCAGCAGGTACCAAAAGTCAAGGAAGATGAAATTCCCGGACCGTACGTGAAAAACGATTCCCTGAGATGGGTGTACGAGTACAACTACCGCAAAAAACATTATTGGGATTATTTTGATCTGGGCGACATGCGGATGTGGCATACGCCTTACATCAAAGAACGCCTGAATGATTACCTGAATAAGGTACTGCTTCAAACGCCCGACACCGTTATTCCGGAAGCGATCAGGCTGATTGAAACCTATAAGAACAATAAACCGGTGTTTCAAAACCTCACTTCATTTATTCTGAATAACAGCATCCAATCCCGGGTGATGGGCATTGAAAACGTATTTGTAGCGATTGCCGAAAAATATTATCTCAGCGGACAAGCATTCTGGGCCGATAAAAGCACCTTGGATTACATCAGGCAGGAAGTGGAAATCAGGAAAAACAACCTGATTGGAATTCAGGCAAAAGAGTTGCTGCTCGAAGACGCGAACGGAGAGTTTCACAGTTTGAAGCAACAGGCGACTCCTTACACGGTGGTAGCGTTCTGGGAACCAGCCTGCGGGCATTGCAAATCGGAAATCCCAAAACTTTACAACGAAGTTTTTCTGAAGGTCAGCCCGTCGAAACTGTCGGTGTATTCGGTTTACACGATGACCGACAGGACGGAATGGCTGAACTTTATCGATCAACACGAATTACACGACTGGATTAATGTGTGGGACCCCCACCAAAATTCCGGCTTCAGGTATCTTTACGGGGTTCGCACAACTCCCGCCATCTTCCTGTTGGATCAGGACAAAAAGATCATCGCGAAAAATTTGGATGTAAACAGCCTGAAACAAGTCCTGGCGTCTCGCGGCCTTAACTGACAGCCCGGTCAAATCCCGTTAAACCAGGAAATACGCACCCGGTACCGGAGGTTTGTATTCTCGTCGACCAGCGAGATGAAATACAAACCCGAACGTTTGCCGCCAAAGTCGAATGTGATCCGGTTTTCGCTCGTTTTTTCGTACGAAACGTTCACCGGCCGTCCTAATAAATCGTACACCTCAACAGCCGTTGGCTGAACAGATTCTTCGAACCAGACATTCAGTTTCTCTCCTGAATATGCCGGATTAGGATAAGCCCTCACTTCCAGCTTTTTCAAGGGAGGAGCAATTGAAGCAGTATCAATGCCGCATAAAAGCGCTTCCATCAGAAGAGACGATCCTTCGGCAGTTCCGCTTTTTTCGTTATACGGAAACCACTCGCCGCCATCTTTTATAAAGAATGAATTCCGCTCATCACTTCGTTTGGCCAGGTACAGGGCAAAGTTGTCGGGTGCCTCCACATCTTTGATGGAGCAAACAATAAAAAACGTCCCGTTGGTATGAACCGGATAGGTAAATTCAAACGCGTTCATCACGCCCTCAGCAAAGTCCCTGAGCCGGTATGCCTGAGTGTACAACCTGACCTCCGGCGTCGAATTTCCGCTGTACACCTCGATATATACCGTTGAAAATGATGCCGGATTTTCCACATAAGCCTTGGCTATTCCCAAGTTAACGCCAGTAATTTCGCAGTCGGACTCAAAACTGAATTGCTCGGCAAAGGCCGTGAACCCATAATTATTCGTTCCGCCCCAGTACCCTTTTAACTCCGGTTGATCGTCAATCGCCAGGTTTTCGTGCCTGTCTTCATCCCTGAAATTGGTAAACGCGCCGCACAGGTCTGTTCCCTCATACGGATTAAAGCCATCCAGAACGGTTACACCCGTATTATTCGGATCGAGCCAGGCTTTTAGCTGTTTCGGGGCCGCGGCGTAATAATCCCACGACTTGCCCAGCCACGAATAAAAATCGTTAATCGGCTTGGAACAGGAGGCATCGCCCCCGGTCAACGAGCCCACCACCCGCATATCCTGGTTAATCAACGGCCCTCCCGAAGAACCTTTCTCCGTAGTTCCTTCTTCCCAGTTGCTCACCAATATAAAGCTATTCCTGACATAACTGGATGTGTACGAGCGAATGGTTGACGAATTCCGGTCAACCGCAATTTTTTTGATATCTCCCAACGGATGATGAATGGAAACACTCGATCTGGGAGCAACAGCTTCTTTGCTCCAGCCGGCATAATACGGGCGAAATGAGGCCGGAGGCGGCGTACTTAATTCGAGTAAACTAAAATCGAGGCTATCGGATCCCGCCCGAAAGAGACTGCCGCTGATCGAGTGATTAATTTCCCCGTCGATATTCCCGCAATACGGCGATTCGTAATTAAACAAAAACACAGACAGGGATGCAGATTCGGCATCCGGCACACAATGGGCGGCAGTGTATATGTAAGGCGTACCATCCTGATTCGTGTTATTCATCAGGGTACCCGAGCATAAATCTTCGCCGTTGACCATCACCCGGCAAACACTGTTGCCCGCCTGCCGGTACGCATCCAGGTAGTCGCAGTTGATATTCACATTGCAGGCGCCCGATTCTTTCCCCAACGGACGACGCGCATCACCCGATATCTTTATACCAACAAAATCATGATTAACCGATTTGATGACCAGTTCGCCGGGAAAAGCTGCATCCAGGGGTTCTTCGTACTGAACAATGAGCTTGTCGCCAAGCACCGGAGAAGTTGCGAATTTCAAATCGTCCTGGTTATTGTCCGAAGTAAACGCCCCCAGCAAATCGTCCTGACCTTCCGAATACAGAAATAGTCTGGAGCCAGCCGGCAACCGGTATTTATCAAAAACGAGGTTCAAGGTTTTTGCCCCCTCCGAACGGACTTTTAACTGCCAAATCCGGTAATCGTCCTGAACAAACCAGTTTCCTGAATTCTCAGGCGTGAAGCCAACCGGAATGGCATGGGCAAACCGGAAAGGTTTTAACCGGTCGTCCCGGGTTTGGGCACGCGCGTTTCTCAGCAGAGCTTCAGCAGGGACCGAGAGTTCTGTATATTCGGAGGCAACGGCCGGTTTCAGTTTCTTCAATTCGATGGGCCGCCCGCCCTGCGACAATTGCGCCTGAACATGCAAACAAAGCCCCCATAAAACCGCAATCAGGTAAAGTCTGTGCATCAATCAAACAATCAGTTCATCCAAAAATACGGAAAATAGCATCCGGTGCCCTAATTCCCTCTAATTTTGGCCAAAAGATTTTTTATTTTTGAGAAAAGTATTTCCATGAAAGTCCTGGTGATGTACATCCGTGAATTTAGCTGGCAGCCTGCTGAAAAAAACCTGGAATCGGCCGAAAACGTATCAGAAGGAGCTGTTTTTTCAGACGCCATCCTGGCATTTATTCAGGCCGAAGAGAAAGATGAAGAAAAAGATATCGGCTCGCGCGAAAAAAAACTGGTAAACCACCTGAAATGGACCGCCCGGAAAAACAACACCAAACGGGTGATCCTGCACTCCTTTGCCCATTTGTCCGGGTCGAAAGCCTCGGTTGATTTTACAAAACAACTCTTTGATCTGGCCGAAATCCGCCTCCAAAATGCCGAATTTGAAACAGCACAAACGCCTTTTGGCTATTTTCTCGATTTAAAAATTGATGCGCCGGGATTTTCACTGGCGCGCATCTGGGCCGATTTGTAATGAAACTGGTGAACTTACATACCCATTTCTCCTTAAACGAACAGCAAACCGGGCTGATCAACCACGCGGTTCAACTCGATTTTCATCCCCTCCCCGGCCGGTATTATTCCGTGGGACTCCATCCCTGGGACATTCGGGCAAACGAAGCAGACAAGCTCATCCTGCAAACAGAGCAACTCTCAGCCCACCCGCAGGTGCTGGCCATCGGCGAATGCGGCCTCGACCGTTCCATCGAAACCTCGCCGGAAATTCAGCAAACTTATTTTATCCGGCAAGCCGGGATCGCCGAAAAACTGCAAAAACCGCTGATCATACACGCCGTGCGGACCTATGCCGACCTGTTGCAACTCAAAAAATCGATGAAAACCAGCATCCCCTGGATTTTGCATGGCTATACCGGAAACGAAGAAACCACCCGGCAACTCATCAAACACGGGTTCTGTTTCTCTTTTGGCGTAGCTTTGCTGAAAAACTCCGGCAAACTGAACCGGTCGTTACAGTTGGTCCCGCCGGAGCGGTTGTTTTTCGAAACCGACGAAAGCACGGTAAATATTGAAAGTATTTATATTTTTGCCGCTTCCATGTTAGGACTGTCGCCAAACGGATTGCAGTCTGTGGTATGGGAAAACTTTCAGCGAATAACGAAACGATGAAGAACTGGCAGGAACGAACAGCCCTGATGTTGGGCGAAACCGGATTGGAAAAGTTAAAAAAAGCCCATGTGCTGGTCGTGGGGCTTGGCGGTGTAGGCGCCTATGCCGCCGAACAACTCTGTCGCGCAGGGATCGGGAAAATGACCATTGTTGACGGCGACCTGGTGGAAATGACCAACCGGAACCGCCAGCTCCCGGCGCTGATCAGCAACGAAGGCCAACCGAAAGCCGAAATCATGGGCCGGCGTTTCAAAGACATCAACCCCGATATTCAACTTCGCGTGGTCAACGAATATTTGAAAGATGAGCGTATGATTGAAATCCTGGAAGAAACCGCCTACGACTACGTGGTTGACGCCATTGATACGCTCTCGCCAAAGGTTTTCCTGATTTACCACAGCCTGCAGCGCGGTTTACCCATCGTCAGTTCCATGGGAGCCGGCGGCAAACTTGACCCCTCGCTGGTGCAGGTAAGCGACATTTCCAAATCATTTAACTGCAAACTGGCCCGTATGTTACGCAAACGGCTGTACAAACTGGGAATCAGGAAAGGAGTTCCCGTGGTGTTTTCGCCCGAGGAGGTAGACAAGGAACGGGTCAGAATTGAAGAAAGCCGGAACAAAAAATCGACCGTCGGAACCATCTCCTATATGCCGCCGGTGTTTGGTTGCTTCTGTTCGTCAGTCGTAATCAGGGATTTACTGGAAAAGGAATAAGCGCAAAGTTCGCAGAGAGCAAGTCCATGCCCCATGCTCCATGCCCCATGCTGCAATGACCGATTACCGGAGAAGGGAGAACGGACAACGGCAGCAAGCAGCCTTTTACTTTGTTACTTTGCCACTCAGGCACTTTTTAGTTCCAAGTTCCAAGCTACAAGTTTCAAACTCCAAGCCCTTTGCCCCATGCTCCACGCTGTAATGACCGATTAACGGAGAATGGAGAATGGAGACCGGACAACGGTAGCAAGTCGCAGTTTTACTTTGTTACTTTGCCACTCAGGCACTTTCTTTAACGCAGAGAACGCCATGAAGCCGCAAAGTTTCGCAGAGTGACACTGAATACTGAATACTGAATCACCGATTACTGCTTACCCTCCACCCCGGAGGGGTGACATATCGGTAGCCCCGGGTAATCCGGCAAACACAGCAAGGCGCAGCCACCGGGACAACAAAGAACGCCAGGGCCTCATGCGCCGCACCCGCCAGGGCCGACAGAAGAAGATTTAAACACGAAGTCACCAGGACACGAATTAACGGAGAAGGGAGAAGGGAGACCGGACAACGGTAGCAAGTCGCAGTTTTACTTTGGCACTTTGCCACTCAGGCACTCAGGTACTCAGGCACTTTCTTTAACGCAGAGAGCAAGTCCATGCCCCACGCTCCAAGCCCCAAGCTCCATGCTGCAATGACCGATTAACGGAGACGGGAGAATGGAGAACGGACAACCGTCGCAGTTTTACTTTGGCACTCAGGTACTCAGGCACTCAGGCACTTTCTTTAACGCAGAGAGCAAGTCCATACCCCACGCTCCATGCCCCAAGCTCCATGCTGCAATGACCGATTAACGGAGACGGGAGAACGAACAACGGCAGCAAGTCGCCTTTTACTTTGTTACTTTGCCACTCAGGTACTCAGGCACTTTCTTTCCGATGATCAATAACCCCGGCGTGATGATTGTCAATATATTTTTTTATTTGTAATTTTCAGCTGTTATTTTACAACAAACATAAAATATTTCATCCCTGTTGTAATAACAGCGCCCCATGAACAGGCTGGTCATTTATTTTTTAATTGCCTTTGTTAGTATATCTTGCGATAAACAACAAGTTTCGTTAATGCCCGAATTCCATCAGGCAGAGGCCGTTATGTGGGAACATCCGGATAGCGCGCTGACCCTGCTAAAAACGATGGAAAAACCTTCCTCTTCTGACGAACTGAATTACGCCACCTGGTGTTTGCTAATGACTCAGGCGCGGGATAAGAATTACATCAAACACAGCTCCGATTCGTTAATTGCCATGTCCGTTAACTATTTTGAGCGGCACAGTGATGAGTTAAGAAAGGCCATGACGTATTTTTACGCGGGTCAGGTATATAAAGACCTGAATCAGCCGGAAACTGCAATCAATTATTATCTGAAAGCGAAAGAAATGTGTGAAACAACAGATAATCACCGGTTAACATCGCTTATCTGTTCCAACCTGGGTATGTTATACGCGTACAGGCGGACATTAAAAGACGATGCCAAACGGGAATTACGCGACGCCTATAACTATGCCGTGATGTCCCGCGACAGTTCAAGGATCTCAAGTTCCCTATGCTCTTTAGGACGCATCTATGGCGTTTTCGGACAATGGGACAGCGTGATATATTTTTATACCGGAGCCATGAAAATTGCAGAACAGGTCAATGATTTACGTTCCTTATCCAATGCTCAAAGCGAAATCGCCCATGCCTATATCCAGTCAGGCATACCGGAGCAGGCAATCGGCCCCCTAAGTAAGTCCATAGATATCAAAACGAAAGAAGGGCGAAGCGGCCTCACCCAGTCATATTTATCCTTAGGAAAAGTTTATAAGAGCTTAAATAAAGTTGATTCCTCTATTGTTTACTTAAATAAAGCGCTTATTACCGATAATCTGTACACTATCCGAGATGCCTATTGGTACTTGTATCATTTGCATAAAGAGCAGCGTCAATATCAGGAGGCAATCGGTTATAACGAATTGTACCGGGAATACGCCGATTCCATTATGCAACTGGCCCATAGCAAAGAGATTAAAGAAATTCAGGAAAAATACGCCCACGAAAAGCTGGTCAATGAAAATAACCTGCTAAAGATCAGGAACGGGAATTTAATGAGGACCTATCTGGGTATTTTAATTATGGGTTTAATGATAACTGCCTGCCTGGTTTTTGTTTATCAGCGAAAGTTGCTGAACAAGGAACGTTTACTGCAAAAGATAAAGGACGAGTTGAACATTAACCTGGCCAAGCTGCGGGAAAACGAAGCAGCCATGAAGGAAAACGAGGAAATGATAAAAAAGATGTCGATGCCGGTTAACAGGAATACTGGTCCCGAAAACCATTCGGACGGGATTGAAAACCTGCGTCAAAAAAACTACGCCCTGCTATACCAGAATGAGATATTGGGAAAAAAGGTACAGGCTTATACCGATATATTACAGGAAAAAGAGCTGAAACTGGATTCGTACGGAAAACTTCAGAAACAAAATGAAGCGCTTGCCCGGCGGGAGCAGTTCCTTATGGGGCAGTTGGAAAAACACATTGAAATATTAGGAGAATTACGTCATGCCGACAAGGTGATCAGGCTGGATGAATGGCCGGCAATCATCAAGATCATCAACCGGTTAAACAACAATTTCACCCTACGGTTGAAACAGCAGATGCCTTTTCTTTCCGAATCTGATGTCCAATGTTGTTGCCTGATCAAGTTGCATTTAACTACCACGATGATTGCCAACCTCACAGCAGTCTCTCCCGCTTCCGTAACCAAACGAAAACAGCGGATCCGCAACCGCATCAGCCGGCAAACAAATCATCCGTTAGAAAAAACAAAATCCCTGGATGACTTCATGTTGAAGTTCTGACTATCAATTGTCCATATCAGAACATGTGGACTATATAAAAGTTCCCGGAGGGAAAATATAAAATTCAACCCGTTTCTGAATCTGATTCTGCGAAGGGAGAAAAACAATTTTCTGACGCCTGCATCCGGTGTACTGACGACCCCTTGTCCACCTGCTGTCCGGTTTTGGCTAATGCAAAAAACAACAAACTACCTGACAATAAATTACTTAATAAAATAATTTTGTCCGAAAAATGTCCAGTTCAATTTCATGGTTAATAACGACCATTCGTCTAAATTTATATTAAAAATCAACAATTGTGGTCAAGAAAATATTAATCATCACTTTGCTAATCTCATTGGTCCCTGTGCAATATGTTTTAGCAGAACCCGAAATACATATGGATTCCGAAAAACCACCACTGGAAGGAGATTGGGATGAAGATGGAAAGTCCTCGTATTCCTCTTATTTATATACGTATTCGCGTATTGACATCGACATCACGGGATCGCTGCTGACCATCAGCAGTAAAACACTCCGGTCGGATATTACCATCCGCATTTCGGAAAGCAACGAAACGTTATTCCAACAAACTGTTCCTGCCTCTGAAACCGGACAGATCGCCATTGATCTGAGCGATTTTGAACCGGGCTGTTATTTTTTGGAACTGACCAATCAATGGGGCGATTATTTGTACGGGTATTTTCAGATTGAATAGATAAACATAATGAAAAAGGCTTACATACGTGTCGGCGTAAATCGCCATAAGTGAGGAGGTAAATCTCCGTAAGTACCGGCGCAAATCTCCATAAGTATGGAAGTAAACCTCCACACCTATGGAAGCAGTACTTACACTGTGTGAAAATTTCGTTGCACACGTGCGCGGGTTTGGCCGCAGACGTATGCAGATTTTGCTCCGCACGTCTGTAGATTTTCCCGCACACGTGCGCAAAAAAACCGGATCATTAACCCGTTCCCCGGGCCTGTAAAACCAAGCCCTGGGACATAAATAAATAACCATGAAATACAAACTAATTGAGCGGGCAAACCCGCAAGACCGGGATCAGAAAAAATGGTATGCCAGCCCTGTAAACGAAGGTAAAATCACCAAATCTGACTTAGCCAAAGACATTGTAGGCGCCTCTTCGCTGTCGAGGGGCGATGTTTCGAATGCGATTGAAAACCTCATAGACACCATGCCCAAGTACCTGCTGATGGGCAAAAGCATCAACCTGGGGGAATTCGGCACGCTGCGGATCTCTTTCTCCAGCGAAGGTGTAGAGGCTCCCGAGCAGTTTAATACCAACAAAATTTCCAGGGTGAAAGTCATATTTACCCCCAGTATCGAATTTAAAGCAGCCCTTGACCGCATTAAGTTCGAGAAAGGAGAATAAGAGGCCCTGACGATAATCAACCCTTAAAATTAAATAATATGAAAAAGGTCAAACTTTTATCAATTGTGTTTTTAGCAATCTACCTTTTTTCTTGTTCTATTAAAGAAGAATATTTTGATTCGAATGAGGTTGCTGCAGAGTTATCCGAAACATTTGACAAAGAAAGTAGAACATTGTTAAATGAGATGATATTGCCGATTGAAGGTGACAGAGATACTTTAAACAGACCCCAGTCCCTTAAAGCTGCTTATGATATACAAGAAGAAATTGATCAATTGGATGGTATCTCTATCTACTTGCAAGTTCAAGGCAATTCAAGCAGCAAACAGTTCCTCAATGCAACGGATAAAGGAGTTGAGCTTACTGTGGCTGATTATGCCGGAAATCTTAACCAACAATTTTACATCAGGGTATTACCTGCAACAACCGGCATACCATATTTAATATATTCTAAAAAAACTGAAACTCCAATACGTATTGGGACTTACACGAGTCAGCCAAACGTAAAAGTACTTTATGCGAGCCGGGAAGAAAGTGGAAGTCTTTTTGGAGCATCATGGGATTTTAGAAAGGCACAGTATTCTTCAAACTCCTTTGTTATAGAAAATCAAGACTATCCGGAACAAGGCAGTGGTGGATGGTGGGATATTTATTATAATGTTATCACGGTCAATGATGCTAAAATCTCATTTTCTAAATATAGCAGTTCTCCACGACAAGAGTTTGCATTTGTTCCTGTAGAGACATTCCAAATTGAAGAAATTCGATTTAATGTTGACGCATCAGCTGTTTTAGAAAGGTTACCGGATGTTATATTTTCTGATGGATATACAAACAATGGCCCCATTGATCAAAGTCATAGTTTCACAATATCTGAAACGTATAAAGAAACTTCAACATTCAGCAGAAAGACATCATATAATGTAAGTATTTCTACTGAAGTAAAGGTAAAAGTTCCTTTTATTGCTTCCGGAACGATAAAAACATCAACATCTTTTGGTCAGGATTTCACTTATGGGAATAGCGAAGAAAAAACTTTCGAAATTAATAGAACATATCCTGTAATTGTACCGGCAAATCACCGGGCAGAATTAAATCTTACACTATTTAAATATAACATGGATGTCGAATATGTGGCTGTATGCAGAGGACTTACTTCCGGGAAAAGAATAAATATCAAAGGCAGATGGATCGGTGTCGACTGTTTAGAATCAGATGCAGTCTTGGATGTATTTCCAATAAGTGGATTAGGAACTCGTACAAGAACGGTAATTACGGAAGAGATGTTAAAGTCTAATAGCCCAATCAGAGTAAGATGAAGTATTTAATTTCATGCCTGCTGTTGGTGGGTTTGTATTCATGTGCTGGTTATCGAACAACTCAATTTACAAGTAATTCAGTTTGTATTGGGATGAATAAAGAGTCTGTTGTAAAAAAATTCGGGAAACCATTTAAAACAGACACTTATACCGAGGATAAAAAAAACATAGAAATTCTCTACTACAAAGAGATTGTTGATGTATCAAGTTACACGTATGTGTTAACATCAATCTTACTCTTTGAAAACTCAATCTTAACAAAAATCACACAAGAAGAAGAGTATATTCCTGATATATCCATAAAAACTCAATCGCCTTAAATTTTGGACAATAAGATGTTCAACCGGCAAGGTGAAGTATCATGCCAAAGAACAATATATAATTCAAGGGCTTACCAAAAAACAATCCAGCCCTTCGTAAAGAACCGGATTGCAGCGAGTTTATTTAACCGGGGCTTGAGAGTTACAGCTCTCAAGTCCCATATAAAAAACAAAGAAATGAAAAAATTATTTTTATTCGCCTTTTGGGCAGTTGGTTTAATGTTTTTCTTTGCCTGTAGCAAAGAGAATTTGGATGATGTTTCAACCAGCAAGGTCGAACCCAAAGGATCATCTGGTGACGTTTATTTGGAGAATGGCTATTTGGTGATGAAGGATCTGACCACTGCCGACAGTCTTTTGAACGCACTCTCCAAAATGACGAGTTCTCAGATTGAAGCTTGGGAAAACAGTTTGGGTTTGGTTTCAGCAAGAAGTCAGTACGAACCTCTATTTGAAGAGTATGAAAACATTAGTTCACGAGAAGAGTTCCTGGCATTTAAAGCGAAGTACGCCAACCAGCTAAGTTTTAATGAAAGCGATGAAGAAGACAACTCCATTGATTATCCATTCATCCCTACCCCTTACACACCCCTTCTCAATAGCGATGGAATCATGAAGATTGGAAGTAGCGTGTTTCAATATACTAAGTCGGGGAGGAACGCGGTTTATGATGGTAATTTGAACAAGCTGAAAAACATTGCGCAGTACACAGGGGACGAAATGGTTGAAATTCAGATGAAATCTAAATCTTCCCAAACATCTACAATTGACAATTTTTCCGGTTGGAGAACATTTGGAAGTCGGAGATTTATAAACGAATTAATGGTCGAAAAAATAAGGATATGGTATGCCGACAAGGAATGGCAGCGGTATAACAGGTACTATCTACGTCAACGAGGCCAGAAAAAGAGTATCTTCGGATGGAACGACTATCGCACGGTGTATTATTTTAATCGGTTATATTTCAAGTACGGAACTGATGTTACCAGATATACTGAATTGGGAGACGAAAGTGAAGAGCTTCAAACAGCTTATGTCTTTTTTTCAGTTACACCAATCCAGTATTCGTATGGGTCAAATACTACCCCAGACCAGGGAAATCGCTTTTAAACTTTGAGTACTTTTTCTCTGTAATCGTCTTTCAGTGCAGCAAAGAGCCTTTTCTTTTTTTTGGATGCTTTAAGTGATGGTTCCTTTTCGAGCAAGGCCAGGGCAATTTTGGCAATAATATTAAAGTTCCTCGCTGAGTAATCCTTCTTTTTTAATAAGTTATCCTCGTTGAATACCACGTCCAAAGACCAGTGCAGGTTATTTTCTACTGCCCAATGAGAACGGATAGCCTGGTTTAGTTTTGCCGGGTCTGGTTTCAGGGAGGTAATGTAATACCTGGTTTCTTCACTGGTTTGCCCTGTTTGTTTAATATACCGTTCGCTCTTGATTTGTACCACCGACCGTATCCCCTCCCATTGTTCTTTCTCGTCCATAAAGTCCAGCTTCCCGGTGGCACGGCATGTCCTGGTTTCAACTCTTCCATGTCCGGCATCAATTGTCTGGTCCTGGGTGCAATCTTTCTGGATACGGAATATTTTCTCAACCTGTTCTTTGAGTTCCTTTTGATTGTCTTTCACCATTAAAATGTAGTCGGCTTTTTGCCCGATGATCTTGCGGGCAATTTCTTTTTGGCACCCCATCGCGTCAATGGTAACGATGCACCCTTTGATGGCAAGTAGTTCAAGCAACTGTGGAATGGCCACAATTTCATTTTCTTTCTGGTCAACCCCAACCTGGCCCAGGCATAAACGGCTTTGTGCGGCATAGGCAGAAACCACATGCACTGCTGATTTGGGTATACCCAACCGGCCTGAACCGCAAATGCTTTTCCCGTCAAATGCAATAACCTCCCCTTTGGTCAGATCAGAAATAGAGTTGACCCAGGCCATGAAACATTCATTAAAACGCACCGGGTCCAACCGGCAGAAAAGCTTCCCGAGAACATCATGGGACGGTATTCCGTGCTTGTAGGGAAAAAAACGCCGGAGCCACTCCAGCTTCGCCTTGCCAAACAACTGGATAGAGACCCATTCTTCTGCACCGCTGATCACAGCAGCAATAACAAGAAAAAGTATCTCGTCGAGCGGGTAATAAAAATGGCCTTTGTTTGTTCTGCGGGGATCTTCCAAGGTAGAGAAAAATTGTTGGAAAACATTTTGTTTAGTACGATTTTCTGCGTTTTGAACAGTCATTTTTTTGACGAAACCCAAAACCGTGATAAATATAGTAATAATTATTCAAGCTATGAAGAACATTAATATTTTAAAAGCGATTTCCCTGTACCCCAGACTACTTAGAAACAGGTATGGTAAGTCTTCAAGCTTATGTAGGCTTTAGAGGTACAAGTGAAGGCCCATTCCTAATCCTTCATCGAGATGCAGGGCATTATTCTTTCCCTACAGGGCAAACTTATATTGAAGAGTTTCAATATTACTAAAAGTTAATTCTATATAAGCTTACCCACAGATAATTATAGGCATTCACATTATTTATATTTTTTAAACATAAATAATATGAGTAAAAGAATTATTTTGCAGGTAATGAAATGAAAAAATCAAGAATCAGCATATGCCCTCAATGGTAACGTTGGGGGCATATAAATAAAGTAAATTAGACAAAGATGGAACGCCCCCTATTCGTCTTACTTATACTGGCACTGCTTTCATGCGAGAAAGTGGTGGATATTGAATACAATTCCGAGCAGAAAGCTTGCCTGAACTGCGTACTCAACCCGGATTCCATTATTCACCTCAGCCTGTATTATACCCAAGCCATTGACAACGATAACGATTTTGAAGCGATTGACGATGCCCGGATTAGCCTGTATGAAAACGGGTGGATAATCCGGAGCACAACCACCCAGTAATTTAGAAAGAATCCAGAGGAAATGAACGTTTTTCAAAAGGAAAAAACATGACATTCCGGCGGATATGCACCCAAAAACGGGGTTGTTTGGGGCATTTTAGGTTGTAAAATGTGATTTTGAAGGAATCACGCTGCCCCGGCCAGACCGGTTCCGGAGCATAACCACCCAGTGGGTGCAAGTTATCCGAAAACGGGAGAAAACGGCACGGATTCCGGAGCATGACCACCCAAAAATGGGCCGCTAATCCAATGGCAGACAGGTGGATATTTTTTCGTGGCATCCCGTTGGCGGGTTCTGACAGAATCCGGAGCATATGCACCCACTAACCTGGTTTCCCTGAGTAACTTTTCGAGTACTTTGTGTGCTTATAAAACCAATCAAGCACACGGATTATGGCAAGAAAAGTAATACTTATGAGTCAGTTAAAACAAATTTTGAGGCTTCATCAGAGCGGGCTGTCCAACCGTCAGATCGGAAAAGAACTCGGCATTTACAAAGGGACGGTCAACAACTACATGCAAAAAATAGCATCCGGGAAACTGGATATCGGAGAGCTTCTTACCCTGGATGATCCGGTGCTGGAAGGCCGTTTTCATGCCGGAAACCCGGCCTACCTGGAAGATCGCTTTAATGAGCTGAAACAAATGCTCCCTTATCTTGAAGGAGAACTCAAACGCAGGCACGTGACCATCAAACTGCTTTGGCAGGAATACCGTGAAAAGCACCCGCAGGGGTACAGCTACTCCCAGTTCTGCTTTCATTTAAACCAGTTGCGTGTAGCCCGTAAATCTTCCGCGGTGCTGACCCACCAGCCCGGGCAGCAACTTTTTGTCGACTTTGCAGGGGATACGCTCTCTTACGTTGATCGTGAGACCGGGGAAGCGATAAAAGCGTATGTTTTCGTGGCTACCCTGCCTTACTCGGATTACAGCTTTGCCATGGCTGTTTCCCATCAGAACACGGAAAATTTTCTTTATGCACTTGGCTGCTGTTTGCAGGCACTCAGTGGTGTCCCCAAAATTGTGGTTTGTGATAACCTCAAGGCTGCCGTGATCAAAACCGACCGGTATGAACCGGACATTAACCGGGTGATGGACGATTTTGCCAACCACTATGGTTTTGCCGTGCTGGCTGCGCGTGTGCGGACCCCAAAAGACAAGGCTCTGGTGGAGAACCAGGTTAAGCTGGTTTACCAGCGGGTGTATGCCCGGTTGCGTAACCATGTCTTTTTTTCCCTGGCCGACCTGAACAGGGCGATCAGCGAAAAGATCCTGCAACATAACCAGACCCGGATGCAACAACGGGAGTACAGCCGCGAAGAACACTTTCTGGCCGATGAAAAAGGACTGTTAAAAGCCTTGCCCCTGTCAGGTTTTGATATCCGTTATTATGCGAGCCTGAGGGTGCAGCAAAACAGTTGTATTTACCTGGCACGGGACAAACACTATTATTCGGTTCCTTACGCCTGCACCGGGGAACAGGCCAGTGTGGTTTATACCCGTACCCTGGTGCGGATCTATTGCAAATCAGAGCTGGTTGCCACTCACCGGCGCACCATCGGTTTCGGATATACGCTCGTGCGGGAGCACATGCCATCGGCCCATCAGCATTACATGGACCGCAGCCCCGGGTACTACATGGACCTGGCCCGCAAACGGTCAGATGGCCTGCTCTGCCTGATGAAGATGATGTTTGCAAAGGAAGAAACGCCCGAGGTTTTATACAAACGCTGTGAGGGGTTGTTGAGCCTTCAACGCAAAACCGATCCCTTCTGTTTTGAAGAAGCCTGCCGGGTGGCCGTTGCCAACGGCATACCAAGTTATCAGTTTGTTCGCAGGCGAATCGAAAACAGGATGACATCGGATAAGCCTTCAACCATAAAGAAACTCCCCAAACACGGAAACATCCGGGGAGACTATCAATAATCAAGGAAAATAATCAGAGTACAAACCAAAAATGAAAAGAAGATGGATCAAATGATCACCCAACTCAGCGGGCTTCGGTTGTCAGGGATGGCCGCCTGCTGGAAAACATTAATTGAGACAAGAAAAACTACAGAACTTTCCCTGGAAGACGGGCTGGCCCTGCTGCTCCAGGCAGAACAGGACCAGCGTAAAATGAACCGGTTCAGCCGGCTGGAAAAGAATGCCCGCTTTCGTTACCGGATAAGCCTGGATCAAATCGACACCAACCCGGCAAGGGGAATCGACAAATCCCTGTTGACAAGGCTGGGCATGGGCGATTACATCAAGAACGGGGAGGCCGTGATCATTGTCGGACTAACCGGGGTCGGCAAAAGTTCACTGGCCTCGGCCCTGGGACTGAAAGCGTGCGAACTGGGCTATAGCGTAGCGTATTTTAATATGCAAAAGCTGATGATGAAACTAAAGATTGCCCGACTGGAAGGCACTATAACCCGGGTTTTTGACAAACTGGCCAAAACAGAGCTGCTTGTCCTGGACGATTTTGGATTATCGCCACTGGAAGGACAACAGCAACTGGATCTGATGGAAATCATCGAGGACCGCCATGCCCGAAAGTCAACCATTATTGCCAGCCAGTTGCCGGTGGCCAGTTGGTTTGATGTCTTTTCCGAACCCACCGTGGCCGACAGCTTTCTGGACAGGATCGTCTATACGGCACACCGGTTTGAACTAAAAGGTGAGAGTTTAAGAAAAAAACGGTAATATTGTCAGTCAAATAAGTTCTTCGATTTAGTTACTCAACCTGGGTGGTATACGCCGGATTACTGGGTGGTAGCTTCCGGAATAGCCAAACGGGGTGGAATTGGGTAAAGCTATCCATTTGGATAAGGGGGAATACGAATTGAGTGCTTACCCCAAGATAAATGCCAGCTACCAGGTTTTGGTTACGATTGGAGCCGACTTGCAACTAAGCGCCGAGACTACCGTACCTCCGCGACCGGTAATTGACACCACTGTTGTTAGCAAAACGAAAAATCCCGGTTGGGATTATGCTGAATATGCGCAATATTATTACTTGTCTGTAGATTATAAGATTAGCGACCCTGTGGGGTCGAACTATTATTGGAACTACTCGCTGTATTGGTATTGGGAGAAAGAGAAATATAATTTCCCGGAGTCAATTTCCTATTTCACTCCCCAAGCTGATAATTTTAACCGCGAAATTGACTCCGAGTATTTGCTCGGCTATTACTACCACTTTTATGTGCGCCAGACCGATAGCGGTGTTGATGGAACTTCGTGGCAGTTTCGCAAATCGTTGACTACGAGAGATAAGGACTGTTTCTTTTGTGCCGACGAACACTACGACCGCTACCTAAAATCCTCAGTTCAGTCGTGGATAATTGAAGAATGGCAGGAATTGCCTTTTAGCGATCCGGTTGTCATATACTCCAATGTTAAAAACGGCGCTGGCATTTTTGGTTCGGCTTCATTCACTTACATCAATTACCACGATGAATAGGCTTATCATCACCCTAAGCCTGCTTTTACCCTTGGCCGCATGGGGCAAGGGCTATTGCCTGCTCAGTGGCTATGTGCAGGATGCCCGAAGTAACGAGCGGCTAATCGGCGCAACGGTTTATAACCCGGCTACGCAAACCGGCGCCTCTACCAATAACTTTGGCTTTTTCAGCCTGCGCATTCCGGAGGGAAAAAGCAAGCTCGAAATACAATATGTAGGTTACAAGCCGCTCTCCTTAACTATTGAGCTAGAAAAGGACAGCACCATATTGATTAACCTGGAACCCGGTCTGGAGCTAGGACAAGTGATTATTGCCGGGAGAGGCAGGCAGGGACACCCCGAGCTATCCACCTTGAATTATACGCGTTTGAACCTGGAGCAGATAAAGAAACTACCGTTCTTCATGGGCGAAACTGATGTGCTGAAGGCCATCCAATACCAGCCGGGGATAAAAGGTGGCCGTGAAAACACGGCGGCATTGAATGTGCGAGGCTCGAACGGCGATGAGAACCTGATATTGCTTGACGGGGCGCCAGTTTACAATATTTACCACGTTTTCGGCTTCTTTTCGACCTTCAACAGTTCTGTAATTAAGAATGTTACGCTTTATAAAGGAGGCATTCCTTCGCGCTTTGGTGAGCGATTGGCTTCAGTCGTCGATGTATCGACCCGCGAAGGCAATATGAAAGAGAATCATGCTTCGTTTTCAATCAGCCCCATTAGCGGACAGTTGAGCTACGAAGCTCCCATTAAAAAGGATACTGCTTCGTTTATTATCGCGGCACGTCGCTCGTTTATCGATCTGCCCCTGGTTTTAATGCAGAAGCTGGCCGATTCGGACCAGGTTTTTGGTTACAAGTTCAACGACATCAACGCCAAAGCAAACTGGATTATCGACACGAATAACCGGCTTTACCTGAGCTTTTATACCGGGAGGGACAAGCAGTTTTACCAATCGGAAGACGAAGGCTTCAAGAACCGGAACCATTTTGAATGGGGGAACCTGACCGGCGTGTTGCGATGGAACAAGCTTTGGGGGCCAAGGTTGTTTTCGAACTCTTCAGTTTATGCCAGTCTTTACCATTACGAGCAGGAAGGCAAAAGTGACTGGGAGGAAGGATCCGCCCGTTTCAGTACGCAAAGCCGGCTGCAGGACTACAGTTTCAAAACCGATTTCGAATACAACGTGAAGCCGGGCTTCTCACTTCGCTTTGGTTCGCAGCTGAGCCTTTTGGACTTTTCACCTGAAGTATACCGCACCCGGTCGAACGACTTTGCTACGACTTTGGGAAATGCCAATAAAAATAACGCCGTTTTGGGATCTGCTTATGTGGAAAACCTGGTTCATTTGGGGCCGTTCGATATCAATGGCGGAGTGCGTCTGGCTGCTTATTCGCCTAAAGGGAAAACCTATTTCAGCATTCAACCCCGTCTGGCTTTGTCGCTGGCAGCAGGCAATAATTATTCATTCTCGGCATCGTACATGCAAACCAGTCAATACCTGCATCTGCTCAGCAACTCAACACAGGGACTGCCCACCGACCTTTGGGTAGGCTCAACAGCGAACATTGAACCGGAGTGCGGGCAGCAAGTTTCGCTCGGAATTGAAAAGCGTATCAATGAAAGCTACCGGGCCGGGCTTGAATGTTATTATAAGGAGATGAAAAAGCTCATCCGCTTTAAAGACGGGGAAAGCTTTAGTTCATCGCTGGAAAACAGTTGGGAAAGCTCCGTCATAACAGGCAAAGGACGCGCTTACGGAACTGAACTGTTTTTGGAAAAACAAAGCGGAAGGCTAACAGGTCTGTTTTCGTACACACTTTCGAAGTCGGAGCGGCGCTTTAACGAGCTGAACCAAGGCAACTGGTTCCCCTTCCGTTTCGACAGGCGGCACGACTTATCCCTTAACGGGAGTTATGCGCTCGGTGCTCCGGTGGGTAAAAAGCGAAGTTTATCTTTTGGGTTTACCTTGCAGTCGGGCAATTACCTCAGTGTCCCCGACAACAACGAACCGGGATTACTTTTGCCGGGAATGGAAAATTACTGGTTTAAAGGGATGCCTTGGTTTGAAAACCGTGTGACCTATGATAGCCCCAATAATTATAAGGCCCCGGCATTTCATCACCTGGATCTGGGTTATTCGAGCACCAAGCAGTTGAAGGGGAACCGTAGCCGCACCTGGAGCTTTTCGGTTTACAATGTTTACAACCGCTTAAATCCCTGGTATTATCATAAAAAAGAAGGAAAACTACGAAGCGTCAGCATCTTCCCGGTAATCCCTTCAGTATCCTTAATCTATAATTGGTAGTTATTCAATAACAATAAAAACAAAAAACCATGAAACAGTTTCTTACACTTCTGTTGCTTTTTACAGCAACGAACCTGTGCCAGGCACAGGGCAAGCATCCCATCCAATGGTGGGTTTATGGTACCGCTGGTCACTATTTTCCGGCAGTACAAAACAGTTCGTTGCGTTATACCCACGAGGGATGGAATGCCGGGCTGGGAGCTTACGGGGCGATACCTCTTTGGGCCGGGTTCTCTGTACAAGCCGGACTGGGCTACCGCTACCTGTTCAACGGGCAAACCTATTATACATACAGTACGGATGCAACCGGCACGGTGGGCTCCGATCCCAGCTACGACGAAGCTATTTCAACAGATTTCAGGGAATACTCCAAGCACTACCTGACGCTGCCGCTCAAGCTACGCTACACCACCAAGTCGAAGCTGTTTGTAGAATCGGGGGTTGAAGCTGCATGGCTGCTGAATTACAAATACAGAACCGCCAAGACCGAGTTTAACTGGCTTTTGGGAGCTGGTATCGCTTTGGGTCCGATGGACTGTTCGGTTCAGTATGTTAAGGCGCTCGACCCACAATCCATTGGGGGCAAAGTGGCAGGTGGTCCGTGGGAACAAGAAGATTTCAAGAATCGCATGTTCAACATCCAGATCGCTTATCCGCTATCGCGGGCGAAGTAAGTCTCTTGTTACAGGTAGCAGGGAGATAAATTGTAATAGACCGAAAAAGCCATCCGACAATACCGGATAGTTTTCATATACTGTAACAAAAAAGCTTCCTCCCCTACCGCAAGTCGTTAAAAAGAGATTGCTTAGGTCAGAAATCGAATATTTCACTCAGGGACAGGTTAATAACTATTGATCTGCCCTTCAAACAAACAAAAAACCCAGCTCTCCCTCGTCTTAGCGCCAGCGGTGACGATAGGCTGGGCTTCACGAATCGCCTGTATAGACAAGTATGTAAATTCGTTGCCAATGAAATATCATTCGTTGATTGGAAAAGGAGGGATTCTGTTAAGTGGCGGAGAAAAGCAAAGATTATTAATTGCCAGAGCAGTATATAAAGATCCCGAATTATTGATTATGGATGAGGCCACCAACTCTCTTGATGCAAACAACGAGGCTGAAATTTCTGAAAATCTCTCAAGGTTTTTTCTAAATAGAACAGTGATAATTGTAGCTCATCGCTTAAATACAATTAAGAGTGCAGATCAGATAATTGTATTAAATGATGGAAAAATTATTGAAAAAGGAACACATGAAAGATTGACTGCAAGTTCTTCTTACTACCATTCATTATTCAAAAACCAGATCAATTAGACCGTTATGCCATATCGATTCCTGATATTTACCATGAGTGTATTTTCGTGTTTGTTGGCCATCCAATTATCATTTGGGCAAAATATGGAAGGGCATATTCATAGCGCTACGGCCAATGAACCTGTCCCTTTCGCTAATGTCGTTTTGTACAGCCTGCCTGATTCATCCTTTATAACCGGGACAACAACGGATGTAAATGGTTATTTTAAGATTGAACGGACCTACTGGGAAGAATCTCCTTTCCTCTTGAAAATCAGCAGCATTGGCTTTGAGACAACAGTTATAACAGCAATAGGAAATACAGGTGTGGTCATGCTTAACGAATCGGTTAATGCGATGGATGAAATAACCGTTAAGGGCAGGCGTCCTGTATTTAAACAAATTGAAGGACGCCTGCAAATAAGTGTACCCGGAACAGCACTTAGCAAAGCCGGAAATGTATTCGATGTATTACGAAGGAGCCCTGGCCTGTTGGTGGACAATAACGACAAAATTACCGTGTTTGGGAAAGGTTCCCCTATTATTTTCCTGAACGGGCGCGAGATCAGAAACAGCAGCGAAATAGCCAACCTTCAGTCGAATGACATTACTAGCATCGAAATCGACCGCAACCCTTCGGCGGAATACAGCGCTTCGGGAAATGCAGTTGTCCATATTACAACAAAAAAAATCACGGAAGACAAGTTGAATTTTCAGCTTTACAACTATTCCTATTTCGCAAAAAGATATCGCAACCGGATAGGCGCGAACATCAACGGTAAATCGGGAAATACAGATTTTACCTTGAATTATTTGTATGGCCTGTATAAATATAAAAACCTCGAAGATGCTTATGAAATCAATACGCAACCCGGTTATGTAATAAACAACAGCAATTCGGCAGTCCGGCTATCTTCCGGCGGGCGGCACAACTGGTACGGTTTGATAAACCACGCCATAAACAACAAACACGCTGTTGGGGCCCAGGTGACTTTACAAAGAGAAAACACGGACAATAAATCGCAGACTGCCCAAACAATAGAGCGGACCGACTCGCCAACCGTAAACCGGGATATTCGTAAAAAGTCAGACGAAGAACATAATCTATCGACCTACAGCCTAAATTATTCGTTTAAAATCGACAGCGCGAGTACACTATCGGTAATCGGCGACTATTCGGAGGTGTCGGATATTTCCCCGGAACATATTGAAGAATACAACCTGTCTGACCTTTCTTTGATTAACACCATGCTGGAAAGCCGGAACAATTACCATGTGTACAGTGCCCGGGTTGATTTTGAAACCGCTGTTCTTAATGATATTGGATTAAAGACAGGAGGAAAGTTTTCCGGTGTAAATAAAGACGGAATAACGACAGCTACCAATCTGCTTACAGCAGAAAATAAATACACCGACATTAACTCCATTAACGACCGGATTGCTGCCGGCTACGCGATGCTGAATTACCAGGGGGACAACGTTGGAGCAAGCGCCGGACTCCGGTACGAACATACCTCCACCACGGTAAAATCTGACTACGAAACGGTCGTAGATTCGGTATATGGCAACTGGTTCCCTTCACTTTCTGTAAATAAGGAGTTTTCCGGCAACTTTTCCCTCACGCTAAGTTATAACCGGAAAATAAGCCGCCCTGCATTTAAGGAGCTTAGTACCGATATTAACTATTTCGACGCCAACTCATATGCTGTCGGGAATCCGCGGCTTAAACCAACCATCAGAAATACTTACAGCCTTGATTTATCGTTGCTCAGGAACCTGCTCCTGAATGCCGGGTACCGGAACGACATAAATGCCCGGATATATAGCGCTGTAAGCGATGAAGGTAAGCCCGACATCGTTAAATATACACCTGTAAATATTGACAGGGCACAATATCTTTTTGTAAACATTGATTATTCACTTGCTGTAAAGTGGTATGGGGGCACCTTTAGTTTGAACATAGAAAAGCCATACATTAAAATCCCGTTTATGGATGAAATAAGAAAAACAGAAAAGTTGTCCTATTATTTTAAGGTCAATCAGAACTTCACCCTTTCCGAGCGGACAAGCGTTTTTGCCGACTATGTTTACAACAGCGACAATGAAGACCTGATGACCTGTTACCAACATAACAGTAACTTATCAATAGGCGTCAATACCTCTTTTTTCAATAATAAGCTGCAGCTATCGCTGTTAGCCAATGATATTTTCAATACCTCCGACACCTCGTGGGAAGACCGTTACAGGAACATTATTGCAGGTTCAGTCCCCGACCACGATAACAGCTGGATCAGGTTAACCGTAAAATATAACTTCAACAATTTCAAAAAAGGAATTCAGAAAAAATCAGCCAGTGAAGATGAATTGGAGAGGTTGTAAGAAAAAAAATAAAAAATCGACCGTCGGAACCATCTCCTGCTCTTCGGGATATGCCCAACGTTGGTAGCGGCTGGTGCGGATATGTCATCCGCACCTTGTTAACAGGGGATTTATAATCACCAAAAACAAAGAACCTTTTGCGTAAGCAAGTACTAAAATAAAAGCCTTCCGGTTTGGGGGGCTTTTATTTTTGGGTATAACTGGGGCCTCACCCCCGCTGGTGCGGTTTTGCAAACCGTGCATCCCTGCTCGGCGGGATATGTCGAGGGCAGTGGTTGCTGGTACCGGATTTGCAATCCTGACCTTATTAACAGGGGATTTGCAATCCGCATACGCCAAATAATTTATACCTTCACGCCTATGGGGATACGCAATAAGATATCGCCGGGATATACTTACTACTTCTCGTTGACCGTTGTAGGATGGATTGATTTGTTTACGCGCCCGGTGTACAAGCACGTGATTGTTGATTCTTTGAATTATATGACGGCGTTTCTTGAAGAAAAAATGGAGTATATCCGCAACAACCCGGTAAAGGCTGAACTGGTGGCAAATCCCGAGGAATATTTGTACAGTTCCGCAAGGGATTATGCGGGCGAAAAAGGCTTGGTTAACATTGAATTCGTATGACAAAGGCAGCTGCATTAATGGGATTGCAAATCCCAGGCTACAAGGTCAGGATTGCAAATCCTGACCAGCCACCTTGATCTATGTTGGTGCATATCCGGAGGAGCTGGGTGCTTAAAAGAAGGGATGCAGGACATGCATATAATGCACTAGGTTTTGGACCGGCGGTAGTACATAGCGCTTTGATGAATGTGGGAAGCGCAGTAGGGTACCCAGCAATGAGAGGTAGAGAACAACAGGTCATCGATTTCTATGGAGGAGTCGGAAGCCCCTTGATTGCAAATAAGATTAGAGGTGTATCTAAATTAAATCCAGCAGGTTATCCATTTTGGTTGATATCTAATGTTCAATTTGGACCACTCGCTCCATATACAGGTTATTAAAAATGTGAATTTATGACTACAAAAATTGACGCAAAAAAAATTAAAGATAGGTTCTATGTGCTTTATGATTTTATAGTCCAAAATCAAGGATCAAATGTCTTTTTTGAAGAAATGAGAAGAAGCATAGACAATGCTTACGAGAAATCTGATCTCAAATATTTAAATCGAGTCAATAAAGAGTTAAATGTTTGGCTTGTAGAAATGTTCCCTCCAAAAGAAAAGAAAGAAATAAGCCAGTTATTAAAAGAAAAACTTGGGGAGAATGTAGAACAAGCAGACTTAAAGCGTGTAGATAAGATTAATAAAGTCGTTAAAAGAGGTAGGATTAATAATTTAAATGAGTATTCACTGCTTCAACAGCGTGTAGAAGAAATATATGCCGATGAAAGCAAAAAAGAAGAAGTCGAAATGCTGAATAAATTGTTAGCGGATTTTCATAAGTAATTTTAACAGAGACTGTAAACTGAACCCCAGCTCCCCCTCGTCTTAGCGCCAGCGGTGACGAGGGGGAAGCGGGTTGTTCCCGATTAAATCGGGACAGGCAGTTTGTAACGACAATATGTGAGAAATTAATTTTAACAAGCCAAAGAAGCCACCCGGCAACTGCCGGGTGGTTTCCTTTAAATTTTTAGCTATCTTACACAACCTATACCGTAAATATTTTAACGGGACTACGGAGTATGAACAATACGATTATGACACCAACAGCGGTTATTTGTACCAGATCCGGTTTACAGCTGGCGGCACTACGGCAACGGTTTGGCAACTGACGACTATGGACGAATACGGGCACATCAGACAGGCAACCATCGGAAGCGCTTCAGCATCGTGGAACTACGACAGCAACAACATGCTCTCGCAAATTGCGGCCAGCGGGGTGCAGCAGTACAACTATTCGTTTGATGTGAACACCGGGAACCTGAATTCCCGTACCAACTTTTTGAAAAATAAAACCGAAAGTTTCGGGTACGATTCCAACCAGCTCGACCGCCTGGCTTCGGTAACAGGGCCGGAGGACCTGGACATCAGCTACACCCCCGATAACAACGGCAATATTTATTCGAAAAGCGATGCCGGCGACTATACCCTGTACGATGGTTACGCGGTAAGCGAGATCTCCGGCGCGCAAAACATACCGGAAACCGACCAGGAAATCGAATATTACTCGTTTGAAAAAGTAAAAAAAATTACCGAAGGCGATAAAACGGCCGACTTTGAGTACAATGCCGACCGCCAGCGCATCCGCATGACCCTGAAAACAAGCGGCGTTACCACCAAAACCCGCTGGTATTTCGGCAGCAGTTGCGAACGCGAAGATGTTGGCGGAACCATTACCCAATACATCTGGATAGGCGGCGACGCATACACGGCCGTGGCGGTAGCCAAAAAAGTTGGCACAGGCAGCTGGACAGTGTACAACATTTTCCGCGACCATTTGGGTACCATGACCCACCTGAAGAATGCCGGCACCGGCGTGGTTGACGAATACAGCTTTGATGCCTGGGGCCGCCGCAGGGATAAAGACGACTGGACCTATACCCTCACCGGCGAGCCGGCCCTGTTTGCCGGCCGTGGTTTTACGGCACATGAATACCTGGCTGACTTTAACCTGTATAACATGAACGGCCGGATGTATGACCCGGTAGTTGGCAGGTTTTTAAGCCCCGACCCGGTAGTACAGGCGCCTGGTTTTACCCAAAGCTTTAACCGTTATTCGTATTGTTTGAATAACCCGCTTATTTATACCGACCCCTCAGGCTATAAATGGCGTTGGGGCAATCCTTTTTATCATTTTCAAAAGTTCATGCAGTGGGTAAATGATAATACGACCAAATTAAGGGAGAAAATGGCCGATGCGGGCATCCCTGATTTTGGTGTTGGTGTTTCGATTAATGGCGGTACGGCGGTTCCGTTTGTAAGTGTTCCTGTTTCGCCGGGTACCGATGTAAGTGTTGGTTACAATACGAGTACTGGTAAAGTAGGCATTGGAAACAATTCAAGCGGCTTTCATCAATTTTACTACCCATCGGCGAATCATGACCCGTCAGTAAACAATGCCCTGAGGAATATTGAAGAGGCGAGACAGGTATATGGAGAGACTGATAGAGAAGTTTTTTTGGCTAATGCAGGCTATTATTCGGGTGAAATCAAACCATATAACCCAAGCTTCTTTGACAGATGGAGTGAAACAAATAACCCTCTTGGAAGAATGTCATATGATTTGATAGATGGGATATCTGTGACAGCTCAATCATTTGTATTGGGTCCAAAAGCAATGCACCTAAATGGTTCTGAGGTTATAGGAAATGAGAGAGTTGATGCTTTCGTTAACACGGCAGAATGGGGGTTAGCTGTTGGAGGGATGTATAGTCAATATGCGAGAACCGGAGGGAAAAGCCTTGTTGATATTACTCTGTCCGAACCAAGATTCCGATTACAAATTCATGTACATGGCCGTTCTGCATTAAAAGGAAGTGGGGCTGCGGGTAGTATCAAGGCATGGCATTTGAATCTGAATAACACTCATCTATATTTTAATCCCAGATATTGGAAATATTATTACCCATGGTGGAGATGGTAGATATAATCAGAAAGTTGGAAAATAGTCTCAAACAACTAGATGTCCCCCAAAAAAGTATCTGTGACATTATGTTGGCACAACTTAGAGACACAAATAATAAACTCTATAGCAAACAAAGTGACTTGATTACTGATAATAAATATATAGAGCTTTTCATTGCTCACAACAATGATCATGATACCAATTTTACAATCATCCTATTTAAAAACTATATAGAATTATCATGTGCCGGTTTTACTTTTCAGTTTGATTATGAGACAGAAGTTTTTAAAGAATATTTTTCTTCATTGTTGAGAGGAGAATACTCTGTTATACGGACATCAATTGGTGCCCATATTATTCAAGATCAATTGATTTGGAATCAAAAAGGTTTGGAATCAAAGATTAGGAAGTCATTCTTATATTTTCTGAAGTTTTTTATTAACCAAAAGAAAGTTGTCAAAAAAAGCTATCAATCGTTAAGCTTTATAAGCAATTGATTTGGACAATCATGGAATATGTGAGAAATTAATTTTAACAAGCCAAAGAAGCTGCCCGGCAACTGCCGGGTGGCCTCCGCCGGCGCGGTTTTGCAAACCGTGTCTTGCGTGTAAAGCAAAAATTGGTTTGCACGGCTTTCGACGGAATTTGCCTCAACGGGCAAGGCGCCGATTACAAATCGGCAGTTAGAACATAAATAAGAAGAGAAAATACGACTGAAATAAAATTTAGAACTTAAACTGAGAAAAAAGCATGCAATCATTAAGAACACTTTTAGACGAGTACGATAAATCTCCTGCAATATTTCAGGCCGGAAGGTACTGGAAGGCGTACGAAGAAAAAATTATCCATCAAATAGAGGTCGCCGATTTTAGCCGGTTAAGAAGCGGTGATTACCCAATTTTCGGCACATTTGGCTTCAGCGAATCGGTTTATACCTATCATCCGAATATGCCTTTTTATGTAAAGTTTTCAAAAAAACTGATTCGCAGGCTTTTTATTACAAACCGGGCAACTTTGCCCTATTCGCTGTCGTTAGGCGATATCCGGGAGATGGCGTATCAGAACTGTTTAATCCAGGGAGAACTGGCCAACCTGAAATCTATCTCAGAAATAGAGGCCAGCGCTTTTGGAAATCCATCGGATCTGTTTGAAATACAGGGAAAGAAATACACGATGCAGTTTCTGAATTTTTACATTCGGCTTTGTTTTGCCCAAAGGTATCTGAAGATCACCGGTACAGAAACAATCGTGGAATTAGGTTCGGGTTCCGGTTTTCAGGTTGAGGTGCTAAAAAAAGTTTTTCCCGATTTGACCATTGTCTGTTTTGATTTGCCCTATACCCTCTTCCTGTGCGAGCGATACCTTTCGGAAGCCCTGGGAGAAGTGGCCGTGGTAAAATCGTTGGAGACTTTGGGCTGGACAGATCTGAATAAGCTGGAGAAAGGGAAAGTACATCTGCTGGGCAACTGGAAATTTCCCTTGCTCAAAAAAAACAGGTTCGATATTTTCTGGAACGCGGCAAGCTTTGGCGAAATGGAACCGGATCTGGTAAAGAACTACCTGAGCTATGTACTGGACTCCTGCAATTATATCTATCTTTTACAAGCCCGAAACGGCAAGGAGAGCTCGAAAACTAAAGGTGTTGTAACTCCAATTTGTTTAAATGATTATGATACGATGTTGAACGATTACGAGTTGGTAAACGTATCTGATGCCTTTGATGCACATCGCAGGATGTCTCAAAGCGGCGGGTATTTTCAGGCAGTTTGGAAAAAAATGAACGGAGGGTAACCGGCCTGATCTATATTTCATCCCGGGGTGGAGGACAAACCTGCTCTTCGGGATATGTTGAAAGCTGACCAGCCACCTTGATCTATGTTGGTGCATATCCGGAAGAGCAGGGGCATTACAGCGTGGGGCACGGGCATGGAACTTGAAACCTACAGCTTGCTCTCTGCGAAACTTTGCGGCTTCATGGCGTTCTCTGCGTTAAAAAAGTGCCTGAGTGTCTGAGTGCCAAAGTAACAAAGTGAAAGGCGACTTGCTACCGTTGTCCGTTCTCCGTTCTCCCGTCTTCGTTAATTGGTCATTACAGCGTGGAGCATGGAGCTTGAAACTTGGAACTTGAGCCTACCCGCTTCCCCCCGACTTAGCATTAGCGGTAACGAGGGATTAGCTTGCGGTCGTTTGTAACGACAAAGTTGCCTTATTCGGTGGAACAGGATAAACCACACGGCGATGGTGCTGTTAGTAAATCTAACCCTGCCCCCGGTGTTTGGTTGCATCTGTTCGTCGGTCGTAATCAGGGATTTGTTGAAAATACCGTAGGCTTTGGCACAGGATTTGGTAAATTTGCGGGGAACGAAAACAGACTGTTATGAAAACAAATGCCGGACTTCCGCTTCTTTTTATTTTTGTCATCCTGCTAATCCAATCCTGTTCTGTCCCGAAAAACATTATCCGCCTCGAACCCGACCGCGAACCGGACAAATGGCTGTTCGGACAAGCATTTGTCAGCGATTCGGTTTACGGAGTGCATTACGAAGTGGGATTTGACAAATTGGAGGACAACCGATACCTATTTGACTTTCACATCACTAACGGCTCAAACATGCCCATCCTCATTGATCCGGCGTCGTTTTCGTGCAGGGCCTACAACGGCAGCATGACCCCGTTGACCGAAAACCAGGCAGCCGCCATTGACCCGGAGAGCGAAATCATGGGAATCGACAAACAACTATCCATCAACAAAGCCCGGCAAAAAAATCAGTTCGGGGCAACCTTAGCCGTAGTTGGCGTTGGCCTCGCTGCAGCAATTATTACCGGCACCGACAACAATCCTCACAACGATTACCTGGCCGGAGAGATTACCGCCGACATGATTGACGATGTCCGGATATCGGGAATGGAGGCTGAGTTTCAGGCTCAGGATCTGAACCATTTAAGAGACAGCTGGGCCGCATCAACCATTCGGAAAACCACCCTCGACAGTAATTATGCCATGTACGGCAAGGTGCTTTTCCCTGCCTTTCCCGAAGCGGCTTACCTGAAAATATCCTTACCTGTGGATGACCATTTAATTGAATTCACCTTTAAACAGATCCAGTTCCCGGTGCAGTAAACTTTCTGAACTTTTTACAAGGCCCGTTGTTATTCTAAAAACATTTTTTTAGGTTTGCATCACTTAATACGAGGCATATTCATGAATAACAGCAACACATATCCGCTTCAATTCTGCACCCGGCTCACGGGTTGTGCTGTTTATTCGATGCTTTCCATGTCGATGTGTATGCGATAGCCTTCATTCGGTATTCGTTGTCGGATATGGTGTGAAGGCGTACAAAAAAATCTCCGAATCAATTTCTTTTAGTTCCATTATTCCATAAATTTTAAATTTATGCCAGATTGCATTGTAAGGTTTGGCGGAAACAATTTAAATGATCCGCAAGTCATTTTAAGCCTGGTTCAGTTGTTGAAACAGGCAAAAACTACACATATTTTAACGATATCAGCGACAAATGAAATCCAATCCGCCTTAACGAAAGGACTTCAAACATTGGGCGCCGCGGCCGGCGATCCCGACCTGATTCTGGCCCTTGTGCACAACGAAACCGAAAAGGTCAAAAATCAGTTCGGGCTTTCGGCCCTGCCATCCCTGACGCCTTTACTCGAAAAGCTGGACATACTGCTGAAGGGCATTCACTACACCGGCGATTTTTCGCTGGCCTTGCAGGACCAGGTATTGTCGTTTGCCGAGAAAATTACCGCAGCCCTGCTGCTTGGCATCTTACAGCAAAACGACATTGAAGCCGGCCTGGTATTTCCTGAAACGCTCGGCCTGCTGGTAAGCGAAGAATATGGAAATGCAACGGTGCTGATTGAACAATCGCGCCCGCAGGTATCGGCTTTCCGGTTCGGCAAAGTCAATATTATTCCCGGTTCATACGGCCTGACCCAACAGGGACGTGTGGCCCGCATCGGGCGCCGGGCAGCCGATTACACCGCGGCATCCGTCGCGTCTATCCTCAACCTGAAGCGTCTGGAGTTGTGGCAAATCAGCACCCCCTTCAAAACAGCCGACGACCAGTTCGTTGAAAACCCGGCTTATATCGACAGCCTGACCTACGCCGAAGCCTCTGAATTGGCCTATTTCAATTATTCGGGCATTCACCCCCGCATTGTTGAGCCGCTGATGGAGAAACACATTCCCATTTATGTTTATGAACTGGCAGGCGGGGAAAAAGTCCTCCGGACAATCATCAACTCAAAAAATACGGTAACCCCCCAGGTGGTGAAAAGCGTGGCCTACACCGACGACATTGCCATTCTGAAACTGAACGGACCCGGGGTCGGATTTAAACCGGGCATCCTGGCGAAGGTCACCACCGCTTTTAACAACCAACACATCAATATCAGGTCGGTAATTACCGCCCAAACCTGCATCAACATCATGGTTGACAAAGCTTCGATTGAACGGGCCCGTCAGTTGTCGCGCGAACTGGACCTGCCATCGGTCAGCCGGGTCGAAATTGCTGAACAGGTAAGCCTGATTGCCATTGTAGGGCACGGTATGCAGGAAAATCATGGCATTTCGGCGGCTCTTTTTTCGGCTGTTGCAAAAAACAGGATCAATGTGCTGATCAGCGGCTCGGGCGCCTCCGACCTGGTGAGCTACCTGGTGGTCGATAAGCATGATAAAATAAAAGCCATCCAGGAAATCCATAAGATATTTTTTCATAATTAATCCCTAAAAGAGAATACAATGACGACTAAAAATCTGAAATTCGAGACGCTGCAGCTACATGCAGGTCAACAAGCCGATCCGACGACCGGCTCGCGGGCGGTCCCCATCTATCAAACCAGTTCGTATGTGTTTAAAGATGCGGACCATGCAGCCAATTTATTTGGGTTAAAAGAATTCGGGAATATTTATACCCGCATCATGAACCCCACCTCAGACGTGTTTGAGCAGCGCATGGCGGCCCTCGAAGGCGGGGTGGCAGCGCTGGCTGTAGCTTCGGGCCACGCCGCGCAGTTCCTGATTTTCAACACGCTGCTGGAATTGGGCGATAATTTTGTCAGTTCACCTTTCCTTTACGGCGGAACTTATAACCAGTTCACCGTTTCATTCAAAAAACAGGGAATTGAAGCCCGCTTGACCGAAGACCTGAACCCGGAATCATTTGAAAAACTGATTGATGACAAAACAAAACTGATCTTCATCGAAACCATCGGTAATCCCGGCTATGTCATTCCTGATTTTGACGCGATTGCCGACCTGGCCCGGAAATACGACATCCCCTTGGTTGTTGACAATACCTTTGCCGGCGGAGGCTACCTGTTCCGCCCCATCGAACATGGCGCCAACATTGTGGTTGAATCGGCCACCAAATGGATCGGCGGACACGGGACCAGCATCGGCGGGGTGATTGTCGATGCCGGTAACTACAACTGGGGCAACGGCAAATTCCCCGGGTTTACCGAACCCTCTGACGGTTATCACGGATTGAAATTCTGGGATATCTTTAACTTCGACGGTCCGTTTGGAAACATCGCCTTTATCATTAAAGCCCGGGTGGAAGGGCTGCGCGATTTTGGCCCGGCTATCAGCCCGTTCAACTCTTTCCTGTTGCTGCAAGGACTGGAAACACTATCTTTGCGCATGGACAGGCACGTTCAAAATGCCCAACAATTAGCCGAATGGCTCGAAATACACCCGAAAGTGGAAAGCGTGAATTACCCGGGACTGAAAAACAACCCATCCTACGAACTGGCGAAAAAGTATTTCCCGAAAGGACCGGGGAGCATGTTAAATTTCACAGTTAAAGGAGGAACAGAAGAAGCCAAACAGGTTGTTAACAACCTGCAGCTGGCCAGCCACCTGGCCAATGTGGGCGATGCCAAAACGCTGATCATCCAGCCTGCGGCAACCACGCACCAGCAGCTATCGGCCGATGCCCAGCTGGCGGCCGGGGTTTACCCGTCGCAATTGCGCGTATCCGTGGGGCTCGAACATATTGATGACATCATTGCCGATTTTGAACAAGCCCTGGATAAAATTGGTTAATTAACAGTACAGAAAGAGCTTGCCTGTAACTTTATTCGGTTGCAGGCAAGCCAATTTAATATTTAAACGATAAAATTATGCCACTGAATATTCCGGATAAGTTACCAGCCATCGAGCTGCTTCTTAAGGAAAACATTTTTGTTATTGATGAAACCCGCGCGTTACATCAGGATATTCGCCCGTTAAAACTGGTCATTCTAAACCTGATGCCCTTAAAAATTACAACAGAGACCGATCTGCTGCGGGTTTTGTCAAATTCGCCGCTTCAGGTCGAAATCGATTTTTTAAAAATCAAAGAACACCGGCATAAAAACACTTCGGCCGAACACATGAAGATGTTTTATAAAAACTTTGATGAAATCAAAAACAGGAAATACGATGGCATGATCATTACCGGCGCTCCCGTCGAACATTTGCCTTTCGAAGAGGTCACCTACTGGAACGAGATGAAAACCATTCTCGACTGGTCGCTTCACCACGTCACCTCCTCGTTTTTTATTTGCTGGGCATCACAGGCGGCCTTATTCCATTTTTACGGTATTCCCAAATACCCCCTGGACAAAAAAATGTTCGGCGTTTTCAAACACCGGATTTCCGATAATAAATTGCCTATTTTCAGAGGATTCGATGACGAATATTATGTTCCTCATTCCCGGCACACCGAAATCAGGGCCGAAGACATTGAAAAGGTGCCCGAACTCGAAATCATTTCCCGCTCTGCAGAATCGGGCGTTAACATGGTCATGGCCCGTAACGGACGCCAGATCTTTATCACCGGACATGCCGAATATGCACGCGAAACCCTGAACAACGAATACCAACGCGACTTGTCGAAAAATTTACCCATCAACATCCCGGTAAATTATTACCCGGACGATAATCCTCAAAATAGACCCTTGCTAAAATGGCGTTCCGCGGCGAACTTACTGTTTACAAACTGGTTGAACTACTACGTTTACCAGGAAACACCCTATAATCTGGATGACATTGGATAGAAAACGAACATTGAACGGCAACTGCGTAAAGAAAACAGACTGGTAATATTATTTTCAGGTTCTCAGAAAATCCGTAATTTTAGAGAAACCAAAATGGAAAACCATGTCAGCAAAAAAGAGAATCGCAGTTGTTTTATCCGGTTGCGGTGTTTACGACGGAGCTGAAATTCATGAAGCCACCCTTATCCTGTTGGCCATTTCGCGTGCAGGCGCCGAATATGTCATCTTTGCACCCGATATCGCCCAAACCCATGTCATCAACCACCTGACCGGCGAAGTGATGAATGAAAGCCGGAACGTCCTGGTTGAATCGGCCAGGATTGCCCGCGGAAAAATTGAAAACCTGAAAAATTACAAGGCCTCCGCATTTGACGCCCTGATCTTTCCGGGCGGTTTTGGCGCAGCAAAAAACCTCAGCAGCTTTGCATTCGACGGCCCCGGCTGCACCGTGGATCCGGATGTTGAAGCAGCTGTAAAAAATACGGTTGCTGCGGGAAAGCCGATCGGGGCCCTGTGCATTGCACCGGCAGTTATTACAAGAATTCTGGGAGATATTGAAGTCACCATCGGAAACGATCCGGAAACAGCCGGCGCCATTGAAGCCATGGGAGGGAAACACACGCATACCACGCACGGCGAAGTGATTGTCGACCGGAAATACAAAGTACTCAGCACTCCCTGTTACATGCTCAACGCCAGTATCTCTCAAATTGCCGAAGGAGCCGAAAATCTGATAAAAACCATTCTGTATATCTGATTCAGCCAACCGCGGAAAACTGACGGCTGGTTTTTCGCCCGATATTCAAATTTAATTGACAGGCCGGTTTCTCACCGGCCCGTTTCTTTTTTATGAGTTTCTCAACATTCCCAACCCGTTTTCTTTTTCGCTCTTACTGAACTAAATTTCATTTAAACACCTTTGATCCAATCTCATTTCAGCAATCATTTCTTCCTTAATCCTTTTTCTTAACATTAAATTCAAATAACTGTCATTTTGCTTAGACTACTTTTAAATAAGCCACTTTACTCGACCGTTGCTTTTTAAATTTTTATATTTGCGGCAAATTTTCAGAGCGCAATCTATTCTAATTCACAATTATGAAACAAATCAAATACGTTACAGCTCAGGAAGCTGTACAAGTTATAAAATCCGGCGATCGTGTTCATCTCAGCAGTGTGGCTGTTACGCCGCATACGCTGATAAAGCCAATGGTTGAGCGTGGAAGGAACGGAGAACTCTTCGATGTAAAAATCCAGCACATCCACGTGGAAGGAAACGTGGAATATGCCAATCCTGAATTTGAAGGGATTTTTGTATCCGAGCAATTTTTCGTAGGCGGTAACCTGCGTAAGCAGACCCAAGCCGGTTATGCCGATTATATTCCGGTTTTTCTGAGTGAAACACAAAAACTGATTCGCGAAGGCTACACCAAGGTAAACGTAGCCATGATCATGTGTTCAACACCCGACAAACATGGTTTTGTATCGCTGGGCACTTCGGTTGATGCCACCCTGGCCGCCGTACAAACGGCCGATGTGGTTATTGCGGCGGTAAATCCCAACGTACCGCGCGCCTGGGGCGATGCCATGATCCACATCAACGAAATCGATATTTTTGTTGAAGACAACATTGAGCTTTATGCTCACGATATGGCCCCGCTAACTGAAACTGAAACCGCCATCGGCCGGAATGTGGCCGAACTGGTAGAAGACGGCGCGTGTTTGCAAATGGGTATCGGTGGTATCCCCAATGCTGTGCTCGCCCAGTTAGGAAACCACAAAGACCTTGGCGTCCACACCGAAATGTTTGCCGACGGCATCCTGCCACTGGTTGACAAAGGAGTTGTTACCGGTAAACACAAAAACCTCGATAAAGGCAAAATGGTCGCCTCTTTCCTGATGGGAACCAAAGCCCTGTACGACTTTATCGACGATAACCCCATGGTGGCGATGATGGATGTTGGTTATACCAACAGTGTCAGCGTCATCCGTCAGTTGGACAAAGTTACAGCCATCAACTCGGCATTGGCGATCGATTTAACCGGTCAGGTTTGCGCCGACTCCATCGGCATTAAACACTATTCGGGCGTTGGCGGGCAAATTGACTTTATCCGCGGCGCCGGATATTCAAAAGGCGGTAAACCTATTATTGCCATCCCCTCGGTCACCGAAAAAGGGATTTCAAAAATCAGCCCCACCCTGCTGCCCGGATCAGGTGTCGTAAGCACCCGCGCCAATATGCACTGGGTTGTTACCGAATACGGAGCGGTAAACCTGTATGGAAAAACCTTGCAGGAGAGGGCAAAACTACTGATCTCAATCGCCCATCCCGAACATCGGGAAACATTGGATAAAGCTGCTTTTGAACGGTTTGGGCCTCACTTCTATTTTAAAGGAAAAACGAACTAAATCAAGAAGGCAGGCGGGAGTCCTGCCTTTTTTTCAAAAATATCTTTTTAGACTCAAACCCGGAACTCTGCTATTACCCGGCCGTAAAACAAATTTACCCGGAGCCGGTCAATAAAAAATGACAGCTTGATTTTCGAACTTTTGAGCCATTCGTTTAAAAAGGATACACGCGGAAAACCATACAACAATACGCACCATTAAATACAATTTTACAACCTTATAATACTTTATAGAAATGGAAATATCGCATATTGAACACATCGGCATTGCAGTAAACAGCCTTGAAGAGGCCATCCCCTATTACGAAAATGTATTGGGCCTGAAATGTTATGCCATCGAAGAAGTAACCGACCAGAAAGTAAAAACAGCCTTTTTTAAGGTAGGCGACACAAAAATCGAGCTGCTTGAATCAACCGACCCGGAAGGACCGATTGGTAAATTCATTGAAAAGAAAGGACAAGGAATCCACCACCTGGCATTCGCGGTTGACAATGTCGGCAAAGCATTGACCGAAGCCCAGGAAAAAGGAGTTGTTCTGATCGACAAAAGCTCGCGTAAAGGCGCCGAAGGTTTAAATATCGGTTTCCTTCACCCAAAATCAACCTTAGGTGTATTGACTGAATTTTGCTCCGAGTAACAAATTTGACTACCAATTTTTATTTACAAAAATCAACAATGAATAATCAGGATAAAATCAAACAACTCATTGACCTCCGCAGTGAGGCCAAACTGGGAGGCGGAGAGAAAAGAATCGAAGCCCAGCACCAAAAAGGAAAGTTAACGGCGCGCGAACGGATCGACTTGCTGCTCGACGAGGGCAGTTTCGAAGAATTTGATATGTTCGTCACACACCGTTGCGACAACTTCGGCATCGAAAAAACCAAATTTTTAGGCGACGGCGTTGTGACCGGACAAGGAACCATCGATGGCCGTTTGGTTTATGTTTTTTCACAGGACTTCACCGTTTTTGGAGGCTCATTGTCTGAAACTTTCGCCCAAAAAATTTGTAAAGTAATGGATATGGCGCTGAAAGTCGGCGCTCCGCTGGTCGGCATTAACGACTCGGGAGGCGCACGGATCCAGGAAGGTGTTACCGCCCTGGCCGGTTACGCCGAAATTTTCGAACGTAACATCATGGCATCGGGTGTAATCCCCCAAATCTCCGCTATTTTCGGTCCCTGTGCAGGCGGTGCAGTATATTCTCCGGCGCTCACCGACTACATCATCATGAGCAAAGGAACCAGTTACATGTTTGTAACCGGGCCTAAAGTGGTTAAAACAGTTACCGGCGAAGTGGTCACCGACGAACAACTGGGCGGAGCCTCCGTTCACGGGTCCAAATCGGGCGTTACTCACTTTATTGCTGAAGACGAACAGGAAGGGCTTGCCCTGATCCGTAAACTGCTGAGCTATCTGCCTCAAAACAACCTGGAAGATGCTCCTTTGGCGCCTTGCGATGATCCGATCGACCGGCTGGATGACTTCCTGAATGAAGTCATACCCGATAATCCAAATAAGCCGTACGATGTAAAAGATGTCATCCATTCCATCGTCGACTACAACGAATTCCTCGAAGTACACCGGAACTACGCGCAAAATATTGTGGTTGGTTTTGCCCGGTTCAACGGTATTTCAACCGGGATTGTCGCCAACCAGCCAAACTACCTGGCCGGCGTACTCGACATCAATGCGTCGCGTAAAGCCGCTCGCTTTGTGCGCTTCTGCGATGCTTTCAACATTCCGATTGTTACCCTGGTTGATGTTCCCGGATTTTTACCCGGAACGGCTCAGGAATATGGCGGTATAATTTCACATGGCGCCAAACTATTGTTTGCTTACGGCGAAGCTACGGTTCCAAAAGTCACGGTAATCCTGCGTAAATCGTATGGCGGCGCCTATTGCGTGATGAGCTCGAAACACCTGCGCGGCGATGTGAACTACTCGTGGCCAACCGGCGAAATTGCCGTTATGGGACCAAAAGGAGCCATCGAAGTGCTGCAAAGCAAAAAAATCAAGGAAATTGAAGACGATCAGGAACGCGCTGAGTTTGTCGCAAAACAGGAAGAAGAGTACAAAGATAAATTCGCGAATCCCTACAACGCGGCCAGGTATGGTTACATCGATGATGTCATCGAACCGCGCAACACCCGTTTCCGGATTATCCGTGCACTCCAGTCGCTGGCAACAAAAAAAGATGTCATGCCTCCGAAAAAACACACCAATATTCCATTATAAAGAACAACCATGCAAAACAGATTCAAACAGTTATTTACCGGGATCGTCATCTACCTGGTGGTTTTTGCAGGCCAAACGCTGAAAGCGCAAAGCGCCTCCGACCTCCGGTTTAATGAAATTCTGGTGTACAACGATTCAAACTATGTTGACGAATTTGGCCTTCGCAGTGGTTGGATCGAAATAGTCAATTCATCATTCAGCAACGTCAACATCGCCGGTTGTTATCTGACCGACGATCTGAATAATCCGACCAAATACTGGATTCCTACAGGCACGCCGCTAACCGCTTTGTCCCCGAGAGGATTTATCCTGTTTTTTGCCGACGATCATCCCAGCCGGGGTATTTTTCACCTGAATTTCACGTTGGAGGAAGGAAAAACCATCGCCCTTGTTGATGCAAACGGCAGAACAATCATTGATAAACTGGAATTAGGCGAAGGCCACCGGCCCGATATTTCGTATGCCCGCGTAAGTCCCGACTCTAACGAGTGGGAGTTTAAAGAGAAAACCACTCCCGGCTCGGACAACGATCACAGCAAGAAAGCTTCATCCGGTGAAAAATTCGTTCAGATTGACCCTGCAGGTATGGGTTTGACCCTGGTCGCCATGTTTGTTGTGTTTTCGTCGCTGGCCATCCTGTACATTTTCTATAAGATGATTGGCCGTCTGTTTACACGGGCGAAAAAAGCAAGACCCAAAGAAGGTGAAGCAATTACCGTAGTTGCGCCGGTTGAACAACTATCCGGTGAAGTGAATGCCGCGATTGCCATGACCCTGTACCTGTATCAGACCGAAATGCACGACTTTGAGAATACCGTACTGACGATTAAGAAGGTTTCCAGATCGTATTCGCCCTGGAGCTCAAAAATTTATACGTTAAGAAAAACTCCCCGCTAACAAATATCAAACATGAAAAAGTTTAAATTCACCATAAACGGTAATCAATACGAAACCGAGATCATCAATATTGAAGACAATATTGCAGAAATCGAAATAAACGGTTCGTTGTATAAAGTTGAAGTTGACAAAGAAATCAAAGCCTCGAAAACGCCAAAACTGGTTCGTCCAAAGGCGATTCCTTCAACAGACACTCATCCTGCCGAAGCAAAAACAAGCAGTCCTTCCGCACCAAAAGGAGCCGGAAATATAAAATCACCGCTGCCGGGTGTGATCCTCGAAATCTTTGTCAAAGAAGGAGACCTTGTAGAACGAGGACAAAAATTGTTGATGCTCGAAGCCATGAAAATGGAAAATAACATTGAGGCAGATAAAGCAGGTAAAGTGATTTCAATCAAGGTTAGCAACGGCGCTTCGGTGATGGAGGGCGACGTGCTGATGGTAATAGGAGAATAAGATATGGGTACATTTATAGAATTCATCCTCGAACACGTTTCTCAATTCTTCCAGTTTACCGCTTTTGCCAACATGACCGTAGGCCACCTGGTGATGATTGCCATTGGCCTGGTATTCATCTACCTGGCCATTGCAAAAGAGTTTGAGCCCATGTTGCTGATTCCTATTGGCTTTGGTATTCTGGTTGGGAACATCGCCTTTTCACCTGGCTTTAAAATTGGTGTTTACGAAACAGGAAGTGTTTTAAACTACCTGTATTTTGGGGTTTCGCAAGGGGTTTATCCGCCTCTGATCTTCCTGGGGATCGGCGCAATGACCGACTTCTCGTCGCTGATTTCAAACCCGAAACTGATTTTGATCGGCGCCGCGGCCCAGTTTGGTATTTTCGGCGCTTACTGTATTGCCTTGGCGCTTGGATTCAGCCCCACCGAAGCGGGCGCCATTGGGATTATTGGTGGCGCTGACGGTCCGACCGCTATCTTCATCTCATCGAAACTGGCTCCCGACCTGATGGGCGCTATTGCGGTTTCAGCCTACTCGTACATGGCCCTGGTGCCTGTCATCCAGCCACCCATCATGAGATTACTGACGAACCGGAAAGAACGTGTCATCCGGATGAAACCGCCGCGCGCCGTTTCGAAAACCGAAAAGATCATTTTTGCCATCAGCGGGATGTTACTCACTACCTTTATTGTGCCGAGCGGTTTGCCCTTGCTGGGCATGCTATTCTTCGGTAACTTACTGAAAGAAAGCGGCGTTACAAAACGGTTAGCCGACACGGCAAAAGGTCCGCTGATCGATATCGTCACCATCCTGCTCGGTTTAACCGTTGGAGCTTCAACCCAGGCAACTACCTTCCTGACGGTGAAGTCAGTGGGTATTTTCTTTCTGGGTGCACTTTCGTTTGTGATTGCTACTACTGTAGGTGTATTGTTTGTTAAGTTCATCAATTTATTTTTGAAAGAAGGAAACAAAATCAATCCGCTGATCGGCAACTCGGGCGTATCGGCTGTTCCCGACAGCGCCCGTATTTCGCAGACGGTAGGGCTTCAGTACGATAAAACAAACTACCTGTTGATGCACGCCATGGGGCCAAATGTAGCCGGGGTTATCGGGTCGGCTGTTGCCGCCGGTATCCTGTTGAGCTTCCTGATGTAATTTCTGTTTAACACGATAAACGAAAAGCTTCTCTTCCGAAAAAAGAGGAGCTTTTTTTGTATACTTGCACAAACTAATTCCTGATCCAATGAAAAAAATTTTATCATCGCTTTTGATTGCACTGCTTACTATTCCTGCCTTCTCGCAGGAGAAAAGCGAAGCAAGCCCTTCTAAACTGAACGTGTTGGTATTCTCAAAAACCGCCGGATTTCGTCATAATTCCATTGCAAACGGGATTAAAATACTCAGTGAACTGGCTCAGGAGAATGCCTGGGATCTAACATCCACCGAGAATAGTCAGTTAATTACGCCCGGTTTTTTAGTGAATTTTGATGTTGTTGTCTTTCTGAATCCCACCGGAGATGTTTTTAACCAGGAGCAGGAAAAGGCTTTTGCCGACTTCATGAAGACCGGAAAAGGGTTCGTCGGAATTCATGCTTCGGCCGATTGTGAATACGACTGGGCCTGGTATGGGGGATTAAACGGGGCTTACTTTCTGATGCACCCGCCGGCACAGGAAGGCACCGTGATTTTTGAAGACTGTAATCACCCGTCCATGGAGGTGTTCAAGGGAAAAGACAGCTGGACGACTTTTGATGAATGGTATTCCTTTAAAGCCAATCCCCGTGCAAAAGTCAATGTTTTAGCCCGGCTGGATGAGTCGTCGATTAAAAAAGCGAATAATGACGACTGGAAAATGGGCGATCACCCGATTATCTGGTGGCAGGAATACGAAGGCGCCCGGTCGTTCTACACCGGTTTTGGACACACTGCCGAAGCTTTTGACGACCCGAATGTAAAAGCGCACCTTGCCGGAGCCATTGAATGGGCCGGCAAACGAAAGAACTAAAACTCAGAAAAATGTTTTAACAAGATAACATGCAGGAAGCGGGTTTGATGACAGGTCCGCTTCATGCTTTACAAATCCAGGCGGCCCTGCAGCTCATGAGCCTGTGTTGCAAAAAAGTCTTCCACGATACGATCAATCGTCATCAGGCATTTGCCGCAACTGGTTCCCGCCCGGGTTGCATATTGAATGTCTGATGTATCTTTAGCCCCCTTTTTCAATTCGTTGATGATTTCCTTTTCCGAAACCATATTACATATACAAACCAAACGGTCACTCATTTTGCTGTATCTTTTTATTACCCGGTCACTTGCCTGCTCAGCATCTTCAAAAGTTTCCACGAAACGATTCCCTTCCAGCCGATCAGGCAACAAACTTATTTTCAACAAATAACCTGATCTGACGGTACACTTCTATTACATCGTCCCGTTTCGGAAGTGTGTCGTAAATCTTTTGCGTGAGCTGTTTTTCGTTCAACAGTTGGAAACTGTCTTTGAAATTTAAATCATAAACCATTGCCAACAGAAATAGTTTAAAATCGTTTACCGAATGCAGGTCTTTTTTTAGCACCGGTTTACCGGCCCGCAAAGCTTTAATCACCAATTCACTCACTCCCGGCGTATTGGGCAACCCATAACTTATTGACGGCAACAAGAAAGATCCGTCGCGTTTCATCTGAGACACGCAAATTTCCCAGATGTCGAGTTTATCGGCATCACGCAGGATTTTACTGAATTGAGAAACCTGATCATCCGAAGAAGTTGCAACCGCTTTGTTGTGCAGTTCAATAACCTGCGTCACGAGTTGTTGCACCGGTTCCGGCCAGCCGGTAAAAAAATCCTGTTCTTTTAAAACCGAAACGCTTAAAGCGGCATGGTCCTCTGATTTTGTATCGTCAAAGGTTTTGTATATTTCAAATTGCTGGAATCGTCCCAAATCGTGAAGTAAACCGATGATGCGGGCCAGTTCGCAGCCGTTTTCATCCAATTTCAGTTTTTGCGCCAGTTGCAGCGATAACCGGGCCACCCTCAACGAATGGTCTTTTTTAAGCTGTAAACTATCTGCCACACGAACATCCTTTCCTGCAAGCTGTTTCCGGGTATAATCTTCGAAAAAAACATTCACCGTCTCCGCGATCTGCTTCATCATTGTCAATTGTTCCATAGATGCGCAAAAATAGTCGATTTGCAAATTCCCTCAATTTTATGCCCGAAAGATTTATCAACAATACACAATGCATCATCTATCCATAAGTTTTTAAGTTTTGACAGTGGGAAAAAGGAATGTTTTATTATTTTTGCATCGCTTTAAAGGTCCCATAGTTCAATGGATAGAATATCAGATTCCGGTTCTGACGATTTGGGTTCGAGTCCCGATGGGATCACCAGAGAGATGTCATTAAGACATCTCTTTTTTTTATGAATAGACTTCTATTTTGGGTCAACTTCGTCAAAATCAATTTAAAATCCTTCATTTTGGGGATAAATTCAATAAAATCTTGTCACTCTCATACTTTGAAATTTATGGTTCGAGCTTCTCTTTAGGTTGACCCAACGGTATTCGAACCTTTGAGATATAGCTTCTGTCTCAGATGCTTAAACCAATTTATAATAATACAGCAAATCATCTTCGGTTTAAATATTTGTGTATATTTGTACTATGAGTACAGTTGCACCAATAAAAATAAACCAATTGCTTCAGAAGTTGCCTTCGGGGAGCCTGTTTTTTTCATCGTGGATGAGAGAGAACGGCATATCTTATGATCTGCAACGACGCTACCGCGATTCCGAATGGCTCACCTCTATCGGGGCAGGTGTGATGGTCCGTACCGGTGATAGCCCAACCATATACGGGGCTTTATCGTCATTGAACAAACAAACGGGCAAGCACTTTTACATTGGTGGATTATCATCCCTGGAGCTGGCAGGATACACACATTATGTACCTATGGGGAGACAGGTTGTATATGTAGGCCATCCTAAAGACGAGTGGGTCCCGTCCTGGCTCAAAAAACATGATTGGGGTGTGGACTTATTATTCGTAACCTCGGAATATTTCGATGCAGATACCGGTATAACATCGATGATGCAGGGGGCATTCGAAATACTGGTTTCCACCCCGGAACGAGCATTTATGGAATGTCTGAATCTTGCTCCGCGCCAGTACAACCTCATGGATTTGTATTATGTAATGGAACAACTAACTGCGCTTCGCCCCGGCGCGGTACAGGCCTTGCTGGAACAGAATACATCAGTAAAAATGAAACGTTTGTTCCTGTATATGGCCGAAAAAGCCGGTCATGCCTGGTTCAGTGACCTGGATTTGCAAAAAATAGATACCGGGAGCGGAAAACGGGAAATCGTACCCAACGGTGTTTACGACAGCAAATACCAGATAGTGATATCCGAAGAACTGAAAAATTATGAATAAGCTCTACAAAGAACAGGTCCGGCTTTTACTCCGCATATTACCCGTAATCTACCGGGAGGAAGATTTTGCAGTTCATGGCGGTACGGCCATAAACTTATTTATTAAAGACCTTCCGCGTTATTCTGTGGATGTGGATTTAACTTATATTCCGTTTGGTCCGCGGGATGAAAGCCTTGCGGAAATTAATAAAAAGCTGGATGCAATCAGTCAGCAACTGCAACGGGCAGTGCCGAATATTAATATTCGTCCGGTACCCAATAAGCTATTATGCACATTGGGAAGGAACACGGTAAAAATTGAAGTAAACGGGATCAAACGGGGCATAATAGGATCCACAATTGAAATGCCATTATGCAATAAAGCGCAGGCAGAGTTTGGGATGTACTGCAAAGCACGAATCGTGCCTGTTGAACAGTTGTATGGTGGAAAAATTGCTGCAGCCCTCAGCCGTCAGCACCCGCGCGATTTGTTCGACTACAATTATATGGATCCTGATAAAATAAACAATTTGAAACGAGGTTTTATGTTTGCCCTGTTGGGAAGCGACAAACCGTTTATTGCATCCTTGGCACCACACGTGATAAACCAGCAGGAAGCCCTGGAGAACCAGTTTCGCGGTATGACGGATATTCCATTTACTTATGAGAATTACGAAACCGCACGGGAAAAGCTTATTGCATTTATTAACGTAATGCTAAACGAAGAAGACAAAGCATTCCTTGTTAGTTTTGAAGAAGGCGACCCGCAATGGGAAAAATCAGCATACTCAGATTTCAGGGATTTCCCTTCCGTACAATGGAAGCTGCATAATGTGAACAAACTGAAAACTCAGACCCGGGCAAAACATAGGCAGGAAGTGGAGCGATTGAAACACTTTTTCGGAATAAAATAATACTGTAATGTCTTACTTTATCAATAATATAGCTCTAATTGCATGATTAATTTGTTGCATAACGATAGTTATTCAAATGAAGGAAACGCGTAAAAAATGGATTTTGAAGCCCTGAAAGAAATAAATTGTTGCGAAAAAAACTTCGCCTTTCGCAGAAAGAAATGGCTGAGCGTTCGGGCGTTTCATTGGGTAGTCTAAAGCGTTTTGAAAATACTGGTAAAATATCGCTGGAAGCTCTTCTTAAACTTGCCCGTTTAAGTGGACGACTTAAAGATTTTGATACAATCTTTCAATCCGGTGATGATTTAAATGAGGTTAAAAAGCTTTTCACCAATAAATAAAGGCCATAAAACAATAAATAAACTATTTGTTTCACTTCGTACTGAGGGCCAAAAGTACGAAGTTGGCGAACTGATACTCAAGGAACAAAAGATATACTTTCAGTATAACTCAGATTTCGTATCTTCAGGGTTGAACCTGCCACCCATAAAACTTCCTTTTAATAATGAAATTAGTACATGTCAAAAAGAACCTTTTGAAGGACTGTTTGGAGTTTTTAACGATTCGTTACCCGATGGTTGGGGCCGCTTACTGCTTGAATACTTTATTACGGAACAATTCAAGGGAAAGTAATTGTAACAAAGCGATTTTTCCCAAAGCCAGGGAGTGATTGGTTTTCTTTTTATACTTTTGCGGCATGTATTATTCCTATGTCATTTATAACCTCGAACATCACCGTTTCTACTACGGGGTGTGTATTGATTTACAAAAGACCGAGTTGGCTCACAACGAAGGTTTAATCGAGGAAACGCGGGGTATTTCGCCCTGGAATATGGTTTTTCACGAAGAAAATACCAGTAAACAACTTGCCATCAGGCGTGTCCGGTTTTACCGTACCTTGGGCGGGCAGCGGTTCCTTAAACGGAAACTGAACTTTTAGATTTCAACATCAGATAGTTAATAATCATTTCAACTCAGCACAATAAGCTGATTTTCTTTTTTTGTAGATTTGTGCTTGAAACCATTTAAATTATTTAACGATGAGAAGAATAATCATTGGAGCATTTGCATGTAGCCTTTTGTTTGTTGGATGTAAATCTTCACAGAAACTGAGTTCGGGCGATGCAACCGAAGCCGTGAGCCGGAATGATCAGCAGCCAAAAGTTTTTTCGGTCACTGAACCCAAACCTGCAGCCCGCGAAACCGGCACGACAACATATGACCAACCTGCCGCACCTGTGCGTACACAAACCGAAGCATTCAATTTTGCACAGAAAGAAGATGCAAGTAAATACGACGGAAGCAGCTTTTTTGTAATTATCGGCAGTTTCAGTTCGCTGGATAACGCCAACCGTTACAAACAGGAATTGACACCACAAGGATTTAACCCGATTATTTTACACAGCGAAACCGGCTATTACCGGGTATGTGTAAATTCGTATACTGACGAGATGGCCGCCCGTAGGCGTGTTAACCAAATCCGTACCGATTATCCGAAATATGCAGATACCTGGCTCTTGATTAAAAAATAATATCCCATATCATTTTACAAAAAAGCTGATTACCCGGTAAAACAGGTAATCAGCTTTTTTTTTGAAACCGACGAAAGCTTTCGTCAATTTTTAATAATTTACCGGGCAAACCCATTAATACGAACCACAATCATGCAACAGAAGCCCCGCATACTCGTTATTAACAGCGCCGAACCGGAGGTCACAACATTCTGGCAGCCGATCGCAAAGCTGTTGGAAAAATACGGCGCTTCCTGTCAGCTTGCGGAATACCGGGAAAGTAAACAGGGTCCTCCTGCCTGTTTCAACGGCGTGATTATCACTGGATCGCCTCAGGGCGACAACATTGTTGAACATCACCAAGCCTGGTTTCAGTGGATTAAAACCTGCGATAAACCTGTTTTAGGAATTTGTGCCGGTCATCATATCACCGGATTTATGTACGGTGCAAAATACCTGCGCAGCGCAGAATCCGAATCGGGAATAACAGAAATCAGGCAACTGAAACAAGATGAACTTTTTAGCGGCATGCCTGCGAAATTCAAAGTCCGTGAAATGCACAATGACTCGATCACGGTGCCCGTGTCGTTTGAGTTACTGGCCAGCTCTGCTGTTTGCCGGAACCAGGCCATGAAACATCAGGATAGACCCATCTACACGCTGCAATTTCATCCTGAATTCATGAATCACCTCGTTTTCAGAAATTTTTTAACGATCGTGAAGCGGGGCATGTCGCCTAAATCAACATCAAGCTGAATGTTATTTCTTTATTTCCAAAAGATGATTCGCGTGGTTCAATGCCTGCTCAAACAAGGAGAATACATTTGACTTCTGAACCAGGTTAAAAAACCCGTGTTTCTCCAGTTCCTTCAACACCTTCGGCTGAACGCCGGACAAGATGACCTCCGTCCCGGTATGTTGAATCTCTTTCACAACGTCCTTCAGGTTGTGCATACCGGTTGAATCGATAAAGGGCACATGCCGCATCCGGATAATCAGCACTTCCGACTTAATGCCAATGGATTTCAAGGTGGAACTGTATTGTTTGGCCGAAGCAAAAAAGAACGGTCCGCTGATTTCGTATATGCCAATTTCGCCGGGCACTGAAGAATAATTCTCCAGAATATCCGAATCAAGCTCAAAGCCAGGCTGTGCACCGGCATCGGCCATCCGTTTCATAAACAGGAGAGCCGACAACACAATACCAACTTCAATGGCAAAGGTTAAATCGATCAGTACTGTCAACAGGAAGGTCACTACCAGAATCAACACGTCAAAGGCCGAGCCCTTAAAAATATTAACAAATGAGCGCCACTCGCTCATGTTGTACGAAACAACAATCAGGATCCCTGCCAGGCACGACATGGGGATCAGTTTGGCCCACTGGCCGAAAAACAGCATGATAAATAACAGGGTGATGGCATGAATGATTCCTGCAACCGGTGTGCGCCCGCCGTTTTTCACGTTGGTTGCCGTGCGGGCAATGGCGCCGGTAGCCGGGATACCGCCAAAAAACGGAGTTACGATGTTGGCCACCCCCTGGGCGATCAGCTCGGTATTCGAACGGTGGTTACTGCCAATCATCCCATCCGATACCACGGCTGACAATAAACTTTCGATCCCTCCCAACAAAGCAATGGTTAATGCCGGCGCAAAATACAGGTGCAGCTGGTGTACCTCAATCGACGGGAATGTCAGGCTAATCGTTTGTGGAATATCGCCAAAAACCGACTCGATGGTTGAAACCGGCAAACTGAACACCTGGACAAGCAGGGTAACCAAAATGATGGATACAAATGAACCCGGAATTTTAGTTGTAATTTTTTTGAAATAAACAGAAATCAAAATGGTAGCCACCGTTATGCCTAAAGCCAGCAGGTTGGTTTCGCCCAGATGAGAAAAGTAAGTGCCCCACTTCGGCAGAAATTCAGAAGGCATATCGGCAATCTGCAGTCCCATCGCGTCTTTTATCTGCGTTGTAAAAATAACCAGGGCAATGCCGCTGGTAAACCCCACAATCAAGGGGTGCGGAATAAACTTCAGCAACGATCCCAGCTTGAGTAAACCAAATATCACCAGAATAATTCCCGCAAGTATCGTCGATATAATCAATCCGTCCAGTCCGTAGCTTTGAATAATGCCGTAAACGATCACAATAAACGCCCCGGTAGGACCACCAATCTGAACACGACTGCCGCCCAACACCGAAACTAATAATCCGGCAACAATGGCCGTAACCAATCCTTTTTCGGGCGACACTCCCGAAGCAACGGCAAATGCAATGGCCAGAGGTAACGCCACAATCCCAACAATAACCCCGGCAAAAGCGTCATTTGTAAACTGTTTTTTCGAATATCCCCGCCTTAAAACACTAAACAACTTTGGATAGAATACCTGATTCATGATGTCTGAAAATTGATTTTGAAGGCGCAAATGTAGAGAGAAATCATTCCCGTTATCCTCCGAAGCCGCTTTTTTTAACTTGTGTGAAGAAATATTAACTCTTGTGCAATAGCATCAAAAACAATCTGCTCAATATAAAACAGATACCTGTCAACATCATCAAAAAAAACCAAAACTCTTGCAATCACAGGTGATACGTTATTTTCGCAGATCGGTTCTTCCTTAATTTGGCTTTATTAACAAAAAAGCCTTAACTTTTCACCTGTGGTTTTGTTAATTCTACGTTGATAAAATTAAACACGTCAAAATCATGAGTCAAAACTTCGCCAACTTATCGTTCATTGCTGCTGTTTTGTTTTTTTTACCGGGAAGTTGCTCGATGGGCAACGGACAACAAAGCGAACAGGCTATGATGAAGGCAGCCGAAAACTATCAGAATTTTTGTGCCGGATGCCATGGTTACCAACTCGAAAAATTTGAAAACAAAGACTGGATGTATGGAGACGACATTCAAAGTGTTATTAATACCATCACTCATGGGCAAGCCGAAATGGGGATGCCTGCTTTTTCCGTAACCTTTTCGAAAGACGAAATCAAAGCCCTGGCCGGTTATGTCAAGGCCGGAATCCCAAAAGATAAAGACAAACTCCAACCGGCCCTGTCGGCCAATGACCGGGTGGAATCGGAAGTACAAAATTTTCTTGTCGACACCGTTGTCAGCGGACTGGGAGTTCCCTGGGGAATGGAATTTCTCCCCAACGGCGACTTACTGATCTCCGAACGTTCGGGGATACTTTACCGCTTTTCGGATAACCGTTTAAGCAAAATTGACGGCCTTCCTGAGGTGATGGCCAAAGGCCAGGGCGGCTTGCTCGATCTGGAACTTCACCCCGACTATGAAAATAACGGCTGGTTATACCTGGCCTACTCGGGCTTTGCCGACAACAACAAAGGAATAGCCTGCACCAACGTGATGCGGGCCCGGCTGAACGGCAATCAACTGACCGATCAGGAAATCATTTTTAACGGAGCGCCCGACACCGACCGCGGACACCACTGGGGCTGCAAGCTGGAATTCGACCGGAATGGCTACCTGTTTTTCGGAATTGGCGACCGCGGTCAACATTTTGTATTTCCGCAGAGCCTGGACAATACGAACGGAAAAATTCACCGGATCAAAGATGACGGTTCTATTCCGTCAGACAATCCCTTTGTCAACACGCCGGGAGCCATGCCCAGCATCTACTCATACGGACACCGTAACCCGCAGGGAACCTGCATGGATCCCGAAACCGGCCACATCTGGGTAACAGAACACGGCCCGATGGGAGGCGACGAGCTAAACCTGATCAGACCAGGACTAAATTACGGTTGGCCGGTCATTTCCTACGGAATCAATTATGACGGCACCATCCTGACCGAGCTGACCGAAAAAGAAGGTCTGGAACAACCGGTTATTTACTGGGTTCCTTCCATCGCCCCCTGTGGAACCACCTTTGTAAAAGGGAACCGTTACCCGAACTGGAAAAATAACATCCTGGTCGGGTCGCTTCGCTTTCAGTATGTGGAACGCCTGGTGCTCGAAAACAACCGGGTCACTCACCAGGAAAAATTACTTGAAGGGATCGGGCGCGTGCGGAACGTCGAAATGAGCCCGGAAGGCTTAATTTATGTAGCCGTCGAAAATCCGGGAAAGATTGTAAGGCTGATCCCAATCGAATAAAATAAAGATCCATTCCCAAAAGCAGAACGATTATTCATGAACTACAGAAAATTTATGTGGGTGTTACTTGTATTGTTATTCATTTTCTTAGCCGTCTTTTTAAGTATAAAACTGAACCCGGCATTCGGCGGAAAAGCTGCCGGAACCCGGCTGGAACTCATCACACAATCGCCAAATTTCCGTGACGGAAAGTTTCAGAATCCGGTAGAAACCGTGATGCAAACCGACGATATACCCTTCTTCAAATTGATGAAAGAGTTTTTCTTCACAAAAGGCGACCGTGTGCCGGCCGACACCATTCCCGTAATCCCGGTTAAGCCTGAAAATTACGCTGATAAAACCGACACTGCGCGGATTACCTGGCTGGGACATTCAAGCGTGTTGATTGAGATTTCGGGAAAAACCATTTTAACCGACCCTGTTTTCGGGAAACGAACTTCCCCTTTTTCGTTTATCGGAACAAAGGCATTCCCGTATTCGCATTCATACAAACTCGCCGATTTGCCACCTGTTGACCTGGTATTAATCTCACACGACCATTACGACCACCTGGATTACAGCGTCATCAAACAACTGATAAACACCGATGTGCCGTTTGTAACGGCTTTAGGGGTTGGCGCCCACCTGGAATATTGGGGTATCAGCCCCGAACGCATCACCGAACTGGATTGGTGGGAAAGTTTTCTGCTCGACGATGTTTTGCTGCTTACCGCCACGCCCGCCAGACATTTCTCCGGCCGGGGCTTGACCAATCGTTTTTCGACCCTGTGGGCCTCCTGGGTGATCGAAAGCCGCGACGAGCGGCTGTTCTTCGGCGCTGACTCGGGTTACTACCCCGGATTCAAAGAAATCGGCCGGAAATTCGGCCACTTCGATCTGGTTATGCTGGAATGCGGCCAATACAGCCGTTACTGGCCCTTCATCCACATGTCGCCCGAAGAAACCTGCCAGGCAGCCCTCGATTTAAATGCAAGAGCCTTGTTACCCATCCACTGGGGAAAATACAAATTGAGCATTCATCCCTGGACCGAACCGGTAGAACGATTACTGAAAGCAGCCGAAAACAAGCCGATACAGGTAACTACACCCAAAATTGGCGAGGTTTTCTCCGTCGATAAAAACCTGCCCGGCAGCAAATGGTGGAGAACGGTTGACAAGAACTGATCATTGGTTAATTGGCTATTGGATAATTGGCCATTGGGGCATGGGGCTATGAGTCCGGAAGCTTTTGTCCTCTGCAAAACATTGTGGCTTCTCCGCGTCCTTTGCATTAAAAAAAATCCGGAGTATACAAGTCCTGGCATCCGACCTGCCTCTTGTTTGAGCGAAGCGGTAACGGTTGACTGTTTTGAGTTGGTAACTCATCTCACAATGTTGTTTGCACATTCACAAATCCCTTTTTCCCTGCATAATCCCAAGCCCAACTGCATAAATCATACTCCGCCTGGCGTAGGTGGGGTTTGAAATTTCGTTATTTTCTTATTCTCTATTCTTTGACGATAAACCCTTGTTCCGATTGAATCACACACCGATCGGTGCGAGCGGTTGCATTATTCAGCTTCAAGGATCTGCTTAATTTTTTTCAGGTCGCTTTCTACCAATTTTGCGTCTTGATTAAACTCTTCTTCTGTCCTGTCAGGCATCCAAAACAAGGTAAAAACCAATTCACTGCCGTTCCCGTTTGCAAGTACTCTCATCGGATTGTTTACCGTTGAACCGTCCGGCAGTGTCACCAAATGGTCAATAATCCCGAACTCGTTTTCAGGCGTAAATTCTATCTTGAGATTTCCCAAATCAGTTTCTGCCCGCCAACTATTCCCGGTTTCCCGGGTCATCGATTTGATAAATTCCACCCACACCGGGAAATTCTCAGGATTTGAAGCAAACTGATATACTTTGGAGGCCGGTTTGTTAATTGAAACGCTGATATTTTTTACAGGATATGCCATATGGTTTGTTTTTATCTGTCTTTTCGTTTATTTGCCCGAATCAGAACGAACAGTTGAAATTAACACTATTATCAAACAAATTGTTGCAATCAGTTTCATTTCCGGTCTGTTTCCGGCCTTGCCGATGGTCAACCGGACAAGATTACGTGGCAGCGTTGACAAGGGTTCTTGGTAAAGGCTTCCATGCACCTTTGTGAGGTTGACCACACCACATTGTGAAGCTTACCAAGCACCATGATCCGGTTGACCATGCTTTGATCAGACAGCTTCCTGCCGGTCGGCTGACCCGTGCTACACCAAATTTAACCACGGGAGGGCATGAAGTCTCAAGCTCCATGCAAACTCACCGGTTTTTTCAGGATAAAAATTTCTTCTGCCTTTATCCGGCTTGCCCTTTTTATGTATATTTGGAGTTTTGGGTTAAAAAAATATCTGTTTTCAGAAGGCACTGATTTTTAGTTGAGTTGAATATGGCACAGGAGCTGATTATCGGTTTAACCGAGCATCGTACGTTTGGACACCTTTTTCAGGCTTTCCTGATCGAGAAAAAGGTCTCATTTTACACCATCAATAAACTGGTGAAACAGCGTGATATTGAAAGCCTGGAGCTAAACGCGGAACAAGCGGCCCTGGTGAAACTTACCGAACAATACAGCGATGAAAAACTGGTGCAGAAATTTTCAAAGAAGAAAGAATCGGTCAACTTCTTTCAGAAAATTGATCCGGATTTGTTCGAAAACCACATCAGCCCCTATATCGACAAGTACCTGAACCGGATCATCCGCATGCTGATGCAGGGCAACACCCGCCTGTTTTATAAACAAGCCAAATACGCCAACCTGTACGACGAGGACCTGATCAGCTTGCCGCGCAGTTTTACCGAAAGCATTTTCTGTTTCGACCGTACCGACAAGGGAACACGTTACAGCCTGCAACTGGTCAACGAAGGGCAGCCACTGAATCTGCTGCACAAACAGGTGATCATGGTTACCAACGAACCCTGCTCACTGGTTTGGCAGAGTAACTTGTTCGTATTCGAAAAAATCAGCGGGAAAAGGTTGCTCCCGTTCTTCGGTAAAGAGGCAATCTTCGTTCCGTCGCAAATGGAAGACAAGTATTACAAGAGTTTCGTCCTGAATACGATCAAAGAACATGAGGTAAAAGCAAGCGGTTTTACGGTCACAGAAACAACAGGCATGCAACAGGCCATTCTTTCGCTTGAACCTAACCTGCGGATGGAAGCTGTTATTTTACCTAAATTCAAGTACGGAGAATATGAATACCTGCAAAACAGCCATACCGAAGTGGTTGTGGGTCTGAAAAAAATCGAAGGAACATACCGTTTTAGCCGAACGAAGCGCGACCGAAACTGGGAAGCTGCTATGCTGCAACGCTTAACCGATTTTGGCCTGTTTGAAAACAACGGGGCGTACGCGCCTAAAGAAATTGACCTGTTAACCGTGCAGGACCGGCTTTACGAACTGGTAAACTGGTTAAGCCGGAACCAGGAAAAGCTGAAACAAGCCGGGTTTCAGTTACAGCAAAACAATTACGAGAAAAGATATTCAACCGAGATTCAGGACCTTCATATTCAATTAAAAACAATCGACGACTGGTTTGATATTTACGCCAACGTCCGTTTTGGCGAATACCAGTTCCCGTTTATCAAACTGAAAAAATACATTCTGAACGACATCCGCGAGTTTGAGCTTCCGAATGGCGAAATTGCTGTTCTGCCTAAAGAATGGTTCAGCGACTACAAAGATTTGCTGCCTTTTGCAAGAACCGAAGGACAAAGTTTCCGGTTAAAAAAATATCATTTTCAACTGATCCAGAGCAGGCTGAAAGGCATCGACAAGGGCTTTTTTCAGCGCTTACAGGAGATCGGGAACAAAGGCGGAAAACCGGTTCCGGTCCCCGAAAATATCCAGGCAAGCCTTCGCTCCTACCAGCACGAAGGCTTTTCGTGGATGTACCAATTATACGAACAACAATTCGGAGGTTGCCTGGCCGACGACATGGGGCTTGGGAAAACGCTGCAAGCGCTTACCTTATTGCTGAAACTAAAACGCCTGAAAAAGATTACGTCTATTGCACCGCCGAAACAGCTTCAGGGACAAATTTCGCTATTTGCCGGTGAAGAAGAGCAGGCTGTAGAAAACGACCAGCCGGCAAGCCTGATTGTGATGCCCACATCGCTGGTCCATAACTGGGAAAACGAAATCAAAAAGTTCACCCCTTCGCTGCGCGTATACCGGCACGTTGGCTTCCAACGAAACAAAACGGACGATTTTAACCGATTGCTCCATGATTACGACATAATCCTGACCACCTACGGCACTGTGCGCAACGATTTTGAAATGCTTCGGACACATGATTTTTTTTACCTTATCCTCGACGAAAGCCAAAACATCAAAAACCCCTCGTCGAAAACTTACCAAACGGTCAGCCAGCTGAAAGCAAAACACCGGATGGTACTCACCGGAACGCCCATTGAAAACTCTCTGTCGGACCTGTGGTCGCAAATCAATTTCATCAACAAAGGGCTTCTGGGGAACCTGGCTTATTTTAAACGGGAATTTATCACGCCTATTGAGAAAAAGAACGACCCGGAAAAACAGGAAAAGCTGCAATGCCTGATCCGTCCGTTTATTTTGCGGCGCACCAAGGAACAAGTGGCCCGCGACCTGCCCCCGCTGACCGAACAAATCCGTTATTGCCAAATGACCGGAGATCAGAAACGCATTTACGAAACCGAAAAGTCGGCCATTCGGAACAGCATCCTCGAAAACATTGAGAAAGAAGGCGTGGAAAAATCGGCCTTCGTGGTTTTACAAGGCTTGACCAAACTCCGCCAGTTAGCCAACCATCCTTCAATGCTGCAAGATTCAGATGAAAGCGAATCGGGGAAGTTCGACGAGATCTTCCGAAGCCTGGAGAGCTTAATCGCCGAAAAGCACAAAGTGCTCATCTTCTCGTCGTTTGTAAAACACCTCGAACTGGTAAAAGAACAGGTTGAGTCGAAGAACTGGAAATATTCCCTGCTCACCGGGCAAACCATCAACCGGGAACAGGTGATCAAAGATTTCCAAAACGATCCGGACAACCGTATTTTCCTGATCTCGCTGAAAGCCGGCGGCGTTGGACTCAATCTCACCGCGGCCGACTATGTGTTCATCATCGATCCGTGGTGGAACCCGGCAGCCGAACTGCAGGCCATTAACCGGGCCCACCGCATCGGGCAGGACAAAAAGGTGATGGTTTACCGGTTTATTACCGAAGACAGCATCGAAGAGAAGATTCAGCAATTACAGGAACGAAAAACCTCGCTGGCCGAAAAATTCATCCATACAAATAATCCGTTTAAAACAATCAGCAAAGAAGAAATTTTAAACTTGCTGAATTAAACGGCTTTCTTTTGGGGAACAGTAAAAAAGAAGGTCGTCCCTTGGCCGGGTTCCGATTCGAACCAGATTTCGCCACCCGACAATTCCACCAGGCTTTTGGAGATGGCCAGTCCCAAACCGGTCCCCTTGTACAGTTTCTCGTTCGAATCGCTGGTTTTGTGAAATCGCTCAAACACCTGGCCTCTGAACTTTTCCCCGATGCCGATGCCCGTATCCTTCACATAAAACAACAGCCGGTTGCCCTGACTTTTGATCCCGAAGGTAATCGATCCCTCATCGGTGAATTTGATGGCGTTGTTGATCAGGTTAAGCGCTACCTGCTTCATCCTCAGACTGTCGAAATAACCGGTTTCCGCCTGATCTGTCTGAAGATCCAGTGTCAAATTGCAGCCCGTCTTATTTAACCGGGCTTGCATCATGAGCGAATTATTATAAATATCCTCGCTAAACGCTGCAATATCCACATTTTCAGGGCACATGGTCAGTGTTCCGCTTTCCAGCCTCGATAGGTCGAGGATATCTTCGATCAAATTCAACAGGCTTGCGGTATTTTCCTCGATAATCTGCTTGTACAGGTCTTTTTCTTTTTGTTCAAAATCTTCTTCTACGAGCATGCTCGCAAAACCAACAATGGCATTGAGCGGCGTCCGTATCTCATGCGACATGTTGGCCAGAAAAGACGATTTCAGGCGGTCGGATTCTTCGGCTTTTTCTTTCGCGATCACCAATTCTTTCTGAACGTTTTGCAGATCTGTGATATCGACAAAAGCCTCCATAATCACCTCCTGATGGTTGTAAATAATCGGGACCACTGTTTTCAACACCGGAATTTCCTCTCCTTTGGAGTTTCGGAAGAACGATTGCCGTGTATGACTAAACAGTTCCGCCATCGTATTTTTCGAATCCGCAGCCGCCCAATAATCATCCTTGCAAAATGCGCTTATACCGGCCGGCGCTGTATGGGTAAAACCCAACAGTTCCTTTGCAAAATTATTCATTTCGACCACCCGGGCCTGGTGATCGGTCAGGATGATTCCGTAAGGAAGGTTCTCCAGCAGCACCTTTTCATTGAGGTATAACTTTTGCAGTTTTGCATGCGCTTTTTCCAGTTCGTTTGTTCTTTCGGCCACCTTCGACTCCAATTCTTCATTTATCTCTTTCAGGGCGGTTTCAGCTTCCGCCTGTTTTTTCTCGCGAAGGGCAAGGGTCGAAATCATTTTGTTGTAACCGGCAATCAGGATCTCCACTTCGTTGCTCGATTTACTGGCAAGCTGAAGCGGACTAAGCGGTTTTAAAAAACTCCGGGCAACCGTCACTTCCCTGAATTTTTCAGCAAGTAACAAAATGGGTTTCAGAAATTTCCGTTCAAAAAGAAATGCTACAGCAACCGACAGAATTCCCATCGATACAAAAACCAGCAGGAACAGCAAAAACAATTCCTTCATCAACACCCATTGCACGTGAAGATCTATTTTAGCCATCAACGTGCCATAGGTCACTGTCCGGTGCACAATTGGAACGGTCATATACATGCTTTCTTCACGCAGGCTGATTTCCTGCACATTCAGGTTATCCGGAAGCGGCTGTTTCACCGAATCCTGACCGAAGAACGCAAAAAGATCTCCGTCGGCCGTGTAAATCGACGCGGATAAAATTGATTTGATGTTTTCCAGCTTCGAAAGGACTTCCATGGCATCCTCCGGTTGGTCAAAGATCAGGGGAACACTGACATATTCAGCAATCAACTGAAGGTGGGCTTTGTTTTGGTTGATCACATTTTGCCTGACATCCCTCAATTGCCTCTGTCCCAAAAAAACAATCGTAATGGTAAGCAGGGACAAGGAAAATAAAACAATCGGGATAATTAACCTGGCCCTAATACTATTCAGTACTTTCATTTTTTCACAATAATTGCATTTGCCAAAAGTATCCTGTCAAATTTAACATTCTGCTTACTTGCAGCTTCAAGATCAATTTCAAAACGGATCTTGTTATCGATCAACAGTAAATTGATCATAATCCCTTTCCCTGAAAACGCCGGCGAATCAGCAATGGTGATGGTCTGATATCCCTGAATCGAAGCGAGGATATGTTCCAGTTCTTTTCGCTGATCCTGACCGATGTATAATATGTCGGGGCGCCCGATCTGGTCGACCCGGTCGGTATAGATTAACTTCACCTGCCGGTTTAAAATACGCTGTTCTTTATAAACCCGATCCAACCGGTCGCCGAAAGGATTTTCACCCAAAACCGCGATCACAAAAAAACGGTCCTGGTCAGCCGGCTGCGTCCCGTAATCGACAAAACGGGTAAATCGTTCAAAAAAAGCGGCCTTTAGCAGATATTCGTCCACACCTTCAGCCAAACCGTAAACCACCGGGACAAAAACCTGCAACATCAGGGTCAAAAATAGTATTTGACGTGCTTGCTTCATAAATTAATCCCAACGCTTAACAGGTAATTCCGGCGCGGCTGTATGATTTGCCCCATACGGTGTTCGAAGCCGCCGGGATGATAATAAACCTGATCAAAAAGATTGTTGATTTTCAGGCTGAAGGTCACCCGGTCGAAAAACCGGGCAGTTCGTAAATTCAGGCTGCTGGTCCAATAGGCAGGTGTTTTGCCCTCGGTAACCCATTTACGGCCGCTTTCCCAGCCATTTTGAAATCCCAGGGTCCCGATTTTTGGCACATGATAGATCACATGCGCCTTCAGACTATTAACCGGAAAATTTGAGGCCTCTGTATCCTGCAGACCGGAATCGTGAATCGTTAACCGTTGATAGGAGTAGGAGGTATGGATGGTCAGGTTGTTGAACAGTTTTCCCTCGCAATACAGCTGACCGCCGGTTCCGGTAGCATCGCTTTTATTAACAAACATCACCACGTTCTGGTCGTCAACAACCGGATCAATCAGTTTGTCGAGGCGATACATAAAAATTGAAACGCCGCCATGCAGGTCTTTCGTGAATTTATTCCTGATATCCAGGTCGCTGTAATACATATTCTCATGCCTTAAATCCGGGTTCGAAGTATTTGCTCCTTCCGACTCATAAAACATCTCGTAAAAATTAGGGGCGCGGAATGCTTTGTTGAACGAAAGTTTAATATTTAAATCCTCATTTGGAGCATAAATGGCGCTCAGCCTCGGATTTAGCGAAAGTTTGGTGTAACTGTAATCGTCGAGGCGCAGACCGGCCAAAAACCTCATCTTGTCATTCAGGATGTAATCATACTGAACAAACAACGAAGTATTCCGAAACCGGTTGTTGCGATAAAACTGCCTGAGCCAGTCCATTTTCTCCATGTAATCCGATTTCAGGGAATAGTGCCACTCGGCGCCCGCCATCAGGCGGCTTTTCGGGGCAAAATCAATCTGGTACTCCATCTGTACATTCCCCCAACTGCCAACAGACTCATCTTCATAATCAGCAACATCCGGCGAAGCATATTCGCCCCAATAACGATAGTAATCCCAGGATGCAAGCAGCTTGACCGATTGATTCGAGAATGATTTCTGGTAGTTTAGTTCAGCAAAAGCCCGGTCGTCAACCGACTCCGACCTGCGATCCAGCCGGTATCCCCAGGGACCTGTCGGAATTCCCTTTAACCGGTGCGAACCGGAAAGTTTCAATCCGAAATTTTTCAGGTTATACCGCGTGTACAGGGCATACACTTTTTCATCATCCAGCCCGGTTGCATGTCCGCCATTTCCCTGATCAACCAGTTCATTGAAAAAAAGGTTTTCACCCGACGACCGGTGAACATTACCGCTGACAAACCACGACGATTCCTGCTGTTTGCCCCGGGAAACGAAACCGGCACCCAGGGTATTGTTGCCGCCTGTTTTCAGGCGAAGCTTGTTTTCGTTCTTCGACTCTGCCACGGTAATTACATTCACCACGGCCATCATGGCGCTGTTCCCGTATAAAGCGGCGCCCGGACCGGCAATCACCTCTACCCGGTCGATAAACTGAAGGTCGATCCCCAAACCATTGTCCATCAGGGCTGAACCATAAACATTTTCATTCAGCACATGATTATCGATCATGAGCAGAAGCCTGTTGTTATAATCAGACGGCCGGCTAAATCCCTGTACGCCAATGTAAGTATAATTGCGGTCGTTGGTAATATAAAAACCTTTAATCAGGTTTAAAAGCTCGCCCAGGTTTTCAATCCCGTACGCCTTGATTTCGTTGGCAAAAATCACCTGGATGACGGCATGTGTTTCACTCAGGCTGGTTTCGTACTTTGCTGCCGTTGTGACTTTCAGATTCATCAACTCCTCAAAACTCATCGAAAACAGTTCTTCGGGCGAGCCTTGCGGAAAAGCCTGAAAGCTGATGAAAAGCAAACAAAAAATGATACTTCTCCTGATTACATCCATGTCTTTTTCATATTTTCGCGGGATTACTGACTGTTTTTGTACATGAGACCTGAATATCCCCACGAAATTAAAAATTATCCCGAACCGGCAACTGATTATTGAGGGGAAATCTGCACGGACAGTTTAAAATAAAAACAAACATGAACATCGCGAAAATATTGTTCCTTTTTTGGTTGGTAAACTTCACGTTTTGCGGCGCTGCACAAACAAAAAAAGTTTTAAGCCTCGAAGATGCCATCGTTGGCAGCGGCAGCTACCTAAAACCGGATGCTCCAAAATCGTTAAACTGGCGCAACGACGATCACTATGTTCTGATTACCAATGACACCTTGTTTCAATACGCGGTTTCCACAGAAAGCCGGGAAGCGCTTTTAAGTTTAGCAGAGGTGCAGAACGCGGTGTCAAACATCGACGGACTTTCGCTCTCTGCCTTTCCCCCGTTTGAGTTTATTAGCAACGATCACATCCTGATAGTTGTCGCCAACCGGATCATTGTACTCAGTATCGCAGAAAAGAAAATATACCGCCAGCTGGTCATTCCCGATCGTGCGGAAAATCCCGATCTGTTCGACGCGAAGCCGGCACTAGCATTTACCAGGGGACAAAACCTTTTCGTGGCAGATGAAAGCGGAGAAAAGCAGATTACATTTGACGATACGCCCGGTATTTTAAACGGGCAGGAAGTTCACCGGCGGGAATTTGGCATCGAAAAGGGGACATTCTGGTCGAACACCGGGAAATACCTTGCTTTTTACCGGAAGGATGAAGGCATGGTAAAAGACTACCCCTTGGTCGACTATATGACTCGCCAGGCCGAACACAGACCTGTAAAATACCCGATGGCCGGCATGAAAAGCCACCAGGTAAGGGTAGGCATTTATCATACCCAAACCGGCCGGACAATCTACCTCAACACCGGCGAACCCGACGAACATTACCTGACCAACATCAGCTGGGGTCCAAACGACAAGCACATTTACCTGGCCGAACTGAACCGGGAACAAAACCACATGCAACTCAATGAGTATGATGCGGAAACCGGTGAAAAAGTAAAAACCTTATTCGAAGAAACCAGCTCAACTTATGTAGAGCCCTTGCATCCCATCCGGTTCTTAAAAAGCAAACCGGATCAATTTTACTACCGGTCGCGAAAAGACGGCTGGTCGCATCTGTATTTGTACGACACCAGCGGAAAGCAAATCAGGCAGTTGACAAAAGGCAAATGGGAAGTAACCGGGTTTTACGGGGCCGATGACAAAGACAGGTATGCTTATTTTCAGGCAACCAAAGAAAGCCCGGTCGACCGGCATCTTTACCGGCTCGACACCGAACGCGGAACCATGCAAATACTGGATCAGGAAAGAGGCGTCCATGAGGCCTTGTTTTCACCCGGAAAAACACATCTGATTGATCGCTGGTCGGCCTTCGATGTACCTTCAAAAACCGATTTGCTTCGCGCCGACGGTAAGCGGATCCGCACCGTACATGAAGCCAAAGATCCCCTGGCCGATTACGAGTTGGGCGAAAACAAGCTTTTCACGATAACGGCAGCTGACGATTCCACCGACTTATATTGCCGCATGATCCTTCCTCCAAACTTTGACGCCAACCGGAAATACCCGGTCATTTTTTACGTTTACGGCGGCCCCCATGCCCAGTTAGTCAACAACAACTGGTTAAACGATGCCCGCTGGTGGCAATATTACATGGCCTCAAAAGGGTATATTGCCTTTACGGCAGACAACCGGGGTTCGGCCAACCGGGGAGGCGCTTTTGAAGAAGTTATTCACCGTCGGCTGGGCCTGCACGAAACCGCCGATCAAATGAAAGGCGTCGACTACCTGAAAAGCCTTCCGTATGTCGACCCCGACCGGATTGGCGTATACGGGTGGAGCTATGGCGGATTTATGACCCTGAACCTCATGCTGCGCCATCCGGAAGTATTTAAAGTGGGAGTAGCCGGCGGCCCGGTTGTCGACTGGAGCCTGTATGAAATTATGTACGGCGAGCGCTATATGGACATGCCCGGGGAAAACCCCGAAGGCTACCGGGATGCGAATATGCTGAACCGTGTAAGCCAGCTAAAAGGAAAGTTAATGCTGATTCACGGGATGCAGGACGATGTGGTGGTCACGCAACACAGTATGAAATTCCTGAATGAATGTATCCGACAAAATAAACCCGTCGATTTTTTCGTCTACCCCACTCACCCGCATAATGTGCGCGGCTTCGACCGGGTGCACCTGAAGACAAAGATAAGTCAGTACTTTATTGATTTTCTGTAACTTAACGGTAGGGCAACGGCTCAGGTTTGCGTGCCTGAAAGCTGTAGTACTCAGCCCGCCTCATCTCTGATAAACCAAAACTCCAGGCGCCGGCATCGGCCGGATGACCCGGGTAATAAACAAACCGAAGCTGGATGGTGTTAAAAACCAGGCTTTCGTTGCGAAAACGGACACCGGCTCCAATACCCGCGTAATAGTTCTCATCAAAAATAAATTTGTTGGCCGAACCGATTATCCCAAGATCAGTAAAACCAAAAAAGGCAAAATTGAACTTCAGCAGGTCCCGTTTCTGAAACACAACCAGCTCCAGATCGAGCGTCAGACGTTGTTTTCCCACGGTTTCGTCGCTGTACAGTCCCCGTATGCCGTACCCGTTTTTCAGAAATAAGTTTTCCTGATCAAACCGGTTGATTCCGTATAAATACCTTAAGCGCGCAAAATGGCGGGCATCCTGATTCCCCACCCGGAATATCCGGCTGATATAATTCAGGTTAAATTCCAGCAATCCCTGTTCGATCTCTTGCCGGACTGTAAAAAAAGCGCCTAAGCCGATTGAAGCAAATAAATAAGATGGCCGGTAACGGATAAAGTTTCCCGACGAAAAATATAAATGGGTATACCAGCGGTTCAACAACTCATGATCCTCATAACCAACAACCAGTTCATGCAAAAAACCTTTGGGAATGTCCTCGGTAATCCCGTAGCCGTAAATATGATGGTCCCGGATATAATTTCGTTTCGAAAAGCTCAGTCCCAGCATATATAACCGCGAATCAGAAAAAAACTGGTTCTGATCCTCGCCTGGTTCAGGCCGCTCAAAATAATTTAAACTTCTGAACCGACCCGATAAAACAAACTGAAAATTTTTGGCCGGCTGATTTCTGTTCAATTGAAAAGAATAACCACTCCACCAGTCCCATACCCGGTAGTTTAAAGGAACATCAACCATAATCGGGTTATCATCATATAAACGGTCTGATTTATCGAAATAACCATAGGTTAAACCTCCTCCCCATTGGGTTGAGCTGAGCAGAAACTCCTTCTCAAAATCGAATATCACCCCATTTCGCTTATAGGTATTGGAATATCCGGTTCTCAGATTGATAAAGTTTCCTTTGATATTATTAATCGTATAAAAACCCTCAAAACCAATGTAGGGTTCCCGGTCGATATGCCCGACCGTGCGAACCAGGAACTGATGCCCCGCTCCCCATATATTCTGGTTATAAATTTCGAGACTGGCCGATTTGGTTCCTTCCAGATGACTTCCAGCCCCAAACGAGAATACATCCTTGGTTAACACCGTCAAATCGATCTGACTGGTATCTGCCTCATTGGGGGACACCGAAAAACGCACATCTTTAATAAACGGCAGCAGGCGGATAATACGCTCATTATCCAGCACCTTATCAATATCAAGCGTATCTCCCGGCGTGAAAAGCACATTCTTACGGATAATATTGACATTGGTCTTTGTATGAATTTTGTTGGCAAACGATCCGAGCCAGGTATTCACGGTGGCAGCAGTGTCCTGAAAAGTGGGGCCAAATACATCAAGCGCTTTCATATTGATTGTCGCAATGGTTTTCCCGCTGTATTGTCCCAGTAAATTTAAATGATCGATAAAATCGTGGTGGTTTGAATTCCCGACTAGCAACTGCTCGTAAACCATACGCGGCAGACTGTACCGGTAGGTCTTGACTTTTAAACTGTCGCTCAAAGCCGTTGTGTCCCGGTTTTCAACAGCAGCCGAATCAGGACGGATGGTAAGCGCCGCCGAATCGTGGATCAGGCCGGCAAACAAGTAAATCAATATAAAAAAGCCCCTCTTCATTCAATCCGGATAAGCTGACAGCAATTTAATAATCTTCGCTAAAGTTATAAGTTAATTTTCCGGTTTTAGTTTTCATCACCGTAAATTCAACAGCTCATTTCACACTGCAGGTTTCAATAATCAGATGTAATATTACAGCTCCTGGTTGTGCCTGTAGAACAAATTTTACCCCGAAACAAGCAATTTAGGACAGAAATAAGCGTATAATAATATATAAAGCGCTGCAAAAAGCGATTGAAAAGAACGCGATAAAACCCCTTTGTTTTTAACTTTGCCGCAAATGCAAAAACTGAAGAAATTATACCGGGATCATATTTACGGGGTCATGGGCACCTTGATCTTTCATATCCTGCTTTTAAGTAGTTTCTTACTGGCCGATGTTAATTTAAAAGGCGAAGTCAAAGAAGAACCGGTTGTTATCGAGTTTGCAGTTGAGGAGGAGGAAATACCGGAGGAACCCGAAGACGAAAAGTCAGAAGACGAAAACACGCCAGCCCGGGAAAATCAGGTAACAAGCAGCGTTACGCGTAGTAACCGTGCGGTAAACGAAGCGGCAAAAGACCCGTTTTTTGATGAAGATTATCAACGGGAAATTGCAGCTGCCCAACAACTGGTATCCGATGTAAACAGCCAGTTATCAAAGGATATTCCGGATATAAAACAGTTTGACATGCCCGAAGAGAATACAGAAGGAGTTGATCCTGAATCAATCAAAAACACCGTGTACTCGGGCGAAAGTAATATTCACTATTATTTGGAGAACCGTTATCATCGCCGGTTGCCGATTCCGGTATACCTGGCGCAGGGCGGAGGCAAAATTACGGTTGATATCTGGGTGGCCCCATCCGGAAAGGTAATCCGGGCCGAAATCCGAAGCAGGGCCGGGGTTGAAGACCCCATGCTGCCGGTTTATGCAGAACAGGCGGCCTTACGTACTGTTTTTAATGCCGATAAATCAGCTCCTTCGCCTCAAAAAGGAACGATAACATACACATTTGTAGCGCAGTAGGGCTTTATATAAAAAGAAAACATTAATTTAACAACAATTAACAAATTTTTAAACTAATTTACTGTTTTAGAACATATCTTTGTAGTACGTTTTTTTTCATAAGTTTAGGTTTAGTTAGGTTAGTTAGTTTAGTGAGAAAAGGTAGGCCAGAGGGTCTACCTTTTATTCTTTTAATCCAATACAAAACTTCCTCTTTTCCTTGACAAAAGTCTCAAAATAACGATGATCCCGGCAATTTGTTAAATATCAGACCTGCTTGCCTGTAAAAATAGTTAACATTACGCTTGTATTTTAGACATTTTATGGACATATTTAGCCTGAAATTCCTGATATAAAGAACAAAGATCGTTTTTCAGCGCAAGAATTTTTATTATGGCAATATAGCCTGTTTAAATTTTAAGTATAAAGAAGTGAAAATGATTAACTATACAAACGAAGAGCTCCTGCATGGAATTCTTAGGAACGACAACCTGATTCTTCAGTATATTTATAAAAACTTCTTTTATAAAATCAGCTTCTTTATCAAAAAGAACAATGGAGACGATGATGATTCAAACGACATTTTCCAGGAAGCAATCATTATTATTTACCGTAAACTAAAAGCAAATGAACTTGTGCTGGACTGTTCTTTTGAAACATACCTGTATTCGGTTTGTCGTTTTTTGTGGTTAAAGCAGCTCGAAAAACGGAAAAACGAACGGGAAAAAATTCAGGATAACCACGATTTTAATGAAGATATTTACGATACGGCCTTTGAAGCAACCGTTGATATGAATGAAAAATACCGTTTATATCAAAAACATTTTAAGAACCTCGGTAAAGACTGTCAGAAGGTATTGCAACTGTTTTTCGACAAAGTATCTCTAAAACAAATTGCCCAGATCATGGGATTCCAAAGCGAGAAATACGCCAAAAAACGAAAATACAAATGTAAAGAATACCTGGTGAAAAGCATTAAACAAGACATTGAATACAAAAAGATTCTCGAAAACGATTTCTAAAGCGTCGCTTTTAGGTCGCCCGGTCAGCATTTATTATTTTATTCTTTTCGATTTCCTCCTCCTGATCACCTGGTCAATGAAAATCAGCAGCAGAATGCCAAAAATAATGGCGATAAAATAGAAATCTTTGCTTACAAACAACGGAGCCGTATTTCCTACAGCCACGTATCCCAGCCAATAATGAGGATGGGCTTTAAGCGGATCGGCATTTTCAATATGAGCAAGTTTGGCCAGTCGTAAGGCGTCATTTTTCTTCTTCCCTTTCGACAACATCCGGTAAAAATCTTTCATGATCAGCGCACCCGACTCATCTTCAACTTCCCATAAAGTCATAACAATAGACGGGCAACCGGCATACAGGAACCCGCGGGCAAGACTCATGACCCCCTCCCCTTTCTGCAATTTCCCCGAACCGGTATTACAGGCGCTTAAAACAGCCATTCTCGCATTCAGCTTCATCATGTAAATTTCATTGGTATTGAGCCATCCGTCATCTTCATCGTCCAGGCGGTTGGGTTTGGCAAACGCCAGCCGCGAAAACATGGGCAAGGTATCGTTTAAAATGGTGTGCATAGCCAGGTGCAGGATGTCGTAATCTGCAGCCATTTTTTTGAAGGTCTTCTCCTGCGCATAAAGATCTCTAAAAATATCGCCCGACACGTAATTGTTAATATACGAAACCTCCTTTTCTACCGCCGGCAGCGGAAGCAGCCCGGACCTGAATACCGAAAGATCGTTGTAATCGCGCTCGTCATTTTCATAACTGGGCGCAAATGCCAGTAAACCCTTTTTCGCTTTTTTGTGATTTTCGAAATAATTATACAAAAGGGTGGTCGAGTAGGTATAACTAACCGAATAATCTCTCACCAGGTAGGGTAAAGTCCGGAAGTTCATCACGGTGGTATCCGGAAATGAAGTCAGCAAGGCATCAAAAGGGATGTAAGCCAGCTTATCATCGGGAATGACGATCAGGTGCTTCCCTTTGAGGTCGTCTTTTACCCCGGCCAAAAGCTGCTGGTACAAATTGTAAGCCGACAGCGTATAACTCTTATAATCATCCAAACCGGTATACAGGTAAGTCGGGCTTGTCAGAAACTGGTAAACTTTTTCAATATCATTCACAAAAACCGAATCAATCACCGTTTTGGTGAAACTCATCCGGTCGTTTGTAATCACAAACCGGAACAATCTGCCCGAATTTGGACGGCCATTCGGTTGCTCTATCAGATATTCAACAATGGCATCGTTGTTTTTAAGTCTTTTCCTGATCGAATAAAAATCAACCACATCATTCTTATACTTAAAGGAGTAATAATTCGGAAATGATTCTTCAAAAAGCTGAACCAACTGATCGTATTGTTCCGAATATTGAAAGATTTTTGAATTAAACAGGGCAACTTTTGCCGAATCGGGCTTCGGAAGCTGGTTCTCCTCGAACAACATTTGTTTATAGTTGGAGATATTTAATTTCAAAATGTCTTCCCGGTTTAACAAACTATCGGGAATACCTCCAAATTGCTTGGCCCTGGAGTCTTTTACCGCTGCCAGGAAACTGGCCGATTTACTTTTCTCCATAAACTCAAAGCCTTTCAGTGCAAAAGCCAGGTCGTTGGTCTGACTGTACAGTTTATAACAAATATTAACCGCCTCGATAAAAGTCGATTCCTGATTTTCAGACAAAAACAACCGGCTTTCTTCCGACACATAGCCGGTGCGTATTTGGTGCAACAGCTCCGTTGAGATCGAAATCGCCTCAAAGGCAGCCAGGTAATTATTGACCGATTCCTGTTTTTGGGAAGCAGTCAGATTCAAATCGCCCAAAACATTATAACAAACTGATTTTTTCTTGAGAATTTCCAGCAACTGAATTTCGGAAACTGCCTGTTCTATCTCAGGATTGGACGCGGGATCGGGATTCGAAAACGATTCAGTAGCAGCCACAATGGCTCTTTGGTAGTAATCCAGCGCTTTTAGCAGGTCGTCGCGTTTCTTTTGTTTAAAATCGGCTATCAGGCTGGCTTCAGACGTTCGTGAAAAATAATAATCCGCGTAATTCAGCATGACCTGACTGTATTGAATACTTTTTCGGGTAAAAAATTTCTCCACAATTTTTTCCGAGAGTTCATTGTAGGTTGTCACCTGGTCGAACTGGTTTACCGAAAGCAGAAAAGACACGTAGTTGGCATACTCGAGGCCTAAGTCGTAACTGTCGGCGCCCGACAGTTTTGTCAAAATACGGAAAGTTTCCCGGTAGTATTTATCGGCCAGGGCGGCCTCTCCCTTTTCGGCATAAATCCTAGCCAGTAAGCTGGTATAATATGACTTAATGTTATCGTCAACCTGCCGGATATTCTCCTGGCATGCCTTTATCGCCTCATTGTATTTCTTTAGTAAGAAAAAAGATTCGGCCATATTAAACAATGTTGTTTGAAATGCTGTATTATGCAAATCTTTCTCATTGACAAATATGCGAAAGGCATTTTTCTGATACTCGTTATTCTTAACAAAATCACCCTTCAATTTATAGATTGTACCTATATTGTTATACAAGTATCCTAAACGGGGGTAATTTTCACCATACTCCGTTATATACAGTTTCTCTGCACGTAAATAGTTTTCTATTGCCTTTTCGTACTCTCCCAGGTTCTTATATTGAATTCCAATATTATTTAATGGCGTAACCATTTTTGTAGTGGTTTCTCCATACATCTTCTTTTGCAATAAGATCACCTGCTCAAAGCTTTTAATTGACGCCTCAAAGTCGCCCATTCGTCCGTACCGGATCCCATCCCGGTTATAGCGCAGCATCAACAGGCTATCTTCTTCGTGCGATGGCAGAATTGCATGGGTCAAAGAAAAATTTAAACAGAATATAAAAAAAAATAACAATCGCAAATAGCTAATTATCAGACCCTTATTTGGAAGTGGATATTTTTTTTCATTTTTTTTCATTTTCGCAGGGGTTACCTTTTTTCCCTTTAGCGGATAAAACCACGAACAAAGGATAATTAAGGAATTTTAAACATTAACCATTAAAAATTAAAAGTAATGAAAACTTTATTTGCTAACAACGAAAAAAACATTTTTGAATCATTCGAAGTTTTAACAAAAGAAGAATTAAACGAAGTTAAAGGCGGTATCTCCCGCGATTTGGATCTTTATATTGAAGACTTCGACTAAATTCTGAAAAAATTATCACGGGCCGGGATTGTAAATAGTTAAAATATCGGATCGATAAAACACTACAAAACAAACACATGTAGTTTAATGTGAAGCATACCGGTATTTGAACAGATCAGGTTGACTTGTAAAAGTCTTATCGTAAGATCACAATCCATTGAAAAATGATAATTTAAAAGAAGTAAAGCTTAACAGATTTTTTTTACAAATTCGACCTTTCTTTTTTTGAAATGACCAATAGGGTAATAAACTATAATTTCAACTCTGGTCATTTAACCAAAAAGAATCTGATGTTTTAAAATTACACGTTCTGCTTGTAGAAATTGAAAAAAAATTGAAAGATGATACGCAAGTCAAATTATACCGAATACATTGATAGATATCTTAGCCAGGACTTGACCGGTGACGAGCTAAGAGAATTCAATGCCGAATTGGCCATCAATCCGGAACTGGAGGAAGACATTCAACTCCACCTGGAAATCGAAAGCGCCGTTCAGGAACACGAAATTATCGCTCTGCGCAGCAACCTGCAACACATCATGGCACAGGAAAAACCGGCTGAAGCAGAAGAATCTGTCCCTGTTTTGGCTGAACAAAAAAGCTTCAATTTCGAACTGTCCGATAACCTGTCATCTTTCAAAGAATTTACTGAACCGGTCAATATCAGCGATGTTTTTAGCTTTTCGCAAAGCCTGCCCATCTTACACATGGCCCAGCACAAATACGCTGAAAAAGAAAATATTCATCAATTCTACAAAGAACAACAAAATCAGGATTCCAGCTCCGACGAAGAATATTCACTGACGCCGCAGGATGAGGCCATTTTTGCCGACCTGGAAACCGCGCTTGGCGAAAAAGATATTCTTGATCTTCGGGCGAACCTGAAGCAGATTGCTACAAGTATTTCGGCCCATGAGCGAACGGCTCAGGAAATTGAACAATTCATTGATCAGGAAATGGATCAACCGCTGATGGCCGGATTTGAAGAAGAACTGGCTTTAAACCCGGGACTTGCACGAGACGTGGAACTCTACCTGGAAGTGGACAAAGCCCTGGCTGAAACCGACATCATGGAATTGAGGGCCAGCCTGCAAAGCATTCAGCAAACCGAATCATCCACCTCCCGAAAAATTGAGGAAATTGATCAATACCTGAATCTTGAGCTATCAGAAGAACACCTGGCTTCCTTCGAAACAGAGTTGATCAATAATCCCGACCTGGTTGCTGAACTTGACCTGCATCAGGAAATTGACTGCGCCGTCAGGGAAACAGATATCATGGGACTCCGGGAAAAACTTGATCAGATCAGTAAAGACATCATTAAGGAGAAAAGTAAAGAACGTTCATTTGCAGCCAGGTTCCCGAAATCGCGAATCGCCATTGCTACAATCGCGGCCTCGTTGATCCTGATTATCAGCATTACCAGTCTGATCAGCCGGCACAAAGCGGCAAACAGCAACGAACTCTACACCCAATATTACGAGATCTACCAGGCAACCGGCATTTTCAGGTCGGGAGACGCGATGCTCGACAGTAAAATCAGTATGGCCCTTCACAAATTTAATGAAGAAAAATACGCCGAGTCGCTTGAGTTGTTCGATCAGGTGCTCCAGGTCAATCATCTGAACCCGATCGGTAATTTTTACACGGGTATGGCCCGCCAGCAAACCGGCGCCTACGAACAGGCAATCTTCTCCTACCAACAGGTTGCAAAAGAGAAGAACAACCTCTTCGTTGAGCAGGCTGAATGGTACATGGGCTTATGCTACCTGCAAACCGACAATAAGAAGAAAGCTTATAAACAGTTTCAAAGAATCGCTGAAAGCAATGGTTATTACAGTACGAAAGCAGCAGCAATTCTCAGGAAAATGACAGATATCGAATAAAAGTAAATATATATCCGATCAGAAAAATTATAAGATTGTTAGCAAAAAAGTGATCCGTTCATACTGAAAAATCCTTAGTTCAAAATTCCTTGGTTCAAACTTTCAAAAACAGTAAAACGGTCATTTTTTCAACGGTATTCAAAATGAAATTCTTAATTATCCAATCCTGTTCAAAAGAGTAATTCTGAATACCTTCTTTCGCAAATAAAAGTTTTTCAAATAGAATGGTTAATAAAGTTTGAAAGCCCGGGAAATCCGGGCTTTCGACTTTATATCCGTTATTTCACTGCCCAAACGGCGACAGATGTCAAAATATCAATATCTTTGATTTTAGCGGTTTGACGGCAAACCCCGGATTAATCTGATGGACATCGTTTGACCTTGTTTTTGTATTGGCTTAAAATGGCAAATAATATTAAACCGACCTCCGACAAAGCCTATGATCATTTCTTTACAGAAAATTATCAAAGGGCTCTGCTCTTTTGTGTACGGATTGTCAATGATCATATTGCTGCCGAGGATATCGTTCAAGAGGTTTTTATCACTCTCTGGGAAAAAAGAGATTCCTTTACGTTCGACGAAAAACTTCTACACTACGTCAGAAGGGCTGTCAGAAACAAATCACTTAATTACCTGAGGGATCATTCAAAGTTCGTTGAACTCGATAATTATCAGTTTCCGGATGACGAATACTACGACACAGAACACGATGAGTTGCTCATCAGGCTGAGCGCCCAAATTCAGCAACTACCTCCCCAATGTCTGAAAACATTTCAATTGGTTGCGTTGAAGGGATGTACATACGCCCAGGCAGCTGAACAACTGAAAATTTCAAAAAACACCGTAAAATCACAAATGGGAAAGGCGTTTTCCCTTCTTCGTAAAAAAAGATGGTAATTTTCTGAAAAAAGAATCACCCTTTTGCGCTCCCTGTGTGTATTGTAGTTAAAGAACATGATATCATGCAGAAGGATCATTCGAAAAAATGGGAATACATTGCCGGAAAGGTAACCCGGGAAACAACTGAAAAACCCGGTAATTTTTCACCGACAGACCAACAGGATCTTGACGAGGCTGAAAAGGACTTTCAAACCATCCGGGAAAATGCCGACACCATCGCATTTTTATTAGCCAACAAACCAAATGACGTTCTCTCCCGGTTAAAAAGAAAATCTCATTCGGGCAAAAAGCTTTTCCTCAATAACTTCTTAAAATATGCAGCTGTCATTGTCATATCCCTGCTGAGCGGATGGTTTCTTCAATCCATTTTACATTCGCGAAAATTTCAAGCGGAACCTGTTTACGCCACCTTATTCGTCCCTAACGGACAGATGGCTCAGCTTGAACTGCCCGACGGGACGCAGGTGTGGTTAAATTCCGAAACCACAATCAAATATCCGGGCAGTTTTAACGGAGACTCACGCGATGTGGAATTAATCGGTGAAGCATTTTTCAACGTTAAGTCGAATCCGGCCAAGCCATTCAATATTAAAACAACCAAGTCGATTGTCCAGGTTACCGGCACCTCGCTGAATGTAGATGCCTATGAAGGAGCAACGGAAATAACAACATTGATCGAAGGGAAGGTTGCCATATTAAATCAGAACAAAGAATTGCTTGTTAGCTTACAGCCCGGACAAAGCGCTTTTTTCGACAACAACAACGAGCTGGATGTTTACAAAGTCGACACCAGGCATTTTTCATTATGGAAGGAAGGGAAACTAGTTGTTGATAACGTATCCTTGGCCGATTTGTCGCAGATGCTTGAAAGATGGTACAATGTCGAAATTACCATTCCTGATGAAGAATTGAAGGCAAAACGAATCTCCGGAACCGTATTGAAATACAAGCCAATCGATCAGATTCTGGAAATACTGACCCTGCGGGAGAATATTGATATTGAAGTTGTGCTCATGCCCGACGACCGGAATATCATTAAGTTGAAAAAAAGTAAGTAATTAATTATTAAACCTATCAATGACGCGATGATGAAAACAAGTTAAAAAAAAGAAAAGCGATAAAGATGCGCCCACATCCTTACCGCCTGTACAAGAGTTAATTATTGAATGCATTAACACTTAACACAACAAATTTATGAAAAAAACACAAACTCATGGCGATCTGAAAAGATCGCTGAAGAAATTATTATTGGTTATGAAGTTGTCAATCTTCTTACTGTTTTTAGGAGTGCTGACTGTAAGCGCCCGGACCTACTCTCAAACTGCAAAAGTTGATCTGAATCTTAAAGATGCCACTATTCAGGAAGTTTTAACCGAAATCGAAAATCAATGCGGCTCTTATTTCTTCTACAACAAAGACGAAATAAACCAGAAAAAGGTGAACATTTCAATTGCAGATGCCAGTATCGAAACGGTTCTCAATGAAATGTTTCAGGGGACTGATCTGACCTATAAAGTTGTGGATCGGTACATTGTGATCAGTAAAAATGAAACTCTGGACGTTCGAACGCCCGCTCAACCGAATCTTTCGGTAAAAGGGAAAGTGACAAATACCTCCGGGGAGGCGATCACCGGCGTTACCGTTGCGGTTAAAGGAACATCGATGGGAATTATTACCGACTTCAACGGTGAATTCTCACTCTCTTCAGTCGGTTCTGATGCGGTTCTTGTATTCTCCTTTGTTGGGATGAAAACGGTAGAACTGCAGGTAGCTGGTCAAACTGTCATCAATATCGTTATGGAAGAAATTTCTATCGGTTTGGAAGAGGTCGTAGCGATTGGTTATGGTACCATTAAAAAGGCAGATTTAACGGGAGCTGTGTCTGTGGTTAAGGCGGATGACTTCAAAAACGTTACCGCTCTGTCGGTCGGCGACGCGCTTCAAGGCCTGGTTGCAGGTGTCAACATCCGTTCCAGCGGAGGCATCGGAAGCGAACCGGTTGTTGAAATCAGGGGACTGGGTAATTTTACCAACAACGACCCATTGTATATCATTGATGGTTTGCCAACCTCCGGCAACCGCGACTTCAACGTGAATGATATCGAGTCCATCCAGGTATTGAAAGACGCCTCGGCTGCTGCCATTTATGGATCGCGTGCTGCAAACGGCGTGATTATTATCGAAACAAAAAAAGGGTCAGCCGGAGAAATGAAAGTCAATTATTCCGGAAAGCTTAGTATCGACAAACTACCCATGATGGACCTGATGGGACGAGATGAATGGATCGCCATTACGACACAAGCCTATCAGAATGCCATCGCTGACGGTGTGCCGGATGTTCATTCCGTACCAAACTGGATGGATGGCAATACCGACTGGAATGATGCCGTATTCCGGACCGCGGTGATCCAGGATCATAACCTGTCGTTTTCAGGCGGCAGTAAAGACGGAAAATACCTGGTTTCGACCAACTATTACGACAACCCGGGCACTGTTTACGGGACTTCGATGGAACGATACAGCTTCAGGGTGAATACCGAAGGGAAAAAAGGAATTTTCACGATTGGCGAAAACCTCGCCATCAGCAACACCTTTGTCGAGAATCAAAACTCCGTCTTCTCAAAGCACATCGATGTTTTGCGGATGCTGCCGATTATTCCCATCTACGACGAAAACAACTTCGGCGGTTACGGCTACGGGAATGAAGCGACAGCAAGAACTTTCGGCTCAAACCCGATTGCTACCGAAGATTTGATGTATAACAGCGACGAGAACCTGCGAATCCGGGGGAATCTGTATGCAACCCTCGATCTGATGAAAGGCTTGCAGTACAAGCTGAACCTCGGATACGAAACCAGCAGGGACAACCATAAATGGTTAAGAAAAGAAGGTAATTTTACGTTGAACCAACCTTTTGACCCATCAACCAGGTACGAAAACAAAGCCAAATTTGTGAATAAACTGATTGAGAACACGCTCACTTACCAAAAACAAATCGACAAGCACGATTTCAATGTCGTTGTTGGTAATTCCTATCAAAACACGTATCGTGAAATGATCGCTGCCGAGAAGAAGAATTTGGTTCAGATTGGAGATCGTTATTTTGACGTGATTGATGCCGGCACCACCGACCCAAATGCCTGGGGAAACATTGGCGAATCATCACTCATCTCCTACTTCGGACGTCTAAATTACTCATTTGATGAGAAATACCTGTTGAGCGCCACCTTCCGTAATGATGGTTCTTCAAAATTTGCACCTGACAATAAATGGGGATTTTTCCCATCTATCTCTGCCGGCTGGAGGCTTAGTCGCGAAAACTTCTTTAATGTCTCCTGGATCAGCGATTTGAAACTGAGGTACAGCCACGGAACGCTTGGAAACGTTAATATCGGCAATTGGGATTATGTTGCCGTTTTGAACTCCTTCCCGGTTGCTGTATTTGGGAACGATCAGCATATTGTGCCCGGAATGACACAGATTAAACTGGCAAACAGCAATTTGAAGTGGGAAGAACAAACCCAGGAAAACTTTGGTATGGATATTTCTTTTCTCGAAAACAAATTGCAGTTTAATGCTGAGTATTTTATATCGACGACCAAGGATGTCTTGACTCCGATGCGAATTCTGATGACCACTGGAAATGATGGTGGAGATCCCTTTGTCAATGCAGCCAGTCTGAGAAATAAAGGCATCGAGATCACCGGTTTGTGGCGGGATAAGAAAGGTAATTTTAACTACTCGGTTGGCGGCACATTTACCCGCTTAAGAAATGAGGTACTGGAGTTCGGTTATGGAAAAGTAGAGCAATACACCTGGATCACCAAAACAGAAATCGGAGAACCTCTGGCCATGTTTTACACCATCAAAACCGACGGTATTTTCCAAAGTGAAGCGGAAGTATTGGCCCATACCAATTCAACAGGAACGGTTATTCAGCCAAATGCCAAGCCGGGAGATATCCGTTATGCCGATATAAACGACGACGGAAGGATAAACAATGAAGACAGGACCATCACCGGGAATCCGTGGCCAAAATTCGAACTTGGGCTGAACGGCCAGGTTTCGTACAAGAATTTTGATTTTAGCTTTGCCGGGTTCGGATCCTTTGGACAGGATGTTTTCAACGGCGCAGCCAGCTGGATGGGCGGATTCTCCGACAACACCAACCACCTGTCGGGCTATAAACCCTGGACCAAAGAAGATCCCAACACCAAAAATCCCCGAGTAATTTACGCCGACAACCGGAATGCCCGGGGCGACCAGGACCGTTGGATTGAAAAGGGTTCGTATTTTAAGATCAGGCAAATGACCCTGGGTTACACCCTTGATATTCAGGAACTCAAGAAGATTTTTGACAACCTGCGTGTTTCGGTAACCGGACAAAACCTGGTTACATTCACCAAATATTCGGGTCTTGATCCTGAGTTTAAAGCGCCGGATATCTGGGTGAAAGGACACGACGACGCTTCTTATCCTTCTCCAAAATCGGTTGTATTTTCTCTTTCATTTCAATTCTAATCCTGAAATACGATGAAAAAAATATTATTATATAGCTTATTCGTGTTGGCACTGTCGGTCATTTCCTGCAATGAAGATTTGATAGACATAGAAAATCCCAACTTCCCAACAACAGATACTTTTTGGAAAACACCGGGCGATGCTCAACTCGGACTGGATGCCGCTTATACGATGTTTTACAAACCGGGCAGCTGGACCCGATGGATTTATTTTCGTTTTGATCTGACATCGGACGAAGGTTACAGTCAAAGCCCCTGGAACGAACTGAAAGAATGGACCCGGTTCATTTATTTCAATTACAACTTCTGGGAAGGTAATGCCTGGATGTGGCGCGATCATTATAAGGCCATTTTCCGCTGCAACCAGGTACTCGATTATGTTCCGGGAATCGAGTTTAGCAGCCAGACCGACAAAGACGCCATACTGGCGCAAGCCAAATTTCTACGGGCATTTTACTATTACAATCTTGCGCTGATGTTCGACAATGTGCCCCTGGTACTGAATGCTTCTCAACCTGATGATACGCCAGAACAACGCACTGAGGCCCAGGTGTATGCCCAGGTTAAAATTGATCTGCAAGAGGCAGCCAATAACTTACCTGAACAATGGAACATGGCGAACCTTGGCCGGCCAACCAAAGGAGCTGCCCTGGCGCTGCTTGGCAAAGTACATATGCAGCTGCATGAATGGCAGGAAGCCAAAGACGCCCTCTCCTGGTTGGTTGAAGGCGCCGGTGCAACCCATTACGGGCTGGTTGATAACTACAAGGACAACTTTATGCACACCACCGAGAATAACAAAGAATCGGTTTTCGAAATCCAGTTCTCCGATATTAACCCCAGGGGCGATGGTGACGAGCCAAATCAGAACGTGGGATCGAACCGGGCACAGTTTTTTGCCCCACGCGGCATTGGCTGGTGCGACGGGCAACCCCGCAGATGGCTGGTTGATGAATATAAAAAAGAACCGACTGTTGCCGGTGGGATTGACCCGCGCTTAAGGGCCAGTATTTTCTATCCGGAAATTCAGGCGGATTATCCGGGTGAAAAAATTTATGGACGCGACTGGCAGACCGGTTGGGGCGCCGACTGCTTCTTCCGGAAATACCAGGGCGATTACTACCGGAACCAAGAGGATTATTATTCGCCGATTAACTTCCGTGTTATCCGTTATGCTGATGTATTGTTATTGTATGCCGAATGTTTAGCAGAACTGTCAAGCGGCACGCCTCCTGCATTGGCCATCGAATGTGTTAACCGCGTGAGAGAACGGGTGAACCTGCCAAAACTTGAAAACAGTACGCTGTATGCTTCAACGGTGACCACGAAGGCAGCTTTCCTGAAAAGACTTCAGATGGAGCGTTCGCTGGAACTTTGCCTGGAAGGGGTCCGCTGGGCTGACCTGAAACGCTGGAAACTTTGGGATTCGCAAGCCGGCTTGAATGAACTGGTTTCGCGGGATGCTGACTTCACCAACTTTGTTGTTGGCAAATCGCATCGGATGCCAATTCCGCAAAGCGAGGTGGACAATAACCCGAACCTGGACCAAAATTCGATGTACTAACTGACTACGTGATTAAGATCTGATAAATTTAAATGGCGGCCGGAAAACAGACATTTCCGGTCGCCTTTACTTAGCTTTTAAAAATGAAAAAAATTAGTCTTCTGGCGATATCTTTCCTGCTGGTAACCGGCGTTCACGCCCAGCAACCCGATCCGCCCGGACAAGCTGACAAGCCTGAAAACGCCGTGAACCAAGCCTATCTGTTCGCACACATGACGCACGAGGATTACGGACGTCTTTATTATTCGGTCAGTATTGACGGGTTGCATTGGTCCGCGCTGAATAACAAAGAACGGATCTTTCAGGATTACAAAGGGCACCCGGACATTTGCAAAGGACACGACGACCGCTACTATATTGCAGGGAATACCAGCGACGCCTCACCCGATATCAACTTTTGGGTCTCAACCGATTTGATTACCTGGGATAAACACAGCACCTATACGCCCGATTTAAAAAGCACGCCCGACTATTCTTATGCCCTGCAACGGATCGGCGCGCCTAAAATATTTTTCGATCACGACTCGCAACAATATGTAGTTACCTGGCACACCCCCCACAAGGAAGGCGGCGAAACTTATTGGGCAAGCCAGCGCACGTTGTATGTCTTATCAAAAGATTTGAAAACGTTCTCTGATCATCCAACGCGTTTATTCGAGTGGGATATGGGAACCATTGATGTTTTCATCCGAAAGATCGGCGATAACTATTACGCAGTCATCAAAGATGAAACTTATCCGACGCTTTACTGGACGACCGGCAAAACCATCCGGGTAGCCAAAGCGCCGTCGTTGCTTGGTCCGTATTCCGAACCGTCGGCCCCAATCAGTCCCAACTTCAGGGAGGCGCCCATGCTGATTCCTTCGCCCGACGGAAAAATCTGGTACATGTACTACGAGCAATACCCGGGAGTATCCTACGGCCTTTCAATTGCTGATAACATGAACGGCCCCTGGTACCAGGCTTCGGGTTACACCTTTCACCGCGATTGGGACAAATACAGTTTGCCCGCTTCTGTCAGGCACGGATGTATGATCACCATTTCAAAAGACGAATACAACCGGTTAGTTGACCATTTTGGCATTTCAAAATAAATTTCGGTTTTAGAAGCGATTTTGCCTGTCAGGTTGTACTGTTAAAAAACTCCATAATCAAAAATAACAAACGATGAGCTTGAAAAAAATATTCCTTACTTATTTGATTTTATCATTTCTCGTGCAAATTTCATCGTGCAAGGGAATTGATCCGGACTTTGAGCCAAATGATACCGAAACGAAAATCAAGATTCCGTTGGGCGATCCGTTTATCATGCTTTGGAACGGGAAATATTATGCTTACGGCACCTATTCAAACGATGGTATCGCCGTTTTCGTTTCGGATGATTTGCAGACCTGGGAAACCAATTCAACCTTAGCGCTCCATAAAAAGGATGTGTGGGCCGACCGCTGGTTTTGGGCTCCCGAAGTATATCCTGTCAATGGCAAATTTTATATGTACTATTCAGCTGACGAACACATTTGCGTGGCAACCAGCGACAATCCGCTGGGACCCTTCAAACAGGAAATCTTAAAACCCATGATCGAAAATGAGAAGTGTATCGACAATTCGTTGTTTATTGACGACGACGGTACGCCCTATCTGCTGTTCGATCGTTTTAACGATGGATTAAACATTTGGGTGGCTGAACTGGAAGACGACCTGCTCCGGATCAAAGCGGAAACCATGACCAAGTGCATCAACGTATCGCAAGCCTGGGAAGAAATATGGCCGCGCGTAAACGAAGGAGCATTTGTATTGAAACATAACGACACCTACTACATGACATACTCGGCCAACAGCTACGAAAGCCCGTTTTACGGAGTTGGATTTGCCACCGCCACCAACATCAGGGGGCCGTGGACAAAATACGCGCAAAACCCCATTCTGCAAAAACCGGGAGAGCTGGTCGGCGTAGGGCACAGCGCTATGTTTACCGACAAGGACGGGAATCTGCGGATTGTGTTCCATGCGCATAACAGCAAAGAGCGGATCCATCCCCGCCACATGTATATCAGCACGGTTCGTTTTGAAAACCGGAACGGGCAGGAAGTGATGGTTGTTGACGAAAATTATATGACCCCTGAATTGAAAAAATGAATGTATTCATGTCAGGAATAATACTATCCGTCGCGTTATGCGTTCTTTTGGGTGGATGTAAAAAGAGTGATGATCCGGTAGATCCCTACGAGCTTCGCACTGGTGAACCTGTTGAAGGAATCCGGATTGCCTGGGATTACAGCTCGATGCAACGGCTGGCACCGCAAGGCAATCGGGTGTTAAGTTGGGTAGGCTACCCACGTGTTCGCAGGTTAAATGACGGACGCCTGATGGCCGTTTATGAAACACATGGCAACGGCGAACTGGTGCAAAGCGCCGATGACGGGAACACCTGGAGCGAGCCGGTTATCACCTTCAAACAACATACCTATACCAACGGTCGGGGAGAAACAACAGATGTTAATATCGCCAATACCGAGTTGATTCAGCTCCAGAATGGCGACCTGGTGATGGCTTGTAACTACCGCCCTGCAAAAGACGAAATCGCTCCTTTTGCCATTGCCGTCCGGCGAAGCGCCGACGGCGGCCAAAGCTGGACCGAAAGCCATGTGATTTATGAAGCCGGACCGCGTTTTAAAGACGGATGCTGGGAGCCTGCTTTTTTGCAATTGCCCAACGGCGAACTCCAGGTTTATTTTGCCAATGAAAACCCCTTCCTTACCTCTGATGAGCAAAACATTTCCATGATGTTTTCAGCCGATAACGGAATCAGCTGGGATGAAGAAATCAAAACAGTCTGTTTCCGTGAAGGACGGCGCGATGGGATGCCGGTTCCCCTGTTGGTGAACGATGAAATTATTGTAGCCATTGAGGACAACAAAATCGGGCAGTTTAAACCGTACATCGTACGGACGAAAGTTTCGGAAAACTGGCAAACACCCGTCTTGGGCAATTCGCCTAACCGGGAATCCGCACTTAAAGAACCGCTCCCCGATGCTGTTTACGCCGGAGCGCCTTACCTGATGAAGCTTCCTTCGGGCGAAGTGATCCTGTCGTATCAAACCACCAGCGGGCGAAGCGCCGATTGGGAACGCTCGACCCTGGAAGTGGCTATTGGCGATAAAACCGGGCGCAATTTTACCAAATTGAGCAGGCCTTTTGCCGTTCCGCTGGACCGGGAAGCCAAATGGAATTCAGTTTCACTATGGGATGAACATACCGTAGTTGCCGCAGCTACCACCAGCTTTCGAAGTCCAAACTGTGAAGTGTGGATCATTCGCGGGCACGTAATTCCTGAACTCAAAGCACAACAAGCAACAATTTCAACCGACGGAAATTTAACCCAAACTGAGTGGGAAAACGAATGGCCGGTTTTTATCGGGCACCGGAGCGAAACCAACCTGCGGGCCGGCATCAGGAAAGACGGCGATAAGTTGTACGTGGGTGTTGATGTGAATGACAAACAGTTGACTTCCGATGCGAACAATTTGCTTCGTGCCGACGGGGTGTACCTGTACCTGGATGCAAACAATCAGAACCTGCTGGAACCCGGTGAAGGTTTATTCCGCTTCTGGTGTAATTACAAGGGAGAAACAAAAGCAGAAAAAGGAGACCGGGGCCAGTGGAAAGCTGTTGAGGTGGCCGGTGCGAAGGCCGTGGCCAAAACAAAAACCGATGCCGGTTACCGGATTGAGTTTGAAATTCCGTTTGCCGCTGTTCAGAAAGACAAGCATTCGGATGTTCGGATTAACCTTGGTCTGGTTGATTACAGCCAGTACGAAGGCATTCAGGAAGAAAACCTGGCCAATTCAGTTTCTGAATCGTCAAACACCTGGTGCCGTGTTGCCATACAATAGACAAAAGTGAAGCTGAATAATAGCAATATTCAATTACCATTAAATCATAACATGATGAAAACACAATCTTTTTTTATGCTGATGGCCGGTGTACTGCTTTTGGCGGCTTGTCAGACTAAAACGAAACAAAGTGAGCAAACAGCCGAAGAACCAACTGCAAAAATCTGGACGGTAGAACAAGCCAAAGCATGGGGTGATGAACATGGTTGGTTGCGGGGATGCAACTTCAATCCCAGCACAGCCATCAACCAACTGGAAACCTGGCAGGCCGAATCGTTCGACCCGGAAACCATTGATCGGGAGTTGAGCTGGGCCGAAGAAATTGGTTTGAACTGTATGCGGGTATACCTGCACCATGTGGCCTGGGAAGTTGACAAAGAAGGTTTTAAAGACCGCATAAATCAATACCTCGACATTGCCGACAGCCACGGGATTAAAACCATTTTCGTGTTCTTCGACGATTGTTGGAACGCCACCTACCTGGTCGGCAAGCAACCCGAACCCAAACCGGGCGTCCACAACTCAGGCTGGGTACGCGATCCGGGCGACTTGCTGCACGAAAAACCGGAACTGATGGAAACCCTTGAAGTGTATGTGAAAGACATCCTGATCACTTTTAAAGATGACAAGCGTATTGCCCTGTGGGACCTTTACAACGAACCCGGAAATTCGGGCTACGGCAACAAATCGATGCCTCTTCTGCAAAAAGTGTTCAGCTGGGGGTGGGAAGTTCGTCCTTCGCAGCCGTTGTCGGTAGGCGTCTGGAACCTTTCCTTGTCTGATTTGAATAAATTTCAGGTGGAGAACTCCGACATCGTCACTTATCACAATTATGAAGGACCTGATAAACACCAGGCCGCCATTGATACGTTGAAAGTTTACGGTCGTCCGATGGTTTGTACGGAGTACATGGCCCGCCGCAACAACAGCTTATTTCAGAATATTATGCCTATTTTGAAGAAAGAAAATGTAGGAGCCATCAACTGGGGTCTTGTTGCCGGAAAATCGAATACCAAATACGCTTGGGATGAACCCATCCCTGATGGTTCGGAGCCTCCGCTTTGGTTTCACGAGATCTTTCATCCCGATGGAATGCCTTACAAACAAGAAGAAGTTGAGCTGATAAAAAGCTTGACTCTGAGTGAGTAACCCATATTTTGCCGGCAAACGAACCTGCCTGTACACAAAAAAAGCTGCCCTTTTGGGCAGCTTTGCACGGGAGGAGCGACTCGAACGCCCGACACCTGGTTTTGGAGACCAGTGCTCTACCAACTGAGCTACACCCGTGTTTAAATGCGAGTGCAAATATAGTAATAAGTTGTAAACTACCTAAAAAATATTGATCAATTCTGACGATTTTATTTGGACTTTTAACCCGGACTTGGTGTTTCCTGAAGAATAACAACAGGCCCCAATAAGCCCGATTTCATTAAGGGAGAATCTGCACGATAAAACCGGAAGGTGGTGAACGTATATCGACCGCTTGTCCGGGGATTTCCCTGGAGCAACCATTCCGGCCACTGTCCGTTTACAATTCCGTCATCCGGGAAAGCTTCATCGCCGATCAGTCGATTCACCCAAAGGTTAGCAACCTGAATCTCCACCTGGTTCTCCCTTTGTTTCACCGCATCGGTTATTTCTACCTGCCAGGGCGCTGTCCATACAACACCAAGATCTTTACCATTCAATATCACGCGGGCAATATTTTTTACTTCGCCCAAATGCAGATAAAACTTATTGTTCGGCTTAAATGAATCAAAGGTAAATTGTTGTTGATAGGTGGCAATCCCTGAATAGAAACGGATACCCTCTTCCTGCCGCTTTGACCAGTCCTCAAGCGTATGGAATATGGCTGTTTCCGGGCCGCCCCACTTCGGATCAAACGAAACGTTCCAGCTTCCCTCAAGATTCTGAACCGGATTGACCGCATTGAAATTCTTGGCTTCGGATAACTTACCAACTGCCTGGTTTCCGTTAAAAACAACAAAGTAGCTTTGGTAAGCATCAAATTCCAACGGTACGGTGGTGTATCCGTTCTCCCGAATGAATTCTTTCAACTCCCTGGTTTCACCGGTAAGCGGATTCCACAACTCAACAGTGCCTTCATCGGTACGAAAAATGCAATCGGCGCTGATTTTTTCTTCTTCCCGGTTTGCAACAAAATAAACCTCAGCCTGATCGAGATGCTTGTGGGTATACCTCACCGGTCCATTACTTTGAAAGTCCTCATTAACTCCAATTTCCTTCAAAAGCGCTGCAGTTGCTTCACACACCGGATACAACTCCCTGTTGACAAACTCAGAAAGACTTCCGCCCCAATAGATCTGTCCTTTTCCATACCCACGGGAAGTTACTTGTGCCGGAGGAATGACAGAGCCCCAGATCTGACCGGCAGTCTCCCGAACCTGTTTATCACAGTCGGGATAATTGGTCAGACTGGGTGATTTTACAGGTGGAGGTCCGGTTACCCGGGCTCCGGCGCGAACCAGCTCTTCAATTTTTGCAAGTAACTCAGGAGTCATTGTTTTTTGAGCAGGAAGCACCAACAGGTGATAAGAAGCTCCTCCCGGGAATACAATTTTATGATTCTCAACCGAGGCATTCGCCAGCATCAATGGTGAACAGCCGTCAAAGTTATATCCTTTCCTGTCGGGAATCGTGTCGTTTCCTTCCATGGCCGAATGTGGCGGACGAAAAACATGGGGGGCACCCTCCGGAGTCAGGTAAAGTACATCAGCAACTGTCTGGCCCTGTTGTAATACAAATGAACAGCGGGAAATATACTTGTGATAATCCTGGACCATAGGCCACCAGGTTTGCCCCCGGTCCCAATGTACGCCGTAGGGGCCCATCGTCATTCCCGGACGGTAATGCTCACCAAGCGACTTATGGGCAAAGGTATGGTAGATCAATTTGTTGATCCCGGTTGCAAAAGCCCAGTCGCCCTGATTTTTCAATGTAGCCGGACAGGCTGTAAAACCTTCACGTCCGTAATCGGCGGTAAAGGCTTCGGCAGCAACCACCGGGCGCCCCATTACATGAGCGATCGAAGTTGCTTCGATACATCCGAACGACGAATTAAAGCCAAGGCCCTTCAGCCAAAACTCACAACTCGGCACATCAGCAACCGCACCCAGATCGAGATCGGCACAGGGATTCATATCATACGGCTGAATAGACAAATCGAGGCCATAACGCCTGGCCATTTTTTTTATGTAACCGGCATGATTTTCCAGCACCAATTCCTGAGCGGTAAGGCGCAGGTCCCAAAGGAACCTTTCGCTTTGGTCAACACTCCCGACAACCTGGCCGCTGTAAACCGGAAAAAAAGGAAGCGGATCGTATGCCCGCCTGGCTTTAAACTCGTCGCGAAAATGATCACTCCAGTTTTGCGCACCCATCTCCCAGCTATCCATGTGTAAACGGAACAGGCCCCCGTCCTTCGAGGCTTTCGTAAAGTCTGACTTTGCAAACAGTTTGCCAATAAAGGCATCAAAATGGTTTTTAAAGGCAACAGTGTCAAATTTATCGCATTCAAAACCAATTCCCGGATAGGGAGCCGGCCGGGTGACTGCGCCGTTGTTTCGCATTCCCAAACGGATCACGGTCCATTCTCCTTCAGGAACTTTCCATTCGAGAGTTCCGTCTGCCTGAAGTTTTGAGCTTAGATCAATTATCGTTGCAAGATCCACAGCAGCCTGACCAACTTCATCCGTAGGATAACCGGGTTCCGGGAGATAGGGTTTAACACCGGCCATCGACGTGTAGGGTGCTCTCACAAAAAGCGCTTTCTCATCGATATTGGTAATTTTGACAGCACTTTTCGGCGTTGGATATGCCAGCACGGCCACATCCTGATAATAGGCATCGCGGTGTTCCCGGAGTTCAGGAGTCAGCGTGCCTTCACCAAAGAAAGGCCTTTGGGGAGACGGTTTTGGCAGGATTACCTTTTGCACGGAAGGACCACGCAACTCAACCGAACTGCTCACCAGGTGCCGCATCGACTCTTCGGCCTTCACCCACGGTCCGCCGCTCCCGGTCCAGCCCGGGCCAACACCCAAGGTGAGGGTTATTCCGAGGCGTTTGCTTTCTTTCATCGCATGTGCAAACAACTCCTGCCACTCGTCGCTCAAAAAATCGACTTTGCCTCGTGGTACGCCCACATTCACTTCCAAAAAAAGAACATTACCAATCCCCGCTTCCTTCATCGATTCCAGGTCGGCAGTCATGGCTTCGCGCGAAAGATTGCCGTCCATAAAATACCAGTAAACACCGGGACGAACAGAGTCGGGAGGATTGACGAATAATTTCTTCATATCCTCCAATGTGATCGTAGAACGGCTGTTTTTCCCGTTATGGGGTTGAATGCAATGGTGCAATCCTGCCACACACAGCAATAGCAATGTAATTAATCTGGTTTTCATTGGCTTAGGTTATACATAACATGGACTTACCTGACAATTTTAACTCCTTTCGGCGCTTTCACCGAAGTGGCAATTTTTCCATCTGCATTTTTTCTGTGTTTAATTTCGATAATACCCTGAGGCGTCGGAAAGGTTCCTTCCACCCATTCCAGATCGCCCAGGTGCGGTTCAATTTTGATTTTTTTACAGCCGGGTTCAAGCACATTCACTCCTAAAACATACCGGGTCAGCCAGGGTGTGGGCCCCGAAGCCCATCCGTGGCAAAGGCTGTGGCGGTAACTTTTGTAACAATAATCGCCATAAACGCCATGCACATCAACTTTACCTTCGGGAACAATTTCATCAATCCGGGAAGCATTTTCCTTCCAGTCGATATTGAAGTCTTCCCAAAAAGTAGTTGCTCCAAGATCGAGCATACTTCCCCAATACGTACGAATATTGTCGATTGCCCCCTGGTAATCGCCGGCTTTTGCCCTGGCATTCAGCATATAGTAACCATAAAAAGTCGACATTTGATGTACGCCGCCTTCGGCCAAAAGCTCTTTATTTGATTTTTCTGCAGGAACCAGTCCCGACAAGGCCAGCAATGCAGCAGCCTGTTTCGAATGATTGAAGTCAGGAACATGTTTCTTCAACTTTTCGGCTGTTTCGCGGCAAAAAGCGGCTGAACCCTGATCCCCAAGGACACTTAGCAATTCGCCGCCTGCTTCAAAAGTCATCACCATCATCGACTGCAAACCGGCATGAACCGCCCCTGGGTTTTCACTGGAGGGCCAGTCCATAAAACGGTGGCCATCGAGAATCTCCTTTCCATTGGCATCAATTTTTGTAGCCAGGTGCTTCAACAAGGCTGTCAGGTAGTCCTGCTGTTCTTTCAGGTAGCCGAGGTCGCCATGATAAACATACCAGTCTCGGTGAATCAGCACCCACCACATCGAATAAGAACTGATTCCGTTCATCCAGTTGGGCAAGGGAGTCAGGTCACGGGCCAGGTCAAGGCTTTTGGGAACCACATCCTGATATCCAAAAACAGTATTAACGGTCATCACTTCGGGATGAAGGTCGCCAACCCACACCAAACGATCGCGCTTGATTCCATCCCACAGGTAGTTTTGCATATTCAGATGGACCGTATAGGCACCCGTCATCCAAATCCGGTTCAGTTGTTCATCATTACAGGTAAACGAACCCAGGTAAGGGATATCGCGATATTTAAAAACGGCATTGATTTCCTTGATTTCAATTTTTGTACCCGGGTCAACCAGATCGATGCGGACGAAACGAAAACCGGTGTCGCCCACTTCGAGACGGCCAAGCCAGGGTAACGTGAGCACAAAATCGCGCATGGCATGGTCGTTTGTGGCTCCGTTTTCAACAATATCGCTCATGGTTTCTGCTACCGATTCGCCAAAGCGGATCCGGATCCGGCCAGCCGGATTGGAGTTACTGATGGTTGTTACAATTTCCAATCCGCCATGAATTTCACAACCAAAATCAAGGATAATTCCGGGAAATGATTCTTCGGAACTGACCAAGGTCAAATAGTTCCCCTGGTTTAAATCAGCCTGACCGATACCGGGTTTCAAAATACTTTCTGCATGGTGAACCTGATTTCCGGTTTTATCGGAGGTCCAGACAATCCGCGTTGGCGTTAAATAGGCTTGGGACACCTCAGCCGAACGAATCTGTTTGTTGGCAGAGTTCAATACGGGAGGTATTTGCGCAAAAATCCCTGCAGTCAAAATCTGAAAGAATAGAATTAAGACGATTTTGTTCTTCATATCAATCATTTTATATCTGTGATTTAAAAACTGTTTCAACGATAAATTCAATCACTAATCTGAATGGTAAAACAACCTGATGGAAAATGATACAACGTTTTACTGCCTTTTATTCGGGCCACAGTAAAAATCTTTTCGTTCAGCAGATTATTGTTGACCATCAACTTTTTTGCATTGGGCAAGGCTACCAAACCGGTTGAATTCGCAGGAATTTCGATCTGCCACTCCACCGCTTCATTTTTTTGTTTCCAGTTGCTAACAATCGTTCCGTAAGGTGATTCAATTGAGGCTTTAGCCCAATCCATCAGATCCGTAAATAAGGGATCAAACCGAATTACTTTAAATCCATACCCGGACGAATCGGGGCGAATACCTGCTATATCTTCAAAAAAACAAATATCGTAACCGGCTTGCATCGGATGGTTGTGCGACGCTTCGCGACCGCTTTCTTCACTGACCTCACTAACCGGCAATGTTTCCCAAAGCGATGTCGCATTGGCTTCATCCCACATTCTGGCAAAACTGTTCTCACCGGTTTTTGTAAACAGGTTAAATGCCGCCCCGGCCTGACCATAACGGGCCAGCATGCTGCCAATCCGGCCGATTCCGAAGATTCCGCTATTCATAAAGCCGTCGTGTTTCTCATTCATATTCCGAACAACAGCATCAGCCACGGCAAATTCATCGCCCTGAGGAACCAGTCCGAAATCGAGCGCCATCACATCAGCAGTCTGGCTCCCAAATGTTTTTTCTGAAGCATTGTACATAGTAGCCACCATTTCGGCGGCGATCAGTTCCTTTTTCCCAGCATATTTCTCTGTATCATCTTCATAGCCAAGCAATCGCGCAGTCTGTTCCATGATGCAAACATCGAGGTAATGAAAAGCTGTGGACGTAAATTCAATGGGCGTATCGATACGCTCGTTTCCCCCCGGAGGACACCAATCACCCAGCCCCTGGTAAACAATGTGCCTGGTTTTCTGATTGTATTCTGAAGTTCGTTCGGCGTCGGAAGCCAGGCTTGCAACATGGTCGGTCCACTGTTTCATGTCGGGGTAACAGTCTTCGAGAACAGCTTTGTTCCCGTAGTAAACATACAACCACCAGGGCAGCTGGACCAACGCCGTCCCCCAGTCGGGCGAGGCAACTCCACAAAGGCGCATTCCGGGAGCAATCATGTAGGGCAAACCGGATGGCTTTTCGGTAAAATAAAACGTGGTATTAAACCTTTCATGAAACAAGGTATTCTTCTCTAAAGGATTGGCTCCCGAACGGATGTCATTCAGGTATTTTTCCCAGAAATTATTCATTTGCAGGTTCACGTTGGCCATTTTTACGTAGGCATGCGAATCTCCCAGCCAACCGCATTTTTCGCGGTCGGGGCAATCGGTCGGAATTCCGTGCATGTTGCTAAATACAGTCCGCATGGCCAGTTCGTGCAAGCGGTTGATTTGTGGTTCCGAACATTCAAACGAACCCGTATGTTCCAAATCGCTGTGTACCACAACCAGACTTAAGGTTGAGAGATCGGGGGTTCCGTTAAAGCCGCTGAGTTCGGCATAGCGAAATCCATGATAAGTAAAGCGGGGCATCCAGCGCTCTTTTTCCCTACCCCGGCAGATGTATTGGTTCCCGAATATTTTCCCGTGATGAATCCAACCAAGCGTGGAAAAATCCAGACCGCCGTCTTTGTTTGCTTCTTCAGCCATTCTAATCCGAAGTTGAGTGCCTGCCGGCTGCTCCGCTTGCAGCAGCACGATTCCGGCAGCATTTACACCAAAATCGAAGATCCAGTTGCCCGACGCATCCTGCCACCTGTCAACGGCCTGAACCACCTGCTTTTTTCGAATCGGATTTATCAGCTGGGGTTTTAATATTGGAGGAGCAGCTTTTTCAACCAGTTGGACCGGCTGCCAGGCTTCATCCTGAAAATCGGGGGAGCTCCATCCCTCAATTTCCTGCCTGGCATCGTATGATTCCCCTAAATAAATGTTTGACTTGAGAACAGGGCCTTCATGCCAGGTCCAGCTTTCATCGCTTGCAACGATGTCTTGCGAGCCATTGCTGTATGTAATGACCAACTGAGCCCTCAACATGGGCGGACCATAACTAAAGGGAGCTCCCTGCCAGGCTTCATCCTGTGCAAACCAACCGTTTCCCGGCATCACCCCGATACAGTTTTCTCCTTTACAAATCAGATGAGTAACATCAAATGTACTGTACAAGGCGTACTGTTCATAATTGGTTTGCGCCGGATCTAAAAAACGCGTCGAATCGACCAACTGCCCGTTCAAATAGATTTCGCACGCACCCAGTCCGCAAAAATACATGGTAGCTCTTTTTATTTCAGAATTTTTGCGTTCATCCGTCTGAAATGTTTTTCGAAAATAAGGCAAGGCGGTTTCTTTCGAATAGGGATAGGTAATCCATTTGCCAGCCCAGGATCCATCGCTTAACAAACCGATTGAAAAAGAGGCCGGCTCACTCCAGGTGCTAACATTTCCATGATTATCCCAAACCCGTACACGCCAGAAATATTTCCCGGTTTCTTCCAGCGAAATATTCTCAGGTATAATATCGAACTGCCCATCAGACAACTGTTTCCCTGATTTCCAGACATCAGGTTTTCCGTTGGCGAATAAACTTTCGGAAGTGGCTATCTGAACCTCCCAGGCAGTTTGAGCAACTCCCAACTCCGCTGTTTTTATTTTCCAGCTAAACGAAGGATTTTCAATTCCTTCCGGGTTAAGCAGATTACAACACCGAAGGTCGTCCACTTTCAGATCAGCATTCTCCGGTGTGCATGCCGATACCGTAAAAATCAAGATCAGTATTAAGATCTGTTGTAATCCTGATTTTTTCATTTTATTGAGGTATATATAAAGTTAAACCGTCCGCCGGGCGCTAAGTCCCCGTTAATGTACCAATCCAGCGGATCGGTTTCATCCTGCATGTTGTCCGACCATTTAAATTCCAGGTCCGGATAAGCGGAAAGTTTCAGGTATTGAAGTGGTATGGAGTACATCATCTTGTTTTTATCCAGTTGAAGGTCGATTTCTACCAGGTTTTCCCATGCTCCGCCTGAATATACCTGCAATTTATTTCCTTCTGCTACCCTGAAATCATACCCCAGCCAGCCGGTATTTGAATTCCTGTCGGAATTGATGTACAGGTTCATCCAGTTTTTTCCCTGCTCCCTTGTTATTGCGTCGCTGGTTTGCGCAAAAAAGTACAGATGGGTCGCGTCATTGACAACCTTCATAATCGAAAGGTCGTTACGCCCCGAATTATTGGTATACACCCTCTCCGGAACTGATTCAGCCCCGGGATGATTCCGTACTTTTGTGTCGCCGGTATAATCGGTGTAAGTTAAAGGTACATCGTTCCAGTCGCTTAATTTCTGAATCGTTTTTTGCCCGCTTGTTGTTGTATGAGGCGCCGCGCCTTTGTACCTGCGAATATTCGCCACCATCTGCATGTAATAATTATCGTTCAGGCCGGCTGTGCGCGTGGGTTCTATGTCGCGGCTGTATTCAGGATCGGCCTGATCGCAGAAAAACGAATGTTTGGGATTTCCATCCGGGCTTTTCCACCTTCCTGCAATCCATTCGTTCCATCCGGTAATAAAAATGAAAGGAGGATCTTCATTTAGTGCAAAATCCCACTGTTCCTGCACATTGTATCCATAAAAAATATCTTTTTCAGGGTTGCCTTGCGAACCATTTCGGAAGCTGCGCCCCCAGTTGTTCCTGTTTCCGTAAAACGCCGAACCTCCCATACCTGCCGGCACGTCGGGATGTTGTGCCACCGAAACATTCACGATTTCCTTTCCGCCCTTTGCATTGGTATAAACCTGCTGCGGACGTTTGAATTCGATCCACGGCCAACCGTTTGTTTTAACAGGTTCGTTGGGCCACTGCGATTCACGAAAAGTAAAAAATGATTCATAATCTTTCCCGCCGGCTTCGCTGCTGATCCCAATGATTAATGGTTTTCCGTCAAGGCGGTACCAACACGAAGGATGATAATGCGGCGCTCCCTGCCGGTAATAGGTATTGTAAACATTCTGCATGGTTTTCCCCGATTCGGTATTGGTGTAATACACAAGGCGGGGCGCATGTTTACCCTGCGCCTGAATGTCTTTAATGGCCTGCATTAAAGCTTCCGACTGTTCAGGATAAATCAGCGTGTTGGTAGCATCAATGATCAGGAAATCAACCTGTGCATCGGTGAGTAGCTGCATGTTGCGCAAATGTACCCAGTAATCGTCGCCCCGGTAATATCCGTACAATGGTTTTCCCCAGAAATAATATCCTCCAACCGAAGTCGTTCCCCAGTTCGGATGGTTAAAATTTTCCAGTACTTCAGGATAGGCAGGAATAATTTCGGTTAAATCCCAATATTTTTCTGACGTCGTTGAAGCTTTGTCTCCCTGCCATAAGAAGTAGAAAATACCGACCTGCCGGTTGGCTTTCGGATCTCCCACTTCTTCGTTCAAAGGCAGTACACGTCCCAACTCGTCGGTTCCGGCCAAGGGTTGAGAAACCGGGATATCCGAAGAAATAATAATTTTCTTTTCTTTTTCATCTCCTTGATCCGTACAACCGGGAACCGACATCCAATAAAAAGCAGTGGTAATTAGTAGTAAAAGTCGTTTTTGCATCGCCATCAATTTTATTTTATTGAAAAACAGAAACTTTCCATTGTCTCTTGCTTATTCATCTATTGTCCATTCATCGCTTTTTTCAGCGCTTCGAGATAGCCGTAGTTCCATGTCGTGTCGGGCTCCAGGTAACTTCCTTCCGACCATTCGTTCCAGGCATTTATCGTAATCAACTTTGTCGTATAGTGGTGCTGATCAACAAAATCTTTTGCTTTTTGCACATAACGGCCAAATTTTTCAGGCGTTGAATTGCTGATATAACCTGCCTTAAATAAAAAGCGTGGATTGGCATCCCAGCTTATCGTGACATTTGGGAAACAGGGAATTGAAAAATCCTTCAAGAAATCCGGCCACATGGCTGTAGAAGCGTCTGCCCATTGTTCATAATCGCCATCCGGATTTTGAAGGTGCGCCCAGCAATAATTGGTTAAACTGTTAAAACCAAGATATGAAAGTACCTGATCCTGGCTTTCAATACGATCACCGGGTACGCCGGTAATCGACGAGGGAAGCGCCGACCATAAAATACCTTGTAAATGCAATCCGGGGAAACCCGCTTCGATCGTTTTTTTCCTGAAATGATCAAGGGCTTCTTTGGTTTGTCCGGCTCCGCCCAAACCATCGATAAGCGTATTGAGTTCGTAAATACAGAATACAGGTTCACCATCAATTTTGTAATATAAAGGATTTTTGAAATACTTTTCAATCACCCGGTCAACCACCACATTAAATTGCTCCCGGTCAACTTCTCCCGCCCAAATAACAGAATCAATACCGGGGTTATCAACATCCCAATAAGTAGTGGCATCATGATTGGCCCACATCAGATAGAATTTCATCCGGTTGTTGTTGGCTCCAAGAAAACCCTTATCCACACAATCTTCGAGGAAAGGTTCGCCACGGTACCAATACCAATCGAAGATAAAAACATCAACTCCGTAATTTACAGCCGTTTCAATTTTCCGATCCATTACTTTCGGATCGGCCTCATCAACATATCCCCAAAGTGGCACTTTGGGCTGCCGGTGCCCGTCTTCCTTCGACACCGCGTTGTAGATTATCTCCCACTCCCCTTTTTTGTCGGGGAAAAGAAATTCGGCTTTGGGCTCGTAATGATAAGCCGGCCAGTAAAAAGCAGCTACCGTATAATCATCTTTCGGTGGCACCTCGGGCTGACATGCCCCAAGAAATACAAGGACAAACAGTAAGCATAAGCCGGTTATTTTTGACATCGCTAATTGTCGGTTTTTCATCTTTATGCGTTTTACGAATTCAGCATCGTTCAAATTATCTGCTCCAAATCAACCGGTAATTAAATCTTCGGTTCGGGGCAGTATCTCCATGTGTACAAAGCGAAATCGGGTCTTTCAACTCTGTTGGATTGTCGGACCATTTAAAATCAAAAGTGAACTGATTGCCGGTCAGATTTAAAAGTTCGCGGGGCACTGATAGTTCGAGCTGATTTCCGGAAGTCCGGTAATCCAACTCAGCTATTTCTTTCCACATGCCCTCGTTTTGCGAAGCTACGTATCGCATCAGAGTCGTCGTTTTTTCATCCTTCACATTTTTATTAATCAGAAAATCGTAACCATGCCAACCGGTTTCCGGGTTGTTGTCGGCATCGATCAACAGCAGCATCCAGTTATTTCCGTCGTGCGAAGTCAGCTTGTCCGACGTTTCAGCGTAAAAGCCGATATTTTTCTTATCAACGGCCACCTTGGCCGTAATGAGATCGTTTCGCCCCGAACTGTTGACGTAATGAATACCGGCATAACCAATCGCATCGCGGTGGAAGATATCGCCGCGGGTATCGCGGAACTCGTTCCGGATTTTTTTCCATTCCCCGAAATCCCCGTCAGCTTTGACCGAATGGTAGCCTTTTTGATTGGGGATTGGCCGGATGCCCTTGTATTTACGGATGTTCTGGGCCATCTGCATATAATAATTATCCGTGTAGCCACCTTTCATCGGGTGGATACACCGGTTGAACTCGGCATTATACTGATCGACAAAAAAGAACGGATTGTCGCGGCCCAGCCAGGGAGTGGTTCCGCCGCCATCAGGCTGATACTTACCTGCCGTCCACTCATTCCAGTCGTTGATATACAGGAATTCCGGATTCGCAGCCAGGGCCTCGTCCCACCGTTCCTGAAAATAAATGCCGTAATCGGTCGGATTTTTCACTATTTTTCCCAACCACGGAACATACGCAGAATCGGGCATATCATATTCATTGAGTTTGGGTTGTCCGTTTTCGCGCGACCACGATTTGCCAACACCCATGTTCTCTTTGGTCATGGTAACCGGATGCTGCGCCGGGGTAACAGCCGCCTGCTCCCTTTTTCCGTGATGTGTCGACAGCAATTCTTCCGGTTTCAGGGCTTTCACTTTGGGATCGGCCATGCTGTAACCAAAGCTCCAGTTATCTTCCGTTCCGATATAACGTTTGCCTCCCCATTCGTAGTAACCCCACCACATCGTACGCAGACTAAAGAAATCTTTCACCTCTTTGGTGTAATCCTGGTAAAATTCCTCCGCATAATCCGGATCCTGGTAATGAGGATGGTTCGGATCGGTTTTCGCTGCAGGATCGAAGTGCGGATTGGGGTGGGTAATTCCGCCTCTGTTGGCATCGAAACCGGGAGTGCCATTATACAGCAACAAGGGTTTTTCGTCCCAGTAAAACCAGAGATCTTTATATTTTTCCTGTTTGTAAATCCGGTCGTATAAGTCCTGCACGACGGTAATCACCGGGCCGTTGAATGCCCAGAAGATGAACTGCGGCACTTTGTTTCCTTCAGCTTTCATTTTCTGCATCGTACTGAACGTAATTTCCCACTCGTCCCAATAGCGCACTGCGTTGGTTACATCCATCACCAGCACGTCAACACCGGCATCAGCAAGCATCGACATGTCTTTCCTGATCACGTACTCATCCTGGCTGAGGAAATAACCCATTTCCGGCTCGCCCCAGTGATAAGAACCTTCGGTCCAAAGCGGGTGTTTGGCATCCAGGCGCGCTGCCGGGTCGGTGTCCAGAATTTTGGTTACATCGGCCTGGTAGGGTTGTTTCAGGTTGGCCAGTCCCTGACCATGCCAGGTAATGTAAAAGATCCCGACAACACGGCGTTGATCATTTTTAACCGGCCCAACTTCCAAAAAATCAGGCATCGGGCGGCCAAGTGCATCACTGCCCACCCAGGTATCCGGATAAATATCGCGGAAATAGTCGTCCTTATTTTCAGAAACAGAGGAGGAGGTATCCGCTTTTTCCCGTGTTTGGCAGGAAAGAATACCCACTGCGACCATCAGCAGAAAAAGGAATCGTTTAGGATTTACAAATGCTTTCATTATTTCATGTTTACAGGTTAGGTTTTCAAATATTTATCGTCAGCCATTTCCCGGAAATGGAATCGTCGACGTTCAGTTCAATGCCTCCGTCAATCATTTTTAAGGGGATGGTTTGCTTTCCTACTTTAATGTTTGGCGGAATTTTGTTAGCCGAAACAGGCAGTTTTACGGTACCGGAGCCAGTCACCTGGACATGATAGACGGTTTGTTTACCTTTTGTTTCGGGAATGAAAACGACCTTTGAAAGAGGCTTTTCTGAAAAACGATATACTTTCCCGTCGACGGAAATTTCGTTACAGTCGTTCCCGATAAAAGCGACCAGCTTATTTTCATTGGTTCGGAAAGCCATCCATAAGCGTCCTTTGTAGGAAACACGGTGACCGCTGATTGCCGCGTTATCCAGCTCAATCCGGTCGGAGGATAATGGATTTACAGCCAACGCTTTGGCGTCGTTTTCGGCATTTCGGGAGAACCCGCCTTCCCAGTTTTCGCGATGGGTGCGGTAATGACGCACGATCATGGTTGTTGTATTCGGAAAACGCGTCACAAAATAGTCGGACGTACGCGAAACAACCGTTGGGTTATCGTTCACTCCGGGTATGATCCCTGATGAGGGATAAGCCCCGGCAGCGTTCAGCGTTTCAAACAACGTGCGTGTCTCGTACCCGAGGCTTTGCGACTGGTCGTCGCGTGGCCGGAAACCCAGGTAGTAAAATTCGCCTTGCCCGTGCCGGGTCCTCACGCCTATTGTTTTTCCGTCGCAGCGGGCAAGCACTTCATTCCCATTCGATTCAACCGGATAAACCCGATCGACCAGAAAATCAGTCAGAATGGTTTGTTTCGGAACATTCGAGAAACTTCCGGAAAATACAACTTCTTTCCCGGCTGCAATTTCGCCCATATAATTGTCGACATGATACGTGGCACCTGATAATTCCTGCCATTGTCTGGTGCAATCATTTCCTTCAGAGTCAAGCAAAGGAGGCGTCCCAAACCAAAGAACTTTCCCGCCTTTCTCGACAAACTGAGAGAGCAAACCGAGCAAGCCTTTCTCCGGAAGAGGTTCAAACAAAACGACAATAGCGCCGTACTTTTTGTCTTTTACGGCAAGTTTGCCATCGTCCTGCAATTTTGCCATTTGCACCAGTTTTTCGGCCGACAAGTAATTTGCATAACCGTACTGCGTCATCCAACTACCAAAACGTTCTTCGGTGGCCACCAGGCTCATCGGGTAGAGCGCCAGCACCTCCACATCGCGGTGAACACCCCCGGTGATCATGGAAATATCGCGTGGTGCCTGCGCACCAAACGCATGATTGATTGCCATCCGGCGTTCCAGCGCTTCGGCAGGAAAGCCCCAGGCGGCGGCATAGGCATTCGGGTATTTGTTGATCACGCCTATCGACGCAGCCATCGCTGCACCGTAATAGTTGCGGTCGCTCCACCCGCATTCGGCAAAATCGTTCCCGGTAGGCTCCAGGTATTCGCCCCACTTAAAATAATCGTAACAGGCTGCCGATGCCTGATGGACCGTGTTGCTCCATACAAAGTTGGATGTGTATTCGTATTGTCCCTGAAAGCCCGGCAACTTTTCGGTGTTCCACAGATCAATGGTCGGGCTTTCGGCCCAGGACGCATGTGCACCGGTTTTCAGCTCGCGTTTAAAAAGCGATTCGGCATAGGTCTTCGCATCTTTGAACAGATCGACAACCCCGTTATTGAGCAGTTTATAGTAGCGGTCGCGCAAGAGAAACGTTCGGTGAATATCCTCCGGATCCGGTCCCATTACGTATTGAACATTCAGCACCGACATGGCAAAAGGTTCGTAACCGGGCGCTCCGTAAGCAAAATAAAGCAGGTATTTATCATCGAAAGGCTGCCCGAATTTTTGGGTATATACTTCTGCAAAACTTTTGGTTAGGTAACGTTCGGCAAACTGGCCGTTTTCGTGGTGACTGAAATAGCTCCAGTCCTGCTGGATGTGCATTTCGTCGGAATATAAGGCAGTGAGGTTTACTTTTTTGTCGTAGTATTTCTTCATCAGCGTTTTAAGGAACACCGGCGCATCGGCATTGAAATAGTCCATTTCCTGTGTTTCATATTCCAGCATCACCATCACCCGGTCGTAACCCAAAAATTCAGGCGTATTGCCAAACACATGCAAAAGCCGCATATCAATGCTTTGCCCGATACCGCGCGCGGCATAATTCATCGTGTCGGTTGCTTCGTATTTCACGTCCGTCAGCAAAACAATATCTTCAGGTTTCACCACACGGTATGGCAGATGCCCGCCGCTTTCTTTAAACGCATAAGCTTTCACTCCCCTCAAGCTGACCGGAGATTTGCCTTTGTTATTGGTCCAGTAGAGTTGCTGCCAGATGGAGATGTTAAATTTCCCGGTTTTGGGATCCCGAAATCCCACTTTATAGGCCAGCCATCGCCCGCTGTTGCCGGTTTGCTTTTTATAAGCCTGCCCCAATTCCAGCGGGCTTAACAAACTCAAACAGAGCCCCAGATCATACTCCTTGGCAAAGTCGCTTATGATCTTTATTTTATCGACATATTCATCCATATCGGGTGTTAGCTTTCGCTCGGCGCCGGTATCGTTCCGGTACTGCCTGAAAAATTCGTCGAAAGCCACAATTAACTCATGTGAAGCACCGTTTTTCCCTTCTTCGCAGATTTGTCGTAAACTACGAACGTACTTGTTGTAACCAAGCGACAAATCCAGTTGCCGGTCGGGATCGGTTAAACCTTCCAACTGCTGGTCGCTGGTAAGAATAACCGACTGCGCATTGAGCTGAAGAACAGCCGTTATTAAAAGGACAAGTAACCGTATTTTAAGATTCATTTTATTTCGTTTTATCAGTTATTTAATATGGTATTAAACTGACGATCTGAACCAGGACAAGAGATTCACCCTTCCGTGAAAATTAAACGTTTGCCTTCTGCCTGATTTCTGTTGACTTGACATTAGTACTTCACCCTCTCAACCCTTACTGGTCCGAATAAGCCCGAGGGTTGCAACGCACTATTGGCCTTGTACTCGTTGACCGGGCACCATGTTTTTCGTTGGTCTTCGGGCAGGTTTAAGTCACCTATGAGCCGGTTCACCCAAGTGTTTACCACATCAATCCGAAGCGTATTTTCACCTTGAGTTACCAGATCAGTCATATCGAGTTGATAGGGAGGCGTCCAAATACCGCCTGCATATTTTCCGTTCACATAAACTTTTGCCATGGCTGTTAAATCGCCCAGGCTAAGTCGTATATTTTCTCCGGTTGCCAAGCCGTCGATGCTGAAGGTCTGTTCGTAGGAAGCCGATCCTGAATAATATCTGATTCTCTCATCCGAAGATTGTGCCCAGTCGATCAGTTTATCAAAAACCACGGGTTCTTCAGGTCCGCGTTGCGAGGGATCAAACCGGACTTTCCACGCCTGGTTTAAATTTGCGAGAACCGTTGGTTCCGGGTAATTAGCCTCCACTCCCTGTGCCTTGGATTTGCCCGCCTTTTTTCGGAACACAACAAATACACTTTCGTAAGGAGCCAACTTAAGAGGAACCGATGTTGTGTTTTCAAGTTGCCCGTAAGCAGGAAGCTCCCGCACCGATCCGGCTGTTGCATCCCAAAGCTCGGGTTGCAAGCCTTTGATCCTGAATTCAGGCGTAATTAGCCTGGTTTCGTTGGTTTGGTTGCTTATAAAATAAATTTCAGCACCATCCATTGCCCGGTGGCCGAAATGAACAGAGCGGTCGTCGGGCAATTTGCAGTCGGGAACACAGCCAATCAGCTCAAAAGCTTCCTCCATATTCATCCCGTTCATGATGATGCCCTTCCCGAATTGGCGCGACTTCACTTTTTCTCCGTCAACATCAGCCCACAATTCAGCAGCCATTTCGGCAACCTGCTGATCGGCCCCGGGCTGATTTTGCTGACTGGGCGAACGCTTGGGCGCCGGACCAAGCACAACGGCACCCTCGTTAACAAGCTGCCTGATTTTTGCCAGCAGTTCGGGGCGCATGGTCTCCAGCCCGGGCAACACCAAAATCCGGTATTGTGTGCCATGTGGCAGCGTCATCAAACCGTCTTTCACCGTCATGTATTTCTCAATTACCTCAGCATTCATGTAGTCGAACTGATAACCCACGGGAAGTCCGGGATCAGTAATTCCGGTCATTTTTGGGGCATCTTCGCCAATAAAATAAGCCACATCAGCTACATTCAACCCTTGCTGAAGCATGTAATTCGAACGTTTCAGGTAATCAACAAAAACATCCAACTGGGGATACCAGGTGTTTTTCCGGTTGAACTCATTTCCAAACCAGGCATTCACCCCCGGATTTTTATCTTCATAAGCTTGCGAGATGTATACATGCAACAGGGTATTGTTAATTCCTTCTGCAAAAAAACGATCCGTCCGTTGCTTAAAACTGGCCGGGTACCGGCTGAAGGAACCTCCGGCAACCGTATTGGATTCGGCAGATATCTTTGTTTTCCCGTAGATATGCCCGCAGGAAGTAGCCGCCCGGTTTTCGATATTTCCCAACTCGCCTTCGCTCCAAAATTCACCGCCAATCTCATCCGACTGTCCGCCGTACATCAAAAACTCGCCGGGGAATCCCCAGTGCCCGTAATTTTCGAGCCAGGTATGCAGTCCGTATTTGTGGCTTACCTCCCGTAAACCTCCCACATAATCGTAAGCCACTTTATCGGCGACCATACGTCTCATGTCCCACAAAAAGCGGTCGGATTCCAACTGGCTGTTTACGACAAATCCCTGGAAGACCGGCAAAAACGGAATCGGATCGTACCCGTATCTTTCTTTAAACTCAACCAGAAAATCGTCGGTAAAGTTCTGTCCCCCTGTTTCATAACTATCCTGCACCACCACTTTAAACGTCTTTCTGTCGGCTTTGGGAATACGCTTCAATATCTGGCCAATGTATGCGTAGAAATGCTTCTCCACGTGTTTTTTGCTCATTTTATCGATTTCCAAACCTGTTGCTTCGGGCGATGCCGGGGCGTTGGTCACTCCGGTTGGCGTCATTCCGGTACGAAGAATTATCCAATTTCCCTCCGGAACATCCCATCTTAATGTGCCATCCGAAGCCAGGTTTTTGCTCAGATCAACAACTTTCGAAGCGTCAATCACAGTCGATTGATCATCAGGTTCGGCTTGTTGTGGCCACTGGTATTCGTGCCAGTAAGGAAGCGGGGTTTGATACATTTTGGCCATTGTTTTTTCAGGAAAACGTTCCACTTGTGGCGCTGAAGACAATTCCACTTCAGCCAGGCCAATTCCCGGATGGGTATTTTTCACGACCAGCCGGAATGAAGTTGCCGTAACAGCAGGAAATGAAACCACAACCGGAGCATAAGGATCGAAACCTACATTTAAAGCGGCATTGTACCGGTCAATCTGAAATTCGGAAATCGTGCGATAAGTTCCGTCATTTTCCTTCACCTGAAGCAGAGCCGGGTTGTTGATTGGTTTTTCGATGGAAATAATTGAGAGGCTGCGTGCTGTAAAAGGCGCTTTTGCTTCAAAATCGACGGTGAAATCACCGTTTGCCGGGAAGTTAAGCCCGGTGGCAGTGTTTTTATCGGTCAGCTTCGACAAGCCTGTTACGTTTGGTAAAGAAGTCATCCGTCCTGTTTCAGAATCAAAAATCTGCCCGTAGAATTTTGGTTCGGGACAGGCAATTACGTTCACATCCTGAAAAGGCTCAACCGGCTTTTCCAGTTTCTGACTAAGTTTTTGCGGGCCTTTTACACGCAATTCCGAAGTAGCCAGATAACGCATGGCTTCATTGGGTTGCACCCACGGGCCGCCCGACTGGCTCCAGCCCGGCGAATTGAAGATGCCAATTTCTATATTTAATTCGGTCGCTTTTTTAAGCGCGGCATGAAGGATCTCCCACCATTCGTCGCTGAATATTTTTACATTCCCGTAAGGCACATCATCCTGCCCGATGTAGCCGATAAAAGCCCGGTTGATGCCGGCCTCTTTCATCGATTCCAGATCATTTTCAACCCCTTCTTTCGAAATATTATCCGAAATCCAGTACCAGTAAACGCTGGTTTGGATCGAATCGGGCGGATTGACAAAAACAGTTTCCATTTCCCTGGTGGATTCTGCACTCTGAGGTTGCCCGCAAGAGACAAGCAGCGCCACTCCGACTAAAAAAAAGACGATTAACGATAAAGCAGTTTTCATCTATATTGATTTTTTTGATTTGTTAGTTTCACCTGATTTTACCTGCTTACTTATTCGGCATATACAAAATTGAAACGTCCGCCGGGGGCCGTATCTCCATTAACATAAAAATCCATGATATTCCCGTTTTCCTGCATGTTATCGTTCCATTTGAATTCAATGTCAACGCTCTTTCCAACCAAATTCAGGATATTCCGGGGGATTTCCAGTTCCAGCTTGTTTCCGTTAACCGCATAACTTATGTCGGCTGCTTTTTCCCACTCCCAGCGGTTTCCAAGGTTTTTTTCCACGGTTGCTTTTTTGCCCGGGCCCACCCGGTTAACAATGAAATCATAGCCGTTCCAGCCTGTTGATTGATCGCGGTCGGCATCAATAAAAAGCATCATCCAGTTACCGTCGGTTTTAGGTGAAAGCGCTTCCGCCGTTTCTACGTAGAAGTAAATGTTTGCTTGATCGCGTGCGACCTTGGCCCTTACAATGTCGTTTCTTCCGGTGTTATTCCGGTAATACTGGTCGTAGCGGCCCCGGTGGTCACGGTGGATCGTGTTTCCCCGGTAATGCTGATAATCCGGTGTAACATCATCCCATTGACCCTGCTTGCCCGGTTTAATGGTTTTGGGGGCAGATATTTTTTCGGGGGCAGTCATTCCTTTAAATTTACGCACCTGGTCGGTTAGCTGCAGGTAATATACATCACCCTTGTCTCCCCAGCCTTTGTTGGGCTCAATGTCCCTGCTGCGCTCCCAGTCAAACTGGTCGACAAACGAAAACGGATCGCCTGTCCAGCTATGTTCCGGAAGCCACTGCCCGGCAATAAATTCGTTCCAACCGGTCACGAAAACCAGCTCCGGGTCAAGTTCAAAAGCACGTTCCCACTGTTCCATGAAATTCCACCCGTACAAATATCCGTCGACCCGGGGATCGAAACCGTTTCGCTGACTGAAGCTGCGGCTAAATGATCCGGGCAGGTTAAATGCGCTGCAATGCCCGTTGGTTTCGGGACAGGCGTTTTGGGCAATGCCCACGGTTACCTGTTCATATTTTCCATCAGCGCCTTTCACATATCCATGTTGCGGGTAATTTTCGAGCCATCCCCAGTGGTCGTTTCTTTTCGGTCCATCCACATAGTCGGGTTGCCCCGGACGAAAGGTGAAGAAATTGGCAATCTCCCGGTCTTCTTCCGAATCAGTCAGGTTGTCGGGATAACCCATGATACAGGGTTTACCTTTCCAGATGAACCACAGATTTTTATATCTCCCTGGTTTGTACACATCGCGGTACAGCTGCCGGAGTGAGACCAGCGAGTGGGGAACCGGGCCAAACGGCAGCATGTAGGCTATTTTCGGTACATCTACCCCATCTTTTTGAGCCTGGTCCCAGGTTTTCAGCAAGGCTTCGTATGAATCCTGCCAGGTCAGGCTGCCGTTAGTGCAATCGAAAAAAACGGCATCAACACCGGCATCGGCCAGCATTTCGGCGTGTTTGCGCAATACCCACGGATCGGTTGTTTTATAGTATCCCAGCAATGGTTGTTCCCAGAAAAAGAATCCCGGTCGCTTTGTACCCCAGGCCGGATGGTGGTAATCTTTCATCGCCTCAGGATACTGCCGAACAATCTCCGTGATGTTTTTCACCTGGTAGGTAGTATCATCGTTTCCCTGGTGCCAGGTCCAGTAAAACATGGCAATAAACTTGTCTTTCTTCTTTTCTCCGGCCTCCTGGTAGTTGCGTACCTTCCGCCCAAGAGCATCTGTTGCTGCCCATTGGTCGCTAACGACCGGCTGAGCTGCCGATGGCCCAAACCAACAACAAGCTATTGTTGCCGCTACGATTGATCCGATTAGATTTTTCTTAGTCATGGTTATTATTTAGTTGGTTTAATTTTTCTTTTTAAGTGTCACTTGTCAATCATTTCAATAAGCCGGGATGCACAACAACCTCTCTCTTAATTGATTGGCCCGACATAAGCCACTTCATCCCAGTTTTGAATCCCGATCAGCGTTTTATACGGATCAAAGACGGCATCTTCCTGACCGGTATCAGCAGCCTGGTAGGCAAACCAAACCGGTTTCCGTCCACCCGGGTCGGCCGCGTCGTCGGGAAAACGGCGTAAGCCGATCCGTAATCCGTCTTCCAAGCGGTTATCAATCCAATTGTGCCATTGGAACGCATCGATTCCGTCCAGATTTTTCAGTTTTTTCCAGGCATAGGCAAAACCGGCAGCCTGTTCTTTCAAATCGATATCTCTGTATGTTCGTGAATTGGTTCCGTTTTCAGATAACCAAAGTGTCCGTTTTTCGGTACCCTGGTATTTATTTTCCGGCTTTTTAATCCAGGCGTCCAGCACTTCCAGATTTTTAAATGTGACCAGCGGCGAGTTCATGCTAAATGTGGCGTTCGCATCATTCCAGGTTTTCGGCTCGTTCAGATCCTGCGGGTAAGGATGACATGCCAGTCCCCACTGAAAATCGCCCTCAGCATCGCAATAATCCTTTAAGGTTTTCAACATGTTTTTGGTGGCATAATATTTTGATCCGACGGCCTCGGCCCACGAATGGGTGAATGAGCCAAATACTTCGCTGTGTGCATCGTATTGCCGGGCAATGTTATAACACAACCTTATCGATTTGATGTAGGTATCCATGTAAACCAACATCGGTTTGTCGCCCATATTGGTCCACGAAAGCCCGGCATCCACCTCGTTGTGCATAATCCAGTGATGAATGCGCCCGTAAGCATGATCGCTGCGGCAATAACGACTTGCCAGAAAATCGAGCGCCGCGGCATAACAATTAACGCTTGCCGGAGTCGTCAGGTTGGGCATGGTATAAATTCCTTCGGAGGTGTAATCGGGGTGTTGCAGCAATTTCCCGATTTCGGGATCAGCACATTGCGAAGCATTTTGCACCAAAATGATAGCCGCCACCACGATATTTTTTGAACGGGCTGCCTGCATCGTCCGGTCAAGAGCTTCTACCCTCGTCCGGTCGAAATAATATGTTTTATCGCCATAGGAATGGGTAATGGCATTGGAACGCGATTGCAGGTACATGAATTCCGTGAACGCAACATTTACCGTGGCGCTTGTAATGTGCAGATCGTCCAGGTCAGTCTGAAAACCGCGGTCGGCAGCATAACCTCCCAAACCTTTTCTCCCGGAAGGCCGTTGCGGGCTCATCGTTTGATTGGGTGTGATCTGCCCGGCATAACGGGCATGAGAAATAATTTCATCGGATGATGTTCCTTTTTTGACGATCACCCATTTGGATAACAGCCGATCGTATCTGAATCCGTTACGTGACACAAAACGATCGAGGGTGATTGCAAAAGACGATTCGCTTAAGGGGTAACTGTTGGTGAATTTCTCGATCTGCGTCAATTGGTCAGAGGGCGCCACTTCGCACAGGCTGATCTCGCCCTCGCCTGAAAAAGTTCCCCGAATGGTGATGTTTGACGGACCTGCCTGAACATCGGAAATTTGCGAACTAAAACCCGATGAGAGGTATTTGCTCAGATTGGATTCCAGCAGAAGGTCATTGGCTAGCCGGTCTTCGCGTTCCTTTGCCAGAGCTTCCTCAGCAGCATTCCGGGCCCTCAGTTGCATGTTCCTGATTTGAATAAGCACGCCCGACTTATTGCCAAAATCGAGGCGCAGGAAATTACCCGAATTTCCCCAGGAAAACTTTTTGATTTCGTCGCCTGCATCAAACGAAAAGGTGCGCCAGACGCTTGTTGCCGGAAGCGCTTCGGTTTTAACCGACCGGTCTTCGCTTATCGGCGGTCCGAAGAAAATCTGAAGATCACTGATCTCTCTGTTGCTTTGGTATTCGAAGGTAAAAACAAGCTGTTCCGACGGATTTGCACTGGTCAGCGGAACCAGCGACACGTAGGGATCTTCGCCGGTAGTAGTCAATTCGTATTGATAAGATCCCTTCGGATTAATCTCAAGCTGGTTTGCCGAAGAGGTCTGAAGACTCAAATAATTGGATTTAACAATCGTGACAGGCTCGCCCGGCAGGTCTTTTTTACACGAAAAGAGAATGAACAAAACAGATATAAACAACGTGTACGTAACCGCTCTGTCCGGTATCCGATGGTCAAATTTCATAGGTTCCTGGTTTTGCTGATTAATCTTTAAGTTCGCTTTAAATACTTACTTCTTTACAATTACATAATCGCCGGGGCCAAGCTCTTTCTCAAAATAAATTCCCTGATAATCAGCCTCATTGGTTTTTGTTTCTTTTTGTTGATGAAAAATGGTGACAGCGCCGTTTTCCGATCGGGTCGTTCTGAATAGTGCGCGTGTTCCTGCCGGAATTGAAATCAGGTAGGTAATCTCGCCTGAATCCGACCTTTCCCAGTTTGATTTGATGTCGCCAAACGGTGTTTTGTATGAGGTCTTCACATAACTCAGCCCCTCAGGAGTGTGCGGTTCCAGGAGAAACTTCAGGAAGCCCGGATTATGTTCGTCGGGACGAATGCCGCCCAGCCAGCGGTAAAACCATTCGGAAACGCTTCCAAACATGGGATGACAATTGGAGTAAGTGTTGTCGCTTTCTTTCCAGGTTTCCCATAAGGTTGTAGCTCCGCGCGACAGCATGAAACCCCAGCCCGGATAATCGCGGCTATTCACGATATTAAAAACCTCCTGCGTTAAACCGGCCTGCGACAAGGCTTCCAAAATATACTTGGTGCCGAAAATCCCGGTGATAAAATGGCCGTTTTCTGCATTTTTTACCGAAGCCATCAACGAATCGACCGCAAACGGCCGTTCATGTTCCGGAATAGCAGCGGAATACAGTAAAGATGAAAACAAAGTTTGTTTGTTGATATGCTCGTTCACAAGCCCTGAAGTACGCCAGAATGTTTCCTGCAGCTTTTGTCGAAGACCGGTTTCCAGCTCAGTGAATTTTGTTTCGTTGGCGCGGTCGCCCATCAAGGCTGCGAATTTCTTCATCACTCCTGCAGCCTGCAAATAATGGCTGGTCCCGGTCACCTGAACCGGAACGGGTATCAACGATTCGTGGTCGCCCAAACCGTTGTCAACCAGCAAATCGGGGTGCAAACGAGCTGCTTTCTCCATCCATTTCAGGTTGAAATCGTACAATTCGTTAACGATTTCCAGGTCGCCGTAATACAGGTATAGCTGATACTGAAGAAACAAAAATGCCGACTCCCAGCTGATTCCGCAATACTGAAGGCCGACAAAGGGAGCCGTATCGATAAAAACAGAATCGTTCATGGCATCCACCCAGTCGTAAATTGTTTTTCGGTAAAACCCGTGCATATCAAAATTGTAAATAAACGATTCGGAAACCGCGTTGATATCGCCGCCATACCCGAATTTCTCGCGGGCGGGGCAATCCGACTGAACACTCACCAGGTTCGATTTGAAGGTGCGGATGCTTATTTCCTGAATGGCATTCAGCAATTCGGAAGAAGATTCAAAATGATTGCAGGCCTCCACAGCCGAATTCAGGGCCAATCCCTCGATATCGGTGGTTTTTGGTTCATATTTCAACCCGCTGATCTCGAGGTAACGGAACGTATGGAAGGTAAATTCAGGTGAATACCAAAGCTCCCGTTTTTCGCCGAACACATAAGCATCTGTTTGCCAGGCAATATCAGGAGCTCCCGGGCCACCAACCCCGGCCTGCTTAATTTGCCCGCAAACGGTAGTCATCGGGTTTAACCGGCCATCGTCGTAAACCCGCTCCCCAAACCTGAGCGTGATGGTATCGCCCGGATTTCCCATGAGCCTGATTTTATAAATTCCGGCAAAATTGACTCCCAGATCTGCCAGATAGACACCTTTGCCGGAACTTGTGATTTTTACCGGACTTATCCGGTCGGTGACTTTAACCGAAGGAAAAAACTGCGGCTGAAGTTTTCCTCCCGGTGAATCTACCATACAAGCGGTTTTCCAGTCCGAATCATCATAACCCGGCAAATCCCAGCCGGGAAGTTCCTTTCGGGCATCGTACCATTCGCCTAAGTAAACATTGTTTTTAGTGATGGGCCCCTGAGCAAATTTCCAGGTATCGTCGGTTGATAACTCCCCGGTTTTTCCATTGGCATATTCCACCACCAGCCGGGCAGTAAACATTGGATTGCCTGTTGGTAAGGCATTCCGCAGGTTCAGGTACCCCCACATCTTCAGCGGCAGCGGATTGTAAAACCCATTGCCCAGGGTAAGCCCCATACAGTTCCTTCCCGCGTTCAGTTCTGAGGTGAGATCATATTCAGAATAATAGATCCGTTTACTGAAATCGGTCCAGGCCGGATCAAGATAACGATCACCAATCCGTTTGCCGTTTAAACTTGCCCGGTAATAACCGGCCGCAGTAATATAAAGTGTCGCCCTTTCTATTTTCGCGGAGTCGAGCTCAAACTCCTTGCGAAACAGCGGGGCCGGATGGTTTTCGTACATGGAAACCTCATCTGCAGAAACAGGCTGGCAGTCGCCAATCCATACCGACTGGTCTGAAAGGCCCGGAACGTTAGCCTGCTTTTCGCAGGAGATGGTGAGGCATGTGGCAATAAGCAGCAAAAGGAAGAGTGATTTTGTCATATGATACATCGTTTAGTTGGTTTAAATCATTTCATTGAATCTTATACAATCCTTCACAGCTCACATAGTGTGTTTTTATACCAAGCGAATCCATGAGTTCCCGGATTTCTACTGTTTCCAGAGTGTGCGTGTTGTAGCCTTCCCCAATATCGTTGTTGTACACCCACGACGGGCTGGGCCACAAACAGGCTTTGAACCGGATTGTCCGGTAAAAATCTTTACTAACGCCCCGTTGCCCGTGGTGCGCCATTTGCAGGTAATCGCAATCGAGTTCGTTCCGAAAAGGACTATTCAGCAACCTGTCTCCTTCTTCACTTCCACAATCGCCTAAAAAAACCACGGACTTTGACTGATCCCAAACCCGGACGACCATACTTGAATTGTTGTACGGGTTTATGGTGATGTCTTCGTTTTTTACCGCCAGTATTTTAAATGTAGTCTGGTCGAGTTGAATGATTAAACCGGGTTCGGTAACATCCACAACAGGAATCCCGGATTTTTTCAGATTGGCATAAAAATCCAAAGCAGCAGCTCGATATTCGGGTTCCAATGCACAAAAAGCCGCAGAAAATCCGGAATGGCAAACTGTCCCGATCCGGATATCATCCGGAGCTTTCAATATTTCGTTTATGGCGCCAATGTGATCGGGATGGGGATGACTTACAAACCAGACGTCAACCTGATTGCCCAGGGCAGCCAGGAATCCGCGCAGATAAGCCGCTTCTTCTTTTACACCGCCATCCATCACGGCTACTTTCCCATTGTTCATCCTGAAAACATACGAGTTTCCGATGGTGTTGACCTGCGATGGAAGCTGCCATACGGTAAAATTGGGTTTCTGCTTCGATAGGACGGGAAGGGTTCCCAAAACGAGCGCAATTAGTATGATCCATTTCATTTTCATTGCCGGCTTATTCATAGGTTAAGTTGTTTTTCAGATCTGATCTGCGTTAGATGTATTGAATTACTTGAAAATTAAAGTTCTTTCCATCCTGTACTATCCGGGTTCAGGCAATCATTCTACCAAACTGTATAATTTCCCTTCACCGGGTAACAACTTCAGCTCCATTGTTCTGCTGTTCGTGTTAAACCGAATGTTTTCAGTTTTTCCTGAAACCGAAGATATTTCCTTCAATCCGTTAACTCCGGGACCGATAATCATTCGGACAATTTCTGTCGTCTCCAAAGATTTATTGACGATCATCACATACGGACGGTGTGTTTCCTCTTGCTCAAACCAACTTATTATCAATTCCTTTTCAGTATCTTCAGGTTTGATAACAAAATCTGACGGTAGTCTTTCTCCATCTTCAGGAATCGTTATTCCGGTATGAAAAACATTCACGGCATCGAGCCCAATGAGCGTTTTCCCCAGCTGTTTCATCTGTTGGTTTAACTGTTTGAAAGGAAGATAAAGATCTGTTTTTTGTCCGCATGAGTCGATAATGGCATTGGTAAAAACTTCTCCCCGCTTGGTGGGTGTCCAGTAGGTAAACCAAACCAGGTTTTTGATTCCGTATGCCAGACATGAGAAGACATTCAACCGCAAATCAGCTACACCGGGACGTCGGTAAACACCGGGGATTCCAACAGACTGGAGGTAACACGAGGTTTTCACTCCTTTTTCCAATCCGGCGCGACGAATAAAATCCAGGTTTTCATAATAGGATTCACGGAAAGAACCATCGGCCATAAAGGGGTAACAATCAAATGACAGATACTTCAGTTTTTCCCTTCCGCAGGTTTCAATCCATTGAGTGACGTACAAGCTGTAATCAGGTAAAGACCATTGTGGCAACAAGTTCACGTAAGGCACCACCTGCCGATCAAATTCCAGGATTATCTGATATTTTTTTGCAGCCGCTTCAATGCCATCGAAATGAGGCTCGTCAATCACGTAATAACCAGCTGTTGCGGGATGCTCACCGTACACCTGGATCATTTCACCGATATCGGCTTTCGTCCCATTGACGCGGGGATCGGCAACAAACAGCTTCAATCCGTACTTTTCGCACAAGCTGAGCATTTTCAGATTGCGTTCTTCGGTGTCGAGCAACGAGCCCAACACATTTTGGATGTAACCAATATTTGCTTCTTTTATACGCTTATATTGTTTCTGGTTGGTGTGCTCCCATACCGGCGGCCAAAATATACCAATCTGAAATTCATCGGTAAAGTCCGATTTCCGTTGCTGTCCAAAAGAAACCAGGACAACGAACATCAAAATTGCAGGTAAAAATAGTCTCATTCGGTTCAAATTTGTTTGAATTGGTTTGTCATGATCGATGCAATTGGTTACAATTCTTCAGGAAGCCAGGTGCAAATGTGCTTTCCGTTCCAGTTATTCACCGAGGCATAATCGACCATCCGGATTTCGCCGTTTTTTACCGGAACCCGAAACTGCATCCTGGTTCCCGGGATAAGGGGGTTTTCAGGGATAAGATCAACGTACCCGTTATTTGAAATCACCGAAACAGCCTCGTGGTATTGTTCGTCAATGTTTTCGTCGCGTGCCAGAACAACCGGCCCTCGCACCAACGCCTGAAAATGATCTCCGGCACGGTTGCTGCCTTTTGGTGCATCGACAATCCGGCAACGGAAATCGATATTCAGTTCTAGTTGATCTCCTGACGTCCATTCCCGGTTAATTACGGCATAGGTTCCGGGTTTGACCTCAACGGGTTTTCCGTTTACCTTCAGCAAAGTAGTTTCACTCCATGTCGGAATGCGCAAGCTCACGGAAAAATTTTCGGGAGATTTGGGCGCTACGTTTATCATTACAGATCCCGAAAGGGGATAATCGGTTACGATGTTCAACGCTACCGGATTCCCTTTTGGTGTTGATGCCATAGCTGTCCCGGCATTATAAAGATTGACCACCGGACCTGAAGCGGAATTCATAACAGCAACATAAGGTAAATAAGCCAGTCCCATTGGACCATTCAGATTACAGCAGGTCACATAAACACTGTCGACTATTCCTCCCCAGCCTACTGTATTTGTTTTCACCCCATTTAATAAATTTACATAACTAAAACCGTCTCCTTCCGGTTTCATGGCGCCAAGAAGTCCGTTATAGGTGTATTTTTCAATCATATCTGCCGCCATTGGGTCACCCGTTAACCGCAAAATCTGACTGCATAGTTTCAACCAGGTCACTCCTACGCATGTTTCCATCATGCGTTGAATATCGGGATTGGTTTGTTCCAGCGCTGTGTTGTCCCAAGCTTCACCGTAAACCGCAGGATGATAGGGTTGATCGCCGCCACCGTTACCAATAATGGTAATCTCTTTCTCCAGGATGCTGTGATACAGATTCATGAAGGCCTGTTTCCATCTGTTATTTCCGGTAACCCGGTAGTATTCCGTCAAACCTTCAAACAACGACATCATCTCATAGGCTTTTGGATAAACGCCTCCAATTTCTACCGGAGCCTTATTATTAAAAGCATCCTCAATGATATTGAAACCTTTGGCTCCACCTTCTTCCTCGACAATATAACGTGCAAAATCGAGATAACGCTGATAACCAGTCAGCTTGTACAATCGCATAACGGGTTCGAGAATCGTACTTGATTCGATGTGGTTTGGGCTCCAGCCCTGGTCGACAACCGGAACTTTCGGAGCCGGACCGGTTTGCGCGATGATGCAATCGGCCTGACGAATCATGGATTGCAAAACAGCCGGATCTTTATCTACCTGCCGGTAATATTCTTCCATAGCAAGCAACACATATTTGCGTTCCCACAGGTCGCCGCCCGGTCCGTCAGGCTGCTCACTCATCTCCGAGCAACTGATACTCCCGTTTTCGCGTTGAGTTGTCAGCATATCCGCTATCGTTGACTGAAGGATTTTTTTTAACTCCTGATCTTGCGTATAGCGATAAAACATACAGCCGGAGCGTACAGCTTTGCCCCACATCTCGCCCTGCGCGAAAAACGATCTCCCCGACCTGAATTTTTCGACCAGTGCGGCATAAGGTACCACACCCTTATTCCAGTGGTCTATCGAATTCCGGATATCGTCCTCCAGATAACCCGAAAAATGGATTGAGTTTGCAGGCAGTGGCGTAAACTGATCCTGAATTTTCACCAGATCAGCATTTCTGCATGCTCCAAGAACAAAACATCCCAGCAACAATGCGGCAACTATTTGCGGATTACCGAAACGACCTTTCTTTATCAATTTCCTCACAGTTAAATACATGTTTACTTGTCTTTTACATTCATATTTCATCAAATCAATGATCAGAGGTTAGTTCACAATGAATTTTTTTCTTTCGCTTTCTCCGTGATTTTTTAACTCGACAATATACATTCCGGGGCTTTTAAGAAAACCAACAGGAAGTTTGTCTGAAAAAACCGAATCCCTGAACCTTTTCTGCCACAACGCCTGCCCTGAGATATTATAGATGGTGAGCAAAGTATTAGTCCCTGTCCCTATGGGAAAAACGATATTCAACACATCATTTACCGGGTTGGGGTAAATCTGAAATAATGACTCCGCCTCGTTGGGTATTTTGCCTGTGTCGTTAACAAAACAGCGATAATTGAACCGTCCTCCGGGAGCAACATCACCGTTGACATAAAAGTCCATGATATTGCCGTCCTCCTGCATGTTATCACTCCATTTAAATTCGAAGTCCAATAAATTGTCATCGGTAATCCCCAGCAGGGAGCGTTTGATTTTGATTACCAGGATGGTTTCGTCGACGGTATATTGAGCGGCTCCGGTTTTGTGCCACTCCCAGTCTTTCTTGCTTTTTTCAACAATAACTGAATCCGCGGGGCTATTCCGGTTGATCATAAAATCGTAACCTTCCCAACCGGTATCTTTATTCCGGTCGATGTCGATAAACAAGCGCATCCATTTTGAGTCTGACTTATCGGTTAACGGATCGGCTGTTTCTACATAAAACCAAATATATTCCTGGTCTCGGGCCACCTTTGCCCGAACAATATCGTTTCGGCCGGTGGTATTGATGTAAATCAGCTGGTCCCCCTGCCCGGCATGATTGCGATGAAACACATTTCCTTTGTACGAACGAAATTCCGGCTTTACATCATTCCAGGAGGTCCGGTCGTTCAGAATGATGGTTTTGGGAGCAGATGCCACTTCAGAATCGGGCATTCCTTTAAATTTCCGGATATGGCTGACTAATTGCAGATAATACACATCACCTTTATTCCCCCATACTTTAACCGGTTCAATGTCACGGCTTTTTTCGGCAGAATACTGGTCAACAAAAGCGAAAGGTTTGACATCCCAGTCGAGCCAGCGCCCGGCAACCCATTCATTCCAGCCGGTCACAAATACCAGATCCGGATCAAGTTGAAAAGCTCTCCCCCATTGTTCCTGAAAATTCAATCCGTAAAAAAAGGCATCGGGACGCGCATCCTGTCCGTGAATTTTTGTGTAACTGCGCCCGTAAGTGAGCGGATTATTAAAACCGCTGGCATGTCCGCCACTGGCGTCCGACGCATTTTGCGCTACTCCAACGGGAACCTGCTCATAGCCTCCCGTCGTTTTTTTAACATAGCCATTCTGCGGATAGTTTTCCAGCCATCCCCATTGATCGTTTGTTGAAGGTCCGTTCACATAATCGGGTTGTCCGGGACGAAATGTAAAAAATGCCTTTATCGCATCTACCTTTTGTTGCCCTACTGATTGAAGTATTTGTACCGGGGTATGATCTGTTCCGGCAGTTAATCCGGTAAAGATCAAATCAGAAGAATACGCAATCTCACTTTCGTAATTGCCGCTTACCTGAACTGCATTGAAATAGCTTTCTGTAGTACCGTTGGTTTCGGTATATTTCCACACCCCCACCTTCTCGGTTCCATTGCTCAATTCCCAAAGGTAAGTACCCGCATCCAGTTTATCAAAAGCTAATCTTAGTTTTTCATTATCAGTAAAATTGACAAAAGTTTTCTCTGCAAGTGGAGTTCCGGCCACCGTTTCATGATAATTATTTTGCCATTTATACAGGCTGAAAGTCAGGTTGCCGACGTTGTTTCCCCAGCTTGGACAGGTCGCATTGATTGCGTAAAAAGGTGAAGTTGCTGTAAATTTCAACCCGGCGCTGTTCCTTTTTGCTTTCATGCAATCCGGATAAGCCATCATCAACGGCTTTCCGCGCCACATAAACCATAAATCCTTATATCGCTGAGGCTGATAAAGTTCATTATACAATTCGGTGAGCGATTCCATGGACCCGTCGGTAGGGCCAAAAGGTAAAAGAAAGGCGACGCGGGGAGTTTGAACGCCATCTTTCCGGGCCTGCATCCAAACTTCCAGCAGTTTGGTATAGGATGATTTCCAGGTGAAATTTCCGTTCGTACAATCAAAAAACACAACATCGACGCCTGCATCAGCCAACATCTCCGCATGTTTACGCAAAACCCATTCATCGGTCGTCCGGTAATAACCAAAAAGGGGTTCGTCCCACCAAAAAACGCCGCCAACAATACCATGCCAGGCCGGATGACCGGCATCAGTTGCCGCCTCAGGATATCTTTCAAGGATTTCAGTAATATTCAGTACCGGAGAGAAACCGCCCATGTCGTCGGTATGCCATGTCCAGTAAAAAAGCCCGACAAATTTATTTTTCCGTAAACTTCCGGCTTCTTCTCTCATAAGCAATTTTCGGCCTAATGCATCGGTTGCAGGAAGCCCGTTCCCGCCATTACCTGAAACCTGAGCAAACAGGCTTGCGATACAAAAGAAAAAGAAAAATATACCTGAAGTTCGTTTCATCACCATGTCTTGAATAATTTGAGCCGGGATGTCTGAAATAACAATCCGGAATACACTGAAATCAGCTTGGCACAAATGGACCACCCCACCTGAGCAGATTAATTATTTAAGTTATGGACTATCAGGAACATGTTCCCGATAGTCCATGCAGCAAGTATCGTCGTTGTTAATACCGATCAACCTGCGAGAATAAGTTTGTGAAAATTAATCCAACCAGCCGGGGTTCTGCCAGTCGCTACCGGAAATTCCGATAATTTTATCAACCTCGCTTTGATCAATCGGGTACATCAGGTACTTGTCAGAAAAGCAGTTCCGGTCTTTAAATTTGAACCGGGTATATGTCAGCCCTGAACCGTTCTGGGTGATTCTCATCCCGGTAATGAACTTATCCGTTTCGTTCAGGATTTTCCACCGGCGGACATCAAAGAACCGATGTTCTTCAAAAGCCAACTCTACACGCCGTTCATTCCGGTATCTCTTTTCGAAGGCCTCTTTTGTCATCCCTGCCGGGAGCGCCGGCATACCAACCCTGGCACGAACCGCATTAACCGCTTGCCGGGCGCTCATCGAGAAACTTCCAGAAGTAACAACAGCATCCGGTCCGTTTGATTGATAAGCAGACTCGGCAAAATTCAGGTAAAGTTCAGCTAAACGAAACAACCGTACGGCTCCGTCAGCATCGTTGCTTTGACCTGATTTAAAGTTATTGAACTTGCGTAAATAGTATCCGGTCCGGGTATGTTTCCGGTTAAGTTCCGATATTTCCTCGTTTCCCCCAACAAAGGTTTGAACAGCCGAAGGATCGACCTCGCCTGCGGGTGCACTCTTTACTTCAATCCGGATATCTTTGATCTGCATGACAACACCTGAATTCACGCCCACGTCGAAGCGGAGATTATCACCCGCGTTTCCCCAACCAAAAGAACTTACCGTTTCGGTTATGTCAATTGAATAGGTAGTCCATTCGGTAGCTTTCGCTATGGCTGCCGGTTTAATCGAACGAGCTTCAGCCAGTGCAGGTCCAAAGAAAATCTGAGGATTAACCACCTCCGAACTTTTGTATTCGAACTTAAATACCACCGACGGCGGATTATTTAAACCTGAAGACAACGGTGTAAGCATCACCCAAGGGTCTCCACCTGTAGTTGTCAAGTCGTATGAACCGGCAGCAACCTGTGTTACATCCATTTGATTTATACTGCCTGTAAAGTCCAGATTATAGGTATCATCACGATCGTCAACAACCTGCCCCAAGTTCCTAACTGCCCCGTTGTAATAAATGGAAGCATAAAACCGGGGGTCGCGACCTTCATAAGGGTTTGCCGGATCGTAGCCGGAAGCGCTGTTTATAATCGGGTTCAACCTGCCGGCATCGGAATAGCCCGTAACCGGAATTTCGCCGTTAGCCATTTCATAACTGTCCACAAGATCCTGTGTAGGACATGGCCCGGCTTTCTCCATGCCCGGATTGGTTGGCAAACCGGCATACTTCCAAACCTGCATTTGTCCGCCGCGCTGGTAAATTGTCTCTTTATCCACCGAGCGTTGATCATTGGAACTGGTAAAGAAATAAAGGGCGTACGCATTTTGCGCAATATCAGACGAAGGCTCAACATCAAACAGTTTATAATCGTGAGCTAAACATTGAGACAACGCTTCTGCATTGATCTCGGTTGCCATTTCCCAGGTATAAGTGCCGTCGGACCACAGCGGACTTGCAGCATATGTTACTGCCTGAGATTTAATCGCATAGGCAACGGCCCGGCTCATGATCCCGTACTGATTGTCATAAATGGCCCAGTGAAACCCATTTTCTGTATCAGGAACCGACAGGGCCGCATCGCAATCTTCCAGAATGAAGGTAACAACTTCGGAGAATGAGGCCCGTTTATCCTGTGAAAAATCATGCCCTATTTCCAGCGGTTTATCAAAAATCGGAACACCTCCGTAGCGTTTAATTAACTGCAAGTAATAAAGGGCACGCAAAGTACGGGCTTGTGCTACCCAACCGGCTTTTACTTCCTCTGTAGCATAAACCGAAGCCGTCTTTATGTTTTCGATAAAAACGTTACATTTTCGTATTCCCTGGTAGAGAGATCCCCACGGACTACCATCCACCGAATAATATGGGTAGCTTGATGAAGTAATGCTTCCCGCATACCAGGCACTGAATCTCGATCCGGGCGTAATATCGTCAGCATCCTGCGCTTCGTCGGTAAATGACGCCCGGTCCATGTATGGAGCAGGGCAGAATCCGTAACAGGAGTTCAGATAACCTCGCGTCCTGTTGTAGTCGCTAAAAACCTGGTCCATCGTTATCCGACCATCACTGGGCAGATCCAATTCATCGTTACACGAGATAAAAAAGCTCGCTATAACCGTGATGAATGCAATAATATTATACTTTTTCATACTCATTTTCTTTTCATGTTAATGATCACCCAATTCATTAAAAGACAACACTTACACCGATGTTGTAAACCCTGTAAACAGGAAATGAAGAGTAGCTGCCTTCCGGACCAAAATCATCAGATTTCATCTTGTCCCAGGTAATCAGGTTCTGTCCGCTGAAGATAACTTTCGCTGTTGTCGCTGAAATCGCTTTTGTGAAGGATGCCGGCAGTGTATAGGTTAATTCCACATTCTTTAGACGCAGATAAGACCTGTTGTAGCTCAAATAATCATTGGCTTCATGATTTACCGATTTAGCTAATGAAAGAGCCGGATAGCTGATCTTTTCGCCGCTGTCGTATCTTTCCTGGGTCCAGGCATTCCGGTGCAATGCTCCAAATACGCCATCGTAGCTTGTTTCCCACACGCCTGTTCCGCCATAAATAGAAGAATAATCGCTTATTCCCTGGAAAAGAAAGCTCAAATCAAACGACTTGTAGGTAAACCCTCCCGAGAAAGCATAGGTGGTACGAGGCAGGTATCCATTTCCAATCGGGGCCATATCCCGTTCGTCAATGTTATGATCGCCGTTCAGATCCTGATATTTCAAATCGCCCACACGAGCTGTGCCAAAACCATAAGTAAGATTGCTGTTGTCAATTTCAGCTTGTGAATTAAAGAATCCATTGCCGTTACTGTAATCGACCAAATAGCCAAAATCCTGCCCAAACGAATAGTTTTCTTCCCATTTCCGGTAAGCATAATCATCGGTCCGCAACGCTTCATTCCATTTTACAATCGTATTCTTTGCATAACTTAACATCCCGCCAACAAAAACACTCCAATCCTTATTGATCGACTTCGTATAATTGATGCTAATATCGTATCCCTTGTTTTCGAATATCCCGGAATTTGTCTTTGGATAATTGCCTAATGGAACTCCCTGGTAAAGCGGTATTGTTGAATATGCTCCTACAACCATATTTTCCATGCGCTCTTTAAATATATCGACCGAGACAGTCAGTGCATTAAATAAGCCCAGGTCCACGCCAACGTTTTGTTTTGTAGAAATTTCGGCTTCGATTGACGGATTACCGACTTGCTGTTCATTAACGATATACTGAAGATAGGCGATAGGGCCACCGCCTGAGGCCGTTACATTGTCAAGATAGGCATAACGGGCTAAACCACTTTGGTCGTTGGCCGTTTTACCATAGGAAGCCCTGAATTTAAGATTGCTAAGCCAGTCTGTTCCACTCATGAAACTCTCGTTGGAAGCAAGCCAGGCCACAGATACCGCCGGAGTTAAAGCATAACGATGCGACCGTGCATATTGCTCCGAACCGGAATAGCCAACATCAAACTTGGCAAAATAGCGGTTATTATATCCGTATGTTGCTTCAGCGCCCGTACTTACCCGGTTATACGGAAGACTCCATGGAGAACCGGTATCGGCTTTTGTCAGATTCTGATAAAACATGTAGCCCAATCCGGTAATTTGGTGGTTGCCAAAATTCCGCTGATAGTTTAAAGCCGCTTTGTAGGTTAAATGATAATAAAAGGAATGACTCTTACTGTATGCCAGAGGAGTATCTGTTTGCTCTCCTTTTTTAATAAAATCAAGTGAGTTCGCATCGTCTGTTCTGATCCATCGCTCATAATCCTGAGTTGTTCCTAAACTACCTACAGAATTGGTCTGGTAAGCCATAATACTATTCAAACTTAAACCCTTCGTCAGGAAGCTCATATCCAGATCAATACCAAATTGCGAGGTGATATTCGTTACCGTGTGCCTCCAGTAACCCGACCTGTTGAGCATTCCATAGGTAGGAGAGCCAACACGTTCGGTCGTAATCACCTTACCTCCCGGATCAATAACTTCTCCGGTGGTTTCGTCCAGCACCGAAGGAGTAACCGGACCGAAAACGGTAGACGGAATTTGAAACAGGCTGCTATATATCGTCGAATTTGCGGAGCCAGGCGTCCTTTCCCGTTTAATATTTCCGCTTAAGCGCACAAAGGTCTTTAAATATTTATTCAGGATCATATCAACATTTGTACGATAGTTTATCCAGATATTATTAGCATTCGGGTTGTACTTGGTTTGATCGGTTTTAAACTGTCCCCCCTGGTGCATCACATTCAGATTTGAAAAGAACTGTACCTTTTGCGATCCTCCTGTCACATTTACGCCAACCCGTTCCATGAGCGAAAAGTCTTTCAGGAACATATTGTACCAGTTGTTATCCGGATAGAGATCTCTGTTTTCGCCTGACCGGTACGTCTCAATCTGCTGGTTGCTGAACAGGTAATTCTGTCCGAGACCATCATTATAGGCAGCCTGATTTCTCAACTCAGCATAATCGGCAGAGTGATAAAAGGTTGGTTTTGTTGTTACCTGCTGTAACGATTGATCAAACCGGGTATTAATCTGCAAGCCGCTTTTTGTGCCTCGCTTTGTTGTAACAACAATTAATCCGTTGGCTCCCTGAATCCCATAAAGCGCCTGGGTTGAAGCATCTTTTAAAATCGTCACTGATTCAATTTCGCTCGCAGAAATGTACTCCAAAGTTTGGTTACTGTTATAGGCACAGATAATCCCATCGATAATTACAAGCGGGCCGGAAGTTCGTGCAGCCGATATTCCACGGACAAAAAGATTCGTATTTGCCCGTGACAACTCGGAGAAGGTTTCCTGCGTTATCAGGCCGGATAAACGTCCGGCTAAAGTTTGTGTCAGGTTGGCAACCGGAGACTTTTCAAGTTCTGTTCCGCTTACGGTCGCCACAGATCCTGAGATTTCGCGACGCAACTGCGAAGAGTATCCCAATTGAATTACCTCATCCAGCCCATGTACATCCCGCTGAAGTGAAACGTCAATCTGAGATTTTCCGCCAATAACGACCTCTTGCTTAATAAAACCAATAAGTGAAAAAATGAGCGATTCGTCGCCGTCAGCCAATTCCAATACATATTCGCCGGTTGCATTCGTAATTGTCCCGTTCGTACCGTTTTCGGTGATTACCACAACTCCGGTAAGGGGCTTTCCATATTCATCAAAAGTCTTTCCCTGAATGGAGGTTGATAGCTGTTGCGCGTTAAGAGATCCCTCCCAGGAGCAAAATAACGCGAACAAAACAACTATTCTTAGAATTAAATTATTGTGTGTCATCATGATTATTCATTTTAGTCCGTTACTATTTTACTACCAACCCGGATTCTGCCAATCCTGACCGGTAATCGCCTTCAGGCGATTAGCCTCGTTGAGTGGCATCGGTACCCATAGAAATTTGTTGGTATAACATTTCCGTTCCGTAGAGCGTACGGTACGGCGGCCAAAAGTATAGGTGCCATCTGCATTTCTGATAATCTCTGCAGCAGTGATCCATCTGTCTGTTTTTGAAAGATCGCCTGTGGGTGATGACCAGCGACGCACATCAAAGTAACGGTTCTCCTCCATGGCCAGCTCAACCCTGCGTTCGTTACGAATACGAAGGATGAGTTCCTCTTTGGGCAATGATGACGGCAGATCGGGCATTCCAACCCGGTTTCTGATTTCATTCACTGCCGCTTCAGCTTCAGCTAATTGTCCGGCTTCAGCGGCGGCTTCAGCAAAATTCAGGATCACCTCTCCTAATCTGAAAAGTTTCCAGTTTGCTCCGCCTACCGGATTATCATTCCCTGAATTCGGGTGTAGAAACTTCCGTTCATAGTAACCGGTCCGGGTTGCCCTCCGAACAGAAGCGCTGATTCCGGTTTGCGGCTCACCCACATAGGTGGCAATAATCCTTGTCCGGTTACCAATTGGCGCGGGATAATTCTCATATGATTCAGGCGCTTCAGCAAAATTCCAGAGACACTTTCTTTTGGATCCATTGTAATAAATGGAAGCATAAAAACGGGGATCCCTGTTTTTATATGGATCCTGCGGATTATAAAGGGTATTTCCCGGATTGTAATTGGGCTGTAAATGGCGCTCGTCCAGATACGGATTTGCCAGATTCAGGATGGGCTTACCATCAATTGTTTCATAAGCATCAACCAGTTCCTGTGAAGGACAAGTTCCCGATTTGTACCCGTCCTGAGAACCAATACCATCGATATTCCAAATATTTCCCTGACCATCGCGACTCTGATAAAGGGTCTCCTTGTCCACCGGAGTCGAGGAATAGCTCATGTTTTGCGTAAAGTATTCGTTATAAAGAGCTGTATATTCGTCCTTATCCGGTCCTAAAAAGGCAACATCCGAAAGATAGGTTTGAGGAAAATTTACCTTGTTGTATAATTCAAACCCACGTGATCTGAGGTTCGCTAAGGAAGCTTTGTTGATTGTATAGGCTTCTTGCCAGTAATTATTTCCCCCATTATTCAGGGGACTCGCAGCAAAAAGGATCATCTTGGATTTAATAGCTTCAGCCATCGCTTTATTTACGCGCCCGGCTTCACTGCCTATCGTAATTCTCCAGGGTAATTCGTCTGTAGCAAGTGCCACATCGCAATCTTCCATGATAAACTTCACCACCTCGTAATAACTTGCCTTCTCAACCAATGAGAAATCAGTTGCCAAGTCATAGGGTTCACGTTCAATTGGCAAAACGGGCCCGAACCATTTCAACAATTCGGAGTAGTAATATGCACGCAGAAGATGTGCTTCGGCTTTCCAACGCTTACGGTCGGCCGGATTTGTTACAGTTGCATTATTTATTCTGCCGATAAACAAAGTACAGTTTCTGATTGCACTCCAGTACCTGGCCCAATAGTCTCCGTTTCCTGCATCAGCGCTTATATTGGTGATGGGGTGACTACCGGCAGAAGCATCACCATTATACATCCGACCGGCCATAATCCATGATTCCGCTTCGGCATCGGTATCCCATGCTTCATCACTCCAAACAACAGGTCCACGCGACCAAAAGAAATAGCGGGTTCCTTTAACCGGCATATTCGAATAACAGCTGTTCAAAAAAGCTCCCACCTTATCATTGTCTGCAAAAATATCATCCATCGTCAGTTTGCCATCAGGAGCCATATCCAATGCCTCTGAACAGGAGCTCAGCGCCAATATCAATGCGATAAGTGCAACATATATGTTTTTAATTTTCATAATTTCATTGATTTAAGGATTAGAAAGTGATGTCAAGACCAACGTTTTTCATCTTGGTCACCGGATATCCGATTGGATCATTATTCTCCGGATCAAGATGTCCCAAACGCAGATGATCCCAGGTAATCAGGTTTTGCCCGCTGACATAAACTCTTAATTTGTCAATCCCCAGTAACCTCAATGCCCCGTTGGGAAGAGTATATCCCAGTTCAATGTTTTTCAGCCGGATAAATGACCTGTTCATGATAAAAAAGTCGTTGGCAACATGGTTCGTGGTACTGTGTGTACTTAGGGCAGGATATGTAATTCGTTCTCCGTTGGCATAACGTTCTGCAGTCCATGCAGTCTTATGATAATCAAAATAAGTCCCTCTTATTATGTATTCGTATACTCCTTGTTGCGCATAGTTTGAATTATACTTGGCCACGCCCTGGAAAAAGGTTGTAAAATCGAGTGATTTATAGGTCAGGTTAATGGTAAGACCATAAGATACCCTCGGGATGCTTGAGTAACCAATAGGAGCCTGATCTTTACTGTCAATAATGCCATCTTTATTCAGATCAATGTATTTGATATCACCAACACGAGGTTCACCAAATCCATAGCTCGTCGTTCCAAGGTATTCACTCAGCTCTTCCTGTGAATTAAAGTATCCGTTCCCATTGCTGTAATCAATTTTATACCCCCAGGCCTGACCGATTGAATATCCGGTATTTCGGTATTGATAGGCATATGATTCGTCGCGAATTGGCTCGTCGATAAAACGGATCGTATTGTGGTTGTATCCGTAGTTTCCTCTGACCATCAATTGCAAGTCTTTTGCAATCGTCTTGTTGTACGTCAGTTCAATTTCATATCCTTTATTATCAACCTTCCCCATGTTCACTTTGGGAATATTCCCCAATGGAACTCCCTGTAATTCAGGAACCATTCCTCTTGAAATCAATATCTTATCTCTGTTTTCAACAAAATAATCGAAGGTTATATTCAGGTCGTTGAACAGTTGCACATCAATCCCATAATTCTGTTTTTTTGCGAGCTCCCAGGTTAGGTTCGGGTTCCCTAAAAGGCCTTGGTTAATGCCCCTTCCAAGCCCCAGACTACCAAGAGGTCCTGACCCCATGCTGATATTATCCTGATAAAGGAAACGGGCAGTTCCCATTTTATCATTACCAACTTTTCCGTAAGATGCTCTTAATTTAAGATTGGTAATCGTTTTATTCTCTTTCATAAACTGCTCATTGCTGATCACCCAACCAACAGACACTGCGGGGAAAAAGCCATAGCGCTTACTTGGGGCAAATTGTTCCGATCCGTTATAACCCATATTCACTTCACCCAAATAACGCCCGTCAAAACCGTATGTGAAACGTCCGGCAACTCCCAATAAGTTATAGGGTATTTCTCCGGCAGTTGATTCCCAGTAATCCCGCTGGGCCAGGACCATACCAGTCACATCGTGCTTATCGCCAAACGTCCGGTTATAGTTGATTGTTCCCTGAAGGTTAATGTTGTACCGCGAATCAGCGCCTTTAGCAATCGACAGCAGGCTTTCATCGGAACGCTTTACGGCGTAGTTTAATGTATTTGTCTCCGGATTGATTTCGGCCAGATAAAGGCGTTCTGATTTCTGTCCCTGCATGGCGGTTGTTGACCTGGAATCGTAGGAAATCATTCCTTTTACACTTAATCCCTTGGTAATGGTATTGCTTAAATCCCATTCCATTCCCAATGATACATTCAGATTAGATCTGACCTCATTCCGATACCCCATCCGGTTCATAATTTCAAATGCTGAACGGTCCATATAACCCGGATCTACAATTTGTCCGGGGGCAACGCCAAATCCTTCGATTGTTGTCGGACCGGGAGTAATCGGAAGAATCGTCTGCGCCTGGTAAAGCAGGTCGCGCATCATCCAGTTGGTATCGTTTCCGTATAACCAGGCTGCCGGCATATTGACCTGCTCAATATAACTTCCGATATTAAGAAACGATTTGAATGATTCGGAAACCTTGTAGTCAATATTGGATCTAAAATTATATCTGTCCATTTTGGCTGACGGGTCATACCCTAAAACCGACTCGGGTTCAGTTTTCAGGTTACCTCCCTGATGGAGGTAAGCGGCATTCACAAAATAAGAAATCTGATTCGTTCCTCCGCTTGCAGTCAGGTTGATTCGGGTTTGAGGAGCATAACGGGAAATATACTCACGATAATAATCATGATCGGGATACATATATCGTCTGATTCGGGCTTGTGTTTCATAATCCGGGTCATTTGGATCGAGACCATCCAGAGGATTGGCATACATATCCATTGTTGTCTGATTGAAAGGGGGAGTTGTGATTCCGTCATTGAGAGCTGCTTCATTCCTCAATGCCATATATTCCAATGAATGAAGCCGTTCCGGTTCGCGGGTAAAAGAAGTATAACTCTGCTGTGCATTCAGGGTAAGCTGCATTTTTCCTTCAGCACCCCGCCTGGTTGTAATCAGAATTACGCCATTTGCTCCACGAACGCCAAATAACGCTGTTGCAGAGGCATCTTTTAAAATTGAAATCGTCGCGACCTCATTCGGATCAATTGTACGAATGTTATCACGAGGGACACCATCAATAAGAATCAATGGACTTGTACCGTTGGTGGTTGCAGCTCCACGGAGATACATGGTTGCGTCATCCCTCCCTGGCTGACCTCCACCAGACTGGATCGAAGTCAAGCCGGAAATCCGGCCGGCCAGCGCATTTGCCAAACTGGCAGACGAACTTTGAACTACATCCTTGGTTTCGATGGATGATACCGCTCCGGTTACCGATACTTTCTTCTGGATTCCGTAACCAACGACCACCACTTCGTCGATTCCGGTGGTGGTTTCATCCATTTTTACATTGAGCATCTCCTGACCGGAATAAGCAATCTCCTGAGGTTTCATTCCAACAAATGAAAAGAGCAGGGTTGCTTTTTCGGGAACGTTTTTTAAGGTAAAAACGCCATCCGGATCAGTAACTGTCCCAATTGTGGTTCCTTTAACAACCACAGCAACTCCCGGCAAGGGAAAACCGCCGGAATCTGTTACAACTCCCCGGACTTGCCGCTGTTGAGCGATATTCACCACACTGGCCATAATGGAAGGAAGACCGGGGCTGTCTTTTGACATGATGGCAATTTGCCGGTCGTATATTTCGTAGTAATTGTCTGTCCCTTTAAAGATTTGATCAAGAATTGAATCGACAGTCTCATTCTTTACTTTTATGCTGACTTTTCTGTCTACGTCGACAGATCTTTCGCTATAAAGCAGAATATACTCACTGTTTTCTTCAATCGCCTGAAAAATCTGCCGGACGGTAGTACTCTCAAAATACATATTGAACTTCGTTTGTTGAGAATAACTGTTGGCTGTAACAGTCACCACCGACACAAGCATAAAAAAGGTTAGTAGTTTCATTTTCAACAATAATTTTAACATCCTGCTATGTACATAGCACGGTCCGTTTCGTTTTTTTTTCATAGTTTTGCTTAGTTTATTATTAATACCTCTATTAGATAAACGTTGAAAACCGGTGGAGGCCTAATTCCCCCGGTTTTCTTTTTATCGTTATATTTTTGACATTTGCATAGGCGCTGTTATTTAAAAATAATTACACTGTTTTCAGATATTTCATAGTCAATCCTTGCGACTTTCGACAAAACAAGCATCACCTCATTGATAGATTCTTTCAGATCCAACTTGCCGGAAACGGGCAACGCCTTTGAAAATAAATTTTGTTCATATTTGAAAGTCACATTATAATACCGCTCAATCTTTGTCAGGACCTCTTCAAAATTCTCGTTAGAAAACTGGTACCACCCTTCTACCCAGGCAATATACAATTCAGGCATCAGTTCGTTCTCCAGGGTAATGTTTCTCCCGTTTTTAACATAGGTTGCTTTCTGGCCGGGAGCCATGATTACTTTGTCGCTGAAAAATCGCCCTTTCCCCAAAACGTTAACACTCCCGTTCAAAAGAACAGTTTCCGCAAAATTATCAGAAGGATACGCACAAACATTGAATTTTGTACCTAATACCTCCACATTCATCGTGTTCGTACTCACGATAAATGGTTTGTTGTCATTCTTTGCCACTTCAAAGTACCCTTCACCTTCCAAATATACTTCCCTCTTCCTGCCTGTAAACCGTTGAGGGAATGCAAAACGGGTTCCGGCGTTCAACCACACTTTTGTACCATCTTCCAAAACCAGTTTCGATTTTTTGCCAAACGGAATAACAACCTCGTTGTATACCGGTTTGTCATTACTGTTTGTACCAAAAGCCTGGCTCCTCACAATGCTGTCGTTATTGATTTGAATGGCGTCCTGATCTTTTAAAATCGTGATTTCCGATTCATCTTTTTTCAGATCCACTTTTTCGCCGGTCGAAAGAACCAACAGTGGATTCTCTGTGCTTAAACCATTATGATTTATGGAAAATTGATAGTGATTCCGGGATGGATTTGATTTTATATAGATTAAACTCCCAATCGATATGATAAGTAAAAGGGAGGCCGCGATTCCTGAAAAGTTCCTGATTCTCCTCCGTTTATAATCCTGCTTATACCCTTTATTGAATGTGCTGATATTTTGCCAGAGTTTATGCTTTTTATGTTCCGGGAGTATCCCTTCGGTTGTTTTAAACAAATCAATGATTTTCCCGGCTTTGAGAATATTTTCATTAGATTCGGAAGGCGATTGAAGGAATTGGTTCCACTCTCCGTCATTTTTCATCCGCTGAACAATGGATACAAATTCCTTGTCTTCCAGCAATTCCTCAACAGAATAATTCAAGTATTTTTTCAAAATCATTTTAATGCCTTATATACTTACAAAAGGCAGGAGAAACCATTTTGTGACAAAAAAAATGAGATTTTTTTTTCTGAATTTAAAACCTTTGAAAAATGAACATAAGATACAACTCCGTGTTCTCCAGTTTTTTCTTTAGCGAATGAATTGCCCTGGAGACTAATTGGCGGGCAGAGTCGTATGAAATAGACATGATTTCACAAATCTGCTCATACTCGAAACAGCAGGTAAATTTATAATACAAAACCTCACGCTGCCGGGCATTAAGCTTCTGCATCCCTTCCCGGATAAACTGAAGTTTCCGGTTTTGAGATTCATCCTGTATAAATTCTTCTTCGACCGAAAAAACGATGTTGGCCTCCACCTGGCGACTGGTATTGGTCAAAAGCTGTTTTTTGTTCCGTTCGAGTTCCCGGATCAATCTCCGCCTAAATGATTTTAAGAGATACAAACGAATATTATCCGTTTCGCCTAAGCTTTTTCTGTTTCGAATTAAATCGTAAAACAAATCCTGAATGATGTCCAATATGAAGGAATCGTCTTTGGAAAATTTTCTACCATACCCAAATAAGAAATCAATATTTTCATGATAGATATACGAAAGGGCCTCATCCTCTTCGTTCTTAAAATTCACCCATATCTGACTGTCTTCGTTCATTTAATGAATTTAAACACGGACTGAAAAATTAGAATTCGATCAAAAGTGAATCATCTCAAATTAAGTCGTATATGAATTTGATTATGAATTTATGCTGACTTGCCTTATCTGTTTCGCCCGTAAATGTAACATATCCTCCGATATCTTCAAATGTAAAAAAAAGGAATAAAAGGGGGCACTTTAAAAGAAAATAATACAATATCAGGAAAGCATGATTCAATTTTGTCCTGTAAATCATGTCCCCAAAAAAGCAAAACCGGAGGTATTGACCGTACTTTACAGATAGCCGGGAGTTGCTGTAAGTCGTAAATTATTTTTTCCGGAAGTTTAGTTCGCAGATTTTGCCGGGTTAGCACACGTCCGGCTGCTTTTTCGTCAATAAAAAACAACTGTAGCCGTTCGCGCCCCATGGGCCCCGTAAACCAGGCTCTGTTCAATATCAGCAGTTTTCGACGGTCCTGAAATAAATACGCCGAAGCCGGTGTTCTCCAGGTTTATCCGTTGGTAGGCTGTGTGCATATTGGCAACGATGTTTTCTTTGTTTAACACAATAACCAGTTGCTCTGCGACGAAGGGCAGCAAGCGGTTGTTAAAATCAGATTCGTCGAGCCAGATCGCGCCGTTTTCAGCCACTCCAAACTGTCCGCCGACAATAACCGTTTTTGTTTTTTCAAGCTCTTCTTTTGAAATGCCTGATGAATATTTCTCCCTGATTTTTGCATTGGTCAGGTCAATCGTTCCATTACGCTGTGTTTCAAGATAGTGTTGCAGTTCATGCCTTTCTGCTAATTCAATTATTTCGGCCCCTGCCTTAATCAGGCTTTGTTTTAACTGCTCAAACAATTGTGTTTTTGAAGAAGGATTATGGTTCGCTGAAAAACTTTCGGGCAGTGGTTTTTCCTCCGGTTTGTTCTGCCTGACCCGAGCAATGATGGCTTCGCGGCTTTCCGGTTTTATGGTTTGTTTATCTTCCTTTTTGCTCATTGCCGTTCTTTTTATACCATTCTTTAAATGACATTTTCGGGACTTCGGGCAATTCACGGCCTTGTCCCCAGGTATTCCACCGGTTGTAAATAAGTTTTCGGGGCATATTTTTTAATGCCCAACGGGCCGCTCTGCCCGAAAAATTATATATCCGGTTACTGCCCAGAACTTTTCCGACGAGACTCATTGAATAGCTTTTGGCTTTTGGGAGCAATTTTTTTTCTGATATTTCCTGCCGCCATTGATATAACTGGCTGTGAATATCAATTTTCACCGGACAAACATTGGAGCAGGAGCCACACAACGAAGAGGCAAACGGCAAGTCCTGTTTTTCTTTCATCTGGCGCACCGGAGCCAGGATGGAGCCGATCGGGCCGGGAATCACGCTGCCGTAGCTGTAGCCCCCGCTGCGGCGATACACCGGGCAGGTATTCATACAGGCCCCGCAGCGGATACATTTCAGCGAGTTGCGGTGGGTGTTGATACCCAAATGTTGCGACCTGCCGTTATCAACGATCACGATGTGCATTTGTCCCCCCGGTTTGGGCTTCCGGTAATGCGACGTATAAGTGGTTATGGCTTGTCCCGTAGCGCTACGTGCCAGCAAGCGGGTGAATACGCCCAAATCTTCAGTGCGGGGGATAATTTTTTCGATACCCACGCAGTGAATCTGCACCGGTGCAGCATGAACCCCCATGTCTGCATTTCCTTCGTTGGTGCAGACCACCACCGTGCCGTTTTCGGCAACCGCAAAATTGACCCCGGTGATCGCCACTTCTGCCTCCAGAAATTTTTCTCTCAGGTGGGCTCTTGCAGCCGCAGTAAGGTAAGTTGGATCGGAATTGCCTTCTTCGGTATGCAGCTTTTCATGGAACAGCTCCCCCACTTCCTCCTTTGTTAAATGAATGGCCGGCAAAACGATGTGGCTCGGCGGTTCGTTCCGAAACTGGATGATACGTTCCCCAAGGTCGGTGTCCACCACCTCAATGCCTTCCTTTTCCAGAAAATGGTTTAAACCGCATTCCTCGGTCAGCATCGATTTGCTTTTGACGATCTTCCGGCCGTTATTCGCATGGATGATATTCAGCATGATCCGGTTGAAAGCATCCGCATCTTCCGCCCAGTGGACCTGCACCCCGTTCTTCAGAGCTTCTGCCTCAAATTGCACCAGGTAGTTGTCAAGGTTGGAAAGAACATTGTCCCTGATTTGGGATGCCCGTTCCCTCAGATTTTCCCAGTCGGAAACCGATGTTGCCGCCGTGTCCCGCTTTTTGCGTACCACCCAGAGCGCCTGATCCTGCCAGTCGGCTCGGCTGTCGTCCTTCAGGAATTGTTTGGCTTTTACTGCATGTCCGCTCATAAGTTGTTGCTGTTTAAAATTTCGGCAATGTGCATTACGCGCAGGTTTTTCTTTCCCCTGCGGATGATCCCTTCCAGGTGCATCAGGCACGACATGTCGGTAGCTGTAATAATTTCGGCGCCGTTACGCTCGTGGTCGCGTATCCGTTCTTTTCCCATCTTCACGGAAACATCGGGTTCGAATACGGAGAACGTGCCGCCAAAACCACAACATTCGTCTTCGCGGTCAAGCTGAATAATTTTTATTCCTTCAGCTTTCTCAAGCAGACGGTGTACTTTGGAATAGCTTCCTGCAATCAATTCCGACGACTTTCCCAGCTTCAACCCGCGCAAACCATGACAACTCTGGTGGATTCCCACTTTATAGGGAAACCGGATTTTCAAGTCATCAATTCCCAGGACATCAACTAGAAACTCACAGAGTTCATACGTGTTCTTTCTGACTTTCTTTACTTCTTCAGTTTGTTCCAGGATGTTGTAATGTTCGCGTACATGGTACACGCAACTGCCCGAAGGAGAAACCACGTAATCGAATTCGCTGAAATTGCGGACAAAATTCTTATACGTTTTGACGGCCTTCTTTTCTGCCCCGCTGTTGGCCAGTGGCTGTCCGCAACAAGTTTGTTTTAAGGGATAATGAACATCCAATTTTAGTTTTTGCAATAATTCCAGCGTGGCAATTCCCACATGCGGATAAAACTGGTCGATGTAGCAGGGAATAAAAAGGCCGATCTTCATACTCCTAATTTTTTGCTACTCAGTTTTCAAATTTACCTGCGAACGTTCGGCGATCATCATCACACTGTCCCAAACCGGCAGGTTTTTTAATACAACATCTTTTCCTTTGTTTTCCCGGTCGGTTTTCCCGATTTCATAAACTTTTCCTGAAATCATTTCCACATAAACCGGATCATCGAAATTCACCCCTTCAATCGTTATGTTGGTCAAATCCCATTTGAATTCATCGCCGGGAATCCGGTCTTTGTGCCAAAGCAACACGATCGGGGAACCTTCTTTTCTGAATCCGGCAACAGTTATTTTTTGATCTGCTGTTGAATTGTATTTTAATTCACCCACGGATTTAACGGAATCGTCGAAAAAAGAAACCATGTGCTGAACGCCGTAGTATGAAGGACGTTTGTAAATAATTTCATGTAAAAGGTTAGAACGGATCAGTCCGAACGATTGCAGCATGTTGGTGTATTTCAAATCAATGAGCGTAAAAACATTGGTGCGGATATCACGCACCCGGTCGCCTGCCATGCGCCGCACGAACCATTTTGCCTGGCTGATTTCCGTCCATGTATGATATTTCAGGGCATGCCCCCATTCCAAAATCGACGGACAGCCATTTTCACCCTGGTACAGCTTAATATCCGGGCTGTAAGAATTTACCAAAGCGCTTAATTTGTCGACATCTTCGTAGCTATCATCCGGATTATTGAGATAGGGATGATAGCAGACATAATCAAGCAGGTTCAGTTTCTTGTTTGTTTTTAAGATGTCAAGAAATTCTTTGATGTAATCCAGCGGAATCCGGTAAGTCGATAAACCAATGATAACCGCATCGGGTTGCACCTTTCTTACCACTTCAGCCGTCTTTATGAACAGTGAAGCGTATACTTCCGGATCTTTGTTCCCGTTATTCGCTTCATTCCAAATTTCCCATTCTTTGATTACATCTTTGTATCGTTTTACCGTTGCCTCTACATATTTCAACCAGGCATTCATTGTTTTCTCATCAGTAAAAATTTTCGCCTGCAGGTTAAAGTCCGAGCCGTAAACCGGGTTGCCGTAACACAAGCACATCCAGGGTTGCACCGATTGTTCGGTCAGGCCATACACGCAACTGTCGAGCCATTCAAAATTGTATTTACCTTTTTCTTTTTCGCATTTTGCCCAGCCGCTTTGCAGGCGGGCATGTTTTACGCCCAGTTCGCCCACGTAGTTTTTATACACACTGAATTTGGCATAGTCGCGGTCGAGGGTTTCGCAGCCTACCGACCAGGTCGACGATTGGATTTCGCGTGCGTGTTTGGTGTCCAACCAACCAATTTGAGTTAATCCCGGGCCGGAATATTGGAATAAATCCCAGCTTACATTTTTATGTTGTCCCAGGGAGTTCATGTTGATTGTGGTGCAGATTATAAGGATGAATGCGATTTGTTTCATGGTGTGATAAATATTGGTTTCATACTGATTTTTATTTGAACTAAGCCTTAAAATGCACTGCGCTTTAAAGGCTGCTATTCCTTGCAAAATTCATGGTTCTTCAACCAGATTTCAAGCTGGGTCAGCCATGATTGGTCGTCAGGTACAGATGGCGCTAATCCAAATGCGTTATGGCCTCCTTTTTCATAAATATGAAGTTCTGCATCGATATTATAATTTTTTAAAGCGTTAAAATATCGGATGCTGTTCTCAAAAGGCACGACATTATCATCTGAGGCATGGACTAAAAAAGTAACTGGTGTGTTTTTATTCACCCATTCATCAGCAGAATAATAGGCAATCTGATCGTCGTCAGGGGAATCTCCTAAAAGATTTTTCACTGAACCCGCATGAACCAATCCGGGGCGGAAGCTAATCAGCGGCCATGCCAATACCACAAAATCAGGACGAATCGATGTTGTATCATAAATGGCAAAACCGTTATCAGCGTAGTGGGTAGCAGTCATGACAGCCAGGTGACCTCCGGCGGATGAGCCCCAAAGTCCGATTTTATCTTTTGATAATCCATATTGGGCAGCATTTTCCCGGACGTAATACATGGCTGTTTGTACATCTTTGAATACCGCGTCCGATTTGTCGTTCCCAACCATAAATTTTGGAAGCCGGTGAACAAGGATAAAGACAGTGATGCCCATTTTATTTAATCTTTGGGCAATAAATCGTGTATTTCCAATGCCCATACGTGCATACCCGCTACCCGGGCATACAACAATGGCTGTACCATTCACAGAATCAGGCCGAAATAAAAGAAGCCGGGGATTAACGTCTCCCGAAATATGAGTTATATTCCCATCTGCATCGTATTCAATTTTTTCAGAATAATTTTTAGCATCTGCTTTATACAACGGAATTTCAACAAAATTCTGAGCAACAGACAGAGAATTCCAAAATAAAATCGCAAAAATGAGTATCTGTGTTTTTTTCATGATCTGATGACTTTACTCGTTGGCTTTACCGGGTTTCCCGTAATAAATTTTTTAAAGCCCCTAATAAGGCGGCATGCTCAATGCTTTTAACAACAGCAAGATGGTTAAGGCAATTTACGTTTTTAAAACCTTCTTCTAATGTTGGTTGTATAAACCTGAATGATTTTGAAATCTGCCCGCTGAACAGAAGACACTCGATCTTATTTTCTTCTAATATTTCTTTTAATGATCCTGATAGAATTTCTCCAACTTTTCGAAATGTTTGCAGCGCATTTTGCTCTCCTACTTCTGCCAAAACAGCAATATCTTCAACCGTTATTTCGTTTGATTCCGCTACCCCATTCAATTCATGATAGATTTTCAGGAATCCTCGTTTTGCAGTATAATCTTCTAAAATGCCATCCTTATACGGGATTTTAAAAATTGACAGATATGGTCCCCCGATGTCATTACACAGCACTTCTCCGTTTTTTGAAATGGCAAATCCAAGTCCGGTACCGAGGGTCACCACGGCAGCATTTTTAAATCCTTGCGCATTGCCTTTCCATATTTCGCCCACCAACACCGCATTGGCATCGTGAATAAATTTGATAGGAATATCGCGTGAAATCCCGGTCGCTTCATAAAAATATTTTCGCAGATCAAGCCCATAAATCGCCTGAAACTTATGTTTCATCAGCGGAGTAGCTTTTTCGAAGTCGAAAGGGCCGGGAAATGCAATCCCGGCGCCTTTCAATTTCATCTCCTTCTCTCCAATGAACTTCAGCCCTTTCGAGATAATTTCCTGAAAAGACTGAAGAATTTCTTCTTTTGAACCATCTGAAAATGACTCAACAGAAAGAGCCGATCCCGGGAAAACTTCTCCCCGGGAATCCAATATGGCCGATTTCAGAAAAGTTCCTCCGGCATCAATAATCAAGTACGCAGTCATTGGTGAAGCCATCTTTTAACCTAGTTTTGTGCATACATACCGGCTGGTTGCCCAGATTTTTTATCACATAACGCCCCATATTGGCCGGAACGACCAACACATCGAGGTAGTTTTGCGTATAGCTCAGTTCGGGGTTGTCCAACGACTGCACCTGTACTTTTTCGCCATCAACCAGGGTCAGCACATGGAATATTCCGTTGGTATTGCCTTCAATCTGTTTCTCGAATTCGAGGCGGCGCAGGCTGAAATAGAGCAGGTCGTGTTCGCCCACAATGTATTCGGCCCAACCGTCTCCGCTTTCCACCAGGCGCGGTTCCTGAACCAGGTTTTCTTTTACCCATGAAGTCGTGCGTTCGGTACGCAACACTTTTTCTCCGTGGTAGGTGTGTATCGGGCGGGGCACCCCATCGAGGTCGGAGCGCAGGTAATCGTACATTTTGTAGGTATATGAACCAATCGATAGGCTTCCGATCTCCAGAATCACCTGGTTGCGGCCCGATGAATGGATGGTCCCGGCAGGCAACATGACCTGAATTCCCGGCACTGACTTGACATGGCTGACATATTTCTGGTAATCGACCGGCGTAAATTCTTTTTCCGATTTTTTTACTTCGCGGATAAATTCTTTCGGATCGGCATCTTCGTTAAACCCGACGTACGTTTTGGCGCCATGTCCGGTGGCTACAATATAGTAGCTTTCATCCTGGCGTCCGTGTTCGCCAAAATTGTCGACGTTGTAATTGTGTCCTGAATGCACCTGTATGGACATGTTTCCGCTACTGTGGTACGAGTCGTCGTAGTTGAAACGGATGGGAAAATAACCACCAAATTTTTTCACACAATCGGCGCCCATCAACGCTTCGCCTTCTTTTTGTACAAAAGTAAAGAACGGGAATTCGAGCAGTTGCTTGCCTGCTTCGACCACGATGCTGACTTCCAGCGGTATCAGGTCAAACACCCAGGCGGCATTGATCATGTCGTCGGGAAGGTTTCTGAGTTTTTTAATGTAATAGCCACCCCAAACTCCTTCAATATAAACCGGTTTGCAACGCATCGGGCATTTTGCCAAAGCCGAAGTAATGGCGCTGAATGATTCTTTCGGAATTAACTGCAATTTATTCAAATCGTTACCGGCAATGTAGTAGTCGATGGCGTTGCTCTTGATTAAGTCCCAGCGCAGGTGGCCGGCCACTTCAAAATCAATGTAATAACACCTTCTCAGAAGGGCTTTGATGGGTTTTGCCGTGCAATCGCCCAGGTTCGCAAACATGCCTTTCCGCGCCCTCAGGATTACTTCCTTCGGAGTTACATCGAAATAGCTGACCAAATCGTAGTAGGGGCGGAACATTTTTATCGTACAACCCAGCCCGGAAACAATAAAAACTTTTTGGCCACCTTCTTTTTTGAATTCCTTGATTTTGACTTCAAACTGCGCCAGTTTTTCAGCATCAAATAAATCTTCGTAGCTGCCTTTAAATAGTTTCCCGTAAAGCAAAACCGGGTCTTTTTCTTTGTCTTCCTTCAGGTTTTCAGCAAAAAGTTCGTCCAGCTCAGCCGCCGGTTTCAGCACATTTTTAAAATCGAACGTTTTTACTTCGATTGATTTTAGTTTGAGGTTTTGTGAAATCAGGTTGATGGTCTGGTCGAACCGGGCGCCGGTATATCCATCCAATGCGATTACCACATTGCCTGATTCTAACTTTTTGACGATGGCATTGGTCAGGCAGGCTGCAGTTTCTTTCGTGCCGGAAACAATCGAGTTAATTACTTCAGCCGAAAGTTTGGGCCGGTTGACCGCTGTTGGGTCATCGTAGGGGTGTGGGTTAAACATGAAACTCATTTCAATTCTCTCCTTTAATTTTAATAATCTTATTCTCTTTTATTTATGCTATTTCGTAATATTCAAATCCCATCATTTCGGCGAAAGTGGAAAGCTCTTTCCGGTAGTCGCCATCCACGATAGCAAAATGTTGGGTCGTACCGATTTTCAGAATTTTCTCAAACAATTCTTTCACCGGAACCACCGGGCGAAAAATACTGTGTGAATAGGTGGCGAACAGGTGTTTGCCTTCCAGCGAATCGACCAATGTTGCAACCAGCTTATATTTTCCGTTTGCTTCCACCAACTGGGTCATGGTCTTGCGTCCGGCTGAAATGCGGTACCAGGCAAAGGGCGCCCCGGCGTATTTGTATTTGGTTTTAGCAAAGCGGACGTCTCGCGAAATGATAACGTTTTTCTGAAAATCGGGATCGGTATGGTCGTTTGGACCGGCATGTCCACCGGCAAAAGTGCCTTTCTCCGCTTCGATATGGAAAGGTTCGATGAAATTGACACGTTTACCGCTAATCAGTTTCAGGACGTAGGTAATGATGCCGGCCCCCATATCGGCTTCAGGAACCAAAACCGATTTCAAACGTTCGTAAGTTTCCGGATAGAAACTCGGGCGGTGGCCAATCAGTTCGAACATAGCAACATCAATATCGTTAAAAACCATGATGTCGATACCCAGCCGTTCGGTGAGTTTGGCAAGCCCCAGCGAACCGCGCACGGCAGCGTAAAATTTCTCATCGTCCACATCCTCCATTACTGGGTGTTTGGCTTCCAGTTCCGCTTTGTAGGCTTTTACTTCTTCATCCGTCACCTTTTCAATCTCTTCATTCAGGGCATTGTAGGTGATGAAGCGCAGTTCGGGGCCGATGCGGGTAAACAGGTTGTAAGGGTCGATGTAGGTTGACCACATGGCCTCGTTGTAGTTGGCCAGCAGCCCCAGCGTGGAGTTGCGCAAGATGCTGCGGACCCAGGCTACTTTGGCAAAAGAAAGAATTTCATCGTGAATTTCAGCCTTGCTGCCCATCACTGTTTTCAGGTTTTTACGTTCGGTACGCGGAACCGAGCCCGATCCTTCGAGCGAACCAACCAGGGTGCCCGCACACAGGTAGTCGATAAAATCGTCTTCATCGAGTGTGTCCTCGAACGAGACCTTGTCTTTGGCGATGTTTACAAACAGGATGGGGATTTCAGGCATGTCGCGCAAAAAGCGGATCCATGCAAAATCTTCGGACCAGGAAAGGAAGTTGGCCACAATAAAATCGACTTTTTCATTGTAGAAAAGTTTCATGGCCTGTTCCATGTCTTCCCGGCTGTAAATAATTCCGGGGTGCACCAGTTCCAATGAACCCTGAAGGGAGTCAATCAGCTCGTCCACGTCTTTTTGTTTCCGTTCGTGGTATGTGCCACGCGATAACCCTTCGCCCAGGTTTTTAAACCGGGGAGAAGCGATCAGCAGTAAGCCTGCCCTGGCTTTTTCAAATTTTTTACTATTCATAACGATATCTTTTCATTTTTAATTTGTCTATTTCTCCTAAAAAATGCCCTTCGCGGTCAAAAAAATCAGCCGTGATGGTTACTTCCGATTTTGAACCTGACTCGTTTGTGAGAAAATCAATATCAACCGCTTCCGATGGGTTGACTTCTGTTTCGTGCAGACAGGCAGGCGCTTTTTCGTCCTGTTTTTTTCGGCATATTTTCAGTATTCCTTCCGAAAAAACACCATATTTTGCCTGTATTAAAATTCCATTTTCCGCAGGCTTCGCGCTAAGCGGTTTTGCAATCACCCCCAATTCATTGGCACTTTCTGCGGTTTCGTTTGCCGGAATGGTGGTTGCCAGCATACTGTACTCGTACTGAATTTCTTTCCCGGGTTCAATCTCCTGAAGCGGCGAAAGCAGCTCCATTTCCATGTAGGGCGGGTTCAGCTTTTTGTCGTCGGGGTGCTGGCGGATGACGTTTCTCGAATAAACCATTCCGCGGCCCGATGTCCACACCTGAAACGATGTGTCTTCCGGATACAGCTTTCCTTTTTGAAACTGAGACATCAGAATCAGCGCTTTTCCTGATTTTTTGTCTATAAAAGCGGCCCAGCCGGAGTTGGGGTCCAACCCGATTTTTCCCACCAGATATTGATAATCGACCTGCACATTTCCGTTGGCATTCAGTGAATATTGCGGGTTGTTTACCAGCCCATGCATCACTTTGTAGCCCTTGCTGAATTTACTTTCAGGGTTTACCGGGCAAACAATCTGATATTGTCCGACATTTTCTTCCGGAGTGTTCATTTGCAATACCGGCCAAACCGACCAGCGTTTACTGGTTTTGCCCATATTTCTGAAGGTAACAAGTACCTTCACTTCTGTCCGGGTTTCAGCAACCGATACTTCTTTTGTTATTTGCAGTCCGGTATAGGGGTCAACCGGACTGGTTAATTTTAACTCCTTTTTATTTCTGAATTCAGCCGTGTAATTGCCACTGTCGAGTACCGGGTCGGGCGGGCCGGGCCACTGGTCGGGGGAATTCCATCCCTGCGGGGCCGGCCATATTTTTTCGCCGCCGAAATTCAGCCAGGCGCCGTTCGCTCCCAAACGCGTCGAATCCGGTTCTTTGCCTGCCAGTAACGGGTTGACAAAGAAAAATTCATGCCCCTCCATTTCCATCTGCATCAACCTGCCACCCAATTGCGGAGTTGCATACAGTTTTATCCGTTGGTTTTTTAGCAGGCAAACGTTCCAGTTTCGGTAGTTAGTGAACCCGGGCATAATCTCTCTTGTATAAATATTTTGATGTAAAAACCAACAGCAGTCCACAAACAGCCCAGATAGCCGCCAACATGGTAATGCCGAACGAAAGGCCAAATATGGGTTTCATGTATCCCAATACAATGGGCGACATGGAGCCGACCAAAAAGCCGGTCATAATCATGACACCGGATGCAGATGAATGGTATTTTTCGGGAATTACATCGTATAAAACCGTATAGGTGTTTGCGTCAAAAAAAGCGCGGGCAAAACCGAAGCCGGCAAAACCGATATAAATGGTTGCCAGCACACCCGAATGCCCCATCATCACGATGAACGGAACTGCAATCAACAGGCCAATGCCCTGCATCATCATTCGTGAGGCCGGATTCTTTTTTGCAAACCTGTCGGAATATTTCCCTGCCAGAATGACGCCGATGAAGGCAAACAAGTGCGTGTAAAACATGGAGTGAAATCCGGCTGACGAAAGGCTCATGTTAAATCTTTCGTAAAGATAGGTCGGCATCCAGGTCAGGTAGCCGGTCAGCACAAAAATCAACCCGCTGAACCCGATAGTGAGCATCAGCGCTGTTGGCGTACTGAAAAGAATTTTAAAGCCTTCCCATAACCGGACTCTTTCAGCCTTCGTTTCTTCGGGATGGCCTTTTTTATCTTTCAACCTGAAGATTAAAATGATACCATGTATGACCCCAACCGCGCCGAACACATAAAAAGCGTTTCGCCATCCGTACCGTTCGCCAATATAACCCGCAATATAACCGCTCAGGATAATCCCGATGTAATAAGATGTCTGGTGTATCGACATCGCAAATGCGCGGGTCCCCTTATGGTATTGTGCCAGCAACGAATAGTTGGCCGGGCCGAAAAAGGCTTCGCCGCCACCGGTGGCAATACTCCGCATCAGCACCAGCATCAGCACGCCGTTGCTCAAACCGGTAAACATGGTGGCAATACTCCAGAACAGGATGCTGATGGTCACAATCCATTTTTTACTGAAAATATCGCCAATGTAACCGGCTAACGGTACCAGTAAAGCATAGACCAGGTTAAAAGCGGTGGCAATGGAACCAATCTGAAGGTCGGTTAAATGCAAATCGGCTTTAATGAGTGGCAACACCACATTGAAGACCTGCCGGTCGGCCTGGTTTAAGAAAAAGGCAATCCACAGTAAAGCCAGTACTTCCCATTTGTATTGTTTGTTTTCTTTCATTTTTACACCTCCGGTTGCTTATTAAAATATGGCTATATTTACACCACACTACATCAAAGTAAAATTATACTGTGGTGTAGTGTGGTGCAAATATATTTTACTTTTATTACATTTGCAACAGAAAGCAAATTAATTTTGCAGTATCGGTTAATAACGCATTAAGGCATGAAACTAAAGATTGAGGTAGACCAAAGCTCACAAACTCCTGTTTACAAACAGCTTATCCAATCCATTCAGGACCTGGTTTCTTCCGGTCAATACAGCGAAGGGGAATTTATTCCCTCGATGAATGAATTGGCAAGTGAACTGGAGATTTCGAAGGAAACGGTAAAAAAAGCGTATTCCATTCTGCGCGAAAAAGGTATTATTGAATCTGCACACGGAAAAGGTTTTTATGTGACCAACAAAGGCGACAACAAGATAAAAGTGTTGTTGCTGTTTGACAAAATCAGCACCTACAAACAAGTGCTGTTCAGCTCGTTTGCCACACACGCCGGGGACATCTCTGAAATTACCATCCGCCTGCACAACCAGGACATCGATCTGTTTGAGCATTTTATCGATGAAAATCTCGACCATTTCGATTACTACATTATTACGCCTCATTTTCCGATCCAGCCTGATATTCAGAAAAAAGTAATTAAAATCCTGCGGAAAATACCCAACCGGAAGCTGATCCTGCTCGACCACCTGATTGAAGGGCTTACCGGAAATTTCGGATCGGTTTATCAGAACTTTGAACAAGATATTGCTGACGGGCTTCACCAGGGAATTGACGTTTTGAAAGATTTCAAAAAACTGAATGTTATTTCCATGCCAGGCAGTTTGTACGCCCCGCTGATTGAGAAAGGAATTCAGAAGTTTTGTCACGAAAACCAGGTCAACTTCGAAATCCATAAAAATATTAACATCGACAAGATACAGAAGCAGGAAGTATTTCTTATTCTCAACAGCCAGTTGGATATTGAATTGATCGAACTGGTCAGGGCTGCAAAAATGAAAGGCTGCATCATCGGGAAAGATATCGGCATTATTTCGTATAACGAGTCGCCCATCAACGAAATTATCCTTGACGGGCTATCGGTTTTTTCAACCGATTTTCAGCAAATGGGTGAACTGGCCGCCAAAATGATCATCAAAAAATCGATGAAAAAAATACGTTGTAATTTTCGTTTGATTAGAAGAAATACATTTTAAACGATGATGATTTTTTTTGATATTGACGACACCTTGCTCGACAGTGAGTCGGCACACAAAGTGGCATTGAAAGAAATTGCCGCCGAGTATTCGTTGGATACCAACCCGGAAGAACTATTCAGCAAATGGATGGGCATTACCGACCGTTATCTGAATTTGTTTTTCAGAAATGAAATAAGCAAAACAGAGCAGCGGACAAAGCGAATTGCGGAACTTTTCAGCCTTTCGGGAAAGGAAATTTCGGAAAAGGAAACGATTCCGGTTTATCTGAAATACCACCGGCATTTTGTGGAATCTTGCCAGGTGTTTCTTGAGACCATCCCTGTTTTGGAGCAGTTGAAAGAGTTCCGGATGGGTATTATTACCAACGGACCGGTTGCCGACCAAACGTACAAACTTGAAAAAAACGGCTTGATCCACTATTTCGATCCGATTATTATTTCGGAAGGCGTTGGCCATTCCAAACCGCAAAAAGAAATTTTTGATGCAGCCCTTCGAAAAGCAGGTCAAATCCCATCCGACTGTATCTTTATCGGCGATTCGTACGAGAACGATTATCTGGGAGGAAATAATGCCGGCATGAAAGCGATATGGCTCAACCGAAAAAAATCACAAAATCCCGCCGGTTGTGAATCAGTTCATTCGTTGTATGAACTGATCGATTATTTATCCATCAGTTAAAGAACTATTTCAATATTGCCAGGTTGTGCCAGCTGGAGTTTGGGTGTCGAGATTTCAGCCAACCAGCCAGTTGGCTGAAATCTCGGGATTTCCTCCTGAACCATCAGGAATTTTCAACCTGACAATCAATCCGTTTCTTTTTCATAAACCAATACCAGCAGGCCGTTTTCGCCAATGGATACGTTGCTTTGGTTTTCCACTTTTGTTTCGCCAATACCTGCCGATTCGAGGTAACGATAACCTGGAACATTTACCCGGGCAGAAAGCGTTTTATTGGACTTGTGGGTCATTACAATGGCCATCTGGTTGCCGTTGGTATAGCTCCGGGCTTCAACCATGTTGTTGTCGTTAGTGAAACCTTCCGTGTCGCGATAAGTTCCTAATAAAAGAAACGATTTGTATTTTTCTATCAATAGGTTCACTTTGGCCAGATGTTGCTGAAGACGCGGTGTTTCGTCAATCAATCCGCGTAAACGAAACGTTTGTACGTTCGCCCGGAGGCCGAGCATGGCAGCCCGGTTGCTTTGCCACTCCACATCTGTTTCATTACCGTCGAGATCGCGAAAGGTGATAATAATTTCGGGGAAAGTGTAACGGAACCAGTCGATAAAGTTTGTATGGCTGTTCCCGGTTGCGCTCGTTCCGGTCCCAAAAATACCATGTACAAAATCGACCGTTTGAGAGGTAACATCGGTAATCCATTCTACACCGATGGCCATTTCTTTGTCGCGTGCGTCAATGTAATCGTGAATTTTTCTCATTGCTTCCGCTTTGTTGGCAATTACCCGTAAGTCGGGAACCGGGAATTCTTTGCTCCGGTCCCAGTTGGTAGTGCTTTCGGCATAGCCCATCTGGTCGTAAAAAACGCAGTTGGCGCCCAGTTCAAACGCATGGTCGGCCATTTTTACCAGTTGCTGGTGCCAGCGTGGGTCATTGGCTACAGCGACCACAAACGAACGCGGATTAAAGTCTCCCGAGAAAGTTCCTTCGCCCGGAAATTTGTAGGCTTCGTTCATTTCTGTTCCCGAACTGTTCCGGTAGCAAACCTCTTTTCCTTCGCCGTTTACATAGTAATTACTTTCCTTGTCAATTAACTTCCCATTGTAGTACATGATTACTTTTCCGCCGTCTTTTTGGTAATCGGCCACGGCCTGCTTCCATGCTTTGTCGCCACCCTGTTCGGGGTCGGTTTCGAAATACGAATCGGGATAGCCGTTGTCCATGCCACTGTTCCACCATCCAAATGGAAATGCGGTTTTGATCCCAACACTTTCTCCTGCTTTTTTGATACGGGTGGCAAATTCATCGTAGGTGAAAAGTTTTTCACCGTTCTGGTGTTTCAGTATCATGCGTTGAAAGCCGACCATTTCTTTTACCCATTGCGGAGGCTCAGAATGGTTCCACCATGTATCGGCCCATGCCCGGTATAATTTTGATGTTTGATGCCAATCACCATTATACGGGGCAACCACATTGGTATTGTTTTTCCATGACTCACCAAACTGGCAATTTGGGTATTTGTAAAGGCCGGTTTCCAGTTCGTCGAAATTTCCATTTACATCAGGATACAGGCGAACGCCATGGCAGGTGAATTGGAATATCGGGTCGTGGCTCCCAAAGTAGAGTCCTTGTTCTTCGCCAATCAGCGCGTAACAATTTGCAGCTACGCCAATCGGGTACGTAACATTGAGCGAACGAAAATGATGGTCGGGACCACGATAAGAATAATCCTGAGACAAAATTTTCTTTTTTGCATCCAGATAAATGTGCCCGCCTTTTTGGGTGAATAAAAGTTTATGGTCGTCCGGTATCTGAATATTGGCCACCAACGGGTACTGCAATTCCCGGATGATGGTGTGCGGTTCGTTGTTCGTAATTTCGGAACTGAAACGAATACAGTTCTGTTCGAGGGTCATTTTCAGGGTGAGGGCAAATTTCAATGTTTCATTTTTTGTTTTCAGGTTATTGAAAACAAATGAAATTTCGTCGCCCTTTTGTTGGATGGTCGGCTGGTTATCTTTTGCCAGAACCTGAATTTCAATTTCACCTTCGCGGTCAAAATACAGGCGCCACATCGGTTTTCCCGATGCGTAATTCTGCCCGGTTTGCAGATTTATGAAGGAAACAAGATTTCCCTGCCGGTCAACTGAAAATTCGATGTCCTGATTCTTCAGTGTATAGCTGTTTTGGGCTGTTCCGTTCAGAACAAAAAGTCCCAAAATGAAGACAAGTTTTAATATTCGTTTTGTCATATTTTTTCAAGTTTTTGTTGCATTAACTAGATCAGGATCCTATAATTACAGGATCACCTCTTCTATAAATTCTTCTCCGAAATGATTGGTTGCTTTAATGATTACCCGGTTTGTCCCCGGTGAGGGGACACAGCTGAAAATATGATCGGTCGGGCTGGCAGCAATCCATGTTCTTCCCGGGGGGAAAGTGGCATCGCCCGATGCCCCGAAATACTCGAAAGCAAGTGGGTCGTAGGTTTTGGAAGCCAAACGCGGCATCGTTTTGAATGAAACTCCGTTATCTTCCGACCAGCTCACAGCCCATGTGGCATCCCAGTCCCACACGTTCACCAGCAATTCTTCGGCAGGACGAAGCGCCGGCGCCCTTTGCCCGGGCTTGAAAACCGAAAATTGTTTTTCCGGATGTTGATAGGCCCGGTATTTCCATTTTACATTTGTGCCGTCAATCTCGAATATCTTGTAGCCCAGGTAAGTTCCGCAAACGCAAACAGGGCCTTCCCACCAGCCGCCACAAACAGCGCCGACAATATGCTCCGAGATACCGGTTTCATCAACCAGCACCGAATTATAATGGGTATGTCCCGAAATGATGTGAACGTCCTTATAGCCGGCTAACAGATTGTGAAGTTCCGCGCTATTCCCGTAGGTACTCTGATAGTGCGACTTGGTCGGACTGTGGAGCATCACAAAAATCACTTTGTTTTTGGGTACGTATGATAAATCTTTTTGAAGCCAGCTCAACTGTTCCTGTGTAATTTTAGTCGAATAATCGGTATCGGGCCCACCACGGTAAAAAATGTTGTCCAGAACCACATAATGTACTTCTCCCCTGTTAAACGAATAATAGGTGGGGCCGTAATGACTTTTATAGGTATCCGATGCCTTTTTATCGTACAGGTCAGATGCTGCCTGAGTTTTATTCTGAATATGATCGTGATTACCAATCGCGTAGTAGACAGCTTGTCCAACCGATGAAAAATACGATTTGCTCAGGTCGTGCATCAGCGGAGTATCAAAAACAATATCGCCTGCAATCATCAGATGAACGGAATTCATATTGTTATTGCTGATATCCGATTTCATGTAATCGAGTATCGGTTTCAGTTTTTGCAGTTCTTCTTCGTTTCGTACCTGAGGGTCGCCCACTGCAATGGCGAAATGTTTCTGGTCGGGAACACTCAACTTTTCTAACTCAAAGTTTACATTTTGCCGGTTGCTGACATTTTTCAGACTGATATAAAATTGCGGGACACTGTTCGTTACCGAAACTGAATACCCGGAAGGCGACGAAATATAAATATGGGTTGCCATTAACCCAGACAACAATGAATAGTTTCCGTTTTCATCAGTCACGGCAAAGTTATAACCGTCGGTAACCACTACTCCGGCAACACCTTGCCCTGCATGATGAACTTTGCCTTTAACAGACATTCCGGATATTTCGCCATCTCCGGGATCGTCTGGAGATGCCGGGCTTTCACCGCAGGCCGTCAAAATAGAAAAGAACATTCCAATGGCCAATTGAATAAGAATATTTTTCATTTACATAGGTTTTTAATGCGTTCCTGTTCGGTTGCGCAGGCGCAGGTTGTGCAGACTGAAAGACAGACATGCGCCTTTGTCGGGCCCATGTCTGCCTGATTTTCAGAATTGTTAAAAGGTACAAGAACTGATCCTGATTTCCTTTTTGTATTAATATCCCGGATTTTGATCCGTTTCGCTAATCGCTTCGTTGAAGTTAATTTCGTCCAGCGGAATGGGGTATAGCAATATTTTGTTGTCAATGGTTATTCCGTATGCGTCAAATATGGTTTGCGCAAACTTGCCCATCCGCTTCAGATCGGCATAACGTTTCCCTTCAAAAAGAGTTTCATAGCCACGTTCCAGGAGGACGAGATCGAGGAATGTTTCCTTGTTGTAATCGGCTTTTTTGAAGTCGACGGGAGAAACAGCGTTGGGATTATATCCATATGCACGGCGGCGCACCATATTCAGTTTCTCAACGCCATCGTCGGTTGGGCCATTGTTTACGCGGCAGTCGGCTTCGGCATAATACAGTAATAAATCAGCATACCGGTAAAATGTAAAGTCGGTTGCCGAATAATTGGTGGTTGCTGTTTCGTCTTTAAACTTCTTGTAAAACAAGGTGGTTTTCGATCCGTTGACTGTTCCCGAGTGGTAGAAATTTAACTTTTTTCGTAAGTCTTTATAGTCCCAGTTTTTGACGAATTTATTGGTTACCGAGTCGGTGTACAATCCATTGTGCCCCCTGAAATTCATGTAAGGCGATTTATTGTAGTGTCCCATGGTTACAAAGTCGTTCCCGAATTCCTGGTTAAACTTCACGTAGAAAATTTCTTCTTTCGTTCCGTTTACTCCGACCCCAAAAAGATTGTAGAAATCATCTGCCTTGGAAACCGGCACCAGGTCGTGTTTTCCGGAATTGATGACTTCGAGCGCCTTGGTACGTGCAGCCGGGTAATCTTCCGTAAACATATAAACTTCAGCCAGCACTGTTTTTGCCGCAGTTTTTGTTGGCCTTCCCCATTGCTTTGGCGTGTCGGGCAGTTTCATCTCCGCTGCCTTTAGGTCGTCAATAATAAACTTGTATATATCCGCGGCAGCAGTTCTTGGCACGGCAAGTTCCAGCATGTTGTCTTCGGTACGAACCGGAACAGCGCCCCAATAGCGAACCAACAGCGCATAGCTGAATGCCCTCAAAAATTTGGCTTCGGCCACAAATTCATCGATTTCAGCCTGACTGGCGTATTTTGATTCAGGAGCTTTCTGTATAACCAGGTTGGCATCTCGAATTGCCCTGTAAATCCGGGCCCAGATGTCGGACATCCGGTTGATGTTGGTCGCGTCAAGTCCCTGAAACTGGAAAACGACCAGATAGGAGCCACGTGCATAGCCATAATCAATTTGTGATTCGGCCATCGTATGGATGTTTTTTCGCAACCCGTACTGAAATTGATTATAAATAGCAATCACCGCCGCATCAATTTCTTCAGCCGTATTGTAGAATGTTTCGGCGGCAATTTGTTTGGGTTCTTCGGTTAAAAGATCTTCGCAAGCAACAAAACCGAGCGAGAAGAGTAATAAATAAACTATTTTTTTCATGTTTTCTCGTTTTTTAAATTAAAAATCAAACCGGACACCAACTGTGAGTGATTTTGCTGTCGGGTAGGAGAAATGGTCGATTCCCTGATTAACAGAGCTGGCTCCCCCTCGACTGTTTACGTCAGGATCGGCCCACGGATAACTGGTGATGGTCAGTAGATTTTGTCCGCTGATGTATACTTGTCCTCTGCTGATCCATGAAATACCCAGTTTGGAGGTAGGAATGGAATAAGCCAGTTCAATATTTTTTAAACGGATGTACGACCCGTCGTAGACAAAACGATCGGATATAGCATAGGTATTGGTCGAGGAGATAACCGGATATTTGGCATCGGTATTTTGCGGGGTCCAATGATCGTAAAGTACTTCTTTGAAATTATTCAAACCCCAGCCGTAGTCGTAATTCGCTGATCCGGTACTTAGACACATAATTTCGTTGCCCTGTACCCCTTGCAGATAAAAGCTGAGAGAAAAGTTTTTGTAGCTCATTGTTGAGTTGATACTGTATGTAAAATCGGGGTTCGGATTGCCAATATAGGTTCTGTCTTCTTCAGTTAAACCAGACTTCAGGACTTTTTCCCCGGCATTGTTCCAGTAGAGAATTTTGCCACTGTCGTTGTATCCGGCTTCCTTGTATCCGTAAAAAATTCCAAATGGCTGACCTTCCCGAATCAGGTTCACATAGTCGCCCATCCATGTCAGCGAATACCAGGTTCCGGAAATATCTTTACCCCCCGATAATTCGACAACTTCGTTCCGGTTAAATGAGATGTTGGAAGAAACGTTCCATTTGAAGTTACCATGGTCAATAATGAACGCATCGACCTGAAATTCAAAACCCTTGTTTCGCATCTTTCCTATATTTTTTATTGTTGTCGTATATCCGGAAGATGTCGGCAACTGGACATTATTTAACAAATCAGTTGTATTCTTTATATAGTAATCAGCAACCAGTTGAATCCGATTATTAAACAATCCCAGATCAAATCCAATATTGGTTTGAGCAGTGGTTTCCCACTTTAAATCGCCAGGGTATGAAGCTTTTGGCTCAAAACCGGTATAATATTGTTTGTTGAGCACTGCCGATACCGATTCGAGCAGGTTGATGGTCGAATAAGCTGAAATGGCGGTACTGCCCGTTACACCATACCCTGCCCGAAGTTTCAAATTGGAAATAAAGTCGAGATCCTGCATAAACTCTTCTTTCGAAATTTTCCAGGCCAAAGCTGCTGACGGGAAGTTGCCCCATTTGTGACCTTCGGAGTATCTGGATGAACCATCTTTTCTGAAAGTAACTGTCGCCAGGTATTTTCCGTCGTACGAGTAGTTGGCACGACCCAGAAAAGAAAGTAACCTCCACTCGGTATAGCCTGAAGAAGGTAAACCCATCACTTCAGCAGAACCAATATCATACGATTCGAGGATATCGTGAATATAACCTGTTCCGGTAACACTAAGCGGTTTACGTACATATTGCTCGTAGGTTGAACCAGCCATGACCGAAAAGCTGTGCTTGTCGATGGTTTTGTCATATGAGATGGTATTATTGGATGTCAATTCGAGCGTGTTTGTCATCTCAATTCCGGCAGCACCCGATGAGTTTGGGTATTTGCGCGTGTCGTACCTGTCCCAGCGATAATCGGTGTTCTCAACATTTCCGGCAATGCGAATGGTCAAATCGCTGATTGGATTGATGATAAACGCCAGATTTGACATGACCCGGTTGCTGTACCAGTTCCTGTTTTTTTCGTTCAGATAGGCAATCGGATTGATAAAACCCGTAGCACTAAACGGATAGTCCATATTCAGTTCGCGATACGTCCCGTCTTCATAGTAGGGGCCAACTGTTGGCGGCGCAGCAAATGCGGCATGAAGCACATTATTCCCGCGGAGACCACCGACATCGTCTTTGTCTTCCCGTGTTGTTCTGCTCAAGATAGCATTAAACGCCACACTGAGTGCTTTACTAAACTGATGATCGATACTGTTGCGCAGCGAAATCTTGTTGTAACCGGAATTGATCACAATTCCTTCCTGGTCAAAATAGCTGGCGCCCAATGCAAATTTTGTTTTATCATTACCCCCGGTAAAATTGAGGGCATGGTTCTGAACCGGTGCATCGCGGTAAACCAGATCCTGCCAGTCGGTGCCTTCTCCCGCATTGTTAATTTGTTCCTGCGAAAAATATTCTGTTCCGAAATCATTGAACTGTTGGATATTCATCAACTTCATGTATTCCTCCGCATTACACATATCAAACTTCTTCCGAAGCCGCTGAATTCCATAACTTCCCTCGTAAGTGATTTTTGATTTTCCTGCTTTTCCCCGTTTTGTTGTAACGATCACAACGCCATTCGCCCCCCTGGAACCAAAAATAGCGGTTGCTGAAGCGTCTTTCAACACATCAATGGTTTCAATGTCGGACAGGTTGACCATATTGGCGCTCGAAACGGGGAATCCATCGACTACCCACAACGGCTCATTGCTCCCCATAATCGAGTTGTTTCCCCGGATGCGGATTTGAATGGCAGAACCCGGCGCTCCGGTTTGTTGCTGAATATGCACCCCGGCTGTACGCCCCTGTAAGGCTTGTGCCACTGTAGCTCCCGGAATCTCAGCAAGTGTTTCTCCTTTAACGGAAGCAACTGATCCGGTTAAATCGCTTTTTTTCATGGTGCCATAGCCGATGGCCACCACTTCTTCAATACCAATGGCATCTTCATCCATCGAAATACTGATGGTGGAGCGCCCGGAAACAACGACTTCCTGTGTTTTCATTCCCACAAATGAAAATATCAAGGTTGCGTTCCCCGGAACATTCGGAAGCGAATAACTTCCGTCAGCACCAGTAATCGTTCCCTGCGTAGTCCCTTTTACAACGATGGTAACCCCCGGGAGCGGGACTCCGGAAGAGTCGGTTATTTTGCCGGAAACGGGTTTTTGTTGATTTTGCCCTCCATCAGCCGGAGTAATAATAATCAGCTTGTTTTCCATCACCTTGAAAGAAATGTTGGATCCGCTAAAAACCTCCGATAATATACTCTCGATATTTCGGCTTTCACTGCTCACCGATACTTTCCGGCTCAGGTCAACAAACTGCTCGTTGTAAAAAAAACGGAATTCACTTTGATCTTCAATCGTACGAAGAACTTCTTTTACGGTACGGTTTTTCAGTTCAAACGAAAGTTTGGTGCCTTGCGAATAAACTGACGCTGATAATTGTACCACCCCCAATAATACCAACAGAAAGGTTAGTTTCATAGCCAGAAAAAAATTTCCGGACATGCGCATGATTTTACGCCACCGGTAGTTACGTTTTTTTTTCATAAATTTGAATCGTTAAAGTTTATAATTGTTACCGGCAGACTCGACATTTGACAGTAACATGGATGAACTCAGTACAAAAGAGAGGTCTCGCACGATCTCTCTTTTTTTATTGCTCGTTCAGCAAAGTTTCATAGGTTTTTATTTTATTTTCATCAATTGACAAGCTTACGTGTTTATTAATAATCTTGTATTTTAACGGAGCCGAATAAGAAATGGCCGTTAATACCTGTTCAATGGTCTCTCCTTGAATGGTACCGCCAAATTCATACTCTTTAATACGCTCTTCACTGAACTTAAAATCAATGTTATAACGCCGTTCCAGCAGTTTGGCAAGCTCGCCAAGCCGGGTATTTTTAATGACCCATTTGTCAGTAGTCCACGACACTTCTGAGGCATCGGTGCTAGTCAGTACCGTAAATTGGTTGCTTGTCGGGCTAAACAGTGCTTTTTGCCCGGCCTTCAAAAAAACTTCCGAGGGTTTCCCGGTCGTGTGGTTTTGCAACTTAACCGCACCTTCAAGTAAAATCGTTTGAATGGCTGTTTCGTCAGGATAGGCTTTTACATTAAATTTAGTGCCCAATGCGGTTACTGATATTTCTTTGGCATTCACCGTAAAGGGCAATGTCTTGTTTTTTGCCACTTCAAAATAGGCCTCGCCGCTCAATTCAACCTCCCGGTTCCGGTTTCCGAACCGCTGGTTGTATCGAAGGGTCGTACCCGCATTCAGCCAAACCAAAGAACCATCAGTCAACTTCAAACTGGTTTTCGAACCGTAAGGGGCTGTATATTCAACTATCGCTGAAGAAGAAAAACCGGAATTAAATTGTGGTTGCAGCCATGAATAACCCAGGCCGCCAAGAAAAAGTGCCAGGATAAAAACGGCCGCATATTTTCCGATTTGCCGGAACAGAACAAACCGATCTTTTTTACGGTTCATTTTCGATTCGAGCCTCGCCCATGCTTTATCTGAATTGAAGTTTTTTTCACGTCCAGCCATCTGGTCTGCTTCCCACAGATCGACAAGCTGACTGAACAACTTGCTGTTGTCTCCGCTTTCTTCCAGCCAGGCCGTTAAAAGTGCGACGTCGCATTCTTCCCGTTTCCCGCTCAAATAATTGACGATGGAAACTTTAAGTTTTTCGGATACGATATTTTTCTGTGTCATTTGCCTGATTTGTAGCTATGACACAAAAAACAACCGGTGGTATTACACGCGAATTAAAAAAAACCGGGAAATTGAAAGAAAATTACCGGAAGATAATGTTTTAGCCCGGAGCGAAGCTTCGTCAGCGCCCTGTAAATCTGTACTTTCACTGTATTTTCGGAGATGCCTAATTTTTCGGCAATTTGTTTGTGCGAAAGTTCCTCGAAACGGCTTAGGTAAAAAATTTCGCGGCATTGTTCAGGCAATTTTTCAATTTCTTCCCTGATTTTCTCTTCCAGTTCCCGGCCAATAAGTTCGGACAAAGGATACTTGTCCGAAACCGGGTAGTTAATTTTCAGGTTCAGCCAACTGATTTCATTCTCAGAAATCGTATGTTTTCTGCTTTTTTCGCGGTTCAAATAATTGATGCAGGCATTTTTTACCGAGCGGAACAAATAAGATGAAACCGACTCCGAAATATCCAGCGTTTCCCGCCTTTCCCACAATTTCAAAAATACATCGGTCACAATATCCTCGGCAAGATCGTTTTGCGAAACAAAACTTACAGCATAGGCACACAGACGTTTGTAATACGTACGGAAAAGTATTTCAAAGCCCTTTTTATTGCCTTTATACACCGATTTTAAAAGTTCCTGCTCAAGGATCATCCGTTCAAAATTTGACTACGAATATACAGGATGATTTTCATTATTTCGGGCATACATTCAAATTACCCTATTCTGATATTTGAGATTAATCCGATAACCGTCATCTTCCTTCGTGGTGTCGGTAGTCGCTTATTACCACGTTTTTTCTCCCAGTTTGGTTGATTTTTTTTCGGATTCATTTTGGATGGTCAACAGGCCGGTGTAACGATCATTCCCGGTATTCGGTAAGGGCTTCACCCAACGCGAAGCCCTTACCTTTTGAGCCAATTCCTAGTTTTCAGGAAAAGATTCCGGAAAAGTGACAAAGTTTTGACGGCTCCGGTCGGCTGCCGGCTCCCAAATGTCTTTGTCGCGGTCGCATTCGTACCATTTCAGGGTCCAGGTGTCAAACTTTCGTTCATCTTCATAAAGTTCGATAACGCGCCCTCCTTTGCCTATACTTCCGTAAGTTTGCCTACCCGATGATTGCCCGTAAGCCAAACAGATGCCACGCAAACTGCCGATATAATTGTTGTTGTGGTCGTGCCCGACAAACATTCCCATCACATCTTTACTTTCGAGAAAAGCCAGGTACATCCCTGAATTAATATCGGGAGAACAAACTTCTTCGATCTGGCTGCCAACAGTGGTTGGCTTGCCCACCACTTCTTTGTATTCCGGTAGCGGAATATGAAAGAAAGCCAGCGCAGGATATGGATTTCCTCCGTTTTTCTTTGTAAAACCGGCGCTTTGCTCACGATACCAGCTTACCTGGCTGTGGTCAATCCACTCGTAATCCCCTTTGTCGGTTTTGGGTTTAAAGCCGGAGTGCGTATCGAGAAAATAAAGCAGTGCCGATGTTTTTGAAGAACCGGATGACTGAATTTTCAACACATAGTTTCCGTTTCCGGCAATATTTTCAGGACCATTCACCGACAAACTGTAAGGCTTTTTGGCAATCAGTTCCATGATTTGTTTCCCGTTTAATTCCCCTTCAATATCATGGTTTCCTAAAACCACCGCCCAAGGGACTTTTAAACCGACAACGGCGTTTGAGAATGTTTCCCAGGCATTTGCGGTGTTGGCCGAAGTAACCACATCGCCGGTAAACACAACCAGATCTGGCTTTTCAGCGTTAACCATATTTTTCACCATCACCAAAACACTGTCCGAACGGTAGGAATCGCCTCTGAAGTGCAAATCAGTAAACTGCATGATTCTGAATTTTTTGTCTGCGTTGAACTTTAACACAGGCATTTGAGCCAGGGTTGCGAATGCTGCCAGAAGCATCAGTCCCGTCAAGTAAAAGATTTTTTTCATTTTTTCGAATTTATTGAATATTAAAGTTTTGATCATCTGACATTTCAAACTCGAGCGTTCCTCCGTTGATTAGATCAACATGTGAAAGTCTGAAATTTTCAATTTGTTTGCCATTCAGTCGAATGGATTTTACATAGCAATTTGTATCTGAATTTCCGGGGGCCAAAATCCGGAGTTTTTTGCCATTTCCCATCCTGATGGTTATTTTTTCGAAGACGGGCCCCGACACCGCATATTCGGGTAATGACGGGCAAACCGGGTAAAAACCGATGGCGCCAAAAATATACCAGGCCGACATTTGCCCCGAATCGTCGTTCCCGCTCAATCCGCCTGGACCGGTACTGTATTCTGTTTTCAGGATATTGCGTACCTCCTTGGCCGATTTCCACGGCTGGCCCGAATACACGTACATAAACGGAATTTGGTGTCCGGGTTCGTTGCCGTGCCAGTATTGGCCTTCGGCAAAAAAATCATCGAGTGTCCGGTTAAAAATCTCCTTTCCGCCCATCAACTCAATCAAACCCTCCACATCCTGCGGAACATACCAGTTGTATTGCCAGGGAGTACCCTCGGTGATGTAAAACATCTTTTTGTACCTGTCGAATTCTTTGGTGAACGTTCCGTCGGCAAAACGTCCGTTCATATTATTCACGGCTTTGTCAAACACGTTCCGGTAGTTTTGCCCGCGTTTGGCAAAATGCTCGTAATCTGCTGTTTTACCCATCTTTTTGGCAACCTGCGCAAGGGTAAAATCGTTGTAGGCATACTCCAGCGTGCGCGAAACCTGTTCTTTTTTGTGAAAAGCTTCCTCCACCGGGTCTTCCAGCGGAATGTACCCATATTTCAGGTACGATTGCAAAGCCCGGCGGCCTTTCCCGTCAACGTATTCTTCAAAAGCGGCGGGCGTTTCATTGGCATTGTGCTTCATCAAACCATATTCTTCCTCCGTTAACCCAATAACGTCTTTCATATAGGCTTCGCCAACAATTGCAACGGCGTGGTCGCCAATCATGGCGGCAGTATAGCTGTTCCATTGCGGAAAAATGGGGACCCAGCCCCGTACTTTTCCCATGACCAGTATTGATTTCACCATATCGGCATTCTCATCAGGGGCGATCAAATTATACAAAGGATGTAACGCCCGGTAAGTATCCCAGGCCGAAATGTCTCCATAATAATTTCCGTCGCAGATGGTGTCGGTCTGGTCGTTGCCGTCGAACCGCGGATATTGACCATCAACGTCGTTGTAAATCCGCGGCTGCTGAAATGAATGGTACATGGCGGTGTAAAATTTCACCAACTCATCATGATCCGAAGTTTCAACCTCAATTTTCGACAGCGTTTCGTTCCAGGCATTTTTCAGGTTTTGCTGAACGGATTCAAAATCGAAACCGGGAATTTCGGCATCAAGATTTTTACGCGCCTGCTCGATACTCACAAACGAAGTTCCGATTTTCACCTTCACCTGTTCGCCTTTTTTTACTTTGAATGAAAAATAAGCCCCGAGATCGGGTTGATTCTTCAATTCTTTTGTTCCCCCGCTAACCTGGTCTTGGGTGTAAACGCCATAAGCATCGGCAGCTTTTTCCATCTTCATCACAAAATATCCTGAAAATCCGGCCGGCCTGCCCCATCCCTGGTAGATCCGGTGAACCGGATTATAACCGACAATTTCGTTCTTCTCCGGAATTACCTGAACAAAACCTTCGCCTTCGTCACTGTTCGGATTGACCACCATGTGCCCGTCCCCTTCATTTTGAAAGGTAAAACGCAACAGCCCGCAACGGGTGGTGGCTGTCATTTCAGCAATAATCTGATAACTGCCAAGCTCTACTTGATAGTAGTGCGGCCCCGAAATTTCGGTGTCGTGGCGGTATACAGAGCCTCGCCTGGCCGGATCGCAAACCAGTTCACCCGAAATTGGCATCACGGCCATTGACCCGTATTCCTGGGTACAGGAACCACTCAGCCAGTGTGAACCACGGAAGCCGGTAATCAGCGTGTCGTTGTAATAATAGGCCGAAACGCACTTTTTTTCGGTATTGGTGGTTTGAGGCGACCAGTTGGTCATCGCAAAAGGCACAGTCACCGACGGTTGAACCATCGCATTGTTTTCGGTTCCGCCACCGTGTTTTAAGCCCGATTCAGTGGTGGTTGGCGCGGTTCCGATCATTGGATTTACATACTGGGTAAAGTCTTTTTCCGGTGTTTTTTCAGAAGTTTGGCAAGCTGCCAGAAAAAGCAGTTGAATTAAAGTAATGAAACTAATTTTTTTGAGCATCTATGTTTTTTTAACGTGTTTCGTTGTCATTCAATCCATGTATTGTTCTTCGGCCCGATTTGGTGAAAAGGGATGGGACTCAATCCATACCTTGCTAAAAATTCGGACGTGCAACACTGTTCCGCTGTTTTTCCTTCCGAATCCACAGCCCTGTTGTCAATCAAAATCTGAATTCCCGCTTTATTCCGCAGAAACTGATTTTTGCAATCCACGATCAGGTTATTTTTCACCGTGTTTACATCGGCATTTTCCCTGATGAATTTTAGCTCGGGATATTTACTGAGATATTGTGACGACCGGGTATCAACATCCTCATAAATTTTCTTCTGTATTTCAAGCGTATCCAGTTCTTTTAACCAACGCTCTTCTCCCCAGCGGTGAAATGTAACAGCGGCATTGCATTTATAAAAAAGGTTATTTTCCACCAAATTATCTTTTCCACCGTGTATTTGAACACCGCCAAACTGAACTGACCCGCAACGTTCGAAAATGTTTCCGAAAATGAGTACGCCCGAAATCATATCGTCGAGCCTCACGCCGGCGGCGCCGCTGTGGGTTCCGCCCGTTATGTCGGCCCAACGATTGTACCTCACCACCACGCCCCGGTACGACGGGTTGTACCACATGTCGAGCGCCCCCTGGTCATCCGATTCATTTACCACATGGCTGACGTCGTTGTATTCGATGGTAAAATCGTTGCCCTCCAGCCGCATCGCCGACGACGATGAATATCTGAAGCGGTTGTTGGACACCCGCATTCCACAGCCATCAAGATGAACTGCAGGTTCATACGTGCGTTTAAACAGCGAAAAGTGTTCAACAAGGGTATTTTCGATGAAGTGGTTGGCTGGTTCCAGCGTTTGACGGTTTCCACCTTTCATATCGATTCCTCGGAAACCAAGCGTACGGACAAGGCAGCCTGAAACTCCGTGTTGCAAACCACCATCCACCTGAATTCCATCGCGGCCAAAACGTTCGAACCGGCAATCTTTCACCAGACAATTTTTCCCTCCTGAAATGAAAACAGCACTGCCACGGCTTTCCTGAAAAGTGAGTCCTTCAATCGTTACATTCGAACAGTCTTTCAACTCAACCATAAAAGGTGCATTAAAAACCGAAAGTGTAACCATGGCTTTGTTTGGATTCACTCCAATCGGCGGATACCAGTAAAGTTTTCCTTCGGTACGATTGAGATACCATTCGCCCGGCTGGTCCAATTCACAAAAAAGGTTCAGCCCAAAATAGGACAGGCTGTCCTTAAATCCATAATGATGGTAGGGTTCAGCAAGATGCAGGATTTTCAAAATCGTATCGATTTTGCTTACTTGCTGAAACTCATCAGCCCAATCCCAAAACCAGTAGCCTCCCAGGTAAACTTCCTTTTCGGCGGCCCAGCGGTTTTGCCTTTGATCGGTATATTCAAATAAGCCTTCTTTGGCGCCCCGCTTTCTCATAAAAGTGGGAGGCAATTCAGTGGGGCCTTTTACCAGACCTGCCTTGGCAAAACCATGATTTGGCCAGCGTGAAAGGGATTGCAATTGCCCGTTGCAAAACAGCTCCGGCCGGTTTCCCGGTTCAATCGGATTGCCGTAATCCAGAATACCGATACGCTTCAGGTCGGTTACAAAAATGTTGTTTTTTGCTTCAGCAGGCAGCATTTCGCACTTCGATTTATCTTTCAAAACCTCCCATTCGCTCAATCGGCGGCTCCCGGTAAAAACCGGTTTCGCGTTTTCAGAAGCTTTGACGATTATTCTATTGGTCTCGTCTCCAAAATCTTCACATGAAAAAACAACCGCCTGTTCAAGTGGGTACATTCCATGACCAACAGAAATGATCACGGTGCTACCTGAGGTTTCGTTCAAAATAAACCTGGCAAGCTGCTTCGCCTTTTCAAGGCTTTTTAAAGGCGCATTGACCGTGCCCGGATGATTGTCGTTACCTTTTGGCGAGATAAAAATTTCGGTTGTATTGGTTTTCTCCGATGCTGAACTTTCGCCGAAAGCTGAGGCAACTCTCAGAAAAACAACCAACAAGATGACGACTCTTCCAAAAAATTTTGTAACTGAAAATATACTCATTGTCTTATAAAATTGTCAGTTTCAACCCCAATCCATTGCTTCCCGAAATTCCCCTCATTCGAACATCAGCAAGTTAGTTCTTTTGACAATCTAAGAAAAATTGTTTCCAAGATAGTTCAGGAAAGGAACATAAAAAACCTACAACAATTACCGCCCGGGACGAGTTGTTGGATGAGACATTAAAAAGAACGAGGCTGCCATCTTCATTGGAGCCTCGTTCTTTTTTTTTACGAAGGCAACATTATTTATTATATGCCTGATTTTGTTGCTGTTCAACTATTGGAACCTGCCAATAGTAGTCGGAATACGGAGGCTGGATCGGAGAAAACTTACCTGGATCCCGGTCGCTAATGCCAATGGGTAAGCGCAGGCCGATTAAATAATAGGTACGATCGCCATTTTCACCGGCCAATTCTTTAATACGCTCGTTATGGATATCGTTTGCAGTAAGAACATTGGCATCGATATCCGCCAGTCCTGCGCGCCGCCGAACGACATTCACATCTGCCGCTGCCCCGATCTTATCACTTGCATTGAACCGGAGAATTGCACGGGTAAGATACACTTCGGCAAGGCGGATACACGGACGGTTGGCGTAACGGTTGGCCGATGTTCCGTTGGCAGCACGGAAATATTTGTCCAGCCACACATGCGGTTCTTCTATCTGAACAGACGCGTTCGGGTCGCCGTTGGGTTGGCCATAGGGTTCGTATCGGCGCCACGTTTGACGGTACCTTTTATCTTCACGGGCCCCTTCTGTTTCCGTATAATCCCCATTCTTGCCGTCAACCATCCATCCGATTTGTTTTAGCGTGGAATAGCTCATGGTAAAGGTGGAATAATTCCCGGTTCGAACTCCGTTATAAATGTTTTTTCCAAAAATACCGGGAATGCGGTCAAACTCACTTGTTGAAGTGTTAAAGGCTATTTCCCAGATGATTTCCCTGCAAATCTCGGTTCCGGTGCGGTTAAAAGCAGCAATGGGATCTTGTAACAAATCGTATAAACCGCCATTTTTTGCTCCGTTTTCAATGATATAATCACATTCTGCCTTTGCTTTTTCATGTTCGCCCATCATAAAATAGGTTCTGCACAACATGGCTGAAGCAGCAAATTTGTTAGCACGGCTGCGGCCTTCCCCTTCCACGTAATCTTCAGAAAGTAGCTTTTTGGCATCTTCCAGGTCTTCCCGGATGCTTTTCCAAACTTCGGCTACCGAGCCAAGGGGGGCATTTTTCAATTCAGCGGCATTACTGACATACGACCGGCGTAATACAAAATACCGTCCTTCGTTACTGCCCTGCGGATCGAAAGGCGGCGCATACAACCGGGCCAGATACCAATAAGCCACAGCGCGCATAAAAAGCAATTCTCCTTTGAAACGTTTCACCTTTTCCCGGTCTGCAGGCACCATTCCTTCAAACGGGTCCACACCTTTTGCTTCAGCGTCGTTTATTAACTGCAGCGGCGCGTTGGTTGCTGTAACCATCGTATATAAAGCCCGGAAAACATTATAGACTTCTTTATCAGGCAATATACTGTTATACTGCCGGTTATAATACTGCACCGCATAGTTGTTCCCCTGCTGGGCTTTGGTAAGAAGCTGAGGAATGTCGGATTGTGCGAACTGCACTAAAGACAATGTGCCCAGCGGGTTAAACCAAGGCTCCATCTCGGTCATGTAACGGTAAGGTTCACGTACGGCCAATTCCAGTTCCGAAGCACTTAACCACGGAAACATGCTGGGCCGGTCCAACTCAAAATAGTCCTTGCAGCTCCATCCTGTAAATACTAAAATGAGGACTAAATAATATTTAACTATATTTTTCATCGTACTTCCAATTTATGATCGTTTAGAATTTAGCATTGACACCAATAGAATAGATTTTTGCCTGCGGCAAATCTTTAAATACGACCACGCTGCTGGAAGAATTTCTGCCAATTTCCACCTCGGGGTCGTATCCTGTAAATTTGGTAGAAGTAAATAAGTTGGTTCCGTTCAGGTAGATACGGACATGTTTCATACGGATAGCCCTGGTGAGGTTCTCCGGAAGCTTGTAACCGATTTGCAGGCTTTTCAACCGAAGATAATCCCCTTTTTCAAGATACATGCTATTGGGTGTTTGGTTTTCGCTTGCATACTTGACAGCAACGTCTGTCGGATTGCCATTGTCGTCGTAAAAATAGCTGACTGCGTAAGTGGTTTGAGGCCATTTAGCATCGTCGCCCGGGTTCTGCCATGTGTCTGTGAGCAAATCTTTCGACAGGGTAAGTAAGCCTGTATTCGGGGTCATAATACTCTGTCGCAGCCGGTTATAGATATAATGGCCGCCTGCAAATGACCAAAGCATGTTTATGTCGAACATTTTATAAGAAAACACCGTGTTTAGCCCGCCGTAGAATTTTGGGATGGAAGTTTTACCGTCCAGTATCATTCGGTTTTTGTTAATGTTATTTTCCGTTCCCGGAATAATATTTCCGGTGTGTTTGGTCGACCCGTCTTCCTGTACGGCTACTTCATAAATCATCGGAATACCTTTTTCCCTGTCCACTCCGGCAAATTCGGCCATATACCAGTTCCCAATCGGCAAGCCTGTTCTGGTGATGGTTCGGTAGTTGCTGTCAGCATCCGCTTCGGGCTCAATGCCTGCCCCGTTTTTGTCAGACTCGGGGTCCAATGCAAGTACTTTATTTTTGTTGGTAGAAAGGTTACCGCCCACGCTCCACATGAAATTTTTATTGTTGATTATTACGGCATCCATGTTAAATTCGATCCCGTAGTTTTCCATTTTGCCAACATTTTGCCAGATGTAGTTACCTCCCCTGATCCCGGCCGATTCGGGCAATGGCACTTTCATCAACATGTCGGTTATTTCCTGCCTGTAATAACCTACTGAGCCGTTTATCCTGTTTTCCAACAAACCGAAATCAAATCCGGCATCTACCGAAGTGGTCGTTTCCCAACGAATGTGCTTATTTCCCAAGGTGCCTAATGTACTGCTGTTGAATCCCATGTGCGAGCCCGAACCAGAAGTGATTGACCACACATCGTTGGTAATTCCGGTTGGCACGTTCGTGTTTCCGGTTTGTCCGAAACTACCTCTCAATTTAAGCAGATTAATCGCTTCGATATTGAAGAAGTTTTCTTCAGAAATAATCCACCCCAAAGAGCCCGATACAAATGTCGTCCACCGGTTTTCTCCAATAAATTTGGAAATACCATCCCTCCTCATACTGAACCCGGCGTAATATTTATTTTTAAAATTGTAATTAGCCCGGCTGAAGATCCCCATCAAATAGGATTCACCACCTAACTTGCTGCTTCCCGACAAGGTAGTTGGAGTGCCAATTTCATGAAAAATACCTACCAACCCGTCGCCCCTCAATAAAGTGGTATGAACATTCGACCGGGTACCTTCCACGCCGGCAACAAGATTCAGTGAGTGTATATCCCTGATACTAAAATTATAACTGAGATAACTGTTATAATTTAATATCGCCGTTTGAATCTTGCTTTCCTGTGCTACCGCTCCCAGTTCCCTTACATTTTTACTGATCCACGAAAGCCCTTTGCTGTTTACGTAGTTCATCCCCAACTCACCCTTCAGAAACAATCCTTTCACGGGCAATTTCAACGAGGCGTTCAGCCCGGTGATCACGTTGATCGATTTCAGGTTACTTTCGGAGTTACGGGAATCAATACCTGCAAGTGCGTTGGTGTATGACTGCGAATTCCAATACCCGTTAATTCCTTCAGGATCATAGACTTTCATCCAAGGCAGGGAATTCGAGTTTACCTGCGCCCAACCCCCTGCTCCTTGTTTACCGTCACTTGATTTTACGCGGTCATTGTCGGTGTAAGAGATAATGGCTTTATACCCCAGGTCGAGTATATCCAGTGCTTTATAGTTCAGGTTGACATTGGATGACAAGGTTTGCAGGTCGCTGAATTTAAAGATGCTGTTATCTTTCCGATAATTCAGCGACAAATAGGAAGTCACCTTTCCCGAACCATTGCTGGCGGCAATCCGTGCATCAAAAAAACTACCTAAACGGCTAATGACATCAGCCCAATCGGTACTGGTATTGAGCGCCTCGTCGCGCGTCATTGAAGTTGCGACATTATCCAACTGTCCGAGACTTTGTATCGGTTCGTACAAGCCATTCATGCGACTGTTTTTTCTCACTAAATCCATGATTGCCACATACTCAGGACCCGATGCCAGTCCAATATCGGATTTGGTCCAGTTACTTACGCCGCTACTGATATCAACATCGAAAGTATTTATTCCATCCTTTCCTTGTTTGGTAGTTACCACGATGACACCGTTGGAACCTCTCGATCCGTAGATTGAGGTGGCGGCAGCATCTTTCAGTACCTGAATGGATTCAATGTCGGAAGGGTTGATCATCGAAAGAATGTTTTGGCCGGTCTCCCCATTGTAACTTTGGTCGAGTGTTCCGCTGGTAACCGGTATTCCATCAACAATCCACAGCGGGTCGGTGCCCGAGGATATTGAATTGATACCCCGTACTTTCACCTGAACCGGCGCACCAGGCACACCAGACGAAGTAACGGTAACCCCGGAAGTAATTCCCTGTAAAGCTGCATCCATCGACACTGGTTGGATCTTTTGGATATCTTCCGAATTTAAGGTTGCGATTGATCCCAGAAAGTCTCTTTTTTTCATTGTTCCATAACCAATCGCAACAACCTCCTCGATACCAACCGTTTCTTCGGACATAATCACATTAACAATCGTTTTTCCTGCAACCGCCATTTCCTGCGTCCGCATTCCCACAAATGAAAAAACCAAGGTTGCGTCTCCCGGAACGTTCGGCAGTGAATAATTTCCGTCACCATCTGTTATCGTTCCTTGCGTAGTACCTTTTATCATTACCGTTACGCCAGGAAGCGAGACTCCGGCGGAGTCGGTTATTTTGCCGGAGATTGCCTTTAATTGCAGTGCATTATTCCCGAATCTTTCATTTTCAGAAAGGATGATCATCCTCCCTTTTATCGAATACTGAATACCGGTTTCTTTAAAAATATCGTCCAGGATTGCACTAACCGATTCATTTTCGAAAAGAACAGAAACTTTCCGGTTCAAATCAAGGTATTCGGAGCTAAATGCAAAACGAAATTCGCTTTGGTCTTCAATGGCTCCCAAAACTTCCTTTAAACTTACGTTTTTGTAGTCCAGGCTCAGCTTCGAGTTTTGGCTGTACACGCTGGCCCCCGCAGAAAACAAACCCATTAAAATGAAAAGCACAGACAGTTTCATAATGATTAAAATTTTTCGCATCTGCCGCCAGATGCCGGGGACATACCATCCCCTTGTTTTACAATCTTTTTTCATAAATTTGTGTTTGTAGATTAAAAAATTCTCTTCATTTGCCGTGAAGAGTTTTATTTGACAGGAAAGTGTTGTCGCACTTTCCTGTTTTTATTTCTTCCTCAAATAAATTACTTCTCCTTCCTGATAAGCTTTCGCCTGTGCAATTGCCAGCAACATCTCCAACACATCACCAAAATCTTCATTTTTGATTGAAAAAGTCACTTTATAATCTTCCAGCCCTTCTTCCAAAACAATTTGTTGGTTATACCTTTTCTGCAACTTTGCCACGGCATCTTTCAACGGCTGATCATAAATATGGATGATTCCGTCGCGCCACGACGTATATTTTTCGGCCACAACTTGACTGATTTTGAAATTATTATCTTTCTTGTCGTACACCATCATTTCATTTGGACGCAAGCTTGCAAATACATTCTTACTGTCTTTACCGGTTAACTCAACCGAACCTTCCACCAAAATAACTCTGATTTCCCGCTCGTCAGGATAAGTTGCTGCAGTAAACCGGGTTCCCAGAACTTTTACGTTAATTTCGCCGCACGAAACCACCAAGGGAAGGTTGCGGTTTTTGGTCACATCAAAATAAGCCTGTCCTGTCAATTGAATATCCCGGTTATTTATGCCGAACTGGTTGTTATAGGTGATGCTCGAACCGGAATTCAACCACACGACCGACTGGTCTGGAAGCAGTGCTTTCGATATTTGTCCGTTTTCGGCTACAATCGTGTTGTAAGTATGCAGCTGATGAACCGGTTTTCCATAAAAATAAAGGCCTCCAAGCGTTATAGCCAACAAGACAATGGCGGCATATTTATAAAAGTGCCGGACAAATTTGAGCCTGTCAATTTCCAGCGCACGCTCATTCAATAGTTTCAGTTTGAATTTATCGAGTTCCTGCAAGGTATGCGGAGGGATGTCCTGCGCATCCGGGTTTGCTTTCCACTCACCTTTTATCCGTTTATATTCTGATTGGTTCTCGTGGTTGTCGAGCCATGAAATTAAGCCAAGCATTTCATCGCGCGATGCCTTGCCCTCTAAATAATTTTTGATTGGTATTTTCATCTTTTTCGGTTCTCGACATGGAGTACAACCAATTTTGAAAAACCCTACCGGAATTGGGAAAAAAATTTCAAACCTCGAATTTGGAACCAAATAAAAATTTACCTGCAATATTGATCAGACTGGCAATGTAAGCGTCTATTGAAGCAGTAAATAAAGAAGAACAGCAAGTGAGGCGAATCGTTTTTCGAGTTTCGATTTTAATTCAAGTTTGGCCTCATGCAGGTGTTTCTCAACGGTTTTTACAGAAATGCCCAGTTCGTCGGCAATTTCTTTTTGTTTGAACCCCTGAATTTTATTTTTGATAAAAATCTCCTTTTTCCTTCCCGGCAATGCGTCGATAGCCTCCTGAAGCGCTTTGATCAACTGCTCTTCAAGCGCCGGTTCTTTTCGCTCGGTAAAATCGATTTGATACAAATATTGCAATTCGTTGACCGCCACATCTTCGTGAAATGAATCAAAATAATGACGCGAATGTTCTTTCAGATAATTCAGGCATCTGTTTCGGAGAGAAACAAAAAGCAAACTTTCCACCGATTTACGCGGATCAATCCTTTCCCTGTTTCTCCACAAGGAAAAAAAACATTCCTGAACGATATCTTCCGCATCCGTTCTATTTTTTATAAACAAACGGCAATAACCCATCAGCCGGGGATGAGTTTGTTTAAACAACACGGTAAATGATTCCGCATCGCCTTTTCTGAGTTTATCGTTCAAGAATCCGTCCATCAATTTGAATCAGTGTCTGCAAAGAACTTAAATAAAACGATAATCTCAAATTAAAAATTAATCACATTTGATCAATTTACCGCCGGACGCACATCCGGTCTTTTGGCTTGTTTGTCATCCAGTTTGCACTGGAGAGAAACAGGTAGATTTCCCAAATGCATGCAAGTCGAATTAACCTGACAGCCAAGTTAGTCCTGTGATTTGCAAACACTTTATTCTTTGCAGTTGTTATTTTAATTGCCAGATAAACACCACAAAAAATAACGTAAAAAAAATCAATTAACCGATCGCTTGCAGATCGTCGGCGTGGAATAAATCTGCACGAAGGATTTTTTCAGTCGTCCGAAACAATGCTAACTTTTTTTTCCATCGTAACAGAAAAAATTTTAAGAGAATATGGTAACGATTGATACATTCAGAAAAATTGCACTGTCGTTTCCGGAGGTTATAGAAGAACCGCATTTTGATAAAACATCTTTCAGGGTGAAAAAGAAAATCTTTGCAACCTATGACCAAAAAAATAAACGGGTCTGTATTAAGTTGTCAGAAGTTGATCAAAGTGTTTTTTGTTCTGCTGCCAAAACTGTCATCTTTCCGGTAGATAATAAATGGGGCAAACAAGGCTGGACACTTGTTGAAATGAGCAAAGTCCGTAAAGACCTGTTTATTGACGCATTAACAACCTCGTATTGCGAAGTCGCACCTAAAAGGCTTTCTGACCAAATCAGACCAAATGGCACCGGATAAAGAAAAAACAACTCACGATGGCAATTTTGAGTTTTTTCTTCAATGCTTATGCAACAGACCGGGATACCCCGGATACGAAGCTGAGTATACCTCAAAACCAAAGCAGACAAGCAGAATCTGTGACTATTGCTGTTGAAACACAGAAGGCACACCGATGCAACCAATGGGTTAAATACATCAGTTGGCAATAGAAAAACAGATAGCAGGCGAAAGTTTAGCTTTCACGACCGGAGTTGATCTCTTGCTCTGGCTCAGACAGTAGTTTAAGTTTGACATGACATTCGGAAAAATCCCGGATCGCAGACATTCATTTTGCCGGTGTAAGTGCAATGTGACAATCCCAATAAACTTGCCCGCTCCTTCATTTTATTAAAAAAAATTTGCGTAGCTAAATAACTACACATATATTTGTAGTCAAATAACTACACAATGAACTTACGAAGAGATGTTTTTCAGGCCATAGCCGACCCGACCAGAAGAGCCATTCTTCTGCTGGTTGCTTCGCAATCCCTGACTGCCGGCGCCATTGCCTCAAACTTTGACACCGCACGCCCAACCGTTTCAAAACACTTGCAAATACTCACCGAGTGCGAACTGCTTAAACAGGAGCAAAACGGCAGGGAAATTTACTATCACTTAAATCCCCAACGGATGAAAGAAATCGCTGATTTTATTGAACCATTCCGAAAATTATGGAACGACCGGTTTAATCAGTTGGAAGCCATCATGAAAAATTACCAATAGAATTGTTATGGAACAGAAAACAAAAATTTATGCCGAAGACGGTAAACAGGAATTAATTGTAACAAGGGTGTTTGACTTACCGTTGGAATTGCTTTTTAAAGCCTATGCCGACCCCCGAATTGTTGAGCAATGGATGGGTACAAAAGTAGTGAAACTCGAAAATAAAGACCACGGCAGCTGGCAGTTTGAAACATCAGACTCCCAGGGAAATGTCGTATTTCGGGCCAATGGGGTCATTCACGAGTTTGTAGCGAACCGGAAAATCACCCGGACCTTTAAAATGGAGAACACGCCTTTTGACGTCCAGCTTGAATTTTTTGATTTTGAAAAACTGACCGACAGCACCAGCAAACTTACCATGCATATCGTTTTCAGGTCAGTTGCACTCAGGAACCAATTACTGCAAATGCCATTTGCTCAGGGTATCCACATGGCGCACAACCGTTTGCAGGAGATTGTATATCAATTAAAATAACCTGTCATGACAAAAAGAAACAAGATTATTTACTGGATTGCTACGGTTTGGCTGGCATTGGGCATGTTGTCCACCGGAATTGTACAGCTAATCAGAATGCCCGAAGAAATAGGTGTAATAACCAGATTGGGCTATCCGGTTTATATCCTGACGATACTGGGTATCTGGAAAATACTGGGAGTTGCCGCGGTGCTTCTGCCTAAGTTTAACCTGGTAAAGGAATGGGCATATGCCGGCTTTTTCTTTGCCATGTCGGGCGCGGTATTTTCGCATGCGGCCAGCGGAAGTGACGCCAAAGAATTTTTCGGCCCGGTATTATTACTGGTTTTAACCGCGACATCGTGGCATTTCAGGCCTGCCAGCCGGAAAATTGTCTCAGTTAATCAATAAAAATATGAAGGGTATGAACAGCAATAAAAAGCAGTTGGCACCGGAACAACAAAAAGAATTACTCGGCATTTTGAAATCCCGGTTTGAGAAAAACAGGAACCGGCATCAGGAATTGGAGTGGACTCCGATACAGGTAAAACTGGAAGCCGGTACCGAAAAACTATGGTCGCTTTATGCAATGGAAGAAACCGGCGGTGAACCGGATGTGGTTGGGCAGGATCAAAATACGGGCGAATACCTGTTCTTCGATTGTTCGGCTGAAAGTCCAAAAGGCCGCCGAAGTCTTTGTTACGACCGCGAAGCGTTGGACGCAAGGAAAGAACATAAACCCCAAAACAGCGCGGTGGATTTGGCCACGGCAATCGGCATTGAACTTTTAACGGAAGAACAATACCGGGAACTGCAGCAATTGGGCAGTTTCGACACCAAAACGTCGAGCTGGGTAAAAACGCCTGCCACGATCAGAAAACTCGGCGGGGCACTCTTTTGCGACCGCCGCTACAACCAGGTATTTCTGTACCACAACGGCGCCGATTCTTATTACGCAGTCAGGGGATTCCGCGGTTCGCTAAGAGTCTGAATCGTACACATACAAAAAAGTTTGAAACAGTACAGACCCCAAAAAAACCGGCAGGTCTTCTCAAATAGACCACCTGCCGGTTAAAGGTCTGCAACTTACCGATAAGCATTTACTTCAGGCTGAAACGGGATCCCGGTGATCAAAAGCCGGTTGTTTGTTTTCCAGGTATCGTAACTCAGCTCGTCGCCAATGCACTTCAGGAAAACAGCTACACCCAGCTCCGAAAAAACAGAGACTTTGGTTTCTCTGACATTCGCATATTCGGGATAAACCAACTGAATACAAAAGTCCATCGCTATCGGCTCGGTTCGATGAAGCTGCACAAAAGAGTTCATCGTCACCAGGTCGCGTGGAACCTCGCACGGCCGAATCTGATCAGCAGCCATCAAATTTGCTTTCAACCGGCTGATATACCTGAAGCTGGTTGAATAGCGCCGCTCCACGATACGGATTCGTTTCATGAGTTCATTAAAATCGGTAACCGGAACAAACATCTACTTTCTCGTTTTCCGCGTGGGTACTTTCTCCGCTTCACGCTTTTGTTTCTTCTCGTCCCTTTTTTCTTTCAGACTCTTTTTAGGCTCCTTCAAGCCAACACTTTTCTTTGCCATAACTTTTTAGTTTTAAAAATCAGACATGATATTACAATGCGTTTTCAGACCGGATCAGCCGGCTGGACTTCGTCGGGATACAAAATATTTTTGATTTCCATACGCTTAACTCCCCGGGGGACTTCAAATGCCACGACACTACCCGGCCGGTACCCCAGTATGGCCGCTCCCAGGGGAGACAACACGGAAATGTTCCCTTTTCTGAAATCGGCATCTTCGGGGTAAACCAGTTTCACACGCATGGGCTTACCGGTATCGAGATCCACAATTTCAACCTGTGAGTTCATCGTTACAAAGTCGGGAATAAGCCGCTCAGACGAGACCTTTTGAGCCCGCTTCAACTCGGCGCCAAGAAACAAGAGATTCCTGTCATCTGTGACTTTCAGATTTCTTTCTGAATTAATCAAACCACATAAACGGATGTAGTCTGATTCTGTAATTTGGATGTTGTCTTTCATATAAAATGGATTAATGTTTTAAAAAAAGAATGGACTGAGTGCGCTGAAAAAAAGAGTTGGAAAAAAATGCTTAGAAAAATATTCCCGGAAGCTTACGCGCCTGTACGCCCGGGCCTTCAAGCCGCCTGATGCCGAAAACTTGCGGCAGGCAGTTGTAAACCGGGAACCAAACAATCTGTTGGTTCCCGGCTTCAACTATCTTTGTATGGCTTAACATGAGCTGGTACATAAAAACGCTGTGATAAAAACAAGCAATAAATAAAATCGTAGACGATTTATATTAAATCGTATCCGATACAATATTAATCATTTTTTTGTATTTTCACAAAAACCATCGCCGAATGACGAATAAGTATGCTATTTTAAAACAGGTTCTCGATTTATATGAAGACTACGAACTGGAAGAAACGCAATTAAGCCTGCTGGATTTTTCGCATTGGATGATTCAGAAACTAACTGATGAACCGGAACTAGATCAAAAAGTGAAGCCGGAAAAATATCCCGGACAGCAGAACTTCCCGTCCACCTTGTTCAGGCAATTCAACGAAAAAGCGCGTTTCCTCGAATCGGTATCACGCATTGCCCGGTATCATGAATTTTATACCCGTAAAGCCCTAAAAGACCTGGTTATTAATACCCGTTTGGAATTTCTGTTTATGCAAAGCGTCCAACTGATGGAGAAAGCGAAAAAAACCGACCTGATTAACCTGTATAACCTTGAATATACCACCGGAATGGACACCATCAGGAGACTGATTAACAACGAGCTGCTCGACGAGGTTCAGGACGAATCGGACAAAAGGGCAAAACTGCTGGCGCTTACTCCAAAAGGGGAAGAGACGCTTTTGCAGGCAAAAAAGAACATGGCTGAAGAAAACGTTTTGTTTTTTGCAGCCATCAGCGACAACAAGTGGAAGAAGATACTACCGGTACTGGAAGAGATCGACGATTTTCACGGCAGTATCTATAAAAACCACGGCAGCAAACCTTTTGCCGAATTAGCAAACCTGATGGATTCGTTGAAACATTTATACAAATAAGCGATTAAACCTGCAAAAAAAAATCAGCCTCAAACTCATGGGTTATGTAAAGTTTATTTGTATTTTTAATTTTTTTCAACAGTCTACAACAAACCTTGGGTACAATTAATAAAATAATTCGGCCATGAGAAATTATGCAAAAAGTCATTTCACTGAAAGTTTAATCTCAAAAGAACCAGCCATCGAATACTTAGATAAGCTAATGCTCTATGGTCAATTTGTCGGCGATTGGGTTGCAGATACCATTGAGTATTCAGAAGACGGAAGTATGAAGCATTCGAAATGGGATATCCGTTTCGATTGGATTTTAGAAGGACGTGCAATACAGGATCTTTGGATTACACCTATTCGTGAAAATAGTGAAATTGGTTGGCATGAGCCAGGGAATCGTTACAGTACGACGATTAGGATGTACGACCCCAAAATTGACGCATGGCATATTCTATGGATAAATCCACCGAATGGGATCATTGTTCGTCAAGTTGGGCGTCAAATTGGAAATGAGATTATACAAATTGGAGAGATTGACGATAATGGGCACCAATCTCGCTGGGTTTACCGCGATATCACCTCTGACAGTTTCAGGTGGTGTAATGAAAAGACCGTTGATCGTGGAAATAATTGGAAACTAATGCAGGAGATGCGGGCAAAAAGAATATAGTTCATATTTCAACTTCACCTGACATGTTGAACTGACTCTCAACTATGCCCAATAAAGTGTATTTGCCACAAGGGTTTCAGGGGGTATTTTCTTGTTAACCTGCCTGATAAAGAACTTTCAGCGTTTAACCCATATGAGAACCAAACCAGATGAACATGCAAAATTCTTCGGAACATATTACTCAACTCCTGGACGGGATCTATCGCAAAGAGTCGCGTCTGGTGTTTGCCACGCTGATTCGCTTGCTTGGAGACTTCGACTTTGCCGAAGATGCCATGCACGATGCCTTCAAGGCTGCGCTTGAGCAATGGCCCGAAAATGGCATTCCTTCCAACCCCCGGGCCTGGCTTGTTTCCACCGGCCGGTTTAAAGCAATCGACCGTATGCGGCGTCAATCAAAATTTGACCCGTTGCAGGTACAACAAGTCCGGCAAATGAAAGCTGATATTGCCGATCCTTCGAAGCAGATTGATCAAGAGATTGAAGACGATGTGCTCCGACTGATCTTCACCTGCTGCCACCCCGCACTGGCGCTCGATACACGCACGGCCATGACCTTGCGTGAGGTTTGCAATCTGACTACCGAAGAGATTGCCAGCGCGTTTCTTGCTGCACCACCTACCATCGCACAGCGAATTGTCCGTGGCAAAGCCAAAATTCGCGAGTCCGGAATACCGTTCAAGGTTCCGCCGCAGCACGAACTCCCGGACCGGCTCGGGTCGGTCTTACAGGTTGTTTACCTGGTCTTCAATGAGGGCTATTACGCTTCGTCCGGCGAATTGGCAACCCGCGTTAACCTTTCAAGCGAAGCAATTCGACTCGGGCGCCTGCTGCACGATTTGCTGCCTGACCCTGAGGTTGCCGGATTGTTAGGCCTTATGTTACTACACGAATCCCGCCGGTCTGCCCGTACCACACCGGCAGGAGACCTTATTCTTTTGGAAGATCAGGACCGGTCGCTATGGGATAGCAATATGATCAGCGAGGGAATATCGTTGGTAAAGCGGGCCTTTTCATCCAAACGGCCAGGCCTGTATGCCCTGCAAGCCGCCATCGCGGCGTTGCATACTGAAGCGAAGAGTCCAGATGACACAGACTGGGCACAGATCGCAGGACTCTATACGCTGTTACTGCGCATAAACCCCTCCCCCGTAATTGAATTAAACCGCGCTGTCGCCATAGCCATGCACCATGGTCCTGAGGCGGGATTAAGTCGCATCGACGCGATTCTGGAGCGTGGGGAATTAAAAGATTATCACCTGGCTTACTCGGCACGGGCGGAACTGTGCCGGAAAACCGGCCGGACAAGTGAGGCACGAGCGTCATGGGAACGAGCCCTTGCCCTCGCACAACAAGACCCCGAACGCCGATTTATCGAACGAAAGCTCAGAGAACTGGACACGTAATATACAGATAGTAAAAAAAAAAAGAATTGTTTGTCGATTTCGTCCTCTGTTGTTCGACTATCTGTTGAACACATAGACAATTCAATTTTAGAACACTAAAAACAACAGCCATGAGAAAATTAATCATGTGGAATATCATCACGCTCGATGGTTATTTTGAAGGAGAAAAGAATTGGGACTTATCCTTTCACAATTCAGTTTGGGGACCAGAACTGGAAAACCTTAGCCTTGAACAGCTACGCTCGGCTGACTATCTCGTTTTCGGCAGGTTAACCTATGAAGGGATGTCTGCATACTGGAAGAAGGCGGACAGTGAAAATGACGAAATTGCCAGATTAATGAACAGCATTCCCAAACTGGTTTTTTCCAAAACATTGAAAGAAGTTGACTGGAACAATTCAACCTTAATCAATGGGAATGCCTCAGCCGAGATCTCCGGATTGAAAGCTCAAGGCGACGGAGATATGTATGTATTTGGAAGTGCGGACCTTTCCAAAACATTTATCAACGATGACCTTTTTGATGAATATCGCATTGGAATAGCCCCGGTTATTTTGGGCCGTGGCAAACCTCTGTTCAAACAGGGAATACCGTCCAGGAATTTATCTCTTATTTCTACACAACAGCTTTCGCCCGGAGGCATCGTGCTGAAACTCGCTAAAAAACTTTAACCAACTCTTCATCTAAAACAGGCTAAATATGACAGAAAATAAAAAAACCGTTGAGAAATACATGGAAGGATTCCGCAGGAGTGATCATCAGATGATCCTTGATTGTCTTACGGAGGATGTAGTCTGGAAAATGCCCGGCGTATATACACACTATGGGAAAGAAGAATTCGACAGGGAAATCGAAAACGATAACTTTGTGGGCAGTCCGGCCATCAAGGTCAAAAGGCTCATTGAAGAAAATGATATTGTTATTGCAGAAGGAACTGTTCAGGGTAAGATGAAAAACGGAAACTCACTTGATGCGGTATTTTGTGATGTATTTGAAATGACCAATGGAAAGATCAGTAGTCTTACATCCTACTTAATGAGTTTAAACACTTCTATTAAATTTGAGTGAAAGGGAAGCCGCCTGGCGCGGTAAAACAGAAAATTTATCAAAAATCATAACACGATAATTATGAAATATATTTGTCTCGGATACATTAATGAAAAAGAATGGGAATCCGCTACCGAAGCGGAGCAACTGGCCATGATGGATGAGTGCTTCACCTATGATGACGAACTGAAAAAAAATGGTCACTTTGTGGGTGGCGAAGCCTTGCAGGGCTCTCAAAATGCCACCACATTGAAATGGCACAACGGCAAAGTCTCTGTGACGGATGGCCCGTTTGCCGAAACCAAAGAACAGATCGGCGGCATCATGATCCTTGAAGCCACCGACTTGAATCATGCCATCCGCCTGCTGTCAAACCATCCTTCCATGCGGCTCTTGCGCGAAAGGGGCAGTTGGGAAATCCGCCCTGCAGCCGACCTGACCACCATGATTGAAGAGAGCGAGCAGCGAAGGAAGGGATAAGGGAATTAACAGGAAAAAAAACGCACGACAATCGGGCAGACTGCCCCGCCAATGAATACGATATAAAGTTTATTTGTATTTTTAAACTTTCTGAACCATTCAGAACAGTGGACTTCCTGTTTGGCATGCGCTTATACGGGGAAACCAGAGAAATTAAAAACCTTTAATCACTAACACGAACCCAATTATGATGAAAAGAGTAAAACGATTTGGAGTTTTTCAGACTTCAAAAGTAGCAGCCATTATTTTATTTGCCATTGCATTCGTCTTCATGTTACCAATCAGCCTGATTAGCGGATTGGCCGGCAACAACGCCTTCCCCGGTTTTCCGTTTGGCGGAGGCTTTTTCTTCATCCTTTTTCCGGTACTATATGGGATCATGGGTTTTATCATGACCGCCATTGGTTGTGCTATTTACAATTTAATAGTCCAATGGACAGGGGGTATCGAGATTGAGGTTGAACTGGTAGATGAATCTCAGGAAAACTAAAAGCTGCCTCAAAAGTTATTCCCGGGCTCAACTGGGTTCGGGAATAACCTTTCTGATAAACTCTTCTATCCAGGGTTTCTGATCAACCGTTTAACGTTTTCTGATAACTTTCAGACAGGCTAAGCCTTCCCTGTCTGCCGGCAGGGCCAACCGACTGCTACCCGGCTTTTCCTCGTTTTCCGGATTCTCTACTTTTTGAAGTGATCCGAAATACTGAACTTCTTTGACAACCGTTCAACCAATGCCTCTGCTGAATCATTCAATGCTAAACTGAAAGCTTTCAGAGCAGTTTTGAGAGGGGTAAGCGATGTAAAATATTTCCTCTTCAGAGTCGCTAAAATTTATGCTTGAAAATTTAATCCACCAGAAATATCATCTGATCCATTCTCTCGATGCGATAAAAACAAAAAAAAGCAGCAAATCAACGACTTACTGCTTCCTGATGCCTTTTGGCATTTGCTTTCGTGGGCGGTGAGGGATTCGAACCACACCTTGTAAATCGTTGGTTATTAGTAAACTACCCCGCCAATATTGAAAGAACTCACCGGATTGTTCATTATAAAAAATCCGGATATAAGCTAGCTTGAAACTAGTTCGCACAAAGGTATAAAAAATAGCTTAACCTCCTACAGTTGAGCTCATTATTAGCTTACCACTTAAGTTTCATAAACAATGGTAAATAGCTGATGATGGCTACTACAGAGAAGATCAATCCTCCCATCGCGCCAACTGCAAAAGCAAACCAGAATACCTCATTCTGGCCCGACCACACAAAGGGTACAAGCCCCAGGATGGTTGAGATAATCGTTAAAAAGATCGGGACAACCTTGTGGTTGAACGCTTTCAGATACAAACACATGCTGCTTTTTGAAGCCGGTTTTCTGCAAAAGTTGTTGTAATCGTTGATAATGTATAATCCGGCGTTGACCACAATCCCGCATAACAGGATAAAGGAAGCAAAACCGCCCTGGTCGAAATTAAAATCAAACAGGTAAAAGGTAAGAAATACCCCGATGAAAGAAACCGGGATCATAAGAATAATAGCCAGCGGCTGCAAAAGTGACTCAAGAAGGATGGAACAGATGAAATAAATGATCAGGATGACCAGAAGGATGAGAAAATATTGCTTCTTATCCTTGCGGTCCCAGCCCCAACCTTGATTGGAAGGCCGGACAGAATATCCCAGCGGCAAAATTTCAGTCAGTTCCTTCTCCTGCCTTTCCCTGACGATCCTGGATAAAGGTTCCGGGCCGATAAAATCGTAAGCCACCACCAACTGGTATTGCTGGTTGGTTTTATAAATGTCATTCCCTGATTTTTGTTTATTTACTTTTCCAAAGTTGGACAGCTTCAGTTGTTTTTCCCCGATTTCAATGGGCAGGTTGTTTAAATCCCAAACGTTAAACTCCCCGTAGGCATCGGAGACCAGCGAAACCGGCTGCAACTCGTTGTCATTATAAATGGGGCTGAGGCTGGCTTTATAAACCTTATCTTTCAAAAATGAATAAAACTGCCCAACATGGACAACATTTAACCCAAAACCCTCATGGTTGAAAACCATTTGATACTCGTAAAGCGTACTGCTGTTCCAACTTATTGAGCCGGTAATCTCAATATCTTTTACCCGCTCGTTTTCTGAGAGTTTCGATTCCAGAATTTCGGCATAACGATAGAGTTCGTCGTAGTTATAACCTTCCAAAACAATCCGGCTGTTCTTGAACCCGGTGTTCAGTGCGTTTGAAAATCCCCGTCCAACCCCGTAAATGCTCCAGTCCAGTCCTCCCAGGCTGATGGCTTTCGAGGTAATCTCTTCTTTTAAAAAGTAAGGGAATGAACCATTTTCGTATTCCGGTTTAAACTGGATGGAGATTGATGAATTGTTATAGGCATAAACCGACGTCTGAAACAGCTCGATCTCATCAAATTGGCTCAGGTAATTCTCCATCTTTTCCATGGCCTCGTTGAGTTGTTGCACCGTACATCCTTCGGGCATTTTTCCCCTCACATACAACATGGTCCTGGAAGGCTCAGAATAAAACGAACTTTCAAAGACGTATTCAGAGAACAGGCGTAATGAACCACCTAAAGTTTTTTCAAGAACCGGCCTGGCTTCTTCGGTAAACCAACTGCTCCCGAGTGTTTTGTTGTATTTTTCGGACCAAAAACCCTCTTTTTCAATTTTGGCAGGAAGCCATTGTACCGGGATGCCAAATCCCAGGACAAACAACAGGATATAAGCCCATTTAAACCGTTTACTAAACATGATGTGCCGCCGGTAAAAACGGGTAATCCGAACGGCCCGTCTCTTTCTTTTGAAAAATCTTTTTGCCCGCCGGTTATTCAGACTGATTTTATTCATCAGGGCCGGAATAAAAAACAGGGCGATCACCATCGAAACCGATAGATTTACCATGATCACCCGGGCAAACTCCACCAGGTTGATGCGTTGTTCCTCTTTTAAGAAGAAGATGACACTGAGCGCCCCGATGGTTGTTAAAGTGGCAGCAAGGATAGCCAAAAAAGCCTTCTTATTTCCCTGGTGCCGAAGGTGATCAATCATGATGATGCTGTTGTCTATGATGATCCCAAATGACACGGTAATACCGGCCAGCGAATAAAGGTGGATCTCTGTTTTCAGCAGGTAATAAAAAACACAGGCAACAAGCAGGTTGGCAAGGATACTGGCCGTAATCAGCAAAAGGTATTTCAGGCTCCGGGTAATGATCAGGATAAAGACCAGCAGGATGAGCAGGGAGAAAACGGTACGGAGAAAGACTTTTTCCTGTTCTTTCTGAATATATTCCGTGGTATCGTTGGCCAGCAGCAACGAATAACCTGCAGGCAGGTTGTTTTTCAGGATGGAGACTTCTTCCCTGACCGATTTGGAAAGGCGCAGGTTATTCACCTGGTCTTCAGGATAAATCACCATATTAATGGTATTTAACCCGTTGATCCGAAAATAGGAAGATGGTTGTTGCTCCTGGTATCTGGCTTTAGCCAGGTCTCCCAGCCAAATCATCCGCCCTCCAACTCGTTTTACCGGAATGGCTTGCCAACCAATGCTGTCATTCAATCCATTGGACAAATACAGCCCGGTAATGGTTTGTCCTTCTTCCTGAATATCAGACAACACCCCTTGCCCCAGGTATTCTTCCCTGAAGTGGTTTTGGATGCTTTGGGCGATTTCGGATGAACTGATCCCCAGGGACTGGATTTGATCGCTGTTATACCTGATCTCCCATTCAAAGGGTGTTGATCCGTAAACCTGAACCCCGCTCACTCCCGATAGGACGGACAGCCGGGGAACCAACTGGTTCTCTGCATATTTTTGAATTAAAAAAGGGCTGGCGCTTGCGTTGATCGTATAGGTCATGATGGGACTGGCGTTTTGCCCGCCGGCGCCCATCGATAGCTCCGGGAACGATACCTGTTCGGGTAGTTCAGGATACGCCTGCCGGATGAGCGAGGCAATCTCGAAACGGGCGGCATCCAGGTTTACCGTTTTTTTAAACGACAGCTCGATCCTGCCTGACCCTTTGGAGGAAACCGACGACACCTCTTTGATCCCTTTCATCGAACTGAAAAGCCCTTCGAGCCGTGATGTCACTTCCTGCTCAATGACCCGGGCCGAAGCATCCGGCCAACTGTAGCGGACCGAAAGCTTTGGCAACGAGCGCGACGGGTTTAACTGCACGTTTAGTAACGGCAGCACCCCCAGCCCCATGATGATCATCAGGATAAAGACCATGATGACGGAGAAGGAGGAGAGGCGGTACGGTTTGTTAGAGTTATTCAAGATTTGGTTATATTGTTGCTGTGGTTTCGATAGTTTTTTCCATAATTTCTATTGTTAAATCTATTCTTGAGGCTTACAGCTTCCTGTCTCTCTACTCACTACGTCTTTTCAAATAATAATACATCAGCGGCACCAGGTACAAGCTGACCAGTGTTCCCAAAACCATCCCCCCGATAACAGCCAGGGCCAATGGACGCTGCAAATCGGAGCCCAACCCTGATGTGAAAAGAAACGGAATTAGTGCAAGGATGGTGGTCAAGCTGGTCATCAGGATGGGTTTTAGCCGCCGGTGACCGGCTTCAACCATAGCCCGGACCAGAGAATATCCCTGATTACGAAGTTGATTCATGGTGTCAATCTTCAGAATCGAATCATTGATGATGATCCCGCTCATCACGATGATGCCGATTAACGACATCAGGTTGATGCCGGCTCCTCCCAGTTTTAAAGCCAGAAATGCTCCAAAAATATCAATGGGAACTTCCACAAGCACAATCAGGGGCAGTGTTAAAGACTCAAACTGCGAGGCGAGTATAAAATACAGCAGGGCCAGGGAAACCAGCAGGATCAGCGAAAGTTCCGTTAGCAGTTCTTTATTCGAAAAAATACTGCCTGTAAAACTGACATCAAACAACCGGTCCGCGTTGACCAGTTGCCTGACCGTCGCCATCAGTCCCTCTGCCTGACCGGCATTTACTTCAAACGCAACAGGGTAATATTCCCCTTCCTTTCCGGCAACAATGGTTTTCATGTCCTGGCTTTTTATTTCGTTAACCAGCTCCCGTAAAGGGATCAGTTCATTGGCGTTGTTGCGGATAAACAGGTTGCGGACAATTTCACCGATGGTACGTGTCTCGTCGCCCAGTACCACCGGCACAAAATCCTGGTTGTCGGCAATCAGAAAAAGCTGGTTTTCATTAAAAGCGCTTTTCAGTTTTCGGTAAACCATATCGAATGACAATCCGTAAAGGAGCAGTTTCTCCGGATCGGTGCGCAAAACCGTGTATTCATAAAGGGGCAAAGCGCCGACCGGCTGTTCGGGAAAGGCGGCCCTTAGTTTTTCCAGTGTCGTTTGCAGAAAACTGATTTTTCCCGGACCGTAATCATCTGCTGCTTTCAGCCTGGCAACCAAAGGTTTTTCGGTATCCGAAAAGATCATGTTGAAAATATTTCCGGCGTCCTTAAACCGGAAAAGAGCCCGGGGATAATTGTGTTCAAGAAATTCCCGGATTTCGTCCGTAACGTGTGCCAGGTTTTCTGAAGAGTTTGCCTTAAAGTAAATCATTGTTTCTGACGCAGAAGCCGTGCTGCCATGCTCCATGATAAACTGTTGTTGCCCAACCAGGGACGTGTGGCTTTCCAGAAAATCTTTGACCTGGCCGGCCACCAGTTGTGATCGTTTCCTGTTCTCATCAATATGGACCTGTTCGTTCCAGTCAATCAGCAGAATCACCTCGTCTTTGGTAATCGGGGGCAATTTACTTTTTGGCAGGTCGGTAAATAAAAATACAGCTCCAGGTAAAAAAACGCCAACCAATATCCAGGATAAGCCCTGATGCTTCATGATCAGACGCAAACCTTTGGCATAAAGGCCTTCAATACTGAAAATGGTAATCTTCTTTAAAAAGCGGTTTTGCCGGCTTGTCCCGTTTCTCCGGTAAACCAGCCGGTAATAAACAGGCAGCAAGATAACTGAAACAGCCAGGGAAACCAGTAAGCCAACCGTAATGGCCATGGCCTGGTCGTAGAACATGGCCCCCGAAATCCCGCTGATAAAGATCATGGGGATAAAAACGGCACAGGTGGTAAGTACCGAGCTTAGCAAGGGGCGGAAAACCTCGTTGGTGCCACTGACGCAGGCTTTATCCAGGGATTGATGGATTGATGGATTGATGGATTGTGTTTCCGGGGTTTCTATTGTTGCTGTGGTTGCAGGCGATAACTTTGAACCTGAATCCGTCTGCGCCGGTCCGGCAATTGCCGGATGGAACTTTGAACTATTCATCCGTTCGCGGTGTTGGGTGATGTTATCGATCACGATAATCGAATTATCGATCATCATTCCTACACCCAAAATGATCCCCGAAAGCGAGATAATATTGACAGAAATACCCAGGATATAAAAGAAAAGCATGGAAATGACCAGCGAGCCAGGAACGGCAATGCCAATTAACAGGGGGGCTTTAAAATCCTTCATGAAAAAGAACATGATCAGGAAGGCAAGCAGAGCTCCCCAAACCAGGCTTTGACCGAGGTTCGAAATGGAATAATCCAATAACTGTGTTTGGTTACGTGTGACGCTGAACGTTATACCGGGATAATCCTTCTCAAACCGGGAAACCAGTCCGTTCAGCTTTTGTTTCAAGGCCGACATCCGGGCATCGCTTTGTTTGATTACGGCAATGCTGATGGCATCCTGTCCGTTATGCAACACTTTCCCTTTTTGCTTTTGGGGATGTTCAATGACTTTCACAATATCTTTAAACTGCAACAACCGCCCGTTGTTTTTAAACCAGATGTTTTCAATATCCTGTTTGTTTTGAAGGGTGGAGGTGAACCGGATGTTATACTGGTACTGGCCGTCACGGATCAACAGATTTCCAAGTTTGACATTGCTGTTTTCAATCAGGCGGACCAGGGTTTCCTGGGTAATTCCCAGGGATTCCATTTTTTTGCTGTCGGGAATAATGAGCAGTTCGGAACTTACCTGCCCGCTCATGTCAACCATGGCCACTTCCGGTATCTGTTCAATCCGTTTGCGAATGACATTGGAGGCAAAACGGCTTAGCTCAACAAATTTTTGCGAAACGGGGAAGAGAGCGGAGGTTGCCGGGGTTGCTTTGGTTTCTGGAGTTTCTGTCGTTTCTGTCGTCAACTTGGAACTTTCCTGAAACTTGGAACTGTTAACCGTTAGGTTCAGGTAAAAAACAGGGATATCCGTGGCATTGGCTTTTATAACCCGGGGACGCTGAATATCCCGGGGCAGGTAATTCATGGCACGGTCAATCTTTTCGTTTACCTCGATAAAGGCAAAATCGATATCGGTACCGTAATCAAATTTCAAACGGATAATACCATTTTCATTGCATGTTTCGCTGGTAATGTCAGCCAGGTGTGCCACCTGCATCAACTGCCGGCGAATGGACTGGACAACCGTGTTTTCCAGTTCGCGGGCAGGGGTATTCGAAACACTTACCTGCACCGTGATCTCAGGAATGTCAATATCCGGCATCAGCGAAACCGGTATAAACTTCATGGCAAATATCCCCAGCACCAGGATGGCGATGAAGGTCATGCTGACTGCGACCGGGCGTTTGATTAAGAATTCGACCATGGTTTTTCAGGTTTCAGGTTTCAGGTTACAGGTTTCAAGTTACAGGTTACAGGTTACAGGTTATTGGAATTTGCGGCCTTTGATGGGGGAATTTCGTAAATAATCGGCAAATTTTTGAAGTTGCCGGCTTAGTGTCAGGCACTTTTGATATAAAGCTTCAAATTCTGCTTTTTCAATATAATTGAAATCCAAAGCCCGGTACAACTGAGACCGTGTCTCACCGATAGATCCTTTTGAGATGGTAAGAAAGTTGTTAAATTCCTTGTTTCCATCCCGTTCATAACCTTCAGCAATATTGTCCATTGCCGAACCGGATGATCTTTTTATCTGATCAACTAAAGCAAAATCCCTGCTAAAAGGTTCTTTTCGGGTCAATTTAAACACATCACGACAAGTCTCCCTTGCCAGTTGCCAAACCTCTAAATCTTTGAACCGTTGTATCGTTGCCATATCAAATTATTTCTAACATACCTTCCAACTTGAAACTAATTTGACCTGCTCCGGTCAGTACAACCTGTAACCTGCAACCTGTAACCTGAAACTATTGAACAATGACTGCACTTTCATGAGCCAGATTCAGGTTGCCTGAAATGATCACGGTATCGCCCGGTGCAAGTATCCCTCCTTTATCCGGGTGGGCGACCACTGCATAGGAGGCGCTGTTTTCGGCTACTGTTTGTACGTAAGTCCAGAATGCGATGGAGTCTTTCGTGCATTTAAACAGGACTTCCTGGTTCTGTCGTAATACCACCGCTGATTTGGGAACGACCATTTGCCCGGGAATGTCCTTTTCAACCAATACTTTTACATTCATTCCTTCCAATAAGCTGCCGGGATTTCGGAGCCGTGCCTTAACGCCAATCATGCCGTTCTCATCAATCAGCGGGTTAATCTCAGAGATCTGTCCTTTATAGTTTTTACTGCTGTCCGAGAACGGGATCACCTGAACTTCATCACCCATACTAATGGTAGTAATCTCACTCTCTACCAGTTTGAATTCCACTTCAAATTCGGAGTCATCAATCAGTGTACAAAAAACTTCACCCGAACTTACCTGTTCATGTACCTTTTGTTTGATGTTGCCGATTAATCCGCTATAAGGAGCGGTCAGCCGGGTAGCCTTCAGGCTGAACTCTGCTGTTTGAAAGCCCTGTAACGCTTCGGCATAACCAGACCTGACCACTGCCATCCCGTATATATGCGGCGGCATTTGGGTACTGTCAGTTGTCATATAGCCTTGCCCGATCAGGATATTTTGCAACTCCAGGTGCGCTTTTTGTAATTGTACCTTTGCGCCCGACAGTTGCTGCTGATAAGTAAATGGCACCAGCGTGGCGATAACCTGCCCTGCACCGACCCGGTCGCCGTTTTTCACAGCCAAAGTTTCCAGTTGTTCGCTTACCCGGAACCGGAGTTCGCTTTTACGCCGGGCCGTTAACTTGCCATTGTTGACCAGTTCTTTTTTGAAAATACCCTTTTCGAGAATAATCACGTTCACCGGGTTTTGCTGCTGAATGTACTGGCGTTTTTCAGTAGCATCGGCTTTTTCTGGGTTTGTGTGCGTACAAGATGCGATTGCTGTCAGCAGCAGTGCCGAGATCAGTATGGATCGTGCTTTGTGTTTCATGTTTGACGTTCTATGTCTTCCTGATTTTTCAGAGAATTATGTTTTGATAAAACGTGATTGATGTTTTTGATAATATAGATTGGACGCTGGCGCATTTCCTGGATTACTTTTTCGAAATATAAAGATAAAATTGTTATTGTAAAAAACAGAAGAGAAAACGAAATCAGCATTAAAAAAATGATAGAAGTATACCCCGAGGGGGGTGTATCTCCATACAGGTACATATAGTGGGTATATAAACCAAACACTACCGTGAAGGAAATAAACACCACCGAAAAAAACATGCTTATCCGTAGGGGTTTATTCGAGAACGCAAAGATGGCGTTAAAAGCATGTTTAAATAAGCGGAATAAAGAGTAGTTGCTTTTTCCGTATAACCGGGAAGGCGCATGAAAAGGAAGTACAACCGAAGAAAAGCCTATGGACTGGATAAAGCCGCGGATGAAGCGGTTTTGTTCGCGGTAGCATGTTTTTAGTATGTCAGCAACCTGCCTGGATATCAGAAAAAAATCAGTCGCATTGTTGCGCAGTTTTATGGTCGACAGCCGGTTGATCAATTTATAAAATGAAGCAGAGAGCAGCTTTTTAACCAACCCATTATCTTCCCGCTGGATGCATTCCATGAGGACAAAATCACTTCCCGCCTGGTATGCGTGGAGCATGTTTTCGATTTCAGCAGGTGGATGTTGTCCGTCGCCATCCATGCAAATGACCGCATCCCCTTTCGCGTGATCAATTCCTGCAATCATGGCCGACTCATGACCAAAATTCTTTGAGAATTCAATTGAACAATGACTTATGTTTTGACCCGGATGAGATGTGGTCAGCTTTTCAATGCGGTTTTGAGTCTGGTCGGTGCTTCCATCATTGACCCAGATGACTTCAAAGTCTATATCTGCCATTTTTATTAACTCTGCCCTTAGTAACGCCCAGAAGCTAAGAACTCCGTCCTCTTCGTTATATAAGGAAATAACTATGGATATCATTGTATTCATGGCTCCTGATCTGATTGTTCAAACTCATTGGGCTGCACCTGCCCTTTTATGGATAAGGTTATAAAGCCGCCGGCAACATTTCCCTCCACTCGTATCGTCTTTATAAAGCGACCGGTATGTTGAGCATCGTGGGTGACTTTGATTTCGCCGGTTTTTCCCGGCTTAACAGGACCGCGGGGCCAGTCCGGTGTAGTGCAGCCACAACTGGATGTCACATTGGTCAAAACAAACGGCGCATCGCCTGTATTTATAAACACGAAAGTACCCGGTTGCGGCTTACCTTGTTTTAAATTGCCAAGGTCCAGTTCGGTGTGGTCAAATTCAATAGTGGTTTGACGCAACTCTTTTGAGTCAAATGGAACATTTATCTGAATTAATTCAACCGTGAGAACTACAATGAGTAATGATATCATCACAATTAATGATTTTTTCATATTAATCAGAAATGGTGTTCATTTTATCCAGATATTTCTTCGTGCATGCAAATTCGCCCTTAATTGGATAGTAAGTATTTGAGATCATTCCATTATCGTATTTTTTGAAATAACAAGAAGCTGGAATATCAACTGAATTCATCAGCCATCCAAAATTTAAAGAGTTATACCTATAAACTTTTGCTAGCAATTTGAGATATCTTATATTTTCTTTTGTTGATATTATGTAGACATTCTGGGTACTCGCCTTTTTTGTATAATCAATTAAGGTGAAAATATTTTCTTCAATGCAGGTCACACAATCATTTTGGGAAAATATATAGAAAAGCCCCTTAACGTTTGAATCTAAGAGATTCAGTGTATCATTTGAAACTAATAAAATTTTTGAACTCACATAATTATGAGGTTGAGAAGTTAATGAAGTCAAGTAGTTACCGGATTCCGTAAGTATCTGATTGAGATCGTTATGCTGTTTTTCTATTTTGGCCTTAGCTTTACTGATTCTGCTATAATTAGATAGGGATAATGCAGCAAGAATCAACAAAAAAGCAAAGTATAAGTATTTCATAGTCAGAAAGTGTTGTACTGAATGGATACGATTATTGGATTTGATTCTTCGGATACTGTATTTAACGTTTCGAGATACTGATTTTTTAGTTCTTCATTGCCTTGTTCCATAACCATCTGCTTCATTCTGCAAAAAAGGAACGCATCAATTACTCCTATAAATTCATTTTCACTAACCGTGATGTATTTTATCAAAGGAAACGCACCAAGTCCACCTTCAAAATGATTGCCATAGACATAATTTCCTGACTCTTTACAATAAATAACTATCACATTTTGATTTCTGAGCTTGAAATTAAAGGTTAAAAAATGCTCGTTTTCAATCACATTTTCAATACCGTATGTCCAGTTTTTCTCATCCAAGACTTCCTGTATTTCCCTGAGTCTCTCTTTATTTTGAAGTTTTTCTTTTGGAATTTTGTCTTTGCAAAAATTAAAAGTAATGAAGGGCTCTACTTTATCTTTGGTGATGCGGTAAACAACATCTTTAAAGTAGGGAGCAAAATAAGTATTCTCCGATTGAAATATCGAATGGCGGTAGCTAAAATGTTTGTCATATTGGTCCTGTTCAAGAAACCACTCTTTTGAGTTCTCTATTAAATCCAGGTTCGCGATTAAGTGTTTGGGACCCGCTAGATCTTGGTCTTTTGAATAAAAGCTTAACACATGGTCCTCTGGATTAGAGAAATTAGTTGCCCAAAACTGGATTTTCAGATCATTTATATGGTCGCCATTGACAAGGTTATAGGTTAATACCTTACGCTGTTGATTGTCGAGTATCAATAAATGATTCTGTTTTTCATCGATTAGGAAGTCAGTTAGATCTATAAACTCTCCCGCTCCTCTTCCATATTTGCCAATACTTCTCTCATATTTCCCATTGTGATTATAGATCAGTATTTCTTTCACATACTGATTGTCTTTTACGTACAAGAAACCATCAAGCTTGTACATCTTGCCAATAGAGCCAATCAGACTACTATCTGTTGTTTCCAGAGGAGTGAACTTAATACTTTTAATTATCTTCCTTGGAATTGCTTGTTTCTCCTCCCAGTTTGAAACATCAAAATGTAACGTTTGCTCCTGTCTGTTTTTATCCACATCGGTTTTACTATCGCAACCGGAGAAAAGAAATAGGACTTTGATACAAATTAAATATAATCCGGTTTTATTATGTAGATTCATTTATGTCCGTTATTAATTAGTTAAACATGATAATAATAGGGCATCTAGTAAAATACTAGATGCCTGTCTGCTTTTAAATTCTAACAACCATTTCCTGTAGGTCGGCAATTCCCCCAACTCACAACTTGATCTTCCTTGCAGTAATAGCGTCCTCCATACACACAGATGTTTGTATACCTTGTGCATTCACAGACCGATTCGAATCTCCCTAAAGGCCAAAGGGATTCACACTTGAGGCATTGCCCTTCTTCTACCAATACATCAAAATCCCAGACCTCGGAACCTGTTCCCGTTCCGGTTCCCGTGTCTGTTCCGGTTCCGGTATCAGTTCCGGTTCCGGTATCAGTTCCGGTTCCCGTAGTTTGGGCTACTAATTCATTGCCGGTTAAAAAATACGGGTTGTCCAGTGTGAATTTGACATTCAGAATTAGTGCCGTAAAAAAGATTCCTGCGGCCAGGTATCTCAATCCTTTTTCTAATTTTGTCTTCATAGTTTCTAAATTATAAGAGACTGTTTTGAAATCATTGTCAAAATTTGTTAAGCATCAATCTTATCATTGATAATTGGACAAAGGCTGCACTTGTTTCGGTCAACCTTTCATAGTCTTTCGAGGTCCGTCGTTGAAATGAAATCCAGGCAAATGTTCTTTCAACAATCCATCTTTTAGGCAGGATTTTGAATTTGTGGGCTTCATTTCTTTTGACAATTTCGAGGGCCCAACCAAATTTTATCCTGGCTGTCTCTATTAATTCCCCCCGATAACCGCCATCGGCAAATATTTTTACGATCCCTTTTATGTATTTATTTTTAAGGATTTTAAATACAAGTTCTGCGGCCTTGCTGTCATGTGGCGTTGCTGAATGGACTACAATGGCCAGTAGTAAGCCAAGGGTATCAACAACAATGTGCCTTTTTCTGCCCTTAATCTTTTTGCCGCCATCATACCCAATCTCGTCTTGACAAACATTGACTGTTTTAACGGATTGACTGTCAATTATGCCAACAGATGGAACAGGGTTTCTGCCTTTTTGCACCCTGACCTTTTCGACAAGATAATCATGCAATTCCTCCAAAAGCCCGTTTAACTTCCACTTTCTGAAGTAATAATAAACTGTCTGCCATGGCGCAAAGTCGTTGGGGAGCATCCGCCATTGGCAACCGGATTTGGTTATGTACAAAATTGCATTCACAATTGATCGTAAACTATGTTTTCTTTTTCGCTCTTGTTCAAACAAATCTTTTATAACTTGCCACTGGTTATCGGTTAAATCACTTGGGTAAATTTTCATCGTACACTAATTTGTCGTTATTTTAGTGCAAAGAAAATCTAACCTGATATAGTTAGCTGATAACCAATTTTTTAATTATAAACACCTTGGTGTTAATTGCGCTATAATATTTTTTAAATTTAAAATCAAAACAGTCTCTAAGTTATGATTCAGTGACATGAGTGCTGATAGTACGGTTAAGCTCATGTTTCCTGAAGTTTGGGGGATGGCCGGATTTGGCTTTCCTTGTCTTAAATTGCCAGGATCCAGTTTGGCATGGTCAGATTCAATAGTGGTTTCATGAAACTCTCCGACACCATCTGAATTATTCATCCGAATTAGCAAAATGATGAGCACTAATGACATAAGTGCTGTTGTCGTTAGCAAGTGTTTTTTCATTTTCATCAGCTTGATTTTCTTTATTTATTGACTCTATTTTTGTTTTAAGAGGTCTTTGGCGGGGGTCCTATGCACAATCATCTATCCCTTAAAACCCATATCTTTCAAGAAATGCCTTCGTGAGTGATCCATTTTGTATATCTGGTGCATATAGTTCCCTGACGCTTTTCTTTACAAGAACAACATAAAACGGCTGCTCTATTGTGTTGTGTATTGAAGTATCTCTTCGAAAAGCATATTGATAGTATGTCCTACTTAGGGTTTCGTATTCTCTATCGAGAGTTATGTCTGCTACAACTGAAATTTCTCTGTCCTTAATATTCTCAGCCAATTCAAACGTTACACAGTTCATACAGCTCAAATCAGAAAAATAAAATAAAATGATTGTATCTTTCTGGTGATTAATGCCATATGCTGAGAGATCATGCTGACCTCGTCGTATTGTTTCTATAACTCTTAAGTTGAAATTAAGTTGTTCAATTAAATGCTCTCTGTGTTTTAATAGCGCAGCTATCTTTTTATTTTCTTTATAAAGATAGTGCGAGTTAAATAGACAAACAATTGATACCGCAATTGCGACTATGATGAACATTGTATTTTGGATTTTCTTCATAAGTTCAACCTGTAAATATTTAGTTAAATTTAATAATCACAGGATTGTCATTTGGCGTCGTATTTTCAAAAATTTCGATTAGACAATTATTATTTGATTGAAATTCCTCCCAACCTTTTGATGAAACTCTCTTTTGAATGGTATTTACGAAATTATGAATTTCATATGGATAGATCGCAGCTATTAAGTAATTCTCATAAACCAATAATGGAGAGGCTTTTAATAATGAAAAATAATCTCCCCCTCTCAACAACCGGAGTTTATTGCTCTTGATATGGAAAATGTAACTTTCTTCCATACCTTGATTATCTGAACTAAAAAATATGGAGTCTTCGGTAATGATTAGGTTTGAGAATTGTCTAAATGGATTTTTCTCAGAATATTCAAAAAATTTATCCATAGAAGTATTCATATATACATCAAGATGCTGATGAGTATCTGATACTTCTTTTTCCTTCAGCAGGATAAAAGGTTTTACTGACTGCGAATCAGAAATATGATAAATTGTATCGCAAAAAACAGGTTGATAAAATAATTGATCTTCATACTGGATAAAAACGTCTGAAGAATATCCCCACTCGAGGTTGCTTCGTCGTGTATAAGGGAAGTGTTTACTGATGACTTTACATTCTTTCGTTGTAATATGAATGTTAAAATCTTTTTTCATGCTGGAAGAAAAGTTTGAAAAGAAAACCAAACAATTATCAAAAGTTCCAATATTATAGGCTATGAAAGGGAGCTTAAATCTGTTTTTTTGTTTTCCGTCCAAGCCATATTCATAAACCACAGACTTATGGATTCCTGCAACAACAAGCGCAAAAATTGATTTTGTCTGTTCAGAAATACAAAAATCATTTAGCTGTATATATTCATTTGGTCCATTCCCGACATCATGAATCTTCGATATAAACCGACCTGCTTCATCAAAAACAAACAGTGCTTTTTGTTTTTTGTCGAGTATAATTGGTTTTTGATCACAGAATGTTATTTTATCAATTCCATTAATAACACAATCAGGATCATTTCCCAAGTAGATGAAATGGTTATCATCATCCATTTTAACAGAAGGGTATTCTTCTACCTTCAGGTTTTCAAGAATAATAGATGTTCTGACTTCTTTCCCAAGGATATTAGGATTCTTTTCATTGCTACATGAGGTAAGCAAGATGATTATAAGAAAAGGCAGGCAATATTGATATATTTGATTTTTCATATTCCAACATTAAAAAACTGTTCAAGAGAGAAGCTTTGCAAAGTACTTCTCTCTTAAGATTAATTAATTTTAGTTATTCGCCAAAGGATCGGGAGAATCTTGGGGACAAAGAATATCTTGAGTGCAAACTCCGGGACTAGTTGCATCACATAGGATTGCGCAGGAGGTACATGAATGACGAGTCCAAACTATTGATGCGGCTATGACCTTTCCGTTTGCATCAACGCTAAATGTCACGGTTTTCCATACACATTTTGGAATTGGGTTAGATTTGTATCCTGTGAATGTACCCGTTCCTGTATCTGTTCCGGTTCCGGTATCAGTTCCGGTTCCGGTTGTTTGGGCCACTAATTCATTGCCTGTTAAAAAGTACGGGCTGTCCAGTGTGAACTTGACATTCAGAATTAGTGCCGTAAAAAAGATTCCTGCAGCCAGGTATCTCAATCCTTTTTCTAATTTTGTCTTCATAATTTTTAAAAATTTGATTCAGGGTCATGAACGTTTGATATTTACGGTTAAGCTCATGTTCCCTGAGGTTTAGGGTGTGACCGGTTTTGCCCGGTTGCACCTTTTCTTTAATTTTACTGTTATCGTGCATAAGGCGGCACGCCCGCCGCTTTTAATTGCCTTACAATTAAACAGCAGGTTCTTGCAGGGTATTAAGTCATGGTTCAATCCTCCTTTCTTTTTAGTAGTTATTGTTTCGGTTTCTTTACTTTGCTGGTTTTCCGTGGCGTCGTTCTCCGGCGGATTATTCACGATGGTATCCTGGGCTTTTTTTCGTTTTTCAATAGCCTCTTCAATATTTTGTCTTAATGTTTCGGTATTCTTCCATTCAGTGGTCCGAATAAACGATTGTGCAGAAAAAGCAAGGATGACAATGCCCGCAATAGGAACGATGATTTTACGCTGATTCCGGTACTTTTGATATGAATAATCAACCAGCCAAACGCTCACCAATGCCAGCCCAATTACACTGAGATACATATACCTGTCAGCAGTGATTGTTGCCCGGGGCATCGGAAGCATATGCAAGGCTAATAACAGGTTAATCAGAAAAAAAGCAATCCCAAACAAAGGAAGCGTATTTGGCTTTCTCCGTATTCCCTGGACAAAAAGTAAAACAATGGCCGCCAGTAAAGGATATATCCAGAAACTTGCAGGCAATCCCTGGCCAACAGGCATCGGGTAAAAATACCAGTAGTAGAGTTTTACAGGGGCTATGAACCGAAAAATATACTGAACCAGGCTGTGGGCTCCAAAAATGATCCGCTGGTAAAAGGGGTAAGCGCCATCTGTTTCAATATTTCCCAGGTTATTTTGAAAAGAAAAATACCACATACCTCCCGCCACAAAAAAGAAAGGAATTTTATTGAAAACTTCCTCCCTTGAAATAAAATTCTTATCCAATCGAAGGGCTTTATATCTACCCATCACCCAATCGATCAGGACGAGGTTCAAGGGGAGCAGGATAGCTTGTTCCTTGGAGCCGAAGGCCAGCAGGTAGCAGATGAATGTCGCTCTATACCAGCTTCCCTTTTCCGAATTTAGATATCGAAGATAACACCCTATTCCGGCCAAACAGAAAAAACCATACAGAAGTACCTTTGAAGCGCTGATCCAGGCAACAGACTCTACCTGAAGCGGATGAACAGCAAACAACATCGCTACAATCGACGCATATCGTTCAATCCGTTCAGCTTTCCACCCGGTTTTTACCTGCTTAAGAACAGTTCGTAGAATTGCATAAACCAAAAGCACATTGGCTATATGAACAATCAGACAGGCCGCATGAAAGGCCCCCGCATTTAATCCAAATAAAGAATAGATTAACGAATAAAAAAGCGTGTTAACGGGAGAGTATTGTCCATGGTAAAAATTTAAAAAATGAAATTTCATGCTATACCATGAGAAATCCATCACAAAAGGTTGTTCGAGCAGCATCCACTGATCATCCCATTTATACTGAAAATCATTAAAAAAAGCAGGCGAAAAAACAATTATTGCAAATACAGACAACAACAAGTATCTATATAAATTCAATTTATTTAAGTTCTTGAAGAAATGGACAATCATGGCATGTTTAAATAGGTCTTATTCGGTTTATCAAGTTGCTCTGCCTGTTCCTTCAACAGTTTATCATGCCATCAAGTCAAGCCACCTAATAATTTATTTCATTAAATTTATTATTATTATTTAATCGGCGCAAGGTATTGTTAAACATACAGGGGGGGGGTGATTTATTGTTTAATTACCTCATGCAGAGCCGATAACAGTTTATCTAAATTGCCGGAATGTTAATTTCTGTTTTAGAACATACCTTTGAATGGCTTATCCGGATTGAGCTTGAACAATCAATAAAATAAGCTCGTTCCTCCATTTCCCAGTCAGATCTAATTTCGGATATCCTGCTTTAGTGCTTTAAACAAGACCCGGAACACACCCGTATTTAAGTCATTTTTATTAACTCTGCCCTTAGTGATTCCCGGAAATTAAGAATCCTTCTTTTTCATTGTATAAGGAAATGACTATGGATGCTGTTCTTTATAATCATTATGTTGATATATTGAAGATATTAATTGAGGTTCAAGTGGTTCCACTTTGCATCAGCTTCTTGGACGCCGCCACCATTTTTTTTAATCTCCAGACCATCCCTCCATTTATTGAGATGGTACAACCTGATATTGATTTAATTACAAATTGGGGTTTACTTTAAATCAAAGTAAACTAAGATCGGGTTGTCCGTTATTTTAGGGTGATTTATTTCCGGGATAATAACCTGATTTTCTATACTATTAAAAATCTCAGGAGATAAAACTCCAATTAAACTTTTTGATGTCGAAAAAGTTGGATAAAATGGCAAATTATCATAGAGACTGTTTTGAAATCATTGTCAAAATTTGTTAAGCATCAATCTTATCATTGATAATTGGACAAAGGCTGCACTTGTTTCGGTCAACCTTTCATAGTCTTTCGAGGTCCGTCGTTGAAATGAAATCCAGGCAAATGTTCTTTCAACAATCCATCTTTTAGGCAGGATTTTGAATTTGTGGGCTTCATTTCTTTTGACAATTTCGAGGGCCCAACCAAATTTTATCCTGGCTGTCTCTATTAATTCCCCCCGATAACCGCCATCGGCAAATATTTTTACGATCCCTTTTATGTATTTATTTTTAAGGATTTTAAATACAAGTTCTGCGGCCTTGCTGTCATGTGGCGTTGCTGAATGGACTACAATGGCCAGTAGTAAGCCAAGGGTATCAACAACAATGTGCCTTTTTCTGCCCTTAATCTTTTTGCCGCCATCATACCCAATCTCGTCTTGACAAACATTGACTGTTTTAACGGATTGACTGTCAATTATGCCAACAGATGGAACAGGGTTTCTGCCTTTTTGCACCCTGACCTTTTCGACAAGATAATCATGCAATTCCTCCAAAAGCCCGTTTAACTTCCACTTTCTGAAGTAATAATAAACTGTCTGCCATGGCGCAAAGTCGTTGGGGAGCATCCGCCATTGGCAACCGGATTTGGTTATGTACAAAATTGCATTCACAATTGATCGTAAACTATGTTTTCTTTTTCGCTCTTGTTCAAACAAATCTTTTATAACTTGCCACTGGTTATCGGTTAAATCACTTGGGTAAATTTTCATCGTACACTAATTTGTCGTTATTTTAGTGCAAAGAAAATCTAACCTGATATAGTTAGCTGATAACCAATTTTTTAATTATAAACACCTTGGTGTTAATTGCGCTATAATATTTTTTAAATTTAAAATCAAAACAGTCTCTAAGTCAAAATCTTTTTTCACAGTACCCCAGATGATCTTTCTTGTTTTTTTATCATAAACGCAATATAGCCGTTTAATTGGTTCGCCTGTTTTGAAGAAATCAAGGACTGGATTCTATCGATGCGATAAAAACAAAAAAAAGCAGTAAATCAACGACTTACTGCTTCTTGATGCCTTTTGGCATTTGCTTTCGTGGGCGGTGAGGGATTCGAACCCCCGACCCTCTGGGTGTAAACCAGATGCTCTGAACCAGCTGAGCTAACCGCCCGATTTTTTTTACTGAACGCGCCCTACTTCCGTGAAAGGCGTTGCAAATATATATCCTTTTTTCTTCCTTCCAAAAGAAAAATTAAAATTTTCCGAAAAAATAATCGGCCACAACAAACGTACTGCCACCTACAAATACGACATCATTTTGACCGGCATTCCGGATCGCTTCATTCACAGCCTCTTTAACCGGCAAGATCACTCTCCCGGATAAACCGGTAGCCTCCGCCTTTGCTTTCAACAAGTCGGCATCAAGCGCACGCGGGATATCTGCCTGGGTAAAATAATATGCCGCTTCCCGAGGCAGCAGCTTCAGAACGCCATCGATATCCTTATCGTTAACCATACCCAAAACCAGGTGAAGTTTCTTCCAGTCCATATTTTGCAGTTGCTCAACAACCATCTTTATTCCGGCTTCATTGTGCCCTGTATCGCAAATGACCAGCGGCTGATAAGCAGCAATCTCCCAACGACCACGGAGACCGGTATTTTTCCTGACCTGTCTGAGTCCTTCGTAAACAGCTTCCCTGTTGATCTTCCACCCGTTCTGCTGAAGGACCTCAATGGCTTTCAGCACTCCGGCTACATTTTTACGCTGATAACTTCCTAACAAATCGGTCTTCAAATCCGGGAAAACAGGCTCACCGTTCTTAGTAAAATTAAAAACCTGCAAACCCTCCGGCAACAAGGCCGCATCATGAGTCACGTATTCCCGGTCGGCAAAAAAGAGCGGACTACCCGTCATTTCCGCTTTCTGCCCGAATACAAAATGGCAAGCCTCGTCCCACTCCGACACCACCACCGGTATGCGTGGTTTAATAATCCCCGCCTTTTCGGCCGCAATTAACGGAATCGTTTCACCCAGAAGCGCTGTATGGTCAAAACTGATATTGGTAATCACCGAAAGTTCGGGCGTAATAATATTTGTTGAATCCAGGCGCCCGCCCAGGCCAACTTCGATAACAGCCACATCCACTTCCCGGTTTTTGAAATGCTCAAAAGCCATCGCCGCCGTCAGTTCAAAAAATGAAGGTTCCAGCCCCAGGCTTTCATTTTTCTTCCAAAACGATTCAACAAAAGCCACCACCTCATCTTCAGTAATCAGTTCACCGTTTACCCGGATACGTTCCCTGAAATCAACCAAATGAGGCGAAGTATACAAGCCGGTTTTGTAGCCGGCCTCCTGTAAAACCGATGCCAGCATGTGCGAAACAGATCCCTTACCGTTTGTCCCGGCCACATGAATTGTTTTAAACCGGCGATGCGGATGACCGTACATGTCATCCAGGGCCAGCGTATTTTCCAGCGTGTTTTTATACGCCGCGGCCCCGGTACGCTGGAACATGGGCAACTGGCTGTACATAATATCCAAAATTTCCTTGTACTTTTTCATTATCATTCAATCAGTTATACTAAACAACCAATATTGTCAATAAAACACTAACATCTTTTAACAACAAATCCGGCCCGAAGTCTCCTTTTTTTTCTACATTTAAAAAAGTCTAAATACTAGAATTATGGCAGGCCAGAAACTTACTAAAATTTTCGTGTTGGATACAAATGTGATCCTGCACGATCATACCTGTATTTACCAGTTCAAAGATAATGATATCGTCATTCCGTTGACCGTACTGGAAGAACTTGACAAGTTTAAAAAAGGAAATGATCCGATTAACTTTCAGGCGCGCGAATTTGTCAGGATTTTGGACAACATTGTTGGTGAAAAACTATTTAACGGCGGAATAAAGTTAGCGCCTGAACTGGGGAAACTGATTATTGCAACCGGGAAACCGTTTTCGGAAACAATGAAACAGTCATTCAAGGAAGACATTCCCGACCATCGTATCCTGGCAATTGCAGAATACATTACGACCGAAAACACCAAAAGACCGACCATTCTGGTTACCAAAGACATTAACCTTCGCATGAAAGCCAAATCGCTTGGCATTATGGCCGAAGACTATCAAAATGACAAAATCAAAGATCCGTTGGTATTCGAGAAATCGATCACTGAATTGGAAAACTTCAAAGATCAGCTGATCGATGTGCTTTACAATGAAGGTTCGTTCCCTGTTGCTGAAGCCGGGCTTGAAACGGCGCCCATTGCCAACGAATTTTTCATCCTGAAAGGAAATAAATCGAGTGTATTAGGTCGGTACGATAGTCCAAGCCAGCGGATCGTCCGCGTAGAAAAAAAAGTAGCTTACGGGATAAAACCCCGCAATGCCGAACAAACCTTCAGCCTGAACTCACTGCTGAACCCGGATGTAAAACTGGTATCGCTCACCGGGAAAGCCGGCACCGGGAAAACCTTGCTGGCCCTGGCTGCCGCTCTCGAACAACATAAACTGTACGAACAAATATTACTGGCCAGGCCGATTGTCGCCCTGAGTAACCGCGATTTGGGTTACCTGCCAGGCGATGCCACCGAAAAAATCAGCCCGTACATGCACCCTTTGTTCGACAACCTGTCGGTAATCAAACATGCCTTCAACCCCCGCAGCCAGGAATATCAAAAGATTGAAGAATTACTGAAGGAAGAACGGCTGATCATCACACCGCTTGCCTACATCCGCGGCCGAAGCTTATCCAACTCATTCTTTATCGTGGATGAAGCCCAGAACCTTACGCCGCACGAGATAAAAACCATTATTACCCGGGCGGGAGAGGGAACCAAAATGGTGTTTACCGGCGACTTACAACAAATTGACTCGCCTTACCTCGATATGAAATCGAACGGGCTGGCCTATATGACCGACAAAATGCGCAAGCAGGAACTATTCTCACACGTGAACCTGATTAAAGGCGAACGCAGCTACCTGGCCGAACTGGCCAGTGACCTTTTATAGTCAACCCTCCTTGTCAATCATATTCAAGGACTTCAGCCTCAGCAAGCTGAAGTCCTTTCTTTTTTGGCCGGGTATTTTTGCTATTTTTGCACCGCCAAATGAAAGAGAAACAACAGATGGATTACAAAGGCAAGAAAGCGGCATTTTTCACCTTGGGCTGCAAACTCAATTTTTCAGAAACATCAACCATTGCCCGCCATTTCGAGGTCATGGGCTTCGACCGTGTCGACTTTAAAGAGCAAGCCGATGTTTACGTCGTCAACTCGTGCTCGGTAACAGCCGAAAGCGACAAAAAAAGCCGCAACATCATCCGGCAGGCGGTACGCCGCAACCCGGAAGCCGTGGTGGTAGTCACCGGTTGTTACGCGCAATTACAAGCCGAAACCATTAAAGCCATTAAAGGGGTTGATTATATTTTAGGAACCAATGCCAGGTTTCGCATGACCGACTTTATGAACGGTCTGCAAAAACGCAACGAAACCTTTGTGTTGCTGCAATCGCAACAAAACAATAAAGACTTTTTTCACGCAGTATCCTGGGGCGACCGTACCCGCAGTTTTCTGAAGGTACAGGATGGCTGCGATTATTTTTGCAGCTATTGCACCATTCCGTTTGCCCGCGGCCGAAGCCGTAACGATAAAATCAGCAACACGGTAGCCGAAGCCCGGGAAACCGTGTCGCAGGGAATTAAAGAAATCATCCTGACCGGCGTAAACATCGGCGATTTCGGGAAAAGCACCAACGAGAAATTTATCGACCTGCTGCATGAACTGGATGAAGTGGACGGGCTGGAGCGTATCCGGATTTCATCGGTTGAACCAAACCTGCTGACCGATGAAATCATCGAATTTGCAGCAAATTCAAAACGAATCGCCCCTCATTTTCACCTTCCGCTTCAATCCGGATCAAACGAGGTCCTCAAACTCATGCAGCGGAAATACAACCGGGAACTGTTTGCCGAACGTGTCGCCAAAATCAAGTCGGTTATGCCCCATGCCTTTATTGGCGTTGATATCATTACCGGAACAAACGGCGAAACGGAAGATCTTTTTCTCGACAGCTACAATTTTGTCAAAAACCTGGATGTTTCTCAACTACACGCTTTTCCCTACTCCGAACGTCCGGGAACAAAGGCACTGGAAATCAAACCCGTTATTCCGGTCGATGAACGGAAACGCCGCACGCATCAGCTCATCATGCTTTCAGAAAAAAAACTACGCGCCTTTTATGAACAGAACAGCGGCGCCGTCTATCCGGTTTTATTTGAAGACGAATCAGATAACGGGCGGCTGAAAGGATTCACTGAAAATTACATCCGGGTAGAAACGGATTATCAGCCCGAACTGGTTAATCAGGTCAGACTGGTAAAACTGTTGGAAATAAATAACAGCGGAAATTTTGAAGTGGTTCTGATATAAGCGAACTTCGCTGTTTCACGAGAAATACCTTTAACCTGACACGCATATCTTGATACAACAAACTATGGATTTACAAAATATTTGCAAGCAGATCGGGGAACTGGCACAGAAAGCCGGTCAGTTTATCCGCGAAGAACGGTCGAAAATTACCAACGAAGACATCGAACTCAAGGGAAAAGCCAGCCTGGTGACCTATGTCGACAAAACAGCCGAACGTTTAATTGTCGACGAACTACGCCGGCTGTTGCCCGAAGCCGGGTACATTACCGAAGAAGGGACCGCCGGCGAACGGGGTGAAAAATACAAGTGGGTGATCGATCCGCTGGATGGCACCACCAACTTTATTCATGGCATTTTCCCTCATTCCGTCTCCATCGGCTTATTGGAAGATAACCATCCGGTAGCCGGGGTTGTTTACGAGGTGGGACAGGACGAGCTCTTCTCCGCCTGGCAAGGCGGCGGCGCCTGGCTCAACGGTCGGCCCATTTCCGTATCCGCCTCAGCCAAACACGAAGAGGTATTGCTGGCCACCGGTTTTCCGTATTATGATTTCGACATGCTGCAAAATTACCTTCGCCTGCTCGAATTCTTCATGATCGAAACCAGGGGAATGCGCCGGATGGGATCGGCTGCCGTTGATCTGGCTTACGTGGCCTGCGGCCGGTTCGACGGTTTTTTCGAACATGCCCTTCACCCCTGGGACGTGGCGGCCGGCATCATCATCCTGCAAGAAGCAGGGGGCCGCTTAAGTGATTTTAAAGGCGGAGACAATTACCTGTTCGGAAACGAAATTGTGGCTGCGAATGCCAATTATTTCGACAAATTCTACTCAATTGTAAATAAACATCTCGGAAAAATTAATCCTTAAATGACGCATTGTCTAGTAACAAGATATCTTTAACTTTACGAAAAATGTTGCATTAAATGATAACTAAAGTAGAGGCTGCAAATTATCGGTGTTTAAAAAGAGTTTCTCAGTGTCTTTCTCCGTTTCAAATCCTTGTAGGTCCAAATGCAAGTGGAAAAACAACTTTTCTGGATGTAATAACGTTTATTTCTGACATCGTGAACAATGGACTGGATGAAGCAATAACAGTTCGGTCTCAGAATTTTAACGACTTGACTTGGTCAGGAAACGGTGGAGATATTGAATTAGCTATTGAGTGTTGCATCCCTTCCCGGGTTGGTAGTCAAATGGGAGAAAATAAAGAAAAAAGATATTTACGCTACGAACTGAAAATTGGATTATCTGATGCAAATGAACACTCGATAAAGGGAGAAAGGCTGCTAATATTTGAAGCTATTGAAACAAATAATCATCAAGTTAGAACACTTTTCCCAGAATTGAATTTCTCAGGTGAAAATATCCTGAATAAAAAATTTACTTCCGGCGTATCTAAACTAATTATAAAAAAGAACCCCTCAGGAAATGATAACTTCTACCCGGAACCTTACTCTAAAAGTAGTGGCGGATGGCTTCCAAGTTTTAAATTGGGATACAAGAAATCGAGTCTGGCAAATCTTCCTGCTGATGAAAGCAAATTTCCCGCATCTGCTTGGTTGAAAGAATACCTCAACACGAATATTCAGAAATTAGTTTTGAATAGTCAGAGAATCAGGGAGGCCAGTCGTCCTGGTCAAGGGAAAAACTTTTTACCCGATGGCTCCAACCTGCCGTGGGTAATCGAAGATTTAAAAATCAAGTATCCCTCTTCATTTGAAGACTGGCTAAAACATGTCAGAACGGCTTTACCAGATATAGAAGAAATAAACGTTCACGAATTCCCAGACACCAAATTCAAATATTTAAAAATTAAACACTACAATGGGATTGAAGTCCCAAGTTGGACAGCTTCAGATGGGACACTAAGGTTACTTGCACTCACTTTAATTGCATATCTTCCGGAATTTAATGGTATTTTTTTGATTGAAGAACCTGAAAATGGAGTTCATCCAAAAGTCATGGAAACAGTTTTTCAGTCCTTATCTTCAGTGTATGACGCACAAATATTATTAGCAACCCATTCTCCGGTGATTCTTGGAATTGCTGACATAAAAGATATTTTATGTTTTGCAAAAACAAAGGAGGGCATTACTGATATTGTTTCAGGAGACCAACATCCTCAGTTATCAGACTGGCAAAAAGACACCAGCCTCAGTATATTATTCGCTAGTGGAGTTTTAGGATGAAAAATGTCGACATTATTATATTGGTAGCAGACCTGAATATAAAAGAGTGTATTCATGGGTTATTGCAGAGATTGCCCGCTGTTTTAGGAGTCAATTCTTTTTCATATGAGATTTTTGTACATCCTAACAGAGATCCAGGATGCCGACTGTATGCAGCTTCTTATTTAAGAGGTTTTCAGAACAGATACAAATATGCCTTGGTTGTTTTTGACAGAGATGGAAGTGGGAGAGAATTTTCATCAAGACTTGAAATTGAAACAGAACTTGAAAAGGATTTGATAAATTCGGGATGGGGTAACCGGGCAAAAGCCATCGTGATTGAACCGGAACTCGAAAATTGGATTTGGGTAAAATCACAAAGACTTGCACAAATTATTAACTGGAGTGATATTGACAAATTATATGACTGGCTAAAGTCAAATAACTTTGTACTGAATGAAAGCAATAAGCCCAGTTCGCCAAAAGAAGCATTTGAAAAAGCATTATATATTTCAAAAAAGAAAAGGTCATCTTCAATATATGCTGAAATAGCCTCACAAGTATCATTTAAACACTGTACTGATCAATCGTTTAATAAACTGATTGACTGCATCAAAATTTGGTTTTCAAATAAATATGAAACATGAAGCATTATGCCCGACAAAGAAATTGCCTTACTCCATAAACAAATCGAAAAGTTATACGAAAAAAGTTTCGATCTGGGCGCCTGGAAAAACCAGACCTTGTTGTTTCTGAACCGTATTTTTGGCGCCAGCCATGCCATCGTGAAAATGATTTCAAACCTGAAGTATGATTACTCCAGCTGGAACCTGCGCGATGCCACCGGTAACGAAAAACTGGATGATCCGGTAAAAATGCAGGCCCGTGAAATTCTGGAAGCCGCCGTGCAGGAACTTGAAACCTTAGGCCTTCCGGAACAAGGAGCCTCATCCAATACGGCTTGGGCCATCCTGGAAGAAGAGCTGACCGGCAAACAGTTAAGAGAACTAAAGGAAATTGCAGCCGAAAAAGACGAAGACAAGCTACGACAATTCGCAGAAAAATTAAACCATTTCGATAAAGGACAACTGGTCAACCTGCTTTCGCGCATATTGATTTCCTGACTATCTTTGCCCGGATGAAACCACCAAAAGTCGCGATTGTTATTCTAAACTGGAACGGAGAAAAACTGCTTCCCCAATTTTTGCCGTCAGTTATTGAGTACAGCCGGCAAGACGATGTTGAACTGATTGTTGCCGACAATCATTCATCCGACGGTTCGATTCAAGTACTTAAAGATCAGTTTCCTCAGGTAAAAATACTTCCGCTCGAAACGAATTATGGCTTTGCCCGAGGCTACAACGAGGCGTTAAAACAAATACAGGCCCGCTATTATATCGTCCTGAATTCGGATGTGGAAGTGAGTCCAAACTGGATCGACCCCCTGGTTCGGGCGATGGACGACGATCCGACCGTGGCTGCCGTTCAACCTAAAATTTTAAGCTGGCATCAGAAAGATACGTTCGAATATGCAGGTGCAGCCGGCGGTTTCATCGACAAACTGGGCTTTCCGTTTTGCCGGGGCCGTATCCTGGATGTACTCGAAAAGGATGAAGGCCAGTACGACCAGCAGATCAGTATTTTTTGGGCCAGCGGAGCCTGCCTGGCCATCCGGGCCGATTTATTTCACGAGGCCGGTGGGTTCGACGCCGACTTCTGGGCACACATGGAAGAAATTGACTTGTGCTGGCGGCTGAAAAACAGGGGCTATAAAATTCTTTTCGTTCCTGAAAGCAAAGTGTTCCACCTGGGCGGAGGCAGCCTTTCGTATAATAACCCCCGCAAACTCTTCCTGAATTTCAGGAACAGCCTTTGGCTGTTGTATAAAAACGTACCCCGCCGTAAGTTTTGGAAAGTGATGCTCACGCGGATGTTTCTCGACGGCATCGCCGCCTTGCGCCTGCTGGCCGAAGGAAATGTGAAAGGTTTTGCCAGCGTTTTTAAGGCACATCTGGCTTATTACCGGGAGTTGCCCGTTCTCAGACAAAAAAGAAGAGAGCTCCGGGAAATGTCGGCACAGGAATGGCACGTTGAGATCCTCTGCAAAAGCATCATCTGGAAATATTACCTCAAAGGCGAGAAAACCTTCCGCGAACTGAGCTGATCTGTTTTTCTCAGATTTTGAGTTTCGGGCCAGTCGTTGTATCTTGGGTAAAATTCAAGCCGATGAAACGAGGATTAATCAATGCCTATTATATCCGTTCAACCGAAAGAAAAGCGGTAAAACTCGCTCCTGATCAGGTACCCGATATTCAACAGGAAGCAGATTACATCTGGCTTCAACTGAATTTTTCGGCCTCCGAAACACGGTCAATCCTGGAAAAAATGGAAATAAACGAGCTGACCATCAACGCGCTGACCAAAGAAGAATCGCGTCCGCGCGTAGCCATTACTCCCGAAGAATTACTGCTCGTGGTACGCGGCATAAACATGAACAAGGGCGAAAAACCGGAAAATATGATCTCGGCCCGGATCCTGGCCACAAAAAACCTGCTGATTACCTGTCAAAAGAAAAAACTCAAATCGGTTGATGACCTGATCGCCGAACTCGAGCAGGGTAATCCGCCTAAAACGACCGGCGATTTTATTGTCCGTTTGAATGAACGGCTGGTGGTAAATATGAGCGATGTGATGGAAGATATCGAAGAACTTGCCATTGAAATTGAAGAACGCGTGATTGCAGAAGAGCAGACCGACTACAAACAGGAATTACACAACCTGCGGTTGCAGATCATTCAGCTTAAACGCTTTTTAATTCCGCAGCGCGATGCCCTGAGCAAGTTGCAACTGGATAAGACCAACTGGATGACCACCAAACAGCAATTACGTCTGCGCGAAGTCGGCGACCACCTGCTGCGTTATCTCGAAATGCTGGACGCCTCGCGCGAACTGGCCTCGGTAAGTCAGGAAACCCTCTCCCACCGTCAGAATGAGCAGATTAATAACCGGATGTACATCTTGTCGATCATTGCCGCCTTGTTTTTACCCCTCAGTTTTTTCACCGGCCTGCTGGGTGTCAACCTGGCGGGAATCCCCCAGGCAGAAAACCATTACGCTTTTGCTGCTTTCGTGATTATCCTGCTTTGTATTGTTGCCTTTCAGTTTTGGTTCTTCCGAAAAAACAGGTGGTTATAAAAAAAGACCCCGCCTGGGAGGCGAGGTCGGTGAACCAACTAAACTAAACTAAACCAATGATGTAACAAACAACGAAACTTATTCTTCAATCCTTACGAAATATCAATCATCCGTGAGGCATTTCCCTTTAATTCTTCACGTTTGGGGAGAACAATCTTCAATACCCCGTTTTTGTGCGATGCATTGATCTTGGTCACATCCACGCCGTCGGGAATACGGAATGAACGGCTGAACGAAGAGTAATTAAACTCGCAGAACACGACTTTGTTTCCGTCTTTTTCTTCTTTTTCTTCTTTCTTTTCAGACGAAACAGTCAGTACATGGTCTTTTAAATCAATGTGGAAATCTTTTTTATCAAGCCCCGGAGCGGCCACTTCAATTTCAAAATTGTCTTTTCCTTCAAAAACATTGACACCTGGATTTGAGCCCCAGCCCGTTTTGTCAAAAAATTCATTCCACAAATTCCGTCCAAAGAATTCATCAAATAAACTTGGAACATTCTTGTTGTTTCTGATTAATGGTAACATGGCTAATCCTCCTTATTCTTTCGTTAAACATGTTTTTTATTGTTTCCGGCTGATCATGATCAAAGAGCAAGCCAGAGTAATTTCCGGCCAAATCAGACCGTTTATTGTTCAGTTACATTGCCAAAATGTCGCTGAAAAAGTCATTTTTTCAGTCCTTAAACTGTTTATAATGAAATATTTTCAGTTTTTATCCCAATTTAATTGCCGAACCGGTTTTGATATATTCGTTTTTTTTACCTTACCTTTGCTCCTGATTTTACGCAATGGGGTGTCCTAAAAAATCGGACTGAGATCATACCCAATGAACCTGATCCGGGTAATGCCGGCGGAGGGAGGGCGAAAGGAAAAATGTTTCCTACCTCATTGGTTATTTATTAACCAAATTTTCAAGACAAAATGAAAAAGATTGTTGTAATGCTGCTTTTGCAGTGTATTGTTGCTGCCTCATTTGCCCAATTTTCGGTTTCGGGGATGGTGAAAAATGAGGAAGGGGGAATTTTACCCGGCGCCACCGTTACGCTAAACGGAACTTACCGGGGAACGATTACCAACGAAAAGGGCCGGTTTACATTCGACAAACTGAAGGCCGGGGATTATGAATTGCAGGTTTCTTTTATCGGTTACGAAAAGAGAACCATTCCGGTACAATTAAACCATGCGGTCGATTTACAGATTCAGCTGAGCCGTTCGAGCATCTTAACCGAAGAAGTACTGGTATCGGCCACACGTGCCGGCGACAAAACGCCTGTTGCCAAAACTACGGTCGACCGCCAGGCCATCGAAAGCAGAAACATGGGCCAGGACATTCCTTACCTGCTCACCATGAGTCCGTCGTTTGTAGCCACATCGGATGCCGGCGCCGGGGTGGGATACACGAATTTCCGAATCCGAGGTACCCACTTAAACCGGATCAATGTGACCATCAATGGCATTCCGATGAACGATGCCGAATCGCACGGCACCTGGTTTGTGGATATCCCCGACCTGGCCGGTTCAATCGAAAACATCCAGATCCAGCGCGGCGTGGGCACTTCGACCAACGGGGCGGCCGCTTTCGGGGCAACCATCAACCTGCAAACCGCAGGCCTGAACAAAGACGCTTATGCCGCCTACAGCAGTTCGGCAGGTTCGTTTAACACCTTCCGAAACTCGGTTAGCGCCGGGACCGGCTTAATAAGTGACCATTTTACCGTTGATGTGCGCTTATCGAAAGTATCTTCCGATGGTTTTATCGACCGGGCCTCATCTGATCTGAAGTCATTTTTCGCTTCAGCCGGTTATTATTCCGGTAACACCATGCTCAAACTCAATGTATTTTCCGGTTTTGAAGAGACCTACCAGGCCTGGTGGGGCGTTCCCTCTGTCCGCCTGAAGAATGACCTGGAAGGAATGCAACGTTACGAAGATCATTGGTTATATACTCCAAAACAAACAGAGGAAATGATCAATTCAAACAGCCGGACCTATAACTACTACACCTACGAAAACGAAGTAGACCATTACCAGCAGGACCATTACCAAATGCTGTTTTCGCACAAGTTCAACCAGGCGCTGAACCTCAATGCCGCCTTGCACTACACTTACGGACGCGGTTACTACGAGGGTTATAAATACGATGAAGCATACGAAGACTACCAAATGACCGCTCCCGAAGGAACGGAAACCACCGACCTGGTAACGCGCAAATGGCTGGATAATGATTTTTACGGGGCAACACTGTCACTGAATTACCATGTGAACCAATCATCGTTCACCTTTGGCGGAGGCTATAACGTGTACGACGGCCGGCATTTCGGGCAGGTGATCTGGGCGCAGTACATGGGCCAAAACGAGAAAGACCACGAATGGTACCGCGGCACGGGCCTGAAAAAAGATTTTAACGTCTTTGGAAAATACAACTTACAGCTGACTGAGACGCTTAATTTGTTTGCCGACCTGCAATACCGCCACATCAATTACGAGATTGACGGTATTGACGACGACCTGCGCGACCTGACCCAATCGCACCAATTCAACTTCTTCAACCCCAAGTTCGGTTTATTTTACCGCCCAAACAGTTCGCAGGAAGCTTACCTGAGTTTTGCCCGCGCCAACCGTGAGCCCAACCGGAGCAACTTTGTGGATGTAGATGAAGGCGACCCAACACCCAAATACGAAACATTGAATGATTTCGAAGCAGGCTACACCTGGAAAACATCGCGTTTCCTGTTAGGGGCAAACCTGTATTACATGGATTACAAGGATCAGCTGGTTCAAACCGGGGAAGTAAACGATGTTGGCACCCCGCTTTTGGTGAATGTGGACGACAGCTACCGGGCCGGGATTGAACTGACCGGCGGGCTGAAGATTTCCGCCAAATTAAACTGGGATGCGAATGTGACCCTCAGCCAAAACAAGGTTAAAAATTTTACTGAATATGTTGACAACTGGGACACCTGGGAACAGGAGGCCTTTGAACTTGGAAAAACCGACCTGTCATTCTCACCCAACGTGATCGTTAACAGCCAGCTCAGTTACAAACCGGCAGCCGCGCTAAACGTCAGCCTGCTTTCAAACTACGTGAGCGATCAGTACATCGACAACACCTCGGGCAACGACCGCAAGCTCGACGCCTGGTTTGTCAACAACCTGAAAGTGGATTATTCAATTAAAGGTATGTTGTTTAAAGAGATCAAATTGCACCTGATGGTGAATAACCTCTTTGATACCCGATACGAAAGTAATGCCTGGGTTTATTCTTACATTTTCGGCGACAACCGTTATAAAATGGATGGATATTTCCCGCAGGCCGGAAGACATTTCTTTGCCGGAATTGATTTCAAGTTTTAAGTTTAAGCGTAAACCCCCGGAGCATCTGTTCCGGGGGATACGTTAGATACATTCGATAAAATTAGATCCCATTCTGAGGTCGATCAAGGAAGTGGCATCGCTACCTTATCGCTTCGACTTACCTACGACTTATCTACGACTTACCTACGACTTACCTGTGACTTACCTGCAATTGCCGGCGACGTTTATAAACCGGCCGGCTTTGTTTTAAAAATAAAAGGGATTCATGGATTTAAGCCGGATTGTTCCCCGGCTAATACACCTGCCCGCAAAGCCGGAATATTCATTAAGCTGACAGCTTACAACCTGGCTGCGAGCTCCTCTCCCATCAGACTGATAGACAGGCTATCATCAGGCTGATAGGCAATCTATCACCAGGCTGATGGACCTCCTATCATTAGGCTGATAGGCAATCTATCACCAGGCTGATGGACCTCCTATCATTAGGCTGGTGAATCGTTCTTCATTCCGGCCATAATTGGTCATGACAGGCTGTGGCAGAATCAACCCGCCACAGCCTGTTTCTGTACAGTTTCTTATCCCGCGACAGGTCGCGGAAACAGCAAGCGTTTAAAGCGAGGCATAATTGGGTTTTGTTTAATATTGTTATTAAAGCCAGGCTGCATTTGACCCCTGTTTATTTTAAGTTTATGTTTCCTGGTTTCTTTTCAAAGGAAATAAGTTTGAACAGGTTAATAAAAATAATGCAGCTTATAATTATTGATTTCGCATGAATAATTATCGTCACAATCAGGATTTTACTATTTTCGTTATCCCTTTCTATCAAATAAAAAATGGGAACACAAGAAAAATCGTTGCGGAACACGCACCACGGGCACGCGATCAAACGGGATCCGCCACACCCTGGGAATCAAGCAGGATGCATCAGCCATTGACCTCGGGATCAGCCAGGCCCAAATCTCTGCTTATGAGCAGAAGAAAGTGATTGAAAATGATATGATTGAGAAGTTTACCAAAGCCTTAAATGTGGTTCCTGAATTCATAAAAGAATTGGAAGAAGATCCGGTAAGCGTGATTATCGAGAATAATACATTTGAAAAAGGCAATAATAATGTTGGTTATGTGGCTGATAATACCATAACCAATAATCCGATCGAACAAATTCTGGAATTAAGCAAGGAAAAGCAAGCCTTTTACGGCTGCGCTCTATTACCCTATGCAGTATAAAGGATGCAAAATGTTAGCAGTCTGTTTACTGAGCCTGATTTATAAGGGAACGAAAGCTACACATAAAACAGAAAATAACAATTTATCAGATAGCTTTGGCTGAGATACAACAACGTTAAGGCACATAAAACCAAACAGAAAAAGTATGATACAAACTGAACTATATTTTGATTTTAGAATAATTAATCGCGAAGATTATTCTGAGCAGATTAAATTTTTTGAGAAATATAGAGATTTTATCAAAAACCCATACGGATTTGATGAAATTAAATCTCGTCAAGAGTTCATTAGGAGAATCTTTATATTATACTCGTGTGGAATAGCTTATTCAAGAACGCATGAAAATGTAAAATCAATAGAATTATTTGATATAGTAATTGAAAAAATTAAGACGAAAAAGGATGACTTCAATATTGATTTGAATAAGGAACACTATTATATCGACTCCTTATTTGAGAAAGGAAAAGCACAATACAATCTAAAGAATTACTCTGATTCTGAGAAGACGTTTAAAGTAATCATGGATACAGGATTTGCGAACTATTTACATTCAAATTGGTATTCTTATTCTCGTAACGCTCGATTGTTTCTGAATTTAAATAATTGGATTTTATATTTGGTGTTATTTTTAATGATATTTCCTGACATTGCATTATCATTATCCCCTTCAACATCTTTTCGTTTAAGTATATTCAGTTCTATTCTTATCATAATTTACCTTTTAAATCCTTCAGGACGATTATCGGATTTTATTACTAAAAACAATGTTGAAAAATTTAATATAAATCTGGAGAATAGGACTGATTCAATTGAATATTATACAAAAAAGATAAATCAAAATCCTAATGATTACGTCTCATTGGTTGAAAGAGGGATATCATATAATCTGAAAGATGATTTTGAAAATTCACTAAAAGACTTGAATGCAGCTTTAGAACTAGATAGTAATAATTCCGATGCTCTTTATTATCGAGCCATTGCATTGTCAAGACTTGATAAGGTTAAAGAGGCGATTGAAGATTTGAATAGATTAATAGACCTAAATGAATCTGATAAAGCTGAACTATTTAATAACAGGGGTTATTCGTATATGTTGCTTAAAGATTATGAGGCCGCACTTAAGGATTATAATAAAGCGATAGAATTGGAGCCACATTATGCCTCATATAGATTTAATAGAGCATATTTATATCAAGATAATGGAAAAAATAAGGAGGCAATTGATGATTATAATTTAGTAATCGAACTTGAACCTGAGAACTATATTGCTATTACAAATAGAGGTGAAGCACATTATGCTATAGGAGACAAGAAAAAAGCATTAGCCGATTTTAAGAAAGGAAAAGAATTTGATTATAAAGAAGCAATTGATAATTTAGAAAAACTTGACTTTGAATAAATTACGTGCCCTAATAAATAGGAATATGAGCGGCGTGCACCGCCCGGCGATTATTCCCGGTTGAACTACACCCACCGGTCAGGGCTATGCACTTATAGAAGGTTTTTATTGGATATTCCGACACCGGTTATAAAAATTTACTTTGATATTTAGAGGAGATTACATCAAGACAAAGACATTTGGTTTTTAATATTTTCTAAATAATGGTAAATATTTATCGTTTATCGATAATTATTTATTATATTTGTGATGTAATTCAAAATTCTAAAATCATTATGAAAACAATTTCAACCGTATTTCTTCAGGTAGTCATCGTGCTGATCGGCCTTGTAGCACTTGCCGTTTTGATTCGGTTTCCGTTAACTGAGGGAAGAGCAGCAAACTTAGACTTGTTCAGCATTTACTCAGACCCGTTCATCTTGTATGGATATGCTGTATCCATCGCTTTTTTTATTGCTCTGTATAAGGCATTCAGGTTACTTGGCTACATCGGGCAAAATAAAGTATTCTCATCAAACTCCGTGGGGGCTTTAAAAAGTATAAAGTATTGTGCAGTCGTATTCAGTATTTTAATTGTAGCGGCAGGGTTGTACATAAGGATATTCCGGAATGATGAAGACGACCCTGCGGGTTTTCTTGCCGTTTGTATTGTAACAACTTTTGCTTCTATTGTGGTAGCAACTGCTGCGGCAATATTTGAAAAAGTCTTGCAGAATGCCATCGATATGAAATCTGAAAATGACTTAACAATTTAAGCTATGCCAATTATTGTGAACTTGGACGTGATGATGGCAAAGCGAAAAATTTCGCTGAATGAACTTTCTGAAAGAGTTGATTTGACATTATCTAACCTTTCTATCTTAAAGACGGGGAAGGCGAAAGCAATTCGTTTTAGCACCCTGGAGGCAATTTGTAAAGCATTAGACTGTCAACCGGGTGATATCCTGGAATATGCAAATGACAAAGAGATAACAACGAACCGCTAATAACCAGAACTCTGGCGGTCGGCAAAACCCAGCGATACAAACGTTGGGGCTGCATAATAAAAGGACAATTTATCGTTATCGAAACATTTTGATTTGATATTAAAATTTAAAATGTTATCTTTTGAGATAACTTTTTTATCATGACAAAGCAGATAATATTTCACGGTGATTATTTTATTGATTTCTATAAAGGGCTTGATATTAAAGTAAAACAAAAGATTCAGTACGTTTTAGAACTAATTAAGCAGGTTGATAGAGTACCTGAGAAATTTTTAGCTCCGATAACTGGACACGAAGGACTTTTTGAGATTAGGGTAGAGTACCAATCAAATATATACCGGATTTTTTGTTGTTTCGATTCAGGTAACTTAGTAGTATTATTCAATGGATTTCAAAAGAAAACACAAAAGACTCCCAAAAACGAGATTGAAAAGGAGATGCGTCTAAAGGATGAGTATTTTAAACAAAAAAGACAATGATTATGAAAGATTATAAAGGGATTAAAACATTTGATGAGCTCATTGAGAAGGAATACGGAAAGATTGGAACAGAGAGCCGTAATGATTATGAAGAAAAAGCTCAAATGTTCATTGTGAGTGAGATGTTAAAAGCAGCACGACGACAAGCCAACATGACTCAAGAACAACTTGCCGAAAAAGCAGGGACTAAAAAGAGCTATATTTCTAAGATAGAAAATGCTAAAGGGAATATTCAATTATCAACATTAATAAGGATTTTTGAAAAAGGATTAAATAGAAAAGTTGGATTGACATTTTTATAAAAATTACGCCCTCAAATCGAGTAGACAGCCCAGCAGCAGACACTGGCGGGGAGAGCCACTCACACCATTACGCGTACGGGTCTCGTATACAGCGGTTCTCGGAAACGACCAAATCCATCCGTCAACTTTCTTCAGCTTAACTTGCAGACTGGCCAACCGGAAATAGTTGAGCCAGCCTCGTGTCCGTCAGTACCGGATTTTGCAAGCTGGCTGCCGTCGCCAGCAACCAGCTTGCCACTTGCTAATACTTCCGGGCGTTACAATGTTGAAATGACAGGAAGAAACCGGAGCTTCGCTAAAAATATAAGTTTGGATATATCTCATTACCATTAATTTGTAAATTTTGTCATTGGTAACTTGTTTCAGCATCTTGTTGCCATGTGTGGCCCCAGCGGTTAACAAGTCTGAAAGATTCTTCCGCCGCCAATCTGCACTTCGTTTAATGGCAGGCATCCACTAAGCGGCGGTTTTCGAACCGCCACACCCAATTAGGAGACGCCACTCGTTAACCACCTGTCTTTTAGATTGATTCCAAATTAGCTAGCTAGTAAAATTTATTACATCAAGTTTTGTAATTTGGGGAGTGAAACATGAAAATCCCGACCAGTCAGTTGAGTTTGAAGCAAAAGGAAAAAACCGAAAGATTCCGTGTGTAAAAGAGCAAAACATGTATTTCAAAAAAAATAAATGATAATTGCTATTAAACTAAAAAAAGCCAATGAGAAAAAAACTAAAAAACCAATTGCCCATCACGGGACTATTGTTAATTGCTTTTTTGGTGCTAACAAGTCATGTCCCGAAGGATGTGACAAATGACTCCAATATTACAAACCTATTGACGATTAGATCTGAAAATGGCTCTGAAAAAACATTTGATTTGTTAATAATGGGAAAAAAAGAAAATCAAGAAATCTTTTTTAAGCATGAGAAATCAATTAAAACGCCATATGAATTAAAAATTGGGAAAGGAACTTATTCCATTATAATCCATAGGACTTCAAAAGATGGAATCGTTATTGGGAAAATTGAAATGCTCGTTGATGGAAATAGCAAAGCTTCAGCTTCATCTGGAGAAGAAATAACTTTATTGACAATAGATGAAGAAAATAATTTAGGAGCAACAGGTATGTAATACCCATATCTTATCAGACTCATAATAAATTAATGAGAAATACGAAAACGTAAAGTACTTATTTCAAAGCGGAGTTGGTATGATTTGTAACTGCAGATGGTTTTTATTGATTCCCAGGTGCGTCGATTTTTAATCGACGGTTACTGAATGCGCGGTTACAAACCGCGCCACCTGCTGCGAAGAACGTATTTGAGCGTAAAAGTTGATTGACAATCGTTGTTAAGAGAGCCTTGCGGCTGATGCCCTTCCGGATTGGATTTACCTTTTTGTCTTAACACAAAAAAGGTAAACAAAAAAAGTCAAGGCTGACGGTGATTTTGAAGGAAAACTACGGCTTGTGAATGCCACACGGCCCAAACTCGTCGTACCTCCTCAAACAGGGCCGCTTACCAGTCCCTGCCCCAATTCCCTTCCCTTGTTTTCCACGTTCAAAGCCCCGTAGGCCGGGGCAACACGACAGCTCATCAAGAAGAAGCAGACATTTGGATAAGGGACAAGGGAAACACCGCTGTTTTTAGATTCATACAAAGCATCCCGAAGCGGCGCGCAGGCCGTCAAAACGCCCGGCAGAGGGTTCGTTTTGACAAGATTTTTGCTTCCTTTTTATCGACTGAAAAAGGAAGGGCCCGTCCGGCCTTAGGACAGCAATTCTGAAGAAAGCATTACCGCTTATGTCCTTCCGGACAGGATTTACTTTTTTGTGCTATTACATAGTTATCGGTCACCCTAAAACGACACAGCAAGACAAACACGAACGACATTGAACAAATGAATTTTAGTTGTCAAAGACTATCACTAGTGTCCAATAAATTTTCAATAACTAATACTTAAAGGCAAATTCAAGTTGAGCGGCTTGTTCATATATATCATCAATGTCCCCGGAGGTCAGGAAAAGATCTCTGATGTTCGTTTTGTCTGTCAGTACTCTACTGATCACGCGAAGCACATTGAATGTAGTCCTGCCCAACTGGCAGTCATGCTCGACGATGGCCACCAGACAGTATGTGATAACCGCAACATAAATTTGTATCCTCACGGCATTCTCGGTATTGCCCCAGAAGGATGTGACACGGAGATGTTGCTTTATCCACCGAAAAAACAGCTCCACCTGCCAGCGTTGCTTATACAGCATGGCGATGTCTTTGGCCTTGATGCTGACATTGTTGGTCAGGAAGGTGAACGTTCTTTTAAGGTCAGGAGCATAGTAAACGATCCTTCTCAACACGCAGGGATACTTCTTTTGGGTCTGGTAGCCGGTAAGGCGTATCGTCTGGTCAAGCAAAACGTTGTCCGCTCCATCCAAAAGCTCTTCACCATCAATAACTTCATACTTAAGGTGAGACTTCTGTCGGATGACAAACCAGGAACCGATCGTGTTGAATGTATGCAGCCTTGCGAGGTCATAATATCCCTTGTCAAAAATGTAGAACGCATACGGCTCATAGGGAATCTCATCCATCACATTCACGTCGTGAACTTTTGCTTCCGTAATATGAATGTAAGTCGGTATTTGGGTTACTACGTCAAAGAGTGTGTGAACTTTGATGCCACCCTTGTTCTTTCTAAAGTATGCCCACTTGAACAAGCTCAGGCAAAGATCTATCGTGGTGGAATCGAGCGCATAGAACTTTCCACGCAATTCGAATGGTCTGTTGATTCGCTTGCTTTGAGCAAGATTAATCATGAAAAAGGCAAACTCTTCAAATATCTTGTAGTCCCGGTTCATATTGGCATAGGAAAGATTGCTCAGTTTAATCTCTCCGGTGCCAAATCCGAGATGGTAGCTCTTGCTTTTGATAGCGTCAATTATGCACGCGACCTCTCTGAGGCTGTCACACGAGGCCAATTGCCCATACATCATGACGAGCAATTGGTTCCAGCAGGTGAATGTCTTCACCCATTTGTCTCCGTTATGTCGCTTAACAATCATATCAAAAACTCTCTTTGGCAGGAACTCTACCAGTTGACTGAATACATATTTGCCGCTGTTCATATTTGCCCGGGTTTATTTCCAGGCTGCAAGATGCGAAATGAATTCAAATCGACACGTGGATTATTTGCTTTTAATTGACTATATTATAATAACTTACAAAGGTTTCTAAAAAAATCTTTTGGACACTAGTGAAAGACTATGGTTATTTAAAAACACTATAAACCGAATATGGAATTCCTAAAAGTTTTCATTTTTTAATAATTTTAGGAATTTTATTTATCTTTGTCCTATGCAAACAATAGCACGTAAACGGTACTTAGAAACACTTAATGTTCTTAAAGACAAGAATTTAATTAAAGTTGCCACAGGCATTCGACGTTGTGGAAAATCAACTTTAATGACACAATTTCAAGACTTGTTGCGTAAAGATAACGGCAAAGTTTCCATTTTGGCAATCAATATGGATATGCCCGATTTTAGGTTTTTAGCAGAAAAAAATTGGAAGAAGATTTATGATTACATCATTAAGCATCTCAAAAAAAACGTAACCAATTATGTGTTCATAGACGAAGTGCAAAATGTTCCCGAATTTGAAAAACTGTTGGAAGGCTTGTACGTTCACCCAAACATAGATTTGTATGTTACAGGTTCAAACGCATTTTTATTATCAAGCGAATTGGCAACTTTGCTCACAGGTAGAGCTTATGAAATAAATGTATTGCCTTTTTCTTTTGCTGAATATTTAGAGTTCACGGGTAAAACCACAAACCCTGACCGTGCTTTTGCTGAATATGTACGTACAGGTGGTTTTCCCGAAGCTGTAAGACTTTCAGCAGACGGAAATCATTTTGCAAATGAATATTTGCAAATGGTTTTTAAAAACATTTACGACAACGATATTTCTAAGCGTTATACTATTTATGCCGAAGAATCCTATCAGGAAGTTGTAACCTTCTTAATAGATTCAGTTGGTTCAAGTGTTTCAGCAGGGAACATAGCCAAAGTTTTAACGGCAAACAAAAAGAAAATTGACAACAAAACAGTGTCGAAGTACATTAACACTTTAGTTGAAGCCTATTTGTTTTACAAAGTAAACCGCTACGACATCAAAGGCAAACAACATTTGGCAACGCTGGAAAAATACTATTTGGTGGATTTAGGTTTTCGCAACGCATTACTTGGAAAAGAATTGGCAAGCGATGCAGGACATTTACTTGAAAATATAATTTATCTTGAGCTAAAACGCAGAAACAACCAAATATGGATAGGGAAAACCAACAATTTAGAAGTTGATTTTGTGGTTCGCAACAACGAAGGTTTTACACAATACATACAAGTTGCGCAAACAGTGCAAAACGCAACGACTTTAGAACGTGAGTTAGCACCATTTGACAATATTGCAGACCATCACGAAAAACTTTTAATTACAATGGACTATGACACAGGTACATATAACGGAATAAAAAAAATAAACGCATTAGATTGGCTTACAAAGACAGAAAAATAAGGGCGAACCGATAATAAACAGGACTCTGAGCGGTCGGCACGAGCCGGCGATGAGTCGGTGTTGAACGACACCCGCCGGGCTCAGGAGCTATGCCCTTATGGAGGGTTTTTATTGATTTCCGGGTGCGTCGATTTTTAATCGACGGTTACTGAATGCGCGGTTACAAACCGCGCCACCTGCTGCGAAGAACGTATTTGAGCGTAAAAGTTGATTGACAATCGTTGTTAAGAGAGCCTTGCGGCTGATGCCCTTCCGGATTGGATTTACCTTTTGTCTTAACACAAAAAAGGTAAACAAAAAAAGTCAAGGCTGACGGTGATTTTGAAGGAAAACTACGGCTTGTGAATGCCACACGGCCCAAATCGTACCTCCTCAAACAGGGCCGCTTACCAGTCCCTGCCCCGGATTCCCTTCCCTTGTTTTCCACGTTCAAAGCCCCGTAGGCCGGGGCAGGCGACAGGCCATCACCGAAACGCCGCCATGCTGAGTGGAAATCCATTTTTAATGGTCACAATGTTGAAATGACAGGGGAAAACAGGAGCTTCGCAAAACAGAAGCTTGGATATATCTCATTACCATTAATTTGTAAATTTTGTCATTGGTGGATAATCCGGAGCACAACCACCCAGTAATTTAGAAAGAATCCAGAGGAAATGAACGTTTTTCAAAAGGAAAAAACATGACATTCCGGCGGATATGCACCCAAAAACGGGGTTGTTTGGGGCATTTTAGGTTGTAAAATGTGATTTTGAAGGAATCACGCTGCCCCGGCCAGACCGGTTCCGGAGCATAACCACCCAGTGGGTGCAAGTTATCCGAAAACGGGAGAAAACGGCACGGATTCCGGAGCATGACCACCCAAAAATGGGCCGCTAATCCAATGGCAGACAGGTGGATATTTTTTCGTGGCATCCCGTTGGCGGGTTCTGACAGAATCCGGAGCATATGCACCCACTAACCTGGTTTCCCTGAGTAACTTTTCGAGTACTTTGTGTGCTTATAAAACCAATCAAGCACACGGATTATGGCAAGAAAAGTAATACTTATGAGTCAGTTAAAACAAATTTTGAGGCTTCATCAGAGCGGGCTGTCCAACCGTCAGATCGGAAAAGAACTCGGCATTTACAAAGGGACGGTCAACAACTACATGCAAAAAATAGCATCCGGGAAACTGGATATCGGAGAGCTTCTTACCCTGGATGATCCGGTGCTGGAAGGCCGTTTTCATGCCGGAAACCCGGCCTACCTGGAAGATCGCTTTAATGAGCTGAAACAAATGCTCCCTTATCTTGAAGGAGAACTCAAACGCAGGCACGTGACCATCAAACTGCTTTGGCAGGAATACCGTGAAAAGCACCCGCAGGGGTACAGCTACTCCCAGTTCTGCTTTCATTTAAACCAGTTGCGTGTAGCCCGTAAATCTTCCGCGGTGCTGACCCACCAGCCCGGGCAGCAACTTTTTGTCGACTTTGCAGGGGATACGCTCTCTTACGTTGATCGTGAGACCGGGGAAGCGATAAAAGCGTATGTTTTCGTGGCTACCCTGCCTTACTCGGATTACAGCTTTGCCATGGCTGTTTCCCATCAGAACACGGAAAATTTTCTTTATGCACTTGGCTGCTGTTTGCAGGCACTCAGTGGTGTCCCCAAAATTGTGGTTTGTGATAACCTCAAGGCTGCCGTGATCAAAACCGACCGGTATGAACCGGACATTAACCGGGTGATGGACGATTTTGCCAACCACTATGGTTTTGCCGTGCTGGCTGCGCGTGTGCGGACCCCAAAAGACAAGGCTCTGGTGGAGAACCAGGTTAAGCTGGTTTACCAGCGGGTGTATGCCCGGTTGCGTAACCATGTCTTTTTTTCCCTGGCCGACCTGAACAGGGCGATCAGCGAAAAGATCCTGCAACATAACCAGACCCGGATGCAACAACGGGAGTACAGCCGCGAAGAACACTTTCTGACCGATGAAAAAGGACTGTTAAAAGCCTTGCCCCTGTCAGGTTTTGATATCCGTTATTATGCGAGCCTGAGGGTGCAGCAAAACAGTTGTATTTACCTGGCACGGGACAAACACTATTATTCGGTTCCTTACGCCTGCACCGGGGAACAGGCCAGTGTGGTTTATACCCGTACCCTGGTGCGGATCTATTGCAAATCAGAGCTGGTTGCCACTCACCGGCGCACCATCGGTTTCGGATATACGCTCGTGCGGGAGCACATGCCATCGGCCCATCAGCATTACATGGACCGCAGCCCCGGGTACTACATGGACCTGGCCCGCAAACGGTCAGATGGCCTGCTCTGCCTGATGAAGATGATGTTTGCAAAGGAAGAAACGCCCGAGGTTTTATACAAACGCTGTGAGGGGTTGTTGAGCCTTCAACGCAAAACCGATCCCTTCTGTTTTGAAGAAGCCTGCCGGGTGGCCGTTGCCAACGGCATACCAAGTTATCAGTTTGTTCGCAGGCGAATCGAAAACAGGATGACATCGGATAAGCCTTCAACCATAAAGAAACTCCCCAAACACGGAAACATCCGGGGAGACTATCAATAATCAAGGAAAATAATCAGAGTACAAACCAAAAATGAAAAGAAGATGGATCAAATGATCACCCAACTCAGCGGGCTTCGGTTGTCAGGGATGGCCGCCTGCTGGAAAACATTAATTGAGACAAGAAAAACTACAGAACTTTCCCTGGAAGACGGGCTGGCCCTGCTGCTCCAGGCAGAACAGGACCAGCGTAAAATGAACCGGTTCAGCCGGCTGGAAAAGAATGCCCGCTTTCGTTACCGGATAAGCCTGGATCAAATCGACACCAACCCGGCAAGGGGAATCGACAAATCCCTGTTGACAAGGCTGGGCATGGGCGATTACATCAAGAACGGGGAGGCCGTGATCATTGTCGGACTAACCGGGGTCGGCAAAAGTTCACTGGCCTCGGCCCTGGGACTGAAAGCGTGCGAACTGGGCTATAGCGTAGCGTATTTTAATATGCAAAAGCTGATGATGAAACTAAAGATTGCCCGACTGGAAGGCACTATAACCCGGGTTTTTGACAAACTGGCCAAAACAGAGCTGCTTGTCCTGGACGATTTTGGATTATCGCCACTGGAAGGACAACAGCAACTGGATCTGATGGAAATCATCGAGGACCGCCATGCCCGAAAGTCAACCATTATTGCCAGCCAGTTGCCGGTGGCCAGTTGGTTTGATGTCTTTTCCGAACCCACCGTGGCCGACAGCTTTCTGGACAGGATCGTCTATACGGCACACCGGTTTGAACTAAAAGGTGAGAGTTTAAGAAAAAAACGGTAATATTGTCAGTCAAATAAGTTCTTCGATTTAGTTACTCAACCTGGGTGGTATACGCCGGATTACTGGGTGGTAGCTTCCGGAATAGCCACATTGGTAACTGGTTTCAGCATTTGTTGCCATTTGGTGCCCCGAAGGTTAAAAACAAAGATCCCGATCCGGCAACTGCCGGACGCGATGACTGGATTCTTAAAGATTAAGGCTTTTGATACAGCCTCGTATTTGTACACAATTAATTCATTACGTTAAAGCTCATGAATGGCCTCGAGGTTAGCCTGACCTGCCTCAATGGCCTGCAGGTTTAAAGGAATCAGTTTATGATGACGTTCCGGCAGCGATTTCTCCAGCCCTTTTCTGATGCTTTCCATTTTAACCACCGGTTTGGCTTTCAGGTAAGCGCCCAGCACCACCATGTTAAAGGTTTTAACGTTTCCCATGTCGGCAGCGATCCGGGTACCTTCAATCTTATAAATATTGATATCGGTACGCGTCGGCGGATGAATAATGCCGTTGGGGTCGTACAACAACACCCCGCCGGGTTTTACAGCCTTCTCGAACTTACTCATCGACTGTTGGTTCAGGATGATGGCAGTATCAAATTCGTGCAGAATAGGTGAACTGATCCGGCTGTCGCTCAGGATGACCGATACATTGGCCGTACCTCCGCGCATTTCGGGTCCGTACGAAGGGAACCAGGTGACTTCCTGCCCCTGCATAACACCTGAGTAGGCCAGAATTTTGCCCATAGAAAGAACCCCTTGTCCGCCAAAACCGGCTATGATGATTTCTTCAGTCATGATTTTCAATTTTAATTCTTTTTTAAATAGGCCTCGGGGGCATCTTTTTCAGCATCTTTGATGTCGCCAACCGGGTAGAAGGGGAACATGTTCTCTTCCATCCAATTGTTGGCATCAACCGGCGACAGGCGCCAGCCCGAGTTACAAGTCGAAACCACTTCGACAAAGGAAGTTCCCTTTTTTGCCAGTGCATTTTCAAAAGCTTTTTTAATAGCTTTTTTACATTTACGCGAGGAGGCCGGCGAATGAACCGATTGCCTGGTCACGTAGGATGTTCCGGGTAACTGACCGATCAGTTCGGTAATTTTCAGCGGGTAGCCGTTCCGGTCGCGGTCGCGTCCACAGGGCGTGGTTGAAGTGACCTGCCCAAGCAGGGTCGTTGGCGCCATTTGTCCGCCGGTCATCCCGTAAATGGCGTTATTGATAAAGATGACGACAATATTCTCGCCGCGGTTACAGGCATGCATAATTTCGGCAGTCCCGATCGAAGCCAGGTCGCCGTCGCCCTGGTAGGTGAACACCACCTTGCCGGGGTTGGTCCGGGAGATCCCGGTTGCCACGGCGGGCGCCCGGCCATGAGCCGCTTCCTGCCAGTCGATATCAATGTAATTATAGGCAAAAACCCCGCAGCCAACGGGAGAAACGCCGATGGTTTTTTCCTGTATATCCAGCTCCTCGATCACTTCGGCCAATAGCTTATGAACAACGCCGTGACTGCATCCGGGACAATAGTGCATGGTCTTGTTTGTCAGCAAACTGGGTTTCTGATAGACCAGGTTTTCCGGTTTAATGATTTCTGCGATATCCATTTTATTACCCTCCGATTAATTTTTGTTCCAATGCACTTACCACTTCGCCGGGAGTCGGAATAATTCCGCCCATCCGTCCAAAATAAGTCACCGGGATCTGACATCCCGAACAACCGACAGCCAACTGCACATCTTCGATCATTTGCCCGGCATTCATCTCAACCGTCATAAATCCTTTGACCCGTTTGGCGAGTTCGGCAATGGGCTTTTTCGGGAAAGGATACAGGGTGATGGGGCGAAGCAAGCCCACTTTCAGTCCTTTTGACCGGGCAATATCGACCGATTTTTGACAAATACGAGCCGATGATCCAAAAGCGACGAACACATAATCGGCATCATCGCATTCAATCATCTCGTAACGCACTTCCTGTTCTTCCATCAACCGGTATTTCTCCTGGAAACGCAGGTTATTCTGTTCCATTTTTGCCGAATCCATTTCCAGGGAAGTAATAATGTTGTAATTCCGGGATGGTTTTCGTCCGGTAGTGGCCCACGACCCGTATGCTGTATCAATTTCTTCGTCGGTGAGGCGGGGCCGGAAGTCGCTCAGTTCCACTTTTTCCATCATCTGCCCGATGGCCCCGTCAGACAGGATCATGGCCGGATTGCGGTATTTGAAGGCCAGTTGAAAGGCCAGTTCGACAAAATCGTTCATTTCCTGAACCGAAGCAGGGGCCAGCACAATTAATTTATAATCGCCGTGCCCGCCTCCTTTTGTTGCCTGAAAATAGTCGGCCTGCGAAGGCTGAATGGTTCCCAGGCCCGGGCCGCCCCGTTGCACATTCACAATCACACAAGGCAACTCGGCGCCGGCGATGTACGAAATTCCTTCGGCCATCAGGCTAATGCCCGGGCTTGATGAAGAAGTCATCACTTTTTTTCCTGATCCGGCGGCGCCGTATACCATATTGATGGAGGCGACTTCGCTTTCGGCCTGTAAAACAACCATGCCTGTTTCGTCCCAGGGTTCGCGGGCCATCAGGGTTTCCATTACCTCAGACTGAGGGGTGATCGGGTAGCCGAAATAGCCATCGCATCCGCAGCGGATGGCTGCTTCGGCAATCACTTCGTTCCCCTTCATTAATCTTAATTCTCCCATCTATCTATAATTTGATGATTACAAGAAACTACAATTTAACCCGATAAACCGTAATACAGCTGTCGGGGCAAACCACCGCGCAGTTTGAACAACCGATACAGGCCTCCGGATTTTCCATAAACGAATAATGATATCCGCGGCTGTTCACTTGCTTGTTTTGTCCAAGTACCTGTTGCGGGCAAGCTACCACACACAGGGCGCAGCCTTTACATTCTTCAGTGTCAACCACCACTGCTCCAATAACTTTTGCCATGGTTTGTTTAAATTTTTGTTGTTACATTATTTCTTCAGGCGTTCCAAGATAAAGATAGTCCTTCAGCCAAAAAATGACTTTTTAACGTTTTAAGAGGCGGTAACCGGATTCAGGCTAATTCACCCACTCCCAATAACCAATTTTCAATGACCAAAGAAAGTACCCGTGTTCTGTACCCGTTTTCAGTCGTGGTTTTACTCAAGTACTTTTTAGCTGCAAACTGCAATGACCAATTATCCAATGACCAATCCCCATTTTCCCTTCTCCGAACTTCCTGAATTCATGCGCCGATATTTTCAGGCCCTCACAAAACTATCCCAATCATCAAAGGATGCCTGCAACAAATGTTGCGAAATCAAAGTTTATTGAGGATGCGCGTGAAGATATTCCGGTGTATTCCCAGGTAAGAAGCGACGTGCTGACGCTGTACCCGCGACACGATTTCACTGTGTTCCTTTACAAAATTACGCACCCGTTGCGAAGCTGAAAGCGATTGCAGGGCATGTACCCGCCTGAGCGCCTGCACATAACTTTCTTCGGCCATAATGCGTACCATGCGTTCCAGTTTCGGGTTTTGTTCGAGCAATTCCTCGTACTCGCTCCGGTCGATCCAAATCAACTCCGAATCTTCGTAGGCCCGGATTGACTCGGCCGATTTTTTGCCGGTCATAAACGTCTCATGACTGCTCACAATGCTGTTTTCGGGGGTGTAATAAAAGCGGGAAATCCACTCTTGCCCGTTCTCGGCGGTGTAACTGGCATACAACAAGCCGCTGAGCAGAATACCCAGTTTCCGGTTTTGCTCGCCGTAATCGATGAAGGTTTCGCCCTTCTTCAGCACAACGGGTTCCCGGGCCGCGAAAAATTCCTTCAGGCGGGCAAGCGTTTGCTTATATCCCGAATCCAGACTGTTTTCATTCATGTCAAAATTTTCTGTCGTTATGAAAAGTCAGCATGAAATTGTTTAAGGCGTTTCTCCAACTCGTCGAATTGGCTGCGCTTTACATGCGACACACATGCCCTTAATCCCTCGAGTTCGCTCCCCGTGTTTTTCAGAGTAATGGCGCTGATCCCGTAATAAAGTAACCGGCTCAGCAATTCGCCTCCGGTCATGCCCGGGTAACCAATTGTGAAGTAAAAACCATCGGCAATCGGCTCGTCCCCATCTTTCCCGTAAACAATTTCGAAACCGTTTTCAACAAACAGGCTTTTCATAATTTTGGCTTTTTCGCCGTATTCCTTTACGTCTTCCACAAAATTGAACTGCCCGTCGTTCGCGGCTTTAAACATGGCTGCCAAGGCATATTGCCCGGAATGGCTGGTTCCCGACGAGATGGCGTAAAGCACGCGAAGGGTAATGGTGTTTCCAAAGCTGTTACTTTGGAAACGGGTTTTCAGCTTTTCGTAATCACGGTTATACAGCGCGTCGGAAATGACCATGATGCCGATTCGCTGACCGGCATAGGAGAATATTTTTGAGCTTGAAATAAACAGGACAAACCGATCGGTGTAACGGGCCACGGTTGACTGATAAGGCGGATTTCCGGGCGTAAACAGGTCTTTCCTGAAGTCCATCGCGAAATAAGCCAGGTCTTCGAGTACAATGACATCGTACTTATTGGCCATTTCGCCGATAATCTGCAATTCGTCTTCCGTAAAGCAAATCCAGCTCGGATTATTCGGGTTGGAATAGATCAGCGCGCTGATGTGCCCTTTGCTCAGGAAGCTTTCCAGCTTTTCCCGAAGTTTTTCGCCCCGATAGTTGAAGATATCAAAGCTTTCGTATTTAGAGCCCATCACCATCATTTGCTGTTTCTGTACCGGAAAACCGGGATCGATAAACAGCACGGTATCTTTTTTTACATCGAGGTTGGAGGCCACCAGCAAAGCCGAATAGGTGCCTTGCATCGATCCGACAGTCGGAATGCAGCCGGCAGGCGACACATCAATATCCATGAACAGTTTTACAAAACGGGAGGCTTCCTCTTTCAGCGGTTTTATCCCGTCAATCATCGGATAGACCGATGCTACACCCAATTTCAGGGCGGCAATCTCGGCCTCGACCCCTACCGAGGCAGGCGGCAGTCCGGGAACGCCCATTTCCATCCGGATGAACTTTTCCGGGCTTTCTTCTTCAATTAAATTAACAAGGGCAACAATTTCGCGGATTGATGCGTTTCCGGCATCTTCAATTCTCAGGCGTTTCAGGTTTTTTGTTACCAGTTCCTGATTGATGGGTGTATTTTTCATGATTCAACTTAATATGGATGAGCCGTTTAGAAACCAAAACCGGCTTTTACCGAGCTAAGCCAGGCGGCAATGCGTTCGTCTGTCAATTCCGGTTCAAAATCTTCATCAAGGGGTAAACCAACAAATTTTCCGCCGATCAGCGCTTCCGAGTCTTCAAATTCGTAGCCCGAGGGTTCAACCTGCCCGATGAGGTTCACGTTTTCATTTTCTTTGAGGATTTCTTTGACCAAAACCCCCATTGCATTCACAAAATGTTCGGGATAGGTCACATGATCGCCCAGCCCAAAAACGGCGATGGTTTTGTTAGAATAGTCCACTTTACTGATTTCAGGGAAAAACCGGGCCCAGTCGGTATTGGAGTATTCAGAATCCCAGGTTTCTTTCCCCACGGTGGAGATACCAAAAATGATTTTTGTATACTTTTCCAGGTCAGCCGCACTTGCCCGGTTAACCGAAATAAGATCGACCAAATTGTCACCAATGGCAGTTTTTACTTTCTCAGCAACACGATGAACTGATCCTTTCTCCGGACCAAAAAACAATCCTATCTTATCCATAATTGTATGTTTTACTGATTAGTGATATCAAGTTCTCCACGAACATATTCGCCTAAAATAGACAAACTGGAAACATTTTTCAACACCAAATGGATGGCGCGTTCGTAATTTTCTTCCGAATCGTACTCAACGTCCACGTGCATGGTGTATTCGTTTGGTTTTCCCACAATCGGAACCGACTGAATTTTATTCAGGTTGATCTTATTATCGGCAAAAATATTTAACACGCGGGCCAGGGCGCCGTAATAATGGCCCACCTCGAAGCAAAGCGACGCTTTGTTGGTGGCGCCGTTCGCCCGGGCCTGTTTGGCCAGAATCCAGAAACGGGTATAATTTTTCTTGTTGGTTTCAATCCCGGTATCAAGCACATCGAGCCCGTAAATTTCGGCGGTACGCAAATTACCGATAGCCGCGGCATCTGTCAGGTTTTCCTCAATCAGTAACTTACCCGACTTAGCCGTATCCTGATTTTCAATAATTTTGGCATTGGGGAAATACTTTTCGATGTATTCCACACACTGGCGGATGGCAACAGGGTGGGAATAAATGGTTTTGATATCTTCCTTTTTACCGCCGGGCACCATCATCAGGTTCATCTGGATATGAACGTAAGTTTCGCCAATCACACGCAGGTGAAAATCACGGATGAGCGAATAGTTTTGAAGAATACTTCCGGCAATGGTATTTTCGATGGCCATCACGGCAATATCGACCTTGTCGGCATCAATTAATTCGCAAACACTCTGAAAAGACCGGCACTCCACCACTTCAATCTCTTCGTCACCAAAATATTTTCGTGCAGCATCTTCGTGAAAGGAACCTGCAATTCCCTGAATAGCAATCTTCTTCATACCTTTATTTCTAAAATTAAAATCCCGGGGGATTAAGCCGGGACAATTTACACAAAAATCAGGCTGCCTGTTTCACGATTTAACCATCGCTTCCCGAAAATTAACAAAAAGACAAGCATCCGCCCGTTTTAAACTAAGCGAATAAAGCAACCGGGCTACCTCATCCTATTGTTTGAGCCGTTCGAATGTTGATCTTTAGGAAAGCCGGAATCTACATCCGGTCCTGGCATACGCCTTATCTTTAGCCTGAAAGCGGATGCACTTATAGTTTGTACAAATCGCTTGCTTTTACCAGTTCCAACTGATGTTCCTGCAAAACCCGGATACATTTTTGAATGTTTTCCGGTTTCAGCACGATGTTGGCCGACTGCTTATCCATCGAAAACGCGTACAGGTATTCGATGAACACGCCTTCGGAAGATAAAATATTCAACGCCCTGGCCAGCGCCCCCGGCACATTGGGGCTGCTAAGGCAAATCACTTCGGTGAGCCGGACAGCAAAACCCGCACTTTTCAGCGTATCGAGCGCTTTGTCCGGATCGGATACAATGAGGCGCAGAATTCCAAATTCGGAGGTGTCGGCCACGCTGAAAGCCGACATATTGATTCCGGCATCTCCCAGGATTCCGGCCACTTCGTTTAATCTTCCGGTTTTATTTTCGAGAAATACCGACAATTGCTTGATGATCATGATAATGGTCTCCTATAATTTACGGTTATCAATAACACGTTTGGCTTTCCCCGCTGTACGTTCGATGGTTTTCGGTTCAACCAGTTTTACGCTCACCGAAATGCCGAGTGTACTTTGGATGTTGTGCGTGATCTTTTTACGAAGCGATTCCAGTTGTTTGATTTCATCGGAGAAGAACTGTTCCTGCACTTCCACCATGAGGTTCAGCGTATCCAGGTTGCCTTCGCGTTCAACGATCAGCAGGTAATGCGGTTCGGTTTCGCTCATCTCCAACAGCACACTTTCAATTTGCGAGGGGAAGACGTTCACCCCGCGAATAATCAGCATATCGTCGCTTCGTCCTTTGCATTTCTCCATGCGAACCAACGTTCTTCCGCAATCGCATGTATCGTAAATCAAACGGGTCAGGTCGCGGGTCCGGTAACGGATCAGCGGAATCCCTTCTTTTGTGATGGTCGTAAACACCAGCTCTCCCACTTCGCCGGCAGGCATGGGTTCGAGGGTTTCGGGATGAATAATTTCCGGAATAAAGTGATCCTCATTAATGTGCATACCACACTGGTGTTCGCATTCGCACGAAACACCCGGTCCGATGATTTCGCTCAATCCGTAAATATCGATGGCTTTTAAGCCCAACTTGGCTTCAATCTCTTTCCGCATATTTTCGGTCCACGGTTCGGCGCCAAAAATACCCACGCGCAACTTCAGGTCTTCTTTTTTGATTCCGGCCTCCTGCATGGCTTCAGCCAGGTACAAGGAATACGAAGGCGTACAGGCCACCACTGTGGTCCCGAAATCCTCCATCAACTGCAGCTGTTTCTGCGTGTTCCCTCCCGAGATCGGGATTACCGAGGCCCCCAGGTTTTCGCATCCGTAGTGCAGGCCCAATCCACCGGTAAATAACCCGTAACCGTAGGCTACCTGAACGATATCGTTCTGATGGACGCCGGCCATACACAAGGACCGGGTAACCACTTCCGACCAACTGTTCAAATCTTTCCGGGTATAGCCAACCACGGTGGGTTTTCCGGTTGTTCCCGACGATGCATGGATACGAATAATCTCGCTCATCGGCACCGTAAACATGCCAAAAGGATAATTATCGCGCAAATCCTGTTTGGTGGTGAAGGGCAGTTTCGGCAAATCATCAACCGACTTAATATCGGCAGGCACCAAACCAGCGTCCTGCATTTTCTTCCGGTAACCGGGCACATTGTGGTAAATCCGCTGAACGGTTTCTTTCAGCCGTTCCGATTGGATTGCCTTCATTTCTTCGCGGCTGGCGCATTCAATCTTCTCATTCCAAATCATAACGATATCTTTTTACCGGACGCCGTCATAACAGGCGTCCAACTGTTTTTGATCTATTTTTTCGGTCAATAAGCTGACAATAACCAGGATGACAGCTGAGACAGGCAAAGCAATCACGATGGGATCAATAATCATCCAGGGAAATTGCTCAACCAATACCTCTTTCCCAAACAGGGCCTGGCAAATTCCAAGCGGCTGCGACTCTTTCCGGTGCATAAAAACCAGCATAAACAGGCTCGACAGCAAACCTGCCCACATGCTCCACTTCACCCCTGATTTGGTGGCGCGTTTCCAGTACAAACCCGCAAAATAGGCCGGAAGGAAAGTAGCGGCACAAATACCAAAGAAAACAGCCGTTCCGCGGGCAACAACACCTTCGGGCAACTTGTACCCGATCAGGATACTCACCACGATGGCCACGATAATGCCCACCCGGGTAATGAGCATGCTGTTCATCTGTTTTTCAGGAAACAGGTTCTCGAATAAATCCCGACCGATGGATGTTCCCATCGTGTGAAACTGCGAACTTAAGGTTGACATGCCTGCCGACAATAAAGCCAGCATAAACAGGTAAACAAACCACTCGGGCATGGCGGCATTCAGGTATTTCGGGATGATCAGGTCAACATTGCCGCCAGCCGAAGCAATAGCCAGTTGCCCGCCTTCTCGGTAAAAATACAGGTTCGATAAAGCCCCGACGGTAAATACAAAGCCGGTTGCCACAAATATAAAAATACCGCCGATCAGTACACCCCGGTTTAACTCGCGGTTACTTTTAACGGTCATAAAACGGACGACCAGCTGCGGCTGGGCCAATACCCCGATGCCGACACCGAGGATCAGATTGGTCGTTAAAGTCCACCACCAGGCCGAACCCATCGCCGGGAAAGCAGTCCACCCCTGGTGACCCTGCTGCCGCAGACTTTCCGGAACCAGGCTGGCCATGCCGGTCAGCGCTTCGTGCGCACCGCTAACTCCTCCCAGATTAATGTAAGTCATGATAAGCAGGAAGAACAGACTCAAAAACATAATTCCTCCCTGAAGCGCATCGGTATACATTACCCCTTTCAACCCCCCGGCCACCACGTAAGCGGCAATTATCACGGAAAAGAAGGTCAGGGCAATGCCAAAGTCAATCTGGAAAATACTTTCGATAAAACGGGCGCCGCCAATCAACACCACAGCCGCATATAAAGGCATGGCTACAAAAATGATCGCCCCGCTGAGCATTTGTATGCCTTTCGAACCGAAACGCGCCCCGATAAATTCGGGAAAGGTGTGGGCATCCAGGTTATGCCCCATCTTCCGGGTACGGCGTCCGAAAAAAATAAAGGCAATAAACACCCCGACAAAAATATTCAGAAAGGTCAGCCAGATCATTCCCATACCGTATACGGCTGAGATACCGCCAAAACCGATGATCGCCGAGGTTGAAATAAAGGTGGCCCCATACGAAACAGCCATCACAAACGGATGAATTTCGCGACCGCCCAGCAGGTAATCTTTGGCTGTTTTAGTCTTTCGGAATCCAACATAGCCCAGGTAGGCGATGAGCAAAAGATAAATAACAACAATGAGTCCGAGTGTAAATGTGTTCATAAGTCTGGTTTAAAGTTGTTCGTTGATCTTTTCTTCCTGTTCTTCCCAATCCAGGTCGCGTTTCAATTCGTCGGGACCGGGCTCTGCTCCTTTATTCCAGTTTTTGGCCCCGTACCATATGCAGGCCAGTAAACTGAACAGGGCCAGCAAATAGCCCAGGTAAATTCCGGGATCGTCAATTCCTAGCATATTTTAAATTTTAGTTCGGTTCTGTTTTTAGTTTCAAGACATTTCCTGTTCCAGCAACGACACGATAACTGTCAACGCAAAATTCCCTTGTATTTGAATTCTTTTTACCGGACGCCGTCGTAACAGGCATCCAACTGTTTTTGATCAATCTTTTCGGTAAACAAGCTGACAATAACCAGGATGACAGCTGAAACTGGTAAAGCAATCACGATGGGATCAATGATCATCCACGGAAATTGCTCAACCAATACCTCTTTCCCAAACAGGGCCTGGCAAATTCCAAGCGGCTGCGACTCTTTCCGGTGCATAAAAACCAGCATAAACAAGCTCGACAGCAAACCCGCCCACATGCTCCACTTCACCCCTGCCCTGGTAGCGCCTTTCCAGTACAAACCCGCAAAATAGGCCGGAAGGAAAGTAGCGGCACAAATGCCAAAGAAAACGGCTGTTCCGCGGGCAACAACGCCTTCGGGCAACTGATACCCGATCAGGATGCTCACCACGATGGCCACGATAATGCCCACCCGGGTAATGAGCATGCTGTTCATCTGTTTTTCAGGAAACAGGTTCTCGAATAAATCCCGACCAATGGATGTTCCCATCGTATGAAACTGCGAACTTAAGGTTGACATGCCTGCCGACAATAAAGCCAGCATAAACAAGTAAACAAACCACTCGGGCATGGCCGCATTCAGGTATTTCGGGATGATCAGGTCAACATTGCCCCCGGCCGAAGCAATAGCCAGTTGCCCGCCTTCGCGGTAGAAGTACAGGTTCGACAGCGCCCCGACGGTATAAACGAAACCGGTTACGACAAAAATAAAAACACCGCCAATCAGCACCGCCCGGTTTAACTCGCGGTTACTTTTAACGGTCATAAAACGGACGACCAGTTGCGGCTGGGCCAATACCCCGATGCCGACACCGAGGATCAGGTTGGTCGTTAGGGTCCACCACCAGGCCGAACCCATCGCCGGAAAAGCAGTCCACCCCTGGTGACCCTGCTGCTTTAATCCGTCCGGAACCAGGTTAGCCATGCCGGTCAGCGCTTCGTGCGCCCCGCTAACTCCTCCCAGCTTAATGTAAGTCATGATAAGCAGGAAAAACAGGCTCAGGAACATGATCCCTCCCTGAAGAGCATCGGTGTACATCACCCCTTTCAGCCCTCCGGCCACCACATAAGCGGCAATAATCACGGAAAAGAAGGTCAGGGCAATGCCAAAGTCGATCTGAAAAATACTTTCGATAAAACGGGCGCCGCCAATCAACACCACGGCGGCATACAAAGGCATAGCCACAAAGATGATCGCCCCGCTGAGCATTTGTATGCCTTTCGAACCGAAACGCGCCCCGATAAATTCGGGAAAGGTGTGGGCATCCAGGTTATGGCCCATCTTCCGGGTACGGCGCCCGAAAAAAATGAAGGCGATAAACACCCCGACAAAAATATTCAGAAAGGTCAGCCAGATCATCCCCATGCCGTATACGGCTGAGATACCCCCGAAACCAATAATCGCCGAGGTTGAAATAAAGGTAGCCCCATACGAAACAGCCATCACAAAAGGATGGATTTCGCGACCGCCCAGCAGGTAATCTTTGGCTGTTTTAGTCTTTCGGAATCCAACATAGCCCAGGTAGGCGATGAGCAAAAGATAAATAACAACAATGAGTCCGAGTGTAAACGTGTTCATAAGTCTGGTTTAAAGTTGTTCGTTGATCTTTTCTTCCTGTTCTTCCCAATCCAGGTCGCGTTTCAATTCGTCGGGACCGGGCTCTGCTCCTTTGTTCCAGTTTTTGGCCCCGTACCATATGCAGGCCAGTAAACTGAACAGGGCCAGCAAATAGCCCAGGTAAATTCCGGGATCGTCAATTCCTAGCATATCTTAAATTTTAGTTCGGTTCTGTTTTCGTTTCAGATTCCTGTTATTCCCCGTAAACCAGTTTATCCGCTAAAGGATAAAGCCCTTCGGCGGCCAAAGTCGCCAGCGCCTGATCGTAATCATCCACATCAATAAACAACAAGGCTTGTTCGTTTTGCCTGATCACACGCCCGTAAGCGTTCAGGATATTGATCCCGGCCGAAGCCACTTTCATCAAAATCTCGTCCAGACCGCCCGGATGGTCTTCCATGCCAAAAGCAAGCACTTTACGCAAAGCGGCCGATAAACCGGCATCATTCAGCGCTTCACAGGCTTTTTCGGGTTTATTGACCAACAGGTTCAAAATACCCCATCCGCTCACGGTATGGGTCAGTGTCATGGAACGGATATTAATGCCATTGTCTCTCAACACGCGGGTAACCCGCTCAAAATGACCGGTTTTATTTTCTAAAAAGATGGATACATGATAGGCCATGATCTTATTTTTTAAGATAACTTGATTGCTGTCGCTGATCGTTTCCGGTTGTCTATTACCCGGATTGCTTTTCCCTCAGTTTTAGGAATTGTGCCTGGCTCAACCAGCTTCACCAGGGGTTTAGCCAAAACCTCATCCCGTATTTGATTGGTAATGGTCCGGCTGAGTTTATCCAGTCGCGAAATATCGCCGGTAAACCAGTCTTTTTTCACTTCTACCTCAACAATCATTTCATCGGCTCCGTTAATTTCCTCAAGTACAATACGATAATCCGAACCAACTTCCGGAATTCGCAGCAAAACACCTTCTATCTGCATCGGGAACACGTTACATCCTTTTATGATGAACATATCGTCGCTGCGGCCGGCAATCCGGTCAAGACGGGCATGGGTGCGGCCGCAGGCGCATGGTCCGGGAATGATCCGGGTGAGATCGCGGGTGCGGTAACGAATCAAGGGCATCGCCTGACGATCCAGGGTCGTCATTACCAGTTCGCCCAATTCGCCGTCGGGCACCGGTTCCAGGGTATCCGGATCGAGGATTTCGACGATATAGGCATCTTCCCAAATGTGTAAACCATTTTGTTCAGTACACTCGAAAGCCACGCCAGGTCCGTTCATTTCGGATAAACCGAAAGAGTTGAATGCCTTTACGCCAAACATCTCTTCAATGCGATGGCGTTGTTCCTCGGTGTGAGGTTCGGCGCCAATCACGAAGATGCGCAAATCAGTGTCTTTCCTCGGATCAAGCCCTTCGGCCTGAAACACCTCATATAAACGGCCCAAATAACTGGGAATGGCATGAATAACGGTAGTTCCGTAATCACGCATCAGTTTGATCTGGCGCAGGCTGTTCCCCGCGCCGGCCGGAATGCTCAGGCAACCTAAGCGTTCGATGCCGTACTGAAAACCCAAACCTCCGGTAAATAGTCCGTAACCGCAAATATTCTGAAAGACATCGGTATCGCGAATCCCGGCGCAATAAAGCGAGCGCGCCATCAGGTTGGCCCAGCTGCTTATGTCGTGCCGGTTATGAAAAATTACCGTTGGGTTACCTGTTGTACCGCTGGAGCTGTGTAAGCGGATAATATCTTTCTTCGGCATACTTAAAAAACCATAGGGAAAATGGTTGCGCAGGTCTTGTTTCGTGGTAAACGGCAGTTCACGGATATCTTCTATCCTCTTTATGCGGTCGGCAGAAATTCCTTTTTGCCGGTATACCTGGTTATAAAAAGGCGATCTGAGCGCGCAGTTGATGGTTTCCTTCAGCCTTTTAACCTGTAGTTTTTTTAAATCGTCTTTCGACAAGGTCTCTATTTCTCTTTCCCAATACATGAGCATTCTGATTAAAACATGTACATCATCATCAATATGGCGCGATGGTTGGTTGTCCGGTGTTTTTCACTATACAACCCGTCGGAAAAATCAAAGCTTCCTGCCCCGTAATTCGCCGTGGTCATTTCATATTCAGCCACAAAGCGGAGTTTGGAAATATTTAAGGCCAGATTCGGTGCAACACGGGCCATATCCATCACATTGGGCAACAAACCTGCCGTAATGGCTTTCCCTGTAGCCTCGTCCCGGTACAGGGGGTCGGCCGTGCCCAGGTTTCCGCCATATCCCAGCATCAGCCCGGCCTGCCACTTTTTCCCGTAAACAATATTCAGCAAGCTGGTATAATTGGTAAAATTGGTATAGGTCATCGCTCCGGTTGATTCATCTTTCGAGGCTACGCCGTATCCGCCGAGGAAGGTGAGGTGGGTCATATTTTGTCCGTAATATCCTTTGGCGGTCACGTTCAGTTTATTTGTCTTGTAAGCCAAATAAGCCATAAACCCGGCGCTGGTCAGGTATTCGTCCGATTTATAAAGCCCCGCTGTTCCGGTTGTGGTCATCGCCGGTTTAATTCGTTTACTTAATGCTCCTGCCCCCAAAATCAGCCCCTTGCCGCGGTATTCAGCCGACAGGATGAGTTCGGGCAAAACTCCGTTTCGCTGAGCCTGGTTCGGTGAAACATAATTACTCGATTCCAGCGCTTTGGTCGCATATTGATTCTCATAAGCCGCCGTGGCACTTATGGTGAAATTTCCGGCCAATAAATCGTAGCGTATTTGCGGTGCACGGCTGAATGCCTGGAAGGGGGCGCCGGTATTCAGTCCGGCAACAGTCGGAAAAACACCTCCTCCCCAGAACGGATGCCAGGTTTGGCCAAGCAACAGCCGTGATTTCTCCCATGAAAAAACCATATTGGCATGCCGGATACGAAATAAGGTTGGTTCAGATTTCACAATACCTCCAAAATCAAACTCGATATTTCCGCTGGTTTTGGCGCCAAAAATTTCAGGCCCTTCAATTTTAACGCCAAGGCGCGATGCAAGAGCCGCCAAATACGAACTCGCCTGTTGATTAATATCTTCACCATTGGCATCCTTCCCGACGTACAGGGGTACCAGATAAAATACTTCATAAGCGGCATCAAGACCTTTATAAGTATCAACAAAAAATTCGTTACGGATGAAACCATAAAAATTAAGGTTCGGGTTATTAACGGCTTTTTCCTGGGCAACTAATCCGTTAACCCATACGAGCAGGCAGAGCACGCCCAAAAAAGTTCTTAACATGTTGACATTCGGTTTTTTATGAGCAATAACATCCAACTGAAACAAAATGGCCGCAACTGCTCTCAGGGAATGAAAATACGATTCAGGAAGAACGGTATTTGAAAGTTAGTCAGCGTCATTTTAGTTGATTGGGAACCAAAAATATAACAAAACAAGCATTGTTCAAGCGTTTCAAAAAATCAATCGTTCATAAACCGATGTCAACCTGCGATATTTAACAAGCAAAAATGCCGAAAAAACAAGCAATTGTAAGCTGTCTGCCTCAAATTTTTATAATTTGAAATTGCCGTAATTTATAATCAGTTTGAATAAACACAAGGGGATCGGTTTTTTAAAACACCTCAGTTTTTTTTAATAAAAAATCTTTCGTTTTTGTAACATCAATTACATTTTTTACGAATTATACCCTGTAGTTTTATATAATCAATTAACAAGCTGATATGATTCGAAAATTTCACCCTCCCGGAATCTGGCGAATTCCGGTTATAATCGCACTTGGAATTTTTTCCGGATTATTCGCCCTGTCAGTCTATTTATCAAAAGCCCATTCCTATATTTCGGATAATCCGGCAACCTGTGTAAACTGCCACATCATGGCGCCCCAGTATGCCACCTGGAGCCACAGTTCGCACCGTGAGGCAACTACCTGCAACGACTGCCATGTGCCGCACGACAACGTATTTAATACTTATTATTTCAAGGCGAAGGATGGTTTGCGTCATGCCACCATATTCACCTTAAGAAAAGAGCCCCAGGTTATTTTTATCAAAGAAGAAGGCGCGGAGGTCGTGCATCAGAACTGTGTGCGCTGTCACGAAAATCAATTGCTGGATGCGAGGCAATCGGCCTGTATCAGCAATTATAAAGAAAACCGGACTTCCCGTAAATGCTGGGATTGCCACCGCGAAGTACCCCACGGGCGGGTAAACAGCTTGTCAAGCACACCTTATGCCCGGGTTCCGCTGCCCGAAAGCCCGGTACCCGATTGGATTAAGAATTTCAGAAACAACTAAACGCTCAAAAATATGAAACCATTAAAAACCACCATCGAAGAAAAACCCATTATTGGCTGGCTGCTTTTTCTGGCCACACTCGTTGTTGTATTTTTACTTGGGCTATTAGCCTCGTCGATTATGGAACGAAGAGCTGAAGCCAGTTTTGTCAATATCCCCAAGGTAAAACTTTCGGAATTTGAACCCCGGAACGAAATTTGGGGGACCAATTTTCCCCGCGAGTTTCAGTCGTACTACCAAACAGCCGATACAACGTTCAGGAGTAAATATAACGGCAGCGCGACAGTAGATATGCTGGAAGAAGCGCCCGAACTCGTGGTACTTTGGGCCGGATACGGTTTTTCGTGGGATTACAACCAGGGAAGAGGCCATTACTATTCGATTGATGATGTTGTGAATACGTTGCGTACAGGCGGTCCAAAAAATAAAAACGACGGCCCTCAACCATCGGCCTGCTGGACCTGTAAAAGTCCGGATGTACCCCGGCTGATGAAGGAGAACGGCGTAAGCGAATTTTATAAAGGAAAATGGGCCAGCCTGGGCGCCGAAGTGGTTAACCCGATTGGTTGCGCCGATTGCCACGACCCCAACACGATGAACCTGCGGATCACCCGGCCGGCGCTGGTGGAAGCCTTTGAAGCCATGGGCCGGGACATCAACAAAGCGAGCCATCAGGAAATGCGAAGTCTGGTTTGCGCTCAGTGTCATGTCGAATACTATTTTGATAAAAATAAGGTGGAGGGCGCCCAATACCTCACCTTCCCCTGGGTAAACGGGATGACGGTGGAAGGAGCGGAAGAATATTACGATGCCATTGATTTCAGCGACTGGACCCATGCCCTGAGCAAAGCGCCCATGCTGAAAGCCCAGCATCCCGATTACGAAGTTTATCACCAGGGAATCCATGCACAACGCGGAGTTTCGTGCGCCGATTGCCACATGCCCTACAAGTCGGAAGGCGTTCAGAAATTTACCGACCACCATATTCAGTCGCCACTGAATAATGTAGCCAATTCGTGCCAGGTTTGTCACCGCGAAGAAACCATGAAACTGGTTCAAAGCGTATACGAACGGCAGGATAAAATCATCGAAAACCGCGAACAACTGGAAAAATTGCTGGTCCGCGCACATCTCGAAGCGAAAAAAGCCTGGGACCTGGGAGCTTCCGAAACTGAAATGAAAGACATTCTCACCGGTATCCGTCATGCCCAATGGCGCTGGGATTATTCCGCAGCAGGTCACGGAAATGCATTCCACGCCCCCATCGAAACCGGGCGTATTATTTCTACAGGCCTGACCATTGCACAGGAAACCCGTATCAAACTGGCCCGCTTGCTGGCATCAAAAGGTTTTAACGAAGAACTCCCGTATCCGGATATTTCAACAAAAGCCAAAGCACAGCAATTTATCGGGCTCGACATGGAGTTCCGGAACAAAGAAAAAGAAGAGTTTAAACGGACCATTGTCCCCGAATGGCTAAAAGAAGCCAAAGAACGGGAATCGGCCTGGGAAATTTCAATAAACTAATCCGGTTAAAATGAAACAAGTGACTACATCGATATTGGTCATTCTGTTCGGAATGACCGGATTAAGCGCCTTTGCTCAATTTTCGTTAAGCGGCGAGTTCCGTCCCCGGACAGAAATAAGCCACGGCAACAAAAGCCTGGCCCTGAAAGATCAGGATGTTTCTGTTTTTACCTCACAACGCACCCGCTTGAATGCGCTGTACAAATCTGAAAAAGTTGAAACCGGGCTGGTGCTCCAAGACGTGCGGATCTGGGGAAGCCAGGCCCAACTGGTCGGTAACGAAGATTTCGCCACCTCGGTACACCAGGCCTGGGCCGAAGTATTTTTTACCCCCGAACTGTCGTTAAAAGCCGGACGGCAGGAACTGGTGTACGACGACCACCGCATTTTTGGCAATGTAGCCTGGGCGCAACAGGCCCGGTCGCACGATGTGTTTGTCTTGAAGTACCGGAAAGATTTCGACCTCCACCTGGCCATTGCCCATCACGAAAACAGCGACATCACCGATAACCTGTTCGACGGCAATGATGCCTATAAAGACATGCAATTTGCATGGTTTAACAAGAAGTGGGAAGAAGTAAGCCTGAGCCTGCTGGTTCTGAATAACGGCATACCCGTGAATACCACCGGCGGACAGGAAGTGAATTACAGCCAAACCCTGGGCGGACACAGCGATTTTAAGATCGGAGAATACAAACTGGCGGCCAACGCTTACCTGCAAACCGGGAAAGATGCTGCCGGAAACGATCTCGCCGCTTACAACCTTCTGCTCGAAGCCACCTGCCCGAGAGGGATCACCTGGGGATACGAGCGTTTATCCGGGACAGCATACGACGACGATAAAAATAAGTCGTTCAACCCCTTGTATGGCACCAACCACAAATTCAACGGGCATATGGACTATTTTTATGTCGGAAATCATCTCAATAATGTTGGTTTAAATGATATTTACCTGCGTTACGACCATACCAAAGACAAGCTGAACCTGAATGCCCAGATCCATTATTTTTCGGCCGCGGCAAAAATAAATGCCGATGCCAAAAACTACCTGGGAACCGAACTTGATCTGGGCGCCGGTTGGAAAATCAGTCCCGAAGCCATAATTACCGGAGGTTTCTCGTACATGTTTGCCGGCGACAGCATGGAACTGCTCAAAGGCGGAGACCAGTCGGCGGCCAATTACTGGGGCTGGCTGATGCTTAGCGTAACGCCAAATTTTATCAAATAACCGTTCGTTTAAAAGATATACATCATTGATCTAAATAATACCAGGCAGGCTCTCTGATCGTATTGCGGGAGATTGATTATTGCCGAAAGATGAATATGATTGGAAGGATAATTGTGAGAAACAAGTCATTAAAACTATTTCGCAAACTACACAAATGGCCGGGCATTGTCATTGCCTTTTTGGCCATCTTGTTTGCATTTTCAGGGATCATTTTAAACCACCGGAGTATATTTTCGGGAGTCGATGTCAGCCGAAAATTGATGCCTCCCGGTTATCAGTACAAAAACTGGAACATGAGCGCCGTGCGGGGAGGGATTTCGATCGATTCAGTCAATCACCTGATTTACGGAAATATTGGCATTTGGAAGAAAAACGGGGATGACTTCAGCGACTTCAACAAGGGGTTCCCGAAAGGCATCGACCAGCGTAAAATTTACGCTGTCGTTTCATTTCAGCATAAAACGCTGTTTGCCGCTACCCATTTTGGCTTATACCAGCGCTCCCTCTCCGGCGATCGATGGGCAAAAGTCCCTCTTCCATTGAGAGAAGAACGGCTCACCGATCTGTTTATTAAACAAGACAGCCTGATGGTGCTCAGCCGTCATTTTCTTTTGAAATCGGCCAACGGGTCGGATTTTACAACGATCCAACTGCCGGCGCCGGAGAACTACATCCGCGAAACCGGTCTGTTTAACACCCTGTGGGAACTGCACAGCGGCGAATTGTTTGGATTGACAGGCAAATTAATTGTCGATCTGCTTGGATTGGTTACCATCCTGCTCTCGGTTACCGGCTTGCTGCATTTCTTTTTCCCTAAGATTGCCAAACGGCGAAAGGCCAGGCAAAAAGATAACAGCCGGCTTACGGCCACGCGCCGGCTAAACCTGCGCTGGCACAACGTGACGGGTTATATTTTTGTAGCTTTCCTGATCATCAACACCACGGCCGGTATCTTTTTGAGGCCGCCGTTGCTGATTCCCATCGCCCACAAAAAAGTAGGTCTGATACCCGGCACACACCTGGACAGTCCGAACCCTTGGTTCGACAAGCTTCGCCGGGCCACCTGGGACGAAAAGCTGAACAGTTACCTGATCTCAGCATCCGACGGCTTCTTTCTGGCCGGCGAATCGCTGACACAACCGCTGAAAAAGATGAACATACAACCGCCGGTAAGTGTGATGGGTTGCAATGTACTGGAACAAACTGCGCCGGGTAGCTACCTGGTCGGCTCGTTCAGCGGGCTCTTCATTTGGGATATCCCGACCGGCGCGGTACTTGACGCTTTTAGTATGCAGCCGCCCCAAATCAGCACCGGACGCCCCATATCCGATCACATGATCGCCGGGTATATCGATCTGAACGGGAAGGAACACTACCTGTTCGACTACAATTCGGGCATGCAAAACTTCGAAGGCCTGCCAAACTGGGAAATGACGGAAGAGTTGTTACAGAAATCACCTGTATCGCTGTGGAATGCCGCACTCGAAATCCATACCGGCCGAATTTTCGAACACCTGCTTGGTCCGTTTTATATCCTGTACGTGCCTCTTTCAGGCCTGTGCCTGCTCATGGTGTTAATCAGCGGTTTTCTGATCTGGTGGAAAGCATACCGAAAGAAATAGCACCAACAGAAGCCCGAACAAGCATAATTTTTCGTTTCAGGTAGATGGAGATCATCTTTTTGTCCTATTTTTAGTGACAAAAATTGGAAACATCCACATTAAACTAACCCAATCTGACATGAAAAAACTGTTCATTTTATTTGCCGGACTACTGTTGATGAGTTGCCAGCCGGTAAAAAAAGCCGATACAAGCATCCACCTGAGCTCTGTCGGTTTTTTGCCCTCAACCCCTAAAAAAGCAAGCATCATTGGCCAGGCAGGTTCATTTGTGATCAAACAAACAACCGGCGATACCGTAGTCTTCGAAGGAAAACTATCCGGTCCGTTTAGCCAGGAAGAACTTGATCAGGAGGTGATGATGGCTGATTTTTCGGGTTTGGAAACAGCCGGAAATTATTACCTGGAATTATCCGGGGGCCAACGTTCAGTCGCATTTGACATTTCGCCGGCGGTTTACCAGCCGGTATATTATACCGCCATGCGCGCCTTTTACCTGTGGAGGTGCGGAACAGCCGTAGCAGGACAACATCATGGAAACACATTCTCACATGGCCCCTGTCACCTGGATGACGGGTATGACGACTTCACCGGCAATCCGGGTGTCCGGCGTAACGGCACCAAAGGCTGGCACGATGCCGGAGATTACGGAAAATATACCGTGAATGCCGGGATAACGCTCGGCATGCTGTTTATGGCCTGGGATCGGTTTCAGGATCAACTGGAAAAAATTTCGCTTGATTTGCCTGAAACTGCGCCCGGCTATCCTGATTTTTTGAAAGAACTGAAATGGGAAACCGACTGGTTGTTAACCATGCCTTATCCTGACGGGACGGGACGGGTTTCACATAAGCTTACCCGTAAAAACTTTGCGCCTTTCATTCGGGCAGACGAAGATCGTGAGAACCGCTACTTCACCGAATGGAGTTCTGATGCGACAGCCAATTTTACTGCAACAATGGCACAGGCTGCCCGTTACTTTAAACCTTTTGATGCCGAATATGCCCAGCGTTGCCTGGATGCTGCCCAACAGAGTTACCAGTTTTTGACGGAAAATCCGGAACACAAAAAGTTTGAACAAGGGGAATTCAAAACAGGCGGTTACCAATCATCCGATGACGACGACCGGATATGGGCCGCAGCAGAACTCTGGGAAACAACCGGTGACAGCAAATACCTATACGACTTTGAACAGCGCGCTGCCTCCATGAATTTCACTATCGACGAGGACTGGGACTGGGGAGATGTATCAAACCTGGCCATGTTTACCTATATTTTATCAGATAAAGAAGGAAAATCAGCTGAAGTAGCAGCGAAAATACGCAATAATATTTTGGCCGTTGCCGATCAAATCGTTGAAAAAGGCAACCGTGATGTTTACGGCCGGCCCCTTGGAGGACGCTACTACTGGGGATGTAACGGCACCCTGGCACGCCAGGTGCTAAACCTTCAGGTTGCCTGCAGCTTATCGCCCCAGGCGGCTTACAAACACACTGCACTCGACGCCATTGCACACCTGTTTGGACGAAATTACTACAACCGCTCCTTCGTAACCGGTATTGGCATCAACCCGCCGATGAACCCTCATGACCGACGGTCGGGATCAGATGATCTCTCCGAACCCTGGCCCGGCTACCTCGTGGGAGGCGGTCATTCAGCCACCGGTTGGATGGATAAGGAAGAAGATTACGCAACCAATGAAATCGCCATCAACTGGCAGGGGGCCCTCGTGTATGCCCTGGCCGGATTTCTGTCGCCGGAGTAAGCGAAAACAAACGCAATCAGAAAAGCAGACGGCTGAGCTGCACATCGGTTAGCCGCATAAAAAAGGCTGTATCTAAAACGTACTCAACAGGAAAACAGATAAATGCAACCGGATGAATGTTTTGGATAAAGCCTTTCTGATTAAACGATGCCGAATTTAAACCATCGGGTATTTTTTGAAGATCTCCTCCGATTTCATCAGGATATCGACATACTGCGCCCGCTGATAGGCGAAGGGATCGGCCATGTTTTTCCGGGAAAGTTTTCCCCTGAACTCATCGAGCGATTTATAACCTTTGTTGTTCATCCAGTTGGTCAAATCGTTAATCATCGTGGTGACATACCCCGCCTGGTTCCTGTAGATGGCAGATACCAACTGAACAACGTTGGCCCCGGCAAGCAACAGTTTAATCACATCTTCAGCATCGGAAACCCCGCGACTGGCGCAGATACTGGCGTCGATATTTCCGTACAGCAAACCGGCAAAGCGCAAGGCCAGCTGATGGTCTTTGGCCTGGGTTAAACTCCAGGGATAATGAAACAACTCCTTCTCAATATCAATCTCGGGCTGAAAGAATCGGTTGAACAACACGTAACCGTCGGCCCCGGCCTCATCGAGTTTTTTAATGAAGTTCAGGGTATTGGTATAAAACGGGCTCAGTTTAACACTCACCGGAATTTTTACAGCTTTTTTTATACTCTTGACAATTTGCACCTGCTTATCCTCAATTTTATCACCGTCCACTTCAAAGTAGCCGGGAACAGCGTACAGGTTAATTTCCAGGGCATCAACGCCGGTTTGTTCCAGTTGGCGGGCATATTCCACCCAAGTAGTTTCGTATATGGCATTTAAACTGGCAATTACCGGAACCTTCACCCTATTTTTCAAGGTTTTCACGTTAAACAAATGCTCCTTCGGCCCGGCATGTTCCAGGTCGGGAAAAAGCCGGGTCATCTCGGCATTCCGGTTTTCATACTCGTGCAACTCTTCGTCCAGTTGAATCGATTCGAGCTGGATCTGCTCTTCAAACAACGATTTATACACGATTGCCCCGATGCCAGCTTCTTCGAGCTGTTCGATCACGTCTGCTTTATCGACCAGGTTGCTGGCCCCCAAAATGATCGGGTTCTTCAACTTCAGTCCCATGTACGTCGTAGATAGATCTGCCATAATATTGATTTTTTAGGTTATTTTCTGCTACTAAAACTCAAACAAACAAGCTTTTGTTCATGTATCAGCCGAGAAAATAACAGATCGTTTCCGGCTAAAAAGAATGTTTCTCGTTTTTCCGGTAAACCAAGCCGTTGAAACGGGCAATCAGCTCACCGGCTTCATCGGTCACCAGCACGTCGTAGGCGCCGATACGTTTGGGATCGGCCAGCTCGGTAGCCGTGGCGTACAAGGTACCCGACGATTTGCCTTTCAGGAAAGAAATATTCACATTAACCGCCAGGGCCAGTTGTCCGCGGCTGTTCGACGCCACAGCAAAAGCCAGATCGGCCAGGGTAAAAATGGCGCCACCCTGAACCACATGGGCAGCATTCAGGTGTTTATCTTCAATTTCGAGTTTTGCTTTGCAGTAACCGGCTCCGGCTTCCACAATTTCAACACCGGTCAGGGCGGCAAAGCGGTCATTTTCAAAAAAAGTTTTCAGTTGTTCGGTCATCATTTTTCAGTGTGTTAAAAGAAGAAAAAAACCTGTGAGCCGGAACCCACAGGTTTTCAATGCGATTTATATTGATCTGATAAATTACAACAAACTCAGGGTTACCGTCAAACCCGCCATAACCACCGAAACCATCGTCATCAGTTTGATCAGGATGTTCAGTGACGGGCCCGAAGTATCTTTGAAGGGGTCGCCAACGGTATCGCCCACAACACCGGCTTTGTGTGTTTCACTTCCTTTCCCGCCATAGTTTCCTTTTTCGATGTATTTTTTAGCATTATCCCAGGCCCCACCGGCATTATTGAGCATTACAGCCAGGGTAAAACCCGAAGTTAAACCACCTGCCAGCAAGCCAACCACGCCGGCCACGCCCATGACGGCGCCAACGGCAATGGGAACGATAATGGCAATCAGCGAAGGCAACAACATTTCGCGCTGTGCGCCCCGTGTCGAAATTTCCACACATTTGGCATACTCGGGAGTTGCTTTTCCTTCCATAATTCCGGCAATCTCACGGAACTGGCGACGCACCTCATCCACCATAGCGCCGGCAGCCCGGCCAACAGCCTTCATGGTCATGGCACAAAAAACAAAGGCCATCATCGACCCGAGGAAAATACCGCCCAGAAATAAGGGATTAAATAAGGTAATATCGTAAGCTGCTGAGAAATCTTTTACCGAGGCTGCAGAAATCTGAATAGCCTGAATGCCTTCTTCAACAGCGGGCTTTATAGTCGTGTAGAATACGAAGTCACCTTTTGTAACAAAACCTTCGGGTCCGGCAATTTTTCCGAACCACAGGCGTATTTCCTCCATATAGGCTGAGATCAGCGCCATCGCCGTCAATGCGGCAGAACCAATGGCAAAACCTTTACCGGTTGCAGCGGTGGTGTTCCCCAGCATATCCAGGGCATCGGTCCGTTCGCGGACTTCTTTTGGCAATTCAGACATTTCAGCGTTACCGCCGGCATTATCGGCAATCGGGCCAAAAGCATCTGTTGCCAGGGTAATGCCCAGGGTAGAAAGCATGCCCACAGCGGCAAAACCAATCCCGTAAACACCCATGGCAAAATGCTCAAATCCGCCTGCCGACCAGAATGAACCGGTTATCCCCAACACGATGGTCACGACGGGAATCCAGGTCGAGTACATACCAACGGCAATCCCATCGATGATGGTGGTGGCAGGGCCCTGTTGAGCTTGTTTGGCAATCCCTTTAGTGGGTTTATATTCATCTGAGGTGAAGTATTCGGTTGCCTGGCCAATAATGACCCCGGCAGCCAAACCAATGATCACCGAACCAAATACGCCGTAAGTAATCCATCCCAATGCCGCCATTCCCAACATCGCGATCAGGATGAACAGGGAGGCGCCACCTGTTCCAATCAACAAGGCATTCAGCAAATTCTTCTGTGTAGCCGATTCTTTCGTACGCACCATGAAAATACCGATGATCGAGAAAATGATGCCGATAGCGGCCACCAACATCGGGGCAATAACAGCCATTTCGGTTTCCATGCCCGAAGTTTTTAAAGCGGCAACAGGAAGCGCAGCGCCAAGAGCGGCCGTTGCCAGAATGGATCCGCAGTACGATTCGTACAAATCGGCCCCCATACCGGCTACATCGCCTACATTATCGCCCACGTTATCGGCAATGGTTGCCGGGTTGCGCGGGTCATCTTCCGGAATACCTGCCTCCACTTTTCCGACAAGGTCGGCGCCTACGTCGGCCGCTTTGGTATAAATACCGCCGCCAACACGGGCAAACAGGGCCTGGGTCGAAGCTCCCATACCGAAAGTCAGCATGGTGGTGGTAATTTCAATCAGTTTCTGATGTTCGCTGGTTCCGGCATGGACAAAGTTGAGACCGGCAAAATGCATCCCGTTTACCATATGTTCAGGCGTGAAAATAACTTCATTCAGAAACCAATACCAGGCAGCAATGTCGAGTAAACCAAAACCCACAACCACCAATCCCATAACAGCGCCGCTTCGGAAAGCGACTTTCAGTCCCTGGTTCAGCGATTTTGATGCGCCATGCGCCGTACGGGCCGAAGCATAAGTAGCTGTTTTCATGCCCAGAAAACCACACAGACCTGAGAAGAAACCTCCGGTGAGAAAAGCAATCGGCACGAACGGGTTTTGAACACCCAGGTAAGCCAGCAATAATAAAATCAACATAATGATTACAAACACGATCCCAACAACCTTATACTGCCGGTAAAGGTAGGCCATTGCCCCTTCGCGCACGTACTGGGCAATTTCGACCATACGGGGAGTACCTTCTGAATTTTTCATCATGGATTTGAAGAAAAACCATGCGAATATCAATGCGATCAAAGAACAAAGAGGAACTATCCAAAAAATAGCATTCATAGGTTTTATTATTTTATGCAACTTTGTTGCGGTTAGAGTTTGCTTTAGTCTAATGAAATAAGGCCTTAAAATAACAATTATTGATATTGAGCGAAACGCGAAATGTTATAAGACAGGCCAATTTTGATTTTTCTCAACAGTAAAGATAATCACATGCCTATAAACTTGTACTGCAAAATCTCAATTTCGTGTTAATTTGAATTAATTATAAACGAACCCCGGACAATAACCTCCTTTTATTTTACCGAGCCAATATGAAGCTCTTCCCGGATGACCGTTTTCGCGTACCGGTTCTTTTTTACAACCACCTTGCCTCTCCATTTGCCTGAAAAATAATACGCGATCAGGATACACATTCCGGCAAACCAACCCGTTGGCTCCGCCCACCAAATGCCGTTAACGCCGATTTCCGACGAAAGGAGGTAGGCCATCGGTATCCGGAAAAGATACAAGGCCGTTAAGGATGTCAGCATGGGAATAAAGGTAGCCCCGGCGCCACGCAAAAAACCGGTAAATGAAAACATCACCGACAACAAAAGATAAAACGACGACACAATCACCAGGTAGTCCTGCCCGATGGCAATCACCCCGGGGTCGGGCGTGAAAATTTGGATGATATACTTCCCGAAAAGAATGATCAATACCGATACAAAAACCGAATATCCCAGCGAAAAAAGCAGGGTAACTTTCAATCCTTTTCGTGCGCGGTCTTCCCGGTAAGCGCCCAGGTTTTGGCCAACAAAAGCCGACAAGGCCGAACTAAAGGTCATGGCGGGCATTTTTGCAAACGAATCGACCCGGATAGCTGCCGTGTAAGCGGCTACGGCATTAGTGCCAAAAGTATTTACAATGCCCATGATGGCCAGCATCCCAAAAGCCACAAAGGATTGCTGAAAGCCGGTAGGCAAACCAATCCTGACACAGCTTTTAAAAATATCGCGGTCAAAAATATACCGGCGAAACGATAATTTGATGACCGGATGTTTCTTCTCCAGGTACCAGGCAGCCGAAATAAAAGCGCCGGCTTGCGAAACGACGGTAGCCAGTGCAACTCCCTCGATCCCCCACTTAAAAACCAGCACAAAGAGCAAATCGAACAACACATTGGTCATGGTGGAAATGATCATAAAGTACAAAGGGGTTTTGGAGTCGCCCAAACCACGCAAAATAGACGTAATTCCCGAGAATCCAAAGAAAAAGAACATTCCCGACAAGTAAATATTCAGGTAAGTAACTGCTTGCGGTAACATGTCTTCGGGCAACTGCAAAAGCTGAAAAATTTGCCTGCTCAACCCAATGCCGATCGCTGTTACGAAGATGGAAGACACCAAAAAGAAAATAAAAATCGTGTCGATGGTTCGTCTCACATGGTCCATTTGCCTGGCGCCGAAATACTGCGAAACCACGGTTGACGCCCCTGAGCCGACGCCAATAACCAACGAGATCAGGGTGAAAATAATCGGAAACGATGCCCCTACTGCCCCCAGCGCTTCCTTGCCCAGATAATTTCCGACAATTACGCTGTCAACAATATTATACATGTTTTGAAAAATATTCCCCAGCACCAGCGGAACAGAAAAACGCAGAATTAAAGTGGCCTCCCTTCCCTCCGTAAAATCTTTCATAACTCAGAATAAAATTTTCAAAGCTCCTTAATTTTTGCTGAATATCAAAATGACCTGCCGGAAGCAAAACCCGTTTTGCCTGAAAATCTGCACGGCTCAACGGAAAACCTTAAGTTAATGTTGGGTTAAGTTTTTCTGTCGCCGCTGCTGTTCTGTCAGGATTCCGTTATTTTTGCCGCAAAAACAAATCACGTCATGAAAAAACGTATTTTATTTGTCTGCCTGGGAAATATTTGCAGGTCTCCGAGCGCCGAGGCAGTCTTCAACGGAATGATCAAAAAGGAAGGATTGCAGGATGTGATTGAATGTGACTCTGCCGGAACCGCGGGGTACCACGAAGGAGAACGGGCCGACCAGCGAATGCAAAGTCACGCGATACGCCGGGGTTACCGTCTGACGTCCATTTCACGAAAATTCAGACCGGAAACGGACTTTGACCAATTCGACTTCATCATTGGCATGGACGACCAGAATGTGAATGATTTGCAGGACATGGCATCGAACAGCGATGATTTAAATAAAATCTATAAAATGACCGATTTTTGCTCCAATGGCGGACATTATTCAGTACCGGACCCCTATTATGGTGGCTCAGAGGGTTTTGAACTGGTGTTAGATATCCTGGAAGACGCCTGCCAGGGTTTATTGAACGAATTAAAAGGTTAAATCACCAGTTAAACAACTGAAGGTTAAACCTTTCAGTTCGACAATTGTTTATATACGAAAGGGGAAGAGGAAGATGGATCAGGACCGGTTTTATAGTTCTATTACAAACTATTACGAACAAATTTTTCCGCTGAACAAACAGCAGCTTGAGTTCGTAATGTCCGAGTTTAGCAGCCTGGAAGATTTCTATTTTCTCGATGCAGGCTGTTCGACCGGGCAATTGGCCAATGAACTCAGCCGGCACGGGGCATTGGGTTGCGGGATCGACCTGAACGGAGAAATGATTAAACGGGCCATGAACCTTTTCGCTTCACCGGGCCTCAGTTTCCGGAAACTGAATATGCTGCACCTGGACCGGTCATTTCCGCCACGTTATTTTGATGCAGTCATCTGCTTCGGAAATACCCTGGTACACCTCGACTCGGTCACTCAAATCAAAAATTTCTTCAAACAGGCTGTCTGCATCCTCAAACCAGGGGGAAAACTACTGCTTCAACAATTAAATTACGATCAGATCCTGGAACAGCAACTGACCGAATTACCCCTGATTGAAAACGAACAAATCCGTTTCGAACGTCACTATGTCCTGCCCAAAGGAGGCCAGTCCAAAATTGAGTTCCATACCCGGTTGACCATAAAAGACAGCGGAGAGAGCCTTGAAAACAGCGTTGCCCTGTTACCCGTTAAAAAAAATGAGCTGGAAAAACTGCTCATCCTGGCCGGGTTTAAGCAAGTCCGCTTTTATGCCAATTTTGCCAAAGCGCCCTATACCGGAGACCATTTGCCCCTGGTGATGGTCGCGGACTGTTAAAACGGGAAACGTCGTTATTCAGATTATCATCAATAAATAGCCCAAGGCCGCTCCACCGGCAACAACCAAGGCGCTGTTCAGTTTTTTAAAGGCAACGGAAACCGCCAAACTGGTCACGGCAATCAGGCTTGTCCTCCAATCGGTCAGGCTGTCTTTTCCCATTTCAATACACACCACCAAAATAACGGCAACCGATGCCACGTTGACGGCATCCAAAAATGCAGCCATGTATTTTGATTTCCGTAAGCGGGGAATAAGCGGGTTGAGCAAAGCCACAAATAAAAAAGAAGGCAGAAATATGCCGAAAGTGGCCGTCAATGCTCCCCAAATACCATTCATTTGCCAGCCAATAAAAGTGGCTGTTGACAACAGCGGTCCGGGCGTAAACTGTCCTACCGCAACGGCGTCGATCAATACTTGCCTCGTCAGCAACCCTTTACCTACCAGTTCGGCTTCGAGAAAAGCAAATAACACGTAACCGCTGCCATAAAGCAATGTACCCACCTTAAAGAATATCCACAAAATTTTCAAATTCCCGATTTGCAAGGCCGGAAGGGTGGTTTGCAATAACACCACGGGTAAAAAGCTGTTGGCCGTCCGATTTGCATTTCGGCTGACAGCAAGTAAAAGACCTGAAAGCCCGCAGCCAAACAGGGCAACAATTTCATTCAGACCAAGCAAACAGGCGATTACCGTTAAAACACCCAAAATGCCCAGTTCAATATTTTTTAATGCCTTTTTTCCCAGCGCAATCAAAGCAGAAACAATAATGGCAATTACCGCCGGTTTAATGCCGTAAATAAAAGGCTCAACTTTGGGCAGTTGTCCGTATTGCTGGTACAACCAGGCAAAAACAGAGGTAATCAATACGGCCGGAAAAATAAAACTAATACCCGCCACAACGAGTCCTTTCCAGCCTGCCCGTTCGTATCCGCAGTGCATGGTCATTTCCGTTGAATTTGGACCAGGTATCAGATTGGTTGCTCCCACCAGGTCGAGAAAATGCCCGTGTGTCATCCACTTTCGTTTCTTCACCACTTCATCTTCCATCATGCTGATGTGAGCTGCAAAGCCGCCAAAAGAAATGCTCCCCAGTTTGAAAAACAGTTTGGCAATTTCCTTCAATTCCCGCTTTCTATCCATTCTTCATCAGCTTTTTGTCGATCGACCAACAACCGCCTCCTTTGATAAAAAGAAAAATACTTCCGAGAAGCATCGACCAATCGGTCCGGCTCGCGTGAAGCATTTCCCAAATCCCCTGATTGACCAATATGTCTGTTTTGGTGGTCGAAATGGCAACAAGCATAATGATGATGGTTGGAATACTTACTAAGCGGGTAAATAAGCCCAGCAACATGAAAGCGCCGCAAAGGATTTCAAACGCGCCGACAAAAGGTCCCAGAAAATCGGGAAAGGGTAAACCAATTTTTTCAAATCTTCCTGCCCCAAGTACGGCCGGAAATAAATATTTCTGAATTCCTTCGGAAAGGAAAACAGCGCCAACAATTAAACGAATGATAATTGTTGTTTTTGAATGGTCTGTTTGCAGAATTTTTTGAATCATTTTAATTTCTTTGAATAATCACAGTCCGGGTAAAACGATCGGCATGCGTCAAAGGTAGCTTACAGCTTAGCTGTTGCCGGTTTATAGTGTCGTTTCAGCCAATGGGCCAGGCCGTCGAGCCCCGGGAAAAGCACCCGTTCGGTAATGTTTGCCTGGTCGAGCTTATCGCGCACCTCCCACTTCAGTTCTTTCGGTATAATGAGCCGCCGATACAAATCGGGATGCCGGATCAGCCAATGATCGAGGATGGAAGTCGGATCGTTCATCACCGAGAAAAATGCAAACTGGTTGACGATGCGTTCATCAATTGACGGCGGTTCGAAAAAAAGCACCTGGTCTTTGCCCATCTTTTTATCCAGATCCGAAAGCGAATGAATGCTTTCTTCGAGCAACTCAACCGTGAAGGCATTACATTTTTCTTCCTGAAGCTGGCAGTTAAGCGGCTCGTTGACCAACTGGTTCACTTTCACGAAGTCGACCTTCCAGATCACCCCGTCGAGATCATATTTTTCGGTATTAACCGTCGCAAAGTGCATGGCCACAAAGGGCGAATAAGTCCAGTCGAGCAAGCGCGTAGGCAAACCGTGATGTTGCGCCATCACCAGCGCCCGCCAAAAAGAACCGCCAAGCTGTACATCTTTCGAAATAGAATATTTTCTGAAGTTTCGCAACAGGTGATACTCCAACTCCGGCCGCGAACCGCAATTCCGTAGAAAGCTGTTCTTCAGTTCGTAGCCCGAGTCCGACAAACCGCGAAAGGCAAAATCAGACCGGTATCGGCCCATACCCGGTTTCCAGGAATCGTGATAAACTTCCTCGCAAAGTTCTTCCCAACTGCTGACAATGTGATCATTCTGATCTATTCTTCCTTGCTTTGTTTCCATCCGGTTGAACGCTAATTTTCTCCACTTAAAAGCTCATGGAAGGTACGGATTTTTTTTTCGAATTTACTGAAAGTCTTTTTCAAATTGGTTGTTACTTGTTCTCCGAAACGATATTTTTGAGGACTGAAATTAAAATTGCGGCACGATGAACAGGAGAAACCACTTACTCTTCATCCTTTTCATATTGATGGCTCATCCTGTTCTGGCTCAAACAGAAGAACATTCCAACCCTGTTTTACAGGTTCCCATCTATTTTTCGGAGATTAACCCCGAAAACGCCCTTGGCATCCTGACCCTTGACCTTCCCTTCCATTTTCCCGGCGAAAATCAGGCAAAAAACCAGGTTTCATTCGGTTATTCCATGGGTAACACCTGGCATCCGCAAACCCGTTTCGTTTACCCCGAAAACCTGACGCCAAAACAACGGGAACAAATCCGGGATATCCATATGACGCTTCGCCCGCAATACTTTGAGGTGTTTGATATCGATACAAAAGAAAAGCTCTATCAATCGGACGGAGTTTTACAACATTTCCGGTTTAGCTGGATCCACCAGTGGAGAAACCGTCACAGCCTGATCCTCAACATGAATGCGCATATGCTCAATGGAGGAAAGTCGCCGGTTAATTTCCTGGTAAGCGACTGGTTTATTGAAAATTTCCATACCCAGTTCGCGGTGGAAGATAATTACGGGCGCCGCCTGTTCCCGTTTAACCGGGCATCCGTTCAATTTACGGACGAACAAGGCCATACCTACCGAAAAGATAAAGGAGATGTATTCACCGGGGTATTCGACCTGCACTATTACCGCCGGATTTTCCGTTCGCAATCGTCCCGTTGGCGGTTCGATTCGCAGCTCGCCGGCCATCTTTCCTTGCCGTTAAATGATTTTCACAACTACATCATTCCCGGAGTCAGCGCCGGCTTTCGTATCGACCGGAGGTTGGGTGCAAACAGCTCGTTTACCTTTGCCACAGACGGCGGAGTTGCCGACCAGCAGTTTCTGAAAATCAGCCGGGAGATTAACGGTATCGACTGGAGGTACCGGAAGCACGCTAAAGCTTACTTCGGATTTAATTTCATTTCGCCCCGGAATAAAATAACCACGGTTGGCATCCTGAATAATTTTCAGGACCCGCTGTTGAAAGGGTACTCTTTTTCGGGCAGCCTGACCGATTACGAAACCATCGGGCTCAAATACCTGGACGAAGGCGACACCTGGGAGGGCGAGCCGGTATCTCAGGAATTCTGGCTAACCAACCTGACCCCCAAGTCGCTTTATTATTATTCCGTCAAGTCTTATATCGTCCTGGGTTTTCACCACAAAAACCGCGAATTCACTTTTTACGTCGGCGAAGATATCATTTCGATTAACAACGCGCCCGATTTTCAAATCGGCATTCAGTACCGGATCTCCCTGAAGGATAAAAAGTAGCCGCGGGTCAAAAAAAGTTTCATGAACAAGCCGGGGATTTTCTTGTTTAGAGGACAAAACCATTTTGAGATGACAGCTATTTCAGAGAAAAGAGAGCGATTGCCGGGATGGATGAAATCACCCCTGCCAAGTGGCGAAAACTACTCAAAAGTTAAGCGATTAATTGCCGAGCACCAGTTAAATACAATCTGTACCAGCGGCAACTGCCCAAACAAGGGAGAATGCTGGAATGCCGGTACGGCCAGCTTCATGATTTTAGGCGACAAATGTACCCGGAACTGCCGGTTTTGTTACGTTAAAAATATGCTCCCCGACCCGGTTGACTGGGACGAGCCGCGTCGGTTAGCCGAAACCATCCGCACGTTGGGACTGAAACACTGTGTGATCACCTCGGTCGACCGCGACGACTTAGCCGATGGCGGAGCCGGATTCTGGGCAAGCACCATCCTGAAGATAAAAGAATTGAGCCCGGGGACAACCATCGAAACCCTGATCCCCGATTTTCATGCAAAGGAAGAATTGGTACAGCAGGTTATTGACGCCAAACCGGAAGTCATCTCGCATAACCTGGAAACCGTGAGACGCCTGACGCCAAAAATCAGGAGCACAGCCCGTTACGACCGCAGCCTAAAGGTGATTTCTTACGTGGCCAAATCAGGTATTGTACCCAAGTCGGGCATCATGCTCGGTTTGGGCGAAACCCCCGCCGAAGTACTCGAAGCGATGGACGACCTGAAAGAAGCCGGCTGTAAGGTGCTCACCCTCGGACAATACCTGCAACCCGCCCCTCACCTGATGAAGGTGGTGGAATACATCAGTCCCGAACAATTCGTCATTTACCGGAAAGAAGCCTACAAACGCGGATTCCGCTACGTGGAAAGCAGCCCGCTGACGCGTTCGTCGTACCATGCAGAAAGGCATGTCGATGCCTGAAAACAAACTCATCATGAAAAAATTATTACACAAACTCATTGAGAAAGAGGACCTGACACCCGAAACCTTTGTCCTTCATTTCGAACGAAACGGTTTTGTCTTTTCTCCCGGACAGTACGTCATCCTTCGTAACCCTGAAACCGGCGACGGGCGGGAGTATTCGATATATAGTTCTCTGCACGACCGGAAACTTTCGTTCCTGGTACGCGAGGTGGAAGGCGGCGATTTTTCGCGTTTTTTGCGTCACCTTAAACCGGGGTCGACAATCGGGATTGAAGGTCCGCGCGGTTTTTTTGTGCTGGACGAACAGGTAAAATCGGGCCACCCCGCGCTGTTTATTGCCTCAGGGACCGGCATTTCTCCTTTTCATTCGTTTGTAAGGAGTTACCCCGACATGAATTATACGGTCTTGCACGGGGTTCATTTTGCCGATGAAGCCTACGGAAAAGAAGCTTTTAAACCGTACCGGTTTTGCCTTTGCACGTCGCGTGAAGAGTCGGGAAATTATTTTGGCCGGGTAACCTATTATTTAAAGGAAAATCCGGTTGATCCGGAAACCATTTGTTACCTCTGCGGAAATTCGGATATGATTGAAGAAGTAACCGGCATCCTGGAATCTTACGGGGTTTCGCCCGAAAATATTCGTTCAGAGGTCTTTTTCTGAAGATGGGAGACGGGAGACGGGAGAACGGTAGCAAGCCACTTTTTACTTTGTTACTTTGTTACTTTGCCACTCAGGCACTTTTTTAATGAAGGAAACGCCATGAAGCGCATAGTTCGCAGAGGAACACGGCATACACAGCATGGGGCGGAGAGCACGGGGCGAAGGGCAAGGAGTAATTACCGGGGACCGGCCTTTGCGGCGAAAACCTACCGGTTGGAAGTGCGGGCCTCTGTTTATCACAATAGCGCAGCTCGTATCGGAACATTGCCGGCAGAACTAAATGTTATTGCTTAATATTAAACCTTACTTGTCAGGGTGTTTAGCCTTATAAGGCTAAACACTTTGGCAAAGGCTGCGAAGGTATATAACAAAGGCTGCTAAACTGTCTCACAAAGGCTGCTGATTAGTCTGACCTGATAAGGACACGAAATCCGTAAGCCAAACCTTACACCTGTCAGGTTTTTGAAACCTGACAGGTGTAAGACAAGTTATCCATGTCCTATGCTCCAAGCTCCATGCCCAGTGCCCAATTATTAGCCAATAACCAATTTCCGCAACCTCCACACCGAATACTGAATACCGGTTACCGATCACAGAATATCCTCCCATCCCGGCGGGGATGATTCGTTGTTACCGCAAATCAATCACTTCAACTCCGGGATGTTTTGCAGCATTGAAAACAAAAACATAATCATCAGCTGCCACATTAGTCTTCAGGTCGTTCACCTTCACGATGTAGTTATTGCCTTCCTGCCCGATCATTTCAGCTTTCTTAATCAGCATCTTTTGCTTATCGATATAAATCCTGACACGGGAATACTCGATTGACTTTGCCTGGGGAAGCAAATCGATCACATAAACAACCGTTCCGTCAACCGTTGTTTCTTCGATAAACTTGTAGTTAAACCCATGCTCGTAAATGGTAAATAATTTTGAAGGGTTCATCAGTTCTCCGCTATCCTCGTCAATTTCAGCGACAGTCACTTCATTGGCATCTTTCATGTAGGTCCACACCTGTTTCCCGTCGCAATACACTTCGAGCCCGAGCAGCGGCAGTTTGAGCTGATACTTCGCTCCTTTCATCAGAATATTGCCCTTATTTTCCTCATGGATGCCCTCTTCTTTATTTTCCATGATGTAGTCGAAGGTAGCCTGGATGGTGGTATACGACTGGGTGGTTTTGGTGACATTTTCAAGAATGGATTTTGCTTTGGGGTCTTGTTGCGCAGAGACCAGGAATGCAGCAAAAATAATGACTGCTGATACAATTAGTTTCTTCATTTTCTTTTTTTGTTTACAAGCTATTCAATAATTGTTCCAAACTATATTCATCCTGAAGTAATACCTGCCGGGCTTTGCTTCCTTCGCTCGGACCTACAATTCCGGCAGCTTCCAGTTGGTCCATAATCCGGCCTGCCCGGTTGTAACCAATCGAAAACTTACGCTGAATCATCGATGTCGAGCCCATTTGATTCATCACCACCACCCGTGCGGCTTCGTCAAACAACTCGTCGCGGTTGTTCAGGTCGGTTTCAAGCGCCCCACCCTCGCCTTCGGCCACATACTCGGGCAGCATAAACGCCGTGGGATAACCTTGCTGGGCCGCAATGTGTTCGCAGATACGTTCCACCTCGGGAGTATCGACAAAGGCGCACTGCAAACGGGTCATACTGCTGCCCATCGCGATCAGCATATCGCCTTTCCCGATTAACTGGTTGGCTCCCGGAGTATCCAGAATGGTCCGCGAGTCGATCATCGAAGCCACCTTGAAGGCAATCCGCGTGGGGAAGTTGGCTTTGATCACCCCGGTGATGATATTAATGGAAGGACGCTGGGTGGCAATAATCATGTGAATACCCACCGCGCGGGCCAACTGCGCAATACGGGCAATGGGCAATTCAATTTCCTTACCGGCAGTCATGATCAGGTCGGCAAATTCGTCGATAATCACCACGATATACGGCAGGTAACGATGTCCTTTTTCCGGGTTCAACCGGCGGGCCACAAATTTGGCATTGTATTCCTTGATATTCCTTACATGTGCTTTTTTGAGCAGGTCGTACCGGTTATCCATCTCCAGGTTTAAGGAATTCAGGGTGTATTTTACCTTTTGGATATCGGTAATAATCGGTTCCTCATCGTCGGGCAGCTTGGCCAGAAAATGTTTCTCGATGGTCGAATACAGGCTCAACTCAACTTTTTTGGGGTCAATCATCACCAGTTTCAGTTGAGACGGGTGCTTTTTATACAGCAGCGAAGAAATAATGGCATTCAAGCCGACTGATTTCCCTTGCCCGGTAGCTCCGGCCACCAGGATATGCGGCATTTTGGTCAGGTCGATCAGGAAGGTTTCATTCGAAATGGTTTTACCCAGTACAACCGGCAGGTCGGCGGTACTCTCCTGGAATTTCTTGGATGAAATGATGGACCGCATGGAAACCACTTCCGGGTTCTGATTTGGCACTTCAATCCCGATGGTTCCCCGTCCGGGGATCGGGGCAATAATACGGATCCCCAGAGCAGCCAGGCTGAGGGCAATATCGTCTTCGAGGTTTTTGATTTTAGCGATGCGGATTCCCGGCGCCGGAACAATTTCATACAGCGTAATCGTGGGCCCGATGGTCGCCCTGATCTTGGTAATTTCGATCTTATAGTGCCGGAGTGTTTCTACAATTTTATTTTTATTCGAGATCAGCTCTTCGTTGCTCACCTCGGCATTCCCCGCGGGATGGTCGTCGAGCAGGTCGATGGCCGGAAACTTGTACATCGACAGATCCAGTGTCGGATCGTATTCTGTTACATGATCGCCGGGGAGGTAATCATCGTCGGTTTCCTCTTCATTCTTTTCAACCATCATTTCCAAATCTTCCTGATCATCGTCCGGTTTTTCCATCCGCTCCGACACATGAAACCCGACACCCGAAACATCCACCTTCTCATCAATTTCAGGGTCATCGCTGTCGGGGTTAAAAATCGTTTCAATCAGGTTGTCTCCGTGTATGATTTTCGAGATTGCATCATCGGCGGCCGGCCTGTCGGCGCTATTAGCCGGTATTTCTTGTTTTACAGGAACGGGGGCAGCAGGTTTAAACCATCTGCCAAACCACTTTTTCAGCCAGGGAATAAAATTTTCAACTCCGAAAAGAATGATTAAGAACAAACTGCAAACCAGGAGGAAAAAAGCGCCGATACTTCCAAACATCGAACTGAGCCAGTTGGCCATCACCAGCCCGTTGCTACCTCCCGTTTGTAAAAAGCCGTTCATCTTAAAACCGGACAACAGCAGGCCCGAGAAAACAGAAATCCAGAAAATGAGCGCCACCGAAAACAGGATAGCCCGCCCAAACCGGACCAACGGCCTGCCCCAAAACTGGAATGCCGTGATGATCAGCAAATAAATCAATAAAAAAGAAGACAGGCCAAAACCCCGGTTAATGATTGATTCGCTTAAAAAAGCGCCGGTTTTCCCGGCCTTATTCTGTACTTTAATGTCAGCATTCCGGATCAACTCCCTCCACGACAAATCCAGCTTACTGTGATCGGCATGCCCGTATATCAAAAACGAAACAAAAGCCACCGACAAATAAAGTCCCAGCACAAACAGGAAGAGCCCAACCGTATATTTGAATTTATCACCTGTAAAAAAGGAACGAAGTCCTTTAAAGAAGCCATTTGAGGAAGGTGATTTTTTATTTTTTATCTTTTTTGCCATGCGATTTTGTAAAATTCGATTGCAAAGTTAACGAATTTTGGACAGGATATCTTGCCTGCAAGCGCAAGTAAAAGTCGCCGAAGACTCAATTTTTGAGAATGAATCTAAATTTCAGGTGGAAACAAATAATCTTTTCAAAAAAACGCTGTCAATTAAAGCATTTCAAACATCTTTGTAAAAAACAACCAGGAAAAATGAAGATCTCTGATATCTGCACATTATTGTCGGCTAACCTGATCTGCGGGAACATGGATGATTGTAAGCCCATTGAAAAAGGATACAGTTCCGATTTAATGAGCGATGTATTAACGCTGGATACCGATAACCTGCTGTTGCTTACCGGCATGTGTAACCTGCAAACCATTCGTACCGCCGAGGTGGCCGACATCCGCTACATTGTTTTTGTACGCAATAAACGGGCAACAGAAGAAATGCTGATTTTGGCGCGCGAACACGGCATCTGCATTTTGGAATCGCCGTTTACCTTATTCAAGGCCAGCGGATTGTTGTACCAAGCCGGACTTAAACCCGTGTATTGAATGAAACTGAACTTTTCAATTGCAGGAGGAGATTTCACCCGGGCCGGACGCGCTTCCAGCGAAGTGAAAAAGGTATTGAAACAGTTGGGCGTCGACGCCAAATGTATTAAAAGCATTGTGATTGCCTTGTATGAGGCCGAAGTCAATGTGGTGGCCCATGCCCGCGAAGGACAGATTTTTGTGGAAATTGACAAAGACAAGATCCGGGTAAAAGTCATTGATCAGGGACCGGGGATTCCCGATATTGAACTGGCCATGCAGGAGGGTTATTCTACTGCCAGCAAACAGGTTCGGGAGATGGGATTCGGAGCCGGAATGGGTTTGTCGAACATGAAGAAAAATACCGATATCCTTACAATCGAATCGGTTGTGGGAGAAGGAACAACAGTAACGATGGTTAATCATTTTTAATGCCAAATACGATCATATACCATGCTTTAAAGGTTGATGCGTCAAAATGTATTGGCTGTACGCATTGCATGCAGGTTTGCCCTACCGAGGCCATCCGCATCCGGAACGGCCTGGCTGTCATTCAGCAAAAACGATGCGTCGACTGTGGCAACTGCATGAGGGCCTGTCCCGCCCACGCCATTTTCGTGGAACAGGACGACCTGGATAAAATCAAAGCATTTAAATACCGGGTGGTACTTTTCCCGGCGGTCATGATCGGACAATTCCCCGAGAAATACACCGAAGACCAGATCTATGCCGCCTTGCTGAAAATTGGTTTCACCCATGTTTTTGAAGTGGAACAGCCCATTGGTTTTTTAAAGGAATCCATCCGGGAGTACCGCCGGAAGAAAAAAAAGATTAAGCCGCATATTTCCACCTTTTGCCCGGCAGTTGTCAGGCTGATCCAGTCGCGCTACCCCTCGCTGATCGACAACCTGATTCTGCGTAAAGCGCCGCACGACCTGGCAGCCCATTTTGCCATTCACCAGTTAAAAAAACTAGGCGCCTCCGAAGATGAGATCGGCCTGTTTTATGTCACTCCCTGTATTGCCAAAATGACTTCGGTAAAAAGTCCGCTTGGCGAAAAAGAATCGATTGTCGACGGCATCATCAACATGAACGAGTTGTATAACCAGGTGATGAAAAATATCCACTTGCAGGACGTGCCGGATACCAGCGACCAACGACAAACCCTCACCCGCGACGGCATCCTGTGGAGCCTTACCCGCGGCGAAGCTCGTCATTTCGGAGAGCGGAGCATGGCCATCGACGGCGTTCATAACGTCATTAAGTTCCTGGAACGACTCGAAAATGAAGAAGTGCCCGACCTCGACTTTCTTGAACTACGGGCCTGCGACCAAAGCTGCGCAGGAGGTAACCTGATGTCGGGAAACCGTTTCCTGACCGTTGAACGGCTGGAACGGCGGGCGAAACGGTACCTGCCTTCGTTTAAATTTAATGACCACCCGGTACAGGAGGCGGCCGGACAACTAAAACCATTACTGGAAGCCGACAAAATTCAGTACCGGCCGGCCTTTCAACTGGATGAAGACCGCGAACGGGCTTTGGAAAAAGTGAATAAAGCGCATCGCATCATCTGTTTCCTTCCGGGCATTGACTGCGGGGCATGCGGCGCACCAAACTGCCAGGCTCTGGCCGAAGATATGGCCTGCGGGCAGGCAAAAATGTCAGACTGTATTTTCCTGCAACAGCATTGGCAGGACGAACATAAAATCAGTGCCTCAAAAGCTCTCCAAAATGTAGAGCGAAAATGGGGAAAAGATCGTTTTAAAGCAGATTGTAACAAAAGAGGAAAACGCAATGAAGGTTTCTGATCTGGTAGAAAAATTAAATCTCACAGTCATTTCCGGAGAGAAAGGACTGAACCGTGAAGTAGACGGGGCATATGTCTCCGATTTGCTAAGCGACGTGATGGGGAATGCCCGCGAAAATCAAGTATGGATCACCTTACAGGTGCACCAGAATGTTATGGCTATTGCTTCGCTGAAAGACCTGGCAGCCATTATCCTGGTAAAAGGCTTAACTGCCAACGAAAATACCATCGAACACAGCAATGAAGAACAGATCCCGATTCTGTCGACCACGCTCTCAACATTTGATACGGCAGGTAAACTTTACGAAATGCTGAACTCCGGAAAATGAGAAAATTCAGGGCTGATCTCCATTTACATACGGTATTGTCGCCATGCGCCGACCCGGGAATGAGCCCTGATCAACTCATCGACCTGGCCATACGAAAAGGGATGGACATAATTGCTGTTACCGATCACAACAGCACCCGCCAGTGTCGGATTGTCAGGGAAATGGCTCAGGACTCCGGTCTGTTGGTTCTAAACGGGTGCGAAGTAAACAGCCGCGAAGATGTACACGCAATTTGCCTGTTCGAGGACGATTACAGCCGGAACGAGTTCCAGAAGTTCCTGGATCACTCCCTTCCTGAAATTCCAAACCGCCCCGATTATTTTGGTTACCAGGTATTGGTTGACGAACAAAATAACGTGACCGAAGAAATTCCCTTTTACCTGGGAAACGGGCTGAATGCTGAACTGGAACTGATTGCCGGCTTTACGCATGAGCTAAACGGGCTGTTCATTCCGGCCCATGTCGACCGGCCCATTAACAGTATCTTCAGCCAGTTGGGATTTTTACCCAAAGAACTGCATGTCGATGCCCTTCAAATCAGTAAATACGCAAACGAAACCCAGGTCAGGAAGTTATATGATATACCAGCCGAGATCAGCATCATCAAAGCATCGGATGCACATTATCCCGAAGATATCGGTTCAGCCTGTACTGTTTTCAAATTGAATGAACCAACATTCAAAGAAATCAGTTGGGCATTGCACAAAAAAAACGGAAGATCGCTAACGATTGAATCATGACGGAATTATCCTTACATATACTGGATATTGCACAGAACTCGATTCGTGCCAAAGCCAGTCTGATCGAAATCTCCATCACGGAAAATCCGGCTGACGACCGGTACGAGATTTCGATTTCAGACAACGGCCCGGGCATGGATGAGCAAACCCTGAACCGGGCAGAAAGCCCCTTCTTTACGTCGCGGAAAACCCGGAAAGTTGGCCTGGGGATTCCCCTGTTAAAACACAACGCCGAACAGTGCGGCGGTTCGCTGGAGATAAGCTCCGAAGAAGGACATGGCGTCTGCCTGAATGCCTGGTTCGGCTTTCACCATGTCGATCGCCCGGTTTTAGGCGATATTGCCGGAGCTTTGCTGATTTTAATGACCAACGAAAACCAAACCGAACTGGTATACACCCACCGGAGCCCGGGAGGAACATATACCTTCGACACGCGCGAAGTAAAACTGATCCTGGAGGGTACAAATCCGGCCAATCCGGAGATCCGCAGTTTTCTGCACACGATGATCCGTGAGAATCTGGAACAAATCCAAATAAGCGAATAATGATAATTATTAGATTTTTATTGGTGTAAACTTCTGATATTTGTGCATTCAACAAACAAAAAATCAACTCATTAAATAATGACCCCTTAAAATTTATGACAAAAATTAAATCACTGGCTGATCTGAAAAAACTGAAAGATGACGTTCAGTCAAAAATCAAATTACGGGAAAAAGGCGACCATCCCGAGAAACTCATCCAGATAAAAGTATCGATGGCCACCTGCGGCATTGCCTCGGGAGCAAAAGACACGATGACTTTCCTAATAGAAGAACTTGACCATCAGGGCATTGATGCCTTAGTTACTCAAACCGGCTGCATGGGGTATTGTTATGCCGAACCGACCATCGAATTGCTGATACCGGGCCGTGAACCTGTCGTTTACGGCTATGTTGACAAAATAAAAGCGAAGGAAATCATCGACAGGCACATCAAACTGAATGAATTGGTTGATGGCATCATTCCGGTATCGTATAAAACCATTGACTAATCATTAAGCTTCCTGTAAAATGGCTGAATTCAATATGCATATACTGGTTTGCGGCGGAACCGGCTGTAAAGCCTCTCAAAGCGAACTGATCAAATCAAACTTTAAAAACCAGCTAAGCGAACTTGGGCTGGACGATGATGTGCAGGTTATCCACACGGGCTGCTTTGGCTTTTGCGAGAAAGGGCCGATCGTGAAGATCCAACCGGACAATACGTTCTACGTTTCGGTGCAACCCGAAGACACCAAAGAGATCATCGAGGAACACATCATCAAAGGCCGGAAAGTTGAACGTCTGCTTTACCGTGATCCGGAAACAAAAAAACGGGTGAGCGAAAGTAAAAACATGGACTTTTATAAAAAGCAAGTCCGCGTGGCTCTTCGCAACTGTGGTTTTATCGACCCCGAAAACATTGAAGAATATATCGGGAACGACGGTTATTCGGCGCTCGCCCGCTGCCTGGAAGAACATAGCCCCGATGAAGTCATTCAGATGATAACCGATTCGGGACTACGAGGAAGAGGCGGCGGCGGTTTTCCAACCGGGCTGAAGTGGTCCATCACCCGGAAATCGCAAGACGACCGGAAGTACGTAGTGTGCAATGCCGATGAAGGCGATCCCGGCGCATTTATGGACCGCTCCATTCTGGAAGGCGACCCGCATTCGGTCATCGAAGCGATGGCCATTTGCGGTTACTGCATCGGGGCCGACAAAGGCCTGGTATATATCCGGGCCGAGTACCCGCTGGCGATTCAGCGGTTAAAAACGGCTCTCGCACAAGCCCGTGAATATGGACTGCTGGGCGAAACCATTTTAGGCTCTGATTTTAATTTTGATATCGAAATCCGTTACGGCGCCGGCGCCTTTGTTTGCGGCGAAGAAACAGCCCTCATCCAGTCGATGGAAGGTAAGCGCGGCGAACCAACGGTTAAACCGCCTTTCCCGGCTGAGTCGGGTTACCTGGGCAAGCCAACCAACGTGAATAACGTGGAAACCTTTGCCAACATCCCGCCGATCATCAATAAAGGAGCTGCCTGGTTCAGCAGCATTGGCACCGAAAAATCAAAGGGAACGAAAGTATTTGCCCTGGCCGGTAAAATTAATAACGTGGGATTGATTGAGGTCCCCATGGGCACCACCCTGCGCGAGGTGATCTACGATATTGGCGGAGGTATCAAGGACGGTAAAAAATTTAAAGCCGTTCAAACCGGCGGTCCGTCAGGAGGCTGCCTGACCACCGATTTTCTTGATACGCCCATCGACTACGAAAATCTGCTGGCTGCCGGTTCCATGATGGGATCGGGCGGAATGATCGTGATGGACGAAGACGACTGTATGGTTTCGATTGCCAAATTCTACCTGGAGTTTACCCTGGATGAATCCTGCGGAAAATGTACGCCCTGCCGTATCGGAAACAAACGGCTGCACGAGATCCTGGTCAAAATCACCGACGGAAAAGGAACGCCGGAAGATATCACCAAACTGCGCATGCTCAGTCAGGTCATTAAAGATTCTTCGTTGTGCGGCCTGGGCCAAACCTCGCCCAACCCGGTCCTGTCAACCCTGGATCACTTTTTAGATGAATACGATGCCCATGTTGATGCTAAAAAATGTCCGGCCGGACAATGTAAGGCCTTAATGCAATACCTGGTTGACGATGACAAATGCACCGGCTGCACCCTTTGCTTCAGGACTTGCCCGGTTGGGGCCATTTCAGGCGAGAAACGCAGTCCTCACTACATCGACCAGACTTTGTGCATCAAATGCGGCGTGTGTTACGAAAAGTGCAAGTTTGATGCGATTAAAATCGCTTAAAAAAACGAAAGAATTATGGAAACGATTAATCTAAGCATCGATCATAAACCCATCGTCGTCAAAAAAGGAACGACCATCCTGGAAGCCGCGTCAAGCATTGGTATTGAAATTCCCACGCTTTGCCATATGAAGCTTCACGACATGAACATTGAAAATAAACCCGGCGCCTGCCGCGTCTGTGTGGTTGAAGTGAAAGGACGACGAAACCTGGCGCCTGCCTGTTGCACCGAAGTAAGCGAAGGCATGGAAATCAGCTCCCACTCCATCCGGGCCATCAATGCCCGCCGCACCGTCGTGGAGCTGATCCTGTCGGACCACCCGGCCGACTGCCTGGTTTGCGCCAAATCAGGAAACTGCGAATTGCAGGATATGGCCCACCGCCTGGGCATCCGCGAAATTCATTACAAGGGATCGCAATCGCATTTCCGCGAAGATACTTCTCCCGCCATCATCCGCGAAATGGATAAATGTATTTTGTGCCGCCGTTGCGAGATGATGTGCAACGACGTTCAGACCGTGGGGGTCCTTTCAACCATTAACCGTGGGTTTCATGCCGTTGTGTCGCCCGCTTTCGAGATGAACCTCGACCACTCGGTTTGTACCTATTGCGGACAATGTGTCGCCGTTTGTCCAACCGGGGCACTGACCGAGGTTAACCAGACCGGGGCTGTGATCCGCGCGCTCTCCAATCCGTCAAAAACCGTTGTGGTACAAACAGCCCCGGCTGTTCGCGCTGCACTGGGCGAAGAATTCGGGATGGAACCCGGCACGCTGGTCACCGGCAAAATGGCTGCAGCCCTGCGTCGGTTGGGTTTCGATTATGTTTTTGATACCGACTTCGCCGCCGACCTGACTATTATGGAAGAAGGCACGGAGCTGTTGGGCCGCCTCAACAAGTACCTGGCCGGTGACAAAGATGTGAAGTTGCCCATCCTGACTTCGTGCTGTCCGGCCTGGGTGAAATTTTTCGAACACCAGTTCCCCGAGTTGAAAGACATTCCATCGACTGCCCGATCGCCACAGCAAATGTTCGGAGCCATTGCCAAAACTTATTTCGCCGATAAAATGCAAATTAAACGCGAAGACCTGGTGGTGGTTTCCATCATGCCCTGCGTGGCTAAAAAATACGAAAGCAGTCGCGACGAATTTGCAGTAAACGGCAATCCGGATGTGGATTACGCCCTGACAACCCGCGAACTTGCCCAGTTAATCAACCTGGCGAACATCGATTTTAAATCGTTGCCCAATGAGGAATTTGATAACCCGTTGGGCGAATCGACCGGCGCCGGGGTGATTTTCGGAACGACCGGAGGCGTGATTGAAGCTGCCGTCCGTACCGCTTACGAGATACAGACCGGGAAAACGCTCCATCGTCTCGACTTTGAAGAATTGCGCGGGATGGAAGGTTTACGGAAAGCCACCATCGACTTCGACGGTACTCCCATTCACATTGGTATTGCCCACGGTTTGGGAAATGCCCGTAAACTTCTGGAAGAAATCAAAGCCGGAGAAAGCGGGTTTCACGCCATCGAAATCATGTCGTGCCCGGGCGGGTGTATTGGCGGCGGCGGACAACCTTATCATCATGGCGATGTAGAGGTGCTTCGGAAACGCCAAAAAGCCATTTATGCCGAGGACAAAAACAAAACGCTCCGTAAATCGCACGAAAACCCGTACATCATTAAATTGTATGAAGAATTTTTAGGCGAACCGCTGAGTAAAAAAGCGCACCAGCTGCTTCATACCAAATATTTTGACCGGAGTTAGGCCCGGAAATTTTTCGGTACAACTATTTATTTTAACACAAAACTGAATCGAAATGCCACAAATAAAACTTGCAGACAAAACGGTTGAGCTGATCCGGGAAATCTGCGCCCAATTCAATAATCAGGAAACCGAACTCATCAACGTGCTTCACCAGGTGCAGCACAAACTGGGCTATTTACCGGCCGAAGTGCAGGAAGTGATTGCCAAAGAGTTGAATGCGTCGGTGGCTAAAGTTTACGGGGTGGTTACCTTTTATTCGTTTTTCACGATGCTGCCACAGGGACAACATCCCATTTCGGTCTGTATGGGAACAGCTTGTTACGTACGCGGCGCCGAAAAAGTGCTGACTGAATTTAAACGGCAACTGGGCATTGACGTTGGGCAGACCTCGGCCGATGGCAAATTTTCGCTGAGCTGCCTGCGTTGCGTTGGCGCCTGCGGGTTGGCCCCTGTAGTGTTGGTCGGCGAAAAAGTCTACGGACGGGTTTCGCCGCAACAGGTGTCAAAAATCATTGCCGAATACCAGGAAGGTTGTGCCACGGCCAAATCGGCCTGATCAACGCATAGAAACAAAAAAGGCTGTCTTTCCGGGGACAGCCTTTTCTATTGGTTTCAATTTATCTTTAGTATTCCATTTCCAGATCGCCGCCGTGGATCTCGTGCCAGGGCAAACCATGCTGATTTAAAGCCTCCATAAACGGGTCCGGATCAAATTCTTCGACATTAAACACGCCAGGTTGTTTCCACAGTCCTTTCAGGTACATCATGGCGCCAATCATAGCCGGAACGCCGGTGGTATAACTCACAGCCTGTGTCCCGGTTTCGGCATAGGCCACTTCGTGGTCGCAGTTATTATACACGTAATAGGTCTGCTCTTTGCCGTCTTTTAATCCTTTTATGCGACAACCGATGGAGGTTTGTCCTTTATAATTTTCGCCCAAATCGCCCGGATTAGGCAACACCGCTTTCAGGAACTGAATCGGCACAATTTCTTTCCCTTCGTACATAATCGGCTCGATACCGGCCATGCCGATATTCTGGATTACGCGCAGGTGGGTCAGGTATTCCTGTCCGAAAGTCATCCAAAAACGGGCTTGTTTGATGGTCGGGAAGTTTTTTACCAGTGATTCCAGTTCTTCATGAAAGATCAGGTATGATTCTTTGGGCCCGATATGCGGGTAATTCAATGGTTTATGAATCTCGTGCGGTTCCGTTTCAACCCATTTCCCATCTTTCCAGTATTTTCCTTTTTGGGTGACTTCGCGAATATTGATTTCCGGGTTGAAGTTGGTTGCAAATGCTTTGCCGTGGTCGCCCGCGTTGCAGTCAACAATATCCAGGTACCGGATTTCATCAAAATGATGTTTAGCTGCATAAGCCGTATACACGTTGGTGACACCCGGATCGAAACCGCAACCCAGAATGGCCGTAATACCGGCATCTCTGAACCGGTCCTGATAAGCCCATTGCCATTTATATTCAAATTTGGCTTCATCCTTGGGTTCGTAATTCGCCGTATCCAGGTAACTGGTTCCGGTTTCCAGACAGGCATCCATGATTGGCAGATCCTGGTATGGAAGAGCCACATTCACCACCAGGTCCGGTTTGAAGTTACGGATCAACTCAACCAGCTGAGGCACATTCTCGGCGTCAACCTGAGCTGTTTTAATCCGGTTACCACCAATTTTGTTGGCAATTTCATCGCATTTTGCTTTCGTGCGACTTGCCAGCATAATTTCCGAAAACACTTCCGGAAGTGCAGCCATTTTATGAGCAACTACTGTTCCTACACCTCCTGCACCGATGATTAATACTTTTCCCATTTACTTTTTTATCAATTTATTGATTTATATAACGTGAGCCAAAGGAAATAAATTTTTCAAAGCTACAAAATACTTTAAAACAGATTTAAAAAAAGTCCCGGTCGTACCAAAGCTTATTTTCGGGCCGGGCCTGCATCCGCAACCGCCACTCTTTCGGATAATAGTTGTTGAATCGGCTACCCAGGTTTTTAATGAAACCCAGCGGAATTTCCCTGAAAGTTGCCAGCAGCCAGTTTTCATTTTGATCGTTCAGCCTGAATTGATCTCTCGCCAGGTAACGGATGGCATCTTCCGGCAAAAGTTCTGCCCGCGGAAAAGCCGACCGGTTTAAATCGAGACACATGGACAGTTCATGTTCGGGCAAAACGTCATGTTTTTTCACCAAACCCATCGTAGTTCCGGCTTTCACCAGGTTAACCTGTTCAAAAAGAAGCAATATTTCTTTCTCCCAAGCAGCCGGGATAAATTTCAGTTGATCCTGGTGCTGAAAGAATTTTTTTGTTTCAGGTTGAAGTACCCAATTTTGAGAGACAACCGCCGGTTTCTGCAATTTAGTTTTAAACCTCCCGGGGAAGCGCACCGGCCGGCTTTCTTCCGTTTTTTGCAGCAAGGCGATAAAAAAACCTTCGCCTTTCGTTTTGTGAGGAAGAAAGCGGTAAGCCCAAATGCCATCGTATTCCAGTTCATCGACCTGCCAGCCGGGCAAAACCGGTACACGAATACTTTTAAATCCGCCCTGATTTTTCAGCCAGCTCAGGTTTTCTTCGTTTTCTGCCGGGTTAAAGGTACAGGTACTGTAAATCAGGTAACCGCCGCTCTTCAGGCAATACCGGCTTTCAGCCAAAATACGACGTTGGCGCACCGCACAATGCCCCGCATTTTCAAGCGACCACTCGTTGGCTGCCGCCGGGTCGCGACGAAACAAACCTTCGCCCGAGCAGGGGGCATCGACGACCAGCACATCAAACAATGCGCCCGTTTTGCCAAACTGAGCGGGATCGCTGCTGCTTACCAGAAAATTCGAGTGCCCCCATTTACTCAAGTTTTCGATTAATACCGGTACCCTGGCACGAATCACTTCGTTGGCAACCAGTAAATCATCAGCTTGCATCAAACTGTTCAGGTGAGTTGATTTGCCGCCCGGCGCAGCGCACAAATCGAGGATCAATCTCGGATGACCGGTTTGAATTTGCTGAAACACCTGCTCCAGAAACATGGAACTGGCTTCCTGTGCATAATAAGCGCCGGCGTGCCAAAGCGGATCGAGCGTAAACAACGGCCGTTCGTCCAAAAAATAAGCGTTGCTGCTCCAGGGAACCTGCTCCAATCCGAATTTCCGATCAAATTTACCCGGGTTTAACCGGACACTCACCTTTGACTGAAAATCAAGCGATTCCAAAAACTCTTCGGCCGTTTCGGGAAACTGCTTTCTGATGCGCTCGGTAAATGCTGTTGGCCAATTGGTTTTTTCTGATATCATAGCTCAAAAATAATAGTTAATTTTGGAACTGATATTTTCAGCAGAAAGGAGATTTGAATGATGAGCGAACAATTGGTAAAACAACTCAATACCGAATTCAACGAAACTGAAACCGTTGACACCTTAAGGGCGCTGGCCGAACGCTTTGCCGGCAAAATTGTGTTTACAACCAGCTTTGGCATCGAAGACCAGGTGATCACGGACCTGATTTTCAAACACGACATTCCTGTTCAGGTAATCACGCTGGATACCGGTCGTCTGTTTGAAGAAACCTACAAGGTTTACAGCCGCACCCTGGAAAGATACAACAAACCGATTCAGCCCTATTATCCCAATCACGGGCAGTTGGAAAAATTTGTGGCCGAAAAAGGCCCCAACAGCTTTTATGCTTCGGTTGAAAACCGGAAAATGTGCTGCCACATCCGTAAAGTTGAGCCGCTCGGACGCGCACTGGCCGGTATGGAATGCTGGATTACCGGCTTACGGGCCTCCCAATCGGCAAACCGCGAAGGTCTGGAATTTTTCAACTGGGATGCCGGTTTTTCGCTGGTGAAGTACAACCCGCTGCTGCATTGGAGCCTTGAAGATTGCCGCGCCTATGTAAATACAAACCATGTTCCGTATAATGTTTTACACGACCGCGGTTTTGTCAGTATCGGATGCGCTCCCTGTACGCGCGCCATTCAGCCGGGCGAAGATTTCCGCGCCGGACGCTGGTGGTGGGAAAACAATTCAAAAAAGGAATGCGGGCTCCACTCGCATTAAAAAATAACTTTAAAGAGGCTGTATCAAAAGTCTTTAACAAAGTCATCCTGTCCGGCAGTTTCCGGACGAGGTGACCAGGTTCTCAAAGATAAAAGACTTTTGATACAGCCTCTTTTAGCTCAGGCCGATACAACTCTTCGTCCAAACGGAGTTAATGCCAGGCTGACCAGTTTAAAATGCTGTTTGGCAAAAGGAATACCAATAATGGTGATGGCAAACACCAGGCCCAGCACCAAATGTGAAAGGGCAATCCAGATCCCGCCGACCAACAGCCACAGAATATTCATAATCGTTGACAGGCATCCCGGCGCGTAATCCATGTATTCGATCCGTTTTCCAAACGGCCACAGGGCAATCTGTGCCAATTTCAACGACTGCAAACCAAAGGGTATCCCAACAATGGTCAAACACAGCAAACACCCGGCAAGCAGGTATTCGAGAAAAATAAAAAAGCCGCCAAAAACGACCCAAATCATATTTCCAAGAACCTTCATTTCTTCATTGTTTTGTTTCGTCCGAATGTACGCAATTCTCTTTTCTTTACCACCATCTGCTTAACCGGAATAATAAACACAAAATTCACAAGCCCGTGGTAAAAACGCCGTTATCCTCATTCGCAGGAAGTTCCGGCTTCTGCCCGCACCGCCGAATCAACTGAGCTACAAAGCAAATATTTGCTGAAAATGAGATTTTTATGGAAATATAAACCGTAACTTTGATCGATCAAACGTATACTGAAGCCTTTAGACCTTTTATCACGATAAACCTGATCATCATGAAAACAACCATCCGAATCATTAAAAGAAAAATGCGCCTGCTGACCAGCCATATCTCGTTCGTGCTGGTCCCCCTAACGGCATTCATCCTTCTGATCCCGGCCTCATCCTGCCACGAGAAAAAAGAACCGCCCTATTACGTCAGCAAACAAACGGAAGTATTCAACTTTTCGCGCGAAACCGGACACCTTTATGTCGAAGCTTCGGATTCTGCTTTTTTAATATCGGCCGCCGGCGACCTGTTTGGATCGGATGATGTTATTTTTTTCTTCGACCCGCAGGCCCCCGGAATTCATATTGGAATTTCAGATGATTTGTACCTTGCTGCCGAAAGCAAATCTTCGGTGATCGATCTGAGTAAAGCCGAACCCATCGAACAGGCAGCCTGGTTGATTGAAAACGACCGCCATTCTATTAAATCACTGACAATCAACACCGACAGTCTTACCAAGCAACAACTTCAGTTCATTGATAACCTTTCGCGTTCGCACCCAAACATCGGACTTTGTTTTAACGAAGATTATGAATTCATTCCGCAGTTGCTGAAGAAGTTTAATCCCAAATGGCTGATTTTATCCGACTTTAAGCAAAATAGAACCGACATCTTATCCGGCTTAAACCTGCTCGAACGTTTATACATCGAAACCTACGACAGCCTGATCATCACACCCCTGCCCGCGATGCCGCGGTTAAAACAGCTAAACCTGGCAGTCGATCACTACTTGCCGAAAATAACTGCCGACCTGCTGATAAATAACCCTCAGATTGAACGGATTGATATCCTTAGTATTTCGTTAACTGACTATTCTTTCATTCAACAGTTAGCCCGGCTAAAGAAGTTAACGGTAATCGCACAGGATACCCTGATCGATCTTGATTTTATACGAAACCACAATAAACTGGAATCCCTGAGTTTAAAAGCCGACTCGGCCATGAACATCAGCGCGCTAACCAATTTGCATCATTTAAAATGGCTTTCGCTGAATATCAACCTGACACAGGAGGAGTTCAATACGCTGATTTCCACTAAGCCCCAATTAGAAGCGCTCGACTTTTACAACTCCGAAAATATCCGGGATCTCAGCGCTCTTGCGTCATTAAAAGAATTGACGGTACTGACCATTGCCGACAGCTTGTATGATCGGCCAACAATCGCCGGATTAAAGAACCTGAAGTACCTGGCGCTTCCCGAAAAGGTTTATCAGGACTCGGTTTACCTGGCCCGCCTGGAATCCCAACTGCCGGATTGCCTGATCGGATCCAACTACGGCTATTGCATGGGCAGCGGCTGGTTGTTGCTGTTTTTCCCGCTTGCCGCCCTGTTTTGGTTCCTGACGAAAAGAAAACGCATTGCTGATTTATGAAGATGAATCGTATTCGAAAAAGACAAAAACTATACATACAGGCTTTTTTTTGTATCGCGGGATTTATTCTTTTCCCGCTTTTTATTCACCGCCCGTTTCCATATACAATGATTTCGGTGGCAGGACTGGCCCTGCCTGCCCGGATCCTGGCAGGCGGAATCAAATCGGGAAGCGAGCTCTCCGGAATCATTCGCCTTAGGCGACCCCACAAGCCGTTCATATCGCTGGGTGCCGGCATGGTCGCCGGAGTCACATTGGCTGGCTACTACCGCCATTTCCTGGGAATTACCCTTTTCCCCGAATCACTGACTTGGTTTGCCTTGCTTGCGGCCCTCATCGGCGGCAGCGAAGAGTTTATTTTCAGGGGAATCATCCAGGGATATTTCAGCAAAATCAGTTTAAGCTTTGCCGTTGTTTTCGCCGCTTTTGCGCACTCAGGTTATAAGACCTTCCTTTTTACAACACTGCCCGAGGCTTCGGGAAGCGGGTTGTTCTACTTGTTCGCTATCACCTTCGGAGTCGGTTTGTTAGCCGGTGTATTAAAAGAATTCTCCGGAAGCATTGTTCCCCCGATCCTGGGGCATGTGGTTTTTGATATCCTGGTTTACGGGCAATCGGCTTCCGCACCCTGGTGGGTCTGGTAATTCTGTCCCGATCCGAAAAACAGAGCAGACAATTCCGGCTTAGCGAATCCGGACTTCCAGATCGGGCATAGCCACTGATAATTTTTCGATCAGCGTATTCAGGTTGGTATTGTAATGCACCGGATAAACAATTTTGGGTTTGATTTTTTTGACTGTTTGCACAAACATATCTTCGTCCATGACGAAGGGCAGCATCATAGGAATAAAAGCGACATCGGGTTTCATAAAAAAACGCATTTCGTCAATGTACTCCGTATCGCCGGCGATATAAACTGTTTTGTCGCCAAACACCATGAAATAGCCGTTACCCTCTCCTTTCGGATGGTACGGAACGTTATCCGGGCGCAGGTTGACCACATTGTAAGCGGCAACCGCTTTGATGTAAATATCATGGAAGGTCGTTTGCATACCGTTCTCGAGAAATTCGCCAAAATCCATCTTCTTGATACAGGATTTGGAGGCAATCACCCTCGTATCATGTTTCGACAAAAATTCGATGGTCGAGGTACTTAGATGATCACGATGGTCGTGAGTAATCAGGATCAAATCGGCTTTGGGCAACCGACTGATATCTCCCACATTCGGAATCGGATCGACATAAATATTCAGCCGGTTAAAGGTAAAATGATAAAAACAATGCCCGATCACCTCAATTTCCAAATCTCCTTTTGACGTAACTAACACATCTTTTTGCCGGTATTGTTGTCCCGAAAAGCTTTCGGCAGCACTCAACAAAAACAAACAGGTAATGACAACCAGGTATTTTTTCATAACAAGCTTCCTGCTTACGGTCGGCTAATATATCAAATTCCCATGTATACCAAAAATCGTCCCCGTCTTTATTTGAATGCCGTTCCCCTTGCCACAAACAGAAATCATCATCAAAAATGAACCTGAATAGCGTTTTGCTGTTGCTTTTATCAAAAAATCGGTTTTATGAAACGTGATCTCTTTTTGCTGGTCTTTGTTTTGATCAGCCTTTTTTCATCCTGCCGTTACCGCACGGCTCCCGACCAGGTTGGCGTATCCAAAGCGGTCGCTTCCGGGCAGATCTCACTGGGCGGGATTATAGCCGAACAACTGGTCGAAGAACATCCGGAAAATCACAACAATGAAACACGGGAACACAACCTCGCACAGGCAACTAACAAACTGATAATCAAAACTGAAGAACTAAAAAACAGAAACAGAACTATCAAAACAGAAAACCTCATACGGGATTGGGAAACATTACAAGAAACGATTACCGATCGGTTTGAGCAACTGACTGCCGAGGATATCCGGTTGTGGGTCGCATGGAACGACAGTCTTTTAAAATATACCGGACAAGTATGGTTTGCCGACGAACTGGAAAGGATGTTCTACAATGCTCCCATACCCGACGTTATTACCGAAGAACAGGTAAAATCAGTCTGCTATACCCGCCTCTACGATCGCATCTATGTGAATATTTACGGGAGTTCAGCCATCGAATACGAACACACAACAGGTGGAAAAATCCGGATGATCCAGGACACGAAATATCCTTACGACGGAAGTATCCGCTTAAGATTTGAAATGCAGGATACACGCTACCTCGACCTGTTTATTCGCATCCCCGAGTGGGCCGACCGGGCGTCGGTTACCGTGAAGGGAGTGAAATACAATGTGATTGCCGGACAATTTACCGAAGTGGCCAAAAAATGGAAAAACGGCGATGAAGTAGAAATTATCCTCGGCATGCGTCCGAATGTGATACGAAGCATGGGGAACAAGCTGGCTTTTACCTATGGCCCTCTTTTTTTAACCTATGTAAAGCCGTTTCATGAACTGCCGGTTTTCCCGGAAAGCGATCCAATCCGGCACCTGCAGTTTGTGTCGCCTCCCGGCACCATCCCAACTTTTACCTTTAGCGGAATACCCCGTGAAGCGCTGGCGTTACAGCCCTATTTTGCCGAAAGAGACTCGGCAGAAGTAAGAACAGCATGGATCAAAACCGCCGATTGATCAGCGTATCGCCGGACTCGGGGACGACACGAAACCAACAATATTCGGCCATCCTTAAATTTACCTTATGCAAAATATTCCGGCGGCTTTCAATCGGCTAATTAAAGTTTGTTATATTTGCCCGTAACCAACTAAAACAAGCGATTGTTGAAGATTACTCCCGATATAAACAACCAGGAACTGACCGGAATGGTACGTGCGGGGTCAAAAGAGGCCTTCCGCCTGCTGTACGAACGGTATGCCCGGAATATCCACCGCTTTGCATGCAGCTACCTCAAATCAGATCAGGATGCGGAAGAACTGGTTCAGGATGTTTTTTTGAAAGTCTGGGAGAAACGCCACACCCTCGATTACGCCGGCAATATCCGTGCATTTATCTTTAGAGACTGTTTTGATTTTAAATTTAAAAAATATTATAGCGCAATTAACACCAAGGTGTTTATAATTAAAAAATTGGTTATCAGCTAACTATATCAGGTTAGATTTTCTTTGCACTAAAATAACGACAAATTAGTGTACGATGAAAATTTACCCAAGTGATTTAACCGATAACCAGTGGCAAGTTATAAAAGATTTGTTTGAACAAGAGCGAAAAAGAAAACATAGTTTACGATCAATTGTGAATGCAATTTTGTACATAACCAAATCCGGTTGCCAATGGCGGATGCTCCCCAACGACTTTGCGCCATGGCAGACAGTTTATTATTACTTCAGAAAGTGGAAGTTAAACGGGCTTTTGGAGGAATTGCATGATTATCTTGTCGAAAAGGTCAGGGTGCAAAAAGGCAGAAACCCTGTTCCATCTGTTGGCATAATTGACAGTCAATCCGTTAAAACAGTCAATGTTTGTCAAGACGAGATTGGGTATGATGGCGGCAAAAAGATTAAGGGCAGAAAAAGGCACATTGTTGTTGATACCCTTGGCTTACTACTGGCCATTGTAGTCCATTCAGCAACGCCACATGACAGCAAGGCCGCAGAACTTGTATTTAAAATCCTTAAAAATAAATACATAAAAGGGATCGTAAAAATATTTGCCGATGGCGGTTATCGGGGGGAATTAATAGAGACAGCCAGGATAAAATTTGGTTGGGCCCTCGAAATTGTCAAAAGAAATGAAGCCCACAAATTCAAAATCCTGCCTAAAAGATGGATTGTTGAAAGAACATTTGCCTGGATTTCATTTCAACGACGGACCTCGAAAGACTATGAAAGGTTGACCGAAACAAGTGCAGCCTTTGTCCAATTATCAATGATAAGATTGATGCTTAACAAATTTTGACAATGATTTCAAAACAGTCTCTTAAAATTGCGGTTAACAGCATCTACGACCTGATCCGCCGGAAGAACATTGAACAGGCTTTTACCGAGTTTGCAAGCAGCATGGCCAATCAATCGGATTCAACCTGGCAGGAAGTTGTTTTCAACGACATGCTCGCCCAAATTCACGAACTGATGCAGCAAATGCCCGAACAAAGGCGCAAAATCTTTCAACTGAGCAAAGAATCCGGTCTGAACAATGATGAAATTGCCAAAAATTTAGGCTTATCCAAACGAACGGTTGAAAATCAGCTTTACCGGGCAACTGCTTTCCTGAAAAGCAAAATAAAACCGGACACCCTCTTCCTGTCACTCCTCCTTCATCTTTTCCTAAGCTGAAAAATTTCGGCCGGAATCAGCCGCCTTTTTCCGCCCCGGTCGCAGCTGCTTTCAATAAAGATTGTAATTTTGGTGAATTGATTACTTTAAGGAGATGCAGATGAACGACAAACTGAAGGCTTTTGGCGAATTGCTTGAAATCATGGATGAGCTGCGCGAGAAATGCCCGTGGGACCGCGAACAGACTTTTGAATCGCTCCGGAAACTAACCATCGAAGAAACTTACGAACTGGGAGACGCCATTCTTCAGAACGACCTGAACGAGATCAAAAAAGAGTTGGGCGATTTGCTGCTGCACATTGTTTTTTACGCCAAAATAGGCGAAGAACAACAGGCTTTCAACATCACCGATATCATTCATTCTTTAAATGAAAAACTGATTTACCGGCATCCGCATATTTACGGCGAACTGGATGTGCACAATGCCCGCGAAGTGGAACAAAACTGGGAGTCGCTTAAGCTAAAAGAAAAAGGCCGCAAAAAGAAGACCGTGCTTGAAGGCGTTCCGGCTTCGCTTCCGGCTTTGGTAAAAGCCAACCGCATTCAGGAAAAAGCCAGCGGCGTAGGCTTCGACTGGGAACATCCGGAGCAGGTTTGGGAGAAGGTAAAGGAGGAAGTGAGCGAGTTACAGCACGAGATAAGTGCCAACAACTCCGACCGGGTGGAAGCCGAATTTGGCGACCTGTTTTTTGCTATGGTCAACGCGGCCCGCCTATACGGCGTTGACCCGGAGGCGGCGCTGGAACGCACGAACATGAAATTCATCAACCGCTTTAATTACCTGGAAAGTCAAACTCTGAAAAAGGGCCTCGACCTGAAAAACATGAGCCTGGCCGAAATGGACAAATACTGGGACGAGGCCAAAAAGCTGGAACAGTAAAACATCAAAAATAAAAATGCCCCGGCGATACCCTCTGATTTCCTGAAAATATCGCCGGGGCCGGTTTTAACCACCCCCACATGATCATTTCTAGTTTCCACTGATCTGCCCCCTGATTTCACCGCCGGGATAGGCATCAGTATGCACATTCACGTAGGCATTTCCCGCCGACATGGCGCTAACCAGTTCAGAAAATGGTTGTCCCAACAAGGCTCCGGAAAAATTCGCCTCGGTGATGGTCCCTTCAGCCAGGATCCCGTTTGTCGTACCCGGAATCAGCTGAAAAGGCGGCGCCGACGGATATAACCAAACCACTACCCCACCGTTCACTCCGGCCGGCGCCAGGTGGATATGCGCCATCCTCACATTGTCGATATTGGCCACAATGAGTTTAAAGGTAAGCGCGTCCCCATCTTTGTTTAATAGAAAAACAGCTTCTCCTGTTGCCGTCGTTTCCACAGCCGGCACTTCCTGGTTCCCCGACAAATGCGCTTTAAAAATCATTGCCTTTTTTGCGCTTTTTAACTCGCCCCCGGCAAAGGCGTCATCCATCGCCGTCTTCTCGCATGATGCCATCATCAGCACACAAAGAGAAAAAATAAGTAAAAAGTTCCTTTTCATAAATCCATTTTTTATTTGTCCATGTAACTCATTACTTACTAGTCACTTAAAATGTTTCAGTATTTCGGATATTTTTGTCTTTTTCTTTATCTATTTTAAAACATATCACGAAAAAAAAAACAGAATATAAAGCCATATTTATGTTCGTTGTTTTGCTGCATAGTGATAAAACCGGGATGGAAGACATACATAAACAAAATATTTTATCCAACAATAATGCGCAATTTCAAAATCATTTTAATAACATATTCGCCCGATTTACGCCTCGTTGTTTGTTAAGAAATTATTACTAATTTTGATGTTTTCATTGCAAAAAACAGTATAACAAACCTGAAATTTTCTTTCAAAAAAAACTAACACCATGAAAGTATATACGACCAATGAAATCCGGAATATTGCATTAATTGGCAATGCCGGCAGTGGGAAAACCACCCTCGCGGAAGCCATGCTGTTCGAGGGTGGAGTGATTAACCGCAGAGGTGAAGTAACTGCAAAAAACACGGTATCGGACCACCACCCGATTGAACAGGACTATGGCAACTCCGTCTTTTCGACCGTTCTGCACGCAGAGTACAACGGCAAAAAGGTGAATATCATCGACACGCCGGGAATGGATGATTTTCGCGGCTCTGTGATCTCTTCGCTGCATGTTGTCGGCAGCGCCATCCTGATCATCAATACGCCGCATGGCATCGAATCAGGGACCGAAGCCGTTTGCCGTTATGCTGAAAAAGCAAAAAAGCCGTTGATCTTCGTCTTTAACCACCTGGATCACGAAAATGCCAATTTCGAACAAACCCTTGATCAGGCAAAACATACGTTCGGGAATAAAGTTACTTTGGTGCAATACCCGGTCAATGCCGGTCCGGGCTTCAACTCGATTATCGACGTACTGAAAATGAAACTGTACAAGTACCCGGCCGACGGCGGTAAACCCGAAGTGTTGGATATTCCTGCTGACGAAAAAGACCGCGCCGACGAACTGCACAACGAATTGATTGAAATGGCTGCCGAAAACGACGAAAACCTGATGGAACTGTATTTTGAGAAAGGCAGCTTAACCGAAGACGAAATGCGGCAGGGAATTAAACTGGGCATGATCTCCCGGAGCCTTTTCCCGGTATTTTGCACCGGGGCTAAACACAACATGGGTGTTGGCCGCCTGCTCGAATTTATTACCAACATCACCCCCTCGCCTGCCGAAGCCGTAGAAGTACCGGAGCTAAACGGAAAAACCGTTAAAATGGATCCGGCTGCCCCAACTTCGCTGTTTGTTTTCAAAACCTCGATTGAACAACACGTGGGCGAAATCACCTACTTTAAAGTGATGAGCGGCACCGTAAAAGAAGGCCAGGACTTAACCAACTCGAAGAGCGAAAATAAAGAGCGGATTTCGCAGCTTTTTGTAGCAGCCGGTAAAAACCGCATCAAAGTTCCGGAGATGATTGCCGGAGACATTGGCGCAACCGTGAAACTTCGCGAAACAAAAGTAAACCATACCCTCAGCGAAAAAGAAGCCGCCTACAAATTTAAACCGGTTGAATTTCCGACTTCGCGCCACACTGTCGCCTTAAAAGCGGTGAACGAAGCCGATGATGAAAAAGTAGGTGAAATGTTCCAGAAACTTCACGATGAGGATCCTACCTATCAGGTAGAATATTCAAAAGAATTGAAACAGATGCTCATCCACTGCCAGGGCGAGTACCACCTCAACGCGCTGAACTGGTTTTATAAAAACATTTTCAAACTCGACATCGAATTCAAAACACCTAAAATTCCGTACCGCGAAACCATCACCAAATCGGCGCAGGCCGATTACCGGCACAAAAAACAATCGGGTGGCGCTGGTCAGTTTGGCGAAGTACACCTGATGATTGAGCCTTTTATCGAAGGTGTCGACCCGAAAACATCGTTCAGCATCAACGGGAAAGACATGAAGCTTTCTGTCCGCGACACGCAGGAATACCCGCTTTCATGGGGCGGAAAACTGATCTTCCACAACTGTATCGTGGGCGGATCGATTGATGCCCGCTTTCTTCCTGCCATTCTGAAAGGGATTATGGAAAAAATGGAAGAAGGCCCTTTAACAGGATCCTATGCACGCGATATCCGGGTTTATGTTTACGACGGGAAAATGCACCCGGTTGACTCCAATGAAATATCGTTTAAGCTGGCCGGTCGGAATGCTTTTTCGAAAGCCTTTAAAGATGCCGGTCCGAAAATCCTTGAACCGATTTATAATCTGGAAGTCATGGTGCAGAGCGAACGCATGGGCGACGTCATGAGCGACCTGCAGGGGCGCCGCGCACTGATTATGGGTATGGGCAGCGAGAAAGGGTATGAAAAAATCGAGGCCAAAGTCCCGCTGAAAGAAATGTTTAAATACTCGACCTCGCTGAGTTCAATCACCCAGGGGAAAGGCCGTTTCAGCATCAGGTTCGACGGGTACGAAAAAGTGCCGCAGGAAGTTCAGGATGAGCTGCTCGCCACTTACGCCGCCGAGCAGGATGAAGAATAAAGACCAATTCTAATCCTTCAATATTCAATTAAGATTGACATGAGAACCCCGGACCAGCCATCCGGGGTTTCTTTTTGTAAGCGATTTACACGTCCATGTAAACTGACCTACCCTATAAACAGAAAGAGGCTGAACACGCCGGTTCAGCCTCTTTGGTCGGGACTTTTGAATTACTACTCCTTACCATTATATATGGCCCATTCCACCATATATCGAATCGCAGATATCAACAAAAATCTCACCGGTCATTTTACTGATTCAAAATTAGCTGACCGGAAACTTTAGTCCCATTCAATGTTAACGAATAGATCAATACACCAGGAGCAACACCTGCCGGTTGATATTGTGCGGTGGTTGTAACACCCTGAAGTACATTTTTATCCAGAACAGTTGACAGTTTGGCACCGGTTGAATTGAAGACCTCCAGTACAGCGCGGCCATCCTGTGCCGGAACAAACTGGAAGGTTACCATTTCAGTAAACGGATTCGGATAGGCAATCAAATCAATACCTTCTTTTTCAATCGTCAGACTGAACGAACTGAAGGTACTCATTTCTTCCATCTCTGTTTCCTCTTCTTCTTCAGCAAAGTACTCTGCCGGCGGTATTGTGCTCAGGAATGCGCATTCGTCGAATCCGTCATTAATAGCGCCAACAGCCATCGCCAGGTTACCTAATGATACGCCAACATCCATTCCGCAAAGAGCATCGTTAGCCATGGCGTACAAATCACCGATATTGACCGAACCACCGGAAAGGACAGATGCAGGCAGATAGAACGGCAACCAGTCTCCAACCGGAGAAGCTTCACCTTCTTCACCTTTACAAATCGACGATTGAGAGGTCCAGAAGACATAAACATTTTCGCCGGCATCATAGTAAGGCGTAATCGTCAGGTCAGCCAGATCCGGATCGAGACGTAAGTTCAATCCCAGCGTAATGGTTTGAGCAAGCAACGAATTGGTTAACGTGCCTTGTTTGTTTACCAAATCTCCGCAAGTGTAATCACCGTTCAGCACTGACGACGGACCTCCTCCGGGAAGGATTCCGATCACACAGGCAGCGCTTCCGGCCGGAATCGTATAAGAATGACCGGCACATCCGATAACCAGATCGGTGTCAAGCAGGTCGGTGAGCAATTCGGTCGTGGTTCTGCCGTCACAGTACAACCCGCCTTCGTTTCCATAGAATCCTTGCGTTAGCGTACAGAAATCTTCGCCACAAGGAAGAACAGTTACGGTAATACAAACAGAAGCCGGATTTCCGCACTCATCTTCTACGTAGAAACAAACTTCAGTATCTCCTTCCGGGAACATGTAGCCTGCCAGATCGCTTTCCGGTTCGCCATTAACGGTCACGGTGAATTCAGAAATGGTACCGTCACATTCGTCTTCGAATACCGGATCAGGTATGATAACCGGTTCGTTGCATTCGAATACCAGATCATCGAAAGTTCCCTGCAACACAGGTTCGCTCAGGTCATATTTCCAGGTAACAGTAACGGTAACTTCATCGGCTTCGTTGCCGCATTCGTCTTCGGCCGTAAAGGTACGGGTAATTGAACGCATACAGCCATCTTCCATCACGTCGCCGTCGGTATAGTCAACATCAACTTCACCGTCGCAATTATCCATCGCTGTTGCACTGCCCAGGGCTGCTTCAATTTCTTCAGCAGTCGGGTTACAGCCTAAGTCGTCATCTTCGTTGTCGGCTGTGATAACAGGAGCTTCCGTATCCCATTTCCAGGTAACGGTAACGGTCACTTCATCAGCAACGTTGCCACATTCGTCTTCGGCCGTAAAGGTACGGGTCTTCGAACGCATGCAACCATCTGAAATGACATCGCCGTCGGTATAGTCAACATCCACTTCGCCGTCGCAGCCATCCATCGCGGTGGCGCCACCCAGAGCAGCTTCGATTTCTTCTGCGGTCGGGTTGCAGCCCAAGTCATCGTCTTCGCCGTCAGCAGTGATCACAGGAGCTTCCGTATCCCATTTCCAGGTAACGGTAACGGTAACTTCATCGGCTTCGTTGCCGCATTCGTCTTCAGCCGTAAAGGTACGGGTCTTCGAACGCATGCAACCGTCTTCGATAACATCGCCGTCGGTGTAGTCAACATCAACTTCTTCGTCGCAATTATCCGTAGCAGAAGCTCCGCCCAGAGCAGCCTCAATTTCTTCTGCAGTCGGGTTGCAGCCTAAGTCGTCATCTTCGTTGTCGGCTGTAATCACCGGAGCTGTTTCATCAGCAGCGACTTTAAAGGTACTGGTACAGGTTTCGGTACCGAAACAGTCGCCAGTCACTTCATAAGTAAAAGAAAGGTCTGCTCCAACGCAACGTACATTTTCCGGCAATGCTGGTATCTGGTCAATATTGTCGCTCAGGTTACAATCGCCCGAAGACGTGAATCCTCCAACCCATGCGGCATAAGCATCAGCAATATCATCAAGGGATGTACATTCGGGCAGATCAACATCCGTCGGGCAGTTGATCACGATCGCATCCGGAGCGGTAACCGTAAACGTGCTTGAGCAGTTTAATGAATCGATGCAGTCGTCACTTACATAATAGGTGAAACTGATTTGTCCGCCGCACAGGATACTTTCTGCTGTTTCAGGAAGTTCGCCCAGGTTATCAACAATTGTTCCGATGCCGCCGGAATAGCTAAAGCCATCTTTCCAGTTCTGGTAAGCAGTAGCCACATCTGAACAGGCATCCACGGTAGCCGGATCCGGGCAATTAACAGCCAGGTCGTCCAAATCGAGGTTCAGCTGGATCGGCGCTCCCGGGATATCTTTCAACTCCGACTGAGCGGAAGAACCGGAAGTCCTGGTACGAACAAACAAGGTAGCCAGGCTGAAACAGGGGTCTTCATCCAGATTAAATAAAGCACTCAGATTAACAGCGCCTTCGCACCATTGGTTGACAATATAGGTGTTCCCCCCGTAAACGTCGAAAGGAACGGTGGTCGGGGCCGTATTTACCGTGGCAAAAATGGCTCCGGTAAATTCGGAATTCGGATGGACCACATACTGATAGCCGGCGCCTACCTGCTCCCACACGTTCACGACAACTGTGGCGACAGGACCACCGTTGGTAAACTCAACGGTAACCAGCACGTCTCCGACAGTTCGTCCGCCGTGAGGACCTTCCGTGGTAAAGGTGCCGCCTTCAACCATCGACAAGGTATTTTGCAGAAACTCGAAGTCGATATAGCTGCTCCCGTTGGTTACTTCGCGGTCGGCAGCAAACAAACACCACAAATCATCGGCATCACCTCCCAGTGAGGGTTCTCCCCAGGTAAAGTGCACCCCCACGTTCTGTATCTCGTTCTTGTTGGGTACATTGCCCAGTCCCCACGTATACGTTGCGGGGTGGTCGTTGATCTTGTTCGACGAGGTAAAGGTGGTGTAATCAGGCTGCTTTCCCCAGGCATCTACAAACTGATAGGTGTATGGGTAAAGAAAGTCGTAAGGCGGATCGGGGTTATATAAACCTCCGCCACCACCGGGCGGGTTAAAGAACCAGTCGCCTACGCCTTCGTAACCTGACGGCGTATTGGCAAAAGCATCGCCGTCAACGCCAAATCCTCCGACAGGGGTTTGTACCGGGGCAACTCCCTGAATGTTCTGAGCTGCGGCCGTAAAGCCAATCACCATAAAGGCGACGACCATAAGCGGGTAAAGCAAAAACTTCCAATAACATCGTTTAAGCCAACCCATTGCCATTTTTTTCACAGAAAAAAAGTAGTCCTTTTTCATAATCACATCATTAAATTTCATAATTGTAATAAACATTCATAATTCCTCTTCAGAAGTTTCACTGGTAAGGAGCTTCACCACTCTTCCCTTATGAAGCGGTTTATCAGGCTATTCTTATGTGCAAAGAACTAACCTTTCAGAGGGTAACAAATCGACTAAGGATCAAAAGTTCATATACCAAGTTACACCGATATTTAAACTTTTTCAATCAGTAATTTCCCTGATATTTTTATCATAGGTCTTCATCATTTCAACAAGCAGACGGAGTAGTCAGTCTTTTTTATGATCCATATTTATTCAAAATAATAACCGGTGATGAAAGGCATATTTAACCATTCCCGCCGTTGAGTTGACCTTCAGTTTTGACAGAATATTCTTTTTATGGGTCTCAACGGTGCGCGGACTGATAAATAATTCATCACCAATTTCCTTGTAGGTTAATCCCCCGCAAAACAATTTCAGGATCGAAATTTCCCGTTTTGTCAGGATTTGTCCGTTTTTTCGGGAAGAATGGGGCGGCTTGTTCTCCCTGACTGAATCTTTTATCATCCGCTCGGTATCGGAACGGAAATACGACCTGCCGTCACAAACAATCCGGGTCAGACTAACCAATTCTGCCGGACTATCGTCTTCGAAAACAAAGCCTTTTACGCCCAAATTCAGATAATCGATAAAATAGTCGGCATATTCGGGGCTGGCAATCAGGATCACCGGTATTTGGGGAAATTTTTCCCTGATTCGACCCAGGGATTCAATCCCGGCATCCTGATCATGAAGGATATTAAGAATGAAAACATCGGCCACCGGTTCTTCCGGCAAAAGCATAAACTCGTTGATGTATCCGGCGAAATCCAGTAACTCAAACTCCCCAACTTCCTTTAAGATTGAAATCAATCCTGAACGAAATAAATTACTCTGATCCAGTATCGCAACCTTGTACATAACCTTCATATCTGCTCGTTTTAATTATTACTGCAAAAAACATCCTGCTCCCTGATGTCGATGCTTTTAATAATTTTAATCAAGATAATAAGACCTATAACTATTTTTTATCTGTATGCAAGTTAATTCTTCTCATCAATTGCAGTCAATAGGTAATTCCCCCCATGCGGAACAGCAGAAAAGAGACCGGCAACTCAACATACAGAAATTATAGTTATCACTCAGCTATTCCTGAATTCGTAAAATAATCCGGCGCCGAACTGATTCCTTCTGCCGGCATAAACTGGTCATCGACGGCTCGTTTCATTGGCCGGATGAAAAAGAAAAAACGACTTTTTGCCTTCGATTCCGTCAAGCTTATTAATTTTGAAGCGGACTAATAGACATGGTATGATCACGGAAAAATTTCCTTCCAGGTTATTGGAGAATGCGGTGAACGAGTTTTCAAAACTCCCGGGTATCGGAAGAAAAACAGCCCTTCGATTGGTTTTACACCTACTAAAACAGGACCGGGATGAGGTGGAATTTTTCGGCAACAGCATCATCCAGGCCCGAACAGAAATCAAGCATTGCAAAACCTGTCATAATATTTCCGATACCGACACGTGTAATATCTGCAGCCAGTCCGGCCGGATACCGGAAATCATTTGCGTGGTGGAAAATATCCGCGATGTGATGGCCATCGAAAACACCCGTCAGTTTAACGGTCTGTATCATGTACTGGGGGGGATTATTTCACCAATGGATGGAATCGGCCCTGCCGACCTGGAGATCAACTCACTGATTGACCGGGTGAAAGACGGTTTGGTTTCCGAAGTAATCCTGGCGCTGAGCACCACGATGGAAGGCGATACGACAAACTTTTACATCTATAAAAAGCTGAAAGATTACCGGATTAAAATTTCAACCCTGGCACGCGGCGTATCTGTTGGCGACGAACTGGAATACGCCGATGAACTGACACTCGGCCGTTCCATAAAAAACAGGCTCGATTTTGAAAGTTCCCTGGCTCAATAGTTCCTTTGTGAAAGTAATCCGGCTACCAATCTGGTTTATCCAAAAAAATATCGCATTTTGTACCTGCAAAGAATCGCATTCAGAACAAACATACTGAGCTTATGGTCAACCCATTTTTAAGTTACGGGCAAATCAAATTCAGGCCGTTGGAGCCGGAAGACCTCGAATTTTTATATATCTGGGAAAACGACACGGCCATCTGGAAAGTCAGCAACACGCTGGTCCCCTTCTCTCGCTACATCCTGAAACAATACATCCAGGAGTCACACCGCGATCTGTTTGAAACCAGGCAGCTTCGGCTGATCATTGAAAATTTGTCCGGAAAGCCGGTCGGGGCCATCGATTTGTTTGATTTTGAACCGCTTCACCGTCGCGCCGGACTCGGCATCCTGATTTACGACGAAGCAGACCGCCGTCAGGGCCTGGCTTCAGACAGCCTTCAGCTAATGATTAACTACGCCAAAGATACGCTGAACTTACACCAGCTTTATGCCCATATCGGCGCCGACAACCCGGCAAGTATCCATCTTTTTGAAAAAGCAGGCTTCCGGCTGACCGGTACCAAAAAGGACTGGCTAAAAACGCCGGATGGATGGCTGGATGAATTGATTTGGCAGAAAATACTGTAATTGCGACATTTGGAAATTTGCCGCTCATTCCGCTAAATCAAGTCCGTGAAGGCAGGTATTTCTTTTAAAAATGAGTAGTTTTTCGCTGCAAAGTCAACCCGGCAACAGTAATGATCGAGTCCATTCGAAACGATCAGGTAAGGCACCTGAAAGGTCATGTTATACCGGGCAACCTGGTCGAACGTATTCTGTGTAATCTTAACGGAGGGGGCTTTAAACTCCACCACCAGCAAAGGTTGCCCGGCCCGGTTGTAAACAAGCAAATCGGCCCGAAACTGATTCTGATTGATTTTTAATCCACTCTCAATGACCATGAGCTGAGCCGGGAAAGCTTTCTCGTTAATCAGGAAGCGAATAAAATTCTGCCTCACCCACTCTTCCGGGGTCAATACCAGAAATTTTTTCCTGATCTCATCGAAAATCCGGATTTTACCCGCCTCCGTTTTTGTCCGAAACGAATATAATGGTAAATTTAGTTTCGTGAACATCTTATGCCATTGCAAAGTTGTATTTTTGTGAATTTCGATTTTACAGCCGTCACCGGGAAATTCCGGCTAAGGCATTCCAAAAATGCAAAAAAATTACATCATTCAATATGAAAACCAAGAAAGAGATTGTAGACAACTGGCTTCCCCGCTATACGGGACAGAAACTGGAGAATTTTGGCGACTATATCATACTGACCAATTTTCAGCTTTACGTGGAAATGTTTGCAGAACGATTCAAGGTGCCGATTATTGGTGAAGACAAAAATATGCCCAATGCCACCGCCGAGGGAATGACCATCATCAATTTTGGCATGGGAAGCCCCAACGCCGCCACAATCATGGATTTACTAAGCTCCATTATGCCAAAAGCAGTTTTGTTTCTTGGAAAATGCGGCGGATTGAAAAAGAAAAATAAACTCGGCGACCTGATTTTGCCCATCGCGGCCATCCGAAGCGACGGTACCTCCAACGATTACCTTCCACCCGAGATACCTGCCCTTCCGGCGTTTAACCTGCAACGGGCGGTTTCAACCGCCATTCGCGAAAATAAAATGGACTACTGGACCGGTGTTGTGTACACCACCAATAAACGGGTTTGGGAATACGACGACCGGTTTAAAAAATACCTGTATAAAACCCGGGCCATGGCCATTGATATGGAAACAGCCACCATTTTTACTGTTGGTTTTGCCAATCAGATTCCAACAGGCGCATTACTGCTCGTATCTGACCAGCCGATGATTTCAACCGGAATTAAAACAGAGGTCAGCGACAAAAAAGTAACGTCGAATTTCGTAGAATTGCACCTGAAGGTTGGTATTGACGCCCTGATTGAAATCAAAACAAACGGCCGGTCAGTCAAACACCTGAAATTTTAAACCCGTTTAAGACGAAATATGAATTACGAAGATATTCTTGCCAACCTGCGCAATAAAATATACCACCCGGTTTACCTGTTAATGGGAGAAGAAAGTTACTTTATTGACCAGATCTCGGATTACATTGCCAACCACGTGCTTACCGAAGCCGAAAAAGGCTTCAACCAGCACATCCTGTACGGAAAAGACCTGGAGGTGGATACGATTATCACCTATGCCCGCCGGTTTCCGATGATGTCCAATCATCAGGTCGTCATCATCCGCGAGGCCCAGAACCTTAAAAAAATCGAGGATCTGGAGCCCTATGTCAACAATCCCCTGAATTCGACCATCCTGGTGATCAATTACAAATATAAAACCATTGACAAACGGAAGACCTTTGCCAAACTCATTGATAAAAAAGGGGTGTTGTTTGAGTCGAAAAAAATATACGACAACCAGTTGCCTGCCTGGATCAACAGCTACCTGTCGGCCCAAAAATACAGCATTGAACCCCAGGCGTCGGCCATGCTGGCCGAGTACCTGGGAACCGACCTGAGCAAGGTGGCCAACGAACTGAACAAGCTCATCATCAGCCTGCCGGAAAACAGCCGGATAACGCCTGATCACATTGAAAAAAATATTGGCATCAGTAAAGACTTTAATATTTTCGAGTTGCAAAATGCCCTGGCCGATCGGAATGTATTAAAAACAAACCAAATCATTAATTATTTTGCCGCCAATCCCAACTCAAACCCGTTTACCCGAACCGTTGCCAGTTTGTTTTTTTATTTCATGAAAATACTGACTTACCACTTTCTCGAAGATAAATCTCAGAACGCGGTAGCCTCGTCGCTGCAAATCAGTCCGTACTTTGTGAGAAACTATGTTGCCGCGGCAAAGCAATACCCCATTAAAAAAGTCGTTGAAATTATATCAATTCTCCGGGAATACGACCTGAAATCGAAGGGGATGGGAAACGTATCGAGCAGTGCGGAAGAGTTACAAAAAGAAATGATTTACCGAATTTTACACTAATATCATGACGATTATTCTCATTTTAATTACCAGCCTTGTATCCATTGCAGCTTTTAACCGTCACGACCTGATGGATAAACTCCAGTTTAATGCCAGCAAAATCTATCACCGGAAAGAATATCACCGGCTGATCACCCACGGTTTTGTGCACGCCAACTGGGAACACCTGATCGTGAACATGATTGTGCTTTTCTCGTTTGGCCGGGCCATTGAGTTGTATTTTCAATACGGTTTCGGGCGGATGGCCAACGCCTGGTATCTGCTTCTTTATTTCGGAGGGATGATTGTTTCGAACGCTTATGCCATCATTAAGCACCGGAACAACTACTATTACAATGCTGTTGGCGCATCCGGCGCCGTTTCGGCCGTTTTATTTGCCGCCATTTTTTTTGATCCCTGGAACAAAATTTACTTTTTTGGCCTGCTGCCGGTTCCGGGAATCCTGTTTGCGGTCTTATACCTGGCCTATTCGTATTACATGAGCCGGAAACAAAACGACAACATTGCACACGATGCCCATTTTCTTGGGGCGCTTTACGGATTTATATTGCCGGTGCTTCTTAACCCGCAGTACCTGGAGCGTTTCCTCGACAAGCTTTTCCGGTTAATCTGAATGTAATTGTTTTGCCTGCAGGCATCCGGTTAATTGTTGTCAACCATAACGTTCATCATAAAAATAAACGGCAAAACCGCCATGATGAGTTCGCCATTTCTGCTGATCGATGGTCAGTTTTTCAAAAACGACCAACTGTTTCCGGGCGCCGAAGCGCCCGATCATCTGCTTTTTTCAGATTCTGTCCGGACCATCCGCAATCAGTTTATGTTTTGGGACGAGCACCTGGATTTAATTAATCGCCAGTCGGAGCTGTTCAGGCTGTCCCCTCCCCTGTTTTTATCCAACAAGGGGAAAGAGCTGAAAAGACAACTGGAACGCATGCTGGTCAAAAACAAACTTTTTAAAAGCGCCCGGATCGATTTGTTTTTCTTTCGAAAGAAGCAGCAGTGGTCTTATTGGGCACGGACAAGCGAAATTGAAGCCACCGACTACGAGCTCAACCGGGAAGGGATCAGCCTGGCCTGTTCCGGCCAGCCGGCCAAAGCTATCTCTCCGCTGTCGGCTTTACCTATCGGTTCCGAACTTTACTGGAAAATTTTACGCTCCGCTGCCCTCCCAAACACCGAATTGATCCTTTGCAACACCAATCAAACAATTGTTGAAGCGGCTGAAAGGAATATTTTTATGGTATCCGGAAATACTGTCAGCACACCATCGGCAGCGACCGGGGTTTACCTGAACCCGGCGCGAACCCTTATCCGGCAGCTGTGCGACGGCGAAGGGTTGGTTTTTCATGAAGCCGATCAGCTGACCACCGACGACCTGCTGCATGCCGACGAGATTTTTCTGGCCGGCGATGTCCAGGGAATCGAATGGGTGAAGGCATTCGAACAAAAACGCTACTTCAACAAAACAATCAGAAGAATAAATGACGCTTTTAACCGGGAATTAATTCAGTGACGGATTTTCGGGAAAATTTTCCCACATGGAGTATTTTCCGCCCAATTCACGTACGATCTGTACCCACATTTGGTTTTTCGGCGAATTGTCCATCACCGTATCTTGTTCGATTTCTGAGACCAACCAGGTATTTTCTTTCAATTCTTCTTCCAGTTGACCGCTGTCCCAACCGGAATATCCCAGAAAAAAACGTACCTGATCCGGTTTTACCAGGCCAAGGTTAATGAGCTTTTTTAACTCGTCAAAGTCTCCTCCCCAGTATAAATCGTCTTTCACGTGAATACTTCCGGGGATAAGTTCGCCCAGTGAATGAATAAAGTAAACCGAATCGGTGCTTACCGGTCCTCCGATAAATATATCAGATTGAAAATCAGGAAAATCGCCAATGATTTCATTGATCGGATAATCAACTTTTTTATTTAAAATAAAACCAACTGCCCCCTTATCGCTATAAGCCACCAGCAATACGACCGAGCGGTTAAAATAGCTTCCCGGAAGAAAAGGTTCCGCAATCAGGATGCGGCCTTTACCCGGCAAAACATAATTGGTTTCAATTTTAAATATGTTGATATTCAAGTTCATCTTTTGATTAAATTCAAGATCAATTTAAAAAATTTCAACTATTAATCAAATAATATGGAACAATTAAAATGAGAATAAAGTTGAACGGCCGCCGGCAAACCGGCCAACCGAACTAAGAATCAGGCGAAAAGAATGATCTGAGGATTAATCTTCCACTACAATATAAACGTCTTCGTTTTCCTTTTTCATCAGGAATTGTTCGCGTGCAAATTTTTCGAGGTTTTTCTGGCTGGTTTTAAGCTCCTGAATTTTACGCTGATCAGATTCGATTTTTTCCTTTAAGAAATCTTTTTGCTCTTCGAGCTGCACTAATTTGTGTTTATTGCGAAAATGGTCAAGCAGATTGTATTCGTCGAAAAAGAAAAGCCACAACAGGAACAACAACAAGGTAATCCCGTACTTGTTGCGGATGATTTTCCCGACCGATGCCCAAACATGATTCATACCACTTGCCTTTCGGACAAAAATACCGTTTCTGCGGTCAAAAAAAAAGGAGATGAAAAAAATCATCCCCTTTTTGCGCGATATTTTTGTTTCAACTTACTCCTGGTCGGGCAAAAAACCGGGATACGTGTATGCAAGCGGCGCAACAAAGGTTTCTTTTATCGTACGAATTGAAACCCAACGGAGCATATTAAACACCGAACCGGCTTTGTCGTTGGTGCCTGAACCCCGTGCACCGCCAAAAGGCTGTTGTCCGACAACGGCGCCGGTTGGTTTATCGTTGATGTAGAAGTTACCGGCCGAATTTTCGAGCCGTTTCGTTATTTTTTCAATGTTGTACCTGTTTTGTGAGAAAACAGCGCCGGTTAAGGCGTACAGGGAGGTTTTGTCGAGCAGACCCAGTGTTTCATCCATTTTTTCATCCTCATACACGTACACCGTGAGTACCGGCCCGAACAATTCTTCCGTCATCGTGATGTAATCCGGCCGTTTTGCCAGAATAACTGTGGGCTGAATGTAATAACCAACCGATTTATCGCAGGTTCCGCCAAAAATGACTTCGGCATCCTGATCTGTTTTGGCCCGTTCAATAAAACCGGCCAGTTTATCGAAAGAAGCCTCATCGATAACGGCGTTCACAAAATTGGTAAAGTCTTCGGGCGGGCCCATTTTCACGGTAGCCAGTTCCCGGCCAAGCCGCTGACGGACATCATCCCACAAGCTTTCGGGAATATAGGCCCGCGAAGCTGCCGAACATTTTTGCCCCTGGTATTCGAAAGCGCCGCGAACCATCGCGATCGTCAGGGCCTGCGGGTCGGCGGTATGATCGGCAAAGATGAAGTCTTTTCCCCCGGTTTCGCCAACAATGCGCGGGTATGACCGGTATTTGCGGATATTTTCGCCGATCGTCTTCCAGATTTCCTGAAAAACGCCGGTAGATCCGGTAAAATGAATCCCGGCAAATTCGGGATGTTCGAAAACGATATCGGCAGCCACCGGCCCGGAAACATAAATCAGGTTAATCACGCCATCGGGCAAACCGGCTTCACGAAAAATGTCCATGATCACGGCAGCTGAATAAATAGCCGTTTTTGATGGTTTCCAAACTACGACATTGCCCATCATCGCGGGCGCCGCAGGCAGGTTACCGGCTATCGAAGTAAAGTTGAAGGGGGTCAGGGCGAAAATGAACCCTTCCAAGGGACGAAACTCGTTGTAGTTCCATTGTCCCGGTGCAGATTCGGGCTGCATTTTATAAATATCAGTCATGCACTTCACTCCAAATCGAAAAAAATCGGCCAGCTCACAGGCGGCGTCTATTTCAGCCTGAAAAGCGTTTTTTGACTGTCCCAGCATGGTTGCCGCATTAATCCGGTCGCGGTATGGGCCGGCCAGCAGATCGGCTGCTTTCAGGAAAATAGCCGCACGGTGTTGCCAGGCCAAATTGGCCCAGCTGGCTTTGGCTTCCAGCGCCGCATCAATCGCCACCTGCACATGCGAAGCGTCTCCCTGGGAATAATACCCAAGCGTATGGCTGATTTCGTGCGGCGGATGGATCCTTATCCGGCGATCTGTTGTAACATCCTTCCCTCCTATAATCATGGGTATCTCCACTTCCACCGACCTCAGCTCTTCCAGTTTCGCCTGCAGGCTGATTCTTTCGGGCGAACCCGGCGCATAGCTTTTTACCGGCTCATTTTTAGCGACGGGTACATTAAAAATTCCTTTGGGCATAATCGTCTTTTTATAGCGTTAAAATTGTATTCTACAAGGCTTTCACCCCTATTTCACAAAACTATGTATTCCGGCAAACTTAATCCCTAATAAAAATCAGCTTTCGAAAAATGCAACTTCCGGCGGCGTACAAAAAATAATTACCACACAAAAATTACTATATTTAGTCCTTGATTTAATTTGATAAGCAGGTTCATGCCAAATTCTATAATTAACTTTATCATCCGGCCATTTCGTTTTGATTCGAAAGATGAAAAGCGGAAAGTGATCGTCCTGCATTTTATCATGATGGCAGGTTTGATTTTTAGCGTTGTTGATTTTATACGGGCAATACAGGAAACATCGGGGTATTCCTGTATCCCCGGCGATGTTTCACTCGCGGGGATATTCATTGTTGGGCTTTATTGCCTGCGAAATGCAAGGCCGCGCTGTACCGTCAACACGTTTTTTCTGTTTCCGTTCCCGGCTTATTTCTTTTTCATCGCCAAGTCGTATGCCGTTATGCCCATCCACCTGACCACCCAGTACACCTTGTGGACAATGCTGGCAGGAATGTTATTACTCCTTTTTTTTGATCAAAACAGGGTCAGGTTGTCTGTCTACTTCGGCATCGGCTTACTGACTCTGACGTATCACCTTTCCGAAGCCGGGATGCTGACCAACCTGGCATCGGTTATTTGGAACGGAAGCGAATTTACCATCAATCCGTACCTTGTTCTGACAATTGTTTTTATCATTTGCTTCCTCCTGTCCTGGAATTTTGAAGTAAACCTCCGCGAGCTAAAAGTGAAGACCGAAGAAACCGAACAACGGAATTCGCGCTTCTTCCGGTTATTTCAGCAAGGCTTGCTCGAACTCGAAATTAACCGCGATGAAATGAACAATCCGGTGAGCTTGCAGGTCATTAAAGTCAACCAGGCCTTTGAAAGCTTGTTTAAAGTCAGCGCCCGGGAACTACGGGACATCGAAGCAGACATCATTTTCCCCAAGGTATTCAGAAACTCATTCGACTGGAACAACTTTTTTCTGCACGCTAAAAAGCAAAAAGCCGAATTGCACATCGAACATCTGGACAAATGGGTTGAACTGTTTGTCGTCGCTGCCGAAAAAGACAAGATAACCTGTATCTTTTACGACATTACCAAAAAACAACACAGTATTCTGAGCTTAAGGGAGAGCCGCAAACGGTATAAAGTGTTGCTGGAAGCCATTCCCGACCTGTTTTTCATTATTGACAAAGACGGAATCTATGTTGATATTGTGATTAAGGAATCCGAATTCATTCAGATACAGGCCGATGACATTGTTGGCAACTCCATTTTCGAGGTTGGTTTCTCGGAAAAGATGTCGCGGAAAATTTTCCAGTGTATTCAGGATGCCATCCGTTTTGATTCCATCGAAACAATTGAATACGCGCTGGAGGCTGAAAAAGGGACTGCCATGTTCGAGATGCGTATTGCCCGACTCGACGACAACTCGGTTATTTCCATCGCGCGCGACATTACCAAACGGAAAGTTGCCGAAATCAGGCTCGAAGAGGCCAGGGAAAAAGCGGAGGAAGCCGATCAGTTAAAATCTGCTTTTCTGGCCAATATTTCCCATGAAATCAGGACGCCGATGAACGCGATCATTGGATTCTCACGCATGCTTGGTTCGACTGATTTCGACATGGAAGAAAAAAACCGTTTTCTGGACATCATTATCGGAAACGGAAAAGTTCTGATGGAAATGATTGACGACATGATCAGTATTTCAAAAATTGAAAGCAAACAGGTTGTTGCCAAAAAAGGATACTGCAAAATAAACGACCTGATGGTCGAACTTTACCGGGAATACAGCATGGAAGTTAGCAACAAACCCATCCGGCTTAAACTGAGCAACGAAAATGCCAATCCTAAATTTGGTTTTACAACCGACACCTTTCTGTTAACCGAAATTTTAAAAAAACTGCTTGACAATGCCATCAAATTCACGCCCTCGGGCGAGGTGGAGTTCGGTTACCAGATGAACGGCAAAACGCAGATCATGCTTTTTGTCAGGGACACCGGCATCGGGATTGAACCGACCCATATCAGCCGGATTTTTGAACGGTTTCACCAAATCGACAATAAACCTACAAGAAAATACGAGGGTACAGGCCTTGGTCTGGCCATTGCCCAGCATTACACCATGTTAATCGGAGGAAAAATTGAAGTGGAATCGGAGGTGGACAAAGGCTCCCGTTTTTATTTCAGCATTCCTTTTGAAGACGGTGAAACGACCCTGAAAATTATCCGCTAATTCCGGGAATTCAGAATTTGATACCCGATCAGCTCATCGTACCGGCCCGAAATTCCCCGGTAATAAACCAAAATCTGGTACTCGTTGTCGGTTTCATAAAAACTTCCCTCCAGCACGGTGTCATCAGCTATCGAAGCGCCTTCGGGAACATACACATACTGATAATTGTAGTAACCCTGTTTCAGCAGCAACGACAGTTCGTACACCGATCGTTCGTAATTCCAGGTCATTTCATTGCTTTTATTCGCATTCCAGTCGGTCAGCGCACCAAATACATTCACGGTGCCCCCCAGCAGTTGAGCCTCCAGATCAAGGGTAAAGTGTACAAAAACATAATCACATCCCGTATCATAATCCTCAATCCGGTCCTGACATTCAATCACAAAATTTCCGTTCATCTCCCGATACCCGAAAAAGTTTTTATTGGCCCTTACTTCGTCCGGGTCTAAAGTGAGATGATAGTACGGGTGAAAAAAATCAACAGCCCTGACATTTTCGCCGGGGAAACGATAAGTCCGGGCATCAAAATAACGGTATTCATTTCCTCCCCGGAACACATTTTCCTGGTTGTAGTTATAATCCAGTTCGCGGTTTCTCACAAACAAGGGTTTCAGGTTGGTAACGGCATTATCCCAACGCCTGTTTTGCATCACCACCACCCGGATTTCCTCCCTGGGGTTGGCGATCGCCATCCGTTCATGGCCGATTGTAAAGTCAACCTCCTGGTTTTCGCCCTTAAACGGGTCGAAGGTCGCCCGTTTTACCAGGCCGGTTACATTAAGCTTTTGGTCCAGCAGATGAAACCGGCGCGTCAGCACTACTTTTTCCTGGTCCATATCTTCATAAACAACCAGCACATAATTTCCCGAGAATTTAATCCCGACACGCTCATTGGGGATCCGCAACTGATAGTTAATATACTGCACCGTTGTGTTAAAACTTAGCGCATAATCGTCCAGCGGATTTTCAACAAAACCGTCCAGGTACTCATCCTGAGAAACAAACGATTCATTCCAGTCGGCATCGCAATGAATGATCGTATAATAGTAATTTCTGGTCCGGGCCGAAAGGTCGTCAAATTTCAGCAACAGTTGCTCTCCGGTTCCCAGCGAAATTACCGGGTGACTCAGTTCGGCGCCCTCGCGAAATAACTGAACAGACTTGATCTCTTCTTTAAAGACAGCATTCTGATAATAAAACCGGGTTTCGCTGCCCGAAAATGAATTTAATGATAAAATAACGAACCAAGCTGACAGCAAAATTGGAAAAATAGGCTTCATTTTCGTTACGATTTGATTGATTTCAGATCATTTTTTTACCAGTTTGAGCCGAAACATTCGTCCTGCATCCGGGATGAACTTTTCAACTAACGTTTACACGTATTTAAATATTTTAAACCTTCCAAGTTTATCGAATAATGATTGTAAAAGTTTCTAATAATATGTACTTTTGCCTGCCAAAAATAACAAATACAACAAGGGATTACAATGTCAAAGCATTTTAAATTAAAGCGCGGATTGGATATTCGGTTGAAAGGAAATGCGGAAGGTACACTGGTGGAAGCACCGACTCCCAAAACCGTAGCCCTTAAGCCAACCGATTTTCCAGGTTTAACTCCGAAACTAAGTGTAAAAGCTGATGCCCAGGTAAAAGCTGGCGATGCCCTGTTTTTCGACAAATACCATCCTGAAATTTTATTTACATCCCCGGTAAGCGGAACCGTAAAATCGGTCATCCGGGGAGAACGCCGTAAAATTCTGGAAGTGATTGTTGAAGCTGACGGCAAGAACGAATGTCGGCCTTTTACACAAGCCGACCCACTCAAATTATCCCGTGAAGAAATTTGCGGACAGTTGTTACAAAGCGGCATTTGGCCATTTTTACGGCAACGGCCATACGGAACAACTGCCAAACCGACCGACACCCCCAAGCATATCTTCATCTCGGGCTTCGATTCGGGCCCTTTGGCCGCTGATTACGATTTTATTTTCAAAAACGAACAATCGGCCCTCCAAACAGGAATCAATGCCCTCAGTAAACTTACGGAAGGGTCTGTTTTTCTGAGCTTGTCGCCCAAACAAAATGACGGAGTTTTCGCTTCGTTGAAACAGACAGACGTCCATACATTCGAAGGCCCTCACCCGGCCGGGAATGTGGGGATTCAGATCCACCATATTTCTCCGCTCAATAAAGGAGAGGTTGTGTGGACCATCAGCGCCCAGGCCGTTGTTTTCATCGGCCGTTTATTCGACAGCGGGGAAACCGATTTCTCGAAGATCATTGCATTGACCGGATCGGAAGTAAAAGAGCCTAAATACTACAAGGTAATCCACGGCACCGAATTGAGTGAATTGCTCAAAAACAAAACAAAACAGGAAGGCCACGAACGTATCATTAGCGGGAATGTGCTGACCGGAACAAAAGTGACTTCGGATGACTACCTGGGCTATTTCGACCAGCAGATAACCGTCATTCCTGAAGGTGACGAATACGAATTTATGGGTTGGGCCCTTCCCGGAGTTGATAAATTTACAGCCAGCAAAGCATTCTTCTCGCGTCTGTTCCCGAAAAAAGACTATACACTGAATGCCAACATGCACGGCGGTGAACGCGCTTTTGTGCTGACCGGACAATACGAAAAATTCCTTCCGATGGACATTTTACCGGTTTTCCTGCTCAAAGCGATCCTGGCAAATGATATTGACAAGATGGAGCAACTCGGTATTTATGAATTGATTGAAGAAGACCTTGCACTTTGCGAATACGCCTGTACCTCAAAAATAAAAGTTCAGGATATTCTGCGCGAAGGCATTAACGTCATGGTAAAAGAATTGGGATAAACGAACGATTGCTTTAAAACAAGATATTCAATGAAAGCATTAAGAAACTTTTTTGAAAAAACGAAACCTCATGTGCAGAAAGGCGCCAAATATCACTGGCTACATTCCACGCATGATTCTTTTTTTACCTTGTTTTTCGTCCAGAAAAATACATCGAAATCAGGGACGCATATTCACGATTTTATCGACCTGAAAAGGACCATGGGAATTGTTGTGATGTCTCTGGTTCCGGCCTTGTTGTTTGGGATCTATAACGTGGGATATCAGCATTTCGGAGCGCTGGGACAATTAGAAACCGCCGGTTTCTTCGATATGTTCCTGTTTGGCTTGCTGAAAGTATTGCCGATCGTTGTGGTTTCGTACACCGTTGGTCTTGGTATCGAATTTCTGTTTGCCCAAATCCGCGGACACGAGGTAAACGAAGGATTCCTGGTATCGGGATTTTTGATCCCCCTGATTATGCCGGTTAATACCCCGCTCTGGATGATTGCTGTTGCCACCGCTTTCGCAGTTATTTTCGGAAAAGAGGTTTTTGGCGGAACAGGTATGAACATCTGGAACCCGGCATTGGTGGCCCGCGCATTCCTTTTCTTTGCCTATCCTGCCCAAATGTCGGGCGACGCCGTCTGGATTTCGGCAAGCGGCATTGAAACGCTGGCCGACGGGTTCACCGGAGCGACTCCGATGGCCCTGGCTGCTGCCGGTGAAACAAACCTGGATACCTGGAACGCATTTATCGGATTAATCCCGGGATCGATTGGCGAAACCTCGACCCTGGCTATCCTGATTGGCGCCCTGGTCCTGATTGTTACCGGAATCGGCAGTTGGAAAATCATGCTATCAACGGTACTGGGCGGCCTGTTTATGGGCGTCCTGCTAAACATTTTTGCCGTAAATGCTTATATGGCGCTTCCGTTCTGGGAGCACCTCATCATCGGCGGCTTTGCCTTCGGGGCAGTCTTTATGGCCACCGATCCCGTTTCGGCAGCACAAACCGACAAAGGGAAATGGATTTACGGATTCCTGATCGGTGTGATGGCCATCCTGATCCGTGTGGTTAACCCGGCCTACCCTGAAGGCATGATGCTGGCCATTTTGCTGATGAATACCTTTGCACCGCTCATCGACCACTACGTGCTCCAGGGAAATATTAAACGCCGTTTGAAACGTGCAAAAGTAAATGCTTAATCTACAAAGACTACAAAAATGGACAGGAACGGTAATGTTTATACATTTATATATGCCTCGGTAATGGTGATCATTGTGGCGGCGGTACTTTCCGTTGCAGCCATCAACCTGAAACCATTCCAGCAAAAAAATATTGAAACCGAGAAGATGCAAAACATCCTCGCTTCGGTGAATATCGAAACAGATGCGAAAAATGCCGGACAGATTTACAGCGAACGGATCGTCAACTCGTATGTGGTCAATGCTAAAGGAGAACAGGTTGAAGGAGATGCCTTTTCGGTAGATCTTAAAAAAGAACGGAGCAAAAAAACCGAAGACCGCAACCTTCCGGTATTTGAGTGCCAGATTGACGGCAGCCTGAAATATATTCTCCCGGTATACGGAGCAGGTCTCTGGGGGCCGATTTGGGGATATGTTTCCGTAGAGGATGACATGAATACCATCTACGGGGCAACTTTTGACCACCAGGGCGAAACTCCGGGCCTGGGCGCCGAAATATCGACCAAAGTTTTCCAGGACCAGTTTAAAGGAAAAGTTATTTTCGGGACCGACGGCACATTCCGGTCGGTCATAGTTGCCAAATCAAACGAATCGGCACCGGCCCAACACAAAGTGGACGCAATTTCAGGTGGAACCATTACCTCGAAAGGATTGCAGCAAATGCTGACCGATGACCTGGGTGCATATAAAGCTTTTTTCAACCAGAAAAAATAGAAGAAGATGAGCGATAGAGAACCTTTATTTTCAAAGAAAAACATGGGGCTGTTATCGAACCCGCTTAACAGCAGCAACCCGATTACCGTGCAGGTGCTGGGTATTTGTTCTGCCCTGGCGGTAACCGCCCAGTTGAAACCGGCCATTGTGATGGCCATATCGGTTACCGCCGTGTTGGCCTTTGCGAACGTCATTATTTCTTTTTTACGAAATACCATCCCCAACCGCATCCGGATTATTGTACAGCTGGTGGTGATCGCCGCTTTGGTTATCCTGGTTGACCAGATTCTGAAAGCCTTTGTTTACGATGTGAGCAAGCAGCTGTCGGTATTCGTCGGGCTGATTATTACCAACTGTATCCTGATGGGGCGTTTGGAAGCTTTTGCACTGGGCAATAAACCCTGGCCCTCCTTCCTCGACGGATTGGGTAATGGCGCCGGCTACGGGGCTATTTTGGTGATTGTCGGCTTTTTCCGCGAGCTGCTTGGTTCAGGCAGTGTTTACGGCTTTCACCTGATCCCGGAAAGTTGGTTTATCGCCAACGGCGGATTTTACGCCAACAACGGGATGATGATTTTACCCCCGATGGCCCTGATCACAGTGGGCGTCATCATTTGGGTGCAACGCAGTAAAAACCGTAAACTGATCGAAGATTAGTGTTGAACCTCACAAATTACGAGAAATGGAAAATCTGATTAATATATTTATCAAGTCAATCTTTCTTGAAAACATGGTATTTGCCTATTTCCTCGGAATGTGCTCATACCTGGCGGTTTCCAAATCAGTAAAGACAGCTACCGGCCTTGGAATTGCCGTTATTTTCGTACTGGCAATCACCCTGCCGGTCGACTATCTGCTCGAAAACTACATCCTGAAAGAAGGCGCTTTAACCTGGCTCAGCCCGACTTTTGCCGACGTTGACCTTAGTTTCTTAAGCTTCATCATGTTCATTGCCGTAATCGCGTCGATGGTGCAACTGGTGGAGATGGTCGTTGAAAAGTTTGCTCCTGTATTGTACACCCAACTGGGTATTTTCCTGCCATTGATTGCTGTAAACTGTGCCATTCTTGGCGGTTCGCTGTTTATGCAACAAAAAGCATTCAACAACATCGCCGAAGCAACTACCTATGGCTTAGGTTCAGGAATCGGTTGGTTTTTAGCGATTGTGGGCATTGCCGCTATTCGTGAAAAAATTCAGTATTCTCATGTTCCTGCACCTTTGCGCGGACTTGGCATCACCTTTATCGTGACCGGCCTGATGGGACTGGCTTTCATGGGATTTATGGGGATCAAATTATAGTAGAAATTAAAAACAGTCTAAAACCATGATATTTTTAGCTACTCAAACAACAGTTGTTATTACCAGCGTGGCTCTGTTCCTTTTGGTGATCATCTTCCTGGTTTCAATCCTGTTGTATGTCAAGAAAAAACTGACTCCCGCCGGAACGGTAAAAATCGACATCAACGATGGCTACCTCGATATGGAAGTCGACCCGGGCAATACACTGCTGTCGACCCTGGGCAACAATAAAATTTTGCTGCCTTCGGCCTGTGGGGGCGGTGGTACCTGCGGAATGTGCCGTTGCCAGGTAACCGACGGCGGAGGTTCGATCCTGCCCACCGAAACCGGCTTTTTTACCCGGAAAGAACAAGCCGGAAACTGGCGCCTGGCCTGCCAGGTGAAGGTAAAAGAAGATATGAAGCTGCACATCCACCAGGAAGTGCTCGGCGTAAAAAAATGGGAATGCGAAGTGGTTTCGAACCGCAACGTAGCCACCTATATCAAAGAATTCGTGGTGAAATTACCCGAAGGCGAAAACCTCGACTTCAAATCGGGTGGTTACATCCAGATTGATGTCCCCAAAATTGACGTCGATTTTAAAGACATGGACATCGACGATAAGTTCCGTCCCGAATGGGAACAGTATGGCATGTTCGACCTGAAGATGAAAAACCCGGAAGCAACATTCCGCGCCTATTCGATGGCCAACCACCCGGCCGAAGGTAACATCATCATGCTCAACATCCGTATCGCCACACCACCTTTCGACCGGGTAAAAGGAGGTTTCCAGAAGCTAAACCCCGGGGTTTGCTCATCGTATATTTTCTCGCGCAAACCGGGAGATAAAGTAACTATTTCAGGACCTTACGGCGAATTCTTCCTGAAAAAGAACGACAACGAGATGATGTTTATTGGCGGCGGCGCCGGTATGGCCCCCATGCGTTCTCACTTGTTCCACCTGTTCCACACGGTGAAGGAAACGAAAAAGAATGTCACCTTCTGGTACGGCGCACGTTCGTGGAGAGAAGTATTCTATTACGAGCAGTTCCGCGACATTGAAGAACGGTTCCCGAACTTCAAATTCCATCTGGCGCTTTCAGACCCGCAACCCGAGGATAACTGGGACGGACCAAAGGGATTCATCCATCAGGTCATCTACGACCAGTACCTCAGCAAACACGAGGAACCGGAAGAGATTGACTACTACCTTTGCGGCCCGCCCATGATGAACAGCGCGGTAACCAAAATGCTTTACGAATTGGGCGTACCCGACGAAAACGTGCTGTTCGACGACTTTGGAAGTTAATTTTAAACCATTACCATATCAGGAGAAGCTATCCACACCGGGTAGCTTTTTTTGCACTTAACCGGTACAACAAAAGAATTTTTACACACTTATGGCTTTTTGAAACCAAAGGGTTGGGTACCAACAATGGTTCCTCCCGGTCCGAAAATTTCGGCCCGCACATAAACCGAAGCATCGGGGCATTCGCCCAGATCGATCCAGGTCCCCCGGTGAACAACATTTCCTCCTGATATCCAGCGTACCGAATCCTGGCCACTCACCGCTATCGCAATAATCCCTTTCCGCTTATTGATTTGTACCGAAGCAATAGCCGGAGGCATCGTACCGGCATGCCCGTCAGGCGCATATACATAAAAGGATCGCCCTTCTTCCATGCCCTTACGCACCCATTCTTCGGTCAGGCCGGGTAACACGAAAATGTTCCAGTTTCGTCCCAGTGTTTCCTGGCGGTGCATATCATCATTCGAAAAAGCCCAAACCATCCTTTCGGGAGCCAAACGAACGAGAATTGAATCCCACAGCTGACGGTCGCCGGGATAACGGTCGCCCTGGTTGTAAATTTCAAGGCCTACCAGGTGTTTATAGCGCCGGTAATGATCAACGTACCATTCTGCCGGATAATCGTAGCGACCGGGGTGATTGAGAATTGCCAGCCCGTTTTTGGCGGCTGTGGCATACATCGTCGAATCTTCCAGCTTGGTGGGGCGGTTGTAATCGTTAAAGTAACTGCCCATATGGTGCGGAGATGAAACTTCATTCCCCTGAATGGCGATCATTTCGAGCGATTTTGGGTCGCGGTTCCGGTATTCAATCACTTCGGGTTCGAGGATGCCTTCAGCGACACGTTCCTTCGACCGGACACTTGGTTCGAGCAATTCAAAGCCGGTCCAGGGATAAGTTACTTCGTTGTGATCGGTAAGTGCCAGGATCCGGTAGCCCAACTGATAGTACTGATCAACCACTTGCTGCGGCGCCATTGACCCGTCGCTCCTGCTCGTATGCGTATGCAGATTTGCCTTGTACGGCAGGTGTTTTTCCCAGTCTACCTGACCGTAAGGATTATTGATCTCCCAGGGATCGCTGCAGGAAGCAAGGCAAAAAAACAGAACAAAAAGAATAAATTGGGAGACGGCCCTAACGAATTTTAAGGGCAGCGGAATGTTTATTTTCATCATGTCAAATTTAGGTTAGTTGATATAAATCCTGTCTTTGTCGGGCAAAACAAGATGTTGGTTCGGGTAAAGTTAAAAAAAACTTGTAAAAAAAGCCGTTCCCGGCAAGAGAACGGCTGATCCTTATTTTTTAACCGACATCAGGCAATATTGGTAAATACCTGCTGAACGTCGTCATCTTCTTCAATTTTGTCCAGTAATTTTTCAATATCCTCCAACTGCTCTTCGGTAAATTCGACGGGCGTTGTCGGGATGCGTTTCAGCGTGGCTTTTTTTATGTCGATTTTCCGGTCTTCCAGTGCTTTCGAAAGCGTGCCAAAGCTGGTATAATCGCCGGTTGCATACACCATGTCTTCCACCACTTCTATTTCTTCCAGGCCGGCGTCAATCAACTCCAGTTCCATTTCTTCGACATCAATGGCGGCTGTTTTTTCGAACTCAAACACCGCTTTATGCGAAAACATAAATTCCAGCGAACCGGTGGGTACCAGGCCTCCGCCTACTTTGTTGAAATACGATTTCACATTGGCCACGGTACGGGTGGTGTTGTCGGTGGCGCATTCAACAAAAACCAGTACGCCATGCGGTCCTTTTCCCTCATAGTTCACCTCGGTATATTCCGAAGCATCCTTTCCGGCTGCCCGTTTAATCGCCGCATCGATATTGTCTTTCGGCATGTTTTGGGCTTTGGCATTCTGGATGGCAGTCCTGAGTTTGGCATTCATATCCGGGTCCTGTCCCCCTTCCTTTGCTGCCATTGTAATTGCTCTGGATAATTTCGGAAAAATCCGAGACATGTGCCCCCAACGTTTTTCTTTGGCGGCCCGGCGATATTCAAATGCTCTTCCCACGGTACTATTTTGTTTTAATGAATGATTTAATTGATAACGGCACAAAAATAAAAATAGTTGAGCGAATTTTCTCAGAATCGGTTCAAAAATTGATCCGGTGCGGCAATCAGGTATCCGAGGTAATTTTCGAGAAGGGATTCAAGGCTAAGGTTTCTGAGTGCAGATCGTCGTATAACACAGGAAAGGGCTGATTTTTCAGGGTAAAATAGAAGGTTGCTCCTTCGCCGTGCCGCGACTCTACCCAAATTTCTCCGCCCAGTTTTTCTACCAGTTGTTTCGAAAGGAATAAGCCAATTCCGGTTCCGGGGTACAAGCGCGAATCGTCTTCATCAATCTTGACAAAACGTTCGAATATCCGGTCCTGGTTCTCCTCACGAATACCGACACCGGTATCTTTCACATAAAACAGGTGCGTTTCATGTTCCAGTCGGCATCCAAACCGGATGGTTCCTTTCCAGGTAAATTTGATGGCATTCTCCAGCAACTTACGCATAATCTGTTCTAACGAAACCAGATCGGTACAGATCAGTTTATGCTGAGCCAGTAATTCATACTCCAGGGAAATTTTTTTATTTTCGTCGGCCAGGTAATGACTGTATTTCTTTTTTAGCTTAGCGAAAAGCTGCTCCAGGTCGATCTTCCGGTAATCCAACTGAAAGTTGTTTGCTTCCAGTTTCGACAGGTCAATAATATCTTCGATCAATTGAAGCAGGTGTTCACTGTTCAGCATGATAATCCGCTGAAAATCTTTTTGCTCGTCCCGTTCAAAATTCCCGGTCGTGAGCAGACTCGAAAAGCCGACGATGGCATTTAGCGGCGTTCTGATTTCGTGCGAAATATTCGCTAAAAAGGCCGTTTTTAACTGTTCCGAATTACGGGCCTTTTGATATTGTTTCAGGTAACTGCTTTTAATTGATATTCCAAAAATAAGCATCAATGCCATTGATAACAGATTGCCGGCATAGACATCCACAATCCGGATCTGCTCTTCGGGATAATGACCGGTGAAGTCGGGAAACCGGTATTCCAGGATAAACAGGACCAGCAGGTTTAAAAAGAAAAACAAACTGACAAAGGCCACCTTCTTTGGGTTCCAAATAAAGATAAAAAACGCGTAAATAATGATAAAAAAGTAGAGCATCGGCCCCCTTGACCCATAGTTGAAGAACCAGCCTGTATTCAGAAAAATCACAGAAACCCCAAAAATAGCGAAGTATACTTGTTTGTTCAGTTTCCACAACCGCGCACACAAGTAGCAGGTCGCAGATAAGATCATCAAGCCCAGTGTGGTATACATCATCGTGTGTAATCCCAGGTAATAATTGCCAATTGACGAAAATAATGACGATACAGCCACGACAAAACAAGTCGCGATAGTTAACTGCGATTCAAGGTCAATTGCTTTCGATTTACCGAATACAATTCTCCTGAAGCCCCGCCGCCAATGCAACAGGATTTTTTGGTTTAGATGATCCACCTTTAAAAATCAAAATCAGTTTTCAGCTGATGAAGATAATTATTAAAACAGACAAAACAATAAATTTATAATCATAATCGAATACCAATGAATAATTTCTGCTCCCCGATGAACGCCGTATCACTTGGAATACACGATAAAACCGATGTAATAAGCTGAAATTATGTATTCTGCAAAAAAGAGTTGTAAAAGAGAATGAGCCGGGAAATCAATTATCTTTGTAACAAAATTTTGAAATCATGAAACGACCGTCCTCTATATTGCTCGTCCTGCTCTTCTTCCTGTTCGCAGCCTGTTCAAAACCAGCCAAATATGTTTTTAACGAAGGCTTTATTTACGGGACCATCTACCACATCACCTACGAAAGCCCCAATGGAACTGATTTAAAGGAGGGCATTGAAGCCGAATTAAAAAAACTGGATCAGTCCATGTCGACCTTTATTCCGACTTCGACCATCTCGAAGGTAAACCAAAATGAAGAAACCGTTCTGGATGATATTTTTCTGACTGTTTATAACAAGGCGGTTGAAGTATCGGAGGCAACCGACGGAGCCTTCGATATTACCGTAGCCCCGATGGTGAACGTGTGGGGATTCGGGTTTAAAAACAAGGAAAGCGTAACGCCCGCACTGATCGACTCACTGCTGCAACTGGTGGGATATAAAAAGATCAGGCTCGAAGACGGGAAAATCGTCAAAGAACACGCCAACACGATGCTGGACTGCAGCGCCATTGCCAAAGGCTTTGCCTGCGACCTGGCGGCCGGTTACCTGATTGCCAGGGGCTGCAAAAACCTGATGGTTGAAATTGGCGGTGAAGTGGTTGCCCGTGGTAAAAACCAGAAAGGAAATTACTGGAACATTGGCGTCAGCCGGCCTGATGAAGATAACCTGTTTGACACCAAACAACTGAAAGCCGTGGTTCAGTTAAAAGACAAAGCGCTGGCCACATCGGGCAATTACCGGAATTTTTACGTGGAAGACGGGAAAAAATACGCGCACACCATCGATCCTAAATCCGGATACCCGGTTCAGCACAGTTTATTAAGCACCACCGTTTTGGCCGATGACTGCATGACGGCCGATGCTTTTGCAACTGCTTTTATGGTATCGGGCCTCGAAAAATCCATTGAAATTGCCCATGCACGGAACGATATAGAAGTTTATTTTGTTTATGCCGACGAAAACGGCCAATATAAAAGCTATGTATCAGAAGGTTTTCGGTCGCTGTTGATTAAGGAATATGAATAGGAATAGGAAGAGTAGTGAGTAGTGAGTAGTGAGTAATAAGATGGCTGTGCCGTGAAGCTAAAAAAAGGGAGTTTAGCAACTCCCCGGTATGTTTTTCAGGATATCAAGCTCTTTAAAGCTAAGTTCTTTTCGTGCTTTCGACTGTTCAATCTTGTCGAACGTTTGCGCACAGGTAATTCCCCGTTCCTTCATATGCTTGTTACCGCCAATATGCAGGTTCGGAAACTGTCCTTTCTTTTCCAGCAAAACCCTGATAGCCAGTCCGGCAAAGGCCAGGGCCAACAAAACAATCGCAACTAACAATATCATCAAAAACTGCATAATTCCTCCATTTTATTCCGTCACAAAAGTACTGAAAATTCGTGTCGCCCCAAAAATACGGCTGTGTTATTCTTAAACAGATAAACCGGGAGATGGTTGATAAAAGAGGACTATTTCGTGATCGGAAGCAAAAAAAATGACCCCGCTACTCCTTGTTTAACACGAAGTAATAGCGGGGGTATAAGAGTTTTCCGGTACCAATTGTTCTCCGGATATCATGCGGGATTAAACAACCCCTTGTGCAATCATTGCATTGGCTACTTTAATAAATCCGCCAATATTAGCGCCTTTCACGTAGTTAATATAGCCATCGGCTTCGGTGCCATATTTCACGCAGGTATCGTGAATATTGACCATGATCCGGTGAAGTTTGGCATCCACTTCCTCCCTGGTCCAGGGCAGACGCATCGAGTTTTGAGTCATTTCAAGTCCTGAAACCGAAACACCGCCGGCATTGGCTGCCTTACCCGGGCCATACAGGATCTTAGCCTGTAAGAATACCTCAACAGCTTCCGGAGTTGAAGGCATATTGGCTCCTTCGGAAACCAGCTGGCAACCGTTTTTCACCAATTCAACAGCGTCGCTTTCGTGAATTTCGTTTTGTGTGGCACAGGGGAAAGCGAGATCACATTTAATTCCCCAGGGTGTTTTGCCTTCGAAGAACCGGATGCCGTATTTTTCAGCATATTCACTAATCCGCTTGCGGCGAATATTTTTCAGCTCCATCATGTAAGCCAGTTTCTCTTTATCGAATCCTTCGGGGTCATAGACAAAACCTGAAGAATCGGACATGGTAACCACTTTGGCCCCCATTTCGATCAGTTTTTCAACAGCGTATTGAGATACATTACCTGAACCTGATACGGTAGCAATTTTTCCTTCGAGGCTCTCGTTCCGGGTTTTCAGCATTTGATCGGCAAAATAAACCGCCCCGTAGCCGGTAGCCTCCGGGCGAATAAGGCTTCCCCCCCACTCGATGGCTTTTCCGGTTAACACACCGGTAAATTCGTTCCGGATGCGTTTGTACTGACCGTACAGATAACCAATTTCACGACCGCCAACGCCGATATCACCGGCCGGCACATCTGTGTCGGCGCCAATGTAACGTTGCAATTCGGTCATAAAGCTCTGGCAAAAACGCATGACTTCGTTATCCGATTTTCCTTTCGGGTCGAAGTCGGAACCACCTTTACCACCGCCCATTGGCAGCGAAGTCAGGCTGTTTTTAAATACCTGCTCAAAAGCCAGGAACTTTAAAATACCCAGGTTCACAGTGGGGTGAAAGCGCAAACCTCCTTTATAGGGGCCAATGGCGCTATTCATTTGGATACGGAAACCGCGGTTTACCTGAATATTACCTTCGTCATCAATCCAGGGCACCCTGAACATCATCACACGTTCGGGCTCTACCATCCGTTCCAATACTTTCGCATAGTGATATTTCGGGTTTTCTTCGATGAAAGGGATCAATGATTCAACCACTTCCTGGACAGCCTGATGAAACTCAGCTTCCCCGGGATTTCTGGCAATCACCTTTGCCATGAATTCGTTTACTTTTAAATTCAAAATGTCAGTCATAATAGTTTTTTTTATATAAATGGGTGATAAACGTTGCAAAAAAGGAACATGACGACGTGTAAGGCATCACGTCGGACAAAAATAACATTCATGATAAAAATCAATTTATCCCGCTTTGCAATTACGTGTATCACGTAAGCGGGGCTCGCTCCTTTAGATGTCGATGATGTTGTTTTTGATCGCAAATTTCACCATATCGACGGTGCTCTTGAGGTTTAGCTTTTGCATGATGTGGTTTTTGTGCGTTTCGACCGTTCGCACGCTGATAAATAATTGGTCGGCAATTTCCTGGTTCGAATGACTTTCGCCCCACAACCGGAGAATTTCCGTTTGCCTGGCACTTAGTTGACCCGATGCCGAATCCTGTCCCGGCGCCTGATTCAGCCGGGAAAGATATTGATTGACAAGCAGGTTGGAGATGGATTTATGGTAATAATCATGCCCGTTACGAAGGGTATAAACGGCTTCCATCAGATCGTTCATGTCCGAATCATTTCCCAGGAAGCCTTTGGCCCCTGCTTTTATGGTTTTCAGGATGATCTCTTCATTCCGGATTGCCGAAAGGATTAATATTTTCAGGTTGGGCTTCTCGATGGTTAGCTGGACGATAAAGTTTAAATTCCGCACCGAAATATCGTGCATATTCAGAATTAAAATGTGCACGTTCACTTTTTTCAGCTTATCCGTCAACACATCCCGGTTGTCTGAGGTCAGTATCAGGTTAAAATCGGGTATATCAGACAGCAAGCGGGAGAATCCGTCCAGAATCAATTTATGTTCATCAAATAGCGCAATATTGATCATATTCCTGTTTCTTGAATCTGCATTTGACCGAAAATTTCTTTCACTTACTCATCCAAAACGGCTGCTGTTCGTTGTTTTCCGTCCATCATAATGGTTAAATTCCTTTCGAAATGTACGTGTTTAAAGTATTTCGTTTCATGAATGACCTTCTGTTGGTTGAGTACATCCCATTTGAGAAAATCGACTGGCGATGTATGTTGGACCGAAAAATAACCGATATTCATAGAGGTGACATTGTGAAAAAAATGAGATCCCAGCGACGAATCAAGCGGATAGTTTTCGAGGCTGACTTCAACAATCACTTTGGCATTGGAAATCTGCGACCAGTTGACAGGAATTCCCACAAAGTGATCCCTGCTGCCCCAACGTCCGGGGCCAATCAGAATATACTGCCTCCCGCTTTTACTCATCATCTTGTTTAAGGCCTCTATCTCACTGGCCATCTCCAGTGTTTTCAGCTTGTTAAACCGTTTTGGATCAACAAAAATCACATCGCTGATGTCGTTGATAATTCCATTTCCCATGCTCGATCTGGTATAAAGGATCATCTTTGACCGGTCCTTTGTTTCGATAGTAGCGGTTGGCACCATCTGGTCGGCAAGCAAAGGTTTAATCTGAAGCAGATAAAAAGCCGGCAATCCGTTTTTCGTCCGGTTAAGGTCGACCGCGTATTCAATTTCCACAGGCGAACCAAATGCTTCTTTAATGGTATTTAAAAGAAGCCGGATGGTTTCGGCCAATGGGATATAATTATACTGCAAGATATCAGCAAAATTAATAACCCTCGGTCCGTAAGCGCTAAGCCCGGGCTCCAGCCGGTCGTTCTCCGGATTGTATACGGATGCACAATGAACCAGCGAACCATGTTTTTCAGCCTCGCTGATATCCAGCAGCTCCATAGATGCCAGTTCGCCCTTTTCCAGAAAATCAACGGACAATTCGTTGCACTTCAAGGCATAAAATTCAACCTGCGAACTGTTTAGTAAATCTTTGATGCTGTACATGTTGGTTTTCGGGTACCGCGGCGAAAAACGGAATGCCTGCCACCCATCCACCACATAAGCGCCCATCCCGACCGCAGCCACGGCGAATCCTTCATCGGGTTTCATATGGGCCACCGGGTAATAATTGTACGACTTGGCCACTCCGCTGATGTGCGGGTAATAATAATCGTCGTACTGGCTCCCCACCAACTCCTGCAGAACAACAGCCATTTTCTCTTCTTCAATTTTATGGTGGATAATGGAGAAATAATTCCGGGCCTTATCCGAAAATGTCGACGCATAAATCAACTTAATGGCTGTTGAAAGCTGATCAAGCACAATCTTTTTATTCACCGTCACCGTGCAGTTCGGGACCATGTAGGTATCAAAAACTCCGGCAAAAGGCTGTGTGATTGAATCTTCGGATGTACTTGACGACCTGACCGCGATCGGCTTGTCAATTTGAGTTACAAACACCTTCAGTTTCCGCATTAAGGTGGACGACAAGTGTCCCTCGGCAAACAAGCGTCTTAATTCGGCATAGGAAACCGACGGATCGATGATTTTATCGAAAAGGCCGTTCCTGATGATAAAGTGCTGAAATTCGTCGGTGCCAATAATGACCGTAATGGGAGCAATAATATTGATCCGGTTTGACAAGGCCGAAAAATCGAGGTTTGAAATCAGGATATTGATGAAAGCCAGGCCACGGCCTTTTCCTCCGAGTGATCCCCCGGCAAAAGAAACAATGTTTTTTTCATCCAGGGTCGAAGTTTCGTCAAAATCCAGGATTTTCCCTTTTTTCTTCTCGTCTTTGTATTTTTTAATCTGATCAATAAAAAACTGCCGCGACTCGCTCATATTCTGAAAACTACTGACCTGAACAGGATTAAGCGTTTTGGCCAGCTGAATTTCGCCGCGCGCCATCAGCCACAGCGACAATTGATTTTCGGAGGCATGCAGGTAAAACGACTCGTCGGGAATTTGGTGCAGCAAGGTTTCAAATTCGCGCAGCGACCTGGCCACGGCAATTTTATTCGAGTCTTTGTCGCGAAATACAAAGTTCCCAAAACCCAGGAAATTTTTCAGCGACGCCCGGATTTCATTCAGCAGGGTTTCCGAGTTTTTATTGATAAAGGTAACATTCAGTTCTTTGGCAATCCGTTCGTTCCGGTCTTCCGATGATTGAAGAATAATCGGCAGGTTTGAAATATGCGATTGCACGTATTTAATGAAGCGGACGCCGGCGTGTTTGTCCAGTTTACCGGAACGGTCGAATTCAACATCAGAGATTACGCAAAGCATGAAATCCCGGTATTTGTTGAAAATATACATGGCATCTTCGTAGTTGCGGGCCAGCAAAATTTTAGGCCGCGACCTCATTTTACAGATCTTGTCGATTTCATTTTTTTCGACTTCCGGCAACAAGCGTTGTACCTGTCCGAAGACAATCCCATATAAAATCTGGAGGTATTTTGAATAATACAGCGGTGAATCTTCAATTAAAAGAATGACACGCACCAAACCGATTTTGGTGTCATTTTCCACATTCACACTGTCTTCGGTCGACTTTACGATGGCAAACAAAATCTGGGAATCGCCGTTCCATACGAATAATTTATCCACTGAACGGATGGTGGGCACCAGTTCTTCGAAATACCGGATATCACTTTTTTTATTCAGAAGCAGGTAAATGGGCAACGATTCGTCGGCAGCCCTGATTTGTTCGCTGATCAGGATCGGGGCTTCACGGTCGATCCCGGCCATCAGGATCACCAGGTCGAAATGCGTTGTTTTCATCAGTTCCAGGGCCTCCGCGGCTGTCGACACCCCCGTTATCCGGGGAACGGAAAACAAGCTGTACTGATAAATTTCGCCCATGAATTTTTCGAAGAACGAGTCTTCGCTTTCCAGGATAAACGCGTCGTATAAGGTGGCAATAAAAAGAATATGCTTGATTTTATACTTCATCATGTCGAGATAGATGTATTTATCGATCGACTGTTGGTTGAAGTACAATTGCAGCGGCTTTTTGTTTTTGATCAGCGAATTTCTGAATTCATCGGACGGATGGCGTTCGGTGAGAGCAATTCCTTTGTGCGAAATGATTTCATGTCCTTTGTATCCGTTCAGATAACCGCAAATCAGTTTACTGATATTAACCAGCAGGTTTCGTTCCTCATATAAAAACGGACCTTCACCGGCATACGGAAACTGCTTCAGATAAAAAATCTCAATTTGCCCTTTTTTATGGTCAATTGTTACAAAGCTTTCTTTGAGCGCCCATTCGGTTTCCCTGAAGCCTTCACTCGTGTACCCCTTGCTTTCGAATCGGATCCGGGCCACCGTGAATCGCGGATATTGAAAAGAAGCAGGAAGAATGGAACAAACTGCCTGTAAGGTTTCGTCCACCGGATTTCCGGCTTCGATGATGACTGAAGTCTGGCTGATGGCTTTTAATTCTTTGAGGCGTTCGGTATTGGTCCGGTATAACTTTTTAAACTCTTCGCGGGTAACCGAGCCTGAAATCAGGCCCGACAGGTTTACCAGCAGGTTTCGCTCTTCTTTTAAAAACGGACCTTCATCGGCCTCCGGGAATTGTTTTGAATAAAAAATCTCGATGGTCCCCTTTTTTCTTCCGGGAGCCTCAAATGCCTGGACCATCCGCCATTCAGATTCGTTGAAGTTTCGGCTCACAAACACGTTCCCGTTGTATTTAATCCGTACACTGGTATATTCGGGATATTGCCAGGCTTCCGGCAAAACGGTACAAATCACCCGTAACGACTCTTCCATTGATCTGCCTTTTTGCAGGATCTCCGATGTTTGGTTAATTCCTTTCAGTTCTTTCAGCCGCTCCGTATTTTCAACCAAAAGTTTCTTCAACACTTTTTTCGAAACAGTTCCTGAAATCAATGCCGCCAGGTTATTGATCAGGCTTTGTTCTTCCTCCAGAAACGGTCCGGCAAAAACATCCGGAAATTTCTTCAGGTAGTAGATTTCAATACAGCCGCCTGTTCCGTCGGGCATATCGAAAGCCTGTTGCAGTTTCCAGCCGGTAGGCGTAAACAACTGGCTGACAAACTCCTTTTGACCATACTGAATACGGGCAGCTGCCTGTTCGGGATATTGCATCGCTTCGGGCAGGAACAAACAAATCTCCTGCAACGCTTCGTCAAGGGTGATACTTTTCTTAAGGACCTCGGCCGTCCGGTTGATACTTTTCAGCTCCTTGTCCCGCTCGGTGGTATACCGGTACAGTTCGTCGAGCTGAAACCGTGAAATTAAACTCACCAGCAAAGGGGCGAGTTGCTGAAGCAGGGTTTCACCATAAACCTCCATGTCATCTGAGCCAGGCCGGCCAACAGGCTTTGGGAGAAAAAACTCCAGTTTACCCTCCTTGCGGTCGGGAGTCTGAAAATTACCGCTTCGAACCAACGGGCCTTCCACAAACTGCTTATCCGACCAACTCCTTCCGTTGAAAAAAACCCGCACCGAAACCCGACAACCGCCAACAGGAAAATCTGCAACCAAGTCGCAAAACTGTTGCAACGACTGATCCAGGCTTGTCGCTTTTCCCGTTATCCCGAGAAGACCGCTCATTAAACCGGCAGGTAACCCGCTGTTAAATTGTTTGCTCATCATTTTCGCACCATCAAATAACCGGTTGGCAACAGGTAAATTTTTGCTCGCCAACTACCTGCTAAAGATACAGGGAAACGAAGATAAAAAATTAATCCTGCTGCTTTTGTTTTGAATTTAATTCAAAAAATGAAGAAGCAAAAGCACCACCGGCAAAAGAAAAAGACAAGCCTTCTGCTGAAAAATTCAGGATACACAGCTGCGGCCAATGGCAAACTCACTCCTAGTTAAACCGGATACCTGCTGTCAGACCAATCCAGCCTTTCATGCTGTTATGCTTCCCGGTGCGGGAATAGAAGGAATATGACGCAAAATCACTGTAAAGTTCCTGCCACTTGCTACCGTCATGATCGGTAATTAATAAGTTGACCGTTGGCCCGGCAAAAACACGGAGATGGTTGCCCAAGCTCTTCGCAACGGTCAGCTTCAACTGTTCCAAACCATTATAGTGATCTGTCCAGTTGCCTCCTTCGTACAGGTGATAACTCATTAATTCCAATTGCACTTTCGTCTGATCGTTGTTCAACAAATGTGTACCGATACCATAGCCAACTCCCCACCAGTCACCGGTCCCCAGGAATTGGGCGCCTATGGCAAAAATATTATAGAATTGGTTCACCCCGATCTTAAACGCAAGCTGCGCATTCAAGCCTTCGCCGACAGAAAATTCAAGCTCGCGGAATCCTTTTCTGACGAGACTCAGAAACCCGAGAGGAACGCCGCTTTCAATCGTATCAGCGATGTTAATGAATCCCAATTGCAACCCGTTTACTTTTTTAGCCACATTCACGAATCCGGCAATCTGAGTTCCGTGCAGATTGCCGTTGGCGATGTTCGAAAAACCGGCCAGCTGGAGTCCGGTAACATCGTCCATCGAAACGTTACAGAAACCGGCCGCCTGCAAATTCTGCATCTTTGCTTTCGAAAAATTGAGAAATCCCGCAGCCTGAATGCCATTCACCTCACCCAGAATGATGTTTGAGAATCCCGAAAACTGAAAGACTTTTCCGTCTCCTTTCACTACATTGGCAAAACCTGTTGCCTGCACCCCCTGCACGTCTTCGCAAAAATTGGCAAAGCCGGACAACTGGATGGCCAGTGATTTTCCTCTGGTAAAATTGGCGAACCCGGCTGCCAAAACACCATTGGCCTCATCATAATTGAAATTAGCGAATCCTGAGAACTGAAATCCCCTGGACACATCCCGGTTAAAGTTCCCGAAACCGGAAAACTGGAAGCCGGTAAAATCGCCGTTTACAAAGTTGAAAAAACCAGCGTATTGAACACCTCTCACAAAATCGCGCTCGGTATTCGAGAATCCCGCAAATTCAAAGCCGGTCAATCCGGCCGAATAACCCGAAATGAGATTCAGCGAAAACTGATTGACACAATTTCCGGCGTTCATTCCGTTGCTGCTTACAGGTGGAAAAATTCCCACAGCAAAAGGCACCTTATCATAGTTTCCATAACTTTGAGCCCAAAGTTGATTGCTTAAAAATAAGAACACAATTATTCCAACTTTCAATATTCTCATCTGTTTCACTTTTCTTTTTCTTTTCTGATGTTTTTACTTATTCACTATTCCGATAGACAAGTATAAAATACGATAGGTTGCATTTTTTGCAGGTAAATTTAAAAATACTTTCCGGGAAGCTCGTCGGGCGTGCCGATTTGGGTGTACGACAAATTCCATGAAGAACCAATTTTGATTTGATGCAGCATGTTAAGGAAAGTTCCTCACTGTAGACCAATGAGAAAGACTTATGATCTAACACAGGTCCGTTTGGGGGGTGCCGTCAGGCGCCAAATATGGGTAGAAAAGCAAGATTCGGCTATTATTCCGTCCTGACGGCATCCGAAGTTCCGTGTATTCTTCCTAATTTTAGAAGAAAATTTAACTCATGGAAAAACATATCAGCCTGATCGGCATTTTACACATTGTTTGCGGCGCACTGGGCCTCTTAACAGCTCTTTTTATCTATACCATGCTTCACCTTGTCGGTGATTTTACCGATGACTCCAACGCTAATTTTATTCTCTCAACGATTGCCAATATCCTGGCGGTAGTTTTTGTAATCTTTTCCATACCAGGTATTATCGGCGGCATTGGGCTAATCAAACGCCGGCAGTGGGCACGCATCCTGATTTTGATCCTCTCCATTTTAAACCTGCTGAATTTCCCGCTCGGAACGGCATTGGGCATCTATTCGATCTGGGCGCTGGTACAACCCGAAATTGTCGCCGAGTTTGGCCATAAACAAACAAGCAAACCTTGAATCAAAAAAAAGCCTGTCATATTGTTTTGACCGGACGGGTACAAGGCGTTGGGTTCAGGTATTTTGCCCGGAAAACAGCCCTCGACCTCAACCTTTGCGGCTGGGTGAGAAATAAAACGGATGGCAGTGTCGATCTGGAAATCGAAGGAGATGAAGATATTATTCAGTTATATATCGACTTGTTAAGAGCCGGAAACGGGCTCAGCCGGGTCGACCGGCTGTTCAAAACAGAACTTCCGGGTATTCAGGAGTACACGTCTTTTTTCGTCAGGTACTGAATACTGCGGATCAAAACCAACACAATATCCTTTAACAGACATCAAACGGATCTTAAAAATAAGATGGAAAAAAGTTATCACATGACTCCCGATCAATTTCGGGCAGAAGGAAAAAAACTGATTGACTGGATTGCAGACTATTACATGCAGGTAGAAAACTACCCGGTATTATCAAGGGTTTCACCGGGCGATATCCGCCGAAAATTACCCGAAACAGCACCGGAAAAAGGCGAGTCGTTTGATGCCATGTTAACCGATGTTGATCAGATCATTATGCCCGGAATCACCCACTGGCAATCACCCAATTTTTTCGGCTATTTTCAATCGAACACCTCCGGGCCTTCTGTTCTGGGAGAATTGCTTTCTGCCGGTTTGGGCGTGCAGGGCATGTTATGGGCCACCAGCCCGGCCTGCACCGAACTGGAAAGCCAGGTGATGGACTGGTTGGTTGACATGATGGGCCTTCCCATACACTTCAAAACCACCGAAAGCGGCGGCGGAGTCATCCAGGATACCGCCTCAAATGCCGTATTAACCGCATTGCTCGCTGCGCGGGAAAAGAAAACGAACTTTACCTGCAACCTCACCGGCGAGAGCTCCCGCCTGGTAGCCTACATTTCAACTCAAACCCACTCATCGGTTGAGAAAGGGGTGAAAGTAGCGGGTATAGGCACAAACCGGCTGCGTAAAATTGAAGCCGACAAGCAATTTGCGATGAAACCAGAAGCGCTTGAACATCAGATAAAAGCAGATATAGCCGAAGGATTGCTCCCCTTTTTTGTTTGCGGAACTGTTGGCACCACCTCATCAAACGCGGTTGATCCGTTGCGCCGCATCGGCGAAATTTGCCGAAAATACGAGCTATGGTTTCATGTGGATGCAGCCATGTCGGGCACCGCGGCCATTTGCCCCGCCTACCGCAGCCATTTCGACGGGCTTGAGCTGGCCGACAGTTACGCTTTTAACCCGCACAAATGGATGTTTACCAATTTCGACTGCGATTGCTTTTATGTAGCCGATAAAACCGTGTTGATCAAAACACTGAGTATTTTGCCCGAATACCTCAAAAACGAAGCGACCGAAAAAGGCGCCGTGATCGACTACCGCGACTGGCACGTGCAGTTGGGCCGCCGTTTTCGCGCGCTAAAACTCTGGTTTGTCATTCGCCATTACGGCGTTGAAGGCTTGCGTTACCATATCAGCGAACATATGCGTCTGGCCCGTGATTTTGCAGACCGGGTGAAGGCTTCGGCCGATTTTGAATTACTGAACGAACCGCCGTTTAACCTGATTTGCTTCCGTCACAAGTCAGGCGACGGGTTCAACAAAAAACTGATGGACCGGCTCAACAAAAGCGGCAACATCTTTTTAACGCACACCGTTCTGGACGGAACGTTCTGGCTGCGCATGAGCATCGGCCAAACCAACACCAAACAAGAACATGTCGAAAATGCCTGGAAGCTGATCAATCGTGAAGCTCACAACAGCTGATCATGACGATTCAGGTCATGCTTGTATCATTTTAAAAGATCTGTTTTTATTCTTTCTCCGGGGAGGAAACAAAGTGAGCTGTTGTTTCCTCCATTTGCCGGTAAGCTTCTTCCAAATCCTGATAGGTATAGTCATCAGGGTGACTGAAATTCAGAAATTTCAGAATTTTGAAGGCGTTAAAATACTGAAAAAAACGCTTTTCAAAGGTTATAAAAGAGGAGCTGTTCTGTTTAATTTCGGCCAGCGACTCCGGGAAATGGTCCTCTCGCAGAAACAGTAAAACCGGCTTTGGGATATGCAGCCGCTCGATATCATCCGGCTGAAAAGCCCTTTCGTAGAAAGACGGCAGTAACTTAAAAAACTGTTGCAGATCGGCAAACGCCTGAAAGTCGTATGTTTGCTGAAGGCGGTCATCTCCGTCAACCCACTTTTTCAGGGCCGGGCCTGTGCCAAAAGGAACCCGGTCTGAAAGCCTCGCTGATGGAAACACACAAGTGGTATTGATTTCAGTTACCTGACCCAACTGTTTCAATTTATGCAGGAAATAAAAGTCTTCGCCGGCCTGTCGTTTGCTCATGCCACCCTGTTTCACATAGGCGTCGGCCCGAACGGAAAAGGCCGATCCAACCGTGTAAATGGCATGGGGAAAACCGGTAAAAGCCAGCGCCTGTTTATAATAATGCAGGTATTTTTCATACAGCATGATTCCAGTTCGGTGTCGGTTATCCTGAATCTCGTCGATCCGGTGCCGGAAGCGAATGGTTGCCCCGACCGGCTTGTCACCCGAATGAAAGCATCGCTCAATCTCAGTCAGATAATTGGGGGCAACCAGGGTATCGGCATCGAGCGAAACCAGGATTCCGTCAGCATGACTGATAGCAGCAAAACGGCGGATTCCCTCATCCATAGCGGTTTTCCGGGCTAACCCGGCGCCGGCGTGTTTGCGGGGAAAGGCGTCCGCCCTGACCGGGTAGAGATCGAAAAAAGCAGCCGGATGAGACTGCTTCCAGGCAACCAGCTCCCCGATGCTCCTGTCATTCTGCAAACGAACATTATCCGGACTGTCTTCCGCCTCATTCACCAGCACAATCACCTCCACACCACATGCAGGCGGCTCACAGCCGGCAAGCGAATCTATGGTCCGGATTAATTCGGGCTCGTTACAGGCCGGGATCACCACGATCAAACCAAGCATTTCCGATGGCTTATCCGGAATAAACGCCGCGTATGGTATATGCAACTCCAGGTATCGTTTGGCAAATGACATGTCCGAAAATTACAGATAAAAAAAATCCGGGCAAAACCCGGATTTTCAATTTATAATCACTTCAGCCTATTTCTTCTTTGCGTAGCGGGCATTCATACCATCCAGCACCTGCTTGGTAATGTTATGGGCTTCGTTGCCAATTAAAATGTCCGTCCCGTTAAAAATGTAATCGTATTTTTTATCAGCATTGAAAACTTTCAGATAATTCATCAGGCTATCGACCAGTTGCTGGTTGTTTGAACTTTGCAATTCAGCGAGTTTCCCCGATAATTCCTGATCAAGTTTCAGGATGGCCTGCTCTTCGCCCACCAAACGGTCGCGCTCCTGCACGGCACGTTGTTCGGTTAAAAATCCGCCCCGTTGTACTTTTTCCTGAAAGGAAGCAGCTTGTTCTTCAAACTTTGATCGTCTGGAGGCATATTCACGGGTATATGCTTCCTGGTTTTTGGTAAATGCATCGTGCAGGACCTGGGCCAATTCATAATTCACAATCAATGAATCAACTTTCACATAGGCAATTTTTGAATCAGCAACCTCACCCGAACCGGAACCGGCAAACTCGCCGCCAATACTTTTGGTTCCCGACGTAAAATGCAAAATATAAATTACCACAACTGCAACCAATAAGACCAGGTTTAAGATCAAAGAAGTATTTTTCATGTGTTTAATTTTTTAGAAAACCAATTATTAAAAAGAAAACTAAAACAAACTGCTTACGTGTTTCCCGCCTTCTTGTTAATCCGAGCCAAAAATAAAAATTTATCATTAGTAAATCACCCAGTTCATCAATATTTTTTCACAACTGATTATACAACATAACTACGCATGAAACCTGCGTAAAATCATAAGTATTCGCTGATAAACATCATTGAACACAGAGGTCTCCCCATTGTATTTTTACGAAAACGAAAATGGACAACAATCACCACAAAACAGCCTGAATGATTAATAAACTAATTGCAAATATGCTTCCCTACCTGCCGAAAAAACTCATCTGGGTATTTTCGAAACGGTACATTGCCGGAGAAACCATTGACGACGGATTGCGGGTGGCAAAAGACCTGAACGACAAAAGGATTGAAGTTACGGTTGATCTGCTGGGCGAGTTTATCACCAACCTGCAACAAGCCGAAGAAAATAAGAACAAATACCTGGAGATTATTGAGCGGTTCACCGAAGAAAAGATCATCGGGCATTTTTCACTGAAACCCAGTATGTTTGGCTTACTAATCGACCCGGACGTCTGTTACCGGCACCTGCGGGAGATTATCGGCAAAGCTGCCGAAAAAGGTAGTTTTGTGCGGATTGACATGGAAGATTCGCAATGTGTTGACCTTGAAACAAACCTGTTCAGGCAATTGAAACAGGAATTTCCCGGTCATGTCGGCCTGGTGTTGCAAGCCTATCTCAGGCGTACGCTAAACGATCTGACCGACATGAGCAAACTCCCTCAGAACAGTCATCCGCTTAACTTCCGGCTGTGCAAAGGAATTTATATTGAACCTCAACAGATTGCCTTTAAAGGTTACCAGGAAATACGTGATCATTATCTCGAAGACCTCGAATATATGCTTACACACCAGATGTATGCAGCCATTGCCACGCACGATAAGTACCTGATTGAAAAAGCCAGGCAGCTCATCGAAAAGCACCGGATACCGAAAGAACGGTATGAATTTCAGATGCTTTACGGGGTAACCCCTGATCTCCGCGATTCGCTTGTCAGGGAAGGATATAAAATGCGGGTTTATGTCCCGTTTGGAAACGAATGGTTTAATTATTCAACACGACGCCTGAAGGAAAATCCGAAAATAGCGTCGCACATTATTAAAGCACTGTTTTTTAGGGGTTAATTTTAAGGGTAATCCGGAGAGACGCTTACGGGCGTCTCTCCTCCTTTTTATTTTCTCAGGATCAGTTCGCTCAAAGGTCGTTTGGGCACATGGTGCACGTCATCAGCATCACGCCAATATTTGTAATCGCCCTCTTTCATATCGTCCAATACGATTGTTTCAGCAGGTTTTCCCAAAGCCAGTACCTGAATGATGTCAAACCGTTCGTCCAGTTCCAGCAGGTCTCTCAACTGGCTCCGCTTCACCGAAGCTACAATGCAACCGCCGTAACCGGCTTCAACGGCGCCAAGCAAAATACTCTGGGCGGCAATCCCGTCGTCGCAATAATAGTTGGTCGAAATCTCTTTATCGTTCAGCATAACCAGGTAAGCAGCAGGCCGCTCTTCCGGTTTCGGGCCACCCCAGTCTTTTAAATACCCGGCCCAGCTTAGTAAAGGAAAAACCTGACTGCACATCTCCTCATCGGTAATCAGGACATATTTTAACGACTGGGCATTCCGCCCGCTGGCCGAAAAACGCGCCAGATCGACCCAGGCTTCCAACTGTCCGGCAGAAAGCCGTTCACGCTCGTAAAAACGCCGGTAACTCCGGTTTTTAAGGATTAAATCTTTTAACATGATCTTGTTTTTGCTTCAATATTACAAAAAAACAAGACGGATGTGAATTTTAAACAAACCGGGGCAGTGTTTACTTTCGCGATTTCTTTTGTATGTTTGCATAACAGAACAGAACACCCGATATCATGAGTAAATTTAAATTCAACGTTGACCCACTGTCCAATCAATTGAAATTTCAGCAGCTCATTGATGCTGTTATTGACGCAATCAGCCGCAACCTGCTGCAGGTGGGCGATATTTTACCCTCAGTTAATCAATTGGTAAAAAAAAGCTCATTGTCGCGCGACACCGTTTTTAAAGCCTACGCCGAGTTAAAAAACCGCGGGATCATTGAATCGGTTCCCAACAAAGGATATTTTGTAGCCAGGGCAACCACCAAGGTATTTCTGTTTCTCGATACCTTTAAGGCATACAAAGAAGTGCTTTACGGATCGTTTCTCGAAAATCTGCCCGAAACCATCGCCGTTGACCTGCATTTTCATCATTACAACATCAATGTTTTTGAAAAAATCATCACCGAAAGCCTGGGGAAATATACCAAATACATTGTGATGAATTTCGACCATCAGCGTGTTCCCGAAATCATCAACCAGATTCCGAAAGACCGGCTGTTGATTATTGACTGGAATATTCATGCAAGCCCCGGTATGTCTATGATCTACCAGGATTTTGGACAAACGCTTTACGACTCGCTGCAAAACAACCTCGACCTGATAAAAAAATACAAACGTTTTGTCTACCTGTACCCTGAATTTACTTATCATCCCAAAGAATCGATCAGCTACTTCGAAAAATTCGGGCAGGATTTTCAGCTCAATTATGATGTCGTGCTGAATTCAAAACAATTCGACGTTAAAAAGGGCGATTTGTACCTGCTGGTCAGCGACCGCACCCTGGCCCGTTTCCTGGATCAGTGTTCCGAAAAGAATCTGGTTCCCGGGCAAGACGCCGGGGTTATTTCGTACAACGAAACCCCGATGAAAAAGTATGTAAAAGATGGCATCACGGTTATTTCGACCGATTTTGAGCTGATGGGAAAAAAAGCCGCGGAGTTTGTTGTCAGCAGCGAGCCGGTTGCTGTTCAGATTCCTACCAGGCTTAAGGTCCGGAGTTCCATTTAAAATCTGTTATAAAACATTTATGTCAGTTTTGAAATCGGAAGGAGTACATCTAAATTTGCAGGACATACCAGAACAGAACGGACAAGAAAATTAAATATTACCGACACATGTATCTACTTGGATTTGACATTGGAAGCTCATCAGTAAAAGCCTCCATCATAAACGGAGAATCAGGCCAATGCCTGGCTTCGGCTTTTTACCCCAAACAGGAAATGAGAATCAAAGCGGTTCAGTCGGGTTGGGCTGAACAGGAGCCGGAGCAATGGTGGGAAAACCTGAAACTGGCTGTTGCCGAAATCATGGATAAAACTGCTGTTAAGCCGGCTGAAATTGATTCGATTGGTATTTCGTACCAGATGCACGGTTTGGTTTTGGTCGATAAAAACCAGCAGGTACTGCGTCCTTCCATCATCTGGTGCGACAGCCGGGCCACCGAAATCGGAGAAAAAGCGTTTCAGGAAATCGGGCAGCAAGCTTGCCTCGAAAACCTGCTGAATTCGCCCGGGAACTTCACGGCCTCGAAACTCAAGTGGGTGAAAGACCATGAACCGGAACTCTATGCCCGGATCGACAAGATGATGCTGCCGGGCGACTACATCGCCATGAAACTCACCGGCGAAGTGAAAACTACGGCCAGCGGGCTTTCTGAGGGAATCCTCTGGAACTTCAAAGAAAACAAACCTGCAAAATTATTGCTCGACCACTATGGTTTTGATGAAAGCTTCATCCCCCAAATCGTCCCGACATTCTCAGTACAGGGCGAACTAAGTGAAACCGCTGCCAGGGAACTGAGATTGGCCAAAGGCATCAAAATCAGTTACCGCGCAGGGGACCAACCCAACAACGCCCTGTCGCTAAACGTCCTGAAACCGGGCGAAATTGCCACCACCGCCGGAACATCCGGGGTTGTATACGGGGTGAGCGACGAAATTAAATTCGACCCCCAATCGCGGGTAAACACCTTTGCCCACGTAAACCACACGGCCGGCGCCAACCGGCTTGGAGTGCTGCTGTGCATCAACGGCACCGGCATCCTCAACTCGTGGCTGAACAAACAAATTGGAGGAGGAATGATCTCGTACGAAGAAATGAATAAACTTGCAGCCGGTATCCCCATCGGCGCCAACGGTTTGCGTATTTTACCGTTTGGAAACGGCGCCGAACGTGTCCTGGAAAACAAAAACCCGGGATCGACCCTGACCGGCATCAACTTTAACATTCACACCAATGCCCACTTGTTCCGGGCCGCGCAGGAAGGCATTGTTTTCGCCTTCAAATATGGCATGGACATCATGAAAACCATCGGTATTGATGCAAAAGTCATTCGTGCCGGAAAAGCCAACATGTTCCTGAGCCCCATCTTCAGGGAAACGCTGGCCGGAATTACCGGGGCAACCATTGAACTTTACAACACCGACGGATCGATTGGGGCAGCCCGCGGAGCCGGAATCGGTTCCGGTTACTACCAATCAGAGAACGAAGCGTTTGACAACCTGACCAGATTAGAACTGATAGAGCCGGACAACTCGCGTACTGCCGAGTACACTGAAGCCTACGATCACTGGAAAACCGGACTTGAAAAAATTCTTGTATAAAAGTAACCTTAACCCGAGGTAAAGTGTAGCCGTCGGTTTCAGCATCGAAAAGAAAAACTTAAACCTAATCCATATTCCTATGAAAAACCTTTCGAGAAGATCATTTATGAAAACAGCCTCCGCGGCTACTGCCGGAGCAATCTTTATTCCGAACATGATCAGCTGCTCGCCAAACAACCGGCTAAACGTTGCTGTAATTGGCGTTGGCGGGCGCGGTCAGGCTTGTTGGAGCCAGGTTCCTGTTGAACGTATCGTCGCCATGTGCGATGTTGACGACCGAATGTCAGTAAAAGGATTTCAGGCATGCCCTGATGCCAAAAAATTTAAAGACTTCCGGATCATGTTCGACAAAATGGCCGGAAAAATTGATGCCGTAATTATTGCAACACCCGACCACACACACTTTCCGGCGGCCATGGCAGCTATGGAGCTTGGCAAACATGTGTTTGTTGAAAAGCCTTTGGCTCATAACATCTGGCAACTGCGCACCCTGAAAAAAGCGGCAAAACATTATGGTATCGTGTCGCAGATGGGGAACCAGGGACACACCACAAACGGCATCAGGCTGGTTAAAGAGTGGTACGAAGCCGGCGTGCTCGGAGAAGTAACAGAAGTGATAGCCTGGCAAGGGAAAATTGACTTTGCAAACGACGGCTATTTTGGAAAACCAACCACCTTCCCGCCTGAACCTCAGGAAGTACCTGCCGGGCTCGACTGGGACTTATGGCAAGGACCCGTGGCTGAACGTCCGTTCAATAACCTTTATGCACCCCGGACCTGGAGAGGATTTTATGACTACGGAAACGGAAAACTTGGCGACTGGTGTTGTCATACCCTCGATGCTCCTTTCTGGGCATTGGATCTCGGCTTGCCCCACACGGTAGAAGCGGTCATCACAGATCCGGTTCCTGATCATAGTTTTGTTGCCGAAGAATCGGTTGTTACCTGGCAGTTTGCAGCGCGTGGCGATAAAGCGCCTGTGACCATGAAGTGGTACGAAGGCTTTGAAAAACCGGCCGTGAGACCGGAATGGGGAGTTAACGAATTACCCGATACCGGAATGATTATGATTGGCGATAAAAAAACACTGATCACCGGAGGCCGGCCAAACAACGCCAGGCTGCTGGTACCTGAAGAAGAAATGACAGAATTTTTGAAAAATGCCCCGGCTCAAACCATTCCGAGAGTGGGAGAAGAACAGCCTGTTCAGGAATGGATGGATGCCATTAGAAACGGCGCCCTGCCCGGATCCAACTTCGACTATTCGGCCAGCTTAATGGAAATGGCCCAGGTTGGCGTTTTGGCGCAGCGTTTTGGCGGACGGCTCGATTACGATGCCCAAAACATGAAAGTAACCAATCGTCCCGAACTGGACGCCTACATCAAAGAGCCCGTACGCAAAGGATGGTCGTATGGTGAAAATCTCTGGTAAAATCTCATTCAGGGTGAAGGGCAGCTTAAGTCTCGACGGATAAGAAAACGAAATAGATCTATTTTAAAATCACATCAATTTAATAACCATAAAATTTATTGGTAAAATGAAAACGTTTAAAGGGAACAAAGAGTATTTTCCGGGAATTGGGAAGATTAACTACGAAGGACCGGAATCAAAAAATCCATTGGCATTTAAATGGTACGACGAAAGCCGCGTTGTTGGCGGCAAAACCATGAAAGAATACCTGCGCTTTGCCGTAGCTTACTGGCACACCTTCTGCGGCGACGGCGGCGATCCGTTTGGTCCGGGCACGCAAATCTTCCCCTGGGTGGGAGCCGCTGATCCGATGGATGCCGCTAAAGAGAAAATGGATGCGGCTTTCGAATTCATCACTAAAATAGGCGCTCCATTCTACTGCTTTCACGACACTGACGTGGTAGGCGACGGTTCCGTTTTTGAAATCGAAAAAAGACTGGCTAATATGATCGGCTTCGCCAAAGAACGCCAGGAAGCTACCGGCGTGAAACTGCTTTGGGGTACTGCCAACGTATTCTCGAACCCGCGATACATGAACGGCGCTTCTACCAACCCCGATTTCCAGGTACTGGCCAACGCCGCCGTTCAGGTAAAAAACGCCATCGACGCGACCATTGCTTTAGGCGGAACGGGTTACGTATTCTGGGGAGGACGCGAAGGTTACATGAGCTTACTGAACACCGATACCAAACGCGAACTGGAACACCTGGGCCAATTCCTGACGATTGCCAAAGATTACGGCCGGAAACAAGGATTTAAAGGAACATTCCTGATTGAACCCAAACCAATGGAACCGACCAAACACCAGTACGACTTTGACACGCAAACCGTATTGGGTTTCCTTGCTAAAAACGGACTGTCGGACGATTTCAAAATGAATATTGAAGTGAATCATGCCACCCTGGCCGGCCATACCTTTGCCCACGAGTTACGCATGGCTGCCGATGCCGGCATGTTAGGCTCAATTGATGCCAACAAAGGCGATTACCAAAACGGCTGGGATACCGACGAATTCCCGACCAATATTTACGAAACAACCGAAGCGATGCTGGAAATCATCAGCGCCGGCGGATTTACCAACGGAGGGATCAATTTTGATGCAAAAACTCGTCGTAATTCAACCGATCTGGAAGATATTTTCATTGCCCATGTAAGCGGCATGGACACCTTTGCCCGCTCGCTGGTGATCGCCGATAAAATACTTAAGGAATCCGACTACCTGAAATTACGCAAAGCGCGTTATGCCTCTTATGATTCGGGCAAAGGCGCCGAATTCGAAAACGGCAGGTTAAGCCTCGAAGATTTGTATACCATCGCCAAAGAAACAGGCGAACCAAAACAAATCAGCGGAAAACAGGAATTATTTGAGCAATTAATCAATTGCTACATTTAATCCTTGCCGTATGAAAGGACAAAACTCACTCTACATCGTTGCCATCACCCTGGTGGCAACCTTGGGCGGTTTACTTTTCGGATACGACACAGCCGTTATTTCGGGAGCCGAGAAATCGGTTCAGGCATACCTGATCGAAGGCTTGGGATTAAGCTCGTGGGCTCACGGGGCCACCATCTCCAGTGCGCTGATCGGCTGTATTATCGGCGGGGCGCTTTCGGGCTTACTGGCATCGCGTCTCGGGCGTAAAAAATCGCTGATGCTGGCCGCCGGCTTATTCTTCCTTTCGGCCCTGGGTTCCGGCTATCCGGAATTTCTCTTTTTTGCCAAAGGAGAACCCACCATGGGGTTGTTGTACATGTTCAACTTCTACCGGATTATTGGCGGGATTGGCGTGGGACTCGCTTCGGCGGTGTGCCCGATGTATATCGGAGAAATTGCACCGGCCGATATCCGCGGGCGGCTGGTTTCGATTAACCAGTTTGCGATCATCTTCGGGATGCTGGTTGTTTATTTTGTTAACTGGGGCATTGCCAATGGCCAAAGCCTCGAATGGATCAATACCGTCGGATGGCGAAAAATGTTTACATCCGAAGCTATACCTGCCGGGATTTTTGGCGTTCTGCTGTTTTTCGTACCCGAAACCCCGCGTTACCTGGCGCTGAACCACCAGGACGATAAAGCGCTGAGCATCCTGTCGCGCATTAACGGATCGCAACAGGCAAAAACCATTCTTCAGGAAATCAAAGGAACCGTTGAAAAATCATCTGCCAAAATATTTGCCTACGGAAAAACCATTATCATCATAGGTATTTTACTGTCGGTATTTCAGCAGTTTGTTGGTATCAACGTGGCCTTATACTATGCTCCCCGCATCTTCGAAAGTATGGGCGCCGAAAAAGATGCTTCGATGTTACAAACGGTGGTCATGGGATTGGTTAACGTGATTTTTACGGTTGTGGCGATTGTTACAGTCGACAAATGGGGCCGACGCCCGCTGTTGATGGTCGGATCGGTGGGGATGGCCATCGGGATGTTTGCCATTGGCGCCCTGTCGTTTATGAAAGTAATCGGCATCGGAACACTCGTTTTCATCATCATCTACACGGCTTCTTTCATGATGTCGTGGGGCCCGATCACCTGGGTGCTGATCTCGGAAATTTTCCCGAATAAAATCAGGGGAAAGGCCGTTGCCATTGCCGTTGCAGCACAATGGGCAGCCAACTACTTTATTTCATCAACCTACCCGGCCATGATGGAGTTCAGCGGTGGAATGACCTATTCATTTTATGGGTTGATGAGTGTATTGTCCTTCCTGTTTGTTTGGAAAATGGTTCCTGAAACCAAAGGCAAAACACTGGAAGAAATGGAACATTTGCTAAAAAAATAAGCATCCGGTCTTCCCGGCAACAATTTCTTTCAGAATAAAGCCGGAGATAAAAAACGTTGGTTTGAATAAAAGCTTTTGGAGTATCGAACTACCGGAAGCAATACTTGCAAAATGAGAGAAAGGCTGCCCAACAACAAAGGACAGCCTTTTATATTTTACAGCTATGGATGAGCCGTTTCGCTTACGTTCGCAATATATCTCAGTCGATTCTTTATTCAGGCCATTCAATTTCAATGCCCTGCGATTGGATGAACTGTTGAAAATCAGTCAGCAGCCGTTCTTTTTCGCGGATATCACGCGGCAAAACATTCTTTTTTGAAGAATAACAAGCCAACATGCCTACCACTTCACCAATATTCCATTCAACCGGATGCAGACGGTAACAGCCGTTGGTAATATGCGTGGTCCCGATGTTTTTGCAGGCAGGAAGCAGGTTTTCCATCCGTTGCGGGATCAGCGCTCCCAGCGGAATCTCAAACGGGAGTGAAGGCAGGTCGATATAATTGTTTCCTTTTGTGGTTGGATGCAAATCGAGATAATAGGAGCCAACGCCAATACGATCGTAAAAACGTGCGGCTTTGGCTGCTGCATGCTTTCCTTTTACGAGCGTGCGGTTTTCAATGCCGACATGCTCTTCCAACACGGTAAACAAGGCCTTTATCCGGCGTCCTTCCCTGATGTAAGGATATTTGGCCATTCCGTCCTCCGTTCCCATGACATCGCCACGCAAACGCAAACCCGGCCAGCCGGCGCCTCCGTCGGGTCGCTCCACTTCTGTCTGCAACCAATATACCAATGAAAGATTAAGCTGACGGGCATTGTCCAGCTGTTTTTGAAATTCTTTACCGCTTACATCAACCAGTTTTCCCAACATGTAATCGTTTTGCGGCCAATTGACCACGGTAATATCACCCGGGTAAAATCCCGGAACAAAATTATGACGATTGATAATTTTCCGGTAATTCCATAAGTTCATCACATCTCCTGTTTTCCCTCCCCCGGGATGAAAGCCCAGCGTTTTGGGCGCCAGGGTTGCCGGAGTTGAATAGGTCAGATCGAGCAGGCGCCCCGGCCACGAAGGATTCAATCGCGGAATATACGATCTCCAGAATTCGTAATCGGCCGGTTTGTCGATTACATGATTTTCACCGGGAACATAATCCATGGCAAAACAGAGCGTAAAGGCCTGCTGGTTGTCCGGATCGCCCACTTCGGGCGCGTGAAGTTCGCCGGTTTCTTTTTTTGATTCGGTACCCGTCACATATTCCGTACCGGTAAGCGGCAGCAGGTCGCCCATCTCCGTTGCATCGGCAAAATACGGGGCTTTTAACAGCAACAACTGTCCGTTTTGGCGGTTTATCACTTCCAGTGCCCTGACCTTATTGCCCTCTACATCCGCGCTTTTCACCTTACAATTGAGCAGCAGGCTCAGTTTTCCGGAACTGATGTACGGAGCAAGCATCTCTGTCAATACGGCTACCCCGACCCGTGGCTCCACACACAAACGCGAAACAGCTCCATCGCCTGGATTTAGTTCGCTGCGGGCAGCCGCTGCCTCGGTAAGCGGGTAATTCCGTTTGTAATATTGGCGCAAAGCCGTCCTGAAATCGCGATACAAGTGGGTTGCACCATGCGTTTCAATCCAGCGGTGTTCATCAAGCGGTACCCCCTGTTGGGTCAGCTGTCCTCCAATCCAATCGGTTTCTTCGGTCATTATCACCGAAAGGCCGTTTCGCAAAGCAGCCAAAGCACAGGCGCAACCGCCCATTCCGGCGCCTGCCACAACCAAGTCGGCAACTACCTCTGGTGAACCGTTACGTTTTTTGTTCTTTGAATTTCCGGCATATAGACTTTCCGGACTCATGATCATCGGGGCGGCAGCAAAAAGACCTCCTGTAGCCCCTATCATTTCTATAAAATTCCTTCTTTTCATTTTATGAGAAATCAGTTTGTTAAAATATTGTCGATTTCACCGGACGAATATTCCCAGTTTAGCACCGTGCCCACCACCGGAATAATCAGGTTGGCAGTTTTTATTTGTCCGCGATACGAAGGATGCCAATCGGAACCCAAATCGGTTTCCGTGTTCAGCAAATCAACCGGAACGCCCACAAATACAATATCTTTGGTATTCATTTCATTCCTGACAGATTCAACCATTTTTTTCGTATATGAAAAACAAGGTTCATTAATCATCGGTCCGGTGATGCAAAAGACTTTGACCCCGGGAAATGTTTTCAGTATTTTCGTAATCAGCCTTTCACCTGCCTGAATAAAATCAGCCTCATCCGGGAAAGGTTGTGTGGAAAAGTCGTTGGTACCCAGGTTGACAAATACGACATCGGGAACAAAATTTCTCAGGTCATATTGTTTGGTTGAATCGTTATCGAATAAATATTCGAGTCGAGCCGGCATTGGTTTTCTTTCGACAGCAGTTTTTCCCGGATCGCCGTAATTACGTACCATGCCCAAACCCGAATGCGAAGTAAGCTGATACTGCGCGCCAAAAGCACGGGCAAGAATGCTGGCATACGACTTCTCGCAGTTTTCGGTAGCTGCCAGAAACCGCTCCGACTTATTTTTTCCTTCGGTTCCGTAACCGCAGGTGATGGAGTTGCCGATGAATAAAATTTTTCTTTCAGGAAGCGGCGCAGGCCGTTTCACCGAATCCTTCTTTCCGACATGAATACCATAAAACTGAGCCATGCCCATGTCGGCCTCCGTACGTTTTACCAGGCGCAGCCGGTGTTCACCCGGAGATAAGCGTTTAGAAAACCACCAAACCGTATCGTTCACCGCTCGGAAAACTTCGGCCGGAAAATCGTCGACCCAAACATTAAAATAGTTGCGGGGGCCGCCTTTTATACGGATTCCGAGCAGCTCTCCGGAAAAATCGACCGAAACAGTCACTCCGGGCCAGTTGTACCGGGCCTGGTCATTTTGTATTTCAACCCGGCCCATGTACTGAAATGCCGGATCTCCTGCCGCAAAAAAACGGTTTTTCTCCGATGCCCGGCTTCCTGAAAACCAGCAGACAATTATTCCGGTTAACACAACAACTTTTAGAAAGCGGTAAATCTTCATCTTACTGATTATTGATTTGATCTAAGGTTTTCCAGCATTGATATAACCCGCGTGGCACGTGAAAACAGCCTTTCCACTTTCCTCCCTTCAACGGAAGCAACACTTCGCCTTGCCGGTTCAAATACCCAAACCACTCGGGATGCTCCTGATCTTTAAAGTGCGACCAGGTATATTCATGCACTTTTTTAAACCATTTCAGACTTTTTTCAGAACCGGTGAGCTGATAACCTTTCAACATGGTAATCAGGGTTTCAATATGGACCCACCAAAGTTTCTGATCCCACTCCAATTGCTGTGTTGGATGTCCCAGCCTGTCCATGAAATAAAAAATACCGCCATGTTTTTGATCCCAGCCGTATTCTACCATCTGAATGGCAATCTCATTGGCTTTTGTGATCAATTCCGGACGCTTCAGGCGAACACCCAGATCCATGATAAACCACATGGCCTCAATGGCATGTCCGGGATTCAGCAAACGTCCGTCGAAGGTATCCGATAAGGTACCGTCGGCATTGAGATTTTCAACCACCAATCCCAGTTCCGGGCGGTAAAAAACATCCATGACCTCGTGAATACAGGTTTCCATCGTCTCTTTCAGAAAAGCTTCATCCAGCAGATGCTCAATTTCGAGCGCCAGGTTACAGAGGATCATCGGAAGCGCGAAGTTTTTCATTTTACGCGTACCCGAAAAAGCTTTATTCCAGTGTCCTTTCGGATTATCGGTTTTCGAAAGAACCAGATCGAATGTTTTTTTTGCTATTTCAGCATATTCCCGGCTTCCGGTCGCTTTGCTTAACTGACCAAAAGCCATACTGGCAAATGTGTACGAAAAAATATTATACGGCTCAACCAATGGTTTCCCGTCGCGCGTCAACGAAAAATACCAGTTCAGATTCCCGTCGTGCCCATATTTTTTCAGAAATTCAGCGCCCTGAACCCCTGCGTTCAGCCATTCCTGCTTTTGCTCTACCTGGTTATAAAGCATTGAAAATAACCAGACTTCGCGGCCCTGCAGCCAAATAAATTTATCGGTATCAAAAACCTTTCCTTCACGATCGAGGCAGGTAAAATACCCTCCAAAATCCTTATCCTGTGAGTTATTCAACCAAAAAGGCACTACCTGATTCAATAATTCATTCTTATATTGACCGGACAATTTTTTAAAATCTGTTTTCTCCATTTTGATGAATTTTACTCGAGTCCCTCCAAATATTCTTTATAGCGGTTGTACAAATGCCCCGCCTGCAAATAGGCCGATTGCGGGCTCATAAAATGGGAGAACTCGAAGGTAATCGCCTGCTCCATTCCTGCACGCTTAGCGGCATTTAATTTCATCAGCAGTTTTTCCCATTTAATCGGCAAAAATTTGATCGGCATATCCCGGTCGAAGGTTTCGGAGTTTGTCCAGCTTCGAATACCAAACTTGTCGGCCAACTGCTTATTGACTTGCAGAAAATCATCCAGTTCATCAAAATCGATATGTCCGTCCTGAAACGCGACAATATCGACGGCATCTTTTATTCCGGCGAAAATCTCACTCCAATCTTCTTCATGTCTTTTCAAACTCACACCTAAAGTCCGGCTGGTCTCTGCTTTATATTGGCTGATATTTTTAACACCGTCGATGTATGGCGAAATCAGAGTCGTCAGTTGTCCAGAAACAGCCTTGCAGTGTGTTCCCAAACCAGCATACATATCAATAATAGCTCCTGTCTTCCGGCTACATTCCTGCGAAATATACCATCCTTTAAACGCCTTCATCGTTCCGTAGGCAGCCCATACTTCTTCGATAAGCAGTTTATTCAAATCCAGTTCTTTTCTGAAATCCCCGTTCACCCAATATCGACCCGAGTCGTACAAACCGAAGTAGAAATCCATGCCGTATTTCTCACTCAATTCCAAAAACAGTTGCACCAAATCAACCGGTGGAGTGTACGCCCCCTCCCGGGTTGTAAGTATTTGCGATGGATAAGTCAGCCATTTCCGGTATCCGCTTCGGATTAAAATCACCGAGTTGATCCCTATTTCTTTCATGTAGGCAAAGTCATGGTCCCATTCTTTGCGCCCCCAATTCTGATGCGGAATATCGTGACTGATTTCATCCAAAAAAGTTCCTTTAATCTTCATTCTTATGTCCTTTATGTCTTTAATATTTTGATCTTCTTATAATCGAATGCCTTCTTCTTTAAAAACCTTCCGCCAATGCAGATAACCTTCGGCACTCAAATGAATTCCGTCAGCGGTAAATGCCCGCAGCAGCTGACCATTTTCGTCGGCAAAACGGGAGTACAAATCCAGGTAGCGGATGTTTTCTTTTTCAGCCAATGCTTTCAGCTGCTCATTCAGCAAGACAATTCCCTTCGATTTATTTTTCATGTAATCATACCAAATCACCGCTTCGTTGATGGGCAATACACTTTGTAAATACAGTTTGGTTTTGGGTGATTTTAATTGAATTTGCCGGATGATTTCCTGAACTTTAGCTGCAATCACATCCACCGGCACACTTCGTCCGATATCGTTAATCCCAATCATCAGGAAAATGCTCTTGGGCTGCGATGCGACCACTTCATCCAAACGGTTGAGCACGCCAAAACAAACATCGCCGCCGATACCACGGTTGACGATGTTTTTATTTTTGAAGAGTTCATTCCAATCGCCGTTTTCGGTAATGCTGTTCCCTAAAAATACGATCTCATTTTTACCATTGGGCAGACCTTCATAAAAGGCCCGTCTCACTTTATAATGCGCAAACGTATAGGAAGTGTCATACGGCAGGGTATTTTGGGCACGTACCTCTCCTGCTGAAACTGCACCCAGAATCAACAGAAGTACGAGCAATATATTCTTAAATACGGAAGCCGTTTCTCTATATTTTTTCATAATCTTTGATTTTATCTAACCAATTAAATTTCAGAACAACAGAAGTAACAACAAACAAGATCAACGTGATGATCAGCCCTGACTGGTGTCTGACAACAAAATAGATCGGAGCGGCAATCAGGGTCATCTGCCAAATAATTGCCACCATTACGTTGAAGGTGTCCCGTGATAAATCCTTATTTTTTGTTATACCGGGATAAACCTGACGGGCTTTTGCCAAAATTGGCTTCCACCATCCCCAGGGACGTACATTTTTATAAAACTCAACGAGGATTTTATCTTCAACCGGAGCTGTAAAAAGGCAGCCCAGGAAACTCCCTGTTGCAGCCATTGCCAGGATAATCGGGAACAGGAAAATATCAGGTGTATCCGGAAAAAACAGGAACTTGATGGTTGATCCGGCCAGACCGGCCAGCATGCCCCAAAAATATCCGTAACCATTAAAACGCCACCAAATCCATTTCAGCACATTGGCAGCCACATAACCACCATAAAGCGACGAGGTGATCCAAAGGGTCAGCGAATTGATCGATGCAGAGTAAAAACCAAAAATGATCCCGATTACGACAATTCCGGCCGAGGAAAAATAACTGATCCGGAGGTATTTCTTTTCCGATGCGTTCGGGTTGATGTAACGTTTGTATAAATCATTCACAATATATGCCGGCGCAGCATTTACAAAGGCTGATACCGTTGACATGAAAGCCGCCAGCAGTCCGGCAAGGATAATACCTTTCAAACCTACCGGCAACAGGTTGTTGATCACATAGGGCAAAATCTTTTCAAAATCAACTTCGCCACCACCGGCTTTCAGCACCGGAGTAACATAAACCAATCCCAGAATTCCCAGACCTGCCACCATCAGGTAACGGGGAGGAAAAACCACCAGCGAAGTTAACCCGCTCATTTTTGCTGCATCACGCGGAGTTTGCGTGGACAAAACCCGCTGCATGTCGTAACCCGGCACGGGTCCGGCCAGACTGGAGAAGATGCCCTTAAAAAACATCATCATCACAAAAGCACCAAACATGCCAAAGTTATCCTGTGCTATTTTATCGTTCACCTGGTCAAACAGCCCGCTCCAATCAAGCCCTTTCTGCCAGCCAGGCATAATATCGAACCAGCCATTGGGAACCGCTGCGTTAATCTGTTCTGCTGAAACCTGGTCCATCGCAAACCAGGCGACTGCGATACAGGCGACCGTCATGACGACAAATTGCATAACCTCAGTGGCTACCACACTGTACATCCCGCCTTTAATCACGTAAAGGGTGGTCAGCACAAGCAGGATGGTCGCGTAAGAATATTCTGAAATAATATGTGCAGAACCTATGGTTAAAGACAAGTCCCAGGGGAAAATGGTCACCGCAAATTTCCCGATGCCCACGAAAAAATAGGCAATAAAACCGATGGCGCTGATAATTGCAAAGACTACGACAATGATGTGCGCGAGTTTTCCTCCACGATCGTCACCAAAGCGGGTGGTGATCCACTCTGCGCCGGTCATCACGCCTGACCGGCGTAACCAGATGGCCATAAAGATCATCACGATCATTTGATTCCAAACGGGCCAAAGCCAGGGAATCCACACACTTTTTAATCCATAAACAAAAAGAATGGTGACCGTCCAGGTGGTACCTGAGATGTCAAACATTCCTGATCCGTTGGAGAGTCCCAAAAAATACCATTTCAGCTTATTGCCACCCAAAAAATAATTCTGGAGGTCGGTACTCGCTTTTTTTGATATCCAAAACCCGATAAAGACACTCAGGGCAAGGTAGCCTGCAATGATCAAAATATCAACTAATTCAAAATTCATTATTCTTACAGTTAGCAATTTTTAGATTCCAACAGGTTTATTTCCATAAATCCCAACTTCATTTCAAACCCGCCAGATAATTTTCTTTTTAGCCATCCAATAAACCAGGCCCATTGCCCCCAATACCAACACAAAGGCACGGAAAACACCTGCCCAGGGGAAACCAGCCGGATACAACAATTCATAAAATCCGTATAAAAACGTGACATTCAGCAAGGGAAACATAAACCAGGTGGTCACGACGTAAGCCATCAGTGGGTTACTTCCGGCGCCTGCCAATAATTTTACCAAACCCGATTCCTTGCAACAATTCACTACATAATCGAAAAATAGCAATAGACACAAAGCCATTCCCGAAGTTAATATCATATAAGAGGCGGTGGCGTGGTCTTTTTTAATTCCACCTTCCACCGGTTCCAATATCAAGCCAATGAGAATCAGGTAGGCAGCAATTGTAAATAATGTCACATACTGCGGAAGGTGTTTCTTCACCAACAAATACAATGCGCCAACCGCTACCGGAGTAATTATAAAAACAGCGACCATCCAACGCTGATACAAGGCCGTGGTCAACCACACAACCATCAAAAACACACCGCAAAAAAACAGGTGTTTCCAGCGCGAAACTATCCATTGTTTCTGATCGTCTGCTTGCTGTTTTAATCGATCGACCAACAGATCTCCGACCACGGTTGCAGGAATGATCAGCAGCATATAATGGCTCATCCGGAACAGAAAAAACCAGGACGTGGGTTGAAAACCATCGATAACAGCATCGAAACCGGTGTATTTACAACACAGTTGAACTGCGCCCCAAAATACAAACAAAGCAAAACGCGACAGCCAACTGTTGCGTGTAAAATACCAACCGATCGCTCCCAGCAAATAAACGTTGGCCAGCAGCAAAATAATGATATTGCTCCGATGCAATGAAAATTCCTGGCCATAAACCCACCTGAAAACAAGCAGTAAACCCAAAGCTCCCCCCCAGCCGATCACCCGCCAGATTCGTTTTTGTTTGTGATCCTTAATCACACGAAACATGGGAAACATCATGACAAAACCGGCTAAAGTCAACCATTGCAGGTCGTATCCCCGGATTTGCCGTCCCAACAGGTTAAACGAAAGCAAACCTTCGCCGATGTTGTGAGGTAGAATATGTGCAATGTAAATGGCAAAAACCACCAGGGTGAAAAAGCGGCTTACAACGGACCTGCCAAGCACCAAAGCACCCACTCCATTCTCCAGCTTTCTGGTTAAAGCCAAAGGAATAGCTGCTCCCATACAAAAAATAAACACCGGCAAAACCAAATCAACCCAGGTTATTCCTGCCACCTGAGGATTGAAAGCGTGCGCAGGCGGTGGACATTGAGCATGGTACATCCATCCCGGCAAAGCCCCCCCAAAGGGAATTGTACCGGAAAGCACCATCCCAAAAATGGAAAGTCCACGCAAAACATCCAACGACAAAGCTCTTTTCATTCAGCGGTTTGTTAGTCCATATCCAGTTGATAGCTGTTTCCAAAGCGATCGATTACTTCCACCTTCATTGCTGAAGCTGTATTCCGGGGTTTGGCGCGAAACATGTGATTTGATTTTCGGGCTGTAATCCATTTGTAGTCCAGCTTCTGCTCATCGGAATAAGCTTCGGCTGTTTCGGGATCAACACCGTTGTAACGCTCCATTTCGCCCATTCGCTGGCCATTTTCATACCAATAAACTTTCCATTCCGGATCCCAGTTCCAAACATTGACTGTCAAATATTCAGGCTGTTCAGGGTTGCTTCCAACCTCATAGGCACGAAACTGATGGTTTTTATCGTAGCCAAAACTTTTAAAATACCACCTCAAATCCGGGCCGTTGGCTTCGAAAACAGCGTATCCTTTCGGCGTACCGTCCTCGGCATAATCACCCTGCCACCAGGCGCCGCAAACGGAGGAGATATTATGCTCAAATAAATCGGGAGTTATTTCCAGGTTGCTGTTTTGGTGTAGGTGTCCCGAAATGATATGTGCTTTATACGGTTCGAGTATTCGATATAAAGCGTGTTTATTTACCAGAGACTGCGCAATGGCGGAATAGGCAAACTGCTTCACGTCTTGTTCGTTCAGGGCCGTTGGAATATGTACTACGACAACCACCGTTTTTCCTTTTTCAACAACCGCCAGGTCTTGCTCCAACCAGTTCAGTTGTTTTTCGGGCAGATAACCAATATAAAAATAATCGCGCCCAAGGTAAAAAACATCGTTTAGCACGACATAATGAATATCTCCCCGATTGAACGAATAATAGGCCGGGCCAAAACTTTCTTCAAAAAGTTTTTCAGCTCCCTTATCGGATCGATTGTTATAATACATATCGTGATTCCCCAATGATTGGTAAAACGGGATGCCAAGCGGAGTCAACAGATTTTGAACGGCATTGTAAAGGGCCGGATTGTCGCCTGCGATATCGCCGCATCCCAGTCCGTGAAAGGCAAGACCGTCGTATTTTTTTAGCCACTGCCCCAACTCTTCCGCCACTTGTTGGGCTTGCAACACCTCTTTTTCGTTTTTAACCTGAGGATCGGCCCACACAACAAACCCGTGGTTTGTATCATCAATCAATTGCTTTTTTAACTGAAAATTAATTGATTTTGGCTTTTCTTCAGCAATACGGTGGAAAAACTGCGGAACCGAATTTACCACAGGCACCTGATAACCCGAAGGGGACGAGATGTACACAAAATTGCCCGATGAATTTCCCCTGAAAGCGTAAGCGCCCTTTTTATTGGTAACACAAACCGAGAACCCATCTGTTACCACAACTCCTGCAACCCCTTTCCCCTCGCAAGTTACCTTCCCTTTAAAGATCGTGGGTTTAGCGGGCCGGCCTGCCACCGAACCCAATGTCAGACAAAGTAGAAAAAGTACTATCCCGATATTCAGTCTCATCATGCTGTTATTAAAACCTCAATCAGCAATCAGTTTTTGAGGTATATTTTGTTCTCTTCTTTCTTAAAATAATCAGGATCAGCGGCCATTTGAAAGCCGGCCTCCACTTCGTTCCACAAATTTTTGTGGATGATATGAACGATGTCGAAAACCATTAAACCGTCTGAAGCCTGTAAATTCATGGCAATCGTGCGTGACAACTGGTGAGGATGGTTATAAAACTGATCGACCAGGATGCCGCCATAAAACGGGTGGCCGTTTAAAATACCTTTGATTTTTTCGCAGGAACCCTCGACACAATACCAGGTACCGCGGGCAGCTTCGCTGTCGGTTTCGTTTTGCACCAGATTGTTGTTTTTCAGGTATTCTTCCATCGTCACATTGGTATAGTAGTTTCCAACAGTGAACAGGTCGAGTATTTCGGCGTAGCCGTAGTTTTTATAATCGGCAGTGGCCCAGTCATAATCCTGAGCAGGATCGTACTGGTTGCTGGCCCAGTTTACACCCACTTCAAAATAAGAAGGATACCAGGCTCCGGTATATGTTCCGAACGAAATATCAGGGTTCACTTCTTTTACTGTTTTGGCGGCCAGGGCCATAAAATCGTGAATATTTTTGGCGCGCCATTCGATCCACTTTTCAAAATACTGACCACGCACGTAACTGCTTTTCCCATTTTCATCCTTTTTCCATTCGTAAATATCAGCAGGGAAATTTTTGATTTCTTCACCCAGATATTCTTCGAATTTCTGCTTTGAAAGTTCAGAGAAGTCGGCCGTGATGCCGTCGTAACGTACCCGGTCCAGAATAATTCCATCCAACTCAGGATATTTTTCCGTGACTTCCGCAAAAACATTCAAAATATGCTTTTGAAAATCGGGATTGATTGGATTGATCATCGCTGAGTATTTTTTCTTCTGGGTCATAATCGATACAATCCCTTCGTCGGGTGTATACACCATGCTGGCCCACTCAGGATTGGTCATATAGGTTTGTCCGCGATCAAAGAAGTTGTGTCCACCCACAAAAGTGTTCATTGAGGCATGAACTTCCAATCCGAGTTCGTGCGCCTTTTTAATAAAATGGCCGAGGTAATCAAAATCGGGTCGTTCAAAACCATCCCAGTTGGTCATTTGAGGAGCATAGTCGCTTTTATAGAGTACTTCGCCGGTAATCGGACGGATATCGACAACCGCATGTGTAAAGCCAATATTTTTTATTTTTTCCAGGTAAAAATCAATGGAATCGGGGTAGCTGAAACGCTCAAAATTCGCTTCAGCGTCGAACCACATCAAGGCTGGTTTTTCGACTTTTATCGTATTTTCTGCTTTTTGGCTACAGGCAAAAAACAAGGCGACCGAGCACAGCCATATACCGACAGTTAATTTTTTCATTTTTATATTATCTATTTTATTACACTTGTTTTAGTTGTCTCCCGCAATTACAGCATCAATCCCCTGTTTCACATATTGCCATTGATTTTTGTTTTTCAGGTGAATCATATCAAAAAGAAAATAACCATCGCAGGCATTTATCGCGGCATCAACCGATTGGGTTATTGCCTGATTGACCACTGATGCGCTGGCCGTTGCCCATTCGCCGTTACCCACATCCGGCCCGCCGATTACTTTTGCATTCCCTTTGATCTTTTCAACTGCTTTAGAGCAAAATCCCTGTATGGTCCATTCGGTTGTGCCATAAACCCTGGTGGGCGAAGCATATGCACCAATCAGGATCATGTCCATCAGATCGGCATACCCGTATTTCTGATAATTGGAGGTCGCCCAGGCGGGATAAGCAGCAGCCGTATTAAAATCGGGACTTGCCCAGTTTACTCCAACTCCGTAATAACTCGAGTACCAGCCACCTACATACACACCAAATTGAATATCCGGATTTGTCGCTCTCACACGGGTAGCTGCTTTTTCCATAAAGTCGTGAATAACTTTCACCCGAAACTCAAGCCATTGTTTAAAATAGGTTGGAAGAGGAGATGGCAAGCTACCGGTTTTTGTCCCGGCTGGCATAACATCGCCCGGAAAGTTTTGAATGGAATACCCCAGGTAATCTTCAAATTTCTTTTTGGTGTAGGATGAAAAATCGCTGTCCAGATCATCAAAACGACCACGATCAAGAATAATACCATCAAGATCGTCATAAGCTGCCAGATCTTCCAGTAAATCGCACAGGTAGTTTTGAACATCGTCGTTTACCGGATTAAAAAATTTGGCACCGGTACCGCTGATATCGAGTGTATTCACAATTCCGGACCCGGTAAGCAACTGGGTTGCCCATTCGCGTTTAGACGCATCTCTGACCAACACTCCTTCTGATCCCAGCGAAGTGGTGTTTGCTCCGGTAAAGGTATTCACCCCGGCATGTACCTTTAATCCGAGCTGATGTCCGGCATCAATAAAAGCCTGAAGATAGTCCCAGCTTGCTGTCCGCTCAACTTTTGTATAGCCGGCAGGTAGCCAGGCGCCCAACCACTTTACCTGATCCACCACATCGGTGGTAAACAGCACATCTCCGGTCGTTGGTCGTACATCCACCACAATATCTGTAAAACCTGCATTTTTTGCCAGGGTCAGATCGCGCAAAATATTCTCCTTGCTATTGGCAAAATCAGGAAAATTGGCTGCGGCATCTACCCAAATAAACCTTGGTTTAGCTGAATTCTCCTCGTCCTCCTTGTCATCCCATTCCCATTTATATTCGTCATCATCTCCGCCACAGGAGCTTGCCATAAAAGTTGTTAAAACAATGAACAACGAAAAACAGATTAAACAGATGATTTTTTTGCTCATAAACTGACATTAATAACAATACCGGCATCTCCTGTCACGGAGATGCCTATATTGTTGAGTTAAATTTTATTACATATCAATGCAGTCGAACTGATACCCGACAACATAACCATTTGTAAACATGAAATAAAGATAGAGGTAGAAACCGTCGTCCGAAACCCGCAGGGCAACGTCGCCGGTTCCGTTTCCATTGGCAACCAATGGGGTAACTCCCTTGGCTCCGTATTTATCACGGTCGCATTCCCATACGACAGCACTGCAAGTCCGGGTTTCGAGGTTACCGGCGAAGTTGGCATCGCTGCTCACATCCAGCAACCACACCGCATCAGCAGCTCCCCAGGTGAAACTGTTCACCCAGTTCAGCGTGACATATTTCGCGTTATTAAACCCGATATAATCAACTGCATTCGGGATATAATTTGCGCTAATTGCATCCAGACTCTTTCTTACGGCATTGGTATTTCCATTCACCCAGGCAAACGTATTATCCGAATAAGATGCGACATAATAATCACTGTTTACATCTGTAGCAGACGTATAGATAATATCGCAGTTGGTCGTCCAGCCTTTCGCAAGTCCGCTCATGGTAACGATCTCGGGAGTTTGAGAAGTTAAAACACCACCGGTTACCGTCCAGCGGGCAAATTTTTGTCCGGTAGCAAGGATCGGCGCAGTAATAATCGCGTTATCGTCAATACTCCCGCTCACAGAGATTTTACGGCCCAACGCATATCCTTCATTCCATTCAATCATTAGTTCCGGAGTTGAGGTAACAGAGGCCAGCTTCCATAGTTTGAACGAACCGGCATTGGGCGCCAGATTACTGATCAAAATATTCCCGTCTTGGTCAGCCGTGTTATAGAAGTTTACAAGACTTCCTTTTACCGATCCCAGTTCAACTTCACCTAACTTTGCTCCGGTTTTGGCATTGAGGTAAATACTGTTTTCGCCGCGCGTATTAAGAACAACATAGTCGCCGGTTACCGCCATCCCACCGGTCAAATTATCTACTGCAATTCCAAGATCGGCCTTCAGTTTTTTGGCAAACATCAGTTTGGCACTTCCTGATCTTATCCCGTAGGGCAACTTCGAAGGAATCTCTTTCTTCACCGTATAAACACTCTTGCTTACTCCGTCGAATGCGGTAACTGTTAACTCCACATCCTGATTAAAATCAAGGATGACAGCAGAAGGATCGGGAGAAATGGTGGCATGATACGACAAGGTCACTTCAGCCAACGCTGGTTCCAGTTCGCCTACAGCAACCAGCGAAATTGTTTTTGTCGTTTCATTAATCACTCCTGTCAATCCGAGTGACGGTAACTTGAATTCCTCGATGAAACATGCTGAACTTTTACGGATTTCACCTCTGACAACATATTGTTTCTTTGCTTTCAACTGATCGGTCACGGTAATGATGTTATCCTGATTTAAATCCATGTATAGCAAAGCCGGTGTAACTGTTACATTATCATCCAGGTTTGCTTTTACCCGCATATTGGATAACATGGATTCGGTCACCTGATTGTCACTGCTTTCAGGAAAGAAATAAGGGACCGGAATAATGATCTCGTTGCTGTCGTCAGAGATATAACCGATGAATTCACCCGTCCCATCAGCAAACTTAGCCGTGATACTGTTGATACCTTCTCTTGAGACCGAAGGCATAAGCTCATCAGGCGTTTGGCAACCACTCAAAAAAGTGGAAATAAAAGCTATTGCTATAATTAAATTATTCTTCATGGTTCAATTTTTTATTTCCATTCGTCATACTGCTCAATAGCTGAATTGTTTGCCAGTTCACTGTAAGGAACCGGCAATACATATGTTTTTTGCAGAAACTTGCGGTCCTGTAAATCACAATCTGCATACTCGTACAAATAACCACCTGCTGATTTAGAAATCTTCATCCCATGTACCCGGTAGTTATTGTAATTGATATGGGCCAGTTTCCATCGACGCATATCCCAGTACAAATGACCTTCATACGAAAGTTCAATTTTACGTTCGTGGCGGATAGCATTGAAAAGAGCATCGCCTGAAAGTCCTGTTTTCACAGGCAAACCAACACCTGGTCGGATCCTGACGGCATTTAGGTCGTTTAACGCCTGCCCACTGTTTCCAAGCCGGAAGTTTGCTTCGGCCCGGTTCAGATAAACTTCGGCCAAACGAATTTCGACCCAGGTTTGGGTACTCCGGTAGGTAACCAGGTCGGTATGGTTCTCATTCATGTGTTTACGCAGATAATAACCGGTAGTCGTCCGACCTTTGGCATAGGTATCCTCACGATAACCCATATACTTTCCGTTAGTTCCATCCACGCAGTTTTCCATAATTTTTCCTTTCCATACAGAACCGTTATAAATCACGGTAGCATGAAAACGAGGCTCCAGTTCTTCGTACGGAGGCCGGGTGGTAGTTCCACCTTCCTGGTGCCAGGCATTCCAGTCAACGCTTGTTCCGTCTGCCCGCTCATACAATTCGACCATTTCCTGTGTTGGTGTTCCGCTTCCTCCCTGGTTTTCTATTTCACCAAAAGGCGCGTAATCTTTATCAAAGGTATGGTTCGGTCCGGTAACCAGGTAATTGTATTCCAGAATAGATTCCGAATTACCGCCTTTCCACGCATCGTCGTAGTCGTCGGTTAAAGCATACAGGTCCAATGCAAAAACTGCATCGGCCGCGTCTTTTGCCGATTGCCATCTTTGGGCATAAAGCATCGCCCTCGATTTAAATGCAAGAACTGCTCCTTTCGTAACACGACCTTTGTTGGCAGCCGGCCATTCTTTTGGTAAAACCGAAGCGGCGTAATCCAGGTCGTCTTCGATCAAATTCCAGGTTTCATCAGCGGAAGAACGATTCTTATCCTTCTGCAAATTCATATCGGTATAAAGAATAACTCCACCATGACGTTTGGCAAGTTGGAAATAAAGGAAAGCACGGAAAAAGCGGGCTTGTCCTTCAAATAACTTATTTTTTTCCTCATCCAGTTTGGAGTATTTCTGAAGCCCGACCAGAAATTCATTTACTCTTCTAATCCTTTCATAGGTATTTCCCCAGGTATTCAACAAATTACCTGTCGGAGACATGGTTTCGGGGGTAAATACATACATGTTGGCGTCGCCCGCTTTGCTTCCGGGCACATAGGAGCCGTACTTCATCGTTTCTGTCAGTCCTTCGGTCAGGTTGCCGCTAAACTGGGAGGTCCCGAAATTACCGTAACGGTCGATATACGGATAAAACGCATTGACGTACAAGGTGACGTTGGCTTCATTTTCCCAGACCACTTCATCAGATATCCGGTCGGTAGGTGTTGTATCCAGAAATTCGTTACAACCTGTTAAACCGATAACTCCTAAAAACAGGGCTAATTTTGTTATTTTAACTTTCATAATCGCTCGAATTAAAAGGTCAATTTCACACCCATCGAAAATATTCTCTGCTGCGGATAGTATCCATTGGAAACACCCGGCTGCTCAGGGTCGATATTGTATTTAGTCAGCTCGCTCCATGTAAGCAGGTTCTGACCTTCTGCATAGACTCTCAGTTTATCCATTCCAACCGATTTAACCCACGACTGCGGTAATGTATACCCAATCTGAAGATTCTTTAACCTCAGGTAATCGCCGTTCCGGTACCAGAAACTGGATGAGAAGGCATTGTTGGAACTGAGAGTCACCAGGGATAGCCTCGGAAATTCTCCATTCAGATGATCTTCCCGCCACGAATTTTCAACCAAGTATTTCGGAGAGTTTCCTCCGTGATAAAAAGGCTTGGTCATAGACGTGTTATCCATAATACCGCTGCTGTACACACCTGTTAGAGCAACATCACGCCCAAGAGCACCCTGGAACAGGAAAGAAATGTCTATTCCCTTCCATTCTCCACTGAAAGAAAGGCCTCCGACAAATTTGGGGTAAGCCGACTTTCCGATATAACCTCGGTCCTGTTCATACGAAATAATACCGTCGCCGTTCCGGTCCATGTATTTAATGTCGCCTACACGAACACCTTTTCCTTCGATCAGGGCCGAGTTATCGATATCTTCCTGACTTTGGAACAAACCCAGCGAAATAAATCCAACCTGCGCCCCCACTTCTTTTCCGGTCAGTTTTAGCCAGTCAGGCGTATTGACCGAATCACCGTATCGTAACCAGCGTCTTTCGGTATAAGTTCCGTTCAAACCGATATTGTATGAGAATCCTCCGATTTTATTGCGGTGAGTCAGGGCAAATTCGAAGCCTTTATGATCCTGTTTATTTTTATTTTCATATCCGTATACATAGCCTCCATACGAATCGGGATAAGTTGCATTGATGGTACTAAGCATGTCATAGATATACTTGTAGAACACATCGAACTCAACACCCAGTAAGCCATTCCATAACGTAGCATCAAAACCGGCGTTATACTGAAGGGCCTTTGCCCAGGTAAGATTGATATTGGCCGGTTTAGACGTAATTAACCCGTTTAATGCCGTTCCGTTAATCACAACTGCCGGGTCATCCAAAAAAGATAAGGTATTCAGATAATAATAGGCAGGTATTTCTGTAGTACCCGTCAAGCCAATACTTCCCTTTAACTTCAGGCTGTTTACAAAACTTACCTGGTTTTTAAACCAGTCTTCTTCGGAGATCCGCCAACCCAGTGATGCAGCCGGGAATGTTCCCCAGCGTTTATTCATTCCTCCAAAAACATAACTTCCATCGTAACGGGTTGACAGTTCAGCCAAAAACCGTTGATCGTAATCATAATTGACACGTCCCACGAAACCAACCTGACGTTGTTCATAGCTGCTGCCGGACACTTTGGTCCGATCATCCAGGTTCGCAAAATCCAATTCATCCAGTTCCAGGATATCAAATCCGTAACCATAGGCTCCAAAACTATTTCCATCGCGCTGGATTGTTTCCATCAGCGCCAGCGCAGATATCTTATGCGCCCCAAACTGATTTTCGTATTTAATACTCGAATTGGTTGTCAAATGGGTGTAATGCGAAGCACCTTCTACCAAACTGGCCGTGGTTCCACGTGCATCATAGGTATAGGTATAGCTGATATCGTTCGTGGTTGAAGTAGGCGTATTCGCCACATACGTGTAATAGGGCGTTGAAAAAGATTTGGATGTCTGATAAGAGATGTCATAAGCTGTGACAAATTTGAAACTTAATCCTTTAACAGACGGCACACGGTAATTCAGAGCGATATTTGTCTGAAGGACATGTGTTTTAACCCGGCTGTATCCCGTCAGCTCAGAGGCAGCCAACGGACTGACATACGAACTTGCCGTTCTTGTTGAGACAGGCACCCCGTTTATCTCTTCCACCACGTACGGGTGAGCCCGCATGGCTTGTTGCGGTATATTGTTCCAATCGCCCGGCGAAGCTGTATAACCTGGCCGGTCCCGGTCTTCAACACGTGCTGATACATCGAATGTTAAGTCCAGGTTTCGGGCAATCTCTGCATCAATATTCGATCGGAGATTGAGGCGATCGTAATTAAAACCTTCCACATTCCCTTCCTGGTTATAATATCCCAGGGAAGTGAAATATTGTATTTTGTCAGTCCCTCCGGTTGCGTTCAGATTGAAATTTTTTGTTTTTCCGGTTCCAAAAGTTTTTTTGTACCAGTCGGTATTTCCCCAGCCGTCTGAAGGATCATTGTTCAGCATCTTTGCAACGTGTTCTGAAGTAAATACGGGAGCATCACCGTCCATTTCACGTGCTTTATTATACCAGTAGGCATATTCCGGACCATCGAGCATATCGAGCATGACGGCATTGGAACTGACTCCGTATCCTCCGGTAAATGATATTTGAGAGGCTGAAGCCTGACCACGTTTGGTGGTGATAATAATAACAGCATTGGCGCCCAAACCGTAAATGGCAGCAGAGGCAGCATCTTTTAAAACAGAGATGGTTGCAATTTCATTTGGGTCAATTTCAGCAAAGCTTCGTTCAATCCCGTCAACAATGTATTTTGCCGCTGATCCGCGAACAATAATACTGGCGGCATCGGCCCCGGGCTGACCGGATTGTTGCAGGGCAATCACTCCGGGAACCAGACCCCCGAGTCTGTTGGTAATATTTCCTACAGGAGCTTTCAGCAGTTCGTCTCCCGAAACCTGAGAAACAGCTCCGGTAATTGACTGCCGTTTCTGAGTACCGTAGCCAACGACAATAACTTCGTCAATTCCTTCCTTTTTTTCAGTAAGAACAACATTGATTTGACTCCGCGTACCAACCTGTTCTTCTTTGCTTTCGTAACCGATAAACGAAAAAACCAGCCTCGCCGCGTTATCAGTAACCGATATGGCATAATTTCCGCCGGAATCAGTAATTGTTCCTGTTGTTGATCCTTTTAATACAACAGATGCTCCGATTAGCGGCTCACCGTTTTCATCCGACACATTTCCTCTGACCATTACCTGTGCCGATACATATTGAGAAAATAAGAGGGTAATTATAGTCAGTGCATAGCCCAAAAGGCTAATTCGTTTTTTTATCATGTAAATTAACATTTATTGAACTGTTAAAATGATAGACACTTGAATAGTAATCCTGAAGTACACCTGGCATTTCTTTTCAAAAGAAAAATCATGCAAAACAAATCCGGGAAGAAACAGCAAGAAAAACATCTCCCGGCATGACATAAAATGCCGTGTTTAAGAACAAGTTTCAACCTTCGCAAAAAGGTTTAAACATAAATATGAAAAATATTAAAATTGAAGTAAATTTGTGTTGATTATACATTCACTTCATGCCTGTCCTTGTGCCCCCAAGCCTTGTGGCAGGCTGTTTTCTTTCATCGGTCCTGTTTTTATGTTTTCATAGTCGTTTAGGTTTTTTTGAGTTAGTATTTTCTTCTGATTCCGTTTATATTAGTTGTAAGTGGCGTAATACAATTGCTGCGGCTCCTTTTGAAGCGGCATCGGCGCCTATGGAGGAAAAGATGAGTTCACAGGAACGCAAGGGCAACAACAGCCCGGTGTGGGTCATTCCCGATTTGATTGAATCAATCAGGATTTCTTTTGCCGAAACAAATTCGCCTCCGACAATAATCACCCCCGGATTCAATAAATTAATCATGTTGCCCAACGCCTTACCGATCTTAAACCCGATATTATGAATTAATGAAATGGAAAGGGCATCTCCTTCCGATGCCGCCTGTAAAATATCTTCGTATTTAATCTCACGAGAGTCTTTATTTGTCAGCAACAGAGAGGTTTCACCTGCTTCAGTTTGTTGCTGAAAGTTTTGCTCCAAAGCGTAGCCCGAAACTTCAGTGCCCAAACATCCTCTTTTCCCACACAAACAAAGTTTATCCGATTCGGCAAACTGGATATGGCCAAACTCGCCGGCGAAACCTTGTTCTCCGACAACAATTTCCCCATTGGCAATTACCGCCAAACCCAGTCCTCTACTCAGATTTACCACAAACGCATTTTTAACGTTTTTGGCCTTGCCAAAAAACTGCTCTGCCAAACCCAGCACGTGTGTATCATTATCGATGTATACCGGGAATAAAAACTTTTCAGAAAAGAAATCAGTAAGCGATTCTTTCAAGAAATTGAAATAATTATACGAGTGGCCCGTCCTGGAATTTACACGCCCGGTAATACCCATTCCCATTCCCAAAACCCGGCTGCGGTCAATGCCCGATTCCGAAATCGACCCGCGAATAAACGCAACAACGTATTCCAGGCACTCCCGCGTGTTCTCAAGAACAAAACTCTCATCTTCAACGGTAAAGATCTCGTCCATCTCAAGATTATATACCGAAAACGAAAGTCCTTTCAATAAAACAACAATCCCAATACAACAGGCATAATCCGGGTCCACTTTATACAGCGACGGGCGACGTCCGTTATCCGTCTCCTTTTTCCCCGATTCAATGATAATTTTATTATCAATCAGATCATTAACCAGTTTTGTCCCGGTTGGTATGCTTAGCTTTACCTTTTTGCAAATACCGGGAATAGTCAGCGGTTTCTCCGACCTATTAAGCAAGGCCACAATTTTCCGTTTCTGGGCATACTGCCGGTTTTCATTATTTACATCCTCGATGTCTTTCAGAAATAAGTCCATTGAATACCCCCTTGAATAATTTTTATTTTCACAGTGCAAGTTTATAATTTTTTTTATTAACTCACAATATATTTTTAAACATCTTTATTTTAATCATTCTTAGCACAGCAAGAATACGGCTCACGAAAAATAAAAAAGGCTATATCAAAAATCTAAATCGGGACCAGAACCCCATTTGTCTGATCCCGATTTAAATTTTCGATACAACCTTAATCTCAAGCAAAAGCAGATGAATACTTAGCTCCTGCTAAAACAATTTATTTAATCAAGCTATTTTGCCGGTTCCCAGGCGCAGCGCACCGGGGAAACAATTTTTCCTTCCTTTTTAAGGACATTCATGGCCTTGTCCACTTCTTTTTTATCCAGGCCGGCAGCTTCTGCTATTTCACCGGCTTTCATCGGCTTGCCGGCAGCCTTCATCACTTGCAATACTTTTTCTGCACTCATACTTTTGATTTTTGGTTTATCTTATCTTTATTCTGAATTTATTCATCCCGGGACAGGTCCTGGTGCCGGTTCAGCAACCGGTTAGCCTGAGTACCTTTCCGAAATAACGTTCCAGTCAAGCACCTGCCAGAAATCTTCAATGTATTTTGGACGAAGATTCTGTTTATCCAGGTAGTAGGCATGTTCCCACACATCACAGGTCATCAGCGGGGTTAAACCGTCGCGCAGCGGATTGCCGGCGTTTCCGGTTTGCACGATACTCAATTTTCCGGAAGCATCTTTCACCAGCCAGGCCCAACCAGAACCAAACAGGATGGCCGCTGCCTTTGTAAAGGCTTCTTTGAAAGCCTCAAACGAGCCAAAAGAGGTTTCAATCGCAGCTTTCAATTTACCGCCCGGCTCTTTGGCTGCGGTAGCCGAAAATTGAAAAAAGTAAAACGTGTGGTTCCAAACCTGTGCCCCATTATTAAAAATACCGCCTTCCGACTTTTTCACAATGGTTTCCAGATCGGCATTTTCAAATTCGGTTCCGGGAATCAGGTTATTCAGGTTATTCACGTAGGCCTGATGATGCTTGCCATAATGATAATCAATGGTTTTCTCACTGATATAAGGCTCCAGCGCATTTTTAGCGTAGGGTAATGCGGGTAATTCGAATGGCATAATTCTCAATTTAAAGTTAGACGTTTTTGATTTTTGTCTTTCTAAACATGAATTAAGCCCAAAAAGTTTGAAGAAAAAAGTAGGTCTGCTCTATTTAAAAAGAATCCAAATAACAGGTTTTAGCTGAGGAAACAGACGGCAATTTCGAGGGAAAAGACTTGTCCTGAAAAAAAGGAAAACACTGAAATTATTTTTCTATTAATCATAATCACAGATAATATGGCAATAAAAACCCCGAAGCCTCTGCTTCGGGGAAAAAAACCAAAAATCAACTAACCTTTAAACCGTTTGGCTACTTCATCCCAATTGATGACTTTCCAGAATGCATCAACGTATTCAGGACGTCTGTTCTGGTACTTCAGGTAGTAAGCATGTTCCCAGACATCAATCCCAAGAACCGGAGTTCCTTTTACATCGGCTACATCCATTAACGGATTGTCCTGATTCGGTGTGGACGAAACCACCAAACTATCACCCTGCTTTACCAGCCATGCCCAACCCGAACCGAAACGGGTAAGGGCGGCCTTTGTAAAAGCTTCTTTAAAATTATCGAAAGATTCAAATGAATGATTAATCGCTTTTAATAAATCACCTTCCGGTTGCGGTGCGCCTCCCGGCGTCATCACTTCCCAGTAAAGTAAGTGGTTGTAAAAACCACCTCCGTTGTTTCTGACTGCTGCCGGAAGTGCCGACACTCCTGACAGAATTTCGTTGATTGTTTTTCCACTCAGTTCGGTGCCCTGAATGGCGTTGTTCAAATTGCTTGTGTACGCAGCATGGTGTTTCGTATGGTGAATCTCCATCGTACGTGCATCAATCAATGGTTCTAAAGCATCATATGCGTATGATAATTGAGGTAATTCGAATGACATAACGTTCTATTTTTTGATTTCGGATTTTTTTATCTTTATATGCAAATCTACAACCTATTTGTACTCATTCCAAATAAGAAGTCTATTAAATTGATAGAATTTATTGATGCCTGATAGATGTCGTCAATCATTTTTGGCCGACTAAATCGTGAACCACGCAACATCCGGGCAATTCAACCGCCCTCGTCCGGTGCTTTATGCTTAGGAATATTTTTGCTTATTTTGCAGCCAAAAATCGGTGAATAAAGAGATTCTTCGCTTAGCCATTCCCAACATCATCAGCAATGTAACAATTCCCTTACTTGGACTGGTTGACTTGGCGCTAATGGGACACCTGAAATCGGAGGTTTACATTGGGGCGGTTGCCTTGGGAACGGTCTTATTCAATTTTATATACTGGGGTTTTAGTTTCCTGCGCATGAGCACCAGCGGGTTTACGGCTCAATTTTACGGCGAAGGAAATAAGCGCGAAAGTATCCGCGTACTCGCGCGCGCTGTTTTTATTTCGACGTTGATCAGCCTGTTTATTCTCCTCTTCCAAATACCGATTGAATGGCTGAGTTTCCGGCTGATCAACGGGAGCGACGAAGTAGAATCACTGGCCCGGGAATACTTCCGAATCAGGATCTGGGCCGCCCCGGCCACGCTTGCTTTATACACACTGAATGGTTGGTTTTTGGGCATGCAAAATGCGCGCTTTCCCATGATTACATCCATTTTAGCTAATGTATTTAATCTTCTTTTCAGTTTTATCTTTGTCGTATTCATGGACCTGGCCTCAGCCGGGGTAGCTCTCGGAACGGTCATTGCCCAATACCTCGGACTGGTAACCGGTTTGTTCCTCTTCTTTAAGAAATACCGCAAGCTCACTGTTTTCCTGAACTGGAAAGCGATCATCGACCTGGCTGCGCTGAAAAATTTCTTTCGCGTAAACAGCGATATTTTTATTCGCACATTTTGTGTAATTGCTGTTTTTACCTTTTTTACATCAAAATCAGCCGGAATAGATGATCACATCCTGGCTGTTAATTCGATACTCATCCAGTTTCTGTTGTTCTTTTCCTTTTTTATCGACGGATTTGCCTTTGCCGGCGAAGCATTGGCCGGTCGCTTTATGGGTGAAAACAGCCTCAGCCGCTTCCGGATGCTTGCCCGCAAATTATTTATCTGGGGAAGCGGACTGGCCGTTCTGTTCAGCCTGTTGTTCCTTTTCGGAGATCAACTGATCCTGTCGGTATTAACCAGCCAGAAAAGTCTGATCGAAACAGCTCAACAATATCGGGTATGGGTAATCCTAACTCCGGTAATCACTTTTGCATCTTTTATCTGGGACGGGATTTATATTGGGACAACCGCATCAAAAGAAATGCGAAACTCCATGATTGCAGCAACATTTCTGGTTTTTGTCCCGTCGTATTATCTTTTTCAGAACCACCTGGGCAATCATGCCCTCTGGCTCGCGATGATGCTTTTTATGCTAAGCCGCGGCGTATTACAGACCTTTTTATTCCCAAAAGTAGTGAGCCGGAGGTTTTTGATCGGAGAATTCGCTGTTTCTGAACGATTCAAAAACAAAAAGCACCCTGCTCATCTCAACTGCGGTGAACAGGGAATAATCTGATTTTTTCAATCCAATGCCGGGATTCGTTAAACAGTAACCCTCATTACACGGATTTCAGTACCTCCCATACAAATGCCCGGACCCCAACTTCCAGGTTTACTTCATCCATCTTTTTTACTTTTTCAAGGAGGATGTCCACTTTATCATCCGGAACAATGGTCAGCACCGCTGAATTCATTTCCGGCCAGGTGTGGGTACCCATACGGGGTTCGCCGGTTTCGGACCCCCTGCCCAGCACATCGCTCCACCAGGTATATCCCCTGATTCCCAAGCGGTCGAGCATATACTCCACCCGTTCGGAATTTGCCTGGTTAAATACCACAAAAACTGCTTTCATCTATTGTTTTTTTATTTGTCCATAAATACAAACTTCGCACGCACCTTTTCTTTTTTCCGTCGTTCTCCGCTATGGGCTAAAATGGCATACATTACCGGAACAATCACCATGGTTACCAAGGTTGAAAATACCAGCCCCCCGATGACTGTAATCCCCATCGGACGCCAGATTTCTGCTCCTTCGCCGGTACTCAGCGCCAGCGGGAGCATGCCCAGAATGGTTGTCATGGCGGTCATTAACACCGGACGCAAACGTGATTTCCCGGAGGCGGCGATGGCCTCATGCAATTCCACGCCCCGGTCGCGCATCAGGTTAATAAAGTCGACCAGCACGATCCCGTTTTTCACCACGATACCGACCAGCAGCACAGCCCCCAAGGCAGCCACTACGCTCAAGGTGGTGCCGGTTATCAGCAAGGCCAAAATCACCCCGGTAAAGGCAAACGGTATGGAGAACATAATAATCAGAGGCATCCGCAACGACTCGAACTGAGACGCCATCACGATAAAAACCAAAATCAGGCTTAAGAACAACAACATGGCCAGGTCGATAAACGATTCCTGCTGGTCTTCGTAGGCCCCGCCTACGGAAGTCACAATATCTCGCGGCTGTTCAATATCCGACACGGCAGTTTTTATCCGTTCAGCCAGCTGCCCCAGCGAAATTTTATTGGGCATGGCTGAAATCGTCACCAAACGCTCCCTGCGTTTATGCTGGATGCTTGGCGGTGACCAGAACTCGTCGACGTAACCCAATTCTTTCAATTTGATTTTTTGTCCGGCCGGGGTCATGATGGTCAGATCCTCAATATCGGATATGGAATTCCGGTACTCTTCCGTCAGCCTGATCCGGATATCATATTCTTCTCCTTCTTCTTTATAATAGGAAGGTACCAGCCCGTTAATCCGGTTTCGGATCAGCATAGACACCTGACCGGTTGACAAACCATGCTCCGACAGTTTGTTCCGGTCGAGAATCACCTGTAACTCCGGTTTATCGTCTTTGCGGCTAATACTGACATTGGTGGCTCCTTTGATGGTTTTAATCCGGTCGTAAATCTTTTCAGCATACAGGTTGGTGGCATCGAAGTTATACCCGTAAATTTCGAACTCAACCACATTTTCCGATCCACCCAGGCCCTGAGATGAAGTAGAGATCACCGAACTGACCACTTCGGGAAGCAAGGCAACCTGATCGCGAAAATCATCCGCAATTTCCCAAACCGAACGTTCACGATACTGAAGATCTTTCAGGCGTAACGTAAGGTTAACAATATTTGACCCGGTGGTACTGAACATGGAGATAAAGCCACCCTCATCGTCAGAACCTGTGGATGAAGAAATCAGTTCAACCTCGGGATAACGTTCGCTGATAATCTTTTCGAGTTTCCGGGTAACTTTAATTGATTCTTCAACCCGCAAACCTGTTTGAAGCTCCACATAAGCCGTCATCCGGCTTTGATCCGATTCGGGCATAAAGTCGGTTCCGATGAATTTGACAAGGAATAACGAGCCAAAGAAGACCATGAATGTAGCCACTATGACTATGGATTTATAATGCAATAAACGGCGCAGGAGGGATTCGTACCAGAGATCAAGCTTTCCCAGCCATTTTTCAGCGGTATTTTCGTAACTGAAGCGGCCGGTTTTTTTTCGTTGCTGCAAACGCAGGAATTTGGATGCCAGCATGGGCGTCAGCGAAATAGCGGCCAGGGTTGACGTAACTACCGTAATGGTTACAATCCAGCCTAACTGGTTAAACAGCACACCGGTCATTCCCGAAACCAATGTCAACGGATAAAAAACGGCGACCACCACGAGGGTGGTGATAAGAACCGATAGCCACACCTCATTAGTGGCGTAAATAGCTGCTTCGCGCGGACTACTCCCGCGTTCCACGTGCCGGGTAATGTTTTCGAGGACGACAATCGCATCGTCGACCACCATCCCGATAGCAATGGAAAGAGATGTTAACGAAATTACATTCAGTGAGTTACCTGTCATGTAAAGATAAACAAAGGCAACAATCAGCGAGATGGGAATGGTGAGCACAATGATGAAGGTCGCCCTCCACCGACCCAGGAAGAACAGCACCACCAACACCACAAAGATCATCGCATACAAGAGTGTTGACGACAGGTTCCGGATGGACCCTTTGATGAAGGTGGAAGAGTCAAAGATTTCCTGTATGCGAACATCGGGCGGCAAGGTTAATTTCAGTTCTTCTATCCGCTCTTTAATTTCGCGGGCCACCTTCACGGTATTGGCTCCCGACTGTTTCATCACAAACATCCGGGCGCCGGCTTCGCCGTTTATTTTTTCTTCCAGTGTCACTTCTTTCAGCGTATCTTTTACCACGGCAATATCGCGCACATACACGGGTTTTCCTTCATAATTAGCCACAATGAGGCTATTAATCCGGTCGCTTTCGGTAAATTCACCCTGCACACGAATCTGGTAATCAACTTTTCCCATTTTTACATTCCCCAGGGGAAGATTCGTGTTTTCGCCTGAAATGACTGATCCGATTTGTTCCAGCGTCAGATCGTACGCATCCAGCCGTTTGGGGTCGACATCCACATAAACCACGCGTTGCGGGCTACCGACCATTGAAACCGATCCGACTCCTTCTACCCGGTTAAGCGGGTTAATCACCTTTTCATCGATCAACTTTTCCAGCCCCGGATAATTCTCTTTTGCGGTGATCGCGTAAAAAAGAATCGGCATCATGCTGGTATTGAACTTAAAAATGGTCGGCCGGTCACAACCATCGGGCAGGTTGCCGTACACCCGGTCAACTACATCCCTGATATCGTTGGTGGCTTCATCCAGGTTAGCTCCCCACTCAAATTCCATGGAAATCACCGACAGGTTGTCAGACGAAGTGGAGGTGATTTCTTTCAGCTTATCTACCGAATTGAGTGCATCTTCCAACAGCTTGGTGATATTTGCCTCAATATCCACCGCATTGGAACCCGCGTAGGAGGTCATCACCGACACGTACGGCGGTTCCATCTCCGGGTAAAGGTCGATGGGAATATTGATGAGTGAAAAAATCCCCATCACCACAATGGCAATAAATATCATGATTGTGGTAATCGGCTTGTCTACGGCGCTTTTATATATACTCATAATCCGTTTTCTTTAAAAATGATTTTGACAACTGAGCAGCGATCAGTTTTCCGCCTGCACATCAACCCCTTCCAATAACCTGAGCTGCCCTTCGACGATGACTTTATCGCCCGCATGTAACTGGTCGGAAATCACCTCCACCTTGTCGTTATAACGTTTTCCAACCGTTACATCAATCCGTTTGGCCTTCCCGTTTTCTTCCACAAAGAGGTAACGGTTATTTGATCCCTGCATCTTCAGTACAGCAATGGAAGGCAACACCAGTGCCTGTGTTTTTTCGAGGCTAAGGGAAACCCGGCCAAACATGCCCGGCCGTAAGCGGTTATCCGTATTGGTCATTAACACTTCCACCTCGAATGACCGGCTTTGCGGATTGATGGTGGGCGCGATGCGGAAAATTTCGCCGGTAAAGACCTGATCCGGGTAAACATCAAAGCGGATATCTGTCCTCATTCCTTTTCTGATATTTGGGAAATACTGTTCGGAAACATTGATAATCGCTTTTAACTTGTCAATTTGAATGACCGACAGAATAGCCGCTTTCCCGATTGACGACACGGGAGAGCCGGAGTACATTTCGCCGGCTTCGAAATATTTACCCGAAACAATACCGTCGAACGGGGCCAACAGGCTGGTATTGTCTTCGAGGTAAGCGACATTTTCTTTTGCCGATTCATATTGGCTTTCCAACTGATCAAACTGTTGTTTCGAAATACTTCCGGTTTGATTGAGCACCTGCAAACGGGAATAATCGGTTTCGAGGTTGTTTTTCTGAATCCGGGCCTGCACCAGTTGGGCATCATTCATTTGAACCAGCAACTGGTTTTTTCTGACCCGGTCGCCTACTTCCACCTTAATGGCTTCGATTTTTCCGGGCGAGGCAGGCGCCATATGGACTTCGTTGAGCGGCTGTAATGTTGAGGTATACTCAACCATCCGGTCAATTTCCTCCTGCTGCAAGCGGATGACCCGCACCCGCTCAATGCCTGTTGTTTTGACAACAGTGGGTTGTTCGCTCTTTGCATCCTCCGATGTACATGAACTGAAAATCAGTGCAATCGCTATGATAACATTTAAAAAAACACTTAACTGTTTCATCTTTTCTGCATTATTTAATTGTTTTGTATTCTCCAGTCAGCGTATTTAACTCGTTTTGAGCCTGTAACAACTCCAATTTTACCTGTAAAAAATCGGATTCTGATTTGAGGTAATTATTGTCAGCTGTTGTCAGTTCCAGACCTGAGATAACCCCTTGTTCAAACTTTTCCTTCAGGCGTTTGTAAACCTCGCGCGATACTTCCACATTTTGTTTTTGAAGCTCGTAGGTTTCCAGTACATTCTTCAGATTGTAACTTAGCTGCCGGTACTGAACTTCGAGCTGATCCTGCAACAGGGCCCTGTTATTTCGCATCGTCTCCAGATCGATTTCGGCCTGTTTTACTTTTGACCGACGCTCACCACCCGAGAAAACCGGAATATTCAGGTTCAGCCCAACCAGGTGGGCCGGCGACATATCGAAAGCCGGTTTTAAGAGTTTGTGGGTAAACGAATAGTAGCCCGACAAAGAGGGCAGATAACTTGCCTTGCTCATATCGACCTGCTTTTCGCTCATTTCCTCCTGGATGTCCAACAACTGGTAGTCAATATTTTGTTCGGGCGAAAAGGTTTTGCCCAGGCTTCCCGGAATGGTTCTCCCGGTCAACAGGTCGGCCAGGGTATCGGTCAGATCAAGTTCGGTTTCTGCTGATACGCCAAGCTGCAAACGAAGAATATTCCTGGCTATTTCAGATTGGCGCTGTGCTGCTTTCAGTGCATTTTTCAGGCTATTCACCTGAACGAGTAACTGATCCAGTTCCACTTGTTCCATCATGCCGACTTCAACCATTGGTTTTGTCCGTTGGTAAACATCGTCCAGATTGGCCGTGTTGGATTCCAGAATTTTAACCGACTCGTCCGAAACCAGGACCAGGTAATAACTGCCGGTCACCTGGCTGACAATTTCCTGCCCGCTTTTTTCCAGATTTTTCTCTGTAATGCGTTTGTAAATTTTTGCCGATTGAAGGCCAACCAGGTAATTAGCGCTAAAGATCAGCTGCCCCACCTGCAGGTTAAAATTGCTGGTTGGTTTAATCGGAATTTGTGATGCCGGCGCATTCTCATCAAACTGAATGCTGATTTTTGCACCCATCGCGTTGGTGTAGTCGGTAGTGGCATTTACCTGGGGCAAACCGGCGGCAATGGCTTCCCGGAGTTTCTCCTGCGACTGATCGACCGAAAGCCCCGAATTAATCATTGTTTTGTTGTAATTCAGGGCGTACACTTTGGCCGCATCCAGGCTGAGCGTCAGTTTCTCCTGTGCCCCGGCCGTTCTGCCAAAGAATAAAACCAGCATCATCAAAAAGAACAGATTCGTTTTCATCATCAGAAATTGCTTAATTGTTTGTTTCTATTTTATCAACTGAAGTAACTGATCATACCGTTCGTCCATTTGCCGGAAGCCTTTTTCGGTTGTCATGCCCCTGATCTCATTCAGGATTAACTTAAAAAGAATCAGCTCGAAATCAGGACCTCTTTCGTCAAAAACCGGGGTACCGGTGAAAGCCGATACTTTTGCCATTTGGCTGAGGTAAATGTATTTCACATCCAGATCGTCCCGAAAAAGGCCTTCCCGAATACCCTGCTGCAGAATTTCTTCGGCCAGTCCGTAAATATGATGGTCCCTCACCTCCTTAATCCGGTTAAAAAGTTTACAGCTTACTTTTTTCAGGTCGGGTAAAAAAGAGGGATTGAAATTGCGTAGCTGTTGAATGTGGTAAGCATAAAAAACGCCCAGTTGGGTAAAAACATCGTCGGAAGGCTTAATCAGGCTACGCAGCCCCTGCACAAACTGCCGGATACTAAATTCGACAACCCGCTCAATCAAATGATCCCGGCTTTTCACATGAGCGTAAATCGTTTTCTTTGAAATACCCATATCCCGGGCAATTTCATCCACACTGATGCTTTTGATGCCGTATTTTGCATACAGGCTAAATGTCCGTTTGATTATTGCTTCATCATCAATCATAAACTTTGAATACTTTTGTATTTTTTAAAGTTTTCTGCAAGACAAAAAAATTAAGATTCCAGTTGTTCAATCAGTTCAATCCCCTTAGCCGTGGCAATTCCGCGGAAAAAATTGATCATCAGGGCGCTGAACACTTCCGAGATGGAATATTCTTCGGGTGGAAAGAAACTTTCATCGGTGAGCATATTGATCTGGACATGAAACAACCTGGCAACAATGGGAATATTGATGTCTTTTCGGAACAAACCTTCATTCACCCCTTTGCGCAATAAGCGGTAGGTCCGGTTATAACCATTCACCTGGCTGGCTTTATAATGCGGTTCCCAAATATCCGAATGATATTTCTTCAAATCGTAAAAAAAAGCAGGATTAATCGAGTTTATCGCTTTAATCCCCTCTTTCAGAAAAGTAAAAATAGCTTCAATGACATTGGCGGAGATAGCAATGACTTCATTGTTCCGTCGCTCATGATAGGCACTAAACCCATCCAGACAGGTCTGAATTAATTCTTTTTTATCTTTGAACGTTTCATAGACCGTTCTTTTGGAAATCCCCAGGTTAACCGCAATCTCATCCATCGTTACGGTACGGATGCCCAATTTTAAAAACTGTTTGGATGCTTCTTCTATAATTCTGTCACGAACTTCCATCTGTAAAAATTTTGCCAAAGGTAATGAAAACTTTATATACAAGTAAAGTTTTCTGATTATTCTTAAAAAAAATTCACGGACTGTTTAAAAATATCCCGGAGGAGAACAGATGGATGGGAAAATTGTCATTCACCCTTATATTTTGCTTCTTTGAATTACCGGAGATTATTCTTTTTCTGCCCACATTTATTCCATACCGGATCACGCAAATCGGGATCAGAAATGTTCCCTAATGATTGAACCCGCTTCGGGCTTCTGTGTTGTGCATCATTGTTTGCCACGGGTTTACACCCGCGGTTACTCCTATTTAATCCCTTCAGGTTTTTCTTTTCAAAACCACATGGGTGGTTTAAATGCTTAATACCGGAAGCTGCTTCCTCCCAAAAACTCGCGGATCAGCGATGTCGGCGGGATTTCACTGTCGTCGATGTGATGGAAATAACTGAAGAATTTCAGCAGGCGGTTGGCCTCACAGTATTCTTCAACAGCTTCGGGAACCGCTTTCAACAAAGGCTCGACATACTTTTTAAGTACGGCCAGCTCGTAGATCAGGGCAGAGTTAAACATCACGTCGGCATTTTCCTGGTAAGGGAAGATATTTTTTTCTTCGCCGTTTCTCACGCTGGGCCAGCGCTTGATGGTATCGGCAGCCGAGTAGCCCCGGTACTTGCTGTCGCGGATCATCCTCCGGATCAGCCGGTTGTCGGTGGTAGAAATGTGGTTGTGGTCATCCAGCGAGATCTGCGTTAAGGCCGAAAGGAAAATTTTAAAGCTGCGTCCGTTCTTAATATGCGGCATCAGCCCGGGGTTCATGCCGTGTATTCCTTCAACAATCAGTAAATGGCCATTTCCCAGGCGCAATTTTGTGCCCGAAGGTTCGTTTTTGCCCAGGATGAAATTAAAGCGGGGCAATTCAACTTCTTCGCCGTTAAAAAGCTGTAGGAGTTGTCGGTTAAAAAACTCAACATCAATGGCTTCGAGCGCTTCAAAATCATAGTTCCCGTTCTCATCACGCGGGGTATGTTCGCGGTCGACAAAATAATCGTCGAGCGAAATCATATGCGGCGTTATGCCGTTAACGGCCAGTTGAACGGCCAGACGTTTGCTGAATGTTGTTTTACCCGAAGCCGAAGGCCCGGCAATCAGGATCACCTTCACCGTATCCCGGCGTTCGTCAATCATATTGGCAATCTCGGCAATTTTCTTTTCGTGAAGGGCCTCCGATATTTTGATAATATCACCGCCGCTCCCGTTTGCCGTGTATTCGTTCAGTTGTCCCAGGTTGGGCACATCAAGCAGCTCGGCCCGTTTTTTATGTTCCTTGAAGATGCCGAACAACTTGTCCTGTAAAATAACCTCGTACACCTCGTTAAATGAATTCGGTTTGGGGACCTGCAGTAAGATTCCCTCAAAATAAGGGACAATGTCGAAGGTAGACAGGTAACCGGTTGACGGGACATGATGCCCGTAAAAATAATTGGCATAGCCGTTCAGGTAATTCAAATACGAAAACAACAGCCCTTGTTGCTCAAACAACTTGGCCTTTTCTTCCAGTCCCTGTTTGGTCAGTTCTTCAACCGCTTCTTCGGTCAGCAAGCCTCGTTTCTCGAAAGGCAGATCGCGTCTGACCCACTCGCGCATTTCATTTTTCAATTCAAAAATATCCGAATCATTAACCGGTCGGCCCAGGCCAATCAATTCACAATAGTAGCCCTGGCTGATTCCGTTCAACACCTTCAGTTTTACCTGCGGAAAAGTTTCGCGAACGGCCACATAAAGCAGGAACAACAGGGAGCGTACGTACAAGCGCCGTCCGTCGACATGGCTATAGTCTATAAACTCTACTTTTTTTGATTTGACCACCGTGAATGAAAGTTCTTTCACCTTGTGGTTCACCAATGCCCCGCAAACGGGGTTATTCAGTTTTATCTGCAGATCGTCTTTGATTTCATCCAGGGTAATCCCCAACGGGTACGACTTAACGGTATTGGTGTTTTTACAATAAATGTCGATGGTTTTCATAGTTGTTGATTCAGAAAATGGCTTATAAAGCTAATTCATTTTTAAGATATTTAGCCGTATACGATTTTTTGTTTTTGATAATTTCTTCAGGAGTTCCGGCGCTTAACACCTGCCCTCCTCCCCGCCCGCCTTCCGGCCCCAGGTCGATAATGTGATCGGCGACTTTGATCACATCCATGTTGTGTTCAATCACAATTACGGTATTTCCCCGGTCAACCAGCTTGTAGAGCACGTCAAGTAATACGCGGATATCCTCAAAATGAAGGCCGGTTGTCGGTTCATCGAGTAAATACAAGGTTTTGCCTGTATCTTTTTTAGCCAGTTCGGTAGCCAGTTTTACGCGCTGCGACTCGCCTCCCGAAAGCGTGGTTGACGACTGGCCAAGGGTAATGTAACCCAGTCCGACTTCCTGCAGGGTTTTTAACTTGTGTACAATCGATGGCAAACTTTCAAAAAACTCAACGCCCTGGTTGATGGTCATATCCAGCACATCGCTGATCGATTTTCCTTTATAACGGACATCCAGCGTCTCGCGGTTGTACCGTTTGCCGTTGCAACTGTCGCAATGAACATACACGTCGGGAAGAAAATTCATCTCGATCAGTTTCAGTCCGCCACCCTGACAGTCTTCGCAGCGCCCTCCTTTTACATTGAATGAAAACCGGCCTGGCTTATAGCCCCTGATTTTGGCTTCGGGCAGCTGGGCAAACAAAGCCCGGATATCCGAAAATACGCCGGTATAGGTCACCGGGTTCGACCGCGGCGTACGCCCCAGAGGCGACTGGTCGACCTGCACCACCTTGTCAATATTTTTTAATCCCGAAATTTTCTCATAGGGCAGCGGATCTTTTAACGATTTGAAAAAATGCTGACTTAAGATCGGCTGCAAGGTCCCGTTGATCAGGCTGGATTTGCCGCTTCCCGAAACGCCGGTCACACAGATCAGCTTACCCAGGGGAAAACTTACCTGAACATTTTTCAGGTTGTGCCCGTTGCATCCGGTGAGTTTAAGTTCCTTCCCGTTACCCTCCCTTCGTTTTTCGGGCACAGCAATCCGGCGCTCTCCGTTCAGGTATTTCGAGGTCAGCGTTCCGGCTTTCAGCACCTCCTGTGGTGTTCCGGACGCTACCACCTCGCCGCCGTGACGTCCTGCATAGGGGCCCATATCAATCAGATAATCGGCCGAGAGCATCATATCTTTATCGTGTTCCACCACAATGACCGAGTTCCCGGTATCGCGCAGTTTTTCCAGCGAATTGATCAAACGCAGGTTATCGCGATGATGCAGCCCGATACTCGGCTCATCGAGAATATACAGCACATTCACCAGTTGCGAGCCGATTTGCGTGGCCAGGCGGATACGCTGCGATTCGCCGCCCGACAGCGTGGCCGAGGCCCGGTTGAGCGACAGGTATTCCAGACCCACGTCGAGCAAAAAGCCGATCCGGGTGCGGATTTCCTTGATCACCTCGGCGCCGATTTTACGCTGACGGTCGCTAATCCGGTCTTCCAAATCCGAAAACCAGGTGCTTAGCTCCGAAATATCCATTTGGGCCAGCTCTGAAATATTTTTTTGATCAATCCTGAAATATAACGATTCCTTTTTCAGCCGGTGTCCGTCGCACTCGATGCAGGTTTTTTCGCGGATGAACTGGTTGGCCCATTTTTGCGCCGTTTTTGACGGATTATCATCGCGCTGGCTGTCAATGTATTTCACAATTCCTTCATAAGTCATCATGTAATTCACCGAAGCGCCCAGCGGAGAGTTTTTCAGCGTGATCCGTTCATTGGTTCCGTACAAAATAGCATTCAAGCCATCTTCGGGAATATCTTTGACCGGGGTTTTCAGCGTAAAACCGTATTTATCGCCCAGCGCTTCGATTTGCCAGAAAATGAGCGTGTTCTTTTGCGGTCCAAGCGGGGCAATTCCTCCCTTGGCAATGCTCAGTGCAGAATCGGGGACTATCTTTTCCAGATCAGTCTCGGCAATTTGCCCCAGCCCGTTACATTTGGGACAAGCCCCCTGCGGGGAATTAAAGGAAAAGTTGTGCGGCGCCGGTTCGTTGTACGAAATCCCGCTTGTGGGGCACATCAGTTGCCGGCTGTAATATTTCACCTCTCCCGACTCCTGATCCAGCACCAGGCAAATACCGTGTCCCTGCTTCATGGCCATATGGACCGAATCTTTTAGCCGCTTACTGCTTTCTTCTTCGAGGAGTAACCGGTCTATCACCACTTCGATAAAGTGGTTTTTGTACCGATCAACACGCATATTTGGTTTCAGTTCCTGCACTTCGCCGTCGATGCGGGCATACAGGAAACCTTTTTTACGGATTTGTTCAAAAAGCTCGCGGTAATGTCCTTTTCGTCCGCGAACCAGGGGGGCCATTACATGGATCCGCTTGCCTGCAAAATGGTCCGAAATCAGTTTCAGAATCTGGTCGTCGGTATATTTGACCATTTTCTCACCCGTATGATACGAAAAAGCATCGGCCGCCCGGGCGTACAACAAACGTAAAAAGTCGTAAATCTCGGTTACCGTACCAACCGTTGAGCGGGGATTTTTATTGGTTGTTTTTTGCTCGATGGAAATAACCGGGCTCAAACCGGTGATTTTATCCACATCCGGGCGTTCCATATTTCCCAGAAATGAGCGGGCATAAGCCGAGAATGTTTCAATGTAACGGCGCTGGCCTTCGGCATAAATCGTATCGAAAGCCAGGGACGATTTCCCGCTGCCGCTCAGTCCTGTAATAACGGTCAGCTTATTTCGCGGGATTTCGACATTGATATTCTGAAGATTGTGCACCCGGGCGCCGTGCACTGCAATCGTTTCTTCCTGACCGATCAGTTCGTCCGTCAAAGCTATTGTTTCTGTTTCCTGCATATTCATCAATTTGTTTTCGTCCGAAACCCTTCAGCCGGCAATTTTATCGTGTAGGTCCTGCCCCTGGCATTGGTCAGGTAGGTTTCGCGCAGCCAGGGATTCAGCATCTTCAGTATTTTATAGTTTGTTCCGTGTTCGCGGGCAAATTCGGCAAAGTCTTTTACCGGGCTGTTAATGTCGATGGTCCGGGTGTCCCAGAGGGGATATTTCTCGTCGTCTCTCACCTTAAAATCAAAGGCTTCGGGATTTTCAAGGATCAGTTTCAGGGCCATAATCCGGAACACGTAACGACTGGTTTCTTCGCCCAGAAGCAAATCGTAATAGCTTGCTTCGCCCTGCCGGCCAATCTGCCGGTCGACAAAACTGCGCCCGGCATTGTACGACGCAGCCACCAGTGTCCAGCTTCCGTATTTTTTGTATGAATCTTTCAGATAACGGCAGGCGGCCAGGGTCGACCGCTCAATGTGGTAACGTTCGTCAACCTCGCTGCCCACCTCAAGCCCGTAATCGGTGGCCGTTCCTTTCATGAATTGCCAGAAGCCCACTGCCCCGGCGGGAGAAACAGCACGCGGATCGAAACCGCTTTCGGCCAGCGCCAGGTATTTAAAATCGGCAGGGATGGAATCGGCCAGTAGTACCGGTTCAATAATCGCGAAGAAGCGGGGCGCCATTTTCAAAAAACGAATGGTTTGCGAATGAAAATAGCTGTTGACCAGCAACTCCCGGTCGAGGCTTTCGCGCACGTCAAAATACTCGAGCGGTACCCGTTCGCCGGCAAAATATAAACTGTCGGGCAGTTTTACCGGCGTATGTACTTCCGCTTCCCCGGATGAATGACTATCCGTTTTCGGATAAGTCGACGATTCAAAAAAGTGATATCCCCCGGCCAACAAGGCCAGGAAGACAAGACTCAACAACAGGCGGCTAAATATCTTCTTCATACCGATCTTTCAGAATTAGCTAAATGGCAAAAATAGTAGTTTTAACCAAGTCATTCAACCTGGCCGACAGATAAATTCTAAAACAAAAAATCCGGCCAAAAGATTTTGACCGGATCGGGTAATTGAAATTAACGCACTAGTCATGACTAGCTGAAACGGGAATCGTTGACAATAACTGTATATTTTGCACATTGCTGTAATCGTATAAATAAAAGCCGGCATCGCCGATCATAAACAGGTAGTTATTGACCGGGATCACATCATAGGCATTGATATTCGGAAACTCGGCAATTTTATTGGATGAAATCTGCAGCGGGTTGGAGGCATCGAACACTTTCAGTCCGGCATCGCCGTCGCATAAAAACAGCAGGTCGCCGTCGATACCCAGCCCGTGCGGGTTAGCCATCGGGTAACTGGCCAGCATATTCATTTTGGTGTAACCGTCTTTCATTTCCACCACATCCAGCCGGTTCACCGAACGCCCGCACCAGCCGCCGTCGTGCAGGGTAATATAAGCCAGATCGTCCTGCACGACCACCGGGTCGCAGCTGGTGATGTGGGAATACTGATTCACGTAGGTCGGATTTTGTGCTATCTCCAGGCTATAAACCAACATGCCGCTTCTTGTTCCTAAAAACATGTGTTTGTTGTAAAGAAACATGGTTTCGATATTCCAGCCGATGCTTTTTGCTCCCAGGTTAACCGGGCTGTCCAGGTTGGTAATACGAAAGGTATAAAGCTGGTAATTGTCGATCACATACAAGTAGTTTTCGTACAGGCCAAACCGGGCCATGGAGCCGCCAACGCCAAAGGTGCTCCCGCTGCCGCCCACCCCTCCGGCCGACGACGAGAAGTTTGCCATGTCGTAAGAAAGCTTTTCAGCATACGACCGGTAATAATAGATGGGATAATAATGCTGATTAACCCGTTCCTTGACCTGTTTAATCTCCCATTCAACAACAACCCCTTTTTCCTGATCTACCTCGGCCAGCCGGTAATCGGTATTGTACTCGGGAACGGTGTAGGGGAAAATATCTTTAATCCGTCCAACTTCGCGGATATTGTTCAGGTCGGATACATCAACCGCCACCAGATCCACGTAACTGTCGGCATACAAAACATTCTCTTTAATGGCAATATCCACATTCCCGGGGATGTTGATAAACGCCACGGCTGTTGGATTGGCCGGATCGTGAACGTCCAGCACATGCACCCCCTTCATCTCTTCATTAATAAAGAGGAAATCATCCTTGAAATAGATTTTACCGGGATTCGCGATGGCCCGGGTCGTTTCTTTTTTTACCGACAACCGCAATTCTTCGTAACCGAGATAAACCGGCGAATTCGCCATAAACGACTCGTATATTTTATCCTGACAGCCCGAAAACAGCAACATCAAAAAGAAGATCAGGCCGGTATAAGTTGATTTTGTTTGCATCATTTTCATGTTTTAATTGAATAAAATTCCCAATCGTACCGACAACCTGTTGTAATTCGTTTCCAGCTCGTAGCTGTTTTCTCCTTTAAAAGTCACCTGGCTGAAACGGTAACCAAAGGCCAGCGAGATGCCCAGGTTGGGATTAATGTGGCTCACGAAACCAAATGAGGGGTTCAGCATCAGTCCGCCTTTGTTATCGAGCGTTTGCTGCGGATACGGCCAATAGGACGAATACGGCAGAATATCGTAGTAATAGTACCCGTTTTGCATGTTCACTTCGCCGTCAACCGGGAGCAGATAGCCCCCTTGAACGCCCACGAAGGGGGTAAAGCGCGAACGACGGAACTGGTATTCCAGGTTCATGAAAACCGGCAGGTACGATTCTTCCAGAAAGTCGATCCCTGCACCCAGTCCCGCGTACAGGCCAGCAAACAACCGGGCATTGAGTGAAGCGTCGAACGAAAAGGGGGTTTCTTTGGTATTGTCGGAGCCGCCGGGCAACAGACCCAGGCTGGTTTTGAAAAACCAGGTTTTGCTTACAGGCTCATGGGGCGTTGCCAGCCATTTCGAAGCAACCGTATCGATCTCCGACTGCCTGAATACCCAGGTATTTTGCGCCGAATGGACGACTACTTTTTCATCGTCGACCTGCACGAGCTGACCTTTGATCACCGAACCATTTTTCAGGTAGATGACTTCTTTCTTTTGTTTTTGCGCAAAAGCCCCGCACACAAAAAGCAGAAGTACAACAAGCAAGGCGATTTTCTTCATGCAAAAATATTTTAGGGTTAGTTACAACAGGCAGATGACTCCCGGGGCAAAAAGGTTGCGTGGATACCGACTGATTTTTTTTAATTTTGAACAATACAGTTTTTTAAGAAGAAACGGATGCCTGGATATTGAGGAGGAAATTTTCCCAGGGTAAATATTGGTTACAATAGGGAAATCGTTTTTAAGATATTTTGCTTTTTGTTATGAGCATCTTTCTAATTGGGAAAACCGATACTTCAATAGCCGTCAGGTCATTAACAGAGATTTCCTTATCATTAAAACACTTGTCATATGAAAAAAATCCTGTTTATTCTTTTAGCGGTTCTGGTTTGGCATATTCAAATTCGTGCCCAGGATTATTTGCCAACTTATTTCTCCAAAGCAGATTTTGAGGAAGATATTCAGTACCTGACACAGAAAGTCACGCATGTCCATCCAAAGTTTCTGGATGCCGGATTTTGTAATCAATGGAAGGTATACGCTGATTCTGTAAGACGCGATCTTCCCGACAGTATCACCTTCAACGAAGGTTTTATCCGGATATCGCATTTATTATCTTTTCTGGAGGACGGACATACCGGGTTCTCAGTTCCTTCTTCTGAAAGAATGAAATATATGCAGCATGGAGGTGTTACCATGCCTTTCACTGTCGGACTAAAAGACGATATGATCGTGATTGATCAATACTTCGGCGACAACCGGTCAAGTCAAGTTGAAGGGGCAAAGATCTCGTCCATCAATTCCATTGCGTCTGAAGAAATCCTCATGAAAATGAGGAAACTTTCCGGTTCGGAAAAGCAATCGGCGGCAGTTAACGATCAGGAAATCGAACGATATTTTGGTCTCTATTTCTGGATGTTTTTTGGTGAACAAACCAGATATCATCTTTCGCTTGCCTCTCCTGATTCAATTTTTTCAATAAACATTGCTCCCGTATCGAATAGTACCTTCTTTGAGCTGAAGAATAAGTATTATCCTGAAAAAAATCAGGGAAACTATGAATTGTCGTTCCCGGAATTCAACACGTTTGCTTTGCTGAAGATTAAACAATTTGCCGATGACCTGAGCCCTTTTCTCCGGCAGGCATTCGATACCGTCAGGCAGGTAAACTGCAAAAACCTGATTATAGATATTCGCGACAATAGCGGGGGAAACAGCCGAAGTGTAGATTCTCTGTTAAACTACCTGATCAGGACGCCTTATACCCAATACAAATCCATTGCCTTACGGGTAAGCGATGAGGTAAAGCAATATTATCAGGGAAAGAAGCCCGATACGTACAAATTGATAGCTAATCTGCCTGTTGATACGGTTTTTATATTCGACAACAACATGTTTATCAACCGCCCGGGGCCGGAATCAGATTTTTTCGACGGAAATGTTTTCGTCCTGATCAATAACCGGACATATAGCGCCGCAGCTACCTTTGCCGGGATGGTGAAAGAATACAAACTGGGACAACTGGCTGGACAACAAACAGGTGGCACTATTCATTACTACGGCGATTATCTGACTTTCCGGCTTCCACACATGTGTGCAGATTTTTTTGTGGCGCCTAAAGAATTTGTCCAGCGAGGAGGAGATTCCCCCGTTGAAGGCGTTATTCCGGATATCTTTCTGGAAAATGATTACACAATATCTGAAATTATCCCAAAACTGAAATTTTTAAACTGATTTGCAACCCTGCATCATTTTTCTTGTCTCTATTAGCGAAAACAAAACAATTTGGGCAAAGCGGCATTCATACATCAATCGTTGATTGAAGATTGTAAACGGGGCGACGATAAAGCCCGTTTTCAGTTATATCAGCTATACTCCAAAGCGATGTTCAACCTGTGTTATCGCATGATGAACAACCGCGAGGACGCTGAAGATATGCTACAGGAAGTATTCATGCAGGCATTTACCAAACTCGACAGTTTTCGTTACGAGTCGGGTTTTGGCAGCTGGCTGAAAACCATTGCGGTCCGAAGCTGTATCAATGCCCTGAAAAAACGAAAAGTCGAGCTGGTCTATTCCGACGAGATCAAAGACCACCGGAGTACCGATGATGAGATGAATGCGCCTGAGATTACGACAGAACAGATCCTCAAAGCCATGAATGATTTGCCTGAAGGCGGCCGGATTGTTTTCTCTCTGTACCTGCTCGAAGGCTACGACCACGGCGAGATTGCCGGCATACTAGGCATCACCGAGTCAACCTCGAAATCGCAGTATATGCGGGCAAAACGAAGGGTTTACGATTTATTGAAAGAACAACAAATGCGCACAGTATGAAGAATGATCGCTTAGAAGAGTTTGTTACGGGGCATCGGGATGAGTTCGATATTCATACGCCGCCGCCCGAAATCTGGGAGAAGCTGAACCGGCGGCTGCCAAAGCAGGCAAAAAAAAGCCTGCCGCGCCGGTGGATCAGCATCGCCGCCGCCCTGGCGATCGTCCTGCTTGGATCGGGTGTGGTTGTACGTTCGCTGGTATTCAACCGGGATGGAACCAGGCTGGGCGCCGACGCCAATCCAGAGATGCGTGAATTGCTGGAAGCCGAAGCCTACTACGCCCAGCAGATTCACGGGAAACTGGAAGAAATCCGTAAATGTTACCGGCTAAACCCTGAATTACAGGAGGAAGTGGAAGACGATTTACAGGAACTGGAACACATGTACAACGAATTGCGAAAGGACCTGAAAGAAAATATCTCGAACAAAGAAGTGATTGAAGCCATGATCGAGAACAACCGCTTTCGTTTGAAGTTGGTAGACGAGGTACTGGAACAAATTAACTGCTAAAGGTGATGAAGATGAAAAATAAGTTTCGCCAACTGATTGTCTTGCTGCTGCTTGGTTTTGCCGGACTAAACACGGCCACAGCCCAATTTACCGAAACCCGCCAGTTTAAGCGGTCGTTTAAGGTGAGCCCCGAAACCACCATCGAGATTTCGAATAAATACGGAAAGATCGAGCTCAATACCTGGCCCAAGGATTCGGTGGTTGTGCAAGTGAAAATGCTTGTGGATATGAAAAAGGCCTCGAAACTCGAAAAATCGCTCGACAACATCGACTTTGATTTTGCCAACACCGCCCATTACCTGGTTATCCGCACGCTGCCCGACAAAAACCGCACGCAGCTCGAAAGCGAGTTCCTCCGGTTCAAAGAATCGCTGCTCCAAAACAACGGCAGCATCGAAATAAATTATCAGGTTTGGCTGCCGGCAGGTAATCCGCTAAAAGTTGAAAATAAATTCGGCGATATTTACCTGGACGATTACAAAGGAGAAACCACCATCGACCTGAGCAACGGCAAGTTAAAGGCGCATAACCTGACCAATAAAACAACCATCACCCTGAACTTTGCCGGCGCGTCAGTCAACAGTCTTCCGCAGGGAAAGATCAACGCAAATTACAGCGATGTGTATATCAAGGAATCGGGCCAGTTGACGGTTACAAGCAAATCATCGGCAATTGAACTCATTGAAAACAAAAGCCTCCGCGCTGATTCGCGGCGCGATAAGTTCAGGATCAAACAAACCGGCAGGATTGACGCCGAGGCGAATTTTTCCAACTTCAGAATTGAAAACCTCACCGGCCGCGCCTCCATGCGCCTGAACTACGGCGACCTGGAACTTGAAAAAATCGGGGCCGATTTCAGTGATTTGTACATCGACTGCCGCTCAACCGACATCAACCTGTACTTTTCACCCGAATCGAAATTCAATTTTGAAATCAGCCATACCAAATCAAACCTGAACCTCGACGAATCATTTACGGTGTCGGACAAGGACGAAATAAACCAGAAAGAGCAAACAATCCTGCTGCACGGGTATTTTGGAAAGAAAACCGAGGGAAAAGAAAAACTTAAACTGAACGCCACCGGTGGAAATGTCCGGTTGAAAACACTGTAAGGTTTCGTTCAGCCTACGATATTTTCACCGGCACGCAACCATACCCCAAAAAGTGTGTCTTATTGAAGTTGAAAACAAAAACACCCCATGTTCAGAAAACGAAAACAGAAAACGCATGAATACAATGAAATTTACCTTGATGGCGCTTTTAACGGCGCTGGTTGCCGGATTAAGCTCGTGTTTCGATGATTTTGGGATAGAAGGTAACGGACGTTTGCAAACGGAAGAGCGCGATGCGGTTTACTTCGACCAGGTCAGTTCATCCGGCTCCTTCCAGGTTTATGTATTACCGGGAGATGAACCCTCCATCGAAGTGACCGCCGAATCGAACCTGTTGCCTTACATCGAAACACAGATCGACGGCAACCAACTGACAATCAAAACCAAGCGTTCGCGCAACCTCAACAACAAATTCCCCATTGAAATTTACCTGTTCAGCCCTCAGGTGAAGCAGTTGCAATTGAGCGGATCGGGCTTAATTGAAACCGGACACCTTGAAGCCGAACGGTTTGAAGTGAGCGTTTCCGGTTCGGGAAAAATAAAAGCATCCGTCGACGCCGGCGAACTAAAAGCAATCCTTTCGGGTTCCGGTCAAATCAACCTCAACGGACAGTGCAGCCATTCGGAAATGCGCATCAGCGGCTCCGGAAAAATAGCCAGCTATCACCTGGAACAGGAAGATTGCCAGATGACCATTTCCGGTTCGGGCGAAGCCCTGGTCAATGTCAGCCATACGCTGGATGTAAATATCTCGGGAAGCGGAAATGTACGCTACATTAACACACCCGTTATACACAGCAATATCTCGGGAAGCGGCAAAGTCATTAACGACAATTAATCATTGAATCAGACCCGAAACTTCCGTTTATCCGATTTCAACCCGATCGATATGAAGAAACTTTACATCATTGCCTTACTCTTTCTTTTTCAAACAAATCCGGTAAAATCACAAAACGTTACCCGTGCTGTCGGAATACGCGGAGGGATCACCTCCGGTATTGAATACCGGGCTTTTGCACACGACTATCTTTCGTACAGGGCGCTGCTCAGTACACGATACAATGGCATACAATTTACCGGTCTGAAAGAATTTCATGAACCCGGGCTATTAGAATTTTCGGATGAGTTTGTGGTCATCTATGGCTTTGGCGCCCATGTAGGATTTGAACGGTGGAGAGCCTACAACCCGCGGGTCGGACCGCACGACAACCGGGAAAATCGCGGAAGCCCGGTTGCTGGATTGGACGCGTTGGCCGGCGTGGAATACAATTTTTGGGACATTCCGTTGACGGTTGGGCTCGAGGTGAAACCCTATTTCAGCTTATTTGGCCGGAATTTCTTTCACCTGCAGCCCTTCGATTTCGCCGTAACCATCCGGTATGTCTTTTAGAAACAATTAAACAAACAGATATGAGAAAATCAGGACTATTTATGTTATCGGTACTTTTGGTACAACTGGCAACAGCCCAGGGCTACGACAGCAGGGAGATGGGCACAATTTTTTCAGGAACAGGCCGGTCGAACGGCGGATACGGAGCCATCAGCATAGCCTACACCGAGATCGATAATAAAGATGCTTTTGTGGCAGGCGCCCGTGGCGGATGGATTATCAACCATTCTTTTGCCATCGGGTTGGGAGGTTACGGCTTTATCAACGACATCAACTACAACAACCCGTTTCATAACGACCTCGACTACAGCTTATCAGGCGGATACGGGGGACTTTTTATCGAACCCATCCTGGCGCCCAGGCTGCCGGTGCACCTTTCCTTCCCCATATTATTCGGTTTAGGCGGGGTGGCATACATCGAAAATCACAACCATTGGGATTACTGGTGGGAACAAGACGGCCTCAGCGATGTATTTTGGGTATTTGAACCTGCCGTTGAACTCGAATTTAATATGACCCGCCACTTCCGTATGGCTGCAATAGCCAGCTACCGTCTGACATCGGATATTGATCTGGACATGACTGATCCGGATATCCTGAAAGGCTTAACGGTTGGCCTGATTTTTAAATTCGGCAAGTTTTGAAAACCAAATCAAACACAAAGTCACAAAGAAATTTATCTGAATACGTTGTGCCTTTGTGTTTAAATTCTTCACATTCGTCGGCCCGACATGTTTTCAACGGCAATTATTCTTCGCAAATCACATCGTTGCCGTTTGAATCCCAGCAATGCCAGTCGCTATCGCCAAAATAAGCCAGGGCTTTTACCCGGCCGGAGAAATCTGAACGGCTCCATTCGATAACTGAATCGGTAAAATTGTTGGATTGACTCTGATAAATATGAATGGAGACAAAAGCATCAAAAACCTGGTCCTGCAAACCGTAAATCAGGTAACTGCCTTTATAATCATCCGGCATCCGGTCGTTATTGAGTTCGCGAACATAGGTGTACTTCACTTCGCCAACATCATCTCCTTCTTTCTTCCAGTCAATTTGAATGACTTCTTCCTGAAATTCGGGACTGAGATAAAGGATCCACTGCCCACTTTTTCCATCCGTATTGGAAGTTCCCTCGAACCACAAAAATTCGTCGAACGGGTTTACTCCTGTTTTTGAAACATACATCTCCCATTTAATCCGGTTTGTCTGAATTTCGCCAACCAGGCGGGCGGTGTACTGGCTGGTAAATCCGTCAACCGAATAAGACCATTGCCAGGTATGATCATCAAGCTGAACCGGCGTTTTATGAAAGGCCGCGTGGAACGATGCTACCGGAACGGCAAGGGTCGTACCAATCATGACATTCCAAAACCCGACAGAAATAGCAGAATAAGCCCAATTTGTTTCAGACAGTATTTCGGTTTGCCCTTCAACTGTCGCCGATTTGGCTGAACTCGCCGTCATCCCGCCAAAATCGATTACCATCGTTTCAAATGGCGGAATTATGGGAGCTTTGCTGCTTTCTTCCTTTTTACATCCCGAATAAAACAAAACAACCAACAAGAGGAGATACACTCGTTTTAAATTAATTTTCATCACAGATACATTTGAGTTTTTACCCTGAAATAACGAAACGGGAGGAATTATATTTTGTGCAAATTCCTCCCGTTCCTCGTTGTGTTCAACCAAATTTACCGCGATCCCGGTTACAAGGTTGTTTCTGCAAAATATTTGTAAAATAAGGGTATGGTTTGAATGCCCTTATAAAACTGATCGAGAGGAAAGTTTTCGTTGGGTGAATGAATGGCATCCGACTCCAGTCCAAAGCCCATCAAAATGGACTTGATGCCCAGAATTTGCTCAAACGTTGAAATGATCGGGATGGAGCCGCCGCTACGGAAAGGCACCGGCCGACGGCCAAATACATCGACATAAGCTTTTTCGGCTGCCCGGTAAGCAGGCAGGTCGATCGGGCAAACGTAAGCCTGCCCGCCATGCAACGATTTCACCTCTACTTTTACCGTTTTAGGGGCAATCCGTTGAAAATGTTCCTGAAACAGGATGGCAATTTTCTCGTGATTTTGATTTGGAACTAGCCGGCAACTGACCTTTGCAAATGCTTTTGATGGTAACACGGTTTTCGCTCCTTCTCCGGTGTAACCGCCCCAAATGCCGCAAACGTCAAACGACGGACGAATCCCGGTCCGCTCCGGGACAGAGAACTCCGCCTCGCCTGTCAACTCGGCCACATCAATGGCTTTTTTGTATGATTCTTCATGAAAAGGCGATTCGGCCAGCAAAGCGCGTTCTTCGGCAGAAGTTTCGAGCACATCGTCGTAAAAACCCGGAATCGTGATCCGCCCGTTATCGTCAATCATCCCGGCAATCATTTTCGACAACACCGTGATCGGGTTAGCCACAGGGCCGCCAAACAAACCGGAGTGCAGGTCGCGGTTCGGGCCGGTTACCTCCACCTGCCAGTAAGCCAGCCCGCGCAGGCCCGTCGTTATCGTAGGCAAATCGGGCCGGATCATCGTAGTATCCGATACCAGAATAATATCCGCTTTCAGCATCTCCTTGTGCTCTTCACACCATTTTCCCAGGTTTGGCGAACCAATTTCTTCTTCCCCTTCAATCATAAATTTCACATTACAGGGAAGCGTGTTGGTTTTGACCATCAGCTCAAACGCTTTGGCGTGCATCATCCCCTGCCCTTTATCGTCATCGGCTCCGCGCGCCCAGATCTTCCCCTCGCGGATTTCCGGTTCAAAAGGAGCAGATTTCCACAACTCGAGCGGCTCAACCGGCATCACATCCATATGGCTGTAAATCAACACGGTTGGTTTGGACGGATCAATCAGCTTTTCGGCATAAGTAACCGGATTTCCCTCGGTCTCAAATATTTCGGCTTTGTCGGCTCCCGCTTTCAGCAGCATGTCACGCCAATACTCTGCAGCCCGGTACATATCGGGCTTATGGGCCGATATGGAACTAATGGAAGGGATACGGATCAAACCAAACAGTTCATCCAGAAAACGGTCTTTATGTTCTTCGATGTAGGCGTCAATGTAATTCATAGGTATCTGTTTATTGTATTTCAGCAGAAGTAAAAATAAGGTTTTCATTTCAGAAAGACGAGTGAAATCGATCTCAGAAACCCAAAATCAGGCAAGATTCTTTTTAATCGCCGGGTTGAACCCGTCCCGGTCTGAAAATTCTTGACCGGTCAATCATTTTCAGGGTTACCTCAGCGATGTGGTACAACAGGGTATATTGCTGGCGGGCCGCCGGCGGGCCGGGTTCAGCCATCAGGCTTCTCAGGCGGGCGATGGTGTCATTCAGCCGGAGGTGTTTTTCTCCGGTGTTCTCCGGGTTCAACCGGCTGGTTTCCTGCAAAACCGCTAAAATTTGTGAGGCCAGGTCAAACAGGTCGTCTGCGCTTGTTTCTACCGGATCGCGGTGAGCGCCAAGGGCCGATAAGTAGGAAAGCAGCGCATGGTTCAGATAAGTCAGGGTGAATGCCTGTTCCCTGAACTGCCTGCGTTTCCGGGGTTCCACCTGCATATCCTGCCAGGCCAGCGCCAGTGCATTATCGGCCCGGTGCGCCTGTCGCCGGGCAATCCGGTACCCGAGGTCGTCACCGGCATTTGCCTGACGATACTCGTTCAGGATGGCCTGAAAATATGCGGCATTGTGAGTCATCGCTTCGTTCAGCAGCCCGGGCATGCGTTTGTGTTGCCAATCGGGCCACAGCAACCGAACGGTTAAAATGGCTAAGGCAGAACCGATCATCGTGTCGAACATGCGGGGAAACATAACAGCAACTCCCTGGCTCGAAATCAGGTTAAAGGCGCACAAAACAAAGATGGTGATAAAAACAACCGAAACGGCGTAGTTCCGCCGCAGCCAGACAAAGAAAGCAAAAGCAGCCAATAACATCAGCAATACCTGACCGGCAACGGTGGGTAATAACTGAACAACAAGCACCCCGCCAAAAACACCGCTCAAGGTGCCCAGAACACGTTGAAATAATTTCCGGCGTGTTTCGCTGTAACTGGGCTGGCACACAAACAAACTGGTCAGGATAATCCATTCTCCTTTTTCAAGCGCAAAACCTTCGGAAATGCAAAATCCGGCAAGCAGGCAAAGGCTTAAGCGGATAGCGTGCCTCATGCGCGGGTGACTGAAACGAAGCTGATCATTCAGCCGTTGTTTCAGGCTGCGGCTGTCCTTTTCCAGCCGCGGTATCAGTCCTGACCGGTGATCGTCATTCAAGTTGCGGAGCAAACTGTTTGACCGAGACAGGTTTCGCACCAGCAAAATCAATGGGTTACCCTGGTCAGGGCGATATTTCTCAAGTTGATCGTTCAGCGCTTTTACAGTCCAGTCGAGTGCCGCCGGGTGATGGTAAGGAATGCGGATCAACAGGCTGTATGCAAAATTACGGCTTGCCCGGGCAAGCTGATGTAACAATTGGCCAATTCCTTCCATGATCTCGCGGTTCGCCGCGTCGCGACTCAGGTGATCATACCTTTCGTGGCTGGAGGTTGCCCGTTCGTGCAGGCTTTGCAACAACATGAAGTGTTCGAGGTAGGGCCTTATTTGCGCTTCATCTTTTACGGCATCCCCGTAACTGTTCAGCACTTCTTTACAACGATCCAGCGCCGTTACCAACTGAACATTCAGCAAAGCAAGCCGGTTTCGCACTTCTCCCTGCAATTTTTCGTTGCTGGGAAAAAGATTGGCTTTTTCATCCAGGTATTTCGATAAAGCAAAAAAGCCGCGAGCCAGTTGTTCTTCGAGCAACCGCCAGGGACGGTAATACAGTAAAGCCAACGAGAAAATGCCGTAAACAAGGGCCCCTGACGTAAGCAATACCGGCTGCCAGTACCATGCCGGACTGATTTCGGCTCCCAACATGGTGTAAATGCCCACCAACAAGGCCCCAAAGGTTACGCCCCGGTAGCGTTCACTCAGCCCGCCAAGCAAAAGGAAAACAATGGTCGAAGCGGCCAGACCCAATCCCAGCAAAACCGGGTACAAACGAAGCAATTCAACCGACAGACTTGATATTCCGAAACTAATCACCTTTAATCCCAGCGATTTGATTCGCCCCCGCGGATGATCGTCGGTTTCGGACAGGGCCCCGGCCAGGGCTCCCAGGGCCAGCGTAACCGAGAGTAAGGGTAAACCGGCCAGCACAAACGGAATTGACAGGAAGGCCATGACGACGGTCGTTTTTGCAGCCATCAACAGGTCGGGATTGCTCCAGAAAGCGCGTCGCGCGGGTTCGTACCAGGCCTGCCTTTCCAGCAAGCTTAAAATAGCCGGTCTGCCTGAATGATGTTGCTGTTTACCCATAACCAAAATTTGAGTTGCACCAGCAACAAAAATAGTATAATGGTTGGCAACAACCTACCCGGCAACGAGGACTTCGGCCGTCATTGACCCGCGCGCGATACGCGACAAGGCAATATAAAGCTCCGGCAGCAACACGAACCGAAGCTTTATCTGATAAACATTTAATTCGGCATTGCAGTTATTTCAATGGTTTTAGGTGATGGTCCAGCATCCACTGCCCGATTCTATCGCCCAAGTCCTGCCCGGCATCGCAGGCAAAACGAAAGTGAATGCCAGCCATCACCCGCGAATCGGCATTTTCGTTGGCAGCCTGTCTAAAGCCGGTAAAAGTTCTTGGATTGCTTCCGGGCAACTCCGTAGGCGAACTCATGCTGAAAGGAGTCTGGTCGCCAAGGATATTTCCCAGGATTGTTGCGGCTGCATTTCCCAAAGCGCTGTGGGTTGACGGATAATCCTGAACAGGAGGAGTCGGCATCAGCGGTTCCCAAAGCGCATCTTCGCCGGTCTGGTCGTTGTTGTCGCCGGCAGCGTTACGGATGGCTGTGTACGGACGCCACAAATTGTAGTGGAATTTGGATTCCCATCCGGCGATGTAGGCGTCGGCCAGAGCCATATCCAGCAAGGCGAACAAACGGGCCGTTTCCCATAAACCCAGGTTTTTGTTTTTTGCGGCAATGCGCGCGACCCGGTTCCATCCGGCCTCAGAAAACTCATACCAGAAGTGGGCTGTGGCAGTTTGATCTTCCGTGCGGGTATCGCTGATTAAACGGCCGGCCTCTTTTACTTCATTCAAAGCGACTGCGTATTCATCACTGTCGAGCAGCGGATGTACGGAAGAACGGAACTGGTCTTTGCTTTGCAATCCGAAAAGTTTGACGTCAACCCAATGCGGGGCAAACACAAAATCGAACGGCGGGACAATCCGGTAAACTCCGGGATCAGCGGAAGGGGGCACCGGGCCAAACGGATTTCCGGCGGAACCATCGCTTTCGCGGGCGTCAATGATCGCCTGTCCCGCTTCTTTGCCCAACAAAATTCCCCGGTTTTTGGCCTGGCCATCGGCAACGGTTGCCAAGGTTTGCTGCAAGGCAGAATCCAGAAATTCCACGGCTTCGGGAATTTCATGGACCAGCACGGTATGGGCAGCGCTGGCCGCCGCAACAACCGGATGGGCAGCAGCATCGCGGCCTTTGAAGGCATACGTTGCATATACCGGCTTAACGGCATTGAGGGCATCGTGCATGGCGAGCTGGGTCATCGCGTTAATTTTTGAAGCCATCACGGAATTCAGATAGGCTTCACCACCAAATGCCTGATAAGCAACTTCATTCCATTCCAAAATTACTTTATTGGATGAGTAGCCAAGGTGAGGGCCGGCATGCGGATCTTTGATACAAGAGGCTACAAATAGGCCTGATAATACGGTAAACATAAAAATACTCTTTTTCATGGGTTTCATTTTTAAATTAATTACACCCTGAAAAGCGTAAGTTTATGACTTACATTGTGAGGCGGCGGCACCTTACGAAGTGATCCACGGAATCTCCCTTTCGGGTTTGTACGAACAAAGGGTACCTGTTTTTACAGCATTGGAAAGATGGGTTCCCAAAGTGGGATGATGCTGCTCGATGCGGGCAATGGCGTTGCGTATACGCCAGGTAACTGCCGCCCTGGCCTTTTCAACCGCCCCGCCTGTTTTTCGTGACTTGCCCCGGAGATTCAACGATCCTGACAAATGTTCGATCAGCAGGTCATACTCTTCCTGGAGTTTCTCCAGCCGGTCAAAATCGCTGTATTGTTCGGCTTCTTCGATTTCATTTTGAAGATTGAGAATTTTTTTCTGATACTGTTCCCGGGCCTTTTCATCAATCAGTTTTTCGCCGGAATCGTCCAAAATGCTTCCCATCAGTTCAGCACAATGAAACAAACGGCGGGGCTCGGCAAGCATTTTCTGAAGATCATAATAGCCTTTCATTTCCGGTATCTGTGTGGTGTAACCTTCAAATGAAAATTTCCAGATAGCGGAATCTTTTACGAAATAATAGGCGTTGACGCCTGGTTTTTCCGGCACAGACTTTTGTACGGGATATTTCTCAAAACTTCCGTTGCTGATGAATTGGAGAAATTCTTCGAGATTGGTTTTGTGCCGGTGCGGGTTCAGCTTCAGGATCCAACCGATCGCTTCCTGCTGCTCAAAGTCGCGGCCCTTGCTGATCAGTCGTTTGTAAGTATTCAGGAAAGCGTCCCAGTACATCTGCATTTTATCATACTGCTTCAGATAATAATATACAGCCGCACAATAAGCCTCCTGATCGGCGATCCCCGGTTTTCCGGAGGCATGTTGTTCGATAAACGAAGCGGCTTTTTCATACTCGCCCAGTTCGAAATACATCACTCCGCCCAGCCTGAAATGATTGCCGGTGTACATGGGGTGTAATTGCAGTCCTTTCTCATATAATTCCAGGGCCTCCCTGCTCAGTCCCAGGGAGACAAAATAGAGCGATATCGGGAAAAGCGTATCGGGATCGTTGGGGTTGAGTACCAGCGACCTTCTGAAATAATACCCGGCAGTGCTGTAAGAACCTTCGTACAAAAAAATCCGGCCCAGCACCATCGCAATGATATGATTCTGCTCATCCAGTTCGATGGCTTTTTGCGCCCATTCGTAAGCGCCCGTTTTACTCACGTCCCAACGGTCCCAAAGCTGGCAGGTCCATTCATTAAAATAAGATAACGACATACCCGTACAGGCCAGCGCATAATCGGGTTGAATTTCCAGGGCCTTTTGGAAATGCTCGCGGGCTTTCAGGTCGGCTTCCACCGATGCTTTTTTCAGTTCTTCCATCCCGTACAGGCAGTGTTCGTAAGCGTTGAATGCCACTTTCGGCCGACGCCTGATTTTCGAAAGCAGGTCGAGATCGATCTGTTGCTGCAACACGGCCACCACGCCTCTCAGCAGTTTGTCCTGTATTTTGCTGAGCCCGGCCAGTTTTCCCTCAATCCGGTCACCCCACACCAGGTACTGGCTGTCGCCATCAAAAAGTTGCACATGAACGAGCACCGTGTCGTTCTCACCCCGGAAACTACCCTGCACATAGTAACCTTCTTCTAGTGTGGCGGGCAATGTGGCGGGGTCTCCGTCCCAGGCAGCCCGCAAAAATTTGATCACCTGGAATTGCCTGAAACGGGATAGTTCCGTCATCAGATCGTCGCTGAAAGAGCGGCAAAATATGCCCAATTCCTTTCGCGGGGAAAGATCTTCGAAGGGAAAGACCGCCAGCGTGATGTGATGTTTATTTTGCATGAACAAACGGCCATTCTGCTATTTTGCCCCGGACATCGCCAGTTGCAGCCAGGAACTGTTCTCCGAATAATCTTCTACCACCCGGTCGTTTGAATTCTGACTGAAAGCGCTCATCAACTGTTGGATTTCCTGCTGAAGCATATTGATCCCGCCATCAATCAAATCGCGGCGGAAACCGTCATCAGCCAGTTTGTGAACCATATCCATCGAGATCACACGGCCAACCACCTGTCCCAGCTCCACCAGCTTCCGTTGAGGCAACTGCATGTTCAGATTAAAATTAAACAACCCTTTGAGCTCATCGGCCGAACGGTTGGTCAGCGGGTTTGTTTTCAGAAACTGGAAGAGGTTATTTTCTTTCAGCCGTTTCATCTGTTTCACAATCCCTTCCGAAATTTGCGCGTACAAAATGTCGTTCGATCCTTCAAATATCTGAAACGGACGACTGTCCGTGATCCCGCGACCGGCCACATGGCTCAGGCGGTAAGCTTTGGCGCCAATCAACTGGGTGAGCGATTGGGCTGTTTGCTGCATCAAATCGGTAACAACCGATTTTACAGCGTTGGCTTCGATACCTATTCCGGTCAGATCATTATCCAGCCCGGCCTTTTTCGCGCTGTTGGCGCACATGGCCGAACAAACCGTAAACGAAGCCTGCAACTTGGACAAACGTTCCTGTACCTGGTCGTAACTGAACAGGCTCTTTCCTCCAACCAAACGTTGTTTGCAATGATTTAATCCTTCATCCAGCATCCGCTGAATAAAGCCCATTCCCATCCCCGGGAACTGCATCCGGCTGCGATGAAGCAAATCCAGCATCATTTTCACACCTGTTGACTCGGGTTGCAACTTGTGCATTTTCGGGATTTTCACATCAATGTGGTTACGGCCATAAGGAATCTGGTAAAGACCAAGATTATCGTAAAATTCTTCCACCTTAATTCCCTGTTCCGGCTGGGTAACATCGCAAATAAAAAAGTCGATGTCGCGCTGAAGATCACCGTTCTGTGTCTGTTGACGCGCGGTCAGCAACCAGTATTCGGCCCAACCGGTTAAACCGGCCCAATGTTTTTTCCCTTGCAGCTGGTAATAATATTTTTCTTCGGTATATGATGTTTGCATGTTCAGCGCATCGCTGCCGTAATCGGGTTCGGTAATCATCAAACCGCCCATGTTTTTATCTTCCATAAAACGCTTAAAAATAGGCGCTTTCACCTCGTGATGGGCATACTTGGCAACAGGCTGTAAAAACAGGGCCGAGTTAATGCCAAAGGTCAGCGACAAGGCCAACGATTCGTATGAAGCAGCTTCCAGTAGAGCCAGGTTTTCGTGAATCAACGCGCCACGACCGCCAAATTCTTCGGGAATACCAATAGAAAGCGGATTGCTTTCCATGATTTCGCGTAAAACAAAAGGCGGAAGTCCGCGTTGTTGCGCATATTGATTAACATCACCGCGAAGGTGATAAACTTGTCTCATCTTGAGTTTCAGTTTCTCTAAAAACTGCTGAATTGGTTCCACCCGGTGAGATTGGCTCTTCACATTGAGCCTGTCATTTAAAATTAATTCTTCCATTCTTCAAAATCTGTTTCAGCAGGTAAAAATTACCTGTGCAAAAAACAATAACATTCACATTTCCTGTTTGTTCTCTGCCAGAGTTATTTAGAATGACGAAAATTATGTGTCGCAGACCATTTACGCAGGTTCAAGTCACCTTGCGTTGAAGCTCCCGCTGTTTAGACCAGCGGCTGAGTTTGATTGGCTTTATGAAACTGGTTACGGTAATTGACCGGCGTATAACCGGTTTTCTTTTTGAAACAACGGTTGAAGTTGGACAGGTTGTTGAAGCCGCTTTCAAAGCAAATCCAGGAGATCGTCTGATGTCCTTCGAGCAACAACCGGCAGGCATACCCGATGCGCATTTCATTTACAAATTCGATAACCGACTTGCCCGTTTTTTCTTTAAAATAGCGACAAAAAGCGCTGGTGTTCATGCCAATTTTACCGGCAATCCCATCCAGCCGAATGGGTTGAAGGTAATCTGAATTGATCAGGTGCATCACCTTATCCAGCCGGCTACCCGACCAATCCTGCAAATCGGGTGTGTAACTCTCGCTGGCCAGCTGTTTATAGGGAACGGCGCCCGACAGTTTTCCCAAAATTTTCATAAAATGCAGGATCCGGTCAAGCCCCTTGATTTTAAGCATCTTTCTCAGATCGGCATCCAGCGCCCTGCTCACTGTTTCACCAAAACTGACCCCACGCGCTGCCCGTTTCAACAACTCGCGGATCGAATAAAACTCGGCATAGGCATCAATTTGATGCTTAAAGAAATCGACCGGGAAATGAATCACGATGGCATTCACCCGGTAGTTTGGATCACCGGAAAAAAACAACTCGTCATTTTTCCAGAAATGCGGCAGATTGGGGGCAAGCAGCACCAGGTCGCCCTCCCTGAAATCTTCGACATGATCGGCAACAAACCTTTTCCCGAAGCTTTTGATGACATACACCAGTTCGTATTCGGCATGAAAATGCCAGGGGAAGGTAAAATGCGGAAAATCATCCCACTTCACCTGAATGGAATCCGGCCCGACAAAGGCCAGTTGTTCGTGCATAATTTTCATGGGCAGCCGGTTTTAGGAAAGCAAAAATAATACACGTACCGGTAAAGATATTATTAACAGCCATGTTTATAAACAGGAAATTATTTACTTATTTATGCTTTCTATTATATTTATCATCTCAATGAAGAACCCTGAATTTCTTCGATCGTTTGGTTAATGTGAGCCACTAGTGTCCAATAAATTTTCAATAACTAATACTTAAAGGCAAATTCAAGTTGAGCGGCTTGTTCATATATATCATCAATGTCCCCGGAGGTCAGGAAAAGATCTCTGATGTTCGTTTTGTCTGTCAGTACTCTACTGATCACGCGAAGCACATTGAATGTAGTCCTGCCCAACTGGCAGTCATGCTCGACGATGGCCACCAGACAGTATGTGATAACCGCAACATAAATTTGTATCCTCACGGCATTCTCGGTATTGCCCCAGAAGGATGTGACACGGAGATGTTGCTTTATCCACCGAAAAAACAGCTCCACCTGCCAGCGTTGCTTATACAGCATGGCGATGTCTTTGGCCTTGATGCTGACATTGTTGGTCAGGAAGGTGAACGTTCTTTTAAGGTCAGGAGCATAGTAAACGATCCTTCTCAACACGCAGGGATACTTCTTTTGGGTCTGGTAGCCGGTAAGGCGTATCGTCTGGTCAAGCAAAACGTTGTCCGCTCCATCCAAAAGCTCTTCACCATCAATAACTTCATACTTAAGGTGAGACTTCTGTCGGATGACAAACCAGGAACCGATCGTGTTGAATGTATGCAGCCTTGCGAGGTCATAATATCCCTTGTCAAAAATGTAGAACGCATACGGCTCATAGGGAATCTCATCCATCACATTCACGTCGTGAACTTTTGCTTCCGTAATATGAATGTAAGTCGGTATTTGGGTTACTACGTCAAAGAGTGTGTGAACTTTGATGCCACCCTTGTTCTTTCTAAAGTATGCCCACTTGAACAAGCTCAGGCAAAGATCTATCGTGGTGGAATCGAGCGCATAGAACTTTCCACGCAATTCGAATGGTCTGTTGATTCGCTTGCTTTGAGCAAGATTAATCATGAAAAAGGCAAACTCTTCAAATATCTTGTAGTCCCGGTTCATATTGGCATAGGAAAGATTGCTCAGTTTAATCTCTCCGGTGCCAAATCCGAGATGGTAGCTCTTGCTTTTGATAGCGTCAATTATGCACGCGACCTCTCTGAGGCTGTCACACGAGGCCAATTGCCCATACATCATGACGAGCAATTGGTTCCAGCAGGTGAATGTCTTCACCCATTTGTCTCCGTTATGTCGCTTAACAATCATATCAAAAACTCTCTTTGGCAGGAACTCTACCAGTTGACTGAATACATATTTGCCGCTGTTCATATTTGCCCGGGTTTATTTCCAGGCTGCAAGATGCGAAATGAATTCAAATCGACACGTGGATTATTTGCTTTTAATTGACTATATTATAATAACTTACAAAGGTTTCTAAAAAAATCTTTTGGACACTAGTGAATGTGAGCATAGAAAAAAACAATATCCATGAGAAAGAAATCCTGCAATCGTTGCGGGAAGGAGAAATCTATGCTTTTGATTATTTATTTGAAAAATATTCAAACGAGCTGTTCCGCTTCTCATACAAAATTTTAAAATCACGGTCCGAGGCCGAAGAAATTGTCCAACTGGTATTTTTGAAAGTCTGGGAGAACCGGAAACGCATTGACCCGCAGCAAAAATTTAGTGCATACCTTTTCACCATCGCGTTAAACAACATTCGGAAATCGTTTCTGACCAAAGCGAAAGAAAATCAGTTTAAAGTTGAGTTTTACGATATGTTGTCCGAACAATCAGAAGAAGATCAAAAAGACTTTTCGCGGTATCTTCAGATTCTCGACCAGCAAATCGAAATGCTTCCTGAAAAAAGGAAAGAGATTTTTTTGCTTCACAAAAAAGAAGGGCTTACCGTGAATGAAGTGGCAGATTACCTGAATTTATCGCCAAAGACGGTTGAAAATCAAATCACAGCGGCGATCAAATCATTACGTGATGCCTTCTATAACAAAAATATCAAAAACCTGATCCTGCTTACAATCAGGAACATATCCCTCAAATTTTCATAAAATTCCCGTTCGGGTAAAAAAAAATCATCCGTTGAATAGGGGGCTAAGTTTTTTTTTTGATACTGCTTACAGAAGAAGTATAAAAAACATGACCAAAAACGCTCATCAGGCATTCAGAAATTTCCTGGATAACAGCTATTCCAAAGCCGATTACCTGGAAGTTCTGCGACTATTTGAAAGCGGGGACGAATTTAAGGATCTGAGCGGGATCTTAAAAGAACACTGGAATAATAAAGAGGGTGATTCTTTATCGGAAGAAAGCTGTAAAAAATTGCAGCGTCGTGTCCGGGAAGAGGTTCTGCTCAGGAAATACCGGGAAAAAAGAAGGTTTGTCAACCGGTTCGCGAGCTCGTTCAGCCGTGTTGCGGCAATCTTACTCCTTCCCCTGTTCCTTGTTTCAGCCTATTTTTTTATTCAGTGGAAAGGATTGGCATCCGGCCAGGAGGTGTATGCCGAGATCTATTGCCCTCCCGGTACCCGCACAAAATTCAATCTACCTGACGGCACCACCGGCTGGCTGAACAGCTATTCGCGCCTCAAATACCCCGTTCAGTTCGCCAACAACCGGCACATTGAATTATCGGGCGAGGCCTGGTTCGATGTCAAAAAAGATCCGAAATCGCCTTTTGTTGTTCATGCCGACGGGATTGAAGTGGAAGCCCTGGGAACCCAATTCAATGTTTTGGCTTACCCCTTTTGGCCCAAAGTTGAAGTATCGCTCGAAGAAGGCTCCGTACAGGTTACCTGGGAAAAGTTCAGGGTAGATGAAACTCTGGTTCCCAATCAACGCCTGGTGATGGACAAAGTGAGAAACTCGTCGGACATTTATTCGGGCGACACCAATTTTTTCACCTCTTGGAAAGATGGTCTTCTCGTTTTCCGGAATACGCCCTTGTTTGAAGTGGCCGCCCGTCTGAGCCTCTGGTATAACACCGACATCATCCTTCAGGACCGGGCCCTGGAGATCATCCCCTTTCGGGCCACTTTTAAAAATGAATCCCTGGAACGGGTCCTTTCCCTCTTGTCTATGTCTGTTCCGATAAGCTATCAAATTATTGAACCTAAAACTACAAACGGAATTTATGAGAAACAAAAAGTAATTATCAGCTACAAAAATTAAAAAACGGGGCAGCGCTGGTACCGCTGTCCCGTCATAATTAACATTTAAACTGATGTCTAACCAGTTAAACATTTGAATTTATGAAAAAAAACTCAACATGCAAGGCTATGCTCCATAGTCTTAAAAAAAAGTTACGAATTATGCGTTTGACTTTATTTATTCTATTGGTCTGTGTTTCCCAGATCTTCGCGACCGACCTCTACTCTCAACAAACAAAGTTAAATCTAAACATGTCAAACACCAGCCTGGGTAAAGTGCTTGACGAGATTGAAAATCAATCGGAGTTCTATTTTCTGTTCAACCAGAATTTAATTGACATGAGCCGGAAGGTGAGCGTTTCGGTGAAAGATAAGAATATCGAACAGGTTCTCGATGCCGTGCTCGAAGGGACTGCAGTTCGTTATGTAATCAGTGATCGTCAAATCATTTTAACCGTTGACAATGCCAATGATTTTTTCGCAACCAGTCAACAAAGAAAAATTAGCGGTAGGGTAACTGAGAGTAATGGACAACCCCTGATCGGAGTTACTGTTGTTTTAAAAAATACGACTCAGGGTACGATTACAGATTTGGATGGAAAATTTCAACTGGATGTACCTGTCGGCGCCGAATACCTGGTATTCTCCTTTATCGGGATGAAAACCGTCGAAGAATCAATTATGAACAGGACTGTTGTGAATATCACCCTTGAGCCTGATCTGATTGGTCTCGAAGAAGTTGTCGCCATTGGTTACGGAACCATGAAAAAAAGTGATCTCACGGGCTCTGTTTCTTCAGTAAAAGCGGAGCAATTGGCAAACGAAAAACCGCAATCTGTACAGGATTTGTTACGTGGAAATATTGCAGGTCTTCAGGTTGGTTTTGAAACCAATGCCAAAGGCGGAGGTAGCTTCGAAATCAGGGGCGACAATACGCTTAAAGCCGGTTCAAGCCCCTTAATTGTTTTAGATGGTGTTATTTACCAGGGAGGGGTAGAAGATATAAACCCCAACGACATTGAAACGATTGATGTGTTAAAAGATGCTTCTTCCGCAGCTGTTTACGGAGCGCGTTCAGCAAATGGTGTCATTCTCATTACCACCAAAAAGGGTAAAAAAGGGAAACCTGTGATCAATATTAATTCCAGTTTCGGTCTGGCCACCATGGCCACCATGCAAGACGTTTACAAACCGCACGAATTTCTGGAATGGCGAACTCAGGTGATGAAATCATTAAACATGTATTCCAGTAATGCCAATGTAAGGGATAAATTATACAAGTTCGAAAATCCGGAAAAACTCCAGGATGGCGTCACCGAAGAAATGTGGCGGGACGGTGCTTCTGGTGATTTGACTGACATCTGGCTTGCCCGGATCGGGCTGCTCCCGGTTGAAATTGCCAATTACAAAGCTGGTAATTCAGTCGACTGGGCCGATATGGTCTTCCAAAACGGCTTACGTCAGGATCATAATATTTCTCTCTCAGGACAAAAAGAAGACATTACGTATTATGTTTCTATGGGATATAATAATAATGAAGGAGTCATTGTGGGGGATGGTTATCAGACGATCCGCAGCCGGATTAATCTGGATGCAAAAGTAACCGATTGGCTGTCGGTAGGAATAAACACTCAATTTTCAAACCGTGATGAAAGTAAAATGAACCGCCGGAACAGCGATGGATCCAATCCTGATCCAACCATCCAGGCAGATTGGGGAAAAATAATCAACAATTCTCCCTGGGGAGCTATTTACATGGACGATGGTGTCACACTGCGAATCAGTCCTGTCGACGATCTTGGACGCGGCGCCAAACATCCGTTATACGATATGCAATTCCAGGAAAGGCGTCGTATTTACAACACATTGATTAGCACGCTCTATGCCCAAATCAAACTGCCATTCAATATTTCCTATCAAATGAATTTTGCCCCGCGCTTTGAGTGGTACGAATTCATGAATCACCAGTCGGCCCTCCACGAAGAATGGGGAAAATTTGGAGGACAGGCCAAACGCCTTCAAAATAAAGTCTACAGCTGGCAAATCGACAACCTGATCAAATGGAACCGTACTTTCAACAGTATTCATAAATTCGATGTTACTTTGCTGATCAATGCAGAAAAGCTGCAAAGCTGGGAAAATTATATGTCGGCCCAGGATTTTCTGCCAACTGATGCCCTTGGTTTCCACCGTATGCAGGCGGGAGCCGGCACCTCATTTCAAATAACCAGCAACGATGAATACGAAACAGGCAATGCACTGATGGGCAGGTTATTCTACTCATTAAAGGACCGGTACATGTTAACGCTCACCATGCGCCGGGACGGTTTTTCCGCATTCGGAGAAAACCATCCGTATGGCTACTTCCCGTCAGCGGCGTTGGGATGGGTATTTACCGATGAAGGAATGTTTACGAATAAATTTCTTACTTACGGAAAACTTCGTTTATCGTGGGGAAGCAACGGAAACCGGGCTATCGGCCGTTACGACGGACTGTCGGACATGACTACCGGGAAATATCCTTATCAAACCGGCTCGGGAACAGTTTACGAGGGGACACAATTATATGTCAATCGCATGGCTAATCCCGACTTGAAATGGGAACAAACCGAATCACTGAACTTCGGTCTGGATTACTCCATTCTGGATGGAATATTTGACGGCTCGTTTGAATACTATATTGCTCAAACCAAAGATGTACTGGTCGACCGTGCCCTACCCGATATTTTAGGGTTCAGCTCTGTTGCAACAAACCTGGGAAAAGTAAAAAATCATGGGGTCGAAATTGTTCTAAATTCCCGCATTATAAAACGCCAGAATTTTAGCTGGAATGCCAACGTCAATTTCACGCTTAACAGAAATGAAATTGTCAGTTTATATGGCGACATGGTTGACGTCCTCAACATTGACGGCAATGTCATTGGACAAAAAAAGGCTGATGATTACACCAATAACTGGTTTATAGGCAAACCCATTGATGTGATTTGGCAACCCCGGATTGTCGGCGTATGGCAGGTGGGTGAAGAAACCCAGGCTGCCCGGTATGGGCAGTTCCCTGGCGACTTTAAGTTAAAAGATGTAAATGATGATGGCGTTATCAATAACCTGGATAAAGAATTTCTGGGGTATAAAGAACCACGTTTCCGATGGAATATGCGTCATGAATTCAGCTTTTTAAAACATTTTAATGCTTCCTTCATGCTCTATTCGTACTGGGGACACAAAGGAACCATGAATTCAGCAAAAAACCGGGACAGTTTCCCGGAAAGAGTCAATTCTTATAAGCTTCCTTTCTGGACACCGGATACTCCGCATAACAATTATGCCCGCATTTATTCAGCCGAAGGCGGCGCTGTGTTTGATGTTTGGAGAGACCGATCATTTATTCGTCTTGACAATATTTCTCTCGCATACAATGTACCTTCTTCTTTCTTGAACAGGATACAAATACAGAATCTGAAAGTATACGGCACAATCCGAAACGTAAGCTGGTGGGCGCCAAAATGGGAATTTTGGGATCCGGAAAACAGCGGGCCTAACCCGCGCTATTTCACCTTAGGAGTTAACTTAACACTTTAATTATCACAAAATATGACGATTATGAAAACAAAACATATCTATTTCCCTTACCGCCTACTGCTTTTTGTTTCGTTTTTGTTCGGAACAATTGGCTGCGACGAAGATTGGCTCGATCCTAAACCTTTGTCTTTCTTTGCCCCTGAAAATGCATTGATTGATGCCAGGGGAATGTATGCGGCTCTCACGGCATGTGAACGAAACATGCGCTATGAATGGTATGGCGACGGAGCACCCATTATTACCGAACTTGTTTTTTCCGAAGTTTGTGTGGAAGGTACAACAGATAAACCCGGACCGGCCCAAAACCTGAATATCCAGATCACGCCGACTTCACAATTAAACCATACCGACTACAATAAAATCGGCTGGTACTGGTACGAAGGTTATAAAGGGATCAAATATGCCAATGTAGTGATTAACCGCATTGATGATGCAACGTACAAAGACGAAGCCGAGCGGAACGCTGTATTGGGCTCAGCCTATTTCCACAGGGCATTCCGTTATTACCGCCTGACCCAGCAATTCGGAGATGTTCCGTTTATTGGGAGGGAAATCAAAGAACCAAAACTTGATTTTTACTCGACAAAAAGGGAAGTGATTCTGAAAAAAATACAAAAAGACATGGAATTCGCTGCCCAATGGTGTTCCGACAATGTGGACAGGGGGAGGGTAACCAAAGGCGCAGCAGTCCATTTGCTGACAAAAATAAACCTGGCGTTGGGAGAATTTGATAAGGCCATCACTTCAGCCTCCTCAGTGATTGACGGGGGTGTTTATAGTTTGATGACCCAGCCATTTGGCAGTGTACCAAAAGAAGATGGCACTTACCTGACGAACATGGGTATTGTGCGCGATGATGTCGTTTCGCGCCTTCACTGGTGGCAGAATAAGCCAATTGCAGCCAATAAAGAAGTCCTTTTCATGGTATTATCGAGAGAGGAACTTGTCGATTCAAGGCTCGACTTGCAAGTGATGCGTCAGGTCGTTCCTTTTTGGGGCGTATCCAATTCAAACATGCTCTACACGCCCGATGGCTTTGGCCCCGGCACTTCGGATCTTGCCAACCAGGAAATCAGGCTGGTTGAAACTTTTGGCCGGGGTATCGGAAGGGCCCGTGGCACTTCTTATCACACAAAAAAAATATGGGATGACTCCAACGATCTGAGGCACAAAAGATATAACTGGATGAATATGGAAGACCTGGTTTACAATCACGCCAACCTAAAAGGCAAAAGCGCTTATTATAACAAACCTTTGCAACTTTACAGGGAAAACGGGCAAATTGCAACTACTGACACCATCCGAAACTGGTTTGGCTGGCCACATTATAAAATTTATAACCCTGACCCACGCCGCACCCAACCACAGGGTGGATCATACGACTGGTATGTTTTTCGCCTGGCAGAAACCTATTTATTACGTGCTGAAGCTTATTGGTGGAAAGGGGAAACGGCGCTGGCCATGGCCGATGTTAATGCCGTCAGAACCCGGGCAGGATGTGCGCCTTATACAGATGTATCAGTTTTTGATATCGGAACAATTTTGGATGAACGCGCCCGTGAACTTTTTTGGGAAGAACCGCGAAAAACGGAATTATCCAGAATGGCATTCCTTTTTGCCCAAACCGGAAAGTCGTATCACGAAAATTCATATACCGTAGCTGATTTCGGCACCAAAAACTTCTTTTACGATCGGGTAATGGAGCACACCGATTTCTATAATAAAAATGTAAAAGCAAACAACGGACAAGAATATACCATGAGTCCTCATCATGTCCTGTGGCCTATTCCCCAAGCAGCTATCAGCACCAATACCAAAGGCGTTTTGAACCAAAACTATGGTTACGACGGCTATGAGAAAAATGAAGAACCCTTGAATTCGATCCCGGAGGAAGATGACCTTTAAACATCTGATAAACTCGCTGTAATACAACTCCAACCTGATAGCTCAAATAAAAATACAGGTTGGAGTTCTTTGTCTTATAATTATTCTACGCACTCATCATTTTGCAATGATCATACAGGCACCTGCAAAAATAATACTGGCATCAGTCTGTTGTTTGCAGTATCTTTGAAGAAGAGCTAATAACCATTAAGATAGTTCATTCAATGAGATATTTTCTATTTGTTTTTTGTTTGCTCACGGTGTCGAATATTTTCGCCCAGCAAGAAATCCGTTTAAAAGTCCTTGCCGGTGATTACAACCGCCGCGATTGCCCCGTGAGCGTCGATCTTTCAACGACCGGTTTGGAGCTGAACAATGCCTCTTTTCAACTCTTCCTGATCGACGGAAAAAAGGAAACCCCGGTTGCCAGTCAGCTCGAAGAAAAAAATACCAGCCGGCTATGGTTCATCCTGGATGGTGAACTGAAAAAAGGCGAAAGCCGCGACTATGTCCTGCGGGCTGGCGACGCTGTTTCATCCGTCGCGCCCATTCGCCTGAAAAAGAATCACCGGGGCTTACAACTTCTTTCCGGTGAACAACCCATTCTGAATTACCAGTTCAACGAAATTTATCCACCCGAAGGGGTTGACCCCTTGTTCAAACGTTCCGGTTTTATCCATCCGTTGTGGTCGCCGGGTGGCGAGGTGCTGACGCGCATCCAGGCGCCCGACCATTACCATCATTACGGCATTTGGGGTCCGTGGACCAAAACCCACATCAAAGGGCGCGAAGTCGATTTCTGGAACCTGATGAAAGGCGAAGGCACGGTGCGTTTTGCCAACTTTATAGCTGAAGTGGAAGGTCCCGTTTTCACCGGGTTCGATGCCTTGCAGGAACATATTGACTTTGGCGCGAAAGGCGAAGACCAATTGGCCCTGAGCGAACTGCTGCAAGTAAATGCCTGGAACATTGTTTCCAACGCAAAGGTTTGGTTGGTTGATTACACCAGCCTGCTGAACTGCCCGCTCGATTCGGGCATCCTGCTGGATGCTTACCGTTACGGCGGTGGCATTGGCTTCCGGGCCACCGAAAAATGGACCAAAGACAACAGTTCCGTCCTCACTTCCGAAGGCAACGACCGCCTCACTGCCGATGGCACCAAAGCGCGCTGGTGTATTGTTGAGGGCAAATCAGTGCCGGGGCGGAGCGGCATTTTATTTATGGGGCACCCTTCGAACCGCGAATTCCCCGAACCCATGCGCGTTTGGCCCATCGATGCCAACGGGGGCAGAGGCGATGTGTATTTTCAGTTTTGCCCCATCCGCCACAACGACTGGGTAATTGAAAAGGGCAAAACCTACTCGCAAAAGTACCGTTTGCTGTTATTTGACGGCGAATTGTCAGTTGCGCAGGCCGAACAATATTGGCAGGATTTTGCCTGGCCGCCTGTTGTGGAAATAGTAAAAAAGAAATGAAGACAAAAGGAATGCGGCAATATTTCTCCGTGTCTTTGAGTCTTTGTGTTTAAAAATGAAATCTATCAATCCAAAAAAATGAAACAAACTATCGTCAGTATTCTCTTGCTCACAATCATCTTTGTCCTGCCGGGCAGGGCGCAGTCAAAAGTAACTGCGGTCAAACACCAATCGAAGATCGATATCAGCATCAACAACAACCTGTTCATTTCCTATATTTTTTCTGAAGAAGAAAAATACCCGTTTTTTTACCCGGTGAACGGCCCTTCGGGAGCCAGTGTCACGTCTATGCGCAACGGCAATTACCCGCACCACAGTTCGCTGTTTTTTGGTTGCGACAAAGTGAACGGCGGCAATTACTGGCAGGAAGGCATTGAACGCGGCCAGATTGTTTCGCTGCATGCCGAAATCACCGAGTCGGGTGGCGACCGGGTGGTAATTACCGACGAATGTATCTGGAAACGGCCGGGGGCTTCGGCACCCATTAAAGACACGCGTGTAATTACCGTTACGGCGCCTTCCAAAGAAATAGTTCAACTTGATTTTGAAATCACGATGGAAATGTTGCTGGACGTGGTGATCGAAAAAACCAACCACTCGTTGTTCAGCGGGCGTATGGATCCGGATTTGGCAGTGATCAACGGCGGAACGATGATCAATGCCGAAGGTGAACAAGGAGAAAAAGCCACCTTCGGAAAAGCTTCGCCCTGGATGGATTGTTACGGCAAACGCGGCGACAAAGTGGAAGGTTTGGCCATTTTACAGCACCCTTCAAACAAATGGTTCCCATCGCCCTGGTTTACGCGCGACTATGGTTTCTTTTCGCCAACACCCATGTACTGGCCCGAAAACGACAAAGAAACCACACTGAAAAAAGGAGAACAAATCAGGCTGAAATACCGCGTGCTGGTTCATGCCGGCTCGCACGAGGCAGCAGAAATTGCTGAAAGATTTAAAGAATATGGGAAAGAATGAAAAAATATCCAATACGGAATAATCAATTTTCAATGTAGAACACACAACCCTAAACTCGAAACTCATAACTCGAAACTCAAAACTCTAGATATCATGGAAAGAAGGAATTTTATCAGGAAATCAGCTATCGGAACTGCCGGTGCGATCATCATCCCAACCATTGTCCCGTCGTCGGTCTTTGGAAAAAACGCTCCCAGCAATAAAATACAGATTGCCCAGATTGGCTGCGGCCGAATTGCCCGCGACCACGACATGCCCTGCACCATGCAACACGATGTGGCCCGGATGATTGCTGTTTGCGACGTGGATAAAAACCGCCTGGCTGACGGCAAAAAGCTGGTTGAAGATTATTACGCAAAAAAGCTGGGCCAAAAATACATGGACGTGAAAATGTATGACGATTACCGCGAAATGCTCCTGAACAAAGACATTGATGCGGTGATCATCAGCACGCCCGACCACTGGCATTCGCAACCGGCTATTGAAGCCGCCCTGGCAGGAAAAGATATCTACCTGCAAAAGCCAACTTCGCTCACCATTGAAGAAGGCCGCCAGTTGAGCGACATCGTTCAAAAGCAAAAAGTGATTTTGCAGGTGGGTACGCAGCAACGTTCGTCGCCTCAGTTCCGCATCGCCGCCGAGCTGGTTCGCAACGGGCGGATCGGCAAACTGCACACGGTAAAAATCGGGCTGCCGGGCGACCCGTCCGGCCCCGAAGCGCCTGAGATGCCGGTACCCAAAGAATTGAATTACGACATGTGGCTGGGCTCCACTCCCTACGTCCCCTACACCGAAATCGGCGTTCATCCGCAAAAAGGTTACGACCGCCCGGGATGGCTGCGTAAAGAACAATACGGGGCCGGCATGATCACCGGTTGGGGGCAGCACCACTTCGATTCAGCCGCCTGGGGAATGGATACCGAGCTGACCGGGCCCATTTCGGTGGAAGCAGTTGCCGAGTTCCCGAAATCCGGGTTCTGGGATGTGCATGGCGACTTTATGGTGAAAGCCGAATATGCCAATGGCATCACCATGTTTACCTCGGGAGGTTATCCCAACGGAATTCGTTACGAAGGTACCGATGGCTGGATCTTCGTGTCACGCGGCAGTTATGTGGCTTCGGCCAGCGACCCGGTTTCAAAAGAAAAGAGTGCCAAAGCGCTGGATGCCAGCAACCGCAGCATTCTGGAATCGAAAATCGGCGAAAATGAAATCCACCTGTACGTGAGCGACGAACAACACGGCAACTGGCTCGATTGTATTCAAAGCCGCAAAGATCCGATTTCGCCTGTGGAAATCGGGCACCGCGCCTGTTCCGTTTGCCTGATCAGTCACGTGGCGATGAAACTGTCGCGAAAACTGGAATGGGACCCTAAAACCGAAAAGTTTAAAAACGACGATGAGGCAAACACCTTCCTCAGCCGCCCGCAACGGGCTCCCTACGGAACCAACCAGGTATTAAAAGGATTGAAATAGATTGAAGAAGATTGAGATAGATTGAAAACTTTATGTTTTTACGAAACGGCGGGCAGCCTATGCGTGAAGCGGGGAAAAATACAGAATGAAGAAAACCCGTTAATAGCTGCCTACAAATCGGATGCTGTGGAAAAAAAATTTCCACAGCAGGAAATTTCCCAGCCTTCATCTGGCCTTTGGAACTGGCCCGAAAGGGAAAAGAAAAAGACAGGTGGCGGGAAACTGACCCTGAAAGGGTCAAAGGTGAATAGTCCGGGGTAAACGAGTGTAGCGAGTGCCACCCCGGGAGATTAAATGTCCGTAAACCTCCCGGCGCATCCAACGACATGGAGGAAAGAGCCGGAGTTTCATGCGCCGTAGCAGTGAACGCGGAATGAAGAACGACCTGTCAGCACCCGGCAGATGGCGAACTTGGCAGCAGCACATCACGATCTTGAAAAATGATGCGCATGATTTTAGAATTTCATAAGCATCATTTTTAAAATCATAAGCATCGTTTTGGGAAACGATCTGCACCATTTCAGAAAGACAAAAAGTTAAAAAAAAATCATAGCAAAGGCCTTTGACGCGAGACAAGTTCTTTTATCTGCCTTTTCGCGCCTCCGCACCTTTGCGGTAAAAAAAACGAATATGAAAAACGCTTTTGAAGTTAAAAATCCTGATTTTGTGCGCAGCCCGCTTACCGGGATGACCAAAAGTCATTACATCGAACTGGCCAAATATTTACTGGAACGCGCTTTTAAACACGTTGATTCGATGGAGACACCCCTGAATTTTCCGATCATTCCCGGGAAAACCTACCCGCAGCCCAACGCGCCCGACTGGCGCTACCGCGCGGCCGAATTTGAGGCGCTGGAGCGAACCTTCACACTTGCTGGTCCGCTCATTCATATCGATCCTGAAACGACGATCAACGGCATCAACCTGCGGGATTATTATCGCCTGCAAATTTACAATGCTTTCACGCCGGGGCACCCCAATTCGCTGCCTTTGCCCGAAGAATTGCCGGACTCGAATTACCAGTTCACCTGCGAGTTTGGCGGATTGTTTAAAACGCTTCTGCTTTTGCCCGATACCCTGTGGCCGTACTTCACCGAAAAACAGAAGGAGGAAATGATCCCCTGCATCTCGAAATGGGCGCATCACCGGACCACACAAAACAACTGGCGGATCTTCAACATTGTCGCCCTTTCGTTTCTGAAAAAATACGGGTATGAAATTGACGACGACCTGCTGAAAAGCCATTTGCTGTGGGTGGCCTCCTATCATTCGGGGAACGGCTGGTACCTCGAGCAAACCTACAATTATTACTCCATCAGCCTGTTCATCGTTTACACCACCATCTGGAACCGGACTTTTGGCGACGACTATTACCCCGAAATTGCCCAAATCATCGAAACTTCAGCCAAAAAACTGATGGAATCCATCACCTCCTTTTTTGGCCGCGACGGGTACATCAACATGTGGTCGCGCAGCATCTGTTACCGCACCTGGGTGTCGGGGGCTTTCCCGGTGGCCTTTATGCTGAACGAAAAAACCTCGCTCGACGCCGGTTGGGCCCGGCGGCTGTGCTCGGGCTCGCTCTTGCAGTTTGTCACCCGTGAGGAATTTTTCTGCAACGACATTCCCAGCTTGGGTTTTTACGGGCAGAAAGAATACATGGTGCAGAATTACAGTTGCGCGGGCAGCCCCTTCCTGATGTTTCTGCCGTTTATCTGCCTCGCATTACCCGACGATTCGCCCTTCTGGACGGCCACGGAAAATGAAGGGATGTGGGAGACTCTTGGTGATCAATCAAAAAGGACCATTCTTGAAAATCCTGGCCTTGTGTTGGTGAACCACGGAAAAACAGGTGCGTCTGAAATTATTCCCGGGAAAGTGTATTACGACGACCCGAATTATTCGAAACTGGCGTACAATACCCATTTTCCCTGGGAAGATCACGACCCGCGGGGAGGCACGGCCATGGAGTACAGTTTCCGCAGCCAGGACCCGCGCGACGTCCGCGGCGATGATGTCAACTTTTATCTCACCGGGCTGACCGTTGCCAACGATTCCGAAAAAAACCGCGCTTACACCATCTCGCAAAGTATGCTTTTTAACGGGGTCCGCAACGGCGTGCTGTACCGGCAGGCAATCATGCGTAAACCGCCGAACAACGGGGTCGGATACATCATCGACCTGGCCGAGATCACCATTCCCGGCGGTGTGATCCGGGTCGACCGTTCGCGGCTGGCTTTTGAATATGAACTGACACTTGGAAATTTTGGGCTTCCGCACCTGAAGGGGCAAAAGGCGGTTGTTAACCAGTTTGAAGACGGAAACAGAAAAGTGATCACCGCAGCCATCCCCGGAAGGAAAGTCGCCCTGATTACCTACGGAGGATGGGACAAGTTGGAAAGTTTGGCGCACACCAACCGAAACGCCGAAGCTGATGAAAGTACCGTCATCTACGCGTATAAAAAACGGATGGCCAAGAATCCGCCGATGGAGCTGATGATCACCGTCTTTCTGCATAAAACCGACGACCGCGAATGGACAAAAGAAGAACTGTCGCCCATAAAGGACATCAAGGTCATGGAGATTACGCCAACCGGTTCGGCTTTGGGGGCAACCATCACCTTGTCTGATAACGAAATATACAAGATCGATTTTAAAGATATTGACGGTGAAAGGACTTGTTAAATTAAACGACATTGAAATACAAGCTGAAAAAGTTTAATTTTGCAGGTGTAAGACAATGATACCATCAAAATTTATAATTAAAATGAAAAACCTTTCCAACAATTCACTAATTTTTTCCTTAATTTTTTTCGCTTCCTGTACGGGTGGCGGGCAACAGTCGGCCAAACAGGAAGATCAGTCTAAATTTACCGGAGCCCAAGGCGAAGTAAAACTGATGACACTCGACCCGGGGCATTTTCATGCAGCCCTGATTCAAAAGACCATGTACGAACAGGTAGACCCAACTGTTTATGTATATGCTCCTGAAGGAACCGATGTGCAGGACCATTTGGCCAAGATTGAAGGCTTCAATACCCGCGCCGAAAACCCGACCAACTGGGATATAAAAGTTTATACCGGGGCCGATTACCTCGGAAAAATGATTGCCGAAAAACCCGGCAATGTGATGATGGTTTCAGGCAACAACGCAAAAAAAACAGAATATATTAAAGCAGCTGCCGACGCCGGTATCAACATTTTTGCCGATAAGCCGATGGCCATTAATACCGAAGGTTTTACCCTGCTCGAGGAAGCGTTTAAATCGGCCGAAGCCAACGGCGTTTTGTTGTACGACATTATGACCGAACGTCACGAGATTACAACGATTATCCAACGTGAGCTATCGAAAGTTCCCGAAGTGTTTGGTGTATTGAAAGAAGGCACCGCCGAAGAACCCGCGATCACCAAAGAAAGTGTTCATCACTTTTTTAAAGAGGTGGCAGGCAGTCCGCTCAAACGGCCGACCTGGTTTTTTGACACCAAACAGCAGGGCGAAGGCATTGTGGATGTAACTACTCACCTGGTTGATATGATCCAATGGGAAGCCTTCCCCGAACAACCGCTTTACAAGTCGGATGTTGAGCTGGTGAATGCCCGGCGCTGGACCACCCCATTAAGTCTCGAACAATTTAACAAGGTGACCCAAAAAAACGCTTTCCCGGAATTTCTTGAAAAAGACATGGTTGACGGCAAACTGCAGGTGTATTCCAATGGCGAAATCACTTACAAGCTAAAAGGCAAATACGCCAAAGTTTCTGTCATTTGGAATTTCGAAGCACCACAGGGCGCGGGCGACACCCATTACAGCATCATGCGCGGCTCGCTTTGCGATGTAATCATCAGGCAGGGTGAAGAAGAAAATTATAAACCAACCGTTTACATCCGGGCAACCATTGACGAAGGACTGGAAACCTTCGAGGGAGGTCTTTCAAAAGCAATCAACCAGGATATAGCGACCATGTACCCCGGCTTGAAACTGGTTAAACTGGAAGATGCCTTATGGACGGTTGAGATCCCTGATAAATACAAAGTAGGCCACGAAGCGCACTTCGGACAGGTGACCGAAAAATTTCTGCGTTACCTGAAATGGGGCAAATTGCCGGAATGGGAAGTACCGAACATGATCACTAAGTATTACACCACCACCAAAGCGCTGGAAATGGCAACATCTGCCAGCGCTTCCAAATGAGGGGAGTAAAACCTCCTGCTTAAGGGATTAAAAGGAAGCCCCTTCAAACGCACAAAACGTTTAAAGGGGCTTCCTTTTGAAGTGATCTCAGTTTAGGTTACAAATCCGAATTGAAAGAAAAATTCAAGAACCGACTGTTTGTGTTTCTTTCATAAACGATTTATTTCACTGCTTTCTTTTATATTTGTTCTGAACCAACAAAACCATAACTATGAAAAAAATAATTCCAATCGTTTTGTTTTTTTTCGCTCTGTCTGCGCATACGATTGCGCAAATTGATCTGATCAGTAGCCGATACTCCGTGGAAAAGCTGAAAACGATCTTGATTCCACAAGCCGAATACACCCCTTTCCCAAAGTTGAACGACCGGCAGGCTTGGGCTGCTGCCGATGAAGAAATGATGAAAACTTATTTGGATGAAGCCGAGAAGTACCTTAAATTCGAATGGCCCTATATTCCGGCAACCAAATCTTTGTCAATTGTGCGAACTGGTAACCGGTCGGAATATGAAACGATCAGTTTTAACAAACGAAAAGTACTGGGAACCTTATTACTGGCCGAAATCTACGAAAATAAAGGCCGTTTTCTCGACCAGATCATCGACGGGATTTGGTCGGTCTGCGAAGAATCGTGGTGGGGTGTGCCGGCCCACCTACCCGGCGAACCGGAATATGCCGGACTGGTCGATGTCAGCGATCCCTTTGTCGACCTTTTTGCTGCTGAAACGGCCACCTTTTTGGCCTGGATCGACTATTTTCTGGGCGAAAAGCTGAACGCCGTTTCACCGCAAATCAGGAAGCGGATTTACGACGAAACCAACAAACGGATTTTTGAGCCGGTCATGCAGAAGGCGCACTGGTGGATGGGCGACAAGTTTGGCGGACGACTGGTGCCAAACAACTGGAACCCCTGGATTTGTTCGAACTGGCTGAATGCTGCATTATTGCTTGAAAAAGACGATACCCGCCGGGCGGGGATGGTTTATAAAATTACCGAAGTACTCGATCAGTTTGTCAATCCTTATCCCGAAGACGGCGGCTGCGACGAAGGCCCGAGTTACTGGGGAGCCGCGGCCGCATCCTTGTTCGATAATCTGGCCATGCTGAATGACGCGTCCAACGGGGCCTTTCAATACGTGTTCGAAAATGAAAAAATAAAAAACATGGGCCGCTATATTTATCGGGCCCAAATCAGCGAAGATTATTTCCTGAACTTTGCCGATGCCGATCCGAAACCGGGCATGGACGGAAGTCTGATTTACCGTTACGGAAAGGCCATTGGCGATGAAGCGATGATGGCTTTCGGCGCATATTATGCCCGGAAAAAGGACCTCGGAATCGGACGGTTTCATTATTTTCGAAACTTTTATGAGCTGTATTTGCAGGATGAACTGGCCAAAGCCGAAAAACGTCTGCCATTTCCGCAACAGGTGTGGCTACCCAACCTGCAGGTCATGGTTGCCCGCGATTTTGAAGGAAAAACCGATGGTTTTTTTGTAGCAGCCAAAGGCGGTCACAATGCCGAGAGCCACAACCACAACGATATTGGCAATTTTGTTGTTTTTTATGACGGGTTGCCCCTACTGATCGATGTTGGCCGCGGAACGTATACGAAAAAGACCTTTAGCAACCGGCGCTATGAAATCTGGTACAACTGTTCCGATTACCACAACCTGCCCTCGGTGAACGGGCAAACCCAATCCCCCGGACGACAATTCCAGGCCAGGAATGTGAGTTATCAATCCTCTCCTCAAGGGGTTCAGTTTTCGCTTGATCTGGCTAAAGCGTACCCCGACGAAGCCGGCATAGACAGCCTGAAACGACAAATCAACTACCTGGCCGGAAAACAGGTTGAACTGATGGATATTTTCGATTTAAAGCAAGCAGGCCAACTGGCTGAGCATTTTATGACGGTTTATCCTTGTGCATTGGCAAAGCCAGGCCAACTACATATTCATTACCAGGATGAAAACAAAAACCCAAAAGATTTCATCCTTTTTTACGACACCAATAAACTAAGCGCCAAAATTGAACAAATAGCGCTCAAAACAGAAGAAGACCAAGGAATTATACAAAAATGGGGCGACCGTATTTACCGGATCACATTTGCGGCGCTTCATCCGCAAAAGAAAGATGAAATTAAATTTCTATTGAAAGCAAAGTAAATTAAGCCCGGTCATCCGGTGGACTGAACACGAAGCCTGATCTCTGCTAATCATTTTAAGTTCATGATTTCAGCCGAATCAGGCTTCTTTCCGTTTAAAATATTCGATCTTCCCGTCCAGCGCTTTGGCCTTTACCTTTTCAATTAAAGCCAGTTTCTCGCTTTCGGTAAAAGAACTGAAATTGCGGGCCAGCTCGATCTTTTCGCGCATAAAAGTGGCGTTTTCGTTCCCGGATATCAATACCGAAACGGGCAATGACCACACGAAATACATTGCTTCTTTGATACTGATGTAATTGGGGATCACCGGGTCATCAGTGGTCCAGTTTGCTTGTTTTTTCTCGGCAAAGAAACGCCCGTCGGCCAACGATTTGATGGCCAGAATGCCCAGGTTTCGTTCCATGGCCACCGGTAACACCTGTTGGGTGAAACTAAAATACGATTGATCAAGCACATTCACCGGCATCAACACAGTATCAAACAAATCGCTTTCAGCCGTTTGCTCAAGCATGCGGAGATGAGCATAGGGATTTTGGTGACCGGTAAAGCCAATGTGTTTTATTTTACCTTCATCTTTCGCTTTAAGCAACAGGTCGAGCACACCCTGGCTGATCCGGTTATCCACATCCTGAGGGGTACTGATGGCATGAACCTGGTACAAATCGAGATAATCGGTTTTCAACCGGCGCAGTGTCCCGTCCAGGTGCTCGCGAACTGTGCCTGCATCTTTTCCGGTCGATTTACTCATCAGGAACACCAGGTCGCGGAATTTTGGGGTCAGATACCTGCCGTAACGTTCTTCACTGACGCCGGCAGCATAACTTTCAGCCGTATCGAAAAACCGGACACCACCTTCCAGGGCGGCTTCAATCACTTCCTGTGCATCACGCTCGGTAGTCCAGCCAATGTGATAACCTCCAACGCCCAGCATGCTGACATATTCATTCGTCCGGCCCAGGCGCCGCATGGGTAACAGATCACCCAACCGGTCGGTTCCGGCTTTTTTTTCGTTTGCATAAGCAGCTGAATTTGCTGCAAGCCCGGCCGTTAAGGCCGCAATGGATTTAATAAATACCCGCCGGTTTGTCATTTGAAACAGTTTTTAGGTTCATTTTAAATACGTTTCAAATGAAGTTTTGTTCAGCGCAAATATCCGGGAAGAGCGGAAACTTATTTCAGCCCAAGCAGTTGTTTGGCTTGTTCCAAATCCTCGGGCGTATCGATGCCAATACTTTCAAAGCTCGTTACCGCTGTTTTAATGCGGTAGCCGTTTTCGAGCCATCTCAGTTGTTCGAGCGATTCAGCCAGTTCGAGGGTTGAAGGTGATAAGCCGGTGATCTTGTTCAACACATGAAAACGATAGGCATACATGCCCAGGTGGGCAAAGAAGGTGTGGACGCCCAGCCACTCTTTTGGTTCGTGTCCGCGAATATACGGGATAGCCGCCCTGCTGAACAACAGCGCATAACGAGCGGCATCAATCACCACCTTGGGGCGGTTCGGATTGAAAAGAGTCGCCTCGTCATCTATTTCTTTTACCAATGTGGCAATTTCGGTTTCCGGATCTTCAAAACATTTTTTTAACGCGTCCAATTGTTCGCTTCGCACAAAAGGTTCATCGCCCTGTATGTTAATCACAACATCAACAGCTTGTTGTGCAGCAATTTTCATCGCCGCTTCAGCACAACGGTCGGTTCCGCTTTGGTGGTCGGCCCGGGTCATCACCACTTTCCCGCCAAAACCGGTCACAGCGCCTGCAATTCGATCGTCATCGGTAGCCACCCAAACATCGGTGATTGCTTTCGAAGCATTCTCATATACATGTTGAATGATTGGTTTGTTTCCAAGCATTGCCAAAGGTTTTCCTGGAAATCGGGTCGACTGGTAACGTGCAGGGATAATCGCAATGAAGTTCATGGTTTAATTTATTTCGGGCAAAAGTATAAAATGTTCGGATAATGAAAAAGCCGGCTTTTTTCGCCTGAAATTTCATCTATTAAAACAATCTGCATTCAGAACTGTTTTACTGTCAAATTGAAAATAATTTAGCAAATCTTATTGATATTGTGTCGTAATAGTTTTATTTTGCAGACGAAATTGCTTAAAGACCAACCTGATTTTTATTAGTTAAGAAATGACAACTAAAATTGTCTCAATCTAAATTGAAGTTTATGAAAAAAATTCTTGTCGCAGAAGACAACAAGCTTATTCTGGAGACGATTAATCATAAATTAGTACGGGATGGATACGAAGTGTTTAAGGTTCAGGACGGAAAAGAATGCCTTACTTTTCTGGAAAAGAACCCGGTAGATCTGTTAATCACCGATTTGTACATGCCTTACATTAACGGGCACGAAGTGATCAACACCATCAGGAACGACTGGAACTTAAAAACGCCCATCCTGGTGTTATCGGTTGACGGAGCAGAAGAAACCGTATTAAAGGCTTTTGAACTGGGAGCTGACGATTATGTGATCAAACCATTCAGTTTGAGCGAGTTGACAATACGAATCAGAAAATTATTAAAGTAGAATGAAGCTACTATTCCTATTCTCCTTTGGAGTTCTGCTCTTGACAAATACGGCCTACCCTCAGCTCGAAAAACCGTTCAATGCTGATTCGGTATTTATGGTTGCCCGCCAGTTATCGATCGATGGAAAATACAGTGAAGCCATCAACCTGGCAGAGCAACTCCTGGCGGCACACCCCGAATATACCGATGCCCGCATCCTGGTTGCCCGCACGTATGCCTGGCAAAAAAAATATGAACCGGCAGGAGAAAATATTTCGAAGGTATTGAACGAATCCCCGGCGTATTATGATGCCCACGATGCCCGGATTGATATTTTATACTGGAGCGGAAGGTACGAGGCCGGACTTGACGCCATTGATGAAGCGCTGAAAATCTACCCCGATGATGTCAACTTTTTAATTAAGAAAGCAAAAATCCAGATTGCCGGAGAAGATTACACCGAGGCCCGGACAACCATCCAAACCATAAAAAAGCTTGCTCCCGAAGAGGAAGCACTGGGGGCATTAACCAAAGCAGTCCGATTTAATTACTCCAATATCATTCGCCTCGAACACTATTTCGACATGTTTGATTCGCCTTACCGGCGCCGCTGGCACATGTCATCGTTAGGCTACGGAGGAAGAACCGCCTATGGTGATTTCTATCTGAAAGTGTACACGGCCGATATGGTGATGCCCGGAGAAAAGTTGTTTTCAAACGCTGTGGCTTACCAATATGCCCTGGAAGCTTACCCGAAGTTCGACGAGAACAACTACATGTTCGTCAATTACGCATACTCCGAAAACGCATTCTTCCCCAGACGGCGACTGGGCGTCGAATACTTTTATACCTTCGGTTCCCGTTTCGAGATTTCGGCGGGCTATCGTTTTATGGATTTCACGATCCCCGAGCCTGACGACCTGCATGTGAATATCTTCACCGGGTCCATCGCTAAATACTTGGGATCGTACTATGCTTCATTTCGTCCATACATCTCCTACGACGGAGAAAATACCACCTATAACTATCTTTTATCGGGCCGCAGGTATTTAAATAAGGAAGAAAGTTACCTGGAACTGGTATTGGGAACCGGCGTTTCGCCCGACAACCCGTACTTTTACACCAGCGGTGAAGAAATACCACAATTAGACTCGTGGCGGGTTGAACTGGAATGGAAGCAAAAAATCTCCCACTTCCTCTTATTCGAAATTGAAGGCGGATATGAAAACGCCGAATACAGGAAAGGGTCCCGGCGCGACCAGTTTATTTTCAGGACAGCATTATCATTCCTCTTTTGATTATGAAAGGAAAAAAGCTTCTATATACGACCGTCTTTTTCCTGCTAAGCCAGATTATGCTTTGCGGACAAAGCCAGCCCGACGCGATTCGAGTCGAAGCAACACCCAATACCGCCGCTATGGAAAATGTCCGGGAAGATGCAGATCAGGCATCCCAGCCGCAATCGGGTTCCCGGGCCGAACGGTATATTGAACGAAAAGAAAGTCATATTCCCCACCGGTCGTATTGGGGAAAACTGAACGATAAATTATATCAGACAGTCATGACCACCAGCAGTAAGTATCTCTCTCCTGAGCGACACGAAACCGTGACTTACATCACCAACGTCATATTCGATGTTCCGGTGCTTTTACTGCTCATTACGCTAAGCCTGATCTTTTCAATAAACATCTTGATTATCACCATTGTATTATTCATCACGTCGTTTTATAAACGCGGACATGAAGCTTACCGTAAAAAAATGAACGAACAACTGGAACAGTTGCTGACCGATTATTTATTTTACAATGCCGACCCCGACGAAGTGATCAAAAAACTAAAAAATACCCGGGGAATAATCGGGAAAAACATCCTGATCGACATTCTGATCAATTTTCAACGAAACCTGTCGGGCGAATATCGCGACCGAATTCTGGAGTTGTACCAGAAACTGGGACTCTATAAAGTTTCCGAGAAACGAATTTCTTCTCCTTATACATTTAAACGGATCAGGGGAATTCGTGAACTGGCCAACATGTACCCCAACGGCGCCAAAGAGCTGATCGCAAAGTATGTCAAGGATAAAAACAGTGAGGTGCGGGGCGAAGCGCAAATCGCCTTTGCCTACCTGGATCAGGCTGCCACCTTCAACTTCCTGGACGACCTGAACGGCCCGCTGTCGAAGTGGGTACAATTAAACATCCTGAATCACGTCAAACTTCACGAACGAGAGGTTCCTTCGTTTGAAGAATGGGTTGAATCGAACAATAATGACGTGCAGGACTTCTCTATCCGGATGATCAATTACTTCCAACAAAACGAAAGTGCCGGTTCCCTGGCAAAAAATCTGGATCATCCGAACGAACAAACCCGGGTTTACGTTTATCAGGCGATACGAAGTTTGAACCTGATCGGGATGAAAGATGAAATGAAGAAACGTTACGAAGAAGAAACTTACCGGATTAAAATTGAAATTTTGAAAACCATCGAACTGATCGGCGATGAAAAGGATTTTGATTTTTTGGCCGAAATTGTCCGTGAAGACGACATCCGTTTAAAACTGCAAGCCTGTCGCGCTTTATACAAAATAGGTGAATCAGGAAAGGCTTTTCTGAAAGAACTCACAGAATCGGAAGATCTGAACCTGAACAAATTTGTGGAACACATTAAAGACCCTAGAAACTAATGGATATCATCGCTAAAATCATCTCATTCTGGGTAGAAACCTTTATCTTCTACTACGCGATTTCTATTTTTTGCGTCTATTTAATCTTGTCCGTTATTTCTGCCTTTGTCCTTCGCAAATATTACTTGGCTTCTAAAATTCCTAATCAAAACGAGGTACTTTCATCTCCGTATGCCCCGTCAATCTCTATATTAGCGCCCGCCTACAACGAGGCGGTCAATATTGTTGAAAATGTGAGGGCCCTGCTGGCCTTGTACTACACCAACTTCGAAGTGGTTGTAATTAATGACGGCAGCCGCGACGATACTCTGGAAAATACGATACAGGCATTCGATCTGGAAAAGGTACCTTATGTGATTGACGAACGAATTACCTGTTCCGAAATCAGAGGCATTTACAAATCGAAGAAACGCGCCTTAAACAACCTGACTGTTATTGACAAGGTTAACGGCGGAAAGGCAGATGCTTTGAATGCAGGACTTAATGTAGCCAAAGGGGAATACTTTATTGCCATTGATGCCGACTCCATCATCGACCCGTATGCCTTGCAACACATGGTAAAGCCCTTTTTGCAGGAAACTGACCGGCAGGTGATTGCCACCGGCGGGGTGATCCGTATCGCCAACTCGTGTGAAATCAAGGATGGCCACCTGGTGCAGATCAATCTTCCGAAGAAACCGTTACCCCTTTTCCAGGTGCTGGAATATAACCGCGCCTTTTTAATGGGGAGACTTGCCTGGAGCAAACTAAACGGGTTGCTGATCATTTCAGGAGCTCTCGGGCTCTTTGACAAGGAGATCGTAATTGCCTGCGGAGGCTACCACCGGTTTACCGTCGGAGAAGATATGGAACTGGTGGTTCGCATGCGTAAATACATGACCGACCAAAAGAAAAAATATAAAGTTGAATATATCCCTGATCCGCTTTGCTGGACCGAAGCCCCCGGTAAATTCCGTCAATTTATCCGGCAACGCAACCGCTGGACGCGGGGAACCATTGAAACACTGTTCTCTCACTGGAGTATCTTCTTCAATCCCAAGTATAAAACAATGGGACTCGTGTCTCACCCGTTCTGGGTTTTCTTTGAATGGCTGGCTCCGCTTGTCGAAATCTTTGGGATCGTTTATTTTATTACCATCGCCATTCTGGGGTATGCCAACTGGCCGTATTTCTTCATCACCCTGCTTTTTGTTTACTTTTTCTCGGTATTTTTTACCATGTCAGCTATTTTATTCGACCACATTGCATTTTACCGGTACAAAAGTAAATCCATGGTATTCCGACAGTTGATTGCTGCATTCTTCGAACCCTTCTTCTTTCATCCCGTCGTCCTTTACTCCGCCATCATGGGTAATTTCGACTACTTTCTGCTGAGAAAGCGTACCTGGGGACATATGTCCAGGGTAGGGTTACGCAACATGCAGGAAAAACGTAAAAAGTAGTGCATCGGGTCAGGAATAAGTAAAATAAAACAAGCTCCTGACCCGTATCACAGATAATTAATCGTTTAAAGTTTAACCAATTTCCGGGTCTCCCGCGTATTGTTCCATTCAAAATTTAAGAAATAAACGCCCGACTGATGTCCCGTGAGGTCAATCTCTGACCCATCGGACAAGGTATCAACCTGAAGAAGCAGCATTCCTGTTGCATTGGTAATTCGGATAGCCGACAAAGCCTGCCCGTCTGACGAACGGATCACATATTTCCCGTTCGACGGATTTGGGAAGATCGTGACCTGACTTTCGGCAACAGGATTGGGTTCGTTCCCGTTAATAACAATGGTTGCCGTAACTAAACGGCTGTAACGACGGCCATCGGTTACATAATACATAAACTGATCGGACCCGCTGGCGGTAGGATAAGGCTCATAGGCAAACGATCCGTCAGGATGAACAAAGAGATTTCCCTGAAGCGAGGCCAGCCCGCCGGGAAACACAACTTCAAGATCATCGCCGTCATAATCAAGATCATTGGCCAACAACCCGTTTTCGCGGCTTGTCTCCAGGTATTCGCCCACTCTTACTTCATATGTCTCACAATTGGCTATCGGGCTGTTGTTGAATTTTCCAAGGTTGTCCTGAATAAAGTAAGCCGACTCTTTCAAGCGCTCATTCAACGGATTGGCCCGCACATCTGCTTCATCCCAATCTGACCAGCTAAACCGATCTGTCTGATAGACCTTGGTATCGTGGACTACCGTCAGGGCAATTCCGTTTGATACCGCTTCCCGGGTCAGCACATGGATTGTTTCACCAACCTTCTCCGAGGTGTAGTGGGTTACTTTTTTCCGCGAAGGATCACGGAAATTGATTAAGGTCCAGGGCAAACGAATAGATATACTGTCTGAATTCCAGCTCACCGGATACAAGAAACTGTACGGATCGTTTAGCTGCCCGATTTTTAATTGTCCGATATACTGAATGTCGTTTTTGGAATAGTTTGTCCGCCAGCGGACTTCATTCCAGGGACCGCCGTCGGTAACCGTTGACACAATCGTATCCCAGCGGTTTAACAGTTTGACGCCGTACGTATTATACGCTTTTGTGACATATAACTGTGCTGTTGAATCGGCCAGATTGATTTTCAGCGCAAACTCGGATCTTAAGGTCTCCCCGTTTGCCGTGATACTTTCACCATTCGGCAAAACAGATTCTCCCAATTCAGGAGCATAAGTATCCAAAGCAATCCAATAGTCTTTACCAATCTGTTTAACGGTTTTGGTCAACAGGTCGATGTTGAAGTAGGCAGGATCGGCTGAGGTTTTGATCCCGGTGATAACGGCTCCGGGATAATCTCCTACCGAAGTTTTTATTTGCGAAGCCGGGGCAAAGGTGACCATACCAAAGTTTTGTTCCGGGTTGGTCACATTGTGCCAGACATAACGCCGGTCGGCATCCGAAAGCGGATTGGTAATCCAGGCTTGTTTAAACCATTCATCAATCCACGAAAATTGCATTCCCCCGGCCAGTCCCGCTGCTTCAATATTCTCAAGCATCCGGATGGTAAAAATACCTTGCTGTTTCTCGGTAATTCCCCCGTGATGCATTTTACTGTGTGCCAGGTGGGCTATCCCCACACTGGTAGGTAAACCAAACTCGGCCACCACCAGGGGAATACCCTGATAATGTGATTTCAGGTCGAATAAATATCCCAGGTAGCTATTGGGTCCGTATTTATCAGAGTACGTCCGATACCCGGGTTGATCGGATATAAAATCAGGATAGTAAGGGTAAGCGTGGTAAGAAACAAAAAAACCGGCTTCCGCCTTTGAACCGTCAATTTTTGACAGGTCAACCGACTCCTGATCCTCCTGGCTGTCACTCACGTTTGCTTCTGTCGGGTGCGTCAAGGGATCAAGAGTCGGCCAGCTCGAAAAGCAAACAGGCCGTTGCGTCGTATAGCGATTGTATTCGTAGCTAATCGTTTTGTCCATCCTGGCACAGATCCAGGCTTCGGCCGGCGAACAGTTGTTGATGGAAAGATAATTCCCCGCGAAGCCGTTCACCCCGCCATGATTTGCATTGGTGGCAGCAATTTCACCGGGAAATACTTCGCGTCCGATAATATAGCCAATCACCCATTGAGACACATCAGCCGCATACGTTCCGTAAGCTTTCCCAAACCGAGCCGGGATAGTCCGGTTCCCATGTACACAGTCAATCACCTCTTCAATCTCGGTTTCAAAAGCCCCTTCCTGCCCGTAAAGGTCAATTTCGCCGTCTTGTTCTTCCAGCCAGATGCCCTGGAACAGCAACAGCGGACTCTGCGGGTGAGCCAGGTTATATTTGGCCAGTTCCTCGTAAAAACGCGGGTAATGCAAGGTATAAACACGGATATTGTTATACCCAATCGCTTTTATTTGTGCAAACCACCGGGCATACTGGGAGGCGGTAGCCGCCAGTTCGCCCGGGAAAGTACCGGGAACAGCCACGCCCAAATTCATCCCTTTCAAAAACAACTCGGTATAGCCTTTCCCATCCCAAACCGAAAAATAATCGCCCTTCGCCTTAAATGGAACCAACGTATTGGTAGTACAAGTACTGAGTTCAATTAAATCGGCATCTTCATTTCCGGGTGAAGCTGCCCTGCCATAAAAATTTGCTGTTAAAAAAATTATCAGAAAGAGAAGTAAAGATTTCTTCATGTTATCGTTAATTTACCTGGTTTGTATTTAATTTCAACGCCTCCTTAAATTAACAAAAACTCGCTATAATATGTTTGTCTTAAAATCGATGGTGGCGAAAATTAATCGAAACTTCATTTTCAGCTTTATTAAATAAGTTTAAAACCGGAATTTTAATGACGGGAACAACAACTTGACAAGCAGGGTTAATCTTAAAATTGTAACTTTGCTGAGTTAAAAAGGAAAAACTGAAATATGGATGTTCAGGAGATTAAGCAACGGTTTGGAATAATCGGGAATGCGCCGGCCCTAAACCGGGCCATTGAAGTTGCGGTTCAGGTCGCCCCAACTGATTTATCGGTACTGATTACAGGAGAAAGCGGCACCGGGAAAGAAGTATTTCCGCAGATTATTCATCATTTTTCAGCCAGGAAACACGGAAAATACATTGCCGTAAACTGCGGCGCCATCCCGGAGGGGACGATCGACTCCGAACTTTTCGGTCACGAAAAGGGCGCGTTTACCGGCGCTTTGGCCGACCGGAAAGGTTATTTTGAAGAAGCAGACGGCGGAACGATCTTTTTGGATGAAATCGGCGAATTACCCCTTTCGACCCAGGTACGCCTGTTGCGCGTTTTGGAAGCCGGAGAGTTTATCAAAGTCGGTTCGTCCAAAGTATTGAAAACAAATGTGCGCGTAGTTGCAGCAACCAACGTGGAAATTCCCAATGCGATTGAAGCCGGAAAATTCAGAGAAGACCTGTATTACCGCTTAAACACGGTACCAATCCGGGTATTGCCCCTGCGGGACCGGCCCGACGACATCTGGCTGCTCTTCCGAAAGTTTGCCCAGGATTTTGCCGAGCGTTACCGGATGCCGCCCATCCGGCTCGACGATGAGGCACGCGACGCCCTTGAACACTTTAACTGGCCCGGAAATGTCCGCCAGCTAAAAAATATCACCGAACAGATTTCGGTCATCGAACAGGAGCGGCAAATCACCGGATCAGCCATCCGGCATTATTTGCCATCCGGAGGTCGGCCGCAACTTCCGGCGCTTTATAAAGGTATTGATGAAAAAACCTTTGCTACGGAACGGGAAATCCTGTACCAGGTGCTTTTCGACATGAAAAAAGACATGAACGATCTGAAAAAACTGGTTCTCGACTTGATGCACGAAGGAAACAACCCACCCGGATTTAACACCGAAAATGCACAAATTATCCGGAACCTTTACCAAAAAGACCCTGCTCATTTTACTCCGGCTGAAAAACCACAAGTTAGCCCGACGCCTTATGAACCGGACGAACCGGACGATATTCAGGATACGGAAGAGTTTGTCGAAGAGTCGCTTTCACTCGAAGACAAAGAAATAGAATTGATTCGGAAAGCATTGGAACGACATAAGGGAAAACGTAAATATGCTGCACAGGAACTGGGCATCTCGGAACGTACCCTATACCGGAAAATTAAAGAATATGATATCGACTAAATCTGCCAGCTTGTTTTTCATTTGGGCTTTCATTGCTCTGACCCTTGCACCGGCTATGCAAAGTTGCCGCGTCTCCTACTCGTTTACCGGAGCCGCCATTGCGCCGGATGTAAAAACCTTCTCGGTTTATTATTTCCCGAACCGGGCTCGCCTGGTTAACCCCAATCTAAGCCAGCAACTAACCGAGGCATTACAGGATAAACTGACCCGGCAAACCTCGCTCGACATGCTTTCTGAAGGAGGCGATCTGGAGTTTGAAGGGCAAATTACCGGCTACGAAACCCGCCCGATGAATATTAAGGAGGGTGATTTGGCCGCTCAAAACCGACTGACGGTTACGATTAAGGTAAAATACACCAACAATAAAAACCACGACGACGACTGGGAGAAATCCTTCTCGGCCTACGAAGATTACGACAGCACCCAATCGTTAAACGAAGTGGAAGACGCTTTGATGGAAGAAATACTGGTAAAACTTACCGACGATATCTTTAACGCATCAATCGCAAACTGGTAATGCTTTTTGCAGAAATCCATACCTACCTGAAACATCCGGACAAACTGGATGAAAAAAGCCTCGACCTGCTGAAGTCGATCGTTGAGGAATATCCGGCATTTCAGGCGGGATGGATCTTACTGTTGAAAAACCTGAAAAAACTGAATCACCCCTCTTTTGAATATTACCTGCAGAAAGGGGCCATCAGGGTGGCCGACAGAAAACGCTTATATCAGTTCCTGATGCACGACGATTCAGGCTTTGTTACCAAACACGAGATGGATGAGTTGGAGAGCCTTTCAAAAGAATTCCGTTCATCCGCATCGTACCACCTGACTGTTCCTGAAGAAAAAGAGGAGTCGTTATCCGACCTGGTCCGTACGCTGAGGAAAAAGAAAGAGCAAACAACCATAGCCCGTCGTCAACCGGATGCAGACGAAGACCTGACTAAAAAACCGGATAGTGAATTTGTTACCGAAACCCTTGCAAAAATTTATGCCCGGCAGGGACTTTACAAACAGGCAATTCTGGTTTACGGAAAATTAAGTTTGAAATATCCGGAAAAAAATGTTTACTTTGCCGGTCAAATTGAGGAAATCAAAAAATTAATGAACTAAATAGCAACAAATCATGTATACGTTGATCACTGTTTTAATTTTTATCACCTGCATCCTTTTGATATTGATTGTTTTGGTACAAAACTCAAAAGGCGGCGGTTTAGCCAGTAATTTCCAGGCATCAAATCAAATTATGGGTGTTCGCAAAACCACCGATTTTCTGGAAAAAGCAACCTGGGTTCTGGCCGGAGCCTTACTGGTCCTTTCCATTGCCGGCAGTGCATTTATCCCGCGTTCAGCAAAAGAGGCCCAGCAATCAGCCATTAAAAGGCAGGTTGAAAGCGCCGTTGACCCGAATGCGGTTCCTAACTTTCCGACAACCGTTCCTGAAGCAGACAGCAATTCCAATACGGAAGAAGTGCCTGCGGAATAAAAATATACCGGAATCTGATCGGTTAAAGGGTTTACTTTTCAGAAGTAAGCCCTTTTTTATTTTTCAGAGAATAACCGTTCTGGTTTCCCTTCGTCACTAAACCTTGGTTCTTTCGGGCTGACGAAACACACTGACTTCTCTCTGCCGGCCTGCCTGTCAGCCTGTCAGTGAAAATGACAACAAACAAAATCACTCAAAATAAATCACTTACACATCAGGAGACTTGATGTACGCCAAAGATTGATGTAAATTTGTCTTTCCCGGTCCGTTTTTTCAGCAGCTTTGCCTTTGGCACAAAATTCGATAGGACAGGGTGTGAATTTTAAAAATGTTTAACTAAAATAATTTGAAAACATGGCAGAATTAAAAGGAAAAATCCTGGCAGGAAAAATCCTGGTTCAACCACAGGAAGCAGAATCTAAAACAGCGAGCGGAATTATTATTCCCGACTCAGCAAAAGAAAAACCACAAGCAGGAAACGTGGTTTTAGTTGGCGCTGCAAAAAAAGATGAGCCAATGGAAATCAATGTTGGCGACACTGTTTTCTATGGAAAGTATTCGGGCACCCAATTGACCCTTGACGGAACCGAGTACCTGTTGATGTCACAAACAGATGTATTATACATTGCATAATTAGTAAAAACAGAACTATTTAAAGAAACAGAAAGATGGCAAAAGAAATTAAATTCAATATTGAAGCAAGAGACCAGCTGAAAAAAGGGGTTGATAAACTGGCTGATGCCGTGAAAGTGACACTTGGCCCGAAAGGACGTAATGTCGTGATCGAGAAAAAATTCGGCGCTCCCCAGATTACGAAAGACGGGGTAACCGTAGCCAAAGAAATCGAACTGGCTGATGCTTACGAAAACATTGGCGCCCAAATGGTAAAAGAAGTAGCCAGCAAAACAGGCGACGACGCCGGCGACGGTACAACAACAGCCACCGTATTGGCACAGGCCATTATCCAGGTTGGCTTAAAAAACGTGACTGCCGGAGCCAACCCGATGGACCTGAAACGCGGGATCGACAAAGCGGTTGCCAAAGTGGTGGAAAGCATCAAAAATCAATCTCAAAATATTGGTGATGATTTCAACAAAATCAAATCAGTTGCCAAAGTTTCTGCCAATGGCGACGAAGCAATCGGCAGCCTGATTGCCGAAGCCATGGAAAAAGTACACAAAGAAGGCGTCATTACGGTTGAAGAAGCAAAAGGCACCGAAACTTATGTCGACGTTGTTGAAGGGATGCAGTTCGACCGCGGATACATCTCTCCGTATTTCATTACCAACACCGAAAAAATGGCCGCTGAACTGGATCATCCGTTCATCCTGATTCACGACAAAAAAATCAGCACCATGAAAGACCTGCTTCCTGTATTGGAACAAACAGCCCAGACCGGTCGTCCGCTGATGATTGTTGCCGAAGATGTTGACGGCGAAGCGCTGGCCACCCTGGTTGTTAACCGTCTGCGCGGTTCGTTGAAAGTATGCGCCGTGAAAGCTCCCGGCTTTGGCGACCGTCGTAAAGAAATGCTGGAAGACCTGGCCGTATTAACCGGAGGTAGCGTCATTACCGAAGAAAAAGGTATGAAACTCGAAGATACCACCCTGGACATGCTGGGTAACGCCGAAAAAATTACCGTTGACAAAGAAAACACAACCATTGTGGCAGGAGCCGGCGATCAGGCAACCATCAACGCGCGTGTAGCGATGATTAAACGCCAGATTGAAGCAACAACTTCGGACTACGACCGTGAAAAATTGCAGGAACGTTTGGCCAAACTGGCCGGCGGTGTTGCTGTTCTTTACGTTGGCGCAGCCTCTGAAGTGGAAATGAAAGAGAAAAAAGACCGCGTTGACGATGCACTGAGCGCCACCCGCGCTGCTGTTGAAGAAGGAATCGTACCTGGCGGCGGTGTGGCTTACATCCGCGCTATGGCCGTATTGGAAGGAATGACCGGCGAAAACGAAGACGAAACAACCGGTATTGAGATCGTGAAACGCGCCATCGAAGAACCGCTTCGCCAGATTGTGATCAACGCCGGTAAAGAAGGCGCCGTTGTGGCACAAAAAGTTCGCGAGGGCAAAGGCGATTTCGGTTACAATGCCCGTACCGACGAATACCAGAACCTGCTGGAAAGCGGCGTAATCGACCCGGCCAAAGTAACCCGCGTTGCACTGGAAAATGCAGCATCAATTGCCGGCATGTTCCTGACAACCGAATGTGTTTTGGTTGACGAGAAAGAAGAAAAAGCTCCGGCTATGCCTCCAATGGGCGGCGGCATGGGAGGCATGATGTAATTCACACAGAAAAGTAAGATTACTTACATAGTCCACAGCGCAACCTTCCGGTTGCGCTGTTTTTTTATGCCGGGTTTATTTTCGCAAAACAGCTGATTCCAAATTCTCCCGAAAAAAAATCCCCGGTTCAGAAAACCAGGGATCGTATTGTTTTGCTTAGATTTTACATTTACGAATAATACAAAAAACGCTTAATTTTTTGCGTCGGCGTTTTCTCAAACGGAACCGGCTGAAGAATAATCGTCTGAATCCGGGAGAATTTATTGACTTCTTCATTGACTTTTTGCTGAATCTCATTCAGAATTTCATCAACCCGGTGATTAAATTTCTGTACAGCTTCTTCTTTCATTTGTTTGAAGCGGGCCTCAATTTCTTCCATGTTCAGGTGAACCATCGCCACCAGACGCCCTTTTTGCTGAATAACCAACGATTCCAGAACAAATTCCATCCGGTTGATCAACGATTCAATTTCTTCCGGATAAATGTTCTCGCCGCTGGCGCCAACAATCATATTTTTAATCCGTCCTTTGATATACAGGAACCCGGATCTGTCGAATTTTCCCAGATCGCCTGTCCGAAACCAGCAGTCTTCGGTAAAAACATCAGCGGTTAGTTGCGGTTCTTTGTAATATCCTTTCATCACATTCTCTCCCCTGGCCTGAACTTCACCCTCGCCTGTTGCCGGATTGGCATTGGCTACACGCAGTTCGACGCCCCGGAGCGGTATCCCGGTCGAGAGGTAGCGGACATTTTTGCCGACGGCGCCTGCCAACAGGGGCGAAGTTTCGGTTAACCCGTAGCCAATCGCAAGCGGAAAGCCGGCATCCATCAAAAAACGCTCGACCTGGTCATCCAGTTTGGCGCCGCCAATACCGAAAAACCTCAACTCGCCACCAAAGGTTTGATAAAGTTTTTTACCGGCAATGCGGCTTAAAATCCGTTTAAATGGCCTGATCTGATACAAACTCCTGGTGATTGGATTACTGTTAATCTGTGGAAGGATCTTTCCTTTGTAAACCTTTTCGATAATCAACGGGACAACCAGCATAATGGTTGGTTTCACTACCTGCAAGGCCGGCAGTAAAACAGGCGCTGTAGGTGGTTTGCGCAAATAATAAACCGATGCGCCGTGCATAACCGGGAAAATCAGTCCCAGTGTGTTTTCAAATGTATGAGAAAGCGGCAGCACCGACAAAAATCGGTCGGAAGGACTAATATCCTGAAAATAATAACTTTGCCTTGCCGTCCAAACCACATTTTTGTGGGTCAGCATCACCCCTTTCGACTTACCGGTAGTTCCTGACGTATAAATAATGGACACTAAATCTTCTTCATCAACATCTTCGTATTCAAAATCAAGCGGTTCTTCAGCGCGGTTAAAGACAGGATAATCTTCGCTGTTTACTTCCCTGAAGTTTTCGATCCGGATGATCTTCAGCAAAGGATACTCATCCGGTTCAAGTTTGCTTATCAAATTTTCAGAAACAAAAACGGCTTCCACCTCTGCATGTTGAAGGATGTTCCGTATTTCGTTGGTATGAAAATCGGGTAAAACAGGAACGGCCACCGCTCCAACCGAAGCAATGGCAAAAAAAGCAACGCCCCAGTTGGGCATATTGGTACTGAGAATCGCAATTTTTGCCCCCCGGCGAATGCCCATGACACGCAACTGCGTCCCTAATTTTTCAACTTCTGATTGCAATTCACGGTAAGTTCTGGTTTCTTCTCCCGCAAACACCAACGAATTCCGATCACCATAACGTTCAAAACTGGCCTGCAACATGGCAGGCATCGTCAATTTTTCCGATCCACCCATAATTTCAACACATAACTTCCTCAATAACAAAGGAAAAACAAAAAAGATCAGCAAAAATAATCATTTCTGCGACACCTTATCGATTTTTAACATGTTTTAGTACAGCCATTATCCACCTTTAATCATGCCGCCAGTCAAAAAAACCGTTTATTCAGGAGCAATTTCCCTGTACCAGCGTACAAAATTTTTTACACCTTCTTCGAATGCAAATTTTGGCTGGTAACCAAACAGTCGGTTCGCTTTGCCGATGTTGGCAAAGGTAATGTCTACATCACCTGCCTGCATCGGGAGTTGTTTGATCCGGGCCTTTTTCCCGGTGGCCTTTTCAATAGCCGCAATCATATCGCTCAGGGTTACCGGCTGGTTGTTGCCCAGATTGACCGTTTCGTACACCTGGTCGTTTTCAAACAGGTAGCCGAGGGCCCGGCAAATGCCGTCAACCGTGTCTTCGTAATAGGTATAATCGCGCGATGTACTTCCATCGCCAAACATCGGGATTTCCTGTTCATTCATAATCAGGCGGGTAAATTTATGAATGGCCAGATCGGGACGCTGGCGGGGGCCGAATACCGTGAAGAAGCGCATATTAACAATATCGAGCCCGTAAAGTGAATGATAGGTATAGTTAATCAACTCGCAGGCTTTTTTTGTGAAGGCATAGGGAGAAATCGGATTACTCACATCCTGTTCCTCGTGAAACGGGATTTCTTTACTATTCCCGTAAACCGACGAAGACGAAGCAAAAGCCATCTTTTTGATCCCTCTGTTTTTCATCAGGTCCAGCAAATTTTGGGTAGCGACGATGTTGGCGCGAATGTAGCCCGCCGGATCTTCAATCGATGGTCGCACACCTGCTTTCCCGGCCAGATGAACAATGGCATCAATGGATTTTCCTTCGAGACTGGCCGACAACACCCTAAAATCAGCCAGGTCAAATTCAAAAAAATCGAAGTCGGGATTAAAGCGGAATCCGCTCAGGTTCCGTTGCTTGACGGTTTTATCATAAAAAGGATCGAAATTATCGATGCCAATCACCCGATGACCATCTGTCAACAGTTTCTCGCAAAGATGCGAACCAATAAATCCGGCACAACCGGTAACTACAATCGTTGCCATGTTATTTAATTTTTTCGGATACGTAGGCGATCAGTTTGTGAACTGCCGGAATATTTAACCGGCTGAATAAACTTTTCCTGTTATAATGGATCAGGATATTTCTCAGGTAAATAAACAATCCCAAACTGTGGGATGCAAGCAAAACCAGGTCGAAGCGCAGCAAACCGTAGATAAAGATCATGGCCGACCCGCAAATACTGATGACCCAGAAACCAACCGGCAAAACCGATTCTTTTTTGTTCTCGGAATAAAGCCACTGGTAAAAGAACCGGGAAATAAAAATGATCTGGGCCAAAATTCCCCAAATCATCAGCAATAAAGGATTGTTTTCATTTTTAAAGAAGGTATCCAGCGTATAGGCTGTTCCAAAAAAAAGGAACCCCAGGATGAATACCGGTGTCACCAAAATACCTGCACGAAAAACCCGGGACATGGGCTTCCAGTCTCCTTTTAACTGAATATTCCGAACATAAATAAAATACACCAGAATTTGCCCGATCAGGATAGCGGCGTCGTCTCTTAAAATTCCGTATATGATCATTAAAACCGAGGCAAGCAAGCTAATTTTCCAAAATAAGGTGGGCGATAAAACCTTCCCTTCATGCTCCGATTTAAACCACTGGACAATTGTCCTTCCAAAAAACAGAATCTGTGACAACAAGCCGATTGAAATAACGAGAAAATGATCCATCTGAACTGATTTTCAAAGTTGCAAAGATAACTGAATTATACGGCAGATGTACGAAAAGAGAGCAGTTAACCGCGTCAGGCCCTGTAATTGTTCCCAAAATTTAAATATCTTTGCGCAAAATCATTGCCGGAGTGGTTGATTGATAGTTTATTGAAGCATGATCGGAGGGGATGGCCCTGTATGATACGGCACAGATGGATTAAATCATTCAAATAGCGGCGGTTTCGAAGACAAAAACACAAAATTCAGATGAACAGAATTCGTAACTTTTGCATTATTGCACATATTGATCACGGAAAAAGCACCTTGGCTGACCGATTGCTCGAATTTACCAAAACCGTGAGCGAACGGGACATGCAGGAGCAGGTGCTCGATAATATGGACCTGGAAAAAGAGCGTGGGATTACCATTAAAAGCCACGCCATTCAGATGGATTATGAACAGGATGGTGAAAAATATGTGTTGAACCTGATCGATACCCCGGGACATGTCGACTTTTCCTACGAAGTTTCCCGTTCCATTGCTGCATGCGAAGGCGCCCTGCTCATCGTGGATTCAACGCAGGGAATCCAGGCCCAGACCATCTCAAATTTGTACCTGGCCCTGGAGCACGACCTCGAAATTATTCCCGTGCTGAACAAAATGGACCTCCCCAACGCCATGCCCGAAGTGGTAGAAGAACAAATTATCGACCTGATCGGATGTAAACGGACGGATATTATCCGGGCCAGCGGAAAAACCGGCGAAGGCGTGGAAGACATCCTGCGCCGGATTGTCGAAGTAATTCCCGCGCCCAAAGGCGACCCCGAAGCTCCCTTGCAAGCCTTGATCTTTGACTCGGTTTTCAACTCGTTCAGAGGGGTCATCGCCTATTTTAAAATCGAGAACGGCACCATCAAAAAAGGCGATCTGGTCAAGTTCGTCAACACGAAAAAAGAATACGATGCCGATGAAATCGGGGTACTTCGATTGGGACTGGAACCCCGGGCCAGCCTAAGCGCCGGCGACGTGGGTTATATTATCTCAGGAATTAAAATGGCCAAAGAGGTGAAAGTGGGCGACACCATTACCCACCGGATGCGGCCCTGCGACAAAGCCATTGAGGGATTTGAAGAAGTAAAACCGATGGTATTTGCAGGAGTTTACCCGATTGATGCCGAAGATTATGAAGACCTCCGTTCGTCGATGGAGAAACTGCAGTTGAACGATGCATCACTCACCTATGAGCCGGAAGCGTCGGCCGCACTGGGGTTCGGGTTTCGCTGCGGATTTCTGGGCATGTTGCATATGGAAATCATTCAGGAACGCCTGGATCGCGAATTCGACATGAATGTGATTACCACCGTGCCGAACGTGTCGTACCGCGTACACACCACCGATGATGAAACCCTCCAGGTTTACAATCCCAGCGGGATGCCGTCGGCCAACAAAATTAATGAAATTGAAGAACCGTATATCCGGGCACAAATCATTACAAAATCAGATTACATCGGCCAGGTGATGACGCTCTGCCTTGAAAAAAGAGGCACCCTGACCAAACAGGATTACCTGACTGCCGAACGCGCCGAGCTGACCTTCGACCTGCCTTTGGGCGAAATCGTATTCGATTTCTACGATAAGCTGAAGTCTATCTCGCGTGGATATGCTTCGTTTGACTACCACATGACCGGCTACAAACCGGCCAAACTGGTTCGTCTGGATATCCTGCTAAACGGCGAAATGGTAGATGCATTGTCGTCGCTGATTCACTTCGACAATGCCTACAACCTGGGACGCCGCATGTGCGAAAAACTGAAAGAATTGATCCCTCGCCAGCAGTTCGATATCGCGATTCAGGCGGCTATTGGAGCCAAAATTATCGCCCGCGAAACCATTAAGGCAGTACGAAAGGATGTAACGGCCAAGTGTTACGGCGGCGATATTACCCGGAAGCGAAAACTGCTTGAAAAACAGAAGAAAGGTAAGAAACGGATGAAGCAGGTAGGCAACGTGGAGGTACCACAAAAAGCGTTCATGGCTGTTTTAAAACTGGATTAAACGGAACATAAATTACCCGGAAACTGAAATTTATCTGTTCGCCGGACGTTATTCTGAAAAAACGGAAACCGAACCTATGGAATTGGGCCTGTTAAAAGATATCGTCACTATTTTTGCCTTATCTACCGCGGTAAATTACTTGTTTACCAGGATCAAAGTACCGACCATCATTGGTTATCTTTTAACCGGAGTTGTTGCCGGACCTTACGCGTTGGGTTTAATCGGCTCGCCTCATCAGATTGAATTGTTAGCCGAAATCGGCGTTGTGCTGCTGATGTTTACCATCGGTCTGGAATTTTCAATCAACCACTTATTCAAGATCAGGAAGATTGTGTTTGCCGGCGGTTTTATGCAGTTGATTTTAACCGCCGGTGTTACCATGCTGGTTGCCCGCTTGTATCAGCTGGGCTGGGAAAGCGCTCTTTTTGTGGGTTTCTTAACCGCGCTGAGTAGTACCGCCGTGGTTTTAAAGCTGATGCAGGAACGCTCTGAAATTACTTCAAATTACGGTCGCACCGTGGTTGGCATTTTAATCTTCCAGGATATTATTCTAATCCCTTTGCTCCTTTTTACCCCGGTGCTGGGAGGCGAAGTCAGCGGACAAGGAGATCAGTTGCTTTTGTTGCTTGGAAAAACAGTGATCCTGATCGGACTGGTGTATATCGGGAACCGGTGGCTTATGCCCAAATTGCTCGAAATGGTGGCCCATACCAAAAATCAGGAGCTGTTTATGATGTGCATTTTTGTGATTTGCCTGTCGGTGGCCCTGCTGACCTCGAAAATGGGTATTTCACTGGCCTTTGGCGCGTTCCTCGCCGGCCTGATGATCTCCGAATCGGAATACAGCGCCAACGCGTTCGGCCATCTGATCCCGTTTAAAGATACTTTCACCAGTTTCTTTTTTGTGAGTATAGGCATGTTGCTCGATCTGAGTTTTATCGCCAATCATCCGGGCCTGGTATTCTCCACAGTTTTACTGGTTCTGGTCATCAAGATGCTGATTGCGTCGGGTACGGCATTTGTGCTTGGGCATACGCTCCGCGGGACCATCATGGTTGGTTTTGCCTTGTGCCAGGTTGGCGAATTCTCGTTTATCCTGGCCCAGTCAGGCCTGAAGTTCGAGATCATTCCTCCGTACTATTACCAACTGTTTCTGGCAACAGCCATTGTCAGTATGTCGGTAACCCCATTACTGATTATGATCTCGCGCCCGGTTGCTAACCGGATCTTAAAATTGCCCCTGCCGGCTTATGTGATCGAAGGACTGTTTCCTTTACCTCAGATAGAAATACCTGATTTACACGATCATGTTGTTTTTATCGGGAAGGACTCTCGTTCGGTCAACCTGTCGGTCATGGCCAAACACCTGGATATTCCGTATATATCCATCGTTTTTGATCCGGGTACTGTTAAAAAAATGCAGGGTCGGGGCGAAACCGTGATCTACGGTGATGCCACCAATGAACCCATCCTGGAAAAAGCACACATCCAAACGGCTGATATTGTTGTTTTGTCGGTCGGAAATTTGATTGTTGCCACGACAATCATTGAACGGATCCGGCATCTCAATCCGCAAATTTTCATCATTGTCCGCACCAAATATGTGTCTGATGTTGAAGAACTTTACCGAAACGGGGCCAATCAGGTCATTCCTGAGGAATTTGAAACAGCCATCAACCTCTTCGATCGGGTATTGAACAAAAGGCTGATCCCACAACGGGAAATTAACCGGGTGGTAGCCAAAATCCGTGATCATCATTACGGGATCTTCCGTGATGAGTCGGATGACTCCAACCAAATCTTTAAAGAACTTCCCAACCTGAATATTGTTGCCCTGAAAGTTCGCGAAGGCTCAGGCCTGATTGGAAAGAGCATTCGTGAAATCCAGTTCCGAAAGGTTTACGACATCACCTTACTGGCCATCCTGCGAAAAGACGATCTGATGGAACATCCGGACCCGGACGTGTCGCTCCAGGAATCGGACACCGTTTATATTTTAGGAAAACAGGAGCAAATTGCCCAGGCTTTCGACTTATTCGGCCAGGAAAATTAGCGCTTGCCTTTATTCGTAAATCTCTTTTAGATTGAGATTTGACAGTTCCAGCATAAATTCGCTGTATTGTTTGACCAGGTACTCGAAAAAGCGACGCCCTTTTTCTCTCGTAGCCAATTTGGGGTTTCCGATTCCGGTGTCAGTGGTCACCTGTGTCCATTGGCGTTCGGCCCAGGCCCAATTCTGGTTCAGCGCTTTAACCCTGAATTTTTTACTATGCCCCTCTCCCGCTTCGTCCAACGGTAAAACCAGTTCCGGTTTCAGGTGTAACATCAGGCTGGTTTCGGTTTCATCGGCGTGGTCGCCTGGCTGCGTGAAGAAGTTCTCGCGTCCCGGCATCTTAAACCAGTGGCTGACACAGATGAACAAGTCCGGAAATTCCAGGTTAAGTTCCCTAACCATCTGATTGAAGTCGTTGCCACCATGCCCGTTTATGATGAGCAGTTTACGAAACCCCTGGCGGTTTAATGAATCGGCCACATCGTGCAAAATGCGCGCCTGGGTCGACGGGTTCAGGTTGATCGTCAGTTTAATATCGGATTGGCCCGTATTTACGCCAAACGGAACGGCGGGCAACACGATGACCTGTGCACCTTGCTTATTGGCTTCTTGTGCCGCTTCGGCCGAGATGGCTTCAATCTGGTAATTATCGGTTGCATACGGCAGGTGGTAATTATGCGCCTCGGTAGCCCCCCACGGCAGGACAACCAATTCAACTCGTTGGTCTTTGATCGTTTTCCAGCAACTTTCAGCAAGTTTGGGTGATTTCATGAGATTTATTTTGATTACACGAATTTAACAGATTCAACCGGATATTAAAACTTCTTCCAATTAACAGGAACGATAAACACTTTCGCTGTATTCTTGTTCTCATAAAAAAAGTGTAAAAATGAAAGTTTTCCTCTTCATGCTTTCCCTGATCCTGTTCGTCGGGTGTCAATCCAAAAATAATAAGAAAGAAGCAGATACGCAGGCTACGGCCGACTCATTGACTTCGTGTTGTGCAAATTTACCGTCCCGGCTTCAGGTCAACACCCATCCGGAAGAGGTAACCGGCGACAAACCGGCCTCGCTCGAAGGAATGGTATACATTCCCGGCGGAACATTCATGATGGGCGGCGATTCGGTCTGGGGCCGGCCGGATGAGTTTCCCAAACACCCGGCTTCAGTTTCGGCATTTTACATGGATGAACATGAAGTAACGAACAGACAATTTCGCGAATTTACTGAAGCCACCGCATACGTGACAACAGCCGAACGCAAACCCGACTGGGAAGAATTGAAGAAGCAGTTGCCTCCGGGAACACCAAGGCCTGACGACGCTGTCCTGGTCGCGGCATCCCTGGTTTTCAAACAAACAACACAACCTGTCCCGCTGAACGACTACTCCCGCTGGTGGGAATGGGTAGCCGGCGCCAACTGGCGAAACCCGGGGGGACCCGGAACTTCCATCGATGGAATGGACGACCACCCGGTGGTCCATGTTTCGTGGGAAGATGCTCTGGCTTACGCCCGGTGGGCAGGTAAACGCTTACCCACCGAAGCAGAATGGGAATATGCCTCACGGGGAGGGCTTAAGGATCCGGTGTATCCTTGGGGAAATGAGCTGATTACGCGGGGCGAAGCAAAAGCAAATTCCTGGGACGGAAACTTTCCGCACCAGAACACCGGAAAAGACGGATACGTGCTGACTGCTCCGGTAAAGCAATACCGCCCCAATGGTTACGGACTGTATGATATGGCAGGTAATGTATGGGAATGGTGCTCCGACTGGTACCGGGCCGACTATTATCAGACCAGTCTGGAGCGCCGGATCATTGAAGACCCGCAGGGGCCTGAAAAATCATTTGACCCGGATGAACCCTATGCCGAAAAAAAAGTCATCCGCGGCGGATCATTTTTATGTAACGATCAATATTGTTCAGGATTCCGGGTTGGCGCACGTATGAAAAACACCTGGGATACCAGCATGAACCATACCGGTTTCCGCTGTGTCGTTTCTGCAAAATAAAAAAGGCTTGTCAGTGATTTTCACATTCACAAACAAGCCCGGTATTTAAAAAATCAGGCGGTTATTTATTCCATGATCAGTTTATAGCCCTTGCCGTGCACGTTGATGATTTCGACCGAAGGTTCATCTTTTAAATGTTTACGCAATTTGGTGATGTAAACATCCATACTCCTGGCGTTAAAGTAGTTGTCGTCAATCCATATGGTTTTAAGGGCAAAATTCCGTTCCAGCACCTTGTTGGCGTTGTTACACAGCAAACGCAGTAATTCAGATTCTTTGGTAGTAAGTTTGATGGTTTCTTCACCCTCATCGAGCAAAACCTGTTTCCGGGGATCAAAGGTATACCGGCCAAGCCTGTAAACGGCTTGCTCTGCCGTTTTCCCGTCGGCGGTGGTGCGGCGCAGGATGGCTTCGATCCGAAAAATAAGTTCTTCCATGCTGAACGGTTTCGTCATGTAGTCATCCGCCCCGATGCGGAAACCTTCCAAAACATCTTCTTTCATGTTTTTAGCGGTCAGAAAGATGATCGGAATATCCTGGTTGATCAGCCGGATGTCGCGCGCCAGGGTGATGCCGTCCTTTTTTGGCATCATAATATCCAGGATACACAGGTGATATTCATTCTTTTTAAACCCGGCGTAAGCAGCTTCGCCATCTCCGAACAGATCGGTATTATATCCTTTTGCAATTAAATATTCTTTTAACAACAGACCTAAGTTCTCATCGTCTTCGGCCAATAAAAGTTTTGCTTTTGTTTCCATTTTCTTTTGTATTAAGCGGGAAATAAATTACAAATTTCGTTCCCTTATTCACGACACTTTCGACTTTGATTTTTCCCTGGTGGGAATCAATAATTTTCTTCACATAGCTTAAGCCCAGACCAAATCCTTTTACATCGTGCACATTACCGGTAGGAACGCGGAAAAACCGCTCAAAAATCTGGTCCTGATGTTCTTTGGCAATGCCGATCCCGTTGTCTTTAACCGATACGACCAAATACTCGCCTTTGTTTTCAGTGGCAATCCGGATCTCAGGCTCTTCTTTACTGTATTTTACGGCATTGTCAAGTAGGTTAAAGATCACGTTGGTGATGTGCACTTCATCGCCTTTGACCAAATCTTTTTCAGCGAGAAGTTCCGATTCAAGTTTTCCGCCTTTATTTTTAACCCGCAGCTCAAAATTGAGGATCACATTGTTGATCAGCTGATTAAAATGAAATTCTTTAAATTTCAGCTTCAGCCGTCCTTCATTAAAAACAGCCATTTGAAGCACCTTTTCGACCTGAAAACTCAGACGTTTACTTTCCTGCAAAATCACGTTGGAGATGTGTTCTACGGTTTTCTGGGTATTCGAAATGCTGTTATCGTGCAGCATCTGACTGGCTAAGGATATTGTAGATATCGGCGTTTTCAGCTCATGGGTCATGTTGTTGATGAAGTCGTTCTTGATGATTGACAACTTCTTCTGCTTCAGGATAATCATGATGGTATACACGAAAATAGCAATCAGCATGATCGTCAGGATGGCCGTGGGGATCACCATAATGCCGGTTTCTTTCAGCAGGTAGGTATCCCTTTGCGGAAAATAGAGACGGAGGTAATTGGGCTTTGGCCCTTCCACCACGTCTCTTGGAAATAAAACATCGCGGTATTCTTTTCGTTTGTTTGGTTGATAGCCGGTATTTCCAAAAACAAATTGTTCTTCGCCGAAAGGATATGTTTTTACGGCATACTTAAAGTCGAGGTCGATGCCGTTGTTCCTCAGTTCGGTTTTTAGCGTGTGTTCCAGTTGTTGCTGGTTGATCCGTTCTTTCAAAGGAAGCTGAGAGAAGATGGCCTGATTCTGAATGATCCGGAACATTTCGGCCCGCTCATCGATCCGTTGTTCGTATTGTTGGCTGATGTAGCTGTCGTAGTCGTGAAACATATCGAAGGCCGAAGGAAATTCGCCCGGCCGTCCCCGCTCATTCTGCAGGTAAACAAGGGTATCGGAATAACGGACCGAAAATTCATCGTTATAGGTAACCGAACCTGACTGCTGGAAAAACCGGAACGAGATGTTAATATCGCTTTGTTGTTGCCGTTGCGGCATCATGTTACCGCTTCTCCCGATATTCGGGAAAAGTTGCCTGGTGCTGCCCGAAGCATTGAATGTTCCGGTTACTACACGCGATGTTTCCTCCCTCTCCAGCCGGTCAATCACCCGCCGCAAAGCACGGCTCACCGTTTGGTCAAACTGCTCCTCACGGATATCAAAAGCTTTTTTTATTGAGTTTGTCTGGATCAGAATGAGGCTGGTCATCACCGAAGCCATCAAAACGATCAAACTAATAATAACTTTCCTGCTCATAACACAAAGATAACCTTTAAAAAATACGGTAATTCAGAGCTTAACAATATTTAACACAGGCTGATTTTCAGTATATTCTTGCCAATACGCGCTGAATATAGTTAACAGGCTTTAACATTTATTAGCACCGGCTATTGGTTATTAATATTTATCTTTGTTAAAGAAACAGACAAATGAAATGTCTTTTCTAATTTGGGGTTTAACTGAGTTTTTTACAAGGTGAATTTAGGTTTTGGTTTTTTAGCGGGGTCAATTGGCCCCGCTTTTCTTTTAGAACGAAACCGGGTGTGTCTTTTTCAGTTGTTCAATCGCTTTCCGGGATGCGTTTTGCTGCGATTCTTTTTTGGAGCTTCCCTCGCCTCGTCCAATCACTTCCTCTTCGACGGTGACTACCGAAATGAACGCGGGTACGCGGGCATCGCCGTTTAGCCGTTCGGTAGTTTCGAAATTGATTTCTTTTTTATTTTTCTGGCTCCATTCAATCAACTGGCTTTTATAGTTGGTGTTTGTCGATTGTACTTCTTTCAGATCGACATATTCCAGCAAAAGCTTTTTAACAATGAATTCTTTGGTAATCAGATAACCTTTATCAAGGTAAAGGGCGCCGATCAGCGCTTCCAGTGCATCGCCGTATATGTGGCTGTTTTCGATGGTGTTGTTGGTGTTTGACTTAATGTAGTTGTTCAGGCCGGTTTGATAAGTCAGGTCGGTTAAAAAACTGCGGTTTACCAGCTTCGACCGCATTTGTGTGAGAAAGCCTTCATCCTGGTTTGGAAACCGGTTATACAGAAACTCGGCGATGACGGCGCCCAGTATGGCATCTCCAAGGTATTCGAGCCGTTCATTATTTACCCAGTTCCGCTGCGAATCCAGCTTGGATGCCGATTTGTGAATCAGGGCGGTTTCATAAAGTTTCAGGTTGCCCGGATAACGGCCAATCAGGGACTTCAGAAATAAATAAAACTCTTTCCCTGAAGAAGAAAAGAGTTTTATTTTTTGAACGAGTGTTCTTATCACGATATTAATATTTCTTAAAAATTACCGTGGCATTGTGACCTCCAAACCCGAACGTGTTACTAAGCGCGTAAGTGATCTCGCGTTTCTTGGCAACATTGAAGGTAAAATCAAGATTACCGTCGATCTCCGGATCATCCGTAAAATGGTTGATTGTCGGAGGGATAATCCCGTGTTGCAAAGCCATCACAGAGGCAATTCCTTCAACCGCACCGGCGGCGCCCAGCAAGTGGCCTGTCATCGACTTTGTGGAGCTAATGCTAAGTTTATAAGCATGTTTGCCGAAGTTTTTCAGAATTGCTTTCGGCTCAGCAATATCTCCCAGGGGAGTAGAGGTTCCATGAACATTGATGTAATCAATGTCTTCTGGTTTTATGCCGGCATCTTCAATGGCCCATTTCATGACCAAAGAGGCACCAAGTCCGTCCGGATCCGGGGCAGTCATGTGGTAGGCGTCAGCAGACATTCCTCCACCAACAACTTCAGCATAGATTTTTGCACCACGGGCAACGGCATGTTCATACTCTTCAAAAATGAGAGCGCCTGAACCTTCGCCCATGACGAAACCGTCGCGGTCTTTGTCAAAAGGACGGGAAGCTGTTGCCGGGTCATCATTCCGTGTTGAAAGTGCACGCATGGAATTGAAACCACACAAGCCGGCTTCGTTGATTGCAGCCTCGGAACCTCCCGTGATAAACAGGTTGGCTTTCCCCATGCGAATGTAATTAAACGCTTCGATCATGGCGTGTGAAGCCGAGGCACAAGCAGATACCGTTGTGAAGTTTGGTCCCCTGAATCCAAAGCGGATGGATACTAATCCACCGGCAATGTTGGCAATCATCTTGGGAATAAAGAAAGGGTTGAATTTGGGACGGGCCAAATCGTAGGCTTTCACTTCTTCATAAAAAGTCTGAAGACCGCCGATTCCGGCTCCCCAAATAACGCCGGCCCTGTCTCTGTCAACCGCGTCCAGGTTGAGACCTGAATCGTCGATGGCCTGCTGGGCAGCGGCAAATGCATACAGAGTATACGGATCGTGTTTCCGAACTTCTTTTTTCTCTACATATAATGCAGGATCAAAGTCTTTTACTTCACATGCAAATTGGGTTTTGTGGAGCTCAATATTCATTTTGGTGATCCTTGCAGATCCACTCACCCCGTTTTTTAGCCCTTCCCAATATTCCTCAATAGAATTACCAAGCGGGTTTACGGTTCCAAGTCCGGTAATAACTACCCGTTTTAATTCCATAAATTCTAATTTATTACTTTTTGATGTTTGCTTCGATGTGAGAGATCGCCTCACCTACAGTAGAAATTTTCTCAGCCTGATCGTCCGGAATAGCCAAATCGAATTCTTTTTCAAATTCCATGATCAACTCTACCGTGTCAAGTGAATCTGCGCCAAGGTCATTTGTAAAAGATGCTTCATTGGTTACTTCGCTTTCGTCAACACCTAATTTGTCGACAATAATTGCCTTTACTTTTGATGCAATGTCAGACATAGTTCTAATTTTAAGTTAATATTCAATTTTATTTTTAAAAAATCCGGTGCAAAGTAATAAATTTACCCAAAATATATCAAAGAAATTTTGAAATAAATAGCTGTTTAAAGGATACAGATTCTTTTAAAGCAGACTATATTTGAACAAATTAGTCTAATATTCAATAAGCTGTAATTAACACATATTCTATGAAGAGGATCGCTATTTTTGCCTCAGGATCAGGCACTAACGCGCAGAATATTATCGAATATTTCCGTAACAGCCGGAATGTTATTGTTGATTCGCTGTGGTCAAACAACGAGCATGCTTATGCCTTGATTCGCGCTGAGCGACTGGGTATCGAAACGTTTACCTTTGGCAAAGACGAGCTCTACCGGAGCATTGAGGTGCTGGAAGCCCTGAGTGAACGAAAAGTTGACATGATTGTTCTGGCCGGGTTCCTCTGGCTGGTACCTCACAACCTGACCGAAGAATTCATCGTAATTAATATACACCCGGCATTGTTGCCGAAGTACGGCGGAAAAGGCATGTATGGGAATTATGTCCACGAGGCCGTCATAAAAAGTAAGGATAAAGAAAGCGGGATTACCATCCACTACGTGAACGAACAATACGATGCCGGCGATATTATTTTTCAGGCCAAATGTGCTGTTGAGCCGGGCGACACCCCCGATACGCTCGCCGAAAGGGTTCACCGGCTGGAGTATGAACACTACCCCCGCATCATTGAAGAACTTTTATTAAAAGAAGAGATTGCCGATCTGGAATTTTGACCGGCGGTCTTTCTGTAAATTATCCGGGGACTTAGCCGGGATCGTTAAACCTGATTTTTTGCAGTTCCAGGCTCAGTGAATCTTTAAGAAGGCTGAACTCCGGCATGTTTTTTTCATGCACCGGTTCAACAGGGGGAGCTTCGACTTTGAGCGGGTTCATGGGGGAACCGTTTCTGAAGACGCGAAAATCGAGGTGAGGGCCCGATGCCAGTCCGGTTTTGCCAACATAACCGACGACTTGTCCCTGACGCACCCTGACACCCGGGGCAATTCCCGCTGCATAATTGTTCAGGTGCATATAACAGGTGGTGTATACCGAATTGTGCTTGATGTACAGATAATTTCCGCCCCCGCCTGCCTGGAATCCCTTACGGGTAACCACGCCATCGCCGATTGATTGGACCGGTGTGCCGATCGGGGCGGCATAATCAATTCCATGGTGCGCCCGGGCAATTTTCAGAATGGGGTGCATCCGGCTGTTCGAAAAATGGGAACTGATGCGCGGAAACTTCAGGGGAGCTTTCAGGAATGCTTTTTTCAGGCTCTTCCCTTCCTCATCAAAATAACTCATGATGCTGTCCTGTTCGAACCGAAATGCAAAAAAATCTTTATCCATATGCAGGAACTGACAGGCATAGATGTTGTTAATACCAACGGAAATACTGTCAACAAAACTTTCTTCATAAATCACACGAAACTGATCGCCCCGCTGAATGCCAAAAAAGTCGATGGTCCAGGCGTAAATCTCGGACAGTTCAATGGCCAGCACCGGATTGAGCTGGTTGTCTTTCATCGTATTCCATAGCGAAGAGCGGATGGTGCCCGAGGCTGTTCGGATTTCTTTTATAACGGGTTTTTCTCCCCGATAGATATGTAAACTGTCTTTTAACTGGTAAACAACGTAATTGATCGCGTCAATTTCGTAAATAAAACAGACCGGTTTTTTCAGACTGTCGGGGGTATAAAAAAAATAATACGGATTGTCCTGTTTCATTTTCCTGACATCAAATACCTGCCTGGAGCTACGCGCGATCTGATCAATCACCTGGTAAGAAATCCCTTCTTTCACCAGAATATCGGAGAGGTTCTGGTTGCGTTTAACGGTTGCCTGTTCAATAATAAACGAATCAACCGGGAATCCGAATTTCAATACCGGTTCGGGAATACAAAGGGCTTCGGGTTCAAGGTTCGGAGATTCCGGTTCATTTAAAACAGCGAATACAAAACCGATAACAACAACACTGACAAAAACAAATACGCCTTCAACCCAAAACTTCTTCATGCTAAATTTTAATGTTTTCGAACCCTTGGCCGTAAACGCCCATGACACTTCCCATGGAAATAAAGGCATCCGGGTCAATTTCTTTTAATTTTCTGAATATTAAACTCGACTCACGTTTGCGGACAACAGTCATTACTATTTTAACCGGCTCGCGGGTGTACCATCCGGTACCATCCACTACAGTGGCCCCACGGCCAACATATTTATTAATGTAATCCGCAATTTCCTGATAATTCTTCGAAAATATAAAAATTTGCGCAGATGCGTTCGCTCCATTCAAAAAAGCATCGATTGTATACGAAACAACCCACATGGTTACATAACCGTAAACCAGCTTGGCGGGTGACTGAAAAACAAAATAACTGGATGCAATAATAATCACATCGCAATACATGATCACCCGCCCCGGGCTTACATTCCGGTATTTATTCACAATCATGGCAATGATGTCGGTGCCGCCGGTGCTCCCGCCCCGGGTAAATACAATACCAATACCGATACCGCCCATCATGGCGCCAAGAACTGCCGAGAGGAAAGTGTCGTCAATGAGCGGTTCTTTGATCAAACCCGGAGTGAGCCAGAAAAGCAAGGTAGCGACCAACATGCTCCAGATGGTTTTGATACCAAAATTGGCCCCCAACACTTTTATGGCGATGACCACGAGAAACACATTGATAATAAAATAAGAAAGCGCCACCGGAATTTTACTGCTGTAAAAGATCACGGCAGACAAACCGCTAATCCCACCCCCGGTAATTTCTGCCGGAATCAGGAAGATAGTCCACGACAGGACATAAAGCCCCATGCCCAGGGAAATAACGAAATAATCGGCAAAAGTTGTTTTTAGTTTTGCCTTGCGCTCTTCTGTCATCGCTTCTTTTTTAATCTGTTATTGTGTGTGCTTTCACCGGTTATAACCGGCAAAACGGCTGCAAAAGAATACCTTTTGAAGATAAGAAAATATGGGAAAAAGTCATCTGTTGCCGGATTAACAAAAATTTCAAATTCACCGGATAAAAACTGACTAAACCAAGCTGACGGACTCGGGTGCCGGACAGGGGCGAATGATTTTTCTTTCTGATTTTAATTTCAAAACTGATTCATTTTTTTGAAAAAAAATCAGCGCTACTGACATACTGTTGTCAATATCCCATCCTATTTTTACCAAAACATGAACATAGCGAACCGTATCACAAACGAAGAATATTTAAAATGGGTAATTTACTGAAAGACATTTATTCTACTGAGTTTTATGAAGGTTTTTCCCAAGTACTCGGAGAGCTTATTCCTGATTTTATCCCTGAAAAGTTCAGGCAGCTGATTTTTGATGAAAACTGGCCCGGCAAGGAACTTAAGCAACGCATGAGACATACCTCGCTCGTGTTGCATCAATTTTTACCGGAAGAATTTCAGCAAGCGGCAAAGACCATCGAAAAGATAATCGAAAAACTCCGGCAACATCATGTCAGGGAACCCAACCTGGAATATATGTTCCTGGCCGACTACATCGAAGTTTTTGGAATGCATGATTTTAAAAATTCGATAAACCTGATTGAGTTTGTAACCCCATTCGCGAGCTGCGAATACGCGGTGCGGCCATTCATCATTAAATATGGTGACAACATGTTGCAGCAAATGCACCGGTGGTCATCCCACAAAAACCACCATGTCAGACGGTTGGCCAGCGAAGGCACAAGACCCCGTTTGCCTTGGGCAATCGCCTTACCCGAGCTTAAAAAAGATCCGGCCCCCATACTACCCCTGTTGGAAAAATTAAAAAACGACCCGTCGGAATATGTGAGACGAAGTGTTGCCAATAGCCTGAACGATATTTCAAAAGATCATCCGGACATCGTGATCGCGATTGCACAAAAATGGAAAGGCGTCAGCAAAGAGACCGACGGTGTAATCAGGCATGGCTGCAGGACACTTCTCAAACAGGGCAATCCTGAGATGTTGAACTATTACGGACTAAATGATCATACTGCGATTGAACTGTCAAAGGTTAAGATTCATACCCCAGAAGTAAAAACCGGACACGATTTGCTCTTCTCATTCACGCTGCATCATAAAGGCCCAACAGACAAAACCATACGACTGGAATATGCCATCTATTATCTTCTTCAAAACGGCAAACACTCGAGAAAAGTTTTCAAAATCAGTGAGCGCGTTTATCAGGCCAACGAATCGGTAACCATGCAGCGAAAACAAAAATTCAAAATCATTACCACACGAAAATTTTATCCCGGACCACACAAAGTATCATTAATTATCAACGGGAAGGAACAGGATATTTTCAATTTTGAACTGCTGCGCGAATAAATTACCACGACTACATCACCACGTTAATAATCTTTTTCGGGACGATGATGACTTTTTTCGGCGCTCCGCCTGCCAGCCATTTTTGCGCCTGTTCATGGCCGAGTACCGCCTTTTCAATTTCAGAATGAGCCGCATCAACCGCCACATTCAGTTTAAAGCGTACTTTTCCGTTGAATGACACCGGATATTCAAACGAATCTTCCACCAGCAGACTTTGGTCGGCAACAGGCCAGGGCTCGTAAGCCAACGATTGGCTGTGTCCGTACAATTGCCACAGTTCTTCGGCCAGGTGAGGGGCATAAGGAGACAGGATTTTGGCAAAAGTTTCGGCTGTTTCTTTTGTTACCTGCCCTTTTTTGATTGCCAGGTTATTGAAAACCATCAGGGCAGAAATACCTGTATTAAATTTCAGGTTTTCGATATCGTTACCCACTTTAATGATGGTTTGCTGTAAAAGTTTCAGTACTTCCGCATCTTCTTCACGGTTGCTGATGATGTTTTCCATGTTTCCGAAGAAACGGCAGGCGCGTCCGAGAAAACCAAATACGCCTTTCACCCCGTTTTCGGCCCAGGGCTTGGTATCATCCAGCGGACCCATAAACATTTCGTACAGACGAAGCGAATCGGCTCCGTATTTTTCTACCACATCATCGGGGTTAATCACGTTCTTCAACGATTTTGACATTTTTGCCACAATCTGGCGCAATTCTTCACCGGTTTGGATATGAACGTATTTACCGTCTTTTTCTTCTACCAGATCCGATGTCACTTTCGCTCCGGTTTGGGTTTCGTAAGCGAATGCCAGGATCATTCCCTGGTTAAACAGCTTTTTAAATGGTTCGTCGGTCGATACAATTCCCAGGTCGAATAATACTTTATGCCAGAAGCGCGAATACAGCAAGTGCAGTACGGCATGTTCAGCGCCGCCGATATACAGGTCAACCGGCATCCAGTAGTTTTCCAGTTTCGGGTCGAAAATCTGCCCGTCATTTTGGGGGTCGATGTAACGCAGATAATACCAGCACGAACCAGCCCACTGAGGCATGGTATTGGTTTCGCGGCGGCCTTTACGCCCGTTTTTATCGGTCACGGTCAGCCAGTCGCCGGCATTGGCCAGGGGGGATTCGCCGCCTTCACCCGGTTCGAACTTCTCCAGATCGGGCAAGGTCACCGGCAATTCATCTTCAACCAGTGAAATCTCGCCGTCTTCCCAGTGAATCACCGGGAAAGGTTCGCCCCAGTAGCGCTGCCGGCTAAACAGCCAGTCGCGCAGTTTAAAATTGGTGGTGGCTTTACCAATTCCCTTTTCTTCGAGCCAGTTAACAACTTTTGCAATGCCTTCTTTTTTATTCAAACCGTTGATATCCATCCCGGTTTTGTCGCTTGCCGAGTTGATATAGGCGCCATCTTCGGTCCAGCAAGCTTTGCCGGCCAGCACCTTTGCGCGGATTTCTTCATCGGCATCTTTCGGGTCGAGAATGCAAACAACGGGAATGTTGAACTTTTCGGCAAACTCGAAGTCGCGTGTGTCGTGTGCCGGAACAGCCATGATGGCGCCGGTACCGTAGCCCATCAATACATAATCGGCAACCCAGATCGGGATTTGTTCGCCGTTAACCGGGTTGATGGCATAGCGACCGGTAAATACGCCGGTTTTTTCTTTATTCAGCTCGGTACGGTCCAAATCCGATTTAAGCGAGGCGGCCTGGATATATTTTTTAACTTCATCAGTCCGATCTGAAGTCACAACCTCTTCCAGCATCGGATGTTCGGGAGAAACCACCATATAGGTTGCCCCAAATAAGGTATCGGGGCGCGTGGTGTATACGCGTAATGTTTTCCCCAATCCTGCCAGTTCAAAATCCACTTCAGCGCCGGTTGATTTTCCGATCCAGTTTTTCTGCATGTCTTTCACGCCTTCGGGCCAGTCCAGTTCATCGAGGCCTTCCAGCAAACGTTGTGCATAATGCGGGATGCGCAACAACCATTGTTTCAGGTTTTTGCGGATGACCTGATGACCGCATTTTTCGTGCGAACCGTCAGTCAGCACCTCCTCGTTCGCGCAAACCGTTTTACAACTGGCGCACCACCAAACCTGGGCATTATCGTAATAGGCCAGGCGTTTTTTACCGATGTATTCTTTTACTGCCTGATCGCCCTTGGCCGCGATATCGGCAGGAACCGGTAATTCGCTGATGGGCCGCCCTTTTCCTTGTTCATAATCAAACCAGGTCTGGTATAATTTTGTGAAGATCCATTGCGTCCATTTGAAATATTTCGGATCGGTGGTGTTGATTTCGCGATCCCAGTCATAGCTTAGACCCAGCGTTTTAATTTGACGGCGAAAATTGTCACAGTTCTTCTGCGTGGTAATCGCCGGGTGTGTTCCGGTTTGAATGGCATACTGTTCGGCAGGCAAACCAAAAGCGTCCCAACCCATCGGGTGAAGCACGTTAAACCCTTTCATCCGCTTGTAACGGCTGATGATGTCGGTTGCCGTGTATCCTTCGGGGTGCCCCACGTGCAAGCCCGCTCCCGAAGGATAGGGAAACATGTCGAGGATATAATATTTGGGTTTCGAAAAGTCATTTTCGGTTCTGAAAGTGTTGTTTTTCTCCCAGTAAGCCTGCCATTTTGGCTCAATTTCCCGGAATTTGTATTCCATAATAACAATTGGTTAAAAGCATTTTAAAACTGAGGCGCAAAGATAGAAAAATCCGCCCATAGTATGCAGCAGTTTTTCGGATTAATGGTCCACAACGGGCGCTATTTTCACCCCGATGACCGAAAAAATAAACCCCGGTCAAACCGACCGGGGCGTTATCCTTTCTGTTTTTATCTTCGTATGGTACGTTTCAGTTTTACCTTTCTCCGGGCTTTTACCTTCTTTGGATCTTCCTTCGGTTCGATATTGGCTGTACCAACGCTCATTTCATTTTTTGGGGCAGTTTCCTTTTCGATGTATTTCGACAGTGCAGGCTTCTCTCCCCGTTTATTGAGTTGAATGATGGCCTTTACATCTTTCAGGTCGAGTACAAACGGCTTACCGCCATAAGCATTCTCCAGGGTGTACCAGATTTTTTTGTTCAGGATTTCGGTTTTGAAGTGTTTGGCCAGACCCTTCTCTGTCTCGAGGTTCAGCAACTCGTACGGAAAATCCTCCTGCGCCTCCATGTAGGTGTCCAGTTCGTACATTAGACAACATTTTAGTTTTCCGCACCTGCCCGCCATTTTCTCAGCATTGGGCGAAAGTCCCTGCTTCACGGCGGCATCGGAGGTTACGCTCGAGAAGTCGGTACGCCAGGTTGAGCAGCAAAGTTCACGTCCGCACGAGCCGATGCCGCCAACCCGCCCGGCCTCCTGCCGGGCGCCAATCTGTTTCATCTCGATCTTAACCTGAAATTCACGGGCATAACGTTTGATCAATTCACGAAAGTCAACCCGGTCGTCTGCAATGTAATAGAAAATCGCCTTCGCGTTATCGCCGCGAAACTCCACATCGCCAATTTTCATATTTAGCTTCAGTTCGGCTGCGATTTGCCGCGAACGGACCATCACCGCGTATTCCCGTTTTTTCGCGGCTTCCCACTTGGCGGCATCGGTATCGCTGGCTTTCCTGTAAATTTTATGCCAGCTGTAACGTTCCTGCTTTTTAATTTTCCGCTCAAACTGTTTTCGGGCCAGGGTCCCGGTAAGCGTTACATACCCCACATCATGGCCGGGCGAACAAGCCACAACAACCAGATCGCCAACTTTTAATGACAGGTGATCTTCGTTTCTGAAAAACTCTTTGCGCGTACCCTTAAACCTGACTTCAACAATGTTACTCAGATGACTGGTATCGGGTAAATCGTTCAACCAGTCGTAAGAACTTAACATCTCAGGCCGGTCGTGCTCTATATTGATGGTACATCCGTTGCATCCCATATTTAAACTATTTATCAGCTATAAATTCAGACAAAAATATCTAAAATTACTCACATCTGCTAAGTTTATTCAGTCTAAATAAGCAATCGGACATCTTTCGCGATTTTCCTCACATTCACCCTCCCCTGCAAATACGATATTTCGGATGGCATTTAATACATTAATGGCACGGGTGACGGAAACATTCGAGGAAAATTATCTGTAAACGCATCGGTATGTGCCGGCTTTTTACTTTTTTTGAACAAAAAAAGACATGAGACAGATTGTCTTCTTCTTCATTGGCATTTTTATCCTGTTCCCGGGCACCAAAGCGTATTCGCTAACCTTGAGCCGGGAGGCCGAAATCAGTGTGATGACCTGCGGACCAAGCGAGTTGATTCATGCCATATACGGGCATACGGCCATTCGGGTGAAAGATCCGCAACAACAACTGGATGTGATCTTTAATTACGGTGTTTTCAGTTTCAGCGCCCCGAATTTTGTTTACCGGTTTGCAAAAGGCCAAACGGATTACATGCTGGCTATTGAATATTATCACGATTTTTATGAAGGCTACAAACGTCGGGGACGCAGTATCGAAGAACAACTTTTAAACCTGACCGAACCAGAAAAGCAACAGCTTTTCGATTTTTTAATGGATAATGCCAGGCCCGAGAACAGGGAATACCGTTATAATTTTTTCTTCGACAATTGCGCCTCACGGGTGCGCGACGTCATTGCAAGCGAGATTGACGGCGAGGTCATCTTTTCTGAAAAGAGCGGGCTGAACAAAACATTCAGGGAACATGTAAGCTCTTACCAGCGGGTGTTACCCTGGACCAACTTTGGCATTCAATTGGTGCTGGGCAGCCCTGCCGACCGTGTTGCGACCGCTTACCAGGAGATGTTTCTACCTGATTTTTTATTGAAGCACTTCGCTGAAGCCCAAATTATAACAGACGAAGGAAGCCGGCCCCTGGTAAAACAGAAAAAGCTGATTCGCGATGCAGGTCCGAAGACCAACCCCGGAATGAAGGCGTATACGCCGCTGACGGCATTACTCGCCTTATTACTTCTTGTCGTTTTTATCAGTTACCGGCAATATAAAACAGCCAGATCTCACTACCTGATTGACTATTTTCTTCTGTTGTTAACCGGACTGATTGGTTTTGGTCTGCTCTGGTTCGTTTTTTATTCCGAACATCCGGCCATGCATCCAAATTTTAATCTGTTGTGGGCTGTTCCGCTGAACCTGGTTTTTCTGTTTTTGTGGCCGATCAAGAAATGGCGGCGCCGGATTGTTTGGTACTGGCCGGCTCTGGCTGTCTGGATGAGCTTGTTCCTCCTTTTCAGTTTTATTGTCCCTCAGACATTCCATCCCGGATTTTACCTGCTGTCGCTCATGATGCTTTGCCGCGCATGGCTGCACAGCTCCCGGTTTCTTTCAGCCCGGAAACAGGAGCTGTTAAAAGAAAAATAAGAAGTTGTTGAAAAGTTTCGCCGAACAAAACCGGATTGCTTTTTTTCTTGTTGGCACATCCTTTATATTTGTTGATCAATCAAATTAAAAGCCGGAAACGATTTGTCACAATCAAAAAAATACGTGGAAACCCCTTTGATGAAGCAGTATTATGCCATCAAAGACAAACATCCCGACGCGGTGCTTTTATTTCGTGTCGGCGATTTTTACGAAACTTTCGGGGAAGATGCCATTAAAGCCGCCGAAATATTAGGGATTACCCTCACCCGGCGGGCCAACGGAGCCGCAAGCTTTGTCGAGCTGGCCGGCTTTCCGTATCACGCGCTCGATACCTACCTGCCCAAATTGGTCAGGGCAGGCCAGCGGGTGGCTATTTGCGAGCAGCTCGAAGACCCAAAAATGACAAAAACGATTGTCAAACGCGGAATTACCGAATTGGTCACACCGGGTTTGTCTATCAACGATCAGATCCTTGAACATCGCGAAAATAATTTCCTGGCTTCAGTTCATTTTGACAGAAAAATGGGCGGAGTCGCTTTTCTGGATATCTCAACCGGCGAATTCCTGATCGCCGAAGGCAGCTTCGAGTACATCGATAAGCTGCTGAATTCGTTTAAACCAAAAGAAGTTCTTTATCAGAAAGGAAAGGGAAACGACTTTGTAGCCCTGTTTGGCGGCAAGTTTTACACCTATACCATGGACGACTGGGTTTATCATGAAGATGCCGCTGTTGACCGTTTACTGCGTCACTTCCAGACCAAATCGCTGAAAGGTTACGGGGTGCACGAGCTCAACTACGGGGTGATTGCCGCCGGAGCCGTCCTGCATTACCTCGATCTGACCCAGCATCACCAGGTGCAGCATATTACCGCCTTGTCGCGCATTGAGGAAGACAAATATGTCTGGCTCGACCGGTTTACCATTCGTAACCTGGAGCTTTTCGGCACCATCAATGAAGGGGCAAAAACACTGGTGCAGGTGCTCGATAAAACCATATCGCCAATGGGATCGCGGTTGCTGAAACGATGGATTGCCCTTCCCCTGAAAGAAATTGCAGCCATCAACGACCGCCAGTCGGTGGTCGAGTACTTCGTGTCGCATCCGGATGAAAAAGAACTGTTGGAAGATCACATCCGGCAAATTGGCGATCTCGAACGGATTATTTCCAAAGTTGCGGTGGGAAGGGTTAACCCGAGAGATGTGGTTCAACTGAAAAATGCCCTGACAGCCATCGAGCCAATCAAAACTTATGCTGCCGGAACAAAGCACGAGGTATTGAACCGTTTTGCCGAACAGTTAAATCCGTGTACCTCGATCAGGGACCGGATTGACCGGGAGATTACCAATGATCCGCCTGTTCTGTTGAATCGGGGCGGAGTCATCAAACCCGGGATCTCCGACGAACTGGACGATTTACGGAAAATTGCCTATTCGGGTAAGGACTACCTGGCCCAAATGCAGGAACGCGAGTCGGAACGTACCGGCATCCCATCCCTGAAGATTTCTTTCAACAATGTATTTGGCTATTACATCGAAGTGCGTAATACGCACAAAGAAAAAGTACCGGAAGACTGGATCAGGAAACAAACCCTGGTAAGCGCCGAACGCTACATCACGGAAGAATTGAAAGAATACGAAAACAAAATACTGGGAGCCGAAGAAAAAATCCTTTCGCTGGAAGCCCGGATTTTCAACGACCTGGTCATCGCGCTTTCCGAGTATATTCAGGCCGTCCAGTTAAATGCGGCGGTGATTGCCAAACTGGACTGCTTGCTGTCGTTTGCCGGTTCGGCGGTTAAAAACAACTATACCCGTCCGTTGATCACCGATTCAAAAAATATCGATATCCGGGAAGGAAGGCATCCGGTGATTGAGCAACAGCTGCCGGTTGGCGAAAGCTATATTGCCAACGACGTGTTACTCGATCAGGAAGAGCAGCAGGTGATCATTATTACCGGTCCGAATATGGCCGGTAAGTCGGCGCTTTTGCGGCAAACAGCCCTGATTGTGCTGATGGCCCAGATCGGATCGTTTGTGCCGGCGGCTTCAGCAGAAATCGGCTATGTTGATAAGATCTTTACCCGTGTCGGGGCATCGGATAACATCTCCCTTGGCGAATCGACCTTTATGGTCGAAATGAACGAGGCAGCCAGTATCCTGAACAACGTGTCGGACCGAAGCCTGATCCTGCTGGATGAACTTGGGCGCGGAACATCGACTTACGACGGGATCTCAATTGCCTGGTCGATTGTTGAATACATCCACGAACACGCGCACGCCAGGGCCAAAACCCTGTTTGCCACGCATTACCACGAACTGAACGAGATGGAAAAATCGTTTGGCCGGGTAAAAAACTATAATGTCAGCGTGAAAGATGTTGGTAACAAGGTGATCTTCCTCCGTAAACTGGTCAGGGGAGGAAGCAATCACAGCTTCGGTATCCATGTGGCCCGGATGGCCGGCATGCCGCCGTCGGTAGTGAAACGGGCCGACGAAATACTGGTGCAGCTGGAAGGAGACAACCGCAGGGATTCGCTGGCCAAACCGCTGGATGGGATGGCCGAAAAACGGGAAGGATTTCAACTGAGCTTTTTCCAGATGGACGATCCCGTTTTAAAGTCGATCCGGGACGAGATCCGGAACCTGGATATTAACAACCTGACCCCGATTGAAGCCTTAAACAAATTGAACGAAATTAAGAAACTAATTGGTTTAAAATGAAATTGGTTTTGGCGCCCGGATTTCCTCTGATTTTTTAGGATTTATTTTTGGAGAAAGAAAAATTAGCAATATATTTGCAACGCTGTTTTCGGAACGGAATGCAGTACGTTCAAACGAATCAAAGAAGATGCGAGAGTAGCTCAGTTGGTAGAGCACGACCTTGCCAAGGTCGGGGTCGCGGGTTCGAGTCCCGTTTCTCGCTCCATGATGAGGATGCCCGGGTGGTGGAATGGTAGACACGTTGGACTTAAAATCCAATGACCAATCAACGGTCGTGCGGGTTCAAGTCCCGCCCCGGGTACTTATTTTATTGATTACGCGAGAGTAGCTCAGTTGGTAGAGCACGACCTTGCCAAGGTCGGGGTCGCGGGTTCGAGTCCCGTTTCTCGCTCAACAAAACCGTTTCGGAACAAAAGCTGAAGCGGTTTTTTCTTTTTATTCCGGGATGTTTATTCATTCGGGGTTTTGACTTTCGTATCGTCAGTCAAAACAATCAATAAATCGTCATCTTCGTCAAGTAAAAATTCTTCCTCCGTTTCAAGATAAATTGATTTATCATTGGCGGTCATTTTAAACGATATCTTATGACGGGCCGGCAGTTTTTCCCAGTCTTTATCAATTGTCAGTTTTCCGGAGGATTCTCCGGGCAACAATTCTGTTGCGATGTAAATGTTCCCCCATTTTACATCGACAATTTTTACTTGTGTAATACTATTTTTCACCTGGATATCTCCCGGTTCATAACACGACTGCATCACGATGATCACACAGGCAATCAGGAATAATCTCAATGTTTTCATTTAATTAAGTTTTATTTCGATTTCGCCGGCAAATGCACTTCTTGAATTCTGTTCGACCTTAAAAACAGCGTACTCATGAGGAAAATATTTCTTCGTGCTTAGATCGCTAAACGTAAGCTGGAATGACTCAATTAAACAAGCATACTCTCCCGGTTTAAGCTCATAAGCTGCATTTAAATATCGGGCAAATTCTCCGGCAGTCTCATAAGCAGGTTGCTCAATATCCTGATTGGCAATGACCAGGTAATTGATCTTATTCCGGCTTTGGTATTTATTGCCAACTAAAAATTTATCAACTTTTGACGTATCAAGAGTCTGCGAATTAATCTTTGCCCAATAATAATTATTAATGAAGATATTTACGGAATCAATTGATTTGACCACCAGATAAGTGCTATCCGTCGATTTCAGGTTAATCAGAATCAATAATTCTTCAAAAGAAACCGAGCGGTCATCCGAGACAACATTCCGGTCTGCGCTGCTGATAAATGAATCATCGTTGCTACAATTCACCAAAAGCAGTCCTGTCAGTAAAAAGTAAATCAGTTTTTTCATATTCATTGTTCAGTCAAAATTTAAAACCACACATAAGAAGTATTTTCCAGTGGATTTTTAGTCTTCCAGTCCTTATCTTTTAAACGATTCCACCAATCGCTATAAACATCCTTAATCATCAGGATTTCAGTTCCTTTAAGTCCATTAAACCTTTCGTTTTCATTTAAAGCGGTATCAATCAAGTAGGGGTCAAGCGAGCCATATCCGAAATCATTTCTGATACCTTCCACGGTCCAAAGCAAACATTCTCCCAAAATCAAGTAATCTCTTCCATAAGGGAAAGGTGTCCGGGATGATACCGGATTTAACGGAAAATTAGAAATATGAGCTGTGTCTTTCGAGAGATCAATCAGGGATTGAATATGACTTTTCGTAAATTTCGGCATCTGAAGCCACAAATTTTCTCCATTTTCTCCCTTCTCATAGCTATTGTAAGTCCCATTTTTAATTTGTTGTACAAATTTCTGTACATCGGGATTATCTATGTCAAATTCATCCTTTTCACAACGAATGCAGAAAAGACTCAAAGCAGCCATAAATAACAATTTTCTCATAATACAGGTTTTTTTTAAATAGATGAAATATTCAGTGTCACAGTTGCTTCTCCTTGGCTTTGATAATAATCCGATTTAGAATTAAACGATAAACAATTATTAAAGGAATCGAAAAAAATATATTTGACAGAAGGTCTGGTGGAGTTAATAATCCACAAATCAATACGATGATTGCAATACCATAAATAAAAAAGCTCCATCTTTTTTGTTTTTCCCTATCTGTACCGTCAAAAAATAGTTTTAGGTTTCCAATAAAACCTATAACAGCGATAATCAACGATAAGGAAAGTTCTGAGCCACTGAGTTGCACCATATTTATGAATAAATTAAGTTTTGCATTAAAAGTAAACTTAAAGACTCCATTAGGGATGTATTGTAAAGCCTGACGGGCAATTTTCCTGTTTTGCCCCTCCAAATTACAAAACTTGACGTAATAAATTTTACTAGGCAGCTAATTTGGAATCAATTTAAAAAAATAAGTGGTTAACGAATGGCGTCCCTTTATCGGGTGCGGCGGCTTCCGAACTGCCGGTTCATGAATGCTTGGCTGAGAACGAACCAACCAGCGAGGAGATCTTTCATAATATCCGGACAATACGTTTGTATTTCACGCAAAATACAAACGCTTTTCCCGGATAATACAAATGTGTTTCCCGGATAATTGAAACGGATTTTCCGGATAAACTGGTCTGGCATCACGTACCTTGCATCGGGGGTGAACCTGTCAACAGATGCTGAAACAAGTTCAGCATGACAGCGTTTCATTGATGGTCTGTCGCCTGGCTATGGCCTGCGGGGATTTTGAACCCGGAATACAAGGGAAGGGAATCCGGGGCAGGGACTGGTAATCGGCCCTGTTTGAAGAGGAACGACGAGTTGGGCCGTGTGGCATGCTCAACCCGTAGTTTTCCTTCACAATCACCGTCAGCCTTGACTTTTTTTGTTTACTTTTTTGTGTCAAGACAACATCATAAATCCCGTCCGGAAGGACATCAGCAGCAAGGCTTTCTTCACGATTGCCATCCTCAGTCCGGACGGACCCTTCCTTTTTCAGTCGATGAAAAGGAAGCAAAAATCTTGTTTAAACGAACCCTTGGCCAGGCGTTTAAACCTTTTTTACTTTAACCGCAACATAACCTTTGGGGCCCTTTTCAATTTCAAAAAGCACGGTATTTCCCTCATTTATCTGTTCTTCCAGGTTATTGGCGTGAACAAACAAACTTTCCTTGGTTTCATGATCGCGGATAAAACCAAAACCTTTCGTCGCGTTGTAAAATGTAACTGTTCCCTTGTGTACCGGATCTGCTTTCATGTTTGGATCTTCCTTCGGAATACTGATCTGGATATCTTCCGGCTTAATTTCTGTCTTCTTCGAAGGATCGGGAGGAGTTGATGTAATCATGCCGTTTTCATCTACGTAGGCAATCATACCATCCAAACTGTTCGATTTCTCGTTGTCTTTCCGAGCTAATCTTTTTTGTTCTTTCTCTTTTCTCTTTTTCTCTTTCTTGTTGCGAACTTCTTTTTTTTGAAATGATTCTTGTGATCTACCCATATTTAAAATTTATATACAAATATACATTTTTTTCGCAACTGGCCTTACCCAATCTAACGCATTATCAAACAAGCAACTGCATTACAAACTGTTCTTCCAAACGCAAAAGAGGCCGCCTTTTTTCAGGCAGCCTCCTTCAGTATCGTGTCAAAAACAGGTTTATCTCAGGAAGGAGATCAATACACCGGCGGCAACAGCCGAACCGATAACTCCCGAAATGTTGCTGGCCATGCAATACTGCAACACGTGATTCTTTGAATCGTATTTTATGGCAATTTCGTTCGCCACACGCGATGCCATGGGCACAGCGCTCAAACCGGTTGCTCCGATCAGCGGGTTAATTTTCTTTTTCGCGATGAGGTTGTACACTTTTACCGCGCCAACACCTCCGGCAATCGAAATAGCAAAAGCAATGAAACCGCCAACAATAATCATGATTGTTTTCACATCCAGAAATACTTCAGCCGTCATGGTTGCACCCACAGCCAGCCCGAGGAAAATGGTTGCCGTATTCATAATCGAACCGGTAGCCGCATCCGACAAACGGGCAACGGTTACGCCCACCTCTTTAATCAGGTTGCCAAACAGCAACATGCCCAAAAGAGGCACCGACGAAGGAACAAAAATGGAAATAACGATTCCCAGCACGATCGGGAAGGCAATTTTCACGGCCCTCATATTTTTAATCGTGAATTTGGGAGGATACAATTTATCCATCTCCTTCATGTTGATGCACAATTCCTTTTTAGAACAGGTCAGCCGGGTAACAAGCGGCACAATCACCGGCACCAGGGCCATGTACGAATAAGCGGCAATGGCGATTGGTCCAAGTAAGTGAGGCGCCAGAATGATGGTCGTGTAAATAGCCGTCGGGCCGTCGGCGCCACCGATAATACCCAATGAAGCGGCTTCTTTCGGTGTAAACCCGATTAAAATAGCCGAAATCAACACCGCGAAAATGCCAACCTGGGCAGCCGCGCCAAAAAACGCCAGCCGCAGGTTACGCAACATCGGCCCAAAATCGGTTAACGCCCCTACCCCCATGAAAATAATAGGAGGCAGGAAACCGGTTTTGATCAGCGAATAGTAAATGAAGTTCATAATGCCGTGATCATGGGCAATCTCAAAGAGATTTTTATAGTGATGTTCATCAATCTGGATCAGATCGGCAGAAACAACACCCATCCCGCCTCCGGGCAAATTAGCCAGGACTAAACCAAAAGCAATTGGCACCAGCAAAAGCGGTTCATATTTTTTTTGGATCCCCAGGTATAACAGCAATGCCCCAATAGCCAGCATCAGCAAGGTTCCCGGACTGTCAATAATCGCCTGGATGGCGGTCATTTTATACAAGGTTTCAATAATCGACATAGGTTCGTTTTTTTGATTATTGAACCCGGATCAGGACATCGTCTTCTTCTACTTCGGTGCCGTTTGCAAAGGCAATTTCAACCACTTTGCCCGAAAGATCAGACTTGATGGCGTTAAAGGTCTTCATGGCTTCAACATAACCAATCAGATCTCCTTCTTTTATGATATCGCCTATTTTCAGGGCCGTCTCCGAGCTTTCTTTGGTGAGGTAAAATTTACCTTCGAGCGGAGCCAAAACTTCCTTCACAGTCCCGTTTGTCGACGGAACCGGCACCTCCACAGTCGCAGCTGCATGTGCGGGAGCAACAGTTTCGGCAACTCCGGCCTGGCCATACGAAACAGAAACCTTAAACTGTTCGCCATCCACATCAATAAACATGGTTGAAGGGGCAAAACTTCCGGATGGAGCAGTCTGGACCGTTTCGGCGGCTTTTTTCGTTCCTTCAAGCAAACCGCCGCCTTCTTCGCGGCGTTTCGCCAAATCTTCTTCAAAAGCTTTCTTGGCCTCTCCCGATTTGTACAAACGGTATTGTTGCGGGTGCATGGCCAGTTCGAACAGTTCTTCATCATCCGGTCCGAAATCCCAGTTGTTGTCTTTCATCTCCTTACGGAAAGTGTCCAGCGCATCCGGATACAAGGTTTGCGGATTGGCTGTAAATTCTTCTTTACCCAATTCCTTCGCCAGGGCTTTTAGTTCGGGCACCAGTTCGCCGGGTAGTTTACCGCCCTTGCCCATCAGCATATCCCAAATGTTATCGGCAATCATACTCCAGCGTTCTTTGCCTTTTTCAACCTGCATGACGTTCATCAGGGCCAGGTTTTTTACATACTGGCTGTATGGCGTCACCAGGGGTGGATAGCCCACCATTGGCCAGATGTATTCCACTTCGTTGAACAGTTTCACCAGTAAATCGTCTTGCGACAGGGTCGGCTGGTTATTTTTCACTTTCCACTTGTTTAAGCTATCCAGGTTGCTTTCCAGGTCAGCCATCAACGAACCCATCATCCCTCCGGGAAGACCGGGTCCAATCAGCAGCGAATTCATATAGCGGTTCTTCGGGTCAATGTAATACCCGAGGAAATCATCGATGAAATTTTGTGTCAGGCTGCGCACTTTCATGTATGCGTCCATGTTTATTTCAGGTACGTCAAAACCGGCATCTTTCAACATTGTTTGAACGGCCAGCAGGTCTATGTGCCCGGTACCCCACGAAAGCGGCTCCATGGCCACATCAACATACTCTACGCCGGCGCGGCATACCTCCAGGATGGAAGCCATAGCAAAACCGGGACCCGAGTGCGAGTGATACTGCAACGGAATGTCGGGATGAAGGTTTTTAATACCTTCAACAATTTTACCCAACCAGGCCGGACGTCCGATGCCTGCCATGTCTTTCAGGCAGATTTCGTCGGCGCCGCCTTTAATCAGGGTGTCGGCCAGTTCCACATACGATTCAACCGTATGCACCTTCGAATAGGTCAAACTCAGGGCTGCCTGGGCAATCATCCCGGCTTCTTTCGCGTAACGGATCGAATCAAGAATATTCCTCGGATCGTTCAAGCCGCAAAACGGGCGGGTGATATCGGTTCCCTGTGCCTTTTTTACTTTATACATCAACCTGCGCACATCAGCCGGCACCGGATTCATACGCAAGCCATTCAGCGAACGGTCGAGCATGTGTGTCTGAATTCCTGCGTCGTTAAAAGGTTTAGTCCATTTACGGACGGCATTATTCGGGTTTTCTCCGAAAAGCAAATTTATTTGTTCAAAACCGCCACCATTGGTTTCAACGCGGGCAAAACATCCCATATCAATGATGTGCGGGGCAACTTTTACTAATTGGTCAACGCGGGGCAAATACTTTCCTGAAGATTGCCACATATCACGATAAACCAATGAAAATTTGATCTTTCTCTTTTCCATAAGGCTATCTAAAAGTTTATGATTTTTCTATTTTATCGGGCAGTCGTTTGATCAGCTTTTTTCGATGTTGGTCACGTGGCCTTTTCCTTCGGTCACTATTTTTACTGCAGAGACAATCGCCGCCACTTTTTTGGGATTTAATCCCGGTGCTTTACCGGCAGCTTGTTGAACTTTTTGTGAAATTTCTTCCGGCAGATATTTGTTGACAAACCGGATAATCAGGTTGCCGATTGCCACGACCAGGGAAAGAATTATAAAGACCGTAATCATTCCTACTCCCATCATCTCTAATGCTATACCTATATCGCTCATCTTGGTTAGTTATATTTTGTTATTAAAAACTTCTTCCCATTTTAAAGAAAGGCTCCAAGATAAACAAATAATGGGGTATTGCGGAGGCCAAACCGGGCAAAAAAACGAATTATCAGGAAAAATTAACATTTCAGGTTACATTTCGATAGTTATCGATATGTTTTGCTTTCATTTTTCAACAAATATGTTCTACAAACTAATTAAACATTCTTTTTTCCGGCTTTTTTTTACTAATTAAGCACGCCACATCCGACCTGGCATGTTCATCTTTTAAATAAAAGAACCAATTTCATGCTGAAAAAAAACCGAATAAGCTGTTCAAAACACAGTTAATCCTTATTTTTACGTGACAATTTGGATTCACACTTAAACTTACCATCATTTTAATAAATCAACCAGAATGAAAAAACAAACAAATCAGGGTTTATCAAGAAGACAATTTTTGAATACAACCGCCATTGGCCTCGCCGGACTGACCTTTCTTCCGGGACTGAGTTCCTGCAAACAGACACCCGCAACAGAGCCAATCCGTTTAGGTTTTATCGGGATGGGGCGTCAGGCGATGTTTTTGCTGAACGGATTTATCCAGATTCCCGGTGTCAGAGTTGTTGCCGGATGTGATGTTTACGGACGGAAACGTCAGCGTTTTGAAAATCGCGTCAACGAATTTTATCAGAAAAACGATGTTCAGGTAGAGGTTGACACCTACGAAGATTATACCGAATTGCTGGCCCGTGAAGACATTGATGCCGTTGTGATTGCCGTACCGGACCATACGCATGCCATGATTGCCATCGCAGCCTGCAAAGCAGGCAAAGATGTTTACCTCGAAAAACCCATGACCTTCACCATCTACGAAGGACAACAACTGAAACGGGTGGTTCGCGAAACCAACCGGATTTTGGGAATCGGCAGTCAGCAACGTTCCGATCCAAACTTCCGCCATGCCGTTGACATGGTTCAATCGGGCCGGCTGGGCGCTATCGAAAAAGTATATGCTTATGTTGGCGCTCCTCCCATTCCTTACAATTTGCCCGAAGAAGAAATTCCTGCCGACCTGAACTGGGATAAATGGTTAGGGCCTCTGCCCGAGACCATTCACTTCAATAACGAACTTAATCCACCTATCTCGCTCGATCCGGTTGAACACGAAACCATGTGGGGAGCCTGGCGCTGGTACAAAGAAATGGGCGGCGGCTTTACCACCGACTGGGGCGCTCACATGTTCGACATTGCCCAGTGGGGTTTAGGCATGGACGGCAGCGGACCGGTTGAAATATCGCCGCTGGGTGAAAATTCGGAGTACATCGAGTACAAATATGCCAACGGCGTCATCCTGACTTCCGAACCATTTAACGAATCGATGACAAAAGGTGTAAAATTTGTTGGCGACAAAGGATGGATCGAAGTTTCGCGAGGACACTATGTTGCGTCAGACGACTCCCTCCTGCCCCCGGCAACCGAAGCAGATGAGAGCAATGTTCCGTACGAAACAAAAATCCCGCATCAGGTGAACTTTATCGAAGCCGTCCGTAATCGGGTTGACCCGGTTGTTCCGGTCGAAATCGGGCATAGTTCCTGCACCGTTTGTACGCTTGGCAACATCGCCGTTGACCTGGGCCGTACCATTAAATGGGACCCGGCAACCGAAACATTTGTCGACGATGAAGACGGAGCCGCTTCGGCTCAGCTTCACTATCAATACCGTTCGGGCTGGACGCTTGAATCGTAAAATTATTTGAAACTGATTTTGACGGGGCTGCTTTTTCAGAAAGTAGTCCTGTTTTTTTATCCTCCCATATTATCAAGCAGTTATTTTACCGAAACTGTAAAGCACGTTTAGCAGTAAAAGCTACCATAATCAATCTGAAAGGAGCGAATTATGCCAGACAGCGTTTACAAAATCATTGAACTGGTCGGAACCAGTACCGAGTCGTGGGAAAAAGCGGCTGAAAATGCCATCAGCAAGGCCGCGGAATCGCTGCGCGATCTGCGTATTGCAGAAGTATCGGCGATGGATATTCATGTGAAAGACGGTAAAATTGAGTTTTACCGGACAAAAGTAAAGGTCTCGTTCAAATTTGAAGGTCACCGGTAATCGAAAAAGAGGCTGTCTGAATGAAATCGGACAGCCTCTTTTTGTAGTATCTTAATCCACAAGAAGAAATCAAGCTTCAGCAGCCGGACCTCCAAAGCTCATGGGCGGCATTACAGGGTCGTGCCCGCCGGTATTCACTTTTATCGGCCCGTTCATGTGTTCATACTTCTTGACATTGTCTTCAAGCGCCAATAACAATCGCTTGGCATGTTCCGGAGTGAGAATGATCCTCGACTTCACATTCGCCTTGGGCACGCCCGGCATGATGCGAACAAAATCGATCACAAACTCGGAACTGGAGTGCGTGATAATCGCCAGGTTCGAATAAATACCTTGTGCAACTTCTTCACTCAGTTCAATGTTCAGCTGATTTTTATTCTTATGATCTTCCATCGTTAATCCTCGCGGCCTACGTTTTCAGTTTCTTTAACTTCCATCATACGGTCGTATTCTTCACGCGAACCGACCACCAGGTTTTTGTATTCTTTTAAACCAGTACCGGCCGGAATCAGGTGTCCGCAAATAACGTTTTCCTTCAATCCGTCCAGGTAATCCACTTTACCCTGGATCGCAGCTTCGTTCAGCACTTTAGTTGTTTCCTGGAATGATGCAGCCGACAACCAGCTACGGGTCTGCAGAGCAGCCCTGGTGATCCCCTGCAGTACCTGGCTCGAGGTTGCGGGGATGGCATCGCGGGCATCTACCAGTTTTTTATCACGACGACGCAAGACGGAATTTTCGTCACGTAAACGACGCGCAGTGATGATCATACCGGCACGAAGTTCCGAGTCACCTGGTTCTATCACCACTTTTTTATTGTAGATCCAGTCATTTTCGTGCAGGAATTCGTTTTTGTCGACCACCTGTTTTTCCAGGAAGCGGGTATCGCCCGGATCGTCAATTTCAACTTTCCGCATCATTTGACGAATAATCACCTCAAAGTGCTTGTCGTTGATTTTTACACCTTGCATCCGGTACACATCCTGAACTTCATTCAGAATATATTCCTGCACAGCCGTTGGCCCTTTAATGGCCAGGATGTCTGAAGGTGTAATCGCGCCGTCGGACAAGGGAGTACCTGCTTTGATGTAGTCGTTTTCCTGGACCAGAATCTGTTTTGACAGGGGCACCAGGTATTTTTTCACATCGCCGCCCTTAGAGGTCACGATAATCTCGCGGTTACCACGTTTAATTTTACCCAGTGAAATTTCGCCGTCAATCTCCGAAACAACAGCCGGGTTCGACGGGTTACGGGCTTCAAACAATTCGGTCACACGGGGAAGACCACCGGTGATATCGCCTGCTTTACCCGAAGCACGGGGTATTTTAACCAACACCTGCCCTGCGTTTACCAATTCAGCTTCATCAACCGAAATGTGCCCGCCTACGGGTAAGTTGTACGAACGGATCACTTCACCCTGTTCGTCCAAAATCCGCAAAGAGGGGTTTTTGGTTTTATCACGGGTTTCGATGATCACTTTTTCTTTGTAACCGGTTTGTTCATCTGATTCTTCCCGGAAGGTAATACCGTCGATCAGGTTCTCAAATGAAATTTTACCGTTGTATTCGGTAATAATAACACCGTTATAGGGGTCCCACTCGCAAATCCGTTGTCCTTTCGATACTTCCTGCCCATTTTCGATAAACAGTTTCGAACCATACGGAATGGTATGAGTAGACAAGGGGATGCGGGTATTTTTGTCGATAATACGCAACTCGGCCAAACGACCAACAACAACAGACACTTTTTTCCCTGTTTCGTCGACCGAATCGACCTTACGCAACTCTTCAATCTCTGCAATACCGTCGTAACGCGACTCAACCATTGATTGAGACGAAATGTTACCGGCAATACCACCCACGTGGAATGTACGCAAGGTCAGCTGGGTACCCGGCTCACCGATCGATTGTGCCGCGATAACGCCAACAGCCTCACCCCGGCGTGCGAGATTCGCGGTAGCCAGGTTACGCCCATAACATTTGCTGCATACGCCAACTTTAGCTTCGCAGGTTAATACCGAACGAATCTCCACACTCTCAATCGGAGAGTCTTCGATCTGTTTGGCAATTTCTTCGGTAATCAGATCGCCGGTACGTACGATTAACTCGCCGGTAAGCGGATGGAAAATATCGTGTACCGTTGTACGGCCAATGATCCGTTCGAACAGGGAGGCTACCACTTCCTCGTTGTTTTTGATCGCAAAAGCGACCAAACCGCGCAAGGTTCCGCAATCCTCGTCCGAGATGATTACATCCTGGGCAACATCCACCAAACGACGGGTCAGGTAACCCGCGTCGGCTGTTTTCAGTGCGGTATCTGCCAACCCTTTACGGGCGCCGTGAGTGGAAATAAAGTATTCCAAAACAGACAAACCTTCTTTAAAGTTCGCCAAAATCGGGTTTTCGATAATCTGCGAACCGGTAGAACCAGATTTTTGAGGTTTTGCCATCAATCCCCTCATTCCGCAAAGCTGACGAATCTGCTCTTTGGAACCACGGGCGCCTGAGTCAAGCATCATGTACACCGAGTTAAACCCTTGCTTGTCGGTACTGATGGTTTTCATTACCGAATTGGTCAACTTGGCGTTGGCATGTGTCCAGATATCGATCACCTGGTTGTAGCGTTCATTATTCGTGATGAAACCCATATTATAGTTATTCATCACTTCTTCCACCTCCTCGTAACCAACTTCAACAATTTCACGCTTATCAACAGGAACGATCACATCGCTCAGGTTAAACGACAAACCTCCACGGTAGGCCATTTTGTATCCCAGATCTTTGATATCGTCGAGGAAACGTACTGTTGTCGCGTTACCGACTGTTTTGAAGATATCAGAAATAATATTTCTCAACGATTTCTTCGTCAACAATTCGTTGATGTAGCCCACTTTACGCGGCACCACCTGGTTGAAGATGACACGACCGACTGTTGTCTCAATAATGTGTTTCAGTACTTCACCGTGATCGTCAACATCATCCACTTTTACCTTGACGATGGCATGCATATCAATCTTGCCTTCATTATAGGCAATGATTACTTCTTCGGGCGAATAGAAGGTCATACCTTCGCCCCGGGCACCAGCACGGTGTTTGGTCATGTAATACAATCCAAGAACCATGTCCTGCGAAGGAACGGTAATCGGCGCGCCGTTAGCCGGGTTCAACAGGTTTTGCGATGCCAGCATCAGCAACTGGGCCTCCAGTATGGCGGCGTTGCCTAGCGGCACATGCACGGCCATTTGGTCGCCGTCAAAGTCGGCGTTAAAACCGGTACAAACCAGCGGGTGCAACTGAATGGCCTTCCCTTCGATCAATACAGGCTGAAAGGCCTGAATGGAAAGCCGGTGCAAAGTCGGCGCACGGTTCAGCATCACGGGATGCCCCTTCAATACATTTTCAAGAATATCCCAGACCACCGGATCTTTACGATCAACAATCTTTTTGGCCGATTTTACGGTTTTTACTATTCCCCTTTCAATCAGTTTCCGAATAATGAAGGGTTTGTAAAGCTCTGCCGCCATATCTTTCGGAAGGCCGCATTCATGCAATTTGAGCGTCGGGCCAACCACGATTACGGAACGGGCAGAATAGTCAACACGTTTACCAAGCAGGTTTTGACGGAAACGGCCTTGCTTTCCTTTCAAACTGTCGGACAGTGATTTCAGGGCGCGGTTGTTTTCCGTTTTTACGGCATTGGATTTCCGTGAATTATCAAATAACGAGTCGACTGCTTCCTGCAACATCCTCTTTTCGTTACGGAGGATCACCTCGGGAGCTTTGATCTCGATCAATCGTTTCAACCGGTTGTTGCGGATAATCACCCGCCGATAAAGGTCGTTCAGGTCGGATGTGGCAAAACGCCCGCCATCCAGTGGCACTAAAGGACGTAAATCGGGCGGAATAACCGGAACAACTTTCACAATCATCCATTCGGGACGGTTGATATTTTTACTTGCGCGGAACGCTTCAACAACATTCAACCTTTTTAGGGCTTCGCTTTTCCGCTGTTGCGAAGTTTCTGTTCCTGCTTTGTGACGTAAATCATACGAAAGTTCATCCAGTTCGATGCGCTCCAACAACATGTAAAGCGCTTCGGCTCCCATTTTTGCAATAAACTTATTGGGGTCATCATCATCCAGATGCTGGTTTTCTTTCGGAAGCGTATCCAAAATATCCAGGTACTCTTCTTCCGTCAGGAAATCAAGTTTTTTTACCCCTTCCTGAGCTTTTACACCGGCCTGGATAACCACATACCGTTCGTAATAAATAATACTGTCGAGTTTCTTGGTCGGTAAACCGAGCAAGTAGCCGATTTTATTCGGAAGCGACTTGAAATACCAAATGTGCGCCACCGGAACCACCAGGGAAATATGTCCCATCCGTTCGCGACGGACTTTCTTTTCGGTTACTTCAACACCGCAACGGTCACAAACAATTCCCTTGTAGCGAATACGCTTGTATTTTCCGCAATGACATTCATAATCTTTTACAGGCCCGAAGATCCGTTCACAGAACAAACCGTCACGTTCCGGTTTATACGTTCTGTAGTTGATTGTTTCAGGCTTTAAAACTTCACCATGGGAATGTTCAAGCACTTCTTCGGGAGAAGCAAGACTAATCGCTATTTTGGTAAAACTGCTCTTAACTTTATTGTCTTTTCTAAAAGCCATATATCAAGGTATATTTAACAAATTAATACGAGGAACTCGCGTTCCGTTGTCCTTAATCCAAGGTCACGCTTAAGCCCAGACCGCGTAATTCGTGCAGCAATACATTCAGGGACTCAGGTATTCCGGGTTGAGGCATTGGTTCGCCTTTCACGATTGATTCATAAGCTTTTGCACGTCCCAGAACGTCATCCGACTTAACCGTCAGGATTTCCTGCAGGATATGAGAAGCTCCGAATGCTTCGAGCGCCCAAACTTCCATTTCACCAAAACGCTGGCCCCCAAACTGGGCTTTACCACCCAAGGGCTGTTGCGTAATCAATGAATACGGACCAATTGAACGGGCATGCATCTTGTCTTCCACCATGTGTCCCAGTTTCAGCATATAGATGACGCCGACAGTTGCCGGCTGGTCGAATGGCTGACCGGTTTCACCGTCATAAAGAACCGTGCGTCCGAATGCAGGAACGCCTGCTTTATCGGTATATTCCGTGACTTCTTCCAGGCTTGCACCGTCGAAGATTGGAGTCGCGAACTTTAATCCAAGCTCTTTTCCTGCCCAACCAAGCACCGTTTCGTAAATCTGTCCCAGGTTCATCCTCGAAGGTACCCCCAAGGGGTTAAGAACAATGTCGACCGGCGTACCGTCGGCCAGGAACGGCATATCTTCGTCGCGAACAATACGCGACACGATCCCTTTGTTTCCGTGACGTCCGGCCATCTTGTCACCAATCTGCAGTTTACGTTTTTTGGCAACATAAACTTTTGCCAACTGAATAATGCCTGCAGGCAGTTCGTCTCCAATGGTTACATTATAGCGTTTCCGGCGGGCAACAGCTTCATGCTCTTTGTATTTTTGGATGAAATTCAGGATCAACTGGTAGATCATGTCATTCTTATCTTTGTCAGTCGTCCATTTACCCGGATTAACCGTCAGATAATCAATCTCCTGCAATTGTTTCAGGGTAAACTTCACTCCTTTCTGAATCACATCGCCGCCGTAATAGTCCTTGATTCCCTGGCTGGTTTTACCATTTACCAGGTTAAACAATTTATCTTCCAGCTTAGCCCTCAGCGCACTGATCTGGCGGTCAAATTCTTCATCAATCTGATCGAGCAGCGGTTTGGTTGCCATTTTACCTTTTTTATCCTTGACAACCCGTGAGAACAATTTTTTATCAATAACGACACCGTTCAGCGAAGGCGACGCTTTCAGCGAAGCATCCTTCACATCACCGGCTTTATCGCCGAAGATGGCACGCAGCAGTTTTTCTTCGGGCGAAGGATCTGATTCCCCTTTTGGCGTAATTTTACCAATCAAGATATCGCCCGGTTTCACCACCGCGCCAATACGGATCAATCCGTTTTCATCCAGGTTACGCGTAGCTTCTTCGCTCACGTTTGGAATATCCGAAGTAAATTCTTCGACACCGCGTTTGGTATCGCGAACTTCCAGTGCATATTCATCCACATGAACAGAGGTGAAAACATCTTCGCGAACAACGCGTTCGGAAATTACGATGGCATCCTCGTAGTTGTAACCCTGCCAGGGCATAAATGCCACCCTCAGGTTCCGGCCCAAAGCCAACTCGCCACCCTGCGTGGCATAACCTTCCGTCAGGATCTCGCCTTTGGATACCCGTTGGCCTTTCACCACAATTGGTTTCAGGTCGATCACGGTTCCCTGGTTGGTTTTCTGGTATTTCGGCACGTTATAACTTTTCAGTTCCGGGTCGAAACTGACGTATTTTTCATCGTCAGTCATGTCGTACCGAACAATAATTTCGTCTGCATCCACATACTCAATCACCCCTTCGCCTTCAGCCAAAACCATCACCCGAGAATCGCGGGCAACGCTTGCTTCGAGACCGGTACCAACGACAGGAGCTTCGGGGCGCAGGAGCGGAACTGCCTGGCGCATCATGTTCGATCCCATCAGGGCACGGTTGGCATCATCGTGCTCCAGGAAGGTAATCAGCGAAGCAGCAACCGACGCAATCTGGTTCGGACCAACGTCCATCAACTGAACCTCTTCTTTATCAACCAATGGATAGTCGCCCTCCAAACGCGATTTTACACGTTGGTTGATGAAGTATCCGCTGTCATCAATCGGGGCATTTGCCTGTGCAATCACCCGTCCCTCTTCTTCTTCGGCAGTCAGGTAAAGAACCCCCTCATCCGACAGGTCTACCTGGCCGTTATCCACTTTACGGTAGGGTGTTGCAATAAATCCAAGGTCGGTTACCTTAGCAAAAACACACAACGAAGAAATCAAACCGATATTCGGTCCTTCCGGTGTTTCAATCGGGCACAAACGCCCGTAGTGCGTATAGTGTACGTCGCGTACTTCGAAGCCTGCACGTTCGCGCGACAGACCACCGGGCCCCAGGGCCGACATACGACGTTTATGCGTCAGCTCGGCCAGAGGATTGGTTTGATCCATGAATTGCGACAAGGCGTTTGTTCCGAAGAATGAGTTAATGACCGACGATAAGGTTTTCGAGTTGATCAGATCGATCGGGGTGAAAACCTCATTGTCACGCACATTCATCCGTTCTCGAATGGTCCTGGCCATACGGGCCAAACCAACGCCAAACTGGTTGTACATCTGTTCGCCAACAGTCCGTACCCGCCGGTTACTCAAGTGGTCGATATCATCGACATCTGTTTTTGAGTTAACCAGCTTGATCAGGTATTTAATGATCTCAATGATATCTTCTTTAGTCAGTACCTGGATGCCCATGTCAATATCCAGACCCAGCTTTTTGTTGATCCGGTAACGCCCAACCTCTCCCAGGTCGTAACGTTTTTCGGAGAAGAACAGTTTATCGATCACGTCGCGGGCAGTCGCTTCATCGGGCGGTTCTGCATTACGCAACTGACGGTAAATGTGAAGCACCGCTTCTTTTTCCGAGTTACACGGGTCTTTTTGAAGGGTGTTGTATATTATAGCGAAATCCTGCAGATTTTGATCTTCTTTATGAAGAAGGATGGTCTTGGCTCCGCAATCAACGATTTCATCGATGTGCTCGTTTTCAATCACGGTTTCTCGGTCGATCAGCACTTCGTTTCGTTCGATGGATACCACTTCACCGGTATCTTCGTCGACGAAATCTTCGACCCAGGTTTTCAGAACACGTGCAGCCAGTTTGCGGCCGACAATTTTCTTTAAGCCTGATTTTGAAACCTTAATTTCGTCGGCAAGACCGAAAATTTCCAGGATATCTTTATCACTTTCATAACCAATAGACCGCAACAAAGTAGTTACAGGTAATTTCTTCTTACGGTCGATGTATGCAAACATGACACTGTTTATATCGGTGGCAAATTCGATCCATGATCCTTTAAAAGGAATGATCCGGGCCGAATACAGTTTGGTGCCGTTTGCGTGGACACTCTGGCCAAAGAAAACCCCAGGAGAACGGTGCAGCTGCGAAACGACCACACGTTCGGCACCGTTGATGACGAAAGTACCTCTTTCTGTCATGTAGGGCACAGTTCCCAGATATACGTCCTGAACCACCGTGTCAAAGTCTTCGTGTTCAGGATCAGTACAATACAGTTTTAGTTTTGCCTTCACCGGGACACTAAAAGTCAATCCCCTTTCAATACATTCTTCAATCGAATAGCGGGGAGGATCAACCTGATAATCTATAAATTCAAGTACGAAATTATTTCTAGTATCTGTGATCGGGAAGTTTTCTTCAAAGACTTTGAATAAACCTTCATTCTTCCTGTTTTCAGGGGTCGTAGCCATCTGAAAAAATTCTTTGAACGATTTAATCTGTACTTCGAGGAAATCGGGATAATCAAATACTGTTTTTGTAGAAGAGAAACTAATCCTCTGGTTTTCAATATTTAATGACATGTATCAACAATATTAAGTGAACTTAAAACACAAATATACAAAAAGGCTTAGAACCTCACTGCGGTGAGGTTCTAAACCATTACAGACCTGATTTTAAGGTCGAAAGTCTCTTATTTAAGTTCAACTTCAGCTCCAGCTTCTTCTAACTGAGATTTTAATGCTTCTGCTTCATCTTTAGAAACTTTTTCTTTAATTGCTTTCGGAGCTCCGTCTACAACTTCTTTAGCTTCTTTAAGACCTAATCCAGTCAATTCTTTAACCAATTTAACAACAGCGAGTTTTGATTGTCCTGCAGCTTTGAGGATTACATCAAACTCAGTCTGAACAGCAGCTACATCTTCGTCACCACCACCAGCGGCAGGGGCGGCAACAGCAACAGCTGCGGCAGCAGGTTCAATACCATATTCTGTTTTTAAAATGTCAGCTAATTCGTTAACTTCTTTTACAGTCAAGTTTACTAACTCTTCTGCAAGTGCTTTTAAATCTGCCATTTCCTAAAAATTTTTTATGCGATAAATTGTAACTAAAATTATTCTTTTTCTGAAAGTGTCTGAAGGATACCGTGAATCGTATTGCCTCCTGATTGAAGTTGCCCCAATACTGTTTTCATTGGTGACTGCAACAGTGCAATAAGATCGCCGAGTAATTCGTCCTTCGACTTGATAGAAGTCAATGCCTCCAGTTGATCTGCTCCTACGTAAACTGATTCCTGCACATAAGCAGCCTTCAATACGGGCTTTTTATGTTTCTTGCTAAAGTCTTTGATCAGTTTCGCCGGCACATTACCAACCTCACTAAACATGATTGAGGTATTGCCTTTAAGTACGTCGTAAAGCTCTTCTGCATTTTTGTCAGATTTTTCGAGAGCTTTGCGCAACAGCGTATTCTTTACAACAATCAATTTTACATCCTGACTGAAACACAGGCGTCGTAAACTGCTTGTATCCTCCGCGTTTAACTCAGCAACATCGGCCAGATAAAAATGGCTGTAAGAATTGATCTCTTGGGTAAGATTATCAATAATCTCTAATTTTTCCGATCTTTTCATTTCAACGATTTTTTACTAGTCAGTTACTGACTTAGGTTCAACTTGAATTCCGGGACTCATGGTACTTGAGATGTAAATGCTTTTCACATAAGTACCTTTGGCAGCAGTGGGTTTCAGTTTGATAATTGTATGAACAAACTCGCGTGCGTTCTCTTCAATTTTCGCCGGATCAAAAGAAACTTTGCCGATTGAAGTATGAACTATACCAAATTTGTCGACTTTAAAATCAATCTTACCCTGCTTCACTTCGCTGATCGCTTTGCCGACCTCCATGGTAACCGTACCACTTTTTGGATTCGGCATCAATCCTCTCGGACCCAGGATACGTCCCAGCGGGCCAATTTTCCCCATCACAGGAGGTTGAGTAATTACCACATCGAAATCGGTCCATCCGCCTTTGATTTTTTCGATCAGATCGTCCAAACCAACAAAGTCTGCACCGGCTTCTCTTGCTTCGGCTTCTTTATCCGGAGTTACAAGAGCCAGTACGCGGACTTCTTTCCCTGTTCCGTGGGGTAAAGAAACTACGCCTCTAACCATTTGATTTGCTTTTCGAGGGTCTACTCCCAGGCGAACGTCAATATCCACGGAAGCGTCAAATTTGGTGAAAGTAAGTTCTTTCACTAATTGTGCAGCTTCGGACATGGAATAGAGTTTTCCTTTTTCGAGCTTCTCCTGAGCAAGCTTCATATTCTTTGTAATTCTGCCCATTTTAAAAATTTTAATTAGTTATTAGCTGGGAATTCACCTTCAACAGTGATCCCCATACTTCTGGCAGTACCAGCAACCATTTTCATAGCAGATTCCAAGGTGAAACAATTCAGGTCTGACATTTTTGTCTCTGCAATTTGTTGAACCTGTTCCCAGCTCACCTTGGCAACTTTTTTTGCATGAGGTTCGGCTGAGCCTGATTTCAGTTTGGTTACTTCTAACAATTGAACGGCTACCGGGGGTTGTTTAATTACAAAATCAAACGATTTATCTGCATAAACAGTGATGATAACGGGAAGTACTTTACCGGCAAGGTCCTGAGTACGGCCGTTAAACTGTTTGCAGAACTGCATGATGTTAACCCCTTTGCTACCCAATGCTGGTCCTACAGGTGGTGAAGGATTAGCCGCACCCCCTTTAATTTGTAATTTGATTAATCCAGCAACTTCTTTAGCCATAATAATTAATGATAAAATTTACTACTCCTTTTCCACTTGCATGAAGCTAAGTTCCAAAGGTGTTTTTCGTCCAAAAATTTTGACCATCACTTTCAACTTCTTCTTCTCCTCATTGATTTCTTCAATGATTCCGTTGAATCCGTTAAAAGGACCGTCGGTTACTTTCACCGTTTCGCCTACAACGTAAGGAATATTCACCTCAGCATCTGCTTCAGCCATTTGGTCGACCCGTCCTAAAATACGGTTCACTTCAGACTGGCGCATGGGCACCGGTTCTCCCCCTTTGGTGTCACCTAAGAATCCGATCACGTTGGTAATATTTTTCAACATGTGTGGAATCTCACCTACCAGGGCAGCTTCTATCAATACATAACCCGGAAAAAAATTTCGCTCTTTGCTGATCTTTTTCCCGTTGCGTATTTGATAGACCTTTTCCGTTGGAATCAAAACCTGTGAAATGTACTCTTGAAGTCCAGCATTTGCAATTTCGTTTTCAATATATTCCTTCACCTTCTTCTCTTTACCTCCGACAGTTCTCAGAACATACCATTTTTTTACGTTTTCGCTCATGACGAATCTCCAATCGTATTAGTAAAATAATCTGTACACTTGTTCCATAAGGTTTTCAAAAGAGAAATCCATTACGAAAACGATCAGTGCTATAATAAAGGAAGCAACCATTACAACAAAAGCACTATTCTGCAACTCTTTCCAAGTAGGCCAGGAAACCTTATGAATCAGTTCATTATAAGCCTCTTCGAAATATAGTTTAAGTTTCATTATCCTTTTTTTTAGTTGGACGGATGGCGGGAAATCGAACCTGCTCTGTAAAAACACAAAACCCCCGGTCCGGGTTCATCCGTAAAGAGTCCCGGATCCGGGGATCCGGGACTTCTTCTATCTGTTATTTTTTAACGATTAAGCTAAAATTTCAGTTACCTGACCGGCGCCTACCGTACGACCACCTTCGCGGATTGCGAAACGAAGACCGATGTTCAAGGCAACAGGATAAATCAGGGTCACATTGATGGTTACGTTATCGCCAGGCATAACCATTTCACGTCCTTCTTCCAGCGAAATTTCACCGGTTACGTCCAGCGTACGCAGGTAGAATTGAGGACGGTATTTGTTATGGAACGGCGTATGACGACCACCTTCTTCTTTTTTCAACACGTAAACCTCAGCTTTGAATTTGGTGTGAGGAGTGATTGACCCCGGTTTTGCCAGGATTTGTCCGCGTTTGATTTCTTTTTTGTCGACACCGCGAAGCAACAGACCAACGTTGTCACCAGCCATACCGTCGTCCAGAATTTTACGGAACATTTCAACTCCGGTACATACGGTTTTACGGCCTTCTGCGCCTAAACCGATCAACTGAAGTTCGTCGCCGGTATGAACAACTCCGGTTTCGATACGACCTGTAGCAACAGTACCACGACCTGTGATGGAGAATACGTCTTCAACCGGCATCAGGAATGGTTTGTCAATATCACGCGGAGGCAGTGGAATCCAGGTATCGCAAGCGTCCATCAATTCCATTACTTTGTCTTCCCATTGCGGTTCGCCATTCAATGCGCCAAGAGCAGAACCTTTGATTACAGGAGCATTCTCACCGTCGAATCCGTAGAAATCCAACAATTCGCGAACTTCCATTTCTACCAACTCTAACAACTCTTCGTCTTCAACCATATCAACCTTGTTCATGAAAACGACCAGTTTCGGTACGTTTACCTGACGGGCTAACAGGATGTGTTCGCGGGTTTGAGGCATCGGACCGTCTGTAGCGGCTACAACGATAATGGCGCCGTCCATCTGAGCAGCACCGGTTACCATGTTTTTCACATAGTCGGCGTGTCCCGGACAGTCAACGTGCGCATAGTGACGGGTAGCAGTTTGGTATTCAACGTGTGCTGTATTAATGGTAATACCACGTTCTTTTTCTTCAGGAGCACTGTCGATTGAATCGAAAGATTTTACTTCAGAAAGACCTTTTTTTGCCAACACGCTGGTGATAGCAGCTGTAAGGGTAGTTTTACCGTGGTCAACGTGACCAATGGTACCAATGTTTACATGGTCCTTATCCCTGTTAAAATGTTGTTTTGCCATAACAAATAAGAGTTTTAAATTTTATTTAATTTTAATCTGAGCCGAGGATGAGAATTGAACTCACGACCTCATCCTTACCAAGGATGCGCTCTACCCCTGAGCTACCACGGCCTAAACAATATCAGAATCTCGAATTTCAGAATATTTAGAATGCATTCTAATATTCCGATACTCTAATTTTCCAATCTTTCATTTGAGCGGGAGACGGGATTCAAACCCGCGACCCTTAGCTTGGAAGGCTAATGCTCTATCGACTGAGCTACTCCCGCTTTTAACTGATAACTGTTGATTTTTGATTGATGATTTGAAAATACCGTTGCTTTGTTTCAGGCAATCAATCATCAATCATCGTTTATCAATCATCATTTGTGTGGGGAGAGCAGGATTCGAACCTACGAAGGCATGAGCCAGCAGATTTACAGTCTGCCCCAGTTGGCCACTTTGGTATCTCCCCTTTTTCAATTTTCTATTGGTGATTGATGATTTATAATTGAAACGCACAATCTTTCAACGCCACAATCATCATTAATCAATCATCAATCCTTTGAGCCGGATCTCAGATTCGAACTGAGGACCCCGAGATTACAAATCACGTGCTCTGGCCAACTGAGCTAATCCGGCAACAACATCAACAACACCCATTTTCGTATCAAAACCCCGGCAAATCAGCACTTTCGTATGTTTACTGGGGTATCCCGTTTTTTTGCCCTGCTTGCTCAGAAGCCTTATTCAAAAATGGTTTGCAAATGTATAAATATTTTCAATTAATTCACAAACCCGGTCACTTTTTTTTGAAATTATTTTTCCTTCAGTTTCTCCTTGAATTTGGAAAGTTGCTTGCGTAAAGCATCAATGGAGAGGTCAATAGCTTCTTCAAAAGTATCTGCCTGTTTTTTGGCAAACAGATAATCGGAGGTAGGAATCGATATTTTTATTTCGGCAATTTTATTATTGGATGTTTCCGGCTTCAATACCTTTAACATGACTTCAGCTGCAATAATCCCGTCAAAAAAAGTATCCAGCTTACTTGTTTTCTTTACGGCAAAATCAACTAATTTTTGATCTGCTACAAAATGGATGGCATTAACATTAACATTCATAACTTTTCCTCCTTTTGTTTAAGCTCTTGGATGAGCTTGTTTGTAAATGCGTTGTAATTTCTCTGTTGATGTGTGGGTATAAACCTGCGTAGCTGCCAGATTGCTGTGTCCCAAAAGTTCTTTGACTGCGTTTAAATCGGCGCCGCGGTCCAACAGGTGGGTCGCAAAGGTATGTCTTAAAACATGCGGGCTTTTCTTTTCCAGGGTGGTGACCCATGACAGGCTGTTTTTCACAATCCGGTAAATCAGTTTATGATATACCGGTTTGCCCTTTGAAGTCACAAAAACACAGGAACTGCTATTCCCAAATTCCCCGTTACGGATCGTAAAATATTCATCTATCAACGGATTCATGCTTCTTGGGTAAGGGATGATTCGTTCTTTGTTGTTTTTACCCAAAACACGGATCAAAGTTTCATGTTGCAGAATATCCTGATCTTTTAAATGGACGAGTTCAGACAGCCGCATCCCGGTTCCGTAAAAAAGGCTGATCACCAATTTATCGCGAATACCCGTAAAATCTTTTCCGAAGTAGCCATTGTCCAACAAGACGTTTAAACTGTTCTCATCAACAAAATACGGAAGTTTTTTGGGCAATCTGGGAGTAATGACCATACTGAGCGGCGTTGCTTCAATCAGTTCCTGACGCAACAGGAACTTATAAAACGATTTTAATGCCGTTACTTTTCGGGTGACTGTTTTAGACGCGTGCCCCTCTTCCATCAATGAGACGATCCAGTTTCTGACCATTTTGCTGTTCACCTTTAAAATGTCAAAATCCCCGACCGTCCTGAATAGGAATTCTTCGAACTGATCGAGGTCTTTTTTATAAGCGACAACGGTATGGTCCGAACATCTTTTTTCGAACCGTAAATATTTCAGAAATGATTCCTGATAGGACATAGACCCTTAATTAAAGCAACCAGGAACCAGACTCACATCAAATCTAGTCTTCCTGACGTTGCATTCCCTGAATATAGATAGCTTTCTTCACTTCAGCTCTTCTTGTCACTGAAGGTTTTGTAAAAGCCTGTCTCTCGCGTAATTCTTTGACTACACCTGTCTTTTCAAACTTTCTTTTAAATCTTTTAAGGGCTCTTTCGATATTTTCGCCTTCTTTTACCGGAATAACGATCATTTTTTTAATTTTTGTCTGTTAAATTTTGAGCCGCAAATTTATGAATTCTATTTTATCAATCAAATATATCACAACAAATTTAGAATCTAAATATCAAACCGGCCCAAAGACCTACCAATAAAGAACAAAAGAATTTAGTTTTTGGTTTTTAAATATGGCGAAATTTTCCGGTATATTTCCTCGGTGAGCACCGAATCTTCCAATAAACTTATTTTATCGGCTATAAAACCATTCCTGGCTTTATAGGACATCACTTTAGCGGCATTTTCCCTCCTCAAATAGGGATGAGCTGCTAATTCGTCCAACCCGGCAAAGTTGATGTTGATCTGCTTCAGTGGCTGCCTGTCAAGAGTCAGTTCCGTCTTCAGCACGGGAATCATTTCCGGTTTAAGCCCGTACACTTCGCCCAACTGGTCGAGGCTGTAAAAACCTCCAAGCAGATCGCGGTATTTCACGATGCGCACCGACAGAACATCGCCGATCCCGCGGATCCGTTTCAAATCGTCGGTTGTCGCCTGGTTAACTTCAATGGGTGCCGGGATAAAAAGGACGGATTGTTCTTCCTGTTGAACAGCTGGCCTGACTGGTGTCTCTTTCTTCGTTACCGGCCGTGCGGCAGATTTTTCAGGAACAACAAATTCATCGGCAGGCAAGTTGATCAACCCGGCAACGGCCTCATAAACGGAATCGGTCATCCCGTAAATTTTCCGGAATTGCTCTTTTGTTTTAAAGCGGCCGCCGGAGCTCCGGTAACGCAGCAGGTTCCGTTTCACCGAAGCCGGCAGGTTCAGCCGTGCCAGGCTCAACGAATCAATGGCATTCGGATCGAACCGGAATAATTCTGATTCAGCCAACGGCTGCTCTTTTGTTTTCGCCCATTCATCCAAAAAGCGTTCAAATTGCTCCTGATCGGCTACTCCTGGCTTCTCAAAATAAAAAATCAGCTGGTTTCCGGCCATAAAAACAACGATCAGGAAAATTAAAACGATCAGGGCTTTCCGTTCTGCCCGGTTGAATGTAAAGTATTCGCGGATGATTTGATTTAATTTCACTTAACAGGTATTTGCATATGCAAAATACGAATAAATTTCAACTATGAAAGCACCTGTTAAATAGTATTTTTCTGTTCATGACATCGACAGGTTTCGCGACCTGTCGCCTAAAGTCCGAGTAAACCGATTTGTTGCAGGAAAACAAGAGCGATCGCCAGCGGGGCCACCAATTTCACAATAAAAATAAATGCCGGGAAATACCTGAGCTTTAGCTTTCCGTCGTTTGACATTTCGATCCGGGCTTTTTGGGCACCGATGAACCAACCGACAAAAATAACAATCAATAAACCGCCTAAGGGCAAGAGGATATTTGCAGAGGTAAAGTTCAGCAAGCCAAACACATTCATCCCGAAAATCTGAATATCTTTCATGGCTCCCCAGGACAGTGCGCACATCACTCCCAACACCGAAACCGAAACCGTAGCAATCCAGGTTGCCTTTTTGCGGGTCATTTTCAGTTCTTCGGCAAAATAAGCCACAATCACCTCCAGTACCGAAATGGTTGATGTTAGAGCAGCAACGCCCAGTAAAAGAAAAAACATGAGCGAAAAGACGTAGCCTCCTGCCATTTGCTGAAAAATAACAGGTAAAGTGATATACACCAGCCCTTCTCCCGAACCTGGTTCTATGCCGAAAGCAAATACGGCCGGAAAAATGGCAACCCCTGCGAGCACTGCAATCAGGGTGTCTGCCAATGCAACCGAAACGGCCGTTGTTCCGAGATTCTCTTTTTTTTGAATATAGGACGCGTAGGTAATTAAAGTGCCCATTCCTACGCTTAACGAAAAGAACGCCTGACCCAAGGCTTCGAGAATGGATTTGGTGGTTATTTTTGAGAAATCAGGCTTAAACAAAAAGGACAAGCCGCCTCCTGAATCAGGCAGTGTGAGTGACCGGACACACAAGATGATCAGGATAATTACGAGAAGCGGCATCAGAATTTTAGTATACTTCTCAATTCCGTTTTTAACTCCGGCCATAATAATTCCGGCAGTTAAAGCCATAAATACCAGGAACCAGATCAATGGCCGCCAGTTGCTGCTTCTGAAATCGACAAACATATCGGCCAGTTCGGTTGCCGACTTCCCTGAAAAACCGTTGGTTACCGACTGGTAAATATACTCCAGTGTCCATCCGGCAACAGCGGTGTAAAAGGCCAGAATCATAAAAGCAGCCACAACGCCCATGAGTCCAACCAAATACCAGGGTTTTCCCGGGGCCAGACGTTTAAATGCGCCAAAGGCATTTCGCTGCGAACTCCGGCCAATAATAAACTCGGACAGCATGACCGGGATCCCGATTGCAAGAATAAAAGCCAGGTAGACGATCAGGAAAGCTCCTTCCCCGTTTTCGCCCGCGACATACGGAAATCGCCAAATATTTCCTAAGCCGATGGCCGATCCTGCAGTCGCAGCAATCACGCCAAATTTGCTCCCAAATGAATCCCTGCCTGCTGGTGTTCCTGACATATCGTTAAATTTCCAGTTATTTTTTTACAAAAAACAGCTTTAAACGCCCGACGAAAATGCAAACGTATTTTTCAGGGGCTAAAAATAAAAAAAGCCCTCTTCAACAAAAGGGCTTTTACCAAAAATATTACGTATTTAATTTCTTCCGATACAATTCAGGTCTTCGAAGGCTGATTTTAACCGGGCAATCATCGATTCTTCTCCTTTACGAACCCAAACCCTTGGATCGTAAAATTTCTTGTTCGGTTTATCTTCTCCTTCCGGGTTGCCGATTTGTCCCTGAAGATACGGGCGATTAGCCGCTTCGTAGGCACGCACGCCATCCCAGTATGCCCATTGGGTATCAGTATCGATATTCATTTTAATCACTCCGTAAGAAATTGCTTCCCTGATTTCCGTCACCGTCGAACCTGATCCGCCGTGAAATACAAAGTTCACCGGTTTTGCATCGGCTGTTTTGTATTTTTCGGCGATATACTTTTGAGAGGCATCCAGAATTTTCGGGGTCAGTTTTACGTTGCCCGGTTTATAAACGCCGTGCACATTCCCGAATGAAGCGGCAATGGTAAAGTTCGGGCTAATCTTCAGCAGTTCTTCGTACGCATAAGCCACCTCTTCGGGCTGCGTGTAAAGCAGCGAATTGTCAACACCCGTATTATCCACGCCATCTTCTTCGCCACCGGTCACGCCCAGTTCAATTTCGAGTGTCATGCCGATTTTGCTCATCCGCCCGAGGTATTTTTTGCAGATTTCAATATTCTCCACGATCGGTTCTTCCGACAGGTCGAGCATATGGGATGAAAACAGCGGTTTCCCGGTTTCCGCAAAATGTTTTTCGCCTGCATCCAGTAAGCCGTCAATCCAGGGCAATAATTTTTTTGCAGCATGATCGGTATGCAAAACAATACGTACTCCGTACAACTCAGCCACCTGGTGAATGTATTTTGCACCGGCTATTGCACCCGCGATCTGGGCCCCCTGACCTTCCATTTTCAATCCTTTTCCGGCATAGAACTGGGCTCCCCCGTTTGAAAATTGAATAATGGCCGGAGAATCAACCAATTTAGCTGCCTCCAAAACGGCATTCACCGAGCTCGAATTCACCACGTTAACAGCCGGCATCGCGAATTGATCTTCTTTGGCAATCTTAAAAAGCAACTGTAAATCGGAGCCGGTAACAACCCCAACCTTAATCTTATCAGAAATTTTTCCCATGGTTATAATTCATTATTAGTAATCAACTACACCAAAAAACTGGCAAACAGGCAAATTGTTCACACAATGTGTTAAGGTTTTTTTAAAATAAAAAACTCCGCCTGCCGAATGTGCCTGCAAGTGCTGATTTATTCCTAATATTGTCGCGGTTTTGTCAAAAGGATTGAAAATGGTGCAGTTGCATCTTCAATATCTGATTGAAAAACCTAAAAAAAACCGACTTTTAAGCATTATTATCAACTAATTTTTAATCAAATGGCAGTTAGTTATAAAGACTTAGGGCTTGTTAACACAAAAGAGCTTTTCAAAAAAGCTGTTGACGGCGGATATGCAATTCCTGCATACAACTTCAATAACATGGAACAAATGCAGGCTATTCTTCAGGCTTGTGTTGAAACAAAATCTCCTGTGATCCTGCAAGTATCTTCAGGCGCACGTAAATATGCCAATGCTACCTTGTTGCGCAATATGGCCAAAGGAGCTGTTGAATACGTAAAAGAACTGGGATGTGAAATTCCGATCGTTTTACACCTCGACCACGGTGATACGTTCGAATTGTGTAAAGACTGTATCGACAACGGTTTCTCTTCTGTGATGATCGACGGTTCGCACCACTCATACGAAGAAAATGTTGCCCTGACCAAAAAAGTAGTCGAATATGCTCACGCACACGGGGTAACTGTTGAAGGCGAATTAGGCGTACTTGCAGGTGTTGAAGACGATGTGGTTGCTGAACATTCATCCTACACAAAACCGGAAGAAGTGGAAGATTTCGTGAAAAAAACCGGTGTTGACTCACTGGCTATTTCAATCGGCACCTCACACGGGGCCAACAAATTTACTCCGGCTCAGTGTACCCGTAACGAAGATGGCGTTTTAATTCCGCCCATGTTGCGTTTCGACATCCTGGAAGAAATTGAAAAACGGATTCCCGGCTTCCCGATCGTGCTTCACGGTTCTTCTTCTGTCCCGCAGGAATATGTTGCTGCCATCAACGAATTGGGTGGAAAAATGAAAGATGCAGTCGGTATTCCCGAAGAATGGTTGCGCCGCGCCGCAAAATCGGCTGTTTGCAAAATCAACATCGACTCAGACGGTCGTTTGGCGATGACTGCCGCGATCCGCAAAGTTTTCACCGAACAACCGGGCGAGTTCGACCCGCGCAAATACCTGGGACCGGCCCGCGAAGAGTTGAAAAAACTGTACAAACACAAAAACATCGAAGTACTTGGTTCAGCAAACCAGGCTTAATTTCGGTTTTACCATATTGAAAAGGATGGCCGTCGGTCATCCTTTTTTTCTTCAATTCAAAATACCGGTGCCGCCTGTTCGTTTTCCGTTCAGATACCGGTTGGCGAAAGTTGCAGGAGAAAATTTAATTTTATTCTTTTGGCATATCTATTTTTCGGGATATGACAGAAAAGGTATCAAGCGAAGAATTATTCATTTTACAAAGAATGATTGAAGGAGATGAAGACGCCTTCAAATATTTTTTTGATACTTACTACGACGACCTGTGTAATTTCGTCAATGCCTATCTGCGGAACGAAACACTTTCTGAGGATATCGTTCAAACGATTTTTATTTACCTGTGGGAAAAGAAAGGTTCGCTTACATTCAATTGTTCCGTGAAATCATACCTGTACTCCGCTTCAAAAAATAAAAGTCTGAACTATTTACGAAACCAGAAAACGAAAACCCGCATCGTAAACGCGCTGATCCCGAACCATGAGTTAAATCAGTCTGAACCAACCGACCAGTTTGTGGAATTTGAAGAACTAAAACAGATCATCGGCAATGCGATTGACGGATTACCCCCTCAATGCAAAATAATCTATCAACTAAGCCGGGACGAAGGACTGACCAACAAAGAGATTGCTGAAAAGCTCGGCATTACGGCAAAAACAGTCGAAAACCAAATGACCATTGCCCTAAAAAAGATACGGGATTTTTTACAGGCTTACCGCGACCAAATTTTCATGCTGTTCCTTATGGCAACTTTTTTCTGATTTGTTTTGGGGGTTAAGACCGACTTAAGTGCTGTAATGGCAAAAGCGATATCATCAGCACCATGAAGAATTCAATTCCAGCAGACAAAATCATCCGTAACATCACCTCCAACGGTGAAGAATACGCCGGGGAAATCCGGGAATGGCTGGACGATTCCAACGACAACAAAAAAATCTATTCGGATTTTCTGAACATATGGCGTCTCACCGGCAGCTTCCCGGAACGTTTTTACCCTAACCGGAAAAATGCATGGTTAAAGGTTCAAAAACAAATTCATACACGAAAAAGAAGCCAGGTTTTATACCGCAGAATGGCACAAGTTGCCGCTGCCATCCTGGTTATCTCGTTCAGCGTTTGGGCCGGCAGCAAACTCAGTCACCTGGAAAATACGGCTTATACAGAAATCATTTCACCTGCGGGCCAAAAATCCCGGATCATCCTGCCTGACAGCTCTGTCGTGCTGCTGAACAGCCATTCCCGAATCAGGTACCGGCAGGATTTCAACGTACACGACCGGCATATTGAATTGAACGGTGAAGCTTACTTTGAAGTCCGGAAAAATTTAATGCGACAATTCATTGTATCGGTCACCGACCTCAATATCAAAGTGTATGGGACCTCATTCAATGTGAAAGCTTACGAAGAAGATCAAATCATTGAAGTCGGACTGAAAAACGGAAGTATCGGAATTGATTGCAATGAAAAGGAAATCATTCAGCTGGTCCCTGGCCAGGTAGCGGTCTTTAATAAAAATGAAACAAAACTTGATGTCGAAAACGTGGACATGAACATGGTTTCGGCCTGGACCAGGGATGAAATGATTTTTGAAGAGCGTTCGATGGAAGAAATCGTGAAATACATCGAACGTTGGTATGGCGTTGAAATCAAGCTCGATCCCAAGCTGATAGACGGAGAATTGCTTACGTTCAAAGTAAAAACTGAATCACTGCAAGATCTCCTGAAACTGATTAATCTGCTCAAACCAATAACCTATCAGGTAGATGGAAAACAAGTAGTAATTACCAAACCATAAATACATTTTGCCAATGGAATAACAACAAAATCGAACCGACTTAAAAACAAAAAGAGAGGCCTGCCCAAACAACAAACCTCTCCAAATCAAGAATTATTAACTCAGCTTAAAAGAATACCGTTACCGATATAACTGCATTCCCCGGAAGCTGAATAAACATGACAAAACTATGAAAAAAAACTGTAGTTCGAGTAGTTTATTGAATTATCGGACTATCCGAAGACTTATTTTGAGAATGAAACTAATTGGAATACTAATCTGTATTATAGGGCTTACCGGAAGCTACGCGTTAGTTTACAGCCAGCAAACCAAACTGAATCTGAACGTGCAGAACATGACCGTAAAAAACGTTCTGAAACAAATTGAAGATCAGTCGGAGTACACGTTCATGTACAACGCGAGTAAAATCGACGTTTACCGCCAGATAGATGTAAATGTGGAAGAAAGTTCCGTGGAAGATATCCTGAAAATAATTTTTGCAGGTGAAAACATATCCTATAAAGTTATGGACAGGCATATCATTATTTCATCCAGCTCAGAATTCTCGGATTTTAAAAGCGCCCGGCAACAACTTGCCGTATCGGGTGAAGTCACCGACTCATCAGGTTTACCAATCCCCGGGGTTTCGGTGATCGTTAAAGGAACCGTTCTGGGAACAATCACCGGATCAGATGGGAGATACGCTCTCAACAATGCCCCGGCCAATGCCATTCTGGTATTCTCATTCATCGGGATGAAATCGCAGGAAATCCCGCTTGGCGGCCGCACTACGGTCAATGTCATCATGGACGAAGAAACCATCGGAATCAACGAAGTGGTGGTCACTGCTTTGGGTATTCGACGCTCAGAAAAAGCGCTAAGTTATAATGTGCAGGAACTTGGAGAAAACGAATTTCTCAAAATCAAAGACGCCAATGTCATTAATTCGTTGAATGGGAAGGTGGCTGGTGTTACCATTAACAGCAGCTCATCGGGTGTTGGAGGTGCAAGTAAAGTGGTTATGCGAGGCACAAAAGGTATCGAACAGTCGAGTAATGCACTTTACGTGATTGATGGTATTCCCATGTACAATATGAAAAGCGAAGGAAGTACCGGATTTGGCTCACAAGGTACAACCGAGGCGATTGCAGACATTAATCCGGAAGATATTGAAACAATTTCAGTGTTAACGGGTGCCGCCGCCGCCGCACTATATGGCAGCCAGGCATCGAACGGGGCAATTGTAATCACGACAAAAAATGGTCAGGCAGGCTATACCAATGTCTCTGTTTCAAGTGGAGTCGAAGTATTATCGGCTTTTGTTAGTCCAAAATTCCAGAATACGTATGGTACCGGAGAAGACCACACCTATGTTTACACTTCAGACAAGAGTTGGGGCAACAAACTCAATGCAGCTAATTACTATGGCTATAATCCTGTTGATGATTATTTCCAAACAGGCATTATTGCGACTGAAACGGTGTCTCTTTCTACCGGAACCGACCGGAATCAAACGTATTTGTCATCCAGTGCGATCGATTCGCGCGGTATTATCCCCAACAATGGCTACAATCGTTACAATTTTACATTCCGCAATACAACATCTTTTTTAAAAGATAAGATGAACCTGGGGGTCGGTGCAAGTTATATCAAACAAAAAGATCGTAACATGACCAATCAGGGCGTCTATTCCAACCCATTGCTGGCCGCCTATATTTTCCCGCGCGGAAATGATTGGGAAGATGTTCAAATGTTTGAGCGCTACAATTCAGCGCGTGGGATTATGACTCAATACTGGCCTCAAGGCGGAGGAGCCTACGTTACGCAAAACCCCTACTGGATAAACTATCGTAACCTGCGTGAAAATAACAGAGACCGCTATATGCTCAATGCCAGTTTAAGTTATGATATTTTTGATTGGTTAAATGTATCGGGACGTGTACGCATTGATAACTCGGTCAATGAATATACAGAGAAATATTATGCAACAACTAACACGACTCTGACAGGAGGTTCTGAAAATGGCTCCTATGGAGTTTCCACTGCAAAAGACAAACAAACTTATAGCGATGTTCTGGTAAACATACAGAAATCATACAACGACATCTCGATACAAGCAAATATTGGTGCATCCATTACAGATATACAGTATGAATACATGGGAATGGGCGGTGCAATTCGCGCTGACGGTCTACCGAATGTGTTTAACGTATTCCAGCTCGATGACCTGACGGCTGGTCGGTCTCAAAACGGGTGGAGGGAACAAACCCAGTCGGTTTTTGGCAGCGTGGAATTAGGATATCATGCGGCTTACTACCTGACATTTACCGGTCGAAACGATTGGCCTTCCCAATTGGCTGGTCCTCAATCTGTCAAAAACTCATTTTTCTATCCATCCGTTGGGGGATCTGTTATTCTATCGGAAATTTTTGAAATGCCGAAGCAAATTTCTTATTTAAAACTAAGAAGCTCTTTCGCCTCTGTAGGTCTTCCTTTTGCACGTTTTATTGCAAATCCGACCTACTCATGGGATGGAAGTAACAAAGTGTGGTCCATGCAGACGAACTATCCCATGTACGATTTAAAACCAGAGCGTACGAATTCATGGGAATTTGGTCTGACGGCTCGTTTCCTCGGTCATTTCAATGTAGACTTAAGCTATTACGACACAAAGACATACAACCAGACATTTGATCCTGAAATTTCTGTATCATCCGGTTACTCTACGCTTTATGTCCAAACAGGTAGTGTTCGCAATTATGGTGTCGAACTCGCATTGGGCTATAAAAACAAATGGAATGATTTTTCCTGGAGTTCAAATATAACACTGAGTGCGAACAAGAATGTTATCCTTGAACTGGTCGATGACTATGTGCATCCGGAAACCGGAGCCGTCATTTCAAAGGATCGCCTGAATATTGGAGGACTTGGCAGTACACGCTTCATCCTGAAAAAGAAAGGCAGTTTGGGCGATTTGTATTCTGTCGCTGACTTACAACGTGATAGCGATGGAAATATTTATGTCAATAAGGACGGTGTTGTTACTGCGAAGTACAATGTTGACGACATTTATTTAGGTAGCGTATTCCCCAAATGTAATACCTCCTGGCGGAACGACCTGTCATGGAATAATTTCAATTTCAGCTTCATGCTTTCTGCGCGTTTGGGAGGAGTCGTCTATTCCGGAACCCAGGCGATACTTGACCTCTACGGAGTATCAGAAACGACTGAAACCGCTCGCGACAACGGGGGTGTTATTGTAAATGGCGAAGATCTTATTCCTGCACAGAACTGGTACACAATTGTTGGTTCCCAGTTAGGTATTCCTCAGTATTATACTTACAGCGCGACAAACATACGCCTTCAGGAAGCAAGTATTGGTTACACCATTCCGAAAAAAGCACTCGGCAATGTCGTTGAAATGTCGATTTCCCTGGTAGGCCGAAATTTATACATGATTTATAACAAAGCGCCCTTTGATCCCGAAACAGTTGCAACAACAGGAACTTATTATCAGGGACTTGACTATTTCATGATGCCGTCAACACGTAATATAGGCTTGAATGTTCGATTTAATTTTTAAAACGATACGAGTATGACAATTAATCAATCTACTATAAAAGTTCTTCTTCTGGCTTTGTTCGTATGTGCAGTTGCATGTACCGAAAACTACGAGGAATACAATACCAATCCATACAATGTCACCAAAGAACAGATGAAAGCTGACGGTTACAATGTGAGTGCAGCCCTGGTGGGCTTGCAGGGATGGGTATTACCGACCAATACCAATACATTCCAGTTTACCGATTGTCTTCTCGGGGGATCTTACGGGGGATACCTGGCCGATTCAAACAGTGGTTTCAATGCCGGAAAATTCTCAACATATAATCCTCAGCTGACATGGAATAAGGTTCCGTTTAATGATATTATTCCAAAAATATTTACAAATCTTACCCAAGTCAAATCTGTCACTGACGATCCGGTTCCACTGGCCATCGCCATGATAATTAAGGTTGCATCCATTGTTCGCATAACCGATATCTACGGCCCTATTCCGTATTCAAAAGTTGGCGAAGACGGCAGCCTGACAGCTCCTTATGACTCTCAGGAAAATGTTTACAACAAAATGTTTGACGAACTGAACCAAGCAATTGAAACATTGACTGTTCATAAGACCGAAGCCATTAGCCCCAATGCAGATAAGGTTTTCAGCGGAAACCTCATTAAGTGGATTAAGTTTGCCAACTCAATGAAACTTCGTATGGCTATGCGTATCGTTTATGCCAATCCAACTCTTTCGCAAACTGTTTCCGAAGACGTTGTTGCACACGAAGTAGGTCCAATGTCTGCTAACAGCGACAACGCCTACATGACTGTTACCAAGACTCCGTTCAGAGTTATTTGCTATGAGTATAATGGTGGCGATTCCCGCATTTCGGCTGATATAACTTCATATATGAACGGGTATAACGACCCTCGGCGCTCATTCTATTTCACTCAATCCACATTTCAAAATGGAGCGACAAACGGATTCGTTGGTTTGCGTAATGGCATTCAGATTCCTGCAAACACAATCGCACAGGCTTATTCAAATATGAATATAACCTCGGAAGAGTCAAAGATTTTATGGATGAATGCTGCTGAAACTGCTTTTCTTAAAGCAGAAGGAGCACTTCGGGGATGGGCCATGGGTGGCTCAGCCGAAACGTTTTACAATGAAGGAATCGAACTCTCATTCGAACAATGGGGAGCTTCAGGTGCCAGTTCTTACATGGAGAACTCAACAAATACCCCCGGCGCCTATGTCGATCCGATGGGATCATTTACGTACAGCGGATCTCCCAGTACCATTACGGTAAAATGGAACAACAGCTCCACAACTGAACAAAATCTCGAACGCATTATCACCCAAAAATGGATTGCTAATTTTCCGCTTGGCCTTGAAGCATGGGCAGAGTTCCGCCGTACCGGCTATCCGAAGTTAATGCCTGCCGTAGTGAATAACAGCGGCGGCGATGTGACCGACAACGAAATGGCGCGCCGGCTGACTTATCCGACAAGCGAATATGAAGAAAACCGGGCAAATGTGAATGCTGCCTTAGGATTGCTTGGCGGCGCCGATAAAATGAGCACTCACGTATGGTGGGATTGTAAGAACTAAAACAACAATGCGTTATGAAAAATAAAGTCGAAAAGAAAATACGATTAATCATCTCAGGGTTCATAATTGCAGCTCTGTTTAGCGCGTGTGAAGAATGGGCACAACCGGAAAGTCTGACAATCGTACAAGCAAATATCGAAGAACAAAACCCGGAGTTATATGCTCAATATCTTGAAAATTTGAAAGCATACAAAAATTCGGATCACAAGATTGTTCTGGCATGGTTCGATAACAAGATCAAAATACCTGTCACCCGGGCACATCACCTAAGCGCAATTCCTGACAGTGTTGATATTGTTATGATGATGTACCCCGACGAACTTTGCGAACGGGAAATCCGGGAAATCGAATCAATCCGAGCCAATAAGGGGACCAGGGTGATTTATACAATCAGTTATCCTGAGATAGAAAGCCTTTACAGTGCCACAATTGAAGCTGAAATAGAAGAATCCGGAATCTCTGCTACCGAAACAGCTGGATTTACAGCTTTTTTAAACTCGTACATGAACAATGCTCTGGCTTTGACCGACAAGTACAACTACGACGGTATCTGCCTGTTATACAAAGGAAAAGACCTTACTTATCTTGACGATGAAGACAAGTATAATGAATATGCATCACGGCAGGAAGCTTTCTTGTCTAAAATCAGCCAATGGTATACAAACCACGAAAATAAAACACTGATTTTTGAAGGTAGTCCGCAAAATATAATCAATAAACCGTTTTTATCTTCATGCAGCTATATTGTTCTTGGAAATACAACAGCAGCATCGGCATACCAGTTGACACTAAACACAAAAATGGCTATAACAGGCGGCGTTCCAACAGACCGTTTTATCGTAAGCGTCCCAACCTGCTCCCTTGATCCGGATGATGTAAAAACCGGTTATTTCACCAATCAGTCGGGTACGGCTGTCAGGGCAATAACTGAAGCAGCCTATTGGGTAACGACTTCGGAACCCGGATACAAAAAGGCAGGTATCGGTATTTACAATATCCAAAACGACTACTACAATACGAGTTTAGTATATAAGTACACCCGGGAAGCCATTCATATTATGAACCCTTCTCCTAAAAATTAAAGACCATGAAATTCAGACTATATTTTATTTTAATGGTATTAATAGCAGTATTTACATTTACGCGTTGCCTGGACACGGATCCCGATGGATCGTTGTTCGACAATAAAGTTTATATTGATGCCGGTTCCAAAACAATCACCTTATTAGTTAAAGACGAGACGGAAGCCTCGAAAACATTCCACGCTGCATTAGCCAAACCGGCAGAATCAACAATAAAACTTCTTTTTGAAGAAGATAAATCTCTTGTCAGCACATACAACAGCGCATATTACGACCAAGCATACATGCTCCCTGCCAAGTATTATGAAATATCTGCTAAAGAAGCTATAATCCCGGAAGGGAGCGCTGTCTCAACAGATATCACCGTTCACTTTAAATCGATTGATAATCTTTCAAGAGACACCGTTTATGTTCTTCCAGTGACAATTGCAAATGCAGATAAAATGGATATTCTCAAGAGTGGCCGTACGCTTTATTTTGTATTAAAAGCCGGTGCCCTCATCAATGTCGTTGCCGATATTCATGAAAATTATCTCGCCGTAAACTGGACTAATCCGGATGTTTGCAATAATCTGTCACAGGTAACGATGGAAGCATTGATCCGTGCCCGCACATTCAATAAACTGATCAGCACCGTGATGGGAATCGAAGGAAAATTTCTGATTCGTATCGGAGATTCAGGTTATGACCCCAACCAGATTCAGATTGCCACCAGTAATGGTAACTTCCCGGGAGCAACTTCAGACAAGGGTTTGCCGGTCAATGAATGGGTCCATATCGCATTAACCTATGATGCTCTTACTTATGAATACAACATCTATGTGAACGGAAAAGTCCAGTCTACAGGCATCCATCGAAATATCGGACTGATTAATCTGGGAGTTGGAGGGACAAACGGATTCTTTATTGGCCGTTCGTACGATAATAATCGTTCACTTGACGGGGAGATTAGTGAATGTCGTATTTGGAATATCATACGTACCAAAGATGAGATTGCCAATAGCCCTTATTTTGTTGTTCCTGATGCAGAAGGCCTGGTTGCTTACTGGAAATTTGATGAGGGATCAGGTAATACGGTTAAAGATCAAACGGGCAACGGAAATAATGCCGTGGCTAACAGTAATCTTAAATGGACATCAGTTGAACTTCCGGAGAAATAGGTCATTTTAAATTGAAAGGAATTATGAATTACATAAAACGAATAAGAATAAGCCTGTTTGCAGCAATGCTTATACTGACAATAGGAAACTTCACCTCTTGTGTTGATGATATTCATATTGGCAACATTGACGAGAGCAGTTACGAAACAGTAAAAGATGTTTACGGCTATTTGAGAAATTACAAAAGCTCGGTGAGCAACTCCGTTATTGAAATTTTTGATGGAGAAGAACATGCTACGGGAGAGCTTTATTTCGGTCTTACCAAAGTAAGTCACATCGCTGTTGATGTTAAACTCAAAATCGACGAAACGGTACTCACGGAATATAACAAAGAGAATGGGACTAATTACGAAATGTTTCCAACAAGCTTAGTGACAATTGAAGAAAACGGCGCCATCCTGATTGCACCAGGCGCAGTGAAATCAGATCCGATTACTATCACGGTTTCCAAGAGCGATCTCATTGAGTATAACAAAACCTATATGCTGCCCCTTTTAGTCGAATCAGCATCCAATGGGGTGAAGTTATCAACCGGTTCAAAAAACTATATCTATTGTGTCAAATTTTTGAAAACTCCCAACCCCAGAAAAGACAGCGGTATTATGTCATTTTGCTATCAGGAGGTCAATAGCCTTAATATTCTGAGCGTTGGTGAATACACGCTTAAGAACAGTGGCAAACCCTTTTATGATGTTGTCTTTATTTTTGCAGCAAATGGCAAGTTTAACGAAGAAACCGGCCGTTCATACTGTTTTTGTAATGAAAACGTGCAATGGATTCTCGACCATCGTGAAAAATACATCAAACCATTGCAGGATAAAGGAATTAAAGTCAGCCTTTCGATACTCGGAGGTATTGCAAACTTCACGCCTGAAGCTGCACGCGATTTCGCGCAGGAGTTGAAAAAAATTGTTGAGACCTATGGCCTTGACGGCGTTGACTTCGATGACGAATACGACAGCTACGATGCTTCTGTTCCAGGACATACCACGGCAACACAGCAAACCTACGCTCGTCTGGTGTATGAAGTTAAAAAAGCCATGCCCGACAAACTGGTAACTTTATACCACATCGGTAAGGTTGGATTCAATTTTGATGTTGACGGAATGGAACCCGGTGAGTTTATCGACTACGCCTATTACCCCTATTACGGAAGTTACAACACAAGCGGGTTGTCAACATATAAAGGTATGAACAGAAGCCAATGGGGGCCTTACCCCCTCAATTTAGGCAGTACCTCAACCTTTACATCCACGATGAGCACGCGTTTCAACAACCTTCGGAATGATGGTTATGGGGTGAATCTGCATTATTGTTTGCCGTCAAGAGATTATTCGTCTGTACTGAACCCAATGTCTCAGATTATTTACAATGAGCAGGTCGAGTTTTCAGGAATCATCTATGATAAAGATTGGTAGAAATTGCATTCACCGGCACGGGAGAGCAGGATATGACACCGCTTCTCTTCCATAATCGGGCATTGCATAAATTATTTTTAAACACATGAACATGAAAAAACTGTTTATAATAGTAACTGCCATCGCATTTTTGTTCTCGTGCAGCGATGACAACAACGAGGAACTGACCCAACAGGATGAGATATCAATCAGCGCCGAAACCATCCTGTTCAACAGTGAAGCTGTAAGTGCCTCAAACACCGTCAAAGTAACCTCGAGTAATGATTGGAGACTGACAGGAAAAAAAACCTGGTGTATACCGTCATTGGTTGAAGGGAAAAACGGAGATCAGGTGAGCTTCACAGCTGAAGAAAACAATACAGGGGAAAACCGAAGTATTACCTACACGTTTATATGTGGCAGCAAGATTGCAAAACTAGAAGTAATGCAAAGTCAGAACAACGTGATCGAACTTGTTACCAAAACCATCTACGACGTTGCTTCTGCCGGTTCGGATATCTCTGTCAGACTTAATACGAATGTCAATTTCACGATCGAGATCCCTGATGAAAATAAGGAATGGATCACCAATCCAAATACCAATACTCCACCCCAGGGCATTGAACCGTCCTGGCTTTATTTCAAAATTGCCGGGAATAACACTTATAGGGCGCGAACAGGCAAGATCATTATTAAAGGACAAGGCATTGCAGACCAGGAAATAACGATTAATCAGGCGCAAAACGACGCAATTATCCTGAATGAGATCAACTACCACGTAAGTTCCACAGGAGGGGTAGTTACCGTGAACCTCCAAAGTAATGTTCCTTATACGGTATCAATACCCGCTTCAAAACAGACTTGGGTTGGCAAAACTTCCGAAACAACTGCTCCCGTAACTGAAGGGCTAAACAGTTTTCAGGAAACATTCGAGGTAAATGAAACAACGATCTCCCGCGTTGCCCAGATAACATTCGCAGGAGGTGCAGCATCATCAACCGCAATTTTTGTGCAACTATCCGCCAATCCGGTGTATACGACAATTCCCGATATCAACTTCCGCAACTTCCTAAAGAGCAACGATTATATATTTGTCATGAATGATGTAACCGGTGAAAGTGTCGCCACCCAGGATGGATTAAATGCAACTTCCTTCGCGGTAAGCAGCAGAACAATTTATTCGTTGCTTGGTATCGAAGTATTTACCAACCTAAGAACTCTCAACTGTTCTTCCAATTACATCACCGAATTGGATTTAAGTTACAATACTGCGATTACCTCATTAACATGCACAACGAATAAACTGAATAAACTTATTCTTGGCGATATTAATATTACATCATTATCATTCACAACCAATAACCTGAGAAACCCGGCATTGGAATATTCAACTGAGCTAACAATCGTGAGTAATAAATTGAGAACATTTACCTGTTCGAGCACGCAAATAATAACTCTTGATATGTCGGAATGTCCTGCTCTGACCTCTCTGACCTGCTCAAGTGCTACAGCGCTGACGACCTTGTACCTGAAAGAGAGCCAGATTGCTAATCTGACAACATTCAATAAACCCGCAGCAACCACCGTAGTTTACAAATAATCCGAAGTTGCGTATTGTCTGAAGGCCGTTTCAAATCTGATGTTGAGACGGCCTTTTTGCATCCGGACGGCATCAGAACGGATAACCAATGGCAAAGGACAGGCTGAAATGTTCGGCTTTGATCGGGTAGTTCCCGATAATAAAACGTTTGCCCGGTTCGAGCGATGGATCTCGGAGTTTCATACCCAAATCGAAGCGAAAAACAAAATAGGTGAAGTCGAACCGGAATCCGGTGCCGGTACCAATGGCCAGTTGTTTGTAAAACTGATCAAATTTAAACTGGGCCCCCTCCCGGTTGTCCTTATTGTTGACAGCCCAAATATTCCCGGCATCAAGAAAAAAAGCGCCTTCGAGTAATCCCAAAAGCGGGTAGCGGTATTCCAGGTTCCCTTCCAGCTTAATATCTCCGGACTGGTTTGGATAAGCGTCTTCCGAAGCTTTGTATGTGCCCGGACCAAGAGTTCTGACCTGCCAGGCCCGGATGCCATTGGCCCCTCCTGTAAAATACTTCTTTTCGAAGGGCAGTACGTCAAAATTACCGTAGGGCAGGCCGATCCCGAGAAAGGCACGCCCCACAATGGAGTTTGCTTTATCGAGCATGAAACCGTAGCGGTACTCGAAGTCCGTTTTCAGGTACTGCGCAAAACGGGTCCCGAATACTTTGTAATATTCCGATTCAACATTCGTCACCGGATCCTGCTCCGTTACTTTACTTTTCCCAATCAGCCGGGTGTATGCCGACAACAGATTCCCCGACGATTCGAATGACCACCTGAAGTAATGATAATTGTCTTTCAACCCGAGAATGCGGGTATTATCAACCAGGGTGTAGTTCAAGGCCATGATCATGTGATCGGTGAAACTGCTTTTGATGTATAAGTCTTCGATTGAATTTATAAAATCGGGGTTAAACTCGTACAGATTGACATAATTCAGATCAACTATATTCAGGTAGTTTGTACGGAACGGCTTGCTTTTCCAGGTGTAACCATATTTAAAGGTGGTGATTGTCCGCGTATAATCCGGACGTCGCTGATAATTATAGCCTAAGGTAAAACTCGTTTGCGGTACCTGGTAATGAAAGAAGTGCCGGTCGTCCAGCGGACTTAAAAACTTGGGGAGTGTCAGCGAACTTTCAAGGCCGTATTCCCGCGTATTAAAGTTTAGCCGGCTTTCGCTGACAACTGCCTGCTGGCGCTCAAAAGCCCCTTTCAGGGTAACATTAACAATCTCCGCCCCGCGAAAAAGATTCCGGTGCTGATAATTCAGGTTACCGGCTACCCCCAGGTTTCCCGATGAGTTGGTTCCTTCCACATCTACCGAAAATCCCTGCCGTTGCAACGGGGTCATCAACAAATTACAATCCAGCACTCCAATAGAATCATTCCCCAGCGAATCAACCACATCAAAGTTCAGGTTCACGACTTTAAACTGCTGCAGCTGATTCAGCGAACGAAATGTTTTTTCAACATTTCTCAGCGAATAATAGGTACTGTCCTTCACCCGGTTCAGGCGTTCAAACAACTCCGGTTTGTATTTCATGCTTCCCCTGTAAAAATAGGTGTACGGTGGTTCGAAAATGGTGTCGGGTTTTGCCAGCTCTTTGGTGAATGCAACTTGCGGGGGAATATAATCCGGGTTCACCCGGTAGTTCCTGATCACGAACCTGCGGTGAGCGACCAGATCATCAGAAACATCTGCCAGGTCGGCATCGGAAATAACAACCGTCAGATCCACCTGTTTCCGGTTTAAGCTGCTGTCGGCGACAAACTGCACAAAGTCTTTTGAAAAACCATAATATCCCCGGTTTCTCATCAGTACCGTTATACGTTCTCTTTCTGCATTTAACTGATCCACATCAAAAATATCATTCCTTTTTACCACCTGACGGCTGGTATCAGCCAGGATCACCGGGCTGATCCGCGGATCTTCAATTTCGTAAGCGTAACTCCGCACCCGGTAAGGCTCGCCGGCCCGGATATGAAAGCTCAGGTTTACCTTTGGTTTTTTGGGGTGAACCGTTAACGAATCGATAATCACGGCATCGTAAAATCCCTTGTTCCGCAAATAAATAGACAATTGCTCCATCGATTTGCTTTTCTGCCATTCTTCATAAATCACCGGGGCCTCCCCAATGCGTTTTAACCAACCATCATCCTTCCTCGAGGACGACAAGTTATACATGGCCAGGTGAAACTTCAGAAAACCAATGATCTTGAGGTTTCCTTCCTGCCTCACCTGCCCTTTTAGTTCTTCCTTATTGATTTGCTTATGGTCGACACGTACAGATACATTATTTAACAGGTATTTTCCCTCAGGCACATACTTCGTCGAAGAACATGCGCTGATCACGGCAACTGCCAGAAATAAAACCGCCAACCGTACCTCTGTATTTACCAATCTCTTTCTCATAAAAGATTTTCCAAAAATTTTCAGCTTAAAGATCCCGTTTTCTTTTTATTCCGCTGCCCGGGATTGAATCGTCTGTTTGTTTCACAAAAATAAGCGCTCATCATAGCAAACAAATCATTCAGGCTGTTTATTTTTACAAATTGTTTGCCGAAACCCATCATGCTCAGTAAAAATAAAATAAAATTTATTCTTTCGCTTGCCCGGAAAAAAAACCGGGATGCCGAACAGGTCTTTTTGGCCGAAGGAAATAAGCTGGTTACCGAAGCGATCGGCTCCGGGTTTACGATTGAACTACTGTGCGGTACAGCTGATTTTCTGAAAGAAAACAAGATTGATCGCCTGTGTGCAAACGAAGTTCTGGAAGTTTCTGCCGAAGAAATCAAGAAAGCCAGTTTGCTGCAATCGCCCCAGGACGCGCTTGCCGTAGTCAGGATGCCCGGATACGGTTTTTCACCTGATCTCATCGCCGGCGAATTTTCGCTTGCCCTCGACTCCATCCAGGATCCCGGCAATATGGGAACCATCATGCGCATAGCCGACTGGTTCGGGATAAAGCATATCCTTTGCTCTGAAAGTACGGTTGACTGCTATAATCCCAAAGTCATTCAATCGGGCATGGGAGCCATCTTCCGGGTGCAGGCGCATTATCTCGAACTGCCCCAAACCCTGGCCCGGGCAGCCCGATCGGGCCTGCCGGTTTACGGAACCTTCCTTGATGGTGAAAATATCTACGATCACCCGCTAAGCCAAAACGGCATCCTGGTGATGGGAAACGAAGGCAACGGTATTTCAGCAGAAGTAGCGAAGACAATCAGCGCCGGCATTCACATTCCATCCTATCCTCCGAACGGGCAAAGCAGCGAATCGCTCAACGTGGCCGTTGCCGCCGCTATCTGCTGCGCCGAATTCAGAAGGCGGCTGAAGTAAGCCACCAACAACGATGAACAGAGATTCGCCCCGACAATCAAGGGAAAGTCGTATCAGGCTTCCAGGTTCTGAACCAGAGCCTCGGCACAGCGCTCGCCGTCGATGGCCGACGAAGCGATTCCTCCGGCATAGCCGGCTCCCTCGCCGCAGGGATATAAACCGGCAATACGGATATGCTGCATGTTATTTTCGTCGCGCGGAATACGCAAAGGAGAAGAGGTTCGCGATTCGACGCCTACAGCCACAGCCTCTTCACTGTGAAAACCCCTGGCCTTATGATCGATTTGCAGGATCCCTTCGCGTAAACGGGTTGAGATCCGTTTAGGCAGTTTTTCGTGTAAGGCGGAAGAAATTAATCCCGGCTTGTACGAAGAAACCGGCAGGCTTGCCGATTTACGTCCGGCGACAAAATCAGTCAACCGCTGGGCCGGGGCAAACTGGCTATGTCCGTTTAGCTCATAACACAATTTTTCTACCGACTTCTGAAACTCCAGGCCTGAAAATACACCGAAGTGGGCAAACTCACGCAGGTCTTCCGGTCGGATTTCAACCACCAGCCCCGAGTTGGCAAAAGGCGAATTTCGCTGTGACGGCGACATGCCGTTTACCACAAGCTCTCCTGGAGCCGTGGCCGCCGGGACGATAAAACCGCCCGGGCACATGCAGAAGGAATACACGCCGCGCTCGTTAACCTGTTCGGCAAACGAGTAGGTGGCGGCGGGCAAATACGGTCCCCGGCTGTCCTGGTGGTATTGAATGGTATCGATCAGCGCCTGGGGATGCTCCACCCGGACGCCTATCGCAAACGATTTCGCTTCGAGGTTGACGCCGTTTCGGTCAAGCATTTCGTAAATATCGCGGGCCGAGTGACCGGTGGCCAAAATAACCGAAACACAATCGAACCGGCTGCCGTCGGCCAGAACAAGGCCTTTACATGTCTCATTTTTCAGGATGAGACCGGTCACCCGGCTGTTAAAATGAATTTCGCCGCCCGAGGCCAGGATCTGCTCCCTGATCCGGGTGATCACGCCCGGTAATTTATTTGTGCCGATGTGAGGGTGGGCATCAACTAAAATCTGGGGATCAGCCCCAAACTGAACCAGAATTTCAAGTGTTTTTTGAACGTTCCCTCGCTTTTTCGAGCGGGTGTACAGTTTCCCGTCTGAAAAGGTGCCGGCTCCGCCCTCGCCAAAGCCGTAATTCGAATCCGGATCTACCAAATGTTCCCGGTGGATTTTGGCAATGTCCCTTTTTCGGTCGCTGACATTCTTTCCCCGTTCGAAAATAACCGGTTTGTACCCCAATTCAATCAAACGCAATGCAGCAAACAAACCTGCCGGGCCGGAACCAATAATTCCAACCGGCTGCTTTGTCCCGACATAGCCATACGGATACGGGGTGAATTGGGCAACAGGTTCTTCGCCAAGATACACCACGATGCCCAGGTTTATTTTGATTTGACGCTGCCGGGCATCAATCGACCGGCGACGCACCACAACAGCGGTTATTTCTTCGGGGTTTACTCCAAGCTTCGAAGCGGCTATGGGACGATAGAACTGTTCATCGGACGCCTGTTTGGGAGTAAGGGATAAATTGAGTTCTTTTTTCATGTATTATACAAAACATCTTACTCAAAGTGGAAACTCAAAGTAAAAATGTGAGAGGTCATTTCTTTGATGGCATAGGTGTAATAAGCGCGTTGTGTCTCGTCGGGGATCTTATTCCCGATGAGGTCAGCCAAACCAAGGCTCACTTTCAGTTCGGTTGAGAACCTGAAGAAACGGAGATAACTGTCGAGTCCGACACCGGCTTCGATAAAAAAATCTGCCTTTCCCGGTCGGATCAGGTCTTCAACCCCGGTTTTCGAAATGTCGATCCGCATCGCTCCCCCGCCAATCAAATACGGCCGTTGGTTATTCAAGCGGCTGGATTTATATTTCACAAGGACGGGCAAATCAATATAGGTTGCTTTGATGGAATAATTTTCAAGAGGCTCCACGCCAATATTATTATCGTAAATCGGCACATTATAAACCAACCGGCGTTCTCCAAATGAAAGTCCCGGCAAGAAACGCAGGTCGAAATACTCGCCTAAGCGCAAATTAGTCACAATCGCGACCGTCAGGCCGGGAACCAGACTGGGAATATCGGCGCGAACCGTATCCGTCATCACGATGTCGTGACCGTCGGCATTTCCCCAGCTTTTTTCTACAAAAGCAGGATTTGCGCCAATCGGCGACCAGTGTTCCAGGCGGTAATCCATCATGTTCATCCCGATGGTGAAACCGAAATGAAGCTTCTTATCATCAAAAGTTGTCAGATTTTTGACACGCGGCAACTGTGCAAATGTTTGCAAACTTAAAAGGATGAACAATACTGTACTGATTTGCTTTTTCACCTGATTTCCGTTTGTATCTTAATTCAAAACAACAATATGTCAAAATTATTGTCTGGATTCCTTAACAAATCCATCATTTATTTTTCTGCCAGGTAGATGGTGGCGATGCCAAAAGTCCTGCGCCACTGCCTGGCGCCTGCAAAGCCTGCTTCTTTCAGGATATTCAGAAAATCCTGATCATCGGGAAAAGCCATGACCGACTCGGGCAAATAGCTGTAGGCCGAAGCGTCCTTCGAAACCAGTCCCCCGATGAACGGCAAGATGCGGAAAAAATAGAACCGGTAAAGTTGCTTAAAAGGGAAATATTTGGGTTTTGAAAATTCGAGGATGACGGCCACCCCGCCCGGCTTTAGCACCCGCTTAAACTCGGACAGGCCTTTTCCAAGGTTTTCGAAGTTCCGCACGCCAAAAGCAACGGTAATGGCATCGAACGAATGGTCGCTGAAAGGCATATTCTCGGAATCTCCTTTCCTGAAATGAATCATTTGATCCAGTTTCAGCCGTTTTACTTTGGCCTCTCCCACCCGGATCATTTGTTCCGACAAATCGAAGCCAACAATTTCCAGTGGTCCGATTTTGGCGGTTTCAATGGCAAAATCGCCCGTACCCGTTGCCACATCGAGCACCCGTTCGGGCTTAAAGGTCTTTAAGATCCGAACGGCCTTTTTGCGCCAAAGTTTATCGATTCCCAAACTCAGAAAATGATTCAGGAAATCATATTTGGGAGCAATCTGGTCGAACATCTGCTCTACCTGCTGTTTTTTGTTTTTATCCGAATCGTGATAAGGAGCTACTGTCATTAAACGCTGGGTATCATTTTATCAATAAAACCGAACGATTCATCGTCAATCCGGATTTCGCCCCTGGTCACATGCCCGAGTGTGAAGAACGGCAGGTTGGTCGTCCGCATGTAATCGACAAAATCGTCGACATTTTTTTTCGGAACGCCCACGATCAAACGCCCCATCGATTCGCCAAACAGGAAAGCATCGCGGCGGATTTCCGCATCGGTGGTAATATCGAAGCCTAAACCGGCAGGCATCCCGGCCCGCAGCAACGAAAAAAACAGGCCGCCTTTTCCGACAGGGCTTGCCGAAGAGATCAACCCCTTGTCAATCAAATCAGCCATCACTTTGTGCAGGCGCGCTTCGATCTCAATATCAAAAACCGGCAGTTGAGAATCGTTAATCTGATGATAAAATTCCAGGTACTCCGACGAATTGATATCATCATACGAATAGCCGATCATGAATATATTGTTTCCTTTGGTTTTCAGCTGATGGGTAATCACTTTTTCCTTATCGTCAACACTCCCCACCATACTGATAATAATGGTTGGCGACACCGGTCCGTGACCGGAAAAATAATCAAAGCGGATTTTTCGGTCCGACACCCTCAGCCCGTATTTGGCGCTGGCATTTTCAAGCCCTTTTTTTGCGCCCGAGGCGATAAACTGTCCGTTGGGGTCGGCAATATTGATGTGGTATAAAAAAGCGCTGACAGCCTGCGGTTTCGCCCCGTAACAAACCATGCGGCGGGCGGCCCTGCTGATCAGGATTTCGGTAGCCGTTTGGGGGTCGTTTACCAGGTGGTGATGAAACGCATGGGTGGTCATCGACATCACCTGCCCGCTGTCGGTAGTAAAAATGCCCGCATCGTCGGTTTCGTCATTGGCCAGGTTTTCAAGCTCAAATCCCTGTTCACTAAAATCATTGAAATAATTAACCGGCGCCAAATTTGGGTTCACCATTAGGTTAAAAACAATATCATGGATATCTTTGGGCTCTTCAATCTGTTCAATCGAAAAGACTTCTTTGTTTTCAATCACTTCGGCCATATTGTTTTGTTTAAAGCTTGAATAATGAAAACAAAAATAGTCAAGTAGTTGATTTTTCCATACTAAAAGGGAATTTAAATTTGTACGTTCAACCATAAAATGTGAAACCATGAGCAAAAAAATTGCATTAATTACCGGGGCTACAGCCGGAATTGGTCTGGAAACAGCACGTATCCTCTCCCAACATAAGTACTCCCTCATTTTAACCGGACGCCGCAAAGACCGGCTCGAAAAACTAAAAACAGAACTGGAACAGCAGGGCGCCGAAATTTATTTGCTGAACTTTGACATCCGGTCGAAACAGGAGGTTGACCGGGCGCTCCGTTCGCTTCCCGATGAATGGAAAGCCGTTGATGTGCTGATCAATAACGCGGGACTGGCTGCCGGCCTCGATACCGTAGCCCGCGCCGATGTAAATGACTGGGAAATGATGATCGACACCAATGTAAAAGGGCTGCTCTATGTTTCGCAGATCGTATCCGGCTGGATGATTGCCCGTAAGCAAGGGCATATCATCAACATTTCGTCCATTGCCGGCAAAGAAGCCTATCCGATGGGATCGGTATACTGCGCTACTAAACACGCCGTAAACGCCATCAGCAAAGCCATGCGCATCGAACTGGCGCCTCATCACATCAAAGTCAGCACCATCAGTCCGGGCGCGGTAGAAACCGAATTTTCGCTCGTGCGGTTTAAGGGCGACCAGGAAAAAGCCGGTAAAGTGTACGAAGGTTTTACGCCGCTCGATGCAACAGACATCGCGGAAAGTATTTACTTTGTGCTCTCGCGGCCTGCCCACGTGAATATCGACGACATGTTAATCATGCCCGCGGCGCAGGCTTCGGCCCGCGATATTGTAAGGGAAGGGTAGCGAGTAACGAGTAGTGAGTAAATAAGTAGTAAGATGAATGTTTCTGCATCCTATTTAAAAGAGTTTACCAAACAAGTTTTTGAACAGATGGGCTGTCCGCCGGCGCAGGCCGAAGAAGCGGCAGATTGCCTGAATCAGGCCGACCTTCGGGGAGTTGACTCGCACGGGGTGGCGCGCTTAAGCGGGTACGTCCGCCTGTGGGAAAAGAAAAGGCTGAATGCCACGCCTCAAATGAAGATCGTCCACGAAACGCCATCAACCGCCGTGCTCGACGGCGACCTGGGGCTGGGACTGGTAACCGCCCCCGAAGCCATGCGCATTGCCATAAACAAAGCCCGCAACGTGGGCAGCGGCTGGGTGGCTGTAAAAAATTCAAATCACTACGGGATCGCCGGTTATCATGCCATGATGGCGCTCGGCGAAGACATGATCGGCATTTCGCTGACCAACGCCAGCCCGCTGGTCTCGCCTACCTTTTCGAAAAGCCGCTTTCTCGGGACCAACCCCATTGCCGTAGCCATTCCGGCGCTCGAAGAGCCCCCGTTTGTAATTGATATGGCCACGACCACGGTTGCCAACGGAAAACTGGAAGTATTGCAACGTAAAGGTGAAGATGCGCCTTTAGGCTGGGCTCAGGATAAAGAAGGCCAGCCAACTACCGATGCGTTTATCCTGAAAAAAGGTGGATCGATGCTTCCGTTGGGAGGCAGCCGTCTGCATGGCGGGCACAAAGGTTACTGCCTGGGCGCTATGGTCGATATTTTTTCGGCCGTTTTGTCGGGAGCCAATTACGGCCCGTGGGTGCCGCCCTTTGTGGCCTTCCTCGAACCGCCGGCCAACCCGGTAGGCGACGGAATCGGTCATTTTCTGGGCGCCTTCCGGATTGATGCTTTCCGCCCGGCCAACGAATTTAAAACACATATGGACAACTGGATCCGCACATTCCGCCAGGCCGAAGTGGTGGCGGGCGAAGAAAAAGTACTAATCCCGGGCGACCCCGAACGCGAAATGACCGAAGAGCGGCTAAAAAACGGCGTCCCCTTGCAAAACGCGGTCGTGGAAGACCTGCAGCAACTGGCACAAAAATTTAATTTGGCCTTTCAGGCTTGAATGATAAAAAAACAGCCGGGAATCAGTTTTTCCGGCTACTTTTTTTCAGACTTGGTCAATAGCTGATTTACACGGGCTAAAACCCGGTCGACTGAAATATAATCCATGCAGCGGACAGATTCGTAGATACATTTTTTGTTGCCAAATACCGAACACGGCCGGCAAGCCAGATCGTTCCCTTCGTATTGAATCCTGTTTTCTTCGGGTTGATGGTAGGGCACAAAACCCAGCGAAGGATGAGTTGCCCCCCAGATGGAGATCGTGGGCACTCCGGCCATCGATGCCAGGTGCATATTGGCCGAATCCATCGAAACCATCAACTCCAAATGGGGCAGAACCTGGATTTCCTGGTTAAACTTCAGGTAATGGGCGGCAACCAGGCAATTTGGATATTTTGCAGCTAACTGATCCAGAATTTCCAGCTCGGATTTTCCACCTCCGAATAAAACAACGGTATGAGCATTGTTTTTTGTCAACTCCGCGATTAACATTTCTGTCTTATCTTTTCCCCACACCTTTTGCTGATGTTTGGCAAAAGGGGCAATACCAATTAAGGTATGAGCCACCAAAGGATCTAATCCAAGTAATGTTAAAGCTTCTTCTCTTGCCGTCTTGGGGAACAATGGAGGAACAGACAAAGAAAAACGAAAACCCGCTTTCTCAAAGGCGGTGGCATACCGCTCAAATGTAGATGGAAGCGGCTCCCGTGATTTTGTTTTAATGGCCAGCTTTTTTTCTTTCCGTCCCTTGTTAAAACCAATGACCCGGTAACCGGCCACGCGAAAGCAGGCATTCAGCGCGTAGGTGCGGATCACCTGGTGAAGATCGATCACCAGGTCGGGGTTCACCTCCGATTTCAACTGTTTAAACAGGCGAAAGAGGCCCGCTGTCCCTTTGTGTTTTTCTTTAAAATCGGCCCCGATCAAATGCAAGCGTTCTATCCCCCGGAAAACCGGGAACAGGAAAGCCGGGGTGCACAAATAGATTTCGACCTGCTGATTTGATGCCAGAAGACCTTTTAACACGGGCAGCAACATCACCACATCGCCCATGGCCGAAAACCGGTAAACCAAAATCCTGGTCATTGTTAAGCGTAATCTTCGTATGACTTTTCTTCCATCAACGACGAGTTTGTCAGCTGGTTGATTTGCCGTTTTACCTCGGAACGTTTATCGTTGGTGAAATAAACCGAGCGCGCCACTTCAATAAATTCGGCGCCAAAATCTTTGGCTTTTTCCAATTCCCTGATCCGGTCTTCGATATCCCACAACTGTTTATTGATGCTCAACAACTCGCAGTAGAACGGATGATCTTTGGCAATAATCGATTTTACAGCCTGGTCGAGCACATCAAACTCAGCTTTCAGGTTAACCAGTTTTTGCTCATCTTTTATATTTTCAAGCTTGATTTCGATGATTGTCAGCTTATCAACAATCTCTCCGTTGGAAACTTCTATTTTCATCGGTAAAGGCATTTTATGATTATCCCAACAAAGAAACAGAATTTTGTCAACTTTTTACCGCTATTTTTACTAATATCGCAGGATAATTAATAGCTCTTCTCACGGATGCAGATACTTAAAATCAAACAATTTTTACATTACAGAAAGCATCGTAACAACAAAATTCTGTATTACATTCAAGGATATATTCGTTATGGGGTCCCGTATTTTTTTGTACAGCTAAAAACAAAATCCATTTTATCTGCATTTAATAAACTGGATCAGTCAACCCGCACTTACATTCAGAACCGGATTAACTATTATAATAAGTTGAATCAGGTAAATTCAATCCCTGAGGAGCCAGCTGCAGATGGTTCTGAAATGGTTTCGCTTTCAAAACTTAAATTAGGAGCAGAATTTAATGGTAGAAGATCTAACAGTACTTATGTTTTCGATACAAATGAGATAACCAGGTTTTTTAATCAGGAATACAAGGCATCATTTCTTTTTGGCGATATTATTCATGTCCCCAAAATCCCGTCATTTGTCAAAAGCAGGCCAATCGCAGGGGATAATTCGAACTCAGTTATACTGAAACTGGATAAGATCAGGCATTTTACCTTTGTTAAGGACAACAGACGGTTTTCTGACAAGAAAGATATCCTTATCGGTCGTACTTACGTAGATCAACCACATCGGAAAAGATTCTGGCAAATGTACTTTAACCATCCGATGTGTGATCTTGGTAACATCAATCATAAACTAAAAGATCATCCCGAATGGCTTGTTGCTCCTATGGCTATTGATGATCATCTGGATTATAAATTTATTTTGTGTCTGGAAGGAAATGACGTGGCCTCAAATCTGAAGTGGGTGATGTCATCAAATTCATTGGCAGTTATGCCAAAACCAACCTATGAAACATGGTTTATGGAAGGTTGCTTAATTCCTAACTATCACTATGTTGAAATTAAAGACGATTTTTCTGATTTGGAAGAACGACTGAAATATTATATCGCCCACCCGAAAGAAGCAGAAAAGATCATTGATCATGCCCATGAATACATAAAGCAGTTTCTCGACAAAAAACAGGAAAGACTTATTTCGCTGATGGTTGCTGACAAGTATTTTGTTTGCACCGGCCAGGCAAACATATCGAACCCAGAGAACTATTTTGCATAGCAACTGGAGTATTCATCAGGAAAAAGGAGCCTTATGTCATCACGTGGGGGCAGAAAAAAACAAGTTCTGATAATACAAAAAATGTCTGGCTCAGATTTTTTGCTTTAGCTTCGGAATACTCCGGCAATCTTTAATGTGGTTTCTCTTTCAATCTCCATCATTATTATGCTCAGTATAGATATACTGAGACTCTTAGAGAATGACTGCTCCAATTTTCCAACCCTCAATTCATATCTTCAATAAAAAATTTAAAAATAATATTTGAATTAAGATAATTAATCAATATATTTGTGTCAATTGATTTTCAGAATAGATATCCAATCTTATTTGCCACTTATCATTAAATATATAGATTATTTGTGTGAAAGTATTGTTTTATAATAGTCTTGTTAGATAAAAAATACTGAAAAGTAATTATACTAATCATATAAAATTATACTCATGAAAAAAATTTATTTTCTTATTTATGTTTTATGTATTACGCTTATTAGCAGTTGCAATAATGATAGTTTAGATGGGACCCAGAATGACCCTGAAAGCTATCGTGAAATGCAGATTCGTTCTGGGGGTGATGGAGCTTATGATTTGCTAGGTTATGGATATGATATAACGGGGGAATACGGCCCCACAAGTGGGAAATCTCAGGTTATTGATTTAAATGCCTTCTTAAACACATATCCTGATAGAATCGAAACAAATGAACCAAGAAGCAGTACTTATGAAATAACGACAGGCTACAATTCATTGGATTTAAGTCAAAAAATGGCAATTAATTTTTCTTCGAGTTCAACAATAGCTTTCTCTGATGAAATAAAGCTTTCATTGGCTAGTGAATATTCTTCATCCACTAGTTATCAGTATGTTTCAACTTACGCTCAAACATTTGCGAATTATGGTATCTTGACTAAAACAATTGATATTGAAGCAGACAAAAATGTTTTATCTAATTTTTTAACAACAAAATTTAAAGATGACGTAAATTCCTTATCTCCTCAAAAAGTAATTGAACGATATGGTACGCACGTATTGGCCTATGTAAAACTAGGAGGAGTGCTGAATTTGTTTTATCATTCAAAAGGAGTCGAAAATCAAATAACAATATCAAATAAGGCAGGATTTCAATCATCTTTTTTTAATACTTTTAAGGTTAATATTGGCGAATCTTATGACCAAACACTTGCCGAGAAAAATACTTTTCAATATATGAAAGTAAAATCCATGGGCGGCACACAATACATTTCTTCAACTATAAATTTTGATAACGAAGGAAAGGCATCCCAAACAATTAGTATAGACAAATGGTTACAATCAATTGATGAATCGTCCTCTGTTTTAATTGGAACTGATCCAAATAAAGTTTATCCTATTTATGATTTTGTGCCTTCTGATAAAAGGCAAGCATATATTTCTGCCTTCAACGAATACTTGACTAGTAAACGTTATAATATCATCAATACTGCAGGTGCTATTGACAACTATAGAGTTGTTAAAGGATTAGGAAACAGTAATGAAGGTGGAGGTGTAGTAGTTGCTGATGTTAATAAAAATGGTAAGCCTGACATAATTCTCATGGGTAATGATAATCCTAGTAAAGATAATGCTTTTTGGTATTGGGTGAAATTTGATGTTGATAGAGACGGCGAACTTGGAACTCTCTCTAAAAAGTTTATTGTTCCTGTGAAATATTCCTATACGAACCATGGTGCTGCAATTACTTACGGAGATATTGATAATAATGGCAAGCCTGATTTAATTTTTATGGCCTTAGATAAGGCGTCGGAATTTAGATATGTAATAGGATATGACGTAAATGCAGATGGTAGTTGTACAAGATTTTCTTCCGTGAGGACGTCAAGCGGGCTTGGAAGTAACTCTGACGGTGCTGGAATATCAATTTGCAATATTGACGCAAATCCGAAACCAGATTTAATCCTTATGTCATATGATGCTCCTACTGGGCCAAATGGATTTAGGTATAAAATTTTATATAATATTGATAGTAATGGGATTGCTACATATGAATCAAGCACACGTTATATAAATGGAGTTGGAAGTGCCGGAGAGGGGGCAGGTATAACTGTGGGCGATATAAACAAGAATGGTAAATTGGACCTTATTTTGACAGCATACGATGCACCTAGTGGTCCAAATACATTTAAATATGTTGTCGCTTATGACATTGATGATAAAGGTCTCCCCGGGGTGATTTCTACTCATGCTACCAACAAGGGTTGTGGTAATACAGGAGAAGGAGCTGATGCGTATTTATATGATATCGATGGCAATGGATTCTTAGATATTGTTTTTATGGCAATTGACGGTAGTGATCCAAATGAGTTCAGGTATTATATAGGACATGATATTGGCTATGACGGTGTAATATCATACTTTCGTTAAGGGTTATAGTCTCTATAGACTATCCATAAACGCCGGATATACGGACAAAATAATAATTGTTTCTCCCGAAAAAAGATCTTTTTGATTTTACATCAGGAATTGATCGAATAACAAAAATTTTGAATAATATAAAAAAGAGATGAGCCTTTTATTGATTCATCTCTTTTTTTGTGTAAAACATAGACATATGTTTATCTTAGTGGACTATAATCGAAGTACCCCAAAACAACCTTTTCCCGTAAAAGCACGCAAATTCAGATAAAAACACAGCTCAACAATTACATTCGGTTTATGAACAAACCGGCGGGTATAAAAAAGATGCGGCTTTGGGCTAACTGATACCCTTTCTGAAAACCTGGCGCATACGCCAATCTCCGAAACATTCGCCTTTTGCTCAAATAAATGCCTGATCAGACAACCGTTCCGTCAGGAACATGGTATGGGTAGAAATTCCGGGGGTAGAAACCTTCCGTCCCGTACGGGACGGAACCGGTGCAGGGCCCTTGCTTTTTCTACCCATATTTAGCGCCTAACGGCGCCTCCGCCCTGATTTACGATGAAAACACAGCACAACAATGCCAATCTCCGCAACATTCGCCTGCTGCCCAAATAAATGCCTGATCAAACAACCGTTCCGTCAGGAACATGGTATGGGTAGAAAATTCGTCGCGGATATTTCCTACCGTCCCGTACGGGACGGGACCTGTACAGGGTCCTTGCTTTTCTACCCATATTTAGCGCCTGACGGCGCACCTGCCCCGATCTACGATGAAAATACAGCCCAACAAATGCCAATCTCCGCAACATTCGCCTGCTGCCCAAATAAATGCCTGATCAAACAACCGTTCCGTCAGGAACATGGTATGGGTAGAAAATCCGATTATGTCAACCCAATCCCCTCCCATACGGGACGGAACCGGTGCAGGGTCGTTGCTTTTTCTACCCATATTTAGCGCCTGACGGCGCCCCCGCCCTGATTTACGGTGAAAACACAGCCCAACAATGCCAATCTCCGCAACATTCGCCTGTTGCCCAAATAAATGCCTGATCAGACAACCGTTCCGTCAGGAACATGATATGGGTAGAAAATCCGGTTATGTCAACCCAATCCCGTCCCGTACGGGACGGAACCTGTACAGGGCCCTTGCTTTTCTACCCATATTTAGCGCCTGACGGCGCACCTGCCCTGATCTACGATGAAAATACAGCCCAACAAATGCCAATCTCCGCAACATTCGCCTGTTGCCCAAATAAATGCCTGATCAAACAACCGTTCCGTCAGGAACATGGTATGGGTAGAAAATCCGGTTATGTCAACCCAATCCCGTCCCGTACGGGACGGAACCTGTACAGGGCCCTTGCTTTTCTACCCATATTTAGCGCCTGACGGCGCCCCCGCCCTGATTTACGATGAAAACAATGCCTGATCAGACAACCGTTCCGTCAGGAACATGGTATGGGTAGAAAATGCGGTTAAGGTCAATCCAGGAAAAGAAATAGTTTTACCTTTATACCTTCAATTCTGATGAAATGATTGACCACTTTAGCCCGAGCGGTAGCCGATGACACTCAGTAAAAAATACCGGAGATTAAAAAATGCCGGGCACCTGCTGTTCTGGCTGTGCAGCCTCGGCTTTGCCCTTTCGGCCTTTTACGTGGTGTCGGAGCATAAGCTGGGGATCACGCCGGGAATCATCATCCGGTCGGTCATCATCAACCTGGGCTTTGCTTTTGCTGTTTATACCAACTTTTACCTGCTCATCCCCCGGTTTCTGAAAAAGAAGAACTATATTTTTTATATTTTCTGGCTGATTATCACCTTGTCTGCTTCGTCGTTGCTGATTATTTCGCTGTTTGTTGTCATGAAGCATCAGGCCTTTTCGAAACATCTGTTCTCTACCCATTTTTTCACATCGGCCGCCTATGTAGCCATTACTTCGCTGGCGAAATTCCTGACCGACTGGATTGAACTTCAGGACATTTCGTTAAGATACCATAAGGTTGAACGGGAAAAGCTGGAGGCTGAACTAAACACGCTGAAAGCCCAAATTAACCCGCACTTCCTGTTTAATAGTTTGAATAATATTTACTCGCTGTCGTTGGTCAACTCGGAAAAAACGCCTCAACTCATCCTGAAGCTTTCCGATTTAATGCGCCACGTGTTATACGAATCGCGCGAAAACTTTATCCCGCTGAAAAAGGAAATCGAATTTGTCCGGAACTTCATTGAACTTCAGCGCATCCGGCTAAGCGAAACGACCGACATCCGTTTCCAGGTGAACGGCGAAGCGGGCAACCAGTTAATCCTTCCGCTCTTGTTTGAACCCTTTATTGATAACGCGTTTAAACATGGCCCGCGATGTTCAACCGACAACGCGTTTATCCACATTTCCGTCACGATTGACCGGGAACAACTGTTTTTTGAAGTCAACAACAGTTGCGACGCGCAAACCCCCGGGAAGAAAGACAACGCGCACGGGATCGGGCTGAAAAATGTACGGCGGCGGCTCGCCTGTCTTTATAAAAATGAAGAATATGATTTAGACATCAGTAAAAAAGCGAATATATTTACCGTTCGTTTAAGGTTAACACTTAAATAACCCGAAAATTCAGCCTATATGAATGTGAAAGCAATCATCGTCGACGACGAACCCCTGGCCCGGCAGGTAATTATGCAATATGCCAGGGACATTCCCAACCTCGAAATTGTTTGCACCTGCGACAATGCCCTGGAAGCCAATCAAGCGATCCGGGAGAAACAAGTCGACCTGATGTTTCTCGATGTGAACATGCCCAAACTCTCGGGGCTTGATTTTTTGAAAAACCTGAAACAACCGCCTTTGGCTATTTTAACGACCGCCTATACCGATTATGCTTTGGAGGGTTACGAGTTAAACATTTTGGATTACCTGAAAAAGCCCTTTGGGTTCGACCGCTTTTTTAAAGCCTTTCAAAAAGCCGAAGAACAACTGACTTTGCTTGCCAAGGCGCCTGCCAGCGGAAACGAGCAGAAATACATTTTCATCAAATCGAATAAAAAAGCAATCCGGGTCGAAATCGGGGACATCAGTTTCATTGAAGGATTAGGCGATTATATAAAAATTCACCTGAAAGACAGCCACCTGGTCACCAACCTGTCGATGAAAAAGATGGAAGAACTGTTGCCTGCGGGCGAGTTTTTCCGCATTCACAAATCTTTCATCATTCGCCTCGACCGTATTCTATCCATCGAAGGGAACCTGGTTGAAATCGGCAAACACAAGCTCCCCGTCGGCAACAATTTTCGTCAGGCATTTAACGATTTGATTGAACAGCGTTTTATCAAATAGAAAAACCGGGGCCGGCGCTGAGGCTAAAGCTCAAAACCTTGTTCCCGGATGACCTTCAGCAGCTTTTCGGAGAAAAACCGGTTATCGGCTTTTTTATAGCGGACATCTGTAAAGACCTGCGCCAGATTTTCTTTTCCGTTTTCTTTAACAAAGCCGACCGAACTTTCCAGGGCTTCTTTTTCGCGGTATAACTCGTCAATCCATTCGGGCGAATAGTCGCGGTATTTTTCCTCGTGTACCACGGCCTTCAGGGGCAGGCGGTCGGTTAAGCCCGGGTCCTGGCCGGGGTATCCAAGGCTGATGGCGGTAACCGGCAGCACACCTTTCGGCAAATTCAACGTTTCAATAATTTTATCGGCGTTATACAAGGCTGTTCCCAGGTAGCAAATACCCAGTCCCTGCGCCTCGGCTGCCAGACAAATATTCTGGGCAAAAAGCATGGCATCAATCGTCGCGTTCATCAGCCACAATAAATTATCATAACCGGCATCTGCTTTCCTGAATTCACACCAGCGGTTAAAACGGCGAACATCGGCGCAAATGGTCAGCAATACCGGGGCCTGGGTTACCATCGGCTGGTTAAAATGAAAAGGCGCCATTTGGGCCCTATTCTCCTGGTCGCGCGTTACGATAACGCTGTAAAGCTGCATGTTGCCGGTATTCGATGCGCGGGTGCCTGCTTCCAGAATCCGATCAAGTATTTCAGGTGAAACTTCATCCGCTTTAAATTTCCGGATGGAGCGGTGTTGGAATAAAAGGTCCATAATCTTTTGCAAAAAGAAGTTTTACAGACCGCAAAGGTAATTAATTTTAAACTACCGTTTTACTAATCGTTTTGTATCAATAACAAGCTGGTTGTCGGTAACCAGGGTAATGTAGTATACGCCATTCTTTAAGTCGCTGGTGTCAATCTGGCCTGAAGGTCTGTCGATTGTTTTCACCCGCTGACCAATCACATTGGTGATGATTACCGATGTCAGCCTATCGGCATTCGTCACCGTGATCTGATTAACGAAAGGATTTGGAAACACATTAAAATCATTCGCACGCGAAGCCGGGTCGTCTACTTCAACGGCTTTTCCGTTGGCCGTGGTGAACATCCAGGCGCCCGAAGCAGGAATCCCGTCAAAGCTGTTCCCCGATAAGTCCTGAACGGCGCCGGCATCCATTGTCACCCGGTAAGTCGAATAATTCTTCAGTCCGCCGTTTTTCAGAAATAAGGCGCCGGGAATGGTCAGTACGTTCCCGCTGATCATATCCGGGCTAACCGGAACCTTCAGGGCCGGCCCTGGGCCTGAAGCCTGAACAATCGTGATGTTCCCGCCGGCCGCGGTTAATTCAATATTTTCATCGAAAGTAAAAACAAAACCGGGATGATTACCGTCCATCGCGAGTGGCTCGGACGACAAGGATAAAACAGCAGGCGGCTTATTGTCCCTCTGACCTGAAATGTCCGGGTCTGATGCTTTAGCCATTCCCGCACACAATATAAAAACAGATAAAAGCTGAGTAGAGATTTTTATCATATAAATACCTTTATGTGTCCTGTCTGAAAAGAAAACTCATCAAAATTGTCTTTTCCTTCTTGTCGTATCGCTACGAAAATGATAAAAAACCTTCGTACAAGTCTACCGCTGTTAAGCACAAACCTAATTCTTTTAAACAAAATATACAAGCCCTTTCGCGCCTATAAACGATCATTTATTAACCACAAACTGTTCATGAAAATCATAAAAATCTTATTTCCAGGAGGATTGCGGTACATTATTTACACTCACTAGTGTCCAATAAATTTTCAATAACTAATACTTAAAGGCAAATTCAAGTTGAGCGGCTTGTTCATATATATCATCAATGTCCCCGGAGGTCAGGAAAAGATCTCTGATGTTCGTTTTGTCTGTCAGTACTCTACTGATCACGCGAAGCACATTGAATGTAGTCCTGCCCAACTGGCAGTCATGCTCGACGATGGCCACCAGACAGTATGTGATAACCGCAACATAAATTTGTATCCTCACGGCATTCTCGGTATTGCCCCAGAAGGATGTGACACGGAGATGTTGCTTTATCCACCGAAAAAACAGCTCCACCTGCCAGCGTTGCTTATACAGCATGGCGATGTCTTTGGCCTTGATGCTGACATTGTTGGTCAGGAAGGTGAACGTTCTTTTAAGGTCAGGAGCATAGTAAACGATCCTTCTCAACACGCAGGGATACTTCTTTTGGGTCTGGTAGCCGGTAAGGCGTATCGTCTGGTCAAGCAAAACGTTGTCCGCTCCATCCAAAAGCTCTTCACCATCAATAACTTCATACTTAAGGTGAGACTTCTGTCGGATGACAAACCAGGAACCGATCGTGTTGAATGTATGCAGCCTTGCGAGGTCATAATATCCCTTGTCAAAAATGTAGAACGCATACGGCTCATAGGGAATCTCATCCATCACATTCACGTCGTGAACTTTTGCTTCCGTAATATGAATGTAAGTCGGTATTTGGGTTACTACGTCAAAGAGTGTGTGAACTTTGATGCCACCCTTGTTCTTTCTAAAGTATGCCCACTTGAACAAGCTCAGGCAAAGATCTATCGTGGTGGAATCGAGCGCATAGAACTTTCCACGCAATTCGAATGGTCTGTTGATTCGCTTGCTTTGAGCAAGATTAATCATGAAAAAGGCAAACTCTTCAAATATCTTGTAGTCCCGGTTCATATTGGCATAGGAAAGATTGCTCAGTTTAATCTCTCCGGTGCCAAATCCGAGATGGTAGCTCTTGCTTTTGATAGCGTCAATTATGCACGCGACCTCTCTGAGGCTGTCACACGAGGCCAATTGCCCATACATCATGACGAGCAATTGGTTCCAGCAGGTGAATGTCTTCACCCATTTGTCTCCGTTATGTCGCTTAACAATCATATCAAAAACTCTCTTTGGCAGGAACTCTACCAGTTGACTGAATACATATTTGCCGCTGTTCATATTTGCCCGGGTTTATTTCCAGGCTGCAAGATGCGAAATGAATTCAAATCGACACGTGGATTATTTGCTTTTAATTGACTATATTATAATAACTTACAAAGGTTTCTAAAAAAATCTTTTGGACACTAGTGATTTACACTAATTATTTTTTATTGTATCGTTTTATTTACCAAAAAGCATGCTGTACTTCCGGCATTTCACTTATCGGTCCCGAGAAAAAATGAGGATTTTCACTGCCGGTAAGCAAGAATTTCAGGCATACGTAATAAATGGGTTCCCTGGGCGTTATTTAGAGAACAATTACCGTGAAAGTATGAAGAAGAACGTGAAAGTAATTTTATTAGCAGCGTGTGTTTCAGGCATTTTTATGGTTTCATGCAAAATTTGCGAATGCCCGGCTTATTCACTGCAAAAAACCGTCCCGGAGATCCATTCAACACAGGACCATACCCCAGCCATCACTGAATCGGACGAAACCTTATCATAATCCGATTTTTCTAAACATAAGTTCTTATTCCGAATTACATTCAGGTGTATCGATGTTGACAGATCTGTCTTTATCCGGTTAATGGCCGGACAAACGATGACTGTTTCTGCAACATTAATTAAATTTTAAACTCTTCTTAAAAAAAATAAAAGGAAAACAAAAAATTTGACGGTACAGATTATAGTTCGTTATTTTGTGTGGCTAAAAAAAATAAAGCTGATAAGTCAAAGAATAAATCTTTCAATTAATTATTAAACTATCAACTATGTCAAAAATTAAAATCGGTATCAACGGATTTGGCCGTATCGGTCGTTTCGTTTTCCGTCAGGCTATTGCAAAAGGTACAATACAGGTAGTTGCCATCAACGACCTGATTGATGTAGATTACATGGCTTACATGTTAAAATACGATTCTACTCACGGTTTATTTAAAGGTGATGTTGAAGTAAAAGACGGTAAACTGATCGTAAACGGCGAAGCCATTCGCGTTACTGCTGAACGGAATCCGGCTGACATTAACTGGGGAGCTGTAGGCGCTGAGTACGTTGTTGAATCAACAGGTTTGTTCCTTGAAAAAACCAAAGCCCAGGGTCATATCGACGCCGGCGCTAAAAAAGTGATCTTCTCTGCTCCTTCAAAAGACGATACGCCAATGTTTGTGATGGGTGTTAACCACACTTCGTACAAAAACGACATGAATTTTGTTTCCAACGCTTCATGTACCACTAACTGTCTGGCTCCGATTGCCAAAGTATTGAATGACAAATTCGGTATCCTGGAAGGTTTGATGACGACCGTTCATGCCACTACGGCAACACAAAAAACAGTTGATGGTCCTTCGGCTAAAGACTGGAGAGGTGGCCGCGGCGCCGGACAAAACATTATTCCTTCGTCAACAGGCGCTGCTAAAGCCGTAGGTAAAGTTATTCCTTCGCTGAATGGCAAACTGACCGGTATGGCTTTCCGCGTTCCGACTCCCGACGTATCAGTTGTTGACCTGACTGCCCGTTTGGAAAAACCAACGACTTACGCCGAAATCTGTGCTGCCATGAAAGAAGCTTCTGAAGGCGAATTGAAAGGCATCCTGGGTTACACCGAAGATCAGGTTGTTTCAAACGACTTCATTGGCGACACCCGTACTTCAATTTTCGACGCCGGCGCCGGTATTCAGTTGTCACCTACTTTCGTTAAAGTTGTATCATGGTACGACAACGAAATGGGTTATTCGGCAAAAGTGTGCGAATTGATCCAGTACATGGACTCAGTGAAATAATCAACTCCCGTGATTCCCGAAAGGGAAAGAAACGAGATCGAACGATATGAAAAGGTGTTACGGATGTAACGCCTTTTTTTTGTTCAGGGCAGGTCGATAATCAAAATGACTAAAACGGCGCGACATTTATTCGTACCTCAGGCTTTCAATCGGATCGAAACGGGCAGCTTTCTGGGCCGGATAATATCCGGATAAGATACCGACAAAGAAACACAACACCACGCCAACCAAAATCCAAAGCCAGGGGACGATAAAAGAACTACCGATAATCATCGAAACGATGTTGCCCATCAGAATTCCGAGCACAATTCCCAACAGGCCGCCCATTTGCCCGATAATCACCGCCTCAATCAAAAACTGTTGCCTGATAAGCCGTGCATTGGCCCCGATTGCTTTTCGAATCCCGATTTCCCGGGTGCGCTCAGTGACCGAAACCAGCATAATATTCATCAAGCCAATGGCAGCCCCCAGCAGGGTGATGATGCCGATAATAGTAGCCACCAGGGTAATATTTTTGATATTCTTCAGCAACATTTTCACCATGTTGTCGCTTTTTTCAATATTAAAATCCGATTCGTCAGCCGGACTTAAGCCCCGTATAATCCGGAAAGTACCCTCACTTTCGCCGATGGCGGCATCAACCAGTTGTGTTTGATCGACCTTTACCTGGATATTGAAATTCATTCTGGGCCGGGAAAAGTAGGAGCGGACATTCGAATATGGCAACAGACAGATCTCGTTGCCTCCGCCGCCAAACGCCCCTCCCTTCGGTTTCAGCGTACCCACCACCAGGTAACGTCCGTTGCCAATGGTCACTTCCTTTTCAAGCGGATTCTCGCCAGCATCAAACAGGCGCCTGACCAGCCTGTCGCCCAGCAAAACCACATTGCGCCCCGACTGAACATCTTCGGACAATAAGTTTCGGCCCGACTGAATTTCAAAACCGGAGGTGTATATATAATTTTCATCAATCCCGGTTACCGAAACGTTTGGGTTCGATTTCTTCGACCGGTATTTCACCGTGGCTGTCCCGGTTGCATTCACCGACACCGAAACCATCGCCGGGAAGTCGAAGCGTTCTTTAAAATCTTTCGCCTGATAATAATTGATGTAACTATAGTTTTTTGTACGATACCGCTGATTACCAATATCAACGCGCATCCCCCGGGAGGTAATGGTAAAGGTATTCACGCCCATAAACGTAAACTCTTTGGTTATTGAGGCTTTAATCGAATCAATGGCCGTTAAAATTCCAACCAAGGCGGTAATCCCCACGGCAATAATCAATACGGTAAGAATGCTCCTTAATAAATTCGTCCGCACCGAAATCAGGGCGATCCTTAAATTCTCGAAAAACAGGGTTGTATACCGCATGGTTGATTTGTCGTTAAATTGGCAAGTCAAGTTCTTAAATAATTACGTGATTAACAAGAGGCGGCTTGCGTCGTTGTGATAAACAAAGTAAAAAAAAGATTGAAAAGACGACGGCCCTCTCCCGCCCGGCTTATTCGAACATCCGCATCCGATCATTCAAAAAGTTCATGAATAACTGAACGTATGCGAATTTTATTCTAAACCGCCAAACCTTCTGTTCATAAAAAAACCAATCTTAAACCTCACGCTCCCAAACACTTGAAATTCACATTTTTTTAGTTAATATTTTTTAACATTTATTACCTAACCTTTCCCGGACATCGCCGTTAAACATGCCTGTATGTGTAAACCGAATAAAATTTTACATAACAAAAAAAGAATGTTTAGCGTATGATTCACCATTTCAAAATTACAGCTGTAGAAGAACCCGGATTTATGCTGAATGTAGCTTTGGATGGCCAACATACGTTTGCTGACTTCCACTACTGTATCCAACATGCTTGTAGTTACAGCCCCGACCAACTGGCATCTTTCTTCCAGGCGGGTAAAAATTGGGGCAAACAAGTTGAAATTACGTTACTGGACATGGGAACTGACGACTCCTCAGGTTATACGATGGGAAAAACCCGCATCGAAGATGTTCTTAAGGGTGAACAACAGCGTATGCTGTATGTATTCGACTTTTTTCATGACAGATCTTTTTATATTGAATTAACGCAAATATCTATGGGACAAAATCAATTAGAACCTTCAGTCATTTCGGTGAATGGAAATGCTCCTTCCCAGGTACTGGAAGAAGAGTTAGAAGTACAAGCCTATGAGGCACTTTATCCGGACGAGCGATTTGATTACGGTGATGTAGATGATTATACCGAAATTTTTGGTGAAATGGAAGATTGGATGGAAGGGTCATAAACCCTTCCTTTTTTTTTGAAAAGCCCTACCTTTGCCCCATAGGTAATTAAAATGAATAAAACGCTGATTGTACTTTTGGGGCCAACAGGAATCGGGAAAAGCGATATCAGCATCCGGCTGGCACAACATTTTCACTCCGACATTATTTCGTCCGACTCGCGGCAGATTTATCGCGAACTTTCTGTCGGGACCGCTGTCCCTCCCCCGCACGACCTGCAAACCGTCAAACATCATCTGATTCATAGCCATTCCGTTTATGACTATTACAGCGCAAGCCGCTTTGAAAAAGATGCCTTGCAAATTTTGGAAACCATTTTTGAGGTGAATGATCTGGCCATCATGACCGGCGGTTCCATGTTATACATCGATGTTGTATGCAAAGGAATCGACGATATTCCTGATGCCGACCCCAAACTACGGGCCGAACTCGTTGCCGAATACGAAGAAAAAGGTATTGAACACTTACGGCTCCAACTGAAACAACTCGACCCGCAGTACTACGAACAGGTTGACCTGAAAAATCACAAGCGCCTGCTGCACGCTCTGGAAATTTGCCTGGCAACCGGACGAACTTACTCTTCGTTCAGAACCGAACAGGTAAAAAAACGCCCGTTCGACATCCTGAAAATTGGCTTAAACTGCGAGCGGGAAGAACTTTATGCCCGCATCAACCGTCGTGTTGAAAAGATGATGGAAGCGGGACTGGAAGAAGAAGCCAGACGGGTATATCCGCTCCGGCATCTGAATTCGCTGAACACCGTAGGTTATAAAGAATTATTCTCCTGGTTTGACGGAGAAACAGACCGGGAAACAGCCATTGAACTGATCAAACGAAATTCGAGACATTATGCCCGGAAACAACTCACCTGGTTTCGGAAAGATCAGGATATCAACTGGTTTACCCCCGGAGATGAGCGGGAAATCATCCGGTTTATTCAAAACAAACTACACTCAAAAGCATGAATCATTCAATCCCGTCTAAATTCAACATCCGTGTTTACGGCCTGTTTTTGAACAAGCGCTATGAGGTTTTGGTTACCGACGAGTTTCAACTGGATACCAGGATGACCAAATTCCCGGGAGGCGGTTTGCATTTTGGCGAAGGAACCATTGACTGCCTGATCAGGGAAATGCGGGAAGAATGCAGCCAGGAAATTGATAATATTACCCATTTCTACACGACCGATTTTTACCAGAAAGCTTTATTTTACGACGATCATCAGCTCGTCAGCATTTACTACGCGGCCACGCTGAAAGAACCCTTAAACTTTCGGATCTCAAAAAACAGATTCGATTTTGACGAAAAAAACGGCCGTCAGTCGTTTCGGTGGATCCCTGTTGAACTACTGGAGCCGGAAGAATTTACCTTCCCGATTGATAAACATGTAGTAACTTTGCTGAAAAACAAATCAAAATAAACAAATTACCTGCTATTTGAATAAATATCCGGAATTAAGCAACTCATGAAACAAACCATCAGAACAATAAAAATCATCGGGCCGGCCTATCCCTACAGGGGCGGTCTGGCCAGTTACAACGAACGCCTGGCCCGCGAGTTTGCCAAACAGGGATACCGGGTTGACCTGGAAACGTTCACCCTCCAATACCCTGACCTGCTTTTTCCCGGGAAAACGCAGTATGTAGACGGGCCTCCGCCGGCCGACCTGCCGGTCAAACGTACCGTCAATTCCATTAATCCGTTTAACTGGTTAAAAACCGGCTTACGCATCAGGAACGAAAAACCCGACTTGCTGCTGGTGCGCTACTGGCTTCCGTTTATGTCGCCGGTACTGGGCAGTATCTGTCGTTTGGTCCGTAAAAACAAACACACACGCGTCATTTGCCTTGCCGACAACATCATTCCCCACGAAAAACGACCGGGAGATACCTTACTGACCCGTTATTTCCTGAAAAGCATTGACGGCATGGTGGCTATGTCGCAATCGGTTTTAAACGACATGGACCGGTTTCGCGCAAAACTGCCCCGGGCGCTTTGTCCCCATCCCTTGTTCGATAATTACGGAGAAAAACTCGACCGGACTGAAGCCAAATTTCTGCTTGGCCTTGAACCCAACACCAGCTACCTGCTTTTCTTCGGGTTTATCCGCGATTACAAGGGCCTGGATATCCTGCTGAAAGCCTTTGCCGATGAACGGTTGAAAAAATTACCGGTAAAACTGATTGTTGCCGGGGAATTTTACACCAAACCGGAGCCTTACCTCCAACTGATCGATGAGCTGAAACTGAAAGACCGGCTCATCCTCCATACCGATTTCATTCACGACCAACTGGTGAACCGGTATTTCAGCGCCGCCGACCTGATTGTTCAACCCTATAAAAGTGCAACGCAAAGCGGCGTTACCCAAATCGGCTATCATTTCGAGAGAGCGATGCTGGTAACAAATGTCGGCGGCCTGGCCGAAATTATTCCTGACCAAAAAGTCGGCTATGTGGTGGAGCCAAACGAAAAATCAATTGCCGATGCCCTGGTTGATTTTTATCAGCATAACAGGCAGGCAGCATTTGAAGCAAACATGGTTCAGGAAAAAAAGAAGTTCTCCTGGTCCAACCTGGTTGACGCATTTTTAACAGTTTACAGGCAAATCGGCTCATAAAATACAAATCTACCTGAAATCGATTATATTTACCGATTACAATTCAATTACAGGCCAGGAAATGCAGGACGGGATCAGTAAATTACAGACCAAGGCAGATCAACGCTTAATCGCCGATTATTATGACGATCTGACACGTTCGTTCGACCAACGAATTTCTGAAGAAGGGCGTGAGCGGATCAGGAAAGCGTTTGAGTTTGCAAACAGCGCCCATGCCGGCATAAAAAGAAAATCGGGCGAACCGTACATTATCCATCCCCTGGCTGTCGCGAATATTGTATCCGGCGAAATCGGGCTGGGGGTAACCTCCATTCTCGCTGCCATTCTGCACGATGTGGTGGAAGATACCGATTATACCCTCGACGACATTGAAAATCTTTTTGGTGAGAAAGTGGCGGTCATTGTGGATGGGTTGACGAAGTTATCGGACGAAATTACCTCGCAGCACGACTCCCGGCAAGCCACCAACTTCAGGAAAATGCTGATGACCTTATCCGACGATGTGCGGGTGATCCTGATTAAGCTGGCCGACCGCCTGCACAACATGCGGACCCTCGAAAGCATGCCCCCCCACAAACAACTGAAAATTGCCGCCGAAACGCTTTATATTTTCACCCCGCTTGCCCACCGCCTCGGCCTGTATGCCATAAAAACCGAACTGGAAGACCTCAGCCTGAAATACAAACAACCGGAAACTTATAACCTGATTAAATTTCGCCTCCACAACCAGAAAGAACGCCGGGATTACCTGGTTGAAGAATTTATTAAACCCATAAAAACAGAACTGGAAAAAGAAGGCGTTGAATTCAGCATCTCGGAACGGCTGAAATCCATTTACTCCATCTGGAACAAGATGCAGACAAAAGGGGTTTCGTTTGACGAAATTTACGACCTGCTGGCCATCCGGATTGTTTTTAAGCCCAAAGAAGGCGTTTCGGAAAAACGACAGTGTTTTGACATCCTTTCGCTGATCACCGATATTTACAAACCGAAACCCGACCGGATCCGCGACTGGATTACCATCCCGAAAGCCAATGGCTACGAAGCTTTACACGTAACCGTTATGGGGCCGCAGGGAAAATGGGTGGAAGTACAAATCCGCACCGAACGGATGGATGCCATTGCCGAACGCGGTTTTGCCGCCCATTACAAATACAAAGGCGTGCAGTCGCCCGAATCGGAACTCGACCGCTGGCTGGAAAAAATCAGGGAAATGTTGCAAAACCCGGAATCTGATGTCCTCGAGTTCCTGGATGATTTCAAGATGAACCTGTATGCATCCGAAATTGTCGTATTCACCCCGAAAGGGCGGATGGTGACCCTTCCCAAAGGATCTACCATCATCGACTTTGCTTACGAAATACACACCGATTTGGGAAATCACTGCATCGGGGCAAAAATTAACCACAAACTGGTACCGGTCAGCCACAAGCTCGAAAGCGGCGACCAGGTGGAAATCCTGACTTCCAAAACCCAAAAACCGGATATCGACTGGCTAAAGTTTATTATTACCGCCAAAGCGAAAACAAAAATTAAGCAAGCCTTCAAACTGGATAAAAAACGCCACCTGGAACAAGGTCGCGACCTGATTGAAAATAAACTGAAAGAATACAAAATCACCCCCTCATCGGATACCCTCAAGAAGTTAACGGCTTATTACAACCTGTCGAACAAAGACCAGCTATACGCCCAGGCGGGAATGGGCTTTATCGATCTCAATGACCTGGAGAATATCCTGAAATCGCGCAGGCAAAACAAGCTGGCCAAATACTGGAAACTAACGTTCAACTGGAAAAAAGACCCGGGAGACGATGAACTCGAACTTGAAATCCCGGACAAAAGAATTGATAAGAAAAACACCTTCATCTTAAAAGAGGACCCGGAAGAAGCCAACTACTCGCTGGCCAAATGCTGTCAGCCAATTCCCGGCGACAATGTACTGGGCTACCTCACGTCGACCAACCACGTGGTGATTCATAAGCGCAACTGCCCCGAAGCCAACAAACTGATGTCGCAACAAGGCGACCGCATCATTACGGCCGAATGGACAAAATTCAAAAAGCGGTCGTATCTCACCCGGTTAAAACTAAACGGCTTCGACCGCGTGGGCGTGGTCAGCGAAATCACCAATGTGATCTCAAAACTGAACAACATCAATATGCGCACCGTTATGTTCGATACGCACGACGGCATTTTTGAAGGTGAACTATATCTCTACATCCACAACGTCGACGACCTGAACAACCTGATCGCCCGCCTCATGAAAATCAAAGGGATAGACACGATTGAACGCATCGAAAAAATCGATGATTAATTTTTATTTAGACTAAACTATCTGAAAAAATTTCTATTTTTGGGCTTTATTTAAAATTGGTTTAAATATGAATAGCCCTAAGACGAAAGAAACGGTGAAGAACATGTTCACTGAATATTTGGAGAGACACAATCACCGGAAAACGCCTGAGCGCTTTGCTATTTTAGATGAAATTTACTCACGCGAGGGCCATTTCGATATCGAATCGCTTTACATCTCGATGAAGAATAAGAATTACCGGGTCAGCAGGGCTACACTCTATAATACCATTGATCTTTTGCTCGAGTGCAAAGTAGTGGTGAAACACCAGTTCGGTAAAAATATTGCTCAATTCGAAAAAACCTTTGCCACCTTGCAGCACGACCACCTGATTGATATTAACACCGGAAATGTACATGAATTTTTCGATCCCCGGATCCGCGAAATCATTGAAGAAGCCTGTTTGAAGTATAATTTCAAACTGTCTCATCATGCCTTGTACATCTATGGCGAACAGATCGACCGCTAATTGAATCAGCCGCTTCGAATAATATTAAAATCCTCTGTTGAATGAGGATTTTTTTATGCCCGTTGCGAAAATAATTTGTAATTTTATCTGCCAAATGAAATTCAAACCGGCACCGTGGAAATCAGCCATGTAAAAAGACCTGATCTCCGCGGTTTACTTTGTCTGGAAATTCGTAAACCACATATCATGAAAGTAGATGTCATTTTAGGACTCCAATGGGGAGATGAGGGAAAGGGAAAAATTGTTGACGTGTTAACGCCAAAATACGATGCCATTTCCCGTTTTCAGGGCGGGCCAAATGCCGGCCACACACTCGAAATTAATGACTTTAAACACGTGCTGCATACCATCCCGTCCGGAATTTTTCATGAAAATAAGATCAACATCATTGGAAATGGTGTTGTGCTCGATCCCATCGTTTTCAAAAAAGAAATCGAAGGAATCCGGAAATACGGGATCGACCTGCACAAAAACCTGTTTATCTCGCGAAAAGCACACCTGATTCTGCCCACGCACAAGTTACTCGACGCGGCCTCGGAAACAGCCAAAGGTGAAACAAAAATCGGTTCGACCCTGAAAGGCATCGGCCCGACGTACCGAGACAAAATAGGCCGCGAAGGACTGCGTGTAGGCGACCTGTTTGAAAATTTCGAAGAAAAATATTCAAGCCGCGTCGAGGCCCACAAAGAATTGCTCGAAAAGTTTTACAAGTTCGACTACAAACAACTGCTGGAAGAATGGGAAAAAGAATGGATGGAAGGCATTGAGGTGTTGAAATCGTTCCGGATTGTCGACAGCGAGCATCTGATCAATGATCTGCTGATGGACGAAAAATCAGTCCTGGCGGAAGGTGCACAGGGGACCCTGCTGGATATCGATTTTGGCTCATACCCGTTCGTTACCTCATCCAATACCATTTGTGCCGGCGCATGCACCGGCTTGGGCATAGCCCCGCAAAAAATCGGTCGCGTATTCGGCATTTTCAAAGCCTATTGCACCCGAGTGGGAATGGGCCCGTTTCCAACCGAGCTGCTTTGCGAGACCGGACAAAAACTGCGCGATGCAGGCCGCGAATACGGTTCCACCACCGGGAGGCCCCGTCGTTGCGGCTGGCTCGACCTGGTAGCCCTTAAATATTCGATCATGATCAACGGCGTTACCGAACTGTTCATGATGAAAGCTGACGTGCTGGATGATTTTGATACCATCAAAATTTGCGTCGGCTACGAAATAAACGGAGAAGTAACCGACAAATTTCCTTTTGAACTGAATGACAAAGTGAAACCGGTGTATGCCGAACTGCCGGGATGGAAAACCGACCTGACCAGGCTGACGCATGAAAACGAATTCCCTGAAGAATTCAACAACTACATCGCCTTCATTGAAGAAGAAACCGGACTTCCGGTTACCATTGCTTCGGTTGGCCCCAACAGGGCGCAAACAATTTTGCTGGAAAAAGAATAATTGGTCACTTTAAAAGCGCCTGAGTACCTAAGTACCTAAGTGGCAAAGTAAAACTGCGACTTGCTACCGTTCTCCCGTCTCCCGTCTCCGTTAATTGATCATTGGAGCTTGGGGCTTGGGGCTTGGAGCTTACACCTTGCAGCTTGCTACCCGCAGTAGAACCGCGACTGAACACTGGTACCGATGAGCATAGCAAGGTGGGAATAAAGAGACGGAGATAGCAAGCTCATGGCCCTATGCCCGGGGCCTCCACCCGGGAGGGGTGACATGTCGGTAGCCCCGGGTAAATCAGGCAACTGCCGGAGAAACCCGGGGATCTGGCCAGATCATGGTAAGGCGCAGCCACCAATGGCTCAATGATTTCCCGGGATTCATGCGCCGCACCCGTAACGGCCTCCTCAAGAAGAATTTAAACACGAAGTCACCAGGGCACGATTTACCGGAGACGGGAGAAAGTTTCAGTGATTCAGTGCCTCTCTGCAAAACCTTGTGGCTTCATGGCATTCTGTGCCTTAGAAAGGGCCTGAGTACCTAAGTGCCTGAGTAGCAAAGTACCAAAGTAAAAGGAGGCTTGCCACCGTTCTCCATTCTCCGTTCTCCCGTCTCCGCTAATTACCTTTTGCCTTCTTCCCGATGCTCCATACCGGGCAGGAAACCTGGACACTCAGATTGCGGTTTTTAAATTCTTCCTGCTCCCACGGGCCTCCGGAAGCAGCTCCGCCAATGGACTGTTCGCCTAATGCCTGGCTGTACTGGACCGACCATTCCATCCTGCCCACCGAAATTCCGGTTCCAAGCACCCAGTTAAATTCCGTATTTTTCGTCGTGTACTTGTAATTTAACAGCCATGCGGTTTCGATTCCTGATTCAAAAAAGAGTTTACGGTTGGTTGTGTAACGGAGCTTAAGCGGGACAAGCAGGTAATGTTTGGGGTAATCCTCAAACAGGGTGTAGACGGGAGTGTCGTAGCCATAGCCATAGCCGTAGCCGCCCTGATTTTCGCTGTCGTAAACCGGGGTTGTTGTTCCGTTGTGCAGGTAACGGTAGCCAAGCCCCGCCGCAAGCCCCCACTTTTTATATACGGGCGCTAAACCCGATATTCCGAAGCCCGCGGAGTAACCGTCGCGGATTATCTTAAATGGCGAATTATTCGCAGAGGGGAAGTAATAACCGCTTTCGCCGTAAAGGCTGATCCGTAGCGGTGTGTTTTGCGCGAAGGCAGTGCCAAATGATACACAGGCGATGAGGACTAAGATTGCTTGCTTCATAGTTTTTCTGTTTTTAGATATTGATATTCATGAAAAAATATATTACCAACTGTATGTATAGGTTACCGAAGGGACAACCGGGAAAATACTCACTTTCCTCACTTCGCCCTTCTTTTTATAATAATACCAGGGGTTTAAGCGGTTGTAAACGTTATACACCGAGAAATTCCAGGTACGGCTATGCCCGTTTGCTTTCTTTTTTGTACTCGAATAACCCAGGTCCAGGTGATGAAAAGCCGGCATCTTAAAGTTATTCGGGTGGTCGTAGGTTTTCCGGGTTAAAAACCAGGGCATTCCTGACCCAAGGAACAAATCCATCCCCGGCAACAGAAACCCCGGCTGTTCCGTGTCGGGTATACTCAATTTATTTCCGCTTTGGCAAGTAAAGCCAAATGTGAGGCTCTTCTTTTTATCCGGCTTTTTACTATATAATTTATACTCTCCAAACAAGGATAGATCGTGCCTGCGGTCATAATTATCGGGAAACCATTCAGCAGCATTCAAATCGTCGAATTGCCGTTCGGTCTTCGAAAGGGTATAGGACAGCATACCTGTTAAACGCCCGGTCATTTTTTCCAGGAAGAATTCGCTCCCGTAAGCCCGTCCCTGTCCGATCAACAGAATATCCTCCCAGTTGGTATTTTTTGTATCTAAGAAAGATTCACCTTCCACGTATCGTATTACATTGTTCATATTTTTGCCGTAGACCTCCATCCCTCCCCGGTAGGTATCGTTAAAGCTTTTCTCAATCCCCAATGAAACCTGCTGGCCGGTCTCGGGTTTTACCCGCCCGGTTGAAGCAACCCACAGGTCTGCGGGCATTCCCATCGACGAGTTGCTTAACTTGTGGAGATACTGGCTCATGTACATATAAGAGCCGCTGGCTTTCCAGTTACTATTTAGTTCGTAAGCTACAGCTAATCGGGGTTGCGGATAGATATAGAACGCTCCGTCGGCCAGATAACCAGATAGCCTTAGGCCTGCGTTCACACTTAACCGGTTATGCCGATAATCGTTCTCCAGGTAGACTTCACTCATTAGCGACTGATTACGGTATTCATCGTTGAATGTAAAATTATCGTCGGTACCTCGTTGTTGCACCACATTGGGCGCAAATTCAAGATAACTGACCTGGCTGCCAAAGCGCATGGTGTAATTGCTTTTGGGGTTATACTCTAAGTCAGCCTTCAGACTATAGTCCCACAGCTTCGAGGTCGTTTTAAAATGAGTGTAGTAGTAAAAATCCTTGTCAACATCATCATCTTCGTAAAAGCTTGAAACTTCGTAGTTGTAACGGCTGTAATACAAGGAGAAATTAGCAAAAAGTTTATTCGACAACAAACTGTTCCATCGGAGCACGGAGGTCAGGTTACCCCACTGGTAGTAGTCTTCGTTATGTGTTGTACGATCGGATGACTCGTAGAATTGCTTATCCCTGCCGGCATACACACTCCAGTAAACCCGGTTATTTTCGTTAATGATCCAATTGGCTTTGGCATTCAGGTCGTAGAACTGATATCCATATTCCTGGTCTTCACCGGCAATTTTTTGAGACAGTATCATCGGCAGATCAAAGAAGGTACGCCGGCAGGAGAGCAGGAAAGAAGCCGTATCCTGTTTAATTGGTCCTTCATAAGTCGCCTGTGCCGATATGGGGCTGATGGAAAACACACCGGCTCCCTTTTTCATATTCCCTTCCTTACTGGTGATATCCAGTACCGAGGCCAGCCGCCCGCCATAGCGGGCCGGGATACCACCTTTGTAAAAGGATGCATTTTTAATGGCATGATTGTTAAAAGTTGAGAAGAAGCCAAATGCATGATTCACATTGTAAACCGGAGCGCCGTCAAGCAGGATCAGGTTTTGATCACTACTCCCGCCACGCACATTATAACTTGCCGTGTTCTCGCGAGCACCTTTAACCCCCGGCAGGTACTGAATGGCTTTTAATACATCGGTTTCACCTAAAATCACAGGCAGGCGTTCTATCAGGTCCATATCCAGCCGGCTGTAATTAAGGCGCGAGAGCTCGCCGTGTGTCTGTCTGCCGGATACTTTCACCTGGATTTCGTCCAAATCGAGTCCGGCTTCCAATAGAATGATTATTGTACTGTCGTTTCGAAGAGATACTGACAATTCCCGTTTTTTATACCCGACATACTGAACCAACAGGCTTTGTTCGCCCGGATGTATGAGCAGATTGAAATAACCAAAAGCGTTGGTTGCTGTTCCCGTTTGTGATGAAGCATGAAAAACCGTTGCCCCAACCAGACGTTCACCACTGGCAGCATCCTGTACATAGCCACTTAAGCGTATTTTGGCTTGCCCCGCGCTAATAAGGGGGAATAAAAGGAAAATTAAAATCAGCTTATTCATTGTAATTATTCTTTGTAAACGGTATAGTCAAAAACAGTAAAGGAGGCCGAGCCAAACACGCCCAAGCCGTTGGTTATATTGGAGTAAATTTGAACCGGCTCATGAATTGGAAGCACTTCCTGTTCCAGCATCCATGATTTTACTGACGACTTCAAATACCGGTCGTAGTGTTCGTCTGCATTAAAAAAAATATCATAGAGCTCTTTTAAATAGCAGTATTCTCCTCCATAGTATAACATTGCCCAGTATGTAAAATTTTTAGTAAACTTTAAGATTTCTCCATCGTACCCATCATCGGTTTGTCGTATAAAAAAATGATAGTAGTAGTATCCGTTCCCGCTATCGTAGTCTCTGTTAAAATGGTCATTATGTATTGATTCATAGCGCATTCTTGTTCCAAGTTTAACACTATTATAATACGGTGTGAATTGACTAACGCAATTCCAATAATAGTCTTTCCCCGGTTGATCATTGATCATATAAGCCACTTCGTAATCTATCTGATATATTTGATCCGGTTCCCACGGATTATATATCACCTCCTTGCTAATAACTGTTGTATCAATGTCCGGGCGTTCGGGAACTGTTGTTGAAGCATAAAGCGTTGTTTTTCCGGGAATATTGGCTGTCAATGAATAGGTTTTCCCTATTTGCGGGTATCGGTTAACGCTGTAAAGGCCCGCAGAGTCATATGTTGCAACAGCCCATTCCTGCCCGTTCTCATAAAATAGAATGCGGGCATCCGCTATGGGAACGAAATCGGTATTATCGTCCAGCGAGCGGGTGTAATGCAGGCTAAGCCGCACCAGCGAATCGGGATTAAGCACACAATTTAAGCAGGCGCGTTGTTCAGGCTGGTGGTTTAACTCAACTACTTCTTCGCAGCCAACAACGATGATGACAATCATAAATAAAAGTACTTGTTTCATTTACTAAAGTATAATGGTTGTAAGGCTCCCCCGGAAGTCACCCATCAGGCCATCCCGAATTTATTCCGGGAACCCGATTATACGGAGAACAGGCCATGAAATAAACTCAGGGTGGCATTGTTTGTTCGTTTATTGACTCCCCCGGGGGAAACCCCTCATAATGATGAATTTTAATCGTAATTATGCTCTATCAGCCAAACCGAACCGGGGAAACCCGATGGCATAGGTCGCGGATAGGAAATATAGTAGGGTTCTCCACTTCGCCCGCTGAACCCGACATAACAACTAAACAGGATATCGCTGATAGGCATATAATCAGGTTTAGTGCTGCTATCAGAAGAATAAACCATTTTCAAATCCTGCTCCCAAACAAGATCAGACACCCTAGCCGTTTTTCTGGAAGGACTTGTTGCTCCCGGAACAAAAATGGTTGTTTGGGTTCCAAGCTTTACGTAAAGATTATTGAACTCAAAAGTAGCCTGGTAACTATTCCAGCCAAAAGCATCTTTTTTTAACGCCCTTTGCTGAAAGAAAACGACATTAGTGCGTTGCCAATAGTGATAATATGTACTTACCGTAAATTCTAAATATTTTTCCTGGTAAACCATCAGTTCGCAAATCATTTTCCTGCTGCCAAACTGATGCCAACGTTCTTCGACAGGAGGATTACTACCTGGATATATCCAGACATCATTATACACATAATTCCGGGAATCTTTAGTTTGCATGGTAATCTCAACCATTGGGTCTGCTCTGTATTGATCGATATTGTTCATTTTTTCAAGGTCTCCATCATAAACTGCGATCTTACTTAATTTAGTGAATTTAAATAGAGACTGACCAATTTTGATCATCCCATCACTATTCAATAGATTAGTGTATGGGTTAGGCATAAAAGGGTAATCAATAGAGCAGTCATCTTCTTCAGCATCGTTGAAATTAAGCTGATCGTAATACTTCGACTTAAAAGCTTGAAATTCTTCCATCGAACTTAATTGCTCGTATTCGTCAAATAGTGTTTCAAACTCGCTACGAGCAGAGGTAATACCGACTTCAGTATCCCAGGCATCCATTTCTTCCCTCGTTTTTCCGGCAATGGAGTTTAAAACACTATCAACAGCATTAAAATTTTTAAAGGCCAGGTAGCCGTTTTCCAGATAAACATCCGGTATGTTCTCAACCGCGGCAACAGCTTGCGGCTGCTCAACGGCAAGCTCATCGTTCTGACAAGCGCTAAAAACTGTTAATACAAAAGCCATCATGGCATAAAACTTAAACTTTTTCATACTTTTGAAACGTTTTAGGGATGGGCAGCTCCAACCGCCCAACCCGGTTAAAATAAAATGTGTGAACCCGGTTTCTTTTCAAAGGGCCGGGTTTTTCCCTTCAAAGAGGCATATAGGTAGCTCAGTTCAACCTGCCACCGGCAGGCGTTTACTTAAAATCACCGTTTGATTGTTTCTTTCTTTCCCCGGTCGGGGTATTCCACGTTTAGACAAGCAAAGCAAAGATAAAAATTATAGTAAAAAGCAATGTCATTGATATGAAAAATATCGGAGAAAAGGATAGTTTAGAATATATCTAAATTATCACATGCTGTAACCGGTATTGTTTTTGCCCCGCCCCGCACAGGGGAAGGAGCAACAGTAAAAAAAGCAGCCTATTCATCGCGGTAACTGATATACGTGAACGATGCCGAACCAAAAATCCCCGTCCCGTTTTCGATATTCGAATAAATCTGCACGGGCTCTTTAAACGGCAACACCTCCCATTCCTCAATCAGCCACGACTGTACCGAGCTTTTTATATAGCGGTCGTAATGCTCGTCGGCATTAAAAAAGACATCGACTGACCTTGTGCTCATTTGTTTATTGAATTCCAAAACGTGTCCGTCAAGCCCGTCGTCGGTTTGACGCATGTAAAAATGGTAATAGAAACCAAGCTTTGTTTCAGCATCTATTTCGCGATTAAAATTATCGGCATAAGGGCTAAAATAAGCCAGGCTGGCTGAGAAATTATATTTCTCCCCGGGTACATACCAGCCAAGATGGTAGTTCCAGTAATAATCCTTTCCTGTCCGGTCATTGATCCGGTAGTCAACCTCTAAAACATAAAATTGGGTCACCTCGGAATACTCACTCCATCCGGCATATTTTTCTTTCGATTTTATCGTGAAGTCGATGTCCGGTCGTTCCGGCACGATTGTTTCGGCGCTTAAAGGCAGGTTCCCGCCTATATTGACTTTAACCCGGTATGTTTTCCCGATTTGAGGATATTGGTCAATGCCATAGGTCCCATTCCCGAGGGAACTGACCGTATTCCATTCCTGCCCGTCTTCATAAAGTAAAATCTGCGCATCATCTATCGGAATAAAGTCATCGTTAGCATCAAGAGGACGGGTATAATGCAGGCTAAGCCGCACCAGCGAGTCGGGGTTAAGCACACCGTTCAGGCATATCTTCTGTTCCTGACGATAATCGAGCTCAACCACCTCCTCACAGGAAAAGAATGCAACTATTATTACCAAAAGGAAGAAAAACCTGTTCATCGATTTGATTTTTTTTGTCACTACTGTTAAATTAGGTTAATCTGAGCGCAGTATTCATCCTATTTTCTTCAATTACAAATCCTAAAGCGATTGAGTTTTTATTGATACCGGAGGCATTAACTCTTCTTCTTGTGTGATTTTTGTTAAAATCGAGTCTTCAAAACGCAAAATTGATGTCAATACATACGTGTAACTCGACACATCACCCCTGATTAATTACCACCTTTTTACATCAAATCCAATGTTTAATTGCAATGCAATAGGGAAAAATCCACAATTCCCTATTGTGTCAAAATAGTATACCGGTCCAGCATCAAACAATAAGTGAAGACTTCCGTAAGCGCGTTGAATTCCCCATGTTGGTCCAAACGCAAAATCGATATCATCTTTTCTGATGATGTTCTCTGTTTCAATTTCTTTAAAATTAGTTAGCAATCTTACCCCCCAAAAAAAGCCTGAATTTGGCGGAATGTTTTCACCATTGCTTAGCATAGCATCTCTACTGTAATATCTTTTATATGATAAATCTAAAAATGGAGAAAGAAAATAGGTAAGTCCAGAATTGGCATAACTCAGATTCTTATAACTCCCGTTTATGCCAATACCCACATTGGCAGATATTGCAGACTTATTTGTTATGGGCATTTCCATTTCAAGACCAGGGCTAAGTACATTCGCTCTGATTATTTTTTGCAAGTCATTTGTAGTTTCTTGCCCGAATGCAGCAATGTTCATAAAGATGAGCAATATGTATATCTGACTCTTCATCTCCTTTTATGTTTTTAAATTTATTTAAAGGTAATTCTGACTCCTCTCCATACATCACCTCTGCGAGCGGCTCCATACATGATGGAATTCTGAAGAAAAGTGTATTTTGCTGTTAAGTTTGTATATCCTCCCCAACCAAAAGTACTCCAACTATCAAAAGTTACACCTATCGTCCCTCCACTACTACTTGCAATAATCATCGTATATTTATCTGTAGATATTCTACTATCGTAGAAAGGCGCTAATGAAACTTCCGTTGTCGAAACACGATTGCTTTTAGGAATTAAACGAATTGCTTCTTTCGAATTGTTCGGATTGCTGAATTTACCGTTTAAATATCTAACTGTCACTTTTCCTGCGGATTTACAAGCATTCCACAATGCCCCAACTTTGTCCTTTTGAGAAAAATCCATTTCCAGCCCCATTAAATTAAACGTTTTCCAATTTTTATTTAAAAAGACTGATTGATTATATGCTAAATCTTTCGCTGTCTGAGTTTGAAAATTAAAATTTGGGAGGTTGTTATTGTTGGCGTTAAAATTAGGCCCAAAAAAATTACTTGGCCACTTCTCCTTTAGATTTAATATCTCCCAACCATTAATAATTTCATCGCAATCTTGTTTTCGCCATAAACCTGTCCACCCCTTCTTCTGTGTTTTTGTTTTTATCCCCATTTCCGAATAAAAGGGGAATCTTTGTGCATAGAATTTGACATCAACGCGATGTTCGCTATCAAAATAATTTCTTACGCTTTTAGAAAATCCCCAAATGCTATCCCAAGCCTTCCCCGCCAATGTTCTCCCGTCATCAATATCATCCCATTCTGATTCTGACGGAAATGATGTCGCTTTAGAGAACTGTATATCAACATCGGGGCCCTCATCAATTGGATCTTTCTTTCTGAATGTATCATAAAAATACAAGCATTCATAATCATTAACCCGATATAACCCGTTTTGAAAAGAATACCCAAGTGCATTTGTTATAAGGTCACTATTCTGAGCGGTTCCGTCATCAATATTCAGTCCTCTCAGCCATTCATAGTTATCTATTGAGGTAAAAAAGGTACCGTGTCCCGTAATCCTAAAAAACACATTGCCTATAGCAATTTCATAACGGTCACTTAATAACTCTTTTAGGATTTCACTGTATATTAATGTGTCGTTTAATTCGCCTTCAGAGTCAATTTCAGAAGATTTTAGTTTCATCGTCTGGTTTAGGTTAACTACACCATTCATTTCTACCGGCAGTACCCCAGTGTTTTTTAGAGACTCGATTGAATTATTAAACTGTTCGAGTGAAGAAAAATGCGCGACATCAATCAAACTCTTATTCAACAAAGGAACCTCATTTTCTGTTATTAGTCGTTCTTTCCGACAAGCGCTAAAAACTGTTAATACCAATGCCATCATAGCATATTTTCATACTTTTGAAACGTTTTAGGGATGGGCAGCTCCAACTGCCCTCCCCGGATTAAAACAAAATGTGTGAACCCGGTTTCTTTTCAAAGGGCCGGGTTTTTCCCTTCAAAAAGGCATATAGGAGCTCAGTTCAACCTACCACCGGCAGGCGTTCAATTAAAATCAGCTTTTGGTTGTTTTTTCTTTCCCGGTCGGGGTATTCCACGTTCAGACAAGCAAGACAAAGATAAAAATTATAGTAAAAAGCAATGTTATTAATATAAAAAATATTAATGGGGGGGGTAATTTAGAACAGGTCTAAATTATTGAACAAATAGTGGTAACCCAGCAAACAAATTGTCAAATCACCTCAATGCCTTTTTCGGTATAATCAATAGCCATACATCTATTGTTCTGACTGAAAACCAAATCTTCTTCCGGCCAATAGCTGTATTGTTCCACCGTCCGACAGGCTGCCAGACAATGTTTTCATGGAGATATTAATCTGTTATTATCAGAGGTATAATGTGTGAAAGATGTAATTCTTAAATACAATTGTGTAACACTTTTTGAAATTAAAGTACTCAAATTTATACTCTTGTGATAATTCATTCACAACATAAAAGAAACACCATGAAAAATAATGAAATGTTCAGAAAAATTGTTCTTTTAACCAGCCTGGCAGGAATAGGTTTATTCTTCAATGCCTGCACTGCCGGTTATGTTGCCACTCGACCTTCTCATGTGGAATTTTCAAGACCACAACGCCCGAGCGATCTGCATATTTGGGTTGATGGCAATTGGGTTTACAGGCGTCAAACGAATGCCTATGTGCAAAAGAACGGATATTGGAAACAACCAAGGCAAAACAATACTTATGTGGCCGGTCATTGGCAATCAACTTCACGAGGACATCATTGGGTACCTGGCCGTTGGCAGAAACAAGGCAAAAAAGGTAACAAAAAATCCCGCTAATAACTTAGAATCAAATTAATTAATGAAAAGCAGAGAGATGAAAACAAATATTAAACTTTTTGGACTCCTGTTTATCCTGGTTACGGCAACAGTAATTTGTCCCAAACAATTATCAGCACAGCTAGGTTCAGTGAGCTTGCAAGTATTCTATGACGAATTAAGCCCTTACGGTCAATGGGTTGAATATCCTAATTACGGGTATGTCTGGATTCCCGATGCAGAATCCGATTTTATGCCTTACTCAACCCGTGGGCAGTGGATTTATACCGACTATGGCTGGACATGGGTCTCTCAATACGAATGGGGATGGGCTCCTTTCCATTATGGACGTTGGGACTACGATGCTTATTACGGTTGGCTTTGGATTCCAGATTATGAATGGGGACCTTCATGGGTCACCTGGAGAAGATCCAATGGCTATTATGGATGGCAACCCATGCGACCCGGTATTAGCATCAGTTTTAGCTTTGGCAATGACTATTACAATAATTACCGCGATCACTGGATGTTTGTAAGGGAAAGGGATTTTCAAAGGTCAAATATTAGCCGCTATCACATCAGCGGGACTAATCGGGATCGGATTATCCGGAATTCAACGGTGATTAACAATACCTATGTTGATAACAGCCGAAATACCACTTATATATCGGGGCCAGGCAGGGAAGATGTACAACGATCGACCGGCCGAAACGTCAGCAAGGTTGCTATTCAGGAAAACAACCGACCAGGACAGGATTTGAGAAACGGACAATTACGAATATACCGGCCTCAGGTGAAAAATACCAATGATCAGGGCAGGAAACCTACTCCGGGCAAGATCACCAACATCGAGGATATGAAACGGAGTCCGGAACGAAGTAAAACCATTCAACAACGGAAGGTAAGCCCAGCAGTCAGCCATAGAGAAAATATGCCGAATAATGCCAAACAACAAAATAACAAGGGGATTGAACCACCTGCACGACAACGAATGAATGAAAATTCCCCGGATAACAAACGTGAGCAACAACAAAACCGGGCGATTCCACGAAACAATGACGACAATAAAGCAAAACCGGTTGTTGTAGACCCTAAGAACAATAGAATGAAAACTCTGCCCTCAAAGCCGAACGTCCAGCAAACAGAAAACGAAAAGCAGAAGCTACAACAAAAAACCGAAACGCAGCAGAACACAAAAAGAGACAAAAAGCAATCAAAAAAGTCAAACAAAGCAAGGTAATAAATGTAATTTAGAATCAGGGATAACGATAGCCAATTACACCCGGGGAAAAGGCACCCCGGAATACGTTGTGTTGTGTGGTCCGGGATATTGCGTATCAGACCACCTCAATGCCTTTTGCCTGAAGCAATTGCAGACCAATATCTTTCAATTTGTATTTCTGGATTTTGCCGCTGGCCGTCATCGGGAAACCATCGACAAAAAAGATGTACTTCGGAATTTTATAGCGGGCAATCTGTCCGCGGCAGAATTCCTGGACTTCTTCTTCCGCGAGGTTTTGTCCCTTTTTTAGTTTGATGAAAGCGCCTACTTGTTCGCCGTATTTCGGGCTGGGAATGCCGGCCACTTCCACGGCTTCAATTTGCGGCATCTGGAACAGGTAATTTTCAATCTCGCGCGGGTAAATGTTTTCGCCTCCGCGAATAATCATATCTTTAATGCGCCCGGTGATCCGGTAAAAGCCGTCTTCGTTACGAACGCCCAAGTCGCCCGAGTGCAGCCAACCATCGGCATCGATCGCCTTACGGGTAGCTTCTTCGTTTTTATAATAACCTTTCATCACGTTGTAACCGCGGCAGCACACCTCGCCCTGTACATTATCAGGACATTCTTCGCCGGTTTCGGGGTCAAAAATTTTCACTTCCACATTGGGATATTCAAAACCTACCGTTGTAGCGCGTACCTCGGGCGGGTTATGTGTCCGGGTGGCAGTCATCCCCGGCGATGTTTCGGTTAATCCGTATACGCTGATAATGTCTTTGCAGTGCATCTTGGTCATCACCTGCTTCATCGTCTCGATGGGGCAAAGCGCTCCGGCCATGATCCCCGTGCGCAGGCTGGTCAGGTCGAACAGATCGAACATCGGGTGGTTAAGCTCGGCAATAAACATGGTGGGAACACCATACAAGGCCGTACATTTTTCTTTTTCAACGGAAGCCAGTACCATTAACGGATCAAAATCTTCGGTAATAACCATCGTGGCCCCGTGGGTTACAATAGCGCAAAGCGCCAGCACGCAACCAAAACAATGGAAAAAAGGGACACAGACCAGCAGGCGGTCGGCGGCCGTGTAGCGCAGGCATTCGCCGGTAGCGTAACCGTTGTTCAGGATGTTGTGGTGCGAGAGCATCACCCCTTTCGGGAAGCCTGTTGTCCCCGATGTGTACTGCATGTTGGCCACATCGTGGGTATTTACTTTGTTTTTTGCTTCTTCCAGTTCCAGGTCGTCGAGGTGTGAGCCCAGCAAGATCAGTTCCGCTGTGTTGTACATCCCCCGGTGTTTTTCGGGGCCAATGAAGACGACATTTTTCAACTCGGGGAATTTTTCCGATTGCAGGTTTCCACGGGGGTGTATTTTTAACTCGGGAACCAGTTCAAAAATCATGTTCACATAATCGCTGTCGCGAAAGCTGTCAATGAGGCACAAGGTATGGATATCGGCATTATGAAGCAGGTATTCCAGCTCGGCCAGTTTGTAATTGGTATTTATGGTCACCAAAATGGCCCCGATCTTGGCCGAGGCAAACATAAAGGTTAACCAGTCGGGCACATTATTTGCCCATATACCGACTTTGCTTCCTTCGCCCACGCCGATGTACATCAGTCCTTTGGCCAGTTTATCCACCCGCTCGTTAAACTGGCTGTACGTGAAACGCAGGTTCCGGTCGGGATAAACCATAAATTCGTGATCGGGAGTCTCAAAAGCATACTTTTCCAGGATACCTCCAAGCGTAAAATCAATTAGTTGCATGATTTTTTGTTTGTATTCATTGACAATCAGAAAGGAGCATAAATAACAGCCAGGATTTTTGCCGTCTGTTTGTTGGCTGCGTGTACATTATGCGAGACGATTGAATCCATGTAAATGCTGTCGCCGGGATTCAGCAGGTAAACATCCTTTCCGTAGTTTATTTCGACCTGGCCGTCAAGCACATAGATAAACTCTTCGCCTTCGTGCGACGAGAGCATGTAATCGGACTGTTCCGCAGGTTCAATATCGACAATAAAGGGTTCCATGTTACGGCCGGCCTTGTCGAAAGCCAGCGAAAAGAAGTTAAGGTGCTGGCGGGCCCCGTTGCCTTGCGTGGTAAACCGGATGCCTTGTTCCTGTCCGCCGGCCCTGACCACTGCCGGCCCAAAATGATCGGCATCATCCAGAAAGGTCCCCAACCGGACACCAAGAGACCGGGCAATTTTAATTAGGGGCGCCAGGGAGGGCACTACTTTTTCATCTTCTATCTTTTTAATCAGCGAAACTTCCAGGTTGGCCCGTTCGGCCAATTCTTCCAGGCTCACTTGCCGCGAAGTTCTGATTTGTTTAATTTTCGATCCAAGGTTTTTCTCTTCAGCCATGTTGGTTTTTTCTTAAGATGAGTCACAAATTTAAATTTATTTTGAAACAGCGCAAATTCAGGAGCAGGGCATTTACGTGGTAACTGCCAGAAAAGAATGGTTTTAAATACCGGGAAAATCAGGCATACCGGCATAAAAAAAGCAGCCCGGAGGCTGCTTTTTATTTATATTCTGTTAATCATATCCAGCGCAGATATTTAAAATCCTGACGGTGAGGCAGTTTTTTGTTTTTTGGATATAAGCGCAACCCGTAATTGTAAGCGCCGGGATCCATCAGGTGCAGGTTTAACAGGTAAGTACATTCCGATCCGTTTACCTGGTCGACACGAAATTCGATCGCATTTACAAATTCATGGTTGCCCTCCGGCGAGGTTTCAGTGATCACCATCTCCAGGCCGATTTCATCCGGCGAAAGGCCATTTAAGTCGAGCACAACCCGGGCCGGGTATTCTTCGCCGATACGCAACACGTTGGCAATACCATCGGTAATCTGAATTTCTTTCACTTCAATGGCATCCCAGGCGCCGATCATCTTATTTTTCCAGGCAGCCAGTTCCCGCGCCAGGGCAAAATCATTTTCAGCCAGCTTGGCTTTCCGCTCAGCCTGTGGTTTGTAAAAGCGATCCTGATAATCGCGGATCATCCGGCTGGTTGTAAAGTTGGGCGCCACCTGGGCGATGGTATTTTTAACCACCGAAACCCAACCTTCGGAAACACCCTTTTCGTTGCGGCTGAAGTACGTCGGGATAATTTCTTCCTCAAAAATATTATAGATGGACTCAGCATCCAGCTCATCCTGAAAGTCCTGCACATCGTAAGCCCGTTCAAGCGGGAGCGCCCAGCCTGCATTTTCCTTATAACCTTCAACCCACCATCCGTCGAGCACCGAGAAATGAATGGTGCCGTTCATGACGCCTTTCTCTCCGCTGGTCCCCGAGGCTTCCAACGGACGGGTCGGCGTGTTCAGCCAGATATCGACCCCCTGAAGCAGCATTTTGGCCAGGTTCATGTCGTAATTTTGAACAAACAGGATCTTTCCAAGAAACTCCGGCCGGCGGGATATTTCAACAATGTACTTAATCAGATCCTGCCCTGCTTTGTCGGCGGGATGCGCTTTGCCGGCAAAAATGAATTGCACCGGGCGCCCCGGGTTATTCACAATCCGGGACAGGCGATCGAGGTTTCGGAACAAGAGGTGAGCCCTTTTATAGGTGGCAAAACGCCGGGCAAAACCAATGGTCAGCGCATTAGGATTAAGCTTACTCAAAACCTCGTTGATCAGTTTCGGGTTTTCATGCCGTTTGATCCAGGTATCGGCAAAGCGCTGTTTAATGTAATCGATCAGTTTAACCTTCAGCTGTTTTTTCAGGTTCCAGATTTCCTCATCGGGTACTTTGTAAATTTTGTCCCATAAATCAAAATCCAGTTCATTGTCGATAAAGTCGGCCCCGAAATATTTCAGGTGAAGTTCTTTCCATTCTTTTGCCGCCCAGGTCGGATAGTGTACCCCGTTGGTCACGTAACCGATATTGAGTTCTTCGGGAAAGAAACCTTCATACAGGTGTTTCAGGATATCTTTGGAAACTTCGCCGTGTAACATACTTACGCCGTTTATTCCCTGCGACAGGTTGGCGGCCAGATAACTCATATTGAAATGATCTTCGTGCCGGACGGTTTTACCGAGCATCACAAATTCATCCCAATCCATGCTTAGCTGCTTGGGGAACTTGCTCATGTAGGTAAAAAACAAATCCTGATGAAAAGAATCGTGGCCGGCAGGCACCGGCGTATGTGTGGTAAACAAAGTCGACGCGCGAACAACTTCCTGCGCTTCGGCATAGGTTAGCCTGTTTTCCGCCATATAGTCTTTGATCCGCTCGAGACCAATCATAGCGGCATGTCCTTCGTTGCAATGGTAAATATCCGACTGGTACCCCAGCTTGCGTAAGGCGCGGATACCGCCAAGTCCAAGCAACATTTCCTGTTTCAGGCGGTTTTCGTTATCGCCTCCGTAAAGGTGGTGGGTCACGTAGCGGTCGTCATCCCGGTTTTCCTCAAAATCGGCATCCAACAAATACAGGCTCACTGCCCCTACTTTGGCTTCCCACACACGAGCTGCAAGGGTCCGTCCGGGGTATTCAACTTCAATCGTCGCCCAGTTTCCGTCCTGATCGAAGGCAGGTTGTACCGGAATTTTCGAGAACTGCTCGGCCTCATAGTTTGCCAGCTGATCGCCCTGCGCCGAAATGGTTTGTTTAAAATAGCCGAAGCGGTACAACAGGCCAACCGCCACCAGGTTTACTTTCGAGTCGCTGGCTTCTTTCAGGTAATCGCCGGCCAAAACGCCCAGGCCGCCCGAGAAAATCTTCAGGCTATCGTGTACTCCGTATTCCATACTGAAATACGCGATCTGCGGACCTGGCAAAGCCGAACGGTCATCGAGGTATTTCTGCAACCGGGCAAGCACCTCATTCATCCTGCTCATGAACGATTTATCATTTTCCAACTCCAGAAAACGCTGGTAGCTTACTTTTTCCAGCAGGACCACCGGGTTATGGGCGCTTTCCTCCCAAATTTCAGGATCAATCTGCTGGAACAATTCCCGGGCATCGGTATTCCAGACCCACCATAAGTTTTTACTTAACTCTTTCAGCGGAGTTAACTTTTCAGGTATGTTTGATTCAACAAACAGTTTTTTCCAATTTGGCATTTCCACAACAAGTTGTTTTATAAACCTGACATCATCTTCTATCCCTTCCATTCGCACATCTTTAAGGTGTGTCATCCATTTTACTATGAACCACCTGTTATTACACAAAGAAGTGCAAAGAAAACAAAAGATCGCGACTCATTGTAAGTTTTACACAAAAACAATGTCAGATTCAGGTTTAACTTAATCCTTTTTAGCAGATTTAGTTACGGTAGTTTTTCGTTTAGCAGCAACAGCAGTTTTTTTCATTTTCAGAGTCACCAGTTCGGCTTCGTATTTTTTTAATTTTTCATCCTTTTCTTTCAGCAAATTGGTCAGGGCAGCAATCTCTTTTTCAATTTTACTTTCAGGAACAAAACTGTTCAGGCGAAGTTCAAAGTCGCTTAAAACATTCATGTAATTTATAAACGCTTCGTAGGGGCTCTCGAAGGGATTAAAGTGTTTGTGCACTTCTCCGTCGGAGAAAAATTTGGTGCACATGTAGTAAAAATGGTCGCTCACCTGCAAATGGTTCCAGTCTTCGTTCAGCGCCCGGTCGTCAACCCGTTCCATCCGGTTTTGCAGTTCATAAAGCTTATTGAATGCTTCCTGCTGCATTTCATTACCCAACCAGGCCGTCAGGTCGCGTTCTTCATCGGCCCACGAGATGGGATGAGGTACGCTGACTGCCGAAATGGGCTGAAATTGTTCGGCGACCTCCGAAGGGGTGGCAAACTGGAAATCAGACCTCTTGAATACTGCTGCGGGAAGCTCTTCCATAAATTTAAAGATCCCGGTTTCGGCACGCTGGTGCTCGCCAAACGTCTCATAATCCAGAAACAGGTTAATGATTTCATCTTTGAGATTGGTATTCATCCAATCGACAAACTTCTGCGGGGTTAAGGGATATTCGCTCCAGTTTTGGTTTGAAAACCGGAAAGACAGGTCGTCGCTCAGGCGAAAATTACGCATCAGCACCTTAAGCCGGGGGTTGATGGCATTACAATACAAATAATTGGGCGATTTCCAGCCCAAAATATGTTTAGCGCCTTCGGTCAGCATCGCTTTAAAACCCAACCCGGCAACCGTTGCCCCAATTTCGTCGGAATATACCATTTCGGTATTTCGGAATACTTTGGGCTGTTGCCCGAAATGACGTTCAATCAACTCATCGTGTTTTTTTATTTGTTGTGCAAACAGGTCATTACATTTAAGGGCAACCAGCGAATGCGCGTAGGTTTCCGACAAAAATTCCACCTGCCCGGTTTCGGCCAAAGCTTTAAATGAGTCAAGCACTTCGGGGGCATACAGTTCAAACTGTTCGAGGGCAATACCGGTAATTGAAAAACTGACCTTAAATTTTCCCTTGTATTTTTTTATCAAATCAAGCAGGAGCTTATTTGCCGGCAAATAACAATGGTCGGTCACTTTTCTCAAAATGGTTTCATTCGTATAATCATCGTAATAATAGTGGTCGTTACCAATATCAAAAAAACGATACCTGCGGAAACGAAAAGGTTGATGTACCTGGAAATTAAAACAAATGGCTCTCATATCGTTCGCATTTTTTACTGGTTAATCAAAGCTTTTAAATAAACATCGCGCACATTCTTAGCCGAGTTCTTCCATTGCAGGCTGTCTACTTCGGCTTTCCCGTGTTTCATAAACAGATTCCACATCGAAGGATAGTTCAACAAGCCGTAAATGGCGTCGGCCATCGCGTGGGTATCCCAATAGTCAATTTTTACCGCATATTTCAGAATTTCGGACACGCCCGATTGGTTGGAAATAATCACCGGCACATTGGTTTGCATGGCTTCGAGCGGCACAATGCCAAAGGGTTCAGACACCGATGGCATTACAAAAACATCGCTCATCCGGAACATATCGAACACGTCGTCGCCTTTCAGAAAGCCGGTAAAGTGGAACCGGTCGGTAATTTTAAGCGTTGCCGCCCGTTTGATCATCGCGTTCATCATATCTCCGCTGCCGGCCATCACAAAACGTACATTTTTCATTTTTTTGAGGACCAGGTTGGCTGCTTCGACAAAATACTCGGGCCCTTTTTGCATGGTAATGCGTCCCAGAAAGGTTACAATTTTTTCGTTCACGCCCTTTTTAAGCCTGATCTTTTCTTCCTGGCTTAGCGGTTCAACAGCATTGTAAACCGTTGTTACTTTTTCCGGATCAATTCCGTAACGTTCAGTCACAATCTTCCGGGTGAGGTTACTCACCGTAATAATCTGGTCGGCGGCATCCATCCCGCGTTTTTCAATCTCGTAAACCCGCGGGTTCACGCTTCCGCCGCTACGGTCGAAATCGGTGGCATGCACATGGATCACCAGGGGTTTGCCCGAAATTTCTTTTGCGGCAATCCCCGCCGGATAAGCTAACCAGTCGTGGGCATGAATGAGATCGAATTCATTGTCCCGGGCAATCACCTCGGCAACCAATGAATATTTGTAAATCTCATGCAACAGATCGTTGCCGTATTTCCCCGAGAACGCCAGCTTTCCTTCTTCATCAGTTTCGATAAACCTCGTTTTTTCCGAAAACTTTTTGCTGCTTAGCTTCCAGAACTCTTCCGGGTCGGTATAAGGCACCATGCCGGATTCGACTTCGTAATAATCGATTTTTCGCTGAAGGTCAGCAAAATGGACAACTTTATTGGTTATCGGGACGTTGTTTGCCCCGATCAGTTGCATGTTTGATTGATCTTCGTCTCCGAAAGCTTTAGGCACGACAAAAATGACCTCCATGTCACTGAATTCCGCCATCCCCCGGGTCAGTCCGTAACAGGCAGTCCCTAATCCGCCGGAAATATGGGGAGGAAATTCCCAACCAAACATTAATACTTTCATATACCGCGTTCTATCTAGTTGAACATTCTATTCATCAAAACTCGTTAAAATTTTCAAAGCCCTCAGCACGGAGCCAATGCTCCAGGCTTGCGAGATAGCGCCTTTCGCGCTGTGCGGCGGATTCCCGTTGTACATTTCAGCAATGGAGCCGATGCAATGCTCCGACATATCTTCTTCAAAGCCATCAACAATGCCTTTCACAAAGGGCAGGCCCCCTCTTTTATGTACTTTCAGGTATCCTTCCACAAAAAACTGGATCAGCCAGGGCCAGGCTGTTCCCTGGTGAACGGCCTTTTCCCGGAGAGAAACATTCCCGTTACACATTCCTTCGTAGCGCGGATCTTCGGGTGACAGGCTCCGCAAGCCGCGCGGTGTCAGCAATTGTTTTTTCACAACACTCAATACCGATTTTTGCTTTTCCCGGTCGAGCGGGCTGTATTCCATCGCCGTGGCAATCACCATATTGGGTCTTACGGTCCGGTCTTTCTCCGTCTCATTCACCCAATCGGCCAGGTATCCGTGTTCATCAGACCAAAATTCCCGGTTAAAGGATTGGGCAACCACCGACGGCCATTGGTCCCAGTCGGCAATAAAGTCATTATCGGCCTCGGCATGCGCCAACTCCAGGGCAAAACAAATGGCATTATACCAAAGGGCGTTTACTTCCACCAGGGCGCCGGTGCGTCTCACAACCGGTTTTCCGCTCAGCGACGAATCCATCCAACTCAGGGGAATCGTCTCCCCGCTACCGTAAACCAGGCCGTTATCCGCCATCCTGATCCCGTATTTGGTTCCTGCTTTATAGGCTGATAAAATTTGCTTCATGGCAGGTCCATACTTTTCCCAAATGTATTTACTGCTTTTTACTTCGTGTGCAAGTTGCTGGATGGCCCAGAAAAACCACAGGGAGGTATCAATGGCCGCGTAACTTCCGCCTGCATCGTTCGATTTTGGGAACAAACCGTCTTTCAGGCGACTTAACTGGGTATCAACAACATCTTCGAAAGTTTGCCGGTCATTCAGCGCCAGGGTAAGACCCGGCAAAGCCACAAATGCCTGGCGCGTATTCCCGTTATACCACGGAAAGCCGGCAATAATATCCGTTTCTTTCCCCTTCCGCATCACAAATTGCTGGGCCGAATTGGATAAACAATTCAGAAACGAAATCCGGGGAATACGCTTGTTACATTCTTTCGTGAACTTTCCCTTTAACGACGCCGGTTTCGCCTCGAATGTCGAAGCCGAAAAAACGATGCTTTCCCCTTTTGCAATCGGCACTTCAAAATAGCCGGGAACAAACAGGTCTTCCTGGTAATCATACCCCCGCTCCTTTTCTTTCAGGTATTCGATGTTATGGTACCAGTCGGGAACCGGAATAAACTCGGCTTCTTTTGAAAACTGCATGTATAAAAACGGGTAGCCGTCGTAAATCTGCATCTTTATCCCGTCTTGCACGGCAATATATTTTGTATTGGCGTACATGTTTGCTTTACTTAAGGCATGTACGCTGCGAAAGGCCAGAAAGGGTTTAAAACGCAACACGGTGGGCGAATGCGCGTCAATAAGCGTGTAACGGGCCAACGCCTGTTCTTCGTTCTCAACCAGTAATCGTTCTTTGCTTAAAACAACCCCTCCAACCCGCCAGGTTGTTTTTGGCACCATCTCGGCATCAAAGTCGCGGATGTATTTATGACCTTTGGGCTCATAATATTCGCCTTCGTATTTATGGATCCCCAGGTTAAATTCGGCCCCGTGCTGAATAACCGTTTCATCCAATGACGACAGGAGCACATGCTTGCCACCCAACTGCGGTACCGGGCAAATAAGCAGCCCGTGGTACTTTCGGGTATTACAGCCGGAAATGGTGGTACTGATGTACGAACCAGCCCTGTTTGACCGGAGCACCTCGCGCGAAAGGGAATACTCCAGGTTGACCAAACTACTTTTGTCGAATTTTAAGTAACTCATAAATTCCAGACTTTAGACCTAAAATCAACTTTGAATGAAAGGATCAGGATTGATTAAGAAAGGTTTGTTCCTTACAAAAATAATGAAACTATTCTCATTTGTTTTAGCCGTTCTTACTGAGTCCCATGCAATTCATTTTCAAAGTGTCTTTTTTCATTTTCTAAGTTAAGATAAGGGAAATTAATTGTTAATTTCCCGATTTCCTCTAAGTTATACAACAGAAACTTCCTGTACTCCTCAGAACGCGGATTGAACACCTTGTGTTCAGATGCCTTCACAATTTTCAGGACATCTTTGGTTAGCCTGAGGCTTTCTTCAGCAATCATTGCCCGGCTGAATTTGTCCCAGATGTGATCGACGGCCACCGGACTGATATGCACTAAATCCGGGGCATAGAAACGATAATCGCGCAACTCGTCCATCATAATTTCATACGACGGGAAATAGGCGCAGCGCTCGTGCCCAAAGCCGGTAACCAGCCTGTCGACCGCCAGCAAAAGACTTGCTTTACTTAATTGATTACCCACTGCCCCGTCCTTCCAATGACGAACCGGGCTCACGGAAAACAGGATTTTTAAATCACTGTTAAATTTCCAGAGCTCTGACAGCAAATCGCGAAATTCATCAACAATTTCTCCCGGGGAGAGGCGAAATCGTTTAAAATCGGAAGCAGGGAACTTATGACAGTTGGATACCAGCTCGCCGGTTTTCTTCAACTCGTATGCCCAGGCCGTGCCAAAGGTGATGACCAAATACGCGGCTTCGCGTAAAAACTCGCGGGAAACCTGCATTTGCCGGTTGATTTTGTCAAGCGTTTCGCCCGGCAATACCGACGAAAAACGTCCGTGATGGTCAAAACTTCCCCAGATGCCGTTGTGCTCAAACAAGTCTTCCTCCCGGTAAACTTTTCCTTCCAACAACCGGCGGATACTTTTGCATACCGACAGAGGATTGTACACGATGCCAAAAGGGTTCAGACCGACCTGAAACTTGAACCGCTGCAATTTTTCGCCGATGTTTTCGGCAAAACACGATCCTATCAGCATCAGTTTATCGCGGTAACTCATACGCCAACCGAAATCATCAATCTGTACTTCCGTGAAATAGCGGTCCATCATCTTACACGTTTAAACGGTTCTCGTTTCAACACCATCGCAGTCCGGGCAGGCAAATACAGGTTCAGGTAATGCTGGCTGCTTAAGCCTGCCGCGGGGCGGGTATAATAGGTCATATCCCGGGCAATACGGTCTTGCCCGCCAAAGCGGCTTTCATCGGTATCAAACAAAACCTGATACTTTGCAGGGCCCATCGGAATGCCGTAACCAGTAAACGATTGTACCGGGTTAAAATTGAATACCAGCAGGTAATCGCCCCGGCCGAAGGCCAGTATCTGGTCTTCTTTATTGTCGAAATAACGGTACACGCCCGGTATATCGAGCAAACCGGTTCGGCGGATCCACTGCATCATCTCGCGGTCAAAGTCGGCCAGCCAGTGAAACCGCAGTTCCCGATCGTCGGCAAGGCTCCAGATCCGCCGCGCATGTTTATACGACCAGTTGTTTCCCTGTCTCGGAAAATCGATCCATTCGGGATGCCCAAACTCGTTTCCCATAAAATTGAGGTAAGCGCCGCCGGCGCTTGCAGCCGTTGCCAGCCTGATCATTTTATGCAGGGCGACGCCCCGGTCGACCAGCAGGTTCGGCTGGTCTTTCCTCATGCTGAAATACATCTCTTTATCTATCAGCCTGAAAATAATAGTCTTATCTCCAACCAGCGCCTGATCATGCGACTCGGCGTAACTGACAACCTTTTCATCCAGCCGTTTGGATGTCAGTTCGTAGAAGATATGCCCGACATCCCATTGCTCATCCGGCAATTCTTTGATCAGTTTGATCCAGAAATCCGGAACTCCCATCGCCATACGGTAATCAAAGCCCAGTCCGCCTTCGTCCTGCGGAGTAGCCAGTCCGGGCATTCCGCTTACTTCTTCGGCAATTGAAAGCGCATTCGGATTCATTTCGTGAATGAGTTTATTGGCCAGGTACAAATAAGCCACCGCATCCGCATCCAGGTTGGGGGTGAAATAATCGTCGTAGGTGGTGAATGCTTTTCCCAGGCCATGATCGAAGTACAACATACTGGTTACCCCGTCGAAGCGAAAGCCGTCGAATTTAAATTCTTCGAGCCAATAGCGGATATTGGATAACAGGAAGTGCAGCACTTCGTTTTTACCGTAGTTAAAACAATAGGAATCCCAGGCCGGGTGTTCGCCCCTCGCCCCTTCGTGGAAAAACTGATAGCGGGTGCCATCGTATTTGCCCAGTCCTTCTGTTTCGTTTTTCACGGCATGCGAATGCACCAGGTCCATAATAACAGCCAATCCCAGCTGATGCGCGGTATCGATCAGCGCTTTCAGTTCATCGGGTGTCCCAAAACGGGAAGATGGGGCAAAAAAGCCGGACACATGATACCCGAAACTTCCGTAGTAGGGATGTTCCGGAATAGCCATCACCTGCACGGTATTGTATCCGGCAGCTTTGATGCGCGGTAAAATATGCTCTCTGAATTCGTTATAGGTGTGAACGCGTTCCGCTTCGCCGGCCATCCCGACATGACTTTCGTAAATCAGCGGGGCCTCATCGCGGCGGTTAAAAGCAGGATATTGCCATTGATACGCGTCGGAAGGGGCCCAAACCTGGGCATTGAAGATCAAGGTTTCGCTGTCCTGTACTACCCGGTTGGCCCAGGCAGGGACCCGTTTCCCGTTTCCACCGGGCCAGTACATGGAAAAGGCATATAAATCGCCGTGTTTCAACTGATCGTATCCCAGGTGCAACTCCCAACTCCCGTTTCCAAGCGGATCCAGACGATACGCGTACTGCTCTTCCCATCCGTTAAAATCGCCAACAAGGTAGATGGCATCAGCATTTGGCGCCCAGTCGCGAATTACCCATCCACTTTCGGTTTCGTGCAAACCAAACCACAAATGGCCGCCGGCAAAACCGGACAAACTGCCTCCCCCGGTCAATTCATGTTCTTTGCTTCGGGCCAGCTCATTCCGGGCAATGATCGCCGGGGCAAAGGGTTCGAGCCAGGGATCGTTCTGAACAAGTTTCGGGATTTCCATAGCGAAAAGCTTTTCCCTAAAGATAGGGATTTCCCCTTATGTTTCACATGAACGAAGTATCAAATTTGCCCGAAGAGTGGTTTTGGATAATGGGGCGCGGGGCAAAGGGCAGAGAGCAAAGGGGAATGACCGGTTAATGGAGACGGGAGAACTCGGAGCTTGAAACTTGAAACTAAAAAGACGCCTCAATGAAAAATAAAATCAGCCAATTACATCTTATGCAACCGGCTGATTTCAAGAGCGGGAAACGGGGGTCGAACCCGCGACCCTCAGCTTGGGAAGCTGATGCTCTACCACTGAGCTACTCCCGCGATCTTTTCAGGCCCAAATGTAATATATTTTCAAATTCGTTGAGCTGTTTTTTTAAAAATTACCTGATGAAATATCCGGGTCCTCGTTTTCCCCATACAGAAACTGCAAATTCCGTTTCAATCCGCTATATTTTGTTCGCTTGACAGCCGACTTCCGGAACAGCTCGTTAAAGAAAGGCTCGTCTATATTCAGCCACTCATCTTTGGAAAGCCCCAATAGTTTAGGGTGGGGCTCAAAATCCGGTTCGCTGTGGGGTTCGGCCTTGAGGTTCCAGGGGCAGACATCCTGGCAGATGTCGCAACCAAATACCCGGTTTTCGAACTTTCCTTTCAATGTTTCATCCAATTCGCCTTTCAGTTCGATGGTTTGATACGAGATGCATTTGCGGGCGTCGACCACGTAAGGTTGTACAATAGCCCCGGTGGGGCAGGCATCCAGGCAACGCGTACAGGTGCCGCAATGGTTGCCTACAGTCTTTTCATCGGGTTCCAGTTCCAGATCGGTTATCAGTTCGCCAATAAAGAAAAAACTCCCGTGCTCCACCGAAATCAGGTTGGTGTTTTTGCCAATCCAGCCGAGGCCGGCTTTGGCGGCCCAGGCTTTGTCGAGCACCGGCGCCGAATCGACAAACGCCCTGCCGCTGCATGGTTGAATCTCGCGCTGAATGTACGCAAGCAATTCATTCAGCTTATCTTTCAGTACGAAGTGATAATCTTTCCCGTAGGCATATTTCGAGAGAACAGGAGCATCGGTGTCCGCTTGGGTTTCCTTTGGATAATAATTCAGCAATACCGAAATCACCGACCTGGCTCCTTCGAAAATCAGGCGCGGGTCGAGCCGCTTTTCGAGGTTCCGGGCCATGTAGTCCATTTCGCCGTTCATGCCCTCGTGCAACCACCGCTCCAGGGGAGTTTTCTCCTTTTCGAGGAAGCCGGCACGCGAAATGCCGCAGGCCAGAAAGCCTGATTCCAGTGCCTTTTGTTTTATCAGAATGGATTTTTCGCGAATGTCCACACTTTTTTCTGCAAGATATAAAAAAACCCGGCACCAACCGGGTTTTAGATTTTTATTGCTCTCCAGGAACCTCATGGTCCCCGGTAAAAGTTAGCTCACCTTAAAAGAACCCCAGCTCCAGCCGGGCTTCTTCGCTCATCATCGACTTATCCCAGGGAGGGTCGAAGGTCAGTTCAACATGGGCATCTTCAACGCCCTCGACCGACAGGGCCGCCTGGCGGGTATCTTCGACCAACATATCGGCCACCGGACATCCCGGAGCGGTTAACGTCATGATGATATTTGCTTGGTTCTCGTCGTCAATATCGACATTGTAAATCAAGCCCAAATCATATATGTTTACCGGGATTTCCGGGTCATACACGTCTTTTAGTTGTTCAATAATCTGATCAATTCTGTTATCCATAGCAAATTCTCCTACTCTGATATCCTGTTATATGCAACAGCGTATAATTTAATTTGTTTGATCATGGCCACCAAGCCGTTCGACCTTGTCGGAGATAAATGTTGTTTCAGGCCGATGTCGTCAATAAAATGAAACTCACTCGCCATAATTTCGGTCGGGGTATGTCCCGACACCACACGTAGCAACAAAGCAACGAGTCCCTTTACAATCACGGCATCGCTCTCTCCCTGAAAAAAAATCTTCCCTTCCTTGAACTCGGGCACCAGCCACACCCGCGACTGGCATCCTTTGATGAGGTGTTGATCGTTTCTCAGTTTCGGGTCCAACTCGTTCAGGTCGTTTCCCAGCTCAATCAGGTAACTGTATTTATCCATCCAGTCCTCAAAAGCAGAAAACTCTTCATTAATCTCTTCCTGAATTTCTTCAATGGTCATGTTTAAATTCTTTTAAAGGACACAAATGTCGTAATTTTTTAGGAAACACATCCTATGTGCAAGCCTGTGATGTTGAGAAATTAAGAAAAACAAAAACTACGGCCGATCGTTGAATGATTCTAAATACCGCTTCAGCCTTACTTCTTTGCACCGAATTCATTATTTTCATATTCCCAAAAACCGACGATATATTAACCTTAAACGCGAATAATTATGAGTTCATTAGTTGGAACACAAACCGAAAAGAACCTGCTGAAAGCTTTTGCAGGTGAATCTCAGGCGAAAAACCGTTACGAGTTTTTTGCCCGGCAAGCCCGCACCGAAGGACTGGAACAAATTGCTGCTCTTTTTGAAGAAACCGCGTTAAACGAACAAGCCCACGCCAATCGTTTTTTCAGTTTTCTGGAAGGCGGTATGCTTGAAATTACAGCCAGCTACCCGGCCGGAAAAGTGGGCAGCACCCTGGAAAACCTGCAGGCTGCCGCTGCCGGCGAAAATGAAGAATGGTCGGAACTTTATCCTGAATTTGCCCGTGTAGCCGAAGCAGAAGGCTTTAAACAAATTGCCGTGGTATTTAAAACCATCGCCAAAATTGAACAACACCACGAACAGCGCTACCTGAAACTTGTTAACAACCTGGAGCAAGGAAAAGTGTTTGAACGCGATGGCAAAGTAACCTGGAAATGCCGTGTTTGCGGGTTCCTGCATGAATCGGCCAAACCACCGAAAAAATGCCCGGCCTGCGACCACGAACAGGCTTTCTTTGAAATAGAAGCAACCAACTACTAATAAAAACAGCGGATGAGCCAAAACATCCGCTGTTTTTACATTCCTACGCCACATAACGGCCATATAAAAAAATCGGTTTTCTTTGTACCAAATATTGAATGGTATGAAAAAGTTTTTGTTGAAATACAAATGGGCCCTGGTTGGTTTGGCCTTTGGCGTACTGGCCGGTTTCCTGTACTGGTATTACATTGGTTGCAATTCGGGTTCCTGCCCGATCCAATCGAATTGGCATACCAGTTCGCTGTACGGCGGGTTGCTCGGTTTTTTATTCGGCGATATCTTCCGGAAAAAAGAAAAGAAAGAAGACAAAACAGTTTAAGAAACCGCGATGAAGCGAGGCTGTATCCAAAATCCTTAATCGAGTCATCCTGCCCGGCAACTGCCGGACGGGGAGACCAGACTCCCAAAGATTCAAGACTTTTGATACCGCCTCGTTTTATTTCAGCATGGGTATTAGTTTATTTAATGCCATGATTAACTGGTCAACTTCTTCGAAGGTATTATACACGGCAAACGATACCCTGACCGTTCCGCTTACCTGGTAATGCTGCATCACCGTGTCGGCGCATAGCCTGCCGGTGCGCACGGCGATTCCCATTTTATCGAGCATGGTTCCCAAATCGAAAGAATGAATGCCTTCGATATTGAAGGTAATCACACCCGACTTTTCTTTTTGTATGCCGTAAATAATCAGTCCCGGGATTTCGAGCAGCCTGCGCGTAGCATATTCCAGCAGCTGGTGTTCGTACCGGGCAATTGCTTCGATCCCAAGTTTCTGCAGGTACCTGATCGCTTCGCCAAAAGCAATCACACCCGTGATATGCGGTGTGCCGGCTTCAAATTTATAGGGTAATTCGTTAAAAGTCGTTTTTTCAAAACTAACCTCCGAGATCATCTCGCCGCCTCCCTGGTAAGGAGGCATCTGACCGAGCAGCTCTTTTTTACCGTACAGAATGCCCACTCCGTTTGGACCATACATTTTATGCGCCGAGAACACGTAAAAATCAGCATCCAGATCCTGCACATCCACAGCCAGGTGTTTTACCGCCTGAGCGCCGTCGACCAATACCTTTACCCCTTTTTTATGCGCCTTTTCGATAATCGCCTTTACCGGGTTAATGGTTCCCAGCGTGTTCGACACCTGTGCAACAGCAATCAGTTTAGTCCGGCGGGTAATCAGCTTATCCAGCAACTCCACCTTCAGCCGGCCATCATCTGAAAAGGGTAAAACCTTAATTTTGGCTCCTTTTCGGTTGGCCATTAACTGCCAGGGAACAATATTGGCATGATGCTCCATCTCCGAGATAATGATTTCGTCGCCCGGCCCGATAAATGCCTCGCCAAAGGAAAAAGCAACCAGGTTAATACTTTCGGTGGTACCCTTGGTAAAGATAATCTCTTCGCGTGAAGGAGCATGAATAAAATCAGCAACCTGGTCGCGGACATCTTCGTAATCCATCGTGGCCCGTTCAGCCAGAAAGTGGGCGCCGCGATGAATATTGCCGTAATATTTCAGATGCAACTCCTCTTCTTTCCTTAAAACCTGAACCGGTTTTTGTGAAGAAGCGGCGCTATCGAGGTAAATCAGCGGTTTATTATAGACCAGTTGATCCAAAATCGGAAAATCTTTTCGTATTGCAGAAATATCGAGTGTCATTGTGTTTCATTTTAACTGTTTGAAAGGGAATACTTCCCCTTAAACTTAATAACAGCACCACAAAACTAATGTTTTTTGCCGTTATCCAACAATCCGGTAACAACCGGGACGACACAAAAAAAAGATCCACCTTGACTGATGGATCTTTTTCGACGGTTAACGTCTGACTCTTCTATTTCAGTTTATTGCTGTGATCGGTAAAATCGCCAATAATGGAAACATTGTCGGCTTTGGTAACTGTCCCGTGAATGGTAATTGATGAATTCGGGCCGATAAATTCGATTGTTGAATAACTGTGTAAGACCAGGTTTCCGTAGATGGTGATGTCTCCTTCAATTCTCAGCGTACCGTTTTGGTTGATGTAGAAGTTCTGGTTTTTCTCACCCTGTGCGAGTTCGCCGATGATGTGCAGAACGGCGTAGCTGTTAATCACGATGTGTTGGCCCACGCCCAAGGTCCCGCACCAGGTCAGGCTTGCATTCGAATTAACCTCAACATGATTCAGGGCGGCAGGTCCCCGGTAACTCAGGTCTGTGGTTACCGTCAGGTTCTTGTTCCCCTCATAAAACGGATAGGAGTCGCAGGTTAGCTCAGGCTCATCATCATCATCTTCGGCGTTGCCGGCTAACATTTTTAATATTTGGAGTCCCCCGAAACCATCGGCTACAAAAACATAGATGCCTTCGCTTCTCACATAGTTTGCCGAGCCGGGCAGTGCAATACTCCCAAAGTCGACTACTTGTTCAATATCGCCCGAAACCATCGAGATCACGGCAACGCCGGCGGCGCCGTTGGCCATAAAGATGTGGTTATTGTTCACCGATACGGCATTGCTGACAATTTCATCTTCGCTGGCCTCCAGCCCGTTCGGCCGGGCAATCGGGATGGTATTTCCTTTTGTCCCGCTTGTAAGGTCATATACGCCAACACCGTTAAAGCCTTCTGCGGCCAATACATTTCCGCTGTAAAAATCAAGCGTTCGCTTGGCATGAGGTACATCCGCCGAACTGGTTGCTATCTGTTTCGTTTCATTCAACGAGGCGTCGTACACCCGGATACCCGTGGCTCCGCTCAGGGCGACAACCTGTCCGTCAACCAACCCGACAGCCCTCAGGTCGGCAAGATTTGTGCTTGATTTCAGCTTATGGTCTGTCAGGCTATAGGCTCCGAGCAGTCCGTTATCGCCTGATACGCCATAGAGCATATTGTTACCCACGGCGATGTCGGTAGCCACATAACCGGCCATTTCCATGAACTCCAGGTCATCGGTAAAAAATCCGCCATCCAGTTTCATTTGGATCAGCAACGCCCGGTCGTCTCGTTCCGCCACAAATTCGAGGCTGGCTGTTGCCAGATAAAGCGTATTATCGGCGTAAGCGATCGAGCTGACATCTGTCTTCGGAAGAATCGCGCTTTCAACCAGATGAGGATTATCCGGATCGCTTATATCGATCAGGTCTATCGCTCCAAGATAATTATCTCCTTCGAGGTTATACGAAACATACGCGTAGTTACCGTTCAAAACAACATGAGTCGCCCGCAAGGTGGTTCCCTGATATTTGGGTGCAGCTACTTCGGCCACCAAAACCAAGGGTAAATCGCTGGCAGGATCATCCGTTTCTTCCGAACCGATCGCGGCAGATTTTAAACCGCCATAAGAAATCACGGTATTCGGACCAATCAGGGAAACGACCCCGGCATTTTCTTTGCTAACCCGGTCGCCCAGGTTCTCACGGAGAATAATCACCGCATCCTTCCCTTCCTGGATTTTATCTCCCTTCAGATCGTCACGTTCGCAACTGAATAAGACGAGCAAGGAAAACATCAAACCAATCAAGGTAAATTTTTTCACATGATCAAGTTTTAGATAAAAATAATTGAATGCCCCTTTATTGTAAAATAACCATAAGTCACAATCCTGCAATAAAATTAAAATTTTATTTCCGAATCAACAACAGACGATTCCTTCCTTCAACATAAAAAGAACCGGCAGCATTACACTTCTTTTATTCGGCCAATCTCAAAAAGGTAACCCCTTTAAAATCAGTGAATGAATTCGCACAGGACAGACTCTGCATCGGCAGTATCCGGTACTGCCCGCTTTATTGCAAAAAAAAAGCCCCGGTTACCGGGGCTCAGGGGCTATTTTAGTAAGTTTCATTCAATATTTATCGCAGGAATGACAACGGGCCAACTCGCCGCGCAGCCGTTTTTCAACCAGCTCGTCTATCCGGTCACGTAACGGATCGATCCGTATTTCCTGGACCACTTCGTGTGCAAAGGCGTTCATCAGCATCAGGCGGGCATCAAACTCGTTAATTCCGCGGGCGCGGAGAAAAAACAGCGCATCTTCGTCTATTTGTCCGACGGTGGCGCCATGACTGCATTTCACATCATCGGCGTCAATGATTAACTGCGGTTTGGTATTCATTTTAGCTGAATCAGTCAGCAAAACATTGTTGTTCCGCTGAAACGCATTTGTTTTCTGCGCATCGCGCGCCACATGGATCCTGCCGGTAAATGCACCGACGGAATCTTCATCCAACACATTTTTATAGAGCTGGTTGCTCAGGCAATGTGCCTTATTGTGCTCGATATTAGTAAAATTATCCACATGCTGACGTTTGTCGGTAAACGACATGCCAAATACGTTCGCCTCGGCATGTTCGCCATCCAGGCTTATTTTCAGGTTGTTCCGGACAAGTCCGCCATGCAGGGTAGCCTGGCTGGTCAACAAATTTGAGTTCTCTTCCTGCCTGAAAAAGGATGAATTGACCGAATTGGCCTGGTTATTTTGGTTCTGAATGGTGTACACATCCACCACAGCATCGCGTCCGACAAAAACTTCGGTGACATTATTGGACAGAACATCAACGGCATTGAGCGTATGATCGCAGAAAACCACTTTTACCCGGCTGTTTTTCCCTGCAATAATCAGGTTGCGCTGCGTCGCGAACAGGGCATCCTGAGTGCGCAGCAGGTTAATAACCTGAATTGGTTTTTCGAGCGCCGCCTGATCGGGTACATATAAAAAGAATCCGTCTTTTGCAAAAGCGGTATTCAGCGCCACCAGCGGATCGTCAGACAGCCCGGCCTGGCGGTTCAGGTAATCCTTTACCAGTTCCGGCTTTTCAATGGCAACCTGCCGGATACTTCCCAGCACAACGCCTTCGGGTAAACCTTCGGGTTTCTGATTACGCGCATAATACCAGCCGTTGATCAGCAAAACGGTATAAGTGTCCAATTGCGGTACATCGCAGCGAAATACTTCATTCAGATCAACATCGACCTCTTCGCTCTCAAAAAGATGACGGTATTCTTTGCCGAATACACGTTCGAGGTTGGTGTATTTGTAATTTTCGTTTTTGAAACCCGGAATCCCGGTTTTCTCAAAACGTTTGATCGCCACATCGCGCATCCGGTTGAACAGTGGAGACGAGCCTTCATCCAACCTGCTCCGGCTGGCGTGAAACAACTCTGTATATTTCCCGCTAACGGTTATTTTATTTGCTACGGATTGGGTCATCATTAAACATGTTCTTTTTTAATCCAGTCATATCCTTTCTCTTCCAGCTCCAAGGCGAGTTCTTTCCCGGCCGATTTGACGATGCGTCCTCCATACAGCACATGTACAAAATCAGGGACAATGTAGTCGAGCAAACGCTGGTAGTGCGTAATAATAATCGCTGAGCGTTCGGGACTTTTTAATACATTTACCCCTTCGGCCACAATTTTCATGGCATCAATATCCAAACCGGAGTCCGTTTCATCGAGGATGGCTAGTTTGGGCTCAAGCATCGCCATTTGGAAAATCTCATTTTTCTTTTTCTCACCACCTGAAAAGCCTTCGTTGACCGAACGGTTTGTCAGGTTGGAGTTCAGGTGGAGCATTTCCTTTTTTTCGCGCATTAATTTTAAAAACTCGCCCGCGCTTAAAGGTTCCAGCCCGTTATATTTGCGATGTTCGTTTACCGATGTTTTCAGGAAGTTGACCATTGGTACGCCGGGAATTTCCACCGGGTACTGAAAGCTAAGGAACAAGCCTTTTTTTGCTCTTTCTTCGATCGCCAGTTCCAACAGGTCCTCACCCATGAATGTGATTTCACCTTCCAGAATTTCATAATCTTCCCTGCCGGCCAACACATTGGCCAAGGTACTTTTACCGGAACCGTTTGGCCCCATGATGGCATGAACCTCGCCCGGTTTGATGTCGAGGTTGATTCCTTTCAAAATTTCCTGCCCTTCAACGGCAACTTTCAGATTCTTTATTGTAAGCATGTTCTATGATATTATTTCAGATGGCGGGCTTCGACCGTATCGGCGCCCGTTATTTCTATTTTAACAATTTAACCAACGCTTCCTTCCAGGCTGATCTGGAGTAATTTCTGCGCTTCAACTGCAAATTCCATCGGTAATTTATTCAGCACTTCCTTGGCATACCCGTTTACGATCATCCCGATGGCATCTTCGGTGGAGATTCCCCGCTGGTTACAATAGAAGATTTGATCTTCACCGATTTTTGAGGTAGTCGCTTCGTGCTCAACAATCGACGTTTTATTCCCGACTTCGATATAGGGGAAGGTATGCGCCCCGCAGGTAGAACCCAGCAAAAGGGAATCGCATTGCGAAAAGTTACGGGCATTGATGGCCCCAGGCAGCACTTTCACCAGTCCGCGATACGAGTTGTCGCTCTTCCCGGCCGAGATTCCCTTCGAAATAATTGTACTCTTTGTATTTTTCCCGATATGGATCATCTTTGTTCCGGTATCGGCCTGCTGGTGGTTATTGGTAACGGCCACCGAGTTAAACTCGCCAGCCGAATGATCGCCCATTAAGATGCAACTAGGATATTTCCAGGTGATGGCCGAACCGGTTTCAACCTGGGTCCAGCTGATCTTTGACGAATGACCGCGGCAAACACCGCGTTTGGTCACAAAATTATACACCCCGCCTTTCCCGTTTTTATCGCCCGGGTACCAATTCTGCACAGTCGAATATTTCACCTCGGCGCGGTCGAGGGCGATGATTTCGACGACCGCCGCATGCAGCTGGTTTTCATCGCGCATCGGAGCCGTGCAGCCTTCGAGGTAACTCACGTAACTGTCGTCGTCTGCAATAATCAGGGTTCGTTCAAACTGCCCGGTCCCCGCGGCATTAATGCGGAAATAGGTCGACAGTTCCATCGGGCATTTTACACCTTTGGGAATATAGCAGAATGAACCGTCGGAAAAAACGGCTGAATTCAGGGCTGCGAAAAAGTTATCGGTCACAGGAACCGACATTCCCAGGTATTTTTGCACCAGGTCGGGATGTTCTTTAACAGCTTCGCTGAACGAACAGAAAATGATCCCTTTTTCGGCCAGGGTTTCTTTGAAGGTCGTTTTCACCGAAACGCTGTCAATCACCGCATCAACCGCCACACCAGCCAGTATTTTTTGTTCTTCGAGCGGGATTCCGAGTTTATTGAATGTTTCAATCAACTCGGGGTCTACTTCATCCAGGCTCTCATATTGCGGCTTCTTTTTCGGGGCGGCATAATAAATAATGTCCTGAAAATCGATGGGTGGTATTTTCAGATAGGCCCAGTCGGGCATGTTCATTTTTTGCCACTTCCGAAAGGCTTCCAGACGAAACTGAAGCATGAATTCCGGTTCTTCTTTTTTGGCTGAAATGATCCGGATGACATCTTCATTCAGTCCTTTGGGAATTGTATCCATTTCCAGGTCGGAAACGAATCCGTATTTATATTCGCCTGAAGTTACTTCTTCCAATATTTTATTTTGCTCTTCCATATCGCTCTATTATCTGTTTTCTCTCCGCATCCTATAACAAACCTGAATACAGTCTGTTTAAAAATAATTGCAAAGATAATGAAGTAAAGCTATTTTTGCGGCTGCAAAGCATTAATTCACACCTGCAAGTCTGATATTTAAAAAATGGATAATAATAAAAAAGCAACTCCAATCTCCAGCCTGGGAGAATTTGGACTGATCAATCACCTGACCAAGTCCATAACGCTCAAGAATCCCGGAACAGTTAAGGGGGTAGGCGACGACGCTGCCGTGCTGGACTATCGCGACCAGCAGTTGGTTGTTACCACCGATTTGCTGGTGGAAGGCATCCATTTCAACCTGATGTACGTACCGATGAAGCATTTAGGCTATAAAGCGGTGATGGTTAATCTGTCAGACGTTTTTGCCATGAATGCCCAACCACGGCAACTTACGGTTTCGCTGGCCATCTCCAATAAATTTTCGGTGGAAGCCCTGGACGATCTATATGCCGGGATTTATATGGCCTGTGAAAAATACGGAGTTGATGTCGTTGGCGGCGACACTACCAGTTCGTTGACTGGCCTGGTAATCAGCATTACGGCCCTGGGCGAGGTCGGTAAAGGCGAAGCAGTTTACCGGAGCGGGGCAAACCCGAATGACCTGATTTGTGTATCCGGCGACTTAGGCGGCGCCTATATGGGCCTGCAGTTACTGGAACGCGAAAATGAAGTTTTTAAAGTTAGCCCGAACGTGCAGCCCCAACTGGAAGGATATGATTATATCCTGGAGCGGCAACTCAAGCCGGAAGCCCGGGGAGACGTGATCAAAGCGCTGAAAAAAATGGGTATTGTCCCTCATGCCATGATCGATATCTCCGACGGACTTTCATCTGATTTATTACATATCTGCAAAGAATCAAAGGTGGGCTGCAGAATTTACGAAGAAAAAATTCCGCTCGATTTCCAAACCAAACGTTTTGCCGAAGAACTGAGCATCAACCCCCTGGTTGCCGCCCTGAACGGAGGCGAGGATTACGAATTGTTATTTACCGTTCCTTTAGCCGACCACGACAAGATAAAAAATGATCCCGACATCACCATGATCGGGCACATCACCCCGGAGAGTGAAGGCGCCATGCTGGTAACCGGGCTTGGCGGCGAAATTCCGTTGCAGGCACAGGGGTGGAACCCGCTGAAGGAAGGATAAATTTAACAGTGGTATGAGTTTTGTCGTGACGGTTATCAAGAAACAACTCTTTTAAAACTCAAAGTCATGAAAAAGTTTGTAATAACATCCATCCTTAGCCTGATGGTTGCATTCTGGAGCACATCCGATGCGCAAAACTACCCGGATGAATATCTGGGCCTGCCGGGCGATAACCTCAACCTGTATGCAGTGATGAAACTGTTCCAGGAATCAGAAACCCTCGAAGCTTTTGAAAGAAGCCTGAATGATGAGAATTCAAGAATTAACAATCTCGACCTGAACGGAGACCGCCTGGTTGATTACCTGATGGTGTTCGACTATGTTGACGGCGATGTTCACACCATCGTTTTACGGACAGCACTGAGCAGAAACGAAACCCAGGATGTGGCCGTTTTCACGGTTCAGCGTTTCAGAGACGGATCGGTACAAATACAGCTTGTCGGAGACGAGGCCCTTTACGGCAGAAACTACATCATTGAACCTAATTATGCCGATAATGCGGGAGAAACGCCAAATCCCGGTTATTCCGGAAATTCGTACAACAATAGAAATGTCACTGTAGTCCGCACCACAACCTACGAAGTTGCCGCCTGGCCGGTTGTCCGGTTTATGTTTCTCCCCGGTTATATTAGCTGGCATTCTTCCTGGTACTGGGGCTATTACCCGACCTACTGGAGCCCGTGGCGTCCGTATTACTGGCATTACTATTACGGCTACCATTATCATTGGCACGATCATTACTACGGGCATTACCGTACCTGTAACTATCATCGTTATCACCGGTATAATGACCATTATTACCGCAACGTACGGACTTATTCGCCAAGAGTAGCCACCAACATAAGGGAAGGACACTACCGGAATACCTATTCCCGCCCCGACCTGAGAAGAAAAGGTGAAGCACTGTATACCAGAACTACCTCGGGACAAAACAGCCGGAGAACAACGACATCAGTTAATAACAGCCGGACAACCAGCTCACAATCAGGAAATAACAGGTCAGTCGGAACCAGCAATTCCGGCGCAGAAAGACGGTCGGAAACTTCTGTAGGCAGACGGACATCGACAAGCCCCGCTGTCAATCAGAGAACCGGTGAATCCCGTAAAACAACGACTGGTGTCACCAACAGGAACAGTACAAACGCTCCTGCTGCAAAAAGTACAGATGTTTCGCGCAAAACATCAACGGTGCCTGCCCGGACCGGCAGCACCCCGGCCGCCAGCCAGGGAACAAATGCCTCCCGCAAGCCGGCCACGGGTACAACAAACAGAAATGTGACAACATCACCTGCCGGTAAAAAAACAGATGTTTCACAAAAGGCAGCCACAGGCAACCAAAACCGGGCTGTAAACAACTCGTCGACCAGACAAAACACCCAAACCGGTACCACGCAGCGGTCAACCAGTTCGGTTTCCAAGCCACAGGCAACACAAAAAGCGGTAAGTACGCCAAGTTCTTCCAGCCAAAAAAGAAGCACCGTCAATACCGGTAGTTCAAACAACAGAAGCAGTTCGGGTAATTCAAGCAGCCGAAGCAGCTCGGGTGCAACAAAAAGCAGTAACACCCAAAATCAGTCAAACGGAAAATCAACACGCAGATAGATGACCTTAATTACAGACTATTGACCACATATAAAACCAGAATATTTTTTACCAGCCTCCTCTGTCAACCGACAGAGGAGGCTGTTCTTTTTCATACAAAGAAAAAATATCTGCCTGTCCGAACAAACTGCAACCGCGATCTTTCAATAAGCAACCGACAACAGCTTCAAAAAAAGAAGCAGACTTTTAGCTTCAATCACGATCAGAAATTATATTTCCCCGAAGGATATACCGAATAATTTTTGGCTTCCCCCCAAGGGAGCGCTCCTACCCGTTTTGCCCACTCATCGTATGCCTTGCCAAGCCGCTCTACGATTTCCGGATGCTCTGCAGCCCGGTTATTCGTTTCGCTGCGGTCGGTTTCCACCTGATACAATTCCCAGGGGTCAGAAAAAAAACGGACCAGTTTCCATTCACCATCCCGGACCATGATGTTGCCTTCGTGTTCACAGCAAATCGGCTGAGCATGCAAAGGCAAGCCATTTCCTTGCAACAGTCCTTTCAAGCTGCGCCCATCGCTCACCGGAACCGGCTGACCATTCATCGCGTAAGGCCGGGTTGCCGAAGCGACATCCAGGCAGGTTTCAACGATATCGGGAAGAAAACCGTACTGGTTCAGGATTCCATGCTGCAAATCAGCCTTTATTTCTGCCGGCCAATGCACAATCAGCGGCGATTGGATTCCTCCCTGGTGGGTGAAATGTTTGTACTCGCGAAACGGTGTATTTGAAAATGTCGCCCAGGCGCGGCCGTAGTTTTTTCCACCCTGTCCGTATTGTCCCAGCTTCTCCATTCTGAAATCTCCAAATACGGGGCTTTCGGCTTCAGCTCCGTTGTCGGAAAGAAAAAAGATAAGCGTGTTATTCAGCTCTCCCGTTTTCTCCAAAAAAGCAATCAGTTTCCCGATGTTTTGGTCCATGCGGTCAACCATGCCGGCATAGGTAGCCATAATCGCATCCATCGAATCCTGTTGTGCCGGGCTTAACGAATCCCACGCCGGAACCGGCCCTCCTTTGCTGCCAAGCCTGTTGCTGGTTCCGGGGCGGGGCGCCAGTTCAGTATTTTCAGGAATTAATCCCATTTTCTTTTGCCGGGCAATAATTTCTTCACGCAACACATCCCAGCCTTTTTTAAAACGTCCACGGTACTTTTGAAAATCTTCGGGCATGGCCTGCATCGGGAAATGAGGTGCGTTATACGCCAGGTAGAGGAAAAACGGCTCCTCTTCTCTGTTCATTTCGTGTTCTTTCAAATACGCTATCGCCTCGTCGGTAAACGCATCGGTGGTATAATAATTCTCACCTTCCGGTTCAACAAACCGGTTATCGCGCTGAAGGTCTGTGGGTTTAAAATAATCGGAAGTACCTTCAAGAAAACCATAAAAACGGTCAAAGCCGCGCTGTTTTGGCCAGGTGGCAGGATCACTGGATCCCAGGTGCCATTTTCCGGTCATGTACGTGCTGTAGCCTGCTGTTTTCAGCATTTCGGGCAAGGTGGGCACGTTTTCGCCCAGCCAGCCGCGGTAAGCATACGGAAATTCCAACCGTTCGGCAATCACCGATGGTTTGTTGCCTGTCCGTTTAAATGTCATATGCCCGACCCCCGATTCGTGGGGAGATAGACCGGTCAATAAACTTGCACGTGAAGGACAGCACCGGGCGGCGCTGTAGAACTGGTTAAAACGCACACCGGTTGCAGCCAGGCGGTCGAGATTCGGGGTTTCGATCACCCCGCCAAAACAGCCGGGGTTCGACCAGCCCATATCGTCGGCAAGGATGATAATGATGTTCGGCTTTTCACCGGACGCTGCGAATGCCGTTGCCGGAGACATGCCGCCTACAAGCAGGGAGACCCAAAGATGCCCCTGATGAAACTTAAAATGATGATTACCGAAGTTCATGTTTGGTTATGTGTTAATAAAGTGATGTTCAAAAATCTTACCCATAAATGTATCGGGAAAATTCGATTTTAAAAACAATCTGTTTTATTTCGTATTTTCATCAAAAATTTATCAAAATGAAAATCACTGTTTTGCTTTTTTGCCTGTTTGCAACGGGTTTAGCCTGCCAAAGTAAACTGAAGGAAACAAATATTCCACCTAAAGAACTGATTAAAACAGCTGAAGACAGTCTTCTGGTTACGAAAATACTCAGCCGCTTTTCGGCTGATCAGGATAAACCGGTGGGTGAACTGGTTTCTGAAATCGGAAAAACCTTTTTAGGGACTCCTTACGTCGCACACACGCTTGAAAACGGACGGGATGAAGATTTGGTGATCAACCTGAGAGAGTTGGATTGCACGACCTTTGTTGAAACCTGCCTGGCGCTGGCCCGAACCGTTAAAGCCGGAAAAGCGGATTTTGACAGTTTTGCCGGCGAGCTGGAAAAAATCCGTTACCGGGATGGAAAACGGGAAGGATATTGTTCACGCCTGCATTATTTCAGCGACTGGATTTACGACAACCGGATGAAAGGATTGGTTTCGGAACCTGCCGTAAAAATTGGATCACCGGTTGACCTTATCGTCAATTTTATGTCGACACACCCTGCCAGTTATGAGGTATTGAAGGAGAACCCGGAATTTATCCCGGTCATTGCTGCTCAGGAAACCGGGATTTCGGCCCGGAAATATTTTTTTCTGAGAAAAGAAGAAGTACCCGGCCGCGAAACCGACCTGCAAGAAGGCGACCTGGTAGGCCTTGCAACCACGATTGCCGGACTCGATATTTCGCACACAGGTATCCTGACCGAAGTAAACGGCCGCATTCACCTGTTGCATGCCTCATCAACACTCGAAAAAGTGGTTATTTCGGAAGAACCGCTGTATGACTTGCTCATGAACAAAAAATCGTACACCGGAATCATGATTGCAAGACCAAAATAAAACCAGGCTCCCGTTTTGGGATATTTACGCCTGCACACCCTACTGCATCTGCTCCCTGAGCCAGCCGGGGCGGTTGGTGGTAATCGCTTTCACGCCTAATCCGACCAGCCGTTTTGCTTCATCCGGGTCATCCACGGTCCAGGTCAGCAAATCGACACCCACCTCTTTCACCTGACGCGCTAAATCAGGCCGGATAATTTTGTAGCTCAGGTTCAGTCCGTCCAAGCCTGATTCGGCCAGCTGACCAAGTCGCTTCAGTACATCCTCTTCAACCGAGCTCAGCCAGTAACAGGCATTTCCGGGAAAGGTCTTCTTGGTATCCACAATGGTTTCCCAACCGAAGCCAATAAAAATGATCTGCTCAAGTTTACCGCTTTCATCAATCGCTTTTTTGAGCGCCGGCAACACTTCACTGCCACATTTAATTTCGACAACCAATTTTTTTCCGGCGGGAACGGTTTCGAGAATTTCTTCGATAAAGGGAATTTTTTCGCCGGCAAAACGCTCTTCTTTCCAACGGCCCACATCAAGCTTTCTTAGTTCGTCCGAATTTGTTTCGCTGATTTTTAAATCGACCCCGGCAGTCCGTTTTGTCGACGAGTCGTGACAAACCATCACCCGGTTATCTTTTGTCAGATAGATGTCAATTTCAACGGCATCGGCGTCGAGTTCCCAGGCAAGATTGGCTGAAGCCACTGTATTTTCAGGCGCCAGGTACGAAGCTCCGCGGTGGGCAATATAAGCAACTTGTGAAAAACTAATAAAACCTGTAAACATAAAAGCTAAAAAAACTAATCGTTTCATACGTTTCGATTTAACGGATATTGATTGTTAAAGATGCACTTTTTCCGTGAGAACAAAAATCAGACCCTACCTAAAAAAAACTTATTTTTGCAGACAACATAACATTTTATGAAAAAAATACTGAACCGTTCTGTTGTTCTCTTTCTAAAAGCTTTGGGAAGGTTGCCCTTTTCGGCAATCTATCTCCTGTCCGATTTTCTGTTTGTCGTGATCTATCACCTGATCGGTTATCGCAGAAAAGTGGTTTACGCCAACCTGCATAATTCATTTCCGGAAAAAGGAGAACCGGAGATTAAACAGATCGCCCGAAACTATTATCGCCATTTTTGCGACCTTTTTCTGGAATCGCTGAAACTCGGGTACATGACGGAAAAACAATTGGATGAACGAATCGTTTTACTCCCGCCTGATCAAACAGAAGCTTATTACAGGCAAGGCAAAAGTTTCATTGCGCTGGGTATGCATTACAATAACTGGGAGTGGAGCTGCAGCATGCAACGGAAAGTAAGCCATCAGGTAGTGGTGGTCTTCAATCCGTTAAGAAACAACCCTGAAATGGATAATTATTTGCGGAACATCCGCGAACGTTTTGGCAGTCAAACCATCCCGATGCAACAAGCTGCGCGGAAGGCGCTGCAATTTAACAGCGCCAAAAGACCTGGCTCCCTGGTTCTGGCTGCCGACCAAACTCCGCCTCAAAACGCGCAGTTCTGGACCACCTTTCTGAACCAGGAAACTCCCTTCTTTGCCGGCCCGGTGAAAATAGCCATTAAAACCAACCAGCCGGTATTCTTTCACCTCACCAGAAAGCTTGCCCGGGGTAAATACCAGGTAGAATTGATTGAACTGATCCCTGAACCTGCCAAAGTGAGTGAAGAGACCATTTTGCTGGCTTATGTGAATATGATGGAAAAATACATCCTGGAGACCCCGGAATACTGGCTTTGGTCGCACCGCAGGTGGAAACACAAGCGGCCGGAACATATCCCGTTAATCGAACGGAAAAAGCAGACTGATTAGATTAATTTCCTATCCTGATGAAACAATTTGTAAGCATATTGGTCTTTATTCTTTTGGGGTTCGGAAGCTTTTCCCAGAGCCGGTTGGCAACCGAATTTCAGAAATCGCTGAAATTAACCCAACAAGCCTGGGATTACAGCCAGCAGGTTGCCGGCTACTTTTCGCTGTACAACGGTGCAGCCGACCTGGAAGAAATCAAATACCACAGTTTTGATGCACTTACCGGGATGGACAGCCTGTATGTTTACGCCAAAAAAGCCGAATTTCAGGCAACCGATGCCTCTTACTCGGCCAAAGAGTTTAATCAACCGGCAATCTCCAGACAAGCGGAACAAGCTGCCGGTTACCTTCGCCTGGCCGGTCAATCATTGCTGGAAACACAAAACAAACTCAACCTGATTTTTGATGAAACGGTCTATTCGTCCGTGGCCATTCAAATAAACCAGGCGCTCGACTTATTCAGCGATACCCGCAAACAACTCAAAATGGCCGAACGCGAGTTAAAACTGGCTATAAAATCGATCGGCAATTGATCATTTGGCTCGCATTTTGCATCAGGCTGTTCCGAACGATAAAAACCATACGATGCGGTCCGCTTATTTATTCCTCTTGTTTTTGGTAATCCAGTCCTGCACGGGAAGTCAACAACTTCTTCTCCCGGGAAAAGTACATGAAACCAATTTGCGGGAAGGTGATTTCAACATCCAGTTGACGAGTCCGATCGAAAACATTCGCTGGGAACTGGAACAAATCAACGAACAAGCGCTTTCGGATGACATCCGGAAACCCTACGTAAAAATTCAGCCGGAACTAAACAGGCTGCAAGGATTTGCCGGTTGCAATCAATTTAACGGTCAACTTGAAATCGCCGGTGATTCACTTTACATCGGACGAATAATCTCCACCAAAAAAGCCTGCCTGCAGCTCGAGCTCGAAAACCGGTTCCTAACAATGCTCCGGGAGAAAAACTGGCGTTTCAGCACAGCAAACAAACTGCTCTTTTTAGAAAATGCCCATGACAGATTGATTTTCCGCGAATCAGAATGATTCATCGCCACCCTGCCGTAAATATAAATACCATCCTTCTATGAAGGACGAATTCCCGGATAGATGTATTCGTCCGAAAAAAACGACTGTTTGCCGAAAAAACAAATTGACCCGACAGGTATTTTACTTAATTTCGGGCTGAATTGAAACCGGAAAAATAAAAAACCTCTGTATGGAACTATTTAAAGCGACTGAAGTTGTAAAAGATTACGCCGGGCACCGGGCGCTCGACCAGGTCAGCATTTCGGTGGAAGAGCAGTCTGTATTCGGACTGCTGGGTCCCAACGGGGCCGGCAAAACGACCCTGATCCGGATTATCAACCAAATTACCGCCCCCGATGCGGGCGAATTGTATTTCAAAGGACGCAGGTTCAAATCAACCGACATCGAATCGATCGGTTACCTGCCCGAGGAACGCGGGCTTTATAAAAAAATGAAAGTAGGCGAACAAGCATTGTACCTGGCTCAGCTAAAAGGCATGTCGCGGCATGATGCCCTGAAAAGCCTGAAAGTTTGGTTTGAAAAGTTCGAGATTCAACCCTGGTGGAACAAAAAAGTAGAAGAGCTTTCGAAAGGAATGCAGCAGAAGGTTCAGTTTGTGACCACCGTCATTCACAAACCGCAATTACTGATTTTTGACGAGCCTTTCAGCGGTTTCGACCCCATCAACACCAACCTGCTGAAAAACGAAATCCTCCAGCTGAAAGAAAATGGCGCAACCATCATCTTCTCAACCCATAACATGGCTTCGGTTGAGGAAGTTTGCGACCACATTGCGCTGATCAACAAATCACAAAAAATACTGGACGGCAACATTTTCGACATCAAAGAACGCTACAAACAAGGTATTTTCGAGATTGAAACCGCCGAAACCGATGATGTTTCCCTCCTCTTTTCTTCCAACGGTTTTAAACTGATTGAGCATGAGCGGCGGGGAATACGCCAGCGCGTAAAGTTCCAGGAAACCCGGGGCGAAACAAATAACGAATTGTTGCAAAAACTGATAGGAAAGATGGAGATCAGCGCTTTTCGCGAGGTAATCCCCAGCATGAATGAAGTATTTATCCAGGTTGTTGAACAAGCTAACCAAAAAAACTAAGGACATGAACAAAGGACTGATCATTTTAAAACGCGAATACCTGACCCGCGTCCGGAAAAAATCGTTCATCATTTTAACGCTGCTGGTCCCTTTTCTTTTTGCCGCTTTCACGGTTCTTCCGGCCTGGCTCGCCATGCAGGACGACAAAGAAGAACGCACCATCGCGGTTTACGACGGAACGGGCATCTTCCTGGGACGACTGGACAATACTGATTATACCCGATTTCACTTTGTGCCCGAACAGGAATACCTTCAACTAAAGGACAACATTAAACAAAGCGGGTTTTACGCCGTCCTGTTTATTCCGCCCAACATCCTGACTGTCAGCCGAGCCCAGCTGTTTTCAGATAAACAGGTGACGATTGATATTAAAAACCTGATCGGGAAGAAACTCGGTAACATCATCGAAAACGACAAAAGGCAACAAGTGATCGATCAATCGGGTATTCCCGACCTGGAGAATAAACTGGCAGCCACCAAGACCAGCATTAACCTCGAAACCATCAAGGTGGACGACCAGGGCGCCCAGGTGAAAAGCTCGACCGAAATCGCAATGGCCGTTGGCTATGCCGCCGGTTTCATCATTTACATGTTTGTTTTTATTTACGGCGCAATGGTGATGCGCGGGGTGATGGAAGAAAAAACCAACCGGATTGTTGAGGTAATCATTTCATCGGTAAAACCCACCCAGCTGATGTTTGGAAAGATTATCGGCATTGGACTGGTTGGGCTAACCCAGCTGTTATTCTGGATCCTTATCTTTGCCGCAATCATCACCGGGGTACAAACCTTTTCGGGAGTCGACGAAGCCCAGGCAATCCGCCAATCACAAAACCTGATGGACACTTCGGGCATTGCCCTGCAGCAAGCCGGGGGCGGACAGGAAAACATGGTGATTGAAATCGTCGACCTGATCAGCAACTTAAACCTGCCACTGATTCTGGGATGCTTTCTGTTCTTTTTTCTGGGAGGTTTTCTGATGTATGCTTCTTTGCTGGGAGCAGTCGGCTCGGCCGTCGACCACGAAGAAGATGCACAGCAACTGATGATGCCCGTTACAATCCCCCTGATTTTTTCGATCATCATTCTCTTTCCGGTGATCAAAAATCCGGAAGGGACACTGGCTTTCTGGGCTTCCATGATCCCGCTCACCTCTCCCGTTATCATGACCGTTCGCGTGCCCTTTGGCGTGCCTGCCTGGGAGCTGCTGTTGTCGATGAGTATTTTATTGGTTTCAATTTGGGGAACAATCTGGATGGCCGGTAAAATTTACCGAACCGGCATTTTAATGTACGGAAAGAAAGTCAATCTTAAAGAAATTGTTAAGTGGTTGGTTTACCGGAATTAAAATCAGATAAAAAAGTATTTATTTGCAATCTTTTCTTTATCTTGTTGAAGATTAGCAAACAGAAAATCTTCATTTTGCATTGACATAGTTCTGAGGGCCTTCTGATGACGGAAGGCTTTCTTTTTTTGTTTTTTCTGCCTAAATACAAAAAGATGCGAAAACCAATACGCTCTACCTGCAAATTTTATCTTTGCACAAATATGAACTTCAACTAACATGAAACTGGCCGTCATCGATTTGGGAACAAATACCTGCAATTTGCTGATTGCCGGGATTAACGAAAAGAACTACCGGATTTTACACCAGGGAAAGCTGGGTGTAAAACTGGGCAAAGACGGAATTGACAGGAACCTGTTAAGCCGGGAGGCATTTTCGCGGGCAACAGCCGCGCTGAACCAACACCGGGAAACCATCGCCTCGTTTCAGGCAGACCGGGTGGTGACGATTGCCACCTCGGCAGTTCGCGATGCCGCCAACAAAGATGCGTTTACCGCTCATCTGCAAAAAGAAACCGGACTGAGACTTTCGGTCATCTCAGGCAACGAAGAAGCGCAACTTATTTTCCAGGGCGTAAAACTCGCCTTCAATTCCATCCCCGATGATAACCTGATCCTGGATATTGGCGGGGGAAGCAACGAATTCATTCAAACCAAAAACAACGGGATTCACTGGAAAGAGAGTTTCCCGCTGGGCATGGCCCGCGTGGTGGAACAGTTCTCTCTGTCGGACCCGATCAGTGAAAAAGAGATTTCGGCCATTGAAACTTATTTTGAACATGGCCTGGGCACGCTTTGGAAACAGCTTGCCGGAACCAAAATTTCCCGCCTGATTGGTTGCTCCGGGGCGTTCGACACGCTGGCCGACCTGATTGACCAAACACCGCCGGGGAGCAAACAACGGGTGAAGCAATCAATAAACCTGACTGATTTTCAATACATTGCCGAAAAAATCATCCGTTCGACCAAAGCCCAGCGCGAAAAAATGACCGGGATGGAACCACTGAGGGTAGAAATGATTGTACCGTCGTTTCTTTTTATCCGGCTTATTCTTAACCGCTTAAAACCGGCCGAAATGGCACAAACCGATTTTGCCCTCCGGGAAGGCGTTTTGTACGAATGGATTAATCATTAATTTTGAAACAATAATTCAACAAAAAAAACAAGCACATGTCAAAAATATTAGTAATCGACGATGAACGCAGTATCCGCAATACGCTGAAAGATATCCTTGAATACGAACAGTACCAGGTTGATTTGGCCGAAGATGGCAACCAGGGACTCGAACTAATCCGCAAAAACGAGTACGATATTGTATTGTGCGACATCAAAATGCCGGGAATGGACGGACTGGAAGTACTCGGTAAAGTACAGGAATTATCGCTGGATGCGCCGGTCGTGATGATCTCCGGACATGGCAATATCGACACGGCCGTGGAATCGATCAAAAAAGGGGCTTTTGATTTTATTGAAAAACCCCTCGACCTGAACCGCCTGCTGATTACCATCCGCAATGCTATGGACAAGTCGAATTTACTGACCGAAACCAAGGTCTTGAAAAAGAAAGTCAGCAAAAAATACGAAATGGTCGGGAGTTCGGCTGCCATCAAAAAGATTACCGATATGGCCGACCGGGTGGCCCCCACCGATGCCCGCGTGCTGATTACCGGCGCCAACGGAACCGGCAAGGAACTGGTTGCCCGCAGGCTACACGAAAAAAGCAACCGCTCTTCCGGGCCTTTTGTCGAGGTAAACTGCGCCGCCATTCCTTCAGAACTAATTGAAAGCGAACTATTTGGACATGAAAAAGGCGCTTTTACCTCTGCGGTAAAACAACGTAAAGGAAAATTTGAACAAGCCAACGGCGGTACGCTGTTTCTCGATGAAATTGGCGATATGAGCCTTTCGGCACAGGCAAAAGTGCTGCGGGCGCTTCAGGAGAACATCATCACCCGGGTTGGAGGCGACCAGCCGATCGCGGTGAATGTTCGCGTGGTAGCCGCCACCAATAAAAATATCAGCGAGGAAATCAGCAAAGGGCATTTTCGCGAAGACCTGTACCACCGTCTGAGCGTGATCCTGATCCAGGTGCCCGCGTTAAACGAACGGGCAGAAGATATTCCTGAACTGGCCAACTATTTTATAACCCAAATTTGCGGGGAATACGGTATGCCTGTGAAAAAAATCACCCCCGATGCCATCAACAGGTTACAAAGTATGACCTGGACCGGAAACATCCGCGAATTCAGAAATGTGATTGAGCGTTTAATCATTCTTTGCGATAAAGTAATCACCGGCGACGACGTTTTGGCTTTTGCCGCGCCTCTCCAATAATCCGCTGTTTGGCACAAAAGCAGAATATTCAATGAAATAAACCGTGAAAATCAGGGAATTTTCAAAAAAACAAAAAACAACTTCCGGGATTTGTTGTTATAAAGTCAACAAAGCAGAAAACGCCGGTTCTGCAAAGACATTGAAAAGCAAACCTCTGAGTACGGAAAGTTATATGTTGTTGTCATGGCGTATTTTTTAACATCTAATTCCGGTCGATTACCGGATCACTAACCGTTATTCAGAGGTTTCCCTATTTTTCCCGGTCTCGTCAATCCAGTTCAACACACTCGATCAATCCGGCCTGCCGGTCCAATTAAATCAGGGATATTCGGAAATTTCCGAATATTATCATTTATATTTGGTGACTGAACAAAAACAGAACACATGGATAAAATTGCCATATTCCCGGGTTCATTCGACCCTTTTACCATCGGACATGAAAGCGTTGTCCGCCGGGCCATTCCCATGTTCGACAAGATTGTGATCATGATTGGCTACAACACCAACAAACAATCATTTTTTAAACTCGAAAAGCGGCTGAAATGGGTGAAGCAGGTTTTTGCCGATGAACCCAAGATTGAAGTGATGCCGCACGAGGGCCTGACCGTTGATTTTTGCAAGAAGGTGGGAGCCGCTTATATTTTAAGGGGCTTACGTACTTCTGCCGATTTTGAATATGAAAGGGCCATCGCGCAGGTCAACAAAAAAATGCACCCGCAAATCGAAACCGTATTTTTACTGACGATGCCCGAACATACGCCGGTAAACTCCACCATCGTCCGCGATATCATCCTGCATGGCGGCGATGCCAGCATGTTTTTACCCAAAGGGTTAAATATGGATGAATTTTTTAAAGAAGATGAATAAGCTGTTTCTGTTTTACCTGCTCATTTTTTTTGCCTTTCCGGCATATAACCAGAACACCGTCCGCCTCGTTGGGAATGCCCCGGATTACCAGGGACGGACGATCGAAATTTACCGGACCGAAGATCCGATATCGGGAACGACTAAGTCTCTGGTTAAACTAAACCTCAAGCCCGATGGCTCGTTTGACGCGACTTTTCAATTGGATGAAACGAGCTTATGCCTGGCCGATTTTGACAGCTGGCGGGCACAAATTTACCTGGAGCCGGGAAAAAGCTACCAACTTGTTTTTCCGCCGTTACAGCAAGTCGGCGAAGCAGAAAGGCGTAACCCCTTTTTTCGGGCCAACATCATTCCTTTTGGTTTACAAAATGTCAGGTCCGATGATTTGAACCGGATGATCCAATCGTTTGAACAGGCTTATTCGACCCAGGAGAACACGCATTTCAACCGGATATTCCACGATCAATCACCGGCTGCCGTCGATTCGCTGAAAACCAAACTGCGCCAGCAATTTTCCGATTCGGGCCACGCTTATTTCGAAGACTACAAGTTTTACCGCATAGCCTCAGCCGAATACGCGCTTCACCAGGGACGAAATGAATCGTTTGCAGCAGCTTGTTTTGTAAAACACAGTCCCAATCTGCAAATTCCGACCTGTTACCGGCTGTTTGAGCAGCTGTTCACAAATTATTTTGCCATACTGTCCAATGCCTTGGACGGCGACGAATTCAGGAACCTGGTTGGAAAGGCCGATTTAAGCGGCATCGAAAATTTTCTGCTCGCACAAAAGGGCTGGGACCAAAACCTGTCGCGGCTGGTTATTCTGAAATCAATTCATGATGCCTTTTACCAGGGACAATTTCCACAAAAAAGCCTAATTGCTTTGTTAGATAAGATCGGGCAGGGCAGCTGGCCGGCATCCCGCAAAGAAACAGCCCGTTTATTGAAATCGAAACTCACTTACCTGCTTCCTGGTAATGAAGGGCCGGAAATCAGCTTCACCGGGTTTGACGGCAAGGGGCACCGCCTTTCGGAATACCGCGGAAAGTATGTTTACCTGCATTTTACCAGTGTGACCAATCCCATCTGCCGGCAACATCTCGATCACCTGAAAAGTTTTCCGGAGGCGCTGGCGGGGCAGGTTCATATCATACACCTCATCCCGGAAACCGAACTGGGTAAAAAAGACCTCATCCAACAACAAAACTGGCCAGGGGAATTTTTTAGCTGTCCAAAAGCAGAGGCCGACAAATACCGGGTACGCACTTTCCCTACGGCCTACCTGCTGACACCGGCCGGTAAACTGGAACTGGCGCCGGCCCTTAACCCCCTTGACGGATTTGACCGGCAATTTTCAGGTTTGTTGAAGCAAAAACAACTGGAAGAATTCCGGAATCAGGTCAGATAAGAACGAAGTAATTCTTTCAGGCTGCTATTCGCGTCAACGAAGAAAAGGTAAATCCAACCATTAAGCAGGTTCAGTTGTTAACTAATCAGATCAATTTTTTCAACGCTGCTTAAATGAAACTATAAATGTTTAACCTTTACGAAGATAGCCTTACCGCCAATTACCGCCGGCTGGAATGCGATGGCCTTTTATTCGTGGAGTACCAATGTTTGTCTGATTCAAGAGAGATTTATGACTTATGGTCGCCTTACGCGCACCTGGTTTATGTGACTTCGGGAAATAAAACGTGGATCACTCCCGACGGGGAATTTCCGGCATCGCCAGGCGATGCGGTTTACTGCAAAAAAGGCGCGTGTATCATGCGAAATTCCTATGAAACAGATTTTTGCGCTTTGATTTTTTTCTTTCCAAAAGATTTTATCCGGGAGGTCGTGCTGGAGTATCAGGTGAACCTTAAAAACAACGAATCAGAAGAACAAAATAATTTTCAGATCCTGAGGATGAATGTTGATGCCAACCTGAGATTATTCTTTGAATCTGTTTCCACCTATTTTCTTCAGAATGCTGTTCCGTCAAAACACTTGCTCAAATTAAAATTTAAGGAATTACTCCTTCAGATACTGACAACAAATTACAACCCCCTGCTCAAAGCCTATTTTCTTTCAACACTCAGTGAAACAAGAGAAAATATCGAATCGGTGATGAGAAAAAACCTCCTGTTTAATTTGTCAATGGAAGCATATGCCAGGCTCTGCAACCGCAGCCTTTCTTCGTTTAAAAGGGATTTTAAAAAAGCTTTTGGCATTCCCCCCTTGCAATGGATTATGGAAGAGCGACTTAAATATGCCAGATCCAGGTTATTAGCGACCGAAGAACATATCAACGACATTGCATTTTATTCGGGTTTTGAATCAACGCCGCATTTTATCCGGTGCTTCAAAAAGCATTTTGGCCTGCCGCCACTCCAATTCAGACTACAATCGGAAAAATCTGAGAACTAATCTGTTCAATATCCAAATCATCAATTATTTGAGCTTATCAGACAATCATGTCTTTTTTAATGCTTCTACCTTTGCTGAACAGATTTTCATTTTTTACTTATTAAAAATAAAAGACATGAAAAAGACATTAAGCGCAGTTTATGCATTATTCTGTTATGCGATCGGTTTCCTTTCGCTTTTATACTGGATTGCATCGACAGGTAATCTGTTTCCGGAAGCGTCGATTGACGGCGTTCCCGTCATGGATACCGGTTCGGCCATCCTGAAAAATCTGGGCCTCGTCTTTCTGTTCGGAATCCAGCACACCGTTATGGCCCGCAGGGGTTTCAAAAAATGGATCATCCGTTTTATTCCGGCTCATCTTGAGCGCAGTACCTATGTTTTGGCAACCGGAATCGCACTTACGCTGCTGGTTTGGCAATGGGAGCCGCTTGGTGGTGTGATTTGGCAGGTTAGTAACGAATCTGTTTGGTACAACGTATTGTATGGCATGTTCTTCACCGGATGGGTGATTCTGTTTATCAGTACTTTTTTGATCAATCATTTTGATCTTTTCGGACTGAGGCAAGCCTATCTCCGCATCAGAAATGAGCCTTACAAAGCAATTGATTTTAAAGTAGTTGCTTTTTATAAATATTCACGGCACCCGCTGTACCTGGGCACCCTGATTGGCATTTGGTCAACCCCGTTGATGACAGTCACGCACCTGGTCTATTCACTGTTACTGACCACCTACATTCTGGTCGGTCTTTATTACGAAGAAAAAGATTTGATCCATGTTTTTGGCGAACAATACCTTGCCTACAAACGATCGACACCCCGTATTATTCCAATTAAACTAAAACAGTAACGATGAAAACATTAACCGGTAAAAACACAACATTAAACATGGGCGCTGACGAATTTCGAAGTGCAGCGCACGAACTGACGGAACGCATTGCCACTTTCATGGAAGAATTGCCTGAAATGAACGTGACCAAAGGAGAAAATCCCATCGCCATTCGGTCGTTCCTGACCAATAAAAGCTTACCGCTGCAGGGTGAAGAATCCCGGGAAATTCTCAAAGAGGCTTCTGAACTGCTTTTCGGTCATTCGCTGTTCAATGGCCATCCCCGGTTTTGGGGATACATTACCTCATCGGCAGCTCCAATTGGCGCATTAGCAGACTTTCTTGCTTCGTCGGTCAATGCCAATGTGGGCGCATTTGCCTTGTCGCCAATGGCTACCGAAATCGAACAACAGACCATTGCCTGGCTGTCTGAATTAATTGGTTATCAAGCTAATAGCGGAGGAATATTTGTAAGTGGCGGGAACATGGCCAATTTTTTAGGTTTTTTAGCCGCCCGGAGAAATAAAATCGGGGAAAAGATCCGGGAAGAAGGCTTAGCCGGTCTTCCCCTAAAACCAGTGATCCAACCATGGGGGGCTTATTCGCAGGTTCCGTTTCCTAAACCGGGAAAAAAACATTTTACCGTTTATTGCGCCAAAGGAACCCACACCTGGATTCAAAAAGCAGTTGATCTATTTGGCCACGGAACCGATTCCATCCGTTGGATCGACTTAACCGACTCCCAGCAAATGTCCGTAACACATTTACAGGAACAAATCAGGATTGATATCCGACAAGGGCACCAACCTTTCCTGGTCGTCGGAAACGCCGGATCGGTATCCACCGGCACAGTTGATCCGCTTCGCGAAATTGCAAACTTTTGTAAAACCCGGGATTTATGGTTTCATATTGATGGCGCTTACGGGGCGCCGGCGGCGGTCGTTCCTGAATTAGCTAATCTTTTCGACGGATTGGCTGAGGCTGATTCCATTGCGCTTGACCCGCATAAGTGGCTATACAGTCCGTTGGAGGCTGGCTGCATCCTGGTTCGCGACCGAAAATATTTGCACGACGCCTTCAGTTTCAACCCGGAGTATTACAACTTTGGCGGAAATGGCTATGACCAGCCAGTCAATTTTCATGAATATGGCATGCAAAATTCCAGGGGGTTCAGGGCGCTTAAAGTCTGGATGTCGATCAAACAAATGGGAAAAAACGGATTAACAGACATGATCAGGAACAACATCAACCTATCAGAAAAGCTGTTTCATCTGGTTCAGGAAACTCCTGATTTGCAAGCGATCTCACAAAACCTGAGTATCACGACTTTTCGGTATGTCCCGTCAGATATTGAAGATGAAGTTTATCTTAACAAACTGAATCAGGAGTTGCTCAATAAGCTGCAATCAGGCGGCGAAGTGTTTCTCAGCAACGCCATTGTGAATGGCCACTATTGCCTGAGACCATGCATCGTCAACTTCCGGACAAGCTATGCCGATCTGGAAGCTTTGGTCAGCATTGTGCTGCGTGAGGGAAAAAAGATTCATGAATCGTTGTTGGTTACGATCGAATGACAGCGGCATTTCTGATGATTTACCGGTTTGGGCCGGCCTGATGAGTTGGAACCATCGCTTTTTGCATTTGCCGATAATTATGAACGTTTCCGGATTTTTGTTTTTTGGGCATCAGCCCGCACAAATAACCAGAGAAACAGAGAATTGGAAAAATTCCGGAATCAGGTCAGATAAGAACGAAGTAATTCTTTCAGGCTGCCATAAGTCGATGCAAACACCTCGTCCAGCTCATCCATCGCGAACCAGCGGACTTCGTCGATATCTTCCTCCTCCTGGGGCGAAGTATTCCCGTTTCCGGTATGAAGCATTTCGAACCAGCTTGTTTCTTTCCAAACCAGCCTGTTCGCTCCCTTTATGTATGGCGACTGATAAATATGACAGGTGTTTTGCAATTGACGAAGGATTTGCACCTGATCCAACCCGCATTCTTCTTTTACTTCGCGGATAGCCGCCTGCCGAAGCGATTCCTTTTTTTCAACTTTCCCTTTCGGTAAATCCCATCGTCCCAAACGTTTAATGAACAAAATATTCCCTTTACCATCTTTAACCAGGCCGCCGGCAGCCCGGATATAAGACATCTTCCCGGGCAATTCATCCAGTAACTTTTCATTTATTAAACAATTCAGAATAAGTTTTTTAGCATATTTCTGCCGGTCTAAATCCGAAATCAGCCTGAAAAAATCGCCAAAATCCTCAATATCAATATTTTGATAAATGTTATCTTTAAATGAATTATTAATTTCAGACCTCAGCAACAGCAGATACTCATTAAAAAAAACTTTGTACATTTGCGATGAATTCAGTATTAAACATTTAACATTATGCAAGACATCCACCTGGAAGTAACGAAAAAGCTCGTACAAATTAACACAATAAAAATCCAACCTTCAAATCCTTTTACCTGGGCTTCAGGCTGGAAAGCTCCGATTTATTGCGACAACCGGAAATTGTTGTCGTACCCCGAAGCGCGTACCTTTGTGCGTGATCAGTTTGTAAAACTCATCCGCGAAAAATATCCTGAAACAGAAGTCATTGCCGGGGTAGCAACCGGGGCAATTGCCCACGGGATGCTGGTGGCCCAGGAACTTGGCCTGCCATTTATTTACGTCCGCGCGAAACCGAAAGACCACGGTCTGGAAAACCTGATTGAAGGAGACCTGAAGGTAGGACAAAAAGTTGTGGTGATTGAGGACCTGGTATCAACAGGTGTCAGTAGCCTGAAAGCAGCAGAAGCAATCACCAACTTTGGCGGCGATGTATTGGGTATGCTGGCGATTTTCACCTACAATTTCCCGGTTGCAAAAGAAAACTTTGCCAAAGCCGGCATCGAACTGACAACATTGAGTCGTTACAAAACATTAATTGAAGTTGCTCTGGAGTCGGGTGAGATCAAAGAATCCCAGGTAGAGTCGTTGAACAAATGGCGGGAAGATCCGGCCAACTGGGGAAAATAATTCCGGAATATGATTTTTTCATTATAATACAGACATCCCCGGCCCTGTCGGGGATTTTTTTGTTTACACCAGCCGGAGGGAAAGAAAATCGCAGACCGGATTAGCAGCTTTAGCGCTTTTTTCAAACCTTTGCATCATATAAATTCAAAGACCATGAGCATTCAGAAATACATCAGCGATATTAAACTCATTGAGCAGAACCAGGAGGTGGTGTTCAATTACCTGTCGAACTTCGAAAACCTGTCGCAATACGTTAACGAAGGCCTGTTATCAAAAATTAACGAGTCGGTTCCCCAAATCACGGTCAGCAATTTTGAATCAGACGCCGATTCGTGCCGGTTCAATATTTCGGGAATGGGACAGGCCGAGATCCGGATCATTGAACGTGAACCGGCAAAAACCATTAAGATTTCAAGTTCGGGCGGACTGCCCATCGGCATCACCTTCTGGATCCAGTTGTTGCCGGAATCGCCCTACCAGTCGAAAATGAGACTGACCTTGCATGCCGAGATGAGCATGATGATCAAAATGATGGTGAACAAAAAACTCGAAGACGGGATCAACCAGTTGGCCGACATGCTGACCAGGCTTCCCTACCGCTAGAGCTGATTTGTCAAAAACACGAATTTGTCTGGCCATATGATCCAACGACTGTCCATTCATCAATACGACGAGCAGTTCCGGCACCTGCCCGTAATTGATGTGCGTTCACCCGGCGAACATCAGAAAGGACATATCCCCGGCGCGGTGAATATCCCTTTGTTCTCGGATGGTGAACGGGCTGAGGTGGGGACCGTGTACGTTCAGCAGTCACGCGAAAAAGCAATTGAACTGGCTTATCACCTGGTGGCCCCGAAGCTGGATCAGTTCATCCTTCAGTCGGAGCGAGTCGCGCCCGGCAAAAACCTTATTATTCACTGCTGGAGGGGTGGGATGCGCAGCTCTTCCTTTGCGCAACACCTGGCTGATAATGGGTTCGGGCAGGTTTATGTTCTGGAAGGCGGTTACAAAGCTTACCGAAATTACGTACTCGATTTTTTTGCCCAACCGTTTAAACTCCGGATTTTGGGCGGCTATACCGGGAGCGGAAAAACCCGGCTGCTGAAAGAGTTCAAGGCCAGAGGCCTGCAGGTGATCGACCTGGAAGGATTGGCCCGGCACAAAGGCTCGGCTTTTGGCGGGATTAATCAACCGCCGCAACCCACAACCGAACAGTTCGAGAATAATCTGCATGATGAGTTCCGACGGTTAGATCCTGAAAAACCAATTTGGCTGGAAGACGAAAGCCACAACATCGGGTGTGTGAAAATTCCGATCAGCCTGTTTAATCAAATGCGGGAACAAACGGTCTTTTTTCTGGATATTCCCAGAGCAAAGCGTATCGACCTGTTAGTTGAAGAATACGGAAATTGCCCGCCTGCACAGCTGGCCTGCTCCGTTGAACGGATTTCGAAACGGCTGGGAGGCCTTGCAACAAAAGAAGCGATCCGCTACCTGGAAGACGGCAACTATCGCGAAGTGGTACAGCGGACCCTCCATTACTACGATAAATCTTACCTGAAAGGAATTGGGATGCGCGACCCGTCAAAGGTCAGCTACATCGCTCTGCAAAGCGCCAATCCTCAGGAAAATGCAGACCTAATTTTAAACTTTTTTTACGGCAATGAATGACATCAAACTCACCCAATACAGTCATGGCGCCGGCTGCGGTTGCAAAATATCGCCCCGGGTATTAAGCGCCATCCTGCATCAAACAATCGAGCCGATCCACGACTCCCGTTTGCTGGTCGGCAACGAAAGCCGCGATGATGCGGCGGTTTATGATATGGGCGACGGAACGGCCATCATCAGTACGACCGACTTTTTCATGCCCATTGTGGACGACCCGTTTACCTTTGGAAGAATTGCGGCCACCAACGCGATCAGCGATGTGTACGCCATGGGCGGAAAACCCTTGCTGGCCATTGCCATCCTGGGATGGCCGGTTAACAAGCTGGCTCCCGAAATAGCGCAGCAAGTGATGGACGGCGGACGGCAGGCCTGCAAAGATGCCGGAATTTGCCTGGCCGGGGGACACAGCATTGACAGTCCCGAACCCATTTTCGGACTGGCAGTTACCGGGCAGGTGTCGCTTAAAAAACTAAAACAAAACAACACCGCCACGGCAGCTTGTAAACTCTACCTGACCAAACCGCTTGGCGTAGGCATCTTTACAACTGCCCAGAAGCAAGGAAAACTGAAACCCGAACATGCCTGCATTGCGCCCGGCTCCATGTCGGAGTTAAACCAAATCGGAGAAGAACTGGCCGAGATAAACGGCATTACAGCCATGACCGATGTAACCGGCTTTGGCTTACTGGGCCACTTAACCGAGATGTGTGAAGGAAGCAAACTGTCGGCTTTGATTGAATTTGACAAGATCCCGCGTTTCCCCGAATTGGACGATTATATCGCGCAAAACTGCATCCCCGGCGGCACCCACCGCAACTGGGACAGCTACGGGCACCACGTTCAACTGCGTAACGAGCAGGAGAAATTAATTCTTTGCGACCCGCAGACCAGCGGCGGCCTCCTGATTGCCGTTGATCCGGCGGCAATTGACCAGGTAGAGCAACTGCTGACTAGCCATCAGGTTCAAGCCGTTCCCTTTGGGTACCTCACTCCACAAACCGAAAAACTGATCACCTTGATTTAAAATTATCCGGGACGATAAAAAGATAAAGGCATTTACAGGAAACATAAGCACGAAAAAGTATCCGGAAGGTCAAGGTTTATTCAACCAATAAGCAGTTTAACTGTTATTAAAAAGGTTAATCATCCGTTTCAGCGCCGCAGGTGGCGCATGAAAAATCAAACTAAAATACCCATGAAGATTTTTAAAAGAGACGATAAAATGAGTTCGCTGGTGGCAAGCAATTACAACCTGCTTCCTGTCATAAACCGCTTTGGCATCCGGTTGGGCTTCAAGGAAAAAACAATAGGCGAACTGTGTGAAAGCCAGGAAATCAACACCGATTTCTTTCTGGCCATTGTGAACACGTACAACGATGAGAATTATTTTCCTGAAAGCGAGCTGCTGTCGTTCTCTCCGGTATTACTGATTGATTACCTTAAGAATACACATGCGTATTACATCAGTTACGTGTTGCCAAAAATTGAACGACTTCTGAATCAGGTGTTACTTAGTTGTAAAAAAAACTGTTCGAGCCTAAAAATGATCAGCTCGTTCTACCAGAAATACAAAACCGAGTTGCTCGCTCACCTTCAGCTTGAAGATGAAAAGGTTTTTCCGTATATCATCGATTTGTTCAGGAACAGAAAACTGAAAGACAACCACACCTCCATTCACGACTACGAAGAACAACACACCAATGTGGAGGAAAAGCTGAGCGACCTGAAAAATCTGGTCATCAAATACCTGGAACCCGGATATAATTCCAACGACATGAACGAGTTTTTATTCGCCTTATTCCAGTTTGAAAAAGATTTGTACGATCATGCCCGGATCGAGGATAACATTTTGATTGTACAGGTAATCAAGCTTGAAGAAGAACTAAGAGATGAGTCACACCGCTAAAGCATGGAAGAGAACGTATTTATTATTCATCCCTCTGAAATAATTCGGAAAGGCCTGGCCTGGATCCTTCAGGAATATTTTAACCTGGAGATTACCCAATTGGGCTCGGTGCATGATCTGTCTTCGTTTTTAGCGATCAGTAATAACCTCATCATTGTCATCCACGAAACCGGACAGAAGATTCCTGGTGAAGTGGAGGAAAAACTCAGGAAACACAACCAGGTCTTTCTGGTCGGTTTTACCGGGAAAAACAGTAAGCCTGATTTACCGTACGAATATGAGTTAAACGAACTGTCATCGGCCTTGCAAATTCAGAAACTGATCCAGGTCATCCGAAAATCAGCCAGCAAACAGAAAACCAGTCCGGTGGAAAACGGCGATTTAACGATCCGCGAAAAGGATGTGATCAGGCATATCGCGCTCGGATTTTTCAATAAAGAAATTGCCGACCGACTGAATATCAGCATCCACACCGTCATTTCGCACCGGAAAAACATTACTGAAAAACTCAACATCAAATCAATCTCCGGCCTCACCATGTATGCCATTATGAACAACCTGATTGATATGACCGATATCAACCCCGAAGAATTGATCTGATTGCCTGAAAACTGAATTTTACTTTTCGAACCCGATGCGGGGAACAATCAGGTTTTGTTTCAGCAGCTCTTCTTTCGGAACTACCTGTTGCCGCAGAATCTCCGTTTTTGCCGACTTCACCGAAGCAACAGCCGTTTCTCCTGTGATCAGTTCAATGGCTTTGGCCAGCATCGGGTCTGACGGATCGCCAAAGGGAACTGCCCCGAAAATGTCATCGTCCATCGGGTAATCCGGTTGCAGTCCGTTTACAAAGTCGGTATAGCCGTTTTTATTGGCATATTTCATCACAATGGGGATCATCGCCCACTGCTCATCGTCATCTGCCATCACCCAGGCGCCGGCATATTTTCCGTAGGTCGCTTCACCAATATGAATCACATCCATATAAGGCTCCAAACCGGTCATCAGTAATTCGCTGGCCGACGCGGTGCGGTCGGTTGCCAGGAAATAAACCCGTTGCAGGTTTGCATTGGCCCCGACCTCGGTAAACCGATAGGCTAGATAATGCGCGTACTGCGTACTGTAATATTCGAGATAGGCCTGTAAATCATTGTTGTATCTCATATTCACCAGCACGTCTTTGGCTGCCACCACGCTGGCAGGGGCAATAGCCGATGCCAGGTAAGCCGCAGCATCAATTTCCCCCCCGGGGTTATACCGTAAATCCACCACCAGGTCGGTAATACCGCTGGTATTAAACTCCGTGAAAATATTATCCAGCGCATGAAGGAACACATCCTGATCACCCGAAATAAATTCCACATAAGCCAAATAACCTATTTTATGACTGTTTACCGTGATCACTTCATGATGAATGGAAGGGTTTGTCGTGGTAACACGGGCGGTCATACTCAACGAGGTTCCCGTTGGGCTGATGACATTATTATTGATCGCGCCAAGTTGTACCGAGTAGCTCGTACCCGAATACAAGCTGTAATAGTTGCTGGTATTCAAATTGGTATTATTGATCGAAATAATCAGGTCGCCCCGTTTCAATCCGGCACCGGCGGCCGCCGATCCCGGGTAAACATATTTTACAACCATCACAACACTGCTGTTATCCTGAAGCAGGTAAAAAGCCGGGGCATAGCCCATCGTGACCGGAACGCCGCTGTACTCGGCCGCCAGAGATGGGTAATCATCTGTAATCCACGACCATTCATCTTCCGTGTCATAGACCAGTTTATAGAAGTATTCCTCCGAATCGGCCTCTTTTGTTTCATCAATATTCGGAATTTTATTATTCCAGAAATAAAGATCCTCCATGTTTTCTTTGATCCAGGCATTGCGGGAAAGCACCTCCGCAGGAATGGGTTCTTCCTCGATATCATTGTCATCCTTACAGGAAAATACCAGGGCCGGTATAAGAAAAACCAATAATAACCGATATGAAAACTTCTTCATGATAAAAAAATTAGTGTACTGTAAAGTTATGATTTCAAGAGATACGGACAATAAAGAAACGTAACTTTAATCGATAAATTATCAGTTTGCTGTTTATTCTTCCTTTGCGGAAACGGCAGGTTCAGGCCCCCCGCAGCAGAAAACTCACCAGGAGTACCATCAGGAAACCGACTACCGAAATGAGAGTTTCCATGATCGTCCAGGAACGTAAGGTTTCTTTTTCATTCATACCGAGGTACTTACCGACCAGCCAAAAACCGCTGTCGTTCACATGCGAAAGGATGGTTGAACCGGCAGCAATGGCGATCACGACCAGCGCCTTATCTATTTGGCTGAGATCGAACAGACCGATCATGGGGGCCATCAGTCCGGCTGCAGTAATCATGGAAACAGTTGCTGATCCCTGGATAACCCGTACAAGCGCAGCAATCAGGTAAGCCAGCACCAGCGGCGGCATGGCCGAACCGGCCAGCTTTTCAGCCAGCATGGCCCCAACCCCGCTGTCGATCAGAATCTGCTTAAATACGCCTCCTGCTCCGGTCACCAGGATAATCAGACCGGCCGGGCCAAGCGCCTTATTGGAAAGTTTCATCAGTTGGTCTTTGTTAAAGCCGCGTTTGATGCCGAGAACGTACATAGCCAGTAAGGTTGAAATGATCAGCGCCGTAAACGGGTGCCCCAATAAACCGATAGTTTGATAAACCGTTTGGTTTCGCAGAATCCCCTTAATGAAAAGCACTTCGGCTACCGAATTGGCAACAATCAGGAGTAGAGGCAAGGCGATGATTAAAATAATTGTCCGGAACGGCGGCAACTCTTTTGTGCCTGGCGCAGGTTCTTTTTCCGAAAAATAATCCGGAACGGCCACCTGGATCTTACGGCTGATGTATTTCCCGAAAACCGGGCCTGCAATGATGGCTGTCGGTAAACCAATGATAAATCCCATGATGATGATCCAGCCCAATTGGGCATCCAGAATTTCGGCCACAGCAACCGGCCCCGGGGTTGGGGGAATGAAGGCATGAGTGACCGCCAGGCCGGCTAAAAGCGGAATCGCGTAATACAAGATCGATCGTTTCGACTGTTTGGTCAGCTCGTAAACAATGGGAATCAGAATGATGAAGCCCACATCCAGAAACACCGGGATTGCTACGATGAAGCCGGTAAGCACCAGGGCCCACGAAGCCCTCTTATCTCCAAAATGTTTGATCAAACTCTGAGCAATGGCCTCTGCTCCGCCCGACGACTCAAGCATTTGTCCGAAAATTGCCCCCAAGCCGACAACCGTGGCAACGAAACCCAGGGTATTGCCCATCCCGTCTTTCATGCTTTTTATTATCAGGTTGAAGTCCATGCCTGCCATCAGCCCGACTGCAATGCTGACAATCAGCAACGAAATAAACGCATGGATTTTCAGCTTCAATACGAGAAATAACAAAAGCAGGATGGCAAACGCGATTCCGGCAATTAATAAGATTTCGTTCATGATGGTTGGTTTAGCCCGTTAGAAAATCCTCGTTGTTATCTTTATTTCATCCGCCCGTCAAAATCAGATCCCGATTCGCGCGGAAGCGGAAACCTCACCGGCGCCTGATCGCGGTCAGAGCGGTAAATAGCGGTAAACAGCTCAACGGTTTTCCGTCCTTCTTCGCCATTTACCAAGGGTTGGCGTTTCGTTTTCACCGCTTCCAGAAAATCTTCAATCTGCAATCCGATGTAATATTCCGCCGCGTTAATCCGGTTAAAAAAATCACAATCTTCCTGCTTCCATTGTTCAAGTAAATTTTCTTCTCCGGCGACCGTCCAAAGATCGTTTACCGGAGGTTCCAGCACCGACGATTGTCCCGCGATAAACATCGCTCCGCCCTCGGTTTGTGCGCCAACCGAAGCCCCGTTGCTCCCGTGGACATGAATTTTCCCGTAAATGCCCGGTTTTTGCGAATTACTCAGCAGGATGCTGCCAACAGCTCCTCCTTTAAACTGAACAACGGCAAGCGCCGTATCTTCCACTTCAATATAGGGGTGGTTGAGATTTCGGGTAACGGCATACACCTGCTCAATCGGGCCCATCAGCCACTGAAACAGGTCGAGCTGGTGCGGCGCCTGATTCACCAGCACTCCTCCTCCTTCGGTTTCCCAATTACCCCGCCAGGGGTCGCTGGAGTAATATGCCTCGTCGCGCCAACCTAACAGGATGATGCTTCCCAGGGCGGGGGCGCCGATTTTGCCTTCGTCAATGGCTTTTTTCATTCGTTTCACCGGCTCGTAAAAACGCCTTTGGCTGATGACGCCCAGGCTTACCCCGTTTTGAGCCGCGGCCTCCAGCATGGCATCGCAATCCTGCAGAGAACTGGCCATTGGCTTTTCAATCAGGCAATGCACGCCCAGCGCCGCCGCTCTCACCACCGGATCGCGATGATACGGATGCGGCGTACAAACAATCAACACCTCGATTTTTTCCTCCCGAATCATGGTTTCCAGATCGTCGTAAGCCCTGATGTTATAAACACCGGCAAAGGCCTTCGCTTTGAAAAGGGTTCTTCCGCAAACAGCAACGAAATCGGCATTGGGCGATTTTACCAGGTTTACGGCGTGTAAATGGGCTACCTTGCCCGGGCCAATGATAGCGGTTCGTATTTTATTCATCCATTAACTTCAATTTTGTATTTTGTCAATTACGGTTTCAGGATCACTTTTACAAGTCCTTTTTCTTTCGCGTACAATCGTTTAAACCAGTCTGCCCCTTCGCTCAAGGGCGCTTCTGCGCTGACCAGGGCATCCACATTCACTTTTCCGGCAGCAACTAAATCGAGTACGGCCGGATATTCGCCGCAAATGGCGCAGCTGCCCTGCACGTTCAATTGCCGGGTCACCACGGCCTGAAGCGGGAATTCAATAGTTGGAGCCAGGTTGCCCAGCAACGTAAGCTTTCCGCCTTTCCTGACACTTGCTATGGCCAATTGCACTGTGGGCGTTATCCCGACGGCTTCGAAGGCCTGATCGGCTCCCCGGCCGTTTGTCAGGCTAGCCAATTCAGCGGGCACATTCACCTGTTTGCTGTTAAAACAATGTGTTGCACCCAGTTGAGCTGCCAGGATCAGTTTGTCGTCATCCAGGTCTACAGCGATTATTTTTCCGCAACCGGCTACTTTCAGCAATTGGATTACGAACAATCCGATCATTCCGGCGCCGACAATCACCACGGTGTCGTTTAGCCCGGGCTTTGCCAGCGAAAGGGCGTGCATAGCCACGGCAACCGGTTCCACCATGGCAGCCTGCGTGTAGGTCACCTGGTCAGGCAAACGGTACAAAATGTGTTGCGGCACCGCAACAAACTCGGCAAAAGCGCCATGCATGCGGTACTCACCACACGAAACGCCCAGCACAACGCGGTTGTCGCTCAGGTTGTACAAGCCTTTGCGGGTGTACCAGTCATCCAGCCGGTAAATCGTCGAATCAAAAGTGACCCGGTCTCCAGCCGACCAGCCGGTAACGTTTTTCCCGACTTCGACGATCTGGCCCGATGCCTCATGCCCCATGATCACCGGAGGAATCCGGCGCCCGGTGCTGCCGTCCATGCCATGCACATCACTGCCGCAAATGCCTACTGCTTTCACCCGCACCAACACCTCGTCGCCGGCAATAACCGGCTTTTCAACTTCCTTAAATTCAAAGCAATGATATGCTTCAAGAACCAGCGCTTTCATATAATGTATTAACTATTTCGGTTTTAAATGTACAAAATCAAAGCATGAATCGGAACTTACAGATAGGCAACTTCCTTAAAATGGTATTCGTGTACCGGTCCGTCTTTCTCTTCAATTTTTAACTGGCCGATTTCATTCAGGCCAATAATTCGTCCGGTATATTGATGCGTTTCGTCCCGGTAGGTATGCCATTCATTCAGCCGGTAAAGCTTTTGGAGAAAGGCCTCATCCAACTCCCGGTAACGGCCGTTCTCCAACTTCCGGTAGAAAAAGCTGATCTTCAGCAGCAAGCCGGTAAGCAGTACATCCGGGTCGTAGGTCCGGCCGGTTAGCATTTTCAGCGAAACCGGGTTGGGCGCATCCGATACAAAGCGGGTTTGATTGATGTTTACCCCGATCCCGACAATGGATTGGCTGATCTGCCCGTGCATGATCGCATTTTCGATCAGAACCCCGCAGATTTTCCGGTCGCCGGCATAAATATCGTTCGGCCATTTGATCGTCACCTGACCCGTCAGTTCACTTAAAAAGGCCTCCAGCCCGAGGCACACCACCTTGGCCAGTAAAAATTGCCGACGGATATCCAGGAAAGCCGGTTGAAGAAAAATGGAAAAAGTCAGGTTTTTCCCGGTCTCGCTTTCCCATACATTCGACAGTTGCCCGCGGCCGGCCGTTTGGCGGTATGTCAAAAAGACAGTACCTGCTTCCACTTCATTCTCACGCACTTGGCTGGTGGCATAGTTATTGGTACTTGGGGTACTTTCAATACGTACAATGGTATGACCGATTTCGGATGACATAACTGTTTAAGTTTTTTAACAATGCAGATTAAACTATTTTTTTAATTCTCAGGTTATTACCCGTGACCGTTTTGAACACCAAAATAAACGAAAAAATTTATCTTTGTATTTCTAAATAGATTTTATGAGTAAAACACAAAAAGAGAGGGATGCGGAAGAATTAGTAAATGCCATTATCGAAGGCATTGATCGAAAAAAAGGATTAGATATTGTCAAAATTGATTTAACAAAAATAAACCACTCCGAATGCAATTATTTCATCATTTGTCATGGAAATTCCAGTACACACGTGGATGCCATTGCACAATCGGTTGAAGATACCGTTGCTGAATTAACCGGAGAAAAAGCCTGGCACAAAGACGGATACAAAAACGCGATCTGGATTCTACTTGACTATGCAGATATCATGGTTCATGTATTCCAGCGCGAAGCGCGAAGTTTTTACGACCTCGAAACACTTTGGGCCGACGCAGCAGTAGAAGAAATTAATGTAGAAAACTTGAAATAGATGGCAAAAAAAACAAATCATACAAATCAACGGCCAAATACGGGGAACTTTAAACCCGGGAATAAACCGCCAAAATTCAATCCATACTGGATTTACGGGATCGTGATCATCATTTTCCTGGCCATTCAGTATTTCAGTTTTGGAGGCGGGCCTGTTGAGACAAACTGGCAGGAAGTAAAAAATACGATGCTCAAAAACCACGATATTTCTAAAATTGTGGTTATTAACCGGGAAGAAGCTCAAATTTATCTGAAAGATGACAGCTATCCCGATTACGCAGACAAGCTGAACCAGGGATTCAATACTCCTTCTAAATTTGGGCCGCACTACTTCTTCACCATCGGGTCGGTCGAGACATTTGAAGACAACCTGCGTTCGGCCCAGGAAGACTTTAAGGATACCGACCGTATTACTGTTGAATATAAAACCGTACACAATTATTTTAGTGAAGTGATCGGATGGATCCTGCCTTTCCTGCTGATTATCGGGATCTGGTGGTGGATTTTCCGCCGGATGAGCAAAGGCGGCGGTGGCGCAGGCGGCGCGGGGAATATTTTTAGCGTGGGCAAATCGCAGGCAAAGGTATTCGACAAAGACTCGAGGGTGAATACCACTTTTAAAGATGTAGCCGGTCTGGCCGAAGCCAAACAGGAAGTCGAAGAAATTGTGGAGTTTCTGAAAAACCCGGCCAAGTACACCAAGCTGGGCGGTAAAATTCCGAAAGGAGCCTTGTTGGTCGGCCCCCCGGGAACAGGTAAAACTTTGCTTGCCAAGGCCGTTGCCGGCGAAGCCAATGTGCCGTTTTTCTCCATGTCGGGTTCCGACTTCGTGGAAATGTTTGTTGGTGTGGGAGCTTCGCGCGTGCGCGACTTGTTTAAACAAGCCAAGGAAAAAGCGCCTTGTATCGTCTTCATCGACGAAATTGACGCCATTGGCCGCGCCCGTGGCAAAAACCCGAATATGGGTTCAAACGACGAACGTGAAAACACGCTCAACCAGCTGTTAACCGAAATGGACGGGTTCGATACGAATTCCGGGGTCATCATCCTGGCTGCCACCAACCGGGCCGATATCCTCGACCGGGCCCTGATGCGCGCCGGACGTTTTGACCGGCAGATCCATGTGGAACTGCCCGACCTGAATGAACGCAGAGAAATCTTCCAGGTACATCTTCGCCCCATCAAACTGGCAAGCGAAGTGGAAGTTAATTTTCTGGCCAAACAAACGCCGGGCTTCTCCGGGGCCGATATTGCCAATGTTTGTAACGAAGCTGCGTTGATTGCTGCCCGCAGAACCCGCGAGCATGTAACCAAACAGGATTTTCTGGATGCCGTTGACCGGATTATCGGCGGACTTGAAAAGAAAAATAAAATCATTTCGAAAGACGAAAAACGACGGATTGCATACCACGAAGCCGGGCACGCCACCATCAGCTGGCTGCTCGAACATGCCCACCCGCTGGTAAAAGTAACCATTGTTCCCCGCGGAAAAGCCCTGGGGGCTGCCTGGTATCTGCCTGAAGAACGGTCGCTGACCACCAAAGAGCAGCTCCTGGATGAAATGTGTTCGGCTCTTGGCGGACGCGCCGCCGAACAACTGGTCTTCGAAAGCATCTCATCGGGCGCCCAAAACGACCTGGAGAAGGTAACCAAACAAGCCTATGCCATGATCAGCATTTTCGGGATGAGCGATAAAGTGGGCAACGTCAGCTTTTACGACTCGACCGGACAGAGTGATTTTGGCTTTACCAAACCCTATAGTGAAAAAACGGCCGAATTAATTGACGCCGAAGCGAAAGAACTGATTGACAGACAATACGACAGGGCGCTCCAGGTGCTGAGAGACCACCGGGAAGGACACCAAAAGCTGGCGGAAAAACTGCTTGAGAAAGAAGTTATTTTTGGAGAAGACCTCGAAGATATCTTTGGGAAACGCCCCTGGGCCAAGGAAGAACAATTGGGCGACAACGGCAGCGGGGATACACAAAAAACCGCAGTCGGCGAACCGAAAGAAATTGAATAAACCACTTATGTCATCCCGCGAAAACATACTGAACAGGTTAAAAAAAGCCGCAGACCGGCGAAAAGCGGATCAACCGCCGAAACCCGATTTCGAATCGCCGGTTTATCTGGATACGGATAAAAGCCTGGCCGACTGGTTTCAGGAAAACCTGGAACTGGTTGGCGGAAAGGTTATCCGCCCCAAAAACCTGAGCGAAGCTGTTTTGCAGGTTGAAGCCCTGGCCAAACAGGAAAGCCGGGATGCTGTTTTCTGCCTCGACCCGACATTGAAACAGGCTTTAGATGGAAAACTGGCTTACCAGGATGCCGCAGAAGAATTTGAAAACGTGCAGGTTGGAATTACCCCCTGCGAGTTTTTAGTGGCGCACCTGGGTTCGGTTTTGGTCAGTTCTGCCGGTTATTCAGGACGAAGGTTACACGTTTTCCCTGAAACACATATCGTGATTGCCCATCAAAAACAACTGGTCAGGTACCTGGACAACGCACTCGAACAGTTGCAGGAGAAATACAGGAATGATCTTCCGTCAATGATCACAAACATTACCGGCCCCAGCCGGACCGCCGATATTGAAAAAACGCTGGTGATGGGGATGCATGGTCCCCGTAATTTATTTGTACTTTTGTGCGACGAACCCTTTTAAAGAACTGGCTTTTGATATCCTCAAAAAACTAAAAAATTGAAAAACCTGATCATTCGCTCCCTGACCGGCATTGTTGTCGTTACAGTTATCCTTGCAAGTTTGTTCCTCCATAAATATTCCTTTGCCGGGCTTTTTTTGCTTATTCTTGCCGGTTGCCTGGTTGAATACTACGGTCTGCTGAAAAACAGTCCGCTCAAACCAAACAGATTCGTTGGGTTCGTCTCGGGAATCTTGTTTTTTGTACTTTCGTTCCTGATTGCCGCTCAACTGGTTTCACCGGTATTTTACATGACCCTGATCCCCGTTCTGCTCCTGTCCTTTGTGCTGGAATTATACCAGGGGCACGAATCCTCACTTCAAAACATTTCGGCAACGATTTGCGGATTCTTTTACATCGCAGTTCCCCTGGGGCTAAGCAACTTTTTGGTTTTTTCCGGCGACGGGAGCTATTCGCCCCGGCTGATGATTGCCTTGCTGTCGATCATCTGGGTCTACGATTCGGGTGCATATTTATTTGGCGTCAGTTTCGGGAAACACCGTTTATTCGAGCGTATTTCCCCTAAAAAATCATGGGAAGGCGCCATTGGCGGCGCTTTGACGGCGCTGGCAGCCGGATGGCTGATTTCGGGCTTCATCCCCGAAATCGCGCTCATACACTGGTTGATCATTGCAGTTCTCACCGTAATTGCCGCAACCTTCGGCGACCTGTCCGAGTCCATGTTAAAACGGCAGTTCGGGGTGAAAGACAGCGGCCGCTTCTTTCCGGGGCATGGCGGTATCCTCGACCGGTTCGACTCACTGCTTTTTGCCATCCCGGTGTTGGTTCTCTACGTCCGGATCATCTGATTAGATTCATCCTTGAAATTAAATTGCCACATTATTCGTCCCGGCTTCGTGTTTAATCCTTATTTCTTTATTTTTGCGCCAACGAAATAAATAAAATCATGAGATTTCATCCGGCGGGAAAAAAAATTATCCGCAACACCATCTTCTTGGTTGTTGCCCTTAACTTTATCGGTTGGTTGTTCATTTCCATACAGGTATTCCATACCTTACTTTTATTGGCTACCCTGGTGATGTTAGCGCTGGTACTTCAGTTTTTCAGGTATCCAAGCCGGAAAGTAACGCTTAACGACCAGCTCGTGCTGGCGCCCGCCGACGGTAAAATCTGTATCATTGAAGAATGTGAGGAAAAAGAATACCTGAAAAAGACCTGCTTAAAAGTATCGATCTTTATGTCGCCGCTGAATGTTCACATTAACTGGGCTCCGGTTCCGGGGAAGGTGACTTACCTGAAACACAAGGAAGGCGAATTTTATGCAGCATTTAAAGATAAGTCGGCCGACGAAAACGAGCGGTTCTGCACCGCCATTCAATTGAACGACGGCCGGGAAATCATGGCCAACCAGGTTGCCGGCGCCATGGCCCGCCGAATCCTGAACTTTCTGCACGAAGGGCAACAAGTGACCCAGGAAGTTGAAATGGGTTTTATCCGCTTTGGATCGCGGGTGGACCTGTACCTGCCCACCGATACCAGGCTGAAGGTTAAACTGGGAGATAAAGTTACCGGATCGCAAACGATTATTGGAGAATTAAGCTAATGAATAACATACGAAATTTGTTTTACTGGGTGCCGAATTTTATTACGGCATTAAACCTGGCAACCGGTTGTGTTGCCGTTTTTTTAGGAATTGAAGGACAACTGGGTTGGGCCGCTGTTTGTATCGGAGCTGCCGCTGTATTTGATTTTCTCGACGGACTGGCAGCCCGTTTGCTGGGAACATATTCCGAAATCGGCAAACAACTCGACTCCCTGGCCGACCTGATCTCATTCGGATTGGCGCCTGCAGCCATCTTGATGACCATGCTCGAACTGGCCATGTTCCGGGTAAACCGGCCAATCGCAGAAATCCAGGCCAACCCCTTGCAATGGATTTTTCTGTTTTCCGTGGTACTTGTTCCCGTATCGGGTGCATTCCGCCTGGCAAAGTTTAACCTCGACACCCGGCAAAGCGAAAACTTTCTGGGACTCCCCATTCCGGCAAATGCTTTGTTTTATGCAGCGCTGGCCTTAGTCCTCGACCTCGGGACAAACACCCTTGTCAGCCAGCTCATTCTGAACCGGTTCAACTTATTAACCGTGATGGTGGCGCTTTCGGCCCTGATGATTTCCGAAATCCCGATGTTTTCCATGAAATTCAAACACCTGAAATGGCAGGGAAACCAGGTCCGTTTTTTGTTTGCCGGACTATGCCTGCTTCTGTTGGCCACCCTGCAATTATATGCTTTACCCTTGCTGATCATCAGTTACATCCTGATCGGCTTACTGCAAAAGCTGGTTGCGTAAGAAACAACACCGTCGTTAAAAAAAATCCGGTTAATGAATCTCCTGACGGATTAACAGCCAGGTATATACCAGGTAAGCAATTAATAAAAGCGCTGCTTCCCAGCGGTCGAGTTTTTTCCGTCCGCCGGTAAACATGGCCAGGTACAAAAACAAGGTTCCGCCGGCCAGCAAATACAGGTCGGTATTAAACGACTGATTATATGTGATGGGCCGGATGAGCGAGCTGACGGACAGGATCAGGAATATATTGAAGATATTGGAGCCAATAATGTTGCCCACGGCGATATCGACATTCTTTTTCAGCGCAGCCACCACCGAAGTCGATAATTCGGGCAGTGAAGTTCCGAGTGCCACGATGGTTAAACCGATAATCTTCTCGCTCACCCCCAGGTTTTGGGCAATCGCGACGGCGCTGTTCATCACCATTTTACCTCCGCCCACCAGACCCGCGATCCCGATCAGTACAAAAAATACAATCTTCAGGTTTGTCAGTTCTTTCACCCCGTCTTCCGCCTGAATGATATCCGATTTCAGTTGCCGGTACACGTAAAACAGGAACAAAACGAACATCAGCATCAGGACGAGCCCGTCGAGCCGCGAAAGCCAGGGCGAGCCGTACAGGAACAGGTTATTGGCCAGCAGGAACAAGACCACAATGGCTCCAAACGACAGGGGAATCTCGCGCCAGGCCGTGCTCGATTTAACGGCCAGTGGGGTGATCAGTCCGGTAAGCCCCAGAATAACAAACAGGTTAATATTGTTGCTGCCAATCACGTTACCAAAGATCAGTTCGGGTTTATTTTCGAAAGCAGCGATAGCATTCACCACCAGCTCGGGAGCCGAGGTCCCGAAAGCGACAATCGTTAAGCCAATAGCCAGATCGGAAATATTGAATTTTTTTCCCAGCGCCGAAGCGCCCGATACCAGCCAGTCAGCTCCTTTAATCAACAAAACAAATCCAACCACTAAAAGCAATACCTGTAACACCATTCTGTTTCATTTTAAACATGATTAATCTCAAATTTCATTTTAGGAAAAACAAATCCTCGGTTCATTTCTCAGTTTTTCCAGAACCAGGGCGTAAACAACATGATGACCGTATAAATCTCCAAACGGCCAAGAATCATTAAAAATCCCATCGTTACTTTCGATGCCTCCGAAAGGTGGGCAAAGTTACTCGCCGGGCCAACTGTTCCAAAACCCGGGCCAATGCCTCCCATCGCTGTTGCCACCGAGCTGCCTGCCGTTGCCAGGTCGTTCCCAAAAAAAATCAGCAACATACTTCCCAAAACGAAAATAAAAAAATACCAAAGAATAAAGGTTAAAATTCCGTTGTTCTCATCCGTACTCATCGACCGGTTGTTAATCCGCAAAGGAATTATGGCGTTGGGAGAAATCATCAGGCGGAAACTCCGGTAGCTATTCTTGATTGAAACCAGGTGCCGCGCCATTTTTATTCCGCCTGCCGTAGACCCGGTGCTGCCGCCAAAAAACATCAACATAAAAATGAGAACCGCGCCAAAAGCCGGCCAAAGCAGATAGTCGGCCGAAGCATAGCCCGTGCAGGTGATAATGGAAATAACCTGAAAAAAAGACTCCCTGAATGCCGGCTCAAATGACCGGTCGGTTTGAAAATATAAAATTCCGGTAATGATAAAGCCCGAAAGGAAAATGACCAGCAGGTAAAACTTCAGTTCTTCATTTTGTCTGATCTTCTTAAATTCCCGTTTCACGAGGTAATAATGAATGACAAAGTTCATCCCCGAGAGCATCATGAAAATCATCACGATGTACTGAATGTAAGGCGAATAACCGCCAATACTCGTATTCTTTGGTGAGAATCCCCCGGTGGCTACCGTCCCGAAGGTATGGCACACGCTTTCGAACAGGTTCATCCCGCCGGCCAGCAAAAGAAGCGTTTCGCTTAACGAGAGTACCAGGTAAATATACAACAACCGGCGTCCCACCGATTTAATTTTAGGCTGAATCTTCTCCTGAAAAGACGATTCCAGGGTGAACAGGTTATAACCGCCAATATTGAGCGAAGGCATGATCACAATCACCAGCACGATAATGCCCAGGCCTCCGATCCAGTGAGTGGTACTGCGCCAGAATAAAATGGATTTTGGCAGGCTCTCAATATCAGTCAGTATCGACGAGCCGGTGGTGGTAAAGCCGGAAACCGACTCAAACACAGCATCTGTCAGGTTGGGAATGGCTCCGCTGATGAGATAAGGGATGGCCCCGATCAGGGAAATAATCAACCAGGAAAATGAAACCGACAAATACGCTTCGCGCCTGGTAAACGAGTCAAGCCCCGGTAATTTTCCTCCGAAAAGAAAAAGGAAACCGGCCAGGGCCGAAGCCGTGAGCGCCGAATAAATAAAAGGGGTAGCAGGTTCGCGGTACAGAATCGCCACCGGCACACAGGCCAACAGCGAAATGGCTGAAATAACCATGATCCGCATGAGAATATGGGAAACAGCTTTAAAGTTCATGTTATCATTAAACCAAATACCGGCCCATCCAGGTGAAATGGTTACCGGCAAAATCATCTCTTCTCATTAAGCCCTGTAAAAACAAAACCGATCAAATATAACACAACTTTTACTTTAAACCTGCCAAAAGACAAATCAACGGGGAAAATATCATGCCGTCAGCCGGTATGAAATCGGTTGTTGCTGCCGAATAACCGGATGACAAACAAAACGTCAGTCCATAAAAAAATCCCGGAAGCAACCAATTGCCTGCCGGGATCGAATTGTTCAAATTGTATTTCAAATCACCAAACTATCTATACGCTTTGAATTAATGACTTGCTTCTGCCGTTGCTTCTTCAACCTGGTAAAGAACAGTCGACAGGTATCGTTCGCCGGTATCGGGGAGCACAACCACAATTTTTTTGCCTTTATTTTCCGGACGTTTGGCAACCTGCAAGGCTGCCCAGGCGGCGGCGCCCGAAGAAATCCCCACCAGCAGGCCTTCGGAACGGGCTAACTGGCGGCTGGTTTTAAAGGCATCTTCATTCGATACCGTGATAATCTCATCAAACAGGGAGGTATTCAAAACATCGGGTACAAAACCGGCACCAATGCCCTGTATCTTGTGCGGACCCGGGCTTCCGCCCGAAAGTACCGGCGAATCAACCGGTTCGACGGCAATGACCTGAACGGACGGCTTTCGCTGTTTCAGCACGTCTCCCACCCCGGTAATGGTACCTCCGGTCCCGATTCCCGAAACAAAGATATCGACCTCGCCATCGGTGTCATCCCAGATTTCGATCGCCGTGGTGCGGCGGTGAATTTCCGGGTTGGCCAGGTTTTTAAACTGCTGCGGAATAAACGAGTTTGGGGTCGATCCGGCAATCTCCACGGCTTTGGCGATGGCGCCTTTCATCCCCTCTTTGCCGGGGGTAAGCACCAGCTCGGCGCCCAGCGCTTTAAGTAAGCTCCGGCGTTCCAGGCTCATGGTTTCGGGCATGGTCAGGATCAGCCGGTAACCTTTGGCCGCAGCCACAAATGCCAGCGCAATGCCGGTATTCCCGCTGGTAGGCTCAATAATGACCGATCCCGGTTTCAGGATTCCCCGTTCTTCGGCGTCGGCAATCATCGCGTAACCAATCCGGTCTTTCACGCTTCCGCCGGGGTTAAAAGATTCAAGTTTTGCAATCAGCTGCGATTCCAACTGATGTTCTGCATTAAAATTGGATAACTCCAGCAAAGGCGTTTTTCCAATTAAATCGGTTAATGTTTTTGCAATCTTTGCCATATATCTGCTTTTTTAATTTACTGTTGACTTGACATGATACTGGTTTTCATCTTACAAAGTTGCACAGATCTTTCGGCGATGTAAATACCATGTTTTAGGTATATCATCTACCCTGTTTAGGCGATAAATTCACGATCGACACTTAAATGTAATATTCAATGGAGTCGATCCAACCGGATTTGATGGCATACATGATTAATTCGGACACATTGTTCACATTCAGTTTTCTGAAAATATTTTTCCGGTGGGTGTTGGCCGTATGAATACTGATTGATTTTTTCGAAGCAATTTCTTTGGTGGTCAAGCCGGTAACAATCAGGCGTACAATGTCCAGCTCCGACTGCGTTAAATGAGCTGGCGCTTCCGGTTCATGCCGGTTTTCTTTCCCGGCCGTAATCATATCGAGGATTTCGCTGCCATAAAACTTTTTACCCCGGGCCGCGAACTCCACAGCGGTTAAAATCTCTTCCCGCCCGGCTGTTTTGTATATGATGTTGTTCACGCCGACGCGGGTAAGCGCCGTAAATTCGTCTTTTGTCAGCTGATTGGTAAGAACCAGGATTTTCAGTCCCGGGTTGAAGTGTTTGATGGTTTTCAGTTCGTCGGCGCCGGAATAATCGAACAGGTTGGTATCGGTGATTAACAGGTCGACAACCACTTTTTCGAACAACCTATTCAACTCGTGCCGGTTCTGAGCCACTCCCGAAATCAGCAGGCGTTCGTCTTCGCCCAGCACAGCTTTCAGGGCCTCAACCACCAGGAACTGGGTATCGGCAATTACAACGTGTGTTTTGAAATCTCCCATAATTTATCCGGATGTACGCGCAAACAGGTTAAACAGATAACCAAAAATAACTGTTTTAGCCCGAATACGCTCATCCTGATGTAAACTTGGCATTAGATCTTCTAATTTCCATCAGTTAAATATCTTTTCAGGATATCTGTTCTCGGGTTTTTCAGAATATCATCCGGATGACCTTGTTCGATAATATCGCCATAATACATAAATACTACATGGTCGGCCAAACGGACAGCCTGGCGAAGCACATGGGTAACCAGAATAATTGTGTAATGCTGTTTGAGCTCTTTAAAAAGATCCTCAATAATCCTGGTTGAAATTGGATCCAGCGCCGATGTGGGCTCGTCGGCCAGGATAATTGTTGGCTTAACAGCCAAACCGCGGGCCAGGCACAAACGCTGCTGCTGCCCGATTGACAGGCTGGTAGCCGGGCTGTTCAGCCGGTCTTTCACTTCTTCCCACAAGCCCACCCGTTTCAGGTTGGCTTCTACGGCATGGGCAATCAGTTTCTTGTCGCGGATACCTTTCAGTTTTAACCCGTAAGCCACATTTTTATAGATTGAGACCGGTAAGGGAAATGGGCGCTGGGACAACAAACCCATCTTTTGTCTCATAACCGGGAGATCCTGACTGGCTTTCAAAATATCTTTCCCGTCGATGAACACCTCTCCGCTGACCTGCAATTCTTTGTGAAGGTCGGTCAGCCGGTTCAGGCTTTTGAGCAAAGTAGTTTTCCCGCAACCTGAGGGCCCGAGCAAAACAATAATTTTATTCCTGGGAATATCCAAATTGATGTTTTTCAGGATTTCACCTTCCCTCGTTTTTACATTTAACCCTTTGATTTCAATAATTGGCTTTTCTGTTCCCTTTTTTCCCATGCCTGATTTTGATTTAGCGATGTTGATTTTTGTAGAATCGGATATCTGGTCTGTAAACATCATTCCTCTATTTTATTATATTTTTTGAATACCGTTTGGATAGCAGCCTTGCCGAAACACTGATCACCAAAATAAAAAAGGTCAGAACGACCGCGGCCGCATAGGCCCGTTGGCGGACTTCTTCGATGGGTGAACCAAGCTGAAAGAAGATGGCCAGGGGCAAGGTTGCTACCGGTTCATCGAGCGTTACCGGGATGTTGTCGGTGTAACCTGCCGTAAAAAGTACCGAGGCGGCGTCGCCAATTCCGCGGCCAAAAGCCAGCAACAGGGCAGTGATAAATCCGGCAAAGCCTTGTTTGAACAACACTTTCATCGCGGTTTCGGTACGGGTTGAGCCCAGCGAAAAGGAAGCCTCCTGGAGTTCTATCGGAATGGTTTTCAGCACTTCGTCGAAAGCCCGCACCAGAATAGGCGTGATAAGCAGGGCCACGGTAATGGTACCTGCCAGCAACGAAGCGTTCAGCCCGAAAAATAACATCACGGCAAATCCAAAAGCCCCGTATACAATGGAAGGGATACCCCAAAGTGCATCCAGCAAGTAGCGGATGGTGTTTTGTGTCCGTTTGAGCCTGATCAGTTGTACATTGATAAACAGGGCTGCCGGGAGTCCAATAAAGACCGCCAGCACCGTGGCGCCAACCGACAGGTAAAACGAGCCAACGATGGCATTCAATATGCCTCCTTCACCTCCAAAATAGTAGCCTCCTTGGGGGAGTTTGGTGATCGTATCCCACGACAAGGCGCCAACTCCTTTGTTGAAAACAACAAACAGGAGGAATAACAGGATAAAAATAACGGAGTAGGCAGCCAGAAAGGAAATCGCCTTGAATATCCATTCTTCCATCAATTTCCATTTTCTCATGACTTTTCGGTTTTATGAATGAAATACCTAAAAAACAGGTTAATGACCAGAATAATAACAAACAACAGCAAGGCTGAAAACATCAGCGCCGAATCGTAATCGGGGATTGACATCATTTCGCCATAATTGTTGGCGATGAGCGCTGGTAACGGATAGCCAGGGCTGAAAGGGGAGAGAGATGTCCCAAGCGTGTTGCCGACTACCATCAACACCGCGATGGTCTCGCCAAATGCCTTGGCAATGCCCAAACCAAAAGCGGAGATAATCCCCGGAAAACCTTTCCTGATGATGACATGTTTTACCATTTCCCAATGCGTGGCCCCCAGTGATAACGAGGCTTCTTTCATGCCCACGGGAATGGTATGGAATACTTCGATGAGCATGTTCAGCATATAAGGAATACACATGACCGCCAGGACAATGCCTCCGGCAAGCAAGCTGTAACCGGAGCTGGCAGCTCCAAAAAACGGGGCCACATAACCCGAAACAGCCGGCACGATCACCAATACGCCCCATACTCCGTAAACGACCGAGGGGATACCGGCCAGGATATCAATCACCGGGAGCATGATGTTGAGCAAACGCCTTTTCCCAAATTGGGTCAGGTACACAGCGGCAAACAGGCACAATGGCGCCGACAGAATAAACGACAACACGGTAACATAGGCCGAACTGTAAATAAAAGGCATAAACCCGAATTCCCCTTTCATCGGGAACCATTTCCCCGAAAACACCAGTTCGGTCAACGAATGACTGCCCAGCAGGGGAGCTGCTTTCCAATATAGACCGACTGTAATGAAAACAGGGATGGCCAGTAATAAATACAGCCCACCCCGCATCCAGATGTTGACAATCAAATCTGTCAGTCTCCTGTTTCGATTCATGAAAACACCGCTTTAATCATTGAATTTTAATATCTGCTCGTCCAGGGTTGACCCGGACAGCGGCACATAACCCGCTTCGGAAACAAAGGCCTGCCCTTTGGTTTCCACCCATTTCAGAAAGTCGATCGTGGCCTGTTTCTGCGGTTTTCCCTTCGAAACCAGGTAAAGTTCCCGGGCCGGAGGCGAAGGGTATTTTCCTTCGGCAATAGCAGCCAGTACCTGGTCAAACCGGTCATAAAATGCCTCATCTGCATCGATGAAGCCGTTTTCATTGACATCAATCGGGATGACCTCAATGCCTTGATTTTTCACCCCCTTTTTTACATCATACAAGTAAATCGTGTTATTAAAGCCTACGCCCTTTACATCTTTGACTACGGCATCAGCCAAACCGGGGTCGCCAAAAATGCCAATTCCCTGAAGGTTTTCCTGGTTAGCGCCCAGGTAATTGGCCCAGGTCTCGGCGGCGCCGCAGGCATCCGAACGGGTAAACACATTAATGACCAGATCGGTTTCAATACCGGGCAACTGGTCCCAGTTGGTAACTTCACCGGTAATGAAAATTTTACGGAACTCATCGCGGGTAAGCCCGCGTTTTTGAATAGCCTCCAGTACGGGGCTGTTCGCGTTAATGGTAGGGATCACCGCGTCTTTAGTCACGGCAACCCACCAAACACCTTTATTTATTTCTTCCTGTGAAATTTCACGGGAGAACATCCCCAGGTCAACCGTGCCCGAAAGCGCATCTGCCATTCCTTTGCCTGCCCCGCCTGCTGAAACATTAAAGCGGACCGCCGGGTTCTCCTTTTGGTATTCTTCAGTCCATTTAATCACCAGCGGGTACAATGCAAACGCCCCGGAAAGACTGATGGTTTGTTCTTTCTTCTTTCCTGATGAGCAGGCAGAAAAGATGATAACAACTGCCAAAAACAAGGCTAAATTTTTAATTTTCATATCTCTGATTTTTATTTTAGTTTTTGAAAAGTGAAGGGGTAACCGTCAGTTGCAGGTAAAGGAACTGCGAGAATTTATCATCGGTAATCCCCTGGACTGTTTTTAGCGAACTGGTTGGCAAGTAGAAAAAATAGCCGCTCTCCAGTTCGCCCCAACCGGCAAACTGGTGTTTCAGCGCCAGATCGTTTTCGTAGCCCAGGTTTTTGCGATCAGGGCTTGTCGGGTTGGTTTGTGCCAGGCAGAAATAATGCCCGGTGTTTTTCAAACTGGTCTTTTTCGATAATTTATAGTCCAGAAATAAATAATAGTCGGCCAGGCCTCCTTGTTTGGTATGCGAATCGAAGCTGCGGAAATAGTCCATTCCTCCGAAAAACCGGTGGCGCGCCCCATACAGGATGTTAAACAAATGATCGGTGTCTTGATCTGTTCCTGTTTTACTGTTACCCGAAAGGTAACTTAGGCCAATACCAGGCGTTAATTTGCCCAGTTTATATTTGGCTTCGGCATCAACCAACACGGCGCTCACCTTCTTTCCGACCTGACTTTTCCCAAATTGATAGTACACATTTCCCCACAAGCTCAGGTCACCGCTTTTATAAGTGGAATACAATCCTGTTGTCTGGCGGAAATAAAGCTTGTTCACCGTTTCCGACCTGGTCATTCCCGAAGCCACGTGTGACAATGACAGGTTCCAGTTTTCAGACAAGCTGTGTTTAGCCCACACGTAGCTAAGCGCCTTGATTCGCGCAGGGTCATAATAATTATCGGACGAATTTTCGCCCGTAGAATTCCAACTGGCTCCAAGGTGGACATCCCAACTCTGCGGATGCCATTTATAAACAAGGGCATCATAAGCAATCCCGTTTTGGTTCCAGTTTCTCGCGCCAAGAATACGCTGATTGTCGTAAACCAGTTGCTGCCGGCCAACCGAAAGCCAACCCGCACCGCCGGTTTTAATCTCCACAAACGCTTCAAACAGGTCGAGCGATGCCTCATCGCCAAACACCCCGGTAGAGCTGGCCAGTTGTTCATCTCCCCATACCCGGACATCCTGAGGTGAAAATTTCACTTTCAGCTCCTCTGATTCATAAGTGAACAACAGACGTGTTCGTTGCGAAATGAAAGCGGCCGGCGTACTCCCGTCGGCTGCCAGCTTTTGATAACCATCACGCAATTCAAAACGGTTGCGGTATTGAGCATCAATTTTAAACTGGGCAAAAAGCGAAGAGAAAGTCACTAAAAAGAACAGGAGCAGGATGCCTGTTTTAACATACATGCGTTGATGGAGAGAAGAGAGTTTGTTAATTGGTTGTTTTGTTTTCTTTGTTGCCATGGTAAATTCATTGTTTGTTCCATGACAAAACTATTTGATCATTGCAATAGCAGAAACAGCCTTAAAACCTAAAATTTGTCTACGTCATTAAGCGTATGCCGATCAGCAAAAGTTATTATTTTATCTGAATATACCCGTTTTTAATCGCGTAAAGGACCAGCGATACGGTGTTCTTCGATTTTGTTTTGTCGAGCAGGTTTTGCCTGTGCTTATCTACTGTTCGTTTGCTGATTTGCAGTTTATCGGCAATCTCGCTGTTCGACAAGCCGTGACATATTTCGACCAGCACCTCGGCCTCGCGGTCAGTGATTTCCTGGAGTTTCTGTTCTTCGGGGTCCCGGCCTATTCGTTTGACCAGCAGCTGAATGATCTCGTACGAGAAATAATTCTTTCCCTGCGCTACTTCTTCAATGGCTTTCCGTACCACGGAAAAACTGGAATTCTTCAGCAAAAACCCCTGTACTCCCGCCTCAATCATGCTGGTGTAATAATTCTCGTCCGAATACATCGACAGGGCAATCATCTTCAGATCAGGGCAAATTTCCCTGGCCTGTTTCGCCGCTTCAACCCCGTTCATCACGGGCATCTCGATATCGAGCAACGCCAGATCAGCAGGATTTACTTTCAGCTTCTCAATAAAGTCCTTCCCGTTTTCAGCCTCGTAAATCTGATCAACAAAATCTGAGTTGGAAAGCAAAAAGCTCAGCCCCTCCCGAAAAAGGGAATGGTCGTCGACCAGATAGATGTTCAGTTTCTTCATCGTTTGTTTTTTTATGATTGGGATACGGAGCGATGCCCTTAATTTTTGAGCAGGGGAATCAGGATATCGATTGAAAAGCCTTTTCCCGGTCCGGTGTCTAACTGATAGCGCCCTTTCAGCGACTTAGTGCGCGAAAAGATATTTTCGAGCCCCATGCCGGCTTGCCCGGTTCCTTCGATGTATTTCCCTGCATCGAAGCCGCAGCCGTCGTCGGCATACAAGAGGCGGATCTGCTGCTCGTCGTCGCCGATGTAAATCCGGATCTGCCGGGACGAAGCATGTTTCACGCTGTTGTTGCACAATTCGGAAATAATCCGGTAAAGGCTGATTTCCAACTCGTACGTATACCGGGATTCGCTTAATTCGGATTGCAGGTCGAATTCAATGCCGGTCCCCTCCAGCAAGTGGTCGGCGAAGGTTTCCACCGCTTTGATCAGACCGTAATTGGTGAGCAGGTGCGGGCTCAGGTTATCCGAGATTTCTTTTAACGAGATAATCGCCTCGTCGGTGACCAGGCACGAACGCTGCACAATGGCTTTGTTGGGTTGGTCGAGCTTATCGGGGTCAACAGCGCTCAGGTTCATTTTAATCGACGACAGTACCGGGCCCAGCCCGTCGTGCAGGTCGCGGGCAAAACTACGCCGCGCTTTTTCCTCGGCCTGAATGACCGCCGACAGTACCCGCGACTCGTTTTCCGCTTTCAGTTGGTCGATCCGGTCCTGCAGGTTAAATATTTTCCGGATAAAAATCACCCCCACGAACATCAACAGGGAAATCACCACCCCGATCCATACATTAAATTCTTCTTTGGGAAATAACCTGGCCGCCAGAAAGAGCGCCGAGAAATCGGTAAAGCGGCGGACGGCCATCAGCACCAGGCTGGCCGAAATCAGGATCCAGGAAATGTTGTAGCGGGTACGGCGGATCAGGCTAACCGCGATGATGGTTGCCCCCAACTGGAACAACATGGACATCAACAAGGCAACTTTCAGAATCATAACGGCGGGTTGGTTAATATATCGTAAAGCTATGGAAAAACAAGCAAATTTAAAGAAGTTAAAAGAACAGCCGATACGAACCAGAACTTTTGTTTTTCGGGTTTATTAAATTGGTCATCGTCCCATTTGCCGGGATTTTGGGTAATGTAGGCATCAATCCGTTCGTACGATTCGGACGACCGGATTATGTAGCCGTGAAACAACCGTTGCCATTCGAACACGGCATTTCCGGCCAAATGGATTTGTTTGGACGATTTGGTTTTAAATGTCCCATCAATTCGGATATCGATTTTATTTTCGGTAACTATTTTATTTGTTGCTGCACGATAACGCCGTACGGGTTTCGTTCCATCACACGATCGTTTATTTGTCCCAACCAATGGATGCGGTTTTTGCAGCAAACGGTCAGAAAATAAATCCCGGCCGACGAATAATTGAATCCCTGTTCCCGGTTAGGTTTGCGTCCCATTATCATTTCTTCTTTATAAAAATATTGATGTTCACGGTATCATAGTACGAATTGGCGCTAAACGGAGATTCACAAAATGATTTGCCAATTATATCTAACAATACTCCAATACTTACTGGAACTATCTCACAGTAAGCTATTTTTGAATAATTTATTTCAGCTCCTTAAAGATAACGGCTCGCTTTTAAATTATCCATATTTTACCTGGAGCTTTGAATTAGCACCGACGGAGAAACTCAAGGAAACCACATATATTATTATTAGAACGATTATAAATAATCTATTGTCCAATAACATTCTTTATTTTATTGTTGCTTTTAGTTAATTTTATGAGTCAAAATTTATACAAATCCAACATTCACAAACTAACGTCCTATGAATAAGTTGAAAAGATTGCTATTAGACGACACTTTTATTCTATGGATTATTATTGCAAACTCAATCGTCATCTTTATTCAAGGCTTTGAATTACCATCCAGAATTAATTTAATACTATCTAACACAGACAACATTATAACATTAATCATTACCGTCCCATTAAAAACTAAAAAAGTTCTTTGATGTATTTGAAATTTAGTTAGTTGTATCCATTTTTCGAGCGAACGGACTTGAATTTTTAGTTTTGCATCAGATTATTCTGATTGCATATGTATCAAGACAAATACGTTTTCGCTCAACTGGTCTCGTTTCTGAATCGAAGCAAATTCAATCGTATTGTTGCCAAATACAATGGCGACAAATACGTGAAGCATTTCACTTGTTGGAATCAATTGCTATCTCTGATGTTCGGGCAATTGTCAAATCGTGAAAGTCTTAGAGATTTGATCGTCGCACTTGATGCTCATCACTCCAAATCTTATCATTTGGGATTGGGCAAGAACATTTCAAAATCATCACTGGCCAGAGCCAATCAAGACAGGGACTATCACATCTTTGAAGAGTATGCTTACTATCTGGTAAACGAAGCCAGGCAGAAACGCGTTGCTGACATCTTCAAGCTTGAAGGCAATGTCTATGCTTTTGATTCAACGACAATTGACTTATGCCTTTCGGTATTCTGGTGGGCGAAGTTCCGTAAGAAAAAAGGTGGAATCAAAGTACATGCATTATACGATGTGGAGACACAGATACCTGCATTTTTCCATATCACTGAAGCATCTGTTCACGACTCTACTGCCATGAAAGAGATCCCTTATGAATCAGGCTCATATTACATATTTGACCGTGCATATAATCACTTCAAGATGTTGTATAAGATTCATCAAATAGGAGCTTTCTATGTTTTAAGAGCCAAAAAGAATCTACAATGCAAGATGATCAAATGGAAACGAAGATTGCCCAAGAACGTGCTTTCAGATGTAACAATTGAATTGACTGGGTTTTATCCTAAGCAATACTATCCAGAGCATCTTAGATTGGTCAGATATTGGGATGAAGAACAAAAGCGTGAGCTTGTATTCTTGACCAATGCAATGCACATTTCTGCATTGCAGGTTGCTGAACTTTACAAGAACCGCTGGCAAGTCGAGCTGTTCTTCAAATGGTTAAAGCAACATCTGAAAATCAAAAAGTTTTGGGGTACTACTGAAAATGCTGTTCGGATTCAAATCTACGCTGCCATGTGCACTTACTGCTTGGTGGCAATCGTCCAAAAGGACATGCAACTTGATAGAAGCACATATGAGGTCTTGCAGATTGAGCATATCTTTAACAGATAAAACTAATCTTCGAGACCTATTTGATAGAACTAAATTTCAAAATGACAAAGAACGTTTTAGCCTTAATGAGCCAAATTTGTTTAATTATTAATACGTCCCGATTTTAATGGGACACTAGTGAACATTAATATTTTATAATTACCCCCAAATTTAGGACAACAGAATTAATTTGAAATTATTAAAATTGTTGTCTATGAAAAGCAGAAGGAAATTTACAGCAGAATTTAAAGCCAAGGTGGCCGTCGAAGCCGTGAAAGAAAGGGAAAGCATCGCGGAACTGGCCAAGCGTTATGATCTTCATCCCAACCAGATCACCAACTGGAAGCGGGAGTTTTTAAATAAATCCTCAGTTGTTTTTTCGGAAGGATCAACCAAGGGTGACAAATCGGAAGACAAGGAAAAGCAGAAGCTGTACGAGGTGATTGGCCAGCAAAAGGTAGAGATTGATTTTTTAAAGAAAGCCTTGTCATGAAAGCCAGTCCCGCAGAGCGGCGCAAGATTGTTGACAAGGCCCGCCACAAGCTCAGTATCAAGCGGCAGTGTGAACTGCTGGGCATTCATCGTTCCGGGTACTATTATAATTTACAGGAAAAGCAAGAAGATGCCTTCAACCTTGAATTGATGAAACTGATCGATCAGCATTACCTGAAACATCCCTATATGGGAGTTCCGTCGATGACCCAATGGTTGGTCCGGGATATGGGGTTTCAGGTCAATCATAAGCGGATAGCCAGGTTATACCGGTTGATGGATTTGTCGGCAATCGTTCCGGGCCCGCATACCTCAAAAGGATGTAAAGAGCATAAGAAGTATCCCTATTTGCTGCGCAGCCTTGTCATTGAGCGGCCCAACCAGGTTTGGGGGATCGATATCACGTATGTTCCGGTCAGGCATGGCTATTTGTACCTGGTGGCCATTATTGACCTTTTTAGCCGTTTTGTGGTTGGATGGTCCCTGTCCAACACGATGGAATCCGAATGGGTACTGGAGACGGTCAAAGAGGCTATCAGCCAACATGGCAAGCCCGAAATAATCAACTCAGACCAGGGCAGCCAGTTTACCAGCGAGTTGTACACCGGTTTTCTGACAGGTGAAAATATCACCATCAGCATGGATGGACGGGGCCGTGCCACGGACAATATCTTTATTGAAAGACTGTGGCGCAGCCTGAAATACGAAGATATTTATCTGAATGCCTATGAAACGGGGCCCGAACTCTATATGGGGCTGAAACGATACTTTCATTATTACAATCAACAAAGACGGCATAGTTCGTTGGCTTACCAGGTTCCAGCAGAGATTTTCCAGGCAGCCTGATGAGTTATAAACAAAAACCAGAGATGTTGACAAAAGAAAAAAGTAGCCAAAAAAGAAAAGGTGTTAATAACCAGAATAACTCTCCGCTTCTCTGCGAGTTATTTCCGGTTGTTAACACCATTGCATCATCATTATCATCAAACTTAGTTTTATATTTATCCTGTCCTAAGGATGGGGGGAAGCATATTTGTCATGGAAATGATTACAAAAATTCATTTTCATGGGTTGGGTGGATATCTAAAATCAAGCTGGAACATATTTGATGGCATCCTCACTATACTGGCAATTCCATCATTATTCTTTTGGTTGTATGGATCATCCGGAAATCAGCTCGACTATTTATTGATACTAAGGATAACCAGAATCTTCAAATTCTTCCGGTTTATCAGATTCTTTCCTAACATAGAGAATTTGATAGCGGGAATTCAAAGGGCAATGAAGGCTTCGATAATTGTACTTTTGGGATTCTTCGTATTCATCTTTATAATTTCCGTTTTATCTTGTTTCATTTTCAAAAACATCGCCCCAAATTATTTTAGCTCTCCGGTCACTTCATTTTATACCATATTCCGAATATTTACGATCGAAGGGTGGTACGAAATACCCGATTATATTGCGCAGAATACAACAAGTACCATTGCATTCTTTTCAAAAATATACTTCATAACCATTCTTATCGCCGGAGGAATCTTAGGACTATCTTTGGTGAACTCTATTTTCGTAGATGCGATGGTTAGCGATAACAATGACGAATTGGAACGAAAGATTAATTCATTGGAAGAGAAAATTGATAAACTATTAGAGACTGTTTTGAAATCATTGTCAAAATTTGTTAAGCATCAATCTTATCATTGATAATTGGACAAAGGCTGCACTTGTTTCGGTCAACCTTTCATAGTCTTTCGAGGTCCGTCGTTGAAATGAAATCCAGGCAAATGTTCTTTCAACAATCCATCTTTTAGGCAGGATTTTGAATTTGTGGGCTTCATTTCTTTTGACAATTTCGAGGGCCCAACCAAATTTTATCCTGGCTGTCTCTATTAATTCCCCCCGATAACCGCCATCGGCAAATATTTTTACGATCCCTTTTATGTATTTATTTTTAAGGATTTTAAATACAAGTTCTGCGGCCTTGCTGTCATGTGGCGTTGCTGAATGGACTACAATGGCCAGTAGTAAGCCAAGGGTATCAACAACAATGTGCCTTTTTCTGCCCTTAATCTTTTTGCCGCCATCATACCCAATCTCGTCTTGACAAACATTGACTGTTTTAACGGATTGACTGTCAATTATGCCAACAGATGGAACAGGGTTTCTGCCTTTTTGCACCCTGACCTTTTCGACAAGATAATCATGCAATTCCTCCAAAAGCCCGTTTAACTTCCACTTTCTGAAGTAATAATAAACTGTCTGCCATGGCGCAAAGTCGTTGGGGAGCATCCGCCATTGGCAACCGGATTTGGTTATGTACAAAATTGCATTCACAATTGATCGTAAACTATGTTTTCTTTTTCGCTCTTGTTCAAACAAATCTTTTATAACTTGCCACTGGTTATCGGTTAAATCACTTGGGTAAATTTTCATCGTACACTAATTTGTCGTTATTTTAGTGCAAAGAAAATCTAACCTGATATAGTTAGCTGATAACCAATTTTTTAATTATAAACACCTTGGTGTTAATTGCGCTATAATATTTTTTAAATTTAAAATCAAAACAGTCTCTTAAATAATAAACTAAAATAAAAACGACTATGGACTTTAGTGATCAAATTGCTCATTTAGCTGACCGCGTTGAAAAACTTAAACCGCAACTATTAACCGAAGAAGCGACAAAGAATGCTCTGATTATGCCATTTATTCAAGCATTAGGATACGATGTATTTAACCCGATGGAAGTTGTTCCTGAGTTTACTGCTGATGTTGGCACAAAAAAAGGAGAAAAGGTTGACTATGCGATTCTACTTAACAACAAAGTAACTATTCTTATTGAATGTAAAGGTGTTAATGACTCTTTAGTTAATCACGATACGCAATTAATCAGGTATTTTCATGCCTGTGATGCAAAATTCGCCATTTTAACAAATGGGCAGATTTTTAAATTCTATACCGATCTTGAAGACCACAATAAACTCGACAGCAAACCATTCTTTGAAATTGACCTGCTCAATATTAAAGAACAACAGGTTGTAGAATTAAAAAAGTTCCACAAAGCTTATTTCGACATTGACAAGATCGTTGGAACAGCAAGTGAATTAAAATATTCGAATGAGATAAAGAATATTCTGAATAACGAAATCGAAGATCCTTCAGAGCCATTTATCCGGTTCTTTCTCACCCAAGTTTATCAAGGCAGGGCAACAGCTAATGTTATTGAACAATTTAAATCGATCGTAAAGAAGTCATTGGCACAATGGCTAAGCGACCGGGTCAGTAACCGATTAAAGTCAGCATTGGAAAAAGAAAATGAGAGCGACAAAATAGCCTCTGAAGCAGTAGAGGATAATGATGACAATGACGAACTCAAGAGAAATATCGAGACAACTGAAGAAGAATTGGAAGGCTTTTATATCATCAGGGCTATTTTACGTCAAAAAGTGGATGGAACCAGGATTATCCATAGAGATACACAAACTTACTTCGGAGTATTGTTGGACGATAATAACCGCAAACCTATTTGCAGATTATATTTCAATGGTTCAAAAAAACGAATTGAACTTTTTGATGAAGCAAAAAAAGGAACTAAATACGACCTTACAAATCTGAATGATATTTATAACCATTCGGAGCATCTTTTAAAAACAATTGGTTTTTATGAATAATACGAATCACGAGTTAATCGTTAAAAAAAAAAGGATCTTTTATTGAACGCCCTTCGGGGTTCTGTTTCGTGCATCGCTGTTAACCACGGGTGTAACCCGTGGTTATTCATGTTTAATCCTTTCAGGATTATCTTGTCATAATTAGCCTGACAGATAGCTTATTATACAGATTTATTAATTCCAAACAGATTACTCTTGACTATAAAATTCACGGGGAACCCAGGACCTCAAAAAAACACGTTAGATTTTAGGAAAAACCACGTTAGGTTTTGAGCGAAACCACGTGTGATTCGAATCAAAACCACGTGTGGTTTTTTTGAGAACCACAGCAGGTTTTATTTTTCTTTCACTTTGCTAAAACCTGCTGCTTTCAGGGTTTCGAGAATGCGCTTACCGGGACGGTAGTTCACACTTGCTTTTCTAATTGTTTCGGCATCTACATCTTTTTCCTTCTCTTCGCCTTTACTGCTAATGGCCGGGTAAAGACTCCCCAGTTTTTCGAGACGTATAATCCGGCTTTGGGCCAGTTTGTCCTGGATGACGTTCTCCAGGGCAACGATCACTCCGCGAATGTCGGCTTCCGACAGCGCACTAAACTTTTCGATTTCTTTTACCAGTTCGTCAACCGTAACTTCTTTACCGTAAACAATCTGGGCATAGAACTTTTTTTCGCCACCCCCAACAACGCCGGGTTGGCCTTTTTCAATTACTTTATAATCTATTGCCATTTCAGTTTAATTTAGATTGTTGGAACATGTATACATAAAACAGGGCCCTGGCCCCCGTGAATCCGGTAAAAAGCCGCCACCGTACCGACCGGCAGCAACACCATCACCTTACACATGCATTCCTGTTAAACATTCATCCCGGATGCCCCGTCCTACCCGGCAGAGCATCAAGAAACCGGAAAGAAAACCATCCGATGGGATTTGAAAACCTGTTTCAACAAAACAAGCTTATTGTTTCGCAGATCAAATAAACAAAAAACGATTATAAAAGAAGATGTTGTTAAATATCCGACAATTTATTAACCAATACTTGATTTTTAATTCACCACAACAGGGGTTTCGTTCGTTGGTAAAAAACATTTGTTCATCACCGGTTTTGATACATTCGGCTTAAAACCAAATCGTACAAAAACAGTGAAATTGTTAATAAAAAGGCTGCCGGAAAAACGATCCGATAAGTCATCCCGAACTTGTTTCGGGATGACTTATCTTTACGATACAGACCCCGAAACAAGTTCGGGGTGACTCTGTTAGATGGTAGTATGTTTTTCCGGCAGCCTTTATGGATTCAGTAAAAAAACGAATACTTATTCTTCAATCTTTTCAAATACCTGGTTGTATTTTCTGATCACCAGTTTCACGAGGAACCAGGATAAGACGATCAGGGCCGGCCAGGTCAGAAAAAGTAAAATGGAACTCCAGTACATATGCTAAGTGGTTTAATGTTAATAGGAATGTGATTCTTCGCTGATTTCTTTCGCATCAATCTTCTTGCTGTTCATGGCCCGCCAGAACCACCAGATGTAGGCTGCCACGAAGGGCACAAAAAGCGAAACGTAACTCATCACTGTCAGGGTAAAATGGCTCGACGAGGCCGTTTCGATGGTCAGCGACGATTGCAGATCGTACAGCGAAGGGTAAAAAGCCGTTTGATTGAAGCCGGCCATCAGGAACAACATCCAAACCGCCAGCACTGTACCGCCGCCTGCAAACCAGATACCTTTTGAACCGTTTTTGAAAACGGCATCAACCATTCCCCACAAAACACCCGCTACGCCAACCAGCAGGATAAGGGCAACCAGCGGCATTTGCAACAGGTTGTGCAGGTACTTGAATTTCTCCGTAAACACCTCGCCGGTAGCCGCATGGTAGGCATACCCCTCCTTTAACAACAACCAGATCAGGAAATACAGGAAAAAGACCAAAAACGGGAGTCCATTGTAAAGCACCTGCTTTTTAGCCCGCGCATAAATCTGATCATCATCTACCGAGTTGATGAAATAAAGGGCGCCCAACACCCGCGCCAGGAAAAAAACCGACAGGCCCAGGGCTACGTTGTGGAAGGTGAGCACCGCTTCGAGCCCGCGGTAAGGAGTTTGCCAGAGCACATTGTTCATGTCGTTGAGGCTGAACATGGCGCCGTTGAAAAAAGTACCCACAGCTGTTCCAACCAGGATGGTCCCGAAAGCGCCGTTCAGGATCAGGAAGATTTCATAGGTTTTGGCGCCCAGCAGGTTGTCGGGCTTTTTGCGGTACTCGTACGAAACCGCCTGGATGACAAAGAAAAACAGGATGGCCATCCAAACCCAGTAAGCGCCCCCGAACGAAGTGGCGTAAAACAGGGGGAAGGAGGCAAAAAAAGCACCTCCGAATGTCACCAGGGTGGTAAAGGTAAATTCCCATTTCCGCCCCAGCGTATTCACTAAAAGCGTCCGTTCGTTTTCATTTTTTCCGATGGTGTAAATCAGTGTTTGCCCTCCCTGTACAAAGGTCAGGAAAACAAACAGGGCCCCCAGCAACGACACGATGATCCACCAGTATTGTTGTAATGCCAGATGTGATAAATTTTCAAACATTATTTGTTCCTCCTTCAGTGATTTTTGGTCCGATTTTAATTTGACGAAGCATGATCTTAATTTCAGCGATCAGCAAAATGGTAAAGATGGCGGCAAACAACCAGAAGGTCACCTGCACGGCGCTGACGCTGATTTGGGTAACGGCTGCCACGGTGGGCATCAGGTCCTGAATCACCCAGGGCTGACGGCCCGCTTCGGCCACAATCCAGCCGGCCTGCGAGGCAATGTAAGCCAGCGGGATCGTCCAGATGGCCAGGCGTAAAAAGCCTCGCCGCCGGTCTAAAGTGCCCTTCACCACATAAAGCAACGATAAGGCGAAGAAAAGGATAAAATAAAACCCCAGCCCCACCATGATGTGGAAACTGTAGAACGAAAGCGCCACATTGGGGATCAGCATGTTGGGGTCGGTAATGTAACCGTAACCAAAGTATTTAAAATAGTTTTCCTGAAAATCCTCGTCCATAAATTCGGCCTTCAGCCGTTGGGCCTGCTCTTCGTCGCCGGCTTTTTTGGCTTCTTTAAATTCCTTTAGCTTAAGGATGGCCGTTTTACCGCGCTCTATTTTTTCTCCGGCCGGCATGATCCCTTGCTTTTCATTTCCGTCAATCAGGTCGTTCACCCCCGGAACAAAAGCATTCCAGTCCATGTAGGCCATATACGAAAGGATATTCGGTATCTCCACCTTAAAGTTGAAGTCCATCAGGTTTTCGTTGGAAGGGTCGGTATCGGTGGTCGACATAAAACCGAGGGCAATGAGCCCGGCCCCCTCGCTCCCGTTGTAGAGGCCCTCGAAAGCGGCAAACTTCATCGGTTGGTTTTGAGCAATATGCCTGGCCGAACTGTCGCCGGTAAAAGCCAGGTAAACCGACGACACCAAACCAAATACCGCGGCAATGGCAATACTCTTCCGGGCAAACACCAGTTCGCGCTTTTTAAGTAAAAACCAGGCCGAGATGCCAATCACGAAAATAGCCGCCAGTACAAAACCGGAGGACGTAGTATGCAAAAACTTGTCGACAGCCACGGGCGAAAACAAGACCTCCCAGAAATTAACCATTTCGTTTCGGGCTGTTTCGGGGTTAAACTGCATGCCAACCGGGCTTTGCATCCAGGCATTGGCCACCAGGATCCAAAGGGCCGACAGGTTGGCGCCAATGGCCGTGAGCCAGGTCGCTGCCAAATGCACCTTTTTGCTTACCTTGTTCCATCCAAAAAACATGATGGCAATAAAGGTCGATTCCATAAAAAAGGCCAAAATACCCTCGATGGCCAGCGGCGCACCAAAAATATCGCCCACAAACCAGGAATAATTCGACCAGTTGGTGCCAAACTCAAATTCGAGGATAATTCCGGTAGCCACCCCGATCGCGAAATTAATGCCGAAGAGGGTCATCCAGAACTTGGTAATCTTTTTCCATTCCGGGTCTCCTGTTTTTACATACAGGGTTTCCATCATCGCAATGATGACGGTAATGCCCAGGGTAAGCGGCACAAAAACCCAGTGATACATGGCGGTAAGGGCAAACTGCGCCCTCGACCAGTTAACTAAGGATAAGTCGATTGCTTCTAACATGTGTTTTTTATTTTGTATTTGTCAAGTTGTCCAATACGTGCTCGCTGCGCTGTTCGTCGGTATCAAAATTGGTTTTCAGGAAATTAGGAAAGAAAAACAACTTCAGGATCACAAACATAATGAACAGCTTGATCAGGATCACCAGCCACACCTGCTTCCCCCAACCGCTCATATTCCTGAACCCGTCCAGATAAAAATGCCCGACCCGCCGGAAAATATTTTGTTTCATATCTGTCGTTTATAGATCATGATTAATGAGAAGAAAAACAATCCTGGCAACATATTGTTGAATATCTTTCAATTTTAGGATGACTGTAAGATAGACAAAACGAAGCGGAAAATAAACCGGATTCTTCATCATTTTTCACAACCTTTGAAATGATCAACTGTTAAAGGTGAAAAAAAAAATCATGCCCGAAACAACCAACCCTACTCAAACCGTTTGTATCCATTGCGGCGACGACTGCGGCAAACACCCGGTGACCTGGGACGATAAGGCCTTTTGCTGTACCGGTTGCCAAACGGTCTATCAGCTGTTAAATACCAATAAACTGGGCAAATACTACGAAATCGCGCAGTTACCGGGCATTAAGCTGGACACTACGGAACATGTTACCGACGACAAATACGCTTTTCTCGACCTGCCTGAAATCGGCCGGCAACTGCTCGACTTTAGGGATTCGGGCATCGCAAAAGTCCGCTTTTTTATCCCGGGGATTCACTGTGCTTCCTGCATTTGGCTGCTCGAAAACCTGCATACCCTCCACAAAGGGGTCATGCAATCGTCGGTCAACTTTCCGAAGAAAGAAGTGAGCATCACCTATAAAGAAGACGCGATTTCCCTGCGGAAACTGGTCGAATTGCTGGTTTCCATCCATTACGTTCCTGAAATCAGCCGAAAAGACCGGGAGCAATCGCGACCTGCCCGGACCAGCCGCATCCTGCTAACAAAGATCGGCATTGCCGGGTTCAGCTTCCTCAATACCATGCTGTATCATTTCCCGCAATATCTACCCGGCAAAGAACAGCTGGAAAGTCATTTTCAACTGTTTTTTGGATGGCTCAGCTTTGCTTTAAGCCTGCCTGTTTTATTTTACTGTGCCAGCGACTATTTCCTGACAGCCTGGAAAGGCCTGAAGAATAAAGTCATCAGCATTGATACGCCCATCGCCCTCGGCCTGCTGATGTTGTTTATTCAAAGTACCTACGAGGTGGTCACGCAAAGCGGGATCGGTTATTTCGATTCGCTCACCGGCCTGGTGTTTTTTATGCTCACCGGGAAGTGGTACCAGGGAATTACCTATGAAGCCTTAACCTTCGAACGCGATTACAAAACTTATTTTCCCGTAGCCGTGACCAAACTCACCGATGCAGGACGCGAAACCATCCCGCTGGAAGAACTCCGGGCAGGCGACCGGATCCTGGTGCGCAACCAGGAACTGATCCCGGCCGACTCGGTTATTTTCAAGGGAAAAGGAAGCATCGACTACAGCTTTGTTACCGGCGAGTCGATCCCGGTGTCGAAAAATGAAGGAGAATTTGTCTTTGCCGGCGGCAGGCAAACCGGCAGCGGCATCGAGCTTCTGGTACAAAAAGAAGTGGAACAAAGCTACCTCACCCAACTCTGGAACCAAAGCGAACAGGACGGGAATACCCGTAAAACTTCGATGACCGACATCATCAACCGGGTCAGCCAGTACTTTACCCTGATCGTAATTTCCATCGCCCTGGCAGCAGCCATCTATTGGTTTCCGACCGACCATGGCAAAGCGGTATTCGCCTTTACATCGGTGCTGATTATTGCCTGCCCCTGCGCATTGGCCCTCACGGTTCCGTTTACCTTCGGGAGCACGATGCGCTATTTCGGAAGGAAAGGGTTTTACCTGAAAAATGCCGACGTCATTGAAAAACTTTACCACACCGATACGGTGGTTTTCGACAAAACCGGAACCATCACCCATTCCCAGGAGGCGAAGGTTCAGTTTGCCGGCGAAAGCTTAACCCACGAACAACAACTGATGATCCGCTCCCTGGCTTACCATTCCACACATCCGCTGAGTAAAGCCATCTACAGGCACCTTCCCGAAGGTGAACTTTTCGAAGTGAAAAATTATACCGAACTGCCTTCCCTGGGCATCAGCGGAACCATCCGGGGCGAAAAGGTCAACATCGGTTCCCGGTATTTTGTGACAGGCGAGACAGCCGACGGGGAAGAGTTAAAAACACAGGTTTGGATTTATATTAACAACCGGGTGCCGGGCTATTTCCAATTTGAGAACAAATACCGGGAAGGTTTATCCGAAACCATTGAGCAATTAAGGAAACAGGCAGAGCTGCATCTGATCAGCGGCGACAATGAGTCGGAACGCGATAATCTGCTGCCGCTTTTTAAAGATCATGCCCGTCTGAACTTCAACCAATCGCCAACAGATAAGCTCAACTACGTCCGGAATTTGCAGACCAACGGGAAAAACGTGCTGATGATCGGCGACGGGCTGAATGATGCCGGTGCGCTGAACGAAAGCAAAGTCGGGCTGGTGATTGCCGATAACATCTATCATTTCACGCCGGCATGCGATGCCATTTTACAAGCCGGTAAGTTTGCCGGACTCAATAAGTTCATCCGGTTTACCCGTACCAGCATGAAAATTGTGAAGCTGAGCTTCCTGATTTCCTTTCTGTATAACCTCATCGGGATTTCGTTTGCGGTACAGGGAAATTTATCGCCTGTCGTCGCTGCCATCCTGATGCCGCTCAGTTCGGTCTCGGTGGTTGCATTCGCCACATTCGCAGTGAGATTTACCGCCAAGCGGGCCGGACTGTAAACTGATTGTTTGTTTTTTGTGAAAAAAAAGAATTGTGATGAAAAAACAATGTTTAACGAAGCTTGTTATTTGGACATTAGCTTGTTTTATGGATAATTTCCAAAACAATCTGTAAGAATCCTTTAAACTGAACCCTAAACGGAAAACGCCTTATGTCTGTTTTATACTTCCTGGTGATTATTGGTATCCTGGTGGCAGCCGCCTTTCTTGCAGCCTTTATCTGGGCTGTGCGTTCGGGGCAGTTTGATGATTCGTATACGCCTTCCGTGCGTATGCTTTTCGACGATATGCCAACAAGTGAGGAGGGTCCCTCCCCGGGGGAAGCACAACAAAAAACAATCAAAAAAACCGATGATATAAAATAAATCAACTGATATGGAATTGGAAAAATTTAGTTACGACAACAAAATTACCCGCAATTTTGCCATCGCAACCATTGTATGGGGGGTGGTTGGCCTGTTGATGGGAGTCATTGTTGCCCTTCAGATTTTTATCCCTGAAATGAATTTCAGCCTGGAGTTTACCACCTTTGGACGGACCCGGCCGGTTCACACGAACGCCGCCATTTTCGCCTTCGTGGGAAATGCCATCTTCACGGCCGTGTATTACTCCATGCAACGCCTGCTTAAAACCCGGATGTACAGCGATTTACTGGGGAAAATCCATTTTTGGGGATGGCAACTGATTATTGTAGCCGCGGCCGTTACCTTGCTGGCCGGCTTCACCACCGGAAAAGAATATGCCGAATTGGAATGGCCCATCGACATTGCCATCACCCTGGTTTGGGTTGTTTTTGGCATCAACATGTTTGGCACCTTGTTGCAACGCCGGACAAGTCACATTTATGTAGCCATTTGGTTTTACATTGCTACCTGGGCAACCGTTGCCGTGCTGCATGTAGTCAATTCAATTGAAATTCCGGTCAGCGCCTTTAAAAGTTACCCGGTTTATGCAGGAATTCAGGACGCCCTGGTGCAGTGGTGGTACGGACACAATGCCGTGGCCTTTTTCCTGACCACCCCCTTCCTGGGGCTGATGTATTATTTTGTGCCGAAAGCCACCAACCGCCCGGTTTATTCCTATAAATTATCGATTATCCATTTCTGGTCGCTCATTTTCATTTACATTTGGGCCGGTCCGCACCATTTGTTGTACAGCTCGCTACCAGACTGGCTGCAGGCGCTCGGGACCACCTTCTCGGTGATGCTGATCGCCCCCAGTTGGGGAGGCATGATTAACGGCTTGCTTACCTTGAGAGGCGCCTGGGATAAAGTTCGCAGAGACCCGATCCTGAAAATGTTCGTAGTGGGGCTTACAGCCTACGGTATGGCCACATTCGAAGGGCCGCTGCTGTCGCTCAAATCGGTGAATGCCATCAGCCATTTCACCGACTGGACCATCGGGCACGTACATATCGGCGCCCTGGGCTGGAACGGACTGCTCACCTTCGGCATGCTGTACTGGTTGTTTCCCCGGCTTTTCAACACCAAACTATACTCAGTGAAACTGGCCAACGTGCATTTCTGGCTGGCAACCCTGGCTATTATCTTTTATGCCGTCCCGTTGTATATCGGCGGAATCACCCAGGCCCTGATGTGGAAACAGTTCACCCCCGAGGGATACCTGATGTACCCCAACTTTCTCGAAACCGTCACGCAGCTGGTCCCCATGTACGCTATCCGTGCATTTGGAGGCATCCTGTACCTGAGCGGCTTCCTGCTGTTGGTTTTCAACCTGGTAAAAACGGCGCAATCAGGTAAGTTCCTGGCCGAAGAAGAAGCACAGGCCCCGGCGCTGGTCAACCCGGAAAGGCCAAAAACAGCCAACGAAAGCTGGCATGGATTTCTGGAACGCAAGCCGATTCGTTTCCTGATCTTTGCAACCATCGCCATCCTGATCGGCAGTATTTTTGAAATTGTGCCTTCGTACCTGATCAAGTCCAATGTGCCGATCATCCCGACGGTACAGCCCTATACGCCGCTCGAGCTGCAAGGGCGCGACATTTATATCCGGGAAGGTTGTTACACCTGTCACTCGCAAATGATCAGGCCTTTTCGCTCCGAAACCGAACGGTACGGCGAATATTCAAAGGCCGGCGAATTCATCTACGATCGTCCGTTCCAGTTTGGTTCCAAACGTACCGGCCCCGACCTGGCGCGTGAAGGGGTAAAAACCGGCCGGATATACAAACCCAATGCCTGGCATTACAACCATTTCATCGACCCGCAAAAGATGAACGAAGCGTCCATCATGCCCAAATATCCCTGGTTGGCCAAAAAGGACATCGACCTAAGCTCGACCCCGGCCAAAATCAGGGTGATGAAAAAGCTGGGCGTCCCCTACCCCGACAATTATGAAATGCAGGCCAACGACGATCTGAAAGCACAGGCCGAACAGATTGCAAAAAACCTGCACGAAGCCGGTATCGAAACGGAAAGCACAAAAGAAATCATCGCCCTGATCGCCTACATCCAACGGCTGGGCACCGACATTATGGTTAAACCCGAAAACGAATAAGCCATGATCGGAGAAACACTCAGAAGCATTGACCATGTCGGCATATATGCGATTATTGGCTTTTTTATCTTCTTTATCTTCTTTATCCTGGTAGCCATACACACGGTAAAGATGGACAAAGAAAAGACCCGACGATTCAGTCATTTACCTTTGGATGACAACAAGGAGCAAACAAGTTGAACTGAAAAAATCAGCCTTATGAGAACAGAAAAAAATCAACAGCAAAACGCCAATAAACCAGAAGAATACGACGATTTATCCAAAATAAAATTCATCGGGGGACACGAATACGACGGGATCCGGGAACTCGACAACGGCATACCTGCCTGGTTCAAATATTTGTTTTACGCCACCATCGTTTTCGCCTTCTCCTACCTGATGCTGGTTTTTGTTTTTAAAGACGAAAGCATCATTCAGGAGAAAGAATACCGCGAAGAAATGGCTGCCGCCCGCAAGGATAAAGGACAACCCGCCGGCAAAACAGCCGTGTTAGCCGAAGTCAAACCAAAGTCGGAAGCCGAAATCATGGCCGACGGAAAACTGACCTTCGACCGGATTTGCTCGGTTTGCCACGGAAAATTCGGACAAGGACTGGTTGGTCCCAACATGACGGATGAATACTGGATTCATGGCGGAAGTTATGAAAATATGAAAGAAGTAGTGCTGAACGGGGTGATCGAAAAAGGAATGATCCCCTATAAAGATCAGCTGTCCCGGGACCAAATTCACCATGTTATTACCTATATCCGGTCGTTGCAGGGCAGCAATCCGCCAAACCAGAAAGCGCCCGAAGGTGAAAAATACATTCCCGAAACAATCGAATAACTTGCATCCCGGATAGCAAAAAAACCGCAAATACAAAACAACGGCTATGGAGCACATGGAAAAACCCGAAGAATTCAGGAAAGTCACCTTTCGCGACCGTATTTCGACGGTAGGCAATGACGGGAAGCGGGTTTGGGTATTTCCGCAAATGCCCAGGGGAAAACTTTATAACTACCGCCGCGTAGTAGCTTACCTGCTACTACTGTTTTTCTACCTCGCCCCTCACCTGACACTGAACAAGCAACCGCTGGTCCTGCTCGACTTTGCCAACAGGCATCTTACCTTGTTTGGCCAGACCTTCTATCCGCAGGACGCTCACTTGCTCGTATTGATCCTGCTTACTTTTTTGGTTTTCATTATCCTTTTTACCGTCATTTACGGACGTGTTTTCTGCGGATGGGCCTGCCCGCAAACCATCTTCATGGAGTTTTTATACCGTCCGGTTGAATACCTGATTGACGGCAACCGGAATAAACAACGCGAATTGGCCCGGCAGGAAATGAACCCGGTGAAGGCATTCAAACGGATCCTGAAGCACGGTATTTTCCTGATGATCTCGTTCTTCAGCACGCTCACCTTTTTAGCTTACATCATCAGCTTCCGGGAAGTGAGGTTACTTCTGCAAGGCTGGCCGTTTCCCAACACGGGAAGTTTTCTGGCTGTTCTGGCATTTACCGGAGCCCACTATTTCATCTTCGCCTGGTTTCGCGAACAGGTTTGCACCCTGGTGTGCCCCTACGGCCGGCTGCAGGGAGTGATGCTCGATGAGAACTCCATTGTAGTTGCTTACGATTACAAACGCGGTGAACCTCGCGGACGGGGAAGACACGAGGAAAAAGGCGACTGCATTGATTGTAAACGTTGTGTGGATGTTTGCCCTACCGGTATAGACATCCGAAACGGTACCCAGCTGGAGTGCATTCATTGCACAGCCTGCATGGATGCCTGCAATGCCGTGATGTACACCGTAAACAAACCCGCAGGCCTCATCCGTTACGCATCCGAACGCTCAATCCGGGAAGGAACCGGCAAACTGATGAATGCCCGTTCGCTGGCCTACTCAGTGGTCCTTTTCGTTTTACTCGGCGTAGCTGGTTTTGCATTTATCGACCGAAGCGAGGTGGAAACCACCATTATCCGCATGCAGGGAACTCTGTTCCAGGAACACGGACAGGAGGCATACAGCAATTTGTACAACCTGCAAATGATCAATAAAACCAACGCTTCGTCCACGCTCGACTTGCAACTTTTGGAACCGGAAGGCGAAATCAGGGTGTTGGGCAACCCGCTTGTACTCGAGCCGGGAGAATTGATTTCGCGAAACCTGCTCATCATATTAAATAAACCGATCCTGAAAAGTTCCAACACCCGGATCATCATCGGAGTATACAAGGAAGGTGTGCTGACCGACAAAATCAGTTCGGGCTTTGTGGGACCAAACTCATTGGATAAAAAGCAAACATATGAAGATTAACATAAATTGGGGTACAGGAATTGTCATCGCCATCATCCTGATGATTTCGGGCATGCTGTTTTTGGTGTATCTGGCCACCCGGCAGGATTATTACCTGGTAGAAAAAGATTATTACCAAAAATCAGTCAATTACCAGGAACAAATTGAACGAATTAGGAATGCCAATCAACTTATGGTGAAACCAGACTTCAGTTACGGCAACCACCGGCTGACACTTCAACTGCCCCCTGAATTTAAAGGAAAAACGATTGCCGGCCAATTGCGCATCTACAGCCCGGTGAACGAAGCTTACGATCTCAGCTTCAACCTGAAGCCCGACACAGCATTGAGGCAATACCTGGCGCTGGAACAATTACCCAAAGGCCGCTATACCCTGAAACTGGACTGGACAGCCGGGGAAAAGGCTTATTACTTCGAGCAAAATTTTCATAAAGAATAAAATCAATTAAGATGGCTGATTTAATTACACCTTTAACATTGGGATTGCTTGGCAGTTTTCATTGCATTGGCATGTGCGGCCCCATTGCGGTGGCGCTTCCCCTGAGAAGCCATAGCTGGCTGTCGAAAATCAGTGGCGGATTACTTTACAACCTGGGACGAACCCTCACCTATGCCCTTTTAGGCATCCTGTTTGGTTTACTGGGAAGAGGGATTCAACTGGCCGGATTTCAGCAATGGACTTCGATCCTGTTAGGTATCCTCATGATCCTGAGCGTTCTGTTTCCCTATTTCTTCAGGCAGAAGATCAGCATCGGCAACTTATTCACGGGTTATGCTGCCCGGCTGATCAGCAACCTGCAACAACTTTTCAGGAAGCACGACTGGTCGTCGCTGTTTCTGATCGGCTTACTGAACGGCCTGCTTCCCTGCGGATTGGTTTACGTGGCTGTCGCCGGGGCCATCAACACCAACCAGGTGACTGACGGCGCCTTGTTTATGGCCTTGTTCGGATTAGGTACCATCCCGATGTTGCTGGCTGTTTCGCTAACCGGAAACGCCATCAGCGCCGGATTGCGATCAAAAATGCGGAAACTTGTGCCCTATTTTGTGGTCTTACTGGGAATTCTGTTCGTGCTGCGCGGCCTTTCGCTGGGCATTCCGTACGTAAGCCCCAAAAGTGAGAAGTTAGCCCCAAAAACGGAAGTCATTCATGAGGAAAGTTGTTGTCATTAGCCAAACCGTCCTTCGTTTCGCCTAAATTGACTTACAATGAAGAAGCGGTAATTGTGATCTGATCAAAACTGAAAATTTTCGGTTTTTATTCATTTTCATTAAACATTCAACAGTGCTTAAGGGTTTCTTATCATGAAATTGAAACGGGTCAATTTATTTTGAATAAAATCAAAACCCAAAATGACTAAAATTCAAAGGCAAAACCCCAAATTCTTAATCATACCGATCTTGCTTTTCCTGTTTTCAGGCGCAGCAGGACAGTCATCGCTGATTGATGACCGCAGCAGGGATCCGGAGATTGGCGTGATTGAACACCTGGATGAGTATTTGCCTGAAGACATTTATATCGTTGGAGAAGACTCCCAAAAAGTAACTCTGACCAGCCTGATCGACCGACCCACTATCCTAAACCTGGTGTATTACCGCTGCCCGGGAATTTGCAGCCCGCTGATGGAAGGTTTGGCTGATGTAATGAATAAATCGGACCTGAAAGCCGGGGTGGATTACCAGGTACTCACCATCAGTTTCGATCCGACTGAAACCCTCGATTTGGCCTTGCGAAAAAAAACCAACTACCTGAACCTGACCGATAAAAAAGAAGAACTGGCGGGGGGCTGGAAATATTTCATTTCAGACAGCGCCAGCATCGCGAAACTGACCCAAACCGTTGGTTTTAGGTATAAACGTACCGGCAATGATTTTCAACATGCGGCGTCGGTGATGGTGATCAGCCCCGACGGGAAGATTACCCGCTACCTCAACGGACTATATTTTTTACCTTTCGAATTTAAAATGGCCATCGTTGAAGCCGGCAAAGGGCAATCGGGCCCAACAATCAACAAGCTTCTGCAATATTGTTACTCGTATGATCCGGTTGGCCAGACTTACGTGTTGAATGTCACTAAAATATCCGGCACGCTGATCCTGTTTTTTGCAGCGCTTATTTTCCTGTACCTGATTTTAAAACCCAAGAAGAAAATAACAAACTAACTATTTTTATGCAAGCAAGTTCTCAAATACCCCATGATGTAAGTTATCTCGATTACCAAGGGAAGTACAAAGGCATACTGGGTTGGATTTTGTCGACCGACCACAAACGGATCGGCCTGCTGTACATGTATTCCATGATGACGCTTTTTCTGGTTGGTGTGGCATTGGGGCTCGCCATGAAACTGGAGCTGATCGCTCCGGGAAAGACCATCATGGAAGCCAAAGATTACAATGCCGTATTCACAGTTCACGGGGTGATTATGATTTTTATGATTGTTGTTCCCGGGCTTCCGGCCGTGTTTGGCAATTTTTTACTGCCGATCATGATCGGCGCCAAAGACGTAGCCTTTCCCAAGTTGAACCTTCTCTCGTGGTACGTGTATATTGCCGGGGCCGTCCTGGTGATTTCCTCCCTGATTTTCGGAGACGGATCGCCGGATACGGGCTGGACTTTTTACGCGCCCTACAGTTTTAAAACCGGGTCGAACCTGTTGCCGGCCATTTTCGGCGCCTTTGTCTTGGGCTTTTCATCCATCCTCACGGGCCTGAATTTTATTGTCACCATCCACCGAATGCGGGCGCCCGGAATGACCTGGACCAAGATGCCGCTTTTCCCCTGGACACTTTACGGAACTGCCTGGATACAATTGCTGGCAACGCCGGTGATTGGCATCACCCTGGTATTGGTTTCCCTGGAACGAATCTTCGGGATCGGGATTTTTGACCCGGTATTGGGTGGCGACCCGATCCTGTACCAGCATTTATTCTGGATTTACTCGCACCCCGCCGTGTATATTATGATTTTACCGGCCATGGGCGCAATTTCCGAGATCATTCCTACCTTCGCACAAAAACATATTTTTGGGTATAAAGCCATTGTTGGTTCTACCTTGGCTATCGCTTTTGTAGGCTACTTCGTGTGGGGGCACCACATGTTCACTTCGGGCATGAGCGGGACCGCCCAGTATACTTTTTCGTTATTAACCTTCCTGGTTGCCATTCCAAGCGCGATCAAAGTGTTTAACTGGATCTCCACCATGTATAAAGGCTCCATCAACGTACAAACACCGTTTTTCTGGGCAGCTTCCTTTATTTTTGTATTCATGATCGGCGGTCTGTCCGGCCTGGTTCTTGGCGCTTTGGCCACCGACGTTTACCTGCACGACACGGCATTTGTTGTTGCCCATTTCCACTTCATCGTGTTTGGCGGCGTAGGCTTCTCCTTTTTCGGCGCTATTCATTACTGGTTCCCCAAAATTTTTGGACGGATGTACGATAAATCCTGGGCCAATGCCGGTTGGATCACATTCTTTGTCGGTTTTCTGGCCCTGTATTCACCAATGTTTTATCTCGGCTTCCTGGGGATGCCCCGCCGGTATTACGATTACCTGGAACAATTCCACTCGGCTAATATTTTATCCACTTTAGGTTCATGGGTAATGACTTTTGGTCTGGTGATCATCATCATCAACCTGTTCCGGTCGGCAAAACACGGAGCGCCGGCGCCTGAGAACCCGTGGGGTGGAAAAACGCTGGAATGGACTGTTCCTTCACCCCCGCCGGTAGAAAATTTTGAGACCATCCCTGTTTACCGGGAAAAAGACGGACCTTACGAATACTAAAAAACGAATACCTATGTCACAAGTTATCCATCACGATGAACATTACGATGCCGAAGGTTCAAAAATAGGGATGTGGCTGTTTATTTTTACCGAACTGCTACTTTTCGGCGGATTATTCATCGTTTACTCCGTTTACCGCTTCATGAACCAGGACGCCTTTCATTTGGCAGCCGAAGAATTAAATACCTCGATCGGGGCAATCAACACCGTGATCCTGCTGATCAGCAGTATGACCATTGCCATGTCGACGTCTGCCATTCAAAAAGGACAGAAAGGAACCACCATTTTATTGCTGGAAATCACCTTCATCCTCGGCCTGGTTTTTTTAATCAACAAGTATTTTGAATGGGGAATCAAATTTGAGCATGGCATTTTCCCCGGATCGGAACATATGCTGGAAAACCTCAGCCAGGGCGAGATCCTGTTCTTTGGCTTGTACTTCGTGATGACCGGCCTGCACGCCCTGCACATTATCATCGGTCTGATCCTGATCGGCGTTACGCTGGCCAAAGTGTCGAAAGGGACGGTACATGCCGAACGGTCGGCCCTGATCGAAAATGCAGGTCTTTACTGGCACCTGGTCGACCTGATCTGGATTTTCCTGTTCCCTTTATTTTATCTAATCCATTAAAACCTGGTTGAAGTATGGAAAACGAAAAACATCACATCGTCTCCTACCGGACATATTTTTTCATCCTGCTGGCCTTGTTAGCCTTTACATTCCTGTCGATTATGATCACAGGAATTGAATTGGGAGAATTAACCGTTGCGGCAGCGCTGGTTTTTGCTTCGGTAAAATCATACCTGGTGCTCACTTATTTTATGCACCTGAAGTATGACAAACCATACATCCGCCTGATGGTCGGATTTGTATTTATGCTTTTTCTGGCTGTAATCATCATCACCTTTTTCGACTACTCATTCAGATAATGACTATGTATATATTAGCATCCACACAAGCTTCCAATTTTGTTTCCGGTGTCGACCGGGCATTTATAATTATCCTGGCCGTTTCATTTCTTTTCCTGATTGGCTTAACAGGCACGATGATCTGGTTTATTTACCGTTACAACAAGAAACGGAACCCGCAGGCAACCCAAATCAAAGGAAGCAATACGCTGGAAGTCATCTGGACGGTCATCCCGACCATCCTGGTACTGATTATGTTTTATTATGGCTGGGCGGGTTGGAAACCCATGACCAAAGCTCCCGACGACAGTTTTGAGATTGACGTGATTGCCCGGATGTGGAACTTCACCTTCGAATATGAAAACGGGAAAAAGACAGATACCCTGTTTGTTCCGAAAGACAAGCCGGTAAAACTAAACCTGGTCGCCCTGGATGTATTACATTCGGTTTATATCCCGGCTTTCAGGGTAAAAGAAGATGTGGTTCCGGGAAAAGACAAATTCATGTGGTTTATCCCGCAAAAAGAAGGTACCTACGAATTGTTCTGCACCGAATATTGCGGCTTACAGCATTCGTACATGTACAATTGGGTGAAAGTGATGCCTGAAGAAGACTTTGAAAAGTGGTATGTTGATACCACTATCAAGGTTGCAGCAGTTGATTCGCCTTCAGCTGCCGGAAAAAGGATCATGACCAACATCGGCTGTCTGGCCTGTCATACACTCGACGGGTCGAAACTGATTGGTCCTTCCTTTAAAGGTTTATACGGAAGCACCAGATCGGTGACAACAGGCAGGGAAAAACGGGAAGTGGTGGCTGATGACGAATACATCAAACACTCGGTTTTCGATCCGGGAGCCGACATTGCCGCCGGCTTTAACAAGGGTTTGATGCAATCGTACCAGGGGCAGTTATCGGAAGAGGATGTTGCATTAATCATTGAATACCTGAAAACATTGCAATGACGAAACTAAGTTTTAGCTCATATGTCAAAATTATTCTTGAATTGGGCAAAGTGCGGATTTCGTTGCCCGTTGCTTTATCGGCGCTGACCGGCTTCGCCTTGCAAACCGGCAAAATCGGACCATCCGGTTTTTGGCTGGCCCTCGGCGTATTTCTGATTTCGTGCAGCTCAAGCGCCATCAACCATTGGCAGGAGTACAAAACGGATGCCCTGATGCCCCGTACCCGGACGCGTCCGATTCCATCGGGGAAGATCAGCCCGGTTTTTGCAGTTCTCACTGCCCTGGGTTACTTGTTGTCGGGCAGCCTGATTTTACTGATCCATCAACCGGTTATTGCACTTATCATCAGCCTCATAACTCTGCTTTCGTACAATGTATTTTATACCCCCTTAAAAAAAATTACAGCCTTTGCCGTGGTACCCGGCTCGCTGGTTGGAGCTCTCCCCCCCTACGTCGGATGGCTGGCGGCCGGAGGCTCACTTACCGACCCGGTTATTTTTTGGGTAGCCACCTTCTTTTTTATCGGACAAATTCCACACTTCTGGCTGCTTCTGCTCATGTTTGGCAAAGAATACAAGCTGGCCGGATATCCCAGCCTGCATGATCATTTTACCGAGAACCAGATTAAGCGGTTGAGTTTTACCTGGGTACTGGCAACCATGGCGTCTGCTTTAATCATTGCCGTAAAAATCATGATCGGACACGTAGCCATGTTCATTCTTATCTTTTACATTTTTTACCTGATATTTTCTTTAAGCATCGAGATCCTGGTAAAAAAGAACCTGCGTGTTCGTCCGGCATTTTTCAAACTGAACTTCCTCTACCTCTTCATGATGATCGCCCTGATTGTCGACAGCTTGTTGTTCCGTTCGTGAACATTTGTAGCCTTCGAATGTTTCATTGAAATATCTATATGATTGGATATTTAATCGTTTTAATCATGAAAAAAGGTACTCGTATGTTTCTAACAGGAATAATTACCGGTCTGATCATCAGTGTGGCTTTCGTTTTACTGATGGCACCGAAGATGATGTTTACCGTGAGCGAAAGTCAATTCGACTTTGAAAAAACAAAAGAAGTAATTGAGCAGGCCAGTAAGGAAAACAACTGGAGTATGCCTCACCAGTATGATTTGCAGGCCACTATGTCGAAAAACGGGTTTACCGTGAAACCGGTAACTGTTTTTTCTGTCTGCAAACCCGATATTGCCGTACGGATTCTGGACGACGACGCCAACCGCCATATTTCGTCGATGATGCCTTGCCGTATCGCGATTTATGAAAAAGCCGACGGCAAAACTTACATTGCACGGATGAATGCCAATTTCATGTCCAAACTACTGGGAAGTGAAGCGAAAGCAGTGATGAGCGAAGCCGGTGCCGGAAGTGAAAAAATTCTTGAACAAGTCATAAAAAAATAACCAATGATCATGAAAACAGTTCTTCTGTTATCTGCAGTCGTGTTGCTCCTGTCCTGCGGACAAAAAAATGCTAAGGAAGCCGAAACCCTCAGTACAACAAAACCGGTTGAAATCGTTTTTCATGTGGAAGGAATGACCTGCGACCATTGTGAAATGTCGATCCAAAAAAGTGTCAGCGAACTGAAAGGCATCAGCCTGGTTGAAGCGAACCATGAAGATTCGATAACCGTTGTATCATTTGACCCGGAGAAAATAACCGAGAAAGAAATTATTACAGCCATTGAGAAACGGGGCTATACGGTAACCGGGCATAGGTAAATACCGGAGAAACACCTTCATCAACAATATCCAACAGATGATGAATCTGTTCTAATCTGACGGTGATTTGCTCTTTAAAAGCGGTAACTCAAGCCGGTATGGACCCCAATGGTATAGGGTTTAAAATTAACCGACGGATTATCGGACAGGGAACCCAGGTAATATTTTAGCTGCGGTTCAATCCGTAACTGAAGCTTCTCGGTCAGTCCGTAAGCCAATCCCAAACCAATACTGGTGGAATAGCTGATCCTGCTCATATCTTTTGTACTGCCAATACGGTTTTGCCCGCTTCCGTCTTCCATATAGGTATTGTTGCCGATCAGGAAACCGGTATTCAGCCCGCCTAAAAACTGAACATCGATAATTTTGTCGATCACGAGGTAACGAACCAGGAGCGGAATCTCCACATACTCAAATTGCTGGTCGAAATTGGCGCTGGTCAGCATCACCTCCCGGCTGGGACCAGAAAAGCTTGATTCGGGCGAAACAGACAAACTGGTGCCATCCGGTAAATGATCCAGCTCAACCACTCCCGCTGACGCGTTAATCTGCATGATTCCTTTCTCAACCTGTACACCTGTGTTTAAATAGCTTTTATCCAGGGCATCAGACACAAAATTCATACTTTCGCGCGAAGGGCTGTTCGACGAAGATTGTCCCAACTGATTATAGTGCAAGCCACTCTGGATGCTCCACCGTTTACCGGTTGAATAACCAACCGAAACGCCCCCTCCCAACTGCATGGCTTTAGTCGATCCCGGATGCGTCATATTGCTGGCATAAACAGCATCATAGGAGCTTTGGTTGATCGCATAAACCGGCGAAATCATGGCCCCCAGATCCCAGGCCTTAGCCGCTTTCTCTTCGTTTCGGGCAGTCAGCTGTTTCCGGTTCAGTTCAATCATAGCCAAATCGGACGCCGACAAGCGGTCGGAACCATCCCCTCTGTCTCGTTTTATTTCGGCCAATCCGGCCCCTTCCGGGCTGCTCCCGGATTCAAGCCGGGCATCGCGCGGAGCCAATGCCCGGTACGACTCACGTGTTTCAGTCACTGTCTGCACTGTTAATGGTGAACTTTCTTTTTCTGTGTTTATCTGGCCCAACAACACCGCTTGTTTTTGTTCCGGGGTTTCAGTCACTGAACGTAGTTCTGCCGAAGGCTTAGATAGCTCACCCGGGCTTTCAGCGACCCCGGCTTTCGCCTGATCTGGCGATTGACCGCTTATTTGTTCAACAAGCGTCCCTGGAAATTCCTCCTGCCGGTTATGTTGCAGTTGCCAACCAAGTACAAAGGCTAACAACACAGCTGCCGCAACTCCGCTGATCCGAATAATTACAAACAGCCGCTTTTTGCGTTGCACGTTCTGCTTCTCATGGATCCGGTCCCAAACATATGCCGGCGGACTCTGCTCAAAATGTTCTAATTTTGAACGGATTAGCTCATCCAATATGTTATCGTTGTTCATCATGCAGAATAATTATTTTCCAGTTTTTCAAAATTCATGACAACTTTTTTTTTCAGAATCATCCGGGCGCGGGCCAGATTCGACTTCGATGTTCCCTCCGATATTTTCAACTCATCTGCGATTTCTTTATGATTCATCCCTTCAAAAATAAACAGGTTAAAAACCATCCGGTACCGGGGGGGAAGTTCCTGAATCAGCTTCATCAGGTCGTTGGCCGATATTTCCGAGATAATTTCATCTTTAAAATCCGGGGTATCATAAACAGCCATATCTTCCACCGGATATAACAAATGCTGCTTTCGGTATTTCTCGAGCGAAACATTCACCATGATCCGCCTGATCCAGCCCTCGAACGAACCCTCGTGCCGAAATGTTCCAATTTTTTCAAAGACCTTCATAAATCCTTCCTGCAAATTATCCTCAGCTTCAGTCTGATCTTTACAATAACGCATACAAACCCCATACATCTTTGGTGCAAATAACTGGTATAAACGGGCCTGCGCCTTCGGTTTTCCAGCAGCACAATCTTTTATGAGTTGACTGAGGTCTTCCAAGGTTAAATCAATTAGCTAAGTGTAAAATTACCCTATTTAGGCAATTCCCGGTTTAACTTCTTCATCTTTTCTCAAGCGAAGATGCAAACTTGTGCGTAATGGTTGCGTAAACATTAAAAAAAATTAACCGGCAACGCAACGATGTATCTCGTTGATCATCTATCTGTAAAAAGTCACGAAAACCGGATTCCGATGAAATGCCATGATAAATCGAATCCCGTAGCCTGAGAATTAAAAAACATGGCAGCATTTTTGCTGCTAAACGCACGACAGAAACACAGAAAAAAAACATTACGATGAAAAAGATTTTTGGCAGTTTACTCAGCTTTTTGATGCTGTTTTCGGCGATTTCCTGCCATGATGACGAGCCATCCGATCAACCGCCAACCAACATTCAGCTTGACCTGAAATCCGCGCAAATCATTGATGCCGATAATCAATTTGGTCTTGAACTTTTTCAACAACTGCTTGATGAAGAATCCGGTAATTCGAACCTGATGATTTCGCCCCTGAGCGTTTCCCTGGCATTAGCGATGGCTTATAACGGAGCCGACGGCGATACAAAATCCCAAATGGAAGCTTTATTGCACAAAAACGGATTTAGCCCGGATGAAATTAACAAAGCCTATCAGAACCTGGTTGATGCGCTGGCGTCGCACGACTCCAGGGTGAATCTTGAAATTGCCAATGCTGTTTTTTACAACCGAAACTTTTCTGTCAAATCAAGCTTTCTGCAAACCAACAAGGTTTATTACCAGGCTGAAGTAAAAGACCTGGACTTTTCGAATGCAGCGGCAACGCTAAAAACCGTAAACGATTGGGTAAAACTTAATACCAACAATAAAATCGAAAGCATCCTCGACCAGGTATCGCCTTATGATGTGTTGTACCTGTTGAATGCCGTTTATTTTAAAGGCATATGGACTTATCAATTTGATAAAAAGGAAACCCGAAACCGGGTATTCTTTCTGGAAGACGGCCGGGAACTGTCCGTTCCAACCATGGTGGTTGAAGAAACATTCAGATACACCGATCAATCTCAATTTGAGCTGATTGAACTTCCGTATGGCGGCGAAAAATACGCCATGCTGATTTTTCTTCCAAAGTCAGGTTATTCGGCCGATGACGTAGCCAGGTTACTGACACCCGAAGACTTGTCGTCCTGGCTAAGCAATATGCACGGGTACAACAAGAAGGTTTTTCTTCCAAAGTTTGAATTTTCGTACGATAAAGGCCTGACCGAGACGCTGAAAGCATTGGGCATGACTGATGCATTCTCTCCGTACCTTGCAAACTTCTCAGGGATTTCGGATGCAAACGACTTATTCGTTTCCGATGTGCTTCATAAAACCTACCTAAAAGTGGATGAACAAGGGACCGAAGCGGCAGCTGTTACCGCCGTCATTATCGGAACCACCTCGGCCGGACCCGACCCGGTGTTTGCCGTTGATCACCCCTTTGTTTTCGCTATTCGTGAAAAAGATACCAACGCGATCCTTTTTATCGGAAAAGTAAGCAATCCTTTGAAATAAAGCAGACTGAACATTTTTCGGTCGTCCTGAAATACAAAAAATAAAGCAAGCCCGTCTGGCTTGCTTTATTTTTTGTTACCAAAGCGTATTTTCTATTTAAACAGGTGATAAGTCAAACCGATTGAAAAAACCAGGTTTGTTTTATCGTACGATTCTTTGTAGGGAATCCCGCTGTAATTACTTTCTTTATAATTACTCGCATAGGCCGTATAAAGCACGCCCAGGTCCAGATCTGTTCGTTCATTCACCTTGAACATCAGTCCCATACCAACAGAATTACCAGTCAGGCTAAAGCTGATGTCCGATTGAAAGCCACGTCCCACACCGGTTTTGGTATACATATAACCGGCGCTGATGGTTGTGGTCTCAGAGATCTGGTATTCCATCCCAAAAGCCAATTCGTAAAGGTTTTTGTCAACGTTCTCTTCCTTTCCGTCCCAATTCGCATCTTTATCAAAATAATTAGAGTATGAAGCGGAGACTTTCATATTGTCGAACAACTGATAATCGACACCAGCAGCCAGAATCGCCGGAATATCGTTTCTGAATTTAGCATCATCTGGGAATTGACCGGTTCCGTCAACTTTTGTTTCGTTCGTCATTTCCAATTTCGTCCGAAACTCGTACCTCATACCGATGTTAAGTTTCTCACCAGGTTTAATATTCAATCCCAGAATTGGGATCAATCCCTTCCCTGTCTGTTTTACATCAACATCTTTATCAGCCGTTAAAACGGCATAGCCCGGTTGACCAATAGCCGTGAAAAAATCAGTCGCAGGCATAAAACTCCCGTTCGGGTTAATTTGCGGATGTTGTGGATTAATCAGGATGTTATGAATATGACCATCATAGTTATTCACGGCATCAATGTAACGCAAACCGACTGACCCGCTGACAACGTCACTGATCTCGTACGATACCCCTAACTGAAATCCAAGAAACACCGATGATCCTTTAAAGAAAAGATCAGCTGAGTAATTACTTGTTGGGATGCCAAAACCCGAAATCACCGTTGGCAAGGTCGAAAACGGAATTTCAAATGAAGGCAAACCGGTTTTGTACTCGGCCGTACCCCCGCCTCCGTTAACTCCAAAGCCAAAAGATAACGCTAATTTGTCTTTTTTATAAACCGCGAATGCGGAAGGAAATACCGGGACAGTAAGCCCTCCTTCGTAAGTCGACTGATTTAACAGCGGAAAGTTATTTTCAATCGTCCTTGATTGAAAAATGCTCTGGTTGTTCAATGAAAAATGGAATCCGTTTTCCAGGTTTACCAAACCTGCCGGGTTGAAATAAACAGCATCGGCCTGCGTAGAGGCGTTACGGGATAACATGCGCACGTACTGTGCACTTTGATTGGCATTGGTTAAAATACCGCCGGCATAACTAAAGGAAACACTCAAAAGGCACAAAAAGAACGCTAGTTCAATTTTCTTCATAAGGTCAAAAGATTAGTTGTTCGACAAAAGTAATTTTTTTTACTATTGACCAAAAGTTTTACGTTGAAAATCAATTTATTGCGACTTTTCAAACAATATATTCGTTTTTTCCATTATTGCGCTTTAAAAACCGGTTGCCCTCACAAATGTTTTTTTTGATCGAAAGATCATTATACCGATTTTTACCGGCTGAAGAAACCTGACCGAAAGGCGATTTCGATGAAAAGAAAAAGCAGAAGAGATATGAATAAAAAAGGTTGCAGGTAAGCACATTCACATGAACCTATCCGACAACCTTTTTGCCAATATTTATATTCTTAGATATGAATCACTTCGTCGTAAGCAGCAGCAGCAGCTTCCATAATGGCTTCGCTCATGGTGGGATGCGGGTGAATCGATTTGATCAGTTCGTGCCCGGTTATTTCGAGTCGTTTGGCGACCACCAGTTCGGCAATCATTTCGGTGACATTTCCGCCAATCATGTGCGCTCCCAGGAGTTCGCCGTACTTCGCGTCAAAGATAAGCTTCACAAAACCGTCTTTCTGACCGGCAGCGCTTGCTTTACCGCTGGCCGAATACGGAAATTTGCCCACTTTGATTTCATAACCGGCTTCTTTCGCTTTTTTCTCCGTCAGTCCTACCGACGACACTTCAGGAATGGTGTAGGTACAGCCTGGAATATTGCCGTAATCAACCGGATGCGGGTTTAGCCCGGCAATTTTTTCAACGCAGGTAATGCCCTCAGCCGAAGCGACATGCGCCAGCGCCGGCCCGTGAACGATATCGCCAATTGCATAGACCCCCTCCACATTGGTCCGATAAAAATCATCGACTTTGATTTTGCCTTTCTCTACCACTACTCCCAGGTCTTCCAATCCGATGTTTTCGATATTCGCGTCAATCCCGACGGCCGACAGCACAATTTCGGCTTCAACCAGTTCTTCGCCTTTTTTCGTTTTGATCGTCACTTTACACACCTTACCCGAGGTATCGACCGATTCGACCGAAGCGTCCGTCATCACTTTCATCTTCATTTTTTTGAATGAACGTTCCAGTGTTTTTGATACTTCCTCGTCTTCGTTAGGCACCACATTGGGTAAGAATTCAACCAGGGTTACCTCCGTTCCGATCGACTGGTAAAAATAGGCAAATTCGCTGCCAATTGCCCCCGAACCAACCACTACCATCGATTTGGGTTGTTTGGGCAGGTTCATCGCCTGACGGTAACCAATAATTTTTTCGCCGTCCTGTTTCAGGTTGGGCAACTCGCGCGAACGCGCCCCGGTTGCCAAAATAATGTGTTTGGCCTGATAACTGGTTTTCGTCCCGTCACCGGCAGTTACCTCTACCTGGCCTTTCCCGGCTAAACGGCCAAAACCGTTGATCACATCAATTTTATTCTTTTTTAAAAGAAACTGAATTCCTTTACTCATCCCGTCGGCTACGCCACGGCTGCGGCCAATCATGCTTCCAAAGTCAGGTTTTACGTCTCCTGAAACCGATACGCCGTAATCGGCGGCATGTTTGGCATATTCGTATACCTGTGCGCTTTTGAGCAACGATTTGGTAGGGATACAGCCCCAGTTCAGACATATGCCCCCCAGGTTTTCTTTTTCTATAACCCCTACTTTCATGCCAAGTTGGGCAGCCCTGATGGCAGCAACATATCCGCCCGGGCCACTCCCTATGACTAATACATCGTAATTCATAATTTTTGGATCTTTATTTTTTTATGCGATTTAAAACAAAACACGCCAGTCTTTAAAATGTTTTGCAAAAACGCAAAGCCCAGCCGGTTTTAAAAGAATAAAAGTCATCAAATCAAGCCCTTTTTAACAAAAAGGCCGGTGTTTAACCGGCTCCCTGTTTATGGCATCAATTCTTTCAGTTTTTCTTCCAAAGCGGGTCCTCTCAGATTTTTTGCAATGATCACACCATCCTTATCAAGCAAAACGGAATGAGGGATTGAATTCACCCCATACAACTGGGCAACTTCGTTTTGCCAGTATTTCAGGTCCGACACGTGGTGCCAGGTCAGCTGGTCGTCTGCAATTCCTTTAAGCCAGGCATCCTTGTCGCGGTCGAGTGACACTCCGAGGATATCGAAACCTTTGTCTTTATATTTTTTATAAGCATCCACAATATTTGGATTCTCCTGCCTGCACGGGCCACACCACGACGCCCAAAAATCAACTAATAAATATTTTCCTCGTAACGATGTCAGGCTAACCGGATTTCCATCCGGGTCGTTCATGGTAAAATCGGGAGCTTCAACGCCAATAGCTGTTTTTGATTGCACACTCAATATCTCGTTCAATTGTTTGAGATAGACCGACTCGCTCAGGTCGGCTGAGAATCCGTCAACAAGCGTTTTCAGGTCGTTGTACTCAAGTTGGCTGACCAACTGGGTCAGGGTAATAAACGGCGCAACCACCGAATTGCTGTTTTCGCGTACAAAGTTTTTGGCAAAAACGGTCATATTATCCGATGCGGCTTCCACATCAATACGGATCCGATCCATTTCCTGCTGATTACCCGATGCCGCAGCGCTGGCAAATTGCTGCTGGTATTCGCTCATCTTTTCATTCATCACATTCAACTCGTCAAGATAGCTATTGAAGACATCGGTTGTGGGCGAACCGGTGACTTTGGTTGCCCGAAGGCTGTCCTTATAGCTTTCAACCTTAATTTTTGCATTTTCGAGGAAGAATTGTGCAAAATAATCGCGCTCATTTAAACGCAAATAGTGTAACTCCGTAACGCCTGCATCGCCCTCCATTTTGAATGTTCCATTCACGAGTTTAACGGTATCAAGCGTCACCGCCTGACCGGCTTCGGCTTTCACCAGGTAAACGATCCCGGAATCCAGACCGGCAATGGTTCCGGTAATCCGGTATTTGGCAGAATTACTCTGGCAGGCCGCCAGAAAAATCAGCACGATAAACAGCAAACCTAAATTTTTCATCCGTATCAATTTTAATTTTAAAGTATTCCAGAAATCCGAAAACGACGGTTTAAAACCGCTTCCGCCGTCATCCACGCGAACCCGTCCCGGTTTTACAACACGATAAGCAGCCACCGGGTTCATCCCAATTATTTTACAGAACGGAAATAGGTCTCCAACAATTGTTTTGCCGCCACAAAAGAGCTCAATTCCTCATTCAACACCTGTTGTTCCAACTCCGGCATGACCTTTTTGATATCCTGATTCCGGTAAAAGTTTATTTTCAGTTCTTCATTAATCGTTTCGTACATCCAGAATTTCGATTGCTCATTACGTTTGTACTGAAAATAACCATTGGCATTCGCGAGACTAAGATAATCATTGATTGTTTTCCAGATTTCATTGATGCCCAGTTTTTTTATTGCCGAGCAGGTAAGCACTTTGGGTTTCCAGCCCGAATCGGCTGGCGGAAACAAATGCAGGGCGTTCATGTATTGCACCCGGGCCATCTCCGCGCGTTCCAGATTATCGCCATCGGCTTTGTTAATGGTAATGGCATCGGCCATTTCCATGATTCCGCGTTTGATGCCCTGCAACTCGTCGCCGGCCCCCGACAGCATCAGCAACAGAAAAAAGTCGACCATGGAATGCACCACGGTTTCACTCTGCCCCACGCCTACCGTTTCGATAAAAATCACATCATAGCCGGCTGCTTCACAGAGAATGATGGTTTCGCGAGTTTTCCGGGCAACCCCGCCCAGCGACCCGGCTGACGGGGAAGGGCGGATGTAGGCATTCGGATCGGAAGATAACTCCTCCATGCGTGTTTTATCGCCCAAAATACTGCCTTTTGACCGTTCACTGCTCGGATCGATCGCTAAAACGGCCAGTTTGTGCTCCCGCGAGGTGATGTATTTCCCCATCGATTCGATAAAGGTACTCTTCCCCACACCCGGAACGCCGGTAATACCAATACGAATGGACTTGCCGCTGTAAGGCAAACATTTCAGTATAATTTCCTGGGCAATTTGCTGATGTTCTTTTTTTGAACTTTCGACCAACGTAACTGCCTGGCTAAGCAGGCTGATATTTCCTTCCCGGATACCTTTCACATAGGCATCCGCCGGCAAACCTGGCTTACGTTTATTTTTCAGAAAGCGCTGAATCGAATCTTCATTAAAAGATTCGGGACGATCGATGCCCGGATTAACGGTGAGGCCTTTGTATTGCTCATCATTCTCAATATGGTCGTGCTCTTTATCAACAATCATCAGAAAAATTTTTACGAAGGTAAAACTTCAGGCATGATAAAAAAAATAAGCCGCTCCAAAATTTGAAGCGGCTCGTCAGGTATATGTAAAATCAGTTATCCTGCACTTTGAATGTTGGTTGATACCCGTAAGATACTGGTTGGATTTTTAGGGTCGTTTGTAATGACGGTAATGGCCTTATTTTGCCGTCCGCGTTTCCCTTTCGAGTCAAAAACAACTTTCAGGGGCACCGTTTCATTGGCGTTAATGACCTTCTTTTCGGGGGTAACTGCTGTACAGCCGCAGGATGTTTTTACATTGCGGATGATCAAGTCCCTTTTCCCCATGTTTTTAATGGTGAATACGTATTCAACCTTGTCGCCTTCTTTGATATCGCCAAAATCGTGTGCTTCCGCGTTAAACGAAACAACCGGCGCGCTGGCCAGTTCTTCCGGCGATAAGGCGGTAAAATCTTCCTCGATGGTGGCGGAAACGCCAATCGAATTTCGGTAATCGGATTTTCCGTCAACATTTAAATAAATACGGTGCATCACAAAACCATAGGCGCCCACCTTAGCTGCGTCGTAGGCAACCACGATATGTCCCTTTTCGTTTGGCTTCAAAACAGCCGGAATAACTTTTACTTTCAAATGCTCCGGGGGCGATTTAAAATCGAGTGTCACGGGAGCCTGTGAATCATTTACAATCTCCAGGGTATCTGTCAACACCTGATTTTCATTGATTTTCACAAAAGCTATGTGATTGGACTTTGCCCTCACCGGACCGATTTCGCGCGGATAGACCTCGGCAAGGGTTTTCTGGCGGGCTTCAACATTGCCTTTGATCCGGAGAATCGTTCTGGGAACATCGCCGTTTGCCGAAACGGTGATGGTTTTATTAAACGGGCCGGGGCGGTTTTGAGGATTGTAACTGACCTTAATCAGGCCCTTTTCGCCGGGTGCAACCGGTTTTTTGGTCCACTCGGGGGTTGTGCAGCCGCAGGAAGCCTGAACATTATTCAGGATCAGCGGAGTCGCTCCGTTGTTTACAAAACTAAAATTGTACGCCTGAGGACCAGCATCTTCCTGAAACGTACCGAAATCATGCTCCATTTTCTCAAATACAATTTTGGCCTGAGCCGATTGCCCGCTTACATTTCCGGAAATGAAGAATGCCAGCAGAACGAAAAAAATAAATCTCACTTTCATAGTCGTATATTTTTTCAGTTTGAAGAGTTATGTCAACTTTGAATTGTACTGTTTCTTAACAATCAACCTTCCAGTATTCTTGTTTTGAATATTTGCCCCTGGTTTTTGTTGCCTTTTATTTTTGTCAAAGATAAAACTCTTGATTCAAATAAGCGAACGTTTATACAAAGCTAAGAAAGCTGAATATTTTGTGTTGTTAATTGCAATAAACTTTTGTTAACGACTTGTTAACACGCACTTATCTTTGAAAAAATGATTAGTTTCGTACCGTTCAAGCAAGCGTATCGCGATAAAATATGGGAAGAAATACAATCAGGGTCGTCATTGTTCTGGCAACTTTTTCAATGCTTGGAATATTATTGATCCAGTTCTTTTTCTTTAAGAACACGGTCAATATAAACGAAAAGAAATTCCACGATTCAGCCACGCTGGCGCTTAAAAATGTTGCCCGTCATCTGCATGAATACAATGCAAAAACATTAGGTTATCCCAACAACCATGACATTTCTGCTGCCGTTGACCAAATTTCGAACAACTATTACGTGGTGAATGTAAACGATGTGATTAACCCGGGGCTGCTGGAGCATTTTCTGATCAAAGAATTTAAGAACAACAACATTGAACTTGAATTTGAATACGCCATTTACGACTGTGAAAACAACCAGATGGTCTACGGAATCTCATTGACCGAAAAGAACGACAGCCTGAACCGCCAAAATATTCGTTCGGAACAAAGTAACGGTTGCACCGCCGATGAGGAAATATTTGAGAACCATTACCAGTTAAAATCCATCAAAAAAACCAGTTGCAGTCTTCCAACCTGCGAAAAATACACCTATTATTTTGGTGTTTATTTTCCAAACCGCTCAAAATATTACAGCAGTCAAATCCACACCTGGTATGTGGTAAACGGTTTTTTGCTCATTGTCATTTTGTTTTTCGGCTATACTATTTATGTTATTTTCAAACAACGCCGGTTGAGCGAGGTCCAGAAAAACTTCATCAACAACCTGACCCACGAGTTTAAAACGCCCATTGCCTCCATCGATTTGTCGGCCAAAGTGTTGGCCGATCCCCGGATCATCAATCATCCCCGGCGGCTGGAAGAATACTCGAAAATAATCGGGGAACAAACCCAACGACTTTCATCGCAGGTAGAAAAAGTACTGCAAATGGCAACCATCGAGAAGAAAAAGATCCAACTCGACCTCCGGGAAATCAAGCTGGCAGAATTCATCGAAAAAACCATTGATGAGTTTAAAACCAGTCAGAACGGGCACCAGTACGAAATTGAATTTGATACCGACGAAAAAAATACGACGATTCAGGCCGACACGCTTCATTTCGCCAATGTCATTTTTAATATTCTCGACAATGCGTTCAAGTATTGCGACGAAGTTCCCCGCGTCGTCATCAGCCAGATCACTGAAAAAAACCACATTAAAATAAGCTTTGCCGACAACGGTCTGGGCATTCCCAAAGAGTACCGCAAAAAAATCTTCGGACGTTTTTTCCGCATCCCGACCGGAGACGTTCACAATGTAAAAGGCTTTGGCCTCGGACTCGATTACGTCAGAAAAATCATCGACCGGCACGGGTGGAAAATAAATGTATCGGATAATTCGCCCAAAGGCAGTATTTTTACACTATCTATACCTGTATAAATATGGATTTTACCGGAAAAAAAATTCTTTTGGTCGAAGATGACAAAACCCTGAACTTCATCATCCGCGACAACCTGGAAGAGGCCGGCTACGTAGTTACGGCGGTTGAAGACGGGGAAAAGGCGCTTGCCGTGTTTAAAAAAGCCGGCTTTGACCTTTGCCTGTTCGACGTGATGCTGCCTAAACTGGATGGGTTCTCGCTGGCAAAAAAAGTGCGCGAACAGGATCAGCAAATCCCGATTCTTTTTCTGACGGCCAAATCGCTGACGGAAGATAAAATTAACGGCTTCGCGCTTGGCGGCGACGATTACATTACCAAACCTTTCAGCATGGAAGAGCTGCTGATGCGTATCCGGGTATTCATGAAACGCAGTTTGCCGCCCGATAATTCAGAATCCGAAGAAACCAAACGATACAAAGTTGGCCATTTTGATTTTCTTTTTGACAACCTGAGCCTCCAGTCGGCCAGCGAAAAACGGACATTGACCTACAAAGAAGCCGAACTGCTCAGGTACTTTTGTGAAAATTCAAACTCGGTACTCAGCAGATCGGATATCCTGAAAAACGTCTGGGGATCTGACGATTATTACCTGGGGAGAAGCCTCGATGTATTTATCTCCCGCCTGCGTAAATACTTAAAAAACGATCAGAATATTAAGATCATCAACCTGCACGGTATCGGCTTCAGGTTTAATGCGCCGATTGAAAAAAAATAACCACTTTCTTCTACAAATATTCGTCGCCAAATGAAACGCCCATTTTCCGTGCTTTTTGAATCAGCGGATGATCTTTTTCAACAAGCCTCAGCCGGTCGCTAATCTCAGCCAGAGGGACCGTAGTCAGCTCGTTGTTCCTCACGGCAACCATCGTCCCGAAAGCGCCGTCGGCAATACATTTGGCGGCAAAAGCGCCGTAACGGGTAGCCAGGATCCGGTCCATCGGGCTGGGACTTCCGCCGCGCTGAATGTATCCCAGTACGGTTTCCCGGGTTTCAATGCCGGTGTAGGTCTCAATTGCCTCAGACAAATAACTGGCTGCCGAGGTATTTTTGGGATGATCAATTCCCTCGGCCACGACTACAATCGAGTAGGTTTTCCTGTTTTCGTACCGTTCCTCTATTTTTTTACAAACCGACCGGATGTTGTATTCCAGTTCGGGCAACAGGATAATATCGCCGCCTCCGGCCATTCCCGCATACAAAGCAATCCATCCGGCATGATGCCCCATCACTTCAATAATCATGACCCGCTGGTGCGAGTTGGCGGTAGTATGCAGCCGGTCGATGGCCTCGGTAGCAATCTGTAAGGCCGAGTCGAAGCCAAATGTCACATCGGTTCCCCAAACGTCATTATCAATTGTTTTGGGAATGCCAATCACGTTGAGCCCTTCTTCGCGCAAACAATCCGCTGTTTTCATGGTTCCGTTTCCGCCGATGCAAACCAAAGCATCCAGGCCCAGCTCATGGTAATTTTGCCTGATCAGGGCCGGCTTTTCGTTGTCGCCTTCTTTGACAAACTTGTAGGGCTTCTCCCGCGAAGTTCCCAGGATGGTTCCCCCCAACGTGAGGATGCCTGAGAGACTCGACTCTTTCAATTCGACATACTCCTTTTCAATCAGTCCAGAATAACCGGCCGTAAAGCCAATCACTTCCATCCCATACTCGACAATGGCTGTCTTTCCAACCCCCCTGATTGCAGCGTTCAACCCGGGGCAATCACCTCCCGCGGTTAATATTCCGATACGTCTTGGTTTTCCTGCTTCCATAATTCTGTCATTTTGGAGATTTATACCTTCAAGTCAGGCTAATTCTCACCGAAATTAATAAAACAAATTCTCTTTTTTATACTTTTCAGCAAATTCAAAAAAGCAAAATCAACAGCCGGTTCATTCAAACCGGGTTACAAGAGGGATGTTTGCATGATCATCCGGCAAAATTCAATTTGGCCTGTCGCCGGAGGATACCCTCCTATGTAAAATTCACGGCAGGAATTGCGTCCCGGAACGGTTTTTATACCGATCTTCAGAAGTTTTTTATAATTTCGTATGAAAATTAGATTTTCAGTTAATCTAAAGTGATAATAACCTAAAATTAATTACCAATGAGAAAATTTTTTTCGCTCCTATTGACCGGAATTTTATTTCTATCCGTGGCTTGTAACAGCGGACAAAAGAAAGCTGAATCTGCCACCGATGAAAAATCAGCCACTGAAGAGATTGCTGCTGATAATGCTTTGACAACTGCCGAAAAGGAAGCCGGCTGGATCCTGTTATTCGACGGGGAAAGCACGGAAGGCTGGCGCGGTGTGAATAAAGCAGTTATGCCCGGCGCCTGGGAAGTTATTGAAGGCACCCTGCACTGCCAGGGTTCGGGCAAAGGCGAGGCCGGCGCTACCGATGGCGGCGACATCCTTTTTGATAAAAAGTTTAAAAACTTTAACCTGAAACTGGAATGGAAAATTTCAGAAGGAGGTAACTCCGGTATCTTCTATCTTGGACAGGAAGTTCCCGAATGGCCCATCTGGAAAACCGCCCCTGAAATGCAGGTTCTCGACAACGAACGTCACCCGGATTCATTCTTAGGGAAAGACGGCAACCGCCAGGCAGGTTCACTTTATGACCTGATTCCTGCAAAACCACAAAATACCAAACCCGCCGGCGAATGGAACTCGGTTGAAATTATTTGCTACAAAGGCACCGTCATTCACAAACAAAACGGTGAAACGGTGGTGGAATATCATCTGTGGACCGATGACTGGAATACCCTGGTTGCCGACAGTAAATTCCCCGGCTTGAATGAAAACTGGGCCAATGTTGCCGAAGAAGGCTTTATCGCCCTCCAGGATCACGGAGATGATGTTTGGTTCAAAAACATCAAAATCAGAGAATTATAACAGTTATTTTATAGAAAAATGAAAAAGGGTTGCAAAAGCAGCCCTTTTTTTATCTTCAAAAACTATCCGAAAAAACAGGGATTCCGGCAAATCAGTATAACTTTAATCATCAAACCCAAACCGGAAAAATGAGCCAGCCACCAACGATACGAATTTCCGCGTCCGAAATGAAGGACCGGTTCAATCAAATCCTGCTGACGCATGGATTTACTATGGAAAGAGCGTTGCATTGTGCCCGGATTTTCACCGAGAACAGTATCGACGGGATTTATTCTCATGGAGTAAACCGTTTTACGCGATTTATTGAAAATATCCGTGATGGCTACATCAATCCGAACGCCGTTCCGGTAAAAATCGCCGAAGCCGGCAACATGGAACAATGGAACGGGCAGTTGGGCCCAGGCCCGATCAATGCGATGCTGGCTGCCAAACGAAGCATGGAACTAGCCCAAACGCACGGCATGGGGCTGGTCGCCCTGGCAAACACCAACCATTGGATGCGCGGCGGAACTTATGGCTGGCATTGTGCCAAACAAGGGTTCGTGTTTATTGGCTGGACCAACACCATCGCCAACCTGCCGGCATGGGGAGCCCGGGGAAGCCGCCTGGGCAATAATCCGCTGGTAATTGCCCTACCCTATGGCGACGAGGCCATTGTGCTCGACATGGCCATGTCTCAATACTCATACGGAAAACTGGAAGTTCTGGCTGGTAAAGGAGAACAATTACCTTTTCCTGGAGGTTTTGACAAAAACGGGGAACTAACCACCGATCCGGCAGAAATACTGGAAACCGGACGGGCTTTACCCATCGGTTTTTGGAAAGGATCTGCTTTATCCTTTATGCTCGACCTGCTTGCAACCATTCTGTCGGCAGGTCTTTCAACGAGCGAAATCAGCAGGCAAGATCCGGTTGAGTACGGGGTTTCACAGGTTTACCTGACAATTGATTTGAAAAAACTGCAAAATTACCCCCTCATTCAGCAAAGCCTGCAACAAATGACAAGCAGTTTGTTGTCGTCGGTCACCGTCGACGAAAAAACTGAAATTCGCTATCCCGGGCAACAAGTGGTTAAAACCAGAAAAGAAAACCTGGAAAAAGGAATTCCGGTTCATCCTGAAGTCTGGGAAAAAATAAACAACCTGTAACAAAAAACCAGTTTGTTTTAAAAATTGTACTGCTGTATGATGGTCCCGGTCATCCTGAGAAGCGAAGTATGAACATCAATAAAATAATAGACGGCTTCCAATTCGCGTAAGGCTGCATTCAGATAAATATTTTGAACATCCCGGAAATTAAATGAGTTGATGGCTCCGCTCTCGTACTTTTCGCGGCTAATCTGCAGGTTTAAGCCGGCAGTAGCCAGGTTTTCGGCCGCCACCTTCAGTAGTTCTTTTCGCACCAGATAAAATTCAAACAGGTTGCTCAGTTGATTACTTAGCTCGTGTTTCATTTGTTCCATCTCCACCAGGCCCACTTCTCTTTCTATTTCGGCAATTTGGCTGGCCCGCTTCCGGTTTCCCCCGCTGTACAGGTTAAAGCTGAGGGTGAAGTTACCGTAATAATTCACGGCCGTATTCCAGCTTATCCCCCGGCTGTCGTAATCCATCCCGGTCCGGCTTCCGCTTACTCCCCCGTTGAATGATAAAGTCGGGTAATAATCGCTTTTTGCCAGCGCCACGGCATTCCTCAATAAATTTTGATTAATATATTGATTTTTAAGACTTTTATTATTCTCCAGCATTTGCTCTTTCAGGTCTGTCAGAACATAATCGACCGGTATCGCCGAAAAGTCACTGACCAGCTTGTAGCTTTGATTTTCAGGGACTGCCAGTAAATAATTCAGGTTGCGAAGCGCATTCTTTACGGCAACTTCCTGGATCAGCCACGACGACTTGTCGGTCAGAAAAGCATTTTGCGCCTGAAGCACCTCATAGGTAACCGCCGTGCCAAAATCTTTTTTCAGTTCAGCGCGTTTATATAAATCCTCCGAAAGATCCATCACACCGCGATACACCTCCAGTTTTTCCTTTTCCAGCAAAACGGTATAGTAAGCCAGGATGACCGCCTGAACAGTCCCTTCGATCATGATCCCCGTATTTTGCTTCGACAATTCTTCCAGTTCGTCCAGTCGTTGTTTGCTTATCCTGACCGAAAAACCATCAAACAGCGTCCAGTTGACACCGGCTGTTCCAACATATTGGTTCTGAATAAAATCGTCGGTATCGTTATCGTTGATGCTGCTCCGGGATTCAGCAGAAAGATTGATGTAAGGATAACGCCCAGCGGTTCCCCAGTTGTTCCTGATTTCGGCCATACGCTGGTTGTGACGGACCATTTTTAAATCGTAGTTGTTTTCAAGGGCAATCCTGACCGCATCGGTCAAGCTCAGGTCCTGTTGTCCGAAACCGGACAAGGCCAGGCACATCGCGATGAAAAGTAGGCTATATCTTGTCATAATATCTGTCTTTTTTGTCCGCTTTAATTTCTTCCTGCGTTTTGCCTTTATATCTCCGCTGGGCATTGAGGTAGGCAATCTCCACTTCTTCGGGCCGTAGTTCTCTCCCGGTCCACCATTGCCGTAATGTCCTCCGGATATCGTTCAAAACGATAATTAATGCCGGGAAGAACAGCAAAATAAAGAAGGTGCCGAAGGCAACACCGTAAACCAGCGATATGGCCATCGGGATGAGAAACTGAGCCTGGAAACTTTTTTCCAGTACAATCGGGAATAAGCCGGCCGAGGTGGTCAGGGTGGTTAAGATGATCGGTCGTAAACGCGCCTTCCCTGCCCTCAGAACAGCCTCGCGGACGTTTACTCCTTCTTCGATAAGCAAATTAAATTTGGACAGGAACACCACCGAATCATTAATCACCACGCCCGATAAGGCGACAATTCCCCACAAACTGAGGATTGAAACGGGCTTACCGTGTATGCCGTGTCCCCAAATCGCGCCTAAAATGGATATCGGGATCATAATCAGAATAATCATGGGTTGTTCGAACGACCGGAAATTAATCATGAGGATAAAAATCATGGTCAGGAACGCCAGCGGGAAATAAATCAGCAGATCTTTCATATTTCGCTGACTTTCTTTTTGTTGCCCCTGGTACTCGATATGAATTCCCGGGTACTGATTCAGCAGTTCGGGGACAACTTCGGCCCTGATTTGCTCCAAAATTTCAGTGACGGAAGCATCCGGATCAACCAGGTCGGCATTGATGCGGATTTCGCGGCGGCCGTTAAAGCGCTGGATATTTACCGGTCCGCGTTTCATCTCGTAGTCCACCAGTTCAATCAGCGGATAATCACCCGATGACGTCTTAATTTTCATCTGTTCGAGCTGCCCCAGCCGTTCCCGGTCGTGTGCAGGGTAGCGCACCCAAATCCGGAGTTCGTCGCGGCCCACCTGCAGGCGTTGCGCCTGTCCCCCGTAAAATCCCTGCCTGACCTGTTCGGCAATCGTTTGCTCGTTAAAGCCAAGCATATACGCTTTTGGTTTCAGTGTCAGCAGGATTTCCTGTTTACCCAGCGCATTGTTGTTTACCACATCCTTGAGCTGGGGGAAATCCTGAAGTCGTTCGAGCAGGTAAGCCTGCGCATGATCCAGTTCTTCGACATTCCGCGACTGAAGCCCGATAGATACCGGATCGCCAAACCGGCTACGGGAACCAATCGCGTATTTCACCGCCTCGGGAACCGAACCAATTTTTGTCCTCACCCGTTGAATGATCTCGTAAGAACTGATTCCTGTTTCTTCCGAACTTCGCGGAGACACAAATAAATTTCCGGTATGAGCGCCACTTTCCTTCCCGTCGAACCCGGATCCCAGGTTTAAAATACAATACTCGATAATATCAAGCGTATCGTTATAATCCTTTTTCAGGTCTTCGTTCACTTCCCAGACCACTTCTTCGAACTGTTCGAGGTAGGCGATGGTTTTATTTTCTCCCGAACCGGGCGTAAAGGCAATGTTTACATTGAACGCATCAAACTCCATTCTCGGGAAAAAGGTCGTTTTGATAATATGCCCGCCGATTAAACCTCCCGTGATCAGCAACATAGCTATCGGAACGGCAATAACCACATACCGCCATTCGATGACCATGCGCAGGATCCCGTCGTAAACATAGTCGCGTAACCAGGCAAAGAACCTTTCGGTATATTTTTTTAAGCCTTTCTCCTTTTTCTGCAGGCTTTTCGCGCTTAACACGTGCTCGTTTCCCAAATGCGCCGGCAACACAAAGAACGCTTCCACCAGCGAGAAAGCAAGGCTCACGCACACGATGAAGGCCATTTCGTACATCATTTCCATCTGGCCGGAAATAAAAAACAAGGGCGAAAAGGCGACAATCGTTGTTGCCACAGACGTCAGCACGGCCGGAATCACTTCCACGGTTCCGTCAACAGCCGCCTGAATCGGGGTTTTGCCCATTTCAAAATGCTGGAAGATGTTCTCGCCGATTACAATCCCGTCGTCGACCAGAATACCAATCACCAGGATCATCCCGAATAAGGAAATCATGTTGATGGTAATCCCCGAGAGGTTGGCCACGATAAACATCGCCAGGAAAGACGCCGGGATTCCCCAGGCCACCCAAAATGACAAACGGAGGCTCAGCATAATCGCCAGGGAAAGCAACACCAGGGTCAGCCCCTGGCCGCCGTTCACGAGCAACAAATCGAGCCGGGCTTTTAATAAATCGAGGAAGGAGCGGGTAAGCTCCAGTTTAACCCCTTTGTTCTTTTCATTGAAATCCCGGACGTAAGCCCGCACGTAACGGTCGATATCCAGCAAGTCTTCCGAGATCAGCTTCGACACGGAAATCCAGATTACCGGGTTACCTCGTTCCAGTGATTTATTTGGCGTGATATCTGAAAATTTCATTTTCACATCGGCGATATCCCTGAGCCGGATGACGCTGCCATCGGCATTGGCCTTAACAATGATACTCCCTATTTTATTCGGATCAGCACTTCGGGAGCGAAGGCGGATCAACATTTCTTCGTCGTCCGACCGCAGCTGCCCCCCGGAAACATCCTGATTATTCTGCGAAACAGCATTCTGAAGTTGGGTAAATGTAATTCCATAGCGAAGAAGATCTTCTTCACGGGTTTCAATGGAGATTTCCAAATCGGGGTAGCCCGACAGATTGACCTGGCTGATATAACCCGATGACAAAAAATCTTCTTCCACCTGCTGGGCATATTCTTTCAGGGTAAGCAGGTCGAGATCGCCGGTAACCATTAGAAACAGGGCCTGCGAGGTGGTGCGCTGTTTATAAACAATGGGGCGTTCTGCAGCGGTGGGAAAAGACGAAATCCCGTCCACCGCGTTTTTTACCTCGATAAGTGTTTCGTCGATATCAATTTCGCCTGTAATTTCAATCTGAACGCTGGCTGAGTTTTCGGCAGAGGTGGAGGTGATTTCATAAACGCCGGGAATTCCGCGCACCGCTTCTTCAATGCGGGAGGTAACGCCCTCTTCCATCTCAACCGGTGAGGCACCGGGATAGGCAACGCGCACATAAATAATTTTTGACGGACGTTCAGGGAAGAAAGACAATTTCATGCTTGCCAGGCTTAAGCCGCCGACCACCACTAAGAAAAGCACGATCAGGTTGGCGTAAAACGGGAACCTGACAAAGATCTCGACTAACCGCTTCATGCTAATTTCTCCTTGTTTGTTGGTCCGGCTTGCCTGCCTGTCCCAATATTTCAACCGGCAGGTTTTCTTTTACATTGATGAGCGATTCGGAAACAACCATGTTTCCTTCGTCGAGCCCGTTAAAGAGCAGAGTAGTTTCATTGATTTTCAAGATGTTGATTTCCGCCTTTTTGAGCTTCCCGTCAGTCACCGTAAATACTTCATTCGAGTTAAACACGGCGCTGCGGGGTATTTCCATCGCATTGGCAATTTTTTGCCCCGGAAACTCAACCACTTTGTATTCGCCTGCCAGCAAATCGTCTTCTGAGAAGTTCTGTACCCGGACAAAAATACTTCTGGACTGCGTAGCGGCTTCAACAAAATCAGCTTTCCGAACCACGGTCCCGGTTAACGCGCGATCTGAAAATCCGGACAGGACCGTCACCTGATCGCCTATTCTGATCCATTTGCTGTTGCCGTTCTCTACCGGAACTTCAATTTCAAGCATGTCCGTACGAATCAGCCGGGCAATCTGGCTGCCGGCATTCACGTAAGCGCCAACCTCGAAATTCACTTCCGAGATCGTCCCCTTAAACGGCGCGTACAGCGACCGGCGTTCCAGGTTTTTTTCATCCTGCAAAATACCGTAATACTCGTTCAAAATAGACCGGCTCGCCAAAAAAATCTTCAGTTTCTCGCTTTCCGGGTCCGGAAGCGAAGGCAGGCTTCTTTTCAGGTCGATTTTATTGAAGTAGTCCAAATAAGTCTGATAATCAGCCGGAAAATCAACTTTCATATCCGGAAGAATATTTGTAAAAGCATTTAAGAACTGACTTTTTCGGGCCTTTAATGCCAGCTCGGCTTCATCTTTATAAATGGTAGCCAGCAATTGCCCTTTTTTGAAAGTAGTCCCTTTTCGCAAAGGCGCTGCGCCGTTTTCAATTTTTCCCGACGCCTCGGAAACCAGGATAACATCACTGCCTGACACCACACGTCCCTCCCGTTTCAGAGGCGAAATAATTTCGTTATATGTCACAGGTACCGCGTTGACGTATCTTTTCAGGTTAAGATCCGGTCCTCTGGGCGGTTCCGGTTTCATCGAAACAAACAACCAGGATAAAGCGGCCGATCCGCCTAACAGCACAATCAGCGCAATCACAACAAAAATAATTTTCCTCCAGCTCATTTTTTATGCTTAATAAGGTTTATAGGTCTAAGATTCGTTATTTCATTACAAGGTTCCGCTGTTCATTTTGTAAATAATTCAGAATAAAGCTAAAATGAAATCGGAACTTTTTTAGTATAACAAACGACCGGTGAATTTGATTTTACTAAAATTTCACAAATTACAACATCCCGGGAATTAATCATCCCCCGATCAAACAGTTTTTATAACTTTGCCGGTCAAATAAATACGATAGCTTGCGGCGTTCATGCAAAAACTGACTTTTGATACAATTATTGTCGGCAGCGGCCTGGCAGGTTTAACAGCTGCTTACTATGCCTCCAGACATGGCTCGGTGGCCATCATTACCAAGTCACAGTTAGACACCAGTAACTCTTATTATGCACAAGGCGGCATTGCAGGGGTGATTGCCGATGATGACTCGCCCGAACTACATGTTCACGACACGCTTGTTGCGGGACGCGGCCTGTGCGAAAAAGATGCTGTTGACATCCTGGTTCGCGAAGGGCGGGAACGGATCCTGGAACTGGTGGAGATGGGTATGCAATTCGACCGGATCGGGAACGAATTTGTGCTCGGGCTGGAGGGCGGCCACAGCAAGCGGCGCATTTTACACGCCGGAGGCGATGCCACCGGCAAAGAACTGACCTGTTTCATGCTCGGTAAAGTGCTTGAGCAGAAAAACATTCAAACCTATGAGTTCACCGCGGTTACCCGGCTGATCATGCAGGAGGGCGTATGCGCCGGGGTACAGGCCCTCGATTTTGTATCCGGCGAAAACGTGATTTTCCAGGCGCAGGCCTGTATCCTGGCCACAGGCGGTTTATCCCGCATCTTCAGCCGTACAACCAACCCGCATACCGCCACCGGCGACGGTATTGCCCTGGCTTACGAAGCCGGCGCCTGCCTGGAAGACATGGAATTTATCCAGTTTCACCCTTCGGCCGTATGTATAGAAAACCAGGATGCTTTCCTGATCAGCGAAGCCGTACGCGGCGAAGGCGCCTGGCTGTTAAACCTGCAGGGCGAACGTTTCATGAAAAATGTTCATCCCCTGGCCGAACTGGCCCCCCGCGATATCGTTGCCTTCTCCATTTACCGGCAAATGAAAAAGGATAACAGCCCTTTCGTCTACCTGTCATTAAAACACCTTAACCCGGATAAAATTAAAACCCGGTTTTCCAATATTTATAAAAAACTAAACGAGTTTGGTTACGATCTGACCAGCGATCTGTTGCCCATCGCGCCGGCAGCCCACTATATGGTTGGCGGAATAAAAACCGGCTTATACGGCGAAACCAGTATTCCCGGCCTGTTTGCCTGCGGCGAAGTAGCGTCGACCGGGGTGATGGGCGCCAACCGGCTGGCCAGCAACTCCTTGCTCGAATGTTTGGTTTTTGGCAAAAGAGCCAGCGAAAAAGCAGCTTCCCTTCCCCGTCATACGACGCCAATTGCAGAACAACCACCCATTTCCAACCTGCAAGCCTATGAAGACTTGTATCTCGGCATTAAAAATGAAATTGCCGACCTGATGTCTGAATTTGTCGGCATCGTGCGGAACGAGTCCGACCTGCGCCAGGTACTGGAACGCCTGGCCAAAATCAAAAAACAGATCCCGGCCGGTATCCGGGAATACAACATCCTGAAAGCACACCAGATTACCGTAATTTGCGAGATGATCGCAACGGGTGCTTTATTACGAAAAGAAAGTCGCGGCGGACACATCCGGGACGACTACAACCAGGAAGATCCTGATTTCCGTGCGCATATTGTCCAGCAAAAAAACAAAGACCCTGAATTTATACCGATAAAAAGATGATGAATAAAAAAGAACTTGAAGCAGCAGAACACCTGATTTCGCTTGCCCTGGAAGAAGATGTGGCAACAGGCGATATTACCACCGACCATTTAATTCCGGCCGAAACCCGTAAGAAGGCCTACATGGTAGCGAAAGCCGACGGCGTAATTGCCGGCATGCAGGTCGCTGAAATGGTCTTCCGCAAGCTGGACAAAGAACTGGACTGGAAACCGAAAGTAAATGAAGGCGACCGGGTAAAAAAGGGCGACATCATTGTCCGATTCGAAGCCAGTTACCGGGCGCTGTTAACCGGCGAACGCTCCGCCCTGAATTTTTTCCAGCGCATGTCGGGTATTGCCAGTATGTCAGCCCGTTACGCCGATGCCGTCAAAACGTTCAATACCGTGATCCTCGATACCCGGAAAACATTGCCTGGCTTCCGCCTGCTGGATAAATATGCCGTAAAAACAGGAGGAGCAAGCAACCACCGCATCGGCCTGTTCGACATGGTGATGATCAAAGACAACCACATTGATGTGGCCGGAGGAATTAGCCCTGCCGTCAGCCAGATCAGAAGCAAAGTTCCCGCCGGAATCAAGATTGAGGTGGAAACAAGCAACCTGGAACAGGTGCAGGAAGCGCTGGACGCCGGGGCCGACATCATCATGCTCGATAACATGAATACGGAAACCATGACCCGGGCGGTACAACTCATCCGGGGCCGGGCCAAAGTAGAAGCCTCGGGAAACATGACGCTCGAACGGCTGAAAGAAGTTGCCGCTACCGGTGTCGACTACATTTCTATCGGCGCGCTCACCCACTCGGTGCAGGCCCTGGACATCAGCCAACGGATTGAGTTATGAACCTGGTGATCGACATCGGCAATTCCCGCATCAAGCTGGCCCTCTTCAACGATCGCGACCTCATGTTCAATGTCCCGCTCGACGGCCTGGAGGTGAAACACCTTCAACTGTTGAAAGATGAACATCCGCAACTAAACAAGGCGATTTTATCCACCGTACGCGATTACCCCGCCGAGGTCCGCAAATTTTTGTCATCGTCTTTTGACTCGTTTACCGAGTTAAACCATCATACACCGGTTCCGGTGATCAACCGCTACAAAACACCGGAAACACTGGGGCTTGACCGGCTGGCCGCAGCCGTTGGTGCGGCAGATCTGTTCCCTGCGCATCCGGTGTTAATCATTGATGCCGGCACGGCGATCACCTTTGACTTGCTTTCGGAAAACAATGAATACCTGGGCGGAAATATCTCGCCCGGACTGAGAACCCGCTTCAAAGCGCTTCACCAGTTCACCGGGAAGCTCCCCCTCATCGTCCCCGGCGATGAATTTCAGCTTATCGGAACCGATACCGAATCGGCGATCAGGGCCGGTGTTCAGTTGGGCATGATCTTCGAAGTGCAGCAATACATCGACCGGTATCATGCCCGCTACAACAAGCTGAAGGTGATCATGACCGGTGGTGATGCCCCCTTTTTCGACAATAAACTCACAAAACTCGACCTCATCCAGTTCAACCTGACCTTGATCGGATTAAATAAAATACTGGAATACAATAGCTAACTGAAAGACAAACGAGCGGGAAAAAGTAACAGTGTTCGGTAATCAGTGATCAGTCGCAGTTCGACGCAGGTACTTTTTAGCTTCAAATTCCAAGTTTCAAGTTCCAAGTTCAATGACCAATTATCCAATGACCAATTAACGGAGACGAGAGAAAGTAACAGTGTCCAATCTCAGTGCTCAGTGTTCAGTCACAAACCGCAAGTCGCGAAGACCTGGAATTTGGAACTTGAAATTTGAAACTCTCTGCCTTAATAAATAAAACGCAAAGGACGCGGAGAAGCGCAAAGGGAGATTACCGATTATCGATCACTGATCACTGATCAGCAGTTGTAAAGAAGTAATTTCTTAATTTTATGGAATTCCGGAAAAATCAGTTCCCATCAGACGCAACGACAGGTCCTGCTGAAGATGGTTAGGTTTTCGGGGCAGAAGATGATCTCTGCAACAATATTGCGTATTATTAAGCCAGATAAGAGAGTCTTCGATGATGTTTTTGTTGTAAAATAATACCACGCGATGCAATCGCACGGCTGCGGGGGGCCCAAAAATGACCTGCCGGTCGTTAAAAAAACAAAAATATAATCCGGGGAGCAGCAGGCCTAAACCGGCCGGAAACGCCTTCTCCTGCCACTTTTGCCACTCTGGCATGAGTTTTGACAAAACCACTTCAGTAAATCGTTCTTTGTCATTTATGATTTTAACGATTAAATTTGCCCCCTACAGAAGATTCACTATTTGATTTTTAGGTAAAAACTGTATCAAAATAAGTTTATCTTTGACCTCTGTTTCGTAAAAAAACGAAATATTTGAATTTGAGATTTAAACGTACAATTTATAATATTTTCAAACGATGAGATCTTTGCTATTAAAAACTAAAATTTTGACATTCACCTTGGCTGTGGTGACAAGCATTTCGGCATTTGCCCAACAACGGCAGGTTACCGGAACCGTTTACCGGGAAGGAAAACCCGCAGCCGGGGTAACCGTTGAAGCACACCGCTCAAGTACGCCTTACATGACCAGCTTCGACGGAAAATACACAGTTACAGTTGACAGTAAAAGTAAATACATCAAGTTTACTTTCATCGACGAATCAAAACGGCTCGACATAGAAGGAAACACCAATACCGTGATCGATTTCAGCTTCGACGGCGAGCTTCCGGGCCAGGCTGCTGAACAGGCAGAAACAGGAGTTGACTTACGCACCAGCCAGCAACTTGTTCAGGCCAAGGTGACCGACTTCATGAGCGAATACACGATGTATGATCAGTTTTATAAACAAAAAGATTATAAATCGGCCCTCACCCCCTGGAAAAAAATCTTTGACAAATATCCCAAGTCATCGATCAACATTTACATTCACGGGGCCAATATGTACGAGGACCTGATCAATAATACCGCCGATTGGACAACAAAAGACAAATACATCGACAGTTTAATGCTTGTTTACGACCGCCGGATCAAGTATTTTGATCAGAAAGGTTTTGTTCTCGGACGTAAAAGCACCGACTACCTGAAATACAAACTCGCCAATGAAAACCGGGATGACGAGCAATTGAAATCGATCCTTAAAAAAGGATACGGCGAGATGGACGAAGCCATCAAGCTTGAAAAAAATGAAACGGAAGTTGCGGTGCTGGTTGTGTTTATGCAGGCCACCAAACGTTTGTTTATTATGGGCGAATTGCCTAAAGAAACTGTTGCTCAAAATTACGAAACAGCGTCGGCCATCCTGGATGCCAACCTGGCCAAAGAACCAAACAGCGAAAAATTCACAACCGCGAAAACACTGGTCGATCAATTGTTCCAAACCAGTGGCGCCGCCGATTGCGATGCGTTGATTGCCCTGTATAAACCCAAATTCGACCAAATTGCGCTTGACATTGATGAACTGAAGAAAATGCTTCGCGTACTCGACCGGCAGGATTGTACCGAAAGTGAGCTTTTCGCACGCGCATCAGAAAAGTTGTACAGCCTGGAGCCATCGGCAGAAGCTGCTTTCAACATGGCCCGCCTGTTTGTAAAACGCGACGATTTTAACCGGGCAAAAGAATATTACCAGAATGCCATTGCTTCGGAAACCGACAAAGAGCTGCTGGCCAAATATTATTACGAGCTGGGCATCTTTACCTTCGTTAAAGAACATGCCTTCCAGAAAGCCCGCGATTACGCTAAAAAATCACTGGAGAACAACCCGAATTCAGGACGTACCCTGATTCTGATCGGCGACATTTACGCCCAGTACAGCAAAAACTACGGCGACGACGAATTTGCCCATCAAACCATGTATTGGCTGGCGGTAGATTATTATGAAAAAGCAAAACGTGTTGACCCGGATGTTTTCTCAGCGGCCAATGCTAAAATCAATACGTACAGAGTGTATTTCCCCGACAAAGAAACCTTGTTCTTCCAAGGCTTACAAGACGGTCAGACTTACACATTTGGAAGCTGGATCAACGAATCAACAAAAGTCCGTGCAAAGTAATCGTTTAAAAAAACCGCGATATTCTCATGTAAGCATTGCAATTCTCCTGACGGGAATTGCAATGCTTTTCTTTTCGTGTGCCAATAAGATTGAAAAAATCAAAGAGTTCTCAGCCGGAGATAAGTTGCCGACCATGGATGCAGAGCAATTTGAAATGATTTACTCCGACTCGACCATTGTCCGGTTTAAACTGATTACGCCAAAGTTACTGCGGTACGACCAGGAAAAAGTCCCGTTTACCGAGTTTCCCGAGGGGATCGAGATTGAAAAGTTCAACGAAAAAATGAAGGTGGTTTCGGTCATCACATCCGATTATGCCTTATATTACACGAGAGAAAAGAAATGGATTGCCAAAAATAATGTTGTGGCAATCAACCAGGACGGAGACTCACTGAAAACGGAAGAACTGATCTGGGAAGAAGCAAAAGGAAAGTTTTATTCCGAACAATTTGTGAAAATCATTCGTACTGATCAAATAATCACGGGTATCGGATTTGAATCAGATCAGGACATGTCGAACTGGGAAATAAAAAAAGTGAAAGGCACACTCTACCTCGACGTTGCAGAATAAAATCATGGAAGTACTGATATTCACCATAGTCATTACCATTTTTTTTTCAGCTTTTTTCTCGGGGATGGAAATTGCTTTTGTTTCGGCCAATAAACTCCGCCTTGAGCTCGACAAAAAACACGATTCGTTAAACTCACGGGTATTAAGCGTTTTCACCAGAAATCCGGGCCAGTACATCGCCACGACGCTGGTTGGCAACAACATTGCCCTGGTGATTTACGGGGTGGCCTTCGCCAACCTGCTCGAACCTTCGTTTTACAGGTTAACCGGTTCGGCCGGCGCCGTCCTGTTTTTACAAACCATCAGTTCAACCCTGATCATTTTGGTTACAGCCGAATTTTTACCAAAAACCTTGTTCCGCATTAATCCCAACCTGGTATTACGCATCTTTGCATCCCCGCTCATTCTGTTCTATTACCTTTTTTACCCGGTGACAAAGATCACCATGGGAATATCGAAATTGTTACTAAACGGGATTTTCAGGGCTGCCATTGACGAGGAAGAAGAACGCATCGTTTTCAGCCGGATCGATCTCGATCATTTTGTAAACGAACCCGATAGCCCTTCGGTACAGGAAGACGTAAACATCGAGAAAGAGATCAAACTGTTCCGGAATGCCCTGGAGTTTTCGAAGGTAAAAATCCGTGAGATCATGGTCCCCCGCACCGAAATGGTTGCTCTCGACATCAACAATTCAAGCCTGGAAGAGCTCAAACAAAAATTTATTGAAACCGGTTATTCCCGCATCCTGTTCTATCAGGACCATATTGACAACATCATCGGCTACATTCACCATTCGAGCATTTTTACCAATCCCGAATCCATCGGCGCCAACCTGAACAAGCTGCTCATTATCCCCGAAACCATGCCGGCAAGCAAGCTTTTCAGAAAATTTATCCAGCAACACCGCAGCATCGCCCTTGTTGTTGACGAGTTTGGCGGAACCTCGGGCCTGGTTACCAGCGAAGATATCCTGGAAGAGATTTTCGGCGAAATAGAAGATGAACATGACACCCTCGTGCTGGTCGACCGTAAGTTAAGCGATACCGAATACATCCTTTCGGCCCGCCTCGACCTGGATATCCTGAACGAAAAATACAACCTCGATTTCCCGTTGACCGAAAACTTCGAAACGCTGGCCGGTTATATCCTGTTCCACTACGAAAGTATTCCCAAAATAAACACCGTCATCACCATCGACCATTTTCGTTTTAAAATATTAAAAGCATCCAATACCCGAATCGAGCTGGTAAACCTCAAGATATTGGATAACACCTAAAATAAAGCGGGAATCATACGGATTAATACCTAAAATGATTATCTTCGTAGCTCGAAAAAAATTAAGTACAAAAAATTCATAATTATCAGTAAATGGCTACCCTACAGAGTATTCGAAATCGTGCTGGTTTATTAGTAGCGATTATTATTGGTCTGGCGCTTGTTGCTTTTATCCTGGGAGATATCTTAAACACAGGAAGCTCATTATTAAGACCTTCGCAGATGGAAGTTGCAAGTATTAACGGAACATCTGTCCAATATCCTGATTTCCAGAAAAGAATTGAAGAAACCGCTGAAATTTATAAGATGAACAGCGGCCAAACCCAGCTGGACGATAACACCTGGACCCAGATCCGCGAACAGGTATGGCAGGAAGTGGTCCGTGAAATCGTGATGGAAGACGTGTTTGACGACCTTGGACTGACCGTAACATCAGAAGAGCTGTTTGACCTGGTACAGGGATCCAACATACATCCGATCATCCAGCAGCTTTTTACTAACCCAAACACCGGACAGGTTGATAAATCGGCCATCCTTCAGTTCCTGAGATCACTCGAATTTGGCGCCACAGCCCAGCAAAAAGCCTATTGGTTGTACATCGAAGAACAAATTAAAAAAGACCGGGTTCAGACAAAATACAATAATCTGATCAAACAAGGGCTTTATGTAACCACTGCCGAAGCTGAAAAAAGCCTGGCCGAGAAAAACAAAACGGCGAATATTCAATACATCAGCCTGCCGTACAGCTCGATGCCCGACAGCGCGGTAAAAGTAACCGACGCCGAACTGAAAGCCTATTACAACGCCCACAAAGACGATTACAAACAAGACAAATCGCGCACCATCGAATACATTGTTTTCCCGGTAACTGCTTCGGGCGAAGATGATGCAAATACCCGTAAATGGGTCGAAGAAGCTAAAGACGAGTTTGCCGCGGCAACAGAAAACGAGGCTTACATCAACGTAAACTCAGATATTCGTTTCGAAAACATCTACCTGAAAAAAGAAGATCTGACCGAAGAACTTGGCGAGTTTGCCTTTAATGGCAACATTGGCGACATCTATGGCCCTTACAAAGAAGGCAACGCCTATAAACTGGCAAAAGTCGACGATTTCAAAGATCTTCCCGATTCGGTTCAGGCCAGCCACATCCTGATCCGCCCCGAAACTGCCGGAAGCTACGAAGCAGCGCTGGCTTTGGCTGACAGTTTGAAAACGGTGATTGAAAAAGGCACCAAATTCGAAACATTAGCCGGCACCTATTCCGAAGATCCGGGATCGGCCATTAAAGGCGGAGATTTAGGTTGGTTTAGACGGAACCAAATGGTTAAACCCTTTGAAGATGCCGCCTTTAACGGCGATGTCAATAAACTTTACGTGGCAACCACCCAGTTTGGCGTCCATCTGATTCAACCAACCAAAAAAGGAAAAACGGTAAAACAAGTCCGCCTAGCCATCCTGGCGCGGAACGTCGAACCAAGTACCCAAACCTATCAGAAAATTTATGCCGAAGCCAGTAAGTTTGCCAGCGAAAACCGGAATGGCAAAGACTTTTCCAACTCGGTGAGCGCACAAAGCCTGACCAAAAAAATTGCCCGTGTTGGCGAAAACGACCGTCAGATCACCGGTCTGGAATATTCGCGTTCACTGGTTCGCGCCGCCTACCAGTCTGATGTCAACGACATCCTGGTGAACAATGAAGGATCGACAATCTTCGAATTCGGCAATAATTTTGTCATCGCTACCTTAACGGAAGTGTTTGAAGAAGGCTATTCCTCGTTCGAAGAAGCGCGCTTACGCGTTGATTTGGCTGTGAGAAAAGAAAATAAAGCCAAAGCCCTGATCGAAAAAATGAAGGCGGCTGCCAGCGGAACAGACCTGGATGCCATTGCCGAAAAACTGGGAACTGAAGTTCGTGATGTCAACGGAATCAACTTCTCGATGTACTCGGTTCCCGCCCTGGGTGTCGAACCTGCTGTTGTTGGTACGGTAGCCGGCATGAAACAGGATGAAATTTCGGCCCCGGTAAAAGGAAACAATGGCGTTTACCTGGTTAAAGTGGTTACTGTTTCCGAAGGAACTCAGACGAACGTACTGGCCGAGAAACAAACCCTTACCCAATCGTTGGGCTACCGTGCCTCATTCCAGGCTTACGAAGCGCAACGAAAACTGGCAGAGATAGAAGATAAAAGAGCAAAATTCTATTAATATCGAATGATCGGATATAAGAAAAAGCAGGCTAACCACCTGCTTTTTTATTTTTCGAAATACCTATATTTGAAAAAAACATGTTCCTATGAAGAAACTACTCTTACCACTTTTACTGTTTGTTTTAATTACAGGCTGCCAGGAAAAAGAGAAAAAAGTCTATCTGTTCTCTTTTTTTCAGGATAACGGGCAGGATGGACTTCATTTAGCATACAGCTACGATGGTTATCAGTGGGAGGCGCTGAAGAATAACGAATCGTTTTTGGCTCCCCGGGTGGCAGACGACAAGCTGATGCGCGACCCCTGCATCATCCAGGGGCCCGACAAAAAATTCCACCTGGTGTGGACCGTCAGCTGGAACGACCACGGGATCGGCTACGCGTCGTCAGACGATCTGATCAACTGGTCGGAACAAAAGTTCATCCCCGTGATGCAACACGAACCGGAAGTTTTAAATTGCTGGGCGCCGGAAGTTTTCTACGACAAAAAGAACAAAGAATACCTGATTTATTGGGCCAGCACCATTCCCGGGCGTTTCAACGAAGGCGACACGCAGGGCGACGACAAATACAACCACCGGATGTATTATACCACCACGAAAGATTTTGAAACCTTCGGCGAAACAAAATTACTGTACGACGAAGGCTTCAATGTGATTGATGCCGTTATAAAGCGAATCGGCGGTATATACGTTATGTTCCTGAAAGATGAAACCCGGAACCCAGCCAAAAAGCACCTCCGTATGGCAACAAGCAACTCGCTTACCGAAGGCTATAAGCTCTTCCGCGAACCTTTTAGCCCCGACTGGGTGGAAGGGCCAACCGTAGCTTTTGTCGACGGGTATTGGGTGGTTTATTACGACGAATACACCCGTCACCGCATGGGCGCCGTTCGATCAAAAGATTTGAAAACCTGGGAAACCATCACCGATTCCATCAGCTTTCCCGAGGGTACACGCCACGGCACCGTTTTCCAGGTCAATGAATCGGTCTTGAACAGACTGCTTCAGGAATAACAAAAAAGGTTGTATCAAATGCTGTTGATTGACGGGAACCTATTCCCCGTCTCTCCAGTGTTTTGATACAACCTTAGATCCTTTTATTTTAACCGGGCCCAACCGGTCGAATGCCGTGTTGCGATAAACTATCCCAACAGTTCGGTTTTTCCCTGGTTGACCAGTTTCAAAATTAACTCGCCAAATAAGGTGTTGGCCCAGGCAAACCACGAACGGGTGAAATTACCTGGATCATCTTTATGAAATGTCTCGTGCATAAAACCGGTGCCGGCATCGGTATCACGAAGCGTTTTTACGCACCAGGCAATTTCCTGATCGTCGGTGCTGGTCATCGCCCGCATGATGATGCTCATTGGCCAGACCATGTCGTAACCCACGTGCGGGCCGCCAATGCCTTCGGCTGCTTTGCCTTTGAAGAAATAGGGATTATCTTCGCTCCAAACCAGCTTACGGGTATTCTGATAGATTTTATCGTTTCTGTCAACCAGTCCCAGGTAAGGCAGGGCCAACAGGCTCGGCACATTGGCATCGTCCATGAAGGTCGCATTTCCAAAACCATCCACTTCAAAGGCGTACACCTTGCCATATTTCGGATGCTTCACGATGGCATATTTCTTGATGGCGGCTTCCACCTCATCGGCCAAACTTAAACACTGGCCGGCAAAGGCCTGATCACCGGTAACATTCCGGCTAATTTCGGCCATCTGTCGTAGCGAAACCACGGCAAACAAGTTGGAAGGAATCAAAAAGCCAAAAGTCGTTGCATCGTCCGACGGGCGGAAAGTTGAGTTAATTAATCCCACCGGTTTCAGTGGGCGTCCATACCCGTGATTTGACACGGTATCTAATTGCTGAGGTGTTTCCCGCTGAAATTTATAAGGTCCCAAACCATCTTTGCGTTGCTGCTCGATGAAGGTTTGCACAATCAAAGCGGCAGCTTTTTGCCAGTCTTTGTCGAAAACCGATGTGTCTCCGGTTGTTTTCCAGTAGTTGTAAGCCAGGCGAACGGCATAACACAGCGAGTCGATTTCCCATTTGCGTTCGTGCAACCCTGGTTTCATATCGGTCAGGTCGCTCATCCAGTGCACTTCTTCTTCTTTGGTTTTATTGAATGCATTGGCATACCGATCGAGCAGTACACATTGGGTTTGACGGTTAACCACCCCAGCCAGTAACGATTTCAGTTCCTGATCGTCGTTGGCCAGCGGCAGATATGGCCACACCTGCGCGGTAGAGTCGCGCAGCCACATGGCGTGAATATCGCCGGTAATTACGAAGGTATCCGGTTTGCCATTAACCTTCTCGTACTCAACTGTTGTATCCAATGTGTTTGGGAAACAGTTTTCGAACATCCAGGCCAGTTTCGGATCTTTCAGTTTGGCTTTGGTAGCAGCTATTGTTTTTTCCACCGCGTCCGATGTAAAATTACGTTTTCCAACAACCGGCCGGTTGGTTACATAGCTCGCTTTGCTTACCGATGCAAGCGCCCCGGAACCGGCAACAGCCAATCCGGCTACTGTAAAAGTTCCTGTTTTAATGAAGTTTCGTCTTGTTGTCATATTATTAGTTTCGAGTTTCAAGTTCCAAATTCCAAGTTTCGGGTTTCAAGTAAGCCTGAAAGATCGTCATTCCGATGAATATCGGAATCTGTCAGCTAACTCGCCCATGCAGATTCGTCATTCCGTCATGATCGTCAGCGTCTTTCCGGCCTTCAGCTCGTCGTGTGAAACGAAATAGCCGTCAAGCTGGCGTTCACCGTAGCTTATTTTGCTGATTTTCTTCCCCTTTCCTTCCTTTTGAATGGTAAAGCCGGTTTTGTCATTCAGCTTGAAATCAATTTTGTCGAAAAGAGGGACAGAAACGATATATTCAGGATCGGCCGGGGAATACGGATAAATTCCCATGGCCGTGAAAACGTACCAGGACGACATTTCACCGGCGTCGTCCATGCCCGCATAGGCCAGCTTTTCTTTACCCATATCGTAGAAACGATCCATAATACTGTCGAGCAGAACCTGCGATTTTTCCTGTTTCCCCACAAAATAATACAACCAGGGGAAACCATGATCAGGTTGGTTCCCATGACAATATTGCCCGATAAAACCCGATATGTTATAGGCTTCCGCCCCCTTGTAGGGAATTGAGAAAAGATCGTCGAGCTTTTTCTCAAAATCATCTTTACTCTCATAAAGACCGATCAATCCCTCCGTATCATGCGGAGCAAAAAACGAAGACTGCCAGGCATTGGCTTCCCGGTACATGTATTCGTAATAGATAAATTCCGGATCAAAATCCCTGATCCATTCGCCATTGGCCAGTCTCCCCCGCATCAGTCCGGTGGAAGGATCAAACATGTTTTTATAATTTGTCGTCCGTTTCATCAACATCCGGTAATTGGCTGTATCTCCTAATTCGTCGGCCAAAAGGGCTACCGCATAATCATCATAAGCATATTCCAGTGTTTTGGTGACGCCTGCTGCGGCTACTGTTTCAAGTGTAGGATTTTCCAGGTCCGGTTCCGGGATGTAACCATTTGCGATGTACTCCATGATCCGGGGCCTGCTTTTGTTTTCCATGGTAGCGTTTCGTAAAAGCAAATGATACGCACTTTGAACATCGTATCCGCGAAGTCCTCTCAGGTAGCTCCCGGCAATAAAGGGGGCCGCATGGTCGCCGTGAAAAAAAGTAGGCATAAAGCCGGTTTTTTCGCCTTTGTCGATCAACGATTTGATGACATTTTCGGTCACCTGGGGGGAAATCATACCAAGTAAAACCAGCTTGTTCCGGTAATCGTCCCAAAGCGAAGGCTCGGTATAATAATCAAAACCTTTGTTCACCGTTTCCCCGTTGATATCGGTAAATTCGCCATTACAATCGCTTCGTAAAGCCGGCCACAGAAACGAACGGTACAAACAGGAATAAAATAAGCCCTTTTGCCTCTCGCTGCCTCCTGCAACCTGAATTTTCGCCAGTAATGTTTCCCAGGTTTGTGTTCCTTCACTACGAACTTGCTCAAAACTTTTCCCAAGCATTTCGTTCTCCAGGTTTTCTTTCGCATTTTCGGCACTCACAAACGAAAGTCCGATTTTTACCTCCAGGGGGCCGGACGAATCTTCAAAATTCACTACCGAGATTTCTTCACGTCCTTCACCCAGCGATTCAATGCTTTTTATGGAATGATTGGTCTGTGCGTAAAAGTAGATCTTGCCACCTGTTTGCTGATATCCCTGAAAGGCTTGTTCGCCTTGTTGCTCAATTTGCCAGTCGCTTACCCGTTCGTTGGAACGATTCAACTGTGCGATCAACCTCTTGGGCCGATTTGCTTCAAAGGTGTATTTGTGGTATCCGCAACGCAGGGTCGAGCTCAGTTCGGCATTGATTTCATATCGTTCGAGAAAAACCCGGTAATAAGCCGGCTCGGCCGTTTCATTTTCATGCCTGAAAACCGAACCAAAATCGCCGGGGTCGATATTGCCGGTAACCGGTAACAAGGGGATATGACACAAGTTCCAATGCCCTTTGCTGGTATGGGCAAAAGCATAAATGACGGTGTCTTCATACTGATATCCTGAACCGCTGCGAAACATGGTGACAGGTGTTAACTGGACCATGGCATTGGGCAACGATGATCCCGGAAAGACTTCGGCGCCCCAGGTCCGGTGGGTTGGTTTATAACCAATGTCTATGCTGTCCCATAATGTGGCAGTGCCTAAAAAGGGGTTGACATAGTCGGTCAGCTTTTTCGGCGATTCCGTGCAACTGAAGAAAATCAGCAGGATTAAAACTGTTATCGTATTTTTTATCATCGTATTTCTTTTTTTTGAAGTTTATTGAGCCGTATAGGTATCGAACAAGGTTCGGGCCTCCAAGGCAGTCAGCACCGAAACACAACCATGCCGGGCATCGGGTGGAAAACTCGTATCTTCCGCTACATTCCAATGAATTAAATCAGGAGACCAGGAAGCTCCAAAACGATTGGTCATGCAATAATCGTAAAATAATAACCAGCCGGGCTGAACGGGATCTTTGATCACGGTTGGACCTTCGGTGATTACCGGAACAATCTGGCCGCCGTTTAAATGCCCGGCTACAATTTCATAAGGCCCTTTCAGGTACGTTGAAGTCGCCAGTCGGATTGCGCGCCTTTCACCTGTTTTAGCGCCAAATTCCTCCTCCTTATGAAAGAGGTAATACGTTCCTTCATGTTTCAGCAACGTTCCGTCGATGACGGAATAAGGAGGTTCGAAAAGCACTTTGGCAGGCGTAAAGTTTTTCCAGTCGACCGTGCGGCTATACCAAAGCCGGCTTTCTTTCCATCCCGCATCTTTAAAGGAGGAAGACCAAATGAGGATGTACTCCCCTGTTTCATCATCATAAAACCACTCGGGCGCCCATATATTTTGGGCTGCAAGCTTACCCGATTCGTCACAAACATCTTTCATTAAAGTCAACGGCCCTTCCACATTCCAACGAATCAGATCTGTTGAAGTGGCATACAGGCAGGCAGGGCCAAGCTTTTCCCGGTCGTATCCTTTCGTGCCGCCGGTCGACAGGATCCTCCAAAGACCATCGGGCCCGCGGCGAACATAGGGGTCGCGCATCCAGTGGTCCCAAATGGGTTTATTATCGTTTAAGGGAAACCAATGGCGTCCGTCAGTTGATAAAGCGACATGCAACTTGGCAATTAACATCGGATCGGGCAAGGGGACCTCAACGGTGTTTCCCTCAGCATCAATCTCAATCCGGGTAGGATAACGCTGGCGAAAATAAGTCAGCATCAAAACATCTTGATCCTGCTCAATTTTGAATTGATTTTCTTCCTGCTTACTCTCGGCTTGCCCGTTGGCGTTCTTCTCCGGAGCCGGGGTTTTGGACTGAGCCAAACCAGTCAGAAAAAAAACCGAAAGCGTGACTGCCAGTAGAAATTTCATAGTCAATAAATGCTTTTGCACGATTCGCGAATCAATCAGGTTTATCCGGCTCATGATAAGATTTAGTTGGTTTAGGTTACTACACATGCGGACAGACAAACCTGATACAGGATGGAGCGCATATTCACTCACGCTCAGGTTAAATTTCGTTGAAGGTTGATTTTTCCTTTTCCTTCATTTCCAGCATCACGGGTTAATCAGACCTTCTTTTTGAAGCAAGGCTGCCGCTTCGATGAGCATACAACCGCTGAGTTGTTCGGGCAGTCCGGTAACAGAACCCGGTTTTACCGTCCAGTTGGGGCCGAACAGGATGGCCGGTTTGGTGGTTCCCTGCGTCCACAATGTTTCAGCATTATAGCGGATGAACTGAATGTACCGCTTCTTTGCCGAGGCATCCAGACGATCCTGGAGGATCAGGTCGGTGAAATAGCGGATGAAAATTCCTTTAAAAAGTCCGCCGTCGCCTGTTCCTTCGCTTTTGAGGACGGAGTTGTTGGTCAGGCTGCTGGTCGTGTAGTTGGCAACTACAACTGCATCATTCAGATAAGCCTTTTCATTAAAAATTTTATATAACTCAACGGCTGAGCCAATAAACGTTCCCTGGTTGTAAGTGAATACCCAGTCGGTTTTAATTTGCCCGGTTTCGCTGTTGATGTGGTCGTAAACCATGCCGTTATTCATATTCACCAGGGTCGATTTTTCCCAGTTATAGATTTTAAGTGCCCATTCCTTGTAACTTGCGTCACCGAATTCCTGGTACAGGCGGGCAGCCAGGATGCACGCCGGGCCGTTGGAGCAGGCATTTTTGCTGTATTCCATTCCTTTTTTCCAGGAGATGCCTCCTCCGGCATTGTCATTCCATCCGGTTTTGATGTATTCCCATATTTGCAAGGTTGCCTCTTTGAATTTGGGATCGTTGGTTGCCTGCCAGACACGCAGTGTGGCCAAGGCAATCCATTCCATGTCGTCGTAAAATTCGTTTTCAAAGGTATTGCCGTTTCTGGCCTTCACTCCCTGGTACCACTGATCAAAATATGCCCGGTATCTGGCGTCGTTCGTCCGCAGCCAGGCATCGGTAAGAACATCCAAAGCATGTGCCTGCGGCCAGTAATTCCAATCGGCTTTCGCGTTATTGTCATAGTAAAACCACTTTTCTTCGGCATTCCAGAACGAATTGGCCAAAGACATGCTACTGAGGTCTGCCGCTTCATTCCAGTCTATTCGGTCCTCTTCGGGTTCGGGGACGACGTTGTTGTCATCGCCACATGATATTAAAAATGCAGGCAGTAGTAATGCCGTGTATAGCCATCTTCTCATAATTTCTTTTTTTTAATAACAGCCGGAGCATGGGATTGCTGCCGGCTGTTGTGTGTTATGTCCGAAATTTATTTTGTTACTGAATGCGTGTAGGGTTGCCCCGCTTGCAGATAAATGGTATAATCTGCCGGAACGCCGTCAAAATCGCCCATCAGTTTCCACTTATTATCCCACTGAGTCGGATTCAATAATTTGATGTAATAATACGACTCCGGGCTGGTTGCTGTCGGCCTTGAATCCGTTCCGTTCAGCGTACCCCACTCGAGTTCCTTCTCGGCGTCTGCTCCTCCGTTTTCTTTTATAACCATCCGGAACTTGTAACGTTCGTCACGGCCCCAACTTTCTTGCTTAAAGGTTACCGTCTGATCTTCAGCCCGGAAGATGCCGTTTCCGGCGTACGGGAGGTCAAACAAGATCTTCCCTTCAGGAGAGAAGTAAAAACTGACCCTTGTAACCAGCGCGTAAGTACAGGCGCCCGTGTTAAAATCGAGCGTGATCCGGTAAACACCGGTGATTGCCACTGTAGAAGTGCCGTTTTCCTTGACTAAACCTCCGTCGGTATAAAACACCCGGGGAGTACCTGACGTGCCATCGGTGAAATAAAATGGTTCGCCGGCAGTTAATTGGGTATAGGTCTCAAATTCTCCTCCGGCTATCGCTTTCATTTGATGGGCTTTGGAAAGATCAGCGCCTCCCTCAGAAGCTTCCCCTGTTACATAAACATCAACCGGCAGATCGGCGAAACCGGCCAGGCGGGTTATGGTAATGCTTCGTTCTTCTTCACCCTTCACCGACTTAAGGCCCTTGGAAGAGAAAACGGTCCATTTGAATGTTCCTGTTTCCGAAGAGCCGATGCCCATCATACCGGCTATTTTATTCAACTGCTTGTGCGTGATGGTCACATTGTTATACATTCCGTTGTTATCGGCAGGAGTTAAATAAACAGGATTGGAAAAGTCGCCGTCCGCCTGGTCAAAGGCAATTTGATAAAGCGCCGTGCCGCTTTCTTCCACCTTACAATATTCCCACTCAAAATAGGTAGAAGCGCCGACTGAAGTCTCCAAGGTTACTTCTTTCCCGTCCATCGGTTCGATCAATGCGCCGACTGCCGTCAGCCGGGTATCCAAATTACCTCCGTCGTCCTCGCACGCGGCTATGGCGAAAAGCAAAGAGGCTATCACTGTTAATCTGATCAATATCTTTTTCATTTGTTCAGCTTATTTAATTACCAAATTGTGCGTATAAGAACCTCCTGCATTCAGGGAGAACATAAAGTCGTATGTTTTATCGCTCCACCCGTCGGTTGCCGGGGTTTTCCATATCTGGTTGTCTGTCCATTGCTGTACGTTCACTCTTTCAACCATATAATAATACGCTTCGTTGCCGGTTGGTTTGCTGTCGTTACTGGCGGCCCGCCATTCGGTTTCTCCTTCAGAACTTTCCATCCTGAATTTGTAACGGTCGTCTGTATTATCGTTGCCGGTAAGACCGGTAATGGTATGGCTGGTCAGTTCCCAAACGCCATTCGCTTTATATGGTAATTCAATCTTCATCTGCGACCAGTTCAGGAACAGGCTGACTTTGGTAACTTCCTTGGTTGTAAACGAGCCGATGTTGAAGTCGAGATAATATTTATAGACCCCGGTTTTGGAAACGGAAGAAGTTCCTCCTACCACAATCTGTTCTCCCGACAAAGAGAATTCAAGCGGAGTTCCCGTCCTGGCGCTAACAAATTTGAAGGTTTCGCCTTGCGTCAGTTTCGTATATATTTCGAATTCGCCGTCAGCAAGTTTTTTCATAACAAGTGCTTTGGAGAGGTCGTCGCCGTTTTCTGTGGCTGTACCCGTGATGTACAAATTATCGGGGATGTCTGCCAAGCCGGACAAGCGGGTTAGCGAGAGCGTCCTTTCTTCTTCGGCTTTCACCGGGTTAACCCCTTTCGATGAAAAAACAGTCCACTTGAGTGTTCCTTGCTGAGCAGATTCGATACCCGCCATGGCGGCAATTTTATTCAGTTGTTTATGTGTCAGCGTCGCGTGATTGCTGCCGCCATTGTTATCGGCCGCTGTAATAAACAGCGGATCGGAGAAATCTCCGTCAGCATGATCAAAGGCGACTTCGTATAATACCATCCCGCCGTCTTCGGCGCGTGCCGGTTCCCATTCAAAATATAAGGTGGCCGAAGCCGAAGCCTGGAGTGTGATTGTCTTTCCGTTATCCGGTTCGTAAAGCGAACCGACTGCCGTTACCTCCAGGTCTCTTACTTCACCATCGTCGCTGCACGCGCTAAAAGCGAAGATAAAAGCAGATACGACTAACAGTTTGATCCATATTTTTTTCATACCTAGTTGTTTAATTTAGATTTAATAGCCAGGGTTTTGAGTTAAATTTTTGTTGATATCCCGTTGTGATTGAGGAATGGCGAACAGATAATCCCGTTCACTGTTAAATTTCCTTTGGTCCAGTTGGATATACTGGGTATTGCCAGCCGCGAACTTCGCTCCGCGAGGATTTCCGTTCATAACCGATTCAATTGTTCCCCAGCGACGGATATCAAAAAGCCGGAGGCCTTCGATGGCCAATTCGCAACGGCGTTCGCGACGGATGACGTCCCGGAGGCTTCCGGCAGGATAGTTCAGTGCATCGGCATCCGTAAAACCTGCCCGGACACGGAGCGCCCTGATGGTCGCATTCCAAACGTTTTCGTCCATTTGCCCCAGTTCATTTTTAGCCTCTGCATACATCAGCAGTACGTCGCCGTACCGCATCAGGATCAGATTCAGGCCTGCTGCAATACCAATCGGTGCGGTGGGGTCGAAATATTTCCTCAGGTAATAGCCTGTTCCGGTTGAATTTTGTCCCGGGCCCGCGTACTCGTCCAGGTTAGACGCGCCCGCTTCGCCCGAAGAACCAGGTTTAATATAGATGGTCGATTTTGTTCCGTCGCCTTTTGTCCACTGGTAGCCATGATAAACGATCGTGGCTTCAAAACGCGGATCCCTGTTTACGTAGGGATTATCTTCGTTGTATCCTGAATTTGCGTCGCTAATACTTTTCCCGTTTTTCATGATATAGGCATCAACCAGTTCCTGTGTCGGGGCGAAAGCATTGATTCGTCCGCCTACAGAAATAGGAATGGCATCGTAAAACTCACTCCATGTTCTTTCGATCAACACATAGCCAAGATCAAGGATCACTTCGTCGTTGTATTCATTTTCGGGCATAAAAAGACCGGAATAGCTGGGGAAAAGACGGTACTGTCCGTATGCGCCATCCATGATATCTTCGCAGATGGAAGCCACATTGGTCCAGTCATTTTCATATAAATAGGTCCGTGCTATCAATGTCATAACCGCCCCTTTGGTGATCCGGCCGTTATCATAAGCGGCATATTCTCCTTTCGCCGGAAGGATGGTTGCCACTTCGTTAAGTTCTTTTCTGACGAAATCGATTACATCGGATTTTGGCGAACGCGCAATATTGTTGGCTTCCTCCAGGCTCAGGTTACGGTCGAACAAGGGAACATTGCCATAGTGGCTTGCCAGCCGGAAGAACAGGAACGCGCGGATAAAACGGGCTTCAGCCTTCATCCGGGCCTTCAGCGTTTCGTTCATATTGGGGACAGCATCAACGTTCTCCAGAAACGTATGACAGGTTTTTATTCCTTCATAGCTGTTTTTCCACTCGTTTGCAAAGCGGCCAAGAGCGGCATCGGCCTGCCCCGAGGTGATAATCTTCTCATCGGTATTTCCCCGGCCTTCATACAAATTGTCGGACAGCCGTTCGTTCGCAAAGAAATAGTTGGCTCCAAACATCTGGCTATATGCCATATTTAAAACAGCGGAAGCTTTTTCGGTTGATGTCCAGTAGTTCAGATCGGTAAATTTATTCGTGGGCGCCAAATCCAGGTCGTTACACGAAGTAAAAAATGCCAGGAACATAGCCACAATTCCTACGCTGTATTTTCTTATCTTTTCTTTCATGGTGTACGTGTGTTAAAATTCCAATTCCAATCCAAATCCATAATATTTCAATGTAGGATAGTTCCGGGCGCTGTTTGCGCCGACACCTGCTATTCCTCCCATGTTATTCCCGAATTCGGAAGATTCCGGGTCAATAAACGAGTTTTTGGAAAAAGTCAACAGGTTTTGTGCATTCAGGCTCGCGCGTAGCTTTTGAATTCCCATCCGCGATGTTAATCGTTTTGGCAGGGTATACCCCAACTGGATATTTTTTACGCGAAGGTAAGATCCGTCCAACAGGTAGATGTCGGAACCCGCTTTTCCCCAATTGTTTGACGATGAAGAAGAACTCGGGGCTACCAGGCGCGGCCATTTGGCATCGGGATTGGTGGGCGTCCAAAAGTCCAGCTGATGCTGATAAATGGCATAGGAATAGTTTGAATGGAACGGCTCGATCAATTCACCGCGAATGTACATGTCGCGTTTTCCTACTCCCTGCAGCAAAATGCTAAAATCAAAGTTTTTGAATGAAACATCATAGGTAAAACCAAAGGTATATCTTGGAAATGCGTTCCCCAATACCACACGGTCTTTATCATCAATAACTTCATCTTTGTTGATATCCTTATACTTCACATCCCCGGGTTGAACCGAAGCACCAACGGGAAGGGCGCTATTGGCAATTTCCTCGTAGCTTTGGAAATATCCGTCGGTTTTATACCCAAAATAAGAACCCAGTGCTTCGCCTTCGCGGATCAGCTTATACAACTGGTCATTCTGGTCAATCCGTTCTTTTCCACCGAAATCGGTGATCTCATTTTTTGAGTCAGCCATATTCAGGCTGAACCGGTGGTCAAGATTTTTTGATTTCAGACGATACGTGATGGTTGTTTCCCATCCCCGGTTTCTCATTTTACCGGCGTTCTCTTTTGCGGCATTACTTCCAAACACGGTAGATACCTCGGGCGAAAGCAGAATATCCGTTGTTTCCTTGTTGAAATAATCCAATGATACATACAACCTGCTTTTGAGAAATGAAGCGTCCGCTCCAATATTCAGGTTTGCCGATTTTTCCCAGGTTAAAAAAGGATTACCATAAGTATATCCGGTTCCCGGTACCGACTCGTTGTTGAACACATAGGTATTCTGATACATTTGGTAAACCGTCTGGTAAGAGTAGTTATCCACATTCTGGTTCCCCAACACGCCATATGAAGCACGTAGTTTCAAATCGCCGATATTGGAATTGTAGCGTTCCATAAAACTTTCAGATGAAAGTCTCCAGGCTGCTGAAACTGATGGGAAAAATCCCCAGCGCTGATCTTTGGCAAACTTGGATGAGCCATCATACCGAAAAGTAACGTCAGCATAATATTTGTCCATATAGCTGTATCCTGCGCGTCCGAATACCGAGGTGATACTGGTTTGATCGGTATCTCCGTTGCTGTTTTTGTTGTCTTTGTTTTGTACAGCATCGTCTGTCGTAGGAAGACCCAGGTCTTCGTCGGTGTATTCCCAGGCAATGCGGCTTGCTTTGAAGGTGTATGATTCGTTGGAAACGCCCAACAATCCATTCACCTGATGAACTGAATTGAAGGTACGGTCAAAGTCAAGCATAAATTGCGTGCTCAGGGTATATCTTTTACTGTTGTAATCTTCCGTAAGTGTATTGGAATGAATATATGAAACCGGGGTTTCAAGGTCGGCAGATGAGTACAGCGGCACTTTCTTATCCCTGCGGAAGCGATGGTGCTGTGTCAGATCAAGTCCCACCAGTCCTTTAGCCTTCAAACCTTCCATGAGACTGAAATCGAGGCCTAAACTGCCGATAAAGTTATCTTCATCCTTTTTTTCATAGCCTCCGTCTTTCAGGCGGGCCATGGTATTATCGTCACCAATCACATCGTTGATCAGCCATTTGCCGTCTTGCTGGAACTTGTAATAATAATAAGGAGGAATGCGGGATGAATTGATAATGGTGTTTCCGGTTCCACCGGCAATTGTATTTTCATCTCTCTTGGTATACGCCATGAGCGAAGTGAGCTTAAACCTGCCGTATTCGGTGGTGTGGTTGGAACGGAAGTTATACCGTTTCATTCCAAAATCACCGACAAAATTACTTTCCTGATCGAAATAACCGGCTGATATCATGTATGTACTGTTCTCATTACCCCCTGAAACACTCATGTTGTAATTTTGCTGAAGCCCTTTTTGCATGATTTCATTCAGGTACCAGAATTCTTCACTGCGGTGTTCATATAAATCGCGGATTTGCTGCGGGGTAAAAATGGGAGCGTTCCCGACATTGATGTTCGCCTGGTCGCGGAGCATGGCATTTTCCCATCCTTTCACCGGTTGAAACAAAATATCCGGGTCCTGATAACCAACCATGCTGCTAAACTTGACCAACGGTTTTCCTGTTTTGCCGCCTTTTTTGGTCGTGACGAGAATTACGCCGTTAGCGGAACGGGATCCGTAGATAGCTGCGCTGCCGGCATCTTTGAGCACCGAAATATTTTCGATATCATTCGGGTTCAGGTTGTTTAAAGTTCCTGTACCTGAAATCAGTCCGTCGATAACAATCAGCGGGTCATTGTTGCTCATCGTACTGACTCCGCGGATATTGATATTCATGCTGTTATCGTTCGGGTTCATGCTCTTTTGCTGAATGATCAGGTTGGCAGAAGCTCCCTGAAGCGCCTGCGTGGCATTTGCCACCGGACGGTTTTCAATCAGGTTGGCATTCACCTGGTCTACCGCCCCGATCAGGTTTTTCTTTTGCCGCGTACCGTAACCGATCACCACCACTTCTTCAACGCCAATCACATCTTCTTTCAGGCTTACATTGATCGTCGATTTTCCGCCAACAGGAACTTCCATCGAGGCCATCCCGATAAATGAAAACTGCAGGGTCGCATCAGCCGGCACATCATTCAGGGCATAATTTCCATCCAGGTCGGTAATTGTTCCGGTTGACGTTCCTTTGATCATGACTGTGACCCCCGGAATCGGTTCAGCCGACTCATTGGTTACCTGTCCTTTCACTTGCTTTGATTGTGAACCCGGCAAGCCAAATTCGCCTTCAGCCTTACTGAACAAAGCAACTTGCCTGCCCACAATTTTATAGGCAATATTGGTTTCTTCGAATAATTCATCCAGAATATCCTGAATATTGGTGTTCCGCGTATCGATCGACACTTTCCCGGAAGTATTGATGTTTCCGGAATAAAAAAAACGAAATTCGCTTTGATCCTCAATCCGCTTCAAAACCTCATCAATGCTCACATTTTTCATCGACAATGAGAGTTTTGTCGACTGAGAATAGGTTTCGGTTGCAAAAACCGAAAAAACAGTCAGACAAAGAATAAACATGCTAAGCTTCATAACCATAAGAAGTTTTAAGAAGAAATATCCCCAGGGAGTTTCCTTCAATCTCTTTTTTTTCATAAGTTTGAAATGTTAAAAGATGAATAATTTGTAAAAATTATTTTTCAACGAAGCGGGGAAGTTCGCGGCTTTCCCGCTTTCTGTTTTATACCACGGCAATTATAGCCGTTTAACCGATGGATGCTGTTACATAGGCAAATCCGATTTAGTTGTTGTTTGTGTAATCACTAATTTCCGTTTTTCTTTATTGTACTGATACTTAACCGGCAAGGTAAGCTCCATCAGTTCCATGATTTCGCGGATGGATTCAAATTCAATATTTGCAGTCACAGGGATATCCATCAAGGCGCTGCCGGTTACTTCGATGTCGATATTATACCAGCGTCCCAGCCGGTTAACAACGGCGCCCAATGGCTCGCTTCTAAACACCAGGCGATTATGCACCCATGATGAAACCAAAGCGGGATCGACCTTTCCGAGGGTCACCGAATGGTTTAGGGTATCGATCACTGCCTGCTGCCCCGGTTCCAAAACCTCTTGCTGTTTTGATTTTGTTTCGAGCCTGACTTTTCCGCGTTCCAGCGTCACCAGCGGAACTTCGCCGTCGTAGGCCATCACGTTAAAAGCGGTTCCCAGCACATCTACCGTAAACAGGGCTGTTTCCACTTTAAACGGACGGTCGGCCTTTTTCACATCAAAGTAAGCTTCGCCGGTCAGGCTCACCAGCCGGGAATCGCCGTTAAACGCTTTCGGAAACCGAAGCGACGACCCCGAATTAAGCCAAACCAGCGAGCCGTCAGGCAACTCAAAACTTGTTTTTGAAGCCAGCGGCGTTGTAATGGTTTGAAAAAAATCTTCCGGCTGATCGTTTTTCTGCAAGCTAACGACATAGGCAATAGCTAAGGGAAGCAATAAAATGGCCGCAACCCGTGTCAGGTAGTTCAGCAGTTTACGTGTTTTTACAGGCGCCTGGTCGCGTTTGTTGATCTCGTAATGAATTTTATAGAGGGTATCCGCCAGCTCAGGAACCCTTGTCCCGGACGAAGTTTCATCCCAGTGTTCCTTCATTTGTCGTTCCAGTTCCGGCTGTCCGGAGGGCTCAGAAAATAATTCAACAACCGAATCGAATTCCTTTTCCGAACAATTATTCTCCAGGTATTTTTTAAAAAAATCTTTCATGGTTCATGCTTTCAAAATGGTAAACGTTTAAAGGAAGAGAAACCCCTGCTCCGAATTTTATTTTTTTTCAAAAATAACGAGTTCCCGTGTTTTTCATGTTGTTACTCAGCCGACTGCTAAGGAAATGAAACATTTTAGTAAATTTATCCCCTGATACATCAAGCAAAACAATGGACGGAAACAAACTGGCAAAGCAGCTCAAATTGGGCGGCAAACAGGCGATAAACGACCTTTACGGCGCCTACAGCAGCCGGCTTTATCGTTTTGCCTTTGGCTACCTGAAATCGGAAGAAGACGCGCGGGATGTGATCCAGGAGGTATTTATCCGGCTGTGGAACAAGCGGAACGAGCTGAAAGACGATACGAACATGGAAGCTTTTCTTTTCACACTGGCAAAAAACACGGTCATCTCTCTTTTCCGAAAGAAAATTTCGGAGAAAGACTACCTGGAACAACTCCGGTACCTGGTGGTAAAAAACAGTTCCGACACCGAGAATCAGGTCAATTATAAGTTGTTATCCGAAAAAGTGACACAGCTCATTTCGCGATTACCCGAACAACGAAGGCGTATTTTTCTTCTAAGCAAAGAAAAAGGTTACCCGAACAAGTCGATTGCCGAAGAACTTCACATTTCGGTGAAGACCGTTGAAGACCACCTGAGCAAAGCCCGGAAATTTTTAAAGAATAATTTAGACGAATATGGGTTTCTGGCGATTCTGTTTTATGAGATGTTTATTTAGCGATTTTGTTAATTTCAACCTGAAAAACGTTATCATGAAACCAAATTATCAGAGCTATATCGTCCGGGAAGGCTGGATCTCCATTGTAGCCAATACCTTGTTGTTCGCGTTAAAATACTGGGCCGGAATTGTTTCGGGCTCCATTGCATTAATGGCCGATGCCTGGCACACCTTAACCGACTCGGTGTCGTCAGTTATTGTGCTAATTGGCGGGAAGATCTCCGGGAAACCGGCAGACAGCGAACACCCTTTCGGACATGGGAGGGCCGAGCACATCGCCGCGATCATTATTGGCGTTTTACTGGCGCTGGTGGCTTTCGATTTTGTCCTGAATGCCTATAAAAAACTCCTCAGCCAGGAACCGGGTAACTTTGGCACTGTGGCCATTATCGTCACCATCGTTTCTATTCTGTCCAAAGAGGCGCTGGCCCAATATGCCTTTTGGGCGTACCGCAAAACCAGTTCGTCGGTTTTAAAAGCCGATGCCTGGCATCACCGCACCGATTCGCTGTCGTCTGTCATCATCCTTGCCGGTATTTTCGTCGGAAGATACCTCTGGTGGATCGACGCGGCGCTGGCATTTATTGTTGCACTCATGATTGCCTGGGCCAGTTATGATATTCTTTCAAAAGAAATCAAGGCATTGCTGGGTGAAGAAGTTGATCCGGAGCTGGTTAAGGCCATCAAGGAAGAAGTTAGCCTGGTAACCGGCACCGAGGTCTATATTCATCACTTTCACTTACACGTATACGGCAGCCACAGCGAATTAAGCTGTCACATCAAACTTCCGGCAAAAATGCCGCTGGACGAGGCCCACGAAATATGCACCCGGATTGAACAAGCCATCAACGAACGGTTCCACTTCGTCACCACCATTCACCCCGAACCCTTGATCAGGCAAGCGAACTAACTATTTCGAATAAAGTATGCCCCTGCCGGCAAATTACCCGTGAATATGATTATTTTAGCAAACCGGAAAATGAAAAAATGAAACAACTTAAAATTCTTTTTATACTGATTGTTGCGGTGGCAGCCTGCAAGGAAATTTTTGAACCGCCGCCACAATCCCTGCTCGAAGTCCGGGTCGAGTATTCCGAATCAACAACAACCGGCTCACCAAAAATCTCGGCTTACGGGCTTGATCAGGACAGCATCTGGATTTACCAGGAACAAACCAAACAAATCTGGTTGCCTCTCAGCAAAACAGGAAGTTCTTCGTTTGTGATTTTGCTTGACTCGATCCCGGATACCCTGACCGTCATCCACGATACCGAACTTCAGTACGGATCGATGGTTACCGGCTTTTATTATGAATACCGGATAAAAGAAATTGAACACAGCTGGAACCGGATCGATTCGATGATTCTGAAAGACAGCGTTGTAAATAACTTTTGGCATGAAAATATTCGTCTATATATTAACACTCTTCCTACTGACACTGAATAGCTTCGGGCAAGAGAAAGAGAAAAAAAGAATGCCCAAACGAACCGACAATTTTGTACGGATGGACGGCATTCGGGTGGGCCTGGACCTCACCCGGGCTTACCAGGACTTATGGACGAAAGGAAACCGCTACGGGACCGAGCTGAGCGCCGATATGGAACTGCTGCCCAACCTGTTTACCGTGGTTGAGACCGGCTGGGAAAAGTTTAAACTCAACCAGGACTACGTCACGTACAACAGCTCCGGATCGTACTCGCGGCTGGGTATCGATTATAACTTCCTGACCGCGGAACACAAAGAAGATATGGATATCCTGTACGCGGGTTTTCGTTACGGATTTGGCCTGGCCAAACAACAGGTAAGCAATTACCGGATTGACAGCTATTGGGGAGAAGAAACGGGCAGATTCGGATCGCAGAATTACCATTCGCATTGGCTCGAGTTTCTTCTGGGGATGAAAGGTGAAATTTTCAATAATTTTTTCATGGGATGGACCATACGGACAAAAGTGATGATCACTCAAAAGGAGTACGCCATGCCGCCGGTCTATTTCACACCGGGATACGGAAATAACGACGCCAACGTTAATTTTGATTTTACCTATTCCATCTATTACAAGCTCCCGTTCAAATTTAAAAAATAAACGACCGCTGTAGTGAAAAACAAAACATTACAATATTACGGGGCAGCGCTGCTCGCGATGTTCTTTTGGAGTTTTTCGTTCGTTTGGTTTAAGGTAGCGTACAAAGCCTACGAACCGATGACCGTGGTGCTCATCCGCCTGGCCTTATCAGCAGCCATCATGTTTATTTTTGCCAAACTTGCCGGCAAACTGCAACCGCTGAAAAAAGGCGATCTGCGCTGGATGATCTTGCTGTCGTTTTTCGAACCTTTCCTTTATTTTATGGGCGAAAGTTTCGGCTTAAAATACGTTTCTCCAACCGTCGCCTCGGTAATCGTAGCTACCATTCCCCTGGTGACACCGCTGGCGGCATGGTATTTTCATCAGGAAAAATTAGGCTGGACCAATTTTTTTGGATTGTTGATCTCATTTTTGGGGGTTTCGCTGGTGGTATTCGACTTGTCAACGGGGCTTTCGGCTTCGCCGCTCGGCATTTCACTCGAATTTTTGGCCGTTTTGTCAACCATTGGCTACGCAGTCATTCTGAAAAGATTGACCCACCATTACAACGCGTACACAATCATCAGCTATCAGAACCTGTTTGGGGTGGGCATGTTTTTGCCGTTCTGGCTTATTTTTGAATCGGGAAAAACCTTTCAAACCCCCTTTAATGCCGAAGCGTTTATTGCCATCGTTAAGCTGGCCATTTTCGCTTCGATCCTCGGTTTTATCTTTTTCACCTACAGCATTCGTCACCTTGGGATTAACAAATCGAACATGTTTGTTAACGTGATGCCGGTTTTCGTGGCCATTTTTTCGTACCTGATTTTGGGTGATGAGATCAACGGCCAAAAAATGGCCGGTATCGCGGTGGTCATCAGCGGCTTGTTTTTAGCTCAAATTAAATTACGGAAACGGAAGAATGGAGACTATCCGATATTTCAGGGCTGAGCAATTAAAAGAAATGACGGCCAACCGCAGGCAGGAATTCTCGGCTCTTTTTCAGAAACTAAAAAAGAAAAAGCCCAAAAATCTTGATGCGGTCGTTCATGCGTTGCACCGCGAAGCGTTTGACCAGTTCAACTGCCTGGATTGCGCCAACTGTTGTTCAGGCATCAGCCCGATTGTCACCGATAAGGACGCCGAACGCCTGGCCAAAAGCCAGAAGATGAAACCTGCCGCCTTTATCGGGCAATATTTAACGATTGATGAGGACCATGATTTTGTATTTCAGAAAACGCCCTGTCCCTTTTTGATGGCCGACAAGCATTGTTGTGTATACGAGAACCGTCCGCGCGCCTGTCGCGAGTATCCGCATACCGACCGTAGCCGTTTATACCAGATCCTCGATTTGACTTACAAAAACTGCGAAATCTGCCCGGTAGTTTATGCAATCGCCGATGAACTGACAAAAACGGATTGGTAGTTTTCAGGTGTGCCTTTCATTAAAACGGAACAGTCAGCCCCAGCCACGGAATTACGTTCAATCCAATATCTTCGCCAACAGGAATCATCCCGCCGTAATCAATCCCCACCTTATGCCCGATGATCGAGCGTCCGGCAAGAGACAACATGGCGCCAAATCCTTCGTCCGCATCAAAGAAATAATTCTCGGTCAACAAATAACCCTTACGCCCGGTACGGATCATTCCCGATATATTGAAAACAGGTCTTTCGGAAATTTCGCCGACCGCATAAGCCCAACCGGCGCCAAAGCTCAGGTTTTTTTGCCTCGATCCGATCGTTGCCACGCCATAGAACATGCCAAATCCGGTATGGTCTTCGCCGACAACCGTTCCTAGTAAAGCGCCGACCCCCAGGCTAAATTTATCTTCAACAACCGGTACCGACAACTTAGGGGTTAACCAAAACGGGCTTGAAGTCCCTTCGAAAAGGAATAAGGGAACAAGGCCCAGCCCAACCGAGAAATTATCGGTCACGCCATAGGCAAATTGATTGAAGAAGATCCACACGTTCTGGTAGTATCCTGTGCCTTTGCGCAATCCGTAGCCGGTCGAAGTCCACAGGTACCGAACATCCTGAGGATGCTCCGTCCAGTAGTCGGTGCCAACTTGTTTGACCTTGTCCAGCGTTTCCATCCGTTTAATATCGGCCCGTTTAATCGTGATTTCACCCAGCGTGCCGGTTTCCAGGACGACTTCGTTTTCGTTTTCATGCAGCAGCTTTCCCCTGAAAATGTTTCCGTCCCTGGTTTCAACCTGGTAAATATCAGTCGCTTTTTGTTCTTCCTGTGCCTTCGCCGTAAAACTTAAAAGAAACAGGGAGAAGATCAGGCAGAAGATCATTTTTTGCTTCATAAGCTCATTTTTTTTCGATTCGGTTAAAGTTTTATGTCCTGATTTAAGCTCGTTCAACATCCGTCAACTGGTCGATTAGTTTTAGATGAAAACCTGCTATTTATGATCAAAAGTAATATATTTGCGGACATGAATAAAAAGAACGACAAGAAGATTGTGATTGCTATCGACGGTCATTCTTCCTGCGGGAAAAGCACTGTTGCCAAAGAATTGGCTAAGCTGCTTGGCTATATTTATCTCGACAGCGGGGCCATGTACCGGGCTGTTACCCTGTTTGCACTGCGGAATAAGCTGGCGGCCAACGGCAGCGTAAATGAACCGGAACTGACCCGCCGGCTTTCCGAAATCGCCATCGAATTCCGGCTTAACCCGGCCAACGGGCAGATTGAGACCTTCCTGAACGGCGAAAACGTAGAGGAAGAAATCCGCCGGTTGCCGGTGTCGGCACATGTCAGCCCGGTAGCAACCATCAGTGAAGTACGCTGCGAAATGGTGAAACAACAACAGGAGATGGGCAAAAACAAAGGCATCGTGATGGATGGACGGGATATTGGCACCGTTGTTTTCCCGGATGCTGAATTGAAAATTTTCATGACTGCCAGTCCCGAAGTACGGGCACAACGCCGTTACGACGAACTGGTTGCCAAGGGCCAGGAAGTAAGCTTCGACGAAATTCTTCAAAACGTTCAGGAACGCGACCACATTGATTCGAACCGGGCAGCGAGCCCGCTCCGTCGGGCCGACGATGCTTTTGTACTCGACAACAGCCACCTGAACCGCGAAGAACAATTGAACTGGGCCTTGCAGAAAGTCAACGAGATCATTGCCCGTTAGCCGCCCGCGACGGGATATTTGTTTGGCAAGGTTGATTTTAACCTACCGGAAACGAGATGGAGACGAATGCATGATAGTAGAAATTGATCAGAAATCGGGTTTTTGTTTTGGCGTAGTCAATGCCGTGAAAAAAGCGGAAGACAGCCTGCTGTCTGACGAAACGCTATACTGTTTGGGAGATATTGTCCACAACGGCATGGAAGTTTCGCGGCTGGAAGCGCTTGGCCTGGTCACCATTGACCATGAAAAATTTTTCACGCTAAAAAATTGCCGGGTATTGCTCCGCGCCCACGGCGAACCGCCGTCAACCTACGCATATGCCAAAGCCAATCAAATTGAACTGATTGATGCGACCTGCCCGGTTGTTTTGAAACTACAGCAACGGGTAAAAAAAGCGCACCACGACATGCAGCAGCAAAACGGACAAGTGATCATTTACGGAAAAAAAGGCCATGCCGAAGTTAGCGGGCTGAACGGACAAACGGAAAACCAGGCCATCATTGTTGAAAATGAGCAGGATCTTCAATTAATTGATCCGGATAAACCGGCCATTCTCTTTTCCCAAACCACAAAATCGCTGGATTCGTTCCATCAACTGTCGGATAAGATCAAAGAACAGGCCCGGGCCAAAACCGACATTAAAGATACCATCTGCCGTCAGGTGGCCAACCGGGTTCCGCGCATGAAGAGTTTCTCATCTCAACACGATGTCATTGTTTTTGTAGGCGGCAAAAAAAGCTCAAATGCCCGGCTGCTTTTTGATGTGTGCAAACAAACCAACCCAAACAGCTACTTTGTTTCAGGCAAAGAAGAGCTTAACCCAACTTGGTTTACAGGTTATAAAACTGTCGGGATTAGCGGGGCCACCTCTACTCCGCAATGGCTGATGGAAGAAATTGCTTCCGTTATCCGCCGGCTTTAATGCAACTCTCAGGTAATCGGAAAACAATTCAGTTTTTCAAAAAAGGAAAGGCTTGAGCTGTTGATCGGCTCCTCCAGGATTTTGTCTTTGTACTTTAAGGTGCAGATTTTAGTTCGTTTCTCGATTTGTGTCAAATACTGCACATTGACGTAGGCCGACCGGTTGGCTTTAACGATTTCCGGAGAATCCATCCGGGCAGCCGCCTTAAAAATATTTGTTGTAATCAATTCTTCCCGCCCGTCTTTCAAAAAAATACGACAGTAGTTCGATTCAGCCCGCATCAGCATGATATCATCCGGATTAATAAAAATAATACCGCTGCGCGTGGTAAATTTTGCCCGGGGAATCGTTTTTGTCGTTTTCATAAATAAATGCATCCGGCGTTCCAGTTCCAGACGTTTCACTTTCGCGTGGTAGCGGTTGATCACCGAAATCAGATCTTCGGGTCCAAAAGGTTTTACCAGGTATCCCAGAGGTTCAACCTGAAGAGACTTATAGGCATACTGGGCGTGGGCCGTGGTAAAAATGATCTCGGTGGGCAATTCATTTTCTTTCATGGTTTCAGCAACCTCCATCCCGTCGAGATCAGGCATATCGATATCCAGAAATACCAAATTAGGGACCTTCTTCTTCAACAATTTAATTCCTCGCTGCGGATCGGTGGTTGAACCAATCACCTCCACCTCGTCGAAAGCATGAAGATAAATTTCCAACAAGGAAATGGCGTCTTTATCATCATCAATAATGATTGCTGTTGTGCTTCTTTTAATCATTGGTATTAATCAAAATCCATTTCACAAAGAATCTTTATTTGCCTCGACGAGCCGTACAGTTTTACCTGCCGGTCCCGCGCGAGCAAAATACAGGATTTATCTCCCCGTTTCACTTGGATCAATCGGTCCAGGTTTATCAGATAAGCCCTGGAAAGCCGGATAAAATGCTGCGCCGGAAGAATTTTTTCCAGACGTCCCAGGTTGGTATTTACCGTTGCGCGCTTGCCGTTTTCCAAATAGATAGAGGTGTACGCCCCGTTTGACTCGCAATATAAAATATCAGACGGATCAACCAGGATATGACTGTTGACTGTCGAAATCCTGATCTTAACGCCATCATCATATTTATCCAACACCCGGTTCAGCTTTTCATCCAAACGAATATTCATTTTCGACCGGTACTTTTCAATCACGCTTCCCAGTTTTTTTGCCGTTAAAGGTTTCAGAATAAAATCGTATACGCTGTTTTCAATGGCCGTTAAAGCAGCTTCTTCGTGCGCACTGACAATCACGATGTTACAATCGGGGTCTTTTTTCTTTAGCAATTCAATTAAATCGCCACCCGACTTTCCGGGCATGATAATGTCTAAAAAAACAATATCCGGAGAAAAATCCAGGTATTTAAACAGGGCCGATTCCGCTGAATCTGCTTCCTCAATAGCCGATATCCCAGGATTATTTGTTAAATAATATCTCAACAAATCCCGGGCATCTTTTTCATCGTCAACAATAAGTGCTTTTAATTTTACCTTTTTCATATTCACAAGCGCAATTACAAATTTATCAAAAAATGTGCTACTATGCACAAAAAATTACATTCGGAATTCCAGAATATCGTTAACAGAAATTATCCCATATATTTGCATAAAAACGTGATTTATGATCCAAATCCAGGAAAGAACCAGGTATATTCTGCTTACCGCAGGTATTTTACTGACGATATTTCTAATATGGTATTTCAGCGCCATTGTCACTTATATTCTTGTCTCAGCCGTGCTTTCCCTGATTGGGCGTCCGCTGGTCAGGTTTTTGCAACAAGTCACAATTAAGCGTTTTCGGATCAGCGCCGGACTGGCGGCCATGTTAACTTTAATTGGCATGTGGATTGTTTTCATTACCGCGCTACGCTTCCTGATCCCATTATTAATCAGCGAGTTTGAACAATTATCATCCATCAGGCCCGAATCCATTTTAAATGCGATTGAGGAACCATTGAGAGAAATAATGATTATTGCCGGCAAAGAACCGACAGAAACAAGCAACGGGATATTTCTGGATTTTATCCGGAGTGAAGTTGGCAATCAGATCGGTTTTTCACAATTGACCAATGTTTTCGGATTTATTGCCGGCACGCTCGGAGGACTTTTTATTGCTTCATTTGCCATCTCCTTCATCACCTTTTTCTTTTTAAAGGATGAAAATATGTTCAAAGACAGTATCCTGCTGATGGTCCCTTCCGAATACGAAGGAAAAGTGGAAAAGGTCATCCATTCCGTTCATCACCTGCTGAAACGTTATTTTATCGGTCTGGTGCTCGAAGTCATCATGGTTGGGCTTTTGGTCACCCTCGGACTGAGCCTGATCGGGATCGAATTCAGCCACGCCGTGGCCATCGGCCTTTTTTGCGGCATGTTTAATATTATTCCCTACCTGGGTCCCTGGATGGGCGCCATCCTGGGCCTCGTGATTGGCGTAGCCATAAATGTACATGCCGACTTTATGGCATACACCCTCCCACTGCTTGGGCTCATGCTACTGGTATTCATCTCGGTACAGGTAATCGATAACATTTTGTTTCAGCCGCTCATATACTCCAGCAGTGTAAAAGCACACCCGCTGGAAATATTCCTCGTGATCCTCGCCGCCGGAATGGTTGCCGGAATTATCGGAATGTTCCTGGCCATCCCGGCCTATACCATTTGCAGAGTGATTGCCAAAGAATTTCTGGACAACCTGAAAATCGTACGAAAACTGACCGAAAGCCTGGACAACTGATAGATTTTTTCTATTCAAACAAAACGATCAATTGTTCCTGTAAATAACCGGCAGAATTATACCTCGCGTATGATTCTACTAATCAACTTATTATACCAATTCTTTCCTGTCTTACATGTGCTATTCCTCAAGTTTATGTCACCCGCTGAATTATTTTTTAGTACAGAGGTGAAAACCTAATACAAGTAAGTTTGTTAATTCTGATGAGTTGCGTAAATCTGTTTGATAAGAAAAATTTACTAAACCTTTTAGAATGAGCATCATTTTCTCTGTATCGCAGAAATCCGGTTTTTCACGGAAGGTCTTTCTGTTTATTCTCTCCATTTTTGTTTTTGTATTATCCGCCACGGCGCTTGCCGAAATTCAAATGCCACAAGGTGAAACTGATTCTGTAACAATCACCGGGGTCGTCGGGCAGAGCCCGCAAAATGAAGCCGATTCCGCCGGTAACATCCCTGCCGGACAACAGTCGCCGCCTGCTGAACCGGATTCTACCGCCACTCCCGGTGTTGAACCAACAACAGAGCTTGCTTCAGAAGAAGTCGCCGGAGAAACGTGGCTCAGTTCGGCAGAAGAACGTCATCATGCAGAAGATATTAAACGCGGCGAACGCTTCTTTAAAGGTTTGTTGCCCCATAGCAACAAACAGCCGTCGTGCGTGTCGTGTCATAACCTGTACCATTCGGACACCTTGAACTGGAATCCGTCGGCGATGGATATCGCCGTCAAATACGTCGAGAAAGATTTTGCCTCTTTTCAGGAAGTGGTTGTACAACCCACCGGCAACAAGATGGAACAGGTTCACCAGGGATATCAGTACGAAGAAGCCGACCTCCGTTTAATGAAGGCTTACCTTGATGAACTGGCCATGCGCGGGCCATCTCCCCTGAAACCCAATATCAACAGCCTGCTTGTTTTCATTTTTCTCACCTTAGTTGTGGTATGGGCGCTGCTCGAACTGCTGATCTTCCGCAAAATCAAATACAAAGCCGTTCCTTTGCTGATCGTTCTGGGTGTTTTTAGCTACCAGGTAAAGATCATTTATGAAGAAAGTATCAGGCTTGGCAGGGCCCTTGATTATGAACCGGAACAACCCATCAAATTTTCACACCAGGTACATGCCGAACAAAACAAGATTGACTGCCGGTACTGCCACTTCACCGTCGATGACAGCAAATCGGCCGGAATTCCTCCCGCCGATCTTTGCCTGAACTGCCACAACGTCGTCCGCGAAGGCACTCGTTCCGGCAAATTTGAAATTGCTAAAGTTATCGAAGCCAACGAAAAACAAGTTCCCATCGAATGGATTAAGATTCATAACTTACCCGATCATGTCTTTTTCAGCCATGCCCAGCATGTAAACGCCGGAAAGCTCGACTGTATGGAATGCCACGGCGATGTGGCAAAGATGGATGTCGTCAGGCAGGTGAATGACCTGAGTATGGGCTGGTGCCTCGACTGCCACAAAACCAAAGAAGTACAATTTGCCAGCAATAATTTCTATGAATCCTATGAAAAGCTTCATGAACAAATCAAAACCGGGCAGATCAACAAAGTAACTGTCGATATGATTGGCGGAACAGATTGTATGAAGTGCCATTATTAACCGATAACAATACCTATTCGTAATGAATGAGCAATATTATAAAAGCCTGGACGACCTGATTTTTGATGCGCGGCAGGCGACCAGCGGGGAAGCAGGCGACCGGAAGTCAATTCTTCAAATGAAACAGGAAGCAAAAGCCGAAGGCAGCTCCCGGCGCGATTTTCTAAAACTCTTTGGCTTTACCGTAGCATCGGCGGCCATCGCGGCCAGTTGTGAGCAGCCGGTTCAAAAAGCCATCCCCTTCCTGATCAGGCCCGAGAATATCATCCCCGGCAAGGCCAGTTATTTCGCTTCAACCTATTTTGACGGGATCGACTATGCCAGTATCCTGGTGAAAGTTCGCGACGGACGCCCCATCAAAATTGAAGGCAACAACCTCTCGCCGGTCACGATGGGCGGAACAAATGCCCGCACACAAGCTTCGGTTCTGGACCTTTACGACAACAAAAGGCATAAACACCCCGTTTACGAAGGACAGGAAATCAGCTGGGAAGAAGCCGACGACAAAATCATCCTGCTTTTGGAGGACATCAAAAACCGGGGCGGCAAAGTGGTGATTCTGAGTTCAACCATCATCAGCCCCTCGACCCGGGCCGCCATTGGTGAGTTTACCGAGGCGTATCCCGGCGCCGAACACATTCAGTATGACGTGATTTCGGCTGACGGTATGTTGAGGGCCAATAAGCAAACATTCGGAAAAGCCTTTATTCCTTCCTATAATTTCAGCAAAGCCGAACTGATTGTCAGTTTTGACGCCGATTTCCTCGGCACCTGGCTTTCTCCTGTCGAATTTACCAAACAGTATGTAAAAAACCGGAAACTGGATGCCGGACAAAAACAGATGTCGCGCCATATCCATTTCGAAGGCGGCATGTCATTAACCGGCTCCAATGCTGATGAACGCTATCAAATCAAGCCTTCGCAGGAAAAAATTATCATCGCCAACCTGTACCATGAACTAAAGAAACTGAATGGTTTGCCGGGTTTAGCCGTTCCTGCCCCACCGGTTGATGTGAAAGCCATTGCGTCCGAATTGTCGGAGAAAAAAGGCCGGTCATTGGTCGTAAGCGGAAGCAACGATGCCGAAACACAACTGCTGGTAAATGCCATCAACGGGTTACTGGAAAATTACGGGAACGCCATCCGTACCGATGTGCACCTGAGATTACGGCAAGGCAGGGATGAAGATCTGGAACGGTTGGTCAACGAAATGCAAAACGGGCAAGTGGAAGGACTGATCCTGTATGATGTCAACCCGACTTACGATTATCCTGATGCCGAAAAATTTGTCAGCGCCCTGAAGAATGTCCGGCTAAAAATTGCCCTGCCCGTATTGGCTGAAGAAACTTCGGCCCATGTGCATTACATCTGCCCCGACCATCATTACCTGGAGGCCTGGAACGATGCCAAAATAAAATCGGGCAGTTATTCGCTGGCTCAACCAACCATTCGCCCGATTTTTAAGACGCGCGCCGCGCAGGAAAGCTTGTTGAAATGGGCCGGAAAACCAACTGATTTCCATGCTTATATCCGTAAATATTGGGAAGAAAATATCTATCCCCTTTCCACCGGCGAAGTTTCGTTTGACGACTTCTGGAATCAAAAGCTGCACGACGGGGTTTTTGAAAGCGGGGAAAAGGAGAAAGATTTGCAGCCATTTAGCGGCGAACGAACCGAGGGCACCTTGGCCGGGTTGACCTATCCGGCCGAAAACGATTCCGTCGAACTGTCTTTCTACACCAACATCAGCGTGGGTACAGGCAAACATGCCAACAATCCCTGGTTGCAGGAACTGCCCGATCCGGTGACCAAAATTTGCTGGGACAATTACGCTGCCGTATCGCCCAAACTGGCAAAGGAAATGGGTTTGAAAGATGAGCAGTTGATCATGATCAACGACGTTGGACCAATCCCGGTAGTCGTCCAACCCGGACAGGAATATAAAACCGTTTCGCTTGCCCTGGGTTATGGCCGGCCCAACATGGGGATCCCGTCGGGAACCGTTGGGAAAAATGCCTTTCCGCTGGTTCAGACACAAAACGGCGCCAGACAAAATTGGCTGCCCGATGTGAAAATTGAAAAAGTACCCGGCAACTATCCGCTGGCCCGAACACAATCGCATCATTCCATGGAAGGACGAAACCTGGTCAGGGAAACCTCGCTGGAAGCATACGTGGCCAACCCGGCTTCGGGGAATGAACAACGAGAAGAATTAAAAGCTCATCTGAAATCGTTGTACGAACAGCGGACATTTGACGGGTTTCACTGGGGAATGGCCATCGATTTAAATTCGTGTACCGGATGTAACGCCTGCGTGGTAGCTTGTTCTGCCGAAAATAACGTTCCGGTTGTCGGCAAAGAACAGGTGATTAAAGCCCGCGAAATGCACTGGATACGGATTGACCGTTACTACAAAGGCGATCCGGACCATCCGGAACTGGTACGCCAACCCGTGATGTGCCAGCATTGCGACAATGCTCCCTGCGAGAATGTTTGCCCGGTAGCTGCCACCACCCACAGCAACGAAGGGGTGAACCAAATGATTTATAACCGCTGTATCGGAACACGTTATTGCAACAACAACTGCCCGTATAAAGTCCGGCGATTCAATTTCTACGATTATACAGGCGCCGACGCCATGCCGGGGAATAAAAAAGATCCGGCTGAAATGACAACCGATCTGCGCCGCCTGGTGCTGAACCCGGATGTAACTGTTCGTGCCAAAGGGGTCATCGAAAAATGCTCTTTCTGTATTCAGCGGATTCAGGAGCGGAAACTGACGGCTAAAACGGAAAACCGCAAGCTGCAGGACGGCGAAGTGGTCCCCGCCTGCGCGCAGGCCTGCCCGGCCGATGCCATTGTTTTTGGCGATTTGAACAACAAGGAAAGCAAGATATCGAAATTCTTCGCCGACGAACGGAACTATCATCTGCTCGAAGAATTACACACCTTGCCATCGGTAGGCTACCTGACCAGGGTGAAAAACAAAAGCGTATAACTAAATCGAATAAGGAATGTACACATCTCCGCTCAGAGAACCCTTAATCCGGGGAAATAAAAACTACAAACAGGTGACCGACGATATTTTGTCACCCATGGCCGGACAACCTTCCAAATACTGGTATATCGGAATAACCCTGGCCGGACTGGCAGCCCTGTTTGGCGCCTGGGCCACTTACCGGACCGTTTTTTACGGGATCGGCGAATGGGGCCTGAACAAAACCATTGGCTGGGGATGGGGAATCACCAACTTTGTTTGGTGGGTCGGTATCGGCCATGCCGGAACGTTTATCTCGGCCATTCTCCTGCTCTTTCGCCAGCAGTGGCGGACCAGCATTAACCGCTCGGCCGAAGCTATGACCTTAATTGCCGTGATGTGCGCCGGTTTTTTTCCCTTAATCCACATGGGGAGGTTGTTGCTGGGGTTTTTCATTTTCCCCTATCCAAACACCCGCGATGTGTGGGTAAACTTTAACTCCCCGCTGCTGTGGGACGTTTTCGCCATCTCCACCTATTTCTTCGTTTCCCTGATTTTTTGGTACGTCGGGCTGATTCCCGATCTGGGCACCGTACGCGACCGGGCTAAAACAAAGATTCGGAAGGTGATTTATGGTTTTTTAAGCTTTGGATGGACCGGCTCGGCCAGACATTGGTCGCGGCACGAAACCGTCAGTTTAATCCTCGCCGGACTGGCCGCCCCGCTGGTATTGTCGGTTCACACCATTGTGAGTTTCGACTTTGCCACTTCGGTGATACCGGGCTGGCACACCACCATTTTTCCACCTTATTTTGTTTCGGGCGCAATTTTTTCAGGTTTTGCCATGGTGCTCACGCTGTTGATTGTGGCACGGAAAGCCCTAAACCTGGAAGATTATATCACGGTGAACCACATTGAATCGATGAACAAGATTATCATCTTAACCGGTTCGATCGTGGGCATCGCCTACCTGACCGAGTTTTTCATTGCCTGGTATTCGGGCGTTGAATTTGAAACCTACGCATTCTTCAACCGCGCTTTCGGCCCTTATGCCTGGGCTTACTGGATCATGATGACCTGTAATGTGATCACCCCTCAGCTATTCTGGTTCAGAAAGCTGAGACGCAACGTGATCTTCACTTTCGTCATTTCCATCTTTGTCAACATCGGGATGTGGTTCGAACGTTTTGTGATCGTCGTCACCTCGTTACACCGCGATTTCCTTCCCTCGAGCTGGACTATGTACAAACCAACCATTGTTGAAGTTGGGTTGTATGTTGGTACATTGGGACTGTTTTTCACGTTATTCCTGCTGTTTATCCGGGTATTCCCGGTGATCGCCGTATCGGAAATAAAAAGTGTTTTAAAATCTTCGGGCGAAAAACAAAAACTGAACAACCATGAATAAATATATCACCGCATATTACCTCGACGAGGAAGAATTACTAAAAGGTATCAGACAACTGAAATCCAATGAATTGCAAATTATCGACGTACTGACGCCCTTTCCGGTACATGGTATTGACAAGGTGCTGGAGATCCGGCGGTCGCGTTTGACGCGGGTGGCTTTTTGGGCGGGCGCAGTCGGCGCAATCGCCGGATTTGGCTTCCAGACCTGGATTTTCACATCGGCATACCCGCTCAACTTTGGAGGGAAACCTTTCTTCTCGGTCCCGTCATTTATTCCGGTCACCTTTGAACTAACTGTACTTTTTGCAGCCTTTGCGATGGTTATTGCCTTTTTGGTAACCAATAAGCTGGGGCCGGGGGCCAAACCAACGCTTCATGACGAACGATGCACCGACGACCGGTTCCTGGTGGTGGTAAAAGTAGACGATAACAGTCCCGAAGAACGTATCAGAGAAATTGAATCGGCGCTTGCCGAAGCCGGCGCAGAGGGAATCACCTTAAAAGCATAAAACTGTCATGGAAAATCATACATTCAAACTGACCAAAAAGTTTTCCACCATCGCGGTTGCCATGATCGCAATCGGACTGATTACACTTGGCATCAGCCTTGTTTCGGGGACAGGCGGCGAACGTCTTGCTGCCAACCTGCTGCTGAATACCTATTATTTCCTGGCCATCGGACTGATCGGTTTATTTATCGTGGCTGCGCATACCATTGCCGAATCAGGCTGGCATACCAGTATTCAGCGGATCGGCGAAGCTATGAGCACTTTTATTCCGGTCGCAGGATTGCTTCTGCTTTTGCTTTTCGTGTTCGGTGGAGTACATCTTCTCTATGAATGGACTCATGAAGACCATCTGGATGAAATTTTACTAAAGAAAGTGGCTTATCTGAATGTGCCATTCTTTTATGGCCGTTTCCTGGTCTATTTTTTCGTCTGGATTTCATTGGCCTATTTCATCCGGAAAAATTCAGTTCAGTTAGACTTGCACGGCGATTTAAAATACTACCGGAAGATGAGGATCCTCTCCGCAATCTTTGTTGTTGCCCTGGCCGTTACCAGTGTGACTTCTGCCTGGGACTGGCTGATGTCGATCGATGCGCACTGGTTTAGTACGCTGTATGGCTGGTATGTTTTTTCAAGTATGCTGGCAAGCGGTACCGCCGTTTTAATTGTCATCCTGTTTATATTGCAACGGATGGGCTACATGAATCACATCAACCGGGAGCATATTCACGATCTCGGGAAATACCTGTTTGGTTTCAGCATCTTCTGGACCTACCTGTGGTTTTCTCAGTACATGCTGATCTGGTATGCCAACATTCCTGAAGAAACCATTTATTTCTACGAAAGACACAAACACTTCAGCGATGTTTTCTATATCAATTTAATCCTGAATTTCATCATCCCGTTTTTTGCATTGATGACCCGAAATTCAAAACGCGGTTCGCTGATCCTATTACCGGTTGCGGTCATTGTTTTTATCGGACACTGGCTCGATCTGTACCAATTGATCATGCCGGGAGCCGTTGGCGGCGAAAAAGCCGGGATTGGATTGCCTGAGATTGGTTTAACAATCGGATATGCCGGTCTGTTCCTGCTGGTCGTTTTCCGTTCGTTGACAAAAGCTCCGTTGGTACCCGCCAGGCATCCGTTTTATAAAGAAAGTCTTGAATATCACACTCAGTATTGATGTTGGTCATTGGTTATTGGTTATTGGAATTTGAAATTTGAAACTCTTTATAAATGAAACGATACTTGTTTATCCTTTTGGTGATTTTGACGGCATCTTGTACCAAAGACAAGAACCGCCCCGGTTACACCTATTTTCCCGACATGGCTTACTCGCCTGCTTATAAAACCTACTCCGTGAATCCTGTTTTCGAAGACGGAAGCACCATGCGCCTGCCTGCCGAAGGGACAATTCCACGGGGATTCAAACCTTATGCCTACGAGCCAGGCTCGCTGGAAGAACAGGAAAGGGCCGGAAAAGAGATCAGGAACCCGCTTGAACTGACCCCCGAAGTTTTGACGGAAGGAAAAAGGCAGTACGAAATATTTTGTATGAGTTGCCACGGAGAAACAGGCGATGGGAACGGGCATTTGTTTACCAGCCGGATGTTTCTGGCCAAGCCGCGTTCGTTGGTCGACGATTACCTGAAAGAAAAACCCGACGGCGAAATTTTTCATGTCATCACACTCGGGTCTGCTTCGAGGCTTATGGGCCCGCATGGCGGGCAAATTCCCCCCGAAAACCGGTGGAAGATTGTGCATTATGTCAGAGAACTGGCAAAAAACAACTAAACCCTTTTTATTTTTAACCCTTGAAAATCAGAAGAAATACCATAGCACGCGTTCAGTATACCGTTACCAATGCAGCGAACGGAATGATTTTGCAGGATGTTTCGGGTGAACAACTGCAAGAGTTCCTCTTTGGATACCAGTTGCTCCTGGATATCTTTGAACGTAAGCTGCTGGGGTTGTCGCCCGGCGATTCTTTCCATTTTCATGCCACACGCGATGAAGCCTACGGCCCGGTTGATCCCAAAGCTATTGTGGATTTGCCTGTCTCAACTTTCGCCGACGAAGACGGCCGGATTGATGAGGAAGCGCTTCAGGTTGGAAACGTCTTCCCAATGGGCGACCGGCAGGGCAATCAGCTTTACGGCAAAATCATCCGGATCGAAAACGATCAGGTCATCATGGATTTTAATCACCCGATGGCGGGGAAAGACCTCTTATTTTCGGGAAAAATCATCGCGGTGAGAGAAGCTCTTCCCGAAGAACTGCCGGAATAAGCCCTCCAGTATATGATCAAATTTTTGTCCCGGAACTATTGTTTGATCTTTTTTCGTTGATTAATACTTACGGCTTTCATGTCCTTTTCATCCTCCTGAAGTTCAATGATCAGTTGTTCCGAAAAGTCCTCAATCTCGTCCAAATGAACCGTCAGGCTCCGATAACCGTCAAAACTAATGACCAACTCTTTATTCAGATCAGGCAAATTCCACATCCTGAACTCGCCGTCGATATTGGTAATTGTTCCAATACTGCGGCTGTCATCGGCATATAAAATACATACGCCGGAAAGCGGTTTTAATGTTTCCTTATCAATCACTTTCCCGCTGATATTCTTGGTCACTACCTTGCCTGCCAGCGCCGGGGTAAACGGGAGAAGCAATACGCTTAAAAAAAGTACGATGATCCTCATAGCTGTTCTGTTTTCTACCATGATAGACAGATTATACCGGAAAATAGTTGCGTTTTACATGTTAAATTATTGTTAGCAAGAAGAACGGGTGCAATATTTTTGTACCATTGTAAAAATTGGCAGCTTTTCATTCTTTTTTTGCTGCTCAATTGTTTTTTTTAGAAGTAATCCGGACCGATTTTTCTATCCGCGAGATGATTTCGAAAACGAGGGAAAAGCCTGCCGGTTCACCCTGAAATTATTCCGGGCTTTATCCGGAAGAAAAAGTTTATCATGTATGAGAAAATTAACAACGTTTATCGTTACAGATAAGTGGCCTGTTTTTTACCTGATTTTGTTGCTGATGAGCGGGAACGCAATGGGCCAAATTTCGGATGGGAGCCTGCCCGCCAGCTTCCGGTTTTCAACAAAATCGGCCAAAGCCATCCCTTTCAGTGTGTTGGATTCAGTGAGAGCGGATTTTTACCTTGGAGAAGATGTCCGGTTAGGCATTCCGAACAGGTATGGGATTGAACGTGAACTGGAAATCGACATCCGGGAGCAAGGAGTAAAAACAGAACTTCAGTCGGTCACTGTCTGGCAATATGAAATCAGTTGTCCGGATGCCCGGTCGCTGAGCATATTTTTTAAAACATTCGATCTGCCCGAAGGGGCCGGCGTTTACCTGTATAATTCGGATCACAGCCAACTGATGGGAGCATTTACCAATGCCAATCATCAGGACGGCCACCACCTGGCTTTGGCCGAATTTCAGGGAAACAGCCTGGTGATCGAATACAACGAACCCAACAACACGGCTTATACCGGCGGCTTAGTGATCGGTTCGGTGTCAACGGCATACCGCGATGTGCAGGCAGCCTTGAATTCGAGGATTCAGATTAATTGTCCCGAAGGGGCTGACTGGCAAACCGAGAAACAATCGGTTTGTTTGATGACCTTCCGTGACAACGGGTATTCCTATTATTGCTCCGGGGCATTGATCAATAATGTGCGTAAAGACGGAACGCCTTATTTCCTTACAGCCAATCACTGCATCGCCACCCAAAGCTCGGCAAACACGCTGGTCACCTATTTTAATTACGAGACCTCAACCTGCACCGGCAACGACGGTTCAAAGTTTCAGACACTTTCGGGTTCCAGCCTGGTGAGCACCAATACCGCTTCCGATTTTACCCTGTTGCGACTTTCAGAATATCCGCCCGAATCGTATAATCCGTATTTGGCCGGTTGGAATGCGAGCGGAAATATTGCCGCCTCGGGGACCTGTATCCATCACCCACAGGGGAGCACCAAATGTATCGCATTGGATTACAGCTCGCCGGTTAGCTACAACTATAGCATACGCTGGGACGACAATTCCATATCGCAACCACATACGCACTGGGAAGTGAAGTATGATGCCGGGGTAGACGAGGGCGGTTCGTCGGGCGCCCCGCTGTTTGATGAAAACAAACGCATCATCGGCCAGCTTCACGGCGGCGACGACAACGGCTCTTTGTTTGGCAAATTTTCCGTTTCGTGGAACAACAGCGCCACCGCATCCATGCAGTTGAAAGCCTGGCTGGACCCCGACAATACCGGAACGCTCCAGCTTGACGGCTGGAATTATTACAGTGTTCCCGATGCCGGTTTTACAGCCGATGTGTCGGTTGCCTGTTTAAATACGCCGGTTTACCTCACCGACCTGACTAAAAATAATCCAACCGCCTGGGAATGGAACATCCAACCGGCAACCTTTGAGTTTGTTGAAGGAACAACAAAAAATTCGCAACATCCGGTGGTCAGTTTTACCAGCGAAGGATCTTACTCTGTTTCACTGCTTGCCTCAAACAACAACGGTTCCGATATCGTTTCCCAGGATAATCTGCTGCAGGTTTACCAAACCTTACCGGTAGCTTTTTCCGGGCTCTCAGGCGAGTTGTTTTTATGCGGTCACGAGCTGAAAAATTATGAGTTGGTTGCCGAAGGCGCTTCCCGTTTTGAATTCGAAGTAAGCGCTGAAGATCATTTCACGGTTGAGGTCACCGATAACATTTTAAGCCTGACCCTGAAAGATGAAGTCCGTCCGCAAGGTTCATTTGACACCTATGTGACCGTTACCGGGAGTCATGGAACTTGTTCCGAAACCGCTTCAGTCCTGCTCCATATCCATATGCCGGTAAATGACGATGCGGCACATGCCATCGCGCTGTACCCCGGACGAAACTCAGGTTTTTCAAACGAATGCGGAACGGTTGAAGATAAAGAACCTGCTCCCGAAACATCCGGTTGCCTGGTTGAAAACAACTGGTGCCCTCCGGCAAGCATCACCGCGCTCGATAATTCCGTTTGGTTTACCTTCCAGGGACTGTCGAGCGGCCTGGTGACCATCGAAACGGAAGGTTTCGACAGCCAGATTGCCGTTTACGAAGCCTCGTCGGCTGCCGATCTGTTATCCGGGAAAAACTATAATTACCTGTTCATGGCCGCCAGTGATCATTCATTGAGCGGGGGACCGGCTGCTGCTATTGAGAATTTGCGGGTTAACCCCGCAAAAAGGTATTACCTCCAGGTTGACGGGCATAACGGCGATTACGGCGAACTGGTGATTAAGCTGCTCAGCAACTCCATTGAGGTTTATCCCAATCCGTCGCGGGGTCTTTTTCATCTCACCGTTGCCAGTATGGAAGAAGGCCAGGCCGAACTGGCTGTTTATTCGTTTACCGGCCAACAAATCCTTTCCAAAACAACGTCGTTTACCCACGAATCGAACCGGATTGACCTGGACCTGAGCGGACATCCGGCAGGGATGTACTTTCTCCGGGCCCATATCAACGGAGTATTTATATCGAAAAAACTGGTACTGGCTGGTCAGTAACGAAGTCAGGAACCGGTAACCGGCCTTATTTCACCAGTTTTGAAATGGCTTTGAATTCAGCAGCTGCTGACGAACGGGTCAATTCAAATAAGACCGACTCATACGAAGTCATCAGAATGCCTTCGTAACGAAAGCGTTCTGCTGCCAGGTCCACGTTATCCATCGAGCGGGATGAAACACAATCGAGCACCACAACAGGCACATAGCCGGCATCTTTCAGGTCGATGGCTGTTTGCAAAACGCACACATGGCTTTCAATCCCGCAGATAATGACCTGTTTCGCGCCTTTTGCCTTTAGCCGGTCAACAACCGCAACTTCGTCGCAACAACTGAACGCGCTTTTTTCAATGGGCTCAAAATCCCTGATGACCGAACGAACCGGCTCAACCGTCTCCCCTAGACCCTTGGTATATTGCTGGGTAACAATCAGCGGAATGCCTAACAGCTGCAGGCCTTCAACCAGTATTTTACAATTATTGATTAAATATTCCTGCTCTGCCATTGCCGGGAGCAGACGCTCCTGGATATCAATGACCAATCCTACAGTGTTTTCTCTCGTAATACGCATAATCTCTTTTCTTCAATGAATAACTAATGACTAATGACCAATGACTAATAACTAATGACCAATGACCTCAATAACCAATCTCATCCTTTCAGGCGCGACTGGCTGCGCGATTTATCGCCCAGGTAACCGCCGTGGTGACGTTTGGCATATTCCTCGTTGGAAAAACCAATCCGTCGCATCATTAACACAACCAGCACGTCGCCGATCACAGTCATCGTAGTGGTCGATGTGCTTGGCGTAAGGCCAAGGATACAGACTTCGGCCGGGTTTCCGGTGAATAAAGTAACATCGGCCAGTTGAGCCAATTCCCCCTCGGGGTTCCCGGTGATCACAATAATGGGCAGATCTTTATACAGGTTGTCGGCCAAATCAACCAATTCAAGGATTTCACGGGTTTTGCCCGAGTTGGAAATTAAAAGCAAAACATCGTTGGGCTGAATAACTCCCAAATCACCATGTTGGGCATCGCTGGGATGTAAAAAAACAGCCGGCGTTCCGGTTGAGCTAAAGGTGGTGGCAATATTCAGGGCAATTTGTCCCGCTTTGCCCATGCCACTGGCAACAAGTTTCCCGTTTAGCGTATGAACACGTTTTTCGATCAGGTTGACGGCTTTCTCAAAATCGCCCGATACCGGGATGTTAAGAATGGCTTCGGCTTCGTGTTTGATTAGTTTCTGAACTTCCTCAATCATGTTTTACGGATTAGAAATTTGTGCAAAACTACTTCATTTTTTAGGGATTTCAAGCATTTTACCAATTTATACCAGGGCCGGTATTAAACTTCACAAATACGAATTTATCAGGTCCGCTTTTTATTGAACTATTGTACAAACAATTCGGGGAGACGACTGTTGATATGTTTTAAAATAGGCCGAAAAGACGAGATGAATATTTCTATTTATCTGCATGTTTTAATACTTTTAACAGATAAGGATACTAACCTTTTAATCTAATTTTTTTAGTTATGAAGATACATGAATACCAAGCCAGAGAAATCTTCAAAAAATATGGCCTTCCCGTACCGAAACACGTACTCTGCCATTCAGTAGGGGAAGTAAAAGAGGCAGTAAAAAACCTGGATCGTCTGGTTGTAATTAAGGCACAAGTGTTAGCCGGAGGGCGTGGAAAAGCAGGCGGTGTGAAGCTGGCCGGGACGGAAGAAGCCGCCATTCGGGCCGCTGAACAAATCCTGGGAATGGACATTAAGGGCTATATCGTGGAGAAAGTGATTGTAGCCGATGCGGTTGACATTGAAAAAGAATACTACGTGGGGCTGATTAACGACCGGAACTCAAAATCGGTGACCCTGATGGTCAGCGCCGAGGGCGGAGTGGAAATTGAGGAAGTGGCCAAAACCAATCCGGAACTCATCCACAAGTTCTCCATCAACCCGCTGACCGGCTTACTGGATTTTCAGGCCCGGAATATCGCCCTTAAACTATTCGGCGATGCCCAACTAGCCCGGAAAGCGGCCGATATGTTCAGCAAGCTGTACAAACTGTTTATCGAAACCGACTCGACCCTGGCCGAAATTAACCCGATGGTGCTAACTCCTGATAAGCAAGTTCTGGCCATCGACGGGAAGATGAATTTTGATGACAATGCCCTGTACCGTCAGCCGGAGATCCTCGCCATGCGCGAAGCGGACGAAGATGAACTGAAAGAAATTGACGCCAAAGAAAAAGGACTGTCTTACATTAAGTTAGACGGAAACATCGGCTGTATGGTGAACGGAGCCGGACTGGCTATGGCTACGATGGACATGATCAAACTGTACGGCGGTAACCCGGCAAACTTCCTGGATATCGGAGGCAGTTCGAACCCGCAAAAAGTGGTGGACGCCATGAACATCCTGCTGGCCGATAAAAACGTTCAATCGGTGATGATCAACATTTTCGGGGGAATTACCCGCTGCGACGATGTGGCCCGTGGTTTAATTGAAGCGCTGAACCGGATTCAGACCGACATTCCCATTGTAGTGCGCCTGTCGGGTACCAATGCAGAAGAAGGCCTTGCTTTGCTCGAACAGACCGGCTTGCCAACCGTGAGTACCATGAGCGAAGCCGCCCAAAAAGCCATTGAACTCAGCAAACGTTAAACCAGTAACATTTATCAATCCAAATTCGAAAAATCATGAGCATTCTCGTCAATAAAGATACCAAACTGTTGGTGCAGGGAATTACCGGCCGCGACGGCCAGTTTCATGCCAAACGGATGAAAGAATACGGTACGCGGGTCGTTGCCGGAACATCGCCGGGTAAAGGTGGTGAAAGTATTCTTGGCATCCCGGTTTTCAATACGGTTGAAGAAGCGGTACAGGCTACCGGGGCCAATGTTTCGATTATTTTTGTGCCGGCCCCCTTCGCGGCCGACGCCATTCTCGAAGCTTCGTATGCCGGAGTCGGGCTGGTAGTGGCCATTTCGGAAGGCGTCCCCATCCTGGATATGATCCGGATTACACCCATCCTGCAGCAAAACGGCACCCGGCTGATTGGCCCCAATTGCCCGGGTTTAATTACTCCGGATGAAGCCCTGATCGGCATTTTGCCGGGGATGATTTTCAAAAAGGGTAACATCGGACTGATGTCGCGCAGCGGGACGCTGACCTACGAAGTGGTGAATATGCTCAGTCTGAGCGGTATGGGTCAAAGCACCGTGGTGGGAATTGGCGGCGACCCGGTGGCCGGGCTCTATTACCTCGATTTGCTCGAAATGTACGAAAACGATCCCGAAACCGAGGCCATTGTTTTAATCGGCGAAATTGGCGGCGATGCCGAAGAACAAGCTGCCGAATACATTGCCAGGCATGTGAGCAAACCCGTTGTCTCGTTTATTGCCGGACAAACGGCGCCTCCGGGCAAACGGATGGGCCATGCCGGAGCGATTATCTCCAGCGGATCGGGCACTGCCGAAGAAAAAATCAAAGCCTTCACCAAAGCCGGCGTCCCGGTGGCCAAAGAGCCCTCGGAAATTCCCCGTTTGTTAGCAGAAAAACTGGCAAAAACGGCTGTTTAGCCAGATAAAAAACAATCAGAACAGCTGCTACGGGCACTGTTTGCCACCAAACGGGGACAATCCGTAACAGAAAAATACCTGGTTAAGAAACCACCTGTGATTCCGGAAAAAACCACAGGTGGTTTTGAATAAAACCTAAGGTGATTTCAGGTAAAACCACGTGTGGTTTTCGGTAAAACATAGCGTGGTTTTCAGCAACATCACGCCCGGCAAGTAAAATCCTTTGGTTACAGGCTTGACAAGTTCTAAAACAGGCCGGACATTACATACCGAAATAGCTCTTATTAATTGGCGATTCGCTTTTATTTGCCCATATATTAATCATCACATGTTTAACTCTCTTTGAAACTTTCGATATCAGTCCTTTGGTTTTTCTATTACTTTAATGATTGCTGCCAATTCTTCATGATCTAACCCTTTTCGATTGGCTTCTCCTAAAATTTTGGCGAGAATTTCAGGAAATTCCTGAATAACATTCAGCTCTTTGAAGCTATCTGCTATTCTTTGGGTTGCTGCCACGCTAATAGGCAATGGGCTTTGTGTAATACGATAGTCGCCACGATTGATAACATCAATTTCATATTTGAAAAAATCAGTGTATCCGGGAGTTATTTCTTCAATAATTGCACTGAAACCTTCCAGCTTAAGGTCGTATCGACGGCACAAGGTTACCGCATATATTAAACCGATATAAGAACCGTAAAGCCACGTTAAAGCAGCTAAATCCATCGCAGATGAAGCTGAAGGTTTTTCACTCAAATATTTTAGATTGCCACCAAGTACTTCCAGATAAGATTTGTTTTGAAGATATACGTTTCGGCTACCTGATAGCAGCACCGTGGTATTATTGAGCCCCATTTGGTCGGGAGCAACCTGAATAGCTCCATTAATGTATGCACCACCTTGTGCGGTAATTATCGCCTCTATTTCGCTTGCTTCGTTTGGGCTCCCTGTGGTTAGATTGAGAATCGTTTTTCCTGCAAATATTTCATTATCAGTTATGCTTTCCAGGATCTCAAGTACTGCATTATTATCATAAACACAAAGAATACTAATCGTACTATCCTTAATTGCGTCAAAAGCACTATTGACAATTTTTACATTTTCCAAATCTGAAGCCTTGCTTCTGGTGCGGTTCCAAACGCTCACGTCAAAACCGGCATCAATATAAAGTTGCGCCAATTTTTTACCCATTTGCCCCAATCCTATCACGGATACTTTGTTTGATTCTTTTGTCATTTTGTTTACTTTTTTGTCGTTTTCATATTTTCAAATCTCAAGCACAAAGTTCTTGTAAACAAATAGGACAGACAATAACCGAGAAAAGATTCGGTATCTCGAACATCATATTCACTGATTTGTTTGATTATTTTCAACCATAAAAAAGTGGCCGTATGTATGCAAAAAAAGTAGAAGAAGATTTAGATTGTGGTATTCGTGTTGCTTTAAAAATTTTTGGTGGCAAATGGAAACTTTGTATTATTGATGCCATTTCCAAAGGAATTATTCGCCCCATCGAAATTCACAAAAGCATTTCAAGTTCCACCTTACGGGTTATCGAAATGCAGTTGGCTGAATTGCTGTTCTTTGGCCTTATTGAAAAATGTTCGGAGAATGTTTATCCTAAAAAATCTGAATATGATCTTACCCCACTTGGCAAAAGTTTACTCCCAATTTTAAGTCAGATTGAAGAGTGGGGAACGATTCATTCAGAATTTGTAAAAGAAAGGCAAAAAGAATTGAAAGGAAAAGACATACAATCCGTAACCTGATTCCCTTATTGAGGATTAATCATGTTTGGACAGAATTTAACATTCACAAATATCAACCTTAAGTTATCGGCTGTTCACAACCCCTCGATTTCTTTCAAAATCACCGTCAGTCTTGACTTTTTTCGTTTACTTTTTTGTTTTGATACAAAAAAGTAAATCCTGTCCTGAAGGACATAGTCAGCAATCTTTTTTCAGAATTGTGGTCCTTCACTTTTTATCAAAATACGTTCTTCTCAGCAGGTGGCGCGGTTTGCAACCGCGCATTCATTAATCGTCGATTAAAAATCGACGCACCCAATGGGCGTTCCCGATTTTTATCGGGACAAGTATTGACGGCCTGCGCACTGCTTCGATAGGCATTGGCTGATTTTAAGTGGCGTTTTATTTTGAAATCTCTGTTGTCAACCACCTGGGTGGCAAATGGCTACAGCTGCTGAAACAAGTTCAGCATAACGATGCTTCTGCGGTGGACTGTCGTCCGGCTGCGGCCTACGGGGGTTTTGAACCCGGGAAACAAGGGAAGGGAATCCGGGCCGGAACTGGTCGGCCCTGCTTCCGGCCAACCAACAAAATAAAAAGGTTGCCTTTTCAGACAACCTTCTTGCTTAGATCCTATTTTTTTGGTTTTACCACCGTTCATGGCGAGCGGTCAGGCCAAATCAAAGCGGTCCAGGTTCATCACTTTGGTCCATGCGGCTACAAAGTCTCTGACAAACTTCTGTCCGGCGTCAGCGCTTCCGTATACTTCGGCAAGCGCCCTGAGTTCGGAGTTCGAACCGAAGATCAGATCGACACGGGTGCCTGTCCACTTCACGGCTCCTGACGCCCGGTCGCGGCCTTCAAATACCTCTTTTGAATCCGATACCGGCACCCAAACCGTGTTCATATCAAGCAGGTTCATAAAAAAATCGTTAGTCAGTGTTCCCGGGCGATTTGTAAAAACGCCAAGTTCCGAATGATCCCAGTTGGCGTTCAACGCTCGCATACCGCCCACAAGTACGGTCATTTCGGGAGCCGTAAGGGTCAGCAGTTGCGCTTTGTCAACCAGCAACTCTTCAGTGGATATTGTGTATTGCTTTTTCAGATAATTTCTAAAGCCGTCGGCTGCAGGTTCCAATACAGCAAACGATTCAACATCGGTTTGTTCGGCCGATGCATCCGTGCGTCCCGGGGTAAACGGAACGGAGACGACAAAACCGGCATCTTTTGCCGCTTTTTCAACCCCGGCACAACCGGCAAGTACAATCAGGTCGGCCAGAGAAACTTTTTTGCCGCCGGTCTGGGCACGGTTAAATTCGTTCCTGATGCCCTCCAGTATATCCAGCGCTTTTTTAAGTTCAGCCGGATTGTTTACTTCCCAATCTTTCTGAGGAGCAAGACGAATACGGGCGCCATTGGCGCCGCCCCGCTTGTCGGAACCACGGAATGTGGATGCCGAAGCCCAGGCGACCGACACCAATCCGGATACGGACAACCCGCTGTTTAATACAGTCGTTTTAAGCGCTGCCATATCTTTTTCATCAATCAACAGATGGTCGACAGCAGGCACGGGGTCTTGCCATATCAACTCTTCGGCAGGAACTTCGGGGCCTAAATAACGGGCTCTTGGTCCCATATCCCGGTGGGTAAGCTTAAACCAGGCACGGGCAAAAGCATCTGCAAACTGGTCCGGATTCTCCATGAAACGCCGCGAAATCTTTTCGTAAGCCGGGTCGAACCGCAGGGCCAGGTCGGTGGTCAGCATAGCCGGTGCATGACGCTTCGACTTGTCGTGGGCATCAGGCACTGTACCCGCACCCGAACCGTGTTTTGGCTGCCACTGATGCGCGCCTGCCGGACTTTTGGTGAGTTCCCATTCATAACCAAACAGGTTCCAGAAAAAGTTGTTGCTCCACTTCGTAGGCGTGGTGGTCCAGGTTACTTCCAGGCCGCTGGTAATTGCGTCACCTCCTTTTCCTGTGCCAAATGTGCTTTTCCATCCCAGTCCCTGCTCTTCGATGCCGGCTGCTTCGGGTTCAGGTCCAACATGAGCAGCATCGCCGGCGCCGTGGGTTTTGCCGAAGGTATGCCCACCGGCAATCAGGGCTACGGTTTCTTCATCGTTCATGGCCATACGGGCAAAGGTCTCGCGGATATCTTTTGCCGCAGCAATGGGATCCGGATTCCCGTCGGGACCTTCCGGATTTACATAGATTAATCCCATCTGCACTGCTGCAAGCGGGTTTTCAAGATCGCGTTCTCCTGAGTACCGTTCTTTGCCTTCCAGCCATTTGGTTTCCGATCCCCAGTAAACGTCTTCTTCCGGCTCCCAGACATCTTCACGTCCGCCGCCAAAACCAAAGGTTTTGAAACCCATTGATTCCAATGCGACATTGCCCGTAAGGATCATCAGGTCGGCCCATGAGATTTTTCGTCCGTATTTCTGTTTGATCGGCCAGAGTAGCCGGCGCGCTTTATCGAGGTTGACATTGTCGGGCCAGCTGTTGAGCGGGGCAAAACGTTGCTGACCGGTTCCGCCGCCGCCGCGTCCGTCACCCGTGCGGTAGGTCCCTGCGCTGTGCCAGGCCATACGGATGAAAAGCGGTCCGTAGTGCCCGAAATCTGCAGGCCACCAATCCTGCGAATCGGTCATCAACTGCTGAAGGTCTTTTTTAACGGCTGCCAAATCCAGACTTCTGAATTCTTCAGCGTAATTAAAATCATCGCCCATGGGGTTCGACTTCGAAGAGTGCTGACGCAGAACAGTTAACTTCAACTGGTTTGGCCACCAATCGCGGTTTTTCGTTCCGCTCGTTCCAACACTGTGCTTGCTCATTGCTCCGGTAACCGGGCACTTGCTGATGTTTTTATTGTCATCTTCCATATTTATGTAGTTTTAGTCTTTACAGTATGAAATATATAAGAATTTAAATCTCTATCAATTAAGCGGTTGTGCCAATTCAGATACCAACGTTTACGCTAAAACAGAACTTCAGGCTGATTGTTCAGGTAACTATAAAAATTTATTGTAACCCGGGCGAATCATATCTACACGGTTTTCGTAATGTATAGTGATTTTGTGTTCACGGGTTATATGCAGAATTTGACTTAAAAGGTCAAAGAACAGCGTTAATCAGATGACAGCAGACGACTAACCGGCTCTTCAACCTTAAACGGGTTACTATGATTTCTCACGGAGAATTTCTTTTCATCCAAAAATCATTACCGACCATGAAGAATTCAACTCAGCTCTCTCCAAATGAAAAAAACTTTTTCCGGGCCATACTGATTCTCCTGTTCCTTGGTTTTCTATCCGGTTGCTTCTACTACAAAGTAACCGAACACGACCGTTTAACGCCGCAAAATCTGGATGAGCTAAATGCCAAAAACAAATATTTTATCCTTCACCAGGGCGATTTTGCCTGGCAACTGAATGATCTGAAAATTGAAAATGACATTTTAACAGGTTTCGCGAGTCCCCTTACAGATGATAAGATCAGGCAATTGTCGTTGGTTGATTCGAACGTTTCGAAACGCTACTATAAGAACAAAAAGAAAAACAATTCAGCGATTGTGAATGATGTTCACCTGTACGTGGATGACATGTCCGTTTCTTCCGATGTAGCAAGAATTCCTCTCGAAAACATCACAAAAATGGAGATTTTTGATAAAAACCGGGGGGCCACTACGGCTTCGTGGGTTGCCGGAACAATCGGGATTACAGCTGCTCTGGCGGTGATGATTGCCATCATTTCGGAGGGCGAAGAAGAAGAACCCACTCCGCCCCCTTCCGACGGCGAATATACTTCGTGCCCGTTTGTTTATAGCTTCGACGGCGAAAACTATTCGTTTACGGGAGAAATATACAGCGGCGCCGTTTTCCCGTCGCTGGAACGGCACGACTACCTGTTCATTCCCAACCTGCAAGGGGTTGAAAATAACTACTATATCTACCTGTGCAACCAGGCCAAAGAAATTCAGAACACCAACCTGGCTGAGCTGCTTGTATTTGACCATCCCAAAAACACCCGCGTATTCATCGACAAATACGGCAACCCCTATTTCGCTTCCGACATCAGACAGCCGCTGTCGGCGGTCAACGCAAAAGGCGAATCGCAGTTGCCGAAAGTGATGCACACCGACCAGCTATGTTATTGCCCGCTGCCCGAATCTGACAACGATGAGCTAATGGATGAACTGACTGTAAGCTTCAGAGTCCCGGAGAACTGCAGGGAAGGGAAGCTTATTCTGCGGGCGCGAAACAACCTGCTTCTCGATGATTCATTTGCCGATTATTTTCAGATGTTCGGCCAAAAATTACCGAAATGGCAAAACAAGTTCAACCAAAAACCGGCTGAAGAATTACAAAAATGGAGTATGGAACAAGGCATTCCGCTGTCGGTTTACCTGGAAGAAAACGGAACCTGGCGGTTTGTCGACTATTTTCAGCCACCGGGTCCAATGGCATTCCGGGACGATATACTCACCCTCCATCTGTCAGATCCTGAACATCAGGAAATACGTATCAAGCTGGTAGCCGGCCAACTGTTTTGGGAAATCGACCAGGTGAGCCTGGATTTCAGCTCCCCGTCTGCCGTCAGTTATTCCGTCATCAAGCCATTCCGGGCCACCGATCAAAACTCAACCGACGTATTGGGAAACATCCTGTATGATGACCACAGTTACCTGAACCAACCGCTGATTGGCGACGAAACGAAACTCATCTTCCAGGTTCCTGAGCAACGGGAAGGGGTTGAACGATCGGTTTTTCTGCATAGCAAAGGTCATTATACCATCCTGGGAAACCCGGACCGCGGCAGGTCGCTGGTTTATCTTTATAAATTCAGCAAACCCGAACGTTTTACCCGGCTGGCCCGTGACCATTATTTTGAACAGCTGGAAGCAACAACAAAATATTAGGAATATTCACTTTATCGGAAAACCAGCATGAATTGGCTAAAAACAGTCATACCTGCAATAGAAAACCAGGGAGCCAGGTTAGCCTTAAGCACCAGCGTTTTTCTGCGGGCATTGCATTATTGCGCCAGGCCTGTGCTTGTTTATAAAGGGTTAAAATCAATGCTTCGCCGGTACGATGTCACTTTTTACGAGAATGTGGGCTTAACCAAAACTGTCAAATCAAACGGGCGTTACTTTTTCAGGCTTCATTTGCCGGGATGGCCCTCCAAAGCCTTTGATCAGTTTATGGAAAGCGAACTGGACCACCTGTTTTCCGAAGAGGAAAAACCGCACCGGCTTCAATTTATCGTTCTGGGGGTCACCAAGCAGTGTCCCCTGCGATGCCGTCACTGTTACGAATGGGAGCGGTTAAACCAGGATGAAGACCTGTCGGTTGACGAGCTGGCGGCTATCGTAAAGCTTTTCCAGCAACGAGGAATCAGTCAGATCATGATCAGCGGAGGAGAACCGATGGTTTGTTTCGAAAAAGTTTTGAGACTTTTACAAAGCGCCGATTCAAGCTCCGACTTTTGGCTTTTTACATCAGGTTACCACCTGACTTTTGAAAATGCCCTGAAGCTGAAAAAGGCCGGGCTGACCGGCGTCAATGTCAGTCTGGATCATTGGGATGCCGCTTTTCACAATGCCTTTCGCGGCCATCCATCGGCTTTCGAGTGGGCGGTTAAGGCTTCCCGCAACGTCAGGAAGGCCGATCTGGTCCTTTGCTTGTCGCTCTGCGCCACGAAAGAGTTTGTTTCGAAAGAGAACCTCTGGAAATATGCCGCGATGGCCAAAGAACTCGGCGCCGGTTTCATCCAGATTCTGGAACCCCGGAGTACCGGACATTTTAAAGGAAAAGACGTTCAGCTAAGCCAACTTCAACTGGAAACTATTGAAGAATTTCATGTTGAGATAAATGTCAATCCGGCCTACAGGAATCTGCCGTCGGTGATGTATGCAGGTTATCATCAGCGAAGATCGGGTTGTTTTGGCGGCGGGAAACGCTTTCTTTACGTCGATACCGATGGTTATCTTCATGCCTGTCCGTTTTGCCAGAATGCCGTTGGACATTGTTTGAAAGAACCGCTTGAAGAGTCTGTTTCAAAAATGCAAAAAACCGGTTGTCTTCAATTTAACCCGATCTCACATCCCTTTTTTTGGGATTAGGAGACGGGACGAACCTATTTCATCATACCCGTTTATGAACGAAAGCGCTATGAACCCGTCTGAAAAAACAAAAACCGCCGCCCCTGCCGCCTTTGAAATCACCATCAAAGCAGCCCTGCCCTTACAAACGCTGAAAATAAGATCGTTGGGTGAATTGCTGTTTAATAAGTTGTCTCACCGGTCCGAGGATTGTCATTTGTTTTGCAGTCATCTTGACTCCGCTTACATCGCCTTGTCGCTGCAACAGGTACGTCAGATCGTCTGCCGATTTTTTAAAACGTTTGATGCAAGCGGATTGCACCGCGGCGACACCGTGGCCCTCGTTCGCATCGACGGTTGCAGCGAATTGCCGGTTGCCTTACTGTTTCTGGCGCTTACCGTTAAGGGAATCCGCGTGCTGCTGCCCATGTATGCCGACCTCGAAGCGTTCCCGAAATGGATCGGTCAATGGCAATGTAAAGCCATCATTACACAGAATACGGAACTTCAAAACCTGCATAGCCATTTTTTGGAACGCGAACAGATGCGCCTGATCACGAACATGGCCAGCGAAAAGAACCTTCTCCTGTTGGATACCGAAGCCGATTTCGGTATCCGGAAGCTGTTGTTGCAGGCTACCGCAGGCGAAATAAGCGACCGGAAAATACCTGACGTACATTTAACGGATTTAGGTCAGGCCGATGATGAGGTACTGGTCATCTCCACCTCCGGCTCAACCGGCGTTCCCGATATGGTAACCTATCAGCAAATTGCTTTTTTGCAAAGCTGCCAAAGCTGGCAAAGCGCGGGCCTTTTTCATCCCGAACTCCTGGGAGGAAGGGGCTTTACGCCATTATTCACGCACACGATGGGCATCCGCCAGTTATTTAATGCCCTGTGGACAGGGCAAGCCGTTTGCCTGATCAGTACATCCTGGTTTCTCGAAAAACCCGAGACGGTAGCTTTTTTGCTTGAAAAGATGCAACCGAACCACATCACCGGCGGCCCGTCGGTTTACCGCCTGTTGCTCGAACTGGTACGGAATTTTCCAAAGCTGAAACAGTCCTTAGGCGCTTCCTTTAAGCAATTCATCTCCAGTGGCGCACCCTTCGACCTTCAAACTGCCGGACTACTGTTTGACGCGTTTAACATTCATATGCACAACGCCTTTGGAACCACCGAGACCCAACAGGTACTCAACACCTTAATGGATAATGACCTGCACGAAAACGCCTGGACAAACGAATTCCCGATGGGTTTACCTCTGCCCGGCGTGGAAATCGGCTTAGAAAAACTGGACTCTTTCGACGACTATTACCGGTTGCATTTCCGTGCGCCGTTTATGCACTACCGGATTCTGCGCGGCAATCAGTCTTTTTTTCATGAAAATTCCGGTTTTTATTATACCGGGGATATCGTGCAGTACCGGACGGGAAAGTTATATTACACCGGACGGGAAAAACAGGATTTTCTCAACGATGGTTTTGGGGTAAAAGTTCCGCTGCCTTTTATCCGGAAAAACTACCGGGAAGTATTTCAGCATACCGTTCACCACACATTTATTCCTTTTGAAGAAGATCCGGGACTCGGGCTGCTTCTGTTTATCAACAACCCGCAACTGCCCGAAGGAACCGTGCACGACATATCAATCCTGAACCGGCACGCCAACCTGATTTCAAGCATTAACCACCAATTGGAAAGCCAGTTACCTCCTTTCGAATACCAACACTTTACCGTCAGGCAATTGGCGCTGGTCAACGACAATCCTCCCCTGACCAACAAGGGCAACGTTTCTTCGTTCCTGCTGAAAGAGCGTTACAGGACTTTATTCGAACTGTTAAAACATTACGGCATCCGGCACCCCAGCCTGGTGCAAGTGGATAAGCGCTGCGGGAAAGACCATGCATTCAGGCATTACCTCAGTCCGTATATCGGCCGGTTTCTGAACATACTGGGCATGGATTACAGCTATCACCGCGGGAAAAAAGACACGCTGTTCACTTATCGTTTTCAACAAGAAATCCCGATACTCGACTTTACCGGAGGTTATGGAACCAATTTTCTGGGACACAATCATCCCGAAATCAAAAAGCTCGTCCGCCGGTTTTTGAAAGAAGACGAGGTCGCTGTTTCCGATCAGCTGAGCATCCAGCAATATGCCGGTTTACTGGCCCGGGCGCTGAATCGCGAGGTCAGCACACTTACCGGACGAAGTTACCGGGTTCAGCTGGTATCAACCGGCAGCGAAGCCGTTGAACTGGCCCTGCACCACGCCTGGATAGAGCTGAGGAAGCGCTTAAGCCGGATTTGCAGGTCTCAGTTCCAGGCAGGCCGCGGCATGGCCCCATCCTTATTTTATGCAAGCTGGAGAGAAAATTTCGAACGGTTGAACCAGTGTAAGCCGGTTGTTATCGGGCTGAAGCACGCTTTTCACGGCAACACATCAGGTGCACGATCACTGCTGCATACCGGTTTATCAAAAGAAAAGTTTAACCCGCTGCTGGCCGTCCGCAGCTTGTTTGTAGATGATGAAGCCGAAGACTGGGCAAGCCGGATAGATCAAATCATCAGCGAGGCAGGGATTTTCATCAATAAACTGGTTTGGAAGAATGGTGACTGGCAGGTGGAGCAACAGTTTTTCTCCACGATCCTGGCGGCCATTGCCGAACCTGTTCAGGGCGAGGGAGGCGTGCGCCTGGTCAATCGTGAAGTCCTTGCGCATTTAAACCGGTTTGAGTTCCCGCTGATCCTGGATGAAATTCAAAGCGGCCTGGGGCGTACCGGGAGCTTTATTACCTTCCCGGATATTCCGGCCGATTATTACCTGTTTGGTAAAGCCCTGGGCGGGAACATGGCAAAAATTTCAGCCGTGCTTATCGCCGAGGAACGCTTTCAGCCAGGTTTTCAGCGCGACTTTGTATCCACCTTTGCCAACAGCGGCCTCGCTTCCAAAATTGCGCTACGTACCATCAGCCTTATTTCGGAACAACACCTGGCCGAGCGGGCAAGGGAGGCAGGCGGTTACCTCAACAGACAATTGCTGAAGTTACAGCGCAAGTATCCCAGGATCATTGCAGGCATAGGCGGAAGGGGCTTACTCGCCGGGATCAGATTCAGGCATTTTAACCAGGACGACTGCCTGCTTCTCCGCACACTTTGCCAATCGGAACGGGCCGGCTACCTTTATTCGGCCTACCTGCTCAAAAAGCACCAGATCCGGATATTCCCGTCACTTTCGGCGCCAAATACCCTGCGGGTGGAACCTTCAGCCTATATCACAAAAAATGAAATCAGGAAGCTGGTTGGCGGGCTCGACGATTTATGCGAGCTGCTGGACCGAAATGCATTTTACGAACTGCTCCAACCGCTGATGGATGATGATCCGTTTGACGACAACAAGGGTGTTCCGGTTGCAGGCGGGCCTATCCTCACCCTAGATGAACCGCCTGCAGCCGGAGCCGTTCAAGTCGCTTTTATCGCTCATTTTGCTTATGTCGCAGAAGAGTTAAGGGCGCTTGAACCGGACCTGGTCAAGGCTTCGGACACCGGGTTGTATATTCTTTTCAACAAGTTGCAGCAGCTGCTGGAATGGAGACCGGTGAAAATCTTTTCAAAGAATATCTTCAACCAGCGGATCCATTTTACCTTTTATGCCCTTCCCGCCGATGCCGCAAGCCTGGAACGCCTCTGCCTCGACGGCAAGCGGCAAAAAATTACCGGGAAGATCCAGGAGACAGCCGAACTCGCCGCCAAAGAAGGCGCCCGATTTATTAGTTTGGGCGGCTTCTCCTCCATTCTTACCAATAATGCCCTTTCGGTAGTTGCCCCAAACGGGGCCAAAGTGATCAGCGGAAATACCTTAACGGTAGCCACCGGCATTAAACAAATTCTTCGGAAGATGGACGAGGCAACCGATTTCCCTGAGAAATCAACCCTGGTGGTCATCGGAGCATCCGGAAATATTGGTTCGGCCGTGGTAGAATATTTCATGAAAAACCCGCTCCGGGTGGCGAAGATTATCCTGTTGGGACGAAGAGAAAAGAAATTAAAAAACACCCTCGGACTGATGATGAAAAACAACCATCGCCCCGGTTCGCCGGTTCTGGAAACATCAACCAGTTTGCACGACTGCCAACAGGCCGATGTGATTGTTGTTGCAACCAACAGCAATGCGCCTCTTTTATTTCCCCATCACATCCCTGCAAACCGGAAGGTGATCATTTCAGATGTTTCGATTCCTTCGGCAGTGTCCAAAGCGGTAGCCGCCATGCCTAACGTAAGCCTGTTGCCATTTGCGGCCTACGTAAGCCTGCCGCACGACCCCACGCTCAAAATGAGTTCGCACACACCTGCCGGCACCGCGTTTTGCTGCGCAGCTGAGACTATACTCTGCGCCCTTCAGCCGAATGAACTTCACCTGAAAGGCGCCATCCGTTACGACGAGGTGGTGGCCATGATGAATCTGGCCGAGAAACAAGATTTATACCGGAAAATAGGCCCGGTAAAAAGTTTTAACCCAAAATAGCACGATGAAGGCTTTATTTAACTACGGGATATCGCAGGAAGACGCCTGCACCGAACGTCAGATGCTGGGATTAAACGACGGAGACCGCCTGCTTTGTATTGCGAGCGCCGGCGAAGTGCCGCTAAACCTGCTGGCAATGCGCCAGGCAGAGATCACCGCGGCAGACACCGACCCGAACCAGATTTTTCTTGGTAAACTCAAACTTTTGGCCGCCTTGCATTTACCATCCGAAAAAGCGGCGGGTTTTCTGGGATATATGAACATGGACCAAACAGAGCGAAAAAGGCAATTTGCCCGGCTTCAAAAAGATCTCAGCCCCGAAGAAAGCCATTTTTGGAACAAATACCCGGCTGTGATCGAAAAGGGGGCTATCAAGGCCGGACGCTTTGAGCAATACATCTCCCGCTTCCGGCTGATCGCCCGGCTGATTTTGGGAAAAAGAAACCTGAACCGCTTATTGGCCTGCGAGAACGTCGGCGAACAGGAAGTCGTCTTCGACCGGGAACTGAGTTCAATTTTATTAAAAGGCCTGTTTAAAATTATTTTTCACCCCCGGATCTATAAAAACCGGGGCATCCATGAAAAGGGACTTTCCAACCAGAGTGAAATTGATATGGCGGCTTTTTTTTACGGTCGTTTGCGCGACTTTTGTACCGCCACGCCCTGCCGGTCAAATTATTTTTTCCAACACACCTTTTTTGGCCAGGTTCTTTTTATGGAAGCCTTACCCGAATTTCTTCAACCTCCGGGGCAGGAAAAACTGAGGGAGCGGCAACATCAGCTTTACTTTCGGCAACATTCTTTCTCGGAATGTCTGCACGTTTACCCGCCTCGTCATTTCAACAAGTTTCACCTCTCCAACATTGGCGATTGGATGAGCCCCGGCGAGTTCCGGGAAGTCTTCCGGCTGATTCATCAAAAAGCGGCGCCCGAAAGTTTATTATCTGTCCGCTACATTCATTTTCACCAACCGATACCAATCGATCTGCAGTCTTTTTTTACAGAACAGCCCGGCAAAGGCGAAAACCTGATCAAAACAGACCGTTACCCGTTTTATACGCTGGTTCCCGTCAGTTACACCGGCGTGCCATTGGATGAAACAGTCATGCACGCGCCTAAATTCACGAGTCATGACCATCAGTAATCATCTCCGGATTGAACGCGATGAATGGGGCATGCCACATATTTGGGGAAAGACCGATGCCGACGCGGCCTACGGATTATCGTGGGCCCGTGCGGAAGACAACTTTGAGGGACTGCAGGAAGCCTTTATGGTAATCCGGGAACGACAGGCCGAAATGACCGGCTACAAAGGCATCGGCAGCGATGTGCTGGTTTTTTTGATCCGTGCCGATGAACTGCTGAACGACCAATGGGAGCAATCGGTTTCGTCTGACTTCAAAAAAGTACTGTCGGCCGGAGTAAAAGGGCTGAACGATTACGCGAAGCAACATCCGGCGGCCGTCAAATATAAAAGACTATTTCCGGTTTCGGAGCAGGATGTGCTGAAAGGCTATATCCTGACCCAAACCTTTACCTCGGGAGCGATTTACGCGCTGGCGAAAGTTGCCGGGAACAAAATGGAGAAGCTGCCGGAGGGATCCAATGCTTTCGCGTTTAGCCGCAAGCGGATGGAGGATGACAAAACCCTGCTGGTATCGAATGTTCATCAGCCAATCAGCGGGCCCTGGGCTTTTTACGAAGCGCACCTGTGCAGCGACGAAGGGTGGAATATCCTGGGAGCAACCTACTCGCCGGGCGTCACTCCCTTGTTTGGGGCAAGCCCTTACCTGGCCTGGAGCCCAACCAACAACTATGCAAATTTTGCCGACACCTACCAACTGCAAATCCATCCGGATGACCCGGTGCAATACCTGCTGGACGGCTCGTTGGAACGACTCAAACCGCTGACCTTCAAGACAAAAATGAAGCTCGGCCCGTTTGCTTTTCCCATTCGCAAAAAATATTTTCAAAGCCAATTCGGGATCACCGTCAATAATAAATCGGGCTGTTTCGCCCTGCGCTTTCCCGCCCGCTTTTGCATCAAAGCCGCCGAACAATTTTACCGGATGGGAAAGGCAAAAAACTTACAGGAATTTAAACACGCCTTGTCCATGCAGGGATTGGCGTCGCAAAACCTGATTTATGCCGACCGCGAAGATCACTTGTTCTTTATCAGCAACGGACTTTTTCCCTACCGGAACCCGGAATTCAACGACCTGAAAATTTTACCGGGCAATACCTCGCGGGGCTTGTGGGAACCGGTATTTCACCCGCTTGAAGACCTGCCTCAACTGGAAAACCCGGACTGCGGATATATCTACAATACCAACAATCCACCCTTTTTTGCCACAGCCGAAGCTGAAAACCTGAAACCGGAACAGTTTGACCCTTCCTTCGGATTTATTGAGCTGGAAAGCAACCGGGGCTTGAGGTTCAAAGAGATCATGAAACATGCAGACAACCGGAAAATTTCTTATGCCGAAGTAAAAGCGTGGAAATATGACCGGCAGTTTACCCGGGATCGTTTATACACCTTCAGTATTGAAAACATCGACGAGTTACTGGATACCTGTTTTTCGGACTATCCCGACCTGCGCAAAAGTATCTCGGTCATTCGGAGGTGGAACCGGAAAGCCGACCCTGAAAATAAACAGGCTTCGCTGATGGCGGTATTACTTTACCACCTGGTTGTTTATATCGACGATCATTTTTTGCGCGGGCAGGCCAACCGCATCCCGGAAAAGGTTTTTGCCGACAGCCTGCGAAAATCACAAAAACACCTGTTACACTATTTCGGAAACCTTGAGATCCCGCTTGGCCGGCTCCAGTTTCTGGTCAGGGGAAAAACCAGGATTCCCGTACCCGGGTTGCCCGAAAACCTGGCAGCCACCTTCCTGGAAAAAGATAAAAAAGGAACCTTCAGGATGGAAGGCGGCGATTCGTATATCCAGTTTGTGCGCTTCTCGGAGGCGAGGACCGAGATTGAATCGATTGTCCCTTACGGCGCTTCCGAATGCGCCAACAGCCCTCATTATGCCGATCAGATGCCTTTGTTTGCTGCCGGCAAGCTAAAAAAAGCAGACCTTTATTTTTTCGAAAAAAGTAAACACCATGCACATCCGCGAAGCAAAACCGGCCGATAACGAAAGCCTGTTAAGGTTAACCGCCCTCACACCGATGAAAGGAATCATTGAACTGCGGATTGAACGGCAACCCGATTTTTTCGCCTTACTTCGCGAACGGGGGCCTTTTTTTATGCTGGTAGCCGAAAACAACGGCGAAATTGTTGGGTCGATCGCTGTCAGCACTCACCAGACTTTGCTCGTCGGTCGGCCCTCCCTGGTCCACTATATCAGCGATTTCAAAGTTCATCCCGATCATCAGCGGACCAGGCTTGCTTTTCGCTTAATAAAAGGGCTGAATGAACACCTGATTTCGGTTGATGCCGACCTTTTGCTTTGTACAACCGTTTTGGGGAATGACCCGGTCGAGGCTTTTTTTGACGGCAGGCTGGGTATGCCTCCTTTTGTGGAAATGGCCACATTCCGCGTGTTTCAGTTTTTACCACGCCCCGTTAAACCGGCAAAAAACAACTTGCCGGTTATGCCGGTCGCGGATGAAGAACTGGAACAGTTAGCTGATTTTTATAATGCCTGCGCAAACAATTACACCCTGGCCCCTTTCAGCAAACCAGACGAGCTGGCGGGTAAAATCAACCTGGCGACTAAGAAAAACGGACAATATACGGCAGCGCTCACATTGGCCGACTATTCGTGGTTTAAGCAAAATATCATCGTGAATTTGCCTTTATCCCTCAATCTTCTTTGCCGTACCAGCCAATTGAGTTCCGCCCTGCTGCCGGCATTCCGGCTTCCGCAAAAAGGAGAGCCTATTCGCCTGATCAATATGAAACGCCTGGCCGTCCTCCCCGGATGCCTGGACGGATTAAACCGGCTGATTGCCCATGCCAGGTATTTGCTTTACCGCGACCGGTTTATCTTCCTGACCCTGGCTTTGCATCCGGCAGACAAGCTTCAATCAATCCGCCAGGGATTACCGGGCTTCAGCTTCTATTCAAAACTTTGGGCAAGCAGTTTAAAAGGAAATGAAAATCTGTTGAAAGAACTAAAAGCAGGTGTGATCTTCGAAGATTATTCACTCGTATGATACCCCATCAGATTATTCCGGCTAAGCGGCCGGCCTTTTCGATCACCTCCAGGCAATAACCGATGTCGGCGTCTGTATGCGCGGCGGTAACAATGGCACGAAGGCGCGCCCTCCCCCGGGGAACAACCGGCGACGGGATCCCATGAACGAATAAACCTTCATCCTGACAATATTTGGCCATTCTCCAGGCTTTTTGGTCGTCGCCGCAAATAACCGGCATAATAGGCGTTTCGGTATTCAACAGGTTAAACCCTTTTTCCCTCAGCCTATCGCGGAAATGCCGCATGTTTGCCTGTAAGCGGCAAATCCGTCCGGGTTCCCGTAAAATCAGGTCGAACGACGCCAGGGCCGCCGCCGCAAGCGGGGGAGCCAGCGCTGCCGAAAAAATAAAACCGCGCGAATTATGTTTTAACAGGTTGATTAATTCGGAACAACCAGCGATGTAACCGCCCATTGCCGGTATTGTTTTGCTTAGGGTGCCCATTTTAACATCGATGGTATCGGGCGCCAGGCCAAAATACTCGTCAATTCCCCGACCATCTGCACCCAAAACGCCAAGCGAATGCGCCTCGTCGACCATCAAAAGAGCCCCGTATTGACGACATAAACGGCTGATCTCCGGCAAATTTGCAATATCGCCATCCATGCTAAACACGGCGTCAACCACCACCAGCTTTTTCTTTTTCGGATCGGCTTTTCGCAGGCAATCCTCCAGGTGGGCCATTTCGTTATGCCTGAAACGGATACAGCCGGCGCCGGATAACTGGCAGCCATCCCGGATACTGACATGGTCGAGCTTATCGCAAAAAACCAGGTCATCGCGCGATACGACAGCCGAAATCGCCGACAGGTTGGCCAGGTAGCCGCTGGAATAAACCACGGCTGCTTCCGTTTTTTTGAATTGGGCGATTTTCGTTTCCAGTTCCTCGTGTAAGGGAAGCGTTCCGGCCAACAAGCGCACCCCATGGGCGCCGGTGCCATACCGCTGAACCGCCTGAACGGCCGCCGCTTCAATGGTCGGATGCCCCAGTAAACCCAGGTATGAATATGAACTCAACATGATCATCTCACCCCGGTCTTTCACCAACACACGGCCCCCGCGAAGCTCTTCAATCGCCTCAAGATAAAAATACAATCCTTGTTCTTTGCCCCACGCGATGGGCCAGATGGTTTCGGGAAGTTTAAAGTGATAATTGCCGCTGTCCATGGTAGTTAATTTTAGGCTGTGATTGGTACGCAGGTCGACAAATTTCAGGCTCAGTTGCTCCGGTTCGCTGGATAAAGCTCCATTTTCTTCGGTAAGGGAGAGTGTGCGGGTTGTGTCATGGCTGAGCCTGATTTTTTATAAAAATAGGCAGAATTTTTTGAATGAATGAAGCTCTCACCGTTATTAATTCCGGCTTTGTTTCCCGACCCTCCCAAACCCTTCTTGAACAAACGAAGTTCTTCGGAGGGTGGGTCGGAGATTTTGTTTCGAGAAAAAAAGAGGCTGTATGAAAAGTAAATCTTTAAACTTTTCATACAGCCTTTTTCCGATCGGTCAAAATTATTGGATTAACATTATTCCAGGTAGGTGTAGCCGTACAAGCCCGAGCGGTAGTTCGACAGGAATTCTTTACCTTCTTCGGCTGTAATTTTGCCCGATTTTACCGAGGTAGTTACCCATGTTTCGACCATACGAACCATCTTTTTCGGGTTGTACTGGACGTAATCCAGTACTTCGGCGACGGTTTCCCCGTCAATCACCTGGTCGATGCTGTAGGTATCGCCGTTAACCGATACATGAACCGCGTTTGTGTCGCCAAACAGGTTGTGCAAATCGCCCAGAATTTCCTGGTAGGCGCCGACAAGAAAAACGCCGATGTAATACGGGTCGCGGGCTTTGAGTGAGTGCACCGGCAAATCGTACGATATGTTCCGGGTTGAAATGAAATTGTCGATTTTCCCGTCCGAGTCGCAGGTAATGTCCTGCAAGGTCGCCGAGCGGTCGGGTTTCTCGTCTAAGCGGTGAATGGGCATAATCGGAAAAATCTGGTCGATGGCCCAGGAGTCGGGTAACGACTGAAACAGCGAAAAATTACAGAAATATTTATCTGAAAGCAATTTCGACATTGACATGAGTTCTTCGGGGATATGCCTCATTTTGTTGGTCATCTGGTAAATTTCGCGGGCAATTGACCAGAACAAACGCTCAATTTGCGCCCGGGTTTTCAGGTCGATCAGGCCAAAGCTGAACCGGTCCAGGGCTTCTTCGCGAATTTGCTGGGCATCGTGCCAGGCTTCCAGAATCCGCGGTTGGTTCAGTGATTCCCACAGCTCGTATAATTCCTGAACCAGCTCGTGGTCGCTTTCATTCATTTCAACATCCTCGTCCCAACTGGGAAGGGTTGCCGACTCCAATACTTCAAAAATCAGTACCGAATGATGGGCGGTTAACGAACGGCCCGATTCGGTGATTATGTTCGGATGGGGAATGTTATTTTTATCGCTGGCATCCACCATGGTAGAGACGGCGTCGTTCACGTATTCCTGGATGCTGTAATTCACGCTGCTTTCGCGGTTTGCCGAGCGCGTCCCGTCGTAATCGACGCCCAGGCCGCCGCCAATGTCAACAAATTCGATATTGAAGCCAAGTTTGCACAACTCGACATAAAACTGGGCCGATTCGCGCAGGGCAATTTTGATGCGACGTATTTTGTTTACCTGGCTGCCAATATGGAAATGAACAAGTTTCAGGCAGTCGCGCAGGTGGTTTTTATCCAGAAAATCCACGGCTTCGAGCACCTCGCTAGAGGTTAGCCCGAATTTGCTGACATCGCCTCCCGAGTTTTCCCATTTGCCGCTTCCGCTGCTGGCCAGTTTAATGCGGATCCCCAGGTTAGGTTTGATTTTCAGTCGCCTGGCCACTTTTGCAATAAGTTTCAGTTCGTTCAGTTTCTCAACGACCACAAAAATGCGGCGTCCCATTTTTTGTGCCAGCAGGGCCAGTTCAATGTAATCTTCATCTTTGTAGCCGTTGCAAATGATCAACGAATCGCTGTCGGTGTTGATGGCGATGACGGCATGAAGTTCGGGCTTTGAACCGGCTTCGAGGCCAATGTTAAATTTTTGTCCGTGACTGACAATTTCTTCAACCACCGGGCGCATTTGGTTTACTTTAATCGGGTAAATGATAAAGTTGTTCGCCTTGTAGTCATATTCTTTGGCCGCAGTTCTGAAACAATTCGTCATTTTTTCAATCCGACTGTTCAGGATATCCGGGAAACGAACCAACAGAGGTAAAGCTACATCCCGCACTTGCAGCTCATCAATCAGTTCTTTTAAATCAATCTGAGGTCCGCCTTTTTGCGGGGTAACCACCACATTTCCTTTATCATTCACCGAAAAATAGTTGATCCCCCAACCGTTGATGTTGTAGAGTTCCTCCGTGTCCTCAATGCGCCATTTTCTCATTCTTATTATCCTAATAACTAATTAAAAACAAGGTTAATTTTTTTGAACGCCAAATATAGTTTTTTTACAGGTTCTCAAACCTTTTCAGAAATTGAATTTTCTGAAAATTAAATCGCTACAATTTACAATTTTATCCGGTACAACCGAAAAGAAATCACGGTGCCGTATACAATAACCTGAAGCCAGTTGCGGGGAACTGTCTGTTTCTTTACGAAACATTATTACATTTGTTTTTATTAATCCCGAACAATGAAAGAATACATTCAACTGTTAAGCCGGATGATTCAAACACCCTCTTTCAGTGGCGAGGAAGAAGCGGTAGCAAGCCTGGTTCGTGCGTTTTTATCGGCAAAAGGCCTGTCGTTCTCAACGAAAGCCAATAATACCTGGTTGCGCAACAAGAGCTGGCAGGAAGGAAAGCCGGTGGTATTGCTGAATTCCCATATCGATACGGTAAAACCAGTGAAAAACTGGACGAAAGACCCTTTCGGGGCCGGGCGGGACGGCGACCGGCTTTTCGGGCTGGGCAGCAACGACGCGGGAGCATCGCTGGTGACCCTGCTGGCGGTATTTGTTTATTTTAATGAGCAGCATGAGTTGCCGTTCAACCTGATTTTTGCCGCATCGGCCGAAGAAGAAGTCTCGGGCACCAACGGGATGGAGAGCCTGATCGGCGACCTTGGGCCGGTTGATCTGGCAATTGTCGGCGAGCCCACTCAAATGCAAATGGCTGTTGCCGAAAAAGGCTTGATGGTGCTCGACTGTGTGGCACACGGCAAAGCGGGGCACGCGGCGCGAAACGAAGGCGAGAATGCCTTGTATAAAGCCATCGACGATATCCAGATCCTCCGGAATTACCAATTCGAAAACGTATCGGAGATGCTTGGCGCGGTAAAACTGTCGGTTACCCAAATCAATGCCGGTTATCAGCACAACGTGGTGCCCGATAACTGCACGTTTGTGGTTGATGTGCGCACCAATGAGTTTTATTCGAACCAACAGGCGTTTGAGATGATCCGCGGATTAATTTCGGCTGAAGTGAAAGCCCGTTCGTTTAAGCTGAACAGTTCGGGCATCCCCCTGGATCATCCGTTGGTGCAACGGGGAGTTAAAATTGGTTTGTCCTGTTACGGTTCGCCGACGACATCCGATCAGGCCGTGATGCCCTTCCTTTCGATTAAGATTGGTCCGGGCGACAGCGCCCGATCGCATACAGCCGATGAATATATCCTGATTTCGGAGATGGAACAGGGTTTTGACATTTACAAAAGACTACTGGAAAACCTGAACTTGTGACCGGTTGGTACCGGGACTAAAGGGAGGCAGAGATTTATTTTCGCGCCTTATCCCATAAAAAGAAAAGGGCCTGCCGAGGCAGACCCTTTGAGAAAGCTACAGACATAAAGGCTGAAGAAATTATTAATTGTAGGCGCTTTCTCCGTGTTCATATACATCAAGACCTTCTTCTTCAATGCGTTTGGATACTCTCAGCACGCCCGCTTTTTTCAGGATGGTAAACAGGATTAAGCCCGTTCCAAAAGCCCATACAAAGAAACTGAGCACTCCGATCGCCTGTACGCCCAACAGTTTTGCACCATTGCCGTAAAACAAACCTTCGGAAGTTGAGAACAAACCAACGGCCAGCGTACCAATGGCCCCGCTGACACCGTGTACTGAAATCGCGCCAACCGGGTCGTCAACTTTCAGTATTTTATCGAAAAACTCAACAGCAAACGGCAAAATAAATCCGGCAACAATACCGATTATCACCGCGCCTGCCGGGTCAACAGCGTCGCAACCGGCGGTAATGGCTACCAAGCCGGCCAGGGCGCCGTTTAGTGAGATTGACAGGGTTGGACGTTGGTAGCGAACCCAGGCAACCAGCATGGCGGTTACAGCGCCAGCAGCGGCAGCCAGGTTTGTCGTAACGGCAATATGGCCAATCGCAACAGCATTTTCGACGCCGGCGGCCGCTAATTGCGAGCCTGGGTTAAAGCCAAACCAACCAAACCAGAGGATGAATACGCCCAATGCACCTAAGGTGAGGTTGTGTCCGGGAATCGCTTTGGCCTTTCCTTTTTTGTCATATTTTCCAAGACGGGGACCGATGATGGCCGCTCCGGCCAATCCGACCCATCCACCTACCGAGTGAACGATTGAAGAACCTGCAAAGTCGTGAAATCCAAGTTCGCTTAACCAGCCGCCTCCCCAGGTCCAGTGCCCGGAGATCGGATAAATCAGCACGGTAATTACGATCGAGAAAATCAGGTAAGCTTTAAACTCGGTACGTTCAGCCATCGCTCCCGAAACAATGGTTGCGGCAGTTGCAGCAAATACGGTCTGGAAAAACAGGTCGGCATAGTCGGAGTAATTATCGCCATAGCCATCACTCATGAAGAATAAATCGGGGATCCCGATTAATCCGCCTACCGAATCGCCGTACATGATGGTAAAACCGATGATCCAGTATAAAAGGGAGCCGATGGAAAAGTCCATTAAGTTTTTCATTAAGATGTTTGCTGTGTTTTTCGAACGGGTAAATCCCGCCTCTACCATTGCAAACCCCGGCTGCATAAACATCACCATGAACCCGGCAATCAACAGCCACATATTATCGATGCCTATTTGCAGGCCTTGTAAAGTTTCTTCCATGATAATTAATTTTTTATTCTTCTTTTCCTTTAATGAATAATGACTCATCACCAAATTCTCCGGTGCGTATGCGGTAGGATTCATCGATGGTGGAGATGAAAATCTTACCGTCGCCAATCTCGCCTGTTCTGGCGGCATTCATGATGGCCAAAACGGTTTTTTCAACATTTTTATCACGGACAATGATGGACAGGATGGTTCGCTCAATGGTGCTTGTATCGTAAGTCACACCGCGGTAAGTCCGTTCTTGCCTGGTTTGTCCTACACCGCGTGCATCCCAGAAGGAAAAGAATTCTATCCCGGCATCGTAAAGCGCTTCAGTCACTTCATCGAATTTGGTTTTTCTGATAATGGCTTCAATCTTTTTCATGTTGATCTGTTTTATTATAAAGAAATAGCTACAACAATGTAAAACTGTTCTCTTTCCGTGTTAAGGATGGCCGTGCCGCTTAGCGGGATGGAAAAAGAATCGGTGATTTTGATTTCTTTGGAGGTGCCAATGCCTACATTGCAAAGATTGAATTTACCATCGGAGGTGTGCCAACCGTCGCCGGCGCCTGCAAACAGGTTAACTTTGCCAACCGCCAGGCCGGCCTCGTAATACATGTCTTTTCCGGCCGATGCAGCTCCCCCTGCTTCGTTTAAGATATAATTGGCGGCAAGCGTGAGTGGCCCCGTTTCGAAACCTAAGTTTATTTCGAAGGCGTGGCTGCCGTTTTCTTTACTGGTTTCGAAGTAGTTTGTGCCGGGATAATAATAATCGGTCAGCCCAAGACTTAATCCAAAATCAAAGGATAAGGAGGTGTAAAGATCCATTTCCTGAAAACCGTCATATCCTTGTGATCCCCAGGCGCCGACCGAAAAAATTCCGGATGAATATTCGATGGAGGGTTGCAGGGATGGTCCGCTGAAGTTTGTACCACGCCATACATAACTGCTCACCAAATCAACGCCTGTACTCCAGGAACTTTCCTGTGCCTGTACGTTTAAAGCAAAAATAGTTGCCAATCCTAAAACTAAAAGCTTAATTGTCTTTTTCATAATGAAATTTTTAAGGGTTTAACTGAATTTTTTGTCATTAATTCTTTTTGGGTTTTGCTTTAACGTGTGTGATCTTTTAAAAATGCTCGTTTTTTTAAATGACCCCCCCTTTATTTTTAGATCTCCGCCTCAAAAGTAGAGATATTTGAAAACAATCAAAGTTAAAAATAGGGGGACTATTACTAATTAATGCAAAATTAACATACAATACCCCTAAAAAATGAATACTATCTGGCGAAAAAATACCAAAATGTCAGATTAAAGCATCAAAAACAGGGGGTCTAATCCAAAATAGTTGATTTTGTATCTGATTTTACTGTGTGTTTTATATTAAAATGTCATAAATCAATATAAATGGATATAAAAACAATATTTTGACAGATAATAAATAAATTAATATCTATTTGATATTATAATAGACTATATTATCTCTAAATGACATCTCAACTTAAACTATCCTGCGAAAAGATATCGTCAGTTCAATCGGGCTTGATAAAAGTTAAAATAAGTATCTTTGGCTAAAAATTTGATACAAAATGAAACTTTGGGACAAAGGCTATTCAGTTAATAAATTCATTGAAGATTTTACCGTTGGAAAAGACCGGGAACTTGATCTTTACCTGGCGAAATATGATGTACTGGGCTCTATGGCACATGCCACGATGCTGCAATCGATTGGTTTGCTGGAGAAAGAAGAACTGTACCAGTTGCTGACTGAGCTGAAAGCCATTTACCAAATGGCCGTTCAAGGCGAATTTGTAATTGAGGCAGGCGTTGAGGACGTTCATTCACAGGTAGAAACCATGTTGACCCGGAAACTTGGCGATGTAGGTAAAAAAATTCACAGCGGCCGGTCGCGTAACGACCAGGTGTTGCTCGACCTGAAGCTGTTTGCCCGGCACGAAATCCGTGAGATCGTTGAACTGGGCCATCACCTCTTCGACATTCTGATGGGACAGGCCGAAAAATATAAGGATTTTTTAATGCCGGGATATACCCATCTGCAGGTAGCCATGCCCTCATCTTTCGGCCTGTGGTTCAGCGCTTATGCCGAAAGCCTGACCGACGATTTTGTACTGTTGCAGGCGGCTTACCGGATCACCAATCAAAATCCGCTTGGGTCGGCTGCCGGTTACGGTTCTTCCTTTCCGCTCGACCGCCAGCAGACAACCGACCTGCTGGGTTTCGAGCAGATGAATTATAACGTGATTTATGCTCAGATGGGGCGCGGAAAGATGGAGAAAACAGTCAGTTTTGCAATGGCTTCCCTGGCTTCCACCCTTTCGAAACTGGCTTTTGACGTTTGCTTGTTTATGAGCCAGAATTTCGGATTCGTGTCCCTTCCCGATGAGCTGACAACCGGATCGAGCATTATGCCTCACAAGAAAAACCCCGATGTTTTTGAGCTTTTACGCTCACACTGCAATAAACTGCAAGCCTTACCCACCCAAATCACGCTGATGATCAATAATTTGCCCAGTGGTTATTTCCGCGACCTTCAAATTCTGAAAGAAGTATTTCTGCCGGCTTTCCGCGATTTGAAAAACTGTCTGGAAATTGCTGCCTTTGCCCTCTCTGAAATCTCGATAAAAAAGGACCTGCTGGAAGATGACCGTTATAAATACGTGTTCAGCGTTGAAGATGTGAACAAACTGGTCATGCAGGGTGTTCCGTTTAGAGATGCATACCGGCAAGTCGGCATGGAGATCCAATCCGGAAACTATGAACCCGACCGGAAAATTGAACACAGTCATGCCGGAAGCCTTGGAAACCTGTGTTTGCCCCAAATTGAAGACAAAATGAAATCGATTATTGGTCAGTTTTACTTCGAAAATATTGACACGGCTGTTAATAATCTGCTGAAATAAGAGCTTTCTGTTAATAAATCGTTATCTTTAAAATCAGATTTCTTTTTGGAAATTTTCTAAAAAGTAGACGTAAGTGCTTTTATTTCATGTGTTTAAACGAATTGTTTTTAAATAACAAAGAAATTTAGCATGTTGTCGAGCATCTTTTTTCAGGATAAAGATTGGTTGATAATCGATTTATGGCTATTTTTGCTTTCACTTCGTAAGTTTTTTGCGGGTTTTGCTTATAAATTCTAACCAATAATTAGGAATTGACAGTTTTGTCTTGTCTTATTGGTCAGGATACGTGAAGGTGGAATAAATAAAAAAGGTATACATGAAGCAGTTTAGATTTCCGAAAAAGCAGGGGATGTACGACTCTGCAAATGAGCATGACAATTGTGGGATTGGATTCGTGACTCATATTAAAGGACAGGCCTCGCATGACATTATCCAGCGAGGCTTACGGGTTCTTGAAAATCTGGATCACCGTGGCGCCACAAGCGCCGACAACTCGACGGGTGACGGAGCAGGTATTTTAATGCAGATTCCTCACGAATATTTTAAGGAGGTTGCTAAGATAAACCTGCCTGAAGCCGGTAAATACGGAACCGGTCTGATTTTTCTGCCCCATCTGGCTGCGGAAGCGGATATTTGTCTGGATGTTCTGACCAAACACATCAAAGAGGAAGGCCTGGAGTTGATCGCCTTCCGCGATGTTCCGGTTGACAGCTCGGCGCCGGGAGAAATTGCAAAAAAAACAGAGCCTGTCATCAAACAGGTATTTGTTAAAGCTAATTTAGAGCAGGAAGCGCTCGAACGCCGGTTATATATTGTGCGCAAACTGACTGAGCATGAAATTTACAGGTCGAACCTGAGTCAGAAAGAGGCTTTTTATCAGCCGAGCTTTTCTTCGCGGACCATTGTTTATAAAGGAATGCTTACCCCCTTCCAACTGGGCGAATATTTCAAAGACCTTCAGCACGAAAAACTGAAATCGGCCATTGCGCTTGTCCACTCCCGGTTTAGCACCAACACGTTTCCCACCTGGGATTTGGCCCAGCCATTTCGTTTCCTTGCCCACAACGGGGAAATCAATACGGTGAAAGGTAACCGGAAATGGATGCAGGCCCGCGAAGCGCTGCTGAAATCTGAAATTTTCGGTGAAGACCTGAAAAAATTACTGCCGGTGATCGAAGATGGAAAATCTGACTCTGCCTCATTCGACAACGTGCTCGAGTTCCTTCACCTCACCGGTCGTTCGCTGCATCACGCCCTGTGTATGATGATCCCGGAGTCGTTCAATGAGAAAAACCCGATCCCGGAAAGCCTGAAGGCGTTTTACGAGTATCATTCAACCATCATGGAACCCTGGGACGGCCCGGCCTCGATGGTGTTCTCCGACGGACGTTATATCGGCGGTACGCTCGACCGGAACGGTCTGCGCCCTTCGCGTTATGTCATTACCAAAAACGACCTGGTTGTAATGGGCTCCGAAGTTGGCGTTCAGCAGTTTGCACCCGACGAAATCAAAGAAAAAGGGCGTCTGAGACCAGGTAAAATTATGCTGATCGACACGAAGTTGGGAATTATCATCCCCGACAACGAAGTAAAATATGAGTTGAGTAAACGTAATCCGTACGATATGTGGTTAAAAGAAAACCGCATGCGGATGAAAGATATTAAAGTCAAAAACCGGGTACCCTCCGAACTGGAGAATTTTGAAACCCTCTCGAAAGTATTTTCATACTCGAAGGAAGATATGTACGAGATCATCCAGGGTATGGCTGTTTCGGCTGCCGAAGCCACCAGTTCGATGGGAAATGATACGCCCATAGCGATCTTTTCAGAAAAACCCCAGCTCTTTTTCAATTACTTTAAACAGATGTTCGCCCAGGTCACCAACCCTGCTATCGACCCGATCCGCGAAGGACTGGTGATGTCGCTGACCAACTACATCGGTTCATTGAGCTCGAATATTCTGAATGATAGCCCGGATCACTGCAAGCTGATCAAATTTGACAGCCCGCTGATCACCAATACCGACCTGGGCAAAATTAAAGACCTGAAAGATGAGATGTTCAGTCATCAGACCATCCCGATGGTTTTCCCTGTCAAAGAAGGAGAAGCCGGGTTCCGGAAAGCCTTTGAATCCATGCTGGAAATGGCTGAGAGAGCTGTTGACGAAAAGAAAAATTTCATCATTCTGTCCGACCGGGAGGTGAGCACCGAAAACGCGCCGTTCCCATCCTTGCTGGCTGTTTCTGCGGTTCATCATCACCTGATTTCCAAAAAGAAACGGATGCAGGTCGGTGTCATTGTTGAAACAGCCGAAGCCCGCGAAGTCAATCACTTTGCCCTCCTGCTGGGTTATGGGGCAAGCGTCATTAACCCGTATATGGCTTTTGCCGCCATCGACTACCTGGTGAAAGAAGGTAAAATTGAAATGGAATATAAGGAGGCCCGAAAAAATTACATCAAAGCGGTTGACAAAGGTTTATTAAAAATCATGTCGAAAATGGGGATCTCCACCCTGCGTTCATATCACGGGGCCCAAATGTTCGAAGCCATTGGCGTTAGCAACGAGCTGATTGATCAGTACTTCACCGGAACGACCTCCCGACTGAGCGGCATTGGGCTGAGCGAAATTGCGGAAGAATACAGGCGGATGCACGAAGCGGCATACCAAACCGTCGCAACTCCCGAGATATTCCGGTTCGAGAACGGCGGGGTTTACGCCTGGCGGAAGTATGGCGAGCACCACGCCTGGAATCCTGAAGCAATCGGTTTGTTACAATGGGCTACCCGGACCAACGATTACAGTAAATATAAAGAATACAGCAAGCTGGTTCAGCAGAACAACCAAAAACCCGGGTTTATTCGCGGATGTTTCAGGTTGAAGAAGAACAATCCCATCCCGCTCGATCAGGTAGAACCTGCTGAAAACATCATGAAACGCTTTGTAACCGGGGCGATGTCTTACGGCTCAATCAGTAAAGAAGCACACGAGACGCTGGCAATGGCCATGAATACGATTGGCGGACGCAGCAACACCGGCGAAGGCGGCGAAGATTCCGAACGTTTCGGAACACTGAAACAAAGCGCCATCAAGCAGGTTGCATCCGGACGGTTCGGGGTAACCAACAATTACCTGACCAATGCTTACGAACTGCAGATCAAAATCTGCCAGGGGGCGAAACCGGGAGAAGGAGGCCAGTTGCCGGGCTTTAAGGTGAATAAAATTATCGCTAAAACCCGTAATTCAACACCGGGAATTACCTTGATTTCGCCACCTCCCCATCACGATATTTATTCAATTGAAGACTTGTCTCAATTGATTTACGACCTGAAGGTAACCAACCCGCGCGCTAAAGTTTCGGTGAAGCTGGTAGCCGAAGCCGGCGTGGGAACAGTAGCAGCCGGCGTGGCCAAGGCTTATGCCGACCTGATCACCATTTCGGGGGGCGAAGGCGGAACAGGCGCCAGCCCGGCCAGTTCGATCAAACATGCCGGTTTGCCGGCCGAAATGGGAATTGCCGAAGCCCAGCAAACCCTGGTGATGAACAACCTGCGTGGACGAGTGAAGCTTCAGGTTGACGGACAACTGAAAAACGGGCACGACGTGATTACGATGGCTTGCCTGGGCGGCGAGGAATTTGGTTTCTCCACCTCTGCCCTAATTGTCATGGGTTGCATCATGATGCGTAAATGTCACCTGAATACCTGCCCGGCCGGTATTGCCACACAGGATAAAGACCTGCGCAAACGCTTTATCGGTAAATCCGAATTCGTCGTTAATTTCTTCCGCTTTATCGCCGAAGAAGTCCGCGAGTATATGGCCGAAATGGGCGTCAGCAAATTCGATGACCTGGTAGGCCGTACCGATTTGCTTGAAGTGGACCCGGCTGTCGGGAACTGGAAAATGAAAAAAATCGATTTCTCCAAAATCCTGTATTTGCCCGAAGAAGCAAAAGAATTCGATATCCGGAACACCTTCCCGAATGTGAAGTCGATTGAAGATCACCTGGATCACAAACTAATCCTGGATGCCAGTAAGGCGATTAAAGGAAAAGAAAAAGTCTGGATCTCATATCCCATTGTGAATACCGACCGGACCATCGGCGCCATGTTGTCGGGCGAAATCTCAAAACGCTACGGCGAAGAAGCCCTGGCTGAAGATACCATTAACTGCACCTTTAAAGGAACGGCCGGGCAAAGTTTCGGTGCCTTTATGGTAAAAGGCATCACATTCCGCCTTGAGGGCGACGCGAACGATTACATCGGAAAAGGACTCTCGGGCGGTAAAATTGTGGTGGTTCCGCCAACCGGATCAACATTTAAACCGGAAGAGAATATTATTGTCGGGAACACCACCTTTTATGGAGCGACCAGTGGTGAAGGGTATATCCGGGGAGTTGCCGGCGAACGTTTCTGTGTTCGTAACTCTGGCGCAAAAACCGTAGTCGAAGGAACCGGAGACCACTGCTGCGAATACATGACCGGCGGACGCGTTGTTGTGCTGGGCCGTACCGGGCGGAACTTTGCCGCCGGGATGAGCGGTGGTATCGCCTACGTGCTCGATGTTGACGGTAACTTTGATTATTACTGCAACAAAGGTCTGGTTGAATTGTCGCCGGTTGAAGACAAATCGGATGTGGATGAACTGCAGGAAATGATTAGCAAACACCTGTTATATACCCAAAGTTCTTTGGCTGCCGATATTCTGACCAATTGGGAAGAATACCTGCCGAAATTCGTAAAAGTCATACCGTTTGAATACAAGAAAGTACTCGAGGAAATGAAACTGCGGGAAATTGAACGTAAATTACAATTAACGGAAGACGACCCCACGCGTCACGAGTAAGAAAGAACTTAAAGAATTTAATAGAAAAGACTTAGAAGTATTATGGGAGATCCAAGAGGTTTTATAAAAGTAGTCCGCAAGGAAGGCGGCTACCGGCCTGTAAAAGAAAGAATATACGACTACGGGGAAGTTGAACAAACCCTGAACGAAGACGACAGAAGGTTGCAGGCGTCACGCTGCATGGATTGCGGAGTTCCGTTTTGCCACTGGGGATGCCCGGTAGGAAGTAAAATTCCGGAATGGCAGGATGCCTTGTTCCGCAAAGACGATCGCGAAGCATACGAAATACTTCACTCAACCAATAGTTTTCCGGAGATTACCGGCCGTATTTGTCCGGCTCCCTGCGAAAAAGCCTGCGTGCTGAATATTCACAACGACCCGGTGACCATCCGCGAAAACGAATGCTCAACCGTTGAGCGGGCGTTTGAGCAGGGGTATATTGTGCCAAATCCCCCGAAGGTACGCAGCGGGAAAAAAGTGGCGGTCATCGGTTCCGGTCCGGCCGGTCTTTCGGCTGCCGACTTGCTGAATCGTGCCGGTCATACCGTAACGGTTTATGAAAAGAATGACGCCATCGGCGGTTTGTTACGCTATGGTATACCCGATTTTAAATTGAATAAAGGAGTGATTGACCGGCGTTTGGCGATTTTCGAAGCAGAAGGCCTCATCCTGAAAACCAATGTCACGGTTGGCGTTGATGTCAGCCGGGATGAACTTCTGGCCGAATTCGATGCGGTAGTGCTGGCAACAGGCGCCGAGCAGCCGCGCGATCTGGGCGTTGAAGGCCGTGAGCTGGAGGGCGTTTATTTCGCGATGGAGTTTCTGACACAACAGAATAAAGTGGTAGCCGGCCAAAAAATCCCGGACGATATCCGCCTCTCGGCCGAAGGAAAACATGTACTGGTTATTGGCGGCGGCGATACGGGTTCCGACTGCGTGGGGACTTCCATCAGGCATAAAGCAGCCAGTGTTACCCAAATTGAGATTATGCCCAAACCCCCGGTCGAGCGGACCGACGATGCTCCCTGGCCATACTGGCCAAACACCCTGCGTACTTCGAGTTCGCACCTGGAAGGCTGCAACCGCCGCTGGGCGCTGTCGACCAAAAGGTTAATCGGCGAAAACGGGAAAGTGAAAGAAGCCGAGATTGTTGAGGTAAAATGGGACAAAGACGAAAAAGGCCGCTGGGTGATGGCTGAAGTTCCCGGTACCGAAGAAATCATTAAAGCGGAACTGGTTTTGTTATCGATGGGCTTTACCCAGCCGGTACATGTTGGTTTGCTCGATGAACTGGGGGTTGAATATGATGCCCGCGGGAACGTGAAAGTGAAAGCCAACAAACAAACGTCGGTGGAAAAAATCTTTGCCGCCGGGGATATTGAGCGCGGAGCAAGCCTGGTTGTCCACGCCATTGAGGCCGGAAAAGTAGCCGCAGCCAATGTCCACCAATTTTTAAGCTAATACCCATCTGATATTGCATAGCAAATTTCAACATGAATCCCGCTCCGGCGGGATTCTTTTGCAAATGGAGGCTTGTTTATTACTCGAAACAAAACATTCGGTACGTCATTATTCCTTCAACGCATCCAATAAAATCTCGACGGGGTGCTGCGCTTGCCTTCCGGTTCCATCCTTAATCTGGTGACGACACGATGTTCCGGGAGCAACAATCCGGGTTTCGGGCGCCGTTTTCCTGACTTCCGGGAAGAGAACCAGTTCCCCGATTTTCATGCTCAGTTCGTAATGCTCCTTCTCGTAGCCAAACGAACCGGCCATGCCGCAACAACCGCTTTTGATTTCCTCCACCCTGAAATTGACGGGTAACGACAACATCGTCTTTGTGGCCTCAGTTGATGCAATGGCTTTTTGCTGGCAATGCCCGTGCAGCTTAATCTGCCGGGGCTCTGTGGTGAACTGTTCCGGTTTTATCAAGCCTTTTTCTGCCTCCCGGACGATAAATTCATCCAACATCAGGGCGTTTTTTGCCAGCCTGGCAGCCGCTTCCTGCAAAGTTCCGGTAAGCAGTTCAGGGTATTCGTCCCTGAAAGTTAAAATGGCCGAAGGTTCAATGCCAACAAGCGGCGTTTCATCAGTAATCAGGTCTTTCAGCAGCATGACATTTTCGGCAGCCACTTTTTTGGCTGTTTTCAGCAATCCTTTTGATAAAAAGGTCCGGCCGCTTTCAATGTGTTTCGGAATGGCCACCTCATAGCCCAACTTGCTCAGTAACAAGATGGTTTTGATCCCGATCTCACTTTCGTTGAAGTTGCTAAATTCGTCGGCAAACAGGTAAACTTTTTTGTTTTTACCTGACTTTGGCAAGCGGCGGTTTTGTTTGTCCCATTTTTTCAAGGTGATTTTCGACAAAGCCGGAACCGACCGTTCTTTTGCAAAACCAATGGTTTGTTTAAATAAATCACTGCCGGTCAGAAAATTGGTCATGGGACGAAAGGCCATTCCCAGCCGGTTTAGCCGTGGTAAGTATGCGATCAGCCTGGTTCGCAGCGGTATCGGATGGCTTTCGTAGTAATGCTGTAAAAATTCGGCTTTCAGTTTGGCCATATCCACATTCGACGGACATTCTGATTTACAGGCCTTGCACGAGAGGCATAAATCCATCACTTCATACAGTTCGCGGTGGTCAAATGGATTTTTTTTGTCAGAACGGGTAAGAAACTCGCGCAACAGGTTAGCTCGCCCGCGGGTGGTTTTATCTTCGTCGCGGGTAGCCATAAAGGTTGGGCACATGGTTCCGCCAATCAACGAACTTTTCCGGCAATCGCCCGAGCCGCTGCATTTTTCGGCAGCATACAGCAGGCCGCTTTTTTCAGGAAAAGGGAAGCTTGTTTCGATCTTTTTTGCAGGTTGATCAAGCAGGTAGCGCATGTTTTCGACAACCGACGGCGTATCGGTAATTTTTCCCGGGTTCAGAATCTGATCGGGGTCCCAGGCTTTTTTCAGTTCTTTCAATAGCCGGTAATTGTGCATACCTAGCATTAAGGGGATGAATTCGCCGCGCAAACGTCCGTCTCCATGTTCGCCGCTTAGCGAGCCACGGTACTTTTTAACCAGCAGCGCGATATCTTTAGCCAATTTGTAATAGGTGGCTACATCATCCGAATCTTTCAGGTTGAGCAGTGGACTCAGGTGTAATTCGCCGGTTGCCAGGTGGGCGTAGTAAGCACATTCGATCTGATGTTTTTGAAGGATTTGTTCCACTTCAGTGATGAATTCGGGGTAAACTTCCGGATACACCGCCGTATCTTCAATCACCTGCACACTGCGTTTGTCGCCCGGGATATTCAGCAACACTCCCAGGCCGGCCTTGCGTAAGTCCCAAAGTTTAGCGATGTCGCCGGCTTCGGTATACAGCGGAAAATGATAACCGTATCCGGCATTTTTCAGGTCGAGTTCCAGTTGCCGGGCTTTTTGATGGATTTCATCCGGATCGTCGCTTTCAAATTCAATAAATAAGACCACCTTCGGATCACCTTTAATGAAAAAGCGGTTTTTCCGTTGTTCAATATTGTCTTTGGTACAGTTCAGAATGTAATCATCGGTTAATTCAATGGCCACCGGTTGATGTTTCAACGCGATGATATTTGCTTTGGCAGCTTCCTGCATGCTGGTAAAATGGGCGCAAACCAACCCTTTATATGTTGCAGGGAGCGGTATCAGGTTAAGTTTGATTTTAGTTGAGAAAGCAAGGGTGCCCTCTGACCCGGCCAGGAGCTTGCTGACATTGATTTTTTGTCCGTTCCCGGTAAACGGGTCCGTTTCAAGAAGAACATCCAGCGCATAACCATTATTGCGCCGTCTGATCCGGGGATCGGGAAACTCTTTGCGGATTTCGGCCTGATTTTCCGGAACCGACAGGATCTCGTTGATTTTGTTATAAATTTTCGTCTCCAGCAAATCGGGATTACCATTACATTTCTGTTCGAAGGCATCGGTACTCAGCTCACCAAAAGTAACTTCCGAGCCATCGGACAGAATTGTTTCCACTTCCAGGATATGATCGCGCACACTTCCGTAAGCCAATGAATGGAGGCCGCAGGAGTTATTGCCCAGCATGCCGCCAATGACACAGCGGTTGGCCGTTGAGGTCTCGGGACCGAACTGCAGGCCAAACGGCGCCAGAAACTGGTTGAGTTCAGCCAGCACAACCCCCGGTTCTACCCAAACCCAGCGTTCTTCGATATTCAATTCAAGAATACGGTTCATGTATTTCGACACATCCACCACGATGCCCGGGCCAACCACTTGTCCGGCCAGCGAAGTTCCTGCTCCTCTCGGAATGATGGAAGTTTTGTTTTTACCGGCAAAAGCGATCAGCTTTTTAATATCTTCCTTGTTTTTGGGCCGGGTAACTGCCAGCGGCAATTCGCGGTACGACGACGCGTCGGTAGCATACAAAATCCGGTGGGTGCGATCGGTATAAACATCACCTGTGATGTTTCCGGCCAACTCGCTAAATTGGGTTGAAGGGCTCTGTTTCATAAGGGGCATAAATCTCTGTGCGGGAAAATAAACTGCTGTAAACCGGCCTCAAATATAACTAATCCATTCCTGCAAAGTTTCGCGAGGTATCATCAATTATCAACACCCAGTCGTCCGAATTGCCGGTTGATGGCGGACTGAACCGGATGACTCCTTTATTTTTAAAGGTTCCCGCTTCACTTACTTCTCCGTTTCGCGGATTATACCAGGACGCTTTTACCTTCTTTCCGGAGATTTTGCCCATTCTCACCTCAAAAGGAAGTCCCGATGATGAATAAATAAAGGCATAATCATTTCCCCGGGTAGCCTGGATCCGTTCCCGGTAAGGTTCCGGACTGTCAACGATCAGGGATTGATCGGGCACCCGGTCCAACATCGGACGAGACTCCATTAATTTTCGTACAAAGGTCATTGATTGGGCGCCGGGCAGATCCAGTGAGTCGAACCAGGGTTTTGTTGCATGGATCTGGGGTTTTCTTTCCGGTGCGTACATTTGCCAGATGTTGTTGCAGCCGTAGGTGTGCCCGTGTGCCCCGGCAAACAGGCTCAGGTAAGCTTTTCTCCGGATATCATTGGGGTCGGCATAACCGTTTTTCAAATCAAAACAAACCGGGATCTCTTCATACATGGGTTCGCCGTCCATGGTTGGTTTTACCGGCGAGAGGCCGTAATCGTGGCTGATTTTTTCCCATACCTTGGTGTCGGCACAATGGCTGGTTTGCAGCATGTTGAAATCCAGCCAGTCATCCTGGTGAAACCAGGCCGACGAGGCCGTTTGGGGGTGGAAAGTCATCAATGCCTTGTCATTTCCACCCACGGCCTCGGTGATCCCCCGGGCCATGGCGCGCCAAACTCCGGCGTCATCAGTTCCGTCTCTCGGATTTCTGTCGCCGCCGATTACCCAAATGATATTTGCCTGATTTTTATAGCGGTTACCAATAAACTTTCCGTATGCATAGGCATTCTCCCGGTTGAATATTTCCGGCCCGGTTCCCCATTTTGCCTTGAAGAGTTTATCACCCCAGGTGGGGAGCAACGCGATATGTAAACCATATTCTTCGGCTTTTTTGATGATGTAATCAACCTGTTCAAAATAAGCCTCATCCGGTCTGGCCGGGTCGTGATTAATTAAAGGTGTTGCCCCGTAGGCATTCGGATCGTTCAGTCCGTCGTGTTCGGCCAGCACCACCGCCTGAATTACCGTAAACCCTTTTTCGGCCCGGTCTTTCAGATAAAGACTGGCTTCGGCCCGGTTTAGCCGGTGAAATAACTCCCACGCTGTATCTCCAAGGTAAAAGAAGGGACTGCCGTCGTGGTAAACAAGATAACGCCCGTTATCGCTGACGCGAAGGTCGGATTGCGCTCCTGAAAAAAACGGGAAAAACAGGATTGAAAAAATGGCAACAACTATTCGTTTCATATAACAGGCAATTATTCTGATGACAACTGTTCCGGACTTATTGGTTCAGGACCGGGGTCGCGACTTCAGTTTTTGCTTCAGCCGGACGATAAAGAAGCGTATAGCTTGAGTTCCATTCCGGATGGTCTTCCGAACTCAGTTCAATGGTTATTTTGTTGGTGTCAAAGTAAGGTAACAGGTAACGGACGGAAGGTCCGGCGAGATTTTCGTTTTTTTCAACGGAAAGATAATCCCAGTTCAGGAGCACAAGCCGTTGATCTCCGGCGACAAGCGATGCGGTTATTTTTCCGCCTGGCAGATCTTCGTACCGGTCATTCAGGATAAAAAGGTCGCAGGTAAAAGGTTCTCCTTCCTGCCACCTGAACTTCGGAATCCGGGCGCTGGCCAAAACCGGGCGGCAAGACGCGCTGACATCATAAAATGCAGGTTTCGGGTTATTGGGATAGTTGATCAGGCTGTTATTGGCGGCTGTTGGCCAGGGTTCGTTATAACACCAATTCAGGGCCATCGAACAATACGGTTTCTGGCGTCGTGCTTCTTCAAAAATACATTTATACCCTTCGGATTGAAGCCATTGCCCGGCAGTAACCAGTTCTTCGAGCGAAGCCGCTTCTCCGAAATAGTCGGTCAGCAAGTCTTTCATCAGCCAGGTATCGCCCATCCAGGCACCGAACGCGTGATGACTTTCCCAACTTGTTCCTTCGCGGGGAGGAAAAAGTTCATCCTGGGGAATGATCTGCTTCAGAATTTCCACCGGAGAAGGGCCAGGCATTCCAAATTCGGTATAAGCGGTGTTTCGCGCTTTCGGCATCACTTCAAAAACTTCTTTGCCGGTATTCAGATCGCGGAAAACATAATTGCCATGTCCTACCCCGGCAACAGGAGCCGTTGGGATAAAAGGCGTTTGCGGATCCAAATGGTAACACAAACTGTTCAGCAGGCGAAGCGCGAGCGATTGATCGGTCATGCCCGACCAGTTATTAAACAGCTCGTTACCTCCGCACCACATGACATTGGAAGGATGTGGCGCTATTTTTTGAATGATGGACCGGGCCTCCTGTTCCAATACGCCCAGGTATTTGGGCGTTCCTTCATAATTGTTACATGCCAAAGGAAATTCGGTCCATACCATAATCCCTTTTTCATCGCATAAATCGTAAAATGACTGTTTGTTTACAATTCCGCCACCCCAAACCCGGAGCAGGTTAAAATTGGCTTCGAGCGCCCGGTCAAGAAGCTCGTTGTAGCGTTCTTTTGTGATGATTCCGGGAAAAATTTCGGGATTGACCCAGTTTGTGCCTTTCGAAAATATCCTCCGGTTATTGATTTCGATGGTCATTGGCGGATAACTTCGTGATTTTGGAAAGTCGTTGGGTTCATCCCAGGTCCCCTCATTCATCACCAGGCGAATTTGCCGGAAACCGATCTTCTGTTGTTTGGTGTCCAATATCTTTCCTTTGTCATCTTTCAGGATGATTTTTGATACATACAAGGGCTGTTTTCCATGATCGTGCGGCCACCACAACCGCGGGTTTTTAAGTGATGCAGTGAGTTCCTGTTTATCCGCAACCCTGCCTTTTTCCGACAGAACCACCTTTCCGTCGGGAGCGGTTAAGGTCCATTCGAACGTTTTCCCGGGTTCATTTTGGCTGCTCAATAAAACTTTGATGGTGGCCTGTTCCAGGTTCTGCGACAAAATGTATTTGGTTGAAAAATCAGTTATCCGGTTCCGGTTGAGGATTTGGAAGTATGTTTCGTCCCAAATTCCCAGCGGTACCAGACGGGGATGCCAATCCCAGCCGTAACTGACTGCCGGTTTTACGCTCTGCGCCGCCTGGTCGCGATTAACAGGCTTTCCCGGAATTTTTGGTACCGGAAAGATGGTTATTTGCAGTTCATTATCGTCCTGCAAAAAAGCCGTCAAGTCGAGCTCAACCCGGGAAAACATGCCTTCCTGGTAAAAAACAGGCTGGTCATTAATTCTGATTTCAAATTCATAGTCAATACCTTCCGAAATAAAACAGAACTGCTCGCCGGCTTTCAGTACCGGTTTTTTAAAGCTTGTTTGATAGGTCCAGAACACATCTTCCATCCAGGAATAGTCTTTCCAGTTTTCGGCATAATAGAACTTGCCCCAGTTGTTGGCTTTGGCGTAGTCAAGCTGAACTGCTCCGGGAACTTCTGCCGGCATCCACTTTTCGGGTCGGTTCTCTTTTTGATGATGAAACCCGACCTGCCATTCCGGAATTGTATTTTTAGCTTCCGCTTCTTTACACAAAAAGATGGATAATAGCAGGATAATCAGGATATGGTATTTCTTCATGATGTTAAATTTTTATATTTCATTTTGTTTTGTTCTCAAAACCATTTGATGATTTCGCCGGCAATCAGCTCATGACCTTTCCTGTTGGGGTGATTGACATGCGACATATAATCTTTAACGGAACCAGCTTGTCTGACTATTTCCTGAAATTTCGTAAATGGATCGGCCAACCCCACATGGTATTCTGAGGCTAATTCTCTGATTTGCGCAGCATGTTTAACCAGCGGATTCTCCGTATCGAGGATATCCTGTCGCTGGTCAGGCGACGGGGTAAGCAGGATCACCGGAATGTTTTGCTTTTGTGCTGTTTCAATCATTTTTTGCCAGGCCGCACGCGACCGTTCAAGACCGGCGCCCAAGTCATTCAGCGCATAATCAATGAAGATTACATCAGGCTTATGAGGCAAAACGTCGGAAGCAAAGCGGGTCTGCCCTTTCTCGGCATATTCGCCTCCTATAGCCGTAACAATCACGTTGATCACGGCATGTGGGTAAATTTCTTTCAATTTGGCAAGCACCAGATTTGGATATGAATCCAAGGTATGCACTTCGGACTTATGCCAGTATCCGGCCGGAACCGAATGCCCGTGAAACACCAGGTTAATGGTCCGGTTATTTGGCCATTTTATTTGCAACTCATCTTTAATTGCTAAAAGGTAGGCCGACTGATCGGCCACCCACGTTTCCTGGGCATTCGAACGTCCCCCGAATACGGACAGCACCAAAATCACTAAAAAATATTTCCTCATCATTTTATACCAATTGTTACCATGATACCACTAAGGTTCCGCTTACGCCTTCCACTTTGTAGTTGTTGCCAAATGCTTCTTCACCTTTCTGAAAATCGAGCTGTCCTTTTTTCCAGGGATAACCGGCATTCAGGTAAAAGTGAATCTGATCTTCGCTAATTCCGTCATCTGGGAAAATACGAACGGTGGCGTTTTCCAGTCCCGAAACCTGTAGCCGCCGGCTGATGCCGAGTTCGCCCGAGTGCATTTCTTTACAGGATACCACGCCGTTGACCTGTTCTACAAAAACGCGGCATTCCCGGTTCCACGAGGTCGGAAAGTGATAGACAGAATGGCCATTTTCCAGCCCGGTATCGTAACCCAGCAAAACGGGAGCGCCGGGCGCCAGTTTAAAACGATGTTTTACGGTGGTGTTGGGAACGTAACCGGCAAAGAAATAGCCGTTGTTACTTCTCGAAATACTTAACACCGGGCTTTTTACCGCCGGACTGTTTTTGTCGGTGGCATAGCTGAATCCAAGTTCGCTTAGTACATACCGCAGATAATTCGGGCTGGTAAAGTAGCGGGTCGGATCGTCGGGTTCAAGTAAACGTTTTCCTGTAAAATGAGAAGAATTGGTACCCCTCACATAGGCAATTTTTCCGCCCGACCAGTCGAGATGAGACCGGATCCAGGCCATGTCGCGGGCTGCTGATGCTTGTTTGGCCTGGGCAAGTAACTTGGTGGACGCATCCTGCTTGTTTTTCACGGTTGAACGGAGCCCTCCTCCCGAAAAAAGCGCCTCGTGCCTGATGACTGCAGGATCGGCCTGTTGCAGCGCATCCAACCGGTAGTTTCTTGAAATCGTCAGTTCACCCGACAAAGGCGACACATTTTCAAGATTAAGCATGGCTAAAAATTCCTCGCCGGCATAATCGGCCGGACCATAAATGACAGCTTGCCCGCCTTGCTGAATAAAGCTGATCAGTTCTTTTTCGTAGGCTGAGCCGGCATCGGGGACAATCGAAAGCAGCACAGATTGATTAAACAGCCCGGGCTTTTCGGAAAGGGCTTTTCCAAAATTGCCGGTCGAAATAACCGTATTCAGCGGCAAGCCGTTGTTGATGGCCTGACGGATATACCAGTCGCCGTAATAAATTTCCGGCAAACGCTCCTGCTGGTTGTGCACCCACGCATGGTATTCGTCAAAGGGGTAAACCCAAACCAACGGGCCCGGTGCGGTTGGCGAATCATACCGGGCTTTCAGAATGTGCGGAATCACCTCGTCGGGTACCTGAGTGGGCATGTTGCCAAATGAATCATCAATCGTCAGGAAATTCAGATGGGTTGGCAGGGTGATTTCGCCTTTTTCGTTGATACGCGACACAGCCATCGGCAGATAAATATCGTGTGGTTCGCGTCCGTAACGGTCGAGCCAGGGGCTGTTCAACCACCAGGGATCGTGCGTGTAATAGCGGAAGATGTACCGGTCGTCGGGCAGTTCAGAGATGCGCGACATGTAACCAACCATTTCGAGTCCGAAGTCGCCGTCGAGGGCAGCCCAGGGCGAATTGGGCGGAGGAAGGATGTTAAAGCCGCCATTGTAAATGGCTTTTAAATCAACGCCGTCTTTAGCCAGGTCGATTCCGGCAGACAGGTTGGTTCCCCGGGTTTCAATCCGGAAGTCGGGACATTCAGCCCGGAACAGGTTCCAAAAATTGATGATCTTTTCTCTCGTATCCGGCAGCTTTTCCGCGTCAAAACCGGTTCCGGTAAAAATGGTTCCGGTGGATGACCAGGGTTCCATGCCAAAACCAAAACCGTTGCTGAACCAAATATAATCAAAGCCCAGATCGGTGAGAAAATGTTGACTTTGCCGGCCAAAAAAGGTTCCAAAAGGCGTGTTTGCCGGAATACCGTCGGGGTAACCGGCATACGACTCATCATCGGCGTTCAGGGTGGCATAGCTGAATACAAAAGATTTCTCACCCATGGCGCTTCCTTCCAGTATTTCCGGGTGTTTTTCGTATTTGAACGGCGATTTGGCAAATTCGGGCCCCGGGTCAAAAGTCGCTCCGATCCGCACCGGTTTCCCGGTAATCGATTCGCCGGTTTCTTTCAGGATGCTGACAATGATTTTCAGGTCTTTGTAGGTGAAGTCCGGCGGATTTTCAAGATACAAATAGGCCCTTTCGTGCAATGAAAGTTCTTGGGGCCCTGAACCGATTTCATGTTCGGTGTTGGGATTGCCGATGTATTTTGCCCATTCCAAGGGTTGATCCGGTTTTCCTGAGTAGTTCAGAATTTCAGAGCCGTCGCTGGTCCACAACATGACTGAGATGGTGTCGGCATGGCGCAGCAACGAATGCCATTGCATAAACATTTCGGCGGCCACTTTCCGGTAATAAGGTTCACTCTTTTCTTTGAAAGGCTTTAAGGAAGCTTCCAGGGTAATGTTGTGGAATGACTGGCCTTTTAACGAAGAATCAATCAGGGACACAGTATGATTTTTTTCCGTTCCGGTCTGGCAGCTTAGCAGAAACAGGAACAAAACATACCAACATAACTTTAATCGTTTTATTATCATCATCATTGAAACGTTTTTTAGAGCTGTCCCTGTGTCATAAAAACCAACCGCGTCATTCTGAATTTATTTCAGAATTTTTCCCTCTGGTTGAATGACTTTCAGGACAGCTCTAATTTAATTAATAACCTGTGTTTTGCGTCAGGTTTGGATCAATATCTCTTTCACTTTGAGGAATTGGCATTAAAAGTTCGTAGTCTTCAACGCGGAAACTTAATCCCAGGCTGATGTAATAGTTGTTAATAATTTCCTGCGCCCTGCCGGTTCTGACCAGGTCGAACCAACGATGTCCTTCAATTAAAAACTCAACACGCCGCTCGCGTTCAAGGGCGAGGGCAAACTCCGGTTTACTCAGTCCGCTTAAAGAGCCGAGTCCGGCACGGTTACGTACCATGTTGAGGAAGTCATGGGCTTCGGTGGTTTTTTCGGTTTCATTCAGGGCTTCGGCATACATCAGCAAAACATCGGCATAGCGAAGCGGCAGGACATTGATTCCGCCGTCGAACTGAAGCTCGGCAGTCGGATCGTAAAACTTACGGATATATTTTTCCTCGTAAGTAGCGTAATTGCCGTCGGCAGCCAGCAGTGAATCAGCCAGCGAAGCGTCTTTCCTCCGGTCGTCGGCTTCATAGACCTGGATCATATCCGAAGTGGGGACGATCGTGTGGCCGTACGAGAAGTTGGTGGTCAGCGAATTTCCTTCACCCACATTCCCGGTCAGGTATTTGATTTCGAAGATTGACTCTGACAGTTCGTCGTTGCCCACCGAAAATAACTGGCCGTAATCATCTGCCAGCGTGTACCGGTTCATCTGCTGAACTTCCAGTAAAGCCGTAGCTGCCAGGACGTACTCTTTTTGGGTCAGATAAACTTTCCCCTGAAGGGTTTTGACCGCGCCCAGCGAAGCGCGCGATTTGCTTAAACCCGCTCCGGTATTCAGTAAACCAGCCGATTCCTGCAAATCATCCAGAATCAATTTGTAAACTTCTGACACCGGTTTCCGGCTCATGTCGTATCCGGCCACTTCGTCGGGACTGCGAAACGCCACCTCGACAAGAGGAACCTCGCCAAACAGGCGTACAAGATAAAAATAGGCATAGGCTCTCAGAAACAGCGATTCGCCTTTGTATTGGTTCTTTTTACTTTCCTCAAAATCAGCCTCATCAATGCGGGACAGGATATTGTTGCTCCGGGCGATGGTTTTAAAGCAGGAGCCCCATATGGTATTGACAAAGCCATTGGTTGAAGTCAGATTGACCTCGTCACACTCAATCCGGTCGGTCGACGGATTCGACAACTGATTGGTAATCCTCATGTTGTCGGTGGTTACTTCGGTCAGGAATAAATTCGAAATATCGTGGAGTGTTTGCAGTTCGCCATACATCCCGAACATTGCTGTTTCAAAATCAGCTTCGGTTTTGTAGAAAATGTTTTCGCTGATCTGGTTCTCCGGTTCCAGGACCAGAAAATCTTTACACGATACCAGGGCGAGTACAAATACAATTATAAGGTACTTATTCATGGTCTTACTGATTTAAAAAGTTAATTGAACACCAAACGTATAAGTTCGCGGAAGCGGGTAAGTCAGGTGGTCGATGCCGGCATTAACCACATTGTCTCCCGATGTGCTTGACTCGGGATCATAACCGGGATAATCCGTGAAGGTGTACAGGTTACTGACATCAACATACACCGAGGCGCTGCCCAGCGATAACCTGGAAACCACCTGTTTCGGAAGTTTGTAAGAAAGGTTCACGTTTTTAATCCGGGTAAACGACGAATCAAACAGGAAGTGCGATGTGGAACTGAATCCAAAGGCATGATTGCTTCGGATAGCGCGCGGCATAAAACCATCGCCCGGGTTTTGTTCCGATTTCCACCTGCGGTCGGCCAGGGCGAGTTGGTTTTGCACACCGGCCGAGTTAAGAATAATTTCGCCGGCCTGGAAATAGGTATATGCTCCGTGCGAACCGTTTAACGTCACACTTAAAGCCAGGTTGCCGTAGCTGAATTTGTTGGTGAAACCCCAGGTGAAGTCGGGCCATGGATCGCCGACGATTTTTTTATCATCGGCATTGATTTTATCATCTTTGGTGACGTCTTCAAATTTCAGGTCGCCGGGCTGTACCCGGGGATGCTGAACCGGACTGTTTTGCACTTCTTCTTCCGTTTGGAAGATCCCGATTGCATTCATCAGGTAAAAGCTGGAAACCGGATACCCGACCTGCGTAACCTGATACGCCGAGTTGACCATCCTTTCGGAGGCATTGGTCAGTTTCAGGACCTTATTTTTATTGGCGCTGAAGGTAGCGCTGCTGGTCCAGTTAAATTTGCGTAAGTTCAGGTTGATTGTTTGCAGTCCGATTTCAATCCCCTTATTTTCGATATCGCCAATATTTTGGGTTGAAGAACCAAAACCGGAAGCGGCCGGCAGGTTAACGGCAAGCAACAGGTTCGTTTTACGATCCCGGTAAATATCGGCCGTCAACGCGATCCGTTCTTTAAAAAGGCTCAGGTCAATCCCCATGTTCACCTGTTTCGATTTTTCCCAGGTTAAATCGTCGTTGGATAAGCTGCTGGGTACCAGTCCAAGGCGTTTCGTGTTATTTTCGACATAACCTAAGGTTGAAAGTAAGCCGATATGGGTATAGTTTCCGATCTGGTTGTTTCCCGAAAGCCCGTAACTGGCTCTTAATTTCAGGTTATCAACAAAGGTGAGCGATTGCATGAAAGGTTCTTCCGAAACATTATAACCGACCGAAAAAGAAGGGAAATTGCCCCATTTGTTATTAACCCCAAAACGGGAACTGCCGTCTCGGCGGATCGTTGCCGTAAACAGGTATTTACTGTCGTAGGAATAATTGATTCTGGACATTAGCGACAGCATGGACCACTCGGAAACAAAATGGCTGCCGGTATTGACAATTCCTTCCGAGAGATAGGTCACATATTCGGTGGGAAAACTGGCTGCCCCGGCCGATAACTGGTCATAGCTGTCTTTTTGCGCTGTAAATCCCACCAACGCATCCACCTGGTGTTTACCGCCAAAATTTCGTTTAAAGTTCAGGGTATTTTCATTTAGCCAATTAAGCGATTCCGATTTGATGACGGCTGCTGTTGCTTCGTAGTTCCGGTTGCCGTATAAGGGAACTTCGGAAGATCTCCAAAGTTTAATGACGTTTGTTCCGTATTTGATGCCCACCGAGGTTTTAAAGGTCAAGCCGTCGATGATCCGGTATTCGAGAAAACTGTTCGCCAGAATATCGGCCACCTTGCGGTTATCGAAATAACCATTGAGAACAGCGAGGGGGTTGGAGAGCCACCCCAAACCGTAATCAACATCTTCCTGGTTAAAATAATAACTTCCGTCTTCGTGATGAGAAGGAATGGTCGGGGAGGCAGCTAAGGCCATGCTCAAAATTCCACCGGTCCCATAGTGTCCTTCGGTATTCGGAAATCTTCCGTAGCCATATGATCCGGAGATAGACGTGCCTAATTTTAGCCGGTCAGTAAGTTGGGCGTCAACATTTGTTCTTAAGTTAAACCGCTCATAATCGGATGTGAGCACAATTCCCTGCTGGTTGAAATAACCGGCTGAGATGAAAAACCTGTTTTTCTCATTTCCGGAGGTCGACGACACCTGGTAGTTTTGAACCGGTGCGATACGGAAAATGACATCCTGCCAGTCGGTGTCGGTAGTTATGGAGGCCGGATTCCGGAATGCAGGCGGTACGCGGTGACCACCCGCTCTGACCTCGTTGGGATCGCTGGCCAAACCACCGGCATAAATACGGGCATTGTCGCGACCTTCGGCCACAAATTCGGCATACTGCCGCGAGTTCATCATATCCAGTTTATGGCCAACTTCCTGGACTCCATACGAAACATCAACATTGATTTGCGACTTGCCGATTGCACCGCGTTTTGTGGTGATAATGATGACGCCGTTGGCCCCGCGCGAACCATAAATGGCTGTTGCCGAAGCATCTTTCAGAATTTCGATTGACTCAATATCGGCCGGATTGATCGAACTCAGCGGGTTGATCCGGTTCTGGGTATTGTTCGCCATGCCCGCCGAGGTAAAGTTGGCTCCGCCGAAATTGGACATGTCTGAACCTCCGCCACCCGTCCCGACGGGAAATCCGTCGACAACATACAAAGGCTGGTTTCCGCCTGTAATTGAGCTGACTCCACGCACCAGCACATTGACGTTTCCGCCCGGAGCGCCCGAAGTTTGGCTGATGTGTACCCCGGCGACCTTCCCTTGCAGCATCTGATCAAAACTTCCGGTTGAAGGTTGGATCATATCATCTCCCTTTACCCGTGCGATTGAACCGGTCAGGTCTTTTCTGCGTTGCGACCCGTAACCCACGGCCACAATTTCTTCCAGCCCGACAGTTTCTTCTTTCAATGTAATGTTGATGACCGTTTGACCGGAAACAACTATTTCCTGGCTTTTCATGCCAACAAAAGAAAATAACAGGGTTGCACCGTCGGCGACATTTGACAAAGAATAATTACCATTAATATCGGTAATGGTTCCCAGGTTGGTTCCTTTAATCACTACAGTAACACCAGGCAAAGAATTGCCCGCGCTGTCAAAAATTTGTCCTTTAATAAGCCGGACCTGGTCCGACGACCTCTGTTCTGCTGTTGATTGGGCTTTAGCGCCAACGAAAAAGCAAATTGCGAAAATAAGCAAGAGGAAAAGCTTCTCGAATCTGCGATTTCTTCCAAGCCAAAATTCCGTGTTCTTCATAGAAATTAGTTTTACATGTTAAATCAATTTTCCGGCGAATAAATCAGGTATATGTTAGAGCTGTTAATTATATTCTTAACGCGTAAAGCATTAGTTCACATAAAATTGCTCGTTAACATACTGCTTTATTTCACATTTACAATGCCGGTGGGTTAGTTTATGGTTTTTATGATTATTAGAGAGTTTTTATCAGTCTCTGTCCCGCAGGAGGCTGATAATTGGTATTCAGTAGTTTACAGATAACTTACAAAGCGCCCCGCTAATCACTGATAAGGGTCTTTAGTTCTTTTGTCCAACCATCCTGTAACAGGAAGTATAAACGGGCATAGTGTTTTTTATTCCAGCATGCCCGGGCCTGGTCCAGGTAGGGTTTGTATTTTTCGGTTTCCGTACTCTTCAGTCCAGCCAGCTTTTCCAAACTGTCAAGTTGGCGGCGAAGCTGTTTCAGCCAATCTTCGTCCGGCTTAAAATCGCTTCCGGTGAAACTTAAACCGGTTGACGGCGATTCAAAAACGCGCAGATCATACGGGGCAAGTTGCAGAGAAAGTGAACGGATCTTACTGAGCTTTTTGTTTTCAACGAGATCGGTCACATCAGAAGCGTTGTTTAATTTGATGTTGAATGTGACTGGTTTCGGCAGGCAATTTAGTACGTAGAAATACATTTTCCCATCCACTACTTTTTGTCGCACCCGGACCGGATCGGACATGTTTGGAACATCGTCAAATTTCACAGCCGGTAAAGACTGAAAAGCCTGGCTAAACGCGGTGAGTTCATCGTCCATACCGAAGCTGCCGATCACATAACCTCCCTTGATGATGCTGGCAGCATCGAGGTAATTAAGGGCAAAAACATAGGGTTCGAGGCTGTGAAAACCCGCTGGGTTTAACGTGGAAGCCCTCCATACCATCTCATCAACCCCTAAGTTTTTTAGCCCCTCCAGCGGTTCTTCGCGGCCAATGGCATCTTCAAAATAGCGGTCGTGGATCGTTACTCCAACCCGTGGCAAATCGTTCATGGACGAAACCACTTCGGGAGCAGTAAACACCGTCCGGTTGGCATTGGTCGCTACAGGCGTATAGTGTGACCGGGCCCACCTCAGGTCGGCAGGAACAAGCGTAGGAGTGACAACAATATTGGGTTCGTCCCGGTAAAGCTCCGGATCAAATCCCATTTCGCGCATGGCTTCCACCGGCGACTCATTCAAATAGTCAGCCAGACGATCATTTTGGGTCAAGTGAACAAAGATGTTCAGGTTGAGTTTCAAATCGGGACGATGCGAGGCAATGGTCAGGGCCATTTGCGAATAATGTTTGTAAAGGACCTGGCAACGCCAGTCGATCCATGCTTTTTTTGTTTCAGGACTGCTCATCAGCCAGTCATAGCTCTTCTTAAAGCGGTCGGGCTTGCCTGGCGTGTAACCCGGAATTTCGATGCCGGACTCTTTCTGGAAACGTTGCAGGTTTATATCATTGTATCCTGAAGCCAGCGAGCCAAATGAAAACAGTTTCGGCCGGGAAATGACCAGTGAAATTCCATCGAAAGCCGGTTCTTCGGCGTATTTGTCACAGATCTCCGTTACCAGTGCATTCACGGCAGACATCACCCGGGGGTCGGCGGCATTAAAATTCGGATCGGCGCCGTGCCAGTGTCCAAACCACAGTTCTCCTTCTTTATTGATGTTGATGATGGTTTCTTCGCCAGAATTGATCCTGGCCGTGTCGGCCAGCGGGTTTTTATTCAGGCTGGGAAGGGTATGAATATGCAGTCCGGCAGTAAATTTCATGTCCTGTTCAGCAAGCCTTTTTAACAAATAGCGTGGATAATCTTCCGGATGCGGACGTTTGCCGCCAAGCGCGTCCTCCGCAACGGGATCATAGGGCTCGACATTCGACCCATATAAGGGGCCGGCATACCACACCAGCGGATAGTCAAAGGTTGTCTGTCCGAGTGACCTCAAATAGGTGATCATCCGGTCGGTCGCCTCTGTAAAACCTTTCTTATCGCGACCGGTACCAAAGCTGTGAAACAGGACAGGGTCTTCATAAAAAAGTCCGGCGCTGCGGGCGGGTACGCTTCCGGAGAAGTAATTTCTATCGGAAGGAATGCCAAATTCCCTGATTTCAAAGATCTTGATCTCGCTAACAGCAGCCGGATAGTTGTCTTCGGCCGTCATAAAAATGAAAGCCTGCCGCCTGGCCTTTGGCCAGAAAACGATCCGAAATTCCTTCATCCCGTCCGACAGCGGGTATTCTTCGCCGGTCATCACACCGGTATGCGACTGAAAATCGAGGTGTTTTGTAAAATGCTGAAGCATGATCTCCATGGTCCTCGGTTTATCGTCGGGATAAGTGATCACGGCCAGATGCGGAACGTCGATCCGGTCGACTTCGAAATCGAGTGCAAAACGGTTGCGAATCCCCGCTCCTGCTTCGCGGTATGTGCCTGTTGTTCCGGTAATCACGGATGTTCCTCCCGTTTCGGCAACAGGTTCTACGACAGCGGCATTCACCGTGGTTACCAGGTGATATGAAGCCTCCCTTTCTGTTAGCTTTTTATGTTTTGGAATGCCGGTAAATTGATCCGGATGGGTTATTCCACCACGATTCACTCCGATGGCCCGTCCCGCGTTTGACGATAAAATCAGCGCAGACAGAATGAAGATCTGAATTGGTCTCTTAAATTGAAACATATCTCTCTCACTTAAAAATCAACCGTTTAAACAGGACCGTCAGAAAGCGATCCTCCGGAATGATTTATTTCTACTTTGGATTTGTTTGTGTATATTTTTCAAGCACCTCCATTTGAGGCCGGTCTGTTGTATAATTGTTGGTTGGTTGTACGGCCAGCTTATAGGTTCCCCAACGGGGACCCGCCGACCAGTATGTTCCCGGCACACCGTTATCGCGCATGTAGATCAGCATATTTTCAAGCACCACCAGCCACCGCGGATCGTTATCAGGCACACCGTACTCTCCGATCAATCCGCGCTTATTGTATTTTTTAAGCCATTCCACAAAGGGCATAATTCGTGTTACCCCCGTGTCGGGTGTGGCCTGTTCTTCGTCGTAAGTGCCGGCATACGCTCCCGATATGTTTTTATCGAAATAAATATGCGCCTGGAAAATCAGGTTGTTCGAAGGATCGTTCAGGTTACGCAGGTTATCACTGAACTGAACCCAGTGAAGCGCAGAACTGAATCGGTCGCCGCTGATGATAATCGGGGTTTGGGTATCAACAAGCCTGATTTTGTCGATAACGGCTTGGGCAATTGTAAACCAGGCCGTTGATGAAGGCATGGAATAGGGTTCATTCATGATATCGTATCCCCAGATGTTTTTGTACGACTTAAACTCATTGGCCAGCTTCATCCAGGCATCGGCCAAATGTTCCCGGGTCAGTTCGGGACCCGCGTCAATCACCACTGAAGTCGCTCCGCCATCGAACGAGCGGCGGGCAAAATTGTGCATATCCAGGATAACCGGCATTTCACGGTCTTCAGCCGCCTTAACAAATGTTTTCATTTTGCCCAGATCGACCGAATACAAATCCCCGTTCAGTTCGTGCTGAATACGTTCCCACCTGAATGGAAAACGAATCAGGATCAGTCCCTTCGATTTGAAGTAATCGAGGTCTTTTGAGCCGGGGTACCCATAATGTGTCCCATCAACGCCCGGATAGACTCCGCCAAACTCCCCCCCGGAAAGATTCACACCAAAATTTTCGGTTACAACCACCGGGTCGGGAACAGGATCAGGGTCCGGTTCTTCCACATCCGGAATATCGTTCCCCTTGGAACAGGATGCGAGGAGGAGTATATAAACGAAATATCTGAAATATTTTATCATCGTCATGTTGTTCTGAATTATAAATAAAATAATTATCCAAAAACCTAAGTCTGGAAGCAAAGGCGCTCAGTTGATATTCCTGAATAGCCTTTACCCCCATTTCTGAAGAGACTATTCCGTAACCGTCAGTTCAAATTGGATGACCTTTTCTTTGTGTTGGTCAACCGAGTTATTGGATACCAGGAAAGTAACGGTAAATGTTCCTGCCTGGTTATAAATAAACTGGTAAGCATCCAGCGCATTGCTCCCGATGTTTTGAATCGGGGTACCGGTGTCGGGCGATACTTTGGTGAAAAACAAAGGTTTGGTTACATACCAGTCTTCACTTTCGGGGGCATTTTTCCCGCCGCCGATAATGACCAGGTCAACAATGGGCGTACCTCTCGAATACCAGGCATTGGCATCGTTCAGGATACTGAAAGGCTGCCAGCCTGCATTTTGCAGGTTTGCTACCGGAATGGCGAGACCATCGGGTACCAATGTTTTTGCATTGAACGCATGCACAATCCAGTTGCCTGCTGCTTTATCCGGATCAGTTTGCCCCACAAATTTGAAGGCGAAGAAAAAAGGTTTTTCAGGATTAACCAGGTCAGATACATCCATTATTCCTGATGGCGTCACTGTAGTATTGGGAGCTATTGCTCCGCGATCGGTAATGTCGGTCCAGGTAGCTGCCAAAATGCCCTCCTTGCTCATGGTGGTCACATCGTTGGAAACCATTAACCTCAACGAATGGATTTGAGTTCCGCCACCTCCGTACTGGGTAGTGACATCTATTTGAGGAATACCTCCTTCCAGGGCAGTCCGGTGACGAAAATTATAGTCGGAACCAGGCAATCCTGAGTAAAAAGTGATGTTTCCGGCATTCCCTGAAAACCGGAACCTGACGGTATCGCCAACCTGGTAGGTCAGCTTTTCTACCTGAACATCAAAATCAGGGGAGTCTACTTCAATCAGGTCTTCACAAGAAGCTAAAGAAATAGCGAATAACAGTAAGCTTAAATATCGTTTCATCATTCTTGTTTTAACAGTTAATAACCTGGGTTCTGTGTCATTGCTTTATTGAGCGACAATTCATAGGTGGGAATAGGCAACAACAAGTTCCGGTCGGAGATATTGGTTTGCGCCAAAACATGCCCGGCTACCGCTCCGTTTGCCAAGGCCCAGTCCTTATATTCTTTCATTCGGGTAACAAAGCTTCCCCAACGGATATAATCAGGTCGTCTCACGGCCTCAAAACAAAATTCCCGTGCCCGTTCATTGATAATTTCCTGAAAAAATTCATCTTTCGATAAACCTTCCGGTAAATCGGCAATCACATCCGGGGCGGGAGGATTGGGAAGTTTTAAGCCGTAGGCTCGTCTCCTGACTTCATTGATGGCCTCGTACGCTTCGGCAGTCGGGCCGTCGTGCATTGCATTCTCTGCTTCGGCAATCATCAGTAGGATATCCGAATACCTCAGAATTGGAAAGTTTTGGGGAGAAACAACCCGGTCTTTCGGAGTTTGAACCTCATATTCCCGTCTCCATTTTCCCATGGTCCGCCTCCATAAATCCGGGTTGGGGGTTAATACGCCCGGCGTTCCAACGTAGGTGAAGGGAGCGATGTTCCAATCCCGCCGTAAATCGGGCGATGCCAGAGGTGTTGTCGTACTTGTTTCATCCTTCTCATACAAATCGAACAGCCATTTAGTGGCTAGTACGGAACCTCCGCTGTAGCCGATTTCGGTGTCGGCGCTGCGAATCCCGCCTCTGGCGCCAATGTAATAGGTATATTCGGATGAGCCGTTCGACAACAGGCCATAAAATTCAACTTCCCAGATACTTTCTTTGATGTCGTATTCATCTTTGGCGTAGTTGATGAAGATATCGGAGTAATCGGGATTTAGCTCGTGCATACCGGAATCGCGGACTTTGGCCGCCCATTTTTTTGCTTCCTCGAATTGAGCAGTATCGTTCAGCGGGTAACCGGCCATGCTCAGGTACACGCGGGCCAAAACACCCTGAACGGCAGAGCGCGAGATCCGGCCGCCGCCAGTAAGACTTGCTGCCTCGGCCACCAGAGGTTCGGCCTGGGTCATGTCGTTTACAATTTGCGTATAAACTTCACGGAGGCTTGCTCTCGGAACATCCACGTTGTTTATGTCTGGTTCGTCGGTTAACAACAAAGGCACCCCGCCATAGTTGCCGGCCAACAGGAAATAGTAGTATCCTCTCAGAAACAGCGCCTGTCCTTTGATCTTATTTCTGGCAGTTTCATCCAAATTGGGATTGTCTACTCGTGCCAGAACCAGATTGGCCCGGTAGATCCCCTGGTACAGGGTTTTCCAGAAGTTGGTTACCTGAACGTCGGCGGGAGTATAAATATAGACCGTTGTATTCAGCTGGCCGGTGTTGGTATATTCAATATCGGTGCTCACGTTCAGCCAGTAAGGAATTACGTCGCCATACATGGCCTGGCTGCCGAGAACGTCGTACACACCGGCCAGTCCGGTCTCGAGCTCTGCCAGAGTTTCATAGGTGGGCGCTATAAAATTGGTCGGTTTTGTATCCAGAAATTCTTCACACGAAGAGCTTCCTGCGCCGATAACAATCGCTAATAAAAAATATTTCAGTTTCATAATTTGATCAGTTTAATTAGAATGAAGCTTTGATACCGAAAGTGATTGTTGTGGCCAGCGGATAGGCCGCAAAATCAAACCCGGGAGTTAAGGCAGAATGTCTTGTCGATACATCGGGATTCTGCCCTGAATAGTTGGTCCAGGTGTACAGGTTTTGAGCCGACGCATATACGCGCAAACTATGCAGTTTTAACTTTTCGGCCAGCGATTGGTTGAAATCGTAGCCCAGCGAAACCGTTTTCAGCCGGAGGAAAGAGCCGTCTTCCACTTCGCGGCTGGTATAATAGGTATCGCGTTTCCCGGCCGTGCGAAAATGTTCGTTACTTGGATTTTCGGGCGTCCAGCGGTTTTCGTAGGTGGCAAACTGGTTTAAAGCCACCACGCGTTTGGCATTTCCTTCGAAGAACAGCCGGTTGGCATTGATCAGGTCGTTGCCGTATGACCATTGGAAGAATATATTCAAATCAAAACCTTTATACCTGAAGTTATTGCTGAAGCCCCCGGTGTGGATCGGATACCCCCGGCCGATCACGGTAAAGTCCATTTCGTTGACCACCAGGTCGCCGTTGATGTCTTTGTATTTGATATCGCCGGGTTGTACGTTGGCCCGGGCTTGCCCGTTTGTGGTGATGTGATCTTTCAGAATATAATTTCCGAGGACCAAATCAAAATCTTCGTATTGATAAACCCCGTCCCAGATCAGGCCGTACATTTGCCCGATCGGTTTGTCCAACTGGGCAATGTAAGGGCTGGTATTCCTGAAGTCGGTATCAAAGTTTACATTCTGAAGCAAGGCTGTTTGTCCTTCATTTAATTCCATCACCTTATTTTGGTTGAAACTGATGTTGAAGTTTGTGCTCCACTCAAAATTTTTCTTCCTGATATTTACCGTATTCACGGTGATCTCAAGCCCTTGGTTTCTGATTTTTCCGATGTTTTTGTAAGCAGTAGCGACATCATAAATGGTTGTCAACCCTGTTGAATACGGCAGATTGGCGTTCAATAAAACGTCTTCGGTGGTTTTCCGGTACAGATCGGCCGACAAATCAATCCGGTTGTCGAATAGCCCCAGGTCGTATCCGATATTCGTTTGATAGGTCGTTTCCCATTTCAACCGCGGATTGCCAAAATTCTCGAGCAGGGCTCCCCGGTTTGGTTCGGAGTTGTTGAACGAATAACCTCCGTTTCGGGGGATCGACATGGTTGAAAGATATGCAAAATCAGATATTCGGTTATTTCCTGTTGCCCCGTAGCTTAACCGGAGTTTGGCATTCGACAAGGAAGCGATATTTTTCATGAAGCTTTCTTCAGACATTCGCCATGCAAACGCCCCGGATGGGAAAAATCCCCAACGGTTGCCCGGTGCAAATTTCGACGATCCGTCGTACCGGGCCGAACCGGTGATAATGTATTTTGACTTGTAGCTGTAATTTACACGTCCAAGAAACGAGGCCAGCGACCAGCGCGAACTTCCTGATGTGCCAAAGTTGGCCGATGCTTCGTCCAATCCGTCGACACCGGTACCTTCGTTCAGAACCTGGATTGCCGAAAAGCCATAATTACCATCCTTTTGTTTTTGTATGACATTTCCGACGACAACATTCAGGTTATGAATTTTGTTGAAATTTCTGTTGTAGGTCAGCGTGTTGGTGTTGTTCCAGTTTGTGACCGGCCGGAAATAAATAAATCCGTTTTGTTTCTGATCTCTGCGCTCATTTCCGGCAGTAGTCAACGAATTGAAGAAACCTTGCCGTTCGACCATGATGTTGGTGATACCACCAGCCAATTTTAAGGTTAAATACGGGCTTAGCTTATATTCCAGGTATCCGTTTGCCCGCATATTATTTACCTTGGTTTGCCTGAATTCGTTTTTCGCAGACAGTATCGGGTTCACCCGGAAATCGGTTGCAGGCATAGCCGGGTCAAAAAGTTCATCCAGAAGGCTCTCGTTGTCGCCCAGAATCGGTCTGAATCCCCATACCGAATACAATAGACTGAGGTTGGCATAGGTGTATGAATCGGACGATTGGGTGAGGATTGCACCGTGCGAAATTTCGCTGCTGTAAGTCAGGTCGACGCCGGCTTTCACTTTTTTATTGAAATTCTGGTCAAGTGTCATTCGGCCCTGGTACCTTTTAAAGCCTGAATTGATGGCAATACCATCCTGATCGAGGATATTTCCGGAAACAGAATACGAGGTATTTTCTGATCCTCCCCGAACCGAGATTTCATGGTTGTGGATGGGCGAACGCTGAAACATTTGGTCCTGCAAATCAATGCTTTTTGCATCTTTGTAATCTTCCAGGGTCTTCCCGTTTATAAAATAAACGTTCTGGGCGTAGGTTGGATTGAGCTCGGCCTGGTATTTCACAAACTCGTAGGCTCCCATCAGGTCGATTGACTTTGGCGGAACAGAAAAACCGTAATACGCGTTGTAGGTAACAACCGGAGCGCCTTTAATCCCGCGTTTTGTTGTAATTAAAACAACTCCGTTTGCTCCTCTTGCACCATAGATCGCTGTTGCAGAGGCATCTTTAAGGATATTGATCGATTCGATATCGCTCGGGTTTAAGGTGTTCGCGTAAGAATCTTCCATCGGGGCCCCGTCAATAACATACAAGGGGGAGGTTGATCCGGTAATGGATCCAACGCCGCGAATGACGATGTTGTTATTTGTACCCGGCTGACCGTCGTTTCCTGCAACCGATACCCCTGCAATACGTCCGGCCAAACTTTCATCAAATGATTTAACAGGCGCTTTTTGCATCTCATTCATTCTGACCGATTCAACAGAACCGGTTAAGTCCGTTTTCCGAAGGGTTCCGTATCCCACAATAACCACTTCATCCACACTTTTTACATCTTCTGTTAAAGCAACATTGATGGTCGTTTTTCCTTTTGTAGCTATTTCCTGTGTCGTCATTCCGACGAATGAGTAAACCAGTACCGGGTCTCCTGAAGGAATGGAGATGGAGTAACGTCCTGACGGATCGGTAATGGTCCCTTGCGTGGTTCCTTTTACCACCACGGTAACCCCGGGTAAAGGATTGCCTTCACTGTCGGTTACCTGTCCGCTTACCGGCCGGGGCTGGTCTGTACCAGTCGGAACTACTGCCTCTCGGGCAGCAGTGTCCACTGAAAGGCAAATCAAGCATACCAGTATGAGAAACAACTGTTTAACGATGCGGTTCTTTGCAAACAATGAATCATTCTTTTTCATAAGATTTCGAGTTGTTGTTTTATTATGTGTTTGGTTTTACTTAATAATCACCGATTCAATATGAAGATAATCAGCTATCTTTTCGATTGTTTTGGCATGATGTCCGATTCCTAAAGCAAAATGATGCGTTGGCCCTTCTGAAATCCAGCGGGTTAAAAAAGTCCGCACATCCGGCTTGAAAAATCCGCGCGTATTGGTGTTGCCAGTGGGAGGTATCGGTCCTTTAACCGATTCGCCTTCGGCAATTACAAACTTAAACTTTCCGTCATAAGTCGAGTTAATCGAAAGCATCGTAATCGGTCCTTCCTTGATTTTAAATTCGACGCCTGCCCCGTGCCCGGGCTTGCCGTGGTACTTTTTCAAACTTCTTAAGATCGGCTTGCCTTCGGCTATCGAGATGTTGTGTGGCCCGTCGTGTCCGACCAGGACAAAGCCTTCTTTAAAATCAACCGGATGAAATTCGGCAAAACTGCCTCCGATTCCGAGCCGGTCCATCAATAACAGGGCAATAAGCGTTTTCAGGTCAGATTCTCCGCACATCGGGAATCCATTGGAGGTTAACAACGAATTTCCGACAATGAGGTTCGACATCACTGTTCTCAGCTTACTTTTTTCAGGTCCGTCATAATAATAAGCAAGCCCGTGGAGCTTTTTTTCTTCTACAAAGTGTTTTAATGCTACGCTCACCTTCGCAGCCACTCTTAAATCACTTTCCTGAAGTTTCAGAGAAATCGGGTCAGATACCGGATCCGGCGTGTCGAAGAAGTCGAGGATCATGTCTTCGGCTGATCTGATTTCCTCTTCGGTAACCCGGTCGTAACAGGCGACAAGTTCGTTTGCTTCGCATTCAACCACGTGGCAGCCAAACATCGACGTGAGCATGGTGGCGTCGGTGTGCATGTCAAGCATCGCGTTGATCGGATGACCAAGATGCCCGAATTGAGCATTTTTCAGATCGTGCAGCACCCTCGAAATCCGGCAGTATTCGTCAATTTGTACATCAACCTGCGGATCATCATATAAGGTGCCAATGATCATATCCGGCACTTTTTTCCCCATCCTGACAGCGACTCCGGAAAATTCGGGCAACGAGCAAATATCGTCGTTGGCCAATTGCATGTAGGTTGACGCTTTGGTGTAATCAAGCGCTTTTAGCGGCTGAAGTGCAACAAGTATAATTGGCACAGAGAGTGTTTTGATAATGATCCCAAAAGTACCGGAAGTGGCGTAGGTAAGCATATTGCAAAAGATCATATCCAGGTTGGCTGCTTCCAGTTCCTTCACCGCAGCGTAAGCCTTTGCCGGGTTGTCAACCATTCCGAAATCAATGATGGTTGGGCCTTTATCTGAAAATTTTTGGAGTATGACTTCATGCTTGTGCATTAATTCGTCCAGCAAACCGGGAAATTGGTCCCAATACTTATCATATCCAACACCAAATATTCCAATCCGGGCTGAAGTTTTCTGCAGGTTAATCAGTTTTTGTTCTTTTAATAATGTGTTCATAACAACGCTTTTATTATTCATCTTTACGCACTAAGTATTTTTATATAAAAATATCCAACATCCATTCGGTGTCTATTGGGGATTTATTGTTTTTAATTTAGGAATGAATACCAGGAAGCCGATAAAACAAACCAAATACATCGATCCGGCATAAATCCACATGGGGTTATAAGAATATTTTGTGATAATCACACCAATAACCGGGTTCAGAACTAAAGCTGATATGGCACCTGCAGAGCCTGAAAAACCCACGATGGTAGAGGTTGCTGATCTCCCGAAAATATCGCTGATGGAAGTGATGTAATTGGTAATCCATAGTCCGTGAGCAAAAAAGACAACGGACATAATGACCATGATCAGCTCGATCGAAGGCACGTACTTGACCAATAAGGCTGCCATAGTCAGCAAAGCAGCAATTCCCATGATGCTTTTCCGGGCTTTGTCCAGGCTCGATGTTTTCTTTAATACCACGTCCGACAGCCAGCCTCCCAGCATATTGGAGAGCCCCAGGGCTAAAAACGGTATCCAGAACAATTTTCCAATTTGGCCGAGATCGGCACCGCGCGATTCATTTAGAAATTTTGGAATCCAGAACATGTAAAAATAGAAGATGGGGTCCAGTAAAAACCGGATCATGATAAAAACCCATACTTCTTTGATTCGTAGTATTTGAGCCAGCTTTACTCTTAACCGGGTTTTTTGCTCTTCTTCCGTTTTCGCGGGTGACGGATTCGCCGACTTGCTTTTGGGGAACAGCAACCATCCGCCCAGCCAGATAAAGCCAATGACGCTGGTGACAATAAATACTCCTCTCCATCCGGTGACCTGAATCAGGTATACGCAAAGCGGAGGAGCAATAACGGCTCCCAACGCCGAACCTCCAATGGCAATTCCGTTTGCCAAAGCCTGTTTGTTCTTTGGAATCCATTCAACAACAGCTTTGATAGCCCCGGGGAAAGCGCCGCCTTCGCCTACCCCCAGCAGAAAGCGATAAAATCCGAAATGAAACGCATTGCTGGCAAACGAATGCAGCATGGTAGCCAATGACCAGACGCCAACAGAATAAGCCAGCCCGATCCGGCTCCCGTAACGGTCAATCAGTATTCCACCCACGGTAAACATGATGGCATAACTAATCAGAAAACCGGTATTGATAAAACCATACTCAATATCTGAGATGTGAAAATCTTCTTTAATCCGGATGATCGAAATAGAAAGGACCTGCCTGTCGAGAAAGCTCAGAGCCGTTGCAAAAAAAGCCATCATCACAATAAGCCAGGGAAGCCAGGTGGAATATTTTTTTGTCATGAGTTAACGCACTAAGTTATTTTTTTTACAAAAATACAAATGCCTTTCAATTGTGCAAATAATATTGTTATTTTGTCGTTGTAATTATCACTTGTTATAAAACACATGAACAAAGGTGTTCCAAAGTACATCGCTATCAGTAAGGAAATCATCCAAAAAATTGAATCGGGCGAACTGCAGCCGGGAGATAAAATCCCTTCTGAAAATGAGTTGATTAAAATGTATTCCATTAGTAATACCACCGCCAGGAAGAGTCTTCTGGAAATTGAGCTCAACGGTTGGGCAAACCGGATTAAAGGAAAAGGGACCTTTGTGCTCAATCGGTCAGAAGACAAACACCTAACCCGGGTTCTGGGTTCCTTTCATGCTATGAAAGAAAGCTTCAGCGACAACCTGATTAAGGAAGGCTTTACGCCTAAAAATATCATCCTTGAAAAAATTACGCTCGAAGAAGGTATTTCTTCTTCCATCAATAATCGCCATTATATTATGGAAGGGCCTGTTTTAAAGATTCATCGTTTACGTTATGCCGATGAGGTATTACTAAAGGATGAAACCAGGTATATTTCGATGTCAATTTGTCCGAAAATTCACCTTGTTGATCTGGAACAATCGCTGATCAAGGTTTATGAAGAAAAATATCAACTGGCCTTAGGCAACGTGGAGCGAACACTAAGCAACACCATCATCTACCCGCAGGAACCCAACAACTATTTTGAGAATGAAATTCCGATTGCGGTTTTCATCCTCGATGGCGCTATTTTTTGCCAGGACGGACGGCTGGTCGAAATAGAGAAATCGCTGTACCGGGGCGATAAATATAAATTTACGATCAGCACAAAACCCCAGTTAATATCCAACAAATAGAAAAATCGTTAACAAGCATTGTAAATCAGAATCGTTATGGAATACCGCAAATTGGGAAATTCGGAGTTGGAAGTGTCGGTAGTCACGTTTGGAGCGTGGGCTGTAGGAGGATGGATGTGGGGAGGCACCGAACACCGGGAATCGGTGAATGCCATCCGCGCTGCTTACGACCTGGGGGTAACATCAATCGATACGGCTCCTGTTTACGGGATGGGAACCAGTGAAGAAATTGTGGGCGACGCCATTCGCGGGATCCCGCGCGACCAGGTCCAGATTCTGACCAAATATGGTTTACGCTGGGATACCAAACTCGGGGATTTCTATTTCAGCAGCTTCGATAACCAGGGAGATCCGGTCAACCTGCATCGTTATTCCGGAAAAGAAAGCGTGATCAAAGAGTGCGAGGATAGTTTGCGCCGTCTCAAAACAGACTATATTGATCTTTACCAAATCCACTGGCCCGACACGACAACACCTGTCGGTGAAACGATGGAGGCCGTGGACCGGCTCATCAGAGACGGGAAAGTGAGGTATGCCGGGGTCTGCAACTACACAGCCGAACAAATGGAGGAAGCCGGAAAATCGATCGCACTGGTATCCAATCAGGTTCCGTACAGCATGGTTAAACGGGGCATTGAACATGAGTTGGTGCCTTACACGCTTAAAAATCAGAAATCGATATTGGCCTACAGCCCGATGGAACGCGGCTTGCTGACCGGAAAAATGAAACCGGGCCATCAGTTTGGCAAAGGTGACCACCGGGCAGGGAATCCTTATTTTACCAACGGGAACATTCGCCGGGTCAATGCTTTTTTAGATAAGCTGAAACCCCTGGCCGATGAAAAACACGCCACCATTGGTCAGTTGGTGATCCGTTGGACGGTAGAACAAGCCGGGATAACCATTGCCCTGGTGGGAGCGCGCGATGCCAACCAGGCCATCCAAAATGCCCGGGCGATGGATATCCGGTTATCGAACGAAGAACTGGCATTCATCACCGGCGAATTGAATCAACTTCAACTGGAATTATAATACCGGCGGGCACAATGAGTCACCCGCTGATTTGACGGTGACTCATACCTGGCTTTAGTTTACCCGCGTAACGCCGCCCGAAACCACAAACTTCATAGCCTCGGCCGGAGGCATGTTCAGTTTATGCACCGCTGAAGTCGCGATCATGAACAACTCGCCCGAAAAATTGTACGAGTGCGGGAAATACACGGCCACCATGCCCTGCAAGCCGAGTTCATCGAGGCTTTTCTGGGTAATAAAACCGATTTTCCACAGGTTGTTTTCGCTATTGATACAGACCATGACCGGCTCGCTGAATTTTTTCTCTTTACCGGCAAAAGCCGAAAACAAATCGACCAGCGAACTGTAAATCACCTTAAGCAGCGGGGCTTTCTCCAGCAGTCGTTCGCCCACCTTTTTAAAAGGGTTGGTGACCACGTATTCACCAATCAGTCCGAGCAGGGTAAGCAACATCACAATAATCAGCAATCCCAGCCCGGGAATGATGTGCCCCAGCCAGGTTTTTAACACATCGCGCAATATTCCGTCGATGAAATCGAAGGTTAAGAAGATGATGTAGCCGGTAATGGCAATCGGGGCTACCAGCACCAATCCCTTCATGAAGTATGAAAATAACTGTTTCATTTGCTTTCTGATTTTGATAAGTGTTTCGTAGGGAAAGTTACAAAATATCGGCAGACAGGCATGACCGGAAAATTGCTTTTGGGAAAATATTCGTGATTTGACCTGATCGGACCCGCCGGCCGGCTGATCAATCCGGATGTCATGGCGCTGATCTCCCAAAACCTCATTTAAACGACTGGCCGCATGATCTTTACAACCAAATCCAGGCAATTTCCTTTTCAAAAAGTGCTTGATTCCGGCCAGCCTAAACGACTAAAATTTATCATAACGCGTAAAAGAGATTCCCTGTTAACATCGTTTTTGACTTTCGGGGCTCCCCCATTTTTTGTATCTTTAAACTGCTTTTTAGATTTTGGGATGAAAAGCAAACAGATGTCATGTTTTTTAAGAGGCCACGCTCACCTTCAATCCCGGTTTTTTTACATGAACATCGGCAAGGGTTTATTTATTCAAAAAAAACGATTGAAATCATGAAGTATCGCTCTTATTCACTCAGCAACTATCGCGAAATTCCGCAGATAAACAAACTAACGGAAGAACAAAAGTTTGTGATTGACGTTGTTGGAGCAGTTTTGCCTTTTAAAGTCAGTAATTACATCGTCGATGAGTTAATTGATTGGGAACATTTTGAAGATGATCCTTTTTTTATCCTTAATTTCCCACAAAAAGGGATGCTCTCCGACGAACATTTCCACCGTATTGCCCGACTGTTAAAATTGAATGCAGACAAGGTTACACTGAAAAATGCCATAGAAAAGGTACGTCTTCAGCTCAACCCCAACCCGGCCGGACAGGAAAGCAACGTTCCGTATATGGATGGGATGCGTTTAAACGGAATTCAGCATAAATACCGGGAAACTGTTCTTTTTTTCCCGGCACAGGGACAAACCTGCCATGCTTATTGTACCTTCTGCTTCCGTTGGCCGCAATTTGCACTGAACAGTTTCAAGTTCGCGATGAAAGAAGCTGATTTGCTGGTCAGGTACTTGAAACAACATCCCGAGATTACCGATATCCTGTTTACCGGCGGCGATCCGGCGGTGATGTCGACCCGGCATTTTGCCAATTACTTCAACGCCATCCTGAATGCCGGCCTGGACCACATCAAGACCATCCGCATAGGAACCAAAGCGCTGACATACTGGCCTTATCGTTTTACCAGCGACAGCGATGCCGGCGAATTGCTTCACTTGTTTAAAAAAGTGAACCAGCAGGGTATCACCATCTCCCTGATGGCCCATTTTAACCACTACAGGTCGCTGGAAACAACGGCCGTCAAAAAAGCAATCAGCAAATTGAAAGCAGCAGGCGTTCAAATCAGGGCACAGTCTCCCCTTTTAAAACACATAAACGACCAACCGGACATCTGGGCGCGGATGTGGCGTAAACAGGTCGATCTGGGGATCATCCCCTACTACATGTTTGTCGCACGCAACACCGGCGCGCAGGATTATTTTGCCGTTTCGCTGGAAGAAGCATGGCGTATCTACCAGAAAGCGATCCAACAGGTCAGCGGGATCTGCCGCACAGTGCGGGGTCCGTCCATGTCGTGTGCCCCGGGAAAGATCCAGATCCTGGGAACCCAGAAGGTAAAGGGAGAAAAGGTATTTGTCTTGAATTTTCTGCAAGGCCGCAACCCGGACTGGGTGAACCGTCCGTTTTTTGCCCGCTACGATCCGCAGGCCATTTGGCTGGACGATCTGGAACCGGCTTTTGGTGAAGAGCAGTTTTTCTTTGAAAAAACCGAACTTAAGGTACAACATTATCCATCCAAAGCCCGTGTTTAGCGGGTTTCTTTATTTTCACCTCAAAGCGGTCCTCAACAACAGGGAAATCGCTTTTAAAATATTAATGTTCTTCATAGCTTGAATAATTATTACTATATTTATCACGGTTTTGGGTTTCGTCAAAAAAATGACTGTTCAAAACGCAGAAAATCGTACTAAACAAAATGTTTTCCAACAATTTTTCTCTACCTTGGAAGATCCCCGCAGAACAAACAAAGGCCATTTTTATTACCCGCTCGACGAGATACTTTTTCTTGTTATTGCTGCTGTGATCAGCGGTGCAGAAGAATGGGTCTCTATCCAGTTGTTTGGCAAGGCGAAGCTGGAGTGGCTCCGGCGTTTTTTTCCCTACAAGCACGGAATACCGTCCCATGATGTTCTCGGGAAGCTTTTCTGCCGGTTGGACCCGGTGCGTTTTAATGAATGTTTCATGGCCTGGGTCAACTCTATTTCTGATCTGACCAAAGGGGAGGTTATTGCATTTGACGGGAAAAGCATTTGCGGTTCAGGCCGGTTGGGTATACCCAAATCAGCAGTGCATGTGGTTTCTGCCTATGCCGCACAAAGCCGTTTATGCCTGGGCCAGGTTGGGGTTGACCAGAAAGAAAATGAAATTGTGGCCATTCCACAGTTGCTTGAACTACTTGCCATCAAAGGGTGCATCGTTACCATTGACGCGATGGGGTGCCAAAAAGAAATTGCCCGCAAGATCATCGGGCAAAAAGCCGACTACATTTTAATGGTGAAAGACAATCAAAAGGAACTCAAAGAACAGGTTGAGAAAATATTCCGTATCCAGAAAGATTGCACCCAGGACCAGACAATTGATGCCGGACATGGAAGAGTTGAAACCAGGACATGCCGTGCCACCGGGAAGCTGGACTTTATGGACGAGAAAGAACAATGGGAGGGGATACGGTCGGTGGTACAAATCAAGAGCGAACGGTATATTAAACAAACAGGGCAAACCAGTGAAGAAACCAGGTATTACATTACCTCCCTGAAACCAGACCCGGCAAAACTAAACCAGGCTATCCGTTCTCATTGGGCAGTAGAAAATAACCTGCACTGGTCTTTGGACGTGGTATTCAACGAGGATAACTTATTAAAAAAGAAGGATTACTCAGCGAGGAACTTTAATATTATTGCCAAAATTGCCCTGGCCTTGCTCGAAAAGGAACCATCACTTAAAGCATCCAAAAAAAAGAAAAGGCTCTTTGCTGCACTGAAAGACGATTACAGAGAAAAAGTACTCAAAGTTTAAAAGCGATTTCCCTGTCCTCAACAAACAAAACAAGCTCCGTAAAAAAAGTCTCAAATTCGTCTTTGATCAGGTCATATTCCGACACCAGCGTGTGCATGGCAAAGCCGGTTTCCTCCGGAAGACTGGTCCGCCGTCCCATAATTTCGAGCGAATGCCTGATCCCCTCAAGTTGGGCATACGACTCGAGCCTTTTGTGCTGAATTAAAAACGGCAGAAACGTTTTCACTGTTAACGGCAAATGAATAAAATTGGAAAGCAAAACGGCATGGACGTGTTTTGAAAACTGCCGTAAGGTATACACCGAATAAGCAGCCCAATACCGGGCCAGAAAGTGATCGAACACAACATCGGTCACAATGCCGGCATAACGTCCGTAGCCTGACCGGAACCGCCGCGAAGCCTGCCGCACCAGGGGATGGTGATCGGTGAAAGTATCGATACTCCGGTGAAGCAAAATACCCCTACCCACTTCTTCCCTAAAATTCAGGTATTGCTGCCCTTTCACGTAATCGCCGATAAAATTTCCCAGGATCAGCTCATCCGACTCGCCCGACAAGTATACATGTGCCAGATAGTTCATGATGCAAATTAAACAAATTTGACCGGATCAGGTTTCATCCCCATGAAAATCAACTCCGGACAGACCTAAAAAAACCTTGTTTCTTTCTGATCATTCCCCCTGAAACGATCTTCGCCGAAAGATTCGCATTTTCGCAAGCGAGATCAGCAAAACACCCAAAACGGTAAGTAAACCGCCCCACAACTGGTGCCCGAGCGGAAAAGTTTGGAAATACAGATAACTTCCGGCCAATACAAATACACCTTTTAAGCTCTGCACGATCGATGATTTGGAAACTTCGATGTATTTAAACGAATAATAGATCGTGAGGATACCGAGGAACGGACCAAAAAATGATCCAATCACAATGTTGGTCAGAGCCGATACCGGGATGGCCAAAGGTTTTCCAGAAATAAGCAGCATGACTGCCGATGCGAGAAACAACCAGGCCGACACGTTGGTATTCAGCACCTCGGCCGGAATTTTTTTCAGATTCATCTTGACGATCAGTGAAGCAACCGCCGCAAAAATCGCGTTAATCAGTACCACTCCGGCGCCCGGAATAAACAAGTCGGAAAGCGAAGTGCCACCCTGGTAGCTGATGACAAAAGCGCCCGTCAGGGCCAGCAACGCTCCGATTCCCTCTGTCAGGCTGAACCGTTCGCTAAGAAAAATAACGCCCATAATCGTGAGCAACACCGGGTAGATATTACCCAAAAAGGAGGTGACGGCCGGGTCAGGAATGATTTGAATGGACAGGTAAAAAGTCAGGTTGGTCAGAATTTCGAGAATACCCAACAGCAGCAGGATCCGCCAATGTGAAAAATTGAAGTTCCGGATGGCTGTAAGGCCGCCTGTTTTCACGAGCCAGCCCAGGTTAAACAGCAGCGAAACCGCAAACCAGTAAACGCCAAACTGGTACAAATGCACCTCATTCAGCGCCGCCTTACTGAAAATGTAAATATTTGAAAATGCCAGGGTAGCAACAATCGCGAAAAAATATCCTTTAACCCGGTCTGATTTCACTCGTCTGAATTTAGCGTCGTGCTCAATAATGATTTGGTATCAAAGAGAAGCCAAGCAAAATTGACTTCTCTTTTTTAGGCGAAAAATAAGGCTGGTTACAAGCGCGCTTTAATGGCTTTGGTCTCGGCTTCAAAACCAGGCTTCTCAAGCAAGGCGAACATATTCTTTTTGTAAGCTTCAACCCCGGGCTGGTCAAACGGGTTTACGCCAAGCGCATAACCGCTGAGCCCGCAGGCTTTTTCAAAGAAATAGATCAGTTGCCCCAGGTAATATTCATTCAGTTTGGGCAACTCAATCAGCATATTTGGAACGCCACCGTCAACATGGGCAATCATGGTTCCCAGTTCGGCCATCTTATTCACTTCATCAACCCGCTTATTGGCCAGGAAGTTTAAGCCGTCGAGATTTTCAGGGTCGGTGGGGATCCGTACTTCGCGATCGGGGCTGACCACAGAGATCACCGTTTCGAACAACTTCCGTTCACCTTCCTGGATGTATTGGCCCATCGAATGCAGATCGGACGTAAAGTCGACGCTGGCCGGGAAGATTCCTTTACCTTCTTTCCCTTCGCTTTCGCCGTAAAGTTGTTTCCACCATTCGGCCACGTAATGCAATTTGGGATTGTAGTTCACCAAAATTTCGATCAGTTTGCCGTTTTTATAAAGTTCGTTCCGCACGGCAGCATATTGTGCAGGCAGGTTTTTATCGAAAGGCACATCAACGCCCGATGCGCGTTCCATATCCACAGCTCCTTTTACCAGGGCACGGATATTAAAACCGGCCACGGCAATTGCCAGCAAACCCACCGGCGTGAGCACCGAGTAACGTCCGCCTACATCATCGGGGATCACGTAGGTTTTGTAGCCTTCGGTGTCGGCCAGTTTGCGCAGGGCACCGCGGGCAGCATCGGTCACAGCCACAATACGCGATTTGGCTTCTTCTTTTCCGTATTTCTCTTCAATATCCTGTTTTAACATGCGGAACGCAAGGGCCGGCTCGGTTGTCGTTCCTGATTTGGAGATTACGGCCATGGCGTATTCTTTGCTTTTCAGCAGTTCACGTAGTTCATACAAGTAATCTTCGCTGATATTTTGGCCGGCAAAAAGCACCTGCGGTTTATCGCTTCCTTTCAACTGGACAAAACTATCGGACAAGGCATCCAAAACCGCTTTGGCCCCGAGGTAGGAGCCGCCGATACCAATTACCACAAAAATGTCGATCTTCTTCGATTGAAGCAACTGAGCCGTTGCTTCGTAGTCGGTCAGTTCCGTTTCAGCGATCGAAGACGGCAGGTTCACCCAACCCAGAAATTCGTTTCCTTTTCCTGTTTTCTGATGAAGCGCTTCGTTATGCGTTTGCAGCTCTCCGGCGTAGGCATACACCGCATCTTTTGATATGAAACCGAATGTTTTATCAAATTTTAAGCTGATGTTTTCCATCTGTTTGTATGATTTTAAGGTTAATGCAATTCTCTTCAATTTATCCATGCCTGCCCGGTAAAAGCGATACTCCGTACGCGATTGACTCCCTGCCCTGGTTCCCGCGTCACAGTTCCTTACCTTAGCTTATCTGTCAGGCGGCGAATCTCTGCGGCCGGATTCACTCCTTCGTAAAGGATGTTGTAAACCGCTTCACAAATCGGGATATTTACCTTGTATTCCGCGTTTATTTCATGAATGGATTTGGTTGCATAATACCCTTCGGCCACCATGTGCATTTCGAGCTGGGCTGTTCGGGTGGTGTAACCTTTTCCGATCATGGTTCCAAAGGTACGATTTCGCGAAAACTGGGAATAGGTTGTTACCAGCAAATCGCCCAAATAGGCAGAACTCTTAATATCGCGGGTGATGGGATGAACTTTATCTACAAAACGCTTGATCTCCTGGATGGCATTGGCGACCAGCACCGCCTGAAAGTTATCGCCGTAACGCAGCCCGTGAACAATTCCGGAGGCAATGGCAATAATGTTTTTCAATACCGATGCGTACTCCGTCCCATAAATGTCGTCCGACACGTGCGAACGGATATACGGACATTCGAGCCTGACCGCGAAATCGCGGGCCCGTTTAATATCCGGACAGGCAATAGTGAGATACGATAAACGCTCCAGTGCCACCTCTTCAGCATGGCAAGGGCCGGCAATGACGCCAATCCGGTCGTAAGGCACCTTGAACCTGCGGTGGAGATATTGTCCGACAATCTGGTTTCCCTCGGGGACAATCCCCTTAATGGCCGAAACAATAAACTTTTGGTTGATATTCACGTTCAGTTCGGAAAGCGAACGGTCCAGAAAGGCCGAAGGTATCGCTAAAACCAACAGGTCCGACTGCGCGATGACCTCATTGATATCATTAAAAAAGTCAATCCGGTTAACGTCAAACTCCACGCCCCTCAGGTAACTGGGATTATGTTTGAAACGCTTAAACTGGTCAATATTTTCCGGGTTTCGGAAGTACCAGTTCAACCGGTCAACATTATTCAGGAGAATTTTTGCCAGAGCGGTAGCCCAGCTTCCACTCCCGATAATTGCTATTTTCGGTTCAGTAAACATAGTTGAGCGCTCAATGTTACGCGAGCCATTGCTTCACGTCGTCCATTGAGGGATTTTCCAATCCCAGTTTATTTTTTTTATTGTACCCGCAAAGATCGTTGAAGAGCTTTCCGGCTTTCACTTCTTTTAACGCATCCACTTTTTTAAACCCCATCTTTTTAAGCACATCCACCCAATCGCCGGGAACCCCCAACACTTCAAATTTTTCATCGGGGTCGGTGTCGGCTTTTTTCTCCGGTTTCATTTGCGGAAAGAACAAAACATCCTGAATCGACGGGCTGTTGGTCATAAACATGGTCAGGCGGTCGATCCCGATTCCCATACCCGATGTTGGCGGCATACCATATTCGAGGGCCCGCAAAAAGTCCTGATCGATAAACATCGCTTCATCGTCTCCTTTTTCAGAGAGTTTCATCTGATCCTCGAAACGTTCGCGTTGGTCAATCGGGTCATTCAGTTCCGAATAAGCATTGGCCAGCTCCTTCCCGTTGACCATCAGCTCAAACCGTTCGGTCAAACCGGCCTGATCGCGGTGTTTTTTGGTCAGCGGTGACATTTCGACCGGATAATCGATGATGAAGGTTGGTTGAATATAGTGATGTTCGCATTTTTCGCCGAACAGTTCATCAATCAGCTTGCCTTTTCCCATACTCGGATCTGTTTCGATTCCCAGCTCGGCGCAAATCATACGGAGTTCGTCTTCCGATTTCCCGGCAATATCGTAACCGGTATGTTCTTTTATGGCTTCGTACATGGTCACACGCGGATACGGACGTTTAAAATCGATCAGCTTATCGCCGACCTGCACTTCTGTTTTTCCGTGTAAGGCCAGGGCCACGCGTTCCACCATTTCTTCCGTGAAATTCATCATCCACTTATAGTCTTTATAAGCGACATAAATTTCCATGACGGTAAACTCGGGGTTGTGTGTCCGGTCCATCCCTTCATTGCGGAAATCCTTGGCAAATTCATAAACACCTTCGAAACCGCCAACGATCAGCCTTTTCAGGTAAAGCTCGTTCGCAATACGCAGGTACAGCGGAATGTTCAGCGAATTATGATGGGTAATGAACGGACGTGCAGCAGCGCCACCCGGAATGGCTTGCAAGATGGGCGTTTCAACTTCGAGGTATCCCTTCTCGTTGAACATCGCGCGCATGGTATTGATGATTTTCGTTCGTTTCAGAAAAACATCTTTCACCTGCGGGTTGACAATCAGATCGACATAACGCTGGCGGTAACGTTGTTCCACGTCGGTAAACGCATCATAAGTTACCCCATCCTTTTCTTTCACCACAGGAAGCGGCCGCAACGATTTGCTCAGCAACTTCAGTTCTTTGACATGAACCGATTTCTCGCCTACCTGCGTGATAAAAGCAAAACCTTTCACTCCAATAATATCGCCAATATCGAATAACTTTTTAAAGACTTCGTTATAGAGGGATTTGTCGTCGCCGGGGCAAATTTCATCGCGGTTAATGTACAACTGAATACGTCCGGTATCGTCCTGCAGCTCTGCAAAAGATGCTTTTCCCATAATTCGCTGACTCATGATCCTGCCTGCCAGAACAACATCCTGATAGTTTCCTGCTTCAGGTTCAAACTGCTCCCTGATTTCTGCTGTTTTTGTATTCACCGGATATTCTTCAGCCGGGTAGGGTTCAATTCCTGACTCGCGTAATTTTGCCAGTGAATTCCGCCGGATGATCTCCTGCTCGCTCAGCTCTGCTATACTCATGGGTAATCTTCCTTTTGAATTTGCTTTGAAAAAAATCTGTGCAAAGATAACAAAGAATTGAATAATCCCTACTGGACGGTTTCTTCAAACTAAAACGAACAAAATCAGTTGTTTGTAATTTTTCACCCGATGTTGATAATTTTATGGTGAGGCTAATGATTTGAGAGGATGAAATTTACACCGGCATAAAATTACCGGCACCGGCCGAAGAGGATAACCGGCTCTCCTTTTTGTTTTCCAGATCGGTCTTCATTTTCTATCTTTGAAAAATTTAAGTTGTTCGTAAATACGTGGCGGTGGAAATAGGAATGGATAAAATGTGGAAGGTCAAACAACAAGGCGACATAAATGTAATCAAGCATTTATCGGCAGCCCTGAATGTCAACATGGTTATAGCCAATCTGTTGGCTCAGCGGGGGGTTACGTCGTTTAATGAAGCCCGGTCGTTTTTCAGGCCAAAACTCTCCGACCTGCACGATCCGTTTCTGATGAAGGACATGGACAAGGCTGTGGAACGACTGGAAAAGGCCATCAGCTCCCGGGAAAAGGTGATGATTTACGGCGATTATGATGTTGACGGTACCACCTCGGTGGCCCTGATGTACCAATTCCTGCGTACCCGCATCGAAAATCTGGATTTCTACATTCCCGACCGCTATTCGGAAGGATACGGAATTTCGCCGCGAAGTATCGAATACGCTGCTGAACAAAAGTGCTCACTGGTTATTGTACTCGATTGCGGCATTAAGGCCGTTGAAAAAATAAAACAGGCCAAAGAACACGGCATCGATTTCATTATTTGCGACCATCACAACCCGGACGAAGTCATTCCCGATGCGGTTGCGGTACTCGACCCCAAACGCCCGGACTGTAACTATCCGTATAAAGACCTTTCGGGTTGCGGAGTTGGGTTCAAACTTTTGCAGGCTTACATCTTAAAAAATGATATTCCGGTCATCGAACTATACGACCTGCTGGACTTGGTGGTCGTGAGTATTGCATCGGACATTGTTCCGGTAACGGGTGAAAACCGCGTATTGGCATATTACGGACTTAAAAAACTGAACTCAAACCCCAGCCTTGGGCTAAAAACAATCATCCGCCTCTCCGGACTCGACGGGCAGCATATTTCCATCAGCGATATTGTTTTTAAGATCGGCCCCCGGCTGAATGCTTCCGGCAGGATTGAGCACGGCAAAAAATCGGTGGAAATCCTGGTGATTACCGACGAAGATGAATCGACCCGCCTGGGCGATGAAATCAACTCATACAACGAAATCAGGAAGACGCTTGACCGGGATATCACCCAGGAAGCGCTGGATATGATTGCCCACGACCCCATTCAGGCCGAACGAAATGCCACGGTATTATACAACCGCGACTGGCATAAAGGCGTCGTGGGAATTGTCGCGTCGCGCTTAACCGAACATTATTACAGGCCCACGGTTATTCTGACCGAATCCAACGGACTGGCCACGGGCTCGGCCCGCTCGGTCAAAGATTTTGACCTGTACGAAGCCATCGGGCAGTGCAGCGACTTGCTCGAATCGTACGGCGGGCACATGTATGCCGCCGGACTGACCATGAAAATTGAAAACATCCCGGCTTTTACCCGCCGTTTTGAGGAAATTGTAAGAAACACGATTACTGACCTGCAACAAACAGAGATACTGGAAGCTGACGCCAAAATTCAGCTCTCGGAGATCAGCCCGAAATTTTACCGGGTTTTAAAACAGTTTGAACCTTTTGGACCCCATAATATGACTCCGTTGTTTATGACCGAGAATGTGCTTGACAGCGGCACCAGCCGATGTGTGGGCCGAAATATGGAGCATCTGAAACTCGACCTGGTGGAGCCAACGGGGAACTCATCCATTTTTTCAGCCATTGCATTTAATCAGGCAAGCCATTACGAGGCCATCAGCCAGGGATTGCCGTTCGATATCCTTTACTCGATTGCTGAAAATGAGTTCCGGGGGAAAACCAATCTACAGTTATACATCCGGGATATTGCAGCCAAAATATATTAATCCTGTTTTTTACTAACCTATTAAAAAATCTCTATGAATCAAAAAGTGAAAAACCAGAACCAGTTTACAACAAGCAACATGGTTTTGGGTGTCCAGTTTTTATTCGTTGCCTTCGGTGCGACCGTTCTTGTTCCTTTATTAGTTGGCATCGACCCTGCCGTCGCTTTATTCACAGCCGGTATTGGCACCTTGCTTTTTCATATCATTACCAAGGGTATGGTTCCGGTCTTTCTGGGCAGTAGCTTTGCCTTTATTGCCCCGATCATCGAATCGACCCGTTTATACGGTTTACCCGGAACCTTTTCCGGAATTATTGCCGTAGGCCTGGTTTATGCCCTGGTTTCGGGCCTGGTGAAATGGCGCGGGCTGAAATTCATTGAACGCCTGTTTCCGGCTACCGTCGTCGGACCTGTTATTATGATCATTGGCCTTTCGTTGGCCGGCGTTGCCATCGACATGGCCAAAACACACTGGCTCATCGCGGTCATCAGCCTGGCAACAGCCATTATTGTTGTTGTTTTCACCAAAGGACTGATTAAACTCATCCCCATCTTTATCGGCATCATTGTTGGTTATTTGGCAGGCCTGCTGCTGGGTGTTATTGATTTTGCACCGATCAAAGAAGCCGATTGGTTTAGCCTGCCCGCTTTTACAGCACCCGAACTGAACTGGAACGCCATTCTGTATATGATCCCCGTAGCCGTAGCCCCCATCATTGAGCATGTTGGCGATATGTACGCAATCGGAGGTGTTGCGGAAAAGAATTTCATTGAAAAACCAGGTTTACACCGGACCTTGCTTGGCGACGGTATTGCGACCAGTTTGGCCGGTTTCTTTGGCGGTGTGCCCAATACCACCTATTCCGAGGTCACCGGAGCCATCTCGCTGACGAAAGTCACCAACCCGTTTATTTTACGGATTTCGGCAGTTACGGCAATCGTGTTCTCTTTGATCGGGAAGATCAGCGGGATTTTGAAAACCATCCCCCAGGCGGTTTTAGGCGGAATTATGCTGTTACTTTTCGGCTTAATTGCCTCGGTAGGGATCAAAACTTTAATTGACTCAAAAACAGATATGACACAGATCCGCAACCAGGTGATTGTTTCAGTGGTGTTAACCGTTGGAATTGGAGGCGCGGTGATTTCGTGGGGGAACTTCTCGCTGGCCGGAATCGGGTTGGCGGCGGTCGTCGGTATTTTGCTGAACCTGGCTCTCCCCGGAGCATCGAAGAAAGTTGTGACAAGCGAAAAATAAATTGCAGACAGTATACCCTGCCAATCGCATCAAAAAGTTGCGGTTTAAACGAAGACCCTTTTGAAAGATCCCATCCCACCTTAACCCTGATCTTTCAAAAGGTTTTTTCAGCTATTATTTTCTTCCAGCAGGTTCCCCTGCGATGATCCCTGAATTTTTCAGCTCATTCCTGCATTTCGGACAGAACGACCAGCTTTTCTGGTCGATATCTTCAACATAAGTACCCGATCGCATCACGCAGGTTGAATGGATACAGTGAATCAGTCCAAAAGCGTGACCCAGTTCATGGATAACTTCTTTCCTGATCCGGTCGGTAAAGGCCTGCTCATCGGGCTTCATCCCGTAACGCTCATTGCGAAGGCGATAAACCGATACAATACCGCAACGCCCGTTTAAAAATGCCTGTCCGAAAATATAGGTAAGAATAGGAATATACAGGTCGACATTAAAGATTCCAATGGTTTTGGCCCGGTCGGAAGCAAAATTCAGTTCAATTTCTTTTAACAGCCGGTTGGCGTCGTATTGCTTTCGCGCGGGATCATAAAATTCGCTTAAATCCAGGTAACCTTCTTTGATTTTAACAGGAATTAGAAACTCGTGTTCCACATCATGGACAATTTCTTCGAGAAAGCGTTTCTCAAAATAGCCAAATGAAATTAACCTGATGTTCTCCTGTTTCATTCACAATAGGGTTATCCGGTAACCGCTCAGTGATTTAAGCCGATATCCGGATGGATTGATCTGTGCCTGTTTGCAAAACTATTTGCTTTGTTTTAAATCGTACTTCTTGATTTTATTGTAAAGAGTTACCCGGTCAACCTTCAGGGCCTTGGCCGACACCGAGATGTTCCAGTTGTATTTATTCAGGATTTGGAGAATGTGATGTTTTTCCAACTCATCAAGGCTTTCATAGGGTGTGCCGGCCACGGTTTTGTCGATCGGCAGGTCTTTCAAACAGATCTTTTTCCCGTTTCCAACCACGATGGCCCGTTCAATCATGTTCTCCAGTTCGCGGATGTTACCGGGAAAAGGAAACTCTTCCAAACGTTTCAGGGCTGCTGTTTCTACCGGCATGACAGGCCTGTTCATCGTCGTGCAGTATTTTCTGACGAAATAATCCACCAGCAGCGGGATATCGTCGATGCGTTCGCGCAAGGGCGGAACATTGATATTCACCACATTCAGCCGGTAATACAAATCTTCGCGGAACACGCCGTTATCGACCATGGTTTTCAAATCGCGGTTGGTGGCACAAATCACTCTGAAATCGGAGGAAATTTCTTTGTTCCCGCCAACCCGGACAAAACTTTTGGATTCGAGCACCCTCAGCAGTTCAATCTGCATTTTTGGGGAAATCGTCGCGATTTCATCCAGGAATATCGTCCCGTTATCGGCCATTTCAAAACGCCCTTTCCGGTTATAAACTGCGCCGGTAAATGCGCCTTTCTCGTGACCAAACAGCTCGCTCTCCAGCAAACTTTCCGACAGAGCGCCGCAATGCACACTCACCAGCGGGAAAAACCGGCGCGGCGAATTGGCATGAATCGCCCTGGCCACCAACTCCTTGCCGGTTCCGCTTTCACCGGTAATAATCACCGAAGCGTTTGATTGCGCCACGCTTTCAATTTCGCGCAGAACCCGTTTCATCCCGTCACTGTTCCCAATCAGGTCTTCCACATTGTCCAGGGAAACGACTTTCTCTTTCAGAATTTCATTTTCTTCCATCAACACAACTTGTTTGGACGCGTTCCGGATCAGGTGCGAAAGATCATCGGGGTCAAAAGGTTTGGTCACGTAGTCGAAAGCGCCGTCCTTCAACGCCTGAACGGCCGTGCCTACTGTGGCAAATGCCGTCATCATGATGACAATGGCGTCTTTTCGCAAGGCCTTGATACGTTTGAGCATTTCCAGCCCGTCCATGCCCGGCATCTTAATATCGGCCAATACAATATCATAATTTTCAGACTCCAGGATGGATAAAGCTTTCTTTGCATCTTCTGCACACTCCACCTGATATCCGTCTTCAATAAACCAGTTAAACAAGGAGTCTCTTACCGATTCTTCATCATCAACGATTAATATCGAGATTTTTTTTGCCATAGTGAATTCTCCTTATGTCTTTAATAAAGGTAGCGTTATCGCGATTACCGTTTCTTTTCCGCGTTCTGATACGACGCCGATTTTCCCCTTATGGCTTTGAACGATTCCATGTACAATTGACAAACCAAGCCCAATACCGCTCGCCTTCTCTTTGGTCGAGAAGAAGGGCTCAAATACATGGGGAATATCTTCTTCTGCAATCCCGATACCATTATCAACAATTTCAATCCGAACATGATCCTCGTCCGGGTTCAATGTCCGGATCAGGATTTCACCGTTTTCGGAAACAGCCTCCGACGCATTCACCAAAACAGCCATGCAAGCCTGTTTAATTTGGTTTGGGCTACAATTGATCAGGTCTTGCTTCGCCTTAAAATCAGACCAGAAATTAACATTGGCAATTTTCATCGGATGAATCATCAATTCGAAGGTTTCGGCCAGGATTTCGTGCAGGTGCCGGGGCTCAAAGCCCTCCTGATCTTTTCTTGAAAAATCGAGCAAGCCTTTTACAATGTTTCCGCAACGTTTGGTCTCACTTTCAATCAGCTTCAGGTGCTTCAGCATGGTATTTACTTTAGTCTCATCCAACTCCTGGCTGCTCAACTGTTTATGTACCAGCTTGGTATAAACCAGTATTCCCGACAGGGGATTATTTATTTCGTGCGCCACCGATAACGACAACTTACCAAGCGATGCAATACGCTCGATATTAACCAGTTCGTTATGCGCCTGCCCGAGCTCTTCCGATTTTTTTTGCACTTTATACTCCAGTTGCTGCGACCAGTTTTGCAGTTCTACCGTGGCCGAATGCAAATTATCAAGCATTTCATTGAACGCATATGAAACCATACGCATATCGGAGAGCTGGTGTGATTTTATCTCCAGGCGGGTCGTTTTATCTCCTTTAGCTACCGCCTCGCTCGCTTTAATGATCTCGTTCAGTGGTTGTTTTATTTTTTTATTTGTAAAGAAGATCAAAAAAACGATCATCAGTACCGTCATTAAAGCGGCCAGCAGAAAATAATCGGCCGTTGATTTTTCAAGAGCGGTATCAAGCCCTTCGAGCGGCATTTTAATAATCAGCGAGCCCAGCACTTCGTCGTCGGGGCTATGGGCATGACACTCGCTGGTATAGCAGGACGGATTGTTTAAGATCGGTGATTTTATCAGCAGGTGCCTGTTGTGAGTTTCATTTTGACTCATCACGCACCCGCTGCTTTCGTCGATAATCCGGTACGATTTCTCATTCACCGAAAACATCGCTTCAAAATTCGTATGGCAACTTTTGCAGTCCGGATCGGACTTATCAATCGTTTCTTTCGTGATTGAGGTATAAACCAGGTTGTTGTTGTGGTCATACATATTTACATCGCTGATGCCCGACATCGAATTAATCAAGTCGAGTGTACGCTGAAGAGAGGCTTGGTCATTTTCAAGCATGGAATGGTACAAAGCGCTTTCTACCAAAAAACCTATGTTATTGCCGTTTTCGCTGATCACGGATTTCATGTATTCCTCGTTGACCGAACGAAATATCACGCCAAAGGCCAGGAAAAGGAAAAACAAGGAAATGGTGATGGTGAAAACCACCCTCCCGTAAATCGACGATCTGAATTTGACGTATCCGCTGAGAATTGGACTTCCAAGACTGCTTTTCGTTTTATTTTTTTTTGTTCCGGGCATGGTTTAAGGTTTAACATATACGACTTTGCTAAGTTAAGTTCAAAATTTTAAACCCGGTCAAACTATTCTTGTTTTGTACAACTTAAAAATCAGTTTCTGTTCATTCCCGGGATATCGGTTCAGCCAGAAAATGATCCCTAAAGTCTTCCCACACTTCATCGGGAAGTTCAGCCAGGGGCGCTTCGATCAACTCGCCGCCATCCTGCAAAACCACCTGTTCGGGTACCGGCGTATGCCTCATCACCGAAACGGCAATAAAATCCTTAAACCGTTCCAATTCGCGTATCGCCCATTGGGTGGCATCTTCGGCCAAAAAACAGGCGCTGGTATCGGCAAACCAGTTGGAAGGTTTAATCTCACAGATCCAACCTTCCCGGTAAGGATCGGTGTTCAATAATTCAGGGTGGTTGTGAAGACGTTTGTTGATTCCCCTTATTTCGCCTGACACAGGAGAGAAAACAGGAAGTGATTTCCCGTCGTGAACGATCTTCGCAATCATTTCTCCTTTTTCAATACGCTCGCCCTCCCGTTTTAGCGGCTTAACCCTCACCGTGCCGGTAAAATGTAACAGCAGATCGTCGAGACCCAGCTTTGAAAGGCCTGTTTGTTCGAGATAGACCCAGGTGTGAAACCTGCTAAAAAACAATCCCTGGGGAATCTGCAACGAGCCGGCAGTAATAACAGCCAGCGATTTTTTGCCTTGTTTGACCGTCATTTTTTTATTCAGCAAGCTCCAGAAAGGAACCAGCACGACCAGAAACAGGATGACTACCAGGTACTCTATTCCTTTCGTCTCGAATATGTTATGATATGTAAATCCGTCCATCGTATATAATATTGTGCCATTACCAGGTAACAGCTGGTTTATACATGTTTTTCTTTTGCCCAGTCAGGCGAATCTCTCAGCACCGGCATCCGGTTAATAACCCATCTGAAAATCCAGATTTGCACGAAAATGATCATTACACTTACCACGATTTCCATCCAGGAAGGAACATAGTGTGTGGCTGCATCCCACCGGAAAGCAATGATCGAAACATTCAGCCGGTTCAGGATAATGCCGGCAATCGTCAGCAAAGCTGCTACGCGTATCAGGGAGATATTGGATATCCGGTAACTGTAAAAAAACAGGATCATCGGAACCAGCACAAAGCCAAGCATCTCCATCAAGAACCAATAGCCCATCGGGCTGTTCAGCAGGCTCCAGTGTTGCCCGTGAATAAACACCAGCAGTTGCAGAAACAGGTATGCAAACATGCTAAAAGCACAGATCCGGGACAAACTGCGAACAATTCTGTTTCCGGCTTGGCGGTTTTTCTCGCTTATCTGGCTTGAAAACACCCGCCGGCTAACCGAACCTTCAAAAATAACCATCGAAAGGCCGGCAAAAACACTGGACACCAGGAACAGCAACGGAATAAATTCGGAATACCACAGCGGATGTATTTTCTCTTTGGCCATCAGGAAAAGGGCCCCCAAACCCGATTGGTGTAAGGTAGACAGGGTAATTCCAAAAATGACTGCGCCAAGAGTCAAGCCTGACAGGATTTTATGGATCCGCCGTGTTCCGAGCCACTCAGCAACCGTTGGAGAAAATTCAATAAACTGGGCAATAATGTATAGTAAGAAATGCCAGGCTACAAGAAACAAGACCGAGCTGGCCCCAAAACTGTTGCCAATAATCGGGTTAAAGATGTTCCAGGGTTTCCCCAGATCGAGAACAAGGGCGCCGGCATAAAACAAGTAGGCCAGGAAACCATTCAGAACCGTTACCCGAATGATGGAATGATACTTCTCTACTTTCAGGATATAGACCATGAACGTTAACACATAGGCCCCGCCGGCAAAAGCCACGCCGGTAACTACATTGAAGCCCTTCCACAGGCCCCAGGGGATCTCCTGATTAATATTCGAGACGGCCCCAAGCCCTTGTGAAAAACGGATCACAATCAAAATCAGCCCCGCGATTATGACCGGGATGGAGATCATATTGAATGGTGTAAGCCATTTCCCTTTAGGTTTTAACTCGCGCTGCAAAAAGCGCCAAACAGATTGTCCGTCACGATCTTTTGTAACAGGATATACCGGGCTAGTCATAATCTTCGTTTTTAGATGATTTATTTTTGGTGGCTTCATGAATTCCTAACAACAAGGAAGGCACCAACACAAAAACAGCAGGCACGCTGTATAGAAATCCCTTTGTCAGAGCCGGATACGACGAATTTTGAAGTTGTTCGTTGAAACCCAGTTCATGATAAGGGACAGGCGACAGGTACAGGTAACCGGTTCCGCCGGCAACCCGTTCTCCGTAAATCTGATCGATATAGAGTTCGGGGGTTTCGGCAATCCGCCGCCGCGCCTCGGCAATCAATTCCCGCCGGGTACCAAAGAACAGGGCATCGCCGCAGGTTTCCACACAAACCGGAAGTTCTCCCTGAATAATCCGTTCGTAACACATATCGCATTTCTGTATCTTTGGGTTTGCACTGTGATAATCAAATTTCGGCACATCAAACGGACAGGAAATCATACAATACCGGCAGCCCATACACTTTTCTTCCCGCCAGATCACCGGTCCTTCTTTTGTTTTATACATGGCTTGAGTCAGACAAGCCGCGGCGCAGGCCGGTTCGTTGCAGTGCATACATTGCTTCCGGGCATAGATTTCGCCTTTGGAGGTATTAAAACTGTTGATCACACACCGTTTCTTTTCGCTTGTCTTCCGCAATACACCTGCCTTCAGTTCATCTTCCGGTTCCGGCAGGCCATGCGCTTTGGCGCAGGCATTTTCGCAGGCCCGGCACCCGATGCAAACATTGCTGTCGTACAATATCCCGTGAAACTCGGGCTCGTCGTCCCCCGAAGCGGGCGATGCGGAAGCATTTACCCCGATTATTGTCATTCCGGCAATACCGATGGTTTTAAAGAAGTTTCGTCGATCAATACTCATAAGGTTGGTTTTATAAAGGTGACAACCAGAATTAAACGTAATCAGGCTTATTTGGATGTATCGATAAAATGGATCTGGAAGTCTTCCCAAACGGCAGGTCCAAGATCAGCCAGTACATGATCCGTCAGCTCGCCGCCGTCCTGTAAAACAACATGTTCATACACTTCGGCATTCGACCTGACCGACATGGAAAAGAAATCTTTTAGCCTGATAAATTCATCTTCCAGCCATTCTTTATACTTATCCACCATAAACATAAACTGGGTTTCACGCAGCCAGTTGGTCGGTTCAATCAAATACACCCAACCAACGGTATAGGGAGAAACATTGATCAATGACGCTTCATCGAGCAAGGTTTCATTCTTCATGCTAATGATGCCGGAAACAGGAGCGTAAATTTCCAATTGCTTTCCGTTGCGGATGATGGTCAGAATTTTTTCGCCTTTTCTTACTTTCTCGCCCGGTTCTTTCAGTTTTACCCGGGTAATTTTACCGGTAACGTGTTGCATGAAATCATCCAGGCCGATTTTTACCAGGCCATCCGGTTCCATAAACGCCCAGGTGTGGCTTTTATCGTAAAACAAACCTTTGGGGGCATGCACCGAATTTTCATTCAGCGCCGGTGTAATTCTAATTTTTTCATATAAAATTGCTGGTCTTCTTCTGCGGTTGTATACAAGCAGGGTAACCATCAACAGCGCCAAAACCGATGCCCCCACAGCCAGCATCCAGCCAGTGGCCGTTCCCGCGTCGCCCTTCTCATTTGTCAGTGCCGCCGGGCCGGCAAGGGCAAGCAAATTCGCATCAAGCTCCCTGCCTGAAAGATCGCTGTATCCGTACAAACTGATCAATTCCTGTCCGCTGCCCATAATCCAGGAGAGGAAATCCAGTGCCGCCTGTCCGGTAGGTTTTTCAGACGACAGGACATAAATATTCCCGCATAAAGCAGCCGGATATTTCCCGATCCAGACTCCCCGGGTAAATTCTTCAGGATTTTCATAGATATTTTCGAAACTATCCACGCGTCCGTTCCGGTTTTTATCGAAGGGGATGATGCGGATATTATCCGGAAAGGCATTTGTTCCCGGAATGATCAGGTCGGCGAGCCGGCAAAAGCCGACCGCGAACCGATCTTTTTGTACCGCGGCAATCAGCTCTTTTCCCGATACCATAGTCATGCAGGCAACGGCTGATTCATCCAGTTTTGCAAGATCGGCAACCTTCGATCTTACCGTATAGTTGTCCGCCAGGTAGCATCGCAAGGGAGTATTTCCGGTCCCTTCAACAAGTTTTCCCCAATCTGCATCCGCAGCAAACAGCCATTCAAAATGATCAACCGTAAGCCCCCGACGGGATATGGCCTCAATCAGCGGATTACCGGAATGAATCACCGGCACAACCACATCACGGCCTACCACCATCTTCCAGGCAGAAGAATCCGCCGGCATTTCATCGTCAGTCATAAAACACAGGCGACCATCACCAGGTTGCTCAGAACCCATCGGGCTTATTCCGAGATTCAGATCAGGATAGTTTTTACCAAATTCAGCCATCCAGCCGGATGCAAGATCAAATAGCTCGGGAGAGCTGACAATTTCCAGGGTATTTGCGTTGGTGTTTTGTAACTGATCTCCCGCCTTGTTCTCGTTTGCGGTATTGCCCAAGGCGGCAAGGCCGAATAACAAGAATAATGATTTGATGAAAAAGAACAGCATGGTTTTCATGATATGGATATTAAATTGGTTTTTTTATAAATCTTCCCGAAATGCTGATCGATTATTTCAGCTTTCCGCCATCCGTAATCCAATTACAATGCCAATAAAATAAAAATCGACTTATCCATTGTTTATCAACCACTTAACACATGCCCTGTTGTTAATATAAACACACCGCTGTGTTGTATTTTTCAACATCTATATTTCAAAATCCACTCAATATGCTGTTTTTGTGCCCTTTATGAATTTTGATTATTTTTTCTGCACTGTTTATTTTTTCTGCACTTGCCGAAAATAAAACCTATATCCAATTGACTACAAACACTTTAGAATATCTATGTTTTCCCGAATTTTTCCTTTATACACAAAAAAAATACAGAAATCGGAATTTATTACTGTTCACAGCCAGGAAACATTACCTTTTCACCGGTGCACATTTTCAGGAATACACCGTATAAAGATCCAAAATACCGGCCAGGTGCATCGTTTCCACCCGATGTATCTCTGTATAAATTCAGTTCAATCCATTCAGGCGGGACTTACAAACCGGTAATTTTGTATTTGCTCAAGCGTTAAACTGCAAATTGGAAAAAATGAAAATTGATTTCAGAATACCCGAAAAAGATGATCTCCCGGAAATACTTCATCTGATGGAGACATTCTATTCGATTGATCATTATGAATTTGACAAGTCAGTCAGCGAGAAAAACCTGATAACCTTCCTCAACGACAGCCGATTGGGACGGCTTTGGCTGATCTGTATAAACAACCAGCCAATCGGGTATATTGTATTAACTTTTGGCTTTAGTTTTGAGTACCACGGACGTGACGCATTCATTGACGAGCTTTTCATCAAAGAGGAATACCGGAGCAAAGGAATTGGAAAAAAGGCAATGGCGTTTATTGAACGGGAGTCATCTGAACTTGGTGTACACGCGATTCATCTGGAAGTGGAAAACCACAATGAAAAAGCGAACCGCTTATACCTTCAACAAGGCTATACCGGAAACAACCGGTCCTTATTAACCAAGAAACTATGAATGTACAGATGCCTGTTTTCAGGTTTTCTGTTTCTTCTTTTTGGCCGCAGGGAACAAAACATTGTTCAAAATCAACCGGTAGCCGGGTGAGTTGGGGTACAAATTCAAATCAGTCGGCGGATCGCCAACCAAATGCCGGTAATCTTCCGGATCGTGTCCTCCATAGAATGTCCAAAAACCTTTACCGGTTTCACCATGTATATAACGCGCTTCTCCGGCCGCTTTATTTTCACCCATCACCAGGACATTCGCTTTGACTAAATGACTGTGAAAGGCGGTCGTTTGCCCCATAAAGCCTTTTATGATCCGGCTGTGGTTCTGAGTCAACATCGTCGGTACCGGATCCCATTTCGCAGAGAAATCAAAAAGCGTAAAAAAATCCTGGTTTGGAGGAACATTTCGCTTTTCAGTGACATCAATGTCCGAGAACTCGTAAACAAACGGATTCGTTTCAATGGTGAAATCTTTAAAGGCCAGGGTTTGGTCATAATCCAACTTTTTATTCATATCGGGATCAGCCGGATCGCCGTCGAACATCGATTCACAAATATCGATCCCATCAGCTGCCATTGCAATGTCATAAGTATCGGTGGCAGCACACATGGCAAATAAGAATCCTCCCTGCGACAAATATTTTTTAATCTCCTTGCCAACCGCCAGTTTCATCTCCGAGACTTTCAAAAACCCGAGGTTTCGGGCCAGTTCCTTATTAATCCCGACTTCCTCCTGGTACCAGGGCATATTTTGATAATTGCGAAAAAATTTACCAAACTGCCCGGTAAAATCCTCGTGATGCAGGTGCAGCCAGTCATATTCCTTCAACTTCCCGTTCAGGATTTCTTCGTCATAGATCTTATCGTAGCTGATTTCGGCATAGGTGAGTACCAACGTTACCGCATCGTCCCACGGTTGCTTGTTGAGCGGGGTATAAACAGCTATTTTAGGCGCTTTCTGCATACTCACAGCGTCCTGGTTTACTTCGGGCCCCGAAATTTCAGTCAACAACAGATTGGCCTGCGCATCAGCCAGTTTTTCAACCGAAACGCCGCGCACCAGACATTCACGTTCAATTTCATCGGCATGGGAAATCAAAAAACTTCCGCCACGGTAGTTCAGCAACCATTTTACCTCAATCGCTTTTTCAAGTGTCCAGTAGGCTATCCCGTAAGCTTTCAGGTGGTTTTGTTGCCGGTCGTCCATCGGAATCAGCAGGTACACGGCATTCGCCTGCTTTCCCGGAAAAACCGAAATCAACAGGATCAGCGCCAGAATGCGGCCAATCTTAAAACGGAACAATATCGGAGTCAGGTCTGCCATATGAACCCGAATTTTCTGTTTCAAACCTGGTATTGGCAGGCATAGCCTGCATTTGCCTGTCTTCATTCATTTTTGAACTGAATGTCTGCCCGACAAAACCTCCGCCAATTTCTTCCGGGATTGCACTCTCCAGATCACAGAATTTAACCTGTTGTTTTTTGAATGCCAATTGCACATCGCCCACCGAACCGTTACGGTGCTTTGCAACAATTATCTCAGCAACACCCAGCAAGGAATTCCCGTTCTCATCCTCCGTAATCCCGTAATATTCAGGGCGGTGAATAAATAACACCAAGTCGGCGTCCTGCTCAATGGCTCCGGATTCCCTCAGGTCGGACAACTGGGGGCGCTTACCCTCGCGCGACTCGACCGAGCGGTTTAACTGCGACAGGGCCAGAATCGGGATATCCAGTTCTTTGGCAATGGCTTTCAGCGACCGCGAGATCATACTAACTTCCTGCTCCCTGTTTCCACGCCCGTCACCACCGGCAGTCATCAGCTGCAAGTAGTCGACAATCACCACCGCAATATCATGTTGCATCTTCAGTCGGCGGCACTTAGCCCGAAATTCAAAGATTGACAGAGCAGGTGTGTCGTCAATAAACATGGGTGCTTCTTCCAGTACGTTCAGTTTGCGGTTAAAATGTTCCCATTCCCAATCGGCCAACCGGCCGTTTTTAATTTTTTCGGATCCCAGTTCCGTTTCAGCGGCAATCAAACGGTTTACCAACTGCACCGACGACATCTCAAGCGAAAATACGGCCACCGGTTTTTTGTGTTCAACGGCCATGTTCCGGGCCATGGAGAGAACAAATGCTGTTTTTCCCATCGCCGGCCGGGCGGCAATAATTACCAGGTCGGTTTTCTGCCAGCCCGAAGTCATCCGGTCGAGCGCCGTAAACCCGCTCGGCACGCCGCTCAGTCCGTCGTCTCTGCGCGACGCCTGCTCAATCAGCATGGCTGCTTCTTTCAGGATGGGTTTAATCGGCATGGTTTCTTTCTTGATGTTCCCTTCAGCCACTTTAAACAAAGCTGTTTCCGAAAAATCAATCAAGTCATCCACGTCCATGTTTGCATCGTAGGCTTTGGTCTGAATTTCGGATGACACACGAATCAATTCGCGCTGAATGTATTTTTGGGCAATAATCCGGGCATGAAACTCGATATGTGCAGCAGAAGCCACCCGGCTGGTTAGCTGGGTAATGTACAACGGGCCGCCAACCAGGTCGAGTTCGTTCCGGTTTTTCAACTCCTGGGTAACCATCAGCAAGTCAACCGGTTTTTCGTGCGTTGACAAGTACTTGATTGCTTCAAAAATTTTCCGGTGCTCTTCTTTATAAAAACTGTCTGTATCTATAATATCGGCAACCGTTACATAGGCATCACGTTCCAGCATCAGAGCGCCTAAAACGGCTTCTTCAACATCGATCGCCTGAGGCGGAAGTTTACCGTACTGGGCATTAATCTGTTCAATTGTTGAAGTTGAAGTTGGTTTTGTGTTCCTCCGCTCTCCTGCCATAATCGAATAATCTGTTGTGGTTGATTGTCAATTTGTTTCTTATCCCCAAAAATTACAGGGAAAGGATTTTAAAGTTATAAAAATACAAAACATTGCACCCCTTTCCGGCATTTTATTCCCGGATACTTATAAACAATGCCCCGACGGACGGTTTGTGCGCGTTTGATCAGCAATCAAAGGATATTTATCTAAACAGAAATTTATTTCATGCAGGCAAACCATTGAGCCAATCAAATAAAATCGTTATCAACAACTGCCTGTACACATCCCAATCGCTGTTTGTCAACAAAAAAACAACACACTAACATCCTTACCTACAACAAGAAATAAGTATTCAAACATAATCCGAAAGATGCTACTTCAAGCCATCCCGGATGATCAGTGTTAACATCTCCTGCAGGTTCTTACCCATCGCGGCAATTTGTTGCGGGATAAAGCTGGTCGCGGTCATTCCCGGGGTGGTATTCACTTCGAGAAAGTAAAACACCTTGTCTTTCAGAATGAAATCGACCCGCACAATGCCTTTGCAATTACATAAATCGTAGATTTCAGACGCCAGTTGCTGGCATTTGCGGGTCAGTTCCGGGGAAATACGGGCGGGGGTAATCTCGTCGGTCATGCCCTTGGTGTATTTCGCCTCAAAATCAAAAAATTCATTTTTAGGCAATACTTCGGTAACCGGAAAAACAAAGCTTTGATCTTTTAGTTTCACCAGGCCGCAGGTAAACTCCGCACCGTCGATAAACTCTTCCACCAAGGCCTCGTCGCTTTCAACCCAGGCCTTTTCTATCGCCTCAGCCAAATGAGCCGCGTCTTTTACTTTTGTGACGCCAAAACTTGAACCGCCGGCATTCGGCTTAACAAAAACGGGCAAATCCAGTTGCTCAATCAACTTTTTGGTATCTACCTGACTACCCTTCATTACGCGAACCGATTTGGCCATGGGAATTTCGAAATTCCGGAGATAATTGCTGCAAAAATACTTGTTGAATGTCAACGATGATGCATGTACGCCGCAAGAAGAATAAGGAACGTTCAGCAAATCAAAATACCCCTGAAGAATGCCGTCTTCGCCCGGGGTTCCGTGAATGATAATATAGGCGTAATCAAATCTAATTTTCCGGCCATCCAGCATAAAGCTAAAGTCAGCTTTATCAACATCGGCGATTTTTTCGTCAGCTTTCATCACCCTCCATTCCAGATTTTTCATTTCAACCAGCCAGGGTTGAAAGATCTCCTGATCAATCGATTGAAATACATTCTTCCCACTCTGTACCGAAACAACATATTCGGACGAGTCGCCCCCGTAAACCACAGCAATGTTCTTCTTCATGTTCAATTCACGTTAAATATTCCGGTTTGCAATGTAATCCCGCCATCGCGAAACAACTTCGTTCATATCGGCCGCCAGCTCCGAGTCAAATAACATTTCTTCCCCGGTAACCGGATGCACAAAACCCAGTGTTTTGGCATGAAGGGCCTGACGCGGCAATCTGTTGAAGCAATTCTGAACAAATTGCCGGTATTTCGCGAAGGTTGTTCCCCACAAAATTTGATCTCCCCCGTAGGTTTCATCATTAAAAAGCGGATGACCAATGTGTTTCATATGTACGCGGATCTGGTGGGTACGGCCTGTTTCCAGCTGGCACTGAACCAGGCTGACATAGCCCAGTTCTTCCAACAATTTATAATGAGTGATGGCGCTTTTACCATGTTCTCCGTCTTCGTATACGGTAAATACCTGCCGGTCTTTCATGCTGCGGCCAATATGTCCTTCAATGGTGCCTTCCGGCGCTTTAAGGCGTCCCCAAACCAGGGCAATATACCGGCGTTTGGTTGTTTTTTCGAAAAACTGCAGGGACAGTTTGGTTTTGGCCAACTCGGTTTTGGCAACCACCATCAGGCCTGAGGTGTTTTTATCGATCCGGTGCACCAATCCGGGCCTCGGGTCGCTACTGTTAAACAAGGGCAAATCCCTGTAATACCATGCCAGTCCGTTGACCAGTGTTCCGGTATAATTCCCGTGTCCGGGGTGAACAACCAGTCCGGCCGGCTTATTGATCACAATCAGCTGATCGTCTTCGTACACCACATCAAGTGGTATTTCTTCCGGGATAATCTGCAATTCGCGGCGTGGGAAATCCATCACAATAGCCACTTCATCGCCCGGTTTTACTTTATAGTTTGATTTGACTGCAATGCCGTTCACCAGAATATTTCCGGCATCGGCTGCAGCCTGAATGCGGCTCCTCGAAGCGTTTTCTACCCGGTTGGCCAGATACTTATCCACGCGCAATTGCGATTGTCCCTGGTCAACCGTCAGTTTATAATGCTCAAACAGGCCACCTTCATCGGATTCATCCTGCCCGTCAAAAATATCGTTAATTTCATCTGTCATCAAAAAAAGTCATTTTCTTCCGGCTCGGCCGGTAGTTTTTCCGGATCGATGGTCAGCCACAGGTCGATGGAAGTTCCCAGATCAATTTCCTCATCCGCAACCGCCTCCGGGCGTTGCTGCCAAACCTTTGCATTTACTGAGTCCAGGGCTGTTGTCACCGATTCGTCGAATATCACGGCGCCTACATTCAGAAACATGACATTAATCTCACTCCGGGCCTGATCCATCGTTACGCCAATCAGATTCGGAACCATTGTTTTTCTTCCTGATGAAGATTGTCCGACAACCAGATCGATCATCGAACCTCTGTTCACCGGTGTTCCTGCCGATATTTCCAAACCATTCATCTTTTGTGTCAGTACCAGGTTCGGATATTCAGAAGGAACATACTTCACCTCGCCCACGTTTAACCCGTTGTTGTGCATGATATTTAAGGCCTGCCGCAAGGAAATATCGGTCAATTTAGGCATATTTACCTGCTCCGGATCCCTGGCACAAATCGTCAGAAAGATTGTGCGCCCTTCTTTTACCAGAAAACCGGATAACGGAAACTGATCGATAACGGAACCAGGCTCAGCTTCGCTCGTGTATAACGAATCGACGATCTCCCAAGTCAGGTTTTTTTCCCTCAGGATGATTTCCGCCTGATCCATATTCATTCCCGTAAAGTTAGGAACAGCAAGGGATTCACCGTGTTCGGTGTAAACGCGGATAGCAAACATCGTCACCAGAAGCAGCACCACGGTGACGCCAAGCATGATCAACAAATTCGTCAGAAATACTTTGCTGGTAAAATACGCTTTGAAACTCATAATGAAAGCAAATTGATTTTTAACAGAAAACAAAAATAGCTTAAAAATCAGTACGGGAAAGCTGTCATTGCGTCAAAAAATCAAACCGGGATTCCGGAGACAAAAATGCAACCATAAAACACACAAAAAGGTAAAGAATCGTAATTCTTTACCTTCCTATGTTTTAACTACGTAGAATTTCCTAACGTTTATGTTTTGGTTCGTCAGAAACAGTCAATTTCTTTCTACCTTTGGCCCGACGTGATTTTAAAACCAGACGGCCGCCTACAGTAGACATTCTTTCACGGAAACCGTGTTTGTTTCTGCGTTTTCTGTTCGATGGTTGAAATGTCCTTTTCATTGGTAAATATTTTTATTAGAATACACTCCGGTCAATTCGGACTGCAAAAATATATCTTTTTTTATTTCCTCCAAAACATTACCGCTTATTTTCGGCTATTTTTCAAAGGAAGATGAATCAGCTTCTTGGTCTCAAAAAATTCTTCTTCAAAAAAATCGCTCATTCGAACCACTGTTGCCTGGTTTTTAAAGGGTTCCAGTTCATCTTCAAAATCGCCTCCCTTCAAATAAAGGATACCGTTCCCAAGCGTATTCTTTTGTTCTGCGCTCACTTTATTCCTGACGAGTGAAACAAATTTCGGAAATGCCGTTACCGCACGGCTTACAATAAAATCAAACCGGCCCTGGACTTTCTCGGCCCGGTTTTGCTGAGCCAACACATTTTTTAAGCCCAGACTATTTGCAACAGCGTCAACAACACCTATTTTTTTTGCAATTGCATCCACCAGGAGAAACTGTGTTTCGGGAAACAGGACGGCCAGCGGAATTCCGGGAAAGCCTCCGCCGGTACCCACATCCATCACCCGGGTTCCGGGCGCGAACTGAATTACCCGGGCAATACCAAGCGAATGCAGAATATGCCGTTCGTATAAATGATCGATGTCCTTACGGGAAATCACGTTGATTTTTTCGTTCCACTCATTATACAGGCTGTACATGGCCGCAAATTGCCCGGTCTGGGTATCATTTAGTTCCGGGAAGTATTTTTTTATGATTTCCATGATCTATTTTGTTGGCATAAAACAGGAGCGACACAGGAACAGGTTAAACGGTTCAATCAGAAACCGTTTTTCTGTTTTCAGGCAGCTTGTTAGTCCTCCTGATCATCAATCTCCGTCGATTCGATCATCTTGAATAACATTTCACGGGCTCTGAAAAGCTGCGCTTTTACGGTTCCGAGCGGCAAATTTAGTTCTTTCGCAATTTCTTCGTACGAATATTCGCGAAAATAGCGCAACTCCACCAAAGTCCGGTAACGGGGCTTCAGCCGGTGAACAATCCGGCGCAGCAAGATCGCTTTTTGTATCCGGATCAGCTTCTGTTCCGGGTCGGGATCAATTGATTTTAACTTGACAGGAGGATCGTTTTCATTGTTTTCCTGCGTGGTCTCAATCGACACCAGAATTCCCTTCCTTTTCCGCAGGAAATCAATGCAATTATTTGATGCGATTTTAAACAACCAGGTGCTAAACGCGTAATTTGGCGAGTATTGATGCAGGTTTTTAAACGCTTTTCCAAAAGCCTCAATGGTCAGGTCTTCCGCATCGCTCTTGTTATTGACCATCTTCAGCAACATGTAATAAATGGCATCTTTATATTTGCTGAGCAATTTCGCAAAGGCTTTCTCTTCGCCCTGTAATGCAGCTTCAACCAACGCGTAATCTTGCTGGGCTTTATCGGATAAATTCGGATTTAATTCCATTTATTTCGTTGCAGCTTGATGTAAATTAATGTCCCGTGATACAGATTCAAAACGGGTTTAATAAAAACGTACGTTAACGAAGATAATAAGATTTTCCGTTCATTCAAAAGATTCAGCATCGTTTTAATCAATATCCAGTGTAGCACGATCAGGATCAGAACCGGAATTGAATAAACCCACCAGTCTTGGACATTATCGACCATAACCCATGCTAACCCAATAACAAACAACACCTTAGATAACTCTTCCACGAACAAAAGCGTCTTTTTTGCCCCATCCAAATGAAGCCATGTTAAAATCCGTTTCTGAATCAGATCTGCAAAGTCAGATCTTCTGACACCCGCCCGTTCCTGCAAGCGGGTTTCCTGATCAACCGATACGAGAACCTTTTTCTTCGCCGATCTGTTAAAAATCAGCTCTAGGTTTGCGTAGTGTGCGTTCATCTTGCCTTTAAACCCATCCAGCGCAAAATAAATCTGTTTGTTGAACAAGACGTTCGACTGCTGAAAGAACAGGGGCAATCCGGTTAACGAATAGGCAGCAGAGGTCATGAATGCGTAAACTTTTTCGACCCGGCAAATTGTGTTGTAAAATTTACGTTGGGGCAAATAACCGACATAATTTAAAACAATCGCCTGCTCATCGCCCAGGTAATCGTTCAGTTTACGCAAATATTGCGGATCAAGCAGCTCAGTTTCAGGATCAATAAAGACCATCCAGGGCGATTTGGCCGCTTTAAGGGCAAGGTTGATCGCAATTTTTTCGGAAAACCGGATCTCCTGATTAAGCGAACTGAACTTCAATTTGGGGTATTGCCGGGCCAACGCGCCGATCACCGACAAGGTTTCGTCTTCCGAAAAATCGTCAATCACCACCACTTCATAGTCCTGATAGTCCAGGCTCAACAATTTCGTCAGAAGCGCTCCGATACGCTCTTCATTGTTGCGGACGCTCATCAGAATACTGATTGGGCGCTCCGGGCTGTTCCCGTTGATTTTCTTTATGAAAAGAAGCCTGAAATAAAAGCCAAACTGAAAAATTAACAAAAGAACAAATCCTGCAAACAGTAAAACATATCCGGTCCATGCAAGGAAAAGTTGATCAAACGAGTCTGGGATCATGGTCTTATTTTGTGAGCAAATTTAACAATCCAAACGACTTCTTATTGCCATTTTTAATTAAAATTAACAGCAGCCAAAATACAGGTTTTCCCGGTGATAACACTTTTATAGCTATCTTTGACCACTCAAAAAAACAAACATGCATTTTACACTTAAGCATCAGGCAGTTAATTCAAAAGCACGGGCAGGAATTTTGGAAACGGATCACGGGACGATTGAGACTCCGATTTTCATGCCGGTTGGGACTGCCGGTTCTGTAAAAGGAATTCATGTAAAAGACCTGAAAGAAGATATTGGCGCACAAATTATTCTCGGAAATACCTATCACCTCTATTTGCGCCCGGGAACCCATATCATTGAACAGGCGGGCGGCCTGCACAAATTTAACGGGTGGGATGGCCCCATACTGACCGACAGCGGCGGCTACCAGGTATTTTCTCTGGGAGAAATCCGTAAATTAACCGAAGAAGGAGCCCGTTTTCAATCACATATCGATGGCTCGTACCATTTATTCACGCCCGAAAGCGTGATTGATGTTCAGCGTAAAATCGGAGCCGACATCATCATGGCCTTTGACGAATGCACTCCCGGAGATGCCGCTTATGATTATGCCAAAAAATCGCTGGAACTGACACAACGCTGGCTTGAACGTTGCGTCAACCAAATGGAAAAAACCGCTCCCTTTTACGGGCACAAGCAGTCGTTATTCCCGATCGTTCAGGGCGGAGTGTATCCCGATCTTCGGGAAGCAGCCGCACGGCACGTTTGTACAATACCCAGCGACGGATATGCAATTGGCGGCCTGTCGGTCGGAGAACCCGAAGCCGACATGTATGCCATGATTGACGTTGTGAACCCGATCCTTCCCGAGGATAAACCTCGTTATTTAATGGGAGTTGGCACTCCCGTCAACCTGCTCGAAGCCATCGACCGTGGCGTGGACCTGTTTGACTGCGTTATGCCGACCCGAAACGGACGAAACGGCATGTTGTTTACCAGCCGGGGGATGATTAACATCCGGAATAAAAAATGGGCCGACGATTTTTCACCGGTCGATCCCGACGGAACTTCATTTGTCGACCGGCACTATTCCAAAGCTTTTCTGCGTCATTTAGTGATTTCGAACGAAATGCTTGGCGCCCAGATTGCCAGTCAGCACAACCTGGCCTTTTACCTCCGGCTGGTGAAAGAAGCCCGCACACAAATTCTTGCCGACCGCTTTAAAAGCTGGAAAGAAGAGATGGTTGTCAAACTTGCTCAACGTCTGTAGCTTATGAAAACACCAAAACTAAAAACGATCGACATTTACATTATCGGAAAGTTCCTGGGAACATTCTTCTATGCCATCACCTTGATTATTAGCATTGCGATTGTTTTTGACATTTCGGAAAATCTGGACGAATTTCTTTCGAAAGATGCCCCCCTGGACGCCATCTTTATTGACTATTATCTGAACTTCATCCCCTATTTCGCGAATTTATTCAGCGCGCTTTTCACCTTTATAGCCGTTATCTATTTTACCTCCAAATTAGCCTACAACTCGGAGATTATCGCGATCCTCAGCAGCGGGGTCTCTTTTCACCGTTTTATCAGGCCATACATGATTTCTGCATTAATTATTGCTGTTTTCTCCTATGTCCTGGGAAACTATGTGATCCCGCCGGCCAATAAAAAAAGGGTTGAATTCAGAAACACCTACATATCGACCAGTTCCAAATCGCTCGAACAAAACATTCACCGCCAATTGACCCCGGGGACCTTTATTTACATGAAAAGTTACAATGCCTCAAACGATGTGGGCTACCGGTTTACCATCGAACGTTTTGAGGACGGAAAACTGGTATCGAAACTGTCGGCCGACTACATCAAGTGGGACCGGGAGAACAAAAAGTGGGAAATCAACAACTATTACATCCGTGACATCGACGGTTACACGGAAACCATCACCACCGGCGTAAAAAAAGACACCAGCCTGAACATGCTTCCGGAGGATTACCGGGTAGTAAAAAACATTGTAGAAACCATGACATTGCCCAAGCTAAATAAAGAAATTAACGACATGAAACTGCGTGGTGTCAACTCCATCGAATTTGAAATCGAAAAACACAAACGGTTGTCCGGACCGTTCTCTGCATTTATTCTGACCCTTATCGGAGCCTCGCTGGCCTCGCGGAAAGTCAAAGGAGGACTGGGACTTCACCTGGGCCTAGGCATCCTGATCAGTTTTTCTTACATCATGTTTATGCAGATATCGACTGTTTTTGCCGCATCAGGAAGCGTTCCTCCAGCCATCGCGACATGGATCCCCAACCTGATTTTCGGCGTCCTGGCAGCTTACCTTTACAAACAGGCAAGCCGGTAGCAAAAGATTCAAACTCAAAGTAAAATTATTCAAAACCAAAGATTCGCACGAAAGTTAACCCAAAAGCCGAAATGTTTTATAAAACACATTTGTGTGTGAAAAAATTATAATTTTACCCCCGCAAAACTCACTTGAAATAACACCTTTACAAGACAAGACTCCGGTTAACCGGAGCATTTTATTTAATTAAAAACTATTTACTATGTCGCTGAAACGGAATATCCTGGACCTCAGAAAACGAAAAGATGAGGTACTCAAGGGTGGTGGAGAAAAAGCCATTGAGAAACAAGTCGCAATGGGGAAACTCACCGCTCGCGAAAGGATTATCAACATCCTGGACAAGGGATCATTTCACGAATATGATATGTTCGTTGAACATGTTGCCCGCGATTTCGATATGGACAAAATGAAATTGCACGGTGACGGTGTAATCATCGGTACCGGAACCATTTACGGTTCTCCCGTATGTATTTTTGCCCAAGACTTTACGGTGGCCGGTGGTTCTTTAGGATTGATGCATGCCCGTAAAATCACAAAAATTATGGACCATGCCCTGAAAATGCGGGTTCCCCTGATCGGTATCAACGACTCGGGAGGTGCACGCATCCAGGAAGGCGTAAATTCGCTGGCTGGTTATGGCGAAATCTTTTTCCGCAATACCCTTGCTTCAGGCGTTATCCCGCAAATATCGGTGATTCTCGGACCTTGCGCCGGCGGCGCTGTTTATTCGCCTGCACTCACCGACTTTGTTTTTGTGGTCAATAACATTTCAAAAATGTTTATTACCGGACCGAGTGTCATCAAAACGGTATTGGGTGAAGAAATTTCGATGGAAGACCTGGGAGGTGCAAAAGTACACGCCGAACTGACCGGGAATGCCCATTTCTATGCTGAAAGTGAACAGGAGTGTTTTGAGCAAATCAAACAATTGATTTCGTACATCCCCTGGAACAACGCACAGAAAGCGAAAGCGATTGAACCGGCAAAACCAACTTTCAAGAAAAAGATTGAAAACATCGTTCCGGCCGATCCGAAAATGCCTTACGATATTCGGGATATCATCAAAGCCATCACGGATAAATCCGAATTCTTTGAAATCATGGAATTATTCGCGCCAAACGTGGTGATTGGGTTCGGACGCATGGATGGTGAAACGGTCGGTTTTGTAGCCAATCAGCCTAAAGTGCTGGCCGGAGTGCTCGACTGCGACAGCTCCGACAAAGCGGCCCGTTTTATCCGCTATTGCGACGCCTTCAATATCCCGATCATCACCTTGGAAGACCTGCCCGGGTACCTGCCTGGCGTCGACCAGGAACATGCCGGGGTTATCCGCCACGGGGCCAAAATCCTGTATGCCTACAGCGAGTCTACCGTGCCGAAAATAACCGTCATCATCCGCAAAGCCTATGGCGGCGGTTACATCGCCATGAACTCGCGCCACCTGCGCGCCGACTTTGTGTTTGCCTGGCCAACCGCCGAAATTGCCGTGATGGGACCCGAAGGCGCTGCAAATATTGTATTCCGTAAGGAAATCGCCGAAGCAGAAGATCCTGAGGCTATGCGCCAACAGAAGATCCAGGAATACAAAGACAAGTTTGCCAATCCGTATGTGGCGGCAGCAAAAGGATATATTGACGAGGTGATTGAGCCGGAAGATACCCGAAAAATGTTGCTTCATGCCCTGAAGGTATCGGCAAACAAATCCATCTCAGGCCCGGCAAAAAAACACGGAATTCCTCCATTTTAAACCAGAAAAGACCAGTTATGGCAGAAGAAAAAACAGAAACCATTATTGTACACAGCGCTGTATATAAAACGGAATACACGAATAAATACAGGAACCGTGTCAAATGGGAAAAACCAAATGAAAATAACCTGCATTCATTCATCCCGGGTACCATCATCGATGTATTTGTAAAACCCGGCGATAAAGTGAAAACAGGTGATCCGCTGCTGATCCTTGAAGCGATGAAAATGCACAACCTGGTGCAAATGCCGTTTGACGGTAAAATTGTCGCCGTAAATATCAAAGCAGGGGATAAAGTTCCAAAGAGATTTCTAATGATCGAAATTATTCCAGTATAAAAAGAGGGGGCGTCATCGGCCCCTTTTTTGTTTCCTGCTGAATCATCAGAATGCTTGTGCCTTTATTTCCAAAAATTCTCATCACACATCCAGCTTTCAATAGCCAGTTCCGAATCAGCCTCAGGAGCAAATTCAGGGATCGCGTCGGTTTGGTTCTTTTGCCAGTAACCGTCTTCGGTCATCCAGGTTTCAATTTTAAGTTCTTCTTCCTGCTCGGGAATAAAAATTTTTGAATTCACTTTTGCATTGATGCCGGTTAAACCAACAACCGCGATTGCCAAAATAAACGCAATTTTGTTCACATGTGTTTTCATAACTTTAAGACTTACTTGTTTTTGTTTCTATTTGTTTTCGATAGTATAGACTACCAAAAACAAAAATCGTTACAAGCAAGCCTGTTAAAGTTTGCAAAACTTATCTTAAGGAAATCTTAAAGACGCAGCCGGAATACCTGATAATCATCCGGAAAAAGGCTTTCGATACCTCTTTTCTCAGTTCTGAAAAGCCCGTAAACCGCAGAACCGCTACCCGACATCAATGCAAATGCCGCCCCCTGATCGTACAATTTTTGTTTGATCTGCCCGACCTCGGGATGAAGCTGAAAGACATAGCGTTCAAACTGGTTCAGGATATTTCCTTTCCACTTGTTTACCGAGAAACCGATTAATCCTTTTAACGAAAGACGAGGCCTTTGCGGAACGATATTCTGATAAGCTTCGGCCGTGGAAATATGAATGGGAGGTTTGACAATAATCAGGTAATATTCCCGGAGCATTATGCGGATGTCGTTCATGATTTCACCCCGGCCGGTGGCATAAACCGGTTTTCCATGAATAAAAAACGGACAATCACTGCCCAGTTGCAAGGCATAGTTCATCAGCTTCTCATCGGGGATTTCGAGATTAAACAGTTTATTCAACAAAACAAGCATACTGGCCGCATCGGACGAACCGCCACCTAAGCCTGCCCCCGTCGGAATATTTTTATGCAGATGAATATGAACCGCCGGAATCGGATAATCCGTTTTCAATAAGTTGTAAGCCTTCACCACCAGGTTTTCCATCGGATCGCCTTGCAACTCCAGCCCGCTCATCTCCAACTTAAAATCATCAGCCGGTACAACTTCCAGGGCATCCTGCATTTGTACCGGGTAGAAGATGGTTTCCAGGTTGTGGAAACCATCCGGGCGTTTCTCTGTGATTTGCAACCCAATGTTAATTTTCGCAATCGGATAAGTAATCATATTGTCTAAAACTTATCCAAAGTTACAAAAAGGCATTCACAAAATAGCTATTTATTGATAACTCTCTGTTGGAGCACAGGTACAAACCAGGTTCCGGTCACCAAAAGCGTCATCAACACGGCCTACTGGTGGCCAAAATTTATTTTCTTTTAACCACGCAAGCGGGAAAGCGGCCTGCTGTCTGCTGTATGCATGGCCCCAATAATCCGAAGTAACCGTTTCGGCGGTATGGGGAGCATTTTTTAGCGGGTTATCCGTTTTATCGAGCTTTCCGGCAATCACATCCTGAATCTCCTGATAAATCGAACTCAGCGCCTCAATGAAACGGTCCAGTTCTTCCTTTGCTTCACTTTCGGTGGGCTCAACCATTAAGGTCCCGTGAACCGGGAACGACAAAGTTGGCGCATGAAATCCGTAATCCATCAGGCGTTTGGCAATATCTGCCTCGGTAATCCCCGATTCTGCCTTGAAATGACGGCATTCCAGAATCATTTCGTGAGCAACACGTCCTTTTTCGCCGGTATAAACAATCCCGTAGGTTTCTTTTAACGACTCGGCAATGTAATTCGCATTCAGAATGGCAATTTCAGTCGCCCGCTTTAAGCCGTCGGCACCCAGCATTTTGATATAACCGTAAGTGATCGGCAAAACGGAAGCGCTTCCCCAAGGGGCTGCCGAGACCGCTGTAATCCCGATATGACCATTATTCATCACGGCATGGGAGGGCAAAAATTCTACCAGGTGTTCGGCCACAGCGATCGGCCCGACACCCGGACCGCCTCCTCCATGCGGAATGGCAAATGTTTTATGCAGGTTGAGGTGGCAAACGTCGGCCCCAATCCGTTTCGGGTTGGTCAATCCCACCTGGGCATTCATATTGGCGCCGTCCATGTATACCTGTCCGCCGTTACGGTGGATAATGTCGCACATTTCGATGATGGATGACTCGAACACACCGTGGGTGGAAGGATAAGTGACCATGAACGACGACAAGGTATTTTTATGTTCCGCAGCCTTCTGACGAAGAGCTTCCACATCCACATTCCCTTTATCATCGCAGGGAACAACCACTACATCCATACCGGCCATCACGGCGCTTGCCGGGTTTGTTCCGTGAGCTGAAGCCGGAATTAAAACCACCGTACGCTGATCTTCCCCGCGGCTCAGGTGATAAGCGCGGATCACCATCAAGCCGGCATATTCGCCGGCAGCGCCTGAATTCGGTTGTAAGCTCACGTCGGCAAATCCGGTAATTTCGGCCAGGTCACGACGCAATTCTTCCATCATTTCCTGGTAACCGCGCGCCTGGTTTTTAGGCACAAAAGGGTGCATTCCCCCAAATTCAATCCAACTCAACGGCAGCATCTCAGTAGCTGCATTCAGCTTCATGGTACACGAACCCAGCGGGATCATGGAATGGGTCAGCGAAATATCCCGGTGTTCCAGTTTTTTAATATATCGCAGCATCTCGGTTTCGGAACGGTACTTATTGAATACCTCCTGTTGCAAGTATTTGCTGTTACGTTGATTGGCAGCGCTTATTTTCGACTGATCGGGGTACACGTTTATTTTCGAATACAAAAGTTTATTGGCCGCCTTGGCAAACACCTCAATAATCCAGTTAATATCATCGAGGTTTGTGGTTTCATCAATGCTTAATCCAACTTCCCCATTTTCAAAATAACGGAAGTTCATCTCCAGTTCGAGCGATAACCATTCAATATCTTCGCGTTTCACATACTTTGGCAAGGCAAAACGGATGGTATCAAAGAAATTCGCGTTGAGTTGTTTATAACCTAACGCCGTAATTTCTTTTTCGAGCAATACGGCTATCCGGTGAATACGTTCGGCAATCTGCCTGATGCCTTCAGGACCGTGATAAACGCCGTAGAAACCTGCCATTGTTGCCAGTAAGGCCTGGGCTGTACAGATATTTGAGGTAGCCCGTTCGCGTTTAATATGTTGCTCGCGGGTTTGCAAGGCCATCCGTAAGGCCCGGTTTCCGTGATGATCTTTCGACACTCCGATGATGCGGCCCGGCATATTGCGTTTATAGGTATCTTTTGCGGCAAAAAACGCCGCGTGAGGACCGCCATATCCCATGGGAACGCCAAATCGCTGCGAACTGCCAAAAACAATGTCGGCCCCCCACTCTCCGGGAGGAGTCAGAATCGCCAGGCTGAGCAAATCAGCAGCAACGGCCACTTTAACATCATGGGCATGGGCTTTTTCAACCAATCCGGCATATGACACGATCTCGCCGTTGGCATTCGGGTATTGGACAATAGTCCCGATAACGCCGTCGTCGAAACGAAAGTCAGCGGCATCCGTCACCTTCAACTCGATATCTAAAGGAACTGCGCGGGTTTTCAAGACATCAAGCGTATGCGGCCAAACAGACTGATCGACCAATACCACATTGGCTCCGGCCTTCACCTGATCGCGTGAGCGGGCATTATACATCATGATCATCGCCTCGGCCCCTGCTGTTGCTTCGTCGAGCAGGGAGGCGTTGGCCAGTTCCATCGCCGTCAGTTCGCAGATCATGGTCTGGTAGTTCAGCAATACCTCCAGACGGCCTTGTGAAATTTCGGCCTGGTAAGGCGTATAAGAAGTATACCAAACCGGATTTTCCAACACATTACGCAGGATAACAGCCGGTGTAATGGTATCGTAATACCCCATGCCAATGTACGTATTGAACACCTTGTTTTTTTTAGCCAAAGCTAAAATCTTGCGGTAATATTGCCGTTCGGTGAGCCCGTCTTCCAATTGCAACGGTTTTTCCAGCCGGATGTTTTCCGGAACAGTCTGATTAATCAACTCATCCAATGATGAAACGCCAATCTTTTCGAGCATTTCCCGGATATCCTGTTCCCGGGGGCCGATGTGTCTGGCCGCAAACTTATCACTTCCCATGCGTATGAATATTATGTCTTTAATTTTATCCAATATTAGAATGAAGTTCAGGGATAAAAAATGATTTTTACTATCCTTGAGTTGCAAACATCCCCCGAGCCTTTTTTAGTCCATCAAAAACGGATTAGACCATTTTTCAAACCCGATGCCGGTTTCCGGCCCGTGACCGCTGTAAACCACCACATCTTCGGGCAAAACCAGTAGTTTTGATTTGATATTTCCGACCAATTGCTCAAAGCTTCCCTGAGGCAAGTCCGTGCGGCCAATGCTTCCGTAAAAAAGTACATCGCCGGCCAGCAGAAACTTTTGTTCCGGCTGATATAACACCAGGCTTCCAGGTGCGTGTCCCGGCACATGAATCAGTTCCAGATGAGAATGCCCAAACTGTACCCGATCGCCTTCATCAATAAACCGGTCAGGCGCGTCAACCGGCTCAACCGTCATTCCAAACAAAGCTGCCTGCGAAACAACATTTTCAACAAGAAACAGGTCGCCGGCATGCGCCAAAAACGGGATCTGGTATTTCGAACGGCAGAACGATATTCCCAGGATGTGGTCGAAGTGGCAATGGGTATTCACCAACATCACGGGTTTAAGATGATTTTTTTCAATAAAACCTGTCAGTTCAAGTCGTTCATCATCGAAATAACATCCCGCATCGACAATGATGCAATCACCGGTTTCATCATATAAAATGTACGTATTCTCCTGGATCGGATTAAACGTGAATTTCTGAATCTGTATCATGTTGAAGTTTATTTTTCTGTTCCCTTTAACATAGGGACAAAGACAAATGTTCCGTGCGATTCCTTCTTAAATTCTTTTTCATCTACCCGGGTAATCACCGTCATGATTTGCTTGTCAGTCTGGCCTAAAGGAATTACCAGCCTTCCGCCAATGCGGAGCTGTTGCAAAAGTTCATCGGGAATTACCGGGGCCCCTGCTGTCACAATAATTTTATCAAAAGGTCCGTAAGTTGGCAGTCCCTTATAACCGTCTCCGTAAAAGAATTTCGGATGATAACCCAGTTCCGGTAACAATTGCTGAACTTTCAGGTATAACTCGCGCTGACGTTCAATAGTATACACATTTACGCCCATTTCTACCAGAACAGCAGCCTGATAACCGGAACCCGTACCGACTTCGAGTACCTTTTCGTTCTTTTCCAACTGTAACAACATGGTTTGAAAAGCAACAGTATAAGGCTGAGAGATGGTTTGACCGGCCCCGATCGGAAACGCCTGATCTTTATAGGCAAACTGAATAAAACTGCTGTCCATAAACAAATGACGGGGCACTTTGGCAATCGCCTCAAGTACTTTCTGGTCTTTTATCCCTTTAATTTTAAGACCTTCGACCAATCTTTTTCGCATGCCCTTATGCCTCAACGTATCGCGGGAATCCATCTTCTTTTTTATATTTCTAACAAAAATAGTTTAAAAAGCCGTTCGGGTAGCAGCCGGGGAAAAATACATTATCAACAAACGCGGTTGAAAAGTTCTCACGGCTACCGGATATTAGAATAGCTTTTTATTTCTAATTTGCAGCTATGATCAGAGTAGGTATACTTTCGGAAGCAAACTCCGTGGCCCGGTCAACGCTGTTGATCAACAAATTCAGGGAACTGAAGCTTACGGGCATATCCGCTCCCGTATTCGGGGTTCCGGATAAAATGATTGTTTCTCAGGCTGGTGAACTGATCAATGGTTCTGATGCCATCTACCTGGAAACGCCGTCTCCGGGCCTGCCCTTACTGAGAGCCGCTATACGTAAAAGCAGTCACATTTTTACCCGCTTTCTTCCCAGGCTCACCATCCCTGAAATCAAAAACCTGATTTGTCTGGGGAATGAAGCCGGTTCGGTTATCCAGATCTTCAACCCTTATATATTCCTTTCAGAAAGCCTGGATATTTACGGCGACCTCCTGTCGCCCCTGCTGATAAATATCCGTATGGCTGCCAGCCCCGGAACAACTTACGAGGACCAGTTAGTGTACCTGATCCTTTATTTGATCCATCAGGACAAAACCGGATCAAAAAAAACCGAAGCGCTGATGCTGGAAAGCGACGATCATTCGTTTGTCCTGGACCTGCGGATTTCTTTTCACTCCGGGACGGTGGGACATCTGGTTTTTTCGAGCCGATTTACCGGGGACCAATCAATGATCGAAATTTTCAGGAAGGACGACGCTGTCATTTCCTTTCAGCTGGCGCCGCTAAATGACACAAAACTTTTTACCTCGGAGCAGAATGCCCTCAGGCACTTTGTAAGCGCCATTAAAAACCGGCCGGCCATCCTTGTATCGCTCAACGAATTGCTGCAAGCCAGGAATATCCTGCACGAAATCACCGAAAAACTCAAATACAGCGGCAGCAGTTTATTGGTATAAAACCGGGGAGGTGTATTTTAACCTGAAGAGGTACGTTTAAAATGAATTAAGCGGAAATTTCACCAAGGGTTCATAAACCGGTCCGGTGGCCTTTAAAATGCTTTCGTAAAAGATGATCTCCGTCACCTGTACCTCCTGACTTTCCCGCCGCTCAGGCCGATTTAGTACCCGGTCAAAATGAGCCCGATCTTTCAGTTGTTTTATCCGGGCCAGGGTCAGGTGTGGCCTGAATGCCTTTCCCTCCGGAGAAAATCCGGCGCCAGCCAAAAGTTCGTTTAAACGGTTTACCAGCGCAGATAGCGGCTTGCGTTCATGAATCTCAGCAAAAATAATGTTTGGGGAGCCGTGACGCCGGAATGATGAAATCCCCTGCAGCCGGAATGAAAATGCTTTGGCGGTTTTCGACAGTTGTTGCAAGACAGCTTTAACACTGGTCAATCCCTCCTCCGGGGTATCGCCTAAAAACCGCAGGGTTAGATGAAGGTTTTGTTCCGGTACCCAGCGAATCTGTTCTCCCGACAAGTCTTTTTTCATCTGAAAGACCAGTTTGCTGAATTCAGCATTCAGTTCAACTTGTATGGCAATAAAGGTCCGTTTCATCAAAACACGCCAATTTCGATGTAAAAGATAATTTCTTCGATCAGCCGGTCCTCCACAATCGGGTCATATTCAGCCTTCAGATCGTTCCCGAACAAACGGGCCACTCCTTGCCAGAAAAAGGCCGTAACGCCTCCTTTCAGGTCTTTAATCAGCTCGTACGAGGTGCGTTTTGTTTCGCGGTCAATCAGCTTAATCAGTATCCGTCCTTCCGATACCGACAGTTTCTTCAGTTGAGGGCCATATTCATCGAACAATTGCTTTTCAGCCAGCTTCACAAATTTTTTTCGTTGTTTCGGATCGTTTGTCGCCAGAAAGCCGGCCTCGTATTGCTTCATGATTTCAGCCGCCTTTTGGGCATACGGATAAACCTTTTTTACCCGCATGGCCAATTTCCAGTATTGCTGTTCCATCCTGCGCGACTTAAACTTATTTCGGGGATATACCGTGATGGGCTCCAACTGATGATGCGGTAAGGTATCCCCGTCCTCCCGGATGGCTTCGAGGTAATGTAACGAATCCTTCTGCTGCGTGTATCCGCCGAACACGAGCACCAGATTGAAAAATATGACGATTAAAATCAACTTCATAATCCGGGAACGAAGATAATATGTTATTAAACCAAAATGAAGAAGTTTTTATCAGATTATCTGTCAATCCATAGTATTATCTTTGTTAAAATTTCTGAAAAGGGTTCTATATGAAAGAAAAGATGAACGTCGATCTCACCTCCGAGTTTGGGGAACTCGAAGGGGTGATCATCCACACTCCGGGCCTCGAAGTAGAAGAAATGACTCCGGAGACCGCCAAACGCGCGCTTTACAGCGATATTCTGAATTTGTCGGTAGCCCGCGAGGAATACAAACAGCTGAAAGGAGTTTTGTCAGCCGTCAGTCCGTGTTATGAAATTACCGACCTGCTGACTGTAATTTTACAGGACGAGCCTGTAAAAGAGCGGCTTTTACGCGAAATTTGCCTTCAGGAAAATGCGGAAGATATTTTCCCGGGTTTATATGAGCTGAGCGCGAATGAACTCGCCCGGCAACTCATCCAGGGAGTGCCTATCAACCGGAACAACCTGACGCGTTACCTCAGCCAGGAACGGTTCAGCCTCTGGCCGCTTCACAATTTCCTGTTTACCCGCGACGCATCGATGGCCTTTGGCAACGAAGTGCTTATCGGGAAGATGGCCAATAAGGTACGCGACCGGGAAGCGCTGATTATGGAATATATCTTTCATCATCACTCAGGGCTTAAGACCAGGACGCTGAACCCCCAAAAACCGGAAAATTTAGCGGCCGGGAAATATCTGTCGATTGAAGGAGGTGATTTTCAGGTCGCCCGCGAGGACATCCTGGTCATTGGCACCGGTACCCGGACCACCACGCAGGGCATCGATTTCATTTTGGAAGCGATCAAGGCCCGAAAAGGATCAGTCAGGCATGTGCTGGTACAGGAACTGCCCGACATGCCCGAGTCGTTCATCCACCTCGATATGGTATTCACCTTCCTGGATAAAGATACCTGCATGGTGTACGACCCGCTCATCCTGGGGACAAACCGCTTTCACACCATACACATCCGGGTTGATAACGGCGAGGTAAATAAAATATCGGAAGAACGAAATCTGCCGAAAGCCCTGCAAAAACTGGGAATGGATCTGAAGCCTGTTTTTTGTGGCGGCAGTAAGGACATGTGGGCCCAGGAACGCGAACAATGGCACAGCGGCGCCAACTTTTTCGCATTTGCCCCCGGACAGATCATTGGCTACGAGCGGAACGTGAACACCATTGAAGAACTCGCCAAACAGGGATTTGAAGTAATCAGGGCCCGTGACGTACTTGATCAGACAGCCGTAATCCCGGACAAAAAGAAATGTGTGATCACCATAGCCGGTTCGGAACTGGCACGGGGCGGCGGCGGCGCCAGGTGTATGACGATGCCTTTTCGCAGAAAAGCAGTTGATTGGTAAACTAAAGAGAACTATGCGCAAGTTACGTACACACGAACTAAACCGGTTGGAACCGGATCAATACCGGCAAACAGAAAAAATCCCGGTCATCGTGGTCCTGGATAATGTCAGGAGTTGCAACAACATCGGATCTTTTTTCCGGACTTCGGATGCCTTGCTGATTGAAGAAATTCATTTGTGCGGCATCACGGCTACCCCTCCCAACAAAGAAATACATAAAACAGCGTTGGATGCGGAAAAAACAGTTCGCTGGAGTTATTTCGAACATACCGAAGATTCAGTTAGCCAACTCCGGCAAAACGGCTATCGCATTTTTGCGATCGAGCAGATCGATAAAAGTATCCTTTTGCCTGATTTTATGCCCTTGCCAACAGACAAGCTGGCCCTGGTTTTTGGCAATGAGGTGAAAGGCGTCCGGCAGAGCGTGATCGACCTGTGCGACGGCGCTATTGAAATCCCGCAATTCGGCACCAAGCATTCATTTAACGTATCGGTAAGCGCCGGTATCGTGTTGTGGGATTTGTTCAAAAAAATCAGGTACAGACAGTGACAGTACAAAAAAAGCGACCTCAAATGAAGCCGCTTTTCTTTTTATCTTTTCGCGTTCGTAACTAGCGTACAATAGCCTGAAATTTCGGTTCGTTGAAATATTTGGCAAACTCCATGTCTGTAGCGATTTTAGCTTTCAGCTCAGGATTTATTTTAACTGCTGCTTCCAGGCTTTCGTACATCAGGTTTTCTTTTGCTGTACGTGCGCCTACAACGGCTTTTAAATATTCTGAAACGAAGCAGTTTTCCCAGGTGCAGCTTTCCAACGACTTCAATGCGCCGTTGTTATCGCCGGCCAAAATTTTAGCCAAACCTGCATTGGGTGAATCAGAGTCGCCCAACAGTTTTACGGCTTTGTCGTATTCGCCTTTTTTGATGGCAACAATACCCAGGTTGTAGTTTACTTCACTTCCTGCGCCCGAAGCGGCTCCAAACAGTTGTTCTGCTTTTGCAAGGTCGCCTTCAACCAAGGCAATAACACCTAAGTTATTCTTGATGATTGGTTCGTCGTTTTTCAATTTTTCAGCTTTTTCAAACAATGGCTTGGCATCCGTATATTTCATTTGCTGAGCCAATACCATACCGGCATTGTTCGGACCTCTCCAGTCATTTGGATAAACTTTAATGAACGAGTTGTAGATGGCCAGTTGTTTGTTTTTGTCGGTAGTCAACGTAGCTGCATACAACAGTTCTGCCGGGTTCAATGAAGCAGGATCTGAATCTGCCAAAGCAGCAATCTCTTCGTCCGTTTTACCAATCAGGTCAACGCTTGCTGTAATTTTGGCACGACGCAATTGGGGAAGAATTTCATCAGCGACTGATGTAAATGCCTGAGACAGGTTTTTAATTTCGCGCTCGCGAACTTCAGGATCAGAATACATGGAAAGTACGCGCAGGATCAGTTCTTTGTCCTGAATGTTTGATTTTTCCATCAGTTCTTTAAATCCATCCCAGTCTTCAGGAGTGAATTTTGTTTTCAGTTCAGCTTCAATTTTATCTTTTTTCAGCTGATCTTTCACGTATTTACTTGAAGTTCCTTCACGATTTTCCGACAATCTGGTGTTCAGATCGAGCGCACCATCAGGAGAGGCATAAGCCGAAACTTCAACGCCTTTCAGATCTTTACGTTCGGCGCTGAAAGCGTCTTTTGTATATTCTCTCAGCTTGACAATGTCTTCAGCCGTTAACTCTGTATTACGAAGAACAGCGCTGTTGATCAGGTAGTGAATATCAGCGGTGTACGAATCAGGAACAATACGCTGGAACTTATCGATGTTTGGATCGTAAATTCCGGTCGTGTTTTTCTCGCGCTGAACGCCAATAATCGGAGAAGGGAAGTTTACCACCATCGTTGACGTAGCAATAACGCCATCGGCCAGTTTAATCGGCTCAAAATCAAGGCTTTTTACTCCTTTCGAAGCAGTAATCCTCAGTTCGAGATCCGACAGACGCATGTTATCCGTGTAGTCAACTGCATCTTTATAGGCAAAACTACCGCCGCTGTAACTGATTACTTTGTTGTTTGCATCTACTTTTTCTCCCTGCAAAGTAACCGGTTTAAAAGCAGTTTCTCCACCGTCGTATTTTAATACCGGAGTAGCAACAAGCGTTACTTTTCTATTGAAATAGGATTCAGGGAAACGCCCGTCAATAGCAACATCCACGTCACCACCATGTGTTTCAAGAACTTCAGGAGTCACCTGGAAGTTAATCTGATCAGCATTCTTCTTCATTTTTTTCAGAGCAGAGCAGCCGGAAAGGACTAAAGCTGCCAGCACAATCGAGGCAAGAGGTTTAAAGTTTAATCTTTTCATTTTGACAGTGTTAAAATATTGATTTCGTAATTAACCCATTAATATTTACAAAAATAGCAATGTTTTAATGATTTAAAAGAGGCAACAATGCTTTTTTAATCCAATAAAACACGATTTATTCCGGGTCGATACCCCTTATCAAAAATAGTACCAATCAGTCGTTTATAATCATCCGGATGGTCCACAAAATCGATATTATTGGTGTCAATCAGCAAAACCGGAAAATCCAATTGCTGCCTGAAGAAACTAAAATACCCTGCACTGATCTTATTAAGATACTCAGCATCAATATTCTGCTCATAAACTCGTCCCCGCTTCCGGATATTCCGCAACAAATTTTCGACGTTCAGGTGCAGGTACACGTATAAATCAGGTTTTGGTATCTTGTCGTATATTATTTTGAAAAAACGATTATATAATTGATACTCGTCGTCCGACAAGGTGTTCTGCGCGAAAATCAAGGACTTCATAAAGTAATAATCAGACACCAGAAAGCTGCTGAATAAATCAAACTCCGGAATATTTTTACTTAACTGGTTGTACCGATCGGCTAAAAACGACATTTCGAGCGGAAATGCGTATTTATCCTGATCCTGGTAAAAACGGGGCAGAAAGGGATTGTCGTCAAATCCCTCGAGGATGGTACGGGCGCCAAAATCTTCGGCAATCTTATTTGCCAACGAGGTCTTTCCCGAACCGATATTTCCCTCTATGACTAAGTAATTGATCTTCATAAATAAAAAAATCCCGGACGTCTGTTTCATCCGGGATATAAAAATACAATATTTCAAACGGATCCCTGCAGCAAGACTTACATTTTTACCCCCAAGTGGTAAAACATAAACGACCAGACATCGGTGTACTCATCGATCACTTTCGCGGTCGGTTTTCCGGCGCCATGACCGGCTTTGGTGTCAATACGGATCAAAACAGGTAACTTACCGGCCTGATACTCCTGCAACCGGGCAGCATATTTAAATGAATGCGCCGGCACTACCCGGTCGTCGTGATCAGCCGTCGTGACCAGTACTGCCGGGTATTCCACTCCTTTCTGCAAGCTGTGATAGGGTGAATAGCCATGCAGGTATTCAAACATTTCCCGACTGTCGTCGCTGGTGCCGTAATCTCCGGCCCAGGCCCAGCCAATGGTAAACTGATGAAAGCGCAACATATCCATCACCCCAACGGCAGGCAAGGCTACCTTGAACAAATCCGGCCGTTGATTGACCACTGCCCCCACCAGCAATCCGCCGTTCGATCCGCCCATGACAGCCAGTTTATTGCTATTGGTGTAATTTGAATGAACGAGGTATTCGGCAGCGGCTATAAAGTCGTCGAACACATTTTGTTTCTGAAGTTTGGTCCCGGCTTTATGCCATTCTTCACCATATTCGCCTCCTCCGCGCAAATTTGCCACGGCCAATACGCCTCCGCTTTCGAGAAATACCATGCGTGTGGACGAAAATGACGGAGTCAGGCTGACATTGAAACCGCCGTAGCCATACAACAAAGCGGGGTTGTTCCCGTCCATCCTCATGCCTTTTTTGTGAACAATGAACACAGGAACCTTCGTCCCGTCTTTCGAAGGATAAAATGCCTGTTTCACCAGGTAATCATCGGGGTTAAACCTGACTTCGGGCCGGTAGTGCAAGCGGCTTTGCTTTTTCACGAAATCGTACTGATAAATCTCGCCCGGCGTATTGAACGACTGGTAACTGTAAAATGCGATCTGTTCGTCTTTCTTACCGGAAAAAGATTCAACGCTCCCGATTCCCGGCAACTCAATCGCGTAATCAAAATCACCTGCATAATGATAAACCTCCAGCTCGCTTCGGGCATCTTTCATATACTTAACGATCAGTCTACCCGCTGCAAAATCGACCGATTCCAACACATTTTCCTTTTCCGGAATAATCTCCTGCCAGTATTTTTCCTCCGGCTCAGCAATGTTTACTTTGATCAACCGGTATTTCGGGGCCTGATAGTTTGTCAGGATGTACAAGTCGTCGCCAAGGTTGTCAACGACATTAAACTCATAGTCGAAACTTTCCATCACCGGCACAAATCCGGCGTTTTTTTTGTTCAGGTCTTTCACCGACAAAGCATTCCCGCTGGTTGATTCACTGATCGTTACAACCAAAAACCGTTTATCGTCCGTGACTCCTGCGCCAAACATCCGCTGGGGCCGTTCACGGTCTTCCATCATCAGGAGATCGGCGGCCTGCGGCGTGCCAAGTTTATGGTAATATACCTTCTGGTATTCATTAGCCTGTGACAGTTTTCCTCCTTCAGCGGGCTGATCATAAGCGCTGTAAAAAAAGCCTTCATCGTACCAGCTGATACCGGAAAATTTCACCCAAACGATGTGATCATCGAGCAGTGTCCCGGTTTCCATGTTTTTTACGAAAATCTCGTTCCAGTCGGAACCGCTGCGGGCAATTTTATAGACCAGGTATTTCCCGTCGTCCGAAATTTCGACACCCGAAACGGCAATCGTTCCGTCGTCCGACAGGGTATTCGGATCGAGCGCAACCTGCGGTTCACCGTCAAGCGAGTCCGTCACATACAGCACGCTTTGGTTTTGTAAACCATCATTTTTATAGAAGAAATACCTGCCTGCTTTTTTTGATGGAACACCGTATTTGGGATAATCCAGCAAATCAGTCAGTTTTTGCCTGATTGCTTCCCGGTTCGGAAGCTGATTTAAGTAGGCAAAGGTGACGGCATTTTGCTCCTCCACCCAGGCAGCCGTTTCGGCCGAGGTGTCGTTTTCCAGCCAGCGGTAAGGGTCTTCAACCTCGGTGTCAAAGTAACGATCGGTTACCGCAAGTTTCTTTGTTACAGGATATTTCACTGTTTGATCAATACACGAAATCATCAATAAAAATACCATGAGATAGCATAAATCTTTCATTTCCGGATAATTAAATTTTCAGTTTTTTACACATCATTATCCGTCTCCTTTTTCGCAGAACATTACAAGAGTTTGTTGGTTGAGCGTATTTTTCGGTCTTTCTTCCCGCCAACAAGCTGACCGGTTACTACTCCAACCGCGAAGGCAGGCGCAAGAAAAGCAAAGATGTCGGCCCCGGGGAAAAGCAAACTGACAAGCAGCGAAATGACTCCCAGCGCCAGGGTCCACAGAAAGGAGTGCAGGTACGTAAAATAAAACGGCGGATAAAACCCGTGAACGTTCCTCATGTGGCTGTTCAATCGCGACTGCAAGCGATCATAGGCGCGCCGTTCTTTTCCCGGAACGCGAATCGCGCCGGCCACCGTGTTCTTCTGTTTTTCAATGTCATACTGAAGGGTATGACAATCCCGGCACGAGTCAGAAAACTCATCAACCCGCCTGGCGTTCCGCAAAAATTCCTCCACCCTGAAAAACCGCAGATCCCGGCTTTTGATCTGTTCCAAACCGGAAAGAAGTTCCTGTTCAAATTGGCTATACCAGCTGCTCATGTTGTAAATACTAAAAAGTCAAAAGTAAAAAAAATGCCCGATTAACGGGCATTTTATATCTAAGCATGACACTTATTATCTTCTGTTACGGTTATCACGCCGGTCGCGGTTATCGCGACGATCGCCGTCATCTCTTCTGGGAGGACGGTTTTCACGTTCCGGACGTTCTACATAACCTTCAGGTTTCGGAAGAAGCGCTTTGCGCGAAAGCCTCAGTTTATTGTCACGATCGATATCGAGCAGTTTCACTTCAACTTCCTCGCCTACTTTCAATACGTCTTCGGTATTTTGGATTCGTTCCCAGGCGACTTCAGAAACGTGCAGCAGTCCCTCTTTTCCGGGAAGAATCTCGATGAACGCGCCAAAGGTGGTGATCGACTTCACCTTGCCTTTGTAGATTTCACCTTTTTCAGGAAGGGCAATGATCCGCTTAATCCGTTCTTTTGCCGCATCGAGCGCTTCTTTATTTAAGCCGGAGATTTCGACATAACCAAAGTCGTCTTTTTCTTCGATCACAATGGTTGTTTTGGTTTCTTCCTGCAACTTCTGGATGTTTTTACCGCCAGGTCCGATAATCGGGCCAATCATGTCTTTCGGGATTTGGACCGTTTCTACGCGCGGTACATTCGGTTTAAATTCAGGACGTGGTTCTGAAATGACTTCCAGTATTTTACCCAGAATGTGTTCACGGCCTTGTTTGGCTTGCAGCAGGGCCTGCGACATCACCTCGTAAGAAAGTCCGTCAACTTTAATATCCATCTGCGTAGCCGTAATCCCTTTTTCGGTACCGGTTACTTTAAAGTCCATATCGCCCAGGTGATCTTCGTCGCCTAGAATATCTGAAAGGATCGCGAATTTTTTGTTCTCGTCGGTGATCAGACCCATCGCAATACCCGAAACCGGCCTTTTCATTTTCAGTCCCGAATCGAGCATCGCCATGGTACCGGCGCAAACCGTAGCCATCGAGGATGAACCGTTTGATTCAAGGATGTCTGAAACAATACGCACCACGTACGGAAAATCTTCCGGGATCATGCGTTTCAGGGCGCGGTAAGCCAGGTTTCCGTGACCAATTTCACGACGGCTTAAGCCACGCGGCGTTTTTGCCTCGCCAACGCAGAAGGGAGGAAAGTTGTAGTGTAACAGGAACTTTTCGGTCCCCTGTACGGTAACGCCATCGATAATCTTTTCATCCATTTTGGTTCCCAATGTCACCGACGAAAGCGACTGGGTTTCGCCCCGCGTAAAGATTGATGAACCATGAGAACCCGGCAGGTAATCCACCTCGCCCCAGATTGGACGAATTTGAGTGGTTGTACGACCGTCGAGACGAATTCCTTCGTCCAGAATCATGCGGCGCATGGCTTCTTTTTCCACATCGTGGTAATATTTTTTGATGAGCTTCACATGTTGCTCCAGGTTAATCTCCGTATTTTCGGCATTTGCCTCCTGGTAAGCAACAATATACTCGTCAACCAGCCCGCTGAACGACGCCATACGAAGTTGCTTGTCGGCAATGCGCTGTGTGGCAATTCCGTAACATTTTTCATACAAATCGGCATGTACTTTTTCGCGCAACGCCTCATCGTTCACCTCGTGGCAGTATTCACGTTTTGGTTTGCCTGCTTCGGCAGCCAGTTCTTCCTGAACTTTACAATGAATACGAATGGCCTGGTGTGCTACTTTTATGGCTTCGAGCATATCTTCTTCCGATACTTCGTCCATTTCGCCTTCTACCATCATGATGTTATCGTAGGAAGCGCCAACCATGATGTCGATATCCGATTCTTTCAGTTGTGCGGCGCTTGGATTAACAACAAATTCACCATTGATCCGGCCTACACGGACTTCCGAAATCGGGCATTCAAACGGAACATCCGAAACGGCAATGGCAGCAGAAGCAGCCAGTCCCGCGAGAGCATCAGGCATCACATTTTCATCAACAGAGATCAGGGTAATCATCACGGCTGTTTCGGCATGGTAATCGGCCGGAAACAACGGACGTAAAGCACGGTCAACTAAACGTGCGATCAGAATTTCATCGTCGCTCGGACGAGCTTCACGTTTCAGAAACCCACCAGGGAAACGACCTGCTGCGGAGAATTTTTCACGATAATCCACAGAGACCGGCATAAAATCAACATCCTCTTTGGCTTCTTTGGCTGATACAACAGTTGCCAGCAACATGGTATCACCCATTTTTACAACAACTGCCCCGTCAGCTTGTCGAGCCAGACGACCGGTTTCTATACTGATTGTCCGTCCGTCTCCAAGGTCAATTGTCTTAATAATTGCTTGACTCATAAATAAATTTGAACTAAATAATTTAACAATACGTACTGTATAATCCGTGGTGGGGATTTCAAAAATAATAAAAGGCAATAAATTTATTGCCTTTTATTATGAATAATTTTAGCGGCGTAAACCGAGTTCTTTTATGATATTCCGATATCTTTCAATATCTTTTTTAGCGAGGTAATCCAGCAAACTACGACGTTTACCGACCAGGCTGACCAATGCGCGTTGCGTGCTGAAATCTTTTTTGTTTTTCTTCAGGTGCTCAGTCAGGTGAGCAATGCGGTAAGAAAACAAGGCAATCTGACCTTCAGCCGAACCAGTGTCAGTTGCATTTTTACCAAATTTTTCAAAAAACTCTGTTTTCTTTTCAGAAGTCAAATACATACGTTTTACTTTTAAATGGTGATACAATGTTTAAGCCGCAGCATCGCCTTCAATAACAACGGCTTAAAATTAAATACTCAAAAATCTGCGCAAAAATAATTAAAATTCTTTGGATGTCAAGTTTTTATCCGTCTATTTTCTTTTCACCTCACCCTTGGCTTGTTGTCTTCTCCACCTCCCGGTCGCCTGTGCTGATAAGTTTGGTCCCGACGGTACAATGTAGACAATTTTTATGGTTGCAGTAATTGTTTTTCAGTTGGATCAATGCCTGCGTATCAAAGGCCGAATGCACCCTGGCCCCGGTTTTTACCCAATTCGCGACAATTGAATTGTGTTCGGCAGGAAGCTGCTCCAGGTATTCAAGAGATAAATCTTTCAAATCCTGCCTGTTGTGATGATCGCCGTAAACAAACAAAAAAGGCACCAGGGTATTGGTCACAATGTTGTAAAAGGACGAATCGCCCAGCAGTTTTACCCTCGTTGCCGAAGCTTTATTAAAACGGTAGTGCGTAACCCAGTAATCCGATGCCTGTACCATAAACAACTTTTTGATTTCGCTCAGATCGGATAATTCCATCAGTTTCGAGAACAAGGACGAGGACTGATGGATCAGCCGGGCAAACTGGGCAATCCGGATGGTCGGAAAATTCACCGGGCGTAAACGCAAAAACTTCCACAGGTGGCCTTCCACCGGTTTCAGCTTGTATTTTTTGTATAAATGTGCATATTCATTTCGCAAGGCCAGAAAATAATCATCCCCGATCAGCTCTTCATTCAGCAAACCGGATGTTCCAAACAACAGCGATTCGATCTGGAACAGGTCATTCTTGTGTTTCGCCAGCACGTGCAGGGGAACAGCCTTCGCCAACAGTTCAAACGGCAGACTGTTGGTTTTGAAACCAAAATTCCGGGCTAAAAACTGGTAAAATGTCTCATTCCAGTCGTTTTTGTTTTGCGCCAAACGTTGTATGATCTCTGCTGTTTTTTGCTGAAGGCGTTCTACCATCAGCGAATGATACCAGATTTGCATCGTCATTTCGTCCATCCGGTGAAAGCGGTCAGCGCAGGCAATCCAGCCTTTAGACCGGAGCAGGTCTGAATAATTGCTTTCAAGCTGTTTGTGATACGGCAATACCAGGTTCATCACCGGCTGACCTTTCGAATTTTTCACGATCTGATCATCCGCGCAAACCACATGCAGGATCACATTATCGTAGGCAGCATCCAACTCATGTTTATGCCGGTACCAATCCGATGCTTTTTGGTGAATTTCAATATTTCCGGCCCAAACCGTGTCGTCAAGCTGAATACGGGCATTGAAAAAATCAGGCCCGGCATCGGTATTCAGCATCCCGGTGGCCAGCACCTTAACCGGAACCCCGTTTGTTGTTTGCATTCCGGCAGGATCAAACAGACGGTGTTTCCAAACAAAGTGTAAAAAGTCCTCATTCATAGGCAGGTGATTTATCCGCTTCTTAAAATTACAAAAAATATGATCAGCCTGCCCGCTAAAATGATAAGGATTATACCTGGGACGAAAAACCGCAGGAATTTATTTTAACAATTGTGTTGGCGAATAACCAAACTGTTTTTTAAATGCAAAAGAAAAATGCGACAGGTTTTCAAACCCGGCTTCATAACATACGTCTATTGGTTTCGCCTTACTTTGCGTTAACAGGTAATGCGCCAGTTCAAGCCGTTTTTGCGTGAGCCATCTTTGCGGGGTATTGTTGAACGCTTTTTTAAAGTCCCTCTTAAAAGTCGTTAAACTTCGCCCTGTCAGGTAGCCAAACTTTTCGAGAGGAAGATTATGCAGGAAATTCTTTTCCATAAAGCTAACGATATCAACCTTACCAGGTTCTTCAAAATTTGCCAATACCTGGTCTATTTTTGGATCAATACTTCTGAGTATACTGATCGCCTCGGTTATTTTTAACGAAGCAATTTCTTCCGGGAGATCATCCATGTCAAAATACGGTATCAACGAAGACAGGCAGCTTTGCAACAGCGGATGATTGTTGAAAGACAGTATTCGGGGCGAATCGGCAGGAATTCGGCTGATATTTAATTTAGAGTAATATGCTCTCAGCCTTGCTGTAGAGAGGTGCATGACAACTGTTTTATGAGGCTGCCCGTTTTTAGGGTAGTTGATGATGGTGGCCAGCTGGTTTCTAGGAATTAAAAACAGATCTCCTGTTTTAAAATAACAGGTCGCATCAGCCTGCACAATTTTCGTTTCACCGGAGATGAACCAGACAAGCATGTGGTGGTCAAACATCATATCGGACTTGAAGAAGTTATCCTCGTAAGAGGATAACTTGATGTCTTCGGTAATATATTTTGCCTTATACTCCATTTCACATGTATAAATTAGAAGCCGACAAAACAAAAATAGCACTAATCATTCAGGTGTCGTTTATGGTTTCTGAATATCGAATGTGACGCCGGTCAGTTTTTCGCTCAATGTCCATAATTTTTGGGCATTAGCTTCATCCAGGGAATAGGGTTTCACTCCGGCCGAAATGACTTGTTCCCGGGCCAACTCAGCCACATCCCCGTCTTCGCAATATACGCCGCCAATCTTATGAAGCAAAGGGCTAGTAGCGGCCCAAACCGTTGTTGCTGCACCCTGTGGAATTGTTTTTAACGATGCAATAACTTCCGGTTTAATATTTCCTTTTTCGTCACAAAATCCCATTTGTTGAAACAGTTCCAATGAAGCCTCCCTCCCAAGTTCCGTACCGTGTATCGAACCCGGATGCACAGCATAAGACCTGATATGGCCGGATCTTGCACGAGCGTCCAATTCAAGGGAAAACAGGTTTACAGCAGTTTTGGATTGCCCGTAAGCCGCAAGTGTTTCATATTCCCGTTTTATAAAATTAGGGTCGTCAAAGTTGAAGGGAGAGAATTGATGGCCCTGGGAGGAAACGTTAATAACCCTTGCTCCCCCGGCTTTTTTTAGTGCCGGCCAAAGTCTGGCTGTAAGCTGAAATTGCGCCAGATAGTTTGTCGCCAGTTGCGACTCAATTCCGCGCTTATCCCTGCGCAAGGGAACCCACATAATCCCGGCATTGTTGATTAGCAGGTGAAGGGACCGGCCTGAACTCAGAAAATTATTCGCAAAGGCATCGATTGAATCCGGATTCATCAGATCCATTGGTTCAATTTCTACATTTGGAATGTCCTGCAAATTACGTTCTGCCTTGTCGGTATCTCTTGCAGGAACAATAACCACTGCTCCGGCAGATGCCAGTATTTTGGTTGTCTCCAAACCAATACCGGTATTTCCCCCGGTTACGATGGCCGTTTTTCCTTCGAGGCAAATTCCCCTGATCACCTCGCTTGCGGTTGATTGTGCGTTAAAGCCACTGCCTAATGCTTTTTGCAACGCTCCCTGATAATTGTTTTGTTCCATTGTAATAACGTTTTAATTGTGTTGACGAAACAAATGTACCAGGAGTTCAAAGAGCCAACTTTGTTTAAAAGGCCGGATTTACTTTGTTTAAAAGGTCATCGATAAGAAAATTCACAAAAAAAGCCTTCCGGCAACTATCAGGAAGACTTTTTTAAGTGGCACCTGCCCAAAAGGCAAAATAGCAATTACGCATCCGGTATTTCAGGTTCCACCAACCTCATCAGCTTATCCAGCGATTCCTGCCATCCCAGGTAGCACATCTCTGCAGGAATAACAGCGGGGATTCCTTCTTGTGTGATCTTTATATCCGTGCCGACAGAAACTTTTCGGATCCAGACCGTGGTCATCATTTCACCCGGCAGGTTCGGGTCTTCAAACCGATCGGTGTATTTCAAAAATTCATTTGGCTTGATTTCAACATATTTTCCACCGAATGAGTGGCTGTTACCTGTCGAGAAATTTTGAAACGACATGCGGTAAGAACCGCCTTCCCGGACATTCATTTCATGTACACTGCAAAGAAAACCATACGGCGGTAACCACGAAGCGATCGCCAAAGGATCGGTAAACGCCCGGTACACCTTTTCGGGTGATGTTTTAAAAACCCGGTGTAAAGAAACACTGTTGTTTGCCATAACCATCATTTTTTGTATTCCTACTCGTATGGCTTTTCGGTTCTGCCCGTTTTTTGCAATGGTTGCTGCTCCACCGTCGTGCCATCCGTTTGGGTGACTTTGACCATACAAAGTTCAGCAAATTGTTTAACGCTCAGGGGGTGGACATACGTCAAAATAACGGGCAAGATACGACAACCAGGGATGATCAATTATTTTTGGGGAAACAACAAACAACGCCAAACCTTCAAATCCACTCATCACGACGATTCATTTCAGAATTTTTATCGCTAACCGCAGATTCAACAACTTGAAGCAGATGTTGAAACAAGTTCAGCACGACATTACTGCTTTGACCGTCAATCCTTCACCCACCCAATATGTTTTCAAAAATCCTCGGGTGGTTAGACGAAACACTGCATCGCAGTTCTGAAACCGCGACACCAGGCACCCGCCGGTTCCCTTTGCCTGCACGCTTCATAAAAACGCCTGCGGGAAAAGAAAAATATTTCAGGCAATCGGTTTGTTTTCCGGTAAAAGCGTTTAAATTTATTAAAACCAAAGTCTTTCGCTATGCACCGCCGAATTAAATTTAAACAAGCAATTCCTCTGATTATCCTGTTTATACTTGCCATCGTTATTGCATCGATGACGATTGGAAAAGATATTTATTACGGCACCGCAGAAAGTATCAGTTCCTTCGCGATTGTCAACTTTTCGGGTTACCTGTTTTTCCTGGTCATGCCGGTCGAGTTGGCGTTTGTCTATTACCTGCATACCAACCTGAATATTTACCTCCTGAATATCGTGGCCATCGGTACAGCTATCGGGGCGCAAATGATCGACTACCTGATCGGACGTTTTTTCAGCAAGCGGATTATCAACCGACTGATCGGGCGCCGCCGTTACAACAAAGCAGAAGCGGAAATCAGGAAATACGGGAATATTGCCATTTTCGTGTTCAACCTGCTGCCACTCTCCTCCCCGGTTATTTTGCTGGCTGCCGGCATGTTGAAACACCGGCTGAACGAAGCGCTTCTGTACAGTTTATTGGGCTTGTTTCTGAAATATGCATTCATGAGCTTGATATTCTGAAACAAAAAGCCCGGCGTTCGAACAAAACCCCGGGCCTGAAATCGTTGATAATATGCCTTTACAATAAGTCGGCTTCCAGCAGCAGTTCTTCCATGTCAACCTGAACATCCAGGGCCGCTTCGCGTGCTTTTTCGGCAAAATCAGTGTCAGACGAGGCATAAATAATTGCCCGCGACGAGTTTACCAGCAGTCCGCATTGATCGTTCATGCCGTATTTCGCCACTTCTTCCAGACTACCGCCTTGCGCACCGACACCCGGCACCAGCAAAAAATGATCGGGAACAATCTCCCTGATTTCTTCCAGTTTTTCGGCTTTGGTTGCCCCTACCACAAACATCATGTTATCGGCGGTTCCCCACTGTTGCGAAGTTTTCAGCACCGATTCGAACAACAAATCACCGGTTTCTTCATTTTTAATAAACTGAAAGTCAGCAGCACCTTTATTCGAAGTTAAGGCCAGCAGAATGACCCATTTATCCAGGTAGGTCATAAACGGCTTGACGGAATCTTCGCCCATGTAGGGGGCAACGGTTACCGCGTCGAAGTCCATATGGTCGAAGAAAGCCCGGGCATACAAGTTTGAAGTATTCCCAATATCGCCCCGTTTGGCATCGGCAATAATGAATTGCTCGGGGTATTTTTCGCGGATGTAATGCACTGTTTTTTCAAGGCTTTCCCATCCGGCTACTCCCAGGCTTTCGTAAAACGCCAGATTGGGTTTGTAGGCTACGCATAAATCCTGCGTGGCATCAATAATTTCTTTATTAAAGGCAAACACCGGGTCGGAAGTTTCTTTCAGGTGCGCCGGTATTTTCAACAAGTCGGTATCCAGTCCGATGCACAGAAAGCTTCGTTTCTGCCTGATTTGTTCGAATAATTGTTCTTTGTTCATGGTGAATACTTAAATTTCAGCTTCTTTTAATTTTTCAGCGTTTTCTTCGATCTGAAGCTTTTCGATGATTTCATCCACATCGCCTCCAATGATGGCCTGCAGGTTATACAGGGTGAGGTTGATGCGGTGATCGGTTACACGTCCCTGCGGCCAGTTGTATGTGCGTATTTTGGCCGAACGGTCGCCGGTTGAAACCATTGTTTTTCGTTTCGACGCAATTTCATCGATATACTTCTGGTATTCCATGTTGTAAATCCGCGTACGCAACTCGGTCATGGCCTTGGCGAGGTTTTTCAGCTGCGATTTTTCATCCTGGCAGGTAACCACAATTCCGGTCGGAATATGCGTTAACCGGATGGCGGAATAGGTGGTATTGACTGACTGCCCTCCGGGACCCGACGAACAGTAGGTATCTTTTCGGATATCGCTTTCTTTCAGTTCGACGTCAAACTCCTCGGCTTCGGGCAACACGGCTACCGATGCTGCCGAGGTATGCACCCGGCCCTGGGTTTCGGTTTGCGGCACCCGCTGTACCCGGTGTACGCCCGATTCGTATTTCAACACCCCGTAAACACCCTCTCCGGTTACTTTGGCTACAATCTCCTTGTACCCGCCCGAAGTACCTTCGCTGATATTGGTCACTTCGAGACGCCAGCCACGACGTTCGCAAAATTTGGAATACATGCGGAACAGGTCTCCGGCAAAAATACTGGCTTCGTCGCCGCCGGTTCCTGCACGGATTTCGAGGATGGCATTTTTGCCGTCTTCGGGATCGGCCGGAACCAGCAGAAGCTTGATTTCCTTTTCCTTGGCAGGAAGAAGTTCTTCGGTTTGCTCAATCTCTTCCTTAGCCATTTCGCGGATTTCAGGATCGCTTTCTTCGGCGAGCATCTGCTTACCCGATTCGATATTCTCAACCAAACTTTTGTATTCTTTGAAGGCCTGAACCAGGGCCTCTAAGCGGCGGTATTCCTGGTTCAGCTTCACATAGCGCTTCATGTCGTTCATCACCGAAGGGTCGGTAATCTGCTGTCCGACTTCGTCGAAGCGGTATTTTATGCTTTCGTATTTACTTAATAATGAATAATCTGCCATATGTTACAGTTTCAAGTTCCAAATTCCAAATCTCATCCGGCAATTGCCGGACCGGCGCAGACGGATTCAAGGTTCAAGGTATTCCTTCATTCTAATATTCTAAGTACTCTGACATTCTAATATTCAAATGTTCCGTATTCCGACTCAATGGTCAGCTTTTTACCTTCAAAAGCCTCCACCCGACCAACGATCCGGGCGTCAATATCAAATGATTGCGAAATTTCGATGATGGCATCAGCCAGTTCAGGCTCCAGGTAAATTTCCATCCGGTGCCCCATGTTAAACACCTTGTACATTTCCTGCCAGTCGGTTTTCGATTCTTCCTGAATCATTTTAAACAGCGGAGGAACCGGGAACAGGTTGTTTTTGATGACATGCACCTGATCGACAAAATGAAGCACCTTGGTTTGCGCTCCTCCCGAGCAGTGGATCATCCCGTGAATCCGGTTCCGGTAGCGGTCGAGTATTTTTTTGACGACAGGGGCATAAGTCCGGGTTGGCGAAAGGACCAGTTTTCCGGCATCCAGGCCAATTCCGGCAATAGCTTCCGTCAGCTTTTTACTGCCCGAATAAACGAGTTCTGCCGGCACATCCGGATCAAAACTTTCCGGGTACTTTTGCGCCAGGTAATTCGAAAAGACATCGTGGCGGGCCGAAGTCAACCCGTTGCTGCCCATCCCGCCATTATAGGCCTTCTCGTAGGTGGCCTGCCCGAACGAGGCCAAGCCCACGATTACATCTCCCGGCTGAATGTTGCCGGCCGAGATCACCTCGTCGCGTTTCATGCGGCAGGTAACCGTCGAATCAACAATAATCGTGCGGACCAGGTCGCCGACATCGGCCGTTTCGCCTCCGGTTGGATAAACGCCAACCCCCATTTGCTGCAATTCGGTACAAAGTTCGTCGGTTCCGTTGATGATGGCGGCAATGACTTCGCCCGGAATTTTATTTTTATTGCGCCCAATGGTCGACGATAGCAAAATATGATCTGTCGCTCCCACGCAAAGCAGGTCGTCGATATTCATGATGAGCGCATCCTGTGCAATACCTTTCCATACCGACAGGTCGCCGGTTTCTTTCCAGTACATGTAAGCCAACGACGATTTTGTGCCGGCGCCGTCGGCGTGCATGATGTTACACCAGTCGGGATCTCCGCCCAGCACATCCGGGATGATTTTGCAAAATGCTTTGGGGAACAAGCCTTTATCGATATTCTTAATGGCCTGATGAACATCTTCTTTCGATGCCGATACGCCCCGTGCCATATACCTGCTGTCGCTCATAAAACTGGATTCTGATTTCGCGGCACAAAGTTAATATTTTTAGGGGATTTTCTATCCCGCTCTCAAAAGCAAGTCAGTTGGCCCTGTCGGTAAATGATCAAATCAGATACTGAAACAAATCCGGTTTTTCGTTCACATATTCATACACGAAGCCATGTTCGGTCATTCGCCGGACAAGCCCGTCGAAGTCATTCTTGTCGGTCAGCTCAATCCCGACAAAGGCCGGACCTTTTTCGCGGTTGTTCTTTTTGGTGTATTCAAAGTGGGTGATGTCGTCGTTCGGACCAACGACAAATTCCACAAAATCGCGCAAGGCGCCTGCCCGCTGCGGAAAACGAACAATAAAGTAGTGTTTCAGCCCTTCAAACAACAGCGAACGTTCCTTGATCTCTTCGGTGCGGGTGATGTCGTTGTTGCTGCCCGACACGATGCACACCACGTTTTTTCCTTTTATCCGGCCGGCATAATAATCGAGCGCGGCAATCGAAAGCGCGCCGGCCGGTTCAACCACAATGGCATCGCGGTTATACAGCTCCAGGATTTTTGTACAAATACGGCCTTCGGGGACCAGCACGATGTCATCGACCACCTGCCTGCAAATCTCAAACGGAAGGTCGCCGACACGCTGGACCGCCGCCCCGTCGACAAATTTATCGATATCCTGCAAGGTAAGCACTTCGCCTTTTTTCAGCGACTCATGCATGGAAGGGGCGCCAGCCGGTTCAACCCCGATAATTTTGGTAGTCGGGCTTACCTGCCTGAAATAGCTGCCCACGCCGGCAATCAGTCCGCCGCCGCCAATGGGCACAAACAGGTAATCGATCTGACAGGCAGAATCCTGAATGATCTCGAGCGCGGCGGTTGCCTGCCCTTCAATAATCAACGGATCATCAAATGGATGGATATAGGTTTTGCCGTTCTCAGAACAGTCTTTCCAGGCTTCGGCGCTGGCGTCGTCGTAAGTATCGCCGTGCAAAACAATTTCAACGAATTCTTTACCAAACATCTGCACTTGTTTGATTTTTTGCCGGGGTGTGGTGGTAGGCATATAAATTTTGCCCCGGATGCCTAACCTCCAGCAAGAGTATGCAACTCCCTGCGCATGGTTGCCGGCGCTGGCGCATACAATCCCGTTTTTCAGCTGTTCCGTTGTCAGGCTTTTAATTTTATTATAAGCCCCGCGTATTTTATACGAGCGGACCACCTGCAAATCTTCCCGTTTCAAAAACACCTTGCAGCCAAACTGTTCCGACAAGTTCCGGTTTTCGGCCAAAGGTGTGGCATTCAGCACCTCGTTAATCGTCAGTTTTGCCCTGTTTATCGCCTGTAATGATGGAAAATATCCCTTCGCCATTTCTTTTTCTTTTTTTATGAAATCCAACCTGATCAGGCCGGTTTGCGTTTACCCCGGTATAAATAATAAGTCAGCACCAGTTCGATCGCTTTGCGGATTGCCTCATTGATTTGGTACTGTTCGTTTGCCAGAACAAAATCAATGGCTGCCAGGCGCATATAATAATCGGTTGCCAGGGGGGCCCTATTAAACGCCTGCGGGCTTAGCTGTTGATACGCGGTCGACTCTTTGATGGTTTTACAGGTAATCAGCCGGATTTCGCGCTGTTTATTCAGGTTGGCTGCGAAACCAAACAAACGGCAGATCAATCCCCGGTACGGGTATGAACGGCAGCCGCCGGGCTTGTCGCCCAGTGGCGAGAAGAGGATACAAAGGCTGTTTTCGGGCAGTTCCTCCAGTTGAGTGTATACCAATTCGGCCGTCCCGTCGCGGTAAAGTTGATACGCCAATGGCAAAAACTCGAGCGGCGAGGCCGAAATATCTTTCTTCAAGCAACACAAATGGCAATTTGCCGCACAGGCCATCCCTGCATTTTTTCTAAATTTTTCAGTGTGCAAAGCCGCTTCGTTCAAGACTTTTTGCACGCGTTGAACCTTCCTGTACATCGGTCATCCTCACAATAATCTGTTTCATCTAACTGCGCCAAATATATCAATTTGTTGTTCTTGCTGATACTCCTGAAAACCACTATTTTTAATCAAACCATGAAAATTTTACGTTGGATTATTTCTTTTTCAGCCCGGGTTCCGGCTAAGGCATAAGCTCGTTGAAAACTGGATTTTGCCTTTTCGTTATCAATGGTTTTATAAAGTTCGCCAAGCAGTACAAAATAAAAATGGTTGTTTTCCAACTTCAGGTTTTCGGCTTCCGCCAGCGCTGCCTGCCTCCCATTCGCTTTGTACAGGGCAAATGTCCGGTTAAGCGCAACTGAGGGGGAATAATTCACCTGCAAAAGCTGGTCGTACAAAGACAAAATGTTGTCCCATTTTTCCGGGCTATCCTCTTTGATGCAGTGCCACGAAGCAATCCGCGCTTCCAGGTGATACGAGCTTAACTCGTCTCCCCGGGCCGAAAGGTTCAAAAAATACATCCCCTGATCGATCAATGCGGTATCCCAAAGCTCATCGTCCTGCTGTTCGTAAAGAACCATCGCGTTTTCGCTTATTTGTCTGGCGCTGAACCGCGAAGCATGAAAACACATGAGCGCCATCAGGGCGTTTGTTTTAGGCTGCCCGGTCTTTTCATATTCCGTCAGCATGAGCCCCAGGCGCATTGCTTCCAGGCACAGCTCTTTCTGCAAAACCTGGTTGTTGGTTTTGGAGTAATAACCTTCGTTAAACAGCAGGTAAACGATGTGCAAAACATTATCGAGACGCTTATCAATCTCATTTTCGGGCGGGAACTCCATCCTGACCTGTTCGTCCCTCAGCTTTTCTTTTGCCCTGAACAGCCTTTTATTGATGGTTTCTTTATTTGAAAGAAAAGCCTCGGCAATTTCGTCGATGCCAAATCCGCAAAGTATACGCAGCGCTAATCCGATTTGCGCTTCGCTGGCGACAACCGGGTTGCAAATAGCAAAGATCATTTGCAACTGACTGTCTTTGATGTTCTGCTGCGAGAAATTCAATTCTTCGCTTTTACCATTGATTTCAAGGCTTAGCTGAGGAATTACCTTTTCTTCAAAAATTTTATTTCTCCTGAAAAAATGCAGTGTTTTTTGTTTGGCCACCGCATAAAGCCAGGCTGCCGGATTCCCGGGAACTCCTTTCATCCCCCAGGTTTCGGCAGCCTGCAGAAAGGTTTCGCTGACCAGATCTTCGGCGGTTTCGATGTGTTGCAATCCGTAAAGTTTACTGATCACAGCAACCATCCTGGAAAATTCCTGTTGAAACAACCGTTTTAGAGATTCGGATTCCATTGGCAGGCTTATTCATAAAATGGGCGCACCTCAACGCTGCCTTTGTAGTCGAGCGCCGGGCAGCCGTGGGCCAGGGTGGTGGCTTCATCCAAACTATCGGCTTTAACCACCATAAAACCGCCCAGTATTTCGCGGATCTCGACAAAAGGGCCATCGGTCACCACCCCACCGGGTTTCAACACTTTTCCTTCGGTTGAAAGGCGGTTCCCGTGGCTGACAAACTTCCCCTGCGAGGCAATCCCTTCGACCCAGTTTTGCCATCTTTTTGCAATCTGTTGCATTTCTTCCGGCGAAATGGCTTTGGCGTCGTAGCTTTGCTGGCGGAACAGAAACATAAATTCTTTCATTTGCTTTTAATTTTAATCTTTATTCTAACTGAAAGCTGTTTCAGAAATAAATCGGACTCATGAAGTTCAAATCCGGAACATCTCCAACTGTTGATTTCGATCTTCCTTCAGAAAAACAACATCAATCCGATCATTTTGGTTCTTCGGTTTTTATGTGACTCCTCAGAGATAAATCACACAAAACCATTCTCGTCCTGAGTAATTACCTAACTGGCGTGCACCGCATGTTGCCCGACCTCGTAGGTGCCTGCGGGGGTGCGGAAAGCAATGTTAATCCGGTTGTAGCTGTTAATAGTAATCACGGCCATCGTCAGATCGATCAGTTCTTCTTCGGAAAACTGTTCACTCGCCTGTTCATACACCTCATCCGGCACATGCCCATCAGTCACCAGGGTGACAGCTTCGGCCCAAGCCAGCGCCGCCCGTTCGCGTTGGGAATAAAAAGGCGCTTCCCTCCAGGCATCCATCATGTAAAGACGCTGTTCGCTTTCGCCCAGGGCACGTAAGTCTTTGGAGTGCATATCCAGGCAATAGGCGCAGCCATTAATTTGCGACACGCGGAAATAGACCAGGTCCAACAACATTTTCTCCACAGGCGATTTTGCCAGGTAAACACCCAGGCCATACATCGCCTTTACCGCACGCGGGCTTTTCTCGAAAGCATTAATTCTCTGTTTCATTCTGTTTTTGTTTAATTGCCTGCTTTCAGGCAGACGGGTTATAAAATCTGTTTTACACTTCAATAATGAATGGGATTTCTGAAATTGGACATGAAAAGATATTTTTTTTGCGTATGAAGGTTGAAATGTGACAAGGGAGAGGTAAACCGAATCAACGAACTGCCATGATGTTGACAAATGCGCGAATGGGCTGTTTCAGCAATACAAATGCAAAAGCGACACTCAGCAAAACCACACCGGCTCCCCTAAACAGGAAGTCGAGGCCAAACGTTTCGGCAATGGGTTGGCCGGCTACGGGCGACATAAATTGTCCAAGGAAAATGGCAGTGGTTAAACCGCCCACAGCACGGCCGCGAAAAGCTTCGGGGACCTCGGAGGTCAGCCACACATTCAGATTGGGAAACATCAGGCCCGTTCCCAAACCGCTAACGGCAAGTCCGGCGAGCACCGGCAAATAGTTGTCACCCAATCCGATCAACAGATAGCCGGTTCCCATCAATCCGAAATTCAGCGAAAGAATGGAAATATAGTCCATCCGGGCCCGAACCCGGCTATAGAACAAGGATATCACCATCCCCGACAGGGTAGCCACGGCAATAGCCATTCCGCTGGCCGTGGGACCGGCTCCAACCAGCGTCTTCAGGTAAAACGGTATTTGCAAGGGAACAAAATAAAAGATGACCATTCCTCCAAAGGCCACGCCGTAAATCAGCGTAAGCAGCCGGACCGGTTTGACAACAGGTTCTCCCGCTGTATTTTCCGTATTCGCTTTTTTCACCTGACTGACCGGTTCGCTGAGTGACGAGATGACCAACGGTATCAATACGATGGAAAACAAATAGATCGTAAACGGCCATCGCCAACCGACTTCTGTCAGGGCGCCTCCTGTCGTCAGGAAAATCACGCCGCCAAAACTCATGAAAGCAGCTTGCCAGCCCATAAAGCGGGAACGGGCCTGTCCTTCGTAATAGTCGGCGACAAGCGTGGTGGCGCTGGTCATGATCCCGGCCACTGCGATTCCCAACAGGGCGCGTCCTGCCAGAATTGCGCCAATCGAGTCGAGATAGATCCCCGAGCTGCCGCCAATGCCGTAAAGAATCATGGAGGGAATGAGTAAACGCAAGCGACCGTTCCGGTCGAGAAACCAGCCGGCAAGAGGAGCTGCCAGCACGATGAACAAGGCAGGCATCGTGAAAATCAGCCGGACCCAGAGTCCAACATCGTTCACTCCCCTGAAGTGGGCCTGTATCGAAGGTAATGCCGGAGCAATGGTGGCCCCCGCCATCACCGTTAAGCTGCTCACCAGTAGCAGTGCCGCCTTTGTGGAAAACCGATTCATTTTCATGCTGTTCCCTCCATCTTTACGATTATCTTTTGCAAAACAGCGTCCAGTTCCGGTACATCCGACAGCCTTATCAAAAAATACCGTTCGAGTATTTGCCGTAATTCGGTAACGGTTTCCAGTGTTCGTTTTTCGGTTTGGCCATGAAGGTAGTGGATAGAAAACTGATTTCCCCTCAGTGTATAACGTCGCGATGGGTTAATATCAGGACGGGCAGCAATCAAACCGGTTACAAAATGAGATTCCGGATGATTGGAAAGGTACCAGTTGGTTAACTGATAGTCTTCGCGGTAATGCTCACTCAGATTAAAGCGGTACAATGCTTTCCATTCTCCGTCAATGCGGGTAAAAAGAATATACTCCTCTCCTTCCCGGGTCAATTTAAACGGTTCGTGAGGTGTTTCCTGTGCTGTAACCGGCTCAAGCAGCAAGGGTGCGGTGAGCACCATCCCGCCGAAACCCACATCGCAAATATATTTTTTGCTTTCAGCTTCTACCAGGATCAACATGTGCCCGCGGGGAGTAATCCGCCCTTCCGGCACATTCCAGAGAACACGCGCGGCCAGCCCTTTCGCCCAAAATCCCAACGATCTCAAAACATCCATAAACAGGAGATTTTGTTCGAAGCAGTACCCGCCCCTGTTTTCGTAAATCAACTTTTGCTGAAGTGATTTCGAATCAAGTAAAACCGGAATTCGCAACAAGGGGTTCAGGTTTTCAAAAGCGATGGCCAGCGGGTGAAGAAAGTGGAGTTTTTTCAATACGTCCAGGGTCGCTGCCCGGGGACCGTCATAACCGATCCGGTCAAAATAAGCGTTCAAATCAATTTCTGTTTTCATTGTTTCTCGTTTTTCATTTATCCATTGTCCCGTTTCTCCGGGAAACTATTCTTTCGCTATAAAGCCTGGCGTTTTCAGGTCGACAGGTTAAATTTCGCAGGTCAGGTGATGGTTTCTTTTGTCTTTTTATGATGAAGCGCCTCGGCAAACCAAAGAAATTCATCCAGAAACTTGTTCGTCATTCTTATAATTTGTTCATTTTCAGGCTCAAAGAAATCATCAAACGCATGAGGTATATCCGAGACCAGCAACTTATACGGAAGCGGAAAAGCGCCCAGACTCAAAATCACATGTTGCAGTTGCGTGGATGCATTAATTCCGCCCATTCGTCCTGATGAAGTGGCAACCACACCGATCGGTTTCCGCTGAAATTCGGGCCAGAAATGGTCCAGGGCATTTTTTAACGCTCCTGAAAAGCTTCCGTGGTATTCGGGGCTAACAAAGATCAGGGCATCGGCCTCCTGAAGCCGGAAACTAATCAGTTCAATATTCTTTAGTGCCTCTTCGCCAGACTTTTCATCTGTACCAAAAACAGGCAACGGAAATTTCGCCAGATCAATCAAATCGGGCTCAATGCCCCTCTTTTTCAGGGATTTTGCCACATAGAAAGCGGCCCTGTGAGATTGTCTTCCCTCCCTGACGGTTCCTAAAAGCATCGATATTTTCATCATGGTATCCTCCTCTTCCTAAACTCTGTCTGTTTACTGTTGACTTAACACAACAAAGATGAGAAGCAATGATTTGGGAAAAAACAGACTATCGTCCAGAAGTCAACCTGTACGATAGGACAGGTGCTGCTGCAAGAAATAATGGTTTTTTTACAAGGAAGAACTGGCAGAAACCGGTTCAAAATCCCGTCAGTCCCCGCTGAATCGCGGTTTCGACTGCCTCGGTACGGGTACGGGCAAGAAGTTTGGATAAAATGGATGAGACGTGAAACTTAACGGTTCGCTCGGAAACAAACAGCTGTTCGGCAATTTGCCTATTTGTGTGTCCTTTTTTCACGAGGGCAAGTACTTCCAATTCCCGTTTCGTTAATGGCGAAGTCGGATAATGCAAACGTTTTTCATTTGCTTCGTCAACCGTAGGTAAGTCGGCCTCATCCAGAATCAGCGAAAGCTGCCGGTGCAATTCCTCGGCCTGGCTCAACGTATTTTCAACCTGGCTCGCAGTCAGTAGACTATTCTTTTGTTCGGTAAATGTTTTGACTTCGTTTAACTGAGTCACCAACTCTTCCATGCCCGGGGCGATCACACGAGCCAGCACATCGCGCATGGAAGAGTCTTTTTTCAATACCCTCTCACCATGAGATTCCTGTACCCGTGTCCGCTGAATCGCAATGCTTACCAACTCGCCGATGGTATTTAAAACGGAAAGTTGTATTTCATCCAACTGTTGCGTTTCCTTGCTCACCAGGTTAATCAGGCCTACCTTTCGTCCTTCAATGGTGATCGGAATGGTGGCATGAAACTTCAATCCCCGTGTTCCGGAAGTAATGTCCTTCAAACGCGTACAGGTTATTTCACTGATATTGCGGGCTGCTGAAATGCCATTTGCCAGGTACATGTCGATGCAATAGCAACGCCCCGACAACCGCTCCGGATAACGGCTAAGCGCGGGAGGCAGGTTATACGAAGCAGCCAGATAAACCGAATCTTCCTGCACCAGCCAAATCCACCCTGTTTCCAGATGCAACAATTCGACTGTTTTTTCCAGCGCTTTCCGCAGCGCCGAATGCAGCGAAAATTCCTTGTTCAGATATTTCGCAATTTCATACAAATGAAAATAAGCTTTATCTTCCATCTAATCAGGCATCAATTTCTGCTATCCTGCTTTTACCGCTTTAAACAAAGCCCGAAACACCGCCATATTTAACTCCGCGTCGGTAAAAATCTCCAACAAGGCGGGTTTTGACCGGATGGGCGAATAAAAGTCGTTCAAGGCTGTTTCCAGTTCTGTTTCGTGGCTGGCTTTGAAATAGTCGAGCCCAAAAGTACAGGCAATGCCTTCGGCCTTGAATTTATTTTCGGTGAAAAAATGTTCGCGAAAAGCGGGCGATTTTTCCGGCCCTTTGATCAGTGAGAAAATATTGCCTCCCCCGTTGTGAATGACAATGACCCGCAGATTTGACCCGATGTATTTATTCCACAAGGCATTGGAGTCATAAAAGAACGACAGGTCACCAAGGATCACTGTGTTCAGTTCTCGGGACCCGGAGGCAAAGCCAACCGCCGCAGACAAGCACCCGTCGATACCGGCCGTTCCGCGGTTACTGAAATACATCGCGTTTTTCACCCGCTCGCCGATCAGGGCATATCGCACCGGCGAGCTGTTTCCCAGATGAATCACCGAATTTTCAGGAATGGCTTTGCCAAGCCGATCAAATACCGTCAAATCGGAGAATCCGGCCTGACTGACAAAGGCATCACGCCCTGTGTTGACCTGTTTTTCTTTTTCTTTCCAGCGGGCCAGGTAGCTTTGTCCTTTTGAAGTAACGCCCTCCAAAAGCTGCCCAAAAAAGGCAGCTGCATCCTGCTGAATCACTTTCGTCAGCGACTGGTAGGTGTCGAAATGCTCGCCCGACAAACTCAAATGCCAGTGGTTGGCAGGTTTGTTGTCCCTCAGAAATTGTTTCAGTGATTTGGAAACAAATTGGCCTCCAAAGCTGATCAGTAGGTTGGGACTGAAATCTTTCAGCTCTCTTTCGGGCATTGCGGCCATCAGCATGTCGACACTGCTGCAAAACCACGGGCTGCCGAGGTTCGACAGGTGTTCGTGCAATACAAGGGCGCCGGTTTTCTCTGCCAGCCCGGCCAACCGGCCCTCGAGCCCGGGAACAGGTACTTGCTGACCGGCTAAAATCAACACCTTTTCAGCCTGGTTGTAGGCTGAAACCAGCTTCTCCAGCTCGGCGCCTGTTAAAACAGCCTGCATCCCGGCGGGCTCAATCACTTTAATCACGGGCAGCCCGGCATCGAGTAGATCATGCAGTGGTTCGTCCTGCGGAATGTTGATGTGAACCGGTCCCGGTGTGCCCGAAACGGCGAAATTTAAACATTCATTGATTTCGCGTGCGGCAAACCACAGCTCGTTTTCCGACTCGCCCAGCGGCAGGCTGATTTCTTTTTTGATGAAATTCCGGTAGATGCCCGCCTGCCGGATACATTGGCTCTCCGCCTGATCGATCCAGTAGTCCGGACGGTCGGCCGTAAGCACAATCAACGGCACATTCAGATAAAAGGCTTCGGCTACTGCCGGAGCATAATTGAGGGTAGCCGTGCCCGAGCTGCAAACGATGGCTACCGGCTTTTGTTTCGCCTGGGCTAAGCCCAGGGCAAAATAGCCGGCGCTGCGTTCATCAACAATATTGCGGCAGTTGAACAGTCCGCTGCCGGCAAAGGTATGCGTCATGGGTCCGTTGCGCGACCCCGGCGAAATGATGATATCATCAATTCCTTTTGCCCGTAAAACAGCGGCTAATTGCTGAATGTGCTTTTTTGTTGAAATCATTTATTTTGAACAGCTTCAATGGCTGATAAAAGTGTCCGTGCTTTATTATTGGTTTCTTCCCACTCTTCCTCAGGAACCGACCTGGACGTAATCCCGCCCCCGGCATACAGGATGTACTGATCGGGAGTGAGTTCCATACAGCGTAAATTTACAAATAAACAAACAGAATTGTTTAACCGCCAGGGGCCCAGGTAGCCTGTATAATAGCGCCGGTCGTGCTTTTCAATTTTTGAAATGAACTGATCGGCTTTTGATTTCGGAAAACCGCAAACGGCCGGCGTGGGATGCAGCTCGGCAATAAAATCGCCCAGGCAGTTTTCTATCTTTTTGGCTGAAAAATAAAAACTGGTTTTCAGGTGGGCAACCCGGCCGCTTTCCATGGTTTCGGGCCCTTGGGTGGTATAATCGTGAATATTAAAACGGTAAAGTACGTCAAGCAGGTAGCGCGAAACAAAAGCCTGTTCTTCAATATCTTTGGTGTGCCAGCCATAATCCGGATCTGTTCGGCGGGGCTGGGTTCCGGCCAGTGAAACCGTTTCCAGCGTTTTTCCTTTCGAACGAAGCAATACTTCCGGCGTAGCTCCCATCCAGATCCCGCTTTCGGGCAGGTTTACCAGGTATACAAACGCGTTGGGTGTTTGCGAACGCAGCTGCATGTACAGTTGACCTACCGATTCGTGTTCCCGCTTTTGGGGGATCAGCCGTGAAACAATCACCTTCGACAATTTCGTTTTGTGTAACGTTCCAATGGTTGCCGCAATATCGTCAAGGTAGTCCTCCTTCTGAATAACAAAATAATCGCCGGCAGGCCGGGCGGGTGGTTCACAGGCAGGCAAGGAATCGATATCGAAGGACTGAAGGTCGCGGAAATCTTTCAAAAGAATTCCCGGTTTCAACAAAACCAAGGGAGCAGTTTCGCTGATCCGGAAGGGGGCAAAAACAAATCCCTCCTGCCCGTTCAGTTTATTAAAGTCAGAAAGCAAGAGTAAATCCTGTTTTTCGCCGATCAGCAGTTCGGGAAGCTCCTCCCCGGGCATCGACCAGGCGGCAAACGGTCTGTTTTTGGCTAATATCTTGTCTAAAAGTAGGCTGTATTCGTTCCCCTTATTCATTGCGTTTTACGATCATGTTAGTCACCCGGATGGTTGAAACCAGGCGACCATCTTTGTTGGTTACATCAACATTCCAAACATGCGTTTGGTTCCCCTGATGGATAATTTTTGCCGTTGCCAGAACAAATCCGTCCCGAACCGTTCCGGTATGACTCCCGGTAACATGAATTCCCCGGATATCAAATTCACTCATGTCAATCACGAGCATACTGCCCAGGCCGGCAATTGTTTCGGCCAGGGCCAGATTCGACCCTCCGTGCAGGATACCGTCGGGGCGGGTTGTTTGCGGGCAAACAGGCATACTGGCCCGGACTTCACCCCGGGCAATCGCTTCAATCCTGATCTGAAGATTGCCGATCAGGCTGTTTTGCATCGCCGTATTGATTAATTCAAGGGGCGTATCAATGGTTAACATGCTAAAATCCATCGTGCTTTTTTCTAAAATAAGCCCCTAAAATAGCGTATAGTTTTAACTTTCAGAAAAACTTCTGTTCATATTTTACCGGTATAAACACCGGCGCCGGCCCCGCGTGCAGTTCACGAAGCCGGCGCCAGCGCAGCACGATCAACACTAGCCGTGCCTGCGAAGGTACTTCTCCAACTGAACGCCACTGATGGATAAGTCGGCGGGCGGATTGCTGTTGTTCTCGGTGAGATAGACTAATTTAGACTCATGCTTCCCGAGCGAAACACTGATCGTATCCAGGTTCCCGAGTCCCATACTTCGCCCGGGATCCCACAAATAAGCCCAGCATTTGTTTTCGCCGTTAATTTCAACCATTTGGTAGGTTTCCTGTACCGGCTCGTCGGTATCGTTTACAAACAAAACACCCCAGCTGCGCGGCGATTTGTAGCGGCGGACGGCGACCTTGCATTTTCTGTTCTCTCCCCAGAAAGGCATCACGGCGCTTTGCGGCCGATCCTGAGGCTGAAGAAAACGCCAGAAATTCAACTGATCTTCACTCAGCGTTGAGAAGCGGTCGGATGTATGAACCGTCCCTCCAAGAATACCATTCCACTGAGCGATGGTTGTTTTTTCCGTTTCGGTCAGGTCGTTATTCACATTACGCAAGTAAATTGTATCAGGATCATTTTGCCAGAACACGTTGTTAAAATACTGGCAATTGTAGGTTTCCTGAAACATATTCTCAACGCCATCCGGCGACCAGGTACTTTCCACATCATTCGAAACACGCATGCCATCCACGAAACCGATCAGCGGGGCAAAGGGGGCAATGCTGGCCAGCCAGTAACTACCGGCCCCAATCTCTTCGCGAATAATCGCGAGGATTTCAACCAAAATCTGAACGGAGGTTTTATCCCGGTTGTAACGCCTGATGTTGGTGCTGTCCTTCAGCCCCCAGTCCAGGAAGTCGGTCTTAAAAAATGTGTATCCCATCTTCCGCAAACTCCTGAAAACCTTGGCAATGTATTTTTGCACATCGGGATGACTGCCGTCGAGGGCATAATGGTTCCCTTCCGGCGTTTCCCATTGAGGGACCGGGTCTCCTTTCAGGTCTTTAATCAGCCAGTTTTGATGATTTCGAAACAGTTTACTCTTCCCGTCCACCATAAACGGAGCTACCCAGATCCCGGCACGATAGCCCCTTCTGAATATTTCACGGGCGGCATCTTCCATCGATTTGGGCCAGTTGTCGTTGGTATCGAGCCAGTCGCCGTGGGTGCAGTAACAATCGTCAATCTGGATGGTTTGTATCGGGATTTTAGGCTCAAGGTTGTCTAAGGTGACCAGCTGTTCTTTCAACTTTTCAAACGAAAAATCCTTTTTGTACTCATACCAGGAGCTCCAGTGGTAGCTTGTCCGGGTATCTTTCCGGGCCACCATATTTTCCGAGATGTTCCAGGCCAGGTGCTGAAGCGTTTCGTAGGGCTGGTTTCCCTGGATGATGTAAATATCGGGCAGCTTGATAAAATCGTCTTTCAGGGGAATGTTTTCCATCACAAAGCCGGTTTCAAAAAAAATATCTTCCCGGTCGGGAAAACGGTCAAGTAAGCCTTTACGGTGCGGACGGTTATAGATGGTACTTTTTTGTATGAAGTCGGAATGTTCGTATGCGCCAAAGCCCAATGTCCCGTTATCGGCCGAAATGAGGGCCGTCGTGAGGTACGAGCCGTACGACCAGGCTTGCTCGCCGGCGGTATTTCCCCATTCACGGGGCGTGGATCCCTGAATATTGTATAAACCGGATTGTCCTCCAAAGCCCAGTCCCTGCTTAAAAAAACGGGTAACTCCTTCGACCCGGGCTTCACCCAACGGCGAAAAATAAAACGGGGCACGCGACATACTGCTCAGCTCGGCTCCGATGGATACCGAACCATAGTTGATCTTCAGGTCGAGCATGACAAAGCCGCGATCGAGTTCATAAATAATCCGTTTTCCTTTGGGAGAGTCGCCCATGAAGGTATTACGGACAAAAATACTTTGTCCGTCAACCGTCGGGCGACAGTTGCGAAGGCGTATAGTTCCCGCAATTAAATCGAAGGTGCCATCGTTGTGCAGAATCCATTCAGATCTGCCCAGTTTGAACTTCACGGGCCCGGAAGGATCGATCGCCCCAAGAGCTTCAGCGTACAATGGAAGAGGCATCAATGCTCCACTTAATCCTGCTGCCGCCATCTTCAGAAAACTTCTTCTTTCAATTGGTTTTAAAGCCATCGGTTTGTAGCTGCTATTAATGTTTAGGAAATGTAAAATTAACAACTTTTAACACACAATCGACACCGGGCCGAAAAGATTCATCAGGCACAACTCATCTGATAATGACTTCATTAAACCGATACATGTTGTAAAAAACATTTGTTACCGCCAAAAAGGATGCACCGACTACCGGAATTTACTCATTTAAAACCTTTTTAATCCGGGCAACCACTTTGTCGCGGTCCTTCTCCGGGAGGTTTAATATACGGGTTTTGTGGCATCCCTCCGGCTTGATTACGCTCATGTTCTGCCTGTTTCGCCGGAGTGTTGCCGCGCTGGCCGTCCAGGGATCTATTTCACCATAAATGAGTATAACCCCTTTGGCTTCATGCAACAAGAAGTCGCTGATCATAAGAGCGGTAGCCGGATTGTACTGAACCTGCTGATGCCCCGGCACCATCATCCGGTTGAGGTATCCCTCGGCAGATTTAACCGAAATCAGGTCGCCAAACGGTTGCGTATCGTAACCGTAATAGCCTAATTCGCGGGCAGCCTGGTAAAAAAACGGCGAGTACCCGGCCGATCCTTCATACGAAAAATAATCAGGAGGACTTATTTTGACCAGATGCCTGAAAAGCGACTGATCATCTGCAGACAGGTCGGGAATTTCGTGGCACGAATATCCCCACTGCCAAAAAGCAAAAGGATACTCCAGAACAACAAAATCCAGCACTTCTTCCGTTCCAACGGGATAAGTGTACCGGCGGCTTTCACTGTAGGCGCTCAGCAAGGGGAGCATCTGTGCCTTTCTTTTGAGGATTTCAAACTGAAAGTTCAGAATTTTTGACCGACTTTCTGCCGTTCCCGTTTGTTTGAGAAAAGCTTCATGACGTCCGTCTTCCACGCCAAAGTTCAAGGGGGCCACGTAAGCAATGGTCAGATCAACATCGTCAGGAAAAAAAGCACGGTGGGCCAATGCCGTTTGGCCGCCTTTGCTGATGCCCGTGTTCAACCATTTGCCCTGGTAATATTCTTTGAAAATCGATACGATCCGGTGGTGATCCAAGGCGGCATTTCCAACAGTCAGAAATTTCCACACCATCGAATCGGGGACGGATTCTCCGAAATAACGATGCTCCACACAAAACTGGTTTGCCTCCAGAATCTGGCTAAGTTCGTGCCTGTAATTTGGCTGGGAAGCATATTCCGCGCTGTACCCTTCGGTAATGAAAACAACCGGACGAACCGGATCCTTGTCAGCAACGAAAACCCGCTGCAGAAAAAAACCATCCGAACTGTCTTTATGGTTGATGGGTTGCCTGATCTTGATTTCATACGTCTGATTAAAAGACGGATTACCTTCGATTTCCTTCACTTCGGCAATCGCCGGGTTGGATTTCAAAAAATGCTTCAGATCCTGGCCATTGGTTGGAGCAACTAAAAATAAAGCCAAAAGCAGCGTCAAAAGCAAACAACGATATCTTAACATAAAACCGGTTTTAAAAACGCTGAAATTTAATCAGACGAATTGATTTTTGCGAATATGAAGAAACTATTAAGTCATGCCTGAGTTATTTAGAATGCGTTTAAATAATTCAAAAATAAAAGATACTTTTGTCCGATAAATATGCAAGTAAACTGAAATCAGTTTTACCTGCTGCAATGAAAGGAGTTTTTAAAATGAAGAATTTATTCTGCCCTGTTTCACAGGAACGGATTAACGAGCAAGTCACCCGGCTTACAGCGCTGCTGGTTGTGATTACGGCAATCATTGCCTTTGCCTTTAACTCTGTTTTGCTGATGACGTTTATAGCCGCCGATTTTTACATCCGCGCTTTTACCCGATTGAGATATAGCCCGTTAAGCTGTTTGGCATACTGGATGACCCAGGCGCTGAACCTGCCTGAACGTCTGATTGATAAAGCTCCGAAGATTTTTGCAGCCCGAATGGGTTTTACCATGGCCCTTGCGTTTACCAGCTTGCACCTTTTGCAATTGAATCCGGCGTCGGCCATTGTTGCCGGCGTGCTGGTATTTTTTGCAGGGCTTGAATTCGCGTTTGCCTTTTGTGCCGGTTGTACCATTTACACCTACCTGGTATTACCTTTTTACAGAAATTAATTTTCCAACAGATAACTATTTTTTCTCTACCGGCTCAGGCCGGTTTTTTTATGCCTTCCCGATTCACGGACGCCCGACGGTACGCACCCCTACTTGCGGATCAGTTTCACAATTCGCAAGGCCATGTCGGTGAAAATAATCCGGGCATGGCCATTCATCGAGATGTGACGAAAGGCACTTTCCAGTTCTTCAGTGATCGGAATGATATTACGCTCGTTGATAAAAGGCGAAAACCGGCTCGAAAATGCCTGTTCTTCTTCATCCATGAAAACCAGATTCTGGTTATTCAGGTTGTAAATAAAATTCTCACGCACCAGTCCGAGTGCATATTGCAGGAAATTCTTTTGCCGTTCGCGTCCGATTTCTGCGATTTCTGCCATCCACGCAAATAAGTCGGAAAACTTCCGCCCGTAAGCATAACGCATCAGCTCTTTAAAACGCTCCAGGTTGTATCGATTTTGCTCGCCCGGTTCAAGCAAGTGTAAGGCCCGCCGGTAGTTTCCGCGGCTTAGGTGCGCGAGGGTCTCCAGATTTTTTCCGGCAGCTTCCGGTAAGGAATCCAGTGCCCCGGTTAAAGCAGTAGTATCAATCAACGGAACTTTAATCAGCTGACAACGGGAGCGAATGGTGCTGATAATTTCTTCTTCACTTTCGGTAACCAGCAAAAACAAGGTTTTCACAGGTGGTTCCTCAATCATTTTCAGTAATTTGTTGGCACATGAAATATGCATCTTTTCCGGCATCCAGATAATCATCACCTTATATTCCGATTCGTACGATTTCAGGTTGAGTTTCCGGATGATTTCTTCGCTTTGATGGGAGTAGATCAGGCCTTGTGCATTTTCAACCCCAATAAAGCCAAACCAGTCGTCGAGGTTGAAATACGGGTTCGACAAAACCATCTTTCTCCATTCTTCCAGGAAATGATCACTCACCGGTTCTTTGAATTTTGGGGTTTTCACCACCGGAAACACAAAGTGCAGATCGGGATGGATGAGCTTCTGATATTTTTTACAGGAAGTACATTCGCCGCATGAGTCGCCGGCTGTTTTATTGAGGCACGATACATACTGGGCATAAGCCAGCGCCAGCGCCAGGTTCCCTGAACCTTCGCCGCCGGCAAATAACTGGGCATGGCTCACCCGTTCATCGGCAACCGCCTGTATGAGCCTTTTTTTTATGGCTTCCTGCCCGATCACATTGCGAAAAAACATAAGTTAACATTTGAATGAAACAAAAATAACAAATCCTGTCAGCTATTCCGTATCCGGCACTAAGTTTATCCGGCTGAAAAACCGGAAACCGGTTCATTACGTCATTATTAAAAATGACGGGATTGCGCGTTGGCCTTCTGTACCGACCTATCTTTTTTCTATCTTTGGACGTAGAAAAAAAGAAACTAAAAGTAATCTTATTATGCAGACAATTGAAACTTATGATTTCAGCGGGAAAAAAGCGTTAATCCGTGTGGATTTTAATGTCCCGTTGAATGAAAATTTCGAAATCACAGATGATACACGCATGCGTGCTGCCGTACCAACCATCAAAAAAATAATGGAAGCCGGCGGTTCTCCTGTCATTATGTCTCACTTTGGCCGTCCGAAAAACGGACCCGAAGATAAATACTCCATGAAACACCTTTACAAACACCTGGCTAAGCTGCTGGGCGTTGATGTAAAGCTGGCTCCTGATTGTGTTGGCGCCGAAGTAAAAGCGATGGCCGCCGCCCTGAAACCGGGCGAAGTGCTGATGCTCGAAAACCTGCGCTTCCACAAAGAAGAGGAAAAAGGCGACGAAGCTTTTGCCGGGCAGCTGGCCGAGCTGGGCGACTGCTGGGTGAACGATGCTTTTGGTACCGCCCACCGGGCACATGCTTCAACCGCTGTCATCGCCAAATTTTTCCCGAACGACAAATTGTTTGGTTACCTGGTTGAAAGCGAAGTAGAAAGCCTTGACAAAGTGGTGGCTAAACCGGTCCGCCCGTTAACGGCAATCATGGGAGGCGCCAAAGTTTCGACCAAAATCACCATCATTGAAAACATGCTGAATAAGGTCGACAACCTGATCATCGGCGGCGGCATGATTTTCACCTTCGTCAAAGCGCTGGGCGGAAATATCGGCTCGTCGCTCTGCGAAGACGAGTACCTGGAACTGGCAAGAACGATCGTTGAAAAAGCAAAAGAAAAAGGCGTCAACCTGGTGATTGCTTCAGACTGTGTGGCTGCCGACAAATTTGCCAATGATGCCAATACCGAAGTGTGTGCTGCAGGTAATATTAAAGACGGCTGGATGGGCCTGGACGTGGGCCCCGCCACGATTGCCAAATTCAAAGAAGTGATCAGCAACTCAAAAACTGTTCTCTGGAATGGCCCTGCCGGCGTATTTGAAATGGAAAACTTTGCCGCCGGTACAAAAGCAATTGGCGACGCCATTGTTGAAGCAACGAAAAAAGGAGCCTTCACCCTGGTGGGCGGTGGCGACTCGGTAGCTGCCGTAAACAAATTCGGCATTGCCGAACAGGTGTCTTACATCTCAACTGCAGGCGGCGCGATGCTCGAAACCCTGGAAGGAAAAGTGTTGCCGGGTATTGCAGCTGTTCGCGGCGAATAACAACCGACACAAAAACATATAGGAGCCCGGGGAGGAAAGATCTTCGGGTTTTTTTATTCCTGATATTCGTCAAAACAGTTTAACTTTTAACAAAAAGATTATGGACAAAGCACAATTAGCCATTGAAGTATTCAGGGAACTAAATTGCAGCCAGTCTGTCCTTTCGGCTTTTGCCAACGACCTTAACCTGGATCAGGAAACCGCCCTGAAAATAGCCAGCGGGTTTGGCGGAGGAATGGCTTGCGGCGAAACCTGCGGCGCGGTCACCGGCGCCTATATGGTCATCGGGTTAAAACACGGCCACAGCTCCGCCGATCCCGATGCCAAAGCGGCTACCAAAGAAAAGATCAGGCGTTTCAGTCACCTGTTCACTCAAACACACGGCAGTCTGGTGTGCAAAGAACTGCTCGGCATCAACATTTCCACTCCCGAAGGAAATGCGGAAGCCAAAGAACGGGATTTGTTTCAGACCCATTGCCCCCGTTTTATCGAAACAGCCTGCCGGATTATCGAAAAGGAATTCTAAAAAGAAAGGCGCCTGTAAAGCCTGCAGATCAGAGCGATGCTCTTCCGGCTTTACCTGCGCCTTCGTCCTAACAGGTTAATTCGAACCGATCCGGTTTAGTCCTCCCGGAAGCTGTCTTCCGGAACAATCCCAAGCATCTTTTTTATCCGGTAATTAATGCGGATTGTCAGCAAATACATCACCGGAGCTAACAGCAGGGTCAGAAAGGTCGCAAAAGTCAAACCGAAAATAACGGTCCACGACATCGGTCCCCAAAAAGCCACACTTTCGCCTCCCAGCGAGAAATCCGGGTCAAAGTGGGTGTAAAGCGATATAAAATCGAAGTTAAACCCAACGGCTAAAGGAACCAGACCAAGCACCGTGGTGATCGCCGTCAGCAATACCGGGCGCAACCTGGTTTTTCCTGCAATCACCAGGCACTCAATTTCTTCTTTCACGGCAAGAAAAGCGCCCTCGCTCAGGCCATGTTCTTCCCGTTTCCGCTGCCGTGTCAGGTCAATATAATCGATCAGTACGATCCCGTTGTTCACCACGATACCAGCCAGCGAAATGATCCCGATGCCGGTCATGATGATCACGAACTCCATTTTGAAAACGGCCAGCCCGAGGAACACGCCAATTGTACTGAACACAACCGTAGCAATAATAATAACCGGCCTGATAAACGAGTTGAACTGGGTAACCAGGATCAGTCCGATCAGGGCTACAGCAATCAACAGCGCAAATATCAGAAACTCGCTGCTTTCGTCCTGCTCCTGTTGCTCGCCGGTAAAAGCATAATCGTAGCCCGCCGGCATGTTGTAGTTTGACAGCACCTGGCGGATGCGCTCGTTGATGACGTTTGCATTATATCCTTCCACCACATTCGACGATATGGTGATCACCCGTTTGTGGTTAATCCGGTTTACTTTGTCGTAAGTCGACGAATATTCAAAATCAGCTACGGCCGAGATCGGGATTAACTTCCCTTCAACCAGCAGTTTCTGGTTCATCAGGGTCGAAACATCATTCCGGTATTCTTCTTTTAGACGGATAAAAATGTCGTATTCATCCTCTCCGTCTTTAAAATCGCCCACATCATAACCGTAAAGCGAGTTTCGCAGGGTCATCGCGATCAGCCTGGTCGATAGTTCATAACGCCGCGCCCGTTCGCGGTCAACTTTCACCAGCATCTCGGGCTGGTGAATATTGATATCCAGCTTTAATTCATCGATACCGGCAATATTATCATCGTTGATCATGTTGATGAAATCGTCCGTGATCTTAATCAGTTGGTTAAAATCGTCACCGGTTACTTCAATGTTTATCGGCGCTCCCACAGGCGGGCCTTCATCTTCTTTCTCTACAAATATTTTTGCACCAACAAAACCCGCAAAATTAGCCGACAATTCCTGCATGATCTTAGACGTATTAATGCCGCCGCGCAGTTTGTATTCTTCAAACGAAATCGAAGTCAACGATTTATTCGGACTCACCGAGCTTTCGAACATCTGCCCTTTCCCGGTACCCACCGAGGTAGTCACCGATTTCACAATGTGCATGTACGGCTCAATCGTTTTATTAATAATGCCCTCAACCCGGCGTGATACCTCATCTGTCCGGTCGATGGAAGTACCCAGCGGAAGCTCCATGGTCACATAAATAGTTTGCGGATCGGTATCCGGGAAAAAGACCACACTCGGGCTTCGGTAACCGTAGAACCAAATTGACACGATCAGTAAAACAAAGGTCCCCATAAAATACAGGACCGGTCTTTTTCCTGTTAAGGCGCTACGCAACTGACGTTCGTAGAAGTTTTCGAGCCACACCAGGAACCTGGTTTGAAACCACCGGGCCAGCGGCCTGAATGCCAGCACATTCAACACCATCAACAGCGCAATGGTCGCCAGGATATTACCCAGCAGATAAATACCGGAAACATAAAACACAACCGAAACACCTGCGAAAATAGCCGCCCGCTTAACCGTTTTTTTCCAGTCAACTTTCACCCGGATATCGTCAATCTTCATGAATTTCGCAATAAACGGCGGATTTAGGACCAACGCGACAAATAAGGACGATGCCAAAACGATGATCAGGGTTTTGGGCAGGATGCTCATAAATTCGCCCACAATACTATCCCAGAAAATCAGCGGGAAGAACGCCGCCAGGGTGGTTAAGGTAGACGAAATAATCGGGAAAGCTATCTCGCTCACGCCTCTTTTAGTCGCTGTCAGCAGGGAATAGCCCTGCGAATGAAGCCGGTACACATTTTCGACCACCACAATGGCATTATCGACCAACATCCCCAGCGCCAAAATCAAACTGTACAAAACCATGCTGTTTAAGGTAACAGACGACTGGTCGAGTATTATAAATGACAAAAACATGGAGATCGGGATCGCCAGGCCCGAGAAAAGGGCATTGCGGAACCCAAGAAACAGGAACAATACAAAGATCACCAGGATCATCCCCAGGATGATGCTGTTTTCCAGGTTGGCAATTTCGTTCCGGATGTAGGTCGACATATCATCGGTCACCACGATTTCGAGGTTTCCGGGCAAATATCCCAGCCGGACCTGGTCTTTGAGCACCTGGTTGACCTTTTCGGTAGCCTCCAGGATGTTAGCCCCACTCCGCTTGGTAACTGCCAGGGTGACAACCGGTTTGTTATTCAACCGCGAAATAGTCGATTTTTCTTTGTAGCCATCAACCACATCTGCTACGTCGCGTACATAAACCGGCTTGCCGTTGTTCAGCATGATAATCGTGTTTTCAATCTGATCCATGCTGGTATAGTCGGCTTCAGTACGGACAACGCGCCGGGTTTCGTTGGCTATAAATTCACCCGCGCCAATGGTCACATTTTCTTCCTGCAGCGCAAAAGCAATGTCGTCGTAAGAAATGCCCCGCGCTTCCATCTTAAACGGGTCGACATTAACCTGGATTTCACGTTCGTCGATTCCCCGGATGGTTGCTTCAGATACTTCGCTCAGACTTTCAAACTCGTCCTGAAGGATTTCGGCGAATTTTTTTAACTCGCGCATACTGAAATCACCTGAGATATTTACATTCAGGATTGGAAATTCAGAAAAATCAAGATCCATCACCAGCGGATCATCCTCCAGGTCGCCCGGCAAATCCGAGCGCGCCTTGTCCACGTTATCTTTAGTATCCTGAAGCGCCTGTTTGATTTCCACGCTGGTATTGAATTCAACCACAATCGTGCTTACGTCCTGATACGAGGCCGACGACACTTTTTTCACCCCGTCCATGCCTTTCAATTGTTTTTCGATCGGCCGGGTAATCAGGTTCTCAATATCCACAGGCGAATTGCCCGGATAAATGGTTTGGACGAAAATATAGGGGATAACAATCTCGGGAAAGGTTTCCCGGGGCATGCTATTGTATGAAAACAATCCGAAAAACACCAACATCCCGGTCAGAATAAACACCGTGGTCCGATTCTTCAGGGCCAGGTAAGTTGGCTTAAATTTTCGATGTATATGTTGCGTATTATCGCTCTGATGTTCTTTATCCATGTTACCTTGTTTTACAGCAAATAAAATTTGGAATACTTAGTTTGCCCTGACAGCCGATCCGTCAAACACCTGGCTGAAACCTTCGGAAATAACTTCCATCCCCGCTGTCAGACCTTCGCGTACTTCGGTTACATTGTTGTCCGATACGCCCGGGTTCACGTAAATCTTTTTAGCAGCCAGGTACTTCCCGTTGTTCTCGGCAATAAAAGTGTATTTACCTTTAAAGTCCTCTTTTATCAGCAACGACGGAATAACAATCGCCTGGTCGGCCACATAATCCCTGATTTTTACCACGGCGTCCATATTGGGTTTGATCAGTTTATCGCTGTTTTGAAGATCGAGCCGGATACGGAATGTCCGGTTGCCCGGATCGATGTAATTCCCGATTTGGCGGATTTTTGTGCTGACGCTTCTGCCGATTGAAGGGAAGTTCACCAGAACATCGTCGCCCTCCTTGATTTTTGTCAGGTAAGCCTCGGTAACATCGGCATAAATCTTAATTCTTTCGATGTTGACCAATTTGCCAAAAGGTATTTGCGGACTGGCAATCTGTCCCTGCTTCTGATAAATAACATCGATGATACCATCTACAGGCGCTTTAATGATCGACATATCCTGCTGGGCCATCAGTCCTTCCAGTTGCCGCTCCAGCGATTCTTTAGCCGATTTGGCCTGGAGGTACTGCAATTCGGAGCCAATGTTCTGGTCCCACAATTTTTGCTGACGATCGAAGGTGGTTTTTGCCAGCTCCAGGTTGATTTTCACTTCCTCGATGGTTCGGTTGATGGGTTCGGAGTTCAGAACTGCCAGCACGGCGCCCTTGGCAACACGCTGGCCTTCTTTTACTTTAATCTCAAGGATCTGACCCGAACCTTCGGGACTTACATTAACTTCCTGGTCGGCCTCAACACTGCCGGTTACTTCAAAAAAATGTTCAAAGAACCGGGGTTCAACCCGGTTGAGCACAACTTCAACATATTCAATATCAGCCGCCTCTTTTAATTCCCGCTCCAAAAGAGCAATTTTCTGCTCGAGCTGATGCAGTTCCTGTTTGTACCCGTTCAATTCTTTTCGTTTCGCTTCGGCGCTGTTATCCGGAGTACCGGAACAAGCGGCCAGTAAGGCTGCAAGAGCAAATACTCCGATCCGGTTCAATTTTTTCATTGTTGTTACGTCTATTGTTTTCATTGTCTTCTTATTTTCCGGTTGCTTTATCAAGGTTAATCTTATAATTTAACAGCTGCATAACCGAGGACACCCAGGCCCCCTGGCTCTGGATGTACTGGCTTTCTGTTTGTGCCAGTTCGGTGCTGCTTACCATTCCGTTGTTATATTTAATCACGGTTTTATCCAGTATTTTTTTTGCCAGCATTTTATTGTCCTCATCATTTTTCAGTTGATCAACAGCGCTTTCCACATCGGCCACCGCTGTCAGATAATCTTTTTGTAAGGATTGAACGGCCAACTTTTGGTCGTTGACCGACTTTTCGTAGGCAAACTCGGCCTGCCTGACTTTGGCCATTCGCTCGCCGGCCGAGAAAATCGGAACGGAAATATTGACCCCAAGCATGGATGACTTAAACCAGGGGACACTGTTTTTAAACAAATTGGCGCTGTCTCCAAATGACGATTTATTCCAGTTGTAAAAAGCGCTGATTTTAGGCAAATAGGCCGACTTTTCGAGCAACAGAAGTTTTTGGCTCGCTTCCCGCTGGGTGTCCAACATCCGGTAATCGATGTGGATGCTGTGGTCGAAGCCGGGAACATGCTCATCTTCGGCCAGGATCGGCTGCAAAAAATCATCCAGCTGATCGGTCAGTTCAACCGTCAATTCCATATCAACTCCCATCGTGTACTTCAACACAGTCCCGGCAACCCTGATTTCCCGTTCCGCTTTTAATACCTCATTTTCGGCCCGCTGAACCAACAGGCGCATTTGATCGGCATCCTGCTCTTCAACAAAACCCTGCGTGTACATCGCTTTTGTCTCAGTTTCCAGCTTCCGGGAGTTGGTCAGGTTTTCCTTCATAACCGCCAGATTTTCTGTTGCAATAAGAGTCAAATAATAGGCTTGTTCAACTGCATAATTTATTTCAATTTCTGTTTTCTCCTTTGCTTGCTCAGCCAGTTGAAGATAAATTTTAGCTGAACCGACTCCAACGATATAAGATCCGTCAAATATTGTTTGACTAACAGCAACTCCCCAGTTTGAATAATATTTTTGCGCAAAAGCAAGAGGATAATTACTTGTTATTGGAGTGTCGTCTGGTATACCCAGGAATGGCCAGTAATCTTTAGGAATGATGGCAACCGGCATAGGCGACTTCGTCGCATCAATATTTTTGGTATAATCTGCCGACCCGTTAATCTGGGGCAATCCGGTAGCAATTGTTTCCCAAACCTTCTTCCGCGCAGACAACACATCAACCCCGCTGTTCCGAACTACATAAGAATTCTTCAGGGCGTAGACTTTCGCCTCCTCCAAAGAAAACTTAAGTGCGTTCTGGGCGCTCACCGTTCCTCCGGCCAACAGGCAAAAGAGTAAGGGAACTAATTGTCTCAACTTAGTTTTCATTCTGAACATTGTTTAATTGTTGTTTAAAGTATTCTAGTCCTTTTTCTGTACAAATCCCATGAAAATGATAATCAACAGCCGTGTCAAACAATTTGATCGCACGAACTTCTTCTTCTGAAAACAAGCCATTATCCGGATTAAAAATGAACAGGAATCGCCCGACAATCAAGCGCGAAATAAAATCGCTGTCCAATTCTTCACGAAATAAACCTTCCTGTTTTCCCTGCTCCATTAACGCGAAATGATCTTCGTAAATCTTATCTCTTTTAAATGCGAGTACTTTGCGGTAAACACGGGGATAGAACTTTCTTAAATCAAAATCCACGTTATTCTGAATCAACCTGAGTGTTTTCACAATATGCGCCCTGATGTTCAGTACCCGGTCAATCGCATTTTCTCCGGTTTCGTGGGTAATCCGGAAATCCGGATTATTCATAAAAAAAACATCAACAACCTGGCGAACCAGATCTTCTTTGTCTTTAAAGAATTGGTACAATGTTTTTTTTGAGATTCCCAACTCAAGGCAGATATCGTCCATGGTTACACTACGGATGCCGGATCGCAAAAAAAGTTGACCGACTTCCTTCAGGATGATTTCTTTTCTGTCTTCTATCATACCTGCAAATGTATGCTCATTTCCTCACATGGAAACTATTGCCACATTAAAAGTTTCCTAAGTTTACGTTAAGAAATAAGCAGAATCCAATCGCAAAATAATCGTTCAAAAGTATTTCATCCATGTAAAAAACTGTTAACAGGAATCGGTAAACGACGAAATAATACCGAGGAATGGAGAATTTGAGCCGGAAAGTAGCCTGCAATCCGGTATTCTGTCCGAATTAAGCCGGGTTAAACAGGCATTCGGCAATTCTCAGATCGGTCGGGAAGGTAATTTTAATGTTTTCCGGATTGCCGTCCACCAGGTTAATCTTCACGCCCATTGCCTCGCAAACCGAAGCATCATCGGTAAAGGCCGGGATTTCCGGTTGCCGGTAGGCTTCTTTGATCAGCCGGTTTTGAAAAGTTTGCGGTGTTTGAACTAAACGGAACTGATTCCGGTCGGCATGACAGCTTTCTTCCTGCTCAACCTGTCTCAACGATTCAACAACCGGGACAACCGGGAGCGCATTGCCTTTTTCCAAAGCCATCCGCTCACAGTTCTTTATCGTTTGAAAAGAAACCAGGGGCCTGACGCCATCATGGATAAAAACGAGGCCTTCGTCCGGGAGTTCCGCCAGGCCATTCTTCACCGACTGAAACCGGCTTGCACCACCCGGCACCAATTGATGCTTCAGGCGAAACCCGTATTTCATGCATAAAGCGCTCCAGGCGTCAAACTGATTATCGGGCAACACCACCAGCAAATGCACCGAAGAATCATACGATATAAAAAGCTCCATCGTCCTCATCAGAATTGGCTTACCCAACAGTTCCATAAACTGTTTTGGCCGTTCGCCTCCCATCCGGCTGCCGGAACCACCGGCGACAATCAATGCAAACTTTTCCATGATGTTGAATGTTAACGACAAAAATAACAATCCATCCCGTTCCATCTCTAAATCAACGTGCATTTTGTTTGATTAAGTCAGCCAAAAAACTTCCGGGAGGTTCATGCTTATCGACAACTAAAAAGATTTAATTTTGTTTTGTTCACACTGAAAGCAAACCAAATAAACATCAAAAAAACAGTTAAAACGATGGAAACATTACTCGAATTTTTAACCGCTCTCCTAAAAAACAACAACAAGGAATGGTTTGACGACAACCGCAGCCGGTACGAAGAGAATCGCGACAAAATGCTTTTTCTTACGGAAATCCTGATCGGAGAAATCCGGAAGTTTGATCCGGATATCCCGATGATCAGTCCGAAAGAATGTTTGTTCCGTATTTTCCGGGATGTTCGCTTTTCGAATGACAAAACTCCCTACAAAACCCATTTTGGAAGTTTCATTGCCAACGGCGGGCGAAAAAGTTTACGGGCCGGCTATTACGTCCACATCGAACCGGGTAATTCTTTTCTGGGCGGCGGAATTTGGTGCCCTCCGGCAGAACAGTTGAAAGCGATCCGCTTCGAGATCGTGGACCATGCCGACGGATTGAAAGAAATACTGAACGACCGGGATTTTAAAAATTATTTCAGCGGGATTGAAGGCGAGAAGCTGAAAACCGCGCCAAAAGGTTTTGACAAAGATTTCGGAGATGTCGACCTGTTAAAATACAAATCCTATACGTTTGGAATCCCAGTAAGCGACAAACAACTGCTGAACGGCGATCTGGTCGATTATTCCGTGAAGGTGTTCCGCGAATTATACAAAGCCAACCGTTTTTTAAATGCCGCCTTGGATAAATGGGCGTAAACGTGTGTTTCGAAGAATACTGAAACAACCAAAAAATATGTCGTTCGTTGGTAGAAAGCCTATGTTTCGCACAAAAAACACATTCATTCATTTAAATTTTTTAAAAGTGGGGTTACTTATTTCCGCTTCCCCGGATAAATGGTAGGTTAGTTTCTTCCCAATCAACCCATTTCGCAAAAGAAGCCGGTGGAATTCTCCCCGGCTTCTTTTATTTTTCAGTATATATTACTCTTTATCAGGCAAAAAAAGACTGAATCTGCTTATTTAATTTCCCCGCTTTTAATTAACCATTCAGCAATCTGAACAGCATTCAGCGCCGCTCCTTTTTTAATTTGATCGCCCACACACCAAAAGGTCAGGCCTTTGGGGTTTGTAATGTCTTTGCGTAAACGTCCGACATAGACATCATCCTGCCCGGCCACAAACAAAGGCATCGGGTATTCTTTGTTTTGCGGATTGTCGATAACCGTAAGTCCGTCAAACCGGTCAAAAGCGTCACGTACCTGTTCTACCGATAAGGCTTCTTCGGTTTCGATCCAAATTGCCTCGGAGTGCGAGCGGGCAACCGGAACACGTACACAGGTAGCGCTCACCTCGGCTTCGGTGTGCATAATTTTCTTAGTCTCCCAGTTCATCTTCATTTCCTCTTTGGTATAGTCATTATCGAGAAATACATCGATATGAGGAATGATATTCATAGCCAACTGGTACTGAAATTTGCTGACCGTCGGTTCATCGCCATTCGCCAGTTGCTTGGTTTGCTCTTCCAACTCGGCAATTCCCTGAGCACCGGCGCCGCTCGCAGCCTGATAAGTGGCTACATGTATTCTGGTGATTTTCGACAGGTCGTTAATGGGTTTCAGGGCAACCACCATCTGTATGGTCGAACAGTTTGGATTGGCAATAATATTACGCGGACGATTTCTGGCATCCTCCGGATTCACTTCAGGAACAACCAAGGGAACATCAGTATCATACCGGAATGCGCTGGAGTTATCAATCATAACAGCCCCGTATTTGGTAATGGTCGATGCAAATTCCTTTGAGATAGACGCGCCTGCGGATGTTAAAGCGATATCGATATCCTTAAAATCATCATTGTGCTTTAATTCCTTGACTGTCAGTTTTTTTCCATTAAACACATACTCGGCGCCGGCGCTTCTTGCCGACCCGAATAACACCAACTCGTCCAGTGGAAAATCCCGTTCTGCCAGTACATTCAGAAACTCCTGGCCCACCGCGCCACTTGCACCAACAACTGCAACTTTCATAATTAAAAAAATTTTGTTAATTTAATCTTCGTTTATAAATCCCTTCAGCTTAACGCATAAAGGTTCCAAAATTAGTAGTTTACTTTTAATTTTTTAGCAGATGAACACCAATAATTGGTTTTTTCTCATTCTACTTGTAAATTTCTTAACAATTGAAAGTTACGCCGGTTTTGTATGGACCGAAGAATTTAATCTTCCCAACAAAGGAACATGGGGAGATGCCGATGGTATTACTGTCCATACCGACCTGGAAGGCATCGATCAGTGGACACTGAATACCGTCTTCTGCGAGTTCACCGCCGAGAACGATTACGTGAAAACGGTTTCTACTTCGGGCGGACGTTTTGAGGCCCAGGACTGCGACGGGGAAGCCATCTGGATGTCGCGATGGATTTCGATTAAAAACAAATCCAATGTACGCTGCGAATTAACTGCCTGGGAGACCGGCAGCGGCAACACGGCAAGCCGAAAGTACCTGTATGTATTTTACCAACTGGACAACCAGCCGGAAACACTGTTTGAAAGCAACGGCATAAACGAGGGTAACTGGGGCGAGGCGCTTGCCAGTCAAAGCGGATTGAATGGCGATTCACTGCGGATCATCGTCAAACTAAACAGCAGTTATGCTTCCGATAAGGTTATTTTTGACCATGTAAGTGTCGAATCGGAAGATCCGCCCTTGCTTCCCGAAAACCTGGCGCAGGCAGGCGATATCCTGATCAACGAACTGCTGTTTAACCCCTACGCCGATGGATCCGATTTTGTAGAACTTTTCAACCGATCCGAAAAATCAATCCGGCTCGATCACCTTTTTATTGCTTCTCGCGACGGGAATCAGGAACTCAGGCAAATTTACGCCGTTTCGGCAGCGCCCGATTACATGGAGCCCGGAGCATATCTACTGCTTAGTGAAGACACCACCGGCATTCCGTTTTTTTATCTCCGCTCATGCCCCGAAAATTTTTGGCAAATGGAAAAACTCCCCTCGTACCCGAATGCATCCGGCTATGTGGTTTTGCTCGACGACTCGCTGAATGTAATTGATGAACTGGCCTACCGCGAAACCATGCACAACCCGCTTTTGGCCAACCGGAAAGGTGTTTCCCTTGAGCGGGTTTCAGCCGACCGGGAAAGCGACGATCCGGAGAATTGGTTATCGGCAGCGGCAGCAGTTGGTTTTGCCACACCCGGCTGTCCAAACTCCATGCAACTGCATCCCGAATATGTTCAGGCCGAAATACGCCTGGAACCCACCGTTTTTTCTCCGAATAACGATGGGTACCAGGATTACCTGAGTATACACTATCGATTGCCGGAACCCGACTACCGGGCCAATCTGAAACTATTCGACTCGCGCGGAAGCTATTTGCAGGACCTGGTAAAAAACGAAACAATCGGACAGGAAGGTGAATGGACCTGGACCGGAATGCTGGAAGACGGCAGCAAGGCCCGCATTGGCATTTATGTGATTTACATCGAGTTAATCAGCCCGACAGGACAAATCAAACAGATCAGGAAAAGCTGTACCTTAACCGACCGCTTATTTTGATAATAAATAAAAAACACCGCATTATGTAACAAAAGGACAAGGAATAAGACGTATCTTTCCATACACGAACAGCTGATTGCGAAACAGGCATCAACTTATTCTGAATGATTGAAATAAGCTCAACTAAAAAACCATTAAATGAAACTAAAGCTTTTGTACTTAACCTGGAAGGAGATCACCCGCTCATCCGCTTTCGGGAAAAGCGTTGCCACAAACATCATGCTCGGCTTTCTGGCCCTTTATTTTGGCCTGATTTTTTTTGCGCTGGGCCTTTCGTTACCGCAGATACTGAAAGAAAGGTATCCCGATTCAGATCCGGTTAGCGTATTTAACAGCCTGCTATTAATTTATTTCGCATTCGACCTGTTAATCAGGCAACTGCTTCAAAGCCTGCCAACCATCAGCTTTAAACCCCTGATCGTGTTGAACATCCGGCGCCGCGAGATCTCACGTTACCTTTTATTTCGTTCCGCTTTTCACTTTTTCAATTTTTTGCCCCTTTTCCTCCTTGTGCCTGTTTGTTTCACCCTGGCAGCGCCGGGCCATCCGGGTACAAACGTACTGGTATGGCTTACCGGACTGGTTCTGATGATATTCACCAATCATTTTCTTTCGCTGTACCTGAAATGGTGGATCAACGAGAGCAGTTACGGAATTTATCTTTTTATCGCGGTTTTTGCATCGCTGTACGGATTGAACCATTTCGGTCTGGTTGATTTTAGCGGCACATTTGGCCGGTTCTTCGACGTCGTTCTGGAACAACCCGCTCTCGCTTTTTTGCTAATCCCCGCTCCCACATTGTTTTATTGGATGAACGACCGCTACCTTCAGCGGAAACTATACCTCAACCTGATTGAAAACAACCAAAAAACCTCCGTGATCCGCGATTTCTCGTGGATGAACAGGTTCGGCGATTACGGCAAATTTATTTCACTTGAAGTCAGGATGATTTGGCGGAACAAACGCCCGCGCTCCCAATTCGTGATGACGGTTATTTTTCTGCTGTACGGATTGATCCTTTATCAGGACAAGGGGCAAGGAATCCCGGAATTGATGCTGATTTTTGGAGGGTTGTTTATGGTTTCGATGTTTTCACTCTCCATCGGACAATTTTTCCCGGCCTGGCACAGTAACTATTTTTCCATGCTGATGTGCCAGAATTTTAAGATGAAGCAATTTCTGCAATCATTTTATTACATCAACGTGGTCGTATCGTTCATTTATTACCTGTTAACCTTACCTTATGCCCTGTTGGATACACGGGTTATCTATTTCCACACGGCCATGCTTTTTTATCACATTGGTGTAAACATGAATATAATCTTCATCTTCGGAAAATACAGCAAGCGGGCGCTCGACCTGAGCAACTCTTCGGTTTTTAATTACCAGGGCATGGGCGCCTCACAATGGTTGATCAGCTTTCCACTTATCGTTGGACCCATCCTGCTCTTCAGTCTCGCGAAATTAGCAACCGGCAGTACCGGGGCGCTGTTGTTCCTGGCAGGTCTGGGCCTGGCGGGCATCATCCTTCAGCCGCAACTGTTCGAATATTTTACAAAAGCATACCGGCAAAGAAAATACCAACTGATTAAAAATTATAAAAACTCATAGCCATGATTGAACTGATTGAACTGATCAAAGCCTATCAAAAAGAAATCGTACTCAATATTCCCGAACTTAAAATCAGTAAAGGAGAACTATTTGGCATTGTAGGAAACAACGGCGCCGGGAAAACCACCTTATTTAACCTCATCCTCGACCTGATTGTTCCCTCCCGGGGCCGGATCATCAATAACGGCATCCCGGTAAACGAATCGGAAGACTGGAAAACCTTCACCGGATCATTTATTGACGAAAGTTTTACAATCGGCTACCTCACTCCTGATGAATATTTTAGTTTTATCGGGGAGTTACGCGAAATGAACAAAGCCGACCAGGAAAATTACCTGGCTGAATTTGACGATTTCTTTAGCGGTGAAATACGGGGTAAAAAGAAATTTATCCGCGACCTGTCAAAAGGAAACCAGAAAAAAGTTGGTATTGCCGCGGCCATGATGGGGAAACCGGAGCTCGTGATCCTGGATGAACCTTTTGCCAACCTCGACCCCAGTTCGCAGTTTAAACTCAGGGCGTTGATCCGCAAACATGCTTTGCTGAACGGAACCACCTTCCTGATCTCGGGCCATACCCTGGATAACATCACAGATGTTTGCACCCGTATCGTGATCCTCGAAAAAGGTAAAATTGTAAAAGATGTTCCCAAAACAGAATCGACCTTACAGGAAATAGAAGCATTTTTTGGATGCGTGAAGGAACCGGGAGTTTTTAGTCTCGATTAAATTCTTCAGCAAAACCAAACCGGTGCCGGTTTTCTGTCTAACAACAGCTTCAGAACCATACTTCTTCTTCCATCGTTTGGAAACTTGCACGGACTGAACATCGTATAATTCATTGAAAAATATCCGATTAAAATCAGTAACCCATGAACCGTGTTCATCTCCTCCTGCGAGGAATATCCCTTCCGACAAATGTGGCAACGAACTATTTTGATGCGTCAAAACAAACAATTTAATGTACCTCAGTATCATTGATCACGTATTAAAAGAGCCAAAATGGAAACTAAAAAATATCCAAGTGTCGATATGGACCGGTACCACAACATTTTTGTTGAAATTGGTCTGATTGTGGCTTTGGGCATTTGTTTACTCGCTTTTGAATGGAAATCGACAATTAAGGAAACCAGCCAACTGGGCGCCGCAACGGTACAGGAAATCGAAAATGAAATGATCCCGATTACCCGGCAGGAACAGGTGAAACCTCCGGAACCGCCACCTCCGCCCAAAGTCATCGAAGTGCTGAACATTGTTGCCAACGATACAGAAATCGAAGTTGAGCTGAATATTGAAGATACCGAAGCCGACCGCGCAACAGCCATCGACATCACACCGGTTATGACGGCCTTCAGTAAAGAGAAAGAAACCGAAGATGATTCTCCCATCTTTTTCATCGTGGAAGAAATGCCCGAGTTCCCCGGCGGAGAAATGGCATTGCGCAAGTTTATTGCAAATTCCATCAAATATCCGGTGGTCGCACAGGAAAACGGCGTGCAGGGAAAGGTTTATGTCAATTTTGTAGTAGGCAAAGATGGACGGGTTACCGATGCACGGGTAATCCGCAGTGTAGATCCGGCCCTGGACAAAGAAGCATTACGGGTCGTAAACAGTTTGCCTCTTTGGAAACCAGGCAGACAACGGGGAGAACCCGTCAGGGTATCGTTCAGTGTACCTATAAGTTTCGTATTGCAATAAACGCAATCCAACATGAAATTGCTTTTCTGGAAACCTCTCCTCCCGAGAGGTTTCTTTTTTTGTAGCCGTCTTTTATTTTCAACCTGTAAATCGGGCTGACAGCTCCCGGTTTTCCGGATTCAGGCTTATCTTTGTGCTTCAGCTCTCAATGCAGCACAATGAGTAGAATCACCGGTCTTACCTATATAGAAGCTTGTGGTATTTCGTTGAAAAGCGGACTGTCAACAATTCTTTCAGACATCAATCTGAAAATCAAACAAGGTGAATTACTGGCCATTACCGGAAACTCGGGAAGCGGGAAAACCACCCTGGGCCGGCTCCTGAGCGGAAAAATTGCGCCTTCGCACGGCAGCCTGACGCTTGCTCCGGGTTTAATCCGGCTGATGGTTGACCAGCAGGACCATTTTATGTCGCTTTCGGGCAGACGAAGTACCTACTACGGCCAGCGATACGAAAACCAGGGAATGGAAAACACCCCGACCGTTCTGGCCTACTTGCAGGCAATCCATGAAAAATCGGCGAAAGCTGCCACTGCAATCACGGTCAGCCGGCTTATGAAACAAATGCAAATTAACCACCTGGCCGAAAGCAAACTATTGCAGCTTAGCAACGGCGAACGCAAGCGGACCCAACTGGCCGCAGCTCTGTTGCAAAACCCCGACGTACTGATCCTTGATCAGCCTTTTATCGGTCTGGACGCCGCCTCGCGCGACAACCTGAGTTTGCTGTTACACCGCCTGACAAAAAACGGAATTTCACTGGTCGTTATCTGCTCTCCCGCCCACATTCCCCCGGGCGCCACAAGGGTGATTGAGATCCATGCCGGAAGAATTTTACAACAGGTTGATGCCGCCGTCTACAAACCGGCATTTCCGGGGACTGTCTTTGACCTGAATAAAACCGCCCATGAGTTATTCCGTATTTTACCACCGCCCGGAGACACGTTCACCGAAATCGTCCGCATGAAAAATGTGCATGTAACGATTGGCGGAAAAGAAATCCTGAAAAACATCAACTGGCAGGTAAAAAGCGGCGAACACTGGGCGCTGCTCGGCCATAACGGCGCAGGAAAAACCACCTTGCTCAGCCTGATTACCGCCGACAACCCGCAGGGATATGCCAACGACCTGCTTTTATTCGACCGGAAACGGGGGAGCGGCGAAAGTATCTGGGACATCAAAAAACGAATTGGTCTTGTGTCGCCCGAGTTGCACCTCTATTTTTTGAGGGGAGAAGGCATCTTTAACACCATCCCCGGCTTGAATAACCAGCCGCACACGCCATACGATTCCCTCTCCTGCCTGGATGTAATGGTCTCCGGCTTTCGCGACGAGATTGGATTCGCATCGGCGCCCACCGACCTGCAACACGACCTGGCCAAAGCCTGGTTTTCGATTCTAAAACTGGAGCACCTGAACAGCCGGCTGTTTATGCAGGCATCGCTTGGCGAACAACGATCGCTGTTGCTGGCACGCGCGCTGATTAAATCGCCGTCCCTGCTGATCCTGGATGAACCCTGCCAGGGGCTCGACCCGGATCAAACCCGGCATTTTGTGCATTTAATCGACGAAATTTGCACGCAACTGCCAACCACCCTGATTTACGTAACCCACCTTCGTGACGAAATTCCGGTTTGTGTAAACCAACTCCTGCTCCTTGAAAACGGGCAAGCCAAACACTGCGGATTCTGGTCAAATCGTGAAATTTAAGACCGAAGGCTGATTATTACTTTCTTTTCGAAAATTAACATTGCTATTTTTGTACATCAATCTAAAATAAACAGAGCCATGAAGAACTTTTTTGTAAAATCGCACGGGCTGGGAAATGATTACATCGTTGTCAGCCGTCACGACATCAGTTTTGAACTCACCGAAAAAAATATCCGCACGGTTTGCGATGTTCATTACGGCATTGGCTCCGACGGCATTTTAGTGCTGACAAACTCCGATAAAGCCGACTTCGGCCTGCGCATCCTCAACCCGGACGGGTCGGAAGCCGAGAAAAGCGGAAACGGCCTGCGTATTTTTGCCAAATACCTGTTCGACTACGGATATGCCAAATCGGCTTCATTCACCATCGAAACACTTGGGGGACTGGTTAATGCCGAAATCATTGAGCAGGAAAAAGGGAAAGCACGCACCATTAAGGTTGATATGGGCAGCGCCGTATTCGAAGCGAAAAACGTTCCGGTAAAAAGCACACTCGCAGAATGCCTGGATGAAGAACTTCAACTGGACGGAAAAAGCTACCTGATCAATTGCGTGTCGGTTGGAAACCCGCATTGTATTATTGTGAAAGACGAATTATCGGTCGACGAGATCATGCAGTACGGTCCGCAAATCGAAAATCACCCGAAATTCCCGAACCGCATCAATGTGCAGTTTGCCAAAGTGGTTTCGCCCGATGTGATTGAAATTCTGATTTGGGAACGTGGCGCAGGTTACACGCTGGCTTCAGGAAGCTCGTCGAGCGCGGTGGCCGCTATGATGGTGAAAAAAGGCCTCGCCAACCGAAAACTAACCCTCCGTATGCCGGGAGGAGAATTAAAGCTTCAGATTGAAGAAGACTGGCAAATTCATATGACCGGCGAAGTCCGCGAGATTGCATCCGGCTATTTCAGCAACGAGTTGCTCGATCACCTGAACAGTTGATGCTCCCGTCAGAAAAAATCAACTTGCAAGATTCGGTTTTCATGAACAAAACCGGCCAAAATTTGTCAAATCTCTGTTAATTGGCACGTATAAATATTGAATTAAAAGAAAAGGGCTTTTTTTAATTAATATCTTTGCCCTTTCTTCAAACTAAAAATGAATATGATCGGGAAAAAATTACCCTTTACAAAAGAACAGATTGAGCAAATCATAGAAAACCATCCGACCCCTTTCCACATTTACGATGAAAAAGGAATGATGGAATACGCGCGAAAATTCAACGAAGCTTTTTCGTGGAACGAAGGTTTTAAGGAGTATTACGCCATCAAGGCTGCTCCCAACCCGTTTTTGATGAAACTGCTCCGGAAAGAAGGCTTCGGCATCGACTGCAGTTCGATGGCCGAGTTGGTGCTGGCTGAACGGCTGGGCATGCATGGCGAAGAAATCATGTTCACGTCGAACGATACCCCCGCTTATGAATATCAAAAAGCTGTTGAACTGGGGGCCATCATCAACCTGGACGACCTGAAACACATCCCGTACCTGGAAACTCACGTTGGCTTACCCGAATTGGTTTGCTGCCGTTACAATCCCGGCGCGCTTAAAGAGGGCAATATCATCATCGGGAATCCCGAAGAATCGAAATACGGATTTACCCGCGAACAATTATTCGAAGGCTACAAGCTATTGAAAGATAAAGGTGTGAAACGTTTTGGCCTTCACACCATGGTGGCTTCGAATGAGCTGGATGCCGACTATTTTGTTGAAACAGCAGAAATTGTATTCGATTTGATTGCTGAAATATCAAAAGAAGTTGGAATTCGGTTTGAATTTGCCAACCTGGGCGGCGGCATCGGTATACCGTATAAAAGTGAACACAAACCGGTTGACCTGTACCGGGTAAGCGCCGGAATTAAAGAACGCTACGAAAGACTAATTGAAGCCAACGGACTCGCCCCGCTGAAAGTTTTCTTCGAGTCGGGACGCGTTATTACCGGGCCTTTTGGATTCCTGGTTTCCAAAGTGCTTCATATTAAAGAAACTTATAAAAAATATGCAGGCCTCGATGCTTGTATGGCTAACCTGATGCGCCCAGCCCTGTACGGCGCTTACCACCACATCACCGTGATGGGCAAGGAAAACCAGCCGCACAAATTGTTGTACGATGTCACCGGATCGCTCTGCGAAAACAATGACAAATTTGCCATCAACCGGTTGCTGCCGGAGATTGAACCCAACGATATTGTGGTGATTCACGATACCGGGGCGCACGGCCATTCCATGGGTTTCAACTACAACGGCAAACTTCGTTCGGCCGAGTTGCTGCTGCGCGAAAACGGCGAAGTGGTGGAAATCCGCCGCGCCGAAACCCTCGACGACTACTTTGGCACCCTCAATTTTGACGCCCTGCCTGCATTTGAATAAAACGGCTTGCCTGGCTCCTCATACAAAACCCTGAACTTGCTGTTATCCGGCAACTTCAGGGTTTGTTGTTTATCTGGGCAAATCCTTCCGCAGGTTTTTACGCTTAGTACAATAATTTTCCCAGATTGTCGAAACGCTTCTGGTAATCGTCCATCGAATGCCGGATCACCTCAAGGGCTTCGTCAACCCCATAGGTATGGGTTATCTCGGTGTCTTTGTCTTTCCCCGGCATATCTTTATAGGTCAGAAAATAGTGCTTCAGACGTTCCACCACAATCGATGGCAGATCGTTTACGTCTTTATAACCTTCATAAACCACGTCGTTATTCAGGACCGCGATAATTTTATCATCGGCCTCATTCCCGTCGATCATCCGGAACCCGCCAATCGGACGGGCATGAACCAGGATATCGCCGTGGGTAATGTCTTTTTCGGTTAACACGCAAATATCAATCGGGTCGCCGTCGCCGCGAATTCCGGTTTTGCCGGTTTTTTGCATGCAATATTCTCCGACCGCGCCGCCGCAAAACGTTTGCGGGATAAACCCATATAAAGCCGGGACCACATTGGAGTACTTCTGGGGACGATCGATACGCAGGTAACCACTGTCTTTATCGATCTCATACTTAACCGTATCGGTAGGAACCACCTCGATGAAGGCCGTTACTTTTTCGGGGGCATCTTTTCCAATAGCAACTCCATGCCAGGGATGCGATTTATAACGCAGTCCCATCAGCCTCCCGATGGGATCAGACAATCTGTCTACCATAACTTTTGTTTTAAAACTGTACACTAAAACCCGGCACAAATCAAATTGTTTCCGGCTTCCTCAAAATTCCCCGCAAAAATAAAAAAGCCTGCCGGATATTTTCATTAAAAATCAGACAGGCTAAAAAAACCAATCAATCAATACATTTAAACCGTCCAGGTATCAGACGCAGCCCTTCTCCCAATCCGGTCAACAGCAACCACCTGGTATTCATCACCCGGTTTAGCCTGCCGGTCGCGGTACTTACTTTTGTCTTTTGTTACAATCGGCATATGATTGATTTTATAGACCCCCTTCCCGTTTTTTACGATTTCGTAATGGCTTACCGGTTCGTCACCCGCATAAGCGATGCGCCACGAAAGTTCAACCAGCGTGTCGTTATGGATAAACTCCACATCATTGGGAGCGCTTAATTCGTTTGCACCAATCTGAAAGTAGTTGGCTTTTCCGTCTTTTGCTTTTAAACCAAGCTCCTCATAACTTCTTCGTATGGACTCAGGCAAACCATCCGGTTCAATCTGCGCGGCATAAAAGTTCTGCACCATCTGGCATTTCATCGGATCATCATCAATGTGCCCGATACCGATAATGGCGGTATGTACTCCCGGCGTTGTCAGTGAATATTCGACCAGCGGCCGGCTGGGTATGGCCGGGGTACCCACCCGCGAAACCACGTCGGCCGGGTTGTTCGACCATTTTGCCTCTTTGTCGTACATGGCGCCATCGGCAAATACTTTCATGGCAATGATGCCCATTCCTTTTTCACGGGCAAGCGGAATGGCGTTGTACTGCATATTAAACATACGCCGGTCGTTAACATTAATGGCGACCAACATGGCGTCCAGGATATCGAAGCTGTCTCGCTGGATCATCTCCATCATCACCGGAGCGCTGTAATGCCCGGAGAAACCGATGTGTTTGACCAGCCGTTCATGATCGGGATTCAGTCCCGTGAGGTTAGTTCCGTCGCGATAATCGCGTAAAGCCACGAATGCGCCAAAGTCACCCTCCGGGTCAAGCGGCGTTTCCAATCCTTTAAACAGCACATCCACCTCGTCCATGAAATTGAGGTTATGCGCCAGGATCATATCTACATAAGCGCCTTTGGGATAATTTCCTTTACCGTCGCCAAACATCTGCGAAAGCGAACGTTTCAGATCGCCAACGGCTCCCATACCATGATCGCCGTTTGTCCAGTTCCGAACGGTATCTGAGCCTGCCGGGAAATTATTGTTTCCCCACCGGATATGCGTTTTGGTAGTGATGAAAACGGATTGCCTCAGACTAAAATTATACTCCGGCACCCCCGGAATCAGGTTCAGTTGCCGGAATGCCTTTCCGAAGTTCAGCTGGCTGGGACCATACAGGTTAGAAGTATCAAAGTAGTTAATCCCCATGTTGAAAGCTTTCAAAATGATCGCTACCGGATCGACCCCTTCGGGTGTCCATTGCAGCGAAGCCTGCCCGCCAAGACCCAGCGTGGTTACTTCAAAATCGATCTTACCAAACTTCCGTTTCATAGGAACTGGCAATTGGCTGATCGCAAAATTATCAAGAGGAAGGAAAGTTGCACCTGCGGTTGTCGCGGCAGAAATCTTAATAAAGTTCCTGCGATTCAGTTGAAAAGGTTTTTCTTTTTCCATGCTGACTGGTTTATCTCTTAAAGTTACAACGAAAAATCGTTAATATCCACAAGCAGAACCAGATAAAAACAGAAAAGTATCAGGTATTCTTATGAAAGAACCGGACACACAGGTTAATTTAGCGTTCTTTATCCGCCCTATTCTTAATCACAATAGCTTTAACCAGGCTGTTTCCCTGATCATCGATTAAGGTCAGCAGGTAGTTTCCCGGGGCCGGATGTACAGGCATTTGGTGGTTTCCGCGGGTGTGTCCAAGATACTTTTCGCCCAGGTGCCAGTATATCACCGCGCCGTGCAGGGAGTGTGCGGCTTCGAGAATGACCTGGCCGGGCGTGCCATCGAGCTGTACCGGTACAAATACCTGGTTGTTTTCACGCGGATAAATCATTTCCATCACCTCCTGCACGGTTTCGGCGCAACCGGGAAGAAATGGCGGCAGTGCTTTGTAGAACGGATTTTTACGTTTAAAGTACCATTCCATGACCGGAGGTAACACAAACCACGGCTGATGGAGCATTTCTTCTACCGGTAAACACCGCGAGCTAACCTGCATCGCGCCCGACGGATCGAGATGTACCAGCCTATGATAAGGGCAGGCCGTGGTATTCAGGCCTTTTTGCATGACCCACATCGTATCGGCCTGTGTGCAATACGGTCCGATACGGCAACCGCTATCCCGGCATACCGCAACCGGCGCCATTTCGTCGACCGGCTGGGTAAACCATTTTCCGGCGGGCAACAGGTTAAATACATCGAACAGCAGCGGTGCGGCAGCCGATGTGCCGGTTAGGCCGGGACGTCCTTCCCCGTCGGCGTTGCCGCACCACACGGCTACCGCAAAATGACGATCGACGCCCACTGCCCAACCGTCGCGAAAGCCGAAGCTGGTCCCCGTTTTCCAGGCGACCTGCCGCGACGAAGAAAACATCTCCCAACCCGATTCTTCATCGGGCCGGTTCACGTTCATCAGGGCATCGAGGGTCAGCCAGGCAGCTCCGGCAGACACCGGGGTCCGGCTTGCCGCTTCTTTTGAAAAGTTTCGGTCCTGGTATACCGGCCTTCGGAAATCATCCCGGAAGGCCAGCCCGTCGTTTTCCTCATAATGAACAAGCAGTCGTCCCAACGAAGCGTATGCGCCGGCCAAATCCCACAATGTAACCTCTGCTCCTCCCAGGATCAGCGATAAACCATAATGATCGGCATGCCTGTTGAGTGTTGAGAAATGCAGGGTTTTCAACAGGCTGTAAAAACGGTCGGTCCCAAAATCGCGGAGCATACGAACAGCAGGAATATTGAGCGATTTGGCAAGCGCCACCGAAGCTGGCACGGCGCCTTCGAACTGTAGATTGAAATTTTGCGGGCTGAATCCGCCAATCTGCGTGGGAATATCGGGAATCAGCGTGTTGGGCAGGATCAATCCGTCGTCCTGCATGGCCGCGTATAAAAATGGTTTCAGGATGCTGCCCGAGCTGCGCGGCGACCTGATGACGTCGACTTGCTCCCCGTGCTGCCCGTCTCCCGGGTCAGGCGAGTTGCCGGTGTATGCGAGGACTTCACCTTTTTCAACATTCAGAACCAATACCGCGGCGTTGTATATTTCATTGGCCCGGAGCCTGACCAAATGCTGCCTGACCAATTCGTTCACCCGCCCTTGCAACTGGTGATCAATGGTGGTTTCCACCCGTTTGCCCGGATATTCGCCCAACACCCGGCTAAGCAGGTGGGGGGCAGTTTGCGGAATGGCATATACCTGCCGGGGCAGGGGCTCCAGCCTGGCCAGTTTACAGGTGGTGGAATCGATCTGTCCGATGCGAAGAAGTTTGTTCAGTAACCGGTTCCGTTTTTCAAGCAAAATCTCGTTTTGCTTACCCGGATAGATCAGGGAAGGCGCATTGGGCAATACCGCCAGCATCGCCGACTCTGCCCAGGAAAGATCATCCGGGTTCCGACCGTAGTAGCGCCAGGCCGCTGCATCAAGCCCCACTACGTTCCCTCCAAACGGGGCGCGCGAAACATACATCCGCAGGATATCTTCTTTCGAATACCTTAACTCGAGCCGCACCGCCAGCGCCAGTTCGATCAGTTTTTGCCAAAGCGTACGGGGCCTGCCTTTGCGCGAAATACGGATCAGCTGCATGGTGATGGTGCTCCCCCCGCTGACAACCCTGCCGTGACGGACATTCTGACTGAGCGCCCTCATCATGGCCACGGGATTTACGCCGGGATGGTAATAAAAGTACCGGTCTTCGAACGCCAGTACGCAGCTTTTGTATTTGCCGGGAATCTCGTCTGCCTCCGGAAAACGCCATTGCCCGTCAGCGGCAATGTAGGCGCCCAGTAATTCTCCCTGCCTGCTTTCAATCACCGTGGAGGTAGGATCGGAAAACAAGGGGGATGGCAAAGCAAACCACCAAAAGAGAAAAAAGATAAATAAACCCAGGCCCGAACCCAGACAGATCAGTTTCTTCTTTGACAAACGCCCGCGAAGAAGCAGGAAGACCATTTGATTTCCGTAAAGCCGCAACCTTGTCAACATTATTTTACCACTTCTACCCATTTCCCGGGTTTACGGGCGTTGATCCGGTTGTCGTACATGGCCTCGCACTGAACCGAAGGCAGGTAGAACTTTCCTTCGTAGGCTGCATTCAGCAAAATCCGAAAGGTCTTTTTCTCGTTCGCCTTCAATTCAAAATAGGTCAGCACCCGGTCATCGCGGATATCCTGATAATCGGACACATCGCTTTTCAACGAACTCTCCACATCATTCACCCGCATGTTAATGATCTCCCAACCTGACGGAAAAATGTTAGTTAAGGCCAATTCTTTGTAAAGACCGCGTTGTCCGGGGTTCTGCACACTGATTTCGGCTACAAAGTCGGTTCCCTGGGCCAGTTTTGCCGGATCAACGGCTTTACCCTGCATATCCGTATAGCGTACATTCATAAACAGGTTACTTTGGGTTGAGGTGGTGTCGCCGGTCACCGGAATCCCCTTGCTCATCACCCGGACATACATCACCTTCTCTGTCTGGTTCTCCACCGATACCGATGCGGTTTTATTGTTTTTCAGGGAGATGTCGGCCTGCCATACCGGTTTGTTGGCGCTCACTGCCTGTGCCGTTGCCTGGTTAAAGGATACCTTCGCTTTCAGCGGGTCCTGTTTCAGGTGGCCGCCTCCGGCAAACTCGGCAATAGCCAGCAAAGCGTAAGCCGTGGTTTGCGTGCTCATCCAGTCGTCTGATGAAAGTTGGGCCGAAAGCTCTGTCACCAGCGGGAACGCTTCTGTTTGTTTTTTCAGCAGGGCAAGTGTTTCCAGGATCATCGCCTTATCGCGCCAATCGGAACCAAAGGAGTAGGAAAGCTCCCGGTAGGGTTTCACCTCTTTGCTCAGGCGGCTGATCATTTTTTCGGCCACCTCCGGCTGTCCGGCTACCGTATAAGCTGCGGCCAGTCGCCATTGCGCCAGTTGTTCCAGACCTGCTTCCTCGCGCAAACGGTTCATCGCCCCAAAGTCGGGCTTTTGGGCCAACGCCAGCGTGTACAGCCGGTAAGCCTGAATCAGCGACGAATGCTCATAGTCGGACGAACGTTGCCAGCTGCGGGCGGCATTACGCTGGTAGCTCAGCCATTTTTCCTTCAGCCCGTACGGGAGCGAATAGCCGGCTTCTTCGGCTTTCAGCATGAAATGACCGGCATAATTGGTTCCCCACGGCGTGGAGTAGGCAGAGCCGGGCCAGTATGCCAATCCGCCGTCATTCAACTGAAAGCGGACCAGCAGGTTTAAAGCAGCCCTGATATGGTTTTCGATGCTTTGTTTTTTGTCTGGTGAAATTTCAGTCAGCCGGTTAAGCATGAGTTGCGGGAACACTGAGGAAGTAACCTGCTCGATACAGCCATGCGGATACCGGACCAGGTAATCCAGGCGCCGGGCAAGGTCGAGCGGCGGAATGCCCGAAAGTTCGAGCGTTGCCGTATTCGTTCCGACCATGCCGGGGGCCTGCACTGAAGCTTCCCATTTTTGCCCGGCCTGAATAACGCTCTCCTTTACATTAACAACCTCGGGATTAGAGGGGCGCACCTCGAGTTCCAACTCATACGTAGCATTGTAACTGCCGCTTTGGGCTGTTACTTTTACTTTTCCGACGCCGGTCTTTTCCGCTACCTTCAGTTTAAATCCGGCAATCTGGTCACCCGGTTCAGCAAAGTTAAGCTGCTGATAACTACCTCCAAGCGGGCTGAACAGATCGTTCACTTCGATGCTGACTTTCACATTTTTTACATCCGGTTTCATTGCAAATACGTTGACCGGCAGTTTTACTTCTTCGCCGGGGCCCAATACGCGGGGTAATGTAGCCAGCAACATCAACGGTTTCAGCACTTTCACCGATTTCTCGGCATTACCATAGGCGCCGTTGTCGCCGGCCACCACCATCACCCGGACAGCGCCCACGTAATTCGGCATCTGCAACTGATGGTTATTGGTTTTGCCCTTTTCGAGGGTGAACGGGCCGATAAAGGAAACCACCGGTTTAAAGCGGTTTACTTTTTTCTTTTTGGCATCGGCCAGACTTTCATCGCCGCCAACAGCGAAAGCTTTTTCCAGGCGCGCGCCGTAAGCTCCGATCACATCATCGTAAAAATCCCAGGTTTTCACGCCCAAGGCTTCGCGGGCATAAAATGCCGGCCAGGGGTCGGGCGTTTTGAATCGGGTCAGGTCAAGCAAACCTTCGTCCACCACGGCCAGTGTATAAGTCATTCTTTTTCCCGATTTCTCCGAAACCTTCACTTCGTAGGCTTTTTCGGGCGTCAATTCGGCCGCCATGCTGATCTCCGGGCTGAGGTGGGTTGCCGGGTCTTCGACCAAAAGCGGGATTACGCCGTACAGACGGATCGGAGCATCATTATCGGTTTGCTCGTGCGGCTGAATGAGGGAAATATGTACAAAGATATTGGGAGCCATTTCAGGCTTGATATCGAAACTGAAAACCGTGTTTGTTTCACGGGTATCGACCCAAAACAAATCCAGTACCCGGCTGCCGTTTTCGAGGCTCACGAGCGCCTTGCCTTTTTTTCCGGAAGGGATGTTTACCGTGGCTTTTTCACCAACCAGGTAGCTTTCTTTATCGGTTTTAAACGAAAGCATGGTTGCCGCTTCCTGCATTCCATCGGCAGCCCAGTATCCCCATTTGGAGAAGTAAGCGGTGAGCCCGGCGCTGTGCCCGCTTTCCGGGTCTTTCACATGGATCAAGTAACGGCCGTTGTCGTCCCAGTTGGAATAGTTGACCTTAAGCGGGACACTGGCTGCGCCATTCACCGTTTTTACCTTGATCCGCATAACCGGTTTCTCGTACGAGTTGTTCACGTAGCGGGCCAGGTTATCCTCGCCGGCATCCCACCACCAATGCCAATCCACTTTATAAACAGTCACCTCCAGACCGTCCCGGTCAATTTTGTTCCCTTTATCATCCACGGAGACCAGTTCGAGCGGATAGGAGGTATCCGTTTTGTACCAGTTTGAATCAGATGCAGGTAATTTGACTCCCACAAAGGAGCGGTAGGGTGCGTACGGAATGGTCTGTACATCGGTGCTGAAATCGCCCGTTTCTTCATACACCCGACTCGAAAAATGAGCGTTTAACATACCCGGGGCAGAAGTGAGCTCCGACAACTTAAAATTGACCGCGGCCACTCCTTCGTCATTGATTTTATCATTAAACACCTCCTGCTCTTCCGCATAAAAGTATTTGGCCGGATCGTCAAATACGTAGTTGACATATCCTTTAAAAGTGGTTTTTGTTTTCGAAAAACTAACCGACACCTGCGCTTTCAGGTTTTTCGCGATTGCCCCGTGCAGCCAGCTTACCTGTAATTTTCCTTTTGCATTAGCCTGCCCAACCGACAATTGGCTGCCATCAAATTTCAGGTCGATTTTCAACCGGTTTGGTTTGACGGTTTCTACTTTAATGCGTTTGGTAAAGGTTTGTCCGCCCACTTTCAGCAGGGCGTTCCAGTTTCCCGTCGGCGCTTCCGGATCGGTATCGGCAGTGAAGCTGTAAAACCCGTTGACACCCGACGTTTTCACCTGCCTGCTCACGGTCTGGCCTTTCGGATTGATCAACTCGAAGATCACCGGATGGTTTTCCGGCAAATTGTTTTGTTTATCTTCCAGGATAAAAGTGAGGAAAATTTTGTCTCCGGGCCGCCACACGCCCCGTTCGCCGTACACATAACCTTTGATTCCTTTCTGCACCACTTCGCCCGTTACGTCAAAATTACTCAGCGACAACGAGGATCCGTCGTCCAGACGCAGGTAGGCCATTTGTCCGTCTTTTTCGGCAACCAGCAAAAATGGCTTGTGTTTTAACTGTACTTTGGCAAAACCGTCGGCCCCGGTAACCACGGTTTCCATCAGCTGCTTCTGGAAATTATATATTTTCAGGCTGACCCCGGATTCGGGAGCTGTTGTTTTCAGATTGGTCACGGCAAAGTTCATCGTTTGATTGCCGCCTCCCTTTGCAATAATGGCCAGGTTGGTAGCAAACAGGTTCCGGGCCACAAAACGATTGGAATTATAATACGAAACATGTCCGGGATTTTCGCGTTCCGACCATTCGTAGTCGTCGGGGTAGTAGTAGTCCGAGTACCAGCCGGGCTCGTTCCATTCATCCATTTCCCTTAGCGCCGCCTGCTCTTGTTCCAGCTGATCCGCCGGCGCTGTTTGGGTAACCTCCGGCATTTGTTCAAATCCGTAAAAGGAATAATTTTTGTTAAACCGAAGCTGAACCCGGTAAATCGCGCCCGGTTCAACTTTTACCAGCCGGGCAAGATCAACGCTGTAGGTGTTCCAATTTTTAAGGCTGGAAAAAGATGTGACATTCAAGTCGATCCGTTTCTGAAGGACCAGCCGTCCGACTTGCTTAATATCGGAACTATGCTGGTAATTATTTTGCTGAAAGAACTGGTGAATGTTGTTGGTAAATATTTTGATGATCCGTAAATCAACGGCTTTCAGATTGACGGCTTCAAACGGAAAAATCAGCTCGTTGGACGAAGGGACAATACTGCCTTTTCCTATTAAGCGTAATCCAGGCTTCAGGTCTTCGAAACGCACCTGCATGGTCACCGGATCGTTCAGTTTAAAATTTAGTGCATTACGGATTCCCCCTGAGATATAAACTTCGTGATCGCCAGCCAGCCTGGATGGCAAATACACTTTCAACTCGTTGTTTTCAACCAGATAACGAAGGTTGCCGATTTTGTCGATGGTCACCAGCCCCTCCAGGTTCTGGGACAACTGTAAGGGATCGGAAAAGCGTATCTGCAAGTATTGTTCAGGTTGCTGGATAACCCGTACATCAACGACTTTAAAAACATCGAGCGCGGATAATTCAATTTTTTCTTCCCCTGTTTTGTTATCGCCGATCGAACTGCCGTTCCATTTTACCGTCACAAGTTGCGAAACATTTTTACGAAGCAGGCTATCGGCCTGAAAGCTGTGTTTTTTCCCGTCGGCATCATGATCCCATGTCACGGAAAGTTTCTGATCGTCTTTCAAAACCTGAATAATCGATTCAACCTGCTGATCTTCGGCACAATCGGCCGTATAAACTACGCCGGACAAATACTGAAGTTTCATGTTTTCATGATTATAAGACCTGAGCGCCAAGTTATTAACACTAAACGACTGGCGAATGGTTTTCAGACTGAACTGCATCGTTTTATACCGGTCGGGCACATCAATAATTTTACCCAAAGCCACGGTAACGGTATAAACGGCATCCGACTTCATTCTTTCTGAAGGCAGAAATGCCAGTGTCCGGTTGTCAATCCATTGCACCTTTCCCTTTACAGAAGGAGAAAGTGAAATCAACCCGCCCGAAAGTTCAACCCCCGGTTGTTCTGGCTGCCGTGGATCCTGACTAAACTCAATCAGGACCGGCGCTTTACACGAAACAACACCGCTGGTATAACTGCTGACATACTGGGTAAACCCACTGTCAACCGGTTTTATTTCTTTCGATGTTTGATCGCCGCAGGCGATAAGGAATAAGGCGGCTGAAATAAAAAGTACAGCCCAGGTAAAAATTTGCTTCATATCAGGATTTTTTTTTGATTTTTCAGGTTTGGAATAAATTGAAAACAGACTGCCGGATAAACAAAAACTTAGGTTCCCCAGCTTTCCCGGTCAAGGCTCCGGTACTGAATGGCTTCGGAAATATGTTGGCTTTCGACCGGCTGCGAGCCTTCCAAATCGGCAATGGTCCGCGATACGCGCAGGATGCGGTCGTAGGCTCGGGCTGATAAACCCAGTTTCTCCATCGCATTTTTCAGCAGGCTGTTGCTGGCCTGATCGAGTTTCACGTAATCGCGTATCTGCCGCGACGACATTTGCGCGTTGCAAAAAATCCCATCCATGCCTTTGTAGCGTTCCGACTGAATTTGCCGGGCACGGATCACCCGCTCGCGGATCGTGATGCTGCTTTCGGTTGCATCCAATTCCGACAGTTTTTTAAACGGCACGGGGACAACTTCGAGGTGAATATCGATCCGGTCGAGTAAGGGACCGGAGATTTTATTCAGGTACTTGGGGACCATACCCGGCGCGCAAACACATTCTTTGGTCGGGTGATTGTAGTACCCGCACGGACAGGGGTTCATCGATGCCACCAGCATCAGGCTGGCCGGATATTCGACCGAGAACTTGGCACGCGAAATGGTAATCTTCCGGTCTTCCAGGGGTTGCCGCATCACTTCCAGTACCGTCCTTTTAAATTCCGGAAGTTCATCCAGAAAAAGGACACCGTTGTGGGCCAGCGATATTTCTCCGGGTTGCGGAAACGTTCCGCCCCCAACCAGCGCAACATCCGAGATGGTATGATGAGGCGCCCGGAAAGGCCGTTCGGTCATCAGCGAAGTGTCTTTATCGATTTTGCCAACTACGGAGTGAATCTTGGTTGTTTCCAGCGCTTCGTGCAAGGTAAAAGGCGGTAAAATGGTAGGGATTCGTTTGGCTAACATGGTCTTTCCTGCTCCCGGAGGGCCAATCATGATGACATTGTGCCCGCCGGCAGCGGCAATTTCCAAAGCGCGTTTTACATTTTCCTGCCCTTTCACGTCCGAAAAGTCGATATCGGCATGGTTGAGCATTTTATAAAATTCTTCCCGTGTATTGACAATCGTTGGCTCCAGCTCCGTGTCGTTGTTAAAAAAATCAACCACCTGCCTGATATTTTCCACGCCGTAAATCTTCAGTTTGTCGACTACCGCCGCTTCGCGGGCATTTTGCACCGGCAGGATGAAGCCCTCAAAACCTTCTTCCCTGGCTTTAACAGCAATTGGCAAGGCGCCTTTTATCGGCTGAAGCGTCCCATCCAGCGAAAGTTCGCCCATCAGCATGTATTTCTCCAGCTTTTCGGATGAAATTTGCCCTGATGCCGCCATCACGGCAATCGCCAGGGGCAGATCGTAGGATGAACCTTCTTTCCGGAGGTCGGCCGGGGCCATGTTGATGACGATCTTTTGCCGCGGCCATTTATACCCGTTCAGACGTAGAGCCGATTCGATACGCTGCTGGCTTTCTTTCACCGCGCTGTCGGGAAGGCCGACCAGGAAAAACCGGATTCCCTGTGAAACATCCGTTTCAATTGTAATAGTGGTTGCATCAATGCCATGAACGGCCGAAGCAAAAGTTTTGATCATCATGGAATAATCGGATAAAATAATCTGTAAACAAAACATAAATTTACACCGATAAGCAATAATCTGCAAGTAATCCGTGATGTTCTTTGTTTTTTTATCTTTATTAAAAAAATGAACGACTGATAAACATGAAGAAAAAACTATACGAAGTTATTTTTGAGGCTGATACACAAAGCGGTAAGAGCTTCGATATTGCTCTCCTGCTGATTATTCTTTCCAGCATCGTTTTAGTGATGCTGGAAAGTGTTTCCTCAATCAATAAACAATACCACCATGTACTGCATATCCTCGAATGGGTGATCACCGGTATTTTCACAATGGAGTATGCCTTACGGGTGTGGGTTGTTAATAAACCCTTCAGGTATATTTTCAGTTTTTATGGCATCATTGATTTACTGGCCGTTTTACCCACCTACCTGAGCCTGATTTTTGTGGGAAGCCAAAGTTTAATGATCATCCGGGCCATACGTCTGCTCCGGGTATTCCGGATTCTCAAACTGAATCGTTACACGATCGCCGGGCTAAGCCTGGCCATCGCGATTCGGAATAGCCGGGAAAAAATCTTTGTATTTTTGTTTTTTGTAATCAATCTGGTATTGATTGTCGGGACGCTGATGTACCTGGTTGAAAGTTCTGAAAATGGGTTCACCAGTATACCTACCAGTATTTATTGGGCCATTGTAACCCTGACGACCGTTGGCTACGGTGATATTTCGCCGCAAACAGCCACTGGTCAGTTCCTGGCCAGCCTGGTGATGATTGTGGGCTATGCCATCATTGCTGTTCCTACGGGAATTGTCACCTCTGAAATGCTGAAAAGCACGCGCAGCAGAAATACGCAGGTATGTCCGGAATGTCTTTTCGATCAGCACGATAACGATGCGGCCTATTGCAAAAAATGCGGGCACAGCCTGAATTAAATGCAGCGTCTCTCCTTTCTGTCCGCCATGAGCAAAAGTCTTTTTCGTCATCTGATTTGATTTTTGTATTTTTGTGGGCAATCAATACATTTACATCATGATTGGAAAATTTTTCCATACGCCCAAATCACGGCAGTTCAACATTCCGTACCGTTATTACAATCCGGAAAAAGAAGAGATGCAAAATCGTGAAGACCGGATTAAAATGGAATTGGGGATTCATGAAAAGAAGGAGTGGAATTCCAAACACCGGCCCAACATCCGGGGACAATTTCGCCGGGCCATGGGAACTTACTCAAAAACAGCTGAAGATGCCCGAAAAAGTTCCAATATTCGCTTAATCATTCTGATTGTTATTTTAAGTTTAGCCGTTTTCCTGATTTTAAAATTTTAAAAGAATTCCGTGCCAGATATCATTCAACTGCTTCCGGATTCAGTCGCCAACCAGATTGCTGCCGGTGAGGTGATTCAACGACCTGCCTCGGTGGTTAAGGAGTTGGTTGAAAATGCCATTGACGCCGGGGCGACCCAAGTCACCATCAATATAAAAGATGCCGGCCGTACGCTGATTCAGGTCAGCGACAACGGCTGCGGGATGTCGGACACCGACGCCCGGATGGCTTTTGAACGGCATGCCACTTCGAAAATAAAAGAAGCCAACGACCTGTTTGCCATCCGAACCATGGGTTTTCGCGGAGAGGCGCTGGCCTCCATCGCCGCCATTGCCGATGTCGAACTGTACACCCGCCAGCACGACCAGGAAATCGGCACATTCATCCACATTAACGGATCGAAAGTGATTTCGCAGCAGGCGACGTCGTGCGCCCCGGGGACCAATTTCATGGTCAAGAACCTGTTTTTCAATGTGCCGGCCCGCCGAAAATTCCTGAAAGCCAATTCAACTGAGTTCAAACATATTATCAACGAAGTGCAACGGGTAGCCCTGGGCAACCCCGAAATCGGCATATCGCTCATTCACAATCAGCAACCGGTTTACGAACTGACCAAAGACGACCATATCCGCAAACGGATTGTCGCCATTTTCGGGAAAAATACCGGTCAAAATCTGATTCCGGTAGATACCGAAACGACACTGGTAAAAATAAAAGGGTATATCGGCCAGCCCCGGTATGCCCGAAAAACCTTTGGGGAGCAGTTCTTTTTTACCAATAAACGGTTTATGAGACACCCGTTTTTTCACCGGGCCATTATGCAGGCCTACGAAAAGATTTTACCTCCCGAAAGTTTCCCTGCCTATTTTCTTTATTTTGATCTTGACCCCGAGTCGATTGATATCAATATTCACCCGACAAAAACCGAGATCAAATTTGAAAATGAAACGGCCATCTGGCAAATTATTCAGGCTTCCGCCCGCGAAGCGCTGGGAAAATTCAACGTCGTCCCGTCCATCGACTTTAACCAGTCGGGAAGCCTGGACATTCCCATTGCGCCCAAAAGCCGGGAAGGGATAACAGCTCCCGAAATTCAGATCGATCCGACGTATAACCCCTTTGAAACCGGAAAAAAACAATTTGGAGGGACGGATGGCCGGAATTACTACAGCTCGAAACACGAGCAGGTGAAACATTGGGAAAAATTGTATCAGGATTTTGAACAGGATCAGGATTCTCAGCAAAAGCAGGCACAACCGGAAGAAAAAAGCGATGGGCCCCTTGAATTGACGCACATCGAATCGTTCCCGGGAAAAACTTTCTTTCAGTTTAAAAATAAATATATTCTGACACCGGTGAAATCGGGGCTAATGGTTATTGACCAGAAACGGGCACACGAATGTATTTTATACGAGCACTTTCTGAGCATCCTCGACAGCCAGGAGATAGCCAGTCAGCAACAGCTTTTCCCGCATACCTTCGAACTGAACGCGGCCGACGCCGAGCTGCTCCGCTCAATTCTCGACGACCTGAAATCACTGGGCTTTGACGTGCGCGATTTCGGAAACAATAGTTTCATTATCAACGGAACGCCGGGTGTGCTCGAAAATAATTCGCCCCTTGAAATGATCGAAAGTCTGTTGGAAGATATGAAAAGCTCAGCGACCAACCTGAAAGAAAAGGCGCGCGAAAAAGTGGCGGCCTCGCTGGCCCGGGCATCGGCTATTTCGTACGGTCACCCGATGAAAGCGGAAGAAATAAACCAACTGATCGATCAGTTGTTTGCATGTAAAACACCCAATTTTTCGCCATCGGGAAAACAAGTGTTAACAATTATGCCGGTAGAGCAATTTGAAAAACTGTTGAAATGACAAATTGGCTGGTATTTATTTACTTTGCGCTAATTTCATATTTTGGCCCGGCTCTTGTGGCCACCCCTTAAACTTTTTGATTATGCAGAATTACAGACCCGCTTTTTCCAATATCCCCCCGGTTGTAAAAAACCTGATTATCATCAACGCGCTTATGCTGCTGGCCACTTATGTTTTGAGCATGCGCGGGATTAACCTGTCATCAATTCTCGGCTTACATTTCATTTACTCGCCGGCATTCAAACCGCTTCAGTTGGTCACGCACCTGTTTATGCACGGGGGGTTTATGCACCTGTTGTTCAATATGTTTGCCTTGTGGATGTTCGGTCGGGTGTTGGAAAGTGTCTGGGGGCCCAGGCGTTTTTTTATTTATTATTTTGTTACCGGACTGGGCGCTGCGGCGCTGCATACCTTTGTCAATTTCCTGGAATATCAGTCAATCGTTTCGAAGATGAGTCCGGATCAAATCGATCTGGTGATGCAACAAGGCCGTGAAATCTGGCTGCAAGGGAAAAACTTCACCGACCCCTTGATGGGGAAGCTGAACATGTTGCTGAATATCCCGACTGTTGGCGCATCGGGCGCTGTATTTGGAGTGCTGCTCGGTTTCGGGATGTTGTTCCCGAACACGCAACTGTACCTGTTATTTCCTCCGATCCCCATCAAAGCAAAATATTTTGTTATTGGCTACGGCTTGCTCGAGCTTTACCTGGGTTTGTCGCGTCCGGGCAGCAATGTAGCCCATTTTGCCCACCTGGGCGGGATGTTGTTTGGCTACCTGATGATTAAATACTGGAATAAAAACAGCCGCCATTTTTATTAGACTATGAATATTGCTGACGAAATCAAAGAATCCTTCAAAAAAGGATCGGTGCTGACGCGGCTGATCTATGTGAATATCAGCGTGTTCCTCTTCATCCGGGTTATCAACGTTTTTTTCTTCTTGCTGAATCGGGAATTTACCTTGCTGAACTGGCTGGCTCAACCAGCCGACATCGACCAGTTGCTGAGTAAACCCTGGACCCTGATCACATACATGTTTCTGCATTTTAACTTCCTGCACATCCTGTTTAATGTCTTGTGGCTATACTGGATGGGGAAAATTTTCCTTTTCTATTTCGATCAAAAAAAATTGTTGAGCATTTACCTATTGGGCGGATTATCCGGGGGTCTGTTCTTTCTAGCCGGCTACAACCTGTTCCCGGCCTTTACCGAAGTGGTTGTTTTTTCCCAGTTATTGGGAGCATCGGCCTCGGTACTGGCAATTATTGCAGCCGTGGCCACCTATGCCCCCAACCACATCATCAACCTGATGTTTATCGGGCAGGTTAAAATGAAACACCTGGCTATTTTTTCGCTGCTGCTGTATGTCATCGGGATCGCTTCGTCCAATGCGGGCGGAAACCTGGCGCACCTGGGCGGGGCATTCTTTGGTTTTATTTATGTGCTGGCTTACCGGAAAGGAATTGACTTGACCCGCGGATTAACAGCATTGACAGATTTCTTCGTCGCCACCTTTAAACCGAAACAACGCATTGAGCTTACTTACCGGGGAAAAAACAACGACCTGGAATTTAACCGGCAAAAGAACCTGAAACAGGAAGAAATCAACCGGGTGCTCGACAAGATCAGTCAATCAGGTTACGATTCGCTGACCAAAGAAGAAAAAGAGCTGCTCTTTAAGATGGGGAAATAATCAGGCGTCCATGCGGGTTTCAATGTAAACAGGTTCTTTCAGTAAATCTCTTTTTTTCCTTCGCGCGGCGCTCAGGCTGGCATTCAGTTCAAAACCAATCAGCAGGATGAGCGACATGATATAAAAAAGTAACAACACCACCAATAAGGTGCCGATTGAACCGTATAACTTATTATACTGGCTGAAATTGGTGATGTAGTATCCAAAGCCGAGCAAAACCGAAATACTCAGCACGGTGGACAGGGTCCCTCCCGCCGAAATAAAACGCCAGCGGGTCTTTTTTGTCGGAGCCAGGTAATAAAGAAATGAATAGGCAAAAAAGAACAAGGCCAATACAACCACCCACTTTCCCGCGAGGAGCAAATAGTAAGTAAACTGCCCCCCGAGCAGCTGATTATAGTGCAGGTACTTGATCACCACCGGACCGATGGTAAGCAGGACAATGGCCAGCGTTAATAAAACAGCCAGGATAAACATCAGCAAAAAGGCCATCAGCCGCTGGCCGTACCAGGTTCGTCGTTCAAAACTGTGCAGCGATGCGTCAAAGGCATTCATCATCGACGACAGTCCGTTTGTTGCAAACAACAAGGTCATAAAAAAGCCAAAAGAAAGCAGGTCGCCCCTTGGCCGGGTCAGAATATCCTGGATGGTTTCTTCAACAACGATAAATGTACTTTCGGGAAGAAAATCCCGGATCAGTAAAAAAAGCTGCGGCTGAAAATCTTTGACCGGGATATAGGGAATCAGTGTAAATAAAAAAATCAGCGCAGGGAAAAGAGCCAGAAAGAAGCTAAACGCAATGGCCGATGCCCGGGTGGTAATGGCTCCGTTGACAATGCTGTGCGAAAAAAATACTAACACATCATACAAAGGAATCTTGTCAAACCCGGGAAAACTGACCTTTCGGGCATGAATCAAAAATCGCAGAAAAAAGCGTTTTACCCGATAAAACCGTTTAGCCATAGGCGCTATTGTTTTTCAATTCTCAACTGATGAATGTATGCGCGGCCCCCGTCGTTTTTCAATAAGAAATAAACCCTGAATGTTCCTTTATTTGTCGACAGGTTTCCAATAGCATATTTCGATCCTTCTTTCCCTCCCTGATGAATGACGCTGAAACCTTGCGCCTTATAATTACTGAAAAAATTGCTTACAATTTGCTGGGCCTGGGCTTTACTGTACACATCATCCTGGTCGAGTACCACCATTTCGATGTTTTGATTAAAGTAAGCCGATAAGGCGTTGGCATTTCCTGTTTTCAGGCTTGATACTATTTCATCCGGAATCTGGGCGAACAGGCTTATTCCTGAAAAAATTAAAGCAACCGTAAAAATTAAAGTCGTGTAAATAATCCGTTTCATTTTTAGAGACTGTTTTGAAATCATTGTCAAAATTTGTTAAGCATCAATCTTATCATTGATAATTGGACAAAGGCTGCACTTGTTTCGGTCAACCTTTCATAGTCTTTCGAGGTCCGTCGTTGAAATGAAATCCAGGCAAATGTTCTTTCAACAATCCATCTTTTAGGCAGGATTTTGAATTTGTGGGCTTCATTTCTTTTGACAATTTCGAGGGCCCAACCAAATTTTATCCTGGCTGTCTCTATTAATTCCCCCCGATAACCGCCATCGGCAAATATTTTTACGATCCCTTTTATGTATTTATTTTTAAGGATTTTAAATACAAGTTCTGCGGCCTTGCTGTCATGTGGCGTTGCTGAATGGACTACAATGGCCAGTAGTAAGCCAAGGGTATCAACAACAATGTGCCTTTTTCTGCCCTTAATCTTTTTGCCGCCATCATACCCAATCTCGTCTTGACAAACATTGACTGTTTTAACGGATTGACTGTCAATTATGCCAACAGATGGAACAGGGTTTCTGCCTTTTTGCACCCTGACCTTTTCGACAAGATAATCATGCAATTCCTCCAAAAGCCCGTTTAACTTCCACTTTCTGAAGTAATAATAAACTGTCTGCCATGGCGCAAAGTCGTTGGGGAGCATCCGCCATTGGCAACCGGATTTGGTTATGTACAAAATTGCATTCACAATTGATCGTAAACTATGTTTTCTTTTTCGCTCTTGTTCAAACAAATCTTTTATAACTTGCCACTGGTTATCGGTTAAATCACTTGGGTAAATTTTCATCGTACACTAATTTGTCGTTATTTTAGTGCAAAGAAAATCTAACCTGATATAGTTAGCTGATAACCAATTTTTTAATTATAAACACCTTGGTGTTAATTGCGCTATAATATTTTTTAAATTTAAAATCAAAACAGTCTCTTATAATTTTAGAAACACATTAATCTGCTTGCATAAACTGTACCAATTATCAAAAATACTGGCAAGCGTTAACTAACTTTGTCAAAGTTAACAAATTTCACGAGAGAAATTCCCTATGAAAATACGGCTGATAGTCATCGGAAAAACGGATAAGAGCTTTTTGCAGGAAGGGATTGAGCTGTTTCATAAGCGAATACCACATTACCTCCCGTTTGAATACCAGGTAATTCCTGAGCTGAAAAACACCCGAAAACTCTCGGAAGATCAACAAAAAGAAAAAGAAGGCGAGCTGCTTTTAACCCGGCTGAACCCGGGTGATGAACTGATTTTGCTGGATGAACGGGGCGACGAGTTCAAATCGACAGATTTTGCACGGTTTTTGGAGAAACGAATGCTTGGAGGGACAAAAAATTTAGTTTTTGCCATTGGTGGCCCGTATGGATTCCCGGAAACGGTTTACCAGGCCGCCGCCGGAAAAATCAGTTTATCAAAGATGACCTTCTCCCATCAACTGGTTCGGTTAATCTTCAGCGAACAGCTTTACCGGGCATTAACCATCCTGAAGGGTGAACCATATCATCACGAATAAGGGCTAAAACAATCAGAAATACGATGGAGATCCTGAAAAAATACCTGTTGCTCATGATTTCGGCCGGTTTGTTTATCCTGGGGTTTATCGCCGAAAACCGGTTCATGAACCGGGACCAGGAAAAACTTGTTGCCCGCCGGTTCCAGGAAGTATTACACAAACAGCAGGAATTGCTCGACCGCAAGCTGGATGAAATAATTGAAAAAATGGAGTCGGATGAGTTTGACGGATATTTTCAGTCGAATTTCAATGACCTGCTGCCCCTTTTTCGGGAAAATGGCCTGGGCTTTCTGATTACCGACAACCAGAACCTGCTGTACTGGTCGAATAATCAGTTTTCCTTTGCCGGACGGTTTATGCGTCAGTTCCGCGAAGAGCAGATCCAGTTCCTTCCCAACGGAGTTTTCCTGAGCGCAACAAAAACTACGGGGCCTTATTCCGTCATCGGGCTCATTCACCTGAAAGATCATTATTCGATTCAGAACAAGTACATCGAAAATAAATTCAATGTCGTTTTCAATACGCCCGATTCTTACTTTATCCAGCTCAAACGAAGCACGAATGCGTATCCTATTTTTGATTTGAACGGCGATTATTTGTTATCGCTGGCGCCCTACGGCAACGTACAGTGCGAACCGTCGAAGCTATACCTGCCTGCTGGTATATTTTTGCTGGCTTTGCTGGTGCTGTTTTTCTTTTCCCGTCAACTGTTTAAACGGTTCAGCCACGAGCATTTTATCCTGCGGGTGTTTATTTTAGGCCTGTCGCTGTTTGGCTTTTACTGGTTTCATTTGCTGTTTCGCATCCCGGCGGTGTGCTATGCGTTTGAACTGTTCAGCCCGTCGTTGTATGCCTACTCGCTCTGGTTGCCATCCATCGGCGACCTGTTGCTGCTCGCTGTTCTCATTTTTTTCTGGAGCTACAATTTTTCCAAAGACTTTGTTTTTTCGAAGAAACGAAAAAACTACGAACTAATGATTGGATTTGGTTTCACCGCGCTTTTTTACGTCTTCATCAACTTCCTGATCAGAAACCTGATACTCAACAGCAGTTTTTCATTTCAACTAAACCGGATCGACAACATTAACCCTTACAGTTTGGTTGGTTACAGCATTATTGCCTTGCTGTTTTTCTCGGCTTTCATCATCAACATCAAACTGGTTGAGGCCAGCGGGATACACCTGAACCGGAAAAAGTTTCTTTGGGTAAGCGGCATCCTGACCTTGCTGTTCCTAATGCTCTCGGCCACGTTTAAATCGGCGGTTATTTATATCATTTGCCTGTTCCTGATCACCAGTTTCTCGGTATTTGTTTTTCAAAACACCCAGTTAAAGCGGGTTTCTTTATCGTTCCTGATCTATTTTGTATCGCTGTTTACCTTCTTTTCGCTGGTTATTATTCAAAGTCACAACAACGAGCGAAGACGACAGATCCAGCGTTTGCAAGCGATTACCCTGTACTCCGAGCATGACCCGGCTGCCGAAATATTCCTGACCGAGATGCAACAACAAATGAATGTTGATTCTACGGTTGTACCTTACTTACTATCATCTTCTTATGAAAACCTGGAAGACTATTTTGAACAGCACTATTTTAACGGGTATTTCAGAAAATACGACAGCCAGATAACCATTTGCGACGGCTCGGACAGTTTGCTGATCCAGCCGGAAAACCGGATGGTGCCCTGCTTCCCCTTCTTCGATAAAATGATTGAAGAGTTGGGAACCCCCATTCCCGGAACCAAATTCTATTACATGAATAACATGGACGGGCGTATTTCCTATTTCGGAAAAATCTTCTACCCGCTCTCGTCCGATTCATTGGGAATATCCGTTTTTATTGAATTACGGTCGAAGTTGCTGCCGGAGGGAATTGGATTTCCGGAACTTTTACTGGATAAATCGATGGAAAAACCGGATCGTTACCGTCAATTCTCCTATGCGAAATATTTTAACAACGAATTGGTTTACCTCAGCGGCGACTACCAGTACAATTACTACATCAGCAGCTACGATATCGCAAACAGCACCAGCGAGTTTAGCCTGCGAAAATGGGACGGGTACGAACACCTGACCTACAAACTGGGCAATAGCAATTACATTGTTGTCAGCGCCAAGGCTTTCGAATTTCTGGACTACCTGATCTCATTTCCCTATCTTTTTGTTTTTTACCTTGTTTTTGTTTTAGTGATTGTATTTATCGGGAATACCAAGTACCGGCAACAGGCCTTGGTCTACGATTTAAAATTCAGGATACAGGCGTCCATCATCTCGGTGGTTTTGTTTTCGCTGATGTTGGTCGCAGCAGGCACTATCTATTATAACCTGCACGAATACGCCAGCAGGTATCAGGATGACCTGAATGAAAAAATGAGTTCGATCGCCGAAGAAATTAACCTGCGGCTTAACACCGTTGATGATTTTTCGCCGGAAGTCCGCACCTGGCTTTGGCGCGAGTTGAATAACCTGTCGAACATTTTTCGCACCGACATTAATATCTTTGGTAACGACGGAGAGCTGATTGCCTCGTCGCGTCCGGAGATTTTCAACCGGGGTATTGTTTCAACCCGCATGGACGCCCTGGCATTTTACGAACTCACCGAAAATTATCAGATCAGCTACATCCAGCCCGAAAAAATCGGCAGGCTTTCCTTTTTATCGATCTACGAACCCATCATCAACAACAAAGGAGAATACCTGGGATTTATTAACCTGCCGTATTTTACCCGGGGCGACGAAATGAAACAGGAAGTAACGACCTTTATCGTAGCCTTTATCAACCTGTATGTATTACTTTTCTTTGCCAGCGTGATTGTTGCTGTGATTCTGGCCAACCAGATCACCCGGCCCCTGAGCCTGATCCGGGAAAAACTGAAAGGAATCCAGCTGGATAAAAAAAATGAGCAGATCAGCTACCACCGGGATGACGAGATTGGCGCCCTGATTAAAGAATATAACCGTAAAGTGGACGAACTGGCCGACAGCGCCGAACTGCTGGCCCGCTCGGAAAGGGAAATGGCCTGGCGGGAAATGGCCAAACAGATCGCCCATGAAATCAAGAACCCGCTTACGCCCATGAAACTCAACATTCAGTATTTACAGCGGGCAAAAGCCGAAAAAAGCGAACATTACGACGAATACTTCGACCGCGTTACCCGGATCCTTATTGAACAAATTGACACGCTGTCGGATATTGCCACCGAATTTTCAAACTTCGCGAAAATCCCGAAAGCGAAGAATGAAGTGTTCAACCTGGTTAAACGACTGATCCATGTAACGGAACTATTTGAATCGAACCAACAGGTGAACTTCCGCCTTGAACTGAACGGACACGAAGAAGTGTCAATTTATGCAGACCAGGAACAAATTTCGCGAGTCATGGTGAATCTCATAAAAAATGCTATGCAGTCAATTCCCCCTACGCGTAAAGGTGAAATTACCATCAGCCTGTCAACAGAAAAAGGGCAAGCCGTAATTGCCGTAAAAGACAATGGCGACGGTATTCCCGAAAAGATCAGGCAACAAATGTTTCAGCCAAACTTTACCACAAAAACAAGCGGCATGGGGCTTGGACTGGCAATTGTAAAAAAGATCATCGAAACCTTCCGCGGCCGCATCTGGTTTGAAACCGAAATTCATAATGGATCGACCTTCTATGTGGAGCTTCCGCTGCATACTGAACCATAGCCGCCTGCAAGCCGGATTGACCAAAACCTCAGTAGAAACTGTAACCCGACATCACCCGTGTCAGTTGTACCGGTTTATAATAATACCGTTGCTTGTACTTCTTGTACTTTCCCGATGCATCCGACTCGTTCAACACAAAATCCGAGAAATCCTTCAGTTGATGACCTAATCCCCGGGCCACAGTTATTTCATCCACTTTACGCTCCAGTTTTTTCCGGAAAGGCGGCAACAGATAGGCTGCGCCGGTCAGCAAAATTCCCGCGGCCGTTTTATTTTCAAAGTCAACCAAATGCCCCAGTTCATGCCCTATCAGCCCAATCTGTGCATTTAGCGGAACCTCTTCGGGCAACACTCCTTTCCCCTTTTTAACGGTTGTATTGACAAAAATCCGGTAGGTCCGGTTTTCTTTGCTTCTGAAAATAAAATCCCAACTCGGAACAGCCGCCATCGTGGTTTTTATGTTCTTCTTTTTAAACTGAATGGCCACACCGTTCAGATCCGGATAATAATTCAGCGCAATCAAACTCTGAATTTTATATTCGGGAATCAGGCGGTGGTTCTCGTGATGCGTCAGTTGCCTGCGATAAATATGAAGCGAATCGCGCACGAACTCCGTAACCGGCTCTTTTGCCTGTGCCGTAAACAGAAAAGAAATAAACCCCAAAAAGATACTCAAAAGCCGTTTCATGGTGCTAAAAATATAAAAATCAGGCTGGTTCCCAAAATCCCGCATACATATCCCAAGAAAACCGCTTTTAGAAAAAATATATCGGATATACGTTCAAAAGCGTAGATCAAAATAGGACTTTGTGCTGTTTCAGCCCGGCTTACCCGATTGTAGCTTTACATGACCAAAAATCAGACGAACATGATTCTTTACCCGATGCTGCTGCGTGATGTCCGTTTCGTGGAAGGGCTGAAAGCCTGCATGAACTGCGGGGTTTGCACTGCTATTTGCCCGGCTGCCGAGTTCTTTGATTACGACCCGCGGATGCTGGTTGTTGAAGTCCGGTCGCGTGACGACGAGCGGATCGAAAAGCTGCTTCGCAGCGAAACCATCTGGTATTGCGGACAGTGCATGTCGTGCAAAACCCGCTGCCCGCGTGGAAATTGCCCGGGTTTGGTGATTAACGCCCTGCGAAAACTATCACAGGAACTGGGTTTCTTCACCGAAAGCCGTCGCGGGCGTCAGCAATACGCCCTCAAAAAAGTGCTCATCAACAATATTCTTGAACGCGGATACTGCGTCCATCCCGACAGTTTAAAACCGGAACTTCACCCGGAGCAAGGGCCTGTTTGGGAGTGGTTCTTCGAGAACCGCAAAGAACTTTACAACCGCCTTGGCGCCAACCTCGATAAAGAGGGGGCCGGCACCCTGCGAAAAATTGCACCTGAAGTTTTAGCCGAACTAAAAGCCATTTTTGACGAATCGGGAGCTACCGCCTTTTTGGAAAAAATAGAAAACTATAGCCGCGAAAAAGCTGCAGAAATGGGCATACAAAACGAGGACATGGAAAGCTATTTCACGCATGTTTTCACAACAAACTAAACTGAAGATGAAACACCAGGCAAAGTCACGAATTTGGAGCGACTACCAGAAAACCATTCCCGACGACAAATTTTATTACCTGAGAAGCTGTATCAGGCAAAACTTTTTCCCCGGTTCAGAACGGGCCTTCCTGCAAATCATGCAAAACGATTTGGGGAAGGATGTGCTCGATGATCCCAAGCATACCACCTGCACAGGCATTGCTTATCATTCCGACCTGCTTCCGTTCGAAACCCTGCAGACCGTGGTTGCCCGCCAGTTCGCGCTTATGGCCGAAGCCGGTTATAAAAACCTGGCTGTTTCATGTGTCACCTCGTTTGGCATTTATTCCGAAGTGCTCGAAACCTGGAAAGAATTTCCCGAGGAAATGGAAAAGGCCCGCCACTACCTGCGAAAAGCCACCGGCCGCGAACTCAGCATCCCCGAAAATGTAGCGCATTGCAGCGACATTCTTTATCATTTTCGCGGCCCGATCGCCGGCAAGCAACAATACCGGCTAACCAACCGGGAAACCGGCGAGCCCTTGAAAATTGTTGAGCATATCGGCTGTCATTACGCTAAAATGTTCCCGGGAAAAGGGTTGGGCGGGGCCGAATTTTCGTGTGTGCTGAGCGGCCTGATTGAAGCCTGGGGCGGACAGGTGGTCGACTACCCGGAACGACGCCATTGCTGCGGTTTTGGATTTCGCCAGTATCTCATCATGGCCAACCGGGGGTACTCCGTTTCCAACTCAAAAAAGAAGTTCGAATCCATGCAGCCATACCATCCGGACGCCATCATTTGCAATTGCCCCGGCTGTGCCATGTTTATGGACAAGTGGCAATACACCATCGGCGAGATGGACGGAAAAATGTACGGAAACGAACAGCAAGGCATCCCGGTGCTGACTTACGAGGAACTGGCAGGCCTGGTATTGGGCTACGATCCGTGGGACCTGGGACTGCAAATGCACCAGATCGACTGTGAGCCGCTACTGCAAAAAATGGGAGTCAAATACAGTCCGGAACTGAAGTACAAAGGGAAAAACGGGAAGGATCTCGGGAAACCAGTTATTCCTGCCTGTTTAAGGCAACAACCGGTTCATTCATTTTAAACAGGAAAACATGGACAAACGAAAAGAAATCATCACCATTGGCGGTGGAGTTGCCGGAACTGAAGTTTCGGCCATGCTGGCGGAGCTGGGCTACAAAGTTACCTTGATTGAAAAAAACAGTCAAACCGGAGGAAAACTGAACAACTGGAGTCATTTGTTCCCAACCGGCAGACCTGCCGGTCAGGTGGCCGAATTCCTTAAAAACAAGATCCGATGCGAAACGTTTACGACCATTTACGGAACGGATATTTCACAGGTGGTTCAGGGAAATGGTTCTTTCCTGTTAAAAACTACCGACAAACAACAATTACCCGCCGATGCCGTGATTATCAGCACCGGTTTCGAAACATTTGATGCAAGCCGGAAAGAAGAATACGGCTATTCGATTTACGAGAATGTAATCACATCGGTTGATTTGGAACAACGGCTGAAAAACGGGCAAGCCATTACGACGGCCGCCGGATTGAGGCCCCGGCGCATCGCGTTTATTCACTGTGTCGGTTCGCGTGACGAAAAATGCGGAAATCATCACTGTTCTAAAGTGTGCTGTGTAACCGGGGTGAAACAGGCGATGGAACTCGCCAAACAACTGCCTCAAACAGAAATTTTCTGTTTTTACATGGATTTACGCATGTTTGGCTTATCCTGGGAATCGATGTACCGCGAAGCCCAGGAAAAGTACAACATCCAGTTTATTCGCGGGCGCCTGTCGGAAGCTTCGGATAATCCGGATGAAACCTTGCAAATAAAAGCAGAAGACACGCTTTCGGGGCGACCAATCAAAATGCAGGTTGAATTGCTAGTTTTGCTGGTTGGCATGGTTCCCGGAAAAGAAACCTCACGCATGGCCGGTCTGTTTGACTTGCAACGCGAGCCAAACGGGTTTCTGCAGACCGAAGATCCGCACCTTTTTAAAAACCGGTCGTCCCGGAAAGGTATCTTTTTGGCAGGCGCCTGCACCGGGCCAATGACCATTGATGAAACGCTGGAACATGCCCGTTCTGCCGCATTTGATGTTCACCATTATTTGCAAAACGAATGAATGCTTTCGGATTTAAACTGATAGAACCGCGCAGTATTGATTTTGACCAGTTCGACGGCCAGCTGCTGAATGAGGTACTCGAAAAAGAACCTTCATTTAAGATTTGCTTGTCGTGTGGCGGATGCACGGCTACCTGCAATGCCGGAACACTGATTGATTTCAATATCCGGAAAATGAACCTGATGCTACGCCGCGGCGAAATAACCGGTTTGTCCAAGGAAATTGACAAATGTATGCTTTGCGGAAAGTGCATGCTGGTTTGCCCTCGGGGCATTAACATCCGCAATGTCATCATGCTTCTAAAAAAAGGATTGGTCCAATTTAGAACTGAAAAATACTGATACATGGAAATACCACCGTTTACCTACCCGTTCACCATCGGATTACTGTTTATCATCAGTTTTCTGCTGGTCGTTTCTGTCATCTGGATTTTAAGCCTCTCAAAAATCGACAAAATCCGAATCATCAAAAAAGTGCCGGGCCGAAAGTCGCTGCAGGCCGTTGGCGAAACGTTCATGGAAGCGTTACTCCATCGGAAGATCTTCCGCAAAAACCCCGTTTTGGGATATATGCACGCCAGCCTGGCCTTTGGTTGGTTTTTGTTGATTGTCGCCGGACATGTCGAAGCCGCAGTGCATTACAAAACACTGTCGTTCCCCTTCTGGAAATCAATATTCTTCCGTTATGCCGAACCCCTTCCCCCGGCCGGCTTCGAAGGCAAAGCTTTTGCTGCCATCATGGATTTTCTGCTATTGCTGATTCTTTCCGGTGTGGCATTAGCTTATTACAAACGACTGAACAGTCGTGCCTTTGGCATGAAAAAAACAACTAAACTGAAAGTAGGAGACCGCATCGCCCTGACGGCGCTTTGGCTAATCTTCCCCCTCCGTCTCGCAGCCGAAAGCATCAGTGCCGGGTTACACGGAAACGGAAGCTTTTTAACGCAACCAACCGGTAATTTATTGGCTGCGGCTCTCCCGCTTCATTTTGTCGAACAACCGGCCTGGTGGGCATATTCCTGTGCACTCGGGGCATTCTTTCTGGCCATGCCAATGTCGCGCTACATGCACATCCCGGTAGAGGTTTTGCTGATTTTCCTGCGAAAATACGGTGTTCGTCTAAAGAAACAGGTGAACGGATATACCCGGGTACAAGTTTTTTCATGCTCACGCTGTGGCATTTGCCTGGATAGTTGCCAGATGAGCCAGGCCAACATCCGGAATACGCAATCGGTTTATGTGCTGAAACAAATCCGGGGACGGCGACTGAGTGACGAACAACTTTTCAATTGTCTGCTCTGCGGACGTTGCCAGAAAGATTGCCCCGTCGGGCTCGATTTGAATGATATCCGGATCACCCAACGGATTGAATCGACTGTCGAATACAATTCCACTTACGACTATCTGAAAAACGGCCCGAGTCCCAAAACAGACGTCATTTACTTTGCCGGTTGCATGACTCACCTGACACCGTCAATCAAAAAAAGCATGAAACAGTTGCTCAACCTGGCCCGGATCAATTACTGGTTTATGGACGAACAAAAGGCTCCCTGCTGCGGACGTCCCTTAATCCAGGCCGGACAATACGAGGCTGCTAAAAAGCTGATTGCCAACAATCGCGATAAAATACTGCAATCTGAAGCCCGAATACTGGTTGTTTCGTGTCCCATCTGTTACAAGGTATTTCGCGAAGACTACGACCTGCCTCATATCCGGGTGATGCATCATTCTGAATATCTGCTGGAACTGGTCAATCAGGGATTACTGCCTGCCCGCCGCTTATCCGAACGGGTTGTTTATCATGATCCATGCGAGTTGGGCCGGGGTAGCAGCATTTACGAACAACCAAGGGAACTGCTTGAGCAGTATGTTAACCTGGTAAAAATAAAACAGGAAAAAGCCGATTCACCCTGCTGCGGAGGAAGTTTGTCGAACATTAAAATAACGATGGATGAACGCAATCAGATCCGGGATCAGGTATTGGAAGAATACCAACAATACCAACCCGACACGATCGTTACAGCCTGCCCGCTTTGTAAAAAAACATTTACCAAAGGAACTGATGTCGTGGTGCGCGATTTAGCCGAAATCGTATGGGAAAGTGTTTCCCGCCAACCAAAACCCACACGAATAATGATCAAAAAATCAAAACCGGAAGAGATTTTAATTTAATATTGCTGAAAACAATCCTGCATACATTTACTTCACGACCCCAAGTCGTTCCAGTTTTTCCGAGGCAGCCATGCCATTCGGGTTACAGCCCGGTAAGCCTTCCGGAATCTCCAGACCGAGTTTCCGGTAATAATCAAGCCAGGTTGGAAAAAACGTATCTGTTTGCGGGTCGATGAAGGTCATTGGATTTAACAGAAAAACCGAATCCGGGGCAAAAGCCCGGAAAATAAATTCGGAACAATAATGCGCCGTATCAGACAGGATATAGCTAAAATTGTATGGTTTCCCAAGCATCGCCCTGGCCCGGGCCAAAGCGCCGGGAATAGCAAAACGCCATTCTGCTTTCAACCGGTAAGCCGCCGCGTTCACCGAATCATTTTCAGGATGCAGGAACTCCTGCAATAAAATCCGGCAAGTTCCTCCTTTTGGGTCGGCATGTAGTACAAAAATGCTGTCGCCTGCCTGCTCTACAATGCCGATATGCGAAAAATGGGTTTCGGCTTCGGTTTGGGTTACCCGGTCAATCGCTTCGGCCAAATTGCCTGATGCAGCACCCCGAAACAGTAAGTCTCCGGCTTGCAGTCGAATTTCCGTATTTTCCGGATGACAGGCCGACAAGCTAAACAATAAAATCAGTATCATATAAGCTACTATTCCATTCATCTTTCTTTTGCTATAAGAATCCGGAAACAACTCCCGGATAGTCCATTGATTTTTTTCTTTTCTCAGAAATCAATTTTCCCCCGCCTTGACTTCTTTTCTCCCAATTGTTTTTTTGATTGAATTCGCCGCTCAACCGAAGCCTTCGTTGGACGCGTAATTTTCCGTTGTTTTACCGGCTTAAATGCTTTCTGAAGTAATTGGTAAAATTTTTCGGCTACGATCTCCTTGTTTCGAAGTTGCGAACGATCCTCCTGGCTCACAATCAGCAAAATTCCGTCGGAAGTCAGCTTTGAAGTCAGCTTTTTTAGTAACAGTTCCTTTTGTTCATCAGTCAGCAAGGCCGAAGCGGGAATATCAAAACGCAACTCTACACGCGAATTCACTTTGTTCACGTTTTGCCCTCCCGGGCCGCTGCTCCGCGATGTTTGAAATACAAATTCAGCGCTAAGATCGGGTATATTTGGGTGCAGCCTTTCCATACGGACCAAAGTTAATAGAAAACGGGGTAATCCAAGTTTTTCAGAGAGAAATCAAATCCAACCGATCATACGGGGTGAAGGCGTTGGCGAAAGATTTTTACTTTCGTTGCATATCCGGGCAGCCCAAAATGCGGATCAATAAAAAACCCTGTGCTCTGGAGAACACAGGGTTTGGAAAGGATGGCGACGACCTACTCTCCCACATAAATGCAGTACCATCGGCGCTGGCGGGCTTAACTTCTCTGTTCGGAATGGGAAGAGGTGGAACCCCGCCGCTGTAATCACCTAAATCTTTTAGTGACCAGCTTTCTCCGGCAGTTGCCGGACCAAGCTTTTTACACAACACTTAAATATTATTCACGCTTTGTTGCCTGCAACTTGCAGCCTGCGGCTTGCATGGAGGCATGAAGCTTAATATTTTAAACATACCGGGAAAAATGTGAAGTAACCTTTGACCTTAAAAACCCAGGGAAAGTCTTCGGGTAATTAGTACTGCTCGGCTATGACGTTACCGCCTTTACACCTGCAGCCTATCAACGTTGTCGTCTCCAACGACCCTTAAAGGAAATCTCATCTTGAGGGAGGCTTCGCGCTTAGATGCTTTCAGCGCTTATCCCTTCCATACATAGCTACTCAGCAATGCAACTGGCGTCACAACTGATACACTAGAGGTATGTCCACCGCGGTCCTCTCGTACTGGCAGCAGGTCCTCTCAAATTTCCAACGCCCACAACAGATAGGGACCGAACTGTCTCACGACGTTCTGAACCCAGCTCGCGTGCCACTTTAATGGGCGAACAGCCCAACCCTTGGGACCTTCTCCAGCCCCAGGATGTGACGAGCCGACATCGAGGTGCCAAACCGCTCCGTCGATATGAGCTCTTGGGAGCGATCAGCCTGTTATCCCCGGAGTACCTTTTATCCTTTGAGCGATGGCCCTTCCATGCGGAACCACCGGATCACTATGCCCTAGTTTCCTACCTGATCGACTTGTCGGTCTCACAGTCAAGCGCCCTTATACCATTACACTCTCCTGACGGTTACCAATCGTCATGAGGGCACCTTTGGGAGCCTCCGTTACTCTTTTGGAGGCGACCACCCCAGTCAAACTACCCACCACACACTGTCCCCCCGTAAGGGGGTTAGGTCCCGAGTAAGCAAAGGGACGTATTTCAAGGATGGCTCCACGAATCCTGGCGAACCCGCTTCATTGCCTCCGTCCTATCCTACACATCACTTACCCAGAATCAATGTGAAGTTGCAGTAAAGGTTCACGGGGTCTTTCCGTCCCGTTGCGGGTAATCGGCATCTTCACCGATACTACAATTTCACCGAGCTCATGGCTGAGACAGTGCCCACATCGTTACACCATTCGTGCAGGTCGGAACTTACCCGACAAGGAATTTCGCTACCTTAGGACCGTTATAGTTACGGCCGCCGTTTACCGGGGCTTCATTTCAATGCTTCTCTTGCGATAACATCCCCACTTAACCTTCCGGCACCGGGCAGGTGTCAGGCCTTATACATCATCTTTCGATTTAGCAAAGCCATGTGTTTTTGATAAACAGTCGCATGGGCCTTTTTACTGCGGCCCGCCTTGCAGCGGGCGACCCTTCTCCCGAAGTTACGGGTCGATTTTGCCTAGTTCCTTAGCCATGGATCACTCGAGCGCCTCAGGATTCTCTCCTTGACTACCTGTGTCGGTTTGCGGTACGGGTCCTTTATACCTGTAGCTTAGAGGATTTTCTCGGAAGCCCTTACGGTCACTATCCGCTTGCCCGAAGGCTCACGGTACTGTCAGGTTTCAGCTCCAAGGGCGGATTTGCCTGCCCTTTTCATCACCTAAACCCTTTAACCAACTATTCCGTCAGTTGGCGGACCTGTCATCACTTCGTCTCCCCATCGCAGTATAAAGAAGTATCGGAATATTAACCGATTATCCATCGAATTCGCCTCTCGGCTGCTCCTTAGGCCCCGACTAACCCTGATCCGATTAACGTTGATCAGGAAACCTTAGTCTATCGGCGAGGGGGTTTCCCGCCCCCTTTGTCGTTACTTATGCCTACATTTGCTTTTCCAGACGCTCCAGCATAGCTCACGCTACACCTTCTACGCGGACTGGAATGCTCCCCTACCATAAATCCATAGCTTCGGTGGTATGTTTGATGCCCGATTATTATCCACGCCCGATCGCTCGACTAGTGAGCTGTTACGCACTCTTTAAATGAATGGCTGCTTCCAAGCCAACATCCTAGCTGTCTAAGCAATCAGACTTCGTTAAACCAACTTAACATACACTTGGGGACCTTAGCTGATGGTCTGGGTTCTTTCCCTCTCGGACACGGACCTTAGCACCCATGCCCTCACTGCCGTAAAGCATCTTATAGCATTCGGAGTTTGTCTGGATTTGATAGGCGGTGAAGCCCTCGCATCCAATCAGTAGCTCTACCTCTATAAGACTCATGTACGACGCTGCACCTAAATGCATTTCGGGGAGTACGAGCTATTTCCCAGTTTGATTGGCCTTTCACCCCTACCCACAGCTCATCCAAGAGCTTTTCAACGCTCCCTGGTTCGGTCCTCCAGTCCGTGTTACCGGACCTTCAACCTGGCCATGGGTAGATCACAAAGGTTTCGCGTCTAGCGCCACTGACTAAAGCGCCCTGTTCAGACTCGCTTTCGCTTCGGATCCGTGTCTGAAACACTTATCCTTGCCAGTGACGACTAACTCGTAGGCTCATTATGCAAAAGGCACGCTGTCATCCGGCAGAAGCCGGACTCCAACCGCTTGTAAGCGTACGGTTTCAGGTACTATTTCACTCCCCTGTTCGGGGTGCTTTTCACCTTTCCCTCACGGTACTTGTTCACTATCGGTCTCTCAGTAGTATTTAGCCTTACCGGATGGTCCCGGCAGATTCAGACAGGATTTCACGTGTCCCGCCCTACTCAGGATACCACTATCATATCAACACTTTACGTGTACAGGACTTTCACCTCCTTTGGTTATTCTTTCCAAAATATTCCACTTCCGTGTTAATACAAATATCGTGGTCCTACAACCCCAACTTTGCCGAAACAAAGCTGGTTTAGGCTCTTCCCCGTTCGCTCGCCACTACTTAGGGAATCACTTTTGTTTTCTTTTCCTCCAGGTACTTAGATGTTTCAGTTCCCTGGGTTAGCTTCCAATATAATTGGATTTCCGGTTACCCGGAAGGGTTATCCCATTCGGAAACCTGCGGATCAATTCGTATTTGCCAATCCCCGCAGTTTATCGCAGCTTATCACGTCCTTCTTCGCCTCTGAGAGCCAAGGCATCCCCCGTACGCCCTTATTAACTTTCTCCTTTATTTTTTAATCTTTAAGGTCGAATGTACTTCACATTCTTATTTTCCCAATATGTCAAAGAACTTTAAAGTCAGTCGTGAGCAGTGAGTAACAAGTACTGAGTACTTTACCCCCTCACAACCGCTTTACGCTGATACTGCCGGAATCGAACCGTCATTTTTGCCCCCAGGCTTACCATCTGTTCCAATATTTCTTTTGAACTTTGCTCTTTTTTTAGTGCAGCTCACTTTTTTCAACTTTTTATTCTCTTCCAACTCGTTACTCATAACTCATTACTCGCAACTCATTTTCGTGGAGAATAAGGGAGTCGAACCCTTGACCTCTAGAATGCAAATCTAGCGCTCTAGCCAACTGAGCTAATCCCCCGGGCAATTTGCGATTGATAATTGATTATTTATTATTTCCCTTATGTCTTATCCAATCCTGCAATCTGCATTCATCAATAATCAATTGTCATTCATAAATCTGTAGTCCCGCCCAGATTTGAACTGGGGACCTCTACATTATCAGTGTAGCGCTCTAACCAGCTGAGCTACGAGACTGTTTTCAAGCCTTTAGCCTTAGCCTTTCGCTTTTGACTTTACCCCATCGGACCGGTCAAACCTGGCAGCTGGCGGCTTGCAGCTAATAGCTCGTGCATATATCTTTTAAAAAGGTAGTGATAAAAAATAAACTCCAAATCAAGGATTTATCAAGCTCCAGAAAGGAGGTGTTCCAGCCACACCTTCCGGTACGGCTACCTTGTTACGACTTAACCCCAGTCATTGGTTTTACCCTAGGCCGCTCCTCGCGGTTACAGACTTCAGGTACCCCCAACTTCCATGGTTTGACGGGCGGTGTGTACAAGGCCCGGGAACGTATTCACCGCGCCATGGCTGATGCGCGATTACTAGCGAATCCAGCTTCACGAAGTCGGGTTGCAGACTTCGATCCGAACTGAGACCGGCTTTCGAGATTAGCATCTTCTCGCGAAGTAGCTGCCCTTTGTACCGGCCATTGTAACACGTGTGTAGCCCTGGACATAAGGGCCGTGCTGATTTGACGTCATCCCCACCTTCCTCTCACCTTACGGTGGCAGTCCCGCTAGAGTCCCCAGCTTAACCTGATGGTAACTAACGGTAAGGGTTGCGCTCGTTATGGGACTTAACCCGACACCTCACGGCACGAGCTGACGACAACCATGCAGCACCTTGAAGAGTGTCCGAAGAAAACCATCTTTCGACAGCTGTCACTCCCCATTTAAGCCCAGGTAAGGTTCCTCGCGTATCATCGAATTAAACCACATGTTCCTCCGCTTGTGCGGGCCCCCGTCAATTCCTTTGAGTTTCACCGTTGCCGGCGTACTCCCCAGGTGGCTCACTTATCGCTTTCGCTAAGCCGCTTGCTGTGTATCGCAAACAGCGAGTGAGCATCGTTTACGGCGTGGACTACCAGGGTATCTAATCCTGTTCGCTACCCACGCTTTCGTACCTCAGCGTCAGTGTCAGTTTAGTAAGCTGCCTTCGCAATCGGAGTTCTGTGTAATATCTAAGCATTTCACCGCTACACTACACATTCCGCCTACCTCAACTGGACTCAAGCCAATCAGTATCAATGGCACGCCTACCGTTAAGCGGCAGGTTTTCACCACTGACTTAATCAGCCACCTACGTACCCTTTAAACCCAATGAATCCGGATAACGCTTGCATCCTCCGTATTACCGCGGCTGCTGGCACGGAGTTAGCCGATGCTTATTCATACACTACCGTCAAATCCATACTCGTACGGACATTTCTTGGTGTACAAAAGAAGTTTACAACCCATAGGGCCGTCTTCCTTCACGCGGGATGGCTGGTTCAGGCTTGCGCCCATTGACCAATATTCCTCACTGCTGCCTCCCGTAGGAGTCTGGTCCGTGTCTCAGTACCAGTGTGGGGGATCATCCTCTCAGAACCCCTAGACATCGTAGTCTTGGTGAGCCGTTACCTCACCAACTAACTAATGTCACGCATGCCCATCTTTAACCGCCGGAGCTTTAATTTAAATCCCATGCGGAATCTAAATACTATGGGGTATTAATCCGGATTTCTCCGGGCTATCCCCCTGTTAAAGGCAGGTTGCATACGCGTTACTCACCCGTGCGCCACTCTCATCACCCGAAGGTGAATCCCGTTCGACTTGCATGTGTTAGGCCTCCCGCTAGCGTTCATCCTGAGCCAGGATCAAACTCTTCGTTGTAAAGAAATTTTTATGTGTCTTCCAGCTCTGTGATAAAACTCTTCTGTCCTTGCGTTTATTCCTTATCTGTCTACCTTCTCAATATTGTCAATGAACTTCTCTTTATTATCTGTTCCCTTCGTTTTTATCGAACCTGCTCTTAATCTTTTAAAATCAGTCCCGATTTTCAACAAAGTAATAAATACTCTTTTTTTGTTCCCCCTTCAAACATCCAACGTAAACCTCTCTTGCCTGCGGGGCGGCAAAGTTAACAAGATTTTCATTCTTGCCAAAACTTTTTCTGACTTTTTTCCAAAACTCATCTGCCGGTGGTCAGCTCTTATTCTTACGGAAAATTAATCCCTCCGGGTTTCAAAACCAACCTCTCAAATCTGTCAGTGAACTCTTCGTTTTAGCGGCTGCAAAGTAAAGACCTTTTTTTGTAATATCCAAATACCTTTTTAAAGTTTTTTTCATCACCAAAAACTCCCGAAACCCTTGCAGAACGCAGCTCTCAGCTCCCCCGGTATAACCCGTTTGTCTCTCAAAGCGGCTGCAAATATAGACAGCTTTTTCGGTTCTGCAACACATCTTGCAATAAATATTTTCATTTTCTAAATTCATCGCCAACGACAAACTTATAACCAGACACTTAGCATCCAATATTTTTTTTTCACCGGAATAACCTTAAACAGATCGAAGATCGTTTTGCCAACTCACAACTCCATTTTATTTATGACCAAAGACCGAATTTCAACCGGCAAAGGGAAAAGCCAAGATCAAACAGATATGCTTACGATCGCTTCATCCGTGTTTAACCTGATACGGATGTGCAAGCCAAAAAATAGGAGCAGACCAACAAGAAACAGGATTAATTCGCACTGGAGGAATGGTCGGCCGGGAAATCCGCTCAGAGAGAAGAAAGAATCATGATCTCACAGCGCTGCTGTGGTAATCGAGTAGGTAGGGGAATTACTTCCCCGCCCTCTCACACCACCGTGATTTGACTCTCCAATAGTGTTGCGCTCCGATTACGTCTTTACGCCCTGCACATTGGCGCATAGCGTTCAACTCCTGTTCTGTAAACAGATCGCGCCGGTATGATATGCCTTGCTGGTTCTTCATGAAAAAAATTTCGACCGACTGCTCCTTCTGGTGACTGATTCAGGCCTTCGTCCTTCCTGTAAAAACAAGCACGACTATGCCCTCTGCTGACTTCTCAACCCCAATAGCTGTTTGTCCCCAAACAGTTTGTCGCTGTGGCGAATAAAATTGAGACCTCTCGGGATAAGATCATAAACTTTCCTTGTCTACTGCCTGATTTACTGCATGGGGATACGGTTGAATTTTGGGTTTTCCCAATCCATTGCTCGGTTACCCACCCCAAATCAGCTTTATATCTGGTTTCTGTTCGTCAATACCCAACCAGACCTCTTTGAATACGGTTACATCATTCACAGATGCCGGGGTAAACAGTATTTGCTCAGGATAGGGAGTTTTCCAATTCGCCTGAAGCCTAACAGGTAGAGTTTAAGACCATCGTAATACATTCCTTTGGTTGAACAGAAACCTTTATCGGTTATCTCAGAGGCAACCTTTCCTGACCGTTTGTCCGAACAGTTTATAATGGGCATTGAGTCCGATAAACTCTGGTCAAGACAACAATCTTCCGGCAGGTGATCACACACAAGTATCTCAACAAGCCTGGCAAAAGCCCCTCCAAGCCAATTGAGCCTGTTATTAAAGGCCTGGTAGTACCAACCTGGAAACCACGGTTTAGAATCTCTTTTACTTTCGGCGCCCCTCAGGGTGCATGGCATACAAATATATCGTCATAATCTTCTGGTCGCTAAATGCTGGTTTACTATTGCCCGTGAACCTTTCACAATAAAATTGAAGTCCATCTTCAAATTTTTCGCATATAAAACAGTGAATTACTACTAATTTGCCGTCTTTATCCTTGGAAATCATATCGCATAATCAATTCGAAACTGATGCTAAAATGCTGATTTTAAAAAATTCAAACAAAAAAAACAACGCATTGATTTATAACTATTTAAAGAATTTTTCCTATTGATTTATCAACCCTTGATTTCCTGACTTCTGACGCTGTACTGCTTTTACGGCAGCAAGTTTTTTTAAACATCAGGATACGAAGTGTTTAGCATTTCAAAAAATGTAATTTTACCGCACTAACGCCAAATTTTTGCGGTATGTATTCGGTGCGAAAAGTCAAAACCAAGTCAGGTTCCATTGCAGTACAGGTTGTGCGTTAGGTTGGGCACAGGTCAATCGTACTAAAACACATTGGCAGTGCAAAGGACGAAACAGAATTAGGGGTATTGCAACTACAGGCACTTGAATGGATTGAAGCAGAATCGGCTCAACTATCATTGTTTCCGGCTCCAAAACAGAAGCTATTGGTTGTTGACCATGGCGAATGTATTGGGGTAACCCATCTCTTCGCGTTCCGGTTTTTTATGAGTTGTTTTGATGAGTGTGGTTTATCACATCTGCCACGTTTGCTGCTTGACCTGGCCATCATGAGGCTTATCGAACCTGCTTCAAAACTCCGTTCCATAGAGCTTTTACATCACTATTTTGGCATCAAATATTCTCAACGAATCTATCGTAATATCCCCAAACTAGCGGTTTATCAGTCGGATATTGAACAATGTGCCTACAAGGTGGCAAAACTGAAGTTTAACGAGCCCTTTTATTTTGTCCTGTACGATGTTACCACCCTTTATTTCGAGTCGTTTAAGACCGATGAATTCAAAACCCAGGGGTTTTCGAAGGACAATAAATCACAACAACCTCAAATAATCATCGGGTTGCTGGTCACACAGTCCGGTTTCCCATTGTCGTACAAGGTGTTTGCTGGAAATACATTCGAAGGAAAGACCATGCTGCCTGTGGTTGAAACATTTATTGAGGCCCACCCACAGGTAAAACCGATTATTGTGGCAGATGCCGCAATGCTTGATGAAGAAAGGCTGGCCGAACTCCGGCGACAGAATCTCTCGTACATTGTTGGTGCTCGGCTTCCAAATGCATCACTTCGATTGGTAAAACAGATTCATGAGGCCCTAAGCGGCAAAAACAAAGCGATAGCCCGTTTCCCATCAAAGCACGGCCATCTGCTATGCGATTTCTCAACTAAAAGGCATAAAAAGGGATTAAACGATCTGAACAAACTCATCAAAAAGGCAGAGGAAATGGTAGCCCTACAGGATGTGAAGGTGAAAGCTAAGTTTGTCAGGAAGATTACCAAGGAGAAAATCGAACTCAATACCGAACTGATTGAGAAAAGACGGCTTTTGCTTAGCATAAAAGGGTATTGTACTGATTTGCCCGAACAACAGCTGTCAAACAGAATGGTTATTGAGCGTTATCATCAGCTTTGGCACGTCGAACAATCGTTCAGGATGAGCAAATTTGATTTACTTACCATCAAAAACACGATGCCATAAAGTCCCATGTCTTGATTTGTTTTGTTGCCCTTATTGCTGAAAAGTACCTGGAATTAACTGCCAGGTTATCATTGCGGGAGATTCGCTTCCTGGTCTGGAATATCACCGAGACCCACATTCAGGATAACCGGACCAAAGAAATTTTTACGTTCAGGTCTCCAACAAAGGATATCATCGAAAGCCAATTGGCACCCCTCATCTCAAAATGGAATTTGTTACCGCACTAAATGTCAGAAGTCAGGACAACAGCAGGCTGCCCGGCATCACTTCAATATTCATCTCCGAGGGCTTCCGCCGGAAAAAGCTCACCGGGTCGCAGTCAATACTCCGTTCCTTCCAGATGATCGGGGTCACTTCCCGTCCGGCATGACCGTCGAGATAAAAACAGCGGGCAATCCCTTTTTCAATGAAGTACAGATGCTCTGCTGTATGACCGGCGTTTAACAACAAATACCGGTGCCGGTGTTCCGTTACGGTCAGGCGCTTGTCAACCGCCGCCGTAAGCCGGTCAGCATAATGCTTTTCAAGCAAGGCGCTCAGGCTGAAGACAACATCATCTGGAAAAACACATCATAGCTAGGAGTTTAAATAATCTTTCTATTGCTCTTGTCCCACCTGACCGTTCGTTTTTCGACATACGAGTGGTGCGCCATGATGCAGGCGATCCCTTCCTGATAGGCCATGTCGATATTGGCCCCTGGTGTTCCTCCGTTGCGGATGCAGTGCAGCCATTCGCGCAGGTGAAGGTGGGTCACGTCAACCGGTCGGCCATTGATAGTGGTGGTGGTGAGCCCTCGCGAAGCATAGTATTTTTCAGAGGCAGAGGTCACTGCGTCGATTTGCCCTGCACCCGGGTTGTAAGTCAGTAGGGGCAAACTGGTGTCGATAAGCCCCGATTCGATCCCCTTTCTGTAACGGGTCGAGTTCTGGTCGGCTTTAACGATGATGTTGCCCCCCAGTTCCATCGAGGCATCGTGGCCCATAAACAGCCTCCCCCTTGTCCGGCTTGATTGGAGGTTGCCGCTGTATAACAGAGTTAATTCCCGTTCGGGGTATTCAAATACGCAGTGCAGCGAATCGGGCATATCACGTCCGTCTTTCCAGTAATAATGACCGCCTGAAGCAACCACTGTTTCCGGGATGCCTATCTGCAATAACTGATTCACGGCATCGAACTCGTGGGTGAATAATTGACCGATCATGCCGTGGTCGTAATCGAACCATTGAGTCCAGTTGTAAAAGCGTTCAATACTGAATGGTACGGTCGGGGTGCTGCCCAGCCACTGTTGCCAGTCGATAGTAGTCTGGTCGCCCGGCTTGGGGGTGCCTTTGACATCAAGGTGCCTGATCCAGGCTCCTTCCGCGGTGTTCCGGTTGGAGGTGGTTTCAACCAGGGTGATTTTTCCGAGGATGTCTTTTTTTATAATTTCCCTGGCCTGTCGGAAAACAATGCTTTGGGTGATCTGGTGTCCCAGCTGGTAAACGATGGGGCTGTTTTTTACCGTGTGGTACAGTTCGTTCAGCTCGTCTTCGTGCAGAGCCGGGCTTTTTTCGCAATAAACATGTTTCCCTGCTTTGGCCGCATCAATGGACATGCGGGCATGGTGATGGTCGGGCGTGGCGATGATCACCGCGTCAATATCCTTATCGGCCAGCATTTCATGGTAACTGAGGTAGCGTTTCACCGGCAGCTTGGGGGCTTGTCCTCCGCCGGGGCGAATCGTGTTTTCGGCTGTGGCCAGCCCTTTTTCGGCATGAAGGTCGAACACGTCGCAGATTCCAGTGACGGCTACTTCCAGGTATTCCTGCCCCAACCAGATGTCCAGGGTGTTGCGCTGTTGCCTGGTTTTCACTTCGTCGGGGTGCATAAACCCCAGGGCGTTGGCAAGCTGGACGGCGCGGGTGCCAAAACCGATGATGCCGATACGGACCAGGTCACCCCCGGGTTTTTGGGTACCATAACCGGGAAGGGATACCTCTATCGGTTCAATCCCCAATTCCTTGATTATCGAATTTCTTTTGGCCAGGGTATATTTTTTTTGGGCCAGCAGCCCGGCGCCAAATAAGCCCAGAATTGGCGCTCCAGCCATCGCTTTGAGCAAAGTACGACGGGGCATGTTTTGTGTGTGTTTCAATTTGTCAGTCATTTTCTCCTCCTTTTTTTTTGAAGCGGGATATCAATGCGTCTATCCCAAAAACTTTGCTGGTCGGGAAAAGAGCCAGCACCATCAGGGCAATGGCCTCAATCAAGGTCTTGTCGACTATCAGGTTGTTGCCGTCGCGGGGGATCGAATATTCCAAACCCACCAGCGGCGGGCAGTTCAGGTAATAAACCAGTAACAGGACGGCCCCTGAAACGGCTGCAAGCCGGAAGAACATCCCCATGATTAACCCCAGTCCAATGGCGATCAGTCCCCAGGTATTGAGAAAATCCACTGCATTTAAAATTGCCGGATCGGAAACAACCCACCGGGCAAAACCCGATAAAAGCCATTGCGATTCTTGCAGGAAACCAGCCGACGACCAGGCCGGATTCAACAGCTTGGCAACCCCTTCGTACAAAAGATGCCAGCCTGTCGCAAACCGCAACAATAAAATGAACACGAGCTGAAAGCGGGTGTAATTATTGTGATTGTTCATTGTTTGTTATTTTGTAGTTATTTAAGTAAAAACGAAAAATGATATTTGCCGGCACTCTCAATTGTATTATGCCTTCATCTTCAGACAATACTCAGATGACTTTTGATCCCCGGATTTTTTGCGTCAGTTCCGGTCTAAGATGCAATATCGCATTTTGAAGAAAAAGACTGGCTATTTTTCCATGTATCGAGCAATATCTATCCGATAAATTTGCCTCAACTCGTTGTTTCATGGAGCCTTTTATCTCACCAACTGAAACGATATGGGATCAGTAAAAGTTGAAGGCACCGATTCGCAATCATACAACATAAAAAAGTACTCATGTAACATGATCATTTTCTTAGGTTTCAAATAAGTTTATAAATGACAATAGGCATTTTTCCGACCAAACAGCACAACCAAATTTACTAATCTGTTACAAACTATTATCATGTTTGTAGCGAATCACCGGATCTTTTCCTTTATTTTCAAATTTAATACGAAGATATTAGTTTTATTAGAATCCTTTCAATCACCCGAAATTCAGTTCGAATGGAGGATAGTAAGGGCCGTTTCAAAATGAAATTTGAAACGGCCTAATTTTTCCTACTCGTTCTTCATATTTGTCATTGTTTCACGATTTTACCGGTTAGTGCTTGTCCATTGCTTACAAACCGATAATAATAAACCCCCGGGGACAAGGACGCGCCGTTGAAAACAACAGCATAGCCCTTATCCTTAACCAGGTTTTTATTCACAATTTCAGCTACTTTGCTGCCTTGCAGGTTAAACAGGCTGATGGTTGCATGGCCATCCTGGTTTGAACGGAATTCGAACCGTACCTGCTCGCTGAACGGATTTGGATAAGCCCTCAATTTGAGGTCGTCGCCAAATTGGCCCAGACCGGAAACCGAAACAGATTTCAGCCCGGCAACCCCGTTGCATACAAACTCATTATCAATATAGCCCACAAAAGCCCGGCAACCGATGAATGCACTGTTGATGATTTCAACCGCCTTGGCGATTTTCTTTGCACCAACCGCGCAGGAGGGAGCATTTGCCGGATCAACCAGGCCGCCCAATACGTCGTTGGCTAATTTGAACAGGCCTGTTACTGTCAATTCGTAGCCGTTTTCAGCCATATAGCAAAGTACGTCCTCTTCCAACTCGTAATATTGGTACGGGTCGTACTTAGGTTCACAACTGATTGGCACAAGCCCTGAGCCATATTCGCAACTAACTTTTTCCTGGGTAACCAGTTTCTTCCCGGCTTCAAGCGGCAGGAATTGCAGTCCGCCATAAACCCGCAGGTTCAGCCCGAGGGTAAGTGTCTGGGCGAATAACTGGCTGTTGATTTTTCCTTGTTTGTTCAGATAAGAAATCAAACAAGAAGCATCCTCCGATGGAATGCAAATACCGTTCAACACGATTTCTCCTTTATTCGCTCCTGGTAAAATGCTCCCGATCAAGCCGGCATCTGCCTCACCGAAAATGACCATGTTATTGCCTGAACCTATTTTTAACGGGGCGCCTGCCAAAAGCGATGCGACCAAGGTATTGCCGTTTTGCGCCATTTCCAGGTTACACGCCTGACCGTTTTGAATAGCATAAAAACCTTGTCCATAAGTACACAGTTCATCAATCGGGCAAGGTACCACTGTGAAAACCGAGGTGCAACTCACTTCGTTGCAGTTATCCCACGCTTCGTAAGTAAACGAAATGCTTCCCCCGGTTACCGGGTCAATGCCCAAAGCAGGCAACTCGGCCAAATTGTCGGTTGCATTGTTGCATCCGCCCGTAAATCCGAATCCGGCGATCCAGGCATTGTACGCGTCCTGAATTTCCTCAACGGAAGCGCATTGCGGCAGGGTAACATTGGCCGGACAGTCGGTCACAACCGGAACGCCTGCGTTGATGGTGAATGACGCATCGAATGTGATGGTATCGCACGGACTGCTAACTGTCCAGGTAACGGTGGTGGTCCCGCCAGCGCAAAGTTCAGGGGTTTCGGTTACTTTATTTGCTACCTGGGGATGGCCGCAACCACCACCGATGGCAGCTTCAGCAACCACCTCCTCCAACCAGTTGTTAAAAACAAGGTCAAGGGTAGCCTGATCGGCAAAATCACAAGCCTGTACACCGATATCCGAAGATTCGGTAAAGGTGAGCGCCGGTGGAGTTGATTGATAATTGTCGGTCCAATTGATATCATCGATTAATACAGCCCAATAAAGAACAGCTTGAAATTTTACGGTTACACTGCCAACAGCATTAATTCCGGTAATTGTATGTACCTTCTCTTGACCTATTGCATCCGGGGTAAATATGCCATAGCTGATTCCGTTGATAAAGACATTCAGCTGCGCCCCGCCCGGGGAATTCACGATGCCGGCCGGTGTCTTAATTGTAAAAGAGAGTTCATTAAGTCCGTCCACTAACGTTGTTTCGAGAGATGATCCCCAGCGACGAATCTCTGCTGTCGTACCAGTAATTCCATCCTCAATTTTCCTTACGCCGTTATATATCCAGTTCTGTGAGTTATCTCCAATGTAGTATCCTGAACTGTAATCGGCTGAAGATGCCGTCAATTTAGTAAACGTTTCATGTGCCACTCCGTTTCCTCCGGTTACGGTAACTTCGCAGGTTGCCGTATGGCCACCGTCAACGGTTGTAACAGTGATCACAGCATCGCCCGGCCCCATACCGGTAACATAACCGGATGCATCGACGACTGCTACCGATTCATTATCTGAACTCCATGTTACGGCCTTGTTTTCAGCATCCTCAGGCGTAATTGTTTCTGTGAGTTGTTCCGATTCCCATTTGGCAAGGGTCAGGGTTGTTTTGTCCAGGCATACCCCGGCAACGGCTACCGGTATTACGTTTACTGCGCAAACAGCTGTAAACCCACCGTCGTTTGTGGTTGCCGTAATGGTTGTCGTGCCTAATTTCAGGCCGCTGACCAAACCGCCCGCATCAACAGTAGCAATGGTTTCATCACTTGAACTCCAGGTAACCGATTTATTGGTGGCCCCGGCAGGAGAAACAATGTAGTCCAGTTGCGTTGTATCGCCGATCGAAACCTCAGTTGCCGCCGGGATCACGGTTACGCCGGTTATATAAGTTGGCACGGTGATGTATAGGGCATCAATATCCTTACTGCCAAATTTGGCCCCCTGACCGTCATCGGCAATAACCGTAACGATATAGGTTCCCTCAATCATAAACGTATGTTGTGCCGTAACCCCGTTCACGTTGGGAGAACCGTCGCCAAAGTTCCAGGTATAGCTCAGTGTATTACCATCCTCGTCAGTGCTGCCGGAAGCATCAAAATTTACGGTCAGTGGTGCATCGCCATAGGTTTGGTCGGCTGAAATATGGGCAACCGGGGTATGGTTATTTGTAGCAAACCGGGTTTGCAACCTTAAATAAGGGAAGGCCCATCCGGTTTCCCTGTAACGGAATTCCTGCCATGCGTTGCCATGTTCATAAACCAATAACGACATGATTTTGTCTGATTCATTTTTCACGTTATCGGTAATGACAAACTTTCCGTTCGTGCTTGAAGCCAGCTCTTCCGATGCTGCCGGCTTGTTGTTCCAGGTAACCGTAAGTTCGCCCCAACTGTCATCTTCTACATATTTGACTGCGCATTCGGTGGAACCAAATTTGACGGGGATGTTAAACTCAGCCCCTAAAATCTCGTTGGTGCTGGCGGTATAATTAACCCGGTAAATACCGTGCCTTGCGTTTTGGTCAATATTCGAATACAGCACCGTCCCATAGTTTGTGTCCGGGGTGCCCGAATACAAGTAAGCGTCCGCTTCGACCGGGTAATTCGTGAACTCGGCGGTTGGGTCGCTAACACTGATCCCTGTAACTGTTTTGGAATCCAAAGAGCCGTTTCCGTCATCCACGGTTACCTTGGCGGTATAATTTCCTGCCGGGTACACATGAGACACGGTCGGGTCCTTGGTTGAAATGACCGAACCATCGCCAAAATCAAAAATGTAAATCAGTTCGTCCCCGTTCTGGTCCACAGAACCGGATGCATTAAAATTGACCGTCAATGGCGCATCACCTGTTTTTACATCGGCTGTCAGTGCAGCCTGGGGAGGATAATTGCCCGCAACAGTTATACTGTCAACATAGGTGGCAGTTCCGCCGTTCCCATCGTAAACAGTCAGGGTGACAGTATATGTTCCGGGATAAGTATAGGTATAGGAAGCATTGGCAGTGGTGCTGAAAGCTTTGTCTAACTCCCGGCTTGAACCATCCGGATAGAAAAACGTATCTTCGAACTTCCAGATATATTTAACCACATCGCCGTCAGGATCGTTCACTGTTGGCGTAAAGTTAACAGTTACCGGAACATCGCTACTGATACCCCCATTAACAAAAGAAACCGTGGGCGACTGGTTCCCGGCAATTGAAAAACCTTCCCGGATATAGTCATTTACGGCTTTAGCCTCATATTCGGGGTACCAGGCACCCAATGGCCGTTCCCTGACTTCCGCAAAGAATGCTTCATGGGTTGCTGTTTTGCCGAGAGACCCGTTGTATGTTGCGATAGAACGCTCAGGATCAATCCAGTTCGGATTGGTCATATTTAGGGCATTATCCCATTGGTAAACGGTATTGTTCACATAGTCTACCACTCCTCCCTGTCCGTTTGGGAACGCAGAATTGCTGTTCGGTGAGATGCGGTTAGCCACAATGTTATTTTCCAAAACAAAACGTTCGTAGGCGGTCCAGATACCCCATACCGCCGTCGTGCTCAGCGAACCGGTACTCCCGTCCGGGTCCATCAAACGGCCTTCCAGTATAACGTTGTTCTTCGCGATGGCAATGGTATCTTTGTCCGATTCGTGACCATGATAGCCAAGGTTCAAGGCAACGGCATTTTGAACAAACAGGTTTTCTTCGGCAATTCCGCAGCCGCGTTGTTGCACACCATGTGCTGCACCTCTTGTAATCAGATTGTTACGCACAACAACACCTGAAGTCGTGTATTGAATGTAAACATTATGGTTGTACTGCGTGGCATCAGCAGTAGGAATACTCTTATTCCATCCATTGTGGTCAAATGTACATTCCTCAATGAGCAATCCGTCCACATCGCTCGCATAAATACCCGAGGACCGGTTACTACTGCTCAGGGCGCTATTCGGATGATAGGCATCGAGGACAATATTTCTCCTGAATTTAAAATTTTTATACGCCCCGGCGTAATTTTGCACAGCAATTTCGATAAAGCGGAATTTACAATCTTCAATCAGAATGTTTTCGCCGCCGCCGATAAAACGCAACGGGATGTTGAGCGAACCGGGCACATAATCAGGCGAGGCCGGGTCCTGTCTGGAGTTATACAGAAACAAGCCGTTTAGCACCACATGGTTCCTGACCTGTCCGTTGTGATCGATCAGCATCGCGGCGAGCTTGATCATTGGCCGGTCGCCTGAGGTACCGTAGTACCCGATCATAATCGGCTCTGTGGCGCTCCGTCCGCTTTTAAACCGGGCGGCATTTATGGTTGGCCAGGTTTCACCTTGCCACACACCACCGCGTTTTAGCAGCACCCAGTCAGGATACCCGTCACGCGCAGCCATTGCAGCTGCAACAAAAGTTTTGTAGGCGTTAACAGGGCCCGGGTTCTTGGGATCCGCCACTGACGATGCCTCTACGTACTGTGCAGTCACATCATCCCCGTTCACATCGTCCACGTAATAAATACGCGTATCCGCCGAGGGTGTAAATACAGTCCAGCCGTCTGCATCGACCGGTAGTTGTGCTTCCGTGATTTTAGGATAAAGTAAAACCAGAAAGCTAAAAAATAACACCAGAAAAAAGTTTCTTAATTTCATAATGTCCAATTTTAGGTTAAAATTTGTAATTGATTTAGCATATGCAGTCATAATTCATTTGACAAGTCACTATAGCAACTGTTGTAAAATAAACAGTGGTTTTTGTCGCAGTAGATGATCTTCTATCGCCAATTCTCTTACTTACTCATAGACCGTGCGAACATGGTTTTCTGATTTCTGTTAGCATAAATCATATCTTTACTGTGATTCGCCCTTGATTTATGTTATCTCCGTACGCCCTGACCAAGAAATGCTTTGCCTAGATATTGGCAGTATTTCTTTCATCTCCATTTTACCTGCCCCCGGTTTATCGCATAGGAGTGATGGTACACCTGTTTAATTTCATCGTCAGTATTTTTTTCTGTAAGATGGGTCCACCAGCATAAAAACCAAACAATTTCAGGGCGACTGGTTTGCAGCCAGTCCATATCGGGCAGCCAGCCAACCTCGGTCAACGCAACAACACCGTTTTTACTTAATGCAACCAGTTCATCTAATTCTTTTTTCAAGGTATCGTCCCTGTCCCAATTCCGGACGCCATCCGGATATCCGTCAAATCCGACGATATCAACATAATCGTCGCCCGGATAATACATCGATAGCGGATTTGAAATGTTTGGCGCCCAAACCCAGATCAGGTTATTCAACCCGTGATGGTTGGTATACCTGTCGTACATCATTTGCCACAGCTTGTTGAACCCAGGCTTGGCCCCCCACCAAAACCAACGTCCGTTCATCTCGTGATATGGCCGCCACAACACCACGACCCCTGAATCTCTTAACATTTTTAAGTAAGTTGCCACCGTATCAATGTGGGCGATATATTTTTCATGAATCGCCGTTGAGTCCAGCAAAAGTTCCTGAAAACGTTCGTTGGTCATGGCTTTTTGGGTGTCCTTGAAATCCCCTTCATTCACCGTTCCGTCCCAGGTGTCAGGGTTAACCTGATGCCACGAAATGGTAACCAATCCACCCTGTTTCCACTGTTCAACGGCGGCATCCACTATATCCAAGCGCTTTTTGAAAGCCTCGTGGCCGTAACTGAAATCTTCGCCCAATAAAGCCGGGAACTCACCCGTCAGTTCGCATACTTTGTTTGTCCACTTGGTAACGTCGTCAGCCAGGTTTTGCTGGCCGGTCAATATTCCATTGCCTTTCAGCCCGGCAAGATAGTTCAAGACCCTTTTTACATCTTCTGTTGCCAAAGGATTTATGGGTTCAACAGCGAACACAGCAAACCGGGCCATAAATAACACGGCCAACAGGAAAAACCTTTTCACAAAAGAAAATTTATGAAGTTAGCATAATTAAAGTCTTCCATCGCGGTATCCTCGTGGACATGTACTTCATGCCCCAACCTTTATAGTAACCCGGGACGAAACCTATCCGGTCCCTTTTTACCCTCCCATAAAGGGGAAAAGCTGACGAATGCAGCCCTTCCCCTCATGGAAGAAGTAAAAAAGATTGACTTAAAAACTATCGATAAACCTGATTGCCAGCAACAAACAAATCAGGCTGCCAGCTGAACAATCAGAAACCAATAGGATTAAATTGAGTGCTTAAGCATCTGTTTCAGCGCCTCTCCCACGTTGGTGGGCGCTGAAACAGAAGATCAACAGTTACCTTAATAACCCGGGTTTTGGGTCAGGTTCTTATTCAGGTCGATATCCCGTTGCCGGATTGGCAACAAATATTGGTTATCGTTAAATTTATCATGGGGTTCCAGGGAACCCAGGGCGAACACTTCGTTACCCATCTGCCGGCGTTTGATGTCCCACCAACGCTTAAACTCAAAGCTAAGTTCGAGCCTTCTTTCCTCCAGGACGAGGGTCCTGAAATCATCTTTGGAAATTGCCGGATCGACATCTGCAGGGAAAGCGGTTGCTGTACCGGCCCAATTCCGGGCCCTTGCGCGTACCTGGTTCACATATCCCCGGGCTTCGGCAGTTGGCCCGCTAACTTCGTTCAACGCTTCGGCAGCGGTTAATAAAACCTCGGCATACCGGTAAATGGCATAATTATTTTCAGTATCGGTAACCTGGTCGCGCGGTACGCCCATAAACCGCCAGTATTTGGCTATATGCGGGCGTTTTGTCCCTTGAAATTCAGTATAGGGAACGAGGATCCCACCATAATGGGCGCTGTCGGCCAAGGCTACTTTTTTCCTGTAATCCCTGCTGTCCCATGTGGTGTACACAGCTAAAGACGGTACGGCTACATCAAAACCGGCCACTTCATCCGCCCCGCTCAAGCCGGTGAACGCCGCATGGCTGTCATAGTCGATTGGCCAGGTGTTACCTGCCTTTTTATACTCGATGGCAAAAATGTGTTCGGCCAAGCCCGCATCCTGCTTACTGGAAACAAAAAGATCCTGGTAATCTGCTTCAAGTGCGTAGTTCAGGCTTCCTGCGTTGTCGATCACCCATTTGGCGTGGTTATAAGCTTCCGGCCAATTTCCGATTGTCAGGTATACATCGGCCAGCATGGTATAAGCCGATCCCTTGGACGGCCTGCTGCGCTGGTCACCCGAAGGATGCTCAAGCGGGAGGTTTTCCTTGGCGTACTCCAAATCATTAATTATATTCTGATATACCGCAGCCTCGGGTGTTCTTGAAATAGATGCAGCAGCCTCGGGGTCTTTCACGGGCCCGTCAAAATATGGGATATCCCCAAAGAGGCGCACAAGGTTGAAATACGTGAAAGCCCGTACAAACTTTGCTTCACCAATAAGGGCTTTCATTCCGGCTGTTTGCTCAAGGGCTTCCGCCCCTTCAATGGCTGTACTCGTCGCATCAATAACCTGGTAAGCCATTGGCCAAAATGTACCGATCATCCCGTTCGTGGAATTGGCGTTAAAATCGTTAATCTGGATCCTTGCCGCCGCGGTCGACCGGTTTCCGATGTCAACCATGTCGCCCCTAAGCATGATCGCGGCAGCCATTTCCCTTCCCCAGTAATTATCTGACGCCATTTTTCCAATAGCGCCGTTGATAACGGTTTGAACATCCCTCTCCGATTTAATAAAGCCTTCAGGAATTAACCTTCCCACCGGATCTTCATCCAGGTCAACACAACCAAACACGAAAAGTGTTACTAATGGCAATATAAAAAATTTAGATAATTTCATTTCTTTTAGATTTGAAGTGAATTAATCGGAAACATTAAAATTTAACCTGCACGCCAACCGTGACCGATTTCGCACTCGGATAACTACCGTAATCGTACCCAACAATAACATTGCTGGTGGTTCCCATACCGGTAGCTCCCAGGTAGTTTACTTCCGGATCATATCCCGGGTAATCGGTGATGGTAACCAGGTTCTGACCGCTTACATAAACCCTTGCATAGCTGATGCCGGCGCCGCGCAGCAGCGATTTTGGCAACTGATAACCAAGCGATATGTTTTTAAGCCGGATATAACTACCGTCATACACAAAACGGCTCGATGATATCCTTGAACGGGAGGCCGTTGCTTTGGGAACATCGGTGTTGGTATGGGTTGGCGTCCAGCGGTCAAGCGCCCTGGTGGTCGAATTGTTAAAGCCCTGCATCAATTCGAGTTCAAACAAAGTAAAACTGTAAATGTCGTTTCCTTGCGAAGCCTGGACAAAAATATTCAAATCGAACCCTTTGTATTCAAATGTATTGTTTAACCCCCAGATAAAATCCGGGTTCGGGTCGCCGATGATGGTACGGTCATCAGCATTCAACTGTCCGTCGGGTTGACCGGTCAGCACATCATCTACCTTGCCGTTAATGTCGCGGAATTTTTCGCCGCCGGCAACCTGCTCAAAACCGTCGCCGGGAAGAAAGGTATCGCCCTCCTGGTAAACCCCGTCATAAATGTATCCATAAAACGCCCCCATGGGTTGTCCCTCTCTCAGGATATTTGTATTATCGATGCCAACCATGTGACCGGGGAATACGGACCTACGGATATCGGAGCCACCAGGCAACTTCAATACCTTATTCCGGTTGCGCGAGAAATTAAGATCGGTGGTCCACTTAAAGTCGCCGTTAAGGTTCACCGTTGTCAGCGAAAATTCAAATCCTTTATTTTCCACCGACCCAAAATTCTTCCACATGTTGTTGTATCCCGAGTAGGAAACTAAGGGAACCTGGAACAGTTGGTCGGTGGTCTTCATGTAATAATAATCGGCAACTAACGAAATACGCTGGTCAAACAAACCCAAATCGATACCAATGTCCGTTTGGGCTGTCTTTTCCCAAGTCAGGTTGTCATTTGCCACAGTATTGGGGGTGACTGCATTCACCACTTGATTGCCCAAAATAACACCGCGGACAACGTTCATCAAAGCCAACGAGCCGTAAGCCGGAATGGATTGGTTCCCGGTGACACCATAGCTGCCCCGCAACTTCAACTGGCTGATTTGAGGCACCCCGTCCATAAAACCTTCTTCGGCTAAATTCCAGGCAACGGCGCCAGACGGGAAGAAACCCCATTTATTGTTCTTTGCAAATTTTGACGATCCGTCGTAGCGGCCGGTAAACGTAACCAAATAACGGTCAAATAGTTTATAGTGAAGCCTTCCGTAGAACGACGCCAACTCGGATTCGGTTAAACTTGAGAGCGGCGCGTTATAAACCGATCCCCCCGATAAATTCCAATAACCAAATGCATCAGTGATATAGTTTTGACTTGAGCCACGCCAGTATTCGGACCGGTACGATTCGTATGTGTAACCGGCCATGACGGTCAGATCATGTACGTCATTGAATTTTTCACTAAAGGTAAAGTAGTTTTCATTGGACAAGTTGGTAATCCTGCGGCCCTCCATAAAACCACGACCGGCTAAGCTCCTGCCACCATGCATCGTGGATGGCAGATAGTTCCCGTAACGGTTTGACCAGGTCTGTGCGCCAAAAGTTGACCGGAATTTCAAATTTTTGGTTAATTGGTACTCGCCAAATACATTCGCCTGTAGGTTATCACTTTCACTTTCAATTGCCGTTTCTTTGGCGATGGCCACCGGGTTGTCGCGTTCCAGGCCGGTCATAAATGAACTGTGATAGGTCCCGTCTTCGTTGTAAACCGGAATAGTAGGTTCGGTTAAAACCGTTGCCGACATTACGCCTGTCTGTCCGGCGCCGCCACTTCCTTCCATGCTCACTGTCCCATCCCTAAGCTCTCTCGACGCAAAGAGTTTAACGCCTACCTTGAGGTTTTTTGAAGCCTGTAAGTCAAGGTTACTGGTGATTGAATAACGTTTGAACTTGGAATCAAGCACAATCCCTTTTTGGTCGTATACAACACCCGAAACGTAGTAGCGGACATCATCATTACCACCCGAGATAGAAAGCTGGTAATTTTGTATGCCTCCCTGGCGGAATGTTTCGTCCTGCCAGTCGGTATCTTCATAACCTGTACCGGAAAGTTTTCCCGGTTCAATTTCATTTACATAATTGATATAATCGGCTGTTTTAAGCAGGTCCAGTTTATTGAGCACTTTTTGTGCCGAATAGGAAGAATTAAGTTCGATCCTTGCCTTTCCTGCTTTACCGCTTTTGGTGGTTACCATAATAACGCCATTAGCCCCGCGGGACCCGTATATAGCTGTTGCCGAGGCGTCTTTTAGCACCTCAACGGATTGAATATCTTCACTTACCGGCATGGCAACCCCGGGAAAGCCATCGACAACAATTAACGGGTCGCTGGATGAACTGATGGATTTTGCCCCCCGGATACGGACCCGATAGTCTGAACCCGGTTCCCCGTTCGTTGCCTGCACATGCACACCGGATGCCCGTCCCTGCAAGGCCTGCATAGCCTGAGTCGTCGGGAAAGCAGTTAAATCTTCCGCTTTCACGCTGGCTATCGAGCCGCTCAGGTCTGATTTTCGCATGGTGCCGTAACCAATTGCGACCACTTCTTCTATGCCAACCATTTCTTCGGCCAGCGAAACATTGATCGTTGTTTTTCCTGAAACGGCAATCTCCTGCGTGGTCATCCCCACAAATGAAAAGATAACCGTGGCATTGGCAGGAACATTGTCAAGAGAATAGCGCCCGTCGATATCCGTAATGGTCCCCATCGTGGTCCCTTTGACCACCACGGTTACTCCTGGAAGCGGAGTGCCTGAGCTATCTGTAACTCTCCCTGACAGTCCCCGGGCGTCCTGGCTTACCGGTCTTGCGGCCTGAGTGCTGGTCAGTGCAATCTGCCGGTTGTTCACTTCGTATATAATTCCTGTCTCCTGAAATATTTTATCCAATATTTCCGTGACCAGCAAATTTTCTCCCGACACATCGACCCGTTGTGAAACGTCGACTTTTGTTGCGTCGTACATAAAATAGAAGTCAGAATTATTCTCTATTTCCATTAAAACTTCCCTGATCGAAACGTTCCGAAGGTTCATGTTCAACCGGGTGTTTTGAGAGTATGTGCTTGTTGCAAATACCTGTGAGATCGTTACCAATAACACAAACAGTGTTGTCCTCATATTCCTGCAAAATTTAGAACTCCAGATTTCATGAAAAACCGGGATCAATGAATAATGATTTTTTTTCATAAATTTGTTTTGATTTGAATTTTGACGATTCAGATTATTGTTTGCCTCTCATCAACAGTGAACCAGGCAAAAGAAATGGAAGGGGATGTTAGCAGCATCTCCTTTTTTCCCTTTAAGCAGTTGTTTTATTTTCTCATAAGCAAGTCCTTTTTCGTAATTTTAGTTAGCATTGTTTTTAGCATTATTTTGTCAATATGATTTTAGTTTTAGCATCCAGGCTGTCCCCTTTCAAAATTTTATAGTTAATGGAACATGCAAAACTTATGGATTTGAAAATCTCCTCCAGCGTTTCATTTTTGATTGTCGCGGTAAAAATGGACTGGTAAATCTCCGGACAAGATACTTTTATTTCAATATCGTAGCGCCTTTCAAGTTTGGGGATTACATCGGCCATCGGGTCATCCCTGAAAATCAATATCCCTTCTTTCCACGATACAAATTTATCGGCCGTGACTTTTGGGAAGGACAAATCTTCGGTTGACTTATTATATTGGGCGATCTCCCCGGGTTTTAATTCGCAACAGACCGATTTCAGTGCAAGATCTCGCATTTCTACTTTGCCCGACTCCAGGAAAAGGCTGATGTTCTCATCCTCAGGATAGGCGCTCAAATCAAACCTGGTCCCCAAAACTTTGATTTCCAGGTTGTCACAAAAAACTCTCATGGGTACCGCTTCGTTTCTTGCAACCTGGAAATACGCCTGACCGGTCAGGTATATCTCCCGGTTATCACGCGCATAGTTGTTGTTATATTTGATTTGCGAACCAGAATTCAGCCAGACAACCGAACTGTCAGGAAGTATGATTTTGGACACCTGCCCGTAACCCGCAATAGCCGTTGTGTAATCTATTTTTCCAAGAGCATTGAAACGGTTATGTTGAAAGTAGAAGAAAAGGCTTGATATCGCAACCGCCAAAATAAAAACAGCGGCGTACTTTAACAAACCGGAAACAGGCAGTCTGCGTGATCCAGGCTTTTTTGCCACCTGCTTTCTGAAGTTTAGGTACAACTGCTCGACGTCGTAATCAGGCATTACTTTTTTTGATGCGGCGAGCGCCCAGGCGTTTTTAATCTTCCTGAATTCTTCTTTTGCCTGGGGATCCTGATCAAGCCGGGAAAGGATTTCATTTTTTTGGCCGCCATTCAGCGTCCCCAAAACTATTTTTAATATGCTGTCGATGTTCTTCATAAGCCTTTTACAAAGTATAAATCTTCATCATCAGGGTATTTATCCCGTTAAACGACTACCATCTATACGACACCTGCATGGAAAACTAACGCTGTGCCGTTTTTTCACAAGTTCGTTTCATATACACTAAAACATGAAACCGCATTTACCCTTGTCAAAAATTGAAATATTTTTCCGGAAATATCATAAGTCACTCATTTGAAGCCAACCACAGAGAATATTTTTAAAAAAATTGCGCCGTGAAATTTTATGGTACAAACAGGAATGCGACAATGGGAAGGTAGTCTTTTAAGGTAGCCCGGAACAACTTCAGTGCTTTCGTGAGATGCCCTTCGACTGTTTTTTCGGAAATACCCAGTTCCGCCGCGATTTCCCGGTTTTTCTTTTCTTCAAACCGGCTTAGCCTGAACACTTCGCGGCATTGCGGAGGTAATTGTTCGAGGGTATCTGCAATGATCTTTTCAATTTCAAAAAAAGCGAATTGAGATGTATCAAGTGAGGATAACGCATCAAGGTTAAATTTTAATTCCAGTTCGCCCATCTCGTTCGAGTCGAAAAGTTGTTGTTTATAACGTCGGTCGCGCAGTTTGTACAGGCAATTATTTTTTGCGACTGTAAACAGGTACGCTCCGAGGTTTGTGTTGTCTGCCAATTCATTTTTCTTCCCCCACAACACCATTAAGGTTTCCTGAACAATATTTTCAACCAAATCGCGATATGGAACATATTCATAAGCAAAATAATACAACCGGGGGACATACATGTTGTAAATGACTTTAAATGCGGCTTCATCGCCTTTTTTTAATCTTTCAAATAAATATTTCTCGCTTTCAGTCATTCCTGAGGAATCTTGTAAAGGGACAAAACTAAAAAAATTAAATGAAACCCGGCCTGCACTCTCCAAATCAGCTTGTACCATATTTTGACGACGGTTCGGTAGCGGAATTCGATGCCGCGGAAGTATAAATAAAACCGAAGTTGTATTCTTTACGTTGGATTTCAGTATTTTAGACTTGCATTTCTCAAGGAAAGAAAATGACAAAGGTTTTATATTTTTGGTTATCCTGGGTCCAACAATACCCATGAACCACAGTCATCAATAAGGTCAAAATCCAATTGGGTATCATCTATCCGGCGTTGGAGTAACATCATATACTGAGTCTCAATTTCTTTTACTTTAGTTGTCCAGCAAACAAAAGTAAAAACAGGCTATACTCCCGGGTTCACTCTGTTTTAGGTCCATAGTTGGTTTGTATTACAGCCTTTTGGTTATGTACAAGTACAGAAACAATATGTTCATCCCGGTCTGCATACTTTCCTGCCTTCCCCTATATTATTAATACATTGCCCAGTTTCTGTCCGGAAACCAAACTTTTCAACGGATTGCAACAAATTCCTTATTTTTTGGATAAAAAATAGGTTATTCCCTTTTCATCGCCAGAATTCAATGCTTTACATTGGAGATTGTAAAAAGAAATTTTTATACACTGAGGGATTCTCTGCTATGTTCATTCATATTGCAAAATAGTTATGTTGTTTATATCGAATATATAAATAAGTCGACAATCGGATCAGGACGAAAGTCAGGTCGTTCTTATTTCAGAAGTACCCAAATCCGGATTGGACTATTTTTCATCAGGAACAGACTCTACCAAATACTTTGATTTCACTGCACTGATTTCATAAAGAATGCCGGGATTACTCCCAGCATTCTAAAAATTTATTATTAAAAAGTGAAACCATTTAAAAATATTTTCATCTGAGCCATTCCAATTATATACTCCATCTGGGCGGAGCTGCAGGTCCAGGTGATGCCGCCTGTGCTTTATTCGGATTACTAAGCAGAATCATCATTGTTGCTGCTGAAAAAGCATAATATCCGGTTTTTTTGAGAGCATCTTTACGCGATATCTTTTCCACTTCGACATCGTCGGTCTTTTTCTGTACAACTTCTTTAGTTCTATTTTTCATATTTTGTTTTTTTAATGAGTTCTACAATAGAATTATTCTTTTACCGGTATCTTAAACCTTTGCATTTTCTCGTTATCCCGAACAGATAACAAATAGATTCCGGTTCTTAGGTAAGGTGTCGGTATAATATTCAAGTTCCCTTCTTCCAATATTTTTATTACGATTTTTCTTCCCTGAATATCGTATAGAGTTGCAATAGTATTCCTACCTACCTCACCAGCAACCTGAATCTCTGCGTTACTTACAGCATAAGCTTTCAATTCTCCAAATGATATATCAGATCCGGGAATCGGGATCTGATCCGAACCTGATCCTGTAGTCAGAGATGACATATGAAGTTTGAAACGATCAGTAATTTCTGAATTTGCCTCAAGCAACACGGTGTAACTGGTTTTTGACAGATCGGTAAAAATTTTATTTAGTTTGTCTTCAAGTATTACTTCACATTCCTCCGGCAAGTTTGACAATTGAGCTGAGAAAACTACTTCTCCTCCAGATTTGAAATCAACACCAATCGGAATGATCATTGCACTGTAACTGTAATTCGGTAAGGCTTGAATGGCAAAGGGGACACCAATATCTTCCACCAACCAGGAATAAACTGTTAAATCGGATCTTCCTTTGAATAATCCGGCATCAAAGGTCGGATCTAAACCGAATGTCATATTGTTGTTAAATGTAATAATCGTTTCGCATAACTGACTACCCGCTTGGGTGGTGAGATTAATGGTTGGCCAGGGAACTCCAGCAGACTTTAAGTTAAGCGTACCATTATGAAGTTGCATTGCCGTATTAAAATTGACAGAAGATGCCCCCGTATTCATTTTTACAAAAAACGCTTGTCCTTGCTGAACCTCAAATCCCGCAGATGCATTACTGACCACTGTATACTTTCCAGACATCTCGTTGCTATCATCCGATTGATCCCAAACATAAATAGCTCCATAAACAGGATCAATATTGGCAGCATCAATCACATTGGCAGTTATAAATTTTTCTACGCTACCACTCATGGAGTTGATACCGATTGCCGAGGTAAAAGGATTACCGATACAGTTCCAGAAACCTGGGGTAAAACCAGTTGCCGAGATTGGTCCCGCCTGGACCAATCCAGAGAAGGTAACTGTGCCACTGGTCGACTCAACGCGCATGGCGAACCCTTTACTTATATCTAAATTTCCACCTGTCCCGTTTGTAAAAAAGCCGTTCCACTTATTTGATGCAGGATCATAATCTATCATCCCTCTGTAGCTGCTGTTAGTTGCAATATTCGTATTGGCTGTAAGGAATTCGGCTATTGATTGCCCTGGTACCGATGAAGCTGCCATGTGCCATGCTCCGGCTGTCATCCAGCGTTGTGCCGTGCCTGGTCCCGAAACAGAACCGGCGATCAGTGACCCCGTGCCGGTCGCATTGCTTTGAATGACCAGACCCGAAGATGTACCACTATTGGTAAGCAGTCCGTTTACCGTAAGCGCTTTTGCCGGGGCAATGGTTAGGGTGGCGCCCGGTTCAATGGTCAGTGCAGCGCAAACCGCCGGAGAGCCGGAAACCTGGTTGACAACAGGGAACCTTGGCACGCCTGTTGAAATCGTCACATCGGTTGATGCCGAGGGAACTGCCGAGCCGCTCCAGTTCGATGGCGTGTTCCAATCGGTGCTTGTGGCGCCTGTCCAGGTTGCTGCCGAAGGCGATAATTCGAAAGCCCCGATTGTTGGGGTAGCGGCCCTGGTTGTGCCGTTAAAATCAGTCGTGATGCCCGCGATGGGAAGGCCCGCAACAAGGGCCGGATCGGTTGGTAACACCGAAATGGAATTCACATCCTGCCCGGTGCTTGTTTTCCAGGCGGCAAGGTCGGCCACATCGGCCCCGTTGTATCCAAAAACAGTGCCTGTGCCTGTAGCATAATAGTCGTTGTAGTCGATGGTCAGGCCGCTTGTCCCGGCAATCCGCACGGCATAGTATTTTCCGGTGCCGGATGCGTTTGAGCGGTCAGTATAGAAAATATTGTTCTGGACGGTACGGCTGTTTGTCGCTTCATCACAGCGAAATGCGTAAGTATCCAGTGAACCGGCTACTCCTAAACCTCCGATCTTCACCGTGTTGAAATAAACACCGGTGCCGGCAGTGCTTGCTGTAACATTTATTCCTGTAATACTGATGCCGGATGTTAGTCCTTCACCCAATTCAATAAAATTATTCTGTATGTCAGCTTTGCCACTTTCAAAGTTAATACCACGGACCGCCGCTGTTGCGTTAGTTGAAACAACACTTAACCCGGATACCGAATTTCGATAAATTGTACTGGTCGCTGTACTGGTTGCTATACTGTTAATCCCTAAAACCTTTACTGCAGCACTGGAGTGCGTATTGCTTAAGTTGGAAATCGTATTTTGCCAGATTCTGTATATGCCGCTTGATGAAGCCACTCTAATCCCAATGACAGAAGCCCCACCATTGTCAGTTGTATTAGCTGCTTCCATAGTGAAATTGGTGATTGTATTTTCTGAAATAATATTGTTCCCACCTGGAAGATATATCCCGTGGAGCACATTTGACGCGGCAGTACCCCTTAATGTAAAGTTTGACAGGGTGTTGCTCTGAATGGTGGCAAAGCCGTTACTGGCAGCCATTATCCCCCTCATAAAACTTCCGGCTGTTGTTCCGGGCAATCCACCGCTAATGCTGTTGGCAACAGCAGGGTTACCGATCGTATTATTGACCACATTCGAGGCAGCTGCAGAACCCAAATAAATGCAATAAGTAAATGTACCCTGGCTGGTAGTTGCACCAACATTGGTTACCCCGGCAATGGTATTGTTCGCGATATTGACCGTACTGCCGCCGGCTGAACCCGTGTGGATAAAGGTTATCCAGGCCGGCCCGCCCACTCCGGTTACCACAATGTCATCGGTGCCGTCGATGCTGCCGATCACATTTCCCTCAACGGTGCCAACATTGGCGGATCCTTTCAAAATCTCAATACCACAGAATTCCCCTGACGATGTTGCGCTAATAGTAACCGGAGAAGAAGTTCCCCAACGAATGTTACTGATTGTGTTACCTTGAACGGATGGCGCCGTTGCAACATCGGTATTCAAATAATCCACCGAAATACCCCTGAATTTTACCGGGACAGCAGGCAAAGGAACACCCTCCCCATTTACAGTCCATGGGTTGCCGCCGCAATTGGGGGCGCTGCCGCCGATAAAGTTGCCGGTGATCACGTGGCTAATTCCGTCTTTAATGCTGACACCATAGGTTGTTGTTTCCAAGGTTGAAGCAGCTTCATAAGCTTCAGTTTGGTAAAAGCTATTATCGCTGATAGTCCAACCGGTTGAGTTTGACTCCAAAACAATCCCGGACGACGAAGTTGTTGTGCCTGTGGCAAGGTTCCGGAAATTGTAAATGTGGTTGTTCGAAATAACATTGCCACTATTCGTATACGTGGCCGAACCAGCAGAGTAAATGGCATTGAGCGGGTTGGTGGCCCCATCATAAATGGCACAGTGGTCAATCGTGATCGTATCATTACCGGCAACCGAAGCCGTGCTGAACAAAATGGTTCCGCTGTCAATCGATGCATTCACGCTCTGGATATTACAATACCGCAATACGTTGCATTTCGCATCGTTCACAAACGTGAACGTGGTGCCCGTTGTGTTCGTGTTCGAAATGGTCCATTTGTTGTCGACGATGGATGTGCCTACGCCACCCTCACGGCCGTCAAAAATCAAGTTGGCAACGCCGTCAAACCTGATCAGGTTGACAGGATCGGACCCTTCGGTCGTTTTCGCCCCCGCACCGCCCTTCAGCCTGATGGTAGCAGTGTAGGTACCTGTAAATGAGGTAAAAATAACCGGGAATGTCTCACCGCCGGCATAATCGGCGTTCAACTCGTAGACCACATGACCGGTCAAATTGCTCCCGTTGAGGTGTGCTGCCACATCATTCAGGTTTTTAAGGACCTGGGATGCACCAACATCGTAGGTCCCCGACAAGTCGACGGCCCATACCGGAACCGCCGGAAGCAAAAAAACAAACATCAACGCAATGATGCGACTGACTTTTGAAGTACATTTTTCTTTCATAATAATCTGGTTATGTGTGAAATTAATTTTTATACTGTCAGTAATCTTTACAGGCATAAACGTATCCTGGTTAAACCGGGCCAACAATTTAGGTCCCCGGCCTTAGGTAAATTTATTTCAGTTTCAAATAACCGGTCACCGCGGCATCTCCCATCAAGGCATTGGCAGGAATTGGATGCTGCGCGTTAAAGACCCTCAGGTCTTCTTTCGGCAGGATCGTCACAAAACTCTCGTCAAAGCCATAATTATACGGTAATTTGTTCGCATCAATTTTCAAGTAATGACTGAAAAAGTTATAAACCGGGTATCTTTTTGCCGGGCCATAGTCGTGCTGTTCGCCCGGGAAATGAACATTATCCAATTTGCTCTCAGCATCATACAGCGCATATACTTTCTGAAGGTACGGGAACTCAATCCGGGGTGTGTTTTTGGTCCAGTCTCCGCCATCGGAAATCAGCATCATGGGACGAGGCGCACAAAGAGCAGCAATTTCAACATTGTTGGTCTGGTGACTTTCGCTCCGGTGCACAGGCATTCCGCTTTCGCAAGTACAGCCGCCAAAAAAATGGGCCGACACCATCACCACGGGAACAGAAATCTTTATGCGGTCGTCAATCGCCGTGATCATGATCGTTTGGGTCCCCCCACCCGACTCGCCTGTTATCCCAATCCTTTCGGGATCAACATCCGGGCGGGAAACCAGGTAATCCAAAACCCGCTTGCTGTTATAGGTTTGGAGCAAAAGGCCAATCGGGATTTTATGCGATACCTGCCTTGAATCCCCGTAGCCAATCATATCGTAGGCGAACACCACAGCCCCCATCCGGGCGAAAGCTGCACAGCGTATCTGGACGTCTGCGCTCATGCGCCTGTCGTCCCAATGGCCGTGAGGGCTCAGGATAGCCGGACATTTGTTATCCGCGCCAACCGGACGGTAAAGGTTGCCTGTGATGTAGAAACCCGGAAAACTTTCGATGGCAATGTTTTCAACGACATACCCGTCCATGGTCCGGGTGTTCCGGATGATCGGGCTAAAATGGTTGCCCGGGTTGGGCATTTGGGCCAGTTTCATCCCGCTGATCAGTCCCTGCCGGATCGCTTCAGCCCGTTTCTCCCAATCGGCTTGTGTTTTCCATTCGGTTTCCCAGCTTTTCATGATTTTGTTTGCCTGATCTTCCGTCCAAAAAGCCCCCATACACAACCCGTTGTCCTGTGCCGAAACGACAAATTGTGTAAACAGTAGAATAACAATCAGAAACTGCTTCATAGGGTTTCATTTTATATCTTCATTTAAAACCTACCCACCTCATTAACGAAGAAGCGGTCAACTCCATGCTGCCCTGATTTTGATGCCGTAAAAATAAAATCATACTATTCATCAAAAAAGAGACTTTCTTTGTCAACGATTATCTTTCTTGGTTAAGTCCGGCAATCAGGCTGCATTTTTCATTAAAGAGCTATGTCCTAACACCTTTATATCCATTCTGCATTGTAATTTTACGACGAATTGCCCCAATAGGGTAAAACAATTTTATCCGGAAATGACACAATTTTAATATTGTACCTGTTTCTCATCGAATAACCGTGGATTTCGGATATGGCCTTGCCTGCCGGGAAATGCAGATCAGACATAGGTTATACTTTCCATGCATGGCCGGTGTTGAAATGACACGGGAACCCCGCTTCATTTTGTCAGAAATGAAGGTTTCACTCCCCGATGATCTCAAACGTTCCGGAGGTGCCTGAAAATTTAACTTCTGTTAAAGCGATATCTTCAGTTTTTACAGATAACCCTCCTGAGCAAGTGACCAGGGGCCTGGTCCGGAAAGGTATCGGAAATTTCAGCGTTTCGCCGCCAGTGGCTAAACCCATAAACCTACGCTCCGAATCAAGATTTGAACGCGAATCGTAGGTAAATATTCCCAAAACGGCAACCGAGGCCTCTTTGGCTTCCAAGCGTACTTTGTGCAAGCCGAAGCCCAGATCCAGAATTCCCTTTCGGTTCTCCATAAAGCTGGCATTCTTGTCCGCGTCAATAAAAGGCCGGTTGGTCGGTTGGGATAATTTCAACTGGTTATCGATATACACATCCAATACACCTCCCTCGGGCAGGTCAACATAAGCCACGGACAGATCGGTACAGGCAACTTCAATTTCGATCGACTGTCCGGGCTTCAGCATCAATTTCTTCGATCCGTAAGGCGCACCCCATTCTGATACGAAATTTTCAATTTTCGATTTTGGTAGTTTCCAGCTTGGGTTATCAACGGTCAGCATCCGCCTGTTCGGACAAATTTTTGCATCCACATAAGTTAATTCCGCATTTTCTCCAACAATTTCTATGATATGCCTGTCGCCCAACCTGGCATGGCCAAACCGAAACATCGAATTTCGCACATCACGCTCCGGGTACGATCTGCGTGACTCATACGTTGACCTCACCCCATCCACATAAGGCACGGGTTTGTCCCCGTCCACTTTTCCCCAGCAATTGACGGCAACATCTTCAAAAATAAACCGGTTACCCTTTATGCGGTTGCTACTTTTATCAAAGGTTACCATATCGCCTTCCCAACCGTAGGCATTCGGATGAATCCTTTCGGGCAACTGAACCTGAACCTGTCCGGGGACAATGGGATCCCAACATTCAAAGGCCTTTTCAAATTGTTTGAACCAGATGAAATGTGCTGCGGCCTGCGGGTGACCGTCAATCGGCACAAAGGCATATTGGTTGCACCACCGGACCAGGTCATCGCCAACTTTGCCATAATCGAGAAACGGTATCTGGTATCGTAATGCAATCGCCTGAAGATCGCCCGGACTGGGCGTATGACCTCCGAAATTCATAAACTGGCCAAAAAGGAACTCCGTGTTGGGGTAATGGGTTTGGATCCAGCGGATCATGCCTTCAAAGACAGCCACTTCATCCGGTGTGTCCGTCTTTTCATTTCCACCGCTTCCAAATATGACCAAGTCCGGGGCAGGCCCTTCCTTCCTGGAAAACAAGCCGGGGTATAACTCTTCCCATGTTTTCCCTTTGGTCTGGCCATTAAGCTCGGGATCGGGTGGCAACGAAAGCCTGAAATATTCAGCCAGACCGGAATGTGCCTCACCAACTGAAGAGCCATCGCAGGCCATATAGTTCAAACAAATTTTATTTGCCGGAAGGTTAAACTTCCGCATGAGTTCGAGTTTTAACCTCCCCGCATGACTGAAATAATGCCTCCACTGGCCAAAGTAACCGTCAAGGTCCTTCCTCCCGGCCAAATCAGCATCGAATAGCCCTTCGGAAAGAGGCTGTTTAAAGGTTTCCGACTCAGGGTTTTCATCATACAAATACATTGGCGGGTTAGCGCTGCCCCGATCGATACTCGATCCCATCACGATGATATGGATGGTTTCCCCTTTCCATAATTTTTGGATCGTCCGGGGAATGTACCGGTATGTGGGCTCCATTTTACGACTTTCAGGAAGAGCGTTTAAACCGTCGCCCACCTTTGTCAGGTTTGGTGAATAGACCCATACCGTTTCCGTAGAATCGGAATTCTCAAACTCAATTTGAACGGCAATCGTATTGACATCACCCGAATGTGATTTATTGTCAACACTCACTTTCCCAATGATTTCAGCACCCTTTATCTGCAATTTTACACTTCCCTGATGTGCCGATGCAGTCTTGTATTCTTTTGCAAGTACCAGATCCCCCCGCGAATGTTTCGGAAAAGTTCGTTTATCTGTCATGCCAAAATCCACGGGGCTCCATTCCCCGTCCTCACTATCCAGTTTCAGCAGCTTAATCTTTGCCTTAAGCATATCTCCTTTGGGCTGATAGCCATACACGGATAAATTAAGCTGTTCGCCATGGGCCAGCCCGACTTCGGGCAGCGTGAAAAACTGCCAAAACTTTTTACCGGGTTGTATGGCCACCAAATTATGTGTAGAAAACCGGGGGCGAACCGAATCGGCCACATGTGATTCACGGGTTACCTGAATATTTCCCCAAGCCTCCGTATTCCAGAATGCAACATTGCCCGAAGAATAAACCTCCGGCTTGCCATCGCGATGATTGGTGAATGAATGGAATTCAAAATACGGGTTCAAAAGCAAATTAACTGCATCTTTATTCTCCTGAGAAAAACCAGGTTGTATGCCTGAAGCCATTACCACAAGAAAACAAAAACTCAGCTTAAGTATTTTCAACATCTTTAACTCTTTTTTGTGTTTATAATCATTTCTCTCAGGCTCTCTGGAAGCATAAACGACCAGAACATCTGTTTTTAGGATAAATGCGAAGCTGAATCTCTATCCAGGTAAAGCCAGATTGCCGTGTGCCGGCGCATGATAGATGCAGGAATGGCCGGCGAGATTTCCCCTTCGACAGTTTTTTTAACTGCATCTGCTTTTCGTTTGTCGGGAACACTGCAAATAATTGCTTTCGACTTCATGATCTGTTTTACTGACATGCTGATAGCTTGTTTTGGAACATCCTCAATCGTAGGAAACCAACCTTCGCCCATCTGTTGACGTCGGCAATTATCGTCGAGGTTAACAGCCAGGTAGGCATCTTCCGTTTCAAAATCGGCCGGCGGATCGTTAAAGGCCAGGTGACTGTTTTCTCCAATGCCCACAAAAGCAACATCAATCGGGTGTTTACTGATCAACTCACCTAAACGGGTACATTCTTTTTGCGGATCATTTTCGCCATTCACGTAAATAAATTCACATGGCGAGACAACATCTGCAAACCTCTCTTTGAGGTACTTACGGAATGATGCCGGGTGACTTTCCGGTATCCCAATGTACTCGTCCAGGTGGAATGCCCATACCACCGACCAGTCAAGATCTTCTTTAACCAATTCGCTGAGCATTTCAAACTGGGAAGCTCCGGTGGCAACAATGACGTTTGCATAACCTTTTTCCGCGATTGCCTTACGAATTAAATCGGCTCCTTGTTTGGCAGCCTTTTTACCAAGCTCGTGCTTAGTCTCTGAAATTACAAGTTCCATCTCTATCTCTTTATAAAATTTAAACTGTTTATTAGTTCTTTGAATATACTTCCTTACCTGCCAATATGGTTTTTTGAATAGAAATACCGCCTTCTTCGAAATCAAACAGGATCAGATCAGCGCGCTTGCCCTGCTTGACCTCACCAATATTGTTAAAATTGAGACATTTAGCTGGATTAGCGGTGGCCATCTGAATGGCATTATCAAGTCTACATCCCACAAACTTCATCATATTCGAGACGCACACAACAAGTGGACTTGCTGCTCCCGCCAGTACATTTTCGGTCGGATATTTTGCTACATTGGGTGTTAACACAACAACTCTCTCTACCCGGATGTATTCGCCCGGAGGAAGACCAGCCAGATCCAATGCATCTGATACAAGCACAGTGTGCTCAAGACCTTTCATTCTATAAAAGCATTGTATTTCATCTTGATTCAGATGAAATCCATCAGTAATAATCGTGGCAGTAATGCGGGGATCTGCCAACTGTGGCCATAATGGATTAAGGTGACGATCAATCAGGTTGGCGCAACCGTTTCCCAAATGCGTTGCCATAGAAGCACCGGCATCGGCAGCCTGTTTTATGATATCAGCCGAGCCGTTGTGATGTCCCAAGGCAACAATCACAGCTGCTTCTTTACATTTCCGGATGAAGGGGATGGCACCACTCATCTCCGGCGCAATCGTTATCAGCCGAATCTGGTTGCGGGCTGCTTTTTGCAGTTCCGAAAACTCATCCCAATCAGGTTCCCGGATATATTTTTCAAGGTGTGCCCCCCGAAATCCCTGAATCGGGGAAATATAGGGCCCCTCTAAATGGAAACCCGGGATAGACAATCCAATTTCTTCATCATCAAGAGCACTGGCAAGTACCGAAAAACTCGTTTTAAGGTTCGTTTGATCATTGGTAATTAGAGTAGGGAGAAATGTTGTAACACCTTCTTTCCACAACGCCTTTGTAACCTTGTGCAAGTCTTCAATAGTCAAGTTCTGGTCCGAAAAATCAACCCCTAAAAAACCGTTGATCTGAATGTCAATTAACCCGGGTGCAATATATTTACCTTTGGCATCAAGCTCTGCGGCTCCCGGTACATCCAAATTACCTTCGGCAACCACCTCTATAATACCGGACTTAACAATAACAGTCCCATTTTCGACGATGCCGACTGGAGTTATTACCTGCCCGTTAAATATCTTCAAAAGTGTATTTTCTGAATTCATAATTTGTTTTAAGTTTTACTTAACGATTAATGAATAAGCTAAAGTTTTCAAGGACCAGTGTTTGACCCGGTAACCGTAATAGGCATAATAAACCAGGTATGCATAACATGGCAAAAGCACCCAGTATGCGATGCGGGGATTGTGAAGGTCAGCAATATACCCATAAATAAGCGGGACAATTGCACTGCCGCTTAATCCCATTACCAGGACGGATCCTCCCATTTTGGTAAACCGCCCTAATTCACTGAGGGCCAATGGCCAAATTGCAGAATACATCAAAGAATTGGAAAGACCTAGAAGCACCAGAACCCATATGGACAGGTCAGCAGTATGTCCAAGAAACCTAACCCGACCTTGCACGATAAAAAATAACAGGGTCAGCACAATAGCCGATGTAGTGCATATACGAAGTATATTGAGGTGATTGATGTATTTGGGAATAAGGATAATCCCCAACAAAAACCCCAACATGGTTATGCTTAAAATATATGACGGGAATACTTTTGCTTCCAGCAACGGTAATCCTAATGCTTGGGCATACCCGATTATGGTGTTGATTCCAACAACCTGTGATCCCACATGAAGAAATATTGCAATTCCCCCTAAAATAAGGTGAGGGAAATGGATGATACTGGTTTTACCGAAATTTGCATCAGTTATTGCCGGATTTTCATGATTGGTATCTATTTCCGGCAAAATAGAATATCGGATCATCAATCCAAGCCCAAAAAGGATAATTGCCAAAACAGAATAGGGTACAACGACTCTTTGGATCAGTTCGTCCAAGGCAGCATTTTTTGCGAACTCGTCCATAATTGGCAACTGACTGAATAGCTCGGTGTCAGTTGGCTTGAGTATAGCTGCGGCCAGTAATAAGGGGGCAATAATTCCGGCGGTTTTATTACAGACACCCATAATACTCATCCGCTGTGCCGCTCTTTTCTTCGAACCAATTATCGTGATGTAGGTATTGGCCGCAGGCTGCAATATGGCCAAACCGGTTCCGATTGAGAAGAGCCCCAAAAGGAAGATCCAATAAGTACGAGTCAGTGCGGCAGGCACAAAAATAAGGGCGCCAATGCTCATAATCCAGAAACCGATCATGATCCCTCGTTTAAACCCAACTCTTTCTAATAAGTGCGCCGCCGGTATGGCCATCACAAAATAGGCTATGTAAAAGGCAAAAGCCACCAATAACGACAGGGCATTATTTAACTCACATGAAATTTTAAAATAAGGAATTAAAATCGCATTAATCCAGGTTGTAAAACCGAAAATAAAAAACAATAATGCAATAATCACTATGGAAATGACGGTGTCGCGCGTCGACAAAGAACCGCCATCCACAACTTCTAATTTCTTTTTCACATTCTAAATTTTTATTCGTTAATATTCATATTCGAAACAGCAGATTCTCATCATTTCATTTATCAAAGCTTTACTTACTTGATAACAGACTCCATCTCATGGTTAAATCTTATACTCCCTCGACTTCCGTATCTTTTTTTCAGCGTGTCAAATTCAAACGCTACTTCTTTTAATTGATTCCCGGACAGTGAATTCCCTGAAACAGTTACCGGATCAATAAATTTAATGTCTTTTGAGGTGATGGCTGCTGCCAGGGAAACATCGCCCCATGAAAGAATGCCCGGCAAATGAATGGCCATCGAGAAAAACTGAAGCCCTTCGCGGGCATCAAAAAGATAGCTGGCAGGGGACTCCCGCAAAATGATGTGCCCGGGTTTCCCGTCATACAGGACGGCGTAAAACAAAACGGCCAGTCCAGTTTCCCGTATGGCGTCAAAGTTCACAATCTCCACGGAGCAGTTTTCCTGCAGAAATTTCACAACCAAACTGATCTCGTTTACCCATTCGCCCATGACCGTTCTTCCCAACCACAACTCAGCGCGGGCCAAGGTGTGAAACGGGCCAAGAATTCCCTGGTCAAATGCATTGGCGCCGGCCGATGAGGCTTCACCCGTACCAAACAGATCAACGATCACGATACCCGAGCCCTTTCGTTTTAAGTCGTCAATTAGCTCAAATAATAGCTGATCTTTCCCGTTAGGATGAAACAAAATAGTGTACCCCAGCGCTTTGTTCACCGGTGCCATGTGTAACAGGGGAATGAGTTTGCCGTCGACCGTCTCCAAAGCAAACCTGTCCCAACCATCTTTGCAGGAATACGGATGTACCCTTTTTATGACGGAAAGGGAATCAATCCTTAAAATATCTTTCAATTCGCTCCTTTTCAGGTCGATATTAATTTTGGTTTGAGATGACAATTCATTTTTAAGCTCGCTTCCCTTTTGCTTACAATACTCCTGTATACTGGCAACCCCAAGGTTTCTTTCTCCCGGGGCAAATACCATCAACTGTTCCGTGGCGAGTGTTTTGAAATCATTTTCCTTTACCGGCGAGCCATCGCCAATTTTCTTCAGGTGGCGGTTAAACCAACCAAGCATCGCTTCACGGTCTTCCCGTGCGTAGCCGTGGATAAGGTCAAAAAGCTGATACTTCAGATTATCCCCGGCCCCCAGCATCTCAAACACGGGCTTGGCATTCGCGTAAGTTCTCAGCATTTCGGAAGGTAAAAAAGCAGCGTTACTGTCCTGTGTGTGATTTTGTATCAGAATGGCCCGTGGAGCCACCAAAGCCAGAATGCCCGACTCTTCCGACAGGGTAAGCCCGTCGATTTCCAACTCGCATACACAATTTGATCCCATGATATAGGATTCGAATGTCCCTACGCTTACCACTGGCGATGCAGCTTTTACACGGTCGTCCATAGCAGTAACCCACATAGTTTGGTTTCCCCCGCCACTGGCGCCTGTGGCCCCGATATTTTCAGCGTCAACGTAAGGCAATGAACAGAGTAAATCGATGCCCCGCATATTTTCGGAAACCTGGATACCCAGCAGCGACGTTCCAATATTCATCAGCGAAGCGCCCAGGTTGGTCCCGTGATATTCAAATTCACCATGAATTGTACCGCGTTCCCCGCCACCAAAGGCATCAATACACAAACACACATATCCCTGTAAAGCCAGCGAATGAGCTACCGACTGCACTGCGGGCGCCATTTTGGCCTCTGGCAAATGGCCGTGCATTTTTATCACCGCAGGAAATGGCCCTTCACCATCCGGAACATACAGATTAGCCGTAGCATACAATCCCGGCAGGGTTTGGAAGAATATATTTTTGACCTTATAACCTTCCATTTGAATGTTCTCTGTTTCGTGCATATCCAAAGGCAGGTTATGATCGACAAAAATTCCGGTTTTATCGATGACCTTCTTTCTTAACCGGGACTTAAATATCTCCCATTCCTCCCTGGTTTCCGGAAGGTTAAACTGCATGAATCTCATGGAGGCTTCGTGTCTTAACCGGCTTGCCACGATGTCTGGATGATTTTCTGTAAAAACTGTAGGCAGGCTATCCGTTTTTAACGGGCTAACGCCAATTGCCGACTGATGAGAACTTCGATTATTCGCCCTCTTCTCACACGCTCCCTGTAAAACTAAAATGCCAATACACAAACAAATCGTCAACAAATGTTTCACTTGTTTATTTTTTTCAGATTGATGCCCGAAATTTAGACGTAACAACTTTGTTCAAAGGTGATCCAGTAATTAAACACATTGCGAAAAGCAGGAAATAGCCATAAACCATTCGTCCGATTGGGGCAACCTTTTCTCATAAGGCTATTTGACCTGCTTTTTTATTTTATCCCGGAATTAACCGGATATTTTAACCTATCCGTTCCAGGACTCCGGAAAATTCACCAGATCAGCTATTTTTACTTTCTGCCCGGTTTCGATAGACTGACGGGCTGCAATCCCAATCAGGCTGGATAGGATCCCGGCCCGGCTCCCGGCCCGGCTGCCCAGCGGGTCAGGCGTTTGCGGAACGAAAATGGCATCCCGTAGCCGGTCGTCTGCCCCGCCGTGTGCCCCGGTTGCCGAACTTAATGCCCAAAATCTGCTTGTTTCTCTGTCCTTGGTCAGCCTAAATTCTGTATCGCCTTGTACTTGCCATGGTTGTTTATGATTTAAACGTACTTCCAACCTTCCATTTTCGCCGGAAAAACAAATAAATTGCCCTTCAAATGGCAGGTAAGTATTCATAGAATAAGTCAACTGGGTGCCGTTGCTGTAATTTACCTGTACCGATTGCGTATCGTAGCTGTCAATTTCATTGTCCCAGACGCAACCATCGCGGTAATATCCATCCACATCTTCACAATCAGCATATAATTTCATGGAACTGCTGTCTTTGGTCATGTCCCAGTAAAACTTACATTTATCAGTGAACGGACAACTACGACAATTGCGTCCCCGGAAACCATTATTGCTTCCGTAAAATGCCAGCTTTCCGATGGCCTGAACGTCAACCGGTTCCGCATCCAGAAGCCAGTTTACCAAGTCGAACTGATGTGAAGATTTATGCAGCAATAAAGACCCTGAATATTTCTTTTTACCATGCCACCGCCTGTAGTATTGTGCCCCGTGGTCGGTATTGAGGCATTCCTGGTATTCGATGGCAATAATCTTGCCCAGTTCCCCCGATTGAAGTATTTTCTTCATCTCGATCGACTCATTCATGTGCCTGACATTGAACCCCACGTAAACTTTCTTTCCGGTTCGGTTTTCCGCGTCGGCAATACGCTGGCACTGCTCCGCACTGATGGCCAGTGGCTTTTCCGAGAGGACATCGCAGCCAAGTTCCAATGCCCGCACAATGTATTGTTCATGAAAACAATCGGTTGTAGTGACAATCACCAAATCGGGTTTTGTATCCCGGATCATCTGGTCGAAATCCTTTGCTTCGTATGTTTTGGCATTGACCCCCATCATTTCCTTCGCAACTTCCATGCGTTTGGGGTTGATATCGCACAAGGCGACCATCTCGACATGGTCGTTGTAATTTTCAATCACCGGTATCCCCCAACTGTAAATCCCGCGGGCGCCCGTCCCAACCATAGCGAGTTTTGTTTTTGAAGAAGGTGCCTGCTTTTTGTCGCCCGCAAATGAATAAAGCGGGAAAACCGTAGCGGCAGCAGCTATCTTAGCCGTGTTGCCTAAAAAATTCCTCCTGTTGATTGTCGTCATGCTAAATGGTTATTTATGCTGATTAATTTTAATTTCGTCAATCCTGGTTGATCATGACATTTCCGATGTATATTGACCCGGGCAGCGGTTCTGCTACACCGGAGGCCAGTTTCCATACGTACTGTCGTCCCGGGGGTGTAGGATTTCCAATTTCGCCGGGTATGCCCATGATATTCAGGTAAAGCGCTGAGTTGGGGGCTGCTACAAAATAAGAATTGCACTTCTGTGTATACATGTCGTAACATTGGTCGTAACCGCCTTCAAAAGAGATCGTTGCATCCGGCGACATGTTGTAAATGGCGCAAACGCCTCCTGACTCCCCGCCAAACCGGTTATCAATGCTGATGATCTTGCCGTAATTGTCAACCCACCTTAAGCTGTCGTTTAACGTCCACGCCACGCCCTTGATCGTATCGCCTTTCATGGCCCGGGGAACACCCAGCATACTCTCAATAATCAGGGTACCGCCGGCCAGATTCTCGAAAAAGCCATTCCTGTCAGTCAAGAAATTATTCTGCCCCCAGAAGTTTGAGAACTTCACCAAGGTGTTCGATTTCAACAAGGTCTTGCTGATCACATTGCTGTTGATCACCTGAAGGGTGGCATTTTCGGTTGCCGACGGGGCCACGCAAACAAGCGCCGTGTCGCAATCATAGAAATTACAGTTATTCACCATCACCGAGCTTTTTGTCGATGAACCCGGGCTCATCTTCATCCCGTTGGAAAATTCGCGCAAGCCGATGTTCTTAAATGCGAGCGTTTCATACGCTTCGGCTGTGAACGCGTTAAACGTGCTATCTCCGGTCAGGAACGAAAAACCGCTGCCCATAAGGGTCACCGAAGCGGGCAGATTTAAGGTTTTACCAATCTTGATGCTCTTTGGAGGCAACAAAACGGCAGTCCCGGGTGTGCGCCCGGCCTCATCCAGCACCTGTTGTATGATATCGGAGTCATCGGTTATGCCGTCTGCTTTTATGCCGTAGTCGCCGGCATACAAGACATGGGGAAACGACTTTGGAAACTTTTTGGAGAAAACAGGGTCGTTGCTTTTTTGCTTTTCTGCCAGTGATAGCTGCGATGGGGCAGTACGCACATATGGTAGGGCTGCATCGGGCATCGACACGTCGATATTGCTGCTGTTGTAGTCTAACATATAATGAAACTGGCTCTCGATGGGCAACAGCTTAAAATACCGCTGGTCTTCAAACGTTTCGGCAGTGGCCGGTATATTCCAAACCACGGCTTTCACATCTTTCCCCGAAAGGTCTTCGTTCTCCAAAAACGAAAAGACCGTGAGAAGGGCGTCAAACGCGATAATCCCGGGGTCGGGGCAACCACCGCAAACATTATTGAATTGGCAATTGTTCACGATGAGCGTGCCTCCCATATACCACGGCCGGCTAATAAGTTTAACCACACTCATGGGCCGCACGGAGTTAAATGTGGAGTTGCGGCAGGACAACAACACCGTGTTGCCTTCGATCCAATATTGCGGATGGTCTGAATCGGGCGCGCTGCAGTTCAGGTTTTTGAGCTCCACTTTGCCGCGAAGGAGCATCACTCCCCCCTCGCAGGCCGGGGCTGCTTCTATCTTACAGTTTTTTACAATGAGCCCATCAGTATCGATACTGAATGCCCGGATACAATTTTTAAACTCATTGTCAAAAATATTGATGATCGTCGAATTGTATTGGTGTACAACATCCGACCAGTCCTCTTCGCCTATGATTTTGAGAAAGCCGTATGCATCCTGCTCAACAACATAGGGACCGACATTGACAAATCCGCCGCCCGCGATTGGCCTTTTAAAGGAATCGCACCAGATCGCTTCAGAACTCGAGTTTTTAAATTTGCACCCCGACACGATCATCTTCGACTGGTCTCCATTGTTGGTCCAGACCTGGATATGGCTCCGTCCGCCCTCAAACGTCAAATCCTCGATAATCGAGCGGTAGGCCTTGTGCTGATAATAAATTGCTTTTTCGGGGTTGGTTTGTTTCAGGATAGCCTTTCCCACACCCTTTAAATACATTTCACGGTACCCCACCAATGTATTGGAAAGCAGGTAAGTCCCGGCAGGAAAAATAACCATAGGGTATGCGGCCTCCGAGCTACCGTTATACCATCCTTTCATGGTATTCACAATGATGTTTTTCCGCTGTTTATAGGCATAATTCAATGCCTTTTGAACAGCTTCGGTGTCATCGGTAACACCATCGCCCACCGCGCCGAATTCTTTGACATCCACCACATCTTTATAAATATAATCCGATGCGCTTACCCTTTGTCCGAAAACGGCGGCAAAAGCCAAGCAAACGATGAACGTGATATGTTTTAGGTTTTTGATCATCCTCGTAAGTTAATTTGATGGAATTTTTGACTTTTTTTGTTGCCGGCCATCTTTGCGGCCGGTAGCAGGCCTCCCTTTTATTTCAGGCGCATTTTGTTTGGGACCAAAACAAAAAGGGAAATGAAGCCAATTACAAGCACCCTGCGAGAGGGCCCTGTAATTGGCATTTTCTGACCTTTACTACTAATTCTAAAAACTACCTATTTTGTGTCTACTTTTTCAAGGCTGATGTTGGTAAACTGAAGGACCTCGCCATCTTTCTGTCCCAAATTGGCCAGGACCAACACCTGAACATATTTTGTGCCAGGCCAGAATGTACTCCTGGGGGCGCCGGATTTGACAACCGGCTCAATGGTCCCTTCAACTTTCGTCCATTCCGGAAAGTTCTTTTTCGCGTTAAACACGTACATGTACTGGCCGCTCAGCAAATGTGCGCGCACTTTAATCCCGGACTTGAAATTAGACGCGAGCGGTTTGGCCAGGGTCGCTTCCCAGTAACCATCCTTCTTTACCAGTTTTTCCACCGTATAAAATTTTGGGTTTGGCAGGTCTTTGTATTCACCGCTGTCGTCAACGTCGAAAACAATTGTCAGTCGTTTCTCCCAAAATACCGGTTCCCAGTTCGATGCATCCTTGACCCGTACGACACTTTCTCCCTTTGCAACATTGCCCTCCAATGTGGTTTCGGTTTGTTCGACCGGGCTCACTGCCGTTGACGCGATCATTTTTTTGTTTTCGTCAAACTGGTACAGTCCCACATACACATTGTTGATTTTATCGTTGCCTGATTTGATCATGGCAGAAAGCTGGTACTGGCTGGTGGCATCCACGGAGATAAATTCCAGGCTGTTTACACTCGTGCTGTTTTCCACCTCAAAATACCGGGCCTTGTCGGGACCACCCTTTTTAAGGATTGTTTCAACGTTTTTCCAGTTAGCTATTCCCTGTGATGCATCGCTGTTGACCACCAGGTTTTTTGAAGCGGCACCGGAAACAGTCTTTTTTTTATCCGATTGGTTCCCGCTTGCGAAAGCAGTTAGTACGGCCAGGCTTAAACACAAACTGAACGAAGCCTGGATAACTTGTCTGTTGACTCGGTTGAAATTGAATTTGTAACCCATTTTTTTCCTATTTAAGATTAATTACTCCATAAATCCGGGTATCTTCCCTTTTAAATATCCATTGCTAATCTCATTAATACGCACCAAATCCGTTAAACAGCATTTTTGGCATCTGCTTGCTATTCGGTAATGGTCAGTGTAATTTCCCTGATGATTTTCTTCTCATCATCGATTGAATTATTGGACGCAACAAAAACAGCCTTATAGGTCCCTGTCTTCGTGTAGGTATACCGGTAAACGTGAACTTCGGGGTTGGACAGGCCTTTGATCGCTGTTGCCCAGTCGGGCCCAAGGTCGACTTCAGTTGTATTTATCGGTTTACTTACGGCCCAATGTTCGCTGAGCGGATCATTATACGGACTGTCGGGGACATATTTTGGATGGCTCGGAGAATAGTATTCGTTGCCATAAAGGGTCACACGGGTATTTGTTACGCTGGCCCGGGCAGGGGCGTTTTCTTTGTTTTCATCAATAATCCGGAAACCGGCGCCTACCTGGTCGGTCAAATTTAAAGCTACTGAACCATCAAGTGTTGCAATACTGGTTACCACAAAACTCTGAATGAACCATTGGCGCGCCAGGCCATTTATTTCCTGCGGCTGCGTGACATACTTAAACGCTATGAAAATGGGCTCGTCGTCAACCATCAAATCCGATATATCCACGTTGCCCGAAGCTTTGAAGGTGGCGTTAGTGCCTAACAAAAACCTCGTGGTGATATCGGTCCAGGTAGCGGCTTTGACAGTTTCAACACTGCTGTAATCACCGTTGAAGTCGGAAGACGCCATAACCGAAAGCTGGTTGGCCTGGGTGCCCGACTGTACACTGCTTTGAAATTGCATCGTGGCGCCGGCCCCGCTCACATTAACCACCCGTCCTTCCTTAAAGGCATAATCTTTTAAGGTTTCGCCGGAATAAAATGAAATAATGTGGGCATCTCCCCCTTTTATATCAAAGGTAATTTCTTCCCCGACCTGGTAAGTGGCGGAGTTGGTTGTCACATCAAAATCCGGCATGTCGACTTCGATTTCCCGCTCACAGGATGCCATAACGAGCAATCCAATGATCATATGATAATATTTGAACTTCATACTCTTTGTTTAAAGGTTAAATTAATTCCAGCCGGGATTTTGTACCATTGCCCGGTTTGTGGTGATTTCCTTTTCCGGGATAGGCATCAGCAAATCCCTTTCCGTGGCATTTTTAAATTTTGTTATGATCAGGGCACCGGGGCTTTCTTGTTCTAATCGGTTGGTCATTTCCTGGTAAACCGAAAGGAAAATTCCCCAGCGCAACAAGTCGCCTTTTCTGAATTTCTCGAAACCCAGTTCCCTCATCCGTTCATCCTGGATCAGGGAGAGAAAACTTTCTTTTGAAGCGGTTTGTTCGGCAGTCAGGTCAGCTTCTTCTTTGCTGTACACGGTAGCGATTGCCTCGGCGCCGATTCCGCCGCCGCCCGAAATCGTAATGGTCGGGGCAGAAGAATAATCGCCTTCCTGGAAATACCGGATACCGGTCAAATCACGGTCTAATGTAATTGTCGTGACTTTTCCTCCCGATATTTTCGCCGTGGCTGTTGCGCCGCTGCCAGCATCTTCGGAAAAGGTAACAACCGGGGCTGAAGTATACCCGGAACCGCCATTAGTCACGGTGATCGTTTTGACACCGGTTGACCAGGCCCGTCTCCTGATGCGATTAACCGCCTCAATGGCTTCGGGGGTTGGCCCGCCGTTGATTTCGTTTTCGGCCTCAGCGAACATCAGCAGGATATCGCTGAACCGTAAAATCTGATAGTTCTGGGGTGTTGTCACGCTGTGCTTTGGATAGAGGACTTCAAATTCCCTTCTCCATTTTCCCGGGTAAAACCGCTGTGCCCTGTTTTTTTCTTCTTGGGTGGCCGGGATGTTATACAGATTTTTTGTACCATTAGGCACAGGCGCCGCCGTGGTACCGAGGTAGTAAAAATGGCCAATGCTCCACCATTTTCGGTTATCACCGGGTTCAAAAACGTCGTAAAACCGGGATGTAATATTCACATAGGCTTCTGCCCCACCGGTTCCATTTGGCTGATTGGCACACCTGATACCATTGATAGCGCCAATATTCCCGGTTTCAATGTACTGGTCCTGCCGGTTGCCCCAAAATTCCACCTCCCAAATACTTTCCTTGATATCATATTCATCCCGGGCCAATTTGATAAAGACGTCCGGGTAACTTGGATTCAAATCATGTCCGGCCTCAGCATCGTCCATCACCATTTTTGCCCACTTCCGGGCTTCGGCATAACGGGTTTTATCGTTCAGCGGCGCCCCGGCCATGTGCAGGTTAACACGGGCCAACATACCACGGACTGCTGATTTATTTACCTGACCACCATAGCCAAGTTCAGCAATTCCTCTCACCAAAGGCTCTGCATCTTCCAGGTCTTTTATGATTTGCCTGTAGGTTTCCTCCAGGCTTGCGCGCGGAACATCCACCTCGATCACCGAGGACGTTGGTTCTATTTTTAAAGGAACCCCGCCGTAATATTGCGCCAGCGTGAAATAATAGTACGCTCTTAACAACAGCACTTCCCCGCGGACCGCGTCCCTGATCTCCCGGGCAATCTCCGGGTTCTTATCGACATTGGCCAGCACCACATTGGCGCGGTTTATGCCATCCCACAAGTTGCCCCAAAGGCCGGTACTATAATTCTCAGATGAGCTATAAAAATAGTTTCCCGGATGGATAATCAATCGGTTCATGTATCCTTCTTCCCCGTGCCAGTCATACAGGTAATTCGCCCATGCCCCGTGCAACTGGTTTGCCCCAAGGTTGTTGTAGACACTTGCTTTTGCGAAATTCAACTGCGCTTCGGTTGTATAGAAATTCCCCGGGTTCAGAAAATCGGTCGGTTTTGTTTCCAGGTAGTCCTTGCACGAAACCAGGCTCATCAGGAAAATCAAAACAGGTGTATAATAATATATCCTTTTCATGTCGTTCAATTTTTTATTAGGTTTCTAAAATGCCATGTTGACACCAAAAACATAGGTTGGCGATTTTGGATAAGAAGAATAGTCGAATCCCGGTGTGAGCGCACTGTTTCGGACAGAGACTTCGGGGTCCATGCCTGAATAGTTGGTCCACACGGCAACATTTTGGGCCGAGAAGTTGAGTGACAAACTACTCAGATACGCCTTCTTAATGTATTTGGCCGGAATGGAATAGCTTAACGACAAGGTCTTGAAGCGCAGGTAGGACCCGTCTTCAACGACTTTTGAATTATGAAACCCGATAGGGCCCTGTCCGCGGGCGCGGAAGTTCTCGTTGGTCGGGTTTTCGGGCGTCCAACGGTTTGCGTAACTGGCAAACTGGTTGGTGTTGGCGTACAAAACACCGTTACCTTCAAAGATCAGCCGGTTGGCATTATAAATATCGTTTCCGTACGACCACTGGAAAAACGCGCTCAGGGTGAAACCTTTGTACGTAAAATTATTGGTAAATCCTCCCGTATGTATTGGCTGTCCCCTGCCGATAAAGGTGACATCGGCATCGCTTACAATACCGTCGCCGTTCAGGTCGCGGTATTTTATATCGCCCGGCTGAATGGAACTCCTTGCCGTGCCGTTGGTTGGGACTGACGGTTTTAGGACATATACGTCCGGAGCCGGGCTGTCAAAGTCCTCAAACTGGTAGTTGCCTTCCCAGATATAGCCGATCATCATGCCTGCAGGTTTGCCAATTTCTGCCAGATAAAGCGGACGCGAATATTGCGATACAAAAGGCACTTGTGTCGGCAGGCTTTTTTGGCCGTCGGCCAGTTCCATCACCTTATTCCGGTTAAAGCTGATATTGAAATTAGACTTCCAACTGAACAACCTTTTTGAAACATTAACGGTATTCAGGGTAAATTCCAGCCCTTCATTCCGCATCTTTCCAATATTTTTTACGGCAGCAGCAAATCCTGTTGTCGGAGGCAATATCGCGTTCAACAGCAGGTCTTCGGTGGTTTTGCGGTACAAATCAACTTCAAACGATATCCGATCTTTAAAGAGCCCGATCTCATACCCCATATCGAGTGTGTTCAATTTCTCCCACCGTAAAGCCGGGTTGCCCACCGCCGCGACATACACGCCCCCTGTCGGCGTCTGGTTATTGAAAGAATAACCGTTTGTCGTTTGGACTAAGCGCTGGTAAGGTTCAAAATCCCCGATCTGGTTATTGCCGTTGCTCCCGTAACTGACCCTGAATTTGGATGTGGAAACGAATGGAAACAGGCTCTTAAAAAATACCTCTTTGTGCATGTTCCAGGCAAAAGCCACCCCGGGGAAATATCCCCAGTGGTCGATAAATTTGGAAGACCCGTCGGCCCTGAATGTACCGGTAATGATGTATTTCGACTTATAATTATAGTCCAGCCTCCCGGCGTACGACACCATCGTATTCTGGCTTGAACCGGAAATCGGGTCATAGGCAACCCCTTCGTCCAGGCCATCCATGCCAAGTTGTTCGTTGGGCAAAAACTTACTGCTGTACCCATTGGAAGAAAAGTCCGTTCCATTCAACGAAAACAAGCCTAATGCAGTTATGGTATGGTCCTTTTTGATGGTCGTTTTGTAGGTTAGGGTATACTCGTTGGAATACGTGATCGACAACCTGTTCAGGATTGATCCGTTAACCCCGTTCAGGTTACCCGGATGGGCGCCTCCCTGTGAAGTTTTTGAGTTACTGAAACGTTCCTGCGTAATATCATTTCTCAGCATGCCGGCGGTTGCTTTAAACGTCAGGCCTTTGGCAATTTCGTAACTGATATAACCGTTGGCATTCAACTGATTTAACTTGTAAATCTGGTGCTGGTTCCTCATATCCAACAACGGGTTTACCCGGTAGTCCCCGGCGGCAACATTGTCGTCAAAAAATTCATCGAGAATATCCACATCCGGGTTATAGGAAACAGGACGGTACATCCAGGTCCTGGCCAATATATAAGTGGTGGGGTTCGTTACGGTAGGCGACTGGCTGACAACCTGCCCGTATTGTTTTACATCACTCGTATTTACGGTGATGCCTACCTTTATTTTCTTACTTACGGAATGATCAAGTGTTACCCTCCCGGTATACCGTTTAAGGCCGGTATTGATGATAACGCCTTCCTGGTCGAAAATGGAACCAGAGATGGAATACTTGGTCTGTTCGGTCCCACCCCTTATCGATAAGTTATGTGTCTGTAATTTCCCGGTGCGCAATAAATAATCCTGAAAATTATTCCCTTTCACATCGCGGTAGTCTTCCAGGGTTTTGCCATCGGCAAAATAGGCCGGCGTGTTGTAGCTAACCGGGTTAAACTCCACCTGGTATTTTACAAATTCGTACGGGCTCATCAACTCCACGGGATCCGGGTTTAACTGATACCCCATAGAACTGGAGAAGTTGATTACCTGCTTGCCGGCCTTGCCCCTTTTGGTTTGGATCAGGATAACCCCGTTCGCCCCCCGCGAGCCATAAATTGCTGTGGAGGACGCATCTTTCAATACCGTCAGCGATTCGATCTCTTCCGGGTTCAGCGATACCGTGCTTGGATTTTCGACCGGAAAGCCGTCAATGACATACAGGGGGGTATTGCTCTGGGTCAACGAACTCACACCGCGGATGACGATATTCATTTCAGACCCGGGTTGCCCGTCGCTTGCGCTGACCTGTACCCCCGCCATACGACCCGCTAAAGACTCAGTGAACGAACTCACTGCCGCAGCTTTGGCCATGTCGGTAACCGGCGCCACCCCAACCGAACCGGTCAGGTCGGGTTTCTTAACCGTACCGTAACCAATGGCCACAATTTCTTCCAGCCCAATGGTTGCCGTTTGCATGACCACATCAACCCGTTGTTTGTTCTTTAGGGCGACTTCCTGCGTTTCCATGCCAATGAATGAGAACACCAATGTTTCACTGCCTGTTGCGTTTGTCAAGGTGTAATTGCCATCCATATCGGTAATCGTTCCCTTGGCTGTGCCTTTGACCACAACGCTCACACCGGGGAGTGTTTCCCCGGCTGCATCCCGGACTGTGCCACTTACGCTGAAGCTTTGCGCCAGGAGAGTTCCCGAACCAAGAAATACAAATGCCAAACATAGCCATGTAATCCTGATCCGGCTTTGTATTCTATACGTTTGTTTTTGCATAATGAAATTTATTAAATGATAGTTAGCAATAGTAATAACTTCAATCCGGAGTAACCTGTACTTCCAGCATAAGAATCGATTGATTTACCCGAATCAATAGGTGAAGCATCCCGCACCCCTGAAAATGATATCTAATTATCTCACGGTATGAAGACTGACGTGGCAGAACCATGATTCTGCCCCTTCTACCCATCTTGGAACCCGTCACCGGCAACTCTATTTTTGAAAAAGAAAAAGAGATGAAAAACACGTGTTGTTTTAGCTATTTTCTTCAAATCCACTATACAATATTACCCATATCGGATTTAAAAGCGTAGAAATATTTTATCTAAAAATAACACAATTTTAATATGAAGATTCTCGGATAATTTAATCCGAAATTAAGCCGAATTAACGGGATTTGAAATGGATGACCAAGATTCAATTCATTTTAAAAACATATTTTATTTGCAACAGCTATCCTCAAACCTGCATTCAACATATCCGTATCGATTTGAACATGAGTTTATTCTCCATAGTTGATCACATAAGAAAATTCAAGAAGGCCAAATAGACTCAAGCTGAAAATCAAATTCACGTGACCGACAGCGGAAAAACAATCCAGATGCCGGTCTGCCACAGAAAAACGAAGATTTTTTTATAAAACCGAATTCGGATAGGTGACACTTCTACCGCAGAAGTGTAAAAGAAAACTACCTTGAAAAAAGGTATTGAATTAACTCAGGTTAAGCAATTTTCTCTTTTGAAAAAGACTCTATCGCAGAATGCCTTGGATGGCCGGTGTTTAATTTGTCACTATCCAGCCAGGTAGTTGCCCAAACCGATCATCAGTACAGAAAGGATGAGCAAAATGATACTGGCCCATAATGATGCCAGGGTACGTTTGTCGGCCATGTGCCATTCTTTCAGCCAAAGGCCCCACAAATTACTGAAAATGATGATCGACGACATATGAATACTCCAGCTTGTGAAATCGTATTGTCCCATTTTAGTAGAACCCATGCCGTAAAAGAAGAACTGCCCGTACCACATGACACCACTGGCTGTGGCAAGCAAATAATTCCGGAAGAGTGTGGATCTCGGACGGAAACTGAAATCGCCAAATGATTTTTTCCGGAGACTGAGGATCATGGTATAGACGAAATTGGTTGTAAAGCCGCCTGCAAAGGCAAGTACAAATATCGGGTTGTTCATGTACACTTCCTCCGTGCCTCCCCTCAGCGCCTCCTGGGCCAATGGTTGGCCCGCTTTTATGGCAAACGCCATGAAGGCGCTCAATACCCCGCCAATCACTGCGACTGCCAGCCCCTTGACGACAGAAAACTCGCTCCCGGAAGGGGTATTTCCCCCCTTGTTCAGTTTACGGTCTTTCAACACACCTGCGTAACCGCCAAAAACTATCCCGGCGATACCGATAATAAAACCGACCAGGATAACTCTTCCTGAAAGCGTCGATATAAGCATGCCAGCCTTATTATCGATCAGCGCAGGCACCAGTGTACCGACGACAGCCGAGACCCCCAGGCTAATTGACTGTCCGAGGGCAATGCCAAGATAACGCAGGCCCAGCCCGGCCATCAACCCGCCAAACCCCCAAAGCACACCAAACAAATAGGTCCAGAACAGGCTGGACATGTCACTATTGACCAGAATGCCAAACAAGTCGTGTGTGGTAAGCCATCCTCCAACCCAAGGCATAATGACCCATGCAACCATCCCCAGGGTGATCCACGAGGTATGCCAGGCCCACCTTTTCATCGAGTAGGTTGGAATATAAAAACTGGCAGAAGACAATCCGCCTATCCAATGAAAAAATATACCTAAGAGTTGTACCATAGCTGTTCCGTTTTTACGTGTTCTGCTGTCTGCTCATTAACCTGGAAACGGGTTGTTATATCAACGGTTAATTCCGTTCCGGGAACAATGATCGCCGGGCAGCCGCCAACCGCTTCAATCTCCATGAAACCGGCCGGGTCGCTGTACACACTGTAACGAACCCCTTTTTTGGAAGGCGCTACTTTGGGCGATGCATCCCGGATATCGATGTGTGCGTGATCCCGGGAAATCAACCCGGCACTACGCCGGACAGCCAACCCACGTTGCGGGTCCCGGTATTCGATGTAGGGAACTTTATCGTCCAGCCCGATCTGGTAGCGCATGGTTGCATCGGTCGCCGACCGGCAGAGCGTTTTTGTCCAATGGCGATAGTGCGAACTGGGTTCATCGTACAAGTCCCACACCGATGATTTTGACGTGCAGGGAAATACAACCTCACAGCCCGGCCCGGAATCAAACTGGCATAACGACCACGGAGCTATCAGGAAATCTTTGTTTTTAAGCTCTGCCTGCCCGATATAGGTTATGCTTTCCCGCACCTGTACCGTCAATGCACTTTTTTTGATGCCCAGGCTGATTTGCCGTTTAAAGAGCGTTGGTATTCCGTAACCTTTATTGTTGATCAGGTCCACTTCTCCCTGTATGGTGGCACCGCTTTTACTTATTTCGACGACCATATAACGAATACCCCTCAGCCCGGGCGACACCCTCCAGTTACCGGTTGAATACTGGTAACCGTGTGTTGTGCCTTCGGGGGCAGGCCAAAGGCCGTCGCCACCCGGGTTAAAATAATGGTTGTGTGTATTCTGACCGGAAATAGCTTCCGGGTTGACCCTGTTCAAAACTATGCCATCTTTAACCGTAAATAAACGGCCTTCCATATCCAATGCAATGATCACTCCCGCATTTAAATTCCCGATAAGGTGTGTCGCTTTTCCAGCTTGCGCAAAGGCAGCCAACAAATCTGCTGCTTTCATTATTTTTGATTCATTTGACGCAAATTAAATACTTCTTTTAATAACTCTTCTTTGGCCATGTGACTATCTTCGCTCTCCGACACCAAAACCTCTTTCATATATTTCCACCAGTTTTGGCATACTTCAGATTCGCCTATCCTGTTAAATAAGGCTTCATCTTCTATTTCGAGGTAACCAAACAACGCGCCGGTGGCTTCGTGAAGAAAAATGGAATAATTCTTCACCCCGTGTTCAAGCAATGCGGCCTCCATTTCAGGCCACACCGGCTTGTGCCTTCTCTCGTATTCGCCTGCCATGCCCGGCTTTGCATGGATCAGGAACGCCCTTCGTACCATATGTTGAATTGTTGAAGTTTGATTTGATCTTTTTCCGTTCGATTAGTACCCTTCAGCCAATGCCCCGGCAGTAACGAACCTGCCGCCGGCTTGCGCCAGCATCCCGCATAAGGCATCCAATTCTTTAACCGCCACGGGGCCGCAATTCTCGACGATGAACGACAGCGGCTTCACGCTACACTCGCCGAAGTCGATCGCCTCCTGGGGCATCGGATAAAATTCCCAGGGATGGAGATAAAGGCAAATAACGGGACGCACACCCTTCTTCCCAACATAGTTAATAAACCCGTTTATCTTCTCCATCAACGCCCCCGCTCCTTTTGTTCTGAACATGGGCCACTGGTCCCTGTCCCGTTGGTAAGGATCGTTACTTTCCATTTCCATATCGCAAAAGTTCGGGATCTCCAGGATGTTCATTTCACCCTTTTCCGTCCAGTTGTCGACCGACGGATGGTATGGCCCTAACTGGTTCCGATAAAAAAACATGGGTAACGAAGCATCAGCCACGTAACCCAATTTTTCGAGTACGTTCAGCACCTGTGTACTACCCCACAACCTGGGGCAGCGAAAACTTTTTGGCTGAACGCCACTCACCCGCCTGACAATTTCGGTTGCAATGGTCAGCCGTCCTTCTACCTCGGAAGGCAGAATGGGCCAGTTGTTGGGCAAGGGAAAGATCGGATCGCCAAGCGTTTCGTGGAACAATCCGTGACAGCCGGTTTCGTGCCCGGCGTTATGCACCTGTACAACGATCTCCGGGTTATTCTCAGCCGCATGCCCTGTCCAAAAGAATGTGGCAGGTGCACTATGTTTTTTCAGAACATCCAAAATGATGGGCGTACCGAACTGTACGCCCTCATAGTATGAAGTATAGGAACCGATATCCGTTTCCATATCGAAACCCAGCACAACATCAAATGAATGATCCGGTTGAGCTTTTGTTTCAGTGTTTGATTTTGCCGGTTTTACCATCATTTTACATCAACTATTATTCACAAAAGAGTTTATCCATTTTCTCACTGAAGGCAATCGGCCCGTTTTTGCCGATCTCGTAACCTGTTTCGATGCGCACACCGTTAAATTCAGGATGACCAAAAAAGCTGACATCGATGCTTACCGTCATGCCCTCCTGTAAAATGTCATCGCTTTTGGGGCCAAAAAATGGCGCCTCTGCCTCGTGCAGACCAATGGTATGAACAAAAGGACAAACCAGATATTTCGACAGTCCGTGTTTTTCAAAATAAGCCCGAGCCGGAGCATCAATTTCCTTGCCCGATTTTCCCGGGACCAGTTGGGCTTTTGTCAGCCGAAAAGCCTCTTTCAGGTGTTCGATGCACACTTTCTGTGCGTTGGTATACTGCCCGGCAACGGCCAGGACATCACCCACAACCCCGGCGTACCCGTTCACTTTTGGCGCAATGCCGATCATCACCAACTCGCCGCTTTGTAACAGCTTAGAACTGGCAGTAGGTACCACAGCATTTGACCTGATCCCGCTCCCGATAATGGTACTGAAACCAAAACCACTTGCGCCACGACTGCGCGAAGCGTACTCACCGGCAGCAGCCACCTGTATCTCCGATGCTCCGCCACTTACCGCAGCTTTCATGGCATCGTAGGCATGGTCGGCCAACTTAAACGCGGCACGAATCTGTTCTCGTTCCCAGCCTGATTTTTCGACGCGCAATTGCAGAAATTCGGCGCTTATATCGATCAATTGGACGCCACCAAAACCATCGACAATCTGACGATGACAATCGGCCGGCATACGTCCGGCGCCAACCATTCCAATGCGTTTAACACTTCCCAATTCCGCATTTAGTTCGGCAAACAATTGGGGAAAGTCGATGATCGAAGCATTTGGGTATTCCTCATCGGGAACCATGAACACCGGGAAATTACGGGTTTCGGTGATCATGCTGTCCTGCTTTGCAAACGGCTCGCTCTCCGGACCACCGAGAATACGGGGTTCGCCCGCACGGGGAATAAGTACGGCTCCACTTTCGAATTGAGGACACCATCCTGTTAAATACCAGCCGTTCCCAATGTTGAATTCATCGTAATAAATCAGAGCGGCATCCAACTCCTTGCTTTTTAAAATCTCTTGTACTTTCGCTATTCTTGAGTTACTCTCAACTTTGTTTAAATAAGGCATGATTTTCTAAAATTATAATTAAATAGTTGAAAATTTGTTTTTCCCTAAATATTTACCGGGCAAGCGGTTTTCCTTCGCCGATTACCGTTACCTGTACCCTCGGATTTATTCCTTCGGGCGGTTCGCAGGCAAATGAAACTTCGTTATTCCCCGGATAGAGCACCGGGATGTTCCCCTGGACCGGGACATTCCTGATAAACTCGCCCTTTGGCCCGTACAATTTACAATCGGCAAGTGATTTGAACTCCAGGTACATGCCCGATTCGAGGCTAACCGGAAAGCATATTTTTTCCTCGCCTATCGCGACCGTTGGGTTGGTTATGGTGTTAGCAACAAGAGGCAGCGCTTTGACAGGTCCTATAAGCGTGGAAACCGTTTTTCCTGCAGGCAGGTTGTTATACCAGAACTGTAATTTGTCTACCTGATCAAAAGCGACCTGGTGACGGTATGAATCATACACATAAAAACTGGAACTGGAATAAGGGGCCGGCCAGATGTAATTGCTGAATTCGGAAGATTCGATTTCAACCAGTTCAAAGTATTTCCAGCCGGTAAAATCGATCGTGATAAAATGGTCGCCCCGCGCCCCATGCGAGATATGGTGCGGACTTTCGATGCGGAGGTTGACCAACTGCCCGTTCCCGTCGCCCTTGACCCACACACCCAAAGCCTGGTTCCCGGCCAGATTCATATGCGGATCAAATTTCTGTTCCATTTTCACCCAGGAGGCTTCCCGTAAAGATTCACCGGAACTGGTGGCAGTGAAAGTACCGCTAACTCCACCCCCAGGCGTCTCTTCCCCTAATATCTTTAACGCTCCGGTTACGCCGGCAGCCGTTTCTTCCGGCTTAAAGTTCATCTCTCCCGAAAAATCGGATAATACAATGTTGGCAGTGTCATCATAAGCCTTTACGGACATCAGTGCTTCGATCCTTAATTTGACCGGCTGTGATTCAAATTCATTGACAACAGTCCAATTGGCCGTCGGGTGGTCGAGCCCGGCCACTTTGTGTCTTTGGTAGCTGACCGGCTTGAAATTCCATTCGTTGTCCGGAGTCCTGAATAAGGTGAATTCCCTGCCGGGCTCCCGCAACAGCTTGCGGATCGAATCATTGAAATAATGGCGATGTCGCAGTTCTTCGTATTGTTTGATGATTGCATTCAGGCGTTTAAATGCCGGAAATTCATCCAGCGTTTTTTTATCGAAGCCCCCCAACATGGCAAGCCCGGCGTTGTTGCCGATCATTTTGCAGGCCAGGTATTCGATATCGTCGGAGAAGGTAGCCTCAACCTGCGGTGGGTTCCAGGTTTGATGGGCCCACCAACCCAGTTGCAGCGGCAGCATAAGGCCGCCGTTCCCGGCCGGCGCCAGCTTATTGATCAAAGGGGTATGCCCGCGCCATAAACCATGTTCGTATTCATCCGATTTGATGGAGGCACAATGGATATCGACAAACCGTTTGTACCCGCGCACGGGACGGTCCCAAGCCTGCCACCTTGAACGGTAATGCCACCAATGATGGATCATGGAACTCATTTCCATGCCTACCGGACGTTTCAGTTGCCGTGCAGTTTCAAACACAAATTTACCTCCGTAGTACCAGAAGTTTTCCGGCCCGGCAAGGATGTCGCTCCCATCGATGGCATCAAAATAAATCCCGTCAAAACCAGCCTGGTCAACAATTTCGGCGGTTCTTTTTGCTATTTCGCTGAACAAGGGCGTTTCTACACCCGGGACGAAGCGGTTGAACATCTCCCGAAGGTGGTAGGCCTGCGTATTTGCCTTGTGCGAAGAGGCCTTTGTCCCGAGCGCTCCACGCTTGCACCCGGTAAATTTATACGGCGGGGTTTTGGTTACCCCGGTAAACTCGATCAACTCGCTGCCGATGCGCAATGTAACGCTGTTCCGTTCAAAAAAACCGGTGATCAGCGAAATGCCGTCGGTTGGCTCTTTCACCTCGATCTCGCTGTCAGTTTCGCCAATCGGCTTTTCGAGTGTAAATGTGCTGAAATAACCCAGGTCTTCCCGGGGAACGGGTGTTACATACCTGGAGTTTTTATCGATAAAAAATGCATAGGTTTGAAAGATGGACGAAATGCCGGCATCATGTAGTTTTTTGTTGATTCGCTTAAACGTGTCCCAGCCATCGGGCCATTTTTTACGGTCAAGCTCAAAATCGCCAAAACGAAAAAAATCGGACCTCCCGTGGTTGTCTATTTGGGTGAACCCCAAATTTTTGCACATGCCAATCCACTCATCGACGGTTTCTTCGGTGAGTGTGCCAAAATTCATCAGGTACGACCCGTATCCCTCTTTTGATAACTGGGCCCAAGCGCCGCCTGCATCCGAAAAGGGAATATCCCTGGCATCTTTCATTACTTCCCGGATTGCGGGCAGCATATCCTTGGTGGGAAGGCCGAGCAGCGTAATTTCCGCACCATCTATCCCGAAACGGTTATAGGCGGTGGCCCAAAGATGGGTTTGCAACGCTGGAAGCTGGCGGACATGTGTGGAAATATTCATAGACAGAACACAGGCCGCAAACGGCTCATCGGGCATACCCTCCAGTTTAAGCGGCACATTGATGAAGGTCAGGGATTCAGCGTTGCCGGATACCCTCACCACCTTAAGCCTGGCACGGTCGTTTGTTTGATTGACAAGCACAACGGACCTTACCCCTGCTTCTGCAAATTCGAGTGTCAGGGTGTCGCCGCTCAGCGAAACAGCGCTGACGGGGTACTGCTTTCCGTCTTTAACAACATAGGCACAATACGAGGCAGAATCAGCATTTAAATAGTCGGTGCCGGTCATTTTATCGATGAACTGCAGGTTCTTCCCGTTTCGGGCTATCCCGTACCTGAAACCATTCGTTTCAAATACAACGCCCTCTCCCCTGAACAGAAGAAGTCCATCTGCCGAAAATAACCGGATAAAAAGAAGGAGGATCAACCCCAACAGAAGCAAGGCGGGTATGATAAACCGGCGGTTAACGTATTTTTTCTTTATTTCCTGCATATTTCACTCTTTAGGTCTTTGTTATTTTTTGTCGTTGGCCATACACAACGCATTGACCTGATTCAAAAATACACGTTAGTTTTCAAGTGGTTCCCCCTCACTGATCACGGTCACTTGCACCCGTGGATTTACCTCGCCCGGCGAATCGCATGAAAAGGATAATTTATTTTCGCCGGTTTTAAGTTCGGGAATATTTCCAAGGATGGGCACATCCCGGATAAACCCTCCTTTGGAGTCGTATAATTTACAATCCGACGCCGACCGGAATTCCAGGAACATCCCTGACTCCATGCTGACTTGAAAAACGATCGTTTCACCCCCGATGGTGACGGCCGGATTATTGATTGTGTTTGACACCAACGAAAGCGCCCTGACAGGCCCGATAAGGGTTTCCACTGTTTTGCCGGGAGGCAGGTTGTTATACCAGAACTGAAAATGATCCACTTTCTCAAAATCCACCGTATGGCGATACGTATCATACAAGCTGGCAAAAGAGGGCGCCCACTCATAGTTGCTGACCTCGGCAGACTCGATTTCCACCAGTTCAAAATACTTCCATCCGGTAAAATCAACATGAATGAAACGGTCAGCCCGGGCGCCGTGGGCGATATGGCGCGGGTTGGCCACCCGGAGGTTCAACAACTGGCCGTTGCCATCCCCTTTGATCCAAACGCCTATCGCCTGATTTTCTTTCAGGTCTAGGAAAGGTTCAAACCGTTTTTCTATTTTGGCCCATGAAGCTTCCTGCGGCACCTGACCCAAACTGGTTGCCATAAAAAGGCCTGCAGCTTCACCTTCCGGTGTTTTTTCTTCCGAAACCACCAATTCACCGGTTACCCCTTTGGCGGCTTCCGGTCTGTCAAAGTTCGGCAAACGGTCAAAGCCAATCACGCCGATATTTGTCGTGTCGGCATACGAATTGACAGACATCAGCGGTTCTATTCTTAATTTGACCGGCTGGGGCCCATACTCGTTCATCACCTGCCAGTGCGCTGACGGGTGATCAGTCCCGGCAACTCTGTGCTTTTGAAAACGAACCGGCTTAAAATTCCATTTGCCGCCAGGTTCCTGAATGAGGGTGAATTCCTTCCCGGGTTGGCGGAGCAACACCCGCACCGAATCGTTAAAATAATTTTGGTGGCGCAATGACTCGTATTGCCTGATAATCTCGTTCAATCGCTTGTAACGGGGGTATTCATTTTCCGTTTTTTCATCAAAGCCGCGCAACATGGAAAGTCCTGCATTGTTGCCAATCATTTTACAGGCAATGTATTCAACGTCATCCGGGAACGTTGGCTCCACTTGCGGGGGATTCCACGATTCATGTCCCCACCACCCCAGCTGCAAGGGCAGCATCAGTCCCCCGTTTTCCACGTTAGCCGTTCTTTTAATCAGTGTGGTATCGATATTCCTGATGGATGACTGGCCTTTACTTAATTTTATGGCTGCCGAATGAATGTCGACAAACCGTTTGTATCCGCGTACGGGACGGTCCCATGCCTGCCATCGTGACCGATAATTCCAAAAATGATGGTGCATCGAACTCATTTCCATCCCCACAGGACGTTTTAAATTTTTGGCAACTTCAAACACAAATTTCGTGGCGTAGTACCAGGAATTTTCTCTCCCTGCCAGGATGTCGCTTCCATCGATGGCATCAAAATAAACCCCGTCGAAACCAGCCCGGTCAACAATCTCGGCTGTTCGCCTGGCTATCTCCCTGAATAACGGAGTCTCCGGGCCTGGAACAAACCTGTTGAATTTTTCTTTAAGCTGATAGGCCTTTTCACCGGCGGGATGCGAAAAAGCGTTTGTGCCCAGCACGCCGCGTTTGCAGCCGGTGAGCCTATATGGCGCTGTTTTGGTCACCCCACTGAAAGTGATCAGTTCTTTGCCAATCCGTATTGTTGTGCTGTTGTTCAGAAACATCCCTGTTATCGTAGAGATATCCGCTGTTGATTCTTTCACGGTTAACTCCGTGTCCGTTTCACCCGCCGGCTTGTCCAGCGTAAATATCTTGAAATAATCGAGGTCCTCGCTGGGAACAGGCGTTACATAGCTGGCCTTTTTATCGATATAAAAAGCATAGGTGTGAAAAATGGAAGAAATTCCCGCGTCATGAAGCTTGTCGTTGATCCGTTTGAAACTGTCCCACCCGTCGGGCCATTTTTCACGGTTTAGCTCAAAATCGCCGAACCGGAAAAAGTCTGACCTGCCGTGATTGTCGATTTGTGAAAACCCGACATTCTTACACATTTCGATCCACTCGCCCGCCGTTTCCTCCGTAAGCTCGCCAAAATTGAATACATAAGACCCGTATCCTTCCTTTGCCTCCAGTGCCCAGGCACCTCCAACGCCGGAAAAGGGAATATCTTTGGCGTTTTTTGTTACTTCCCGGATTACCGGCAGAATATCGTTTTGAGGAACACCCAATAAGGCAACCTTTGCCTTGCTCATTCCAAATCGCTGGTAACAGGTAGCTTGGAGATGTGTTTGCAGCACCGGAAGTTGCAAAACGTTGGTTTGTAGGTTCATCGAAAGTGCACACGAAGCAAACGGTTCGTAAGGCATCCCTTCAAGCGTAAGCGGAATATTCAGGAAAGTCAGTGATTCGGGCGACCCGCTTATTTCGGCAATCGCCAGTGTTATATAATTTTCTTCACCTTTTACGCGGATACGGGCAAACACCCCGGCGCCGGCAAACGTTAGTTCCAACTGGTTACCGTCAAAAGAAACCGCGCTGACCGGATATTCCCTTCCTGCTTTAGTTACAAACGCGCAACTGGAAACCCGATCGGCATCCAAATAGTCTATCCCCGACATTTTATCGATAAAATGCAGGTTGTTCCCATTCGCTGCAATTTCGTATCTAAACCTGGCATTTTCGATGACAGCTTTACTGCTTCCTTTTTTCAGGCCATTTGCTGCCATCGCGCCGGCAAAAGAAAGGCACAGGAGGCTCAGCAAAAGAAAAGCTGATATGCTAAAACGATCACCTACATTACTCTTTTTCATTTTTCACACAACGTTTAAAAAAATTCGTACAAACTTACCCCTTACTCTTACATTCAACTAAGCCGGACACATTGTCTATGGTGCTGAATGATCATATCTTTCTTCTCCCAGTCGAGTTTCTGAATCCAAAGTATCCTTTCTTTAAAAGAAAGCAAATCATAGGGTTGAAACGGACAATCGGCTTTTCTGTCCCGGGTTGGGCATCCATACGCCAATCCGTATATTTCATCCAAGTTATTCATTATTCGAAAAATATTGATTCCTGCATCAGAAATGATTGTTTCATAATCCCTCAGCAGCATTGCTGGAAATAACCTAATTTTATATGCCAAGTTTACAGCGATTTAATTAAGGAGAGTATAACTATCCTATCAAAAAATAATACATTTTTAATATCCCTTATGATGAACCAGGTTTCATTAATTTGGAAATAACTATTTATTTTTTATTTTTGACATCAATAGTAAATTTAGGTCATTTTTGAAGCATTTAAGCAGTCACTATTGATATTTATTATTAAAATACCATTATTTTATGACTCCTTTATTTCAAAAAATTGAGGCCAATCTGAACCATTCGTTTCATGTTGATCACATGAAATTCCACTATTTTCCAAATCCGCTCCAGTTTCATCCAGAGATTGAAATTCTGCTTATCCTGCAGGGAACAGGAACCCGTATTGTTGGAGATTCCATTAGTCGTTTCCGACCTGGGGATGTGATTTTGGTAGGTCCAAATATTCCGCACGTCAGTTACAGCGACTCCCAATACACTTCAGAAAACAGCAAGCTTTTTTCTGAGGTGATCTTTGTCCTCTTTAAAGCTGAAATTTTCGGAGAACAATTCTGGAGTTTACCGGAATCTAAAAGCATACTAAAATTACTTCAGATTAGCCGTGGAGGGATCATCCTCCACGGAAAAACCAGGGAGGAGGTATCTTCATTGATGCTGGCTATGAGGAACTCATCGGGTTTTAACCGGATAACCATCCTACTTTCAATACTTGGCGTCATTGCCACACGAAAAGAATACCAGTTATTGGCCAACCCGATTACCCAGAATAACTTCAACGAGAGTGACTCGGACCGGCTCGACAAGGTTTACGATTATGTATGCGCCAACTATTACCAGGAGATCACACTTGAAAAGGTGGCGTCACTGGCATGCCTTTCCATTCCGGCCTTTTGCAGTTATTTCAAAAAACGGACGAACAAAACCTTTGTCCAAGCTTTAAATGAAATCAGGATTGCCCAGGCTTGCCGTATGCTGACAGAAGAAAACCAACCCGTTTCGGGCATCTGTTATTCCTGCGGCTACACCAATGTTTCGTATTTCATCAAGCAGTTTAAAAAGATAACAGGTTTTACGCCGCTTAAATACAAAAATAAGTACGAGAATTAACAGGCGCCAACTATTTCCACCTGACGAAATCCCCGTTTAAAACATTCTACCTGCCGCCACCGAAAAACCGCAGGTATGAACGAAAATGTTCGCGGTACCATTGGCGGTTTCCCAACCGGCGGAGCAACGATCGGCGCATTTTGGCGGAATAGAACGATTTTATGACCTGCAGGGTAAACCCAACGACAATCCGTTTGACCAGGTATATAACCGTACGATGGATATGATAGAAGATTGAAGAACTGAGGTTCAGGTCATGTTTCAGGGTAAAGTACCAGGATGAAAAATTGCCTTGCCGGCAAAACCTTCCCGGAAACCCGAATGCCTTCCCCGCAAAAACGAAATAAGCGATCGCCTTGTTTTCCGCCTTCATTTCAGGGAGGGCCTGTTCCACGCGATATCGTTTTGAAAGCAGGTATAAATCGTATAAATCGCGAAAGGAAACGATGCCGTAAGTGTGGCCTTCGTGCCCTAACTGGCTGTGTATAAAATTGAGCATGGTGTTATGTTTGTCCGAAAGGACAAAGCACCCGGGAAATGTTGGCACCTCTTTTTTCTCCTTGTCAATCATACCGGGACCGAACCAAGACTCATACGCTTCCGATACAGGCAAACGGTGGATTTCAAGGGCAGCGGGCGCATCGGTACCATCCGGCTTTGCAATCCTGGGATAATGTTTCATATCGTTGACATCTGTCCCGAAAAATTCACCTACCATGCTGTACCCGCTTTGTTTTAAAAGGCCGGCAGCTAACAGGTAATCTTTCTCCCGGACAAGAAAATCGATATCGCCGATCATTCGCTCACCGGGATCGGAATACAAACCATCCAACAAAAAGCCCGACCCTTTCAGGAACGTAGGAAAGATGTTGCCCCTGTTGAGAATTTTCGTGACCTCGCTAAGTTGTTTCATGATTTGAGTGTTTCGCGCACGGTTTAATTCGAATATCTCCTTTAAATAACCGGCCAGTTCCTCCGGCAAATCCCCGATGAGCTGTTGTTCCCTGAATTTCAGGTAAATTGCAGGTAAAACCAAATGACTGCTGCCCAGGGCCACAAACCGTTCCCAATCGATCAACCCGCCCTTTATCCGGCGGATGGTCTCTTCCCTGAACCCGGGGTGCTCGTCCATCGTCAGGCATTTGCCGATAAAATAAAACGTTTCCAGGTTAGTCATGGTCAAACAAGTTGGCGATGGCATCAATTGCCTTTTGGTTGTCTGAATAGGTGAGTTGGTAGAAGGACATCTGCATGACCCGGTCGAACAATAGTTCGGCATTCCCCCTTGCCGGGGTGACCCAGGCCTGGTCAAGCATCGACTTTATCGCTTTCAGGGTGCTCAATTTCTCCCACGCAAAATCTACCGACTTATCGTAACGGATAAAAACATATTCCCGGACGGGATAGGCCCCCCCCTGAAAGCAGGATTTAAAATCAGGCGCCAGGAACCGAACACTTTTTTCGGGGGAGATGTACGTTACCGGCCTTTCTTTTAATGCAGGGAAAAAAGATGCAAGCAACTCCACTGACGTTTCTTTCACCGACATGGCTATCGGGAAAGGGTATGCGCTGAAAGTCCGCCTGTCAACGGGAACAAAATCGTCCGAAATTAATTGATAACCATTAGCCTGGAGCAAAGCAGCAAAGGTGGTCTTCCCGTGGTTGGGCGGCGCAGAGAACAAAATGGTCTTCTTCCCGTTTGTGATGGCTGATGCATGTACGGTCATCAGCCAATCATCATCAGTTGTGCCGTGCATCATGTTGACCAAAAACATGAAGATCAATCCTTTTACCAAATGGGTCTCATCGTTTCTCCATATTCCTTTTACATCGCCGTCAACTCGAAAAACAATACGCCCCTGGTATGCAAATAATTCAAAAAAAGGCATATCATCCTGCTCGTCTGTGGTTTCGAAATGACTGATCAACGGGTGAAGGTAATATTCAAAAAGGCGGGTTTCGAAGGAAAATGAAATCAGTTTTTCGCCCAGCCTGTAACGATGAACAGAAAACGGCGTGTAATCAATTTCAGTCAGTTCGGTTGAAATCCCGTTCCTCTTATCTTCAGCGTTATCCGGTTGGTTCATTTTCTCAATTTTCAGCCTGATATCCCGGACAAAGACCAGGCTTTCTTCCAGACTTACACTATAACGGTTTGAAAATTCTTTGGCAATCGTACCGGCGGCGTAACGCTTATTTGTTTTGCTGAAAACAAACCACGCAGGTTCTTCCAGTTGAAGGTACAGGTTGCTGTTTTGGAACCAAAGCAGGTAAGAATGACCAATTTTCTTTTTTATGTAAGGAATTGCTGGCATAATAATTAGATTTGTCCTATGATAAAGTAAAAATTAAAATTAATATAAAAATCGAAAAACCTCAGTCTGCTATGTTATTAACTTACAGATACGTAGATTCTACCACCGGGGAACAAGAAAACCTACCACCAAGTCTTCGACATTTATACCTGGTGTAAAATAATATTTTACATAAAACAACAAAGAGATACATAACAACGGTCGAAAATGACACCAAATACCACTTTCTTTTCCTTCATTCAGTCCCATTTATCAACAAGAGTTCCCTCAATCTTATCAATTGATCTGTCACAAAACTAATGCAATTTGCAGGTTGTAATCAAAATAAAAGGAATTTTATCAAGGAAAACGCATTAAAGAATCAGAAATTATACCTCCCACACACAACCAGAAGCTTTCCCACCTCATCATTTTATCTTATCAAGAAAGACCTTTGCCCAGCACATCGCATGACGTACATATATTTTGGTGCTTAAAAATAAAACCGTTTTTTCTGCTGCTGAAGTGAAAGTAGAGATAAATTAATCACCTAAGCTTTCAGATAATATCAATTTTAATTTACCAGTATCCTCACTAATCTTCTGCTCCAACACTTTTGCGTAAATCTGAGTGGTCGAGATGCTTTTATGTCCCAATATCTGACTTCCCGTTTCAATAGGTACCCCATTACTTAAGGTTACCGTAGTGGCAAACGTATGCCGCGCCAAATGAAACGTCAGGTTCTTTTTTATTCCGCATAGATCGGCAATTTCTTTTAGATAGCTGTTTAGTTTCTGGTTTGAGATCAGCGGTAATACTTTATCCCTACTGACAGACTTGGGATGTTCCCTGTATTTTTTATAAATATTTAAGGCTTTCGGTAGGAGCGGAATCTGCAGTTTTGTATCGGTCTTTTGCCGTCTTGAGAAAATCCAGTATTGACTATCGATTCCCCGGTTGATTTCATCAGTCCTCAGGTTAATTGCATCAATATAAGATCGGCCGGTGTAGCAACTAAAGACAAAAATATCTCTTACGGTTTCCAGTCGTTCAATTTCAAACTTTTTGTTTTCAATGACCTTTAGTTCTTTCTCTGTTAAAAATCCCCGGTCAACTTTGCGGAAGCTGAGTTTGTACGAATCAAACGGATTTTGAGTGACCCAGCCCAGGCGAAAACCCAAATTGATCATTTTCCGGAATCGTTCCTGGTGCTTCATCACCCCGTTGTTCCCGATAACCTTCTGATGATCCTAAGGTTGGTAATTTCTCAGAAAATATTCAAAATCTGTGATAAACTTGTAATTGATCTGAACCAGGTAAATGTCAGAACAGGCAAACACAAAAATATCCCTTACCGTGCTCAGCCGTTTTATTGCAATCTCTTTGTTCATCAATTTCGACAATTCGTCAATTGTCAAAAAATCCCGGTTGGATTCCATACTTTTCACTTTATAGGAGTGGTAGGGATTCTTTGGGAGCAGCTGCATAAAAACAGCTTTATTCAGAACCCTCTTAAAATCCTTATGATAGCCCCAGGCGGTATTGGAGCTTACCTGGACAACTGATTTCAGGAACAGGTCGAAAGAATCGAGGAACTGGTAGTTGATCCTGCTTAAGGCCATATCCGTTCTGCCGTATTGTTCCCGGATAAACTCTTCCAGCCTCCTTCTGCAGGTACGATAATGTTTTAAGGTACTGTACGTATAACCATGACCAAGTTTACCTTCAACAGATTGAATCGTCAGGTCAAACAGATCCAGAACCTGCTTTTGGTTTTTCGGTCCCGTGATGCGTTCTTTCAGATCGGTAATATCAAAATCATCACCAATGGCTACCAACTGGTTATAGAAGTCGTTTACTTTAGAGACAAACTTACTGAGCCGGTTGTTGAGGATAGTGGCCGACTCACTTTTACCGGTAATTAACTGCCTGTTGTTATCCCACTGGGGTGGATCGACAAAAATTCCGGTTGAAATCTCAGCCCGGCGCCCCGCCATCGTAATACGTGCATAAACCGGAGTTTTCCCATTCAAATGGGATTTGGAATTCTTTAATGAAAGATTGATTGTAATTCTCATAACCTGCAATTTTAAAATTATAAATTGAGGTGCAGATTTGGTCTCGGTTGGTCTCCTAAATTACGACTGAAAGAGTCTGAAAACAACAACCAAAATGCACCAAATTGAATCAATTAAATTCTAAATACCAGAGAGTTATGAGTTTTACCGAGACCTGTTGCTGAAAAATCCGGATTGGTCTCGATATGGTCTCGCTTACCTTGACCATTTATGGTTTATTCTGAAGTGCTGTTAAATAAAAAAGTACTTAAAATCAACGTTTTAAGTACTTTTGCTATCTTTTGGATTCCCTTTTTGTTGACCCGCCAGGGCTCGAACCTGGACTCTTCTGAACCAAAATCAGACGTGTTGCCAATTACACCACGGGTCAATCATACCTGTCCTTTTTGTAAAGACAGGTGCAAAAGTATAAAATTTTTTAAATCAAAAAACGGATTCATTTGATTTTTTTAGCCAAAGAATCCTGCATTCAGCTTAATGGTTTTATTATCAGTTTAAAAACAAGGTTTGCTCCGAAAAATTATTGCCACTCATTACCGGCAACGATACAGCTTTTGGAGTAAATGTTTTCCACGCGCTTTGATCCCCGCGGTGGGATGTAATTCGATTTCATGTTCAATGAGCTGAATCAGTTCCGGTTTGAGTCCATGCTCTGTTTCAGATATTTCATACAAGATCTGCATGGCATGTACACGAACAGCAACCGGATAAGCCGGATCGGTGAATAGTTTCAGGCAAAAACTGAACAGAAAGTCAAGTTGTGTTTCCGGGATCGGGTTCTGACTGATGATTTTCAGGAAATGCCTCAGTTTGCCCTGATTCTTTGTTGTTTTCAATGACCGGATCAGCTGTGGAAAAAAGGGTCGCACCAATCCGGGGCTCTGTTCTGCGATTTTATCCACCATCCATGCCGCGCGCCAATATTCCTTTCGGGAATCATCGCAGGCCACCTGTAACAAAACCGGTAGATTTTCCGGATACTGTAAGAAATGCTGAATGTAGAAATTCAGGTTCTCCCACGAATGGATCATATCGGCAATTTCTTCTTTTGTCATAGGCGCAAATTCATCCTAAAAGTATAATTTTATGCCCAATCTCAAAAACTGCCGGGGATGATCGATGTTTGTTGCGCCTTAATTTTTCAGCAGGGTTTGTTGTTGGCAGTCCAACGGGGAAACGGCCATCATCATCCGTTTCAGTGGGAATTTCCGGGCGGCAAGCTCGAAGCCGGAGAAAGCCTGACGGATTGCATTATCAGGGAAATAAAAGAAGAACTGCAGCTCGATATTCAGCCGCTAAAACAACTCCGCTATACGGAACATCAGTATCCGGACAAATCAATCCGATTGATCCCTTTTGTTTGCAGGTCTGAATCGAACCGGATACAGCTCACCGAACACATTCAACACAAATGGCTGAAAACCGGCGAACTCGACACATTAAACTGGCAGGAGGCCGATAAATGGCTGATCGAACAGAATAAAACCGAAATATTAGATTGGTTTCGGGAAGATGACCACAAAAGCTGAAAAGATCACGGCCCAACCCAGGATTGAAATGACCATATAGGCAAATACATTTTTTCTCCCGGCATAATATTTATTCAACAGGAAAGCGCCAACGGGAATGCTCAGCAGGATTGGCGTTGTAACAATGATTCCCCACATCCCGTATTTTGTCCTTAGTTTCACAAACCTGCGCAAACGTTTACTGAAAACGGGGGTTTCACGGCTTTTTTTCTTCTCCTGCAACGCAAAAAGATCAATCCGGGTGTAGCGTTTTAGAATTCTATAAACTGTTTCGCGATGTTTCTGATAAAAGTTGATTAATGCTCCGCTCAGGTAATAGAAAAACACGAAACCGGTAATCCCTCCAACAGTCACCGCAATCAGAGCTTGTGAATACTTCAGTCCGATTAACAACGCATAAGGGAAGGTGAGAAAATACTTCACAGTAGCCAGCAAATAAACATGCAATAACTTCAAAATAACAATAACACTCATACAATTCCTCCAACCTGATGAAATTACAGAACGCAAAGTTCTGAAAAATGTTTTACACGGGACAGGATAAAAGCATTTTTTTAAATCTTTTAACTTTTATTTCGTTTATTGAGGAATTATCTGACTTGAATTGAGGTATTTAACTCCGAGTTTACCGCATCGCCGCCGACCGAGATGCGGTAAACTCCGTCGTAAACTTTCCATTCCTGACAGGATTCATCCCACTTTGCCAATTCGTCTACCGGGATGGAAAAATCAACCATGACCTGATCGCCGGGCAGTATGGCGACTTTGGTAAAATTTTTCAACTCTTTTAAAGGCATCCGGTCCAAATCCGGATAACTTACAAAAACGGGGATGGCTTCTTTTGCGCTCATGGTTCCAGTATTTTGAACAGCCACCGAAAACCGGATGGTATCGCCTGTTTTGTACTTCTTCTGAGGCTTTTCGTTCCAGCTGTACCTAAAATCGACATAGCTCAGCCCGTAAGCAAAGGGATAGTAAACATCGCCATCAAAATAGCGGTAAGTACGGCCGGCCATATCATAGCTTTCGTAGTCGGGTAGCTGGTCGAGCGATTTATAAAACGTTAACGGCAGCCGACCTGAAGGAGCTGTTTTGCCAAATAAAATGTCAGCCAGGGCATTTCCACCCTGCTCACCCGGATACCAGGCCAGAATAACAGCATCCGAATACGGTTCAATCTGAGAAAGATTAACAGCGCTCCCGGCGGTAACGACAGTGATCACGGGCCGGTTATGCGATTCACGCAGTTTTTTGAGAAAAGCCACATGTGCGGCCGGAATATCCAAATGTTTTTTATCGCCGCCATTTTCAGCTAAAAAAGCATCGCCTTCTTCCCCTTCCATCACCGGGGTTAATCCAATCACCACAATGGTTGCATCGCTCATGCCCGAAGCCCAAATACCTCCGAAACGAACGGTATCCGTATCGTTGCAACCCAAATCGTACTGTACGGCCACTGAAGGACCTGCAGCTTTGGAAATCCCTTCGACAAACGTGACCAACTCGGACGAAACCCCGTGATAATTGGCCAGCAAAGCATCCAGGCTTCCCGAATTGGCCCCGGTTACCAACAGACTGCTGTATTCGTCACGGTTCAGGGGAAGGATCTGCTTGTCGTTCTTTAGCAAAACCATACTTTCAGCAGCAGCTTTTCTGGCCAGGGCAACATGTTCGGGCGAGCGGACATCTTTTTCGCCCAGCGAGGCAAAGGGGATGCGGTCCTGAGGATCATAAAATCCAAGTTTAAACTGTGTTTTCAGGTTCGCCGCCAGCGCATGGTCAATCTCTTTTTCAGTAATCAGCTTTTGCTCCAAAGCCTGCATCAGATCGTCCTGCAACAGGTTGGAACAATCCAGGTTGATCCCTGTTTTTATGGCTTCGGCAGCAACCACCACCGAATTAGGCAAAGCTTTATGTCTGAGCCAGATGTCTTCGAGCGCCCAGCAATCGGTCACCACGTGGCCTTCAAAACCCCATTCTCCTCTCAGGATATCGCCGATCAGCGTGGGACTGGTACAACAGGGTTCGTCGTTCAAACGGTTATATCCGCACATCACCGATTCCACACCGGCATCTACCATTGCTTTAAAAGCGGGGAGATAAGTCTCGCGCAAATCCTTTTCATCGACCAGGGCGTTAAAAAAATGACGGTTATATTCGGGTCCGCTGTGCGCGGCAAAATGTTTGGCGCAGGCCGACGCTTTCATATAGACCGGGTCGTTCCCCTGGATTCCTTGAATAAAAGCAACTCCCATACGTGATGTCAGGTAAGGATCTTCCCCGTAGGTTTCCTGTCCCCTTCCCCATCGCGGGTCGCGAAAGATATTCACATTGGGCGACCAGAATGTCAGTCCCAGGTACTGCACACGCCGGTTCTTTGCTACAGCCATATTGTATTTTGCCCTGGCTTCGGTCGAAATGACATCGGCAATCTCGTTCACCAGGCGGTCGTCGAAAGTGGCGGCCAGGGCAATCGCCTGGGGGAATACTGTGGCTTCGCCGGCGCGGGCCACACCGTGCAAGGCTTCATTCCACCAGTTATAGGCAGGGATATCCAGGCGCGGAACACCTTGATTGTTATACCCTAACAGCGAAATTTTCTCAGCCGTTGTTAATTCACCCAACAAGGCAGCAACACGCTCTTCCATGCTCAGATCGGTATTTCTGAACCTTTGAGACTGGGCCTGTGTTTGACCAGCAAAAAATCCGAGCCCGATCGTCACTAAAAATATCCTGCAAAATGTTTTCATCCGTTTCAAAAAATATAAGCGTTTGTATGATAGCCCATCCGAAAAGGTTCTTCCTTCATGCTCATCATCGGTTCCCGGGATTGAACACGGCGGAAAAATTAATTCCTTCAATGGTGTTTGCGCACACAAATATATCATTTATCTTTGAAATGAGCTTGAACAGGCGGTTAAACAGTTTGAAATTTGATTTATTATCAGAAGAAAAAACGACCTTTGCCAAATTGTTTTTATTCACTGAAAAAGGGGCTTTAGTTTATGGTGAAAGAAACCAATCATGAATCTCTCCTGTGGAAAAGGATCAGGTCCGGGGATACCCGGGCATTTCATGAACTTTACCTGCTTTATGCCGACATTCTTTTTTCATTCGGGACAATCTTCACGAAAGATCAGGAACTTATTAAAGATTGTATCCACGACCTCATTTTTGATCTGTTCAGGTATCGCAGGAATTTGGCCGATACCGACAATGTTCGCAACTACCTGTTCAAGTCGTTAAAACGAAAAATACAAACCGCCGCCAACCGGAAATTGGACGTTGTATACCTGGTCAAGCTGCCTAAAGATATCGATCAGGAAACGGCCGACGACGAGGCGGACGCATCGGATGAGGAAATCAGGGATCTGGCAAAAATTACACGGGCCATCAAACAGCTCCCCGAAAGGCAACAGGAAATCCTGAATCTTCGCTTTCAACTTGATTTGTCTTATTCCGAAATTGCCCAGGTTCTGGATATCTCGGTCGAATCGGCCCGCACTTCCGTCTACCGGTCCATTAAGACGATCAGGGAACAATTTGATATCCGGAGTATTTCGCTTTTTTTGATTTTCAGAAAGAAAGGAATTTTATACTGACCGACAATTCTTGTAAAATCCGAATATCTGAACTTCTTTTTACCTGAATGAAACGATATAAGTGAATAGGAAATCATATTTTTAAAGGGTGAAACGATACATTTGCAAATGATGAACGGATGCGTATGAAAACGATCATCCTGCGGGTTGCCCGCAGGAACGACCGGATACCTGCCCGGCAACCTGTTAAGAAGAACATTGACATGAAACCGAAAGATGATACCCCTAAAGCCGAAGATATCCTGATCGAAGACCAGCTGCCTTTTGATCCGGAAAACCATGACGTTTCGTTTGATTCGGACCAGGAACTTAGGCTGGCCCGAAACATTGTCAGGGCAGCACGATCTGCAAAGGTTTCCTTTGATCCAGTTCAGAAAGCCCTGATAGACCAACGCATCACGGAAAGTATCAGGCAGGCTAAAAGAAAAAGATTCATGGCCTGGATGAGTTCGGCCGCGGCGGTGCTGTTACTTGCAGGCCTGACAACATTTTACTTTACAACCGGCCAATCGGCCATTCGAAAATATGCCCTGTCAGCCGATAACCTGGCCACTAAAGAGTATACTACCTTGGTTTTGTCAAGTCAAAGTGAAGTCAGGATTGTTTCACAGGAATCGCAAATTGAATACTCTCCCGACGGGAAAGCGATCCGCATTGAAGCGCAAAACAACCGGCAGCAAGCATCGGTTGACGATGAGGCCGTTTTTAACACCTTAATTGTGCCCTACGGAAAAAGAAGCCGGGTCACCTTACCCGACAACACGGTTGTTTGGCTGAACTCCGGATCGAAGTTAACCTACCCGGTAAAATTTACAGGAGAAAAACGGGAAGTGTACCTGGATGGGGAAGCCCTGTTTCAAGTAAACCGCGATGAAAATCGTCCTTTTTTTGCATTAACAAGTAAGCTCGACGTTAAAGTACTGGGAACCGTCTTTAATCTTTCGGCCTACAGCGACGACCAAACCATAAAAACAGTGCTCGAAAGCGGATTAGTTGAGCTCTGGTTTAACCCAAATTTAGTCGGCTTAAAAAACAAAGAACAGATGATGCCCGGACAGTTAGCCGTTTACGATCCGGTGGAAAAAACGATTGTTCAAACAAAAGTCAATACGAAAAACTTTACGTCATGGAAAGACGGTTATGTGGTTTTTGAAAAGAGCACGCTTGGAAGTATCGCCAAAAGATTATCACGCTATTACAATGTGAAAATTGAATTCGAAAACCAGGAACTGGCAAACAAAACCTTTTCGGGCAACCTGGATTTGCGCGATTCGGCCGTCAAGGTACTGGAGCTCATTTCCGAAATGATCCCAATTGATCTTGTTTCAGATGATTCAGGGATTACAATTAAAAATAAAGATCATTCATAATATGAGAAATCAAACTCCGCATTGATTTCCAGTTATTTTAAGCAATTTGTTGCATTTCGGGCACGGTGGAATATGAAGAAAAAATTACTGTATCTGTTAGTCCTGTTTGTGTCTGTTCTATTTGACTCCCATGCTCAAAACAACAGGCTGACGGCTCACCTGAGCCAGGTTCGCCTGAGCCAGGTGTTTGAATTGATACAGCAACAAACCGAATTCATTATCTTCTACAACGATGATCAGGTCGATCTGGATAAAAAAGTTTCCATTGATGCCGAGGACCTTCCGGTTGAGCAGGTCCTGAACCAGGCGCTGAAAGGCCTGGGGCTAGATTATAAAATCTTCGACCGGCAAATTATCATCATTGAAGACCGGAAAAACAGCCCGTCAACCAACAACCGTCAACCTCCTGCCGACTTATTGGCCGAAAAACGAATTGAAGGAAAAGTCACCGATGAAAACGGGAATCCGCTTTTTGGCGCATCGGTATTTGTTAAAAATACGAATATTGGCGTAACCACCGATCCACAGGGCTACTACGCGCTGAACTTACCACCGCATATCACCGTTCTCGATTATTCATACATCGGGATGAAAAGAGTAGAAGTGAACCTGGAAGGAATGTCTGAGATCAATGTAACACTTGTTCCTGATGACTTTGGGGTTGAAGAGATTATTGTTTCGGCCTTAGGCATCCCGCGCGAGGAGAAATCGCTCACCTATGCCACGCAAACCCTCAGCTCGGATGAAATTGCCAATAACCGGGATTTCAGCTTTGTGACCAGCCTGTCGGGCAAAATATCCGGCATTGAAATTACCAAAAGCGCTGCCGGCGCCGGCGGTTCGTCAAAAGTATTGCTCCGGGGAAATAAATCGTTAAATTCATCCAGCGCCCCCTTGTTTGTGATCGACGGGATTCCGATGGCTAACTACAAAAGCGGGCAAATCGGGCTTTTTGGCGGAACCGACCAGGGAGACGGGCTTTCTCAGATAAACGCCGATGATATTGAAAGCATTACCATCCTGAAAGGAGCCAATGCAGCAGCCTTATACGGAAGCCAGGGCGCCAACGGGGTGATCCTGGTCACCACAAAAAAAGGCGAAGAAGGGCCGTTAAAGATCAACCTGAGTTCCGGTCTCAGTTTTGAGTCCATCCAGAAAACGCCGGATTTGCAGTTTAATTACGGAAGTGTTGACGGAGCAAAGGAAAGCTGGTCGTACACCAAAGGAAATTACCCCCGGAATTACGTGAGAGATTTTTTTCGGACCGGCAAAAACCTGACGAATACCATCAGCATCAGCGGAGGTGGCAAAAGTTCAACGGCCTATTTTCTGGCATCCAATACCTCATTCAGCGGCGTTATTCCCGAAAATCGCTATCAAAAAACAAATCTGACCTTCAGGCAATCAATCAAACTCCTGGACGAGCGCATGGACCTTGGCTCGAACATCATGCTGACAAACGAGGTGACTGAAAATAAAAATATTGCGGGATACTACCTGAATCCGCTCACCGGTCTGTACCTGTTTCCCAGGGAACGGTCGTTTGCCGGATATGCCAAAGATTACCAGGTATTTAATACCGACCGGAATATGTACCTGCAAAATTGGTTCGTCAACGATCATTTCCAGTCGAACCCATACTGGATTATTCACAACGAGAAAAAGGAAGATTTAACAAAAAGGCTAATTGGCAGCCTGTTCGTTAACTACAACTTTAGCCCGCGGCTGAAACTTAAGCTGCGCGGAAACTACGATTATGCCGTAAGATTGTACGAAGAAAAACACAAAGCCGGGTCGAACCTGACCAACGCCCATGAAAACGGCAGGTGGAAGTATGAAAAAGTATCGGATGAACTCATTTATGCCGATGCCATTCTGACACACCATACACAACTGGGTAAGATCAGCCTGAACTCGGTATTGGGAACAAGCTACCAGAAAAGCACCTTCGGACTGGGAATAAGCGTTGATACCAATACCGACGGATTAAAATACCCCAATGAGTTTAGTTTTCAGAATATAGCCGACAATGTGCTGGTTAATTCGGTTTTGGGAAGCAGGATCATCAAAGAGGCCATTTTCGGAAATATCCAGATCGGGTTCAGCGAAAAAATCTTTTTAGACCTGTCGGGGCGAAACGACTGGGCCTCGAGCCTTTACGGCACCGGCAACGAATCGTATTTCTACCCCTCAGCCGGTATTTCCGGGCTGATCAGCGAACTGTTCAACCTGCCCGGGTTCATCAACTTTGGAAAGATCAGGACCTCATTTTCGATGGTTGGCAATGAAGTCCCGTTTAACAGCGTCAGCCCAAACCACACCATTACAAAAACAGGCGTTGAATTCAACACCGTCATGCCTTTCTCCAACCTCAAGCCCGAAATGATCCGCAGTTTTGAAATCGGAACAAACTGGAAATTATTCCGGGGATCAATCGGTTTTGATTTTACCTATTACCAAATCAGCAGTCGCGATCAGTTTATCTCGTTGCCGGCGCTCTCCGGATCAGGGTACACCAGCTACTATGTGAATGTCGGCGAAATTACCAATTCGGGGGTCGAACTTTCGTTTACTGCCAAACCAATCCATACGCAAAATTTTAACTGGTTGTCGGTCGTCAATTTCTCGGATAACCGAAACCGCATTGTTTCGCTTCACCCCGATCTGACAAACCCCATTGTGTTGTCCGATGTTGAAGGTTATCAACTCATCATCAAAGAAGGCGGATCGTTTGGAGACATGTACGTGCACAAATTTTTACGTGACGATCAGGGGCGGATCAAACTAAATGCAAACGGCACCATACCCAAATCAGAGGAAAAAGAATACATCGGCAATTCAAATCCACGCTGGAGCATGGGACTCACAAATCGTTTCCGGTATAAAAACCTTTCATTTGAGTTCCTTATAAACGGAAAGTTTGGCGGTAAAGTGATCAGCCAGACCGAGGCAATGCTTGACGGCTACGGGGTAAGCCGGCGGTCGGCAATTGCCCGCGACCAGGGAGGCGTCAGCATCAATGCCGTTTTGCCCGATGGAACAGCGGTTACCCAAATGGATACCAAGTTATATTACACCTCCATTGGCGACCGCGACGGAATAAAAGAACCTTACACCTATAGCCGGTCAAACATTCGGCTCTCCCAATTAGCGCTTTCGTATCAATGCCCCTTATCCAATATCTGGATTAAACAAGTCGATTTTTCGTTTGTCGCCCAGAACTTGTTTTTCTTATACAAAGACGCGCCCTTTGATCCGGAAATCACCCTCAACACCCTGATTAAAGATCAAGCCATCGACATTTTTACAAATCCTCCAACCCGAACCCTGGGCTTCAGCGTCAAAATACAGTTCTAATTTTTTCATTTCCGTTCAAAAAGAAATCACGCCGATCAAACAAGTTCAATACCCTGTATATCAAACTATTGATTTATTCAATTGCAGTTCTGTTAATTTTTTTTACAAAAAAGTTAATCTTTTGAGTCTATGTTTTTCTGAAATCTCTCTTATGGTCCTTACACAAGCAGATCAAGGTATGCTGCATTTTAAACCGGAGAGATTCAGGAATGAACGATACAGATAAAAATACGAAGGCGGAGGATATTCTTACTGAGGATGTTTTGCTTGATAAAAGCAACCTTGGTACAGGGGGAAAGGGTCATGACGACAACGATGACCTTCATCTGGCGGCTGCTATTTATCATACGATCCGGAAACAAAAGAAAACGCTAAACCCGGAACAAAAAGAACTGATTGGCCGAAGAATCGCGACCTCAATTGCCCGGTACCACAGGAAAAGATTTCTGGTTGCAACGAGCGCTGCTGCAACAGTTTTACTCATTATCGGTATTTCGGCTTTAGTGTCAATCAATCGTAACGAATCCAGGATCAAAGCCTTTGCCGAAAGCAGCCGGACCATGCCAATGAGCGGGAACACGCGGCTGATTCTTTCGGGTGATGAAGAAATTCAAATCAACTCATCTGATTCAGAAATCGCCTACGTGCCCGACGGAGGCACCATCCGGATCGACTCAACAGAAAACGTCAGCCAGCTTATCGGCAGCGATAAGCTCGTGATGAATACGGTTGTTGTACCCTACGGAAAACGGACAAAAATCACCCTTTCCGACAACAGTACCATTTGGTTGAACTCCGGATCAAAACTGATTTATCCGGCCCGATTTGCCAAAGAGAAACGAGAAGTTTATCTGGAAGGAGAAGCAATCTTTGAGGTCAGTCATCATGAAAAACATCCCTTCCATGTTATTACCCGCGATCTGGAAGTAAAAGTACTGGGAACGGTTTTTAACCTCAGCGCCTACCACGATGATCCCACAACAAATACCATCCTGGTCAGCGGCTCGGTTCAATTAGAATACAACAGAAATTCCCTGTTTGGGAAATCAAAAGAAACGATGGTCCCCGGTATGCTTGCCGTGTATCACTCAACTGATCGAAACCTGAGGCAAACCACGGTAAATCCAAATTTATACACCTCATGGAGAGATGGTTACTTCATTTTCGAACAACATCCGTTAGGAGAGATCATCAAAAAAATAGCACGGTACTATAATGTTCCCGTGATACTCACTGATCCGGAAATGGGCAGTAAAACATTCTCCGGCCGGCTTAACCTAAGAAATTCGGCCAGCCAGGTTCTGGAGGTGATTGCAGAAATAGTTGATGCTAAAATTGAAACCAGCGACAATCAAATCATAATCACCCGGATTTAACAATGATGAGAAACAAAAATACAAATTACAGATACCGGAAAAGAATGTGTGCGGAAACACCATTCTCCTGCCGGATTCGGCGACTGCAATCACTGATGCACTTTAGTCATAATCATTATTCATTAAAAATTATCATTCTATGAAAAGACTACCTATTCTAATCTTCGTATTCATCCTCATGGCAAATGTGTCGGCACTGGCGCAGATGCTTACAGGACAAGTGATCTCTGAGGGAGATAATCAGCCGCTGCCCGGTGTGGCAGTTATTGAAAAAGGGACCAATAATGGTACCGCAACAGATATTGACGGCAAATTTTCCCTGAACCTGAAAGATGCAAACGATGCCGTCCTCGTGTTTTCCTTCATTGGTTTCGAAAAACAGGAAATCGCCGTTGCCGGAAGAACAGCCATCAACGTAATTCTGAAAAGCTCAGACATTACGGTTGACGAAGTTGTGGTAACTGCATTGGGTATCCAACGCGACAAAAAAACGCTTACTTACTCGTCGCAACAGGTGTCGGGCGAAGAAATGATGAAAGCCCGCGACATCAACTTCATGAGCAGCCTGAGCGGAAAAACGGCCGGTTTGGAAATCCGCAAAAGCACATCCGGCGTCGGTGGTTCTACCCGGACGGTATTGCGCGGAAACAAATCGGTGAGCCAGTTGAGCGACCCCTTGTACGTAATCGATGGTATCCCGATTGTAAACCGTAAAAACGGACAATCGGGGATGTGGGGCGGCACTGACGAGGGCGATGGCCTTTCCCAGATCAACCCCGACGATATTGAAAGCATCAGCGTACTGAAAGGGGCAAATGCCGCTGTACTTTACGGAAGCCAGGGAGCTAACGGTGTTATCATCATCAATACCAAAAAAGGAAAAGACGGCAAAACCAGCGTCAGCTTTAACTCGAGTACCATTTTCGAAAGTATTACCAAAACGCCCGATCTGCAGTTCAGCTACGGTAGCGAAGGCGGCGCCAAAGAAAGCTGGTCGTATACGAAAGGAAATTATGCCGGCGATTATGTCGATGATTTCTTCCAAACAGGCTACAACCTGGTAAATTCGTTATCGGTAAGCGGCGGCAATGATAAAACAACCGCTTATTTCTCGTACGGAAACACCAGCGCAGCCGGCGTCGTCCCGAATAACAAGTATCAGAAGAACAACGTAACGTTCCAGCAATCGACCAGATTACTGAACAATAAACTGAAAGTGAGTTCGAATGTCATGTTGAGTTCGGAAAAAACAAATAACCGCAACACGGCCGGCTACTACCTGAACCCGCTGACCGGTTTGTATTTCTTCCCGCGCGACCGCGATTTTAACTCGTATAAAGAAAACTACCAGGTATTTAATGACGACCGGAACATGTATCTCCAAAACTGGTTTGTTGCCGATCATCATCAGTCGAACCCGTACTGGCTGATTAACAAGCAGCCGAAAGAAGACCTGACCAAACGGGTAATTTCGAGCGTTACGCTCGACTATGAAATTGCGAAGAACCTGAGGTTCCAGGCCCGCGGAAGTTATGACTACGCCCAGAAATCGTACGAACAGAAATTTTATGCCGGCGGCAACTCCACCAACATCTCCGAAAACGGCCGCTGGAACTACAAAAAGTACAACGATGAATTGATCTATACCGATGGGATTTTCACCTATCAAAACACGTTTGGCGATTTTAGCCTGAACGGCGTTTGGGGCGCCAGTTACCAACGGGCAATATACGGCGACGGGGTCAGTGTTGACAACGGAACCAACAACCTGTTGTATGCCAACGAATTTTTCTTTCAAAACCTACCATCAAACGTTCAGGTGCAATCCATCTATGCCGGGAAAATTATTAAAGAAGGTGTATTTGGAAACGTTCAGTTAGGTTATAAAGACATGCTTTTCCTGGATTTGTCGGGACGTAACGACTGGTCGTCTACCTTATCATTAACCGGTAACGAATCGTATTTCTACCCGGCAGTTGGTCTGTCGGCCATTATGAGCCAGATGGTTGACATGCCCGATTTTATCAGTTTCTCAAAAGTCAGGGTATCCAACTCGGTCATCAACAATGAAGTTCCGTTTGGTTTGATCCTGGTACAAAACACGATCAACTCAAGCGGAGGCATCGACCGGAACACCCGGGCACCTTTTCTGAATGCGAAACCGGAAGAGCTGACCACCTGGGAAATTGGCACCGACTGGAGGTTGTTTGACGGCCGTTTAGGGCTCGATTTCACTTACTACCACATTACCAGCGAAAATCAGGCGTTGCAGCAAGATGCCAATACCGATGAACAGGAAGGCGGCTTTACCACTGCCTATTTCAATGCCGGTAAAATCGTTAACAAAGGGGTTGAAATTGTTTTGACAGCCGAACCGGTAAAAACTTCAAACTTTGGCTGGAATACAACATTGAACTTCTCTAAAAATGTGAGTAAAGTGGAAGTCCTTTACCCGGGAGCGCTTGATAAATACAAGGATTTTGGCAGTTCAGAGGGGTATTATGCCCGCATTTACAGCGGCGGTTCGATGGGCGATATGTACGGCTTTAAATTCCTGAGAAACGAAAGCGGACAAATTATGCTGGATGAAACCACCGGGAAACCGCTGAAAACTGCAAATCCCGAGTATATGGGGAACCTGGAACCAAAATTCAGCCTCGGCTGGAGCAACAGCTTCAACTACAAACGCTTCGCCCTGAATTTCCTGGTAAATGCCAAAATTGGCGGCAAAGCATTCAGCCAAACCGAGGCCATGCTCGACGGTTACGGTGTGAGCCAGCGCACGGCCGACGCCCGCGACCAGGGTTATGTAGCCATCAACGCCATCCAGGGAAGTACTGCTGTAACCCAAATCGACCCGAAACTGTATTATACAGCAGTTGGCGACCGTAACGGTATTTCTGAGGTCTACGTTTTTGACCGTACCAACATCCGCCTGACCCAAGTAGCGCTTTCGTACGACTTTGACGTGAAAAACCTGGGATTACCGATTCAGGCCGCTTCATTCTCGTTGGTCGGACAAAATTTGTTCTTCTTTTATAAAAAGGCTCCGTTTGATCCTGAGTTGACCATGAGCACCGACATGAACTCACAGTCGTTGGATAACTTCAACGTACCGGCAACCAGAACTTACGGATTCAACCTTAAAATTAATTTCTAATATTGCTAGATCATGAAAAAAACAATATTCATACTTATTGCTGCGCTTTTAGCGGGCGCCTGTACCGACCAATTCGAAGAGGCCAACATCAACCCATACGAAATCAGCGACGAATCCCTGAAACAGGATTTCAACCACATCGGGGCCTTCTTCCCGTCCATGCTGGGCAATATCTTCGGGCATCAGATCGAAGAGAACCTGGTTGCCGAATCATTTTGCGATTACATGGCAACTCCTACCCCGTTTGCCGGCGGGGTCAACAACACCACTTATTACATTCGTTGGAATACTTACTGGGATCGTGTGTACGGATCAATTATGGCCCCGGCAAAACAAGTTATGAAAATTGCCGATGAGGGAGGATACGATGTATTCTCCAAATGGGCCAAATTAATGCAGATTCTGGGGATGTCGCGTTTGACTACCTACCACGGACCGGTAATTTATTCAACTTACGGCGGTAGTGTAGGAACTGTTTCGTACGATAGCGAGGAACAACTGTACATCCGGTTTTTTGCCGATCTCGATGAAATCCAGGCTGTATTTGCCGCCAATGAGGATTATGTCGGGTTGAAAAAATTTGACGCCAGCTACAGCGGCAATGTGAAGCAATGGGAAAAACTGGTAAACTCGCTGCGTTTGCGCTTGGCCATTCGCATCTCAAACGTTGCTCCTGCATTGGCAAAAGCACAAGGTGAGAAAGCCATCAGCCACCCGGCAGGCCTGATTTTGGCTAACACCGACAACTTTAACGTTTCGCTTTACGGCAACAAGTTGTACCTGGCAATTATTTGTTTCGAGTGGGGCGATACCCGCATGTCGGCCGGGATGGAATCATTCCTGGTTGGGTTGAAAGACCCGCGTATCGAAAAATACTTCCAACCGGCTACCGATGCCAGTGTTTATACCGATCATCCGGAGTATCCTTACAAAGGGATCCGAAACGGGGCATCGTTGGTAGCCAAAGACGACCGGACTTCATTCTCGATGATCAACGAAAGTTTTAAAGATATCATCAAACGCAGCTATCTGACTGCGTCAGAAGTCTGTTTCGACCTGGCCGAAGCGAGTTTGCGCGGTTGGGAAGGCGCCGGCGACGCTAAAACCAATTATGAAAACGGGGTTAAAGCATCGTTTGCCGAATGGGGAGCAGCAGGGGTTGACGATTACCTGGCTGACGAAACCAGTAAACCGATCGATTACAACGATCCGAAAGCCACCGGAAGTGTTAACGACTTTGTATCCCGTTCAACAGTGACTGTAAAATGGAACGATGCTGATTCAAACGAGCTGAAACTGGAAAAAATCATTACCCAGAAATGGATCGCCGGCTTTACCAACCCGAACGAACCCTGGGCCGATTTCCGCCGGACCGGATACCCGAAACTGCCGCTGGTTTACCAAAACGACAGCAGCTCTGACTGGGGTGTTATCCCTGCCGGCGAATGGATTAAGAGAATGCCGTTTGTAAATGCCGAAAGAACCGGCAACGCCGATGGCGTAGCAGCTGCCGTAGCAACCATGAAAGGCGCCGACCTGATCAGCACCCGCCTGTGGTTCGATACCGGAAATCCGAATTTTTAATATTTACGAAGCTATTAAATAAAAAGGCTCCCGTTTGGGAGCCTTTTTTATATCGAGCAGATTAAGCCTGATGCAAAATTCATAACAGCAAAGTCAATGCAAACCGGAGTATAAATACGACTTAATATTTTCCCGGGTAATGACTTCCAGCGGGAACAAATCAGTCACCGGAGGTTGCTTTTTAAACAATAAATAATTTACCAGGTAGCTGATGCCTAAAAAAGCCTGTTTCCGCGGACTTTGGTTGATCAGATAATTGATCACCCCGTCGTACATGTAATGAATGTTATCTTTCAACAAGTCGTAACCCACCAGGATAAGGTCTTTCTTCCCGTATTTGTCCAGCACGGCAGCAGTCAGGTAAGAACCTTTTGAAGTAGAAACAAAAATCCCCGACAACTGATCACGGTCCAGGACGGTCAGCAATTCCCGGTCAAATTCCGATCCGTTGGCATTTCCAAAATCATAACTGCTGATTGTAAAACCATCCAGCTTATTATCCAGGAAATAATCGCAAAAACCCCGTTCTTTTTCTTTCAGGTGAACGGCATTGTGGATATCCTCATAAACATGCAACACGCCAACCTGCCCGGACTGGCCCAATTTGGTCGCCAGCATTTCGGCCCCTACACGTCCGCTCTGATACAAATCCTGCCCGATAAAACTGATCGGTTCGGCTTCGGGAATATTCGTATTAAAAAGAATATACGGGATCTTCTTTTCTTTCAGTATGCTGAAAAAAGCGATTGACTCCCGGTGGAAGATCGGTGCGATCAACAGACTGTCCGGATCGAATTCCAGCGCTTTTTCCGAGGCCTCGCGAAATGAAGACTTTTCGTACTGGTTGAAGTAAAACATTTCAATACGGACATGATATTGTCCCCATTCCTCTTTGGCTTTAAGGATTCCTGAACCGGATTGGTTCCAGTAATCGTCCAGTACCGGATCGGGAATTACGGCTGCAATTTTATAGATTTTATTTGAACCTAAGGTACTGGCTATCAGATTCGGTTTATATCCTGTTTTGTCAAGCGCATCCACGACCTTTTGAAGGGCTTTCTCCGATATCTTTCCGCGTTTATGCAGAACACGGTCAACCGTGGCAACCGAAACGCCTGCCATTTCAGCAATATCCTTAATTCTGACATTCTTAAATTCAGCCATGCCGTTTTATCTCAGATTTTCCTCTTTTTCGTACCGGTTCTTAAACAAGGCGGCAGCTCCGATCACCGACATTTTCGACATCGTGCTCCTTTCAATGACCAGGTTTTCCAGGGCCTTTTTATAGGGAAAGGTATGAACGGTTTTCCACATGGATTTTTCCCAGAGGTCAAACGATTTACTTACCGATCCGCCAATAATGACCGCCTGGGGAGCCAATACAAACAGCATGGTTTTAATCAGATTCCCGACATGGGTCCCCAGTTCTTCAAACATCCGAAGGCTTTTTGCATCGCCTTCAAGCGCCGCTTTCCAGGCTTTATCGCCTTTTGTGTCGTGAAAAACTTTGAAGAACTTCCCGCTGCAATAGGTTTCAAAATCATGCTCCAGGTAAGGTAAGCCGCCAAACTCTCCGGCACAGGCCACCTGGCCTGAATACAGGTAATTATCGATGATAATTCCCCCGCCAACGCCTGTTCCCAGGCTTAAGCCAATCAGGTTTGAATAGGACCGGCCTTCGCCGTACATTTTTACGCCGATGGCAAAACAATTGGCATCGTTGGTGATATACACCGGCATGTTAAAATGATTACTCAGGGACTCTTTCAAATGAACTTCTTTCCAGGAAGGAATATTGTTGACCGAGAAAATGATTCCCTTTTCCTCATCAATCAATCCCGGAGCGCCAACCCCGATTCCAATGGCTTCGTCAAAACAGGGAAGACTTTCAATCCCCTCAATAATGTGCTGAACCACTTCCTCCTGCGTTCCTTCGGCGGGCGTATTCAATTTGATACTGTCAACAATTTCGCCATTGGCAATCATGCCAATGCTGATCTTTGTTCCGCCTATGTCAATTCCTACAATTTTACTATCAGACAACATCAGCCTATAAATTTTAAATTCTTTTATTTTGTTTTCATCATGGTCGTTCCGAAGTCATTTCAAGCGTCAGTTCTCCTCCGTCCATCAGATCGCTGTATGCGATAAAGTTCTTCGTATACGCTTTCCCGTTTAAGGTTTTCGATTTGATGTATTTATTCTCCTGACTGTTATTCAATGCTTTTATCGTGAATGTTTTCCCTTCAGGCAGGTTGATAACCGCTTCATCCAAAACCGGGCTGCCGAAAACAAACTCGCCGTTTGCCGGGTGGACCTGGTAGAATCCCATAGCCGACAACACGTACCAGGCCGACATTTGCCCGACATCTTCGTTGCCGATCAAACCTTCGGGAGCCGTGGTATAAAATTCGGTCATGATCTTACGTATAAGATCAGCGGTTTTTGCCGGTTCGTCCAGCAAGGTGTAAAAGTAAGCGATATGATGGCTGGGCTCATTTCCATGAGCATACTGACCGATCAACCCCGTAATATCGTTTGAGGCATGTTCGCCCATATCCCCTTCAGCCGAAAAGAATTCATCCAGTTTTTCAAGCGTTTTTTCACGCCCGCCAAGCATATCCACCAATCCGTTAACATCCTGCGGAACCAGCCAGGTATACTGCCAGGAATTTCCTTCGCAGAAATCATCGTCACGATGCCGCGAAACGAACGGATCAAAAGGTGTGCGCCATTCATTCTGGCCAATCCGCCCGCGCATAAAACCAACTGAAGCATCAAAATAATTCCGGTAGTTTTTTCCGCGCAATTCAAAGTATTGGAAATCATCCTCTTTGCCCAAATCTTTCGCCATCAGGGCAATACTTGCGTCGCTCACCGCGTATTCCAGGCCTTTGGCGACCGATTCAACATCGGTACCGGCGGGGATATAACCCAGTTCTTTCACGTAATTTATTCCGCGGCCGTCGCCCATCGCCGTGGTTTTAACAGCATGGTAGGCCCGCTCCGCATCAAATCCTTTAAACCCTTTGCGATAGGCATCCACGATCACCGGCACAGCGCTGTAGCCAACCATGCAGTAGGTTTCGTTACCCATGAGGTGCCACACCGGAAGTTCTCCCTGCTGATCAAAGATATTCAGCATGGTATTTACCAGATCGTTTACCCGCTCCGGTTGCACCAGGGTGAACATGGGATGCGCCGCCCGGTATGTATCCCACAACGAAAGCGTGGTGTAGTTTACAAACGATTTGTCGTTATGCACCTGCCCGTCGCTTCCCCGGTAATCGCCATTCACATCCTGAAAAACCGAAGGTGCAATAAAGGTATGATAAAGCGCGGTGTAAAATTTGGTCAATACCTCCGGATCAGCGCTTGATACGATCACTTTGGCGAGTTCGTTGTTCCATTGGGCGTCGGCATCGGCTACCACTTGTTCAAAATCCCAGTGTGCGATCTCGTGCTGCAGATTTTCAAGGGCGTTTTCGCTGCTCACCGGAGAAATGCCAACTTTAACGCGGATCTGCCCGTCAGTCAATTGCCCAAAATCAAGATCAGCCATTAACCGGACAGCGCTCAGCTCGTGTCCTTCTTTTTCAGTCAGCCCGTCGTATAATTTCACCGACTTGACCGGCTGCGAAAAAACAGCGGCAAAATATATACGCTGATCTTTGGCCCAGCCTTTTGACAGCCGGTAACCGGTAACCAGGGTATCGTTAACCAGCCGGAGGTTCCCTTCAACAGGCGCATCCCAACCGGTTCCACGATCTAAGTTGACCAGGATGTGGGCATCACCTTGGGCCTGGTAGGTATACTGATGAAAACCGGTGCGTTGGGTGCTTGTCATTTCTGCTTTCACCTGATAGCGGTCGATTTGAACAGCGTAGTAACCCGGTTTTACCGTTTCATCATCGTGATTGTAAAAAGCGATATAACCCTCTTCCGGCTTTTCGGGCGAACCAAGAGATACTTTGTAATCTCCCGAGACCGGCATAAACAGAATATCTCCCAGATCGCCGATTCCGGTTCCGCTCAGGTGGGTGTGCGCAAAACCAATCAGGGTCGAATCGGAATAATGATAGCCCGAACACCAGTCCCAGCCCTGTGTAATGTTGGTGGGGCCCAGCTGTACCGCGCCAAACGGAACATTCGCACCCAAAAACACATGTCCGTGAAAGCCCGTCCCGATATACGGATCTACATATTTTGTCAGTTCAGGAAAACCGGCTTCCCTGTCAGAATCTGTTTTGGGAGAACAGGCCGTTATGACTGTTGAAAACATTAAGACACCACAGAACCCGATCAAACACTTTAAATTTCTCATAATAAAATAGTTGCAAACATTAATTGGTTATAGGTCGGGCAAAGATACACTTTTATTTTCAGAATGTGCTCGCGCACATCGATTTGTTTAATACAGGCTGACCGTTGAAATCAACGGACAAGCTTTGGCGTCGGTAATGCGAATTCTTACTTTGGAGGCGTTCACCGGATCAAGCTGAAGAATGCGTTTGTAGCCGATGGTGGTTCCCGAAGCAACTTCTTTCCAATCTCCGTCTTCCCTGACTTCCACCGTAAATGCTTTTACACGCTGTCCCAGCCTGATGTATTCTTCCAGCTGAACATACTGAATCAGCTTTGGTTCGCCCAGGTCGATCTCCAGGCTTCCGCTTGTTGTGCCGTCGTTGGTTGCCCAATAAGTCTCCGGATTCCCGTCGGTGACCCGTTGTCCGGCGTAATCAACTGATTTCCCCCTTACTTCCGACGCTTCTACCTGAGCGCCGGCAGCCAGGTCGACGGCAAATGCCTGGTCGAGCATGGTTTTCCATTCGCGTAATGCAGCCACATCGTTTTCGTGGAACAACCCGCGCTTGTCGGGCGGAATATTGAGCAACAGGGTCGATCCGCGACCAACCGATTCCAAATAAATCCGGAAAAGCTTCTCCGGGCTTTTCACCTGATCGTCTTCCGATTGATGATAAAACCAGCCCGGACGAATGGAGGTATCCACCTCGCCCGGAACCCAGCTGGTTCCGTTTTCAGAACCGGTGTTCAGCAGTTTCTCAATCCCCGACTTCCCCGCGTATAAGGTATCCACCGAAATCGTATTCCAGTTGGTTTCGTTCATATAACCCTGTTCGTTTCCGCACCAGCGGATATCGGGTCCGGCATCGCTGAAAAACAACACTTCCGGCTGCATCGAACGAACCATCTCCAGGGTAGCCGGCCAGTCGTAATAGCTGGCGCGGTCAATTCTCCGCATCTCATTGGCCCCGCCGTAATAGCCGTCGCCTCCGTTGGCCCCGTCAAACCACATCTCAAAAACGGGCCCGTAGTTGGTAAATAATTCTTTCAGCTGATTCCGGTAGTACTCCACATAGGATGCCTCGCCATAATCGGCACGGTTCCTGTCCCAGGGCGAAAGATAAACACCGAATTTCAGCCCGTATTTTTTGCAGGCATCCGAAACGGCTTTCACCATGTCGCCCTGCCCTTCGAGAAAAGGACTTTTTGAGATGTTATGCTCGCTGTATGCCGTGGGCCAAAGACAAAAGCCATCGTGATGTTTACAGGTGAGAATCACTCCTTTGAACCCGGTTTCCTTCAATACCGAGATCCATTGTTCCACATCAAATTCAGATGGATTAAACAGTTCGGGCGACTCGTCGCCAAAGCCCCACTCTTTATCGGTAAAGGTGTTGATGGTAAAATGAATAAAGGCATTCAACTCCATTTGATGCCAATTCAACTGGCGTTCATCCGGCACCGGGCCAACCGCTTCGGGAGCCGCAACTTTCGCCGGCCGGCAAGCAAAGGCCACAACCAATATGAAAAAAACAGTCACATAATTTAAGGGGATTCTGCTCATGATGAGTTGATTTAAAGTTAATCACTGAAAGACAACTATTCCTGTTTAAACATAAACGTCAAGGCCGGATATTCCTTGTGTTTTTGACGGAATGATTTAGGCACCGAAACAACAACCTGATTGCCCGATAAGCGCCACTTCACCGATTGCCCGGTTGCCGGCATGATGATTTCGGAGCCTTTGAACGGTAAATTTCCGCCCCAGCCGATGGTTTCCGGAACCGGATGGCCTTCCGCCAAACGGGCCAGGGCATACGTTTCTCCCTGTTTCCCTTTGGTGAAAAAAACTTCGCCGTCGCGGTAAAATCCGGTTGTGCGCGTATTATAAATTGACTGTCCGTTCGCCTCCATCCACTCGCCCACACCGGCCAGGCGCCGAATGACCTCTTCATCTAATGTACCGTCGGGTTTCGGACCAACGCCGAGCAGTAAACTTCCGCCTTTCGCCACAATTTCGATTAAGTCGTGCACCACCTTTGCCGGTGTTTTATAGTTCTCGCCCGGCACAAAACCCCAGTTATTCCCCAGCGTGATACAACTTTCCCAGGGGTAGGGCAATTGTTTTTCGGGAATACTGCGTTCGGGAGTCTGATAATTTTCATACGGCCCGTGAACAGTCCGGTCAACGATGAGCAAGCCGGGTTGCGCTTTACGCGCCATCGACGCAATTTCGGGCAAGTCGATTTTTTGGTCCCAGTCGGGTATCGGGGCACCCCACGACAACACTTCTTCATTCACCGTTTCGCGCGGGCGTACCCAGCCGCCATCCAGCCAAAGAATGTCCACTTTGCCGTAATCATGCATCAACTCGCTGATCTGATTATAGGTAAACCGTTTAAACTGCTCCCAGCGCTCCGGGAACTTCCGGATATCATAATTCACATTCCGGTTTGGCGTGGCATATTTATCCCACCAAAAATATGGTGAATGCCAGTCGGGCTTCGAGAAATAAACCCCGATCATGAAACCTTGTTCCCTGAAAGCATCAAATACAAATTTAGCGACGTTGGCTTTCGGATGGCCGGCAAACGGCCCGTTAGTAATTTTAAAGTCGGTTTGCCGCGTATCAAACAGGTTGAACCCATCATGGTGTTTGGTGGTAAATACCAGGTATTTCATACCGGCTTTTGCCGCAGCTCCAGCCCATTGCTCCGGATTAAAATCAACCGGATTGAACTCATCCTTCAGCCCCCAATACCAGGTTTTATACTCGTGATAAGTCATGCTGTCGGGCCGGTTAATCCAGTCCTCCGAACACAATTCCCAGGATTCAATTACACCCGGGACGGCATAAAGCCCCCAGTGGATAATCATCCCGAATTTCAGGTCCTGCCATTGGTCCAGTTTCGCCAGAACCTGCCCATCTGTTGGCCATTCATATTTGCCCGATTGAGGATGAACCCCCAATTCCTGCGACATAGCCGGCCATAAACCCGCAATCATCCATGCACAAACGACAATTAATTTCTTCATTTCCTGCTCATTTAATTAGCACTGATTATAAATCAAATCCACGCCAACCGACTCAATAATATTCAGCCGGTGCCGGCAAGATAGCAAAAAATGTGGTCGTACACGCGCGAAAATGTTAATTTTGTGTGTGCGGACACATTTTTTGAGGAATTCGCAGGTCTTTTGAAGAAAATATCTTTAGTTTTGGCAAAAACTCCATAATAACTCATTCCGGACAACGGGATTTAACACAATGAAATATGGTCAATACACTTAATTACATTGAAAAAACAATTGAGAAACTTCCGATCCATATTTTGGAAGACCAGCAGCAGGGTGCAAAAATAATTGCAGAGATAATTGCCGGTGTAATAAAAGAAAAGCAAGCCAACGGTGAAATGGCTGTTTTAGGATTGGCAACCGGATCTTCTCCGGTAAAAATATACCGGGAGCTTGTGCGGCTTCACCAGGAAGAAAACCTAAGTTTCCGGAATGTGATTACATTTAACCTGGATGAATACTACCCGATGAAAGCTGACAGCGAAAAAAGCTACGTGTATTTCATGTACAAGCATTTGTTCAGCCACATTGATATAAAACCCGAAAACATCCATATCCCCGACGGAACATTGAAGATCGAAGAAGTGGCCGCTTTCTGCGCCGCTTATGAAAATAAGATTAAACAAGCCGGCGGAATCGACATTCAGCTTCTCGGAATCGGACGTTCGGGCCACATCGGCTTCAACGAACCGGGTTCCACCGCGAACTCCACCACCCGCCTGGTCAAACTGGATTCGGTGACCATTAGCGACGCGATAAAAGATTTCGGAAGCGAGGAAGCTGTTCCGCACCGCGCCATCACGATGGGTATCGATACCATCCTGAGCGCTAAAAAAATCGTACTAGCGGGCTGGGGAAAAGCAAAATCCCCCATCCTGAAAAAAATGACCGAAGGACCGGTAACGCCCGATGTGCCGGCCTCATTCCTGCAATTGCACGAAGACGTCGACGTGTATGTGGATGAAGCTGCCATAACCGAATTCACACGTACAAAAGCGCCCTGGCTGGTTGGCATCTGCGACTGGACGCCGAAGATGGTGAAACGCGCTGTCATCTGGCTGAGCCAAAAATTAGACAAGCCCATTCTGAAACTGACCGACGACGATTATAAAAACCAAGGCTTGCGCGACTTGCTGGCTCATGTGGGCGGCGCTTACGACCTGAACATCAAAGTATTTGGACAAATACGCGACACCATTACCGGCTGGCCGGGCGGCAAACCCGGCTCAACCGAGAAAACCCGTCCGGAACGCCCTGAACCCGAGGTGAAACGCTCGCTTATTTTTAGCCCTCACCCCGACGACGACGTGATCTCAATGGGAGGCACGCTGCTCCGGCTGGCCGACCAGGGACACGATGTGCATGTGGCTTACCAAACTTCGGGCAATATTGCCGTGTTTGACGATGATGCCATCCGTTTCTCTCAATTCGCCGTTGATCTCCTGGAAAACCAACAGGCCCCAAATACCGAATTATACCAGGCACATCAGGATCTGCTGACATTTTTGAAATACAAAAAACCGGGCGAGATCGACACGCCTTTTGTGAAAGCCGTTAAAGGGCTTATCAGGCGGGGTGAAGCCGCAGCTGCCTGCCGCTTTTGCAACGTGAAAGATGAAAATGTCCACTTCCTGAACCTCCCGTTTTACGAAACCGGCCAGGTAGAAAAAGGTCCTGTTTCGGACGAGGACGTCAATTTGGTGATTAAGCTGTTGCGTCAGGTTCAGCCTCACCAGATCTTTGCCGCCGGCGACTTGCAAGACCCGCACGGAACGCACGAAGTTTGCCTTCAGATTATATTTAAAGCCATCCGGGCTATCCGGGCCGAAGGCGATGCCTGGCTGAACGACTGCTATGTGTGGTTGTACCGTGGCGCCTGGCAGGAGTGGGACGTGGAAGATATTGAAATGGCCGTGCCGATCAGCCCGGCTGAATTGATGCGAAAACGGAAAGCAATCTTCAAACATCAGTCCCAAAAAGACTTTCCGGTATTCCCGGGTGAAGATAAACGTGAATTCTGGCAACGCGCCGAAGAAAGAAACCGTACAACAGCATTGATTTACGACCGGCTCGGTTTGGCCGAATACGAAGCCATCGAAGCCTTTGTCCGTTATCCGTTCGACGATGAAGAATCATTTTTGAAGTAAGCTCAATATGACAAAGTTATTCCTTTACTCCGTTTTTTTTCTGACCGTTATTTCCTGTACGTCTGAACCTTCTCTCATTCAAAACAGGGAACGTTTGGCAAACATACAGGAAATGCTCGCCGTCCAAAAACAGCTGACGGCTAACAGCACCATTAACCTTTGGAGTATTTTCGACCATACTTTGTCCGGCGACGAAAAACAGGCGATGGAGTTTTTATATGCCTACATGCCGTTGAGTGATCTGGCCGATTATCCGGCCGAATTTTTCCTCGCGAATGTACGTTCCAGCCTGAAGGCACGGGAAGAACTGAGCTGGGGGAAATCCGTCCCGGAAGATCTTTTCCTGCACTTTGTCCTGCCTGTCCGCATCAATAACGAAAACCTGGATGCTTTCCGCATTGTTTTGTACGACGAGCTGAAAGCACGCGTGCAGGATCTGGATATTGAAAAAGCGGCGCTGGAAGTCAACCACTGGTGTCACGAAAAAGTGGTTTACCGCGGAACCGATTCGCGCACCAGCGCCCCCCTGAGTACCGTGCGAAAAGCTTTTGGCCGCTGCGGCGAAGAATCGACATTTACCGTGTCGGCTCTGCGTGCCGTGGGAATCCCGGCCCGACAGGTTTACACGCCGCGCTGGGCCCATTCAGACGACAACCATGCCTGGGTTGAGGTTTGGGTGAATGGCACGTGGAAGTTCCTGGGCGCCTGCGAACCCGATCCGCACCTGAACATGGGATGGTTTACCGAACCCGCCCGGCGGACCTTACTGGTGCATACCCGGGCTTACGGTAATTATCTGGGTGATGAGGAAGCGCTCGTTTCGGAAGAACGTTTCTCCGAATTAAACCTGACATCCAATTACGCACCGGTCAAAAAAATTTATACTGAAGTACGGGCCGAAGACGATTCTCCCGTCAACGGCGCCAAAGTGGAGTTTCAATTGTATAATTATGCCGATTTTTACCCCATCGCCACGCAATACACCAACGAACAGGGGCAAACGGCTATCTCACTCGGCCTTGGCGAAATAATCGTCTGGGCCAGTCAGGACGACCGGTTTGCCTTCAAAAAGATATCGGTATCCGAAACCGATACGGTCAGGCTCACCCTGGGAAATCCGTCAATGGACGGAAACTATCTGGAGTTCGACTTTGTACCTCCGCACCTGATCAAAGATACCTTAACCGTCACCCCCGCCGAAAAAGAACTGAACGAGCGCCGCCTGGCCAAAGAAGATTCAATCCGGGGCTGCTACACAGCCACATTTAAAACCGACAGCTGGAGCAAAAATCTGGCAAAAGAACTTCGGCTGGATGAAAACCAAATCATTCATGCCATTCAAAACAGTTACGGAAACTGGGAAGAACTGGAAAAATACCTGCGGACAAATGCTGCTGAGAAATGGGCCTTACCTTTGTTGAAGGGCATTTCTGCCAAAGATTTCAGCGACACAAAAGCATCGGTTCTAAGCTCGCACCTGCGGACAACCAAAAATGAAGGCAGGTATCCCGAAACTGTTTTCACAGATTATGTGCTGGCCCCGCGTATCAAGAATGAAATGTTACTGGGCTGGAGGCCATTTCTCCAAGAGGCTTTTGCTTCCCAAAAAGAACAGTTCCGGAACGATCCGCAAGCCTTGACCCGGTGGATCATGGAGCACATAAAAACCGATGATCTGGCCAACCTTCACTCGCGGGCGCCGATAAGCCCGGAAGCCGTATATAAACTGCGCGTATCCGATACCAACTCGCGCGAAATTTTCTTTGTGGCTGTTTGCCGGTCCCTGGGTATTCCGGCACGGCTGAACCCGGCCACCCGCGAACCCGAATATTATGCCGGGGGTGAATGGTACCGGGCAGCTTTCAGCGAGAAAACCACGGCTGCTCCCGAAACCGGCAAGCTCGTCCTGAAAAACGGCAACAACACGATTGATCCCCAATACGAAATTCATTTCTCCATCGGGAAACGTGTTGGCGGCAATTACCGGCAACTGGAATATCCGTTTGCAAAAAACATCAACGAGTTTGAACCATTGACATTGGAAACCGGCGATTATTGCCTGATTACCGGAAACCGGCTGGAAGACGGCTCTGTACTTAGCTCGGTTGAATTTTTCGCGGTGGAAGCCGGCAACACCAAACAGGTAACGGTAAACCTGCGGCAATCGTCGCAGGCGCCGGAGCTCCTCGCCCGAATCGACCTGTCGGCGCTGTACCTGGTAACAACCGGGGGAGGCGATGCGGTAAGTCTTTCTGATCTGGCAAAAGGTAAAAACATCGTACTGGCCTTGCTCGACCCGGATAAAGAACCATCAAAACATATTTTAAACGACCTGGCCGACTACATCGACCATTTTGAGGCATGGCAGGGGCAGTTCCTGTTTATGGCAGCCGAAGACCGGCCCCAGCTTAACCGGGTGCTCGCCTCATATAAATTGCCCGCCAACCGGATCAGCGGATTCGACCGGGACAACATGCTGCTGAAAGCCCTGGCTGAAGCCTTTGGCGACGACGTCAGGAACAAACTCCCTCTGGTGATTTTAAGCAACTCCGGGGGCCAGGTAGTGATGTTTTCATCCGGTTATAAAATCGGCATCGGTGAACAACTTTTAAAAATCATTCCGGCATTAAACGCTATTCCGGAAGATGCCTGCTGCCGCCCGTGACCGTTCAAGTAAATTTGGTTTATTTGCAGTTATTAACTGAAGCCTGATAATCCTGTAACATGATGGAAAGAAGAGATTTTTTGAAATACAACTCGTTAGCAGCAGCCGGTCTGATGACCGGATCGTTGTGGAATACCGCCTGTGCCGCTTCCGGTTTTGAAAGCAAACGCCCGCCTGTCGGACAACGGAATTTTACCAGTAAAGCGGTGGAAGCAACTATTGCCAAAGTAAAAACAGCGATCGCCAACCCGGAACTGGCCTGGATGTTCGAAAACTGTTTCCCGAACACACTTGATACCACGGTCGATTTTTCGGTCGAAAACGGTATCCCGGATACTTTTGTGATTACCGGCGACATACACGCCATGTGGCTGCGCGACTCCACCGCGCAGGTTTGGCCTTACCTGCCGCTGGTAAAAGAAGATGACGAGCTGAACACGCTTTTCCTGGGCGTGCTGAACCGCCAGGCCAGGTGCATTTTAATTGATCCGTATGCCAACGCATTTAACAAAGAAGCCAGCGGCAGCGAATGGGAATCGGACAACACCCTGATGATCCCGGAGTTACACGAACGAAAATGGGAAATCGACTCGCTGTGCTACCCGGTCCGCTTACTTTATCACTACTGGAAAACAAGCGGGAATAAAGCTTGTTTTACCGACGAATGGCATAACGCGTTCCGTTCGGTGATCGACACGTTTAAAAAGCAACAGCGCAAAGAGAACAAGGGCGACTATTCGTTTACGCGGGAAACGCACAAACCAACCGATTCGCTCTGCTGCAACGGGTTTGGCAATCCTGTTAAGCCGGTGGGCCTGATCGTTTCGTCTTTCCGACCCTCCGACGATGCTACCATCCTGCCCTTCCTGATCCCGTCCAATTACTTTGCCGTAACCTCACTCCGGCAAATGGCCGAAATAGCTGCCGAAATTTATACCGACAACATGTTGGCTGAAGAGGCAATTAAGCTGGCCGACGAGGTTGCCGAATCCATTCGCCAGTACGCCATTGCCGAACGTCCGGGATTTGGCCAGGTGCTGGCCTTTGAACTAGACGGTTTTGGAAACCGGTTGTTTATGGACGACGCCAATATTCCCAGCTTACTGGCCCTGCCCTACCTGGGAGCCCTCGAAACCGAAGATCATCTCTATCAAAATACGCGTAAACTGATTTTAAGCGATGCCAACCCCTGGTTTTTTAAAGGGAAAGCCGGTGAAGGGATCGGCGGACCTCATGTCGGCTCCGAAATGATCTGGCCGATGAGTATCATCATGCGGGCCATGACATCGACCAACGACGATGAAATCAGAGATTGCCTGAAAACCCTGATGAAAACGCATGCCGGGACCGGTTTTATGCACGAAACCTTTCATAAAGACGATGCTGAGAACTTCACCCGGAGCTGGTTTGCCTGGGCCAATACGTTGTTTGGCGAATTGATCCTTCATTTATACCAAAACAAACCCGAATTGCTGAAGAATATCTGACAAACCGGTATTCAATTCATATTAAACTGAAATAAAAACAGATGAAGACATTCAGACTAAAAAGACGGGCAATTACCTTGCTCCTCGTCCTGATGATCTCACCGTTTGCATGGGGTGGATCGGTGATTGAATTAAACGCCAACTGGCTTTGCGCTCCCGTAAAAAAAGTAAAAGCCGCGGGTGAAGAAATCTCAGGGGCCTCGTTTAACCTGAAAAGCTGGCAAGCAGCTGTGGTCCCCGGAACGGTGCTGACAAACATGCTGGAGCACGGCGAAGCGCCCGACCCTTTTTACGGCATGAACAACGAAAAAATCAAAGATATCTACGAAACCGGACCCGAACATTACACCTACTGGTTTGTCAACAATTTTCAACAAAAAGCCCAAAGCGGCGAACAGGTATGGCTGCACTTCCGCGGCGTAAACTACAGCTGCGATGTTTTTTTGAACGGGAAGAAAATCAACCGGAAAAGACATTACGGCATGTTTCTGCGGCAAACCTATAACATTACCGACCAACTGGCCGCCAACGGAAAAAACCGCCTGGCGGTGATTGTTTACCCGGTTGACCCGGTCGGCAACCCTAATGGCGGACAAGGCGGCGACGGGGTCATTGCCCGCAATGTATCGCACCAGTACGTGGCCGGCTGGGACTGGATCCAGCCCATTCGCGACCGCAATACGGGCATCTGGGACAAGGTAAGCCTTGAAACCACCAGGGCGGTAAACCTGCAAAACCCGCATGTGGTCACCCGCGTTCCCGGCAAGCGTTTTCCCGAGGGCAGACAGGAAGCGGCAAAAATCGAAACCTCTGCAGAGCTGGTCAACCCAACTGCCCGGGCCCTGAGCGGAAAACTGCTGGTTGAAATTGACGGGAAAACGGTTGAAACAGCCGTTTCGCTGCCTGCCAATTCCACCACCGAAGTTAAACTGCCCGGACTGATCGTCGAAAATCCCCGGCTGTGGTGGCCAAGCGGTTACGGAGAACAAAACCTGTACAAGCTGGCGATGAAAGTTTTTATTGACGGACAATTGTCGGATGAAGAAGAAATAACCGTGGGTATCCGCGAAATTCAGCGCGAATGGAACAACCATACCCGCAGTATGCAGGTGTTGGTCAACGGTCAAAAAATATTCATTAAAGGCGGAAACTGGATTATCTCGGATGCCATGCTGCGCTTTTCGCCCGAACGCTACGATGCCGAAATCAGGTACCACCGCGACATGAACCTGAACCTGATCCGGATTTGGGGAGGCGCCCTAGCCGAACGTCCTGAATTTTACGATGCCTGCAACAAATACGGCTTGCTGGTTATCCAGGATTTCTGGATGTCGGGCGATTGCAACGGGCGTTGGGTCGACCCGATGAAGAAAGAAGACCAGTGGACGCGCCGCCGTTACCCCGACGACCACAAGCTGTTCATCGAGTCGGCTGCCGACATGGTGAAGATGATCCGCAACCACCCCTCGCTGGCCATCTGGTGCGGCGGCAACGAGATTACCCCTCCCGAGAATATCCTGACCGCCCTGCGCGATTCGCTCTTACCTAAAATCGACGGTACCCGCTGGTTTATCGATTACTCGAACTCCGACAGCATGTCGTATAACTTTATTGGAGGCAACGGCGACGGCCCTTACGGCATTCAGCCCGATTCGGTGTTCTGGCAATACCGCACCTGGCCCTTCAACTCCGAAGTTGGCTCGGTAGGCGTGGGCGACGCCGTTTCGTTAAAACGCTTCCTGCCTGCCGAAAACCAGGTCGTTCCTGTCGAGAAAAAAGGTTCCGAGGCGGTTTCCGATCCGGTATGGACTTATCACAAGTACATCGGCTACGGAAAGTCGATTGACGCCTACGGCGCCGCTGCCGATATGGAAGATTTTGCCCGCAAAGCCCAGTTGGTGAACTATAACCAGTACCGCGCCCTCATCGAAGGTTTTAGCTCGCACATGTGGGACTGGTACACCGGAACCATCATCTGGAAAACCCAAAACCCCTGGACGGCTTTGCGCGGACAGATGTACGATTACTACCTCGACCCCAATGCCTGCCTGTATGGCCTGCGCACCGGCAGCCAGATGCTGCACGCCATGTGTAACCCGGTTACCAAAATGGTGACTGTGGTCAACAACGGTTTCGAGCCGGTGAACGACCTGATGCTGGTTGCCAAAGCTTACGATATGGAAGGAAATGAACAACCTGTTACCCAGGTATTTGTTTACATTGGCCCAACCGACACCAAAAAGATTATGTCGGTAGCCGGTAACCTGAAGCGGGTTGGCGGCGACGAAAAAGGCTCTTTCCTGTTATTGCAACTAAAAAACCTGAAACAGGAAGTGATTTCCGAAAACCTGTACTGGTTTCCCAATCAGGAAGGAAATTACAGCGGACTGCAACAGATGCCTGCTTCAAAATTACAGGTATCGGCAAAAAAAGCAGCCAATAACAAAGTTGTGGTGACGCTGAAGAACCCGGAAAATGCACCCATCGCTTTCTTCAACCGCCTCGCCGTGGTTGATGCCAAAACCGGCGAGCGGGTATTACCGCTGTTTGCAAACGATAACTATGTTTCGCTGACGCCGGGGGACGAGAAAACCATTGAACTCGAATGTCCGCAGGCGGCTTCGGAAAACTGGAAATTAAGCGTTGAAGGCTGGAATTTCAACACCCGGCTGTTCGATATCAATTGATCAATTATCCCGATCAATCAGGAAAGGAAAACTGCATCGCCCTTTTATCAAGGCGATGCAGTTTTTTTTCGGGCGACGGATAATTATTAAGTAAAATTGTTTACTTTGGGCAAAATTTAACACCAATTTGTCTGATCAATCTTTTTATATCAACCACTAAAATCCTGAACTTATGTATTCAAATCTCAACTATCAGGTAAACAGCAAAGAAAACGTGTATTTCTACATCCGTCTGTTTGCCAGTTTAGGCTTGTATTATTTGTTTGTCAAGTTAATCCTGGCGTCGTTCGAAGCCAGCGCCGAGCAAATGGCAACGGTTTATGTTGTTTATTTCTATTTGATCGTGATCCTGCTGTTTATGTTCTTCCGCTTTGGGATCCTGATCGGCCACTTAAAAGGCAATGCCGTTAAGCTATCGAAAAACCAGTTTCCCGACATCTACCAGGTGGCTGTAACGCAGACGGAACAGTTGGGCCTCAGGTCGGTGCCCGCCATCTACATTATGCAATCGGGCGGGGTGTTAAACGCTTTTGCTGCGCGGTTTCTGGGGCGTAACTACGTGGTACTTTATTCCGAAATTGTTGAAACCGCATATGAACAGGATAAAACAATCCTGGAATTTATCATCGGCCACGAGTTGGGCCACATCAAAAGACAACACATGCTCAAAAACCTGTTATTGATGCCTTCGTACCTGATCCCCTTCCTGGGCGCCGCTTATTCAAGGGCTTGCGAATACACCTGCGACAACATCGGTTACGCGCTCAGTCCGGCCGGGGTAAAAGGCGGTTTATTGCTGCTGGCATCGGGAAAAACCATCTACAAAAAAGTAAACCTGAAAGAATATTTAAAACAGGATGTTACGGAAGACGGATTCTGGAAATGGTTTGCCGAGAAAGTTTCCACCCACCCCAACCTGACGAAAAGGCTGGCTGTTTTTGCCAAAGCCAAACCATCGGTTCCCGGAAATACCTATTACAGGCCGGCAATCGCTGAAGAACCCGTTGCCGAACCTGCCCCGGAAGAGAAAAAAGAAGAAGATCACAGCCGGTATATGCCGCATTATTAAACGATTTTAAAAGAAATCAAATAATTTATTCAACCTATTAATGATTTTATGAGAATCTTGCATTTGATACATCGTGCCAGGCTTATGGCCTTTGTGGTCATCTTTACTCTTTGTTTTTCCTGCGATAAAGATGACGAAGAAGCGTTGTATAACGGAACCTGGGAAACCCAAATCGCATATCCCGGAACAGACCCTGTTCTGTTCCGGCACAAAATAGAACTTTATAATGCGGGCTACACCGAAAGTTTTCCGGTTCATTATGCTCAAGGCATTAGCCAATACAATATATGGCAGGGAAAAGTGGCAGCAAACGGGAACACGCTTAGCTTTCTGGTTACCAACATGAAAGCCTATAACTACAATCCGGAAACAGGTGAAGTCCTTGATCTCATTTCCGAGGAAAAGCCATCCCTCCCTTATCGTCAGGCTTACGGAATTTTAAGCTGGGAGACCGTCCGGTACGATATAAACGACGGCAACCTGATGATTAAACTAGACCGAAACGAGGATGGTGATTATGACGACCTCAATGAATCGTTAACTTACACACCGTCCGCAAAAAACTGAAACTCCCCCGGGCTTCGGGAGAATAAAAAAACAGATCCGGAAACAAGTTCGACACGACTCTTTGAGAAAAGGTTAGGCGATGTATCTAGCAGAACACGCTTATTTCGTTCCATCACGATGAATGAAATTTTTTATATAGTAGAAAAATTATTCCCGCCTATATGAAATTTTATTTTCTTTTAGAAGAAAATTTAACGGCACCTATACGGAAATTTTGTGCGATCAGAAAGGAAATTCTGTTGCATTAAATCACTCTAAAAATTTCTTCGCACTGCCGGGATAACGAACTCATGCTGGCACAAAGCGTCATTCGGCTGCGTCGAATTCCGATTCGCCGGTTAAAAACCGGCGCACCCGAAAAAAAAGCCACTCCCTTTCGGAAATGGCTTTCTATCTTTTGTTTTTCGGCTAATTACTTTCTACCCGAAACTATTCCTCATGCGCGGCAATCAAAATCTCGAGGATTTTTTTACCGGCAGCGGCGACGCTCGAACCTGGTCCGAAGATGGCTACTACGCCTGCATCGTACAGGAATTGGTAGTCCTGGGCAGGAATTACACCACCGGCAATCACCATGACGTCTTCGCGGCCAAGTTTTTTCAATTCTTCGATTACCGCCGGAACCAGCGTTTTATGACCTGCCGCCAGCGAAGAAACACCCAACACGTGCACGTCGTTTTCAACAGCCTGCTTAGCGGCTTCTTCAGGGGTTTGGAACAACGGTCCCATGTCCACGTCGAAACCAAGGTCGGCATAACCGGTTGCTACTACTTTGGCGCCGCGGTCGTGCCCGTCCTGACCCATCTTGGCGATCATGATCCTGGGTTGACGGCCTTCCAGTTCGGCAAATTTCTTTGCCAGCTCCTGTGCTTCCCGGAAGGTTTTATCGTGTTTACTTTCTGCTGAGTACACTCCTGAAATGGTTCTGATTACTGCTTTGTAACGTCCGCAAACTTTTTCGCAAGCGTCGGAAATTTCACCTAATGAAGCACGTTTTTGTGCCGCTTTTATAGAGAGGTCGAGCAGGTTGCCTTCGCCGGTTTCGGCGCATTTGGTGATGGCAGCCAGGGCTTCCTGAACGTCAGCTTCGTTACGTCCGGAACGCAGTTTCTTCAGGCGTTCGATCTGTGACAAACGGACGGCCGTGTTGTCGATTTCCAAAATATCGATCGGATCTTCTTTTTCGAGCCGGTATTTGTTTACCCCGACAATGGTTTGCACGCCGCTGTCGATGCGTCCCTGGGCACGAGCCGCCGCTTCTTCAATACGCATTTTCGGCACGCCGGTTTCGATGGCTTTGGCCATACCGCCCAGTTTTTCAACCTCTTCAATCAGGGCCCAGGCTTTGGTATACAATTCTTTGGTCAACGCTTCAACATAGTACGAACCGGCCCAAGGGTCGGCGCCGCGACAAATCTCGGTTTCCTGCTGAATATACAATTGCGTATTACGGGCGATACGGGCAGAGAAGTCGGTTGGCAGCGCAATCGCCTCATCCAGCGCGTTGGTGTGCAACGATTGGGTGTGACCCAGCGCCGAAGCCATCGCCTCGATCGCTGTACGGCCTACGTTGTTGAACGGATCTTGCTCGGTGAGCGACCAACCCGACGTTTGCGAGTGTGTACGCAAGGCCATCGATTTGGGGTTTTTCGGGTTGAACTGTTTCACCAGTTTGGCCCAAATCATCCGTGCAGCGCGCATTTTCGCGATTTCCATGAAGTGGTTCATCCCGATGGCCCAGAAGAACGACAAACGCGGAGCGAAAGCGTCGATGTCCATCCCGGCATTGACGCCGGCGCGGAGGTATTCCAACCCGTCGGCCAGCGTGTAAGCCATTTCAATGTCGGCTGTAGCGCCGGCTTCCTGCATGTGGTATCCGGAGATCGAAATCGAATTAAACTTGGGCATGTTCTTCGATGTGTATTCAAAGATATCGGCGATGATTTTCATCGAAAATTCAGGTGGGTAGATATAGGTATTACGCACCATAAATTCTTTCAGAATATCGTTCTGGATGGTCCCTGAAAGTTGTTCCAGGGTGGCGCCTTGTTCCAATCCGGTTACGATATAAAACGCCAATACCGGCAATACCGCGCCGTTCATGGTCATCGATACCGACATTTTATCCAGCGGAATCTGGTCGAACAGGATTTTCATATCCAGGATGGAGTCGATGGCCACACCGGCTTTACCCACATCGCCCACTACACGCGGGTGGTCGGAGTCGTAACCACGGTGCGTTGCCAGGTCAAAAGCCACGGAAAGCCCTTTCTGACCGGCAGCCAGGTTACGGCGGTAAAACGCGTTCGACTCTTCGGCGGTTGAGAAACCGGCATACTGACGGATTGTCCAGGGTTGCATGGCGTACATGGCCGAGTAAGGTCCGCGAAGGAATGGCGGCAAGCCGGCAGCATAATTCAAATGCTCCATGCCTTCCAAATCTTCTTTGGTGTAAACCGGTTTCACCGGGATTTGCTCCGGGGTGACCCAGTTCTTCTCAATTTTGTTTTCAGCGGCCCAGGCAGCAGCATCCGCTTTTACCTGTCCCTTTTTGATGTTTATGTCTTTGAAATTTGGTTTCATACGTTAAAGATTTTAGATTCAAGATTCTAGAACCAAGACAAGAAATATCTTGATACTACAAATTCATCTTGAATGAGTAAATCATTTTTTGAATCTCTTGTAATAAATTTTGTATTTCTTGAAGTTTATCTTCAGATATATATTCAATATCAGTAGCAAGAATCAATTGAGTTTCCAGCTCAAAGGCAGAGCCTAAGGCAATATCTAAAAACCGGGCAAACTCTTTATTTGTTGAACGTCCTGACCCTTCTGCAATATTTGAAGGGATTGAATACGCACTTCTTAAAATTTGAGAGACAAGCCCGAATCTTTCTTCTACAGAAAAGCCCTTGGTTAAAAGAAATACTTCCTTCACCAGTAACCGGGAGCTTTGCCATATTTTCAAATTCTTAAAATTATGCATCTCTCAAAATCTTGACTCTTGGTTCTTGACTCTTGGTTCTTGACTCTTGACTCTTTTATTTGATTCCCAATTTGCTTTGATAGCCTGTCAGTTCTTCCAGCAGGTTGCTCTTCACGTGGATGAAATTTTCGATGCCTTTTGCTTTCAATTCATCGGTGCAGGCAGGAGCGCCGGCAACAACAAAAATTGAATCTGCTTTAACCGCTTCGAACGCTGCAGGAGCGAGCTCAGCATATTCATCATCGGAACTGCAAAGCACCACGATGTCGGCGCCGGCAGCTTTAGCGGCAGCAGCACCTTCTTCGATGGTTTTGAAACCGTTGTTGTCCTTCACTTCGTAACCGGCAACGGCAAAGAAGTTGCAGGCAAACTGGGCGCGAGCTTTCCGGAAGTTCAGGTTACCGATGGTTAACATGAAAGCTAAGGGTCGTTTCCCTTTTTCGGCAAATTTATCCGTTGCCACACGCAGACGTTCAAAGGCCATGGCGCCACGATATGGTTTCAGGGTTTCAATTTCGGCGTCTTCTGCGGTCAGGTCTTGTGCTTCAAACGTTGCAGCATCCAAGTCTATCTCCAAAGCTTCAGTGAAATTCGGAAACTGGTTTACCCCCAGCAGGTTTTCGCGGCGGGTAGCCACGTTCAGGTCGCGTTTGGCAGCCATAGCCTTCACTTCAGCCTGAATGAAACCTTCTTTGGCCGCAGTTAAGAAACCGCCTTTATCCTGAATCGTCAGGAACAGTTTCCAGGCCTCGTCGGCAATTGCAGCAGTCAGCTCTTCGATGTAGTACGAGCCGGCAGCCGGGTCGACAATTTTATCGAAGTTCGACTCTTCTTTCAGCAGCAACTGCTGGTTGCGGGCAATACGGTCTGAGAAGGTAGTCGGCTCTTCGTAGATGGCGTTGAAGGGAAGGACCGTAATGGAATCGGCGCCGCCCAGCGCAGCGCTCATGGCCTCGGTTTGGGTGCGGAGCATGTTCACATAAGGGTCGTAAACCGATTTATTCCAACTTCCGGTCTCGGCATGAACGCGCATCTTGCAGGCGCATTCGCAAGCAGGTCCGTAAGCTTTTACAATTTGAGCCCACAACATCCGTCCGGCGCGAAACTTGGCGATTTCCATGAAGTAGTTGGCGCTAATGCTGAAATTAAATTTGATGTTTTTGGCAACATCTTCGGTTGTGACTCCGGCCTCAGTTAATGCTGAAAGGTATTCGGCGCCCTGAGCCAACGCAAATGCCAGTTCCTGCACAATCGATGAGCCCGAGTTACCATAGTTTTTCGCATTCACGGCGATCACGCGGAAATTTGACAAAACAGCCGTTTTTTCAATCAGCCCTTTCACCTGTGCAACCGAGCCTTCAAAACCGTTTTTCATGCGGCCGTAAAGCAGGTAGTTTCCGAATGAATCGCAGGCAACAGATGCCCTGATGTTTTTCGGATCCCATTTGCCGGCCAGCACATAGTCGGTAAACGCTCCGGCGATTTTGTTGCTGTAGCATTTGGCGACAAAGTTCACTTCAACCGATTCCAGGCAAATCCCTTCGAGCAGGACAGCCATGTCGTCTTTGGCGACATCGATGCACTCGTTAAAAACAAAGCCCGGTGAAGTCACCCCTTTCATCAAAACATCGAGCGCTTTCCTGTTGGCTTCTTTAAAATCTTTTACGATGATGTTCTGACGAACATCCCAGTCGTTGTTATTCGTTTTGGTTCCGCGCACATAGGGGAACTCTCCGGGAAGGGTATCCAGATAATCGAGCATGGCCAGGTCTTCCTGACGGTAAAACGGTTGAACTGAAAAACCTTCATTTGTCCTCCACACCAGCTTGCGGTCGAAATCGGCTCCTTTTAAGTCGGCAACCACCTTTGCTTTCCACGTTTCAGCGCTGATCGGAGGAAATTCTTCAAAAAGTTTGTTATATTTTTCTGCCATAATGTAACTGTTAAGAAAATCGGGGGCAAAATTAGTGGTTTTTAACAAGCTACATCTATAAACACCGAAGTTTTTAACCTTTAACTAACAAATATCATGTTTTGATTTTCAGGCTTTTACATATCGATCATTCTATATATCTGCGTTTTACATGCTTATTTGTAAACACTATAAATAAGAGGGATTTCGTCCTAAAATTCAATCTTATAGCTCAAATTCGGAACAACAATCCGGTCGAACTGTTTTTCAGGCAATCCGGTTTTCAGGTTAAACTCGTAGCCGCGGTATTCTCCGTAACCCAGGACATTCAATAGGTGCAACGACCAGACACCGGCATGTTTTGGTTTGTTCCGCCGATACGAAAAACTCAGCGAAAGCACTGTTGCCGGGTCTTCCTGCTGCTCCCAGGCACGGGTATAATCATAAGTTAACTCACCCGTCAAGACAGACTCCTGCTCCAACAGCGCTGTGTACCGGTCGCCGCCCATAAAGCTTAACCGACCGTTCACACTCACCAGGTTGGCTTTGTTTTTGCCAACCTGCCATTCTTTCCCTGCCAGCAGGTTCAGGATATAATTTTTGTTGTACAGGCTATTTCGTTTGATGCCGTCGCCACCCTGATATTTTGAGTCGAAAAGGGAAGCGGTCGCCAAATAATAAAAACCATTTTTCAGAAAACGTTCCAGGGTCAGGTCAACACCAAAATTAGTTCCCGTGCCCTCGTTCACCAGCGTTTCGTTGAAAAACCAATCCAGTTCGAGGTTTTGAAGTGAAAAATAACTGCCGGGGACTACCGGCACATCAAACAAATACTGGAAATAAGGCTCCACTTTGAAACGCGCATGTTCAGTCAGACTGACATCGTAGGCCAAGCCCAAATGATGCGCTTTGGTCATTTTCAGATTTTTGTTGGGTTGAATGACAATTCCGTCCGTTTCCTGCCGTGCCAGGTAAAAGCCAATCATCTCAATCCGGCTGTTTAAACCGTAGGCAAAACCAACCGATTGATTTGGACGAAACTGCCATTTCAGCCCGAGGCGCGGTTCAACAGACAACTCGTCATTCAAGCCGAAATAATGGGCATGCAAGCCAACATTCAGGTCAAGCTGGTGCTTCAATTTAAACATAGACTGCGAAAAAGCCTGAAGCGACATGGCCCTCCCGCTTTCGTCGGCAAAAACAAATAACGATTCTCCCAAATGGGGCGCCTCGCGGTTAAATACCCGGTAACGGTTTTCGTTTAAAACCAGCCCGCTCCGGTTCGAGTGGTTGTTCCCGAACTTGTGGTTCAGGGTACTGCTCATCGTGTATTTCCAGGTGTTGTTATCCACCCGTTCGCGCGGTTGCCGGTTCAAGTTATCGTCCAGTTCATCGTAGCTTGTGGTAATCCCGTTTCCCGAAGAAGCCAGGGTCGTATGCAGATAGGTATGCTGTGAAAACATTTGTTTGTGTGTTAACCCGATGGCCCCGGTCGATAAGTTCAGCTGATAAGCTTCCCGGTCGGCTTTTGTATCCCAATCGGCCGGATCGTCAAAGGGATCGCGATTTTGTGTATCCAGGGCACCAATTCCCCACAAAGTAAAGTTGCCTGCTTTTTTTGTCGGAAAATTCATTTTAAACGACAGGTCCTGGTAGCCGATTTTACCGGCCTCCTCCGGGATCAGCGACCCCAACAGGCCATAAGTTGAGTAGCGGTAATTGAAGAGATACGACGAACCGCTGCCTTTTTTCACTGGTCCTTCCGACGAGAAATCGATCCCAATAATTCCCGCCTGGAAGGTATGCTCGTGCTTTTCGTGGTTTCCGGTCCGCATCCTGACATCAAAAACACCCGACAACGCATTGCCGTATTCGGACGGGAAAGCTCCGGTGTAAAAATCAGAATTGGCCAGCATTTGGGCCGACAAAGCCGTGATTCCTCCTGCGCCGAAAGCAATCACATTGGCAAAGTGGGTTGGATTGGAGATTTCAATTCCTTCCATGCGCCACAGCAGGTTCCGGGGCGAGTTGCCGCGGACAACAATACCGTTATTCCCGATTTCAGAAGCCACTCCGGCAAACGAACCCGCCAGGCGTGCCGGATCGTCAAACCCTCCGGCGTAACGGCCTGCTTCTTCAACACTCAACTGCCGGGCATTGATGGTGGCCATCGGGTTGATCGCATTACTTTTTGAAGTACCCGCAACAATCTTTATTTCTTCCAGTTCCCTGGCCGATTCGCTGATTGCTGCATTTAGCACGACCTCTTTTCCTGAACCGACAAGGACTTCGTTAAAAATAAAATGATCATAGCCGATAAAACGGACTAAAACCTGGTACCGCCCGGGTTTGACATTCCACAAACGAAAGTTCCCGTTTTCATCGGTGATCGTTCCCAATTGAGGATCGGAGTTGAGGATTACAATGGTCGCCCCCGCCAAAGGCGCCTCTGTCAGATCGTCGACCACCTGCCCTTTAATCACCTGCCCTCCGGGCTGGGCAAAAGAAAACAATTGAATGTTCAGGAGAATAAATAAAAACATTCGTTTTCTGTTTATTGTTAACATGGTATTTTAAATTAGTTTTGAATGAAAAATTTCTTTCAAAGTTGCTATTGCCTGATTAAGCGGGCAATACTGAAAAATCAGTATTATGGAAACAGGTTATCAGGAAGCTCACTGGTATAATCAGCATATAGATTACCGCAAACTGGATTATTCCATACTCGAACGCCACATCGAATTTCTGGAATCGATTAAGTCAGTTCACAACAGCGCCATCTCGATCTTCGATATGGCTAAACTTCAACATGCTTATCTTTCATCAACGTTTGAAGACCTTCTGGGCTGGGATCTGGAGGAGGCCGGCAAGCCCGGCCATGTTTACATCGACAGCCGGATGCATCCCGACGATTTGAAACATTTAAGCCTGGTTTCCGCTCAATTTATTGAATTGATCCTGAAAGTACAAAAAGAAGACCGCTCCGGCATGCAGCATTACAAAATGATCATGGATTACCGGACGCGGGGGAAAGACAATAACTATGTACGGGTAATTGAGCAGCATAAATTACTGGAATTTGACGCTGATGACAATATTTGGCTGAGCCTGGGCATTATGGATTTGTCGCCTGATCAGGACCTGCATACTCTGTGCCGTTACCGCCTGGCAAATCTAAAAACAGGTGAACTTTATCATTTCCCTCAGGAACCATTCACAACAAACTTAAGTTTACGCGAACAGGAAATATTGCAATTACTGGCCCGGGGGCTTATCAGCAAACAAATTGCCGACCAGCTTTTCATTTCGGTGAACACGGTAAACACACACCGTCAGCGAATTATTGAAAAACTGAAAGTCAGCAATACCGCAGAAGCGATTCGCCATGCCTCCTCGATCGGAATAATTTGATCCGCCCGGCATGCAACCTTTAATGCTTTTTTCTTCTCTGTTCAGGTAAAACAGGATAAAAAACCTTATCTTTAAAGACCATGAACCTCAGGAATACAGGACATCGATTTTCCGTCGGGGGAAAACAAGAAAAACACAAAATGAAAGATGTACAACAACTTTACACGGTAATTACCGGGGCGAGTCAGGGTTTGGGAAAAGAGTTTGCCCGGGAATGCGCCCGCCGGAACATGAACCTGATCCTGATCTCGCTCCCGGATGAAGACCTGGAAATATTTGGCACCGAATTAAAAGAAACCTACCGGATTCAGGTACATGCTCACGAAACGGATCTGACTTCCCGCGAATCAATTGAAGAACTGGCAGCATGGATTACCAATAATTTTTCGGTGAACATCCTGATTAACAATGCAGGAACCGGCGGATCGTGTATGTTTGATGCTTGCTCAATCGATTATCTCGACAACATGATCCAGTTGAATGTCAGGGCCGTGACTTTAATCACCCGGCTTTTACTCCCGGAATTGAACAAACATGCTGATGCCTACATCCTGAATGTGTCCAGCCTCGCCGCTTTTTCTCCGGTGCCGTTTAAAACGATCTATCCGGCTTCCAAGGTATTTATCCATCATTTTACACTTGGCCTGCGTGCTGAACTTAAAAACACCAATATCAAAGTCAGCGTATTGAATCCCGGCCCCATTAAAACCAATTCGGATGTGACAAACCGGATTAACGGACAAAGTTACTACGTGAAACTTTCGACCCTAACGCCGGAAGTTGTTGCCCGGATTGGCATCAAACAGTTGTTGCGCGGAAAATCGTTAATCATCCCCGGATTTTGGAATCAGTTCAATGCTTTCGTCATCCGCTTATCCCCGCTCAGCTTTCGGATCAATATCGGCACATCCATTTTTCGCCGGGATTTTCATGAGAAGAACCGCCCGGCTGAAATCAACGGCATAAGCAAAAACGGGCTGCCGAACAATAATGAGAACGAGGTTTTGCAGCAAGCCGGACGACCGGAGTGAGCTTTTGTTGCCAAAAAATCTGATCAATAAAAGAAAACAAACAAAAGTATCACAACAAAAATTCCAGGAAATTTTCACTTGATATGACCTGATACTCCGAGCCGGGGTAAGCTTCCGACCAGGCTTTGGGCGCTTTCACTTTCCGGGGTTTCCATTTAAACTCATAGCCGAAAAGTTTACCGTCGCGATCTTCCACCAGGTCGATTTCCTGCCGGTCGTAAGTGCGCCAAAAATAATCAGCCGAAAAAATCCGTTTATACGATTTGGTTTTTAGCCGCTCCATAAAGAGAAAATTTTCCCAAAGCATCCCCTCATCATAACGTCCACCGAGCAAATTAAAATTGTTGATAATCGCATTTCGGATTCCATTATCCCAGAAGTAATAACGGGCTGTTTTCACTACTTCTTTACGGAGATTTCTGGAGAACCCCCCCACTTTTTTTATAACAAAGGTTTTTTCGAGCAAATCCAGGTAACGTTCCACACTCTGCTTCGAAATTCCCAGGTTGTTGCCGAGTTCGTTCAACGAAACCTCCTGACCGATTTGAAAAGCCAATAGCCTTAGCAGATCGGTCAGTTTAGCCGGATTTCGGACATTCTCCAGTTCCAGAATGTCTTTAAAAAGATATGAGTCGCGAATCGAAAACAGGTATTCCTTCTTATCTTCCGGTGAATCTGCTGTCAATACTTCGGGATAAGCGCCGAAAATCATTAGCTCTTCCAGTTTGCGAATGACATCCATCCCGCCAGACTGTTGATACAGCTCAAGGACTGAAATTGGAAACAAATTCCGAATAATATTCCTCCCGGTTAAGGGTTCGCCGATTTTATTGGACAGGTCGAATGATGACGAACCGGTAACAATAACCAACAATTCGGGGAAATGATCGACAAGCAACTTTAAACCGTAGCCAATCTCCGGGATACGCTGGGCTTCATCAATAAAAAGTAATTGGTAACTTCCGAAGACCAACTGCAGCTGACTCAATTTCTGCGACGAGAACAGCTCCCGCACTTCCAAATTATCCCCGGTCCCCAAATAAATTTTTCCTTCAAAACCATCAATGAGCTTTTTGATCAACTCAGTTTTCCCGACACGACGCGGACCATAAAGGACGAAAACCTTTCCCTTTCGGAGAATCGTATCCGCCTGTCCCTCTAAATATCGGTTGTACCATAACGGTTCCATACCCTTTCATTCTTTTGATTATCAATCAAAGGTAGAACAATAAACAACAGAAACTAAAAATTTGGCACCTTTTGTTTCCAAATTTATCTAAATTTGGCAAGTTCAACTTCCATATTTAGCCAAATTTGGCAAGCTCCAGGTTCCGAAAGATTAAATTTCAAAGGTTTCTTTTAGCCGGGGGCCACGCCCGGTCCATTCCACTGTCGCGCATGGGGTATAAAAATCGTGTTCGAAAAACAGGATGTAGTTTTCCGCTGCCGCCTCTTTCAGAAAAGCGGTCTTTTCTTCCATCGCCGTCACCGGGTACAAATCGTAAGAAGCCAGCCAGACAATTGGAATATTTGCCGTGGTTGGGATCAGGTCGGACATGTACACGTATGTTTTGCCACCGGCTTCCACAAACGGAATCATCTGTCCCGGCGTATGTCCGTCATACATCCTGATCCTAAGGCCGGGAAATAACTCGCCATCACCCTCCACCAGCTGCATCTGTCCGCTGGTTTTTAAAAAATCCAGGATTTCCGGGTAGTATGCCGCCCGCTCACGAACATTCGAAATTTTTGCATGTTCCCATTGTCTTTTGCTGCACCAGTGTCTCGCATTCGGGAAAAGCGCCTTTAGCTGCCCTCCTTCGTTCAAAACTGCTCCATTGCAATGATCCCAATGCAGGTGGGTAAATACCACATCGGTGATGTCGGTCAGCGCGTAACCCTGCCTGGCAAGTGACCCGGGCAAGGCATCGGTTTCTTCGTGCCCGTTGTTTTGCTTCACTTTTTCCGGGTAATGATTACCAACTCCCGCTTCAATTAAAATCTTTCTGTCTCCCTGGTCTACCAGCAGACAGCGCATCGTCAGCCGGACCACGTTATTTTCATCGGCCGGATAAACTTTCGACCACAGTGGTTTGGGAATCACGCTGAATAAAGCGCCCCCGTCGCACGAAAAATGGCCCGCGTGTATGGCAACCAGTTTATTCATAAAAATCAATCATTTTTCAAATCTGCAAATTCTTTCTCCAATCTTTCCTGAGCCGCTTCATCTGCTTTAAAATCCATCACCAGCTTAACAACTCCCCGGTAATCGTTCACGCCTCCTTCAATTTTGTTCGATTTCAAATACATATCATTCACCCAGGTCGCTACCCGGTCAATCTTTTCACTTCGCAAGGCCTTCCAATGCGCAGTAACCCGGCGGATGTCTTCTTTAACCGGTTCGTCAATCAGCCCGGTTAAAGGTTCAAATCCTTCAACCTGCATTCCCCGGTACAAAAAGAACCGCAGCAAATACAGGTTTGCGCTGTAATTTAATTCGGGCGAAGGGCTGCGGGTACATACCAGCCAGGCATAAAAGTTGGCTTCGGCTTCGCCGGTTATGCCGAACTGGTGCGCTTTTTCGTGGGCCAATACCTGCGGGTACTGAACCGGCAAAAGATGATCGTTCAGATGGATTTCATTAAAAAAGGGCCCATAGTAACCCAGGATAGATGCTTTGGCAAAAAAATCGCTGAATGTAATTGATTTGGCCCGTCGGACACCTCCCGGATAATTGAGTTCCAGAAAGCCGGAGAGGTTTCTGTAAGCTTCTTCAACCAACGAATCGATCTGCGATGCAGGTAAACCATCAGGGTCCACCCGTGAAGCGTTGGTTTCCAGGATCAGTTCGCGGGCTACTTCCAGAAATACCTCGTCAGTTGGTTCACTCACGGCTATTTGCAGACGCTGATTTAACCGGTCGCGGTAATAATTGAATCCCCACAGCCAGTAAAACAACACATAGAGCATGGCCAGCATATTGACCAGTATTTTCAGAAATTTCCCGACATTGATCTTTCGGATCAACAATAAAATTACACCGGCAAGTACGAGTAATACCAATAAGACGTAGCACATGTCGCCGAGTGAAAACGGGAGCCAATAGCTGATCCGCGACAACACAGCCGCAACGACCGGATACAGCCCGCGCGAATATACGGATCCGGTAAATGCCGGAAACTTCGAGAGCAACTCGGTCAACAAAAACGTAATCAGGGCCAACCACACCCACATCCACGAATTACCAAAAGGTATTCGAAGGTTTTTTTTACCTGCAGAACTTTTTTTCACGATTTCACCTTTACGAAAGAGCTCAAAAATAACTTTAATCAGGTAAAAAAAACCGAAAACCTGCTCAATTTTTCAGCGCCGGTCTGAAAGAAATTATTTTGGTTACGAAACGATTTTTCATGGTTCGTTTCATCTTCATTTCATTATTTTTACCCGCTTAAATGTTAAGAAAAATTTCATGCGCATTCATTTTATAGCCATTGGCGGAAGCGCCATGCACAACCTGGCCATTGCCCTTCATCAAAAAGGCTACCAGGTTAGCGGAAGTGACGACGAGATTTTTGAACCCTCCAAAAGCCGGCTGGCCGCACATGGCCTGCTGCCGGCGCAAACCGGCTGGAACCCCGATTTGCTGAATTCAGCCCCCGACGCGGTCATCCTGGGTATGCATGCCCATCCGGACAACCCCGAACTAAAAAGGGCTCAGGAGTTGGGCTTAAAAATCTATTCGTACCCTGAATACCTGTACGAACAAACTAAAAATAAAATCCGGGTCGTCATTGGCGGTTCGCATGGTAAAACAACCATTACCTCGATGGTCATGCATGTATTGAAAGCCAACCACCTGGATTTCGACTACATGGTTGGTGCCAAACTGGAGGGTTTCGACACGATGGTTTCGTTAAAAGAAAACACCGGCATCGCTGTTTTTGAGGGAGACGAGTACCTGTCGTCGCCCATCGACCGCCGTCCGAAATTTCACCTGTACCATCCACATGTGGCCCTGCTGAGCGGAATTGCCTGGGACCATATTAATGTATTCCCGACCTTTGAAAATTACGTGGAGCAATTCCTGATTTTCACCGAACAGATCGAAGAAAACGGGACACTGATTTATTACGCGGGCGACGAAAATCTCCGGCAAATCACCTCCGATTCACGAAACGACATAACCACCTTTGCTTACAGCGAACATCCGTCGGACCTGGATGAAGGTGTAACGTACCTGGTATACAACAACCGCCGGATCAGGTTGCAGGTATTTGGCGACCACAACCTGCAGAATATTGCCGGGGCCAAACTGGTTTGCACTCACCTTGGCATATCCGATGAACAATTTTACCGGGCCATGACCAGCTTTAAAGGAGCCGCCCGCCGGTTGGAAGTACTTTCGGAAAATGGAACCAGCGCTGTTTTTTACGATTTCGCCCACTCGCCGTCAAAACTTCAGGCGACCACTTCAGCGGTAAAAAAGCAATTCGCCAGCCGCAAACTGGTTGCAGTCATGGAGTTGCACACCTACAGCTCGTTAAAGAAAGAGTTTCTCCCTCAATATAAAGGCTGCATGGAGGATGCGGATGAAGCCTATGTTTTCTTCAATCCGGCAACCATTGAACACAAGCGGCTTTCGCCCGTTAGCGAAGAAGAAGTTGCCACGGCCTTTGCCAAAGAAGGATTGCAGGTATTTACCGACCCGCAGGCCCTGTTCAACCAGCTTCGAAGGCAAAACTGGGAACATAAAAACCTGCTGATCATGACTTCGGGAAACTTCTCCGGACAGGATCTGAAAACCTTTGCAACCGAAATTACCGGCAACCCGGTGCGTTTTGGCCGCGATAAATGGCTGAAACATCCCGATGGAATGATGAACTGAAAACGAGAACCGATATGAGAACAATTTTCATCCTAACGATACTGGGGGCAGTTCTTACTACTGCCCATGCAGGAGAAACGGATCAGAAACTGTGGAAAAGAGCGGTCAGGCTCCACGAGAAGCTATTAACGGTTGATACGCACTGCGATACCCCCATGCTGATGCTGAAACCAGGTTTCAACGCAGGAAAAAAGAATGACGCTCCCGAAAGCCAGGTCGACTTTCCCCGCATGAAAGAAGGCGGGCTGGATGCCATGTTTTTCGCGGTGTATACCGGGCAGAAGCCCCGTACGCCTGAAAATTATGCCAAAACATACCAAATGGCCCACCAAATGCTGGACTCCGTTCATTCATCTCTTGAAAAATATTCGGAGACGGCCTCGCTGGCACTCACCGCCGACGATGCCCGGAGAATCGAGAAAACCGGGAAAAGGGCCATCTACATCGGCATGGAAAACGGGTTCCCGTTGGGCAAAGAGATCAGGCGGGTGGAAGAATTTTACAATCGCGGAGTTCGTTACATCACGCTGTGCCATTCGTTTCATAACGACCTTTGCGACTCATCGAGCGACAGCGCCGAACCCGAGCACAACGGACTGAGCGATTTCGGGAAAGAAGTCGTTGCCGAAATGAACCGTCTGGGCATCCTGATTGACTGCTCACATTTGTCCGATAAATCGTTCTTCGACGTCATTCAATACAGCAAGGCGCCGGTGATTGCCTCGCACAGCAGTGTACGGGCCGTGTGCAGGCACGACCGGAACATGAGCGACGAGATGATTAAAACCCTCGCCGGGAACGGAGGTGTCATCCAGATCTGCCTGCTCGACGATTATGTGAAAGAACCCGACACCACGACCCAACGCTATGCCACGCAAAAAAAGCTGATGAACATTTACTACAATGATTACGGCAAAATGAACGAGGAAGAAAAAGCCGCTTTCAACCGGCAATGGAACGACATGAAGAAAAACTTACCCAAAAAACTGCCCAAGGTGAAGGAATTGGTCGACCACATTGATCATGTGGTTCAATTGGTGGGCATTGATTACGTGGGCATTGGCAGCGACTTTGACGGTGGCGGCGGTCTTGAGGATTGCAACGATGTCAGCCAGTTTCCCCGGATTACCTTCGAATTGCTGAAACGCGGTTATTCGGATGAAGATATTCAAAAAATATGGGGAGCTAACCTGTTCCGGGTTTTCCGCCAGGCAGAGCTCGTCGCCGGAACGCTGGCAGAGTTGAAAATCTCCTTTCGCCCGGAATACAACTTTGTTTCTCGGCATTATTCATTATTTTTGTAAGCGCTGAACCCCGGCTTTTTATGCTGCAAAAGGGTTCAGTCATAATCATTTCATTATGGATGAAAATTTATCTGTCGAACGGGGTTGTTGCCGAAAGCAGGCCGGAAGCTGCGGAAAGCTTGAGGTTTATAACTGGCTGAGCGATGTCGTTAACATGACCGATCAGGAAAACATCGTTGAAGTTCGGTTTAAAAATACACGCAAAGATTATTTCAGGAATGTCAACAACCTGAAATTAAAAGCAGGAGATATTGTTGCTGTTGAAGCCAATCCCGGCCACGACATCGGGATTGTATCCCTGGTTGGCGAACTGGTGAAACACCAGGAAAAAAAACATAAAGTGACCTTAATCAACGGCGAAATCCGCAAAGTTTACCGCAAGGCCAAACAAGTTGATATTGACAAATGGAAAGAAGCCATCAGCCAGGAACATGCAACCATGATCAAATCGCGGCAAATTGCATTTGATCTGGGGCTTGATATGAAAATCGGCGATGTGGAATACCAGGGCGATAAAACGAAAGCCATCTTTTACTACATCGCCGAGGGGCGGGTCGATTTCAGACAGCTGATCAAGGTGCTGGCCGAAACCTTCCGGATAAGAATTGAAATGAAACAGATCGGCGCCAGGCAGGAAGCCGGCCGGATTGGCGGCATCGGTCCCTGCGGAAGGGAACTTTGCTGTGCCACCTGGATCAGCAACTTTGTATCGGTAACCACCAATGCCGCGCGTTACCAGGAAATTTCACTCAACCCGCAAAAGCTGGCCGGGCAGTGCGGTAAGCTGAAGTGCTGCCTGAACTACGAAGTGGACTCATACATTGACGCACAGAAAGATTTTCCACCCAACAACATCGCATTGCAAACAGAACAAGGGAACTATTCCTTCTTCAAAACCGATATCTTTAACCGGATCATGTATTACCAGGCGAACTTTCCAAACCCGGACGGTCCGGTGGCGGTTCCTGTCGACCGGGTAAAAGAGATCATCCTGTTGAACAAACGGGGCCGGAAAGTGGAAAAACTGATCGAACAAAAAGAACCCCGTACTGTTAGCCGGAACAAAGAATACGAAGATGTTTTATCACCGGATAGCCTGACCCGTTTTGATCAACCCAAACACCGGCAACGGAAAAAGAAACGTCCGGGAAACCGGAATCCAAACAGAAACCAGTCATGAAACACGCCGTCATTTTGTTTCTGACCGGTTTATCGTTGTGGTCGTGCGACCCGAACCGGATTTTCGAATCGTACAAAGCCATCGGCGACGAAGGGTGGCACAAGGACACCGTTGCTGTCTTTTCGGTTGATTTGCACGAAACCAGGCAGAACTATAATTTATTCCTGAATATCCGGAATCAGGGGAATTACCCGAACAGTAATCTCTGGTTGTTCGTCGATATCCAGTCGCCCGACGGGAAAGTACTTACCGACACCATTGAGTTTGTGCTGGCCGATATTCACGGGAAATGGACAGGCAGCGGCATCGGCGATTTATTTGACAACCAGTTTCTCTACAAACAGAATGTTTATTTTCCTGTTTCGGGCGAATACCGGTTTTCCATCCGTCACGGGATGCGCGCTAACCATCTGAAAGGAATCCGGGATGTGGGCTTTCGTATTGAAAAAAGAAATTAGAGACAGAAGTGGGGAAAAATAAGCTGAAAAAGTTTTCCGAAATGGAAACTTTCGAGAATGTGATCCAGGCGCCTTTTCATAATCCCAATCAGCCTGATCATGAATTAAAAGGAAAATGGAGTGCATCTTTTTTTAAAAACGCCCAGCCGCTGGCGCTGGAGCTAGGTTGCGGAAAAGGCGAATATTCCGTTTCTCTGGCCAACTATATGCCCGGAACAAATTTTATCGGTGTCGATATAAAAGGAGCCCGGATGTGGAAGGGGGCCAAAGATGCCCTGCAGCGGAACATCAGGAACGTCGGCTTTTTGCGTACAAGCATCGAGATCATCGATAAATTTTTCGGAGAAAATGAGGTCGAACAAATCTGGCTCACCTTCCCCGATCCACAGATGAAAAGCGCCCGCCGCCGGCTGACAGCTACCAATTTCATGGAAAAATACCGGAAAATCTTAAGCCGGGGAGGCACCATTCACCTGAAAACCGACAGTAATTTTCAGTACAACTACACCCTGGAGATGGTCAAAGAAAACGGGCTAAACATCGTCAAACAAACCGATGACCTGTACCGGTCGGATTTGCTCGATGAGGTATTGTCCATTCAGACATTCTATGAGAAACAATGGCGCGAACGGGGAATCGCCATTAAATACCTGGCTTTTCAATTCAGCCACGATGAACCCTTACGCGAACCAATTGTTGAAATTGAGAAAGATCCGTACCGCAGTTTTGGACGTTCTGCACGAGAATAAATATGGCCGATTTTTTTGATATGGTTTATGAAGTGGTGAAGCTCATCCCCGGGGGAAGGGTAACCAGCTACGGCGCCATTGCCCGTTACCTCGGCACGGGACAGTCGGCGCGAATGGTTGGCTGGGCTATGAACAAAGCGCACGGCCATCCGGCTGCAGTGCCAGCCCACCGGGTAGTCAATTCACAAGGACTGCTGACCGGCAAACATCATTTCGGAAGCCCCCGGGCCATGCAGGAACTGTTGGAAAGCGAAGGGATCCGGGTCGAGAACGACCAGGTTGTTGATTTTGAAGAACGATTCTGGGACCCGGCAAAAGAATTAACCATTGACGACTATTAAACAACGCAATATGGCAGACATACCACGCAAACTCATCGTACCAAAAAATGTAACCGATACGCTACGCCAGGTAAACTACCCGGGTGCAAACCAGGATATCGTATCGATGGATATGGTTCAGGAAATCCGTATCGCCGGCAAAAAAGTGAACTTTTCACTCGTGTTTCAACGCTCCGACGATCAAAACATCGGGGCCCTGGTGAAAGCCTGTGAAGAAACCATTCTGAAAGAGCTTGGGCCCGATGTAGACATTCGCGGGAATATTGCCGTGAAAGCCATCCACCAGATGGAACGGCCGGTACTGCCAAAAGTGAAAAACATTATTGCCGTGGCTTCGGGTAAAGGAGGCGTGGGAAAATCTACCGTCTCCGTCAACCTGGCGGTAGCGCTCGCCAACACCGGCGCCAAAGTCGGCCTGATTGACGCTGATATTTTTGGGCCTTCCATCCCGAAAATGTTTGGCGCCGAAAAGTTAAGGCCGGCAGGCGATAAAGTTGACGGACGCGAGGTGATTCAACCCATCGAGCAATTTGGCGTTAAAATTTTGTCGATCGGCTTTTTTGTTTCGGTTGAAGATGCGCTGGTGTGGCGCGGCCCGATGGCCTCGAATGCCCTGAAACAACTGATCATGGACGGACACTGGGGCGAACTGGATTACCTGTTGATCGACCTTCCCCCGGGAACCAGCGATATTCACCTCACCCTGGTTCAAACAGTTCCGGTAACCGGCGCCATCATTGTCACCACCCCGCAGGATGTTGCTTTGGCTGACGTCATTAAAGGGGTGAACATGTTCCGCGGAAAAACCGTTGACGTACCCGTACTTGGTTTAGTAGAAAATATGGCCTGGTTTACCCCCGAAGAACTGCCCGGCCACAAATATTACATTTTTGGCAAAGACGGCGGGAAATTACTGGCTGAAGAACTGGGGATCCCCTTGTTGGGCCAAATCCCGATTGTACAGGGAATCCGCGAGGGCGGAGACGAAGGTAAACCGGTTGCTGCCGACGAAACCTCGGCCATGGGAAAAGCATTCGCCGAACTGGCAGCCAATGCCATCCGGGAAATAGAACGCCGAAATGACGAACTGGATCCAACCAAAAAAGTGAAAGTAAGCCGGAAATAAAGATGATACCCCGTTCGCGGGGTTTCGGCAGGAAACCCCGACCGGCAAAATAACAGAAATATACGGCTTCAATCACTTGGTTTTCACCTTTACTTTTACCTGAAACAAAAAACAATAATATCGGGAATATTCAGTTTATCCTAAAGTGTAAATAATCACGGTTGAAAAAAGTTTTACTAAACATATTTTTGTCGGTTTTTGTGTTTCTGATATGGGGCGGTTGTTCTACCGAGAAAAACACGCTGGTAACCCGTTCGTACCATAACCTCACCTCCCATTACAACATTTATTTCAACGGAAAAGAAAGTATAAAATCCGGGCTCGACCGGATGAACAATTCCGTGGCCGACGATTATTCCCGGATTTTGCCCATCTACAAATCCAGCGAGCCTGGAACCGAACGCGTGGCTGTTTCGGAGATGGAATACGCCGTGATCAAAGGCTCCAAACTGATTAACCTACACTCGATCACGAAAAAACCCAAGCGCAGAAAGAACCGGTCGCTGGGCTACAAGCAATTGGCAGGCAAAGACGAATTTAACAAATGGGTGGATGACAGTTACCTGATGATGGGCGAAGCTTTCTTCTATCAAAAAAAATACATCCAGGCCCTCGAGAACTTCTCCATCGTCACCCGAAAATTCAGCGAAGAAAAAACAAGGTTTGACGCTTACGTGTGGATGGTACGCTGCTACACCGAACTGGAACGATACCAGGATGCACTGGAACTGATCAACGACCTCGATGCCTCATCGAAATTCCCCAAACGGTTGGACGGCATATTTTCGCTGGCCGTAGCTGATTACCACATGCGCCTGAAAGCATGGACCGAGGCCATTCCTCAGTTAAAACTGGCATCCGAAAGTCCGTTTAAGAAACATGAAAGGGCCCGGTACAAGTATATTCTTGCCCAATTATACAAAGAAACAGGTCAAAATCAACTGGCCGCCAATACCTTTCGCGAAGTCGCCCGCATGAATCCGTCGTACATCATGGCTTTTAACGCCCGTATTAATGCAACCGGGGTTTTTAGCGACGATGCCGACACCGGAGAGCTGAAAAAAGAATTGCGAAAAATGTTGCGTGACGAAAAGAACAAGGAATTCAGGGACCAGATTTATTATGCCCTTGCGAATATCTGGTTAAAAGAAGGCCAACAGGAAACTGCCATTGAAAATTATATCCAGTCGGCGGCAGTAAGCTCACGGAACCATCACCAACGGGCCTTGTCGTGTATCACGCTGGCAGAAATTTACTTTAACAACCAAAATTATAAAGGCGCACAAAGTTATTACGACAGCGCCATGATTGTTATCGACGAGAATTATCCGAATTATCTGATGATCGCCGACAGGTATAAAAACCTGACGCGCCTGACAGATAACCTCTACACGGTAGTCAGGGAAGACAGCCTGCAGCGCCTTGCCCTGATGGATGATACCGAACGTAACCGGCTGGTGACCCAATGGATCCAGGAGGTGAGGGCCGAAGAACTTCGTCGCAAACAAGCGGAAGTAGAAGAGATGCGCGACCGGAGTTTCTTCCGCATCAACCAGTCGAGGCTCGGTTTAAGCCAGCAACAACAGGGTTCGGGCTGGTATTTTTACAACCCGACAACCGTCACCTACGGAAAAACCGAGTTCGAACAGCTTTGGGGACGACGCCGGCTCGAAGATAACTGGCGGCGGAAAAACAAGGGATCGGTATCCGAACTGGTCATGGCCGAAGAGACCGAAGAACCGGTAAACGGCGAAACGCCCGCTCAACCCGTCGTTCCCCGGGTTGACGACCGGCATAACCGCGAATATTACCTGCAGGACTTGCCCCTCACCGAAGAAAAAATGGCCGCCTCCCACATCAAAATCAGGGATGCCCTTTTTAATGCCGGGCGAATCTTCCGGCAGGATTTTCACAATTACCCAATGGCGATCTCCGAATACGAAGACCTGCTGAAACGATACGAGCATAATATTTACCAGCTAACCATCTGGTTTGAATTGTGGGAACTGTATAAACAAACCGGAGATCAGGAGAAGTCTGCATATTACCGAAACCTGATCATCGGCAATTACCCCGACAGCAAGTATGCCCGGTACCTGGTGAACCCGAACTTTTTTATCGAGCTTGAAGCGAGGAACGACAGCCTGAATCAGCTGTACCAACAAACATTCAACCAATACCGTCAAGGTCATTACCCCGAAGCCGGCCGTTTGGCCAAACAGCTGAAAAGCATGGAGCCGGACAGTTTGCTGCTGCCCAAAGTCAGTTTCATTGAAACCATTGCCGACGGAACCCAACTGGAGATGGACCAGTTTGGCAAAAAGCTCGAAGAATACATTCATACTTATCCGGCCAGCCCGGCAAAACCATTGGCCGAAAACATCCTGAAACTCATTCTGGACAGTACCCTGGTTGATTACCAGCAACTGATCGCCTTAGGGTATTTAAGCGACGAGATCGAAAATGATGAATTGCTCACGGCCGACCGGGCCGCAAACGATGAGTTTGGCGGCAAATTCTCGTACGATGACGAACTGCTGCATTATTTTGTGATTGCTTTCCCGGTAACGGCCGATGTTGATCTGAACCGGCTTAAGTTTGATATTGCCAACTACAATATCGACCATTACATGAAAACCGATTTCGATATTGAAACCGAAAACATGAACCCGCAAACACATTTGCTCGTGGTTCGTTCGATGGAAGATAAACAGCAGGCGCTGATCTATTTCCGTTCAATCATCCGCAAACGCGAGGTCTTTGAAACATTGAAAAACACTGAATATGTTAACTTTACCGTTTCGTCGGCCAATTTCAGAACGGTGATGAGCGACCGGACTTATATGGAATACCTGCGATTCTTCATTAAAAATTACAGCCGCTTTATCGGAGGTGACTTCCCGCAGGACGAATTACCCGAACCCGAAGAGCTGATGGCCAAAGCGCTGGAAGAAGAAACGCGCCAGCAGGAAAAAGGGACCTTCGTGGTGGTTAAACCCGAAACCGGAACGGCCGCATTCAGCCGGAACCGCGAAGCGGCACAGAATTTTGTGATCGCCGTCAACGATGCCGCCTTCAGCACACGCCGCCTGGTCGCTGCCTTTAACTCCTTCAACCGGACAAACTTCGCCGATCTAAACCTGTCGGCAACGGAACGTTCGTTTGGAAACTACCGCCTGCTGGTAATCAAATCGCCGGGAAATATCAGTCAGGCGATGCCCTATTTCAGGCAGGTTATAACCACCCGCAGTTTATTCGACGAACTGGAAACACGAAGTTACCGGAATTTTATTATTTCGGATGAGAACCTCGAAAAGCTGATCGCGAACGGCAAGATCGAAGATTATATGAATTTCTTCCGCGAATATTATATCAGCGGAGCTTTTAACGAAGATAAACCGGCAGAACGTCCGGTTGTCAGGCCAACAGTTGAGGCGCCGGCAACGCCCGGAAAATCAGAACCGCAGGCGGCCTTCAATACCGACCTGAGCGGCGAACACGACTTTCTCCTCCTGGTTCCGTCGGAAGGAATTGACCGCGAAAACCTGAAAGAGGCCATCAGCCTGTTCAACCTGCAAAATTACGCGTCGCCGGGCCTGTCCATCCAGGAGGTCAGGCTGGATGAAAAGCAGATCATCTTCCGGATCAGTCAGTTCGATAACAAAGACACTGCAATGGCTTACCTGCGGGCCATCGTGCGAAACGCCGGCGTTTACGGTCCGTTGGCCGAAGTGAATTACCGGAACTTTATTATCTCCGCTGAGAACTACCGCATTCTTCTCGACACCAAAGATATTAACGGCTACATGCAACTCTACCGGAACTACTATCTGGCTCCCTGACACGTTAATGTTTGTTAAAAGCATACTTATTCCTTTCTGTTTTGTGTTATTTTAAACAAATAGTGACCATATGAAGAAAATCCGTATACTTTGGACCGACGATGAGATTGATATTTTACGCGCCCATATCATTTTTTTAGAACAAAAAGGCTATGAAGTGACAACCGCCACAAACGGCTCCGATGCCATTGACCTGGTGCGCGACAGCCATTTCGACATTATTTTTCTGGACGAAAATATGCCGGGAATGACCGGGCTTCAAACCCTGAACAGCATCAAGGCGGTTGCCCCCAATGTACCGGTAGTGATGATTACCAAGAGCGAGGAAGAAGACATTATGGACCAGGCCATCGGCTCAAAAATGGCCGATTTCCTGATTAAGCCCGTGAACCCGAAACAAATCCTGCTGTCGATTAAAAAGAACGTCGATCAACGTGAGCTGGTTACCCGGAAAACCAACTCCGACTACCAGAGCGAGTTCTCAAAGATCGGGATGCGGCTGAACGAACAACTCAACTTTAACGACTGGAAAGAGGTGTACCGGAAACTTGTTTTCTGGGAACTCGAACTGGCCGGCTCTGAAGATTCGGCAATGGACGAAGTGCTTAAAATGCAAAAAAACGAGGCCAACAATACCTTTGCCCGCTACATCAAAAATAACTACCTGTCATGGTTTCAAAAAGACCTGAACGAACGTCCGCTCATGTCGCCTGATTTGTTCCGGCACAAGGTTTTCCCCTTGCTGGATAAAAAAGATAAAGTTTTCGTGCTGGTGATTGATAACCTGCGCTACGATCAGTTCAGGGCCTTGAGCCCGGTGATGAACCAGTATTTTGTGAGCGAAGAAGAAGAGCTCTATTACAGCATTTTACCTACGGCCACCATGTATGCGCGCAATGCCATTTTCGCAGGACTGATGCCTTCCGAAATTTCCCGTATTTTCCCGCAATATTGGGAAGAAGACGACAATGAAGGCAATAAGAACATGCACGAGAAAGAACTGCTGCAAACCCAGCTGAGCCGGTTGGGACGAAAAGAAAAGCTTTACTTCGAAAAGGTATCGTCGTTAAAAACCGGGAAAAAACTGATCGATAACCTCGGGAGTATCCTCCAGCACGACCTGTCGGTCATGGTATTCAACTTTGTGGACATGATGTCGCACGCGCGCACCGAAATGGAAATGATGCGCGAACTGGCCAGCGACGAAAAAGCCTATCGTTCGCTGACCCGGAGCTGGTTTAACCATTCCTCGTTGCTGGAATTGCTGAAAAGCCTGTCGGAGAATAAAATCAAAGTGGTGTTGACCACCGACCACGGCACCATCCGGGTCGATAATGCCGTAAAGGTGATCGGCGACCGGGAAACGGTTACCAACCTGCGCTACAAACTCGGGCGAAACCTGAATTACAACCCGAAGCAGGTTTTTGAAATTCCGCAACCCGAAAAAGCCTATTTACCCGGCAGAAATGTCAGTTCGAAATTTATTTTTGCCCTGAACAACGACTTTTTTGCTTACCCGAACAACTATAACTATTACGTGCAATATTACCGCGACACCTTTCAGCACGGAGGAATTTCGATGGAAGAAATGATCGTGCCGGTAATTACTTTGTCGCCCAAAGGTTAAGTTTTATCGTCGCCGATTTTACGGTCCCTGATCTCTTTGTATTGCCGGTTGGCAAAAACAAACTCCTGTAGTTTCCGGTTATCGGAATACAGAATTTCGGTTTTTGTACCTTCCCAGCACATCTCGCCATCGCTGATGAACAGGATGTTGTCGCCGATTTCCATCACCGAGTTCATATCGTGGGTATTGATGATGGTCGTAATGTCAAAATCGACGGTAATTTCATGAATCAGCTCATCAATCAGGATCGCCGTTTCGGGGTCGAGGCCCGAGTTGGGCTCGTCGCAAAAAAGGTAGTGGGGATTCAGGGCAATAGCCCGGGCAATGGCCACGCGTTTTTTCATCCCCCCCGAAATTTCCGATGGCGACAAGCGGTGCGCATCTTTGCTGATATTCACCCGTTCGAGGCAGAATTCGATCCGTTTTTGTTTTTCGGCTGTACCCTGTAAGGTAAACATATCGAGCGGGAAACGTACATTCTCCTCAACGGTCAGCGAATCAAACAAAGCGCCTCCCTGGAACACCATCCCCATCTCCTGGCGAAGTTTCTTCCGTTCATTCACCTTCATACCGGTAAAGTTACGCTCGTCGTAATAGATGCCGCCCTCGTCAATTTCATGCAGCCCAACAATCGACTTCAGCAAAACTGTTTTCCCTGAACCGCTGCGTCCAATAATCAGGTTGGTTTTTCCTTTATGGAATTCTTTGGAGATACCTTTCAAAACAGGTTTCCCGTCAAATATTTTTGTCAGATTTTCAACGCGGATCATCGGAATAGTAATTGAGTTAACACTAAGTCGAATACCAAAACCAGGACGGTGGTATTTACCACGGCGCGGGTACTGGCCGCGCCAACTTCCAGGGCGCCCCCTTCGACATAATATCCAAAATAAGCCGGGACCGAGGCAACCAAAAAACCAAAAAAGAGGGTTTTGATCAGCGAAAAATAAACATAGTAGGGCACAAAGAGGTACTGGATCCCGTTGATATAATCAGGCGCGGTAACCGCTCCCACCGTCGGCCCGACAATTAATCCGCCCAGCAGTCCAAAAAATACGCTGAGTATATACAGGAACGGAAGCATAAGAACCACGGCGACAATTTTCGGCAGTATCAGATAACCGGCTGAATTAACCCCCATAATTTCGAGCGAATCAATCTGTTCGGTAACCCGCATGCTGCCAATCTCCGACGAGATGTTGGAGCCGATCTTTCCGGCCATGATCAGGGCCATGACGGTTGACGAAAATTCCAGGATCAGCGTATCCCGGTTTCCCAGTCCCACCAGGTAAGTGGGAAGCAGCGGGCTCGACATGTTATAAGCCAGTTGCAGGGTAATGATCCCTCCCATAAAAACGGAAATAATCACCACGATCCCAACCGAATCAATGCCCAGGGTTTCTATTTCGAAAAAAAGCTTACGCAGGTAGATCCGCGAACGTTCCGGCCTCGAGAAAACCCGGCCCAAGAGTGAGAAATACCGGCCTGTGTGAAAAAAGAATTTCATCAAACAAAAAATTAGTTAATGGCTTCGTACTTGTATCAACAAAAACGTACCGCGGTTTTCGGGCAGATCCTGCTCCTGATTTAAACCCGTACTCCCGGATAAAGGTACAAATAATCAGAAAAGATTTCAGCCGCCAAAACGCCGATTTCAATCTTACGGCTCCGGCATGTTATGAAACCGGTCGAATCTGTTCATTTATCATTGTCAAAATAGGTATCTTTGACGGCAAAGTTCAAAAACAGCATCCTATGAAAAACAATTATTGTGTGATCATGGCCGGAGGAGTAGGCAGCAGATTTTGGCCATTGAGCAAAAGCGCCATGCCGAAACAATTTCTGGACATCCTCGGAACCGGTCGCACATTCATCCAAATGACCTTCGACCGTTTAAAAAAAATCTGCCCGGCAGAAAATTTTTTCATCGTCACCAGCGTGGATTATAAGGAACTGGTTTTAAGCCAGCTGCCTGAATTATCGGAAGACCAGGTCTTACTTGAGCCCCTGAGGCGAAACACCGCTCCCTGTATTGCCTACGCGTGCAGCAGGATAAAAACGATCAATCCCGATGCCAACGTTATTGTGGCCCCCTCCGATCACTTAATTATTAAAGAAGAAGAGTTTTTGTCAATCGTCAGGCGCGGACTTGAATTTGCCGGAGAAAACGACGCCCTGCTTACCCTGGGGATAAAACCAAACCGTCCTGAAACCGGTTACGGCTACATCCAGACCGAATCCAGGCTGCCATACAAAAATACCGATAACCTCTATAAAGTAAAAACCTTCACCGAAAAACCAAACCTCGAGATGGCCCGGATTTTTCTGGAGAGCGGCGAGTTTTTCTGGAATTCGGGGATATTCATCTGGTCGTTGAAAAGCATCCTGGACGCATTTGACAGCCACCTTCCCGACATTGCCGGATTATTCCGGAAAGGTGAAAAACTTTTCGGGACAGACGACGAAGTCCACTTTATCAATAAAACCTATTCCGAGTGCCAGAATATCTCGATCGATTACGGGATTATGGAAAAAGCGAATAATGTTTACGTGCTTTGCGCCGATTTCGGGTGGAGCGACCTGGGAACCTGGGGCTCGCTGTACGAGAATAAAGAAAAAGACGACGACGCCAACTCGGTCAGCGGCGGGAATGTGATGCTTTACAATTCGCAAAACTGCATCGTTAACCTGCCGGATGATAAAATTGCGGTGTTGCAGGGACTGAACGGGTATATTGTGGTGGAATCGAACAACGTCCTGCTGGTTTGCCGAATGGAAGACGAACAGCAAATCCGTCAGTTTGTGAATGATGTAAAACTGCAAAAAGGGCCTCAGTATATTTAAGCGGGGCAGAAAAAAACGGAAGTGCGCGAGCCTGAAAAGATCAGAAATGCTAAGGATCTCATGCACTTCCGTTTTTTTATCATCGTCCGGTTAGTTATCCAGGCTGGCCAGAATTTCCTTCAGCATCAGGTTGGTATCAAATTCGCCTTTTTTCGAGAAACCGGTACGCACCACAATCAGCTCTTTCGAAGGAATAATGAAGATGAACTGACCGTCGTGCCCCTTACACATATAAGTGTCCTCCGGTGCATCCGGCTGGTCGCCCGACCGGTTAAGCCAGAAAAACGCCCCGTACTGCCCGTCCGATCCTTCTGCCGGCTGCACGGTATAATCGACCCAGCCTTCGGGCAATAATTGTTCGCCCAGCCAGTTTCCCCGGTTCAGATAGAGCAATCCAAAGCGGGCATAATCGCGCATGGTGGCATACAGATACGACGAGCCCACAAATGTACCGGAAGCGTCGAGCTCAAAAACAACACTTTTCATCCCGGTTTTATTGAACAGGGCTTCGCGCGGGAAGCGGTAATAAGCCTCGTCGTCGGGAAATGACCGGCGTAAAATTAAACTGGCCAGGTTGCTTGTTCCTGAAGAGTACAACCAAACCGAACCGGCCGGAAAAGCCGCCGGTTTGCGGGCAGCGTAAATGCCCATATCTCCCGCTTTATGCAACATGATCGTTACATCAGACAAATTCCCGTAATTTTCGTTCCACTCCAGGCCGCTGTTCATTTGAAGCAGGTTGTTCAGCACAATATCCTTTTGCTGATCAGGTTCCCGGTCGTCAAAATCCAGGGGTTGGTCCAACCGGAGCTGTCCTTCTTTCACCCGCAGGCCAATCAGGGCATTGGTGAAACTTTTTGCCATCGACCAGCTTAAGAACCGGCTTTCGGGCGCAAAGTCGTCCCGGTACGCCTCGGCAACCGGTTGTCCCCGGTACACCACCATCAGCGCAAAAGTCCCTTTGTAGGGGATGGTATCAGACATCACTTTGTTGACGGCCTCTTGCAGTTTGTCCGGATTAATTCCCCGGGGAACCGAATCGGCGACCACATTCCCCATTGGCCAGTCAATGGTATCGGGGTTCTCGGGTAAGGGCACAACCTGCGGGTAACTACGCGACCTGATTGCTTCTTCCGGGTAATCAGCCACCAGGGTACATCCGTAACCGTCGATGTAAACCGCTTTCGATTTTCCCCACAAAAAACGGCTGACCACTTCTTTCTTTTCAAAGTCGACCGTATTGGCGGTGTATTTAATCACCGAAAAATTGAGGTCCTCCGCCTCCATCGCCTCCTGCGTCCGCCCGGCTACAAAAACACCCGACGCCAGGTTTTTGGCGGCATAGCCTGTAATGACAGGCATCAGCTGGTTCAGGTACAATCCGCCGACAATCAAAACAAGGAAGATAACGGAAAGGAAAATTCGTTTTTTCATAACCAGGCAGTTTATGTTTCTTACTGATTACAATGATAAAGAAAATCAGTTTTGATAAAGCCGATTTATAATTTAAATTTACGCGACAGATATCAGGTAGAAATACCGGGCGCTTTTAATGCAAATTTCATCAATAGAAAACACAACATGAGCAGAAACAAAATAAAAATCGGGATTTCACAGGGCGACATCAATGGGATTGGTTACGAGGTCATCATGAAAACGCTGAGCGACCCGCGCATCCTGGAAATGTGTACCCCAATCGTATACGGATCGCCCAAAGTTGCCGCTTACCACCGGAAGGCGCTGAACATGGAAAGTTTCAATTTCCACAGCATCCGGCATGCAGGCGAAGCCGATTCGCGTAAAGCCAACATCATCAACTGCATTGACGATAACGTTCGTGTTGAACTGGGAAAAATTTCGGATGTGGCCGGCGAAGCGTCTTATATGGCTTTAGACGCAGCTGTAACCGACCTGAAACAAGGACAAATTGACGCCCTGGTGACGGCGCCCATCAGTAAAGACAACATCCAAAGCGACAAATTCAATTTCCCGGGCCATACCGAATTTTTGGCCGAACAGTTCGAGACGAACAACTACCTGATGCTGATGGTCAGCGAAATGATGAAGATCGGGGTGGTGACCACCCATGTGCCATTGGGTAATGTAACCAAACTGATTACCACCGAGGCGATCCTGAATAAACTGCGGATCATTTCGAGCTCGCTGGAACAGGATTTCAGCATCAAAAAACCACGCATTGCGGTGCTGGGCCTCAACCCGCACGCCGGCGACGGAGGTTTGCTGGGTTCCGAAGAGAAAGATATCATCATCCCGGCTATTGAAAAAGCCAAAACAGAAGGTATTTTAGCCATTGGCCCCTACCCTTCCGACGGCTTCTTCGGTTCGGGCGACTACACCAAATTTGATGCAATCCTGGCCATGTACCACGACCAGGGCCTGACACCCTTTAAAGTGATTTCGTTTGAACGGGGCGTGAATTATACCGCCGGCTTACCGGTGATCCGTACCTCGCCGGCACACGGAACGGCCTTTGATATTGCCGGCGAAGGAAAAGCGTCGCCCGAGTCTTTCCGCGAAGCGCTTTACCTGGCCATCGACGTGTACAACAGCCGCCAGTTGTACAAAGAAATCAGCAGGAACCCGCTGAAGAAGTACGAAATCAACCCCAACCAGGTAGACGAAAGCGTTAGTTTTGAAGATGAAGAACCGGCTATTTAATCAACAAAACCATGTTTGAATACATCTATGGAAAAATAGCAGGGCTGACACCTGCCCACGCCGTGATCGAAGCCGGCTCCGTGGGTTATTTCATCCATATCTCGCTGAATACCTACTCGTCCATTAACGGGAAAGAACACACCCTGCTGTATGTTCACCAGGTGGTTCGCGAAGATGCCCATTTACTATACGGCTTCGCGCAGACTGGCGAACGGGAGTTGTTCCGCTTGCTGATTTCGGTCAGCGGAATTGGTTCAAATACCGCGATGATGATGCTTTCGTCGCTTTCACCCGATGAAATCAGGAATGCCATCCTCACCGAAAATGTCAATTTACTGAAAAGCATCAAAGGGATCGGCGCCAAAACCGCCCAGCGGGTAATCATCGATTTAAAAGACAAAATAGGCAAAAGCCCGGCCAGCGATCAAATTTTAATACCATCGGCAAACAATACAATTCGCGATGAAGCGTTATCAGCTTTAGTGATGCTTGGATTTGCGAGGAAAAGTATTGAAAAAGAATTGGATAATATTCAAAAAGCAAATCCGGAACTCACCGTAGAACAAATGATAAAGATGGCCTTGAAAAGCCTTTGACAGTTGAAAAAATGCGGTATTGAAAACGGACTTGAGATATACACTGCTCTTTTTTGTACTTTCAGGGATCATTGCTATGGGTTGGTCTTCGGGGCCGGCCAACAGATCTGTCGTTTCTGAATCCAAGCCGGATAGTCAGCCGGATACGGTACAAAGCAACGAAAATTATACGCTTCCGTATCCCTTCAGCGACGCGAAAGAATATGAGTACGACCAAAAAGACAGCTCCAATCTTTTCCTGAAAAAACCTTCGAACATAAAAACCGAAGTTGTTTACGATCCCGTGACGGGAGAGTATATTTTTTATGAAAAAATCGGTGATTTTAACTACCGGCTTCCCAAAGCCATGTCCTTGCAGGATTATGTGAAGTATGATTTTGAAAACTCAATCCGCAACTACTGGCGAAAACGTTCCAACCAACTCAGCATGGAGAACCAGGGAGGAACCATTCCCCGCTTAATGATTGAAGGAGAAGCTTTCAGCCGGATTTTCGGCGGAAATACGATCGATATCCGTCCGCAGGGTTATGTCGAAGTCAGCTTCGGATACCAAATGAATTCGACCGAAAACCCTTCGATACCCGAACGTTTACGAAAAACCCCCTCGTTTGATTTTGACCAAAAAATCCAGATGAACGTTGCCGGAAATATTGGCGAAAAAATGAAAATGCGGGTAAACTACAACACCGAAGCGACTTTTGATTACGAAAATAAAATGAACCTGGAATATACCGGCGACGAAGACGAAATTATCAAGCGGATTGAAGCCGGGAATGTTTCACTGCCGCTGAACGGTTCGTTGATTACCGGCGCCACCAACCTGTTCGGGGTGAAAACCGAGATGCAGTTTGGTAAACTCAACCTGACCACCATCTTCTCGCAAAGCAAAGGGGAAACAAAGGTGGTGGAAACCCAGGGTGGCGCACAAAAAACCTCTTTTCAGATCAGGGCTTCCGATTACGACGCCAACCGGCACTTCTTTTTATCGCATTACTTCCGCGATCATTACGACGAGGCTTTACGAAAACTGCCGGTGGTCCTTTCGTCAGTTACCATCAATAAAATTGAAGTTTGGGTAACCAATAAATCCGGAAATTATAACGAAGCGCGTAATATCCTCGCCCTGATGGACCTGGGCGAACATACGTCAAATATTTACAACCAGGTTACCGATTTTCGCGATCCCGGCGGCCAGCCTTACCCCGAAAATATTTATCCCTACAACCAGGCGAACGGGCTGTACCAGGAAATGACAACCACTTACAGCGACATCCGGGTCGTTTCCCAGATTTCGAGGACACTCTCCCCGCTGTCGTCCTCTAATTTTATTGGCGGGCAGGATTTTGAAAAAATTGAACAGGCACGGAAACTGAATGAATCGGAGTACACGGTCAACCTGAATCTGGGCTATATCTCGCTCAACTCGGCGCTAAATGCCGACGAGGTGCTGGCGGTAGCCTTCAACTATACCGCCAACGGGCAAACTTTCCAGGTGGGCGAATTCTCGTCCGACGGGGTTGAAGCCCCGCAAACCCTGGTGCTGAAGCTGCTGAAAGGGACCAACCTGTCGCCCAGGCTGCCCACCTGGAAACTGATGATGAAAAACATTTACAACCTGAATGCCTACGAGCTAAGCAGCGACGGCTTTATTCTGGATGTGTTGTATCAGAACGATTCTACGGGGACCTATGTCAATTACCTGCCCGGCTCAAACCTCCAGGGACACATCCTGCTGAACGTGCTGAACCTGGATAACCTGAACTCGCAACTGGACCCGGGGAGCAACGGGGTATTCGACTTTATTGAAAATGTAACGGTAAACTCAACCACCGGGCGTATTATTTTTCCGGCGGTCGAACCCTTCGGCAGTTACCTGCGCGACTCGATAAACAACAGTTTCTTTGCCAACAAATACACCTACCAGTCGCTTTACGACTCAACCAAAACCGTTGCAGAACAAGATGCGGAACACAACAAGTTTATCCTGAAAGGAAGTTATACCGGTTCATCCAGCTCCGAAATCTCGCTGGGCACGGTAAACCTGGCGCAGGGCTCGGTGAAAGTAACATCCGGCGGGATCGTGTTGGTTGAAAACATTGACTATACCGTGGATTACACGCTGGGAAGGGTAAAAATCATCAACCAGGCTTATCTCGAATCCGGGGCTGCGCTGCAAATCTCCACCGAAAGCGAAGATCTGTTTTCCGTTCAGCGAAAAACCTTGCTGGGAACCCATGCCAATTATGCGTTCTCGGATAAGTTTAACCTCGGGGCCACCTTGCTTTACATGAACGAACGGCCGCTCACCCAGAAAGTGAACTATGGCGACGATCCGATTTCCAATGCCATTTTCGGGCTCGACGCGACCTACTCAACCCAGTCGGGCTTTTTAACCCGCCTGGTTGACAAGCTTCCCTTCATCGAAACCAAAGAAATTTCAACCGTGGCTGTTGAAGCCGAAGTGGCCAAGCTGGTGGTAGGCGAATCGAGTGTGACCAAATCGACCGTTTATATCGACGATTTTGAATCGACCCAAACATCCATCGACCTAAGGACACGCCAATCCTGGGTAACAGCCAGTACGCCGCAAAAGCAGAGCCTCTTCCCGGAGGCCGACACCGACGACGACCTGGCATACGGCTTCAACAGGGCCAAACTGGCCTGGTACGTGATCGACCCCCTCTTCCTCCGAAATACGTCTCAAACACCGGCCCATATCAGGCAGGACAAAAACCAGCAGTCGAACCACCTGGTGCGCGAAGTTTTTCAAAAAGAAATTTTTCCGGATAAAGATACCGAGATTGGCGTACCAACCAACATTTCGGTCTTCGACGTGGCTTATTATCCCGAAGAGCGCGGGCCTTACAATTTCGACAGCCAGCCAACGGCATACTCGGCCGGTTTAAATCCCGACGGGACCTTGCGCCAACCCGAATCGCGCTGGGGAGGGATCATGCGAAAAATCGAAACAACCGACTTTGAAACAGCCAACATCGAATACATCGAATTCTGGATGATGGACCCCTTTGTCAACGACACTTTTTCCGTTCATCAGGGCGGCGATTTATATTTCAACCTGGGCGATGTGTCGGAAGATATCCTGAAAGATTCGCGCAAATCGTTCGAACATGGTCTTCCCGAAACAGACCTGGCGTCGAATGTCGATCCGACCATCTGGGGACAAGTATCCACCAAAACACAAATCACCAACAGTTTTGTCACCGACCCGAACATTATCGTCAGACAGGATGTGGGTTTCGACGGCTTAAGCGATGATGATGAACGGGAATTTTACAGCGGGTACCTGCAGTCGGTGCAAAACATCCTGGACCAGAATGTCCTGGCCGAGTTTACGGCCGACCCGTCGGGAGACAACTATCATTATTACCGGGGTTCCGATTACGACCAGCAGGAACTGAGCATTCTGGAGCGGTACAAAAAATACAACGGGGTCGAAGGCAACTCGGTCCCCGCTTCACGGTCGCCCGAAACCTACCCCACGGCCGCTTACACCTTGCCGGATGTAGAAGATATTAACGGCGACGGCACCCTGAACGAGTATGAACGTTACTACCAGTACCGGGTCAGTATCCGCCGCGAAGACATGGCTGTCGGGAATAATTACATCTCCGATGTCCGGACGGCCCGGGTAGAACTGGCCAACGGAACAATCGGGGAAGTCAACTGGTACCAGTTTAAGATTCCGGTAACCAAGCCCGACCAGGTGATTGGCGGAATCTCTAACTTCAGTTCCATTCGTTTTATGCGTATGTTCCTGCACCAGTTCGCCGATCCGGTGGTATTGCGTTTTGCCACACTTGAACTGGTACGGGCAGACTGGCGCCGTTATACCGGCGAGCTGGAAGAGTTGAATGATATCCCCGATATGAATACCGAATTCGACGTGTCGGTTGTCAATATTGAGGAAAACAGCGACCGGAAACCGGTTAACTATGTGCTTCCTCCGGGAATCGACCGGGTGATTGACCCTTCAAATGCACAGTTGCTCCAGTTAAACGAACAGTCGCTTGTATTGCGCACCTACGACCTGGAACAAGGCGACTCCCGGGCCGCGTATAAAAATATTTACCTCGACTTCAGACAATACAAACGCCTGAAGCTGGAAGTACACGCCGAGGCCATCGAGAATTACCCGCTGAATGATGATGAAATGTACTTTTTCATCCGCCTGGGATCGGATTACAGCAATAACTATTACGAGTATGAGTTGCCCTTAAAACTGACTGCCCCGGGAATTTACAACAAAAATATCGAGGCCGACCGATACGCGGTTTGGCCCGACCAGAACCGCATCAACATCCCGCTATCCCTGTTTACCGGGGCCAAACTGTCGCGGAACGATGCCATGCGGGAGGCCGGATCAACCATCCGGACCAGCGATGTCTTCGAGGTGGTCCACGAAGACTGGAACAACAATAAAAACCGGGTAAAAATAAAAGGAAATCCCAACCTGGGGAACATCGAAGTCATGATGATGGGTATCCGTCATAAAAAGACAACCGAATTTAACCCCGGCCCAAAAACCGTTGAAGTGTGGGCCAACGAGCTTCGCCTGAGCGAACTGGAAGACGAAGGCGGATGGGCGGCAAACATGCGCGTTTCCACCAGACTGGCCGATTTCGGGTCGGTTGTTGTCGCCGGGCGCCACCGGTCTGTTGGCTTCGGAAGTATTGAACAAAGCGCCCTGGAACGAGCGATGGACGACCTCACCGAATACGATATTTCCTCGAACTTCGAACTGGGACGTTTCTTTCCCAAACAGGCGCAGGTGAAAATCCCGCTTTATGTGGGTGTTTCAAAAAGCATCAGCAACCCGAAATATAACCCGCTTGACCCGGATATTGAAATGACTGAAGCGCTCAGCCGGGCAGGTTCGTCGTCAGAAAGGGATTCGATCAAACGAATGGCCCAGGATTATACCAGCCGGAAAAGCATCGTCCTCAACAACGTCAAGGTCGACAAGGTTAACAAATCGGGGAAGCCCCGGCTTTACGACCCGGCAAACTTCTCCGGCACCTTCGCCTATAACCAGGAAAAAGAACGGGATGTAAACACCGAATACAGCCTGGAGAAAAACTACCGGACGGTGTTAAGTTATAACTTCAACAATCGCCCGAAAATCTACGAGCCCTTTAAAAACTCGAAGGTATTAAAAGGAAATACCCTGCGCCTGGTGCGGGACTTCAACTTTTACCTGATGCCCACCCAGATCTCGTACCGGAACGAGCTTTACCGGTATTACAAGGAAGTGCAAACCCGGAATATCTCCAACCCGAACCTGATCATTCCGCTGACCGTTGAAAAAGAATTTTTGTGGAGGCGCAACTTCGATCTGCGTCACACGCTGACCCGTTCGCTGAAGATTGACTTTTCATCGCAGGGAACAGCCCGGATTGATGAGCCGGAAGGACGTATGAACCGCGAAGACGACGATTACCAGATGAAAAAAGATTCGATCCTGACCAACCTGTTACACCTGGGACGTCCGGTGCTTTATCATCATGTGATTAATGCGTCGTACCAGGTGCCCATCAATAAGATCCAGTTTTTCAACTGGGTCACCATGAATGCCCGTTATCAGGCCATGTACGACTGGCGGGCCGGCTCCATCACCGACGAAAGCATGGAGTTGGGAAACATTGCCGAAAACTCGCGCGTGATCCAGGGGAACGGGCAGTTATCCATGCTGAACCTGTATAACAAAGTGCCGTTCCTGAAAGAAGTCAATCAAAAATTTGTGAGTACATCTGCGGCCACGCGGAGTTCAGGAAGCCGGACCAGGGCTGCCGAGCAAGCTGCGGCCGCTTCAAACGTCCGGGTGAGGGAAGTGGAATTTTCGAAAGACAAGCTAAGCCTTAAAGGGAATAGCCCGAACCTGATCGAACACCGCCTAAAAACCAGGGATGTGCAGGTAACCGTGCTGAACGATCGCGGACAACGGGTTAACGGGGTGGTTGATGTTGTTGATGAAAATCACATCAAATTTACACCGCGAATCGACCTGGAGGGAGCTAAGATAGACATTAAAGGCAAGCAAACCCTGGAGAACAGCCTTCTTTATACCGTGTCGTTGTACACCGCGCGTACCCTGATGAGCCTGAAAACTCTCGCCGTCACCTATTCCAGCTCGGGAGGAACGGTATTGCCCGGGTTTATGCCCGAGCCCAGCATTTTTGGATCGGGGAATTACCACCCCGACCCGGTAATGTTTGGCGATGTAGCTGCAAGCACTGCCCCGGGACTGCCCTTCCTGCTCGGATGGCAGGACAAAAATTTTGCCCGCGATGCCGCGCTGAAAGGCTGGATCACCAGAGATACCACGCTAAACGCGCCCTACGTGATGAGCCGTAACGAGACCTTCACCATACGGGCCAATATAGAACCGATACCCTTTCTTCGGATCGACCTGTCGGCCAACCGGTCTTTCTCCGAAAATACCAGCGAATACTACCTGTACAACGGCAGCACCGGCCTTTTCAATGCCACAAACCGCACCATCAGGGGAAACTTCACCATGTCGGTAAATACCTGGAGCACCGCTTTCAGCAAAATGGGAGGCGCCGAAGTGGAAGAGTCAGACGCTTACCGGGAAATGCTCGATAACCGGATCGTGATTGCCCGGAGGCTGGCCGCCCGGCGCGTACCCAATCCTTCGGAAGGATACGACCCGGAGATGGTGAACGAAACAAACGGCTACCCGGTAGGCTACGGACCGACTTCGCAGGAAGTATTAATTCCCTCGTTTATAGCGGCCTACACCGGCCAATCGCCGGAGAAGGTTTCCCTGGAACCATTCCCCTCGATTTGGCACATGCGTCCGAACTGGCGGGTGACCTACGATGGCGTGGTCTCCAACATCAAGGGACTGAACAAGATGGCCAGATCAGTCAACCTGAACCATTCCTACCGTTCATCATACAATATCGGTTCTTACATCACCAACCTGAGTTATAACGACCAGGTTTACGACGACGGATTCAGCTACATCACCAACCAGTTTAACGGCAATTTTGTGAGCCAGTACGATATTAATTCGGTCAGCATCACCGAACAGTTCAGCCCGCTGATCAACGTCGACGTAAACTGGCTGAACGAAATGTCGACCCGCGTGGAGGTGAAACGGATGCGTAACTTAACCCTGAACTTCGCCAACAACCAACTGACCGAAGTGCTTAGCAATGAACTTTCATTGGGTTTTGGTTACCGTTTTCAGAAGATGGACCTGATCATAAAAACCAAAAACTCGCAAAAGGCTTACTCAAACGATCTGAATATCCGGGCCGATGTGTCGTTCCGGAAAAACAAGACCCTGCTGCGCAAATTAACGGAGAACGAAGACCAGTTAACGGCCGGACAAAAAGCGGTTACCATTAAAACGACCGCCGACTATATGTTGAGCGACCGCTTCCAGCTTCGGGTGTACTACGACAAACTGATTAACAACCCGTTCACCTCGCAGGCTTTCCCCACGGCAACCACCAATTTCGGGGTAAGCTTCCGGTTTACCCTGACGCAATAAGTTTGGTTCCCGCCGGGAAAGGTAAACCCTGCCGCTTTTATATTCTGATTTGAAAATATATTCTCCCCTGTCGTTTGAGCGAAGCGGGAACGGGAAGCTTGCTATCCTGAGTTTGCAGCTCATTTTACAATGTTATTACCCTCTGCTCCTTCTATGAAACCTGGCAGGTTTTAAAAAATGAACAATGATAACTTCATCTTTCCAAAATTATAAGTTAATATTTTGGAAATCACAGGTTAATATTTTCAAGATTATAAGTTAATCTTTTCAAAATTGTAAATTAATATTTCAACCTGCTCCTCCTGATTTGCACCCAAAGCTGGTTAACGTGGCTGGACCGGATCTGTTATCCGGTCCCTTGTAATCCAGGATTTGCAATCCTGCTAAAGCAAAAATTTTTTGTCAATTTTTTGTCATACAATTTCAGAAACTGTTTAAATTTAATTTTATCGTTCCGTTAGGAACAAAATATGGGTAGAAAAACAATGATTAGGTGTTCTCTTGTCCGGCAACTGCCGGACAAAATGTACTGCTGGGTGACTAACTTTCTACCCATATATTTTCCCTCCGGGAAATTTTTAAACAGTCACTCAATATTTACCAAGCCTTTCCCCGGCTCCCGCTACGTCAAAATTGGCAGATCGCCAAATTAATGTAATTTTGCCCCGGATAGTTAAACCGGTATGGAGAGAAGAAAAGTTGAGATTATGGCCCCGGTGGGTTCGTACGAATCGTTGGCTGCTGCCATCCAGGCGGGCGCCGGGTCGGTTTATTTTGGGGTGGAACAGCTCAATATGCGGGCCCGTTCATCGAATAATTTCACCCTCGACGACCTGAGAAATATTGCTGAAAAAGCGCATAAAAACGGGGTAAAAACCTACCTGACAGTCAATACCATCATTTTCGATACCGAGCTCGACAAGCTGCACCGGGTGATCGATGCCGCCAAAGAAGCCGGTATTTCGGCCATTATTGCCAGCGATATTTCGGCCATTTTGTATGCCCGTTCGGTTGGGGTGGAGGTTCATATTTCGACCCAGCTTAACGTGACCAACACCGAAGCGGTAAAATTTTACGCCCAATATGCCGATGTTGTCGTCCTGGCCCGCGAAATGAACCTGGGCCGGGTATGGGAAATCAGCAAACAAATCAGCGAACAAAATATACGCGGACCAAAAGGCGAGCCGGTGCAACTCGAAATGTTTGTACACGGTGCGTTGTGCATGGCCGTATCGGGTAAATGTTACCTGAGCCTGCACGAGATGAACTCGTCGGCCAACCGGGGCAGTTGCATGCAAACCTGCCGCCGCGCCTACACGGTCATTGACCAGGAGACCGGCGCCGAACTCGAAATCGACAACGAGTACATCATGTCGCCCAAAGACCTGAAGACCATTCATTTCCTGAATAAACTACTCGATGCCGGTGTTTCGGTACTCAAAATTGAAGGGCGCGCCCGTTCACCCGAATATGTAAAAACAGTGGTGGAATGTTACCGCGAAGCCGTGGATGCCTATTTTGACGGGGAATTTACCGATAAAAAAATTGAAGACTGGGACCGCCGCCTCAGCACCGTATTTAACCGTGGTTTCTGGGATGGCTATTACCTGGGGCAACGCCTGGGCGAATGGAGCAAAAACTACGGGTCGCTGGCCACCGAACGCAAAGTATACCTGGGCAAAGGGATGAATTATTTCCCCAACATCCAGGTGGCCGAGTTCAGGATGGAGGCAGGCAGTCTGAAAGTTGGCGACAAAATACTGGTTACCGGCCCGACAACCGGCGTGGTGGAAGCCGAAGTGGAAGAAATCCGCGTGAAGCTTGAGCCGGTACCGGAGGCCCGGAAAGGCGATTTGTTTTCGGTACGTCTCACACAAAAAATCCGACGATCAGACAAACTGTACAAAGTTGTCGCGGCCAGCGAAGTAAAACAACGAGGATAAATCCGGGGATTATCAACCGCTTAGGGCTGATAACTTCCTGAAAAAACTGTATCCTGATACATTCATCAAACCTGATAATCTTACTATTTTTGAAGCAAAACAGGTCTTATGCGTAAATTCATTTTTCCGGTTATCCTGATTGCCCTGACATTAATCGGGGTTGTTTGGTTTTTTGTGGCCAACCGAAACGAAAGTTATTCCGAAAATGATGCTTTTCAGGCAATTCCGGCCAAAACGCCCTTGATTATTGAAGTTCCCGGTCTGAAAACACTGATCAAAACGCTGAAGAGCGACAATCCGGTCCTGGTTGAACTGAGGTCGGTTGCCGAATTTCAAACATTCTGGAACGAAATCAGCGAACTGGAGTCCCTGCTCACCGAAAATGAACAACTGAAAAGAGCGGTCGGCAACAAATCGATGCTGGTCGCGCTCAGCCCCGAAGGCAAAAACCAGGTGGGAAGCCTCCTGGTGATGAGCCTGAGGAGCAAGTCGGAAAAATCGAATCTGATTGATTTTTTTGAAGATCTGGCCCGGAATCATTCCGGAACATTAACCAAACGCGTTTACGACCATACCACCGTGTACCAGTTCCGGTCGGGGAAAAATGAGTTTCATTTTGCTGAAGAAAAAGGAATTTTCCTGTTTAGCCGTTATACCCTGCTGGTGGAAGAAGCCATCCGCCAACTTTCGGTCGAAACCCTGCTCGACCAGGAACAGTTCAGAAACCTGTACAATACCGTCAGCAGCAGTTCCGATTTCAACCTTTTTATCAATCATAAGCGAATCACCCAACTGTTGGATCAGCTTGTGGCCCCGGACTTCAGAAAAACGCTTAACCAGTTTTCGAACTTTGCCGACTGGACCGAGCTGGACGTGAAGCTCAACAAATCGGACCTGTTGCTGAGCGGCTTTAGCGTTTCGGATCCCATCAACGACAATTACCTGAATATTTTCAGAAAACAGGAAGCCGGACGTTTTACCATCGACGAGGTTCTTTCGTCGAACATCAGCCTGTTCCTGAACTTCAGCCTGACTGATTTTAACCGGTTTCAGGATGATTTTGAAGAATATCTGAAAAAACAAGGCAGCTACTATACCCGCGAAACCAGGTTGAAAGAGCTGGAACGGTACAGTAAAACGCCGTTTTTGCCGATGTTTAAAGAGTTTGCAGGAGGTGAATATGCCATCGCCTTTGGGCAGGTGACCCAAAACGAACCGGCGTCGAACCGCTTTTTCATTGCCAGTGTAAAAGGACAAAGTATTGCCCGCGAGAAACTGGTCCCGATGCTTGAAAATTATGCCAGAGCCCAAAACAAAACCTTGCAGCAAATGCAAAGCAACTACCAGATCCAGAACGACCTAAACTTTATTATTTATGAATTTCCTTTTGCCAACCTGCCCGAGCTGATTTTTGGACAAGCCTTTGCTGCAGCCGAAACCAGGTATCTTTGTTTTTACGACAATTACCTGATTTTCGCCGATAACGCTGCCGCTCTCCGGAATTACCTTCACGACCTGGTCCTTTCGTCGACCCTGAAAAAAGACCAGTATTTTCAGAAATTCAGCCAACAAATGACATCGCGCTCCAGCGTCTGCTTCTACCTGAACTTTTCGAGGGCTTTTCACCTGAAGAACTATTACCTGAGAAAAGAAACCGGCGCTGCCGTCCAAAATAACGAGCAGGCAACGCGTAAATTTTATGCCTTCAGTTGGCAGTTTGCCCCTAATTCGGGCGAATTTCTGAATAATATATACCTGAAATACGATCCGGTTTTAAAAGAAGAACCTCAAACCGTATGGAAAAGCAAGCTCGACAGCACCATCGCCATAAAACCACAGCTGGTCGACAATCACAACGACCTGCGAAATAAAGAGGTTATTGTTCAGGACAATAAAAACAACCTTTACCTCATCAACAAAGAGGGGGTCATTGTATGGAAGATTCGGCTTTCGGACAAAATCATGGGGAACGTTCACCAGGTAGATTACTTCAGGAACGGCAAACTGCAATACCTGTTCAATACAAAAGAAAAACTGTACCTGATTGACCGCAACGGGAACAATGTAGCCAAATTCCCGGTTGTCTTCCGGTCGCCTGCAAGCAACGGCGTGGCCGTGTTCGACTACGACAATAACCGGAATTACCGTTTCTTTGTTGCTTCCGAAAGCAAACAGCTACTTTGCTACGACCGCGAAGGAAAAACCGTTACCGGCTGGAATCCCGAAAAAACCGACGGCCTGGTGGAAAATCCCATGCAACATTTCCGAGTCGACGGAAAAGATTACCTGGTTTGCGCCGACAAACACAAAACCTACATTTTCGACCGGCAGGGAAATATCCGCGTCAAAACCAGCGACAACTTTGAACACTCCGGGAACAACATTTACCTGGCAAACGGAAATACCCCTGCCCTGGTAACAACCGACATCAAAGGACTTGTCCGCCTGCAGTACTTCGACGGGAAATCGGCGACCCGAAATCTGGGCAGCTTCGGCAAAAACCATTATTTTGAAGCCGAAGACCTGACCGGAAACGGAAAGACTGACTTTGTGATTGCCGACGACAATAAACTTTCGGCCTATACCGATCAGGGGAAAAAGCTCTTTGATCGGAAATTTAACGCCCCGATTTCGGGAAAACCCAACATCTACACCTTCGCGTCAAACAATAAAAAGATCGGGGTGGTTTGCGCCGACGAAAACCGGGTTTACCTGGTCAGCACCAACGGCGATCTGTACGATGGCTTCCCCTTGCAGGGAAATACCGATTTCAGTATTGGTTTTTTAAGCAAGGGCAACCCGTATTTTAACCTGCTGGTGGGGAATGACGATAACAGTTTCTTTAACTACAAAGTGGAATGAGGTAAACCCGGAAGGTCAGTCGGCAAAAACAGCTTTCCGGTTAATCTTCCCATTGGGGGTTCTCGGCAACTCGTTCAGCATCCTGATGTCGCGTGGACGCTCGTATTTATCAAGCTGATGACTGCAAATAGCTTGCAACCGCGCAATTGAGTCCTTGCTTTCGGCTCCCTCAACCACCAAAATAAGTTGTCGCCCCAGCGTCTCGTGTGGAAGCGATGAAATAACAAAGGGTTCTGAAATGAATGGCTCCAGCTTCTTTTCCAATTCTTCGGGCGAAAACTTGATGCCTCCCGAAATGATCACATGGTCGGCCCGTCCAAGTATTCTGAAGGTTTTGTCATCTTTCAGTTCGGCCAGGTCGGTGGTTTGAAGAAAAGCCTGATCCAAACCCGGCATCAAAATTTGCAGACAAGCCTCGTCCGACAAACTCACCCGGATTTCATCCAAACAATGGTAAAAGCCGTCAGCCCCCTCGCCGTTAAGTTTTCGCAGGGCTACGTGAGTGGCCGTTTCGGTCATCGCATAGCTGGAGAAACACCGGGTTTTAACCCGTTGCAGTTTTTCTTCCAGGCCTGAAGGGATCGCAGAACCTCCAAGCAGGAGAAATTCCAGGTTCCAATCCGGCAAGTTCCAGAGTTTATCCACCTGGTTGATAACCATTGCGGCGAATTTGAAAGGCATCGCAGATCGCGTAAAAAGTTCGGGATGACGGAGAATTGCGAAGTCGGCCGACGGATCAAGCAGGTGCATATCCAGTTTACCAATCAACGCCCGCACCACCATCAGTTTGCCGGCAATGTAACGCGCGGGCAGGCAGTGCAAAACCGGGTCGTTTTCATTTAGTCCGAAATAGCTGATTGTGCGCCGGGCGCTGGCGGCCACAAATTCTTTCTTCAGGCGGATGGCCTTGGGCGCCCCGGTACTTCCCGAGGTATTCACCGCGATAAAATCTTTCCCGTTGTACCATTCGGACAAAAAATCAATCCATTCCCGTTCCCAGTCGCTTTCTGCCCTCTTTTGCCGAAGGAGTTCCGCTACCGGGAACAGCTGCCCGTTCAATTTAATATCGTGTGGAAAAAGGTTCATTTCATTTTTAAGGTGATTTTTACCAAACATTAAACTCATTCGGAAAATCAAACCGTTTTTCGGGACGGTAGCAAAGAAACTCCCCCCTGATTTCGAGCGGCGATTCGATGTTATTCGTAAATAACTGCCCGGTCCCCAGTCCCTGGTGCATTTTAACCTGTTTGGTAAAGGTCCATTGGGCAATGGCATTCAGGCCAATATCTGATTCGAGGTAAGACGTGATCCACCACCCGATGTGGCGGTTTTCAGCCAGCTCAATCCACTCGTCGCAGCCGGAAAAACCGCCGTGCAGGCTCGGTTTCAGTACGATAAACTGCGGGCGAATGGTATCCAGCAGGCGCTCTTTCTCTTCCCATTTGCTGATCCCGATCAACTCCTCATCCAGCGCAACAGGGACAGGCGTTTTACAACACAAACCGGCCATTTGCTCCCACTGCCCCGCAGCAACTGGCTGCTCAATGGAGTGGATGCCCAGCAAGGCCAGACGTTCCAGCTTTTCCGGCGCCTCCCCTGGTTTGAAGGCCCCGTTGGCATCCACCCGTAAGGTAATCACACCGGCGCTGTATCGATCGCGAATAAGCTGCAACAGCTTCAGTTCCTGCTCAAAGTCAATGGCGCCGATCTTCAGTTTAATACACCGGTAACCGGCCTTCAGTTTACTTTCAATTTGTTGCTGCATGTGCGCTGTTTCACCCATCCAGATTAGCCCGTTGATGGGAATACCTTGTTTCCCAAGCGTAAAACCCGACGGGAAAAGCAGTTGTTTCCCGCCGTTTTGTAAATCGAGCCAGGCCATTTCCAGGCCAAAACGAACGGAAGAAATTTCGTTTAACAGCGTTGGTTGCCCGATAAACCGAAACGGATCATTGCAAATTTCAGCCAAGACCTGTTCCACCTGTTCCTGCGTTTCTTTACTCAGGCCGGGAAGCGGGGCGCATTCGCCAATACCTGTTTTCCCGTTTTCTTCGAGAAACAGGTACCACACCGGACGGCTGTTGTATACTCCCCGGGAAGTACCGGCAGGCTGCTTAAACTGAAGTTCGTATTTTAGGTGGCGGGCAATCATCTTCCGGAAAGAATAAGTCCCAAACAAAACAGCAGGGTAAAGGCCAGTGTCGACAGGGCCAGGCGTTTCAGAAAGGGGTCGAGTTGCCGGGCATCGGTAATGCGAAAAATATTCACCAGGTCGCGCAAAAACAGCGGCAGCGTGAGCAAAAACAACCATTGCCAGGCCGACTCCTGCTGACGAAACGTGAAAATAGCAACAGCCACCCAGGCCCACAAAATCAGACTCGTGTGATAAATCCGGCTGTTTCGTTGGCCAATTCGGACTGCCAGGGTCATTTTCCCCGACTGCTGATCGTTGTCGATATCGCGCATATTATTGAGGTTTAGCACTCCGGTACTGAGAAATCCCATACTGATGGCCGGCAAAATCACCTCCGGTTCCAGGTAGTTTGCATTCAAAAAGAAAACGCCCAATACCGGCAGCAGTCCGAAAAACAGAAAAACCGCCAGATCGCCCAGGCCAACATAGCCATATGATCTCTTTCCCGCGGTATAAAAGTAAGCAGCAGTCAGCGACAAAAAACCGAGACCGAGAAAGCTAAAAAAAGCTGTTTCCGAGAAAAACCATACTCCCTCGTAAACCAGCCACACGCCAACCAACAGGCTTAGGCTGCCAATGACCGTCATGCCTGCTTTGATTTCTGCAGGAGTGATTTCGCCGCTTTGTACGGTACGCGTCGGACCTAACCGGCGTTCGTTGTCGGTTCCTTTTTGGCTGTCGCCATAGTCGTTGGCAAAGTTCGAAAACACCTGAATCAGCGTTGCAGTAACGACGGCCAGCCCACTTACCAGCGCATTGATAGCCCCGTAAAACCAAGCCAGCCCGCATCCCATCAATATGCCCGACAGAGCAAGTGGGAGGGTTCGCGGCCGGGCTGCTTTTATCCAACTTTTGGGTGTTGCCATTTTTAAAGTTTAAAGCAAAAACCTGACGCTACGGGAATTTCGGAAATTTTTTAAAATCCGGCTTGCGTTTTTCGAGGAAAGCGTGTTTTCCTTCCTGTGCTTCCTCCGTGAGGTAGTACAGAAGGGTGGCATTCCCGGCAAACTCCTGAATCCCGATTTGGCCGTCCAATTCGGCATTCAGTCCCAGTTTTAACATACGCAGGGCCAGCGGACTGTGCTCCTGTATTTTTTGCGCCCAGGCTACCACCTCGTCTTCCAGCTGATCAAAGGGTACCACTTTGTTCACCAGACCCATTTCCAAGGCTTCCTGTGCCGAATACTGCCGGCACATAAACCAGATTTCTCGCGCTTTCTTCTGCCCCACAATGCTGGCCAGGTACGACGAACCCAAGCCGGCATCGAAACTTCCCACCTTGGGTCCGGTTTGCCCAAAAATGGCATTTTCGCTGGCAATACTGATATCGCACACCACATGCAGCACATGGCCTCCACCGATGGCATAGCCGTTTACCATCGCTATCACCGGTTTGGGCATACTGCGGATCTGCTTTTGAACTTCCAGAATGTTCAGGCGCGGAATTCCATCTTTATCGATGTAACCGCCTTTGCCTTTCACTGTTTGGTCGCCACCGGCACAAAATGCCTTATCGCCCGCGCCGGTCAGTACCACCACATTGATATGCTGATCCTCGCGGCAAATCCGCAAAGCATCGCTGATTTCGTTCACCGTAGTCGGACGAAACGCATTACGGTAACGCTCGCGGTTGATGGTAATTTTGCCTATCCCATCGTAATAATCGAAGAAAATATCTTCGTATCCTTTAATGGTTTCCCAGTTTCTTTTTGTCGTCATCGTGTATGGTATAAGCCCCTTCGGCCCTCCCGGAAGAGAGATGAAGGGAATGATTAATTCCGGTCCGTATCCATTTGTCCCGTTTATTACACAAAACGGGGAAAATGAAATCTAAAGGTTGCAAAATATTAAAATAAACCATTTCCTGTTTCGAAAAAATTGATTCTCTGACGGAATATTGGCTTCCTTTAGTTTCACCTCAAATAAAAATATAAAATCTAAGGTATAAAAATTCACGGAACTTCCAGACCGGTGCGACCCACCACCCGAATTCCTGTTTGCTATGCAATCGAGTTTTCCTTATTGATCAACTTTAAAGTATAGACGCATAATTGTTGAGCCAAACAAATTGAACTTCTGAAGATATTCGAGATTATAATAAATACTTCCTGCCCTTATTATTGATCCTATCATTTCGAATTCGGCTGACAGATGACTATATAATACCCATTCATACGTTTTTTGATCGTCATTCCATTTTGATTCATACACAAAAGCATCTCTGATATTATTCTTATCGATGAACAGTTGAAGACTTTGAGCAATACTTTCTTTATCGACGATTGTTTCAAAGTCCTTCTCATCATCCTTGCATGAAAAGAATCCAAAACTCAGGCAAACAATAGATAAAATAATTGCAGATTTTTTCATATTGGTAGTTTCTTCAACTTAAAAGTTTAAATATTATTAATGTTCAATTTATCGCAAAGTAATTCGAGTTTTATGATTTAGCTGTAACACGATGCCTGTCAGGAGGCGGGGTATACAGGAAGTCTCCTTAACTCAACGGATGACCGGCCATCCACAAATCCTGCAAACTACCCGGTATCCTGTTCTTGCCTGGCATTTTTCAGCCTATGCCTGATTATCATCGGCATTTTTGTGAATATAACCCACCACATACCTGCTATTGGTCATCAACAGGTATCCAATCATTGTTTTAACGAAATAGAAGATCATCCAGCCAAACTGCGGGTCTTCGCTAAAAACAGTTTTTTGCTGAAAAAAAGTGAAGATCTGTTTGCATAACATCGGCAAAGCATCCACGAATATAAGTCCGCCAATCACAATCGTAGCAATGGTTAATCCCATTGTCACATTCAAATTAATCGTTTCTTCCGGGAAGCCTTTGTCTAACTTTAACTTATCAATAATCCAGGTTGAGTTGAAAACAAATAACTTCAAAACAACAAAATATAATCCGATGGTCAACAGTATCAACACTAAAATATAGATTATCCCGATGAGGTTATCCAGCTGATTGTCCCCTAAAAATGTAAAAAAACTCAAAAATTGCGGGATCACGGTCAAACCACTTAGAATAAGCCATATCCCGAGAATCTTCAACAATAGTATCCAAAAAGTTCTGATTGTCATACGGTTGATTGTTTAATCCCATTTCCAGTTTAAATCAATCCGGTGGTTGGTTCTTAATTCAACAGATTAACCTGTTCTTTTTCGCTCCCCAATTTACAAAACTTTATGTAATAAATCTTACTGTCGGGTTAATTTGAAATCAATTTAAAGAGCGGCGATTCAATCCCCGGCAAGAGCTTTCCTTTCCGGCTTGAAAACACCGGCTGCCAGCTGTAGCCTGAAGGTGTCGTTTGGATTTTTTTCACCTGGCCGTTGGCGGGGTAGACAACACCGCGTTTTCCTTTGAGACGAATCAACGGTCCATCCACCGTTTAAAAGGGCTTACTTTGTCGCGGCTTACCAGAATGGTTTCGGGGTAATTGCCCGACCGGAGCTTCAACTTCAGGCGGCTACCTGAATAAATCAGCACCTCGCTGATGCAGTTGATGTTGACCAGAAAATTACGGTTCACCCGGAAAAAAAGCTCCGGGTCGAGCAAGCCGGCCAGTTGGTCGAGCGAATAATCGATGCCAAGGGTTTTGCCGTCGGTGGTCCGCATAAAGCTGCTTTTCTCCTGCACAAAAAAGCTCTCGGTTTCGTGAACAGGAACCGAGCGGTAGCGTTGTCCTACTTTGATAAAAAAACGCGTTTTATACAAACCCGCAAAATGAGACAACAGCTTTTGCATGTTTTCCTGAAAAGCGGGAACAAATGTGCCGGGACGGGCCACCCATGTTTTATACTTGTTTACCGCGCTCTGCAACTCGGCCGGGTTAACCGGCTTTAGCAAGTAATCGATGCTGTTTACCTTGAAGGCTTTCAGAGCATACTCGTTATAGGCGGTGGTAAAAATCACAGGCGCATTTACTTGTACCAGGTCGAAAATCTCGAAGCTCAGCCCATCGGCCAGTCGAATATCCATAAAAACCAGTTCGGGAGCGGGGTTTGCGGCCAACCAGGCGGCCGACTGGCTCACCGACTCCAGACAATCCAACACTTCAACCGGATCGTCCAGCCCGTCCAGCAGTTTTTTCAGCCTGACAACGGCCGGTTCTTCATCTTCGATAATCAATACCTTCATTTTTTCAGAACAACTGGTAATTTTACCTTAAAGTAATCGAATGTTTCCTGAATAACCAGGTCGCTCCCGCAGATCTGACGAACCCGTTCGCCCAGGTTACTCAAGCCCGTATGGGTGGATTGGCCAGCGCCTGCATCGTTTGCTTGTTGTTACTCACCGTCAGGTAGCCAGGCTCGCCGGCCTCAATGCGAATAAAGAGCGGTTGTTCCCGGGTAGCGGCATTGTGTTTCAGCGCATTCTCAACCAGCAACTGCAACGAAACAGGCAACACCTGCGTATCTGCCGGAATCCGGGCATCAATTTCGAGCCTGAATTTATCCTTTCCCCGTAACTGGTGCAGGTAAAAATATGCTTTTACAAAATCCAGTTCATCGCCTACCGGAACCAGGTTATTTTGGTTATGGTCGAGGATATAACGGTAAGTCGACGCCAGCTTTTGAATAAACTGATCAGCCAGTTCAGCATCGGTATGCACCAGCGACGAAAGCGTATTCAGGCTGTTAAACAGAAAGTGGGGATCCACCTGGTTCTTCAGGGTCTGGTATTGGTAAGCCAGTTTCTCCTCATGCAGCCTTTGTACCTGGTTTATCGCATGGATCAGTTGTGTGATAAAGAAGAAGATACTCCCGCACAGCAGGCCAATCCCCGAGCCAATCCCGAAACCTTTCAATTCGTTCCGGGGAATGCTCCGGATAAACTCAAACGGGTTATGGTCATTCAGTAACGAAGAAACAAGCCCAATCGCGACAAACAGGAAAAAACTGATCAGCAAAACCAGCAAGTAAAATTTAAGCAGTTGCAACAGGATCCGGTTCACAAACTCCTTCACCGTAAAATAAGTCAGACGGCTAAACATACGCTGTCCCAGCCATATAAAAAGTTCCAGCTGGACCAACAGCAGAATAAAGATGGAAACGAACAAATGACTAAAGAACGCCCGCTTCGTGAAAAACTCAAACACCAGGGTAAAAGCGAACGAAGCGATAACGATCCACAGGTGGTATTGGATCGTCCGGGCATTCATAGAGGTGGCTTCGGGTTTCATGGTTGAAAATTAATCAATTTTTGTGACCTTCATCTCACGAAGCACATCAATCAACTGCTTTTCAGCCTGATCGTTCCAACCCATCTCCAGCACCACGTCTTCAAACAACTCAATCCGGTCGATACAGTTTTGCTCAACCGATAGCCAGATGGTTCCCCAGTAATGGCTTCGTCCTTTCGTCTGCAATTGCCGTTCACCGAAGTCAACCTGCACTTCAAGCGGGTTATTCAGCGTGCGAAAATCGACAACAGCCAGTTGTTCGCCATCCTTTTGAGTGATGCCTTTCCAGCAGAGTACAATGTCGCGGTTATCAAAAAATCCGTGACCGGCCAGGTCCACAGGCCCGTTGGCATTCAGGGCATGATACGGCACATTCAGCTTCAGCGAATCGGTATGGCCCCAGGCAAAAAACTCCATGCCGGCCATGTCCCAAACCAGGTTTTTAGCTTCAACTGAATTGAGCGGGAAGTTGGCAAAAAACTCCGGGGCCAGTATATTCTGCTCATAATTGTAACTAAAACCATTGATAAAAGCGAGTGATTCGCTGGCCGGGAGCACATCGGAGTAATGAGAAGAACGGCAGATGTATACATCATCCCAGCGAACGTTCCCGCCATCCAAACCGGAGGTGTATTTCCCCCATATCTTCAGTTTCCCGCCGAAATTTCCGTAGATATCGTGGTTTCTGTACACGGTTTCAACCTGGTATTGGTGTTCTGCACGCCTTTGTAAATCCGATTGGGGCAGTTTTGCCGAAATTATTTCGGACTGGCCATGAGCCACATTCACTAAAAAGCCAAAGGCTCCTGCTGCCAGAAACAGTTTCTGCTTCACACTTGTTTTCATAGTTTTCATCATTTCGTAGCATTTTGTTGTTAAACCGATTTTAGGCCAAAAGTACGACGGGCTCATCGTCCCTGAAATTTTAACCTGACGGGCTGTCGGACAAAGCAGACCAAAGGTTAATTTTGGTAGTTAAACCGGAAAATAAATATCGGCCGAAAATCCTTTCCAACAGTTCTCTTCTTATCTTTGCAGCCAGGTTATTTACAATGAAACAGTTACTCCGGATATTCTTATTGATGCTGATCGTTTGCTGCTTACTTCCTGCCGGGAGGGCCTTCGCTGTAAACGGTCGGGACTGCCAGGACACTGCAGCGCCTTCGCTTAGGGCGGAGGATCTGTCGGCCATCCAGGCACCGGAACGATTACCTTTGTTCCTGCTCGGCAATGAAAACACCGGAGTGGAAACCATTGCCGCCAACCTCAGGTTTCAATTCCTGTCGGTACACGCCAGCAGGCTGGTCCCACGCAACTTTTGTTTCCGGAATGATATTCGTTTAACCCTCTATCTGATTGATCATGAGGCGCCTGTTCCTGTGTTTATCCGGGGACACGCCTTGCGTCGTTAGCTTCCGTGCAATTGATTGATATGTTGAGAGTCTGGTTTCCCGGGGAGCCAGACCATCGTTCTGTCCTCAAATCGGGCGCAGGTATCCCCGGTTATCAAGTTAAAATTTAATTTATTGCAAAATGGAAGAAATCAATCAAATACCGGAACAACAACCCAAGAAAAAGATCGGCGATATTACCCTGACCTTTTTGGGTTTAGCAGCCCTGATCGTTGTCCTTTTACTTCTCAAATACCTGATGCAGCAGTTTAATCTTATTGGCTAATCATAAAAAAAGAAGCTGTTCGCACGAACAGCCTCTTTTCATGATCACCGGGATTGATTATCCGCATTTCGATGATCCGCAGTCGGGACAGGTTAAACAGCCTTCCTGGTAGATCACGTTTTTCGATCCGCACTCGCCGCAAGTGGCGCCTTCGGCCAGGGTCCCATTGGGGATGTATTTCTTGAGGGCGCGCGCTACACCGGCTTTCCAGCTGTTAATGGTTTCGTTGTCCAATTGCAGGCTGGTCACCGTATCCACCACTTTGTGGATGGGCATGCCATGTCGTAAAACACCTGAGATCAATTTGGCATAATTCCAAAATACCGGGTTAAATTTATATGACAAACCTTCGATAGTGGTTTTATACCCGTGTTTGTTGGTATATTGAAAATCGTACCTGGAGTTTCCGTTTTCGTCGCGGTTTTTAATGATCTTTCCGTGTGTCACCGAACGGGGCAGCAAAATTCCGTCTTCATCATCCTGCAAACCGGTAAAAATTTCATAGGGCTGATCCTCGATTAAGCCGATAAAGGCCACCCATTTATCTTTGTTATTCTGAAAACGGACCACATCGGCTTCCAGCTCTTCCGGGCGTTTTGTGGGGAAAGCAGAAGATTCCTTTTTCTTTTCTTCTTTGTTTGAAATCAGTACTCCCGAGCGCGAACCGTCACGGTATACCGTTACGCCTTTACAGCCGCTTTTCCAGGCTTCGAAATACAGGCGTCCAACCAGTTCTTCTTCGGCGTCGGCCGGCAGGTTGATGGTCACGCTGATGGAGTGGTCGACCCATTTCTGGATTCGTCCCTGCATCCTCACTTTGTTCAGCCAGTCCACGTCGTTTGAGGTAGCTTTATAATAGGGCGACTTCCTGACCAGTTCGTCCAGTTCCTCTTCGCTGTAACGTTTGTTTTTATTCAGGCCGTTGGCTTCCATCCAGGTCAGAAACTTATGGTGAAAAACAATGTATTCTTCCCAGCTGTCGCCGACTTCATCCACAAAATCAATCCTGACATCCTTGTCGTTCGGGTTTACTTTGCGGCGGCGCTTGTACACCGGCATAAACACAGGTTCGATACCCGAAGTCGTTTGGGTCATCAAACTGGTGGTTCCGGTTGGCGCAATAGTCAAGAGGGCAATGTTACGGCGGCCGTATTTGACCATGTCCTGGTACAAGGCTTCGTCTTCCTTGCGGAGCCGGTTGATCATCGGGTTATTTTTTTCACGATCGGCATTGTAAATGGTAAACGCCCCGCGTTCCTTAGCCATGTTCACCGACGAACGGTAAGCTTCAACGGCCAGTGTTTTATGAATTTCTTCGCTAAAATCGGTCGCTACATCCGTTCCGTAGCGTAAACCCAAAGCGGCAAGCATATCGCCCTCGGCGGTAATACCAACACCGGTACGACGGCCTTCGCGCGCTTTGGTTTGAATTTTTTCCCAAAGCTGACGCTCGGTATGTTTAATTTCGTCCCCTTCCGGGTCGGCATCAATTTTAGCGATAATGGCATCAATTTTTTCCAGTTCCAGGTCAATGATGTCATCCATCAGGCGCTGAGCGTATCCGACATGCTTTTTAAATTTGGCGAAGTTGAATTTGGCCTCCGCGGTAAACGGCTTTTCAACATACGAATACAGGTTAAGCGCCAACAAACGGCAGCTATCGTACGGGCAAAGCGGAATTTCGCCGCAGGGATTGGTTGAAACGGTGCGGTAGCCCAGATCGGCATAGCAATCAGGAACCGATTCTTTAATGATCGTATCCCAGAAAAGAATGCCGGGTTCAGCCGATTTCCAGGCGTTATGTACAATTTTTTTCCACAGTCCGTCCGCGTTAATTTCTTTCTGATACACCGGATTGTCCGACTGAATCGGATATTGCTGCCGGTAAGGAACACCACTTTCAACGGCCTTCATAAAATCATCGTGGATTTTAACCGACACATTGGCGCCTGTTACTTTTCCCTGTTCCAGTTTCGCGTCGATAAACTTTTCCGAATCGGGGTGTTTAACCGACACCGACAACATCAGGGCGCCGCGGCGGCCATCCTGCGCCACCTCACGGGTCGAGTTGGAGTAACGCTCCATAAACGGAACAATCCCCGTTGAGGTTAAAGCCGAGTTTTTAACCGGCGAACCTTTGGGGCGAATGTGAGACAGGTCGTGTCCTACACCGCCGCGCCTTTTCATGAGTTGTACCTGTTCCTGATCAATCTTGAGGATACCGCCGTATGAATCAGAATTACCTTCGTTTCCAACCACAAAACAATTGGAAAGGGAGGCAATTTGAAACTCGTTGCCGATACCCGTCATCGGACCGCCTTGCGGAACAATGTACCTGAAATCTTTCAACAGCTGATAAATCAGTTGCTCCTCCATCGGATTTTCATACTTCTGCTCTACTCTGGCAATCTCGCCTGCCAGACGTTTGTGCATATCGTCGGGGGTCAATTCATAAATATTCCCGTACGAATCTTTTAACGCGTATTTATTTAACCATACACGAGCGGCCAGATCGTCTCCTTTGAAATACTTCAACGTCTCCTTAAAGGCATCGTCCTGAGAATAGGTCTTTGTGCCCGTTTGTTGGGCAACTTCAGCATTTTTGAAAGTCATATACCAAAAATTAAAATCTGTTGTCTTGTTAAGTGATTGTATGCTTGATCAAAAAACAGGTACCAATTTCTTGATTTTGCTACATGCAATATACCACCTGAATGAAAAAAAAGGAATACTATTTTTTTTGAAAGCATTGAAAGTTATCAACTAAAACATGTTAGTTGATTCATGGACAGGAGAATAGGTTTTTAATAATTCGAAAAAGTTTACCGAAATGAATTTTTTCTGAAAAGTTGTGAACAGAAAAATCAACAGAAAGAAAAAAAGGGAACAAGCAAAAAAACTGGCCCGAGCAAGCCGGATTACGTCATTAAACCCCGTTATCCGGCAAACACGTTACTCAAAACAAGCTGTGTGGCGCCGATATTCTCGGTCATAAATTGCTCGCATCCCCGGGCAATTTCAGCCAACCGGTTTTCGTCGGAGATTAACCGGTCGAGCCGGCTTGTCAGCTCGCCGGCGTTGGCAACCGGAAAAGCGAGCTCCCGCCGGACGAGTTCAACAGCCTCCTGAAACCGGAGGTAATTGGGCCCAAAAATAACCGGAATGTTATAGATGGCTGCTTCCAGCGTATTGTGAATCCCCACGCCAAAGCCACCGCCGATATACGCCAGCCCGGCATAGCGGTAAATGCTGGATAAAATACCAATGGAATCGATCACCAGGATGCGGTATTCACTTAAATCGCCCTTAGCTTCAGAATAGCGGACGGCCTTTTCGGGAAACAGGCCAAGCAGCCGTTTAATGTTCGTTTCTTTCACCTCGTGCGGGGCAACAACCAGTTTCACCGACTTATTGACCTTCAGGTATTCGGCCAGGATTTCTTCGTCGGGCTGCCAGGAACTGCCGGCCACAATCAATTTCGAATTGCCTTTAAACTGTTCCACCAGCGGAAGGTCTTTTCGGTTTGCAGCAATCTCGGCCACCCGGTCAAAGCGGGTATCGCCGGTAACAGTCGAATTCTCAAATCCAATGCCGGCCAGCAAGTCAGCCGATTGCTGGTTTTGAACAAAAAAATGTTCAATTCCTTTCAACAGCCCCCGGTACCAACGCGCCCTGATTCCTTTTTTAAAGAATAACTGCCCCGGCCTGAAGATTCCGGAAACCAGGTACAGCGGAATCTTTTTCCGGTTTAACTCGCTGATGAAATTCTTCCAGAATTCATACTTAATAAAAAACACCATGCGGGGCTGCACCAACTCAACAAAACGGCGGGCATTACGCGGCGTATCGGCAGGCAAATAACAGATATAATCGGCCTGATTGTAATTTTTCCGGACTTCGTAACCCGACGGAGAGAAGAAGGTCAGCAGGATTTTAAACCCGGGCTGTTGCTTTTTAATGGCCTCAATCAAGGGGCGTCCCTGTTCAAACTCACCCAGCGAGGCGCAGTGTACCCAGATAACAGGAGAAGTTCCGTCAATCTGCTCACGCAGGTAAGGGAATGTCAGCTGCCTCCCGCGGTGCCAAAAACGGGCTTTCTCGTGAAAAGGGGCAGCTAAACGGGCAACCAGGGTGTAAAACCGAATTCCGAGTTGATATATCAGATCCATACAAGCAGGTTAATAACTGGGGCAAAAATAATGCAATTTATTCACAGTAGTCCGGTCGAATCTCCGCCGACCAGGAAAATTATTCATCCTTTGATTGCAGGTAACCCAAGTCTTTTTGCAACCCGGGGACCAGCGATGATTCGACGGCGAGCTGGTCGCAACGCTCGTTTTCGGGAATATCGGCGTGCCCCTTCACCCAAACAAAACGCACCTGGTGTTTCTCGTAAATCTTCAGAAAACGCTGCCAGAGATCGGCATTCTTCTTGCCTTTAAACCGTTTCTTCACCCAGGCCCACAGCCAACGTTTTTCAACGGCATCAACCACGTATTTCGAATCGGAATAAATGGTAACCAAGCTGTTCTCTACTTTCAGGGCTTCCAGTCCGACAATCACAGCCAACAGTTCCATGCGGTTGTTTGTCGTCAGTTCATAGCCGCCTGAAAGCTCTTTGCGGTGCTGACCGGAGAGCAGTACAACGCCGTAACCTCCCGGGCCCGGGTTTCCGCGGGCGGCGCCGTCGGTATAGATCGTGATTCGGGGACTTGGGGTCATCAGGTATTTTTTCTGCAAAGATAACATTCCCGGGACGAACAGAAACGACGCCTTGCATTTTCGGCCGGGTGTTTCACCAAACCGACAGTCAGCCAGCGCCAATCAGGCCTGTTATTTTTTTAGTTCCGGCTTTTTCATGGGTTTTGCAACAATCTCCCCGCGGCAATTCGGACAGACATAGATCTCACAGCCGGTGCAGGCAAAGCAATTGCCGCAATCGCGCTGAAGGCTCCCTTTTTCAAACGATTTTCCACAGTGCAGGCAGGTCAAAATTTCGTTATCCTCCATGCTGTGTTCGTTTGCGTTTCAGGGAAACAAACAATTTCAGGATCGCAAAAATCACCACCTGCGTAAAAATAATGGAAGCACCCGATGGAATATCGGCAAAAAACGAGAACAGCAGACCGGCAAAAGCACCAATAAAGGCAAAGGATACCGACAACAACATCATGCGCTTAAAGTCGTGGGTAAACAAATTCGCTGTTGCCTGCGGCAGGGTCAGCAACGACATAATCAGGATAATGCCCACCACGCGAATATTCAGCACGATGGTGAGGGCAATCAGGCTAATCAGCAGGTAATTGATCAGGGCAACAGGCAAACCGGTCGTTTTGGCAAATTCCTCGTCAAACGATACGTAAAGAATGGCCCGGTACATCAGCAAAAAGAAGGCGATTAATAAAACGGAAAGCCCGACCATCAGCCAGATTTCCGTGGTTGAAACCGTCAGGATACTTCCGAACAAATAACTCATCAGATTGGGTGCATAACCGGGAGCCAAATAGATAAAAATGATCCCTACAGCCATCCCCAATGACCACCAGATGGCAATCGACGAATCTTCGCGCAATCGTCCTTTCTGCGTAAAAAACTGGATTCCCAAACCCGACAACACCGCGAACACTGCTGCCCCGAACAAGGGGTTCATGCCCAGGTAGTAGCCGATACCGATTCCGCCAAAAGAAGCGTGGGTAATACCGCCACTGATGAATACAATACGCCGGGCAACGATGTACGTGCCTACAATGCCGCAACTAACGGCCGCCAGCAACGAAGCCCAGAAAGCGTGTAAAAAAAAATCGTAAGAGAACAGGTCAATGAGTGTGCCCATGGTGATCGTGGTTATCATGCAAACTTAATACGGTGTGCGGAATTTCTCCGTGCGTGATGATCTGAAGCGGGCAATTGTACGAGGCCAACTGTTCCCGGCTGATGATATTGCTGGGGTGATAATGCAGGTAAGTATTCACGCAGGCAATGGTTTTCACATAAAACGAAATGGTCCCCACATCATGCGAAACCAGCATAATGGCCATGCGTTTATTCAGTTCCTTCAGCTTTTCATACAACTCACTCTCAAACTGGTTGTCGACATAAGTGTCCGGTTCGTCCAGGATCAGCAGTTCCGGATTGTTCATCAGCGAGCGGCACAGAAAAACGCGCTGCATTTGTCCGCCCGACAGTTCGCCGATGGCTTTATCGCGGAGATGAAGAACGCCCATCTCCGACAACAGCTCTTCGGCATAAGCCGTTTCCTTTTTGTTGTTTTTAAACAGGCTGAAGTTGCGCCCTTCTGTTTTTCCCGAACGAACAACGTCCAGTACCTTTATCGGGAAACTCTTGTCAATCCGATTGATTTGCGGCAAATAACCAATCCGGCTAACCGGGATATGGAAAATCACCTCGCCCCGGATGGGTTTTACCAGCCCCAGCAATGCTTTAATCAGGGTTGTTTTCCCACCGCCGTTGGGGCCAATCAGTCCGAGAAAGTCGTTGCGTTTGATGTCCAGATTCACATCCCGCAGCACCACTTCCCCGTCGTAACCGGCATTCAGCTCTTTTATTTCAACCAACTTGATCATTTTGCCGATGCTGCTACAATTTTATCTGCCAGGTCACGCAATTGATCATCCCACTGTTCGCTCAGCGGGTCAATCTGAATGACCTCTCCTCCGATTTCGCGGGCCAGTTGGCGGGCATTTTCGGCATTCGATTCTTTTTGGATAAACACCACCCGGATATTTTCGGCTCTGGCCAGATCGATCAGCGAACGCAGATGGCCCGGCGAAGGCTCCTTCCCTTCGACTTCGAGCGATACCTGTTCCAGTTGATACTGCCTGGCCAAATAAGCCAATGCCGGATGAAAGATCAGGAACTTCCGGTTTTCAAGCCGGTCAAATTTATGTTTCAGCTCGGCATCAAGCTGTTCAATTTCATTCAGAAACAGATCGTAATTAGCCGTCAACTCTTCCTCTTTCCCGGGAAACAGGTTGAGCAGAGCCTTGTACGTTTCAGTCACAATTTTCTTCACCTCATCCGGCGCCACCCAGATATGCGGATCAATGCCATGCAAATGCACATGATCGCCGTGCTGCTCTGTCTCGCCGGCAATCCAATCGGCCTGAACCGATGTGTCGAAAATTTTCAGCGTTGGGGTCGATTGCCTGATTTTGTTGATCCAGCTTTCTTCGAAACCCATTTTGCCAATCCTGAACCAGCCCAGCGAACCGGCAAGTTCCTTCATTTGCGAAGGCATGGGCGAATACAGTTCGGGACTGGCGCCCGGCGGAACCAACACGTTCACCTCGACCAAATCGCCGGCAATTTTTTCAACGAAAAATTTTTGCGGAAGAATAGTCACGGTAACAATCTGTTTTTCAGAATGAGTCCGCTGACTGCATCCTGCCGCGATCAGTAATAAAAAGATCAGTATCTGTTTCATATCCGTAAATGACTTCATGTTGTGTTAATTTCAAAGATAAAAAACTTCGTTGTCCCTTCATGTAACGAAGAACGCATTTGTTTGTTGAATGAAGAAATAATAAAATTGGCTGTTCTGCCGGTTAAAAGATCCGGGGAAATTTGTTTATTCTTTCAATTTAAGCTTTTTCACCCGAATCTGCCCTTTAGGAGGGACCGGGTCGTAGCCGTGAGTTCCCCAGGGATGACAACGCAAAATACGACGGGTAGCCAGCCAAAAGCCGATAAACGGTCCATGTACTTTAACCGCTTCAACGGCATAGGTCGAGCAGGAAGGCACGTGACGGCATGAAGCCGGCGTTAAGGGAGAAATCGCGTACTTATAAAAATACACCGGGAGCAAAAGCGCCCAACTCAATATTTTCATGATAAACCTGACCACACACTGCATTTATCCAAGTGTTTAGGCCGGCTAAATTAGTGAAAATTACCGAGCGTTCATGAAGACGAAACAAAACGATTCCCGTTGCGTTAATGGGACAAACAAATTTAATAAAATGGCCAAAGCCGGAGAATATCTAAAAACAGAGCGCGAACTTTTTACAGAAACCGTGTTGAGCAACGAAGAAATTTCGCCGGGCGTGTTTCTGTTGTCCGTAAACAGGCGGTTTGACTTTTTGCCCGGACAGGTAGTCAAGCTGGCGGTCGACCGCGTGGAACCACCCCGTATTTACAGTATTTGCAGCGGAAACCGCGAAAAAGAACTGCGTATTCTTTTCAACATAAAGGAAGGGGGTTACCTGACGCCCAAACTGGCCGCCTTAATACCGGGAGACCAGGTGATGGTCACCCAACCTTACGGTGGCTTTACCGGAAGCAAAAAACCGGCCTGGTGGATTGCAGCGGGAACCGGGATTGCTCCATTTTACAGCATGTTCCAATCAGGACTGTCCGAAAATAAAACACTGGTACACGGGGTAAGTTACCTCAACCAGTTTTATTTCGAAGATGAACTGGACTGGGCTATGGGCAGCAACTACCAACGCTGTTGCTCACGCGAACAATCGTGCGATGTTTTTTACGGGAGGGTGACGGACTACCTGCAAAGCCTTGAAAGTTTACCGGCCGCTACCGAATACTACCTGTGCGGTAAAGCGCTGATGGTGGTTGAGGTCCGCGATTTACTGATTGCAAAAGGAGTCCCCTACGAAAACATCATTGCTGAAATTTATTTCTAATTTTACCGAAAATTTACAGGATGACGAAAGAAGCTTTATTTGGAAAAACGTTGGCCGAACTTCAGGATGTTTGCACAAACCTGGGATTGCCCGGTTTTACAGCCAAACAAATCACCGACTGGCTGTACAAAAAACCGGTGTCTTCCATCGAAGAAATGACCAACCTCTCCAAAAAAGCACGCAAATTACTGAATGAGAACTACACGTTCGGCCTGATTGACGCCACCCGCGTACAGGAAAGCGTTGACGGGACAAAAAAATATTTGTTTCCGACGGTCCAAAACAAATTCATCGAAACAGCCATGATCCCTGATAAAGACCGGAAAACGGTTTGCGTGTCGTCACAGGTCGGATGCAAAATGGGCTGCCTGTTTTGTATGACCGGCAAACAAGGGTTCCAGGGGCAACTGACTGCCGGCGAAATTGTAAACCAGATTCGCAATATCCCCGAGTGGGATGAGATTACCAACATTGTGTACATGGGAATGGGCGAGCCGTTCGATAACCTGGACGAAGTACTGAAAAGTACCCAAATCCTGATCAGCGACTGGGGATTTGCCATGAGCCCGCGCCGCATCACGGTTTCGTCGATTGGTATTGTGCCGGGGCTGGTGCGTTTTCTGAACGAGAGCGATTGTCACCTGGCCATCAGCCTGCATACCCCTTTTCACGACGAGCGCCAAAAACTAATGCCGGTTGAAATTGCCTACCCGCTGGATGACGTGTTGCGCGAAATCCGCCACTGGGATTTTGGCCGTCAACGACGGGTATCCTTCGAGTACATCGTGTTTCACGGACTGAACGATACTCCCCGGCATGTACGCGAAATGGCCCGCGTGCTCGATGGAATTAAGTGCCGCATCAACCTGATCCGCTTTCACCCCATACCCGACACGCCTTTACAGGGAACCGACGAAAACAGCCTGCAGGAATTTAAAGCAGCCCTCGAAGCCAAAGGAATCACCACCACCATTCGCGCTTCACGCGGACAGGACATTTACGCGGCTTGCGGCCTGCTGTCGACCAAAGCGTTGGTGAACAAGTAAAAAATCTATTACAATATTTTAACATTTTTCGGCCAGTTGACCGGGAAAAAGTCACTGTCATTTTGCTGCAATTTTTCTAAATTGCAGGGACGTTGAAAAATGAAAAAATGGAAAAGTTGCTTTGGTCAAAAGGTATTTTTAAAAGCAAGTTGGTTATTACCAGAATGAACGAACAAATCGGAGTAATTGACTGGAATAACATGTTTAGTTCGAATGCGCTGGCAACGCTGAACGGCCGCCGGTTTATCATGAATCGCGATTTCTTCCTTTCCAAGCTCGAAATACAGGATGCCAACAATCAGGCCTTACTGAGTTCAATCATGATCAACCTGTTTAACCCTAAAAGCGACCTGATTATCAACGGAAAACGATTTGAATTGGAAATCAAAAATTTCTGGCAGTCGCGTTGGGCCTGGAAATTTAACGGGCAGGAAATCATTATTTTCCAGAGCAACGAACTGTTGTCGAAGGATAAAGGACACATTGAAATCTACTCGGCGGAGAGCGAAGAGGTAGAAATTCTGATTTTGCTGGGTCTGTTTGTCCGGAACCAGTTAATTCTCTTCATGCTTTTTATTCTTCTGATTGTATTGTTCATTATTATCTGAAAATAAAAAACCGTCCCTGCAAAGAGACGGTATTTCGAATAAATGTCTGTTTAATAATCAGTTAAGGATATTCTTATACTCATCATTAATCAACTCCGGAAGAAAACCGGCAATCATTTCCAGGACCTGGTCGCTTGAAACCATACTGCCGCTAATCATCTTCTGATTGTTGAGCTGCTGCGCATTTAATACCTTAAAATTCAGATCTGCAGGAACGCGCTGTTCTGCGAGTTTCAGCGGCCTTACGCCAAAACCGCGGTCAGAATTCACATACTTCACTTCAAAGTAACTGGTCCTTACAATGTACTCCTGCCCGCTTTTTGTCTCTTTAAAGAGAACCTGAACCGGACGGTTTGAATCACCGTAAGTAATATTCCAACTTTGCTGGAAATCTGTTCCGGGAACAAAATCTGTTTTGGGGGAGATCTTATAATCATCAACAAAGGTTCCGCCCTGGCGTGCAAAACCGGCTGAGGAAATAGCTACTAATGCAACGAATAATAAGCTGACTAAACGATACATTCTGTTCATAACACTAAAATTTAATTGTTCATGTAATTGATTACGGCAGCAAATGTAGCAACAGAAATGAGATTTAAAGCTGACAAAAGGCAATATATTTTTTTGTTAAAAACAATCAACTTTCAATTTGAAAGCTAAAATGGCCTCCAAATCGTTTTTAGGTATCAAAAATTGCTTTTTGATACCTAAAACAGATCGCACATGGACTTTGAATTTCAATTTGAAAGACATATATTCTACAACATGTTTTTAAAATATATGAATGTCATTTATTTGTATACTAACTCATTATAAATACAAAAAGACGATTAAAATTTCAATTTACGGACTATTTTAAATGAAATTGCAAGCCATTAACCAATTTAGGCTTTCAAATTGAAAGCAATGTCCCGAACGGACAAAAGAACAAGAAGGGGGCGCAGGCCGCGGAACCCGAAAACAGCCAAAAGGGTCACGGGAGTTTTAACACCCAAATTCATTTGGCCTGCCGGGAAACAGAAAGGCCGCCCAACACCTGGTTAAGCGGCCCGATTTATCGTTGACGGATTTTTTTATCTCAGTTTTTCAAACAGCTGTTTAAAGCTGATTTGTGATGAAATAATCTCTTTTAAACCTGAAATAGCGACACGATCCTGCTCCATGGTATCGCGGTAGCGGATGGTGACCGTCTGGTCTTCGATGGTCTGATGATCAATGGTCACACAAAAAGGTGTACCGATAGCATCCTGCCGGCGGTACCGTTTACCAATAGAGTCTTTTTCGTCGTACTGGCACTTGAAATCAAATTTCAGCTCATCAATAATTTCGCGGGCTTTTTCAGGCAGGCCGTCTTTTTTCACCAGGGGCATCACCGCCAATTTGACCGGGGCCAGCACCGGCGGCAATTTCAGCACCACGCGCGTATCTTTTTCGCCACTCGCGGTCGGCACTTCTTCTTCGCAATACGAAGCCGAGATTACCTGCAAGAACATCCGGTCGACCCCAATCGACGTTTCGACAACAAAGGGCACGTATGACTCGCCCAGGTCGGGATCGTAATACTGAATTTTTTTGCCTGAATATTGCTGATGCTGCGACAGGTCAAAATCGGTGCGCGAATGAATACCTTCCACTTCTTTAAAACCAAAGGGGAATTTGTACTCGACATCGACAGCCGCGTTGGCATAGTGAGCCAGCTTTTCGTGGACATGAAAGCGGTAATTTTCGTCGCCAAACCCAAGGGCGCGGTGCCATTGAATCCGGGTTTCTTTCCATTTCTCAAACCAGTCGAGTTCAGTTCCCGGTTTCACGAAAAACTGCATTTCCATCTGTTCAAATTCGCGCATGCGGAAAATAAACTGTCGGGCAACAATTTCGTTACGGAACGCCTTTCCGATTTGGGCTATCCCGAAGGGGATTTTCATGCGGCCGGTCTTTTGTACGTTCAGGTAATTGACAAAAATACCCTGTGCCGTTTCCGGACGAAGGAAAACTTTCAGCGCACCGTCGGACGTTGAGCCCATTTCGGTAGCGAACATCAGGTTAAACTGGCGAACATCTGTCCAGTTCCGGCTTCCGCTGACCGGACAAACAATTTCTTCATCGACAATAATCTGCTTGAGTTCTTCCAGGTCGCTGTCGTTTAAGGCTTTGGAAAAACGATCGTGAAGCTGGTTCCATTTGTCCTGGTTGGCCAGTACCCGTTGGTTGGTTTCGCGAAATTGTTTTTCATCAAAAGCATCGCCAAAACGCTTCTGGGCTTTTTCCACCTCCTTGTTCATTTTCTCTTCGTACCTGGCCAGTTGCTCTTCAATCAACACATCGGCGCGGTAACGCTTCTTCGAGTCCTTATTGTCGATCAGCGGATCATTGAACGCATCTACATGGCCCGAAGCTTTCCAAATGGTCGGATGCATAAAAATAGCCGAATCAATTCCGACGACATTCTCGTTTAACAGCACCATGCTGTCCCACCAATATTTTTTGATGTTATTCTTCAGTTCAACACCATTTTGTCCGTAATCATAAACGGCGCCCAATCCGTCGTAAATCTCACTGGATTGAAATACATATCCATATTCTTTGCAATGGGCAACCAGTTTCTTAAAAATATCTTCCTGAGCCATAATTTGTTATATTATCTGTCTTTTGGGAATTTAATCAATTTCTTCAAAGTCAACATACTCACCTTCATCCCGGGGGATCCGGGAACCATACGACTGATTTTTCTCGAGCCGCACATCACCCTCGGGCCGCCTGTTTTGCTCGGGCCTGTGCCGGCTTGCCGGATTGGATGAGGATCCGAAGAATGGTAAAAGATACCGGTTAATAAACCTGATCACGTAATAAATAATCAGGATAAAAAACAGGGTGCGTAAAAAATTCACTAAAAATAAAATCACATTCAATTCAGTCATAACTCTTGAAAATCAGCGGCTGTAAAAGTAATAATTAATTGCGAATCCAAAATTCATCTTCTGCAAAAAAGCCGGTATCCGGTTTTATATATTTTTCTACTTTTGCATAAAATTCTTCAAATGACCAAATACAAACGGGTACTGTTAAAGCTCAGCGGCGAATCGCTCATGGGCGCCCAGGAATACGGAATTGACCAGCAGCGGCTAAACGAATACGCCGAACAAATTAAAGAAATTACCGCCTTAGGCGTACAAGTGGGTATCGTTATTGGCGGCGGCAATATTTTCAGGGGACTAAGCGGCGCGACCAAAGGGTTCGACCGGGTAAAGGGAGACCAGATGGGCATGCTGGCAACCGTCATCAACAGCCTGGCGCTGAACTCTGCGCTCCAGGCGGCCGGCGTAAAATCCAGAGTCCTTACGGCCATCCGGATGGAACCGGTCGGAGAATTCCATTCAAAAGATAAAGCCATTGAAGCGTTGGAAAAAGGAGAAGTGGTCATTTTTTCGGCCGGGACAGGCAATCCATATTTCACCACCGACACCGGTTCATCGCTACGCGGAATCGAAATCGAAGCCGATGTGATGCTGAAAGGCACCCGCGTGGACGGGATTTACACCGCCGACCCGGAAAAAGACCCGAATGCGGTAAAATTCGACAGAATTTCGTTTGACGAGATTTACTCACGCGGCCTGAAGGTGATGGATTTAACGGCTACAACCATGTGTAAAGAGAACAATTTACCCATTATTGTGTTTAATATGGACATCAAAGGAAATCTGAAAAAGGTGATTACCGGCGGGAATATTGGAACTCTGGTCTACCTCTAAAATATTTTTTAGAGCATTTTTTGATGAAAAATCAGAATCAATTTTAAATTTCTGCAATATATTTCTATATTTGTCCCTAGCACAAAAAATGAACAGCCCATAATATTTATGGAAGAGGAAGTAGAACTGATACTGGATCTTTGTAAAGAGAAAATGGAAGCCGCCATACAACACTTGGAAAAAGAATTGGTTCATATCCGTGCAGGCAAGGCTTCCGTGAGAATGTTGGATGGAGTTTTGGTGGATTATTACGGGAGTATGACCCCATTGGCGCAAGTATCGAATATCAGTACTCCGGATGCAAGGACGATTGCTGTTCAACCGTGGGAAAAAACGATGATCAACCCGATTGAAAAGGCAATTTTGAATGCAAACCTGGGTTTTAACCCGGAAAACAACGGGGAGATTATTCGCATTAACGTCCCCCCGCTAACTGAAGACCGGCGTAAAAGCTTGTCAAAGCAAGTTAGCCAGGAAGGTGAAAATGCAAAAGTGAGTATTCGTTCGATTCGTAAAGACTCGAACGAAACGTTGAAAAAAATGGTGAAAAACGGCTTATCTGAAGACCTTGGAAAGAACGCTGAAGACGACGTTCAGACGATGACCAATCAATACGTCCAAAAGGTTGACAAGATGCTTGAATTGAAAAATCAAGAGATTTTTACAATATAATTGTTTCTAGTTTTCTGTTTTCTGAACATTGTTTAATTGTTTTCATGGCTTTGAGGCAGCTTGTTGAAGCTGCCTTTTTTTTGTCCCTCACAAAACAGACTTTCAAAAAATAGTTCGTTTTGTAATACTTTGATTAAATTTAAAGGCTAAAACATCAAGATCCATGAAGAACCTTTTTCTGATTCTGGCAGTATTCATGCCAGGTTGCTGCACGCCATCGTCAAAAATCAATCAACTCACTGAAGCTGAAATCAATCAGGCCTCTTAAAACAGCAATCATGAACGGGACGGTAGACTACCACATGCACAGCATTCTTTCTGACGGCAGAAATACCTATGAAGAGATGATCAAAGCGGGGATTGAAAAGGGGCTGGAAGAAATGGGCTTCAGTGACCATGTTTGCCTGAAATCGGTAAGCTGGGCCATTTCAGAAATTGATATCCCGGTAATGACCCGGCAAATCCTGGAACTTCGCGAAAAATACAAGGGACAGATTAAAATAAAGTATGGTATTGAAATGGATTATTTTCCCGGGAGAGAAGATGAAATCCGGGCCATCATCCATGCACTGCCGCTTGACTACGTGATTGGCTCCGTTCATTTTATCGGAGACTGGAACTTTGATACCGACCAGTCGCTTTACGGCAAATGGTCGAATGACGATTTATACCATATGTATTACGAATTGATTCAGCTGGCGGCGAAATCAGGGCTTTTCGATATCATCGGACACCTGGATATCATCAAAAAATTTCGGGTCTACCCCGAATCCGATCAAAGCCAGCTGATTGAAGACACCCTTAAAATCATCAAAGACAACGATTTGGTTGTAGAACTGAATACAGCAGGGATTGACCGCCCCTGTACCGAATTCACCCCTTCGCCGGCGATTACCGAACGTTGTTATCATCACCATATCCCGATGACGATTTCATCAGATGCCCACCAGGCCGGACAGGTAGCCCGACATTTCGAAACCGGAATCGACCTTCTTCGCCAGATCGGATTTAAAGAGTTGGCTGCATTCGACAAGCGTAACCGTCGTACGTACAGGATTTAACCCATAAAAACGCCCGGAATACCGGGGAAACGACAGTTATTTGATCGCTCGGTTTTGTTCGCTGTGGTGTAAACCAGAAATTGTATCTTTGAGCTTTAATTTTCGGTACATGGAAGAATTAGCGGGAAGCTTACTAAATAAAATAAATGATCCATCCGATCTTCGGAAACTGAACCTGGAAGATTTACCGGCCGTATGCAACGAACTGCGACAGTTTATTATTGATGAAGTATCAAATAATCCGGGACATTTCGGAGCCAGCCTGGGTGTTGTCGAACTGACAGTGGCCCTTCATTACGTTTACAATACGCCCTACGATTTACTGGTCTGGGACGTGGGGCATCAGGCCTACGGGCATAAAATCCTGACCGGCCGCAAAAATCAGTTCCACACCAACCGGAAATACAAGGGCATCAGCGGATTCCCCAAACCAGGCGAAAGCAGTTACGACGCCTTTGGTGTCGGGCATGCCAGCACCTCCATCTCGGCATCATTGGGAATGGCCGTTGCCTCCTCCCTGCAAAATGAGAACGACCGGAAGATCGTCGCGGTAATCGGCGATGGTTCAATGACCGGCGGACTTGCCTTTGAAGGGCTGAATAATGCCGCGGTTAATCGTTCGGACGTACTCATCATCCTAAATGACAACCACATGGCCATCGACCCGAATGTGGGCGGCGTGAGTGACTATTTATTAAATATCTCCAAATCAAAATCATACAACAAGTTAAAACAGGAAATTTGGGATGGCTTGGGCAAACTGAATGGTTTTGGCCCGCGGGCACGCCGCCTGGTCCAAAAGACCGAAGGGGCGCTAAAAAGCGCCCTGCTGAAAGAATCAAACCTGTTTGAGAGCCTGGGAATCCGTTATTTCGGCCCCGTTGACGGGCACAACATCAAATATCTTACACGGGTATTACGCGACCTGCGCGATATTCCCGGACCGAAACTGCTGCATGTCATCACCACGAAAGGAAAGGGATTTAAGCAGGCTGAAATGAATCAAACCGAATTTCATGCCCCCGGAAAATTTGATAAACTGACCGGAGAACTCCTGGATTGTGAATGCGCCGTGAATAAGCCGCCCAAGTTTCAGAATGTTTTTGGCCACACGCTGGTCGAACTGGCCGAAATGAATGAGCGGATTGTGGGAGTTACGCCGGCTATGCCCACCGGGAGCTCGCTCAATATCATGATGGAAAAGATGCCTCATCGGGCATTCGATGTCGGCATTGCCGAACAACATGCCGTTACGTTCTCTGCCGGCATGGCCATTCGCGGGTTGGTGCCCTTCTGCAACATCTATTCCACCTTCATGCAGCGCTCGTACGACCAGATTATCCACGATGTGGCTATCCAGAAGCTGAATGTGGTGTTTTGCCTCGACCGCGGCGGCCTGGTTGGCGCCGACGGCTCAACACATCATGGCGTTTTCGACCTGGCTTATATGCGAAATATTCCCAACATGATTGTTTCGGCGCCAATGGATGAGATTGAGTTACGCAACATGATGTATACCGCTCAGCAGGAAAACAGGGGCCCCTTTTCCATCCGGTATCCCCGGGGGTGTGGTTGCCACGTCAACTGGCATCAACCGTTTGAGGCCATCGAGCCGGGGAAAGCGCGCCAGCTGGCTGAAGGTGACGACCTTGCGGTCCTTACCATCGGGACCACCGGTATTACAGCCGGCAGGGCCATAAAGTCATTCATCAAGGAAGGTCATTCAATCGCCCACTACGACATGCGGTTTGTTAAACCCTTGGATGAGGACCTGCTCCACCGGATTTTCGGCAAGTTTCGTAAAATACTTACCGTGGAAGATGGCGTCATTCAGGGCGGATTTGGTTCTGCCGTCCTTGAATTCATGGCCGATCACCAGTATTCGGCCAAGGTGGTAAGGCTTGGCGTGCCCGACCTCTTTATTGATCACGGAACACAGGAAGAACTTTACAGGGAGTGTGGTTTTGACCAGAAAGGAATTTATCAGGCTATCGTGGATCTAATCGGTCGATAATTGTAGGTCCCGGTATAATTTTTATTTATGGTTCATCGTTTCTGATGAAGGATTATAACTCATATAAGTTGGAACTTTACTTAAAACGACGTCGCTGGAAATTTTTCTTACTGCTGGTTGCCACGCTGATTGGAGCGGCATCGCTGTATTACACCAACTGGCTGGTAGAAAAAGTATCTTTCGAAGAACGCAAAAGTGTTGCGCTTTGGGCCGAAGCTACCAAACGGCTGGCGCAGCCGGAACACGAATCGACAGGCGATATGGATTTCCTGCTGCATATTCTGGAAAACAATACCAACATCCCGATCATTCTGGCCGACAGCCTTCACCAGATCATCGAGTTCAGCAATATCAAATACACCGAAAAACGTAAAGAACAGGTTCTGCAGCGCCAATTAAAAAAGATGATGCGGGAACATGAACCAATCGAGATTTTCGTTTCGAGCGAAGAGAAACAGTACATTTATTACCGGGATTCCACCATCCTTCAAAACCTCAAGTATTTCCCTCTGGCGCAGTTTGGCGTAATATCCTTATTTATTCTGGTATCGTACCTGGCCTTCAGCTCGTCCAAAAAGGCAGAACAAAACCGGGTGTGGGTAGGCATGTCGAAAGAAACAGCCCACCAACTCGGTACGCCCATCTCATCGTTAATGGCCTGGATAGAGCTGCTGAAAATGCAGGAAATAAAACCTGAACTCATTCAGGAATTTGAAAAAGACATCACCCGGCTCGAAAAAATTACCGAACGGTTCTCTAAAATCGGTTCTACCCCCGAGTTAGTCAACGAAGATTTAAAACAGGTCATCGTCTCTACCCTCTCCTACCTGGAAAGCCGGACTTCCAAACGGGTAAAGTTCCGGACCGAGATGGACGAAAAACAGTCGTATGTTGTCCCTCACAACCCGGCTTTGTTTAGCTGGGTTATTGAGAACCTGTATAAAAACGCCATTGATGCCATTGAAAATGACGGGGTAATCAGTCTTCACCTTTACAACCAGCACAACCAGATCATTATGGATATCAGCGATACCGGGAAAGGCATCCCCAAGTCGCAGTTTAAAACCATTTTTGAACCCGGTTTTACCAGCAAAAAACGAGGTTGGGGGTTAGGGCTTTCGTTGGCCAGACGGATCATCGAGAATTACCATAGCGGAAAGATCTTCATAAAACATTCCGAGCTCGGCAAAGGAACCACTTTTCGCGTAGCGCTGCGAAAGGATTAAATTTTCAACACTTGCCTGAATTACAAATCACTGAAAACGAGAATTTTGAATCAACCTCCTCCTGACAGAAATATTCCTTGTTAAAAAATACAGGAAATTTTCGCCGTTTATATATTTTTTATAATTTTGCAACACTTTTTTCGCAGCAATGGCTGAACTGGCAAAATATAATATTGCATTTAAAGGATTGGCACTTGGAGTGTACGAATTTGAATATCAGATCGATAAAAAATTCTTTGATTTTTTTGCCGGGGGAATCGCTGAAAACGGAAACGTCACAGTAAAAGTCGTGCTGGAAAAACAAAGTGCATTCATGGTTCTTTGGTTTCATGTTAGCGGAACGGTTATAATACAATGCGACCGGTGTCTCGATCCTTATGATCAGCCAATCATCAGCGAGAACAAGGTATTTGTCAAATACGGCGAAGAAACTTTTGAAGAAGGTGATGACGTGATTTGGGTAAGTACAACCGAGCACCAGTTAAATATTGGAAAAATGATCTATGATTTTATCATTCTTTCCATTCCAATCCGCCAGGTTCATCCGGCAGACCATTACGGCAACAGCCGTTGTAATCCGGAAATGCTTGAGAAATTGAATAACCTGACATCTTCATCAGGCACGCAGGAAAATCTGACAGACTCGAGATGGGACGAATTGAAAAAATTATTAGAAAACGAATAAAGACTTAAAAAAATGGCACATCCAAAGCACAGAACATCGAAATCCAGAAGGGATAAGAGAAGATCACACGACAAGACTACACCTGCAACACTGGCAACTTGCTCAAATTGCGGGACCACGGTAAAATACCACACAGTATGTCCTGAATGTGGATATTACAGAGGAAAGCTCGCTATCGAAAAAGAAGTTACAGTTTAATCCTGTCCACGATAAATAAGAGCTGTCCAAAAAGCTAAAAATCAGGCTATACTGATTGCACTCAGAAATGATTTTGAGTTTAAGTCCGGTTCCGTGAGAATTCTCATTGCCCGGAAAAACTCAAAGAAACATATGGCTGAAAGAAATAGTTTTTTGAACAGCTTTTTTTATTTGTTTAATTAAATTTTTGAACGTTTTAATTAATTGTTTTAAAACGATTTACGGCGATATCTTTTGCGCATTTTTCTTTGTGCTTCAAATTTTTACTTCTATCTTTCGCACTTCTTTTTTATTTTGGTTTATAGCATGGACTTATTTACCCGTCTGTATTTGGTATACGGACCTGATTATCGTTTAAATTATTTATTATGAGAGATATTCGTGCAGCAATAACTGGTATTGGTGCATTTCTGCCTGAATACAGGTTAACCAACCAAGAACTGAGCACAATGGTTGACACATCCGATGAGTGGATCATGCAACGCATCGGAATCAAAGAGCGAAGAATTTTCAAAGAGCCCGGAAAGGCGACCTCGGATATGGGAACAGCTGCTGTAATGCAGTTGCTCGAAAAAACTAACACTGCTCCCGACGAAATTGACTTGCTGATTTGCGCAACCATCACCCCCGACCGGCCACTCCCCGCTGCTGCCAATGTCATCAGCAGAAAAGCGCGGCTGACAAGTGCCTGGAGTTTCGACATCAATGCCGCCTGTTCGGGTTTTGTTTTTGCATTGACTACAGCTGCCAGCTTTGTCGAATCGGGCCGGTATAAAAAAGTGATCGTTGTCGGGGCCGACATGATGTCATCCATCACCGATTACACCGACCGGACCACCTGCCCGCTGTTTGGCGACGGCGCTGCTGCCGTTTTGCTGGAACCGACAACCGAAGACGTGGGAATCATCGACCACATCAACCACACCGACGGGAAAGGTCGCCATTACCTGCACATGAAGGCCGGAGGATCAAAACGTCCCGCATCCATCGAAACCATTCAGAACCGGGAACATTTCGTTCATCAGGATGGACAAACGGTATTCAAGTATGCCGTATCGCGGATGGCAGATGTGGCCGTCGAAATCATGAAAAAAAACGGAATCACCCCCGACAACCTGACCTGGTTGGTTCCGCACCAGGCGAACATGCGTATCATCGACGCTGTTGCCCGGAGAATGGATATCAGTCCGTCGCAGGTAATGATCAATATCGAGAAATACGGCAATACCACGGCTGCCACCATCCCGCTTTGCCTTTTTGACTACGAAAGTCAGCTTAAAAAGGGGGATAACGTGATCTTAGCAGCATTTGGCGCCGGATTTACCTGGGGATCGGTTTATCTGAAATGGGCATATAATTCCTAAATGCTTAGCATACAAACAACAAATCAAAATTATCATCATGAGTCGTCTTGTCATACAAAGCCACGAGGATTTTGAGAAATACGTCGGCGAAAAATTGGGGGTCTCCGAATTTCACACCATCACGCAGGAACAGATCAACAAATTTGCCGATGCTACGCTCGACTACCAATGGATCCATACCGATCCGGAACGTGCCAAAGCTGAAGGAGCGTTCGGAACCACCATCGCACATGGCTACCTGAGTTTGTCGCTCCTTCCGGTTATGTGGGAACAGGTTGTGCAGGTAGAAAACTTCAGCATGTTGGTAAACTATGGTATCGAGAACTTCAAATTCGGCCAGCCGGTATTGGTCAACAGCCGGATCCGAACCCACGTTTGGTTAAAATCGATCACAAACTTACGCGGAATCAGCAAAGTTCACCTTCAGGTATCAATGGAAATTGAAGGCAATAAAAAACCGGCTTTCGAAGGTCAACTGGTTTTTCTTTACCACTTCAACAAATAACCAAAGGCTAATTTGATTCGTTATTTTTGTTTGGCGATAAACTAAAAAACCAAAGCTTTCGTTCTTACTTTGACCGAAAGCTTTAGTATATTTGGTCTCTTTCAAAAAAAAGCAAAAATGGCAAAGTCGTATAACGAAATTAGTTCTCAGGAAATTAACCTGATTGGCAAAGGCACGAGTATTACCGGTGACATTCACTCGGAAGGAGATATCCGCATTGACGGCGAGTTGAACGGGAACCTCAAATGTTTGGGAAGAGTGGTGGTTGGAGATACCGGTAAAGTATCGGGAGAAATCCATTGTAAAAACTGCGAAGTTTCAGGCTACCTAAAAGGAAAGCTGGTTATTGAGCAGCTTTTAAGCCTAAAATCTTCGTCAAAAGTTCACGGCGAAATTAACACCGGCAAACTGAGCATAGAACCGGGTTCTGTTTTTACCGGCTCGTGTGCGATGGGTGATCAAACCAAGCATGAAGAACCCAAAACTAAATAAGCAGAAGAAGACATTTGATCAATTTATCAAGTATTCGAACCTGGCTTTTGAGATGATCGCAATCATGGCCCTGGGAACTTATGCCGGTCACAAGATTGATCACTGGGCCAATTTTTCATTCCCGGTATTCACCTTAAGCCTGATGTTGCTTTCTGTTATCGGTGCAATTTATCATGCTATCAAAAACTTTCTAAAATGAATCCTTTCATGAAGCGTTTTCTTGCCCGGACCGGCCTGCTGAGTTTTACATTTTTAGCGATCGGCTACCTGGTTTATTTTCAATTATTTCCCGGACTTCACTTCCCTTTTTTTCCGGTAGTTTTATTTTTTTTCTTCTTTGTCACAAACCTTGTTCATTATTACTTGTTAGGTATTGCTGACAAAAATATGGCCAGGTTTACCGCCCGTTTTATGGGGATGAATTTTGTGAAGATGTTCATCTATCTTGTCTTCGCCATTATTTTTGTGTTGTTCCGCCGCAATCAGGCTACCATCTTTCTGGTAAATTTCCTGATTATTTATATTGCATTTTCGATCCTGGAAGTGTATGAGATTACGCGTGTGGTAAAACAAAAAAAATAATTGAAGCTGTTGGTTTTTTTTTACTAATTTGGGGGAACTTTTTCAAGCGTATGATCATGTTGAAGGTTGACTTTCCTGTAAAACCAGCCAGACAAATTAAATGCCTGGCTACTGTATTGATTTTCCTTTTGGGAAGCCTTAATTCGTATCCGTTATTTGCAGAAGAACATCCTGCAGACGCTCACGCTTCGGGGCATGAAGAAGAATTTGTCCCGGGCGAGTTTGTGATGCACCATGTGTTGGACGCCTACGAATGGCACATTGCTACTTTTGGAAAAACCCACATCAGCATTCCGCTTCCAATCATCCTGCACAGCAAAAACAGCGGCTGGCACTTCTTTTGGTCTTCCAGGTTCCATCACGGGCAAACGCCTTATCAACACTTTCAGCTGGCCCATGCCGGCGAAAATGCCGGGAAAATCGAAGAGCTGAATGCCCGGGGCGAAGTGATTGGCTTACCGGTCGACCTGTCGGTTACCAAAACGGTGGCTGGCGCCTTTGTCAGCGTTATCGTTCTGCTCTGGATTTTTCTGTCGGTAGCCAGGTCGGCCAAAAGAAATGCAGGCAAAGCGCCAACAGGGATACAGAATTTTGTGGAACCGGTGATTGTTTTTATCCGCGATGAGGTTGCTAAACCCTCGATTGGCGAAAAAAAATATGAAAAGTTCATGCCTTTCCTGTTAACCCTGTTCTTTTTCATCCTGATCAATAACCTGCTGGGATTGGTTCCCATATTTCCTTTTGGCGCCAATGTAACCGGAAACATTGCCGTAACCCTGGTGCTGGCTTTATTTACGTTCATTGTAACCAACATCAGCGGCAACAAACATTACTGGAAAGAGCTGTTTAACCCGGATGTACCACTGGGTCTGAAATTTCCGATCCCGTTAATGCAGGTAGTCGAACTGTCGGGAGTATTTGTCAAGCCTTTCGTTTTAATGGTCCGTTTGTTTGCAAACATGTTGGCGGGGCACATGATTGTAACGGTATTCATCAGCCTGATCTTCATTTTTGGGAAACTGATGGGCGTTTATGCCGGCTTGGGAGTTTCAGTTATTTCCGTCGGATTCTCCATTTTCATTTTTCTGCTCGACGTGCTGGTTTCGTTTATTCAGGCTTATGTATTTACCCTGCTATCGGCACTGTATTTTGGCATGTCAAACTCAGAACATCACTAGTTTAAACACTATAAATTCAATTGTATGTTATTAACAACCATTTTAACAGTGATTTTAGAAGCAGCAGCCGGCGCATCGCTCGGCAGTTTTGGAGCTGCCCTGGGCGCAAGTTTTGCAGCAATAGGCGCCGGTATGGGTATTGGCCGTATCGGTTCAAGCGCGATGGAAGCAATTGCACGTCAACCTGAAGCCGCCGGTGATATTCGTTCAAGTATGATCGTATCGGCTGCGTTGATTGAAGGTGTTGCTTTCTTTGCTGTGATTACCTGCGCACTGGTAATTTTAGTTTAAGAATTTTTATTATCCGCTGTCTGCTCCCGGGGTTGCCGGGAGTCAGGACAGCTTTTAAAACAAAAATTATGGGATTAGTTACGCCTGATTACGGGACGATATTCTGGATGCTGATCGTTTTTGGTGTCACCCTCTTCATCCTGAAGAAATTTGCATGGAAACCAATCCTCCATGCCCTGAAAGACCGTGAAACATCAATTGAAGAAGCGCTTTCGTCGGCCGACAAGGCCCGGAAAGAAGTGGAAGGACTGAAAGCCGATCACGAGAAAATTATTGCAGAAGCCCGTAAAGATAAAGATGTGATTCTGAGGGAAGCCAAAGAGATGAAAGACCACCTCCTGGCCGATGCCAAATTACAGGCCGTTAAAGAAGGGCAAAAACTGATTGAATCTGCACGCGAACAGATCGAAGCAGAAAAACAGGCAGCCATCGCCGAAATGAAAAAACAGATGGCTGAATTATCAGTTTCCATCGCCGAAAAACTGATACGGAAAGAATTGGAAGACAAGAAAGATCAGGAAGCTTTGGTACATACCCTTCTGAAAGATCTGAAATTACAATAATTTATGGATCAAAGTAAAATCACCATCCGTTACGCCAAAGCCTTTTTTACCCTGGCCAAAGAGAGAAATCAACTCGACAACCTGAAGCAGGATGTGGAACTGATCTCCAATCTTTGTACCGACAGCGCTGATTTTAAGCTGCTGCTGGAAAGCCCGGTCGTTAAAACATCTCAGAAAATCAAGCTGATGGAGGCGATCTTTAAAGGGAAGGTGCACGAAATCAGCCTCGGATTTTTATCCATGCTCACCGAAAATAAGCGCGAAGTGTATCTCCCTTCGGTTTGCAGGAATGTTCTTGCACTTTTCCAGCAAGATCAGGGCATTAAAAATGTGGTCATTACGAGTGCTGTGGCGCTTGATCCCGAAATCATCAGGCAAATAAAACTACAGCTCGAATCCGGTTTGAACGCCCGGATTGAATTACGCGAGCAAATCAACCCGGAACTTATCGGAGGTTTTATCCTGCGAATTGACGACCGGCAGGTGGACGCCAGTATGGCCAGCCAACTGCGAAAAATAAAAGAAGAATTATTACAATCAGAAATAAAATAGAAAATCAATATAGTCATGGCTGATATAAAACCCGCCGAAGTATCTGCAATACTGAAACAACAACTGGAAGGCTTTCAGTCGGAAGCCGAATTGGAAGAAGTGGGCACCGTGCTCCAGGTTGGTGACGGTATTGCCCGCATTTACGGTTTATCCAATGTTGAATCGAACGAAATGATCGAGTTCAGCAACGGGATGAAAGGTATTGTGTTGAACCTGGAAGAAGATAATGTGGGCGCTGTGCTCTTAGGTCCGTCCGAGGCTGTAAAAGAAGGCGATGTTGTAAAACGACTGCGCCGTATTGCCTCCATCGAAGTAGGCGAAGGCCTTTTAGGACGCGTTATCAATACCATCGGCGCCCCGATTGACGGGAAAGGCGCCATTCAAGGTGAGAAATTTGAAATGCCGCTCGAACGTAAAGCGCCGGGGGTTATTTTCCGCCAACCGGTAAAACAACCCTTGCAAACCGGTCTGAAAGCCATTGATGCGATGATCCCCATCGGACGGGGACAACGGGAATTAATCATTGGCGACCGTCAAACCGGTAAAACGGCCGTGGCCATCGATACCATCATCAACCAGCGCGAAAATTACGAAAATGGCAAACCGGTTTATTGTATTTATGTTGCCGTAGGCCAGAAGGGTTCCACGGTGGCCAACATCGCCGCTTTACTCGAAAAGTACGGGGCCATGAAATATACGGTCATCGTATCGTCAACCGCTGCCGACCCCGCTGCCATGCAATTTTATGCACCTTATGCCGGCGCTTCGATTGGCGAATATTTCAGGGACACCGGCCGCGATGCCTTGATCATCTATGACGACCTGTCGAAACAAGCCGTTTCGTACCGAGAAGTATCGCTGTTGCTGCGTCGTCCGCCGGGCCGCGAAGCCTACCCGGGTGATGTTTTTTACCTGCACTCGCGCCTGTTGGAACGGGCTGCCAAAATCATTGAGTCGGATGAAGTTGCCGCCCAAATGAACGACCTCCCCGAATGTTTAAAAGGGAAAGTAAAAGGCGGTGGTTCGCTGACGGCCCTTCCCATTATCGAAACACAGGCCAGCGACGTATCGGCCTACATCCCGACGAATGTGATCTCCATTACCGACGGACAGATCTTCCTGGAATCTAACCTGTTTAACGCGGGAGTTCGCCCGGCAATCAATGTCGGTATCTCGGTATCGCGTGTTGGCGGAAACGCCCAGGTAAAAGCGATGAAGCAAATTGCCGGTACCTTAAAGCTCGACCAGGCCCAATTTCGCGAATTGGAGGCTTTCTCCAAGTTTGGCTCTGACCTCGACGCTGCAACCATGCGTGTACTCGACAAAGGGCGTAAAAACGTGGAAATACTGAAGCAGGGCCAATATGCCCCGATGAAGATTGAGCACCAAATTGCCATCATTTATTGCGGAGCAAAAGAATTGTTACGCCATATCCCTGTCAATAAAGTGCGGGCATTCGAGAAAGACTTTCTGGAACATATGGAACTGCATTACCGCCATACCCTGGATGAACTAAAAACAGGAAAGCTGACGGCCGAGGGTATAGCAGCAATTGAAAAAGCCGCCTCGGAAATTTCGGAGCGTTACAAGTAAGAGCAGGGGTTCCGGAACTTTGGAACAGGAAACTTTTGACACATTAACATGGGCAGTTTAAAAGAAATACGTACACGAATATCATCGGTAAAAACAACCCGGCAGGTGACCAGCGCCATGAAAATGGTATCGGCAGCTAAACTGAAAAAAGCACAGGACGCGATTCTTCAGATCAGGCCCTACGCCGATAAACTGTCAGAAATTCTGGGCTCACTCAGCGCCAGCCTCGAAAATGCAGGCGGATCGATTTATACCGAACAACGCGAACCGGAGCAGGTTTTACTGGTACTGATCAGTTCGAACCGGGGTTTGTGCGGGGCATTTAATTCGTCCATCGCCAAAACGGCCCTCGATCTGGCTTTCGACCGATACGCCCGCCAGCTAAAAAACGGGAAACTCGATTTTTTGGTTATCGGGAAACAAGGAGAGAAATACCTGAAGGCCCGCAGGATGAATGTTACCGGACAGGCTAACGAGATTTTTGACAACCTGAATTTTGAGCAGGTATCCAAACTGGCCGAAAACCTGATGACCGATTTTGCCGCAAATGCTTACGACCGGATAGAATTGGTTTACAACGAGTTTAAAAATGCGGCAGTGCAGGTTTGTACCACGGAACAATTTCTGCCTGTAGAAATCAGCCGGGAGGAAAAAGGCGCCGCAAATTATGATTTTATTTACGAGCCTTCAAAAGAGAAAATCGTGCAGGAACTGATTCCCCGTTCGTTAAAGATTCAGCTGTTTAAAGCCCTGCTCGACTCCAACGCGGCAGAACACGGCGCCCGCATGACCGCCATGCACAAAGCAACTGATAATGCCACCGAATTGATCCAGGAGCTAACCCTGACCTTCAACAAAGCCCGCCAGGCAGCCATTACGAACGAAATTCTGGAGGTAACCAACGGTGCAGAAGCCTTGAACGGATAATCAATTTCATAACCCCCATAACAAAAAAGGAGCCTCAAACGAAGCTCCTTTTTATATTTAATTTCAAATACGAATTATTCGGATAAAGCATAACGGATAAAACCGGTAGCGGTAAGCCCTTTGCTGCCCGAATTCAGATATTCGCCCACGGTTACTTTGTTATCTTTCACGAAAGCCTGATTTAACAAGGTACTTTCCTTGAAAAATTTAACCAAAGCGCCCTGTGCAATTTTATCCAGCATGGCTTCAGGTTTACCTTCCAAACGGAATTTTTCTTTCGCAATTTCCAGCTCTTTCTCAACAACCTCGGGAGAAACAAAATCTTTATCAACAGCAACCGGGTTCATGGCAGCAACCTGCATCGCCACATCTTTGGCCACTTGTTTGTCAACATTTGCCTGGTTAAAACCAACTACGGTAGCCAGCTTATTTCCCGGGTGGATATAACCGACCACAAAATCGGCCTGAAGACTGCTATAATACGATAATTCAATTTTCTCGCCGATAACACCGGTTTGTTCGGTGACATGGTCTGCAATGGTGCGGCCATCCAGCTTTAGCGCTTTTAAAGCCTCCAGATCAGCAGGCTTTTCGGCAATCGCCAGATCCAGAAATTTCTGTGTTAAGCTGACAAAACCTTCATTTTTTGCAACGAAGTCAGTTTCGCAGTTCAACACTACAATTGCTCCAAACTTGTTGTCATCGCTCACTTTAGCAAGAACAGCGCCCTCTGTCGCATCGCGGTCAGAACGTTTACTTGCAACCAGTTTACCTTTTTCACGGATAATTTCAATGGCCCGGTTAAAATCGCCATCTGCGTCGGACAGTGCATTTTTACAATCCATCATGCCGGCGCCAGTTGCTTTACGCAACTTCATTACATCTGCAGCAGTAATTGCCATAATTTTTTGTTTTTATATTTCTGGAATGAGCAATTAGTCTTCCAATTCTTCTTCGTCATTCGTTTCGTCGGCCTCAACCAAATCTTCATCTTCTTCGTCTTCATCTTCTTCAACTAAATCTTCATCTTCTTCGAATTTAGCAGCAGATTTTTTGGCGTCAGCTTTCTTCGACTTTTTCACTGGAGCATCGTCTCCGTCTTTTTCACGCTCAACCTTACGTTCGTTCAGGCCTTCGGCAATTGCGTCGCACATTAGGCGAACGATCAGTCGGATAGACTGAGAAGCGTCGTCGTTTGCAGGAATAACAAAGTCGATCCCATCGGGGTCAGAGTTCGTATCAACCATCGCAAATACCGGAATACCCAGTTTTTGTGCTTCACGTACAGCGATTTTTTCTTTCAGTACGTCAACCACAAACAAAGCGGCTGGAAGGCGGGTCAGGTCGGCAATCGAACCCAGCATTTTTTCCAGTTTTGCGCGTTGACGTGTAATTTGCAACTTTTCGCGTTTTGATAAGTTATCCCAACTGCTATCTTTGGTCATTTTGTCGATAGAGATCATTTTCTTAACCGCTTTGCGGATAGTTGGGAAATTTGTCAGCATACCGCCAGGCCAACGTTCAACAACGTATGGCATATTCACTTTACCAACTGCATCAGCAACAAGCTCTTTGGCTTGTTTCTTTGTTGCCACAAATAAGATTTTGCGTCCCGATTTGGTAATTTGTTTAATCGCAGCAGCAGCTTCGTCAATTTTTACGACCGTTTTTTGCAAGTCGATGATGTGGATCCCATTTTTCTCCATGAAAATGTATGGAGCCATGTTTGGATTCCACTTTCTTTTCAGGTGACCAAAATGTACACCTGCATCCAATAATTCCTGAAAATTTGTTCTTGGCATCTTTTTACTTTTTTAAATAATTTGTTGAAAAGCAACCTCTGAGTAGTCCCTCTAAAGCGGAGAGTCTCAGTGATTTCAGATCCACAGTTATTTTGAAATAATCTATTAACGTTTTGAAAACTGGAAGCGTTTACGGGCTTTGGGCTGACCTGGTTTTTTACGTTCCACTTCACGCGGATCGCGGGTCATAAAGCCTGCGCGTTTCAGTTCGGTTTTTGATTCCGGATTGATTTCGACCAATGCGCGGGAAATAGCTAAACGTACAGCTTCTGCCTGTCCTTTAATACCGCCGCCATCCAGGTTGACCTGGATATCGTACTGATCGGCGACACCAAGCAGGTTAAGAGGCTGCATAACAATAAACTGTAGCGTACCACTGGGAAAATATTCATTCAGTTCCCGCTTGTTAATGGTAATCTTTCCTTTGCCTTCGCTGACAATAATACGGGCAACGGCAGTTTTTCTACGTCCTAAGGTGTTAACTACTTCCATTGTTATAATTTAATAGTATTAAAATCAATTACTTTCGGGTTTTGAGCTTCATGTTTATGCTCAGGACCGGCATACACTTTCATATTCCCGTAAATAGCATGTCCCAGACGATTTTTTGGTAACATCCCTTTTACGGCTTTCTCAACTAAACGCTCAGGAAATCTTTTCAGGATTTCTGAGGGGGTTTGGCTGCGCTGTCCTCCCGGATAACCTGTATAACGCAGGTATACTTTGTCATTCAGCTTGTTTCCGGTCAGCATGACCTTTTCGGCATTAATGACAATCACATTGTCTCCACAATCGACATGCGGAGTAAAATTAGGTTTGTGTTTTCCGCGCAGCATTTTGGCAACGGCGCTGGCCAAACGACCCAACGGCATGCCGGCTGCATCAACCACAACCCATTCTTTGTTTACCGTGGCGCTGTTGGCCGATACGGTTTTGTAAGATAAAGTATCCACTTGCTCAATTTTTTTTAATTAAACACTAAAAGTTGCAAAAACTTACATTTCAATTTGTTGGAAGTTTCCGGGTTATCAACATCGGGCACGTTAATAACTTTTCTATCTTCAACATTTTTAATAAATTATAAGAACTGCAAGTACGGACAATAATCGGGACTGCAAAAGTATTTCTTTTTTTTGAAAATGCAAACTCCGGGAAATACCAAAAAGAAAATTAACACAAAGATTTACAAGAATTAAGAGGCAGGCCGGATCACGAGCGGTTACGAAACAGCTACAGTCAAAAAATAGCCGTTGTGCTTGCGAATATTCACGACCCGGTTTTTATCGAACAGCACATACTGTCCTTTCATTCCCAACAGCTTCCCTTCAATAACCGGATCCTTGTCAAAGGTGAGGCTGTTGATTTTATCCGGGTATTCGAGTACCGGATACTCCAGCGAGACTAACCGACTGTCGTCGCACTCATATTGTTTCAGTTCGGCCGGAAGAAGGCTGATCACATTGGCTTTCTCGTCCAACAGGTTGATGTTGTTGTCTATTTTATTCTGAAGCATCGTTCTCCAGTTGGTTTTATCAGGGAAATACTTCTTCAGGAACACCTCAATTACACCGGCAATATGGCGGTTAGGCGTTTTGGCAACACGAATGGCGTAACTGGCGCCCTGATCAATCCAGCGCGTTGGAATTTGGTGATGCCGTGTTACCCCGACTTTCAGCCCTCCCGAAACAGCCAGGTAAACGTAGTGATCGATCAGGTCGTGTTCTTTTGCCCATTCCAGATCGCGGGCAATGCCAAACTGGGCTTTGGATAACTCAGGGCGCATGACGGTTTCGCTCGCCTCGGGCGCGGTTTGAAGGCACGAATAACAAAACCCCTGTCCAAACGAGGTTTTTGTCTTTTTACCGCATGCCACACAATTAATCTGCCCGTCGAAGCGAAAGCTGATCTGCTTTCCCAGCAAGGCATTCATATCAATTTGTTGATCTCCCACCGGCAGGTAATATTGAATGGGGGCGCCCGGCCCGGTGTGCATCTTCAGTATATTTCCCTGGTATTCCATAATTTTTTCACCTCAGGTTTATAAATACAAAAATGATTCGCTGAATAAATTCAAAACATCGTGAATCTCTTTCAGTTCAAAAAAACGGTCACTTTTGATTTCTTTCGGATCCATACGTTCGTATTCCCAGGTTGTATAAAAAGGAACATGCGCCGCATAGCCGCCCAGTTCAATCACCGGTAAAATATCTGATCTCAGCGAATTGCCGACCATCAGAAACTGACCGGCCGGAACTTCCAGGTGTTTCATTAATTCCTGGTAGTTTTCCTTCCGTTTGTGGGTCATAATTTCAATGTGATGAAAATACTTCAGTAAACCCGATTTTTTCAATTTCCGTTCCTGATCGAGCAAATCGCCCTTGGTAGCCACCACAAGCCGGCATTTTCCGTACAGCTTATCCAGTAAATCAACAATGCCGTCGAGCAAAACCACGTCTTTTTGCAACATGTTTTTCCCAATACAAATGATGGCTTCAATCTGATCAGGACGTACTTTTTTAGAGGAAACCAACAAAGCTGTTTCAATCAGCGAAAGGATAAATGCCTTGATGCCATACCCGTAAAGTTCCATATTCTGCACTTCAACGCGAAACAGTTCTTCCATCACGTTCCGGTCGGGCGCATAGGCTGCCATGACCTGGCAAAAAGCCTGCTCGGCTTCACGAAAAAAATTTTCATTCTCCCAAAGGGTGTCATCGGCATCAAATGCAATGACTCGTATATCGTTCAAACTCATATCACGCTAAATGAAGGTCAAAGTTAAGAAGTTTATACGAAAGCGTGGTATGGCGAAAAAAGAAGAATCGTCAGACCGGCACTCCTGCGCAGCAGAAGAAAGCCGCCCTTCCTGGCGAAGAACGGCTTTCTCTTCGAAATCAATATCCGCATTAAAAAGCCTGATCCAGGGTTTGGACGGCAAAAATTTCATCGAGCCGCTCTTTGGAGACCGAAGTTTCCAGTTTTACCCTGATTTCTTCTCCCGGCAGCAGGTCGAAATAGTTATCCGAGAAAAACCCTTCTTCGTCGCCAATGGTCATAAACAGGTTTTTAGCGAGTTTGCCTGATTGCAGTCTGATTTCGTAACCACCGTCAACTGCGGCAATGGAATATTTTACTTCCGGCTTTGGCAAGTTCAGTTCTTTCACCGGACGGAAATAATACAGGTTTCCGGCGACCGCCTGCCCGTTCTCCGTCACCTCGGCAACCAATACCTGGTTCCGGCTGTCTTTTCCTTTCAAAAATTCCTGTTGGCTGACGTCGAAGTACGAAGCGCCGGAATTGGCTGGAACCCTCGCCGACACGCTGCTCTCCCACACTACCTGCCCATTGAAATCAACCAAACTGAGTTTCAGTTCGGCATTGATTTCCTGCAGCCGGTCATTTACAATGCTCACTTTTAACCGGTCGCCTTCGTTGTAAGGTGAAACCAACACCGGTTCGAAGCCTTTTTTTACATAGTACTGCAAGGCTTTCCATCGCTGGTAATAATCAGTCGAACTCCATGAAGCCACCGGCCAGCAATCATTAATCTGCCAATACAGGCTCCCCATACAGAACGGCATGGCCCGGCGGTGTCCTTCCAAAGCAAATTTAATCCCTTCGGCCTGCAACACCTGATTCACGTACAGGAACGATTCAAAATCTTTCGGTTTTTTGTAATCCTGCAACATGTAATATTCAATGGTTTTATTCCCGATTGACGACCGCTGGTGCGAGTTCATCACTTCCGAAACAATATCGAAATCTTCGGGCAAGGCGTATTGTTTCACGGTTTTTAGTTCGGGGAACGACTGAAAACCATATTCGCTCATAAAACGGGCCAGGTGAGTCGCGTAGTTTTTAAAGGGTTCTTTTCCCCACCAAACGCCCCAGTAATGTTCGTCGCCATTCACCAGGTCGGCCGGGATGCCTGTTCCCGAAGAAGGGCTTGAGCTCCAGTAAGCCCGCGAGGGATCGTAGGTTTCAATGGCTTCGGGCAACACCTTGTGAAAAATATCTTCATAAGCCTTCCAGATTTTATCGGCATTTTCCTGGCTTTTGGCTTCTTCTGCCCGTTTCCAGCCCCAACCAAACCAGGCGGCGAGAATTTCGTTATTGCCGCACCATAAAGCAATGCTGGGGTGATTTCGCAAACGTTTCACTTGATCGGCTGCTTCTTCTTTTACATTTTCAAGAAAAGCTTCGTCTCCGGGAAACATCGCGCAGGCGAACATGAAATCCTGCCAGATCAGGATACCGGCTTCGTCGCACAGGTCGTAGAATAAATCATCTTCATAGATACCGCCACCCCAGATACGCAGCATGTTCATGTTTGATGATTTCGCCGTATTTACCACGGTGCGGTACATCTCGTCCGAAACACGCGAAGGAAACACGTCGTTGGGAATGTAATTGGCGCCTTTCATGAACACGGGTACGCCATTGAGCTTAAAATAAAACGACGTACCTTGTCCGTCCTTTTCGCGAACCAATTCGAGGGTGCGGATCCCAACACGATCGGTTATCCCGGTTGTTCTTCGTCCAACAGTAACCTTAGCTTCAATCTGATAAAGCGGCTGCTCGCCCAGGCCGTTTGTCCACCACAGTTTTGGGTTGACAATCTCAAAATCAACCGGATAAGAAGCAACGCCCTTTTCTAAATCCAGCCTGGCTGTTGCCAACACCCGCCCTTCATTTTCAATTTGAACCGTAGCCGGGGTTTTCTCCTCCGCTTCGATTTCGACAACAGCGGTAAAACGGGCCCGACCGGTTTCCACTTCATGCTGAACGATCTGCAGGTTGCTGATGCGCAGTTCGTCCCAGGCTTTCAGGAATACTGGCCGCCAAATACCGCTGGTCACCAGGCGAGGCCCCCAGTCCCAGCCAAAATGATACCCGGCCTTACGGGTGTAAACACTCACCTTCTTACCGCCTTCCACCTGACCAATTCCGGCCAGGTCGTTATCCGAAACCGGAATCACCAGATCGTTGGTATCGTATTTTTTAAGGCCTTCGGTAATGGGTGAGCGGAAAACGATCTTCAGCTCATTATCACCTTCTTTCAGAAAAGGTTTTACCTCCACCAGGTATTCGCGAAACATGTTATCGGTGGAAGTCACTTTTTCGCCATTCACAAAAATGTCGGCGTAGGTGTCAAGTCCTTTAAAGTCGAGCGCTACGCGATCGCGTTCCAGCTCATCCTGTATCCGGAACGTTGTTTTGTATGCCCAGTTTAGTTTATCGATCCACTGAAGATCGTGTTCATTCAACCGGTAAAACGGGTCCTGAATAATTTCGGCTGACAATAAATCGGTATGGATACAACCGGGGACCTCGGCCGGCAACCATTCTTCTCTCCCGTCTTCCGAAAACAACCAGCCTTCATTAATTTCCTGTATCATATCAAGTGATGAATCTTTTGGTTGACAGGCCACCAACAGGGTTACTGTCAACATGATTAAAATGGATAAGTGTCGGGTCATCGGTTTTGAGTTTAATTTATAAGAACCCAAAATTCGGAAATGAAACGGGGATTCACAAGAAAAGGCAGGTCGATTATGAAAAGATCCGGCCTTTTTAAGCGGACCGGATCTTTTCTTCTAAATTTCAGGCAGTTTCCACGGACTGCGGTACACCGGAATCAGGTAATTATTTGCCTCATCGTCGTCGGTGAACTGGCTTTTTTCGGCATCCCAATAGAGGCGCCGACCGGTTTTCAGGGCAATGTTTCCCAGGTGCGCCACGCGGGCGGTATTGGCCGCAATGCCGATGCTGCAATTCAGGTCATATTTGCGGTTACGAACGCCATCCAGAAAGTTCGCCATATGCAGTTCCAGGCCTTTCCCGGTTCCTTTTTGCAGATCAACCCGTTCCACGAGGTCTTTGTCGTTTTTGCGTTCCGGGATCACCTCCCAACCATTACGGTCAACCACCAGGGTACCGTTGTTGCCCACGTAGGCCACTCCGTGATTTCGGCCAAAGTGTCCGCCGTCAATTCCGGTACCGTGGTCCCAAAGCAAGGTGAAATCATCGAACTCATAAAGCGCCTGCAGGGTGTCGGGGGTTTCGGAAGCGTCGTCGGGATAAGCCAGCTTACCGCCCATCGCCATGACCGATTTCGGAGCTTTAGCCTTCATGCCAAATAAACCATAGTCAATGATGTGTACGCCCCAGTCGGTCATCAGTCCGCCGGCATAATCCCAGAACCACCGGAAGTTAAAGTGAAAGCGGTTCGGGTTGAACGGCCTTTTCGCGGCCGGTCCGAGCCAAAAATCATAATCCACGCCTTCAGGAGCATCTTTGTCGGCTTGTACCGGCACCGGTTCCATCCACCCCTGATAAGCCCAGGTACGTACGGTCCGGATTTTCCCCAGTTTGCCCGAATAAACATAGTCAACCGCATCGCGCCAATGCGGATCACTGCGTTGCCACTGGCCAACCTGCACCACGGCTTTGTACTTCTTGGCTGCGCGTTCCATGATGTTAATTTCTTCAATAGAATTTGCGAGCGGCTTCTCGCAGTAGATATCTTTCCCGGCCTCGCAAGCTGCCACAAAGGGCAAACAATGCCAATGGTCGGGCGTGCCGATGATCACCACATCGACCTCCTTATCCTCAATCAGCTGACGATAATCGTTATACGCTTTGGGTTTTTTACCCTGCAATTTTTCGGTATCGGCCACACGGGCATCCAACACGCGCTGGTCGACATCGCAAATCGCCACACATTCGGTATTTGGCTGACCAAGAAAAGCTCTCAGGTCGGCAAAGCCCATGCCTTTTGCGCCAATCAGCCCGCAACGAACCAACTTGTCAGGACCGGCACATGCGGTCATCGCTGCCGGCATCGAAGCGGCTAAGCCCACCACAGCCGTTGCCGCGGTGGTATTTTTTATAAATGATCTTCTACTTGTTGTCATGGATTTAGTTTATAAATGAAGTTTCTCACTATTTGGTTCGCATCGCATCGTCGAATGCCACATCCGATGGGGCAAAGTCGGCCTGACGAACAAAACGGCAGGCTTCTTCTGCCCCGGCTTCGCGGTTCATGCCGCTGTCTTCCCACTCAACCGAAAGCGGGCCATTGTACCTTATATCATTCAGGGCACGAACGATATTTTCAAAGTTGATCTTTCCACGGCCGAGGCTACGGAAATTCCAGTAACGGCGATGATCTCCAAACTCCGCGTGTCCGCCGAAAACGCCGGCCGTAACCGGAACATCGCTCCAGTAAACATCTTTCATGTGCACATGGAAAATGCGGTCGGAAAATTCATAAATAAAGCGGACATAGTCCACGTGTTGGTAGCCAAAATGACTGGGGTCATAATTAAACCCAAAAGCAGGGTGGTTATCCAAGGCTTTTAAAGCGCGTTTTGCCGATTCGATGTCGAAAGCAATTTCTGTCGGATGAACCTCAAGGGCAAACTTGACTCCCATTTTCCGGTATTCGTCCAGAATTGGTTTCCAACGTTTGGCAAAGTCCTGGTAGCCCTTATCAATCATCTCCTGCGAAACAGGCGGAAATGAATACAGCATGTGCCAAACGGAGCTCCCGGTAAAGCCAATCACCGTATTCAATCCGAGCATTTTAGCCACCTGCCCTGTTTTAATCATTTCCTCGGCTGCCCGCTGTCTCACGCCTTCCGGATCGCCATCGCCCCAAATATAAGCGGGTAAAATATTTTTATGCCGTTCATCAATGTTGTCGCAAACGCACTGGCCAACCAGGTGATTGGAAATGGCAAACAATTGTAGGTCATAACGTTGAAGTAAGCTTTTACGTTCATCGCAATAGGCCTGATCGGCCTTGTCAATTTCCATATGATCGCCCCAGCAGCAAAGTTCCAATCCGTCGTAACCAAATTCTTTGGCTTTCTGACACATGTTTTCAATGGGTAAATCGGCCCATTGTCCGGTAAAAAGAGTTACAGGTCTTCCCATATTGGTTTAGATTTTAGACAATAGATAATTGGTCATTAGATAATTGGTCATTAGATAAATAGTGAAAGGTCGGTCTGTCTACCCGGCAGTTGCCGAAGGAAAATTCCTCTTTTTCGGAGGGACTAGACGAGGCTGTTGAATTTTACCCATTTCACCGAGTCGTTGTAGCCGGCTTCCACCACGGCATCAATAAACATCATTCCCCTGATGCCATCTTCAATTCCGGGAAAGTCGAGCATTTCGGGGCTTGGCGCCTGCTTATTCATCTTAGCCCGTAAGGTCAGCGAGAAGTTCCGGTAAATGTTGGCAAAAGCTTCCAGGTAGCCTTCGGGATGTCCGCCTGGAGTACGGGTATTATGAACAGCTGTACTGCCCGTATAACCGGTTCCCACCCGTAACATCTCAGTTGGGCGGTCAGTCCACTTCAACCAAAGCGTGTTCGGTTCGTGCTGGCTCCATTCCAGCCCTCCTTTTTCGCCATACATGCGTATTTTCAGGGCATTCTCTTCTCCTGCAGCAATCTGTGTGGCCACCAATACGCCACGTGCGCCGTTATCATACCGGAGAAGGGCGGCACCATCGTCATCGAGTAAGCGTCCGGGAACGAAGGTATTGAGTTCGGCACAGATTTCGGTGACTTTTAAACCCGAAATATATTCGGCCAGGTGATTGGCGTGCGTGCCAATGTCGCCCATGCAACCGGCTTTTCCCGAGCGCTTGGGATCGGTACGCCAACTTGCCTGCGCATTTCCGGCATCTTCAACTTTTGAGGCCAGCCAGCCTTGCGGATATTCAACATAAATTCGCCTGATCTTGCCAAAATCGCCGCGCGCAACCCGGGCTTTTGCCTCTTTTACAGCCGGGTAGCCCGAGTAGGTATGGGTAAGCGCCAAGGTCAGCCCGGTCTCGTCCAGTTTCTTTTTAAGTTGAAGGGCTTCATCCAGGGTAAAGGTGATGGGCTTATCGATAACGACATGAAAACCATGATCCAAGGCCATCATCGCCGGGCCAAAGTGAACAAAATTCGGGGTGACGATGCTTACAAAATCCATCCGTTCGCCTTCGGGAAGCTTCGCTTCCTGCTCAAACAGTTCCTGATAGGTTTTGTAAACCCGGTTATCCGGCAAAAAATAGGATTTTCCCGAAGCAAGCGAAATATCGGGATTAACACTGAAACAACCACAAACCAGTTCGATCTGGTTATCCATAAAAGCAGCCAGGCGGTGGATGGCTCCAATGAAGGCATCCGTGCCACCACCGACCATTCCCATGCGAATTTTACGATTCATATTTGTTCGATTTAGACGATTTTTGTTAGTAAATGGTCAAAGTTAAAAAAATTATCAAACATAACAGCCAATTCCCTGCGCGAAAAAACGACCAGACCAGAATGGACCGGCGCAATAAAAAAAGATTGTTTCTTCATTCAAATAATGCTATTTTTGAAAAATAACTAAACTCAATTTACTACGATGAAACGACGAAATTTTATCAGGAATACTGTCGTCGGCAGTATCGCTGCAACAGGGCTCACTTCAGGCCTTTCCGCCTCCGCCTCCGAAAAAAAAGTATCCAACGATGCCCGGTTTAAGTTGAAATATGCTCCCGGCTTAGGAACATTTAACGAATTGGCCGGGAACGACCCGATTGACCAGATCAGGTTCATGAACGACCAAGGTTTCCGGGCTATTTTCGACAACGGGTTGATGGGGAAAGAACCTGCTTTACAGGAAAAAATTGCCAATGAACTGGCCCGCCTCGGAATGGATCTGGGCCCGTTTGTATTGTATGCCGATTTCAGCGTAAAATCGTTTGTCACACAGGACCCGGAAATTAAGGCCATGCTGAAAAAGAAAATGAACGAAGGACTGGAATGCGCCAAACGAACGGGAGCTAAAACAGCGCTGGTTGTTCCCGGACGATTTACCGACGATTTGGAATGGGACTACCAAACCGCCAACGTGATTGACAACATGCGGATGTGCTGCGAAATTGTGGAGCCATCGGGACTTCAACTGGTAATGGAGCCGTTGAATGCATGGGCCAACCATCCCGGCCTGTTCCTGACCAAAATTCCGCAGGCCTACCTGATTTGCAAAGCAGTAAACAGCCCAAGCTGCAAAATTGTAAACGACTTATACCACCAGCAAATTACCGAGGGCAACCTGATCCCGAATATTGATCTGGCCTGGGATGCTATTGCAGCCTTTCACATCGGTGATAACCCCGGACGGAAAGAACCGGGAACGGGCGAAATCAACTACAAGAATATCTTCAGGCACATTCACGGGAAAGGATATGACGGTACACTTTGCTGCGAGCACGGACGCAGCCTGCCCGGCAAAGAAGGCGAACTGGCTTTCATTGAAGCTTACCGTAAAGCCGATAGCTTTTAAAAAGATCAAAAATACTTGTTGAGGCTGTATCAAAAGTCCTTAATCTTTGAGAGTCAGTTCGCCCCATCCGGGAGTTGCCGGATCAGGATCTCAACCCGTTGAATGACAGACCCCGATCCGGCAACTCCCGGAGAGGATGAATCGATTAAGGACTTTTGATACAGCCTCATTTTTCTTCGGTTACGCCCCACTGCTGCCGGAATTGGGTTCATAGTCTCGCAGTGTGACCGCCCAGCCGTTGCTTTAGCCCGCGTTGGCAGACCGGTTGACGCCTGATGTCTTCTCGTTTTGAGGTTTCCCAATAAAAAAAGCGATGAAAAGCAGATACGACGCACCTCCTAAAATCACCAGAACCGACCCAATCTGTGAGCCGATTATATCAGAAAGCAAGCCCATAAAAAATGGAATGACAGCGCCGCCAAATACGCCGGTAATCATCAATCCTGAGATTTCATTCGCCTTATCGGGACGCGATTGAATAGCCATTCCAAACAAAATCGGGAACACATTGGCAATCGAGAACCCGATCATCCCGTACAGGCCGAAAATCAGGAACTTATCGCTGGGAAAGATCAAAATTACCAGGGCAATCATCATCACGACCACATTCATTTTGTAGAATTTCGATGAAGAATATTTTGCCAACAAAAAAGCGCCCAGAAAAGCCCCGATTGTACGAAGGGCAAAATAAACGCTGGGGCCATAACCTGCCTCGATTGAGTTTAACCCAGCTCGTTCCATTAATATTTTCGATGAGGCCGTGTTGACACCCACATCAACTCCCACTACGAACAAAATACCAAGAAACAACAGAAAAATAGTTTTATCTTTCAAGATGGCTGCCACACTGCCAAATCCGGTTGCTCGCACAACAATCCCGTCTTCGGCAATCGGGATGGCCATTAGCCAGATGGTCGACAACAAGGTAACTACGGCATAAATGGGAAAAATGTACTGCCAGTTTCCGAATTGAGATGCCGCAAAAGCAGCAATAAACGGGGCGCTAAACGATGAAATAGCTTTTATAAATTGCCCTGCCGTCAGGCTACTGGTCAACTGATCTCCCTTTACCACGTTGGTGAGCAGCGGATTCAATGACACCTGCAGGATGGCATTGGCAACTCCCAGCAAAGCAAATGCAACCAGCGACATCGTGAAGTTGTATTCAATCAGAGGGATGAACATTGCAACCATCGTGATGACATTGCTCAATACAACCGTTTTTTTCCGTCCAATCCGATTCATCAAAATTCCGGTCGGTATCGAAAAAATTAAAAACATGGAGAATAAGGCCACCGGTATCAGGTTGGACAACGTGTCCCTGAATTCCGGGCTATACCCGCCCAGCAGATCTTCTTTTACATGTGCCGAAGTAATGCCGACCACATCGCAAAAACCCATCACAAAAAACCCAAAGAGTACAGGAAGCATTTTTTTATACGACATTTTCTTTTCCATCGTCGATCGTGTTGAATCGTTAATTTTTTTGATTTTGAAGATTTTATTTATTGCCCGGACATTATTTCATAAAAGCGACTACCAGCATGGCTTCTCTTCCGGAATTGTTTGTGATTGTATAACTATTTGCCGCTGCCGGAACCACGAAAGTTTCGGCATACCGGAACCTGTCTTTTTTCCCGTTTTCCGATTCGATGGTCACCGAAGTGCCTTCGACCAAACTCAGCACCTGGAATTTTCCGTTTGTTTCAATTGTTACTTCCGAATTGAAATGATAGCGGTTCACCCGGTACGAGTGCTTTTCGTGGGTAGGCAGTTCGTATAACTTCCAGTCGGCGCCTTCCTTTTTCAAGCTGGGTTCCGAAATCAATTCTTTTTTTGCTTTTTCGCCTTTTCGGTCGAAATAAAGGTTTTTCATCCCGTGTTCAATATTTAGCGGCCGCGGTTTTCCATCCAGGTCGGGGCGCACCCAGTCGTACATTTTAAAGGTGAAAATATACGGGGTGGTGCTGATTTCCAGTACCAGATTGTCGATTCCCGAAGCGTGAATGGTTCCCGGAGGGATCAGGAACAGATCATGTTTTTTCGCAGGATGTTCCTGTACAAAACGGGTAATGTCAAGGGATTTATTGGTATTGAAACTTTCCCGAAGCGCCGTTTCAAACTTCACAGGTTCAACGTCTTCCTGAAAACCCAGATAGACTATGGCATCATTCTTTCGGTCGAGAATATAATAGGTTTCTTCCTGGGTCAGGTTCTCGCCGAACTGTTCGCGGCAGTATTCGGGGCGCGGATGGCACTGCACCGAAAGGTTGCCGCCGTCAAAGGTGTCGAGGAAATCGAAACGGATGGGAAACTCGTCGCCATATTTTTTACGGTCGGTTCCCAAAACGGCGTCGCCTTCGCCAAACATCAGGAAATCGAAGGAGACTTCGAGCAGGTTCCGCGAACTTTCAAACACAATCCCGTTTTCAGGCGTGATTAACTCGAACGACCAGGCATAATTCGCAGCCTCCTTGTTGAGCCCGTCAATGTGATCTTTGATCCAGGTTCCGCCCCATACGCCGGGTTCGAACCACGGACGGGCACGGAAGAAATTGGTTGCCATCGTTTTCAGCCCATTGCGTAACTGATCGCCGCTCATCCATGGAAAAACCTCGGGTTGCTGCCCGTCAACAACGAGGTCAATGGCGTTCAGGATTTCTTTTTTATGTTTGTTCAGTACCACCCAATCGACAAAATAATACCGTTTGTACATGGTTTTCATGTCGAATGTCTGGCTGGCACCAAGGTTCGTGATGCTTTTTGCCCTTGCCCTGAACTGAAGTTCGTTTTTGGGAAGATCGATGTAGATCAGCAAGCCGTTCCATCCCGACAACCCGGCCCCGGGGCCGTAAATAATGTTGATGTCGGCGGCAGGGTTTTGCTGAAAGCCATGCAGCTTTTCCTGGTCAAAAAAATCGGTTAGCCCGATGGTAGCGCGGGTACCGAAAATCGAATCTTCGTCGCCCATGAACGGGACAATCAATTCATCGATTTCTGTCTCGGGTTTGAATGCTTCTTCAATATTTACCCAATTCACATTTTTACCCAAAGCTTTTAATTCGGCATCCAGCCGTTTGCGAAAATCTTCGTAAAAAACGCCGATGTAGCCATCGACAATCACCACCTTCTCCGACGCAATTGCCCCGGCAAGCGATTTTAAATCATGTGAAATCTTCCCTTCTTCCAGTTTTAACGACGGATAAATATCATATCCTGACGCGACTTCTTCGCCTTTCTGAAAAGGCATTAAAAACTGGCTTGTACTTCTTCTCTCTTTCATACTGACTATTTCAAATTAAGATTGGGCTCACTGCCCAATTTGATGATTAATTCGCCGCCTTTCACCACTTCGCGGAAAGGAACAAAAACAGATTTAAGCTCTTTTCCGTTTAACCCAATTGATTGAATGTAATGGTTGGACGAAGAATTATTCTCGGTTTTGATGGTAAATGTTTTGCCTTTGTAATAATCACCGTTCAGTTTGATGGTGACTTTATCGAACAGCGGGCTGCCGACCTGGAATTTCGGATCGGTTTCGGTGAGACCTTTCACATCGAACAATCCGATTGACGACATCACGTACCATGCGCCCAGTTGCCCCTGGTCTTCGTCCTGTCCGTAACCGTAGCCGTGGATACCTTCGGTTCCGTAAAACTCGTTGCAGATAGCCCGCACCCATTTTTGCGACAACCAGGGTTTTCCGGAGAAATTAAACATCCATGATACATGCAGGTTGGGTTGGTTCCCGTGATTGTAAAGGGTTTTTAGCCCGGCAAAGGCATCAACCTCTTTGCCGCCCCCGAAAATATGTTTCTGCGATTCGATGAAAATGCTGTCGAGGCGGTTGTTGAATGTTTCCTGTCCCAATGTTTCAACCAACTCTTCCACATGGTGCGGCACATAAAAGGTGTACTGCACGGCATTTCCCTCCTGAAAGCCGCGCCACGGCGCCAGCGGGTCAAAATCCCGGATAAACTCACCTTCGGTATCTTTCGGGCGGATCAGCTTCGTTTCTTCGTCAAACAGAAGTTTCCAGCCTTTCGATAACTGGTTCAGCTTTTCATAATCATCCTTTTTCCCCAACTGTTTGGCAAACTGGCCAACCGCAAAACTACTGAAGGAGTATTCGAGGGTATGTGAAGCTCCAAAGCCGGAACCTTCCTCCACGGTACGCATGTTAAAACGGTCTTCATACGGACAATAGCCCCGCTCAACAAATTGCCGGGTGTCCATTTTCCCGGCACCTTCAATCCGGCCTTCCCAGCCAATTTCGTTTTTCAAAGCCGCTTCGTAGCCCAGTTGCACATCAAAATCGCGGATGCCGCAGTTATAGGCCGAGGCAATTGCCAAACCGGTAAAATTCGTTCCAACGCCCGATACATATTTACTGCAGGCAATCCCGTCTCCCAGCCAGCCGGCATCTTTATAAACCAGCAACTGGCTTTGCACCCAGTCGGAATAATATTCGGGATAGGCCACCGCCCAAAGCTGAGTAAGGTTCCAGAAGGCGCCCCAAATCGCATCGGTATTATAATGATGATGGATTGGCTGCCCTTTGGCGTTGAGGGCGATCTGCCCGTTTTCACCATTGTTTTTAGGATAAGCGCCGTTTACGTCGCTGGCCAGGCCGCGGCCCAGCAAGGCATGAAACAAGCCGGTGTAAAATTTTACTTTATCGTCCTCGTTGGTCCCTTCAACGGTGATGCGGCCCAAAGATTCCTCCCATGTTTTCCGGGCGATTTTCAGGGCTTTGTCAAAGTTCATTTTTTTTGCTTCTGCTTCGAGGTTCATTCGCGCATTCTCAATTGAGGTGTACGAAAGGCCGATTTTTATTTCGATGGCTTCGTTTTCTTCGGTATCGAAGGTAAAATACAGGCCCGCGCCAACTCCTTTTTCTTCGCTTTTGTCCGGGGTGATTTTATCCTTCACAAAACTTCCGAATGAAGCCGGCTTCTTGTTCATCTTCCCGGAAAAGTACATGCGTACATCAGCGCCTTGCTGGTATTTATTTACATACACCGGGTACGTGATCACGTATCCTTCAATGCGGTCATCGCCTGAATACGAAACCCAGGCATCTTTCACTTCGCCGCTTTCGCCCTGTTTGTTGCCAATGTCGAACAGGATATTGGCCTGATTGGTTTTCGGGAACGTGTAGCGGTGAAAACCCACCCGCTTTGTGGCGGTGAGTTCGGCTTTCACCTGATAATCTTTCAGCAAAACCGAATAATAGCCGGGTTGAGCGATTTCATCCTTTTTATCGAAGCGCGAGCGGTAACCTTCATCCGGATGATCGAGCGCTCCGGGAACCGTCTGTAAAGCGCCAACGGTAGGCGCAAGCACCACGCCGCCCACCTGAAATTCGTGGAAATTGGCAAACCCTTCGATGGAAGTATGCCTGAAATCGTAGCCAACAGCCTGCCAACCGTCGGCGTTTCCCAGGTGAGCATCGGTTGAGGGGGCCAGTTTCGCCATGCCAAAAGGCACCGCTGCCGGGGTATAAAAGAACCAGCGGCAATGCGCTGTTCCGATATTGGGATCGACGTAATCGATTGGTTTCGTTGGATACTTCGCTTGTAACGAAAATCCAGAAATGAAAACAAAAAGAAACAATACCAGCCCAAATTCCGGGCATTTTAAGGTTCTAATACTCATAGAGGTTATATTTTACAATTAGACAACAGGCTATTTTTCTTTTTCTGAAGGTAATTCAAGCCCCCAGTTTTTGTTTGGCTGGTCACCCATAACAAGGGTCAGCTTTCCGCCTTTTAAAAGTTCGCTGGCCGGAAAACGGAACGAGTCCAGTTTTTTCCCGTTCAGTACGGCACTCTGCACATAAATGTTTTTGCGCGAAGTATTTTTCGCTTCGATGGTAAATTGTTTGCCACGGTTGTAGCGTTTCCCCAGGTCGATGACAATTTTTTCGTACAACGGACTGGCAATTTCGTAAACCGGTTCCGCGCTGCACCCGCCGTCCGTCTGGAAAAGCCCGATGGCAGCCATAATCAGCCAGGCACTCATTTGTCCCTGGTCTTCATCACCCAGATACGCGTTTGCCAAACCGCAGCCATAATATTTCTCGATGATCGACCGGCTCCAGCGCTGTGTCAGCCAGGGATGACCGACCCAGTTGAACAGGAAGGCAAAGTGCATCGACTGCTGGTTTCCTTGTACCACCGGGTAGTCCCAATACTGGTCGTTGGGGGCATTGTAACGCCACGGCTCGCTGGCTTCGAAGCCCCAGTTCAACCGATCGACAAAAGTATTTTCACCCATCACTTTTGCAAGTCCGGGAACATCCTGCGGCACAAAATAACTTAACTGCCAGGCATTTCCTTCCACATAATGGTGGTTGCGGCCCGACTGGAACGGGTCGAAGGGATCGGCGAATTTTCCGTTGCTGTCGCGCAATTGGGCATAGCCGTTTTCAGGGTTGAAAGCATTTTTCCACCATGCGCCCCTTTCGGAAAATACTTTGTAATCGTGGGTTTTCCCCAGTGCTTTGGCATACTGGGCAAGCGTCCAGTCGTCGTACGAATATTCCAGCGTATTGGAGAAACGCCCCAGGTCGGATGGTACATACTTGTATTTCAGGTATGGCACCAGGTCGCGGTTTCCGGCAAAGCCCCCGGCCACCTGTGTTGCCGGCGTGGTCTGCATCTTTTTCATGGCTTCAAACGCTTTTTCGGTATCAAAATCGCGGATACCCATCTGGTAAGCCCCCACAATCAGCGGGATTTCGTGTTCGGCCACCATCACCGGGATATATTCCATGCCTGCCGGGCCTTTTGCCAGCCAGCCGTTCACATCGTACATGGCCAGCTGCGAGTTGACCCATTTCGACGACCATTCGGGAGTTACCAGGTTCCAAAACTGGTTGAGGTTCCAGAAGGTGTTCCAGAACGCGTCGCAGCCCAACGCCAGGTGATCGGGATTGACGAATTTTTGTTTGGTTTCGTCGGCGGCGATCCATTCCCCGTTCACATCGCTCCAGGTGTTGCGGCAAAGCGAACGGAAAAAATTACTGTAAAAACGGACCTTTTCGAGCCGGTTGTCGGTCGTGATTTCAATTCGCGACAAATAGCTGTTCCATACGTTTCGCTGGTTTTCCACCACAGCAGGATAATTCCAGCCAAAAGGTTCCGAAATTTCTTTCGCGAGATTCTCTCCCGCATTTTTGATGCTGACCAGCGAAATGCCGGAACGGGCTTGTACCACATTCGATTTTTGGGTGTCGAATTCCACATATGCCCCGGCATCCTTCAGGTTTTTGCCTTTGATTTGATCAGTTCCGACCAGTTCGTCGTTGATCCAGCCACCCATCTTTTTGATCGGCTGATCGAATTCAATCACAAAATGGACAATGTATTCCTGATCGGCGTCGTTGCTCCACACGGTGGGACGGGGCGAAATCTGGTGGCTTTTTCCTTCAAGACGGTAATCGCTAACTTTCATGATTTCAACTTCAGTCAATTGATAGTCATATTCGGAAGGAATATGTAAATCAATCATTACCCGGCCATCTTTTTCTTTCGGGAAGGTGTATCGCTGAAATCCGCAGCGGGTGGTGGCGGTCATTTCGGCCCAAATATCCGTATCGGTCATATATACTTTATAATATCCCAAGGGCGCTTCTTCCGTGGTTTTGTCAATCCGCGAGCGATAGCCCGAATCGGGATCGAACTGATCGCCGACTTTTATCTGCAGTTCGCCATTGGTGGGCATCATGCCCAGCCCGGCCATGGTCCATTCGTGGATATGGCTAAAACAGCCAATGGACTCAAAAGTAGGCTGGTAACCCGACTGCCAACCGGTATTTTGGTTGTCGGGGCTTAGTTTTACCATGCTGAAAGGCATCCACGGCCCGGGAGCGATCATCCAGCGCGAGTGTGCCGTCCCGATGCGGGTATCGACATAACCGGCCGGTGTTTGCAACTTTTGTGGCGCCCTGACGATTGTTCCTTTTTCATATTCTTTCCCGTCGACCAGAATCCGGTAACTGCTTTCTTTCATTTTCGAAACAGGGGGCATTGGAACCTCCAACTGGTAACGGGCTGTGTCCAGCACAGCGTTGTACACCTGCTTTCCATCCAGCTCAACAGCCAAGCGGGGATTTCCCGACAAATGTTCCACATCGACCAACAGCGGCTGAAACCGCTTTTTCCCCGACTGCAGTTCGTATCCGGCAGCTTCAACCGAACGGACGAAAACCTGCTCGTTATCCGTCAGCACCACGCCATCGGGGCCTTCAAGCCGCAAATGGTCAAAAACCACCCACGAACCTTCCAAAATGGTAATCGTGAAACAGTTACCTCCTTTTTTGATAGTGCCGCTATCGAGTGGAATTTCAAGAATTTGCTCCTTTGATTCTGCTGCGGTTCCGGTGAGCGAGGCGTCGGTTCCTCCTTGCAATAAAAATTTGTTGTGCTGCGAATTGACGCTCACTTTCAGCAGCGATTTTTTCGGGTTCGCATCCAACAGGTCAACCACCAGTTTCCAGTTTCCGCCGGAAGGCAGTTCCTTCACCCCAAACAAAATATTGACCTCGTGCGTCCGCCAGCCCGATGTTCCCCAGGTTCCGCCCCAGGTATCGTCGGGACCGGGCAGTACGTACGGGAAATCGTTTTTCTCGGTTGACCTTCCAATTAAATAATAGCGGTCTTCATAACCAAAATCTTTACTCAGGAATTTTTTGTAATCCGAGGGGCCTAAAGCCAAATCTGCCGAAGAATTATCATTTATACCAATCTTCCAGACTATTTCGGCCTGAAGACTGGAACAAAACAACAGCATAATTGCAGCAACGGATACGGCCAGTTTTTGCATATCGGTCTATTTTAATGTTTATAAAAACCTACTTGTACTAACATTTAAATATTTGTTCAAACATACGAAAATTTATTCAGTGTGCAATTCTTTTCAATCTGCTTTCCGCTTCAACAATTTTACGTTCGATACTTCTTGGTTCAACGCAGGAATTCTTTTCACTTACTTTAAAAACATTTTATACTTTTAACTGAAATTTAAGCGTCCCATTTTATTTGCTATGAAATTTGAAGTCGATCACAATAGTTCAACTCCCCTGCACATGCAGGCCGAAAAACTTTTACGGGATTTAGTTGCCAAAAAGGAATACCAGGAAGGAAAAATGCTGCCCCGCGAGGTAGAACTCTCCAAACAGCTGGGCATTTCGAGAAATACGCTGAGGTACGCCATCCTGAAGCTTGTGAATGAAGGTTTATTGTCCCGCAAAAAGGGCTATGGTACCAAAGTCTCAACAACAGGCATCTCGGGCAGGGCAAAAAACTGGTTAAGTTTTTCGCAGGAAATGAAAGCGCTGGGCATCGCGGTTCACAATTTTGAACTTCATGTCAGCTGGCAGGAACCGGAAAAAAGAGTCCTTTCATTTTTCGACCTCAAGCCGGAAACAAAACTACTGACGCTTGAACGGCTTCGTGGTAAAGAAAATTTCCCCTTTGTATTTTTCATTTCCTACTTCAACCCCGAAATTGGAATGACCGGAAACGACGATTTCAGTCGCCCGCTATACGAGATTCTTGAAGAAAAATATAAGGTAAAAGCGACTTTTTCGTACGAGGAACTGAGCGCCATTAAAGCAACTCCCTTCCTGTGCCGGAAACTAAATCTTTCGCCTGACGAACCTGTTCTGTTCCGCCGCCGCTTTGTGTACGACGAAAATAAACGCCCGATCGAGTACAACCTGGGGTATTACCGGGGCGACAGTTTTGTGTTTACGGTCGAGAGTGAGCGGAAATAAACCGGATTATTCCCCAAAGATATTTTTGATTACCCCTGCTTTCTGACAACTGGTACATCGCCAATAGATTTCATCCAGTTCACAACTGATCGCTATTTCAATCGTTCCGTGACATTTTTTCCCAAAACACCGGATGTAACTTGATACAAATTCCTCATTCATCGATTCAAGGGCTTCATCGATAACCAGGCGGAAAAACGAAGTAATTTCCCTGGTTTTCTTTGGCAGATGCTCCCAATGAACATCCAAATTTTCAAAATCATCCTTCGAATCCATCATAGCTATATTCAGATGCGTGCAAGTCAAAATTAGTGGTAATCAAAAAATATCCTCAGTGCAAATGAAAAAGAGCTACAAACAAAAATGCTGTAACTCTCTGATTTATACGTGGGCCCAACTGGGCTTGAACCAGTGACTCCCTGATTATGAGTCAGGTGCTCTAACCAACTGAGCTATGGGCCCTACAATATGTTTTGACGCTTTATCCGATCCGGAGATCGGCTCCCGCGTTCGGGAGCAGGTCGTTATCGCGTGCTTTGTTGTCCCGATTTTCGGATTGCAAGTTTACAACATTAGCTGAAAATACACAAGCAAAAAGCCAAAATTCACCCGAGCTTATTCTGCTTCATCCGTTTTATCGGAGCCACTTTCGATGGCGTCTTTAGCATCTAAGCGACTAAACAAACGCCAGTAGAAAATAATAATACTGAATATGCCAATGGTAATCGCCGAATCAGCCAGGTTAAAGACCGGGCGAAAGAATAAAAAATCCTGCCCTCCCCAGATCGGTATCCAGGCCGGGTAACGGCCCGAAATCAGCGGAAAATAAAACATATCGACGACCTTCCCGTGCAAAAACGAAGCATATCCGCCTCCTTCGGGAAACAGGCGGGCTACTTCTCCGTAGCTTTCGTTAAAGATCATCCCGTAAAAGGCGCTGTCGATTATATTCCCCACTGCACCGGCGAAGATCAGCGAAACGCAGGCAATAAAACCCATGGGGATATCGTCTCTTTTTGCCAGTCTGAATAAATACCATCCGATACCGGTTACGGCAATAATCCGGAAAATACTCAGAAAAATCTTGCCGTATTCGCCGGCAAACTCAATTCCGAAAGCCATCCCGTTATTTTCAACAAAATGAATCAAAAACCAATTACCGATTACGGAAAACTCTTCGCCGAGGTACATATTGGTTTTAATCCAGACTTTCAGCAGTTGATCAACTAAAAGAATCAGGAAAATAAGCAGAATTGACTTTGTTAGCTTTGTCATGTTCTCAGGTATTCATAAAAAAATGATTGGAAGAACAGGTTTTTCCAATCATCATTGTTTAACAGGTGGTCTTAATTACTTTTGATTATTCTTGGCGTCAATGCTCAGGGTGGCATGAGGCACGGCACGCAAACGTTCTTTCGAGATCAGTTTCCCGGTTTCCCGGCAGATTCCGTATGTTTTGTTTTCGATGCGGACCAGGGCCGCCTGCAAATGCTGAATAAATTTCAGCTGACGTTGCGCCAGTTTGCCGGCTTCTTCCTTCGACAGGGTAGCGGCGCCTTCTTCCAATACTTTGAAGGTAGGCGACGTATCCTGGGTATCATTCCCGTCACTATGTGTAATCGAATTCTTATACATTTCATAGTCTTTCTGAGCTTTTTCAAGCTTACCTAAAATAAGCTCTTTAAATTCCGCCAGCTCAGCATCCGAATATCTGGTTTTTTCTGTCATAGCTTCAAAGATTTAAGTTCGTTATTCCGCTATTAATACAATAGTCCATTCGGTTTCTAAATTATAAAATAAATTTGAATATGAACAGGTCTTTAAACATACCCGCATCCTTTGTTATCCCTTTTTTTCAACAAGAATGCAGGCCTCCACGTCCTGATCAATTTCAACCAGAGTTCCCGATCCGTTTTCCAACCGATCGACCAGTACCAAATCCTGTGCAAGGGTCTGACTGCTGATGTATTCTTTGAAGTTCGTAACCGCATCGTTATAATACTCATGTTTAACGATTTTCAACGAAATGCGGTCAGTAATTTCAAAGTCGCTCTCCTTGCGTATATTCTGTATTTTATTGATGAATTCGCGGGCAATACCTTCCTGCTTCAGTTCATCGGTTACATGAATATCGAGGGCAATGGTCATCTCGCCTTCGGTAGCAATCAGCCAGCCGGGAATATCTTCGGTGGTAATTTCCACGTCGTCGGTTGACAAGGCCACCGTTTGTCCGTCGATATTCAGTGTGTGAACACCGCTTTTTTCAAGTTCAGAGATATCAGTCTGGCTGAATTGGGAAACCGAAGCGGCAATCTGTTTCATGATTTTGCCATATTTCGGCCCCAGCGTTTTAAAGTTGGGCTTGATTTTCTTTTTGATGATGCCGGCAGTGTCGGTCAGGTATTCAACCTCTTTCACATTCACTTCCGAAAGGATGATCTGTTCAACCGCCTCGAATTGCCCGCGGAAACGGGGATTCAGAACGGGCACCATGATTTTTGCCAGCGGCTGGCGCACTTTCAGCTTTTCCTTCCGGCGTAAGCCCAGGATCATGGACGAAGCGCGCTGGGCAATATTCATCTTCTGCTCCAGGTCTTTGTCAATCAGCAACTCATCGGCAAGCGGAAATTCAGCCAGGTGGACGCTTTGGTCGGGCTCTTTCCCGGTGAGCTTATTTAAGTCGGTGTACAGCAAATCAGCATAGAAGGGGGCCATCGGCGCCGACAATTTAGCTACGGTTACCAAACAGGTGTACAACGTTTGATAGGCCGAGATCTTATCGTTATCGTATTCGCCGCCCCAGTAACGTTTGCGGCTCAGGCGAACAAACCAGTTACTCAGGTTTTCGTTTACAAACTCTGAAATGGCACGTCCTGCGCGGGTTGGCTCGTAAGCTTCGAGGCTCTCGCCCACTTCTTTGATGAGCGAATTCAGCAGGGAAATGATCCAGCGGTCGAGTTCCGGGCGTTTGGCTACCGGAATTTCAGCTTCCTCAAATCGGAAACTGTCAATGTTCGCATATAGGGCGAAGAAGTTGTAGGTGTTGTATAAGGTTCCGAAGAATTTACGCCGCACCTCGTCTACCCCGGCCACGTCGAACTTCAGGTTATCCCAGGGCTGCGAATTGGTAAGCATGTACCAGCGCAGCGGGTCGGAGCCGTATTTTTCGATCGTTTCGAACGGGTCGACGGCGTTACCCAGACGTTTCGACATTTTGTTGCCGTTCTTGTCGAGCACCAAACCATTGGAGATGATGTTCCGGAAAGCCACCGATTCGTCAATCATGGTAGCGATCGCATGAAGCGTGAAGAACCAGCCACGGGTCTGATCTACTCCTTCAGCAATAAAGTCGGCAGGGAACACACCACGTCCTTCGGCTGGCTGATACCGCTCTTTGTTTTCGAACGGATAATGGTTCTGCGCATACGGCATGGCGCCCGAGTCGAACCAAACGTCAATCAGGTCGGGTTCGCGGAACATTTTTTCGCCATTGCCGGCAACCAGCACAATGTCGTCTACATACGGACGGTGCAAATCTATTTTTTCGTAATTCGTTTTATCATATGCTCCGGGAACAAATCCTTCGTAAGGATTTTTACTCATCACACCAGCTGCCACAGCCTTCTCAATTTCGGCATACAAGTCTTCAACCGAACCAAAACACTTGGTTTGCGAACCATCTTCGGTACGCCAGATGGGTAACGGTGTTCCCCAAAAACGCGAACGGCTCAGGTTCCAGTCCACCAGGTTTTCGAGCCAGTTGCCAAAGCGACCGGTTCCGGTTGATTGCGGTTTCCAGTTGATGGTATTGTTCAGGGCAATCAGTTTGTCTTTTACCGCGGTTGTGCGGATAAACCAGCTGTCGAGCGGATAGTACAGCACCGGTTTGTCAGTACGCCAGCAGTGCGGATAGCTGTGTTCATGTTTTTCAACTTTGAAAGCCTTATTCTCTTTTTTCAGCATTACCGCGATATCCACGTCAACGGTCGAATAGCTTTCATCCAGCAAATCGTCATATTCGTTTTTCACATAACGGCCGCTGAATTCGCCGTATGTGCCGGTATTGACGTTTGAGGTCACAAATACCGGATCGAGGTCTTCCAAGCGGTAAAAACGCCCTTTACGGTCGACCAGCGGCTGGGCTTTTCCTTCTTTGTCGGTTACCAGCAAGGGGGCAATGCCGTGTTGCTTGGCCACGCGGTCGTCGTCGGCGCCAAAAGTCGGCGCAATGTGCACAATACCGGTACCATCTTCAGTGGTTACAAAGTCGCCGGTGATCACGCGGAAAGCATCACCATCGGGTTTTACCCAGTTGATGAGTTGCACGTAATTCACGCCGGCCAGTTCTTCCCCGGTATACTCTGTCAACACCTGGTAGGGAATTTTCTTATCGCCAAACACGTACTCTTCAAACGAGAGTTCTGTATTTCTTGGATCGAAGTGACTGTACAGCAGGTCTCTTGCCAAAATAACCGTCATCGGTTCGCCGGTATAGGGGTTGAATGATTTCACCTTGAGATAGGTAATTTTCGGGCCGACACACAGCGCGGTATTTGAAGGCAGTGTCCAGGGAGTAGTTGTCCAGGCCAGGAAGTACAAGGGCGTATCCACGCCTTCGTACAGGAACTCCGACTTTTCGTCGCGAACGACGGCAAACTGGGCAACAGCTGTGGTGTCTTTCACATCGCGGTAACATCCCGGCTGGTTCAGCTCGTGCGAACTCAGGCCGGTGCCGGCAGCGGGCGAATACGGTTGAATGGTGTAGCCTTTATAAAGCAGGCCTTTGTCGAACAGCTGTTTCAGCAACCACCACACCGACTCGATGTAGCGGTTATCGTAGGTGATGTACGGATCGTCCATATTCACCCAGTAGCCCATTTGCCGGGTCAGTTCTTCCCACTCTTTGGTATATTTCATCACCTCGCGGCGGCAAGCGGCGTTGTATTCCTCGACGGTAATTTTGGTTCCGATATCTTCTTTGGTGATCCCCAGCGTTTTTTCCACGCCCAACTCAACCGGCAATCCATGCGTATCCCAGCCGGCCTTTCGGTGAACACGATAACCTTTCATCGTTTTATAGCGGCAAAACGTATCCTTAATGGCACGGGCCATCACGTGGTGGATACCCGGCATTCCGTTAGCCGAAGGCGGCCCTTCGTAAAAAACAAAGGTCGGGTTGCCTTCCCGGGTTGAAATACTTTTGTGAAAGGTATCATCGTCTTCCCATCTTTTCAGCACATCTTTGTTGATTTGGGAAAGATCTAATTGTTTGTATTCACGGAATTTATCGCTCATCGGATTCCAGTTTTGACCTGATTTTAAAAAAAGAGTACAAATATAGAAATTTTTTAGCTACGGCGGAACGTGCAGCAAAATGGACGGGCATTTCGGAGGATTTATAACACGGAACAAAGCCGGCCCGGGTTGGAGGTTGAAAAAAACTCAGGTCGTTCTGAGAAAATCCTAACGTGGTTTTGAGAAAAATCAAACGTAGTTTCGGACAAAACCACACGTGATTCTGATTAAAACCTGCTGTGATTTCCTCAAAAACCACAGCAGGTTTTAAAAAAGGTAATGCTACATTCAATTTTCTATATGCTTTACTTCAGCTTTCACGCAGAGTGAAGCCCTCAGTTGTAAAAAGAAAAGCCCGCCCCGGGCAGAGCAGACTTTCCTGTAATTTATTGGATCATTTACGCTTAGGCGTTTGGGTCGGCCGCTTCGCCCGAAACCGGGACGGTGGCAACGCCAACAATGCCGACATCGCCCATCACATAAGTTTTCGGGCCAAGTTTCATGTCGGAGTTCATCATTTCGTCCCAGCTGACTTCTTTCCCGGTGTAGGCCGACACGCGTCCCATGATGGCCACCATATTGCTGGCGGCAGTTGCTTCGGCTTCGTTTACGGGAATATTTTCGCGGATGCAGGTCACCAGGTCGATGTGCTCCTGCACGTACGGGCTGATTTTCACATTCCGCTCGGGCTGCCCGTTGGCATCCAGCGGGTAAGGATACTTGAACAGCTCGGCGCCGGCGGCGTCCCAAATAGTATCCTTACAGTTTGATGAGCCTTTGGTGCCCATCACAAACTCGGAAACATTGTTGGTACAGCCATTAATCTGGCGGCACATACTGTGCATGTGCATCCCGTTGTCGTATACAAAATCAACGCTGAAATTGTCGAACTGGTCACCGGTTACGCGGCGCTGGCGCGAACCGAAACCAACGGCTTTTGTCGGGTATTTCCCGGTAAACCAGTTGATCACGTCGATGTTGTGAACATGTTGTTCCACGATATGATCGCCCGACAACCACAACCAGTTCACCCAGTCGCGGATCATGTATTCCATTTCGCTCCAGTCGGCATTGACATTGCGGTGCCAGAGTTTCGACTGGTTCCAGTAGCAGTTGGCGCTGACAATCTCGCCGATGGCGCCGTTGGCAATTTGTTTGTACACCTCGATATAATCGCGCTGGTGGCGACGTTGGGTGCCGGTAACAATTTTCAGCCCAAGCGACTCGGCTTTTTTGGCCGAGGCCATGACCTGGCGGATCCCAACCGGGTCGACAGCGACCGGTTTCTCCATGAAAATGTGTTTGCGGGCTTGTACGGCCGCTTCGAAATGCTGGGGACGGAAGTGGGGCGGGGTGGCCAGGATAACCACGTCGACCCCCGAATCAATGACCTTTTCGAAGGCATCGAACCCAATAAAGATATTCTCATCGGCAACCTCCTGGTTGGCTTGTTCTTTCAGCTTTTTCCGGCAATCGTTAATGCGATCGGGAAAAACATCGCCTAAGGCATGGATGGTCAGGTTGGGGCCCGCGCTAAGAAAATCGAGTGCCGCGCCCGATCCGCGTCCGCCGCAACCAATGACGCCGGCTTTCAGCGGTTTGCCGTCAGGAGCCTGGTCCAACAGGGGAGGCAGGTTCAGCTCAACTGTTTTTTGCTTTTCGGCACACGAAACCAAGGCATTGGCGCCAATGATACCAATAGCTCCCGCTGCGGCAGCATTGGTCAAAAATCGTCTTCTCGACAGGCTGGATTGTTCATTCATGATAAATCAAGTTTAGTTTGTACGGTATAAATTGAATTTATTTTTAATGGTCATGATCCGGTTACCGGGTATTTCCCGTTTGTTCGTCAAATTCGCAAACTACGCGGAACCCAACGGTATTTACATCGGAGTACCACCAAATACTTTTGGGGAGCTGCGGGTCGGTTTTCAGCCAGGCCTCGCTTTGCGTGTAGCTTCGGGCAGCGCTGCGTAAGTCACCCGGTGTACTTTTAAAGGAGCCTCCCCGAACAACGCGTTCTGTTCCGGCAGCAGGACCTTTGGGGTTGAGCGCGCCATCGGTAAGTTGCTGATAGGCATCCGGGGCATACCAGTCCTGGCAAAATTCGCCCACGTTACCCGGCATGTTTTTCAAACCAAACGGATTGGCCCGTACCACATCAGGCAGTTGAGTCCTGGCCAGGCTGTTCTTCTCATAAACCACAAAGGAGTTGATATGGGTGGTATCGGCGCCAAACAACTTATTCCACAACTTGTCGGTTGAAAATTTTTTGGGATCGCCTTCAAAGAAATACGGCGTTTGCGTGCCGGCACGGCAGGCATATTCCCACTCGGCCTCGGTTGGCAGGCGGTAGTTTTTACCGGTTACTTTTGACAGCCAGCGGCAATAGGTTTCGGCAGCATTATAACTCATGGTAATGGCCGGACGTTTTCCCAGACCCCAGTTTTGGTCGGGCTGGCCGTATGGCGGCGTTGGCCCTGTGATGGCATCCACTTCGATATCGGTCCGGGAACCTTCGGTATCCGAACTGCGCCCTTCTGCCCCGGTTTGTGCATAAAAGGCAAGGTATTCATCCCAGCTTACTTCCACTTCGCCCATAAAGAACGGACTCAGTTCGACCCGCTTTTGCGGGCCTTCGTCGGCATTCCGGTAAGGCTCTTCCTGCGGGCTTCCGATCGTAAAGCTACCTCCCGGAATGGCAATCATGTTGAATGACACCGTGGTGTTTGGAATTTTCTCGGTAAAGGTTTCATGCGTATTTACCACCGTTGCTTCAGGATAAACCTCGCGGTTAATTTGCACCCCTTTCCCAAACCCGACATTACTTTCGTGTTTGGCATTCGGATTAAAGTGTCCGACAAACAGGTGGCAGTTGATGCAGCGAAGTTCATCTTCGCGCTGCGAATAATACAGGTGTGCTTCCTGCCCTTCTTTAGTCAGCGCCAGGGGAAATAAGTTGACGTGGCATTTGATGCAGGCTTCTTTATACACGAAATGCTGTGCCTCTTCGACCGTTGACTTGGCTTCCCAGTTAAAACTTTCGTGGTCCTTGAACAGGTAACCGTAAATGTCTTTCATCCCCAGACGCGCTTTTTCTTTCAGGTAGCCGTGTCCTTTCGGAGGCAAATGGCATTCGACGCATTTTACCTGAATGCCCGACGGATTGTCGTAGTGCGACGATAATTTCCACGACTCAAACACATGCGGGTGCACGTGGCACGATTCACAAAACTCGTTGGTAGAGGTATATTCAACTGATCGGTTAAATCCGATCAGGACAAGGATTCCAAAGGAAAACCCGATAAATAAAACAAGCAAAATCCTCTTTTGGAAAAATTTGCGAAGGCTCATAAGCATAGTCATTTTCTGGTTAATCGTTTATTAAGTAGTAGCCTCCAAATTTAGTAAAATACTTATTTGAACCGACTTAATCCTGGAAAAAATGCGGATAAAACGAGTTGATTTCCCCAAATCGGCATAAAAAAAGGTTGCCGGAACAGCAACCTTCTGGGAATAACGAAAAAGGGAGTGCGGAAAGTTTAGAAGACAATTTAAAACTACAATTCTATTTCCGGTTTTGTGTTGTTTTCTGATCACAAGACGGTTACAGAATGATTAAAATTTCCGGCACATCTTACCGGAGAGTTACCAACAATCAGCATAAAATGATGTATCTTTTATGGTATCAACTACCATATGAAAGCCCTGAATATGAAAACACAAAGATCAAATCTGTTCGATTGCTTTCTGGAACTGATTTTCCCGCGTATTTGCGTGGTTTGCGGCCAACGGTTAATTCAAACCGAACAACACCTTTGCCTGAGTTGCCTGCTCCACCTGCCCCGCACCAATTTTCACACACAACGCGATAACCCGATGGAACGGCTGTTTTACGGACGCGTACCGATCGAAAACGCATCGGCCTACTTTGAGTTTCGGAAAGGAAGCGATTATCAGAAGATTCTTCACCGGCTCAAATACCAGGGGCAAAAAGAGATTGGCGAATACCTGGGCGAACGGTTTGGTTATGAGATTTCGGGAAGCGATGTTTTCAGCAAAACCGATCTGATTTGCCCGGTACCGCTTCACCCCAAAAAGGAACGAAAGAGAGGGTACAACCAGAGTTACCACATTGCACTGGGCCTGTCGAAAGCCTTAAACACCCCGGTTGACCACACTAATTTACGACGAACCATTTACACCGACACCCAAACGCGCCGGTCGCGTTTTAATCGATGGCAAAATGTTGAAGGCATTTTTGATGTAGCAGATCCGGGACTGTTTGATGGCAAACACCTTGTTCTGGTTGACGATGTTATCACCACCGGTTCGACCCTGGAAGCCTGTGCCACGGCCATTTTAAGGCAATGCCAGGCGAAAATCAGTATCCTCACGCTGGCCATTGCCTGATCTTCGGCCACTCTTACTTTACGTACACGCACGAACCACGCGACACTGACATCACGGCGAAAAAGCCAAGAGCGCCGTTACTGATGTTTCCTTTCACGTTGGCTGATGGTCCGCTGAAAATGGGCACTTTACCGTTGATCTCCTGTTGCAGGGCATTGATGAAATCATAGTATTCCTTTGTAATGCCGGCCACTTCGAGCATAATAACATCGCCGGGTTCAACCAGTTCATCTTTTTCTTCATCAAAGTACTGGACCATTGCCCCGTCAATCCGGTTTCCATTAAAAAAACGGTCGTCGGCAGTCCAGTAATTACTGATCGTATCGGTATATAAAACGCCGTTTTTATAGACCTTGAACAAATAATAATCTTCGGTTTCACCGGGTTCGTCGGCATATAATTCAACTTCCCAGCCATCCCAGCGACTGTTGTATGTGACGCCAACCGCATCGACCTGCGTAACATTTTTCATCCATGTTTCGGCGGCGTAGCTTTCCAGGGTCCCGTCTTCATTGATATCGACCTGTTCGATGCTCAACCGGTAAGTCCGCCCGGGAACGCCGGCATAACTGTCAGGGGTAAGATAAACGCCCGGGTTTGCCGGATCCTCAACCAGTTGAGTATTAGTTGTACCATCGCTGAGATGAACAATGGCCCCCGATACAACGGGTGTTTCCTCATTGTAAAAGTAAGGCATCGATTTCGTGAGGTACACGGCATGGGCCTTTACATCGCTGGTGATTTCACCAAAAACCACCAGCCTCGATTCCCCGGCCTGCTCCAGGTCGATATCAACCCGCTCGGTACAGGATTGGAAAAATAAAATCGTTATAATGATGATGACAGCGTATTTCATGATGTTTAAAATTTAAAGTTATAGGTAACCGATGGAATAATGGGGAACAAATAGGTCTTCTCGGCATACGTTTCCTTGGGGTTTTCTTTGTCCTGTTTAAAGTTGAGCACCCAGGTGTTCTTCCGGTTGTAAGCGTTATAAAGCGAGATCACCCACTCGCCGGTATACTTCCGCTGATGTTTGTTCCGGTTTTTGATGGCAACCGACAAGTCGAGGCGGTGGTAATCCGGATAACGGGCTTCATTCCGTCCTGAATAATAAGGAATAATCGAGCCGTTTATTTCGTAGCGCTGAATCGGCAGGGTAACCGGTTGCCCGCTTGCGTAAAGCCAGTTGGCCGAAACGGATACCCGTTTACTGAGTTCATAGTTCAGCACCGTACTGATATCGTGCGGTTTGTCGAATGGCGCCAAGTAGGTTTCTCCGTCATTAATCCCCTGAATGGTCCGCTCGGCCCGCGACAAAGTGTAGCTCAGCCAACCGCTTAGCCGTCCTTCAGCCTTTTTCAACATAAATTCAATCCCGTACGAACGTGAGTTTCCGGTGCGTATTTCACCTTCCAGGTACTTGTTTAGCAGTAACTCGGCATGATCGCCAAAATCAATCGTGTTTTTCATGTCTTTGTACCAGGCTTCGGCAGATAACTGGAACTCGCCGTCGCGAAGATTTTTAAACAGCCCCAGGGCAAACTGGTCTGCCACCTGCGGCTCCACGTTGGGGCTGGCCGGAAACCAAACATCCAGGGGACTGCCGGCCGTTGAGTTGGTCGCCTGCTGAATATACTGCCGCGTACGGTTGTAGTTCATCTTAACCGACAAGTCTTCAGCCAGAATGTAATTGACGCCAAGCCGTGGTTCCAGTCCGAAATAATTCTTGTATACATCGCCTTTCCCGTAATAGGTTGAATCGGCCGGCTCGTAATTTTCATCAAAATGATAAACAGTTGCATCGCCGACATTCTGGAAAAGCGAAGCACGCACGCCATATTTGATGATCAGTTTTTCGCCAAGCCGGAGCTGATGGGATAAGTAACCGGCATGTTCGAGCGACCGGGTACTTTCGACCTCGTATTCTGAAAAGATAGACTGGCTGCCTATTCCCTTTGCCGAACCGGGATCAAAGCCATGATAAAAACTTTGTAAACCAAACTGGAGGCTTTGTTCGGGAGTCATAAACCACGAAAAGTCGGCTTTCAGACCGGCATCCTGTAAATCCGATTTCCAAAGCCAGGCCTCCGGCTGGTCTTCGGGTGTTCCCAGTTCATAATCGTAACGGCTCCATACCGCAGTCAGGTTCATAAACAACTTTTGGTTGTAAATGTGGTTCCAGCGCAGGGTAAAGGTCTTGTTGCCGAATCCCATCCCGAAATCAGGGCTTTTCATCACATCCCGGCCAAGATAACCGCTCAGGTACAAGCGGTTATTCTCGTTAAACCGGTGACTGAACTTCATGTTGGCATCGTAAAAATAAAGCTTGCTGTCGCGTACATTTTCATCGCTCGCGAGCGGCAAAAACAGGTCCATGTATGTCCTTCTCCCCGAAAAAAGAAAAGTTGTCCGGTCCTTTTTAAGCGGCCCTTCCAGGGTAAGGCGGCTCGAAATCGTTCCAATCCCGCCGGCGCCGGTGAATTTTTTAGAGTTTCCGTCTTTCATCCTGACATCGAGCAGCGACGACAAACGGCCGCCATACTGGGCAGGCACGTCGCCTTTGTACAACTTCAGGTCGTGAATGGCGTCGTTATTAAACACCGAGAAAAAACCCATCAGGTGAGAGGCATTGTAAACGGTTGCTTCATCCAGCAAGATCAGGTTCTGGTCGGGCGTGCCGCCCCGGACGCTAAAACCGGACCCTCCTTCGCTGGTAGACTGTACGCCCGGCAACAACATCACCGCTTTAATCAAATCGACCTCGCCCATTAATGCCGGGATAGACTTGATGGTTTTGGGTTGCAGCTTTTCCACGCCCATCTCCACACGGGTAATGTTTTTGTCTTTCCGCTCGGCCGAAACCATCACTTCACCGATTTCTTCCGATTCGGGTTTCAGTTCGAATTCAATGATCATGTTGTCGGACAATTCAACACGCCGCTCCTCGTCGCGGCAACCAATAAAGGAGCAAACCAGGGTGTACCTTCCGGGCAACAGCGAGAGGGAGTAGAACCCGTAATTGTTACTGACGGCTCCGGCGCCGGTTTCTTTCACATAAAGATTCGCCCCGATCAGTGTTTCACCGGTTTCGGCATCTTTGATGTGCCCGCTGATCACCCGCCGGTCCGACTTGTTATCCTCGTCGGCAAAAGCATAACTAAACCTGGCCATGAGCAAAAATACGGCCAGTACGAAAAAGAGTTTTCTAAACATTGTTTACTTGTTTTCAGATAATTACTTGTTTGTTTTCTTTGGCTTCCATATAAGACCAATATTTTATCAAATCGTTGCAATTTTTTTGAAAGAAAATTGCAAAAAATTCAATCCAAAATAATAATCACCTGAATACCAATATTGTAAGACTGGATCGGTCATGATAAAAAAGCTATTTCCCGAAGCGATAGGCCAAACAGGTACTGATCACGTTGTTGTACTGGTCGTCCCACCAATACCAAAGAATGTCGGTTTCGAGTTCCCGGACAGGAAGGAAGGAATATGCCAGGCGTAAATCAAGTGAAAGGCGGTTGGTCAAATCGAAGCGGCCGCCGATGAAAGCCTGATAATCAAATTCATTAAACTCGTGCCGGTCTTCTTTGGGGAATAAGCCGTAATTGCCATATTCGGCGCTATGCACCAAATATCCCGCAGAAAGCCCCAGGAACAGCGAAATTTGCTCGCTCGTGCGAAAGCCGATATAAACCGGAATATCCATATAACCGAGGCGCATGATGTACTTTTCCTTGACCGGATCTCTTTCATCCGGCTTTTTTCGGCTCCCTTTCTGCGCGTATTTAATTTCCATACCGGCATATACCACGGGCGATAAATCGGTTTGTACCCAGGCGCCTATCGTGAAACCCGGCTTGTGGTAGCCTTTTGTATTGTCGCCATCCACCTGCGAGGCAGTCAGCCCGCCGGTGAGTCCGCCGTAAAACTGCTGGGCCTCCAGTGTAAGGCCCGACAATAACAACATGATAATCAGCAAATACCCTTTCATTCTTTTGTAAGTATTTCTATCAGTTTCGCGACACCGGCCCCGGCCTTTTCTTCAATAAAAATCACCTCTTTCAGGTAAACCGGCGGCCGCTCCGGATCAATCACGATGACGGGTATCCGGTCAGGGGTATAGTTCAGCAGACCTGCGGCCGGATAAACATTTAGTGAGGTGCCGATCACCACAAAAATGTCGGCCTGAGCGGCAATTTCGATCGCCTCTTCCATCGCGGGAACTTCTTCGCCAAACCAAACAATATGCGGACGCAAGCGGCTTCCTTTCTCGCACTTGTCACCCAGTTTCAGTTCCCAACCGTCCAGTTCATAAACCAGCTTCGGGTCTTTGGTACTGCGCACTTTTTTCAACTCACCGTGCAAATGCAATACCTTGCTGCTTCCGGCCCGTTCGTGCAAATCATCCACATTCTGGGTAATGATATGAACATCAAAATCCTTTTCCAAACCTGCCAGGCCTTTATGGCCGGCATTTGGCTCACATTCGTATAATTGTTTGCGCCTCTCGTTGTAAAACCGGTTAACTAAGTCGGGGTTTCTTGCCCAGGCCTGAGGGGTAGCCACATCCATCACATCGTATTCTTCCCATAGTCCGCCCATATCGCGAAAAGTGCGCAAGCCGCTTTCCTGGCTCATTCCGGCGCCGGTTAAAACAACCAACTTCTTCATGTTCTGATTTTTCGTTAAAGTTAAAAAACTTTGCAGCTTTGACAGATAAAAAAGAAGGAGAATGGCATGGATCATCCTCCTCCCCCCCGATTGAATATTGTAAGGTTGTTTTTGAATAAAATTAAAGCCTGCAGAACATTGGTCTGCTTCGGTCAGAAAATTTTAGTTAACAAATGTCGGTAACTTGGATTAATCAGATCGGGCAAGTAAGATGCAATCAATTCGATCGCCAGATCATCGTCAACTGACCGGGGAGTTAGGATCCGCTGCCTGGCCAGTTCGCTCCGGTTAATCACAGAGTCGGTATATTCAGCGGGAACTCTTTGTTCTGAAATATTCACTTTTCGCGCGCCAAAAGTTTTTTTACCGGAAACGTATGCCACTTCAAAATGATGGGCACGAACCACATATACTTTCCCTTTTTTTGTTTCCGACATGGTGATCACAATAGGCGATTCGCCCGCTGCATAGGATAAAGCCCATACTTTTCCAGCCGTTGTTTCTTCTACCGGAACAATAAAATATTCATTGAGATCAGCCGAACCCTGAACGGCATATGTCGGATGTGAGGCCAGAATCAAAACGGGCAGGCATATAAACCAAACGAAACTTTTTCTCATGATCTTAAATTTAAAAATTTGATTATAAAATGATTTAACTTAAAACGTACCAAAAGAATACGCCCAACCCTGGCTGGGCGTATAAATGGCTTTTTAATCCATCTGGATGCTCACCGGTACCCGGTTCGTGACAATATCGAACACCGGCGACATTTGTGTAAATTTGAACAGCTTTTCTCTTTGCTCGTCGGTCAGGTTTCCCTCTACTTTAAATTTTACACGGATTTGCCGGTAACCATTCCTTACGTTTTCGTTCAGTCCCAGAAAACCCTGAACATCCAGATCGCCTTCCAATACAGACTCCACACTCTTCAGTTCGATGCCGTTGGCTGCCGCATGCAGCACCATGGTGGTCGTCATGCAACCGGCCAGTCCGTGCAAGATGTATTCCACCGGGTTGGCGCCTTCGTTGTTTCCCAAAAGAACCGGCGGCTCTCCGTTATCAAATACAAACGGTTTCTTCCGGCTGTTATCTTCTTCCCCGCACCCGTAAAAATCCTGAATCATGCTGCGGTTGTGTCCGCCGTTGATCCACTTGTTTCGCGTCCTGAACTGAAATGCAGCCAGCGAAGGATTAGCCTGCAACGCCTCTACAGTTCCAACAATTTCTTCCGATTTAAACCCATTGATTTTTTTAGTTAAGGTTTCCATTTTTGTAATTTTTAAAAGTTTAACATGTTAAGTTGGTTTTCATACAGTATGCCACAAATGTTAATTCATTGTTTTTTAAATGATTAGTATAAATTTATTGTTTGAGATCGACTACAAGGATTCGTAGTTCTATGAAATTTCGTAATTTTATTTACGAAAAATCGTAGTTGCTATGAAACAGGCAGGTAAGCATCACACCCCATCGTTAATTTCCCTAAAAAGAATATTTGAAGAAACTTCCGAATATACCGGACAAGCTTTTTTCAGATCATTGGTCTGCAACCTGGCCCAGGTACTTGATGTGCATGGTGTTTGGGTCACTGAATTCAGGGAAAAAGAAAACCGGCTCAACTCGTTGGCCTTTTGGCTTGACGGCAGATTTGTGGAAAAATATGAATACGACGTGAAAGGAACGCCTTGTGAACGGGTGTTGGAAAGTGAGAATATCTGTCATATTCCGGAGAAAGTGATCGAGCTTTATCCCGACGATCCCGACTTGCCTCCCTTGGGAGCAGTCAGTTACATGGGTTTGGTTCTAAAAGATGAAACAGAAAAAATACTGGGGCACCTTGCCCTGCTCGACCGGGAACCGATGGAAGAAATCCCGGAAATCTTCCTGATCTTCCGTTTGTTTGCCAGCCGCGCACAGGCTGAACTGCGGAGGGTGCAATACGAAAAACGGCTCCGCGAAAGCGAAGCCCGGATCAACCGGTTATTAAACGGGACGATGGATGCCATTATCGAACTGGACTCGGCTCTCTGCATTACCCAGGCCAATGAAGCCGCACTGAATGTTTTCAGAATCAAACCGGATGTTTTTCTCGGAAAACCGGTGAGCCAATTTTTAAATGAAGAGGCGTTTCAGCAGATCCGGCAAACACTGCCGCTTTTAAAAAAAGAACATGAGCCCCTGAAAGCCATTTGGCTTGAGGGGCATTTGGAGTGTCTGAAAGCAACAAAGGAAAGCTTTCCGGCCGATGCGACCATGTCGTGTTACGAAGCGGAGGGAAAAACCTTCTACGCCCTCTACATCCGCGATGTAAATGAACGTATCCGGAAAGAAGAAGAGATCAGGAAACTGACGATCGAAACCACCGTGCTCCGGGAAAAGGTCGATGACCGGCAAATGAACAGTATTGTCGGTGAAAGTGAAGCGTTACAGCAGGTATTCGTGCAAATCAGCCAGGTAGCTCCCACCGATTCAACCGTTCTGATCCTGGGCGAAACCGGAACCGGCAAAGAACTGATTGCCCGCGATATTCATCAGAGAAGCGCACGGAAAGACAAACCGTTCATCCCCGTTAATTGCGCGGCCCTTCCGTCTGAATTAATTGAAAGTGAACTGTTCGGTCATGTGAAAGGCGCTTTTACCGGGGCCACTGATAATCGTGAAGGACGCTTCTTCCTGGCCGACAAAGGCACCATCTTTCTGGACGAAATCGGAGAGCTCCCGCTTGCTTTACAGGCCAAACTGCTTCGTGTTATCCAGGAAGGGGAATTCGAACCGGTGGGAAGTTCAACCACCCGAAAAGTAAATGTGCGTATCGTTGCCGCCACACACCGGGATTTAAAAAAGGCGGTTGCCAACCATCATTTCCGCGAAGACCTGTTTTACCGGCTGAATGTATTTCCCATCCGTGTTCCCCCGCTCCGCGAACGCGGACAGGATATCATTTTGCTGGCAGAAGCTTTTCTAAAGAAATACAGTTCCCGCCTGGGCATAAAAATCAGCCCCCTCCAAGACGCCGACAAAGAGAAACTCCTAAAGTATTCCTGGCCTGGTAATGTCAGAGAATTGCAAAACATCACCGAACGCGCCGTCATTACTTCTCAGCGCGGCCTGCTAAGCCTCTCACCTGATTCTGTTCAGGAAACCGTTCAGGAAACCAAACCCAAAGAAATCAGCCTCATTACCTACGATGATATCCGCCAACTGGAAATCGCTAACCTACAGCTTGCACTGGAAAAGACCAAAGGACGGATTTTTGGTCCCAAGGGGGCAGCCCGGTTGCTGGGAATTCCTCCCACGACCCTGATTTCAAAACTGAAAAAGTTTGACCTGGATACCGACCCTCAGCCTTGACTTAGATCGCTTTTAAGGTCAGCGCTTTGCCCCGTGGAATATTTACCCGGTACAAGTAGTACGATTTTGTTTGTTTGGGTTGAAGGTCGGGAGTTCCGTTTATTTCCGGTTTTGGAATGCCGGTAAACTCAAGCAAGGGATTCGAAACCGGTGTATCTGCTTCAGGCAGATCCAGTTTCCATTCAGAACGGACGACACATTCGCCGCCAATGGATGTGTAGATCGTTGCTGAGCTTAACCGGCCCTGATCCCAATCCAGATCTACTGTAAAACCGCCGCGCGCTTTCAATCCGCTGACGCTTCCTTTGCCCCAGGCAACAGGCAGGGCGGGCAGTACATGCAGGGCGCCGGCATGGCTTTGCAGCAGCATTTCGGCAATACCGGCGGTAACGCCAAAGTTCCCGTCAATTTGAAAGGGAGGATGTGCATCGAGCATATTTTTATACATCCCGCCACCGGCATACTGAACATCGGTTCCGTAACCGATGGGCGTAAACAGGTTGCGGATAATTTTCAGCGCATGGTCTCCATCGAGCATGCGGGCCCACATGTTGGTTTTCCATCCCATCGACCAGCCGGTCGCCTCATCACCCCGTCGCAACAACGAATTTTGCACCGCCGTATACAATTCAGGCGTCTCCCAAACATTAATCTGGTTCCCCGGGTGAAAGCCGTACAAGTGGCTCAGGTGACGATGGTGCGGGTCAACTTCTTCGAAATCTTCATTCCATTCCATCAGGATGCCTTTGTCGTTCACCCGGAAGGGTTGCAGTTTCGGGATGATGGCCATTAATTCTTTTTGAAAGTCGGGATCATGATTCAAAATTCGGCTCGCCTTCAAGCAATTGTTCAGCAATTCGTTGGTCATGGCCAGGTCGCAGGCCGGACCGGCACAAACAGCGACCTGCCTGCCGGTTTGCGGGTCAATAAATTTATTTTCGGGCGAAGTGCCGAATTTTGTTTCCAGGTAGCCCTTTTCATTTTCGCCCAACATACCGATCACGAAACGGGCTGCTCCTTTCATCAGGGGATACATTTCGTTCAGAAAATCTTCATCTCCGGTAAATAGATAATGGTCCCAGACATGATTCAGCATCCAGGGGCCTCCCATTGCCCAGTTGGCCCAAACCGGATCGCCTGTACCGTTATCGCCCACCGGAGGGCAATGTCCCCAAATATCCCCGTTGTGGTGAGTGGTCCAGCCATCCAACCCGTAATACGATTGGGCAATTGCTTCGCCTTTTACAGAATTGGTGCGGACCAGTTGCATCAGCGGCCCGGTCAGCTCCGGGAGGTTGGTGGTTTCGGCCGGCCAGTAGTTCATTTGCAGATTGATGTTTTGCGTGTAGTTACAACTCCAGGGCGGGCGGATGGATTGGCTCCAGATCCCTTGCAGGTTGGCGGCCTGCGTTCCCGGGCGCGACGTAGAAATCAGCAGGTAACGCCCGTACTGAAACAAGAGAGAAACCATGTTGGGATCTTCATTTTCTTTGAATGAAATGATTCGCTGATCGGTGGGAATGGTATCGGCAGACCTGTTCTCCCCTAACTGAAGCCCGACCCGGTCGAATAAATCCGTATAATCTCCGACATGATTATTTTTCAGCTCGCTCCAGCTCTTTGAACTGGCTGCCGCCAGCATGTCTCCGGCAATCGCGGCATAATCTTTTCCTTCCAGTCCGGGCGATTTGAACGGCCCGTTGAAACTGGTAGCAGCGGCAATCAGCACAATAGCTTCTGTTCCGTTTTTTAAACTGATCTTTTCATCCACCAACGAAATATCGCCTCCCGAATTCATTATCCGCACAGCAACCTGTGCTTTGATGCCTTCCCCGTCCCAGTTGTCATATACGACGGCATCATCGCCGGTGAACTGGCTCCGGTAGTTGGGTTCAACGTGTTTGGGGGCCTGAACGATCATTTTATAGATCTCGCCTTCCGATTCGATCTGATAGCGAAGCAAACTTTTCAGGGCAAGTGAAAAATTAAGCTGACCGGTTTTTGATGAAGTCAACCGGAGAGCAATTACCTGGTCGGGAAAGCTGGAGAACAATTCCCTCGTATAGGTCGTTCCATCGGCCTCATAGCTCACTCCGGCCGTGGCATTTGAGATGTTGAGATAACGGTTGTAGGCCGTAACGTTTTCGTGGCCGGTTTCGAGGATCAAATCACCAAGCGGCTGATACGATTGTGAATACGGTCCCTGGATCCGGCGAATGAGCTGATCGGCTTCGGTATATTTCCGTTCGCTGACCAGTTTGGCTACCTGTCCGGCATAACCGGCCGCATCGGGATTAGTAAAGTCTTTGGGATAGCCTGACCAGAATTCGTCATGGTTCAAACGGATGATTTCGTGATCGGGTTTGCCAAAAACCATAGCGCCAAAGCTGCCGTTGCCGATGGGCAGGGCTTCCATCCACTCGCCGGCCGGTTGTTGATACCACAATTTTAAATCGCCGGTTTCTTTTGTTTGCTGGCAGGCAAACAAAAGAACTAAACTTAGAAAGAGGATTGAGCTTGTTTTGATCATGATTAGTCGTATTGGTGAAGCTCAAAAATAACTTCTTTTAAAAAGTGATCGCGAGATATTTAAAAAAAAGGTGAAGAAATGTTGACAAAGCCCATTTCTTCACCTTTTCGGCGAAATATACGACTAAAACTTATTCGGCCATTTTATACACCTCGCTGCCCGCTAAAAGAAAACAACCCAATCCATAGTCTTCGAAATCGGGCATGCTGGTGTAGCTCACCGGCTGGCCGTCTTTAGGTTCTTTGCCGGTTCCCTGCAAAAAACCTAAAAACCCGTTTTCGTGAACTGCTTCAGTGGACATGGCATTCCATGCTTTTTGAATGACCGGCCGGTATGTAGCTTCATCCACCAGGCCGTTATTTACCACCCAAGCCATCCCGTAAACGAACAGGGAGGTGCCGGAGGTTTCTTTACCTCCGAAATGATCCGGGTCGTGCAGGCTGACATTCCAGAAACCATCTTCACGTTGCAGCGGGACCAGCGCTTCGAGCATTTGCAGCAAGGTACTTTGGTATTCATCGCGGTGCGGATCGTTTGGCAGGATGTCGATTACCCGCACCAAGGCTGCGACCACCCAGCCGTTCCCGCGCGACCAGTAACAGTCTTCACCATTGGGTTCGGCGTAGGGGGGCAGAAAATCTTTATCGCGCCACCACAGTCCATCCTCCGGGTTCCACAATCCCTGAGTAAGCTTTGTGTCAGTATACATCGCATACATGCGCTTCGAATAAGCGGTATCGCCTGTCAGGAGGGTGAGTTTGGCAAAAACCGGCATAGCCATTTGCAGGGCATCAATCCAGTCCCAGTCATCAATTTTAGAGGTGACTATCATCGAATCGACGGAAGCCATGATATCGCGAATACGCTCTGGCTGAGGATCCATGTTGTACAGGTCGATGTAAGTTTGGCCGCAGCATTGGTTATCGGCATTACGCGTGGTCACCACGCCGTCGCGCAAGCTCCAGTTGTGCGCTTCGCCCCACGAAACCGCATAATCCAGGTATGCCGGCTCGGGTTTGATTTTGTACAACTCCATCAATCCTTCGTAATAAACGGCCCGCGTCCAGATGTTGCTTGGGCGTTCGCGGTTGGTAATGATACTTTTACCCGTATCGGGCCATTTGTCCATGAAGTATTGATTGGTCAACACCATCTGATCCAACACTTCCCGTTTGGTCGGAAATCTTTCTTTTTTCTCCTGACAGGCCGTGAACAGCGCCAACAGCATCAGGTAATTCAAAATTGTTCTTCTCATGGTATTATTTTGTTTTTAAAATAGTCTGCTTTGATTGAAACGTACCGGTTGGTTCAACCTCAAAAATGAAAGGACTTGATGTCATATATTTCCCGCCTTGTGAAGCGACAAATAAATGCGTGGGTCTGCCGTTCTGCATCAGAATCTGAGGCCGCTCAAAACGTCCGTATTTTCTTAAATGCCCGGGAGCGGGGGGCTGATCAAGGTAATGCGAAACGCCAAAATAGCTGATCTTTGGTTCCGACCAGTGCAGGCCATCATCTGATTCGAGGATGATACCCACCTCGTGGTCGAAGCGGCCCATGTCGCGTGCCAACATGTAAAAACGCCCATTCTCCAAAAACACGTTGCCGTCTTCCAACTGCCGGTTGTTGCCGGGAGCCGAATAGTCGATGATTGGATTTCCGGCATACCGGACATACGGACCCTCCGGTCTTTCGGCAATTGCCAGCCCGTATTTGCGGTTACCGCGAATGGCCGGATCAACCGGATTCTCATATTCTTCGTTGTTCCACCCCTTGTAGTATAACCAGTATTGGCCGTTGGGATGTTTCAGAAAAGATGGGTTCGAGGTACAATGGTCATCCCAGGCTCCTTCGGCGCCCGCTTCCAGGAGTGGTTTATCCGGCCGTTTCCAGGGGCCGTCAAGCGAATCTGCCGTTGCCAACCCGATCCGTTTGGTGTTGGTTTTCCGGTTCGAATTACCAATATAAAACAGGCAATACGCGCCGTCAACCAACTGAATATGCGGGTTATGGCAGGTGGTGCCGTCCCAGAAGCCTTCGCCGCGAGGAGCCAGAATGGTTTCCATATTTTCATACGGCCCCTCAACCTTATCGGCCACTGCATGGGCAATTTCGGAACTGTTGATCCAGCCGCCCATGCCTTTTTCTGCACTCCAACGCGAAAAAAACAGATGAAATTTCCCGTCGGGAGCAACAATCGGACTACAGCCCCAAACGTAATAACCTTCGAGTTCCAGAATACGGCCGAGCGGCTTTAGCCGTTGGGCAAAAGCAGAAATGTCTTTCCTGTTGTATCTCCTTTTCGGCGCCGCTACCAAACCTGAAAGGCCTGAGACAATCAGAATGCTCCCGGTCAACAGCGTTTGTTGTATAAAGTTCCTTCGTGTTTGCATCACAGTCATTTTAAATTTATAAAACACGGTTTCACTCATCATTTCCATTCCCGAAGATTTTTCTCAATGACCCGTTATAATAATCCGAAATAAAAATAGAGCGTTCGTTTCACAGGTTTTTCCATCGGGTTCAGCTCGCCGGCCGGACCCAGGTTCCAGGTGTCGTTGCTGATGCCCATAGCCAGTTTGGTTCCCACCGGAGGAATGCCATCGAGGAAGGAAATATTGCCTGCGGGGAGGACCGGGTAGTTTCCGGGGCCGGAAATGCCGTGAAAGTCGAACAGGCGGACAAACAGATCTTCCTCCTGCGCCACCACGGTGAATTTGCCGTCCACCGTGTTGAATTCGATCCACGACACATCAGCAAAATAGCCTTTAAACTGCGGATACTCCCACGAATTACTGCCCGGCAAAATGTTGTTATACATGCGTTCAAACACATCCAGACAGCCCCCTTGCAAACGGTTTTTCCAAACATGCGAAGGCCCCTGTCCCAACCATTTGGCGCCAATCACATCCGACTCGGGAAAGTTGAAGCTAATGCCAGTGAAATATTGATTGCCTTCTACATGATATTCGTAATCCAGTTGCAGCCAACCACTGTTGTACATGGTCCAGGTAAACGATTTCAGATCGCCGGAGTAGATGAATTCCAGCCTGTGTCCAAAAGATTCTTCACGATGTGAGAAGCTGATCAGTTCGGCCGTTCCGCTCACCAGCACCGGGCCATCCGAAAACGGAACCGGTAAACCAAAATCATTATTTACCGACTGAATTGTTCCTTCCTTCTTTCGGAATGAAACTGAAATTCCTGAAGCTTTCATCGTCAATAAGCTGTCATTTTCGGCCACTTCCACCCGGGAGCTCATTTTGTCTCCGCCATCTCGCTGTTCAATCGGTAAGATGTTGTCGGCTTCCACTCCCTGGGCATTTAAACCGCCCAATCGTTCTTTCTCAGCCTCGCCCAGTTCTTTTTCAACCAACTGCGCCACAGCATGGGTGTTACCGTCGGTTTTCCAGCTCCAGCAGTAGATTTCTTTTTCTGACGGATCGAATGCCCTTAAATAAAGTGCATCGTATTGTTTATAATCATCAGGTAATTCCAGTTTCAGCGCCCCTTTTTGTGCCGGTGGAATGTCGGGGCCGTTCACTTTTCCTTCTTTTATCACCCGGCGATGCGCACCTCGCTGTGTGGGCAAACTGAAATTCACCAGCTGCCATTCGAAGCGGATATCCTTGAGATTGATAAAATGAAAGCGGTTTTCAACAGGAAAAATACCGCTGAAGTTTTCGGGCAATTTATCCATACTGATCTTTACCGGGCTGTAAATTTCGCGCATGGCATAAAAACTGCCTTCCTTTTGGCGGTGCGGTCCCACGATGCCATCGGGAGCATTCACCCGGTTGGCATCGATAAAACCGTCGAGGTCGGTCCGCACCAAACCCTCGTCGGCCAGAACCCAGGTAAAACCGCCGGCCGAACGCTCCGAATGCCAGAAGAGTTCCCAGAAATCGCCCAGCGAAGCAGCTCCGCCTCCATCATCCTGCGCATGCAAAAATTCGGTAGGCATAAAGATCAGTCCTTCTTCGAGGATCTTTTTCGAAGAATAGTAATTTTCGTAGTGGTTGCAGTCAATGCCGTTGTAATCGTTTCCCGGGCGGTGGTGGGCATGGATAACCGGCCGGTTCGACGGATCGTGCAGGCCAAAATCATCATCCAGTTCTTTATTGGTTCCGCCTTCATTCCCGTTGCTCCAGAAGATGACAGACGGATGGTTCACATCGCGGATAACCATTTCGCGAACCAATTTGCGGCCAACTTCCGTGTCGTAAGCATTCTGCCAGCCGGCCAGTTCATTCAGTACATACAGGCCCAGCGAGTCGCAGTAGTTCAGAAAAGCTTGATCGGGCGGATAATGGGCGCAGCGGACAGCATTCATATTCATTTCTTTGATAAGCAGCACATCATTCAAATCGATGGTTGCGTTGACACAGCGTCCGGTTTCGGGCCAGAATACATGCCGGTTAACTCCTTTCATTTTCACTTTGGCGCCATTGATGTAAATGCCGTCGCCCTGACGGATTTCAATGGTACGGAAGCCAAACTTCTCGGTTAGTTCGTATAGGCTTGTCTGTCCTTCTTTTAAACTCACATTTACCGTATACAGGTTCGGTGTTTCGGAAGTCCACGTTTTGGGCTGTTTCACCCGGCACGAGAGGGTAACCAGCGAATCTCCGGCCCCGGCTTTTGCTTCGCAGGTTTGCACTGTTTTTCCTTCGGCATCGATGATTTCGGCCCGGATCGTTTGTTTCCTTTTCAGGTTTACCGGAAAAACGTCTATGGAAAACGATCCGTCGGCCCGGGCGTTGACAGCTACCCGGTCGATGAATGCTTCGGGAACCGCTTCAAGATAAACCGGGCGAAAAGTACCTCCAAAAATCCAGTAGTCGGCAAAACGTTCGGCCCGGTTGACCGATGCGTTGGCCGACATTTTATGAACGGTCACTTCCAGCAGGTTTTCCTGGCCATGCCTGATTTTACCGGTAATATCGTAACGGAACCGGTAAAACGATCCCTGGTGGACCGGACCGGCCGGTTCGCCGTTGATTTTCACTTCGGTATCGGTCATTGATCCTTCAAAAACGATGAAAATGTTTTTATCCTTCCAATCTGCCGGAACTGAAAACCGGTGTTTATAAAATCCTGTTTCATCCGAAAACTTAAACTTTTTTCCGTAGGTGCGGTAGTCACGTCCGTAATCGTACGATCCGAATCCCTGTTGCTCCCAGTGCGAGGGTACTTCGATGGTGGTCCAATAACCGCTGTTGCGCCCCGAAGTGCAAAAAAACTCCCAGGCAACGGTGTGGTCGTTGTCGGTTCCTGACAGGAATAAGATTTCTTTCTTTTGAGGAGAAGCCCAAACCGTTAGGCAGACCATGCCGATAAGGATAAAAACAACTGTTCGCTTAAACTGATTCATCTCTTTTTGTTACGGGTGCGTTTTTATATTGAAATTAAGTCATACTACTTGATTTACAAGATATCATGGCGTTATTGCCTGAAGCGGCGTCAGGCTGACGGGCCCCAACAAACCGGATGGCAACGGCTCCCAATGGGCAGCTGTGAACAGCCCGTCGGGTCCAAGGTTCTCTCGCTTGTTTGCAGCAAAGTTGATGTTATAGAATTTCTTGTAGTTCACCCCGTTCTTATCCATATCGATGATGCGGTTGGCCATCAGGTTCGACACCTGAATTTCCAGCTCATTGGTTTCCTGCAACAAGGAGACCGGCAAGCTCAACTGATAGGTTGGCCCGACCAGGGTTCCCAACTTTTCACCATTCAGGTAAACAGCAGCCGAAACCGCCACCTCACCCAAATCCAGGCGATAGGCCGGGGCCTGCACCCCGGGCTTCTTAAATATCGTTTTGTAGCTGGCTGTTCCGGAGAACCTGGTCAGTTCATCCGACAGGTCGGTCCACGATTTCAATTCGCTTGTCTGAAAGGCTTCGGGCAAGGTTGGCCCGCCTTTCACGAACGATACGGTCCAGTCGTTTGCGAAGGGCAGTTTTTCGCCGGCCGGTTTCCAAAACGGATAATCAGCCAAGCTGTTTTCTGCCGGAAACCACTGCAGGATCAGTGTTTCACCAGGAGCCAGCTGGACGTACACCTTCGATTGATGATCACCAGCTTTTTGCACCCGGGCTTTGCCCATCGTCCGGTTCATCGGGTTAAACCAAACCGCCTGTTTGCCCGACGCCTGCACGGTCATCCATTGGTCGACCGGTTGTCCGCTCCAATTGGCCAGAAAGTAACAGGTTCCTTCGGTTCGTTTCACGCGGTTAAACCATAGGCCAAGCAGGGCCGCTTCTTCAGGAAACATGTTTACCTGGGTTAACAGGACATCGATTTCATCGCTCATCAGCAAACGTCCGTTTCCAAGCCGGCAGGCAAGCAGTTGTCCTTTGGATTCGAAGGCAAACGATTGTTTCAAATTGTCAAAGGCTTGCTGGCGGGTTTCCAGGTCGGCCAGGCCGGGTACATCCACCGGAAGTTTTTCGTGAAAAATGACCGTTGCTCCCGCTTTGGTCAGGTCAGCCAGTTTTTGGAGCGTTTCAAGCGGCATGTATTCGCAGCGGGGTACCAGGATGGTTTTGTAAGTGGCGCCAGGCGCTTTCACCCGTTTTTTTTCCACCGTCAGTTTTTGGATCTGTTTGTCCGAGATATAATCGAACGAGTAGCCCTTAGCCAGCAAGTCGTGGCTGATTGCTTCGGTGACGGGTTCGTGCGGACCGCCAAAATGTTTCAGCATACTGCGTCCTTTTTCCGACCAGCTGTCGTAAATCGGGAAATACAGCAACAGGTCGTTATCGGGTATCGATTTTTGCATAAACGACTGGCAGTTGGCCACATAGTCGTTCAGCGCTTTCAGGTCGTTCCACCACGGGTTGGTTGGCCCAAAGTGTACCGAAGCATAAAACAACCAGCCCGGCCAGGCTTCGTCCCGGGGCGAGTACGGTGTGCCATGATAAACCAGGTGGTTCACCCCGTGTGCCAGGTAGCGGTCGAAGTTTTGTTTGGCATCTCCCAAATCCGACAGGAAATGCTCGTTGAGCCAGGTAGCGGCCTCGCAGGCGATCAGCGGTTTACCCGAAACGTGCCCGGCCGAAGTCGCCATTTTAATCCGCATCGGCTGTGTTCCCTCAGTTTCGGGAATATCGCTGGCTCCGTACAAATCGAGGATGTTGGCCGGCGAACCGTGAGCCTGGTTGCGGATCGCAACTCCGTGGGTTTTGGCCCAGTCGGCCCAAACGATGGTAAAGCGATCAAGCAGCAGATCGGAGATGGTTTCGCGATAGTCGCACAGTACCCGGCTGTTCATCTCTTCTGAACCGTTTCCAAACAAGGCCGGCAGATACTGTTTCAGGTCGTAACCGCGGCGGGCGGCAAACTCTTCAAAAAACAGCGGTGTCCAGTTCGATTCGCCTTGTGCATCGTCCACTTCGTACGAGTCGTTAAAAAAGGCGCGCAAGCCGGTAAGGTCAATTTGGCTTGCGTTATCGTCAAAATCTTTCAGAAACCGGCGGGCAGCTGTTTCCGAGAAATGGTCGATCACGTTTCCTTCGCCGCCCGTACCGGCACGTTCCACCATCTTGCCGTGCCAGCCCTGGAATACGGCATATAGTTTCCAGTTACCGGGAGGCGCGGTCCAATCCAGTGTTCCATCGGCTACTACCCGATCGGTCAGCTCCAGAATTTCGCCGCCATCGCTGTAAGCCATCAGGGTCTGCAGGGGAAGCGGTTTTTCAAAACGTACCTGGTCGAGGGCCAGTTCCTGCAAATTGGTGTTGCTGCTGACCGGGAATTTCACTTCTGAGATGTCCACCCGTTTTCCGACAGCCCGCACCAGGGGTTGCTGGATAAATTCCACCTTTTCTGTCAGCCGTTCGCCTTCTTTCAAACTGAATTGTTTGAATTGCATATTTTTACAGGCGTCTTCGGCCTGAATCCAAGGACCCCCAAACGGCCAGCCGGAAGCATTGGCCAGGTCGATGCCCAAATTGAGGCGCTGCGCTTCTTTCAGGGTATGCTCAAATACGTTCATCCATTCGTCCGACTGAAAACTGATGGACAAATTTTCTGAGCCTTTTACATCATAAATGGGAGTGATTTCGACACCGCCGAAACCGGCTTTCTGCAACTCTTCCATATTGGCGGTCAGATCGGCCGGGTTTACAGCGCTGCCGTGCCACCACCAGCGGGTCCAGGGTTTGGTTTCACGGGTGATTTCGGGCCAGGTAACAGGTTGGGGCTTTTGGCAGGCAGGCACACAACTTAACACTGTCAGAAAAACAAAGAACCCGATAAAATCTAAATTTCGTTTCATTAAGGTTTAGTTTTAAGGACGATCTAACTCAATCCTGATTTTTAACAATTACTTGCTCATTGTAAAAGTTTCATTCCCGGTCAGGAGGAATACATTCAAACCATCGTTCTCAAAGTTAGGCATTAATCGGATCTATGCTGTTGGTTCAGTTTAGGTTATTTCCCGACGCCCTGTTCATTTTTCAATCGGGTTCATGCCTGTAAAGTTTTGAAAGAAAGTCTCCGAAAGATGAACTTCGGGAGACTTTCTTCAGCTAATCGTTAAGCGGAATGACCGGTATTGCAGATATAAAATACCGTACAGGTAACATTCTCTGGCATCGCAGTATTACCACCCCGGATTCTGCCATTCGGCTTTCTCAGCAGGCGTCAGTAACTGACCCTCTTTCCTGACCTGATCAAGGAAGGTCTGCGGAACCGGACGAAGCAGAAACTTTCCGGCTGACACATCTGCCTGAAGCTGCGAAGCCGCATTATCCAGGTTGAACGGAATCGTCCGGGCATGCAAAGTTCGGGTCCGTGATAAGTCTTCCCAGCGAACGAACTCACCCATTAACTCGCGGCTTCGTTCGTTCAGCATAAAGTGCACAAATTTTTCGGCTTTTGAGGTCGCGCCAAACACCGAATAAGGAATTCCGGCATCCGAATCACCCTCAAAAGCAGCTTCGGTGATTTCCATCAACGACTTGGTTTCAGCGACCGTACCTTCTGCTACGCCCGTTGATTCATAGTAAGTGCCGCCTTTAAAATAGGGATTACTGCCATTGGCGTTCGGGTTCCGGTTCTCGCCGTCAGCATAACCGGCACGGCGGCGCAGGATGTTGATGTATTCAACGGCTTTCGCGTAGTTGGAGCCGCGTCCGTACGCTTCGGCGACAATCAGATAAGTTTCGCCGATACGCGCCAGGTATCCGTCGCGCACGCCGTTAATATCGTTTTGGTTTCCGGTGCGGTGCGGATCCATGTATTTGTCAAGACCGGCAAACTGGGTGACATTCAGGCTCGAAGCCTGACCACCGCCTGCCGCGGTATAATAACGCAACCAGTAGTTTGGATAAGTACAGCTTGCATGTTGGGCGGTGTAGCGGGTATCGTTCTGGTCGTTGATGATGATTTTAATACAGGGCGTTTCTCCTTTGATATACGTCTGTGTATTTCCGTTGATATCAATCCCGTTTCCCCCGTTGGAACTGATGTATAAGGTCCGGAACGTTTTCCAGAAACGGGAATCGTTTACCCGGTCGAACACGTCGTAGGCATAGTTGGTTGGACGAAGGCGCTGGTAAGGACGGCCATACTGAATCACCCGGGTCATTCCGGCAATGTTGTTTTCGTAACGCGGCAGATAGTAAAGATGCGTCCGGTTACACAGGCGGTCGAATTTTTCAGAATTATTTGAAAACTGCGCGGCCAGCAAGATTTCAGGATTTCTTTCGGCGGCGCCATCCGGGCCTTCTTCCAAAAAATTCCAAAAATCGTAATAATTGTTTGCCAGTTGCCGGTTGGTGCCTTCATCCTGGTTAATCACTTTTAAGCCGTATTCAATCGCTTTGGTCAGATCGTTCGATTCGGTAATATCTGCATGTTTTTCACTGGCGTGGAACAGGTAAACTTTTGCCAGAAAATGCCATGCCGTTGCTTTTGAAATCCGCCCGTCGGCGGTGGTGGCAGGGAGCAGTCCGGCCGCCTCAGTCAGATCGGAAATAATCTGAGTAAACACATCCTGTTTAGTTGCCCGGGTAAACTCATATTCAACACCTTCGGAAGGAGTTAATTTTAAAGGTACGCCTCCGTATTGATTTACCAGGCGGAAATAAAGGAAACCTCGCATAAAGTGTGCCTCGCCCAAAAAAGTGTTTTGCTTCTGCCCGGACTGAAGGATTACCGGCGACTTGGCAATGAGCATGTTGGCCGTGTTGATATTGCCGTAAATGGCATCCCACCAGTCAGACAAGCCCGAAAACAAGGGTCTTGGGTCAACAGCGCTCATGGTAGCCGAATAGTCGTTCATGTAGCGATAGTCGGTACCCCCGCCTACCTGAAATTCATCGGTCCCGTAATTCGACATCGTATAAGCATGTTCTTCGGCAAAGAAGAACCGGAGCGATTGATACAAGGCAACTTCCAGTGCATCCAGGCCCGCCTCGGTGTCAAAGTAAGCCGTCGTCAGTGAGCTAACCATTTCTTCTTTCAGAAAATCATCGGAGCATGACGGGCTGAATACCAGCATGGTTGCGGTAAATAACCCGCTATATAAGATTTTAAACAGTTTATTCATGATAAATTTAATTTTCAGGTTAATTAAAATGCCAGGTTAATTCCAAAGACCCAACTTCTGGTAGAAACAGAAGTGGCTCTGAAGTTATTATTTGCATCGTTCACATAACCGTTTGTGAGGTCGCCATCCAAAAAGTCACATTTGGAGTAGATCATAAACGGGTTTAATGCCTGAACATAGACTTTTGCCGATGAAATTCCCAGGTTGGAGGCCAGTCGCTTGGGTAAATTATATCCCAGACTGATACTTCGCATTTTGATGAATGATCCGTCCTGGTAATTCATAGCGCTATAGTATAACGGTTGTCCACCATTATTATAATCGGCTTTCGGGTAAGCGTTGGTTGGATTGTCTGCTCTCCAGTAATCGATGTTTCGGCTTTGGTATAAACCCTGCATATCGGCAGCGCCTCCGTTCATCAGGAACCCCCAACGGGCATAGATAAAGAAACTTAACTCAAGCTCCTTATACTGAAACGTATTGGTCATACCCGCGATCCATTTCGGATTATATGAACCAAGGACCTTACGGTCGTTGTTGGCATCAATTTTATAGTCGTCATTCAGATCCCTGACTTTCACGTCGCCTGCTTCATAAGTATGCCCGTTCGCATTGTATTTTGCCATTTCGGTAGCATCTGAAGTTTGCCAAATGCCAATCTTTTCGTAATCGTAGGCAACATTAATATCTTCACCGATAAACCAAAGGTTAGTAATATCGTCTTCCTTTCCTTTAGACAGTTCCTCGATTTTCACCTTGTTAGCAGAAAATGTCAGATCGGTATTCCAATGAAAGTCATCCCTGGCAATATTTCTGGTATTTAACGTGATATCGATACCCCGGTTCGACGTTTTACCGACATTGGCAAAGGTGGAGGTATAGCCGGTGACCGAAAGGATGCTCATATTCATCAACAAGTTATTGGTTTTTGACTGGTACAAGTCGATGGCTCCGCTCACCCGGTTGTTTAAGACAGAAAAGTCAGTTCCAAAGTTGAATTGGGTAGTTTTTTCCCATCCAAGCTCTTTGTTTGCCATCTTCGGCGGATTTTGCAGCATGTAATCAGACGCATAGTACCCTGATTCGTAGTTGCTGAAAAACGGGTAAAAGATATGAGCAATGGCGCCCTGCGTGGCATAAGCATCAATGGCAGCGTTACCGGTTGTACCTACCCCAAACCGAAGTTTTAACTGGTTGATCCAATCGGCATCCTGCATAAAGGACTCCTGTTCCATACGCCATCCGATAGCTGCCGACGGAAAGAAATCCCATTTGTGCCCTTCGGCCAGCTGCGAAGCGCCATCCCAACGACCGGATACGGTCAACAGATATTTGTCGGCAAAACCATAATTCAACCGCCCCATGTACGATGTCAATGCGGTGCGCCTGTAGGTCGAACCTTTGCTCTTCAAATCATTTAACCCAAAAGCATACCAGAGCTGTTCGTCCCATTCCAGATCTTCTGCCGTCATGGTATATTCTTCGAAACGAGAATCTGAAGCGGTTTGTAATAAAGTAAGACCAATATCGTGCTCTCCGAATGATTTATCATAGTAAATCAAATTATCCAGGGTATAAGAGAAGTTTTGGCTGGGCCTTACAGATGTATAATTTACACCATTGCCGGTCCCTTGCAGTATAGAAGCAGCAGTACGAAAAACGCCTTGCCGGTACTGACGGAAATCAGGACCAAAATTGATGCGGTATTTTAATCCGTCAACCAATTTCAGTTCGGCAAAGAAACTTCCCAGGGCACGTAAGGTTTTACGTTCGTCAATGACATTTTTATATTCTTCAATCGGGTTGACCACATTGGTAAACCCACCCGGTAAATAAATCCAGTTACCGTCTGCATCATAAGGTTCGGCAAAAGGGTACATCCCCATGGTTGCTGAATAAATCGCCGTAGCCGCACGCGAACCTGTTCCGGTATAACCGTAATTTTGAATGGCCCATGAGCCGGTTATATCGGCTCCCATTTTAAACCAGGGAGTAGGCTGAATCTCAACTCCCACTTTTGCCGAATACCGTTCGTAATCCTGCCCTTTATTGGTCCCGGTTTGATCCAGGTAGCCAAAAGAGCCGTAGGCTTTCATGGTTTCGGTGCCACCGCTCGCGCTCAGGGTATGTTCATTGGTGATTCCGGTACGGGTCACATAGCCCGCCCAGTCGGTGTTTGGGACTTTACTTGCATCCCATGTTCCCCCGGCCCATCCTTTCTCAATATTCGCCCAGGCAGTTGGGTCTCCGGATCCGTTGAAAATCTGAAAATCCCTGTCACGATTAGGTTGATCGGGGTACTGGCCTGCTTCACGGTAAGCATTTCTCTTGTAGTCGATGTATTGCTCCGAGTTCATATAGTCGGAGTAATCATGCAGGCTGCTCACCGTGAATGTCCCGTTATAGTTTAATGTCGTTCTCCCTGCTTTACCTTTTTTCGTCGTAATCAATACAACACCATTGGCTCCACGGGAGCCATAAATTGCAGTTGCCGAAGCATCTTTCAGTATATTAACCGATTCAATATCCTGCGGGTTAATCGCATCAATACCTCCGGACGAAAGGGGAATCCCGTCAACTACATACAAGGGATCGTTGCTGGCGGTGATTGAGCGGACACCCCGAATCCTCACCGAACCAACCTGGCCCGGCCGTTCGTTGGAAGTAATGTCGACACCTGCGGCCCTACCCTGCATCCCCTGAATAGCGTTGGCTACGGGCATGGCCGTCAGTTCGGCGGCGCCAACACTAACCACGGCGCCGGTCACGTCGCTTTTCTTTATCGTACCGTAACCAATGGCCACCACTTCTTCAATTCCGATCGCTTCTTCTTCCATAACCACTTGAATAGCCGATCTGCCGTCGACCGCCATTTCCAGGGTTTTCATCCCGACAAAAGAAAAAACAAGGATGGCATCAGACGGTACATTCAATAACATATAAGTTCCTCTGCCGTCAGTAACGGTCCCCCGGGTTGTTCCCTGTACAACTACAGTTACCCCGGGGATGGGTTCACCCTGGCTATTGGTCACTTTACCTTCTACCCGAATCTCATTCTGTTGCATCACCGTACCTGCATGGTCGAGGTAGTTAAGCGGCGAAAGCACAATCTGACGATCCCTGATCAAACAATTTACCTTTTCACCGGCAAACAGCATATCAAGGACTTCCTGAATGTTTTTGTCCGTTACGTCGATACTGACTTTCCGATCAACATCAATGAGGTTACCATTATAAAGAAAATAAAAGTCACTTTTATCCTCGATAACTTTCAGGACTTCCTTTACCGTTGTATTGTCCATTTTCAGGTCCAGCAGGTTCTTTTGCGAGTAGGTTTTCAGTGCGAATGCCGGAGTGATTAAGATTAGTCCAAAAATTGCCACTAATTTCATCATAATAATCATTTTAACCCAAGGATGATATATTCCATCTGCCTTGAGGCTATTCCACAATTTTTTCATAAGTTTGAATGATTTTAGATTAAAAATTAAAAAACAACCGTTTCAAGCGGTTAATTTTCAGGGTAGTTGGGGAACTACCCTGTTTTTTTTAGATCATCTTTGTTTCATAGGCTTTTCATTTTTTTCTTTTGTCCGGTTTTTTGCATTCGGTTTCGCCCGAATGATGATTTGTGCTTTGGTAAAATCGCTGTCGCCGGTAAATTCCCGTTTAACCGAAGTAACTTCGATGGGAGCAGACAAGCTTAGGAGTTCCGTCACCTGCAACAGGGTTTCATTGGTAAATGTCGCCGTGTAACGATAGGTGTCGAGTGAATGGTCGGCCAGTTGGATGTCGGTATTAAACCACCTGCCGAGTTTTAAGACTACCTCGTGAAAAGGGGTTTCGTTAAAAATCAGTTTCCCCTCTTTCCAGGCAATCACATCGTCAGTATTCACCCTGTTTTTGCTTATTTGATGAAGGTTTTTTTCGAAATTTAGTTGCTCATTGGGCTCGAGAATATACCCCTCTCCGTTTCCTTCCCGGCTGGTTACTTTCACGCTCCCCTCGATCAAAGTTGCTGAAATCCGGCTGTCGTCGCTGTAAGCAGAAAAGTTAAATGCAGTTCCCAAAGCCACAATCTCGATAGCATCTGATTTTACCATAAACGGTTTTTTCTTATTTGGGAATACCTCGAAATAGGCTTCCCCGTCCAACTCAATAGAGCGGGTATCTCCGTTAAAAACAGAAGGAAATTTGATGACGCTGGCCGTATTTAGCCAGACTTTGGTTCCGTCGGGCAAAAGAAAACTGGAACGGACTCCCGGCTGGGTTCTCACTTCCTGGATGACCTGGACCGAGGCAAAATCCTGCTTCATTTTTACATTCAGCACAAAATGCCACACCCCAAATAATAAAACCGGCAGCAGCAGAATGGCAGCAACCCGCTGAATCGCAACCAGTGTTCTGACCCTCTCCGCTTTTCTGATCTGATTGTCAACGGCGATTTTTCCTTCTTTCAGATTGAACCGCTCAAATAGTTTCAGGTCATCCGACAACTTGTTTATTCGAATAATTTGCTCATAAACGAGTCTGTTTTCAGCTACTTTTAACCATGCTTCGGCCAAGTCTTTTTGTTCTTTATCTGCCTGACCATGCAAACAGGCAAACATGTAATCGGGTATTTGATTTTTCTCTTTCATTCATGCAACGTTCACTTAAGATGACGGCTAACTGAATGTCGACCCTAATGAAAAAAACAGAAAAAATTATTTTCGAACCAAATACTCAGAGCAAAAGCAGGTATAAATAATCGCTAAGCCCATGCCGAAGTGATGTAAGCGCTTTACTAATACGGTATTCGACCGTTTTGACTGAAATATTCTCCTGATCGGCAATTTGCCGGTAACTTAAACCTGTAAACCGGCTGAGAATAAATGTTTCCCTGATTCCGTCAGGCAGGCGCCTGATTTCATCGTCGATCCGTTGTTTTAACTCGCTGTCGAGCAACGGAAATTCCGTCATGTCAATATCGGAAAGGATCGAAAGTTGCTGATCGGCATAGGCCGTACGTATATTCCGGTAAGCCAGGTGGTCCAGGCAGCGGTTGTGTACCGACCGGATAAAATATGATTTTACGCTAAGCCCGATTTCTATATTTTTCCTGTTCTCCCATAGCCGGACAAAAAAATCCTGAACAATATCTTTTGAAACCGACTCTGTGCCTACGATTTTGATAGCATAGACACAAAGTCCCTGATAATATCGTTCAAAAAAATAATCAAAAGCCAAACTCTGCCCTTCTTTCAATTTTTCAAAGAGGACAAGTTCTTTTGTCTTAGTATCGGCAGCATTACCCATTGGCCCGGAAAAGATTAGAAACAAGAAACAATATAAGTTTTTCAAAGCATTTTCGGAGCAGTCAATTTTATTTTTGATTATGCCGTTGGTTGCAGAAAAATCAAACAACTTGCTCTTTTATTCCATAAATACAACAAAAACAGAGAATTAAAAGCTATTCAACCTATTTTATTTTTAATCTGAAGATGGTAACTTGTATGGAAATTCTAAACGCCGGAGTCATGCATTTTCAGTACCTCAACCTAAAAAAAAGCAGGGAACATTTACTCTGCGATGAAAAAACAATCCCCCCTTCCCCGGGTAGGCGAAAGTTTATGAAGGCGCTTGGGCTTGGCGCCCTGGCCTGGAACCCGCTGGTCGATTCAATCAAGTTGCTGTCGAAAGATGCGTTCGAAATAAAACAAAGAAAGCAAAACCTGCTGTTTTACCGGAACAACCAGTTGGCATGGGAGATTTCCGACCGGATTTTTGAATCCGGATTTTCGACAAGCTTCCGTCAGCAGGATGACCGTTATATCATTGAAGCTTCCGGATTAACCTGCATCAACACCAACCTGACGCTCTCGGTGCAAGCCGAAATCTACTTTGAGCAAGCTTGCTGGCTGATGAAGTTCCGTATCCCCGAACTGAAGCTGAACACTACGCTCGATTTATTGCACTGGCTCGACGGGCATGTCACAATTTATACCGGTACAGTACTGAATAAAACCTTAGCACAAATAAACAACGGCGACAAGGTAGGCGTTTCCGGCAATCTCCACCTCCGACTGGACCACCAGTGGAAACTTGATTTTGAAGGCAAACAGGCTGTTGGCTTTACCTATCAGTCTCATCTGTTTCAAACCGGCCAACTGAGCATCATCCCGGCTACCAACAGCGAGATTCTGTTTCTGAATCAATCGTTTAAGCGAGGCACCCGCTTTCGGTTTACCGGATTTGAAGCATGGGGACAGCTCATCTCACACCTGGATCTTTCCCGGAATATGCAGCTATCGGCAGTAGGCACACCCACCCTGGAACTGCTCTTGGGAGAAGAATCCCTGATCTGGGTATCGGGAAGAAACGACCAGCTAAGGCTGGCATCCGCCGGCTTTCAGGAGGGAGAACTCCTCTTTGACAAGTATTTCTTTTTCGCCGAGTACCTGAAAGACATCACTCCCCGGGTTTATTTCTCGGCCAGCCTTCCGCAACGCGGGCAATGGTTAAGCAATCAACTGGGGGCATTTAAATTTGCGCCTTCGCTGAAAATTCCTGATTTCGAAGCATTCGGAACGGGAAACCAGCTGTACGGAGAAATCCTTGAGCCCCGGCTGCATGCTTTTAAGGCCCATTTGCCCGGCGGAACCAGCCTGACATCGACCTATGCCGATTCCCCGTCCATCCGCATCAACCTGCAGGAGCCGGTGAAACGGGTGACCACCCCCGCCCGTCAACGGTTGACGGTACCCGCCACAACCACCGATACGAAAACGGAAGAAAAAAAACAAGAGCCTGCAAGCACACCCGCCACGACCCAACCAACCGGTAATATCACCACGGTTCCTCAGGAACCGGTGAGGCCGCAGATCACCAACCAGCCACAATTAGACATCCAGGTAAATAAAATCAGGTTTCGCCCGAAGCGGGCGCTGACCGTTCGGGTACTGCGCCCGGAAGATATGATTCTGCTGGAGTTTGAATTTCATAATTTCAACTACACCAACCGGGGACAAGCTCCTTTCCTCGAATTGGACGATGCGAAGAAAAACGGCGTAGTCATTGTCTATTTCACCAGCCAGCACACCCTCGAGGAAGCATTCTTCGAGTCGAACCAGATTCCCGGAACCGGAACCAACACCGAGGTAGTGTTACCGGCAAAACATTTGCGGGCGCGTCGCAGCCGGCTGGTTTACGAGTTGCCGGCCGGGCACGGAGGTTTTCCGCTGACTATGAATGAACTGCTCGACTGGTCAAAATTTAAACTCCGGGTAAATCCACGGGCCTGGATAAAAATCCCACAGATTAGCCGTCTGAAAACACCGGTTTTCTTAACCGGAAGAACCGAAACCGTCAAAACACCGTCAAGCAGCAAGTACCTGGATACCCAATCGAAAGATTATGCCATCAGAATGGTGGAAAGTTCAAAAGTGAAAGCCGGTCAACGGACAGTTTACCAGGAAGACCAGCTTTCGAAAGTGCTGCAACCTGCCGATATGCAAACAGTCCGCCCGGCATTCAACGTGGAGGCCCTAAAAAATGTCAGTCTTAAAGTAGGACCTGTACCGGAATTTGATACCTCGATTGAAGCTCCGACGCTAATGTATATTTCCCCGAACCAAACCAACGACTTCTTTCACCAGAAGGAGTTACAGTTCAGGGATACCACTGAGATGAAATTAGTGAGCCAGGACCGGCAACTCATGTCAACCGAATTCCGGGTGCTTGATCCCCTGTCTACCACGAAAGGGCAGGTCACCGAGCTTTGGCACACCACCTTGGGGGTACGGCTGACCGGGGGAAAAGTAAGCCGTTCACTTGGCGACTTCAAAACCATTCGCGCCTTGTGGGCCGACGAAGCCAACGAAAAATATGAAACAGCGCCGCCACTAGGCGAACCGTTTATGGCGTCGCTCGATGCCAGCGACCGGCACATTTTGGTCCACACCACCTCCAACTACTCCATCCCCGGCTATTCGCCCAAAGCAGTGCCGGTAAAAAACCTGATGCTGACCAGCCTGGGGGCATACCTCGACTGGCACGCTTTTTTTGATGTTCCTTCGCCGGCCGACGATGTGCTCAGTATTATTGAGTGGGAACACTTCGCAACCCTGGGCCGCGACCACTATGTAAAAGTGGTGCGCGAAGGTTACCTGTTCCCCTTCGGACACCGGGCTGCCCTGGTAAAAGTCACCGAGCGTAAATTTCACCAGCCCACCAAATCGGCTGTTAACAGGCAGCGCATGTACATTGTCATTCTTGAAAAAGAAGTGCTGTACTCGCGCACCGATCCGCAGGGAAAATTCATTGAATTCCCGTTCCAGGCAGTTCGGGTTAATACGACCAAAACACCCGACATTGATAACCCGGCAGATTCGACCATTATCAATGTGCCTCCTGCCGGCGGAGCCATAAAGATTCTGAATTTCACTAACCGTTTCGGAGGAAGCGCCAACACCAGTTACAACTTCTACATCAATGTTGGCAACAAAGGGTTCCCGTTTGATCTGGTTGTGACAGATAAAGAAGGCTTTGAACAACAGATACGCATGCCACTGGCCTTTCTGGAAAACCGGGTAGCCCGCGACATCAACCTGATGCAGCAGGTCATTAACCAATACAATCCGAATAAAACCTATAACGAAGTCAGCTTTGCCGGGCAGGAAATTGCCTACGCCGAAAGTTTGGTGGACGGAGACACCACGCTTGAAACCGAGCTTGTGGCCTTTGGCGCCCAGACCTACGCGGCAAGCGGCGTTTCCGACATTAAGTTTCATCCGAAAATGCAGGAGGCCAAGGTTTACCTCAAACAGGTAGACGAGATGACCGGCATACGCAAGCTGACCGGTATCGGGCTGGAAGATGATAAGAACGGCGGGATGGTATTTGCCCGCGTGGCAGGCGCCGTGCTCGACTTCTCGGGCGATTCCGGCAAATCGGGAGGCTTCCTTTCTCCCAACATCGAAATTACGGCGCTCAGCAAATTACAGGGCCCGGTAGGCGGGGCCATCGACGATATGAAAGATCTGAATTTCCTGCCGGATAAGTTTTTTAAAGCATTAGACAGCTTCCCGGCGGCTAAAATTTTCGGCGTCATTAATATTTTTGACCTGCTTGGCGGACTTGACCTGGGCGGGGCTTTCGATGGGCTGATCAATACCATCAACTCGGCCAAACAACAAATAGAGGATTTCAAAAATCAAATTCTCTATTTGGAGAACCTGGCCCGCGAAACCAAGGAAAATGTAGAAAGCCAAATCCAGGACCTTCAGCAGCAAATAAAAAACAAGGTAACCGAACTGCTGAATGCTCTGAACGGGAACCTGCCGAAAATACCGAACCTGAAAACCTATGTAACCAACGAGGCGTTTTATGCCGAGTACAAATGGCAACCCGAATTCAAAAACAGCCCGATTGTCATCATCGAAGATGTGCTGCAGGTGAATGTCGCCGACCGGAACAAGGCGCTCACCATCACTACCAAGTTTGAAAAACCCTTCGACGCGGCAAAACCTGCCAAGGTGAACGGTTCGGCTCGTTTCGAAAAATTCGGGATCGACCTGGTGCCCTTGCTGGCTGTTAATTTCAATTACCTGGAATTCAAAACCGGTTCATCGCAAAAAACCGATGTAAAAGTTGATATAGACAAAGACAAACCCATTGAATTTAAAGGAGCGCTGAGTTTTGTCAACAACCTGCAAAGCATCATTCCCAGCGGCGGTTTTTCGGACGACGGTCCTTTTATCGAGCTGAAACCGACCCAGGTTACCGCCGGCTTCAACATCAGCATTCCCAATGTGGAAGTGGGTATTTGCATGATTTCGAACATGAGTCTGGGAGCCCGGGTTACCCTGCCGTTTACCGGCGCCCCGCTCACGATGGGCTTCAATTTCTGCACGCGCGAGAACCCCTTCCTGCTAACTGTATCCTGTTTTGGCGGCGGCGGTTTCTTCATGATGGTGACCACCCTGCGCGGGTTACAATCCATTGAAGCGGCCTTTGAATTTGGAGCGGCCATGTCGCTAAACGTAGGCGTAGCCTCCGGAGGCGTTTCGGCTATGGGCGGATTCTACTTCAAATTTGAACTGGTGATGCAGGAAGTGAACGGTGAAACTGAAGAAATCGGTATGTCGACGCTCACCGGGTACCTGCGTATCAACGGACATTTATCCATCCTGGGCCTGATCAAGGTTTCGCTGGAGTTCTACCTGGCCTTTACCGCCGTATTTAAAGGCGACAAAGTAGAAAAACTGGAAGGCATAGCCACCTTGAAAGTGAAGGTAGAAGTCCTGTTCTTCAGCAAAACCGTTTCGGTAACTGTCCGCCGCGAGTTGAAGGGCGCCGATGCCGATCCGAAGTTTATTGAAATGATTGATCAGGATGACTGGCAGGAATACTGCCTGGCCTTCGCCAGTTAATTTATACATGTTGAACTTTGAAAAAACAAGGATATGCCACAGGAAATCATATTTACCACGTTGCCGCACCAGCGAACCAAGGTCAACGGCGAAGACATGCTCAAACTTTCGGTTTTCGTTTCCGTCAAACTAAGTACACCGAACGATACCACACTCAGCGAATTTGAAGACATCATGGCCTGGCCTCAAAAAGTGCTGAATGCCGGTTTCAGGTTTCGGCTGCAAAACGGCACCTTGCTCGATGCCCAATTACTGGCAGAGCAACTGGATCCGGATCTCTACCATGTTATTTTTCACAAAGACATCAAAGTAGATGATTTTAAAGAAGAAGAAAATCTTTCGGCCCGAAGAATCTATTCCTTCCCGATGAAGCATGTGCAGGATTTCATCCTGCAAACCTACACTCAGGAAGCCGTGATCAATCCCACGCAAAAGGTTACCCCCGAAAAATTTGTGGACGAACTGAACCTGGGCGCCATTTCGCGGATCAAACTCAACCCGCAAACCATCCAACAGGTAAGCCAGCCCAGGCGTACAAGCGCGTTGAAGGCACAAAACCTGATGATGAAACAGGTGGACAGCGACCGGCAGTTACGGGCAACAATCCAACAAAACAAATTTAAACGCTTTGAGAGGCAGATGGACCCGAAAAACGACTTCACCCAACTGCGTCAGTTTCATCGGGTTGACAGGCAAGCAGGCCCGAAGTTGCAGATCCAGTTGAAAAAACCAAGCTTCGAGTTCCACGATATTTTATCGGCCATCACCAGCTTCCCTCAAATTATGCGCAAGCTGGGATTTGTACTCGATTTCATCGTCCCCTATAACGCATCCATCCCCGCTAAAGGAACTATCCAACTGGTTCCCGAAGGATTGGTTTTCGATGAAGAAGGAACCACTGTTTCTATTCCGGCAACTGCCTACGAGATAACCAACTCCGGATTTTACATTGGCGACAAAACCGATTCCATCTTTAAACAGGGATTTGTAAAGATTAACACCGACAACTTTGCGGTGGTGCAGGTCGACGCGGATGGCACTGCGCTGAAAACTTCGAACATGGCCGAAAACAAGGTCCAGGAGATTGCCCGTTTTTACGAGGTACGGGCCAACCTGTCGGTCAGCTCCATGCTGAAAGCGAAGGAAATGGAAGAAGTTGAGCCGCCAAAGGATGAAGGGCTCCCCTTTATGCGTTCGGCGGGCATCGCCATTACCAAAAACGGGATGGCCGAACATGTATTTACGCGGGTGCAAAACAACATTCAGATCAAACAATCCTTCGTCAGCGCTTCTCCTCAAATCATGCAGGTACAACCAAAGATGCTAATACAGGGTGTTGTTCCTCAGATCTACCAGCTAAAGGTGAAGGAACCGGTCAAGGTATTGTATTCCAACGATGTGATTCAAGGGTACCAAATGGACATTGCTTACGACGACGATCCGAATAAATGGTATTCGTTGCACCAGCGACAGGATGAATACAGTTGGTTCGACGAACAAAACAATCCGCATAAAATCGAAGGAATTCATCCCGATGAAGGGTGTATCCAACTGGGTATGGCCGAAGATCCGGAGAATCCGGAGGATGTTTTTGTATCGGAAACCCTGGCGCGCTGGGAAGGCTGGAGCCTCTCCGTCCGCAAACCGGGCTATGCCATCAACGAATCGGATGACTATGAGTTACAGGAGGGCGAAACCCAAAAGAAAGACTTTGTTTACAAGTCGAAAACACAGGAGGCACAAAAATATGCCTTCGACCCGGACCTGGATTTCCGCATCAATGCCCAATCAAAAATTGTCGCCGGTACACTGCCGAAACTCCGCTTTGGCAAGAACTACCGCGTGCGCATCCGGGCAGTCGACCTGGCCGGGAACAGTGTCCCTTTGCTGAGCCAGCCCGAAGCTCCCGGAGAAACCATCCGTTACAACATCCGTTACATGCGTTACGAACCGTTGGCCAGCCCCATCGTGCTGGTAGGCAACGAACTGAAAGACGGTGAATTTTTGGAAAGCATGGTCATCCGCTCAAACTACGATCAATCGGTTGGCGAATACGAGAACAGCCACCCGGTTGACGGGGAAAAACTGGACGATCATTCGCTGCGCTACCTGTTGCCACCCAAAAACAGCCAGCAAATAGCCGAAACTCACGGGATGTTCGAAAAAGCCTTCAGCAACCCGGATATGGCAAAAGAGATCTACCAAATCATTACATCACACGAAGGCCTGTATCAACAAGACGAAAAAAACAAGGAAAAAATTTACAAACCCTCAGAAGTTGAGATCATTTACCTGCCCGACCCGATGGCGGCAGGCGTGGCTTTATTTTTGGCAGAAGATTGCGAAACCACCCACACGCAGGAATTTACCCCGCGTATGTTCAGTTTCTTTTCGAATGACGAACTGGCGCCGAATCAAACCAACTCGGTTGATAAACCTGAAGACTGGTACCATGCAAAACACCTGCGCCTACGCCTCGAAGAAGGGCCTACGGATGCCCAATGGAACGCCGGTCAAAGGCAACTCACGATTTATCTGCCCAAAGGCTTACGTACCCGGATCAAATTCAGCACGTTCTGGAGAGAAAAAGATTTGAAGCAGCTTTCAGCCATTTGGGAAATGGTCAAAAAAGCGTCGTCGGGTAATCAGTCTGAGCTGGAAAAGCTGGCTTTCAGCGGCCGGCACTGGATGGTTAGCCCTTCGCGCGAAATGGAACTGGTACACGCCTTGCAGCAACCGCTGGAGGAACCGGTCATTCAAAATTTATTACCTAACCGCGATTTTTCGGACACAACAGTCGACATAAACATCCGATTTAAAATACATGGCGAAAGCACCGAAAAAGTAGAACTGCAGTCGCGCTGGACCGAACCCCACGATGATGGGATTTCGGTAAAAATCAAAGAACGGCAGGGAAGTAACAGCATCCCCGATGTCCTGGTAAACTACCAGGACGAGATCATTACCAAAGGCACCATTCCTGCTCCCGAAGTCCTGGTCAGACCACAGGTGCAAAACCTGCAGATAGCGCCAATCAAAAAATTTGAAATGCGTACGAAGGCCGATTTTGAGCGTGACCCGCAGCCCGGCGCCGTACGTTTAAACAGCCTGTATAAAACGCAAGCCGTGTCGTACCAGAAATTTGAAGTGGAAAAACAAGCCGCGCCAAAGACCATCGTAAACCAGGTGAAGTTTGATGTACAGGAATACAAATTCAGCTTTGTCAAGCAGGTGATGTTCCGCATCAAAGCGCTCGAACAGCAGTTTAGCGACACCAAACACCGCTGGGTAGATTACCGCCTGGTGGCAGCGTCGCGCTACCGGGAATACTTCGACAAAATTCTGACCGCCAACCCAGCCCTTACAACCACCCGTGAAAGTGTCTGGATGGAACGGGTAAATATTCCCAGCACCGCGCGGCCCAAAGTCCCGGAAATCGATTACATTATCCCGACTTTCGAATGGCGGAAAACACAAACAGCCGATGCCGTACGCCATCAACGGGTGGGCGGCGGACTGCGTATTTTCCTGAAACGGCCGTGGTATTCTACCGGCGACGACGAGATGTTGGCTGTCATCCTGCCCGACCGGGCAATAAACACGGGCATGCTAGCCATGCGGGCTCCCGGTTATTCCGACTATTACACCAACTGGGGGATCGACCCGATCCTGTATTCCGTTCAACCGGCAGGTTTTTCGCCGGCCGACCAGGACTTCCGGATGAACCCGGTGATTGACGACGACCTGCAATACCCCGACCGCAATGCAAAAGCAAAGGCCGTTGCCTACCCGGTCCACTTTGACGAAGACCGGCAAAGCTGGTTCTGCGACCTGAGCATCAACCCCGGCAACATGTATTTTCCGTTTGTGAAGCTCGCCCTGGCACGATATCAACCCTATTCGGTGCGGAAGAACGACGAAGATGTATGCCTTTCACCCGTCGTGATGGGACACTTTATTCAGTTGATGCCCGACCGGCAAACCACCATCCGGTTTAAGCGTGACGATGTAAACTCAAAATTCACGATAACAGTTGAAGGACCGATTTACAACGACCGCCTGGCCAAGTACGGGAACTATAACTTCCTGCGCATCAGCTTCCAGGATTCGCGGATTGCCCAGCCAATCTTTGGTACGGTAAGCGACGGAACCAACGACAAGGACCTGAACGAAGAAGGAGTTGAAATCCCGATCAATGCCCGGGTCATCGAAAACAACCGGTTTAGCATCAGCCGCGAGTTCAACTTGCCAAGAAAGTATAAAACAGAAGCATTCCAGATCGTCGTTGAAGAATACGAACGCGGCCCGAACAAAATAGGCGGCCTGCCTCCCAACTACCAGAACCGGTTGGAACAATCAGAGGAAACCGACCGCCTGATTTATGCAGATGTGTTCAACATTAACGCTCAGGAAAAATAAGAAGATTGTTTCATTAACAACCGGTATTTGATAATTTAACCCTTGTACTCCGGTGCGGTGAAAAAATTTAACGCATCGGATTTTTTTGTGGATCGCGCAGACAAGTCCACTTCCCTCACCTAAAGCACAAAAAGGGGATCGGTATCTGTATGCCCGTGGCTAATGTCAAAAGAAATTAGTTAATTTTACAGGCAAATTTCGTGACGTGAGCAAAACTAAACCAATAGGAGTAAATTTCGAAACGCTGGAAACCGATCATCTGCCCCATTTGTCGGTTGACTGTGTTGTATTCGGATTTCATGATAACCAGCTGAAGGTCCTTCTTCTCAAATCCAGGATGATTGACGAATGGAGCTTGCCCGGAGGTTTTGTGGCAAAAAATGAAACGCTCGAGCAGGCGGCTGCGCGTGTGTTGCAGGAACGCACCGGGTTAAGCGAAATTTTCCTGAGCCAATTCCATGTGTTCAGCGATCCAAACCGGGCCAATCCGGCCCTGAAAAAGGATAAACTCGAAAAAGCAGGCATCAGCCTGAAAAATTACGAATGGCTTTATCAACGGTTTTTATCGGTTGGCTTTTATGCGCTGGTGGAGTTCTCCCGGGTAGAACCGCAACCGGATGTTTTCTCTGATTACTGTGAATGGCACAACATCGACCAGCCCGGACCATTGATGATGGATCACCAGCAAATTCTCGAAAAAGCGCTTGTGGCTATGCGCCTTCAGCTTCGTTACCAGCCAATCGGCTACAACCTGCTACCCGGAAAATTCACCATGCCTGAATTGCAAAAGCTGTACGAAACCATTTTAGGCAAAGAACTGGACCGCCGGAATTTTCAACGAAAAGTATTGAGTTATAAAATCCTCAAAAGACTGCCCGAACGACGCCTCGGTGTGGCCCATAAATCTCCTTACTTATATGCTTTTGACACCGAAAATTATAACAAGGCTCTGCAGGATGGATTAAGCGGCGACTGGTAACCTGCTGACATTCTTTTACTTACAATTCTTTTCCCGAATAAACAACAAAAACGGGGACGTATATCCAAATAAGTTTTACATTTGCGATGGATTTGGTTCTATGGATCCGGCAACTGCCGGATCCGGATGAAAAGGGAATCCGGTTAGAATCCGGAGCTGTACCCGCAGCTGTAAGCCTTAAGACAAATCTTTCTGAAACTCCAGCCACTGTCCGGCTTTTGACGGAATGGGAAGGCATCAGAAAGAGAGGTGAGCCAGAAGACCTGCCAAAATCCGCAAATAAATTAACAAAAGCTTCGGGAATAAAGCTGGTGAAATCTAATCATGTATTTTTCACAAATTTTATCCTAAGCTCATATTCTCTTAAAAAGAAATGAGACGGTTTTTTATTATTGCAGGAATTTTAGTCTTCTTTTTGTTTGACGCATCTGCCCAGGAAGAAAGTGTGATCGACACCATCCTGTTGCACGAGGTCACTTCGTATGCTACGGTAAAAAAATACCAGGCAGGGGCAAAAGTCGAATCCATATCGGCTGATCAACTGTTACTTGGTCAAACTGCCGGCATCGACCAGTTGTTAATGCGATTTTCATCTGTTTATTTAAAGTCAAATGCAGGGGGGCTGTCGACGATCCGTTTACGCGGAACAGCTCCCGATCATACTTCAGTTAATTTTGGCGGCGTCAATATCAACTCCCTGACCTTGGGACACTCCAACATGTCGAAGGTGCCTGTATATCTTTTTGACGGACTTGAATTGCAGTACGGCAGTTCATCGGCCGTTAACGGTTCGGGCTCCATTGGCGGTGCAATTTACCTGGGAATGAACAGCAACTGGACCGACGGCGTAAAACTGAAAACCACCATTTCGCAGGGCTCTTTTGGAGAACAATTATACGGAGCAAAAATTTTTGCCGGGAATGGCAAGTTCGAGTCTGTCACAAGGTTATTTTATTTCAGCAGGAAGAACGACTTTCCGTTTAAAAATCCCTACACCGGTGATGTGGAAAATCCGGGCGCCGTGAACGACCGTCAGCATGGAGCGGCAGTTGAGAATATGGGGTTGATCCAGGAATTGAATTACCGTTTTCACAAGGATGAATTTATCAAGTCGGCAGTTTGGCTCGAACGCAACTGGCACGAAGTGCAGCCCAATATGCAGTCGAACCTGAGATATACCGGCACCGAAGAGCTCGACAACAAACACATCCGTTTTTGGTCGGAATATCAAAATAACAAAAATCCGTTGAAATATCAGGCTGGCCTGGGCTACGTGCATGACCTGCAAATATATGACAGTATTGATGAACAGCGAATCGGGACCGACAGGCTGATTGCCGAACTGACAGTAAAACAGGATATCAGAAAATACGTTGGTTACAAAACCGGGGTTAAATATCAATATATTGTTCCCGACGTTTATGCTTATTCAGGAGAAGTCATTGACTATGAGCAGAACCTGGATGTGCACTTTTCTTCATTCTTCACTGCCTTGAACCGCCTGAAGCTAACGCTCAACCTCAGACAAATGTATGTCACTCGCTTTTCGGCGCCCTTTACGCCTTCTATTGGCGCCGAATACCGGCTGTTAACCCGAAATAATACCGTGCTGAAACTGAATTCAAATATTTCGCGCAGTTATCGCATCCCGACGTTTAACGACCGTTATTGGGGAAATCAGGGTAATCCGAACCTGAACCCGGAAGACGGCATGAATTACGAGTTGGGATTGAATTACCTGTATTGTTCCGAAGATTTTCAATCGGATATCAAACTGAACGTTTTTTATATGGATGTAAAAAACTGGATTGAATGGCGAAACTTTGGGGTTTGGCAAGCTCATAACCTGATGGAAGTAGTCAGTAAAGGGATTGAATTTCAATCGAACACCGACTGGAAACCGGGAGACATTCATTTAAATTTCAGACTGAATTACAATTTTAACCCGGTGGAAGCAGTTGAAAATATTTCCGAAACAGGTATTACCCACCGTCAGTTGATTTATGTCCCCAAACACATGGGTAACGCCTTTTTTATGGTGAAATACAAAAACTGGCAGGTACATGCTGACGGAAGTTATACCGGGCTGCGTTTCTCGGATGATTTTGACAACGAACTGGATCCGTATTTCCTGACTAACTGCGGGGTATGGAGAGACATGACTGTAGGTAACCAGCAGTTTAATATTTCTTTTTCTGTCAATAACCTGTTCGATACGGACTATCAAAACGAACGCTATTTTGCGATGCCGGGAAGAAGTTTCCGCATCAGCCTTTCAACCAATTTGAATCTACTTTAAAAACTATAATTTATATCCCATGAAAAAGTTCTTAAAATATTTCTCTGTGTTCTTTTTTGCACTTGCTGTGCTGAGTGCCTGTCATGATGATGATGATCCTGATTTGTACCCTAGCGAGTTGGTAAAAGGATGTTATGTGATCAACTATGGGAATTATCCCAGTGGCGGCGCCAGTATCAGCAAGTACGACTATGACGCGGATCAGTTGACCAACTTTTATTATAAAAATCAGAACAAAGGCACTGAGCTACTTTCCAACATTCAATATGCCTATTCGTATAACGACCAGGTTTTTTTGATGGGAAACAGTCCTGACCAGATAATTTCGGTTGATCCGCTCTTTGTACAAACAAAAAACGGGGTGAGTGATCAAATTGCTAAACCCCGCGCCTGTGTTGCCAAAGGCGACTACCTCTATATTTCGTGCTGGGGGGCCAATCCGGATTGGGACCTGATGCCGAATTCGTACATTGCCAAATACAACATCGTAACCCGGACGGTTGAAAAAACAATTCCCCTGCCGGGCGGACCTGAAGGAGTGGAAATTGCCAACGGTAAATTATACGTCGCTTTGAATTATTCGGCAAAAATAGGTGTCATTGATCTGGATTCCGAAGAAGTTTCATATATAGAAGCTCCTGCCGTCAGCTCGTATTTTTTAAAGGATAACAGTGGCAACCTGTATGTTTCGATGGTAAGTACCTGGTCGGACTTCTCGGCAGAAACCGGATTGGGATATATCAATACCACTACAGATGAGTTGGAAATTATTTATTCCTTGCCGGATGTAAGCTACGAATATGCTTCGATTATGGCAGCAAATTCAGACAAATCAAAAATTTATGTCATCACCTCTGTTTCGGACGAGAACTGGCAGGTTACCAGCGCCGTTTCAGTTTTCGATGTCACAACAAAAACGTTTGAATCAGAAAATTTGATCAGTAACATTTCCGGAGCAAAAGGGCTGACCGTCAATCCGGAAAATAATCAGATCTATTTATTTACCGGTGAAAGTGTAACCGGAGCAGGTCTAATGAAGATTTACAGTTCTTCGGGTGAACTACTGGATCAGAAAACAGTAGGCGCATCTCCAACAATGGCTATCTTCCTTGATTAATATAAGTTAATCTCCAAACAAATACTACCCTTGCCAGGCAGGGGTAGTTTCTGCCTCTTTGAAATTAGTTACAGAGATCAAAAAAACAAGTTCAACGTACTCCGTTTGAACACTTCGAGAACGTGAACAGTCTCAAAATTCCGTCACAGCTGGCAAACTTGAAACTTTAAACTCGAAACCCAAAACGGTAATGGCAAAAATAACTCTAATAACAGGCGGCGCCCGGTCGGGCAAAAGCAGTTTTGCGCAACGAATGGCTGAAGAGCTTTCGCAGCGGCCTATTTATCTGGCCACAGCCCGCATTTGGGACGAAGATTTTGCCATGCGCGTGAAACGGCACCAGACCGACCGCGACGAACGCTGGCAAACCGTGGAAGAAGAAAAAAAATTATCGAAACATCATTTCACGGGAAAAACAGTTTTGCTCGACTGCATTACCTTGTGGCTCACCAACTTTTTCCACGACTGCGATTATCAGCTTGAAGAAGCGTTGCAGGCAGCCAAAGCCGAATGGACTCAGTTTGCCGAGCAGGATATGAACTTGATTGTGGTGAGCAACGAGCTGGGCATGGGCGTTCATCCCGAAAATGAAACGGCGCGTAAGTTTGCCGATCTGCAAGGCTGGATGAACCAGCTCATCGCTGCACAAGCAGACACCGTTTACCTGATGGTTGCGGGAATTCCGGTGAAAATTAAGTAATGACAACGAGTTTCGGGCCTTCATTCTTCCGACAAAATGACTAATGACTCTAAATGATAATCCAAATGACAACTTCATTAAAAGACCAACTTCAACGTAAAATCGACCTGAAAACCAAGCCTACGGGGGCCTTGGGACAGTTGGAAGAAATTGCCCTGCAACTGGGCCTGATTCAGAATACGCTTTCGCCCAAACTCGAAAAACCGGCCTTACTGGTTTTTGCCGCCGATCATGGCCTAGCCGACGAAGGGGTAAGCCCTTATCCGAAGGAGGTGACCTGGCAAATGGCCATGAATTTTTGTACCGGGGGCGCTGCTGTCAGCGTTTTTTGCCGGCAAAACGGAATCGCCCTCAAAGTGATTGATGCCGGTGTGGATTTCGATTTTCCGGCAGGTAGCCCGATTATTGATGCAAAAATTGCCCGTGGCACCAAAAATATGCTGAAAGAACCCGCCATGAGTTTAAGGGAATGTCGTCTGGCGATGAACCGCGGAGCCGGCTATGTCCGTCAGGAAGCTTTAGGTGGGTGCAATACCATTGCTTTTGGCGAAATGGGTATTGGCAACACCTCGCCGTCGTCGTTGCTGATGCACCGGTTTATGAAAATGCCGGTAGAGCAATGCACCGGCAAAGGCGCTGGCATGGAGGGTGAAAAACTGGACCACAAAACAGCCATACTGAAAGCCGTTTCTGAAAAGTACGATCCGCAAACGCCCGAAGAAACCCTGGCAACCTTTGGCGGACTGGAAATCGCCATGATGACAGGGGCTATCCTCGAAGCTAAAAAACTGGATATGGTCATCCTGATCGACGGTTTTATCGCCACGGCAGCCACGCTGACAGCCATTCAGTTTGATGCGGCTGTTCGCGACAACTGCATCTTTTGCCACGCCTCTGAAGAACGGGGTCACCAACTGATGCTAAAACACCTGAATGCCAAACCGGTATTGAGTCTGAATATGCGTCTTGGCGAAGGTTCAGGCGCAGCAGTCGCCTACCCGGTCATCAAAGCCGCAGCAACCTTTTTAAATGAAATGGCCAGTTTTGACGAAGCCGGTGTCTCAAACAAGGCGGAAAACGCTGACGTTCAAAGTTCATAAGCACCTAAGTTTTTCCGAACCTGAAACCTGAGCCGGTTCCGAAAAGTTGCCAAATATAAATACAACACGAAGACTCGAAGACACTAAGGCTATATGTTGATTACACATATACTGTTTCTCAATTATTCGCAATAAATACTTTCTTTGTGACTTTGTGTTTAAAATGACTTTTCGGGTCAAGACTCAAACCTGGAACCTGGAACTTGAAACTTTTTGCCATGAAAGAGCAACTCAACTTATTCCTGACAGCGGTCATGTTCTACACCCGCATTCCGGTGCCAAAGTCGCTGGGATTTTCCAACGAGCGGCTGAACCGGTCAACACGCTACTTCCCGCTGATTGGCTGGATCGTCGGGGGGATTGGTGCATTGGCGTTTTATGGGCTGAATTGGATATTGCCGGTTGAGGTGGCTGTTTTTCTAAGCATGATGACCACGATCTTTGCAACCGGCGCTTTTCACGAAGATGGCTTTGCCGACTTTTGTGATGGCTTTGGCGGAGGCTACACCCGCGAAAAGATCTTCACCATCATGAAAGACAGCCGTATTGGTACTTACGGAACGGTGGGATTGATTGGCATGTTGGGGACCAAGTTCCTGGCGCTGCAAGCCTTTCCGATCGCGACCATTCCGTTGGTTATAATTGCCGGGCATGCGTTTAGCCGACTGATACCGGTGCTGGTCATTTTTACCGGTACCTATTCGCGCGAAGATGAATTGAGCAAAACCAAACCGATTGGCAAACGCGGCAAAAACTCCGACATGGTACTGGCTGTTGTCTTCGGGCTGGTTCCGTTAGCGTTGTTCCCGTGGCAACTGACGGCCATCGTATTACCTGCGTCGCTGCTGGTCACTTTCTTGTTCAAAAAATATATCGAACGGAAGATTGGCGGATACACGGGCGATTGCCTGGGCGCCTTGCAGCAAATGGTTGAAGTGTTGTTCTATTTGTGTTTGCTGGGGATAGCTAAGGTTTATTAAGGATAATGTTTATCCAAATTACGGGGTATTTCCTACTAAGGTTAATTAATAGATGCAGTTAATCATTGATTTTTAAATCCTTATCTCCAGAAAGCAACCTTAATAGCAGCATGGAGCAGACAGAAAACATAACCTGATTAGCACAATTGACTGATCACTCCCAATTTGAAAAACATATCTATGTCGAACAAGCATGATCTGAAAATTACTGTTATACGCCATACACGCGTTGATGTGCCCTCCGGAATTTGTTACGGGCAGAGCGACGTGCCGCTTGCCGGTTCGTATCAGCAGGAGTTTGAATCGGTAAAAGCAAAGCTTGCCGGACAAACCTTTGGCGCCGTTTTTTCCAGCCCGCTCATCCGCTGCCGTCGTTTGGCCGAGGATCTGTTTCCCGAAGCGGAGATCGTCTTTGATCACCGGCTGAAGGAGATTAACTTTGGCCAGTGGGAGCTTCAACCGTGGAACCAGATTTATGCGACTCCTGAAGGAAAACAATGGATGGACAACTACCTGGATACACCCTGTCCAGGGGGCGAATCATACCTGGAATTCCGCCAACGGGTCAAATCATTCATAACCGATTTGAAAACGCCACCACGCGCCCGGGTTGCCGTGATTGCCCATGCCGGGGTGATTCGCCTGATAACATCCATACTGAAGAATCAAACCATAGACGAAATTTTTACCAATTTTGCACCTGAATATGGCGGTGTTTACGAATTTAAAATCAAATGGCGCATCAAAAATTAAAACCAATCCTGTTTGTGGGCACCGGCTCCGATGTGGGCAAATCGGTGATCAACGCCGCCTTTTGCAGGATCTTTTTGCAGGACGGCTACCATCCGGCACCTTTCAAAGCGCAAAACATGTCGCTGAATTCATATGCCAGCGCCGAAGGGTTGGAACTGGGCCGTGCGCAGGCCGTGCAAGCCGAGGCCTGCGGAATTCCCTGCCTCAGCGCGATGAACCCGATCCTGCTCAAGCCTACCAGTCAACAGAAGGCGCAGGTTATTTTAAACGGCAAACCGATGGGAGATCAAACCGCGCGGGAATATTTCATGAAGACTGACCGTGATTTTCTGTTTGCCGAGGCCATGAAAGCCTGGCGCTCACTCAACGCGAAGTATAACCCCATCGTTATGGAAGGGGCCGGAAGCATTTCGGAAATAAACCTGTGGGACAAGGATATCACCAACATGCGCGTGGCGCTCGAAACCGGCTCGCCGACCATCCTGGTTGCAGACATCGACCGTGGCGGCGTGTTTGGCAGCGTGTACGGAACAATTAAATTGCTTCCCGAAGCCGAACGGAAGCTGATCAAGGGAATTCTGATCAACAAGTTCAGGGGCGACATCAGTTTATTCGAAGACGGGCGCACCATGTTGGAAGAACTGACCGGAGTGCCTGTTATCGGGGTAGTTCCTTATTTTAACGACGTTCATATCGATCAGGAAGACAGCGTGGTGATCGACTACCGCCGCGGCAGTGTAAACGATGCCGGAAAGGTGAATGTGGCCGTAGTGTTGCTGCGGCACATGAGCAACTTCACCGATTTTAACATGCTGGAGCGCATGCCCGGCATCAACCTGTATTATTCGGCCAATCCGGCGGAGATCGCCAAGGCCGATATCGTGTTGGTCCCCGGCTCGAAAAACACGATTTCGGACCTCATGTACCTGCGCGAACGGGGTTTGGCCAAAGCCATCTTGCAGGCTGCTGAAGCAGGCAAAGGCGTGTACGGCATTTGCGGCGGGTACCAGCTATTGGGTGAAGAAATCCGCGATCCGTACCATGTCGAAGGTGAAATTGATGCCATTCCCGGACTTGGTTTACTTCCGGTGACGACAACCCTGACCAAAGAAAAACGAACGGTGCAAACCCGCTTTAAGTTCAGGAATCTGGCCGGAGAGTATACGGGCTACGAAATTCATATGGGAGAAACGCGCCTGCTCAACGGCGAGCCGCTCTGTGAACTGGCCGACGGAACCCGGGATGGCTGTTTTGTTTCACCCAAACTATGGGGAACCTACCTGCACGGGATATTCGACAACAACGCGGTGGTGGATGAGATCCTGAAAGCCAATCAACTACAAGCCAAAACAGATGAGTTTGATTACGCCGCTTTCAAGGAAGAACAATACGACAAACTCGCGGCCCACGTCCGTACCCATGTCGATTTGGATTACGTGTATTCGGTTTTGAAAGAAAAAAATTAAGAGAGATGAGGGTCATCCCGAACTCGTTTCGGGATCTGTCAGCTATCAACAGAGATCCTGAAACAAGTTCAGGATGACTCGTGACTAAAAGTTCGCTATTATTTATGGAGCATATATACCTAATTCCCCTTCTCGCCGGTTTCGCGCTCGATGGTCTCTTGGGTGATCCGCGTTGGTTGCCGCATCCGATCCGGCTGTTTGGCCGGCTGATTGGCTGGTTCGAAAAACGCTTCAACCGGGGTAAACACCGAAAACTGAAAGGCGCTTTCACCTCAGCCTTGCTGGTTGGCGGTACCTGGACTGCGTTTCATGTCCTGTTTGTTTATTTGGAAGCCTATCCCGCTGTATTTATGGTTGTGGCATCCATCGGTGTTTTCTTTGGTTTGGCCAATCACAGCCTGATTTATGAATCGTGGCTGGTGATCCGGGCTCTCGAAAAAGAAGGGCTCGAAGCAGGTCGCAATCAGCTGAGCTTCATTGTTGGCCGCGATACTACTCAACTGAATGAACAGCAAATACGCACGGCGGTACTCGAAACTATGGCCGAAAACCTGAGCGACGGGGTGATTGCGCCTCTGTTTTTTTATGCGTTGGGCGGTGTTCCGGCGCTTTTCGCCTACAAAATGGCCAGCACCCTCGACTCGATGATTGCCTATAAAAGCGAGCGCTTTAAAAGCTATGGCTGGCTGGCCGCCCGCCTCGACGATTTGCTCAACCTGGTTCCGTCCCGTTTGACGGCGTTGCTGATGGTTTTGGTGAGTCTGAGCTGGAGCGGTGTGCAGCATGTATTCCATTACGGCCATCGGCACGCCAGTCCCAACGCCGGTTACCCCGAAGCAGCCCTGGCCGGCATCCTGAAATGCCGCTTTGGCGGGCCCAATGTTTACCACGGCCAGCTGGTCGAAAAACGCTACATCGGCCATCAACTGAGAACCATTACCTCCCGCGACTTTTGGATAGCGGCTTATGTGAATACGGCAAGCGCGGTAGTGATGGCGGGAGGAATTATTATGTTGTTTATTAAACTCTGATTGTCATCATGGTCTCAACAGGTGTATAGATGTCTATTTCTTCGGAATCGGTATGTAAAGATACAACCAATGAATACCGGCATTTTTTCTCCATGCATTTTTCACTCTTCCTGGTTTTCCACCATCCGCCAACTGGATAGACTGCTATGTGATTACAATCAGCTAATTCAATTCCAGATAAGGTTATCGAGTCTGATTGAACAGTACCTCTACTTCGGTAAACAGGGCCAACTTTCCACCTATTACCAATTCCTTCATACTCTGGTTTATCATCATCGTCTGTTCTTGAATCTTTGTTAATTCGTTTTTTGAAATTTTCGATATTATTAGCCTCTTCTGGTGAATTCAGGTCAAATCGTAGTCCGTGAGACGCATAAGTATATCTGTTCTGCGTTTGCAGTTCTCCTGGTGATGGTTCAATAAAGTAAGAAAGTGTTATTTTCAGCGTTATAGGATATGCTCCTAAGTCGCTAAGCGCTTCTCGAGGCCAAGGGAGTTCGTAGAAATGCATTTCATTTGTACCTCCTTCCTTACTAAATGGCTGAATAGTTTCTTGAGAAATTAAGGTGAGGTGGTTTAGTGCACAGGAAGACGCTTGTTCCAAATTCGGAACTCCATAGCCAGCTATTCGTAGCAAATCTCCAATTTCTCCTTTTTTGGTTGTATCAATTTGGAATTGCTCAGTTAATTTCGGAGTCCATTCTGCGGAATGAACAAGCAATGCTCTGATTGTTTCCGGCCAGGCGCTCGGTAAAACACATTGAATTTGTGCAGCCATCCATGATGCTTGAGCAGTTGCTGCGCTTGTTGCATCGAACAATTCAAACTGTTTTACAATTGGTTGCCAAGAAGTCGTTAGTATAGAAAGTTCATCGCAGGATTCAATATCATTAGTTGGAGATTTTAAAAGGTTGCCTCCTTCGAATACTATGTCAGGTTTATTAGGCCACGTTTTTTCCCAGTCAATTGATGTTGTACTGTGAGGTGATAATTCTCCGTGCTGTGCCAGAGGAGTATAATCTTGATAGTCTTCGTCTGAAACTCTGGTTTTCTCTGTAAATGCACCAACAGTTATTGCATTCCACGATTGAGCTGGACTTTGTATTGACAGTTTTAAGTTAATATCTGGAAAGTCGACTAATTCACTTTTAGAAATACAATTTGATGCATTGCCCGCGCTAATTAAAAACAGGCGTTGAGGCCCGCCTTCATCTCCAAATGCTAATTTGTCAACCGCTGCCGACCAAGAAGAGGGCCGACCGAAGTCAGTCTCATAACTAGTAGTTACTGCCAGGCAATATTGGCGGATCCGATCTGGTATTTTGATTTCACATTTGCTGATTGTTTGCGCGGTGATGTCTCCATAAAGAGCCTTTTGGTTATCGGGGAAGTTAGGAGGAGGTAGGATTTTCCCTGAAAACAATCTGTGATTTAAGATTATTTCATCTCTTGTTTCAATTGCATTTTGAAGATCTCCGAACAGGCTTATTCCAGCCATTTGGGTTCCATGTCCTTCATGATCTGACAAACTCCATTCTGGGTTATAGGTTTCTTTCTCACTATCGGAACAGGATTTTTCGAGTAGGAGATGGCCATTATTAATCCCTGTATCAAGAATGCAAATGCTTACGCCTCGATCAACATAACTTATTCGCTGAATTAGGTCATCAACAGCTTCTGTTTGTTGGTAGTTCGGCATTGAAGACCAAAATGAGACTGGTTCTTTTGCCAGCCGAAGCTCGGCGAGATTGTCGCTTTGTGCAAACAGTTCCTGTAATTGACTCCGGTTCGCACGAATAATAATTACAGAACGTTCCGGAAAATCCAAACGTTCTTTGTTTGTTTCGATTCCTATTGCTCGGCAAATTACATGCGTTGCGTTGACGATATCGTCAGCTTTTTGTTGTTCTGTTCTCAACCAAAGTTCACACCACACCGGAATTTCATTAGGAAAGTCCTGCGAAAAGTCTTGCCATAGGTTTTCAAGAAGCGCTAACTCAATACCTTCTATTGACTCAATGAGTTTTTTATTCTTAAACTGCGCCCATCGTGAATCTAGTTTTGTTGCATAATCTTTAACCTGATCAAGGTATCTTTTTTCTTGCCCGGAAGGGACATAAACAATTGCATGTTTTTCTGTTTGACCATCTTCTGTTATTCTTGAACTAGTGCTGACGAGTCTTGGAGCATTTGAGGATTGTCTTTCAAGGCTATTAGCTGCTAATTCATAACCAGCTAGACCTCGGACATTTATGTAGGAGCCATTTCTTGATGGTAATGAAAGAGCTTTTCTTTGCTCTTTTTGATATTCTATTTGACACCAAGCCTCTTGAAATCGTTGTGCCAAATAATCTGCGTGTGCTTTTCTATTACGTTGAGGTAAATCAGGTGAACGAGGCGGAGATTTTGTAGTTGTAAAAGATTCTGATTGAGCAATGTTGTTTAGAAATAGGATTGGTTTGTCCATTTAGAGTTGCTTTGAGTGGATGTGATGCCGATCCTGAATCATTGCGAGTAAGGTCTTTTTATTAACTACCGTTTGGTCTTTCAGAATCGCATCTTTGATCGCATCAATGCAGCCAATGCTGATTTCAGCATGACTCAATCCTTCAATTTCTTTTGAAATTGAAGAAGGATCAATATCACCAATAAATGAACCCAAAAGATTTTTCAGCAATAGAATTACTTCTGTTTTATCAGGATTTTTAAAATAAATCACATCATCAAAACGGCGGAAGAGTGCCGGATCTAAAACGGAAAGATTGTTTGTGGCAGCAATAATCAGGCTTTCAGAGAAATCATTCTCAATAAATTGCAGAAAAGCATTCAATACACGTCGCATTTCACCGACTTCATTCTCATTTCCGCGTTCTGCGCCAATTGCATCAAACTCATCAAATAGGTAAATGCCATTTCTCTCTTTAATCGCTTCAAAAATTAGTCGAAGTTTTGCGCCCGTTTCTCCCATATACTTTGTAACCATCTTGTCCATGGAAACAATAAAGAGGGGCAGTTGCATTTCATTGGCTAACACAGACGCTGTCATTGTCTTCCCAGTTCCGGGAGGGCCTGCTAACAAAATCTTCCTTCGGTGCGATAATCCAAATTTCTGAAGTTTATGTCTCTGTTTAAATTCAGTAAGAATTCTGTGAAGCCGGTTTTCAATGTCACTAGCTATAATCATGTCACTCAATCTCTTATTAGGAACCGACTCAATGATTAGTCCTTGAAGATCCTTCTGAAAGGGATTAAGTTTAACGGTCTTCGATTTAGATGAATCAACCGCTTTCTTAATTTCTTCTGCTACATTAAGTCGCCCAGAACGTGCTTCATGTGCAGCAATTTGTAATGCGATTGTTGCAAAACGCTCATCACTTCCACTAAAATGAGAGTTAATCAAAGACTTTATTTGTTCCGCTGTTGCCATGTGTTTCAATATCCTAACAAATATAAGCTTTTCCTGTTTTAAAATTATTTATTCGAGAATTATAAAAATGTAGTGGAGCTTCTGAGTAATTTGCTCTTGTTCCTTACTTTTTCCGCTCAAATTGTGTTTTCTTTGCCAAAAACATTCCTTATGACAACCTACTCCCACCTCATTTTCGACCTGGACGGCACGCTGATTAACTCAAAAACCGGCTTATACAACTCGCTGAGTTATATGCTCAGCGAAATGCAGCTCGATCCGAAAGGCGCAGCCTGCATCGACCGGATGATTGGGCCGCCCATTCAGGACGGACTGAAGCAGGTGCTGGGATTTAACGACAGGCAGGTAGAATCAGGAGTCAGGTTATTCCGCGAATATTACAGTCAGAAAGGTTTGTACGAAGGCGAACTTTATCCGGGAGTTGCAGAACTGCTTGAAGCGTTACAGGCACAAGGTAAAAAACTGTTTATCGCCACTTCGAAAAAAGACTGCTTTGTTGAAACGGTGTTACGCGAGTTTGAACTTGACCGCTACCTGACCGACTTTCAGGGCGCCGGAGACGGAGCTCTTCATACCAAAGCAGAGCTGATTACCCGTTTAATGGACCGGAATCAGTTGACTGCATCGAAACAGATCGTCATGATTGGCGACACCCGCTACGATATTACCGGAGGAAAAGCCAATGAAATCAGTACCATTGGCGTTGGATACGGCTTTGGCAATTCTGCTGAAATCAGATCACTCCAACCTGACTATTATGTCGAAGATGTTGATGAATTAACCGAATTACTGGCCGGTTAAGTATGAATAATCTTCAGCTGTTCAATAAAGAAGTCAGAGGCTTCTTTATCTTTTATATTGGCCAGGCTCCAAAAGCTTTTTGATTGTTTTTCGAGGTCGGTAATGATAATTTCCAGGTACTCAACCGAATTTGCCGGAGGCAGAAACTGGCGAATGATATTTTTTAGCAATAGAATGCCCAGCAAAGTCAAAATGGGGATATACCAGGTAAATGAAAAAGCACCGACAAAGAAGAAAAGGATATTCAGAATTGCACTGGCCATTCGCTTCGTTTTCTCCTTCCTGGGCGTAATGGCCGACTGAAGCCCGTGTACATTGATGGTTTTCATGTAATGGCTGATCCGCTGGTTTGCGGATAAACTATCCAGGGTATTTTTGGTTGAAGTCAGCTTTAGCCCCCAATACTGAGTCGCGTTCCAATAGGCCGATTTGTAGGCAGCAAAAATGCTGAATATGAATGCCGCAAAAAAGTAAATAATCATACCCATAACGTATTCTCCATTAGCCAAGGTGATGGTTGTTAAGATCAGTTGTACAAAAAACGAACCGACGAATTTAATAAAAGTCAACCAGAAGAATACATTTGAAACGCGAAAACTAGCGTACAATTGCGGTAAATTGCCATTTTTTGATCCGAGCCCAGCAATAATCTAATAAGTTGATTCAAACTGACGCAGAAAACGCACATCATTTTCAAAGAAATGACGGATATCCTTAATTCCGTATTTTAACATGGCAATCCGTTCGATCCCCATCCCGAAAGCGAAACCGGTATATTTCTTTGAATCAATTCCGCACAAATCAAGCACATTGGGATCAACCATGCCACAGCCCAGAATTTCGAGCCAGCCGGTGTATTTACATACATTACACCCTTTTCCCCCGCAAATGGAACAGCTGACGTCCATCTCGGCCGAAGGTTCGGTAAACGGGAAGTACGAAGGACGCAGGCGGATTTCGGTTTTCTCGCCAAATAACTCGCGGGAAAAATACAGCAAGGTTTGTTTCAGATCGGCAAACGAAACATTTTCGTCGACATACAAACCTTCAATCTGGTGAAAAATGCAATGTGCACGGGCCGAGATCGCCTCGTTCCTGAAAACCCGTCCCGGGAAGATAGCCCGGATCGGCGGCTGGTTTTTCTCCATCACGCGAACCTGAACTCCGGAGGTATGCGTACGCAACAGCACATCGGGGTTCTTTTGGATAAAGAAAGTGTCCTGCATATCGCGTGCCGGGTGGTCCAGCGGAAAGTTCAGCGCTGTGAAGTTGTGCCAGTCATCTTCGATTTCAGGTCCTTCAGCGACGGTGAACCCCAACCGGGCAAAAATTTCAATAATTTCATTCCGGATCAGGGATAACGGATGGCGGGTACCCGGCCGCATGGGTTCAGCAGGCATGGTCAGGTCGAGTCCGCTGGTTCCCTGATCTGCATTTTCAAAACGTTCTTTCAGCTCGTTAATCTTCTGAAGAGCAAACTCCTTTAACTCGTTAATTGCCTGTCCGATGGCTTTTTTCTGCTCATCAGGGACCTGTTTAAAATCGGCAAATAACTGGTTTAACAAGCCTTTTTTACTCATGTATTTAATGCGAAGCTCTTCAACATGTTCTTTGGTTGAAACACTTACCGCTTCAACTTCTTCTTTTAACTGCTTAATTTTTTCTAACATTTTCGAATGCTGTAGAATGGAGGCACAAAGATAATCATTCGGTTGTAATTACTCAGAAACCGGTTCATTTTTATCAGGTTGTTAACCGGGAAATGATCGTTTGCCGGTATGAGAATTCCGGATGAATCAGCTTTTCCCCAATCTTCACGCCGCCCTATTCAATGATCCTGATTTTTCTGATGCGAACGTCTTCCAATGGCCGAAAGTCGCTGTTTACCTCCATCCGGCTGATTTGGTCGGCCACGTCCAATCCTTCGAGTACCTCGCCAAAAATCGTATAAGTTCCATCGATATGCGGGGCTCCGCCAACTGTTTGATACACCTGCCGCTGTTGGGTGGTAAAGCGGTGCCCGGTTTCTTTCTCAATATCATCCAGTTCCCTGTCGGAATAGGTTCGGCCGGTAACAATATAGAACTGGGAGCCGTCGGAGCGCAGTTTGCTGTTTTCCCGGTCGGGTTTACGCGGAGAACCAATCATTCCTCTTTTGTGGTAAAAATGCGGGACAATGTGTGCAGGCAGCGTATAACCGGGACCTTTCCAGCCAACAATATCATCTTTTTCGGCATAACGGGTGTCGGCCGCTCCGCTTTGAATACAAAAACCGTTGATAACCCGGTGGATCAGCAAACTGTCGAAATAGTTCTCACGGGCAAGGGCAATAAAATTGTCGCGGTACTCGGGGGTCTCGTTAAACAACCTGATTTTGATGTTTCCCTTATCGGTTTCGATGAGCAGTCCTTTTATCCGGCTGTTGGCCTCGCTGGTTGCCTTATCGCCCGAAGTTTTTAAGTTGCTTAAAGGTTGAGGCACGGTTCCTGCCTTTTTCAGCAAACCGGCAATAACGGTTGAAGGAATGACGAAATGCTGGCTTTCATAATCAACAACCTCCGAATAGCCAATCCCGATCGTCCTTCCGTTTGACAAAAAAACCGGGGTCCCGTAACTTTGCGCCCTGAACTGGTTGGATACCCGGTAACGCATGTTTCCGCCCACATGACCGTATTCGTTTACCTGCCCGCGGTGCAACGGAAGGGTATTCCCCTGAGGCCGGGTAAGGTAAATCGTTTTTGACCGGTCGGATACTTTATCGGGATGAAGCGGAATTCCTTTCCGCTTGAGCCCCTCAACTTTCAGCAATACGACATCGTTGATCCGGTCGACCGCAAGAAAACCGGCAACCGGGTATTTGTTTGTTTCGTCAAGCGGGGTAACCAACGCCTCTGTTGCCCCCAGAATGGGTGATAAACGACAGACCAGCACGTTTGAATCAACAAAAAAAGCGGTTTCGCTTTCCAGTAAACGACCGTTGTCAAAACTTTCAAGTTTGACAATCGACGGAACAAAAACAAGATAATCAGTCACCGGTTCAGTAATCTTCTCGGTTGGCTGTTCTGTTTTACCCTGTGTGTCATTCCCTTTTCCTCCTCCTGAGGAACAGGAAACCAAGAGGAACAATCCTACTATAAGATATGCCGGTCTGGTCATTTTATTATTGTTACCCGGATTTTCACATCAGTCAGCGGCCGGTGGTTTTCGTCGGTCTTCAATTGGGCAATCTTATCGATGACCTCAAAGCCGGAAATACATTCTCCAAAAATCGTATACTTCCCGTCGAGATCGGGATAACCGCCAACCGTGGTGTACGCTTTCCGTTGTTCATCACTAAACTCGAGTACCTCGGGATCAAGCCGGTAGCGCGAATCGATATCTTTCTTCACCTGGCCGGCCAGTTTTCGGAATTCCTCCACCTGATTTTCCACTTTCAGCTCTTTCAGTTTTTCGCGGATCCCGGGGGTGTAAATCTGGTCGGTGATCCTCTTACGGATCGGGCGGTTAACGGCAAGTTCCATCGTATCGAGTTCCCCCTCGGTGAATACCTTCCCTTTAATGATGTAAAACTGGGAAATATCCGATTGTTTAAAGGGGTTCACCTCGTCGGGTTGGCGTGGAGCGCAAAGCGCCCCCTTTTTATGAAAATGCGCCCGGATGATCTCGTCATCTACCATATGGTCGGGGTCGCCGTAACCAATCCGTTTTCCCGGAGCGGCATTGCGCGACGACTTTGAACCGCCCTGAATCAGGAAATCCTGAATCACCCGGTAAAACAAAGTTCCGTCGTAATAAGCTTCATTAGCCAGTTGGATAAAAGCATCCCGGTGTTTGGGCGTATCATTGTATAGCCGGAAGCGCATGGTCCCCAGGTTGGTCGAAATTTCGGCAATGCGTTCATCCTGGGCTTTTACGGAGATACACCACCCGACTAATAAACAGACGATTAAGACAAAAACTCTCATTATTCCACTATTTTCACGCTCATCTTCACATCGGCAAGAGGCCTGTTGCTCTGGTCGGTTTCCACGGCCGCTATTTTATCGAGCACATCCAGTCCTTCCACCACTTCACCAAAAACGGTATAACTCATATCGAGGGAAGGATATCCCCCGATGGTGGTATACGCTTCGCGCTGCTCCGGGCTAAACCGGTAGGCCGGCATGTTCCCGGTTTCGGCGTTAGCCTCTTCCCTGATTTCGGCGACACGCACCGAAAACTGATCCTGATCGCCGGCCTGGCGTAACCGGTTCAGTTCATCCTGATATTTTGCAAAAATGCCCCGGACGATTTCCTGTTCTTTTTTCTGGTTCATCTGTAATTCCAGGGTATCCAAAGCCCCTTCGGTAAATACTTTTCCTTGTACAATATAAAATTGTGAGCCGGAGGAGCGTTTTTCCGGATTAACCTGATCTCCCTGGCGGGCAGCAGCCAGCGCACCTTTTTTATGAAAAAAAACCGGATTAATTTCAGCCGGAATGGTATATCCGGGATCGCCGGCTCCAAGTCGTTGTCCGGCCTGGGCATTCTTCGAATCCGGATCGCCGCCCTGGATCATAAACTGATGGATTACGCGATGAAAAAGCAGGCCGTTGTAAAAACCTTCCCCGGCCAACTTCAGAAAATTCTCTTTATGCAGGGGCGTTTCATCGTAAAGTTTCACAACGATATTCCCGAAGTCAGTCTCAATGCTGACCAGGGTTCCATCGGGTTTTTGCCCGGCATTTCCACACGAAAAACCAAAAATTGCTGATAACAGCAATGCCATTCCGATATATTTTCCCATAATCTCTTGATTTATCGCAAATATAAACATTCTGTCAGGTTGAGAAACGGTTTCTTTTTATGAATGAAACGAAATGTTACGCAATCGCCGGAAAAACAGTAATTTTGAAGCATGTATTTTTTAGTGAATGAGGATGAATGCCATACTTGTTGATACGGATATCCGCATCGAAGGAATCCGGGTTTCACATACCTTTCAGGTTTATCAGGCCATTGACCAAAACCGCGATTTTCTATCGACCTGGCTGCCTTTTGTCAGGCAAACCCGTTCCCAGGAAGATACCGAAGCCTTTATCCGGTCAGTTCTTGCCGAGCAGGCAACCCGGAAGGAAGAAGTTTTTGTGGTGTGGTATAAAGACTATTTTGCCGGTTTGATTGGTTTAAAAGACACGGACCACCTGAACCGGAAAACGGAAATCGGGTATTGGCTGATTGAAAAGATGACCGGAAAAGGAATTATGACCCGTTGTGTGAAAACGCTGTCGGAATATGTGTTCTCCACGATGAAGATGAACCGGATCCAAATAAAATGCGCCATTGGGAACGACAAGAGTTCGGCAATCCCAAAACGTCTTGGATTTCAGTTTGAAGGAATTGAACGTGCAGGCGAGAAGCACACGGACCGTTTTTTGGACCTCGAAGTTTACAGTTTATTAAAATTGGACTGGGAGAGAAAATAATTTTCAATGATGTCAATATGTTTATTTTAGACATGTTTCATGGCATAACGACAAATAATACATCATTAAAAAATCTTTTTGTACATACATTGCCGTATTTACAAGTGATTAAGCTCGTTAAAACATGTTAATATCCCGGTTGCCGACAAACTTTTTATGCGTAGAATCGTTTAATGTTTTGTTCGATTTTTTAATTTTAGCCTGATTTTTATCAACATGAAGGCAAAATTATGTTGAGCATCAAATGAAAACAACATGGAAAACAAAACAATTAGAAGAACTTTGTATAAAGTTTTAAGGAAAACAGGAGTGCCCAGGGACGAGATTGAACTGGACGCTTCTTTTCAGGAAGACCTGAAATTTGATCAGGTTGATTGGGCCTTATTTCTGTATTATCTGGAAAACTCGTTTAATATTGCAATTAGGGATGAAGAAGTTTCCAGGCTGTATCAGATTAAAGACTCGATTGAACTGGTAGCCGGCAGAGCATGAAGCAGGGTATAAATAGTTTCGTTTAATAGAAAGAGGACATTTTTAAAAAGATGTCCTCTTTTTTATTCACAAACCGGAATCGTATATTTGTCGCCACAATTCGATGAAGCTACCGCGTACTTATATCAAAGTCCTCATTTTGCTGTGTTTGCCGGTCTACCTGTTCATCCTGGCAAACTCGATGCTGAACATGCACCTGCACGTCCTGTCAAACGGCATGGTGGTCAGGCATGCTCACCTGTCCGGCAATCAGCATCATGATCATTCGGTAAAAGAAATTTCATTCTACGAAGGATTCTTCCTGGATTATTGTAATACCGTAAGCCCGTATACCGGCTTACAAACTTTTGTCTACACGACCGAAATAATCGGTACTCCCTTGTCAGCCCATTATTCCCGGGATTATTCCGGACTTTTCCAACTCAGGGGGCCTCCCGTTGCGTAATTAGCCTGCTTTTTCTCATAGTCAAAATCCCAATAAGTTGGGATTGTTATAACTGATCAGGCAATCTATTTTTGACCTATCGCTTAATTCATCCTGTCCGGAAAGGATGTTGAGCGTAGTCTGTTAACCCGATTTTTCAATTCTGTGGCGGCCGGCAATCATCGGCAGTCACCTTAAATTCACGCAACTCATTATGAAAAAAATAATCTTCGTCGCGCTCTTATTTACGTGCAGTCTTTTCACCTATTCCGAAAACAACCCGACCATCAGAAAACCGGACACCATGTTGTTTGGCGACGTAACATCCGATGACGGGCATATTCCTTTTGCAAGCATTCAAATAAAGGGGACAACCATCGGCACTGCAGCCGACCTCACGGGCCATTTTAAGCTGGTGGCGGCACCTGTCGGGAAACAAACAGTCGTTATTTCTGCCATTGGTTACCGGACACGGGAATATGTGGTTGAACTGATTTCCGGGACCGGTGTCACCTTAATGGCCAAACTGGATCCTGACCAGATTGGCCTGGAGCAGGTTGTGGTATCGGCCGACCGTAGTGAAAAGTCGCGCCGGGAAACAGCCACCATCGTGAGCGCCATTGGCCCCCGCCTGTTTGAACGGACACAAAGCGTTACTCTGAGCGAAGGCCTAAATTTTACGCCGGGGGTACGTATCGAAAACAATTGCCAGAACTGCGGCTTCACCCAAATACGAATGAACGGGATGGAGGGTCCTTACTCCCAAATCCTGATCAACAGCCGCCCGGTTTTCAGCGGACTGGCCGGCGTGTACGGACTGGAACTGATTCCGGCGAATATGATTGACCGGGTGGAGGTTGTACGGGGAGGCGGCTCGGCTCTATTCGGAGGAAACGCGATCGCCGGAACCATCAACCTGATTACCAAAGAGCCAGTGAAAAACTCGTTCTCGGTCAATTCGTCGGCAGCAGTGATCGGAAAAAACGGCCTGTCGGATTCTAATCTGACGATGAATGGCTCCATGATCAGCGATGATTTTCGCACCGGGATGAGTTTTTACGGGTTCAAACGCGGACGCGACCCGTATGATGCCAACGACGACGGGTTCTCAGAAATATCGAAAATTGATAATGCCACTTTAGGCGGAAGTTTGTTTCACCGCTTGGGCACACGGTCGAAAATAAACCTCGACTATTTCTACATCAACGAGTCGCGAAGAGGAGGGAACGCCTTTGACAAACCCAACCACGAAGCCGATATTTCGGAAGCCGTTGATCACCGGATTAACTCGGCCAACCTTAGCGTCGACAAGTTCATGCGCGGGCATGACAAATTAAGCATATATACCGCTTTTCAATCGGTTGACCGCGACTCGTATTACGGCGCCAACCACGACCTGTCGGCCTACGGCAACACGAAAGATTTCTCCGTCTCTGCCGGCGCCCAATACCACCGTGATGTGGAAAAGCTTTTGGTTTCTCCCTCCGAATTAGTCGTTGGCATGGAAATGACCACCAACCAACTGGAAGACAAAAAGCTGGGCTATCTCGACCTGGAAACCAGGGAACACACCAACAATACCCTGATTGCCAATCAACACATCAACACGTATGGCTTTTTTGTTCAGAATGAATGGGTAGGCGATCAACTCCGGCTTGGCATCGGGTTCCGCGCCGAACATTATTCGGTTGGCGACGATGAAGAAAACCGCGAAACTGCATCCGGCGATGTGATTAGTCCGCGAGTCAGTTTGCTTTACAACCTCAGCAGGAAACTACAACTCCGGTCCTCTTTTGCCAAAGGGTATCGCGCTCCTCAAATCTTCGACGAGGACCTGCACATCGAAACCTCGGGCGCGCGCCGGGTAACCCATGTGAACGACCCCGGCCTGAAACAGGAAAGCTCCAACAGCTTGACCATTTCGCTCGATTATACTGAAACCTTCGGTAAATACCAGGCCCAGTTCCTGGCCGAATCGTTTTACACCAAATTAAACGATCCGTTTACCAATATATACGGCGATCCCGACGACGACGGAAACGTGATTTACACCCGCACCAACGCCGAAGACGGCGCCGTGGTAAGAGGAATCAACTTTGAGCTGAACGCCTCAGCCGGCGCCCGCTTTGTGATGCAATCGTCGTTAACGCTGCAACAAAGTAAATACGAATCGCCCCAGGAGTTTGACGAATACCGGTTTTTCCGCACCCCCGAAACTTACGGTTACCTGAGTATGACCTACTCGTCTGGCCCTCTGTTCAGGGCTTCGTTAACGGGGAACTACACCGGCAAAATGCTCGTCCCTTATTTTGGAAATTTACTTGATCACCCGGAAAACGGACAGTTGAATCGAACGGATTCTTTTTTTGACCTGGGCGTGAAGCTGTCGCGCGACCTGAAGATCGGCAACGAATTATCCTTGCAGTTATACGGCGGGGTAAAAAACATCCTGGACTCGTTTCAGGACGACTTTGACTATGGCGCCGACCGCGATCCCGGTTATATTTACGGTCCGCTTGCTCCGCGAACCTTCTACCTTGGTGTAAAAATCGGCAACATTTTTTAACCAATTCCTATAAACAATAATATTTGAACGCCCGCAAAATAATGCTAATTTTGTGGGCGTTATCATATTTCAAAACTATTGCTATGTCAGACCCAGGAGCCGTGAAAAAGAAGTTTTCGTTAGGAAATACCGATAAAGAAAGAAGAAATAACCTGATCGTCATCTTTCTGACGATTATTTTGTTAGTCGTGGTTGTGCTGCTTTTCGTTCAACGAAGCGAGCATAAGTCAATCCTCGGATCCCTGAATGCAGAAAAAGATTTGATCCAATCAGAGCTGAACAGTATGGTTCAAAATTACGACTCGCTGAAAACCGATAACGACACCCTGAACACCCAATTGTTTATGGCCCAGGCCAAAGTAAAGGACCTGTTACTCGAGGTGGGCCAGATTAAAAAGGCCAGTTACGAGCAAATTTCGCGTTACCAGGACGAAGTTGGTTCGCTGCGCCGTATTATGCGCAACTACATCGTTCAGGTCGACTCGCTGAACCGCCGCAATGAACAACTGCTGGCCGAAAACCTCCAGGTAAAGCAGGAGTACAAGGAAGTGGAATCGCGGAATATTGCCCTGGAAAAAGAAAAGCAACAACTTTCTCAAAAAGTGGAACGGGCCGCGATGCTCGAAGCCCTGAACCTGACTGTTACCGGGATTAACAAAAAGGGAACCGAAGTGGCCAGCCGCGACAAAGCCGAGAAGCTGATGATCAGCTTTGCCCTAAGCAAAAACATTACCGCCAGGCGCGGAGCCAAGAATATTTATGTACGCATCCTTCGTCCCGATCAAATCTTACTGATCAAATCAAAAAACGACCTTTTCCAGTACGAAGATCTGAGAATCCCCTACTCGGCAATGCGCGAAGTAACCTACGAAGGAAATGAACTGCCGGTAAACATATTCTGGGACCAGGAAAACGGAGAACCTTTTCTGTCAGGTACGTATACCATTGATATCTTTGCAGATGGAAACAATATCGGCTCAACCACATTTGCGTTCAAAAAGTAAACTGATTTTTTTCGCCTGATCTTATACAAAACCGTCTGCTCAGACCGTTTCTTCCTATGAACTATGCCTTCAACCGGCCTCAGTTCAACCCAAACATTTGCTCACGATGTTTCGGTTATCCATGCTTGAAACATTTAAATGAATTATAAATTTGTGTAAAACTTTAAAATGAGAAAACATGAGAACAAGTAGAACCTTTATCGTGGCCCTTTTATCTGTCTTACTGTTAAGCGGGTGTGCTTCCATGAACAACGCGCAAAAAGGAGCGGTGATCGGGGCAGCCGGCGGCGGTGTTTTAGGCGCCGTAATCGGGAAAGCCTCGGGCAATACCGCCATGGGAACTGTAATTGGCGCTGCCGTTGGCGGAACCACCGGCGCTATTATCGGTAACAAGATGGACAAACAAGCCGAAGCCATCCAGAAATCGGTGCCCGATGCCAAAGTGGAACGGGTAGGCGAAGGCATTATGGTCGAATTCGACAGCAAAGTGCTGTTTGCACTGAACAGCTTCAACCTGACCAGTGACGCTTCGGCAAACCTGGATAAACTGGTAACGGTTTTAAAGGAATTTCCGGATACCGATATCGAAATCCAGGGACATACCGACAGCAGCGGTTCGGAAGAATACAACCAGAAACTATCTGAACAACGCGCCGGTTCCGTGTCTTCTTACTTGTTGAAAAAAGGTGTTGGCCAAAGCCGCATCACCACCAAAGGATACGGCGAATTAAGCCCGAAATACGATAACGCCACCGACAGCGGACGGGCTCAAAACCGCCGGGTTGAATTTGCCATTACCGCCAACGAAAAAATGATTGCCGATGCCAAAGCTGAAGCAGGCGAAAAATAAGATTACCTCTTTATGAATCATTAAAATCCGGTTTGTTCAGGCAGGCCGGATTTTTTATTCTTTAAATACCGGGGGATCGGCAAAAACTGTGATATTTTTTAGCTTTTTCGGTTTTCAAAATCCATATTTTTGAGCTAACCATCAACAAGGTAGTTATGTGGATGCTTTTTGAAAACCGGTCGAACCTAAAGCGAAAATACGTCAACATCAAAAACCGCGACACTTATCCGTTCTAATCGCCAGTACATTTTATACCCCGATTTTTTCATCTTAAAACTGATTAGAAATGGACTTACCTTTTGCCGAAAACTATAAAATTAAAATGGTAGAACCCATCTACCCAAGTACCCGGACCGAACGCGAACGCTGGATAAAAGAAGCCGGTTATAACCTGTTTAACCTGCGAAGCGAACAAGTTTACATCGACCTACTCACCGACAGCGGCACCGGAGCCATGAGTGACCGCCAGTGGGCGGCCCTGATGACCGGCGACGAAAGTTACGCCGGCTCATCCTCCTACTACCACCTGAAAGATAAAGTAAAAGAACTTTTCGGTTTTGATTACTTTTTACCGGTTCACCAGGGCCGGGCTGCCGAGAATGTCCTGTTTTCTGTTCTGGTGAAAGAAAATGATCTGGTTCCCGGAAATTCGCACTTCGATACGACCAAAGGGCATATCGAGTTCCGAAAGGCCCAGGCCATTGACTGTACCATTGCCGAAGCTTTCGATACCGCAAGCCTTCATCCGTTTAAAGGCAATGTCGATTTAAACAAGTTGCAGCTTGTTCTTGAAAGCTACCCCCGCGAACAAGTTCCGTTTATCCTGATGACCCTCACCTGCAACAGTTCTGGCGGCCAACCGGTATCGTTGGAAAACCTGCGGCAGGTAAAACAACTGGCCGCGCAATACCGGATCCCGCTGATTTTTGATTCGGCGCGTTTTGCCGAGAATGCCTGGTTTATTCAACAACGCGAAACGGGCTACCAACAGAAGTCCATCAAGGAAATTGTGCGCGAAATGTACAGCCTGGCCGACGGCATGACCATGAGCAGCAAGAAGGACGGTTTGGTAAACATCGGCGGCATCCTGGCCATGCACCGCCAGGACTGGTTTGAGCAAGCAACTGTTTTCACCATTATGTATGAAGGCTTCGTGACTTACGGCGGCATGGCCGGTCGCGACATGAATGCCTTGGCCGTTGGCCTGGACGAAGTTACCGAAAGCGCCTATCTCGAAAGCCGGATCGGGCAGGTCCGGTACCTGTGGAACAAACTGGTCGACGCCGGAATACCGGTGCAACAACCTGCCGGCGGACATGCCGTGTTTGTTGATGCCCGGCGCTTTTTACCCCATGTGCCCAAAGAAGAGTTTGTGGCCCAGGTGCTGGCTGTTGAACTATACCTAGAAGCCGGAGTCAGAGGGGTTGAAGTAGGGACCCTGCTGGCCGACCGGAACCCTAAAACACACGAGAACCGATACCCGGCCGTTGAGTTCCTGCGGCTGGCCATCCCGCGGCGCAGCTACACCAATAACCACCTGAACGTGGTTGCTGCCGCCCTAAGAAACATTTACGCCCGGCGAAACGAAATTAAACAGGGTTTCCGTATCGATCACGAAGCGCCGGTCATGCGGCACTTCACCATACGCCTGAAACCGATCGGGGCATAAACGCCAAACCCGGGAAAAGATCAGAAGCTGCGTTCATTAACCAGTTCACCCGAGGCATCGTACTTTTTCCAGGTTCCCGATTTTTCGCCGTTTTTATAATACATCTCGTAAATTAAGTGGCCGTCGTCATCCCAAACAGTCCATTTGCCCTCTTTTTTGCCGTTTTTATAATTGGCAACAGCCACTTTTACTGCTTTTTCGTTGTAAGTGACCCAGGTTCCGTCCATCAGGTTTTTTTTGTAAGAACGAATTTCACTTAAGCTCCCGTTCTCAAAATAAACACGGACTTCCCCGTTTTTCAAACCTTTTTTCAGGTTGAGTTTGATTTTCGTGTTCCCGTTGTCAAAATACGTGATATAAGTTCCCGTGTAAGGCTTTGAACCGGAATAATAAACCCCCTCAACCTCGGTTACTTGCTGGGCATGGGCATGAACGGTAAAAACCAGGAACAAGCCGAAAATCAATATCCATCTTTTCATGAAGACCTCCTCTTCTGTTACGTCTGTTGTATTATTTATTGTTTGAGCTGGTAAACCAAAAAAAACCGCCTCTGCTCTCAGAAGCGGTTGCCAATCTTAAGTATATGAAATAAAACCCGGGACCTCAATTTGAAGACTTCAAACTAAGATTGACCTGGTTCGTGTTGAGACTTAGCTCAAGTTCTTCAACCGATGTTTTCTCGTATGAAATAAATGATGCTGTCAAGTGATAGGTTCCCGGCTTTACATCTTCGAAACTGTATTTACCGTCGAAATCGGTATAAACCACCTGGTCGGTTCCTTCGAGGCTAACTTTTACGCCAACTAAGGCTTCACGGGTTATTTGGTCGGTCACTTCTCCGCTGAAGGAAACCAGTTCAGCTTTCTCGGACGAAGTTTCGTTTTTGTTTTCCTTGTTTCCGGCGCTTGCAAAAACAACAAGGCCCATAAAAAGAATGCTTAATAACGTGTGTTTCATCTCTCTGTTGATTTGATAACAAAGAAAGCTGATCGGGGTTAAGCCTGAATTACAGAACCATTAAAATTTGATTAAAGTAAGCCATTCAAAACCGCCAGTTAGCGGTAACTGCCGTACCCAACGACTGGAGCCTGACCCGGGCATAGCCGATATCGTTCAGCGGGATTTTCAGGTAAGGTTGAAAACTGATGCTTAGTTTCGAATTTAACCGCCGCTCGTAGTTCGCCTGCAAATTGATTATGCTCAGCCAATGCTGGTTTTCGTTGACCAAACGGAGGTCCTCCAGTTCCGCTCCGTTCCGGTAGGCGTAATTAAACCGGTAATCTTCCCTCAACATCACATACGAAGATATTCCCGTACCCAGGCTGACCGTGGTTTTCGCCCGGTTAATCACGGTATAATTGAGATTGAGGGGAATGTCCAGCACACGGCAATCGGCGTCAACCGACCGGGGCTCATGCCCCGATGGACCATCACCCGGATTATAGGAGCTGCTAAAGGCGGTTTCGTATAGCTTTTTGGCGTAAAGCGCGCCGGTACTGACACTCCATCGTTCTGTCAGGCCCAAGGTCAGCAAAAGGCCAAAATCGCTGCCCACCTGTCCGTCGTTCAGGTTGTCGACCCCATTATAGGCCGGGGCAACCAGAAGGCTCAGGGCCAGCAAACGATGCTTTTGCCCGGTCTTTTCGTGCTGAACCGGAACTTGCGGCACCGGAACTTCCCGGGGCTCATCGGGTTTTTCACCCGGCATCGCTGGTTGCCGTTCGGTTGCTTTGTCCGAAATAGTTGGCTGTTTATCTGGCTCCACAGGATCTGGCTGGGAACGAAGTTGACTTTCGGGAACGGTGGTTTTCAAGGGCAAATCGTCGCCTGTTTTCGTGCCGCTTGCCTGCCGGTCAGTCTCCTGGCTTGCTTGTTCCGCCTGGTTCCAGGCAGGGTCTTGTCCGGCAACAGCTTGCGGGGCAGGCTGGTTTGCCCCGACAGATACAGCATGATCTGCACGGCTACCGTTTTCCGGTTCATCCTGATCGTTGGATGAAAGCAACTGTTTATGCTGTTCTTCCGGAGTTTCCCGTTCATTGGGTACAATTTCGGTATGTTGGGCAGGCGGAACTTGTTTTTCAGGCCAGGCCCACCACACGGAATATGCCAGCAACAGAATTGCCGCAACACCGCTAAGTGGTTTTAGCCAATACACGGCCTGTTTCTTTTTAGCATACCGGTTCAGCCGTTGTTCCAGCCTCTCCCAATCGCTTTCACGAAAAGCAACCGGATTTTCCTCCCGGCTTAGCCCTGCCCTGAACAATTCGTCAATATGTTTACCCTCGTTATCCATGCTTACCCCATTTTGCGCAAAATTTTCTCCCTAAAACGCCGTCCTTGCCGGATTTGGCTCTGTTTTTCGATATCAGCAACATAATCAAAGAATACGGACGGCTCAACATCTGTTGCAATTTCTGACGGGCCTTATGCAGGTTCGACCTCGATGTCCCGGCGCTGATGCCAACCATTTGGGCGATTTCGTCGTGCGAATAACCGTCAACAGCATAGAGGTTAAATACGATGCGGTAAGCCGGCGGAAGACGCTGAACGATAGCAAGCAAATCGTCGTATTCAAGTTTATGCTCAATGGTGGCCTGATGTAAAACATCGTCTGTTTTTTCCAAACGGCCCATTTGCGACCATTTTAAGTTTGCCCGGTAATAATCGATGGAGGCATGATAGATAATTTTACCCAGCCATGCCTTAAACGGCCATTGATCGTCGTATTTTTCGATGTTTGTGAAAACTTTGAAAAAACCTTCATTCAATATTTCGGAGGCTTCGTCCCTGTTTTCGGCAAAACGCAAACAAATTTTCATAGCAAACCCATATAGCCTCTGATAGAGCAATTTCTGACTTTGCCGGTCATGTTTTCTACAACCATCGATCAGTTTCTGTAAGTCTTTTTCTGCCATTTAAGGAACGACGATCTGTTGTTATCTGGTTTTACTACGTTACGCTCAGGTCCTTTAAATTTTAAAACAATAGTAGCTTCAATTAGTTCTGCATTCAGTCCCGTATCCAAACAAAAGGCTGCTTCTCCTCAGAAAGATATTATCCGGGTCGTGTTTTTCAGGGGTTTTCCGGGCTTTTAGACTTATCGGACATTGCGAAGGTCCGGGTGATGCTAAATCCCCACCGAAAACCGCCCTTCCCCCACGAACTGCTGGTAGCCGGAATAAACTGGTTCTCCAAAATGGCGGTAGAGTTCATAAAACTGAGGTTAAACACGTGCCCTCCGGTTTCAATCTCAAGGCCGGCGCCCAGGGGATTATACAAGCGGAAGTCTTTTTCTTCCCGGAAATAGTCTTTACTCTCCTGACTGCGGAAACTTAAAAAATAGTCAATAACCACGGCCATCCAGGGACTTATTTTCATGCGCCCTCCCAGCCCCAGGGCAAACAGGTCGTTCATATCCATATAACTTACGTAATTCCGCCGGATGTAGCTTGGCGACAAAGCCAGCGACAGGTTGTTGCTGAATTTCCGGGCAATGATTACCTGCGCCACGTAGCTCATCCGGTCGCCAAACTTTTGAAAACCGGCATCCGATGTGGTCTGTTCCCGCTTTTCTGTTGCCGAAACTACGCTGTTCCCGAAAAGGGTGACCGAAAAAGGCATCCGGTCGTTACCCGTTTGTTGCAGCAAGCGGTATTTTGTATGGATGTAAAAGAGTTGGTTCTGGTCGGTACTCGTTCCGTTAGGGGCCCCTTTTGCCCTCCCAAGCCCGGCGCTCAGCCTGTCGGATATGCCGTAATCGAAGCCAACCAGGATGTCGGTGGAATTATCGAGGCCAAAAAAGCTTCTGGCCCCCCCGAAATCTCCGGCGATATCGCCAAAACGATGCATGACCGTGAACAGCAAGTCGTTTTTATGGATTGTTTCGTTGGATTGTCCGTTAATGATCCGCGGCGATTTAAAGGTAGCAACCACCGCCAGGGACCTTTCCTCTGCCTCATCACCGTGAAACAACCGGTCCGGGTCGTCCTGCGCGGCCGCCGGTATCGCACAGATACCGATCAATATCAATAAAAGAAAAGTGAATCTCATCTGTTTGTTACTTTTGAATAAAGCCATTTTCAGCTACTTCGAAGCAGGCAAATAATTGGCCGAAACCGTTACTTCCACCACTTCGGCAATGTTTTTGATGACCAACCGGGGTATTTTTATTTGATGGTCGGCCAGCCTGACCGGGAAAGCAGCGTTTGCCACGACCTCTCCCCCCTTTATCGTCAACTGCCCTTTCACCGTATAGCTCCTGGTTACATTATGAATGGTAAGGTCGCCCTGCACCGTAACAGGGAAAGCGCCATCCGCTGAGAGATCAATATCTTCCTTTAAAAAGCCTTTAAATTCGGCATAAGGATATTTACTGCTTTCCATATAATTCTCGTTAAAATGCTCCTGCATTAACTTTTTCTCAAATTCAAATGAGCGGATTGCCACCCTGAAATAGACCGATTTTGAGATAAAGTCGAGCCCCGATACGCCTTCGTTGCTTACCGCGGTAATATCTTCTATCGGGGCGCTGGAGAAAAAACGGAAGGTGACATCGCGTGAAGTCACGATTTGCGACGAAGCAATCCCGATCGTCGCTGCAAACAAGACAAGGCTTACCCAGGCTTTCATCAGTTGCTTTTTCAAGGTTCAGTTTAAAGGGGCACAGTTTTTAATCCAAACATCCAGCGAATCCCGGACAGCTTTTGGAAGGGGTGCATTTCCCTGTGGCATGTCTGCACCATCCTGGATCACCCTGGCAAAAAACGTATTTCCCCCGGTGTAGGCCTTTACGCCACTGTAATTGGTGAAATCGCCCGGACCGGCGGAATTGCCCGTATGATGGCACGAAATGCAATATTTGTCAAGAATCCCTTTTACGTAGTTGTTGTAGGTGACATCCATATCAGGAAACTGAGGCGTACAATCACCCGGCCCGGGGTCGTCGGGCATTTCGGTGGCCTCGTTATTACATCCGAATATCAAGGCTCCCCCTGCAATCAGGAGTAAAATCATTCTTTTTTTCATCTGTTTATTGTTTAGAGGAATTCCCCCCGACCCCGGCTGCTTTTAAGCCCGGAGCCGACAGTAATTCCGTGGTTAATATCCTCCTCCTCCGGGATTGGGCGATGGATTCGGGCTGCTGCTCTTGGTTAAGCGTGCTATCACCTCTCCCCCGGGATAATCCTGGGTATGAATCTGCGCATAAATTTTGCCCGCTACCAAATCACTGGCCTGTTGGGCATTCAAGGTCACTTTGCCCGCAACTGTTCCGCCCGTTTCTGTCGGGAATCCTTCAATTCCGGCCATCACAGGCCCATCATTGTGGAAGTGCATATTAACCGCATTTGAGCCTAAACCCGTCCAGGTGAACGAATAAGACAGTTCAAGGGTGTTGGGGTCAAAAGTTGCTGTAGCAGTACCCGTGGCGCTTGTCACCACGTCATCCGACGACTTGACAAAGGCGCCTGAGTAATTAACCTTCGCGGGTACTTTCTCATCATCGTCATCATCTTTACACGACGAGAACCCAACAAAGGCCAGAAGAACCACAAAAACCGCCATTTGCAGTTTGCTGTTCAAAAAATGGATTTTTGTTTTCATAACCTTTAAATTTAACACGTTAATAAAAGCGTAACAGATCTTTTTCTCCGTTTTGTTTTTCCGGCAGATGGTCATTTCAATAAGAAATACGGAATGAAAATCAGGAATGCTGCCTGTAAAAAATATTTTTCACATCGGTCGTGCAGAAATCCCTAAAATACAAGGTTTATCATGCTGTCAAGGGGAATGAACTGCGCGGCAAAGACCAGGGGATAAGGATCAGGGGACCGCTATCGCTCCATTTTCGCAAACTATTCCGTTGTTGTTACCCACCGATCAACCGGATTAAATGATAAACGAGACGCGGACGTTTCGTAAGAAAACATGCCCCGCAAATAGCAGGAAGTACCTCCTTTATGAATTAGAAGAGAAAACAGCGGAGCCATTCAGCCGATCCTGAAAGCTTATTTCCCCGGGAAAAGATTTTAATCCGGAAAGCGTTTCAGGTGTAATTCGAAAAATAGGGAATTCAGAAAAATAAAATGGGGAATTGTCCTTATCTCCGGGGATTAAACTGCAAATAACTTTGTTCCGGTAATTCATTAATCATTAAAATTTGAAATTCATGAAAAAAATCAGTGTGTTTTTAATGGTTGCAGTTGTTCTTTCTGCACTTGTAAGTTCAACAACAGGATGGGCGCTTCATCCGGGCTCGGGTAAAAAGCTTTACATCGATGTGCATCATTTAGGGAAAGGGAATGTTACCGCTGAAGCGGTGGCCGAAGCTCATGAAAAGGACTTGACAACCCAGGGAAGGTATGGCGTAAACTTCATCAAATACTGGGTAGACGAAAAATCGGGGACGGTGTACTGCTTATCAGAAGCACCTAATGAAGAAATGGTAACCAGAACCCACGAAGAAGCTCACGGGCTTATTCCCCATGAAGTGCACCCGGTTACCTCTGGCAAAGAAGTCCCGGCTTCCGGTGATTTGAAATACTTTTTGGACATCCATTATCTCGGTGCAGGGAACGTTACTGCCGAAGCCGTGGCCGAAGCGCATGAAAAAGACCTGGAAGTTCAGGAAAAGTACGGCGTTAACTTCATCAATTACTGGGTAGACGAAGAAGCCGGTATTGTTTACTGTCTCTCGCAAGCGCAAAACCCGGGAAGCGTAATCCACACCCATACTGAAGCACACGGTTTGATTCCGAACCAAATAGATGAAGTAATAACAGGACAATAAATACAAAATTGAGAAACAAATGTTTATACGCGAATTTCACACACTTAAATTGAAAAAATACACATGAAAAAATTTATCATTGAACGAGATTTACCCGGAGCAGGTAAACTTTCAGAAAAAGAACTACAGGAAATTTCCAAAACCTCGTGCAACACCGTTGACGGGCTGGGTAAAGCCTATCATTGGCTCGAAACTTTTGTAACCGAAAACAAAATGTATTGTGTCCATATTGCCGAAAATGAAGAGGTCATACGAGAACACTCGTCGAGAGCCGGATTTCCGGTAAAAAGTGTAAACGAGGTCAAAACCATGATTGACCCAACGACAAGCATTCGTTGAGCTTCCGGGTTTTATCCGGGAAAGGGTTTAGAAAAATTTCTAAACCTTTTTTTGTGCCCGGTTTTCAGGCGCCGCCGCACTGACGACCCTGTTGGATGATACGACCTGAAACAAGGAAAATCTTAAGTTATTGAATGCACCGCTGTGTGAATCAAATTTCAGCCCGTTTTAAACATTCAAACTCAGCGTATGTTATTATAGCATATTGACATACAAGAGACTCGTAATCGCTAAAAGGTTCAAATCTTTCATATCTTAAACTAATATCACGACTCAATGAGTTTATTGGAACGGGAAGAATATTTAACCACTTTAGGTGAGCTCTATTCCGGTAGTACAGGCAGGAATGGGCATACGGTTTTTGTTACAGGGGAAGCGGGAATTGGAAAAACCTCGCTGATCAATGAGTTTGTACAACGAATTGAGAAAGAGGCTCTTGTTTTAACCGGAACCTGTGATTCATTGATCACGCCACGCCCTTTAGGACCTTTATTTGATATTACCTGGCAATTAAGCAAGAACTTTCAGGAACTAGTACGATCTGAAAAAGAAACCGCCTTGCTGTTCTCTTCGTTTATGGCTGAGTTAAAGGCGTTAAATGAGCCGTTGGTGCTAATTTTTGAAGATGTCCACTGGGCTGATGGCGGTACCCTGGATTTAATTAAATTTTTGTCGCGAAGGATTCATCATATCAGGTGCTTGTTCATTTTAACCTATCGGGAAGAAGCGGTTTTTCCGGATCATCCGATACGTTCGGTTTTCAGTGAAATTCCTTCGGGTTTGTTTACCAAGATCAAGATAGAACAGTTATCCTTTGAGGCAGTTAGTAAACTTTCAAAAGCTACCTCGTTTGACCCGGTGGAGGTTTATAATCTTACGGGGGGCAACCCGTTTTATGTGAATGAAATTCTTGCCTGGTATAGCCCCGGAATACCAGATAATATTAAAGATTCCGTGCTTACCGTTTTTCATAAACAGGTAAATGACGTGAAAGCACTTTGGGAACTAATTTCGGTTCTGCCGGGAAAAATTGATCTAAATTTATTGAGCTTGATTGAGCCGAATTATCTTTCGGTTCTTGACAATTGTATCCATTCAGGTGTTTTACGAACAGAAGGGAAATTCCTGTTATTTAAACACGAACTTTACAGAAGAACAATCGAGGAGGCATTACCTGGTTATCGGCGTATTCAACTAAACAAAAAAATACTGGACATTTTGCTTGCCCATAAACCTGAGGAATCGGATATGGCAATTCTGATCCATGTGGCGCAAAATGCACAAAACACCGAAGTCATCTCCAGATATGCACCTTTAGCTGCAAAAAAAGCATCTGCATTGGGCGCTCACCTCGAGGCTGCCAAGCTATTTATGATGGCAATTGAACATTCATCTTTAACCGGACTGGAGCTGGCACAGTTATATGAACAACACGCATACGAGTGTTACCTGACCAATCAGATTCAAAAGGCAATTGACTCACAACAACTTGCATTAACAATTTGGCAGAAGTTGGGAGACAAAATCCGGATCGGTGTTTCATATCGAATATTATCAAGGTTGAATTGGTTTCAGGGGAAAAAGGATAACGCCGAGCGGTTTGCCATTCAAGCAATCGAAGAATTGGAAAATGGTTTTCCGTTGGAGGAAAGAGGTCGGGCTTACAGTAACTATGCTCAATTAAAAATGTTATCCGGTGAAACGGAGTTGGCTGTTGAATACGGAGAAAAAGCGCTTGACCTTGCAAAAAAGATTGATAATGAAGAAATTCTATGTCACGCGTTAAATAATATTGGGTCAGCGCTTCTTCAAAAAGATAAAACAAATTCAAGGTATCTTTACACAAGTCTGGATATTGCGTTGAGAAATGGCTATCACGAGCATGTGGCCAGGGCTTATACAAATATTGCATCTTACTCCATCGAACATAAAAAATATCAGGAAGGATTAGATGCCCTGAACAGTGGGATTGATTATTGCAACGGGAATGATCTTGATTCCTGGACATATTACATGCTCACATGGAAAGCCCGTCTTCTTTTTGAACTTTGTAAATGGGATGAAGCTGCGAAAATTGCGGGGAGTATTGTAGAATTTCCTACCCATCCGAATGTTGTAAGGATTGGCGCCTTAATCGTTTTGGGCCGTTTGTCTGTCCGTGTTGCGGACTATCAAAGCGCGATTATCTACCTCGAAGAATCGAAAGAGCTGGCATTAAGCACAAAAGAACTGCAACGAATCGCTCCGGTTACAGTCGCACTTTTAGAATATGGCTGGATTACAAAGAATAAATTCGTGTTCAAAGATATTTTAAAAGTAGCATTGAATAATTTAAAGAAGGTGTTTATTGAGTCATACTACAGTGAACTGGTTTTTTGGATGCACCGGAATGGACTTAAGTATGACAAATCGAAAAAAATATTGGACCCCTACCATTCGTACATCGTAGGAAGATTTGACAAAGCAGCAGAACGTTGGAAAAGCATGGGGTGTAATTACGAATATGCATTATCACTTTTTGAAGGTACAAGGGAGATGCAAAAAGAGTCCTTAATCATCCTCGACAAATTAGGTGCTGTTGGTACCTTAAACATCCTTAAAGATGAATTGCGGGCAAAAGGAATCAAAAGTATTCCCCGTGGACCAAGGTCAAGTACAAAAAAGAATACAGCACATTTAACCAGACGGCAGGTAGACGTACTAAACTTACTAAAAGAAGGCCTTCAGAATACCGAAATTGCTGATAAATTATTTATCTCGCCCAAAACCGTCGATCACCATGTTAGTGCAATTTTATTTAAACTCGAAGTGAACAGTCGGAATAAGGCTGTTATCGAGGCAGAAAAACTAGGGATAATCTAATTCTACCCACCGCCTGTTACAAAAGACCACCGGTGAACGCCCTCGTTACCGCTGATGTTTCACATCAGCTAAAACTTATTCTAAAACGGTTCAATGCCAATATCCGAGAATTGAAATAACGCAGTTCACCAAATCGCACGATCGTTTTTTGATTATCGACCGTCAATCAATTTAGCATAATGATACACTATTGAAGGGTTTGGAAAAAATGGCTTGCATTTTCAAAGATAGGTCCTGATGACCGGGAGATAATTGAAAAACCTGAAAGAAAGAAACAACCGGGATAAAAAATACGATACCTGGAACCAGTAGTATCGTCTATCGCTGGCCTGTTCGTAATTTGTACCTTCCCTTGCCGGGATAGAATTCCATCCTGCCGAATGGCACACCGGGTACAAACCAGCGCGAGTAGGGGAAAAAGATCACTGATAATTTTTTTAATAATCAATAATAATTTGTTCAGAATTATTGTAACTTTCTGGCACCAAATAACTAACTGACAATGAAAATGACACCTGAACGCCCTCCAAAATAACCAGCACAAAGATTTACGGGATGTTAAGTGACAACAGCAATCTAAAGGATGTGGTGGCTGTAATTATAAGCTAAATATGAGATAATAAAGTTAAACATATCCCCCGGAATTGAAATGTGTGATATTTTGGTGGATATATAAACCAGGTAGTAACACATTATGAAAACGACCTTGATAATACTGATAGTTGTTTTGACTTCTAATCTAGCAGAAGCACAATTCATAAAGAATAAATCAATTAATGCTCAAATTGGATATGGGATGAGTTCACCATATCATAGTGTTGCTGAGATTGCCAATGATGGATTTTTTCTACAAGGTGAATATGTTCTAGCCGTCGCTTCCTGGGTTGAACTTAGACCATACGCAGGTTTAATTTTGACAAGCTCTAATGGAAAAGATATTAATGACAATCCAACTGATGAAAAAGCCGAATCTAAAGCCTTTCTGATTGGCGGAAAAGCGAGAGTTAGAGCACCAATTCCCTGGGTTGCACCATACGTTGAAATTGGGATTGGTGGATCAATAGGAAAATTTGAAACGTTTACGGCTTATACTAATATCAATAAAAGCGGATTTATTTACCATATTCCGTTCTCTTTTGGGTTGGAATTGGGACGGAATAACGATGTTGATTTAAGTTTTTGCTATTACTTTCAGCCGACTGTTGATCAGTTTGCCGGGGCATTTGCTCTCGGGATTTCAATACCCTTGAAAACAAATAAAAATAACGTATTACATAAATAGGCGCTCTTAATGCACGTAGTGCCAAGCATGAGCCGCCGGCGGATTGTTTGTTATTTGGGTTGATGCAAAAAGATCTTCCGTTTTTTGTTTATCGTTATGCTTATACGACAAAAAAACACAGCTATTATATTCTAATGAACTTCGCAATTATAGATTTCAGGAACAACGGAATAAAGAATTTACTTCAGGAATCTGGATAATTCAATTCATTGTTGACGCCAATCAAATTGACACTGAAACAATTAAAGATGAAGCCATTCAAATACCCAAACATAAAAAATCCAGTCACCGGCTCCGGAGATTAAAGACCATACAATAACGGGAGAGGAGTTATACCTATCACCAAACGATAAAAAAATTCGATTACTGTATTTCGGATTGCTTAATTGTTGTCCTTGTGCCAAATCGACACCACACTTAATGAAAGTTGATCAGACCTTCCATGCAAATGATAAATTTGAGATGTGTGCATTTTATCCTTATGATCCACCCGCTATTGTGAAGAAATATGTGAGGGATAATAAGTTGGCCTATCCTGTTTGCGCGGGTAATAAACAGATTGTAAAAGATTATGGATTGCATGCATTCCCTGATTTTTTATTGATCGACAAAGATGGAAAACGATATAAATGGTACCGTTATTCTGATAAAATATCTGATGTTTTGATAACTGACATTAAAAAATTAATCGCCCAATAATTAAGATAAGTATAACCATTACGATAAATAACCACGTTTGCTGACAATTTTGCAATCTGGCAGGCGGGGCCATCTCGGTTTGACAAATCAAACCATTGGTGCAACCTCCTACCGGTCAGACAGGATCTCTGTTGGAAACCCTACCCGACTCCCCGCTCGCGCCGATCTGTTATTGGTGAAATTCGATCGAATTGAGGGTTCCTCATGCAAAATAAGACACAAATTGCAAATTTACGCGGGGGAAGCTGGACAGAATACCAACTTCTTATTTTGTGATATCAACTTTTACGACAGACCAAATACCTTGGTGGCTGGTATCATATTCGATATACTTTTGGACCAGCCATAAATCGTTACCGTTTTTAGACGGATACATCGCTTTCGGCCTACCCGACCAGGTGTTGTACACCGAAAAATTCTCGGGCCGTACAAATTTTAGCTCCAAAATTTTTTCCCTTGTCAGGGTGTTGTCTTTGAAAATACAAATGGTCGTATTTAATCCCGACCAGCCAAAGCCGGTAGCCGCAAATATGCGACCGGTCGATGATTGCTGGGCCAGACAGTCGGATTGCTGACTGTTGGGAAACTCGAACTGACCGATAACAGTTGGTTCATGTGGAAAGTAAGCCTGATTCGTGTCATACGCAGGCATATTGTATATTTTATTCCAGGCGGTCAGCAGTCTTTGCCCGTCATCCGAAAACCAAATCCCATCGTGATCCATGAAATATTCGTTTACCTTATCTGTCTGACCTTTTTCTGAAATGTCAATCAAAAACAGTCCGTCGGGGCTGTACCCTGGCCGGTAAGCCACCAAAATGTCTTTCTTTGGCACTTTCAAAAGCGTTTTTAACCCACTTTTGCCGTCTGTCGCCCGGGTGATTTCGCCAGTAGTCAGGTCCATGCTGTGCAGGTAGTTCCAGTAAGATTGTGCCGCCAGAAAGTACAGCCAATCAGAATCTCCAAATTCCAGACTGAGAGGAATAGCGCCAGCCTGATACGTTTTCACAGGGGTGTGATCCACGGCGTTATAGATTGTAATTTCCGAATTTGAATAACCTATAGCTATTTTCGATTCGTCTTCAGACAAAGCAAAACCCTGTGGAACACGATCCAAGCCAACAACTTCGGGTTCGTTGACACCGGCCCTGAAGAAAAGCATCTGGTTCGGGTTTTTGGTAAGCGCAATAACCTCGTCCCTGCTTTTACTGTAACGGGAATCAACGAGCTGGCCCTGGTGGTAATCGCTGTAATACGCGTTGGCCAATACGTGCAAGGTTACCTGGATCTCAAAAACCGGGTTATAAGTGGAATTGCTTTCAATTTTGATGGTACCCTTGTATTCTCCCGGGTCCAGGCCGCTGACGTTGGCGCTGAAATTGATCGACTGTTCGGCATATTGATTAAGCAAACCGCTACCCTGATCCCATTGAACCCAGCTTGGCGCTTCGGCTATCCTCCAGGCCAGAATTCCATAGCTTTGGTTTGAAAGTTCAACATGATAATTCAAACTACTGCTGAATGTAATGGATTGAGTAGACAGGTGGATCGTAGGATGACCCAAATTGGCAAGCGCCACAGTATAACCAATCAGTTTTCCGTCAATGTCAAAAACCAGCGGAAACGCGTAAAATCCCAACCCTGTAGCGATGTCGTAGTCATTTACTGAGAAATGGATAGTTGCAGCTCTATAAGCTTCTTTTGTTCCCCTTTTGGGACTCACCCCGAGCCACAACGGAGATTGAACAAGCTGCCAATTGCACGCTCCATCCTTATCGAAATTCATATCAATAGAAAACGGAGGAGTCGTATTTGTCACAAAAATTGTATCATTTAACTCCTGATATTCAGGCATTTTCGCGTGAATAAAATCATCATTACACGAGAGGATGAAGCTGCTGGTTATAATGAGGACTGCTATCCCCAGGTATATCCGGAGTTTGTTTTTTTTCTTTTGTGTCATTCTTTTTGTTATTAGAACTTGTTTCTCGATGATTTTGAATGGAGGGTTAGAAATAAAATTTTATTCCGGCCCCACCGTCAATTCTGCTCAAACCTTCCTTTTGATCTTTGGGAAGGTCAACTTCATCGGAAGAACTTTCATAGTCGACCTTCACTTTCGAGATGGTCGCGTAAAACAAGTTCAGGTGGATTCCCAAAGCGATGTTCCGGCTCAGGAAATATTCAAGGCCATACCCTACTTTTCCGCCCAGGGTTTTCCCGGTAACAAGGGCGGGGGTATAAAGAGTGACATTTTCCTGGCGGAAAAAAACCGGACCAACCGAAATCTGACTGCTAAAAGCTAATTTGCTTGTTTTCAGCCACTGGTATAAATAAAAGGACAATCCGAGGTAATTCGTGAATACCTCGTCCTTCACCTCCCCGTAATACAGAGTTACGCCGTCGCCGGGATCAAATGTGCCATAAAGATTTCCACTTGAGGTATGAAACTGGTAATCAACCCCAACGCCGTAACGGGCCGAAAATAAATAATGTAATTGGGCCGAAAATTGAGGACCCCATTTTATTTGATCGAAGTAAGAATTAACCTCTGACGGATCCTGCCCCTGACGGATCAATGCCTGTTTCGAATCTTTGGTGCTTGCGATCCGGTATCCAACGCCTCCGTCAACAGACAATTTCCACTTTGTTTGACCGGGCTGGTTCATATCCGCCTGATCGTCCTGTGCCCATGTCGCCTCTGCATTCAGAACAATGCACAACAATACAGACAGGATAAACCGGGTTGTTGATTTCATTTGCAGTTTTTTATGAAAACAAAACTACAAATTTATTTTAACTCAGGCGTGTAATTATTCCACAGATCTCAGCTTCGTACTTTCGTTTTTCATTTCACAATCCCCTATCCAGTAAAACAAGTTTGGACGGGCTTTTTCAACTTCAACAAACCTCCGAAAAATAAAAGATGAAAAGGTATTTTTTAATAGGAATTGATTCAGAATAGACGTAACTTTCTTTCCATTAACCATTTAACTAAATATTTCAAAAAATGAGAAATGAGAAAGTAATTGCAGTGGTTGGCGCTACCGGTGCGCAGGGTGGTGGCCTTGTCAGGGCCATTTTGAACGATCCGGACAGTGGATTCGGAGCGAGGGCGATTACCAGGGATGTAAACTCAGACAAAGCCAAAGCGCTTTCAGACCTGGGAGCCGAAGTCGTTGAAGCGGACGTTGATAACAAAGAAAGCCTTCTGAATGCCTTTAACGGCGCATATGGTGTGTTCTGCGTGACCTTTTTTTGGGAGCATTTTTCGCCTGAAAAAGAAATAGCACAAGCACATAACATGGCCGAAGCAGCAAAGGAAAGTGGCATTGAACACGTCATTTGGTCAACCCTCGAAGATACCCGCAACTGGGTGCCCCTAAATGATGACCGGATGCCGACCTTGCACGGAAAATACAAAGTCCCTCATCTTGACGGAAAAGGAGAATCAAATGCTTTTTTTAAAAACAGCGGAGTACCCTACACCTTATTGAACACCTCGTTTTATTGGGAAAATTTTCTCTATTTTGGCATGGGCCCCCAAAAGGGAACAGACGGCAAACTGTTGCTGTCCTTACCCATGGGCAATAAAAAGCTACCGGGTATTGCCGCCGAGGATATTGGCAAATGTGCTTTCGGCATTTTTAAAGGCGGCAACAAGTATCAGGGACAAATGGTTGGTATTGCCGGCGAACATCTAACCGGGCATCAAATGGCCGCTGCTTTTACCAAAGTCTTGGGAACTGAAGTCGGATACAATGCCGTACCTCCCCCGGTTTACCGGTCACTCGGGTTTCCCGGCGCAGACGACCTGGGCAATATGTTCCAGTTTAAAGCTGATTTTGAAGACTACTTTTGCGGTGCGAGGAGTGTGGATTTTTCACGGGAGTTAAACCCCGAACTGCTTTCATTCGACGAATGGCTCGAAAAAAACAACGAAACAATAACGGCCACGCTTTCGGGAACAGCCTAAATGACGGACGATAAAGACGCCTGCAGTTTTTTCACCAAAGAATATCTGCAGGCACTTCTTTTTCAATCTGATTTAAGTAAGCTGTACCCGGTTCAACAAATTTGCACGTTTCGTACGGACAATCCTCTCACCCCTTCAGTTCCTCCTTCTTTAGCTCAAACGAAGGCGATCAAAAATGAGAAAAAAACTAAACCTTCATCCTCCTTTGCAACGAAAAGACGTCGGCTATCAGGCGTTCGATGAGGCTGTATCAAGAATTCTTCATCTTTGGGAATCCGGTCACCCCGTCCGGCAGTTGCCGGACAGAATGACACGATGTAAAAGACTCTTGATATACAGTCTCGGGTGGGTATGGAAGGGCAATCCGGCGCTTCAAAAACCTTTAGGTCGTTAAAGGCGATTTCCCTGACGGCTTGATGCGGAAGTACCGGCAGCCAACTGATAATTTGTACACTAAAAAAACAAGACGATGACAAGAAGTAAACTAATGGAGATGAACAATGTCGGTATCGTTGTAGAATCTCTCGACAATGCCATTTCTTTTTTCGCAGAGATCGGACTGAAACTTGAAAGACGAGCGATGATTGAAGGGGAATGGGCAGGACGGGTAACAGGACTTGGAAATCAGTCGGTCGAAGTTGCGATGATGGTTACTCCGGACGGAAACAGCCGACTTGAACTTTCGCGATTTCTCAACCCACATACAATAGCAGATCACAAGACTGCTCCGGTAAACTCTCTTGGCTATCTCCGTATCATGTTTCGGGTTGACAACCTTGACGAATTGCTATCCAGACTTGCAAAGCATGGTGCTGAAGTTGTTGGAGAAGTGGTTAATTATGAGAATATTTATCGACTCTGCTACATTCGCGGAACAGAAGGACTTCTCATCGGATTGGCCGAACAACTTGGTAATCAAACAGCCTCAGACATTCTAGAAAACTCATGACAAAAAATTTTGAAAAATCGGAATTTAAAATAAACGTTACAGAACATGGCAAATTCACAAATACTACTTTATCATACCGAAGACGGGCAGACAAAAATTGATGTTCGTTTGCAAGATGAAACGGTTTGGCTTTCGCAGGCACAAATGGGTGAACTGTTCCAGAAAGAACGTCCGGTAATAACCAAGCATATTAAAAATATTTTTGAGGAAGGTGAACTGGAAGAAGAATTGGTGTGTGCAAATTTTGCACATACCAATCAACATGAAGTTTGCAGCCGCCTTATCCCATTAAAAAAGTTCCGGCCCTGTTGTGCCGGAACTTTACAAATTTACGGGAATTGAAGCCTTTTACCGCTTCAATGTTTTTGTATTCTTTCAAATTGGTTTAGAATGTAAAACCGGTCCAGGCAAATACCGTTGTATTGGCGCCGGTGTTTGTAGTGCTGGTGGTAACATTACCGGTTCCTTTTACCTCAACAGTAAAATTACCGTTGGATAACGAGTTGGTAATATTGATCGAGGAAGCCGGGTTTCCAGCACTGGCGGTGTCGGTAAAATCAATCACGTCAGTTACTTTTCCGGTTCCGGTAATTAAGCAGTTGGTGATGGTAGCTTTAGCGCCGCGGCGAATTTTTAATCCGTCCTGCATTTCAAATCCTGAATTGTTTACAATCGTGATATTTTGCATGGTAAAATCAGACTGACCGACGTGGTCGGCGCCAAGACCGTCGAAGTTTCCGTCGGCTTCCACGCCGCGCGGGTCAGATTCGGTACTGGCATAGCCGGACAACCAAATACCATAGGCGTTGTCCAAAGTACCCGTCCATCCCTGGGTCAGGTCAAACATATCGTCGTCTGAATTAACCACCAACAGGTTTTTCACGTTTACGGTTCCGCCGAAAAATTCAATCCCATCGTCCCCGCTATAGGGGATGTAGATGTTTTCGATAACCGTGCCATTTCCAACTGCATTCAAGGTCAGACCATTATGCTCGATATTGGCCGTTGAGCGGGCGCCGGTATAGGCAATAATCACATATTTCAGCACCCCGGAATTGTCGGCGGCATTGGTGCCCCCATATTTGATGGCATTATCAATCTCGGTTACGCCTTCGGTCCCTGCAGTAGCCCCCGAGATTGGCGCATTCCCGTTAATGATCAACCCGCCCCAGTCGGTTGAAGCGGGCACCGATGCGGCAGAGGTCAGAAGAATCGGCTTTTCAGCAGTTCCTTCGGCCATAATTTTGGCGCCGCGTTCAATTAAAATGTACTGGTCAAAACCTTTTTTGGCTTTAATCACCGTACCGGCAGGAATGGTTAACGTAGCGCCTGACTTAACATGAACAGAACCTTCCAGTGAATATTCAACAGAAGCATCAAGTGTTTTATTAGCAGTGATGTCACCCTTGAGGACATGATCAACTACTTCAATCGGATCGTCGTCTTTATCATTACAAGCGGTAAAAAACAAGGTTGCCAAAGCAACGGCATAAAATAATTTTTTCATTTTTTTTTTGAATTAAAATGTTACGTGTTATGAATAATTAAATTTTTCATGTGCATTTTAAAGTTTATAGGAAATTCCAAAGCTGATGAAAATGCCTTTTTTGTAAGAACTCAGAACCACCGGATCGGCATCTGTCCCGTTTGCCTGGCGGGTAAGACGAAAATCCGGGTCCAGCAGGTTTTTGCCTTTCAATTTAAGCTCCCAGTGTTTGTTTAATTTTGCTGACGAAACAAAATCGAGCGTTGTGACCCCATCCTCATAGATATCCTGATAGCCATTGGCCCCGATTGTATAGATCCGGTCGCTGTAGTAATTCAACACAAGCGAATTGAGCAAGGAGAAATCATTTTTTCTGATTTGATAAGTCAAATCGGCATTGACAATCACCGGGGCCGCCCCTTCCAGTTCCGACGTTTTGTTGGTGAAGCTTAGGTCACTCCGCAAGGTGACATCCGTCAGAATATAAGAACCATTGAAACCGGCCGACAATTTTGTCTCGTTGCCCTCATTCCCCTTGCTGTTTTTAAAAATATTTTTCCTGATTTCCAGTTCGGCCCCGTTAATCGTCGCGTTGTCGGCAATGTTCCCATAAGTGAGAAAACCCCCGGCGCTGGCTATTTCAACCCTCGAAATCGGGTCTTGTATAAACTTGAAAAAGCCGGTCAGGGAAAGCAGTTCATCGGACGAAAGGTAATAGTCATACTTCAAATCCAGGTTATAATTGGCTGATGCTTTCAGGTTGACATTGCCCTGAGATTTAAAACTGACATCGATATACCGGAAAGGAGAAATTTCTTTATCCTGCGGTAAAGTGTAAGTGCGGCTCGCCCCCAAACGGAATGAACTCTTCTCGGTCGGGTCATATTTCAAGTTTAGGCTTGGAAGGAAGTACAACTCATCAATGGACGTTTTCCCGACACTTCCGCCGCGATTGACATTATAATCCACGGTCAGGTTCACCTTGTCCGCGGCCATTCCGGCAACCCCCGTCAGTTTTTCATTGAACCGGTAAACGAGTTCGCCAAATGCACTGTTAATCAGTTTCTCTACCTGATATTCGTCCCGGTTTCGGTCTAACAGAAATTTACCGTCAGCATAGTCGGAGGTGCTTGTCCCCAGGTTTTCCTGGTTGAAATAATCATCAAGAGTCACCTTATCGAGAGTAAAACGCCGGGGAGTGGTAAAACTGTGGTCGTATTCAATGGCTTCAAAATTCCGTTTCACATAACTGCCCGAATAACCGGCCGTGAGCGAATGTCCGCCTGAAAGGTCATGCATGAGGGCGAACCTGGCATGCAGCCCATTTTCCGAAAGCCCGGAAAAATAACGCTGGTGCCTGCCGGTGCTCCCGGTTGGCCTCAGTTGACCATCACCCAGATCCGACAGGTAATTCACCCGCCGGTCCGGCTCGTTGCCCTGCACAAAGTTATAAGAAAGCCCAGCGTCCAGTTTCCAGTTGTCAGCCAGTTCCCATTCCGACGACAACTGATTTACAATAACCCAGTTGTCGTTGATTTGCTGCCTTCTCAGCAAACCGGTTTCGTCAGGTGAATCCTGAAAGGCGTCGTTTTGCTTTCCGTAATATTCCCCAATATATTGTTTGTTGGCATGCACATACAAACCATTAAAAGAAAGGCTGTTATTTTTAAAATGATAATCGGCATTAACCAATCCTAAGTGGGATGAACCCTGGTTATACTTATTGTATTCCAAATCCTGGACGATGACCCCGGTGGTCCCGGTGTTGCGGACCAGCCCTTTCTGGTAGTTGAAATCGGTGGAATATGACCCGGTAATAACAAAGCCGAAAGGATTTTTATTTGGCCCCACCGAAAACCGTTTGCCGCCCGAAACGGCAAAACCCCGGTTTAAGGACGAACTTTGTCCGGATGGGTCAAGCGAATTATGAAAACGATATTGTGACAAGTCGGTCGGCCCCGGCTTTTTGTCTGCAAAGCCAAACGAATTTACCCCATCTGCTTTCAGGAATTTTTTGCCGATGGTTTGTTCATTCAGTTCCACCGAAAGCTCAACCGTGAATTCTGATTCGCCTGTTAGTTCTTTCGACGAGATGTTAATCCCGGCTCCGCCCACATCACCGGAAGCCTCGGCTCCAAAAACTTTACTGACCCCCACCGAACGGATCATTTCCGAAGAAAACAGGTCCAGCGAAATGTTCTTGTATTCGGGGTCTTCCGAAGGAACCGGAAAGCCATTCAAGGTGGTGATGTTGTACCGGTCGCCCAATCCCCTGACAAATACGTTCTTCACACCTTCCTGTTTCGATATTCCTGAGATTTTGGTAACCGCCCCTTCCGCATCGCTAACGCCTTTGCGCGAAATCTCCTGCGCCCCAATACCCTGGGTGGCCAGAATTGAATTCTTTTGTTCAAGGAGCAGGATACTCTCTGATTCGCGGTTTACCCTGGCGACCACCTTCACATCTCCCAATTCTACGGTCGACTCTCCGAGTTCAATGTTTAACTCAACCGTATTTCCATCGGTTACGCTTACATTTTCCAGATATTCTGTCTCGTAAGAAATAAATGAACAACGGATTTTGTAGGTCCCCCGACTGACATTGGTCAAAATAAACAGTCCGTCAAAATCGGTAATTGTTCCGGTTGTTGTTCCTTCGAGCAGGATTGTTGCCCCGACTAATGGTTCTTTTGTTTTTTTATCTTTAACCAGGCCTTTCAGCGTACCTTTTTGCGCCGTTGCTGCAAACGAAACGGCAACAAAAAAATAAAACAAGAGTAACTTCTTAATTCCCATAAATCTGTTTTTGTTTTCCGTCACCATTGATGACCATACGAAGTACGGGCAATCAGATTACACCCTGATTAAACTTCATTTACGCTTGTGTTACATTGCTGTAACAAAACAATTATTCCAATAATCGGTAAAACGGGCGTATCTGATTGATATAAAAAAAGTTCCCGGGCCTGTAGCGGGTCCGGGAATTTTACTCCTGCGCTGTTAAAAAATGATTGCGCCAGGCTATTCCTTGGCCAGCGAGAATAGAAACTCGAGGCCGCCCCCTGCCCGGTTTCTGACCGAGATTTCGCCTTTGTGCAGGTGAACGGCATTTTTTACAATCGATAATCCCAGCCCGGTACCGCCGCTGTCGCGGGTACGGCCTTCATCGATACGGTAGAAGCGTTCGAAGATGCGGGGCAGATGCTCTTCAGGAATGCCTTTCCCGCTATCGGAATAACTGAAATAGTAAAACTTTTCGTCTTCGAGGTATTGACGGATATAAACGGAAACGTTCTCGCCGGCATAGTTGATGGTATTCTCCACAAAGTTTTGGAAAATAGACGACAGGAGGCTGTCGTTCCCGTAAACACTCACCTTTTCGTCGATGGAAAGCTGAACGAGAATATGCTTCCCGTTTAAGCGTGATTCGAGATTTTCAATCACATCTTTCACCAACGGGCGCAGTTTATGGCGTTTAAACTCGAACAGGTCGCCGGCGTCTTCAATGTTATTTAAAAGCGAGATATCATTAAGCAGGTCATTTAGCCGTTCACTTTGCAGAAATGCCCGTTCAATGAAATAATTCAGTTTCTCAGCGGGCAGGTTCTTGTTATTCAGAATGGTTTCGAGGTAACCTTTTATCGAAGAAAGCGGTGTTTTCAATTCGTGCGCGATGTTCGAAGTCAGCTGCTGTTTCAGCAGGCGCCGCTTTTCGGGGCGGGTCACATCTTCAATCAGCACTTCAAAACTTTTATCGGCAAAAACAATTCCCTGCACCTTAAAATACATTTCATTCTTATCGATGATGATTTGCACATGCGGCAGGTTTTTCTGGCTGATGATCACATCCGGCTTCAGGTATTTGTCAATTTTCGCGATGAGGGGTTTAAACTCCTCTATTTCAAACAAGGCATCGGCCGAAATGGTCGAATGCTCCGAAATCAGGTTAATGTATTGAATGAAATGGCTGTTGGCCAGGATTTTTTCTTTTTTGGCCGAGAAAAAGGCAATGCCTTCATTCAGGGCATACAGGTGGTTCAGCAAACGTTCTTTCTCTGCCGTCAGATCGTCTTTGGCATGTTTCAGCCGGTCGTAAATATGAACAATCTGGCGGCGGATATCGCCAAACTCCGAATCGGGAAAACTGAGGTTGGGATCGATATCTTCTTCTTTGCCTGCCCTGACAGCAAAATCGCGAAGTTTGGTGATAAATTCTCCCAGCCGGCGCGTCACCAGGTGCAGCATGAGCCACATGATCAGGAACAGAGCGATCATGAAAAAGATAAAGAGCCGTTCGGTTTTCAGAAAATTCCTGATTTCAATATCATAAACCACGGCGCAGCGAACGAAATAATCATCAAAATAACGGGCATAATAATAAAAGTCCTGCCCGGTAGAGGCTGAATGGCGAATGTTGCCGCCTTTGCCCGAATAAAAAGCTTTTTGGATTTCAGGACGAAACAGGTGATTTTCCAGTTCGGCAAGATCGGCTACAAAGTTGTCGTATACCACCAGTCCCTTTTTATCAATCACGGTGATCCGGGTATTCGCCTCCGGGATCAGGTAACGGATCGAGTCTACCTGCTGAAAATTGCCCGTTTTTCCCAGCTGATGGTGATCAATAAACCGGTGGGTGATTTCAATGATATTTTCCAGTGTGTTTTCCAGCTGGACCGTGCGGTATCTTTTTTCACGGTTGTACTGAAAGATCAGGATCAGGATGGTGAAAAAGGTAAAGGCGGTGAAGAAGTAAATAAAAATTCGCTGCTGGTAGGTTTTTCGCTTTAACACGGGATTGATTTTTTAGGTGTTTACTACTCTATTTTTCAAAACAATAGCCGTAACCCGACCTGCCGATGACAGCGCTGCCGTAATCGCCTATTTTCTTTCGCAGGCGGGCAATGTTTACATCCACATTCCGCTCGGTCACAATCACATCGTTGCTCCATACGCGGTCGAGAATCTCCTGGCGACTAATAAACCGTCCCTGGTTTTTCATTAACAAAACGAGAATCTCATATTCTTTCCGGGTCAGGTTTACCGGTGCATCATCAATGGTCACCAGTTTCCGGCTATGATCAATTTTGAGCCCGTTGCTTTGGATAATCGCAGAAGGCTTTGAAACCGGCATTCCCCGTTTGAGCACGGCGCGGATCCGTACAGTTACTTCTTTAATGGAAAATGGCTTGACGATGTAATCGTCGCCTCCGACATTAAAGCCGGTAAGCAGGTCGTTCTCCGAATCTTTGGCCGTCAGAAAGATAATCGGGACATCCAGCTCCCGTTCTTTGCGAACAATATCGGCCATTTTGTAGCCCGACATCCCGCCCATCATCACATCCAGCAAAATGAGGTGATAACTCTCCAGCGGTTTGGTAAGCGCCTCTTCGGCCGAGCCGGCCACATCAATTTCAAAACCTTCGCTGGCCAGGTTAAACTGCAGGATTTCGCGTAGGTCCTGTTCGTCGTCAACGACTAATATCCGTGGTATAAAGTCCATCTTACTCTTCGAGTTTATGGTGTCTGATATCTTTTCCGTCGATTGAATAAATTGCCGCCTCGGCGATGTTCGTGGCATAATCGCCAATTCGCTCCAGGTTCGACATCATTTCTTTGATCGTGATAATGCTGGTCAGCAAATGTTTGTTCTTTTCGGCCGAATCGCCTTTATTAACCAGTTTTTTCAGCATTTTGTTATTGATCTCGTCCATAATCGTATCGTTCTTAATGGTCCAGATCGCCAGTTCCCGATCGTCGTTGGTGAATGACAGCACCGCTTTCCTGACCATTTTGGCGCTGAGCATGGCTGTATTGGTCAACACTTCATGAAAACTGTAATAAATCTCGGGCGTTTTAATTTTCTGAAGAAACTCGGTAATATTGATCACCAGGTCGCCAATCCGCTCCAGGTTAAGCAAAATACGGTAGCAGGCAAAGATACGTCTCAAATCGGAAGCGACCGGCTTATGCAAAACAATGACATTCACAATTTTATCGCTCAGTTTCACCTCCATCCGGTCAATCTCTTTTTCATTCTTTTTAATGAAGGACAACACCTCATCGGGGATCGTCAGCTCGCGTGAAGTAACGAAGTGTTCCATGTAATCCACCTGTTCGAACACCGTGTTGGTCAGTTTTTCGAATTCATCCAGGATTTCCTGTATCGCGTCGTCTTTTTTTATGCTCATAATCCGTTCTTTTTAATTTAAAGCCATCAGGTACACCTTAACCAAACTTACCGGTAAGATATTGTTCGGTCCTGGGATCTTTGGGGTTGGTGAACATGTTTTTTGTTTTACCGTATTCAACCAACTCTCCAAGATACATAAATAATGAGTAATCTGAAATCCTGGCCGCCTGTGACATGTTGTGTGTCACCAGGATGATGGTATAATGCTCCTTCAGGGTGACCAGCAAGTCTTCAATCTTCGAAGTGGCGATGGGGTCGAGGGCCGAGGTCGGCTCGTCCATCAGGATGATTTCGGGGCCAAAAGCCAGCGCCCGCGCAATGCAAAGCCGTTGCTGCTGCCCGCCCGAGAGAAAGGTTCCCTTTTTGTGAAGCGAATCTTTCACCTCGTCCCACAGGGCCACATCGGTTAACGAGCGTTCGACCACCTGGTCTTTCTCGCTCTTTTTCAAGCTGATCCCGTTCAGCTTATACCCGGCAATCACATTGTCGTAGATGCTCATGGTCGGAAAGGGGTTGGGCCGTTGAAAAACCATGCCCATTTGCCTCCTCAGCTTGATGGCAGGCATATCGTAAATATTCCGGTCGTGCATCAATACCTGTCCGGTTGTGCTAATATTCTCGTACAATTCGTGCATGCGGTTCAGGGCGCGGAGCAGGGTGCTTTTACCGCAACCCGAGGGCCCCATAATAGCCGTGACCGTATTTTTCCGGATATCCACCGTGACGTTTTTCACCGCCACATTTTTGTCGTAGGCAACCGAAAGGTTTCTTACGGACAAGGCCGGGTTTTTAACTTCTGCTATGGTACTTATCGTGTTCATGTTTATCTTCGTTTGGCTGCAAACTGTTTGGCAATGATATTCAGCGTCAGAACGATGCCCATCAGTAACAGAGAGGAACTCCAGATCAGGTCAATCATATTTGGGTCGTTGTAAAACTCCCAGATCAACAAGGGGACAGCGCTGGTTGGTTTGCTGATATCCAGGTTGATTGTTGTACTGCCCAGGGCGGTGAGCATCAGGGGGGCCGTTTCGCCCATGATCCTTGAGATGCCAAGCAGAATTCCGGTAAGCAGGCCGCTCAGTCCGGTTGGGATTAACACCCTCAAAATCACTTTATAGTACGGCGTTCCCAGTGCCAGGGCCGCTTCTTTCAGGGTATCCGGGATCATCTTCAGGGTTTCTTCGGTCGAACGGACGATCATGGGCAACATCATGATGGCCAGGGAAACACTGCCGGCCAAAGCCGAAAAGCCCATTGTAATATGCTTCACCACCCAGAGATAAGAAATCAATCCCAGCACGATGGAGGGAACACCCTGGAGAATATCGGCGATGTTCCGGGTCAGGTTGGCCATCAGTTTGCCCTGGTTTTCGTACAAATAAATTCCGGTTAACACACCTACCGGAATAGCAATCAACGAGGCCAGCACAATCATGATCAGCGTTCCGGTAATCCCGTTGGCAATTCCGCCGGGAATTCTTTCGCCATTGGCAACAGCGGTCATGGCGGCGAAGGTATCCGGCGTGTTTTCAATCAGAAAATTCAGGCTGATTTGCCGGTAACCCTTCATGATCAGTTTGGAAATGATCAGGACAATCGGCGAAATTGTTATGATTGAAAAGAGAATGACCATCGCCAAAACGAGCCTGTCTTTCTGCATCCTGTAGGACGAACGGTCTGTATTCATGATTCTAAGTCAATTTTTTAATGATCAGTTTACCCACTGCATTCACCACGCCGGTAATCAAAAAGAGCAGCAGACCAATGGCAATCAGCGAACTGAGTTTTAGCCCGTCGGCCTCGCCAAACTGGTTGGCAATCACGCTGGCCATCGTATTGCCGGTGGTAAAAAAACCATCGGGCACTTTGTTGGTGTTCCCGATCAGCATGGTCACGGCCATCGTTTCGCCCAGAGCCCGCCCGAAAGCCAGGATATAACCGGCAATAATACCCGAGCGGGCGTTGGGGATCGTCACGGTCTGAATCACCTCCAGCCGCGTGGCCCCGAGCGAGTAGGCCGCTTCTTTCAAGTCGTTGGGCACCATTGCGATAATCTCGTTACTGAGCGAAGTGGCATAAGGGATAATCATCACCGCCAAAATCAGGCTGGCCGTAAAAATCCCGAAACCCTGACTGTCGAAGCCCATGCTCACGAGCAGCGGGCGGAGCACATAAAAACCCCACAACCCGTAAACAATCGAAGGAATACCCGCCAGCAGATCGACCAACAGGCTAAGTACGCGGGCCACCCGCGTTCCTCTGAAATATTCCCCTAAAAACAGGGAGGTGGAAAACGAAAGCGGCAGGCAGATCAACAGGGCGGCCAGGGAGGTCATCAGGGTTCCGGCAATAAACGGTAAGGCGCCGTACGACTCTCTCCCGCTGGTCGGGTCCCAGTCGCCCGAAACCATAAATTTCAGGCCAAATGTTTTAAAGGCGGGGATTGAACCTCCCGCGAGCGAATACACCATGCCGGCAGCCAGCAGCACGATCAATACGGAAACGGACAGTAAAACGGCTTTGGTGATTTTATCGCTGTTCATGAATTGGGTGTAAGTGTTTTATCGTTTGCTTTGCTCGCCGGGCACTTCGGGTTTTCCGGCGAATCATTCATGCCATCAGCTTATGGTTGGATGAGCGGTTTCCCGTTGTAAGTGATCGTCCGCAGAATGGCTTTGGCTTTTGCCACCGCGGCCTCGGGCAGGGGCGCGTAATGGACTTTTTCGGCTTCGGCTTGCGCTTTTTCGCTCACCACCCAATCCAGTAATTTCACGGTTTCGCGGGCCTGGGCTTCAGTCCGCTTGCCATAAGCCTGTTCTTTGTAGAGAATAAGCCAGGTAAAACCGCTGATCGGATACGAATCCGGATCGGCTGAATTGGTCAGCATAATGCGGGTATCGTCGGGAATTTCAGCTTTCGCGGCGGCGCTGATACTGGTAATGGTGGGCAAAACATAAGCCCCGCTGCTATTTTCCACTTTTGCCGTCTGTATTTTTTGTGCAAAAGCAAATTCAGAACCGATATATCCGATCGCTCCATGGGTCTGGCTGATTGTGCCTGCCACGCCCGGGTTTCCTTTAGCGCCCATGCCAACCGGCCAGTTCAAGGCCTTGCCTGAGCCCACCTGATCGGCCCACTTTTGAGATATTTTACTCATGAAGTCGCTGAAAATCTGGGTAGTACCGCTTCCGTCGGAACGTACAACAACCAGAATATTCATATCCGGCAAACTGACTCCCGGATTGTTTTCCCGGATCAGCAGATCGTTCCATTTGGTAATTTCACCCATGAAAATCTTCTCCAGTAAGTTGTTCGACAATTTCAACCCGTCGATGCCGGGCAGGTTGTAGGCCATCACTACGGCCCCCAGGCAGGTGGGAATATGAACAACTTCACCCGGCATTTCGGCCAGGTCGCTGTCTTCCAGGTAGCCGTCGGTAGCGCCAAAATCAACCACCTTGTCTTTTAAACTGCGGATACCGCCGCCCGAGCCAACCCCGCCGTAGGTAACCGGTATGTTGGTTTCGGTTGTGTAATTTTTGAAAATCAGGTTATAATAAGGTAAGGGGAACGTGGCTCCGGCAGCAGTAATACTCACTTTACCGGAACTTCCGTCCTGGTCGGCTTTTTTGGATGAATTCCGGCAGGCGCTGAATATAACGACAGCCAAAACAAGGGATAAAATGATTCTCATGACGATTTATTTTTTTTGATTAAAATTTAAACTCACAATTTAATATGAAGGTAGACGTGAAATGCTGGCTGTCGGCAGCCGGGCTCCATCCCTGAAAGTTGGGCGCTATTTTCACCCCTTTCACAGGTGCATATTCAACACCGGCAATAAACAGCTCGCCGTTTTTGGAAAGGTTCCATTTTTCAGTTTCACCGGTCAGGGTATTGGAACTCAGTTTATCGTAACGACCAAAAAATTTCACATTCCCCGAAGCCTTCACCGTACCGTAAAAAGAGGTTCCATACAGATCCTGATCCTCGTTAAAACTGTGGTTATGCTGTTTGTTGTATTCGGCCCCAACCGAGAACTGATCGTTCGTATAGCCGATAAAGGTTGCCACGGTGGATTGAGTGTGTGTTTTCGAACTAAAATCGTATAAAGCGCGGGCTGTCAGGTTTTTTACCGGAAGAACCGTGATCCCGATTCCTGTCCGGAACGCGCTGTCGGCCTGCATTTTTTTATACCCTTCGCCATTGGTGATAATGAAATCGGCGGAAATAAAGTCGTTAAACGCGTACGCAACACTGGCACCCATATCAGCAGTTTCATACATCTTGTAAGCGTCCTGAAATGACCGGTACAAATAGCGGTAGCCCCAGTAATCTTCCACCAGTTTTAATTGCGTGGTGGGGATCATCCCAAAATTCACGGTCAATTTTTCCAATTGGTAGCTTACATAGGCATTTTTAACATAGGCCGTTAATTCAAACTTGCCGACACCCGGGTCGCCGATATCCAGGTTGGCTTTCATCGACAGGTTTTTGCTGAAAGCATACTCATAACCCAGGTAAACCCTGCGTATTTCGAAAGCCGAAGCCGATTCGCCGTCTGAAACGGTGGTGTGGTAATTACTGAAAATTCTCATAAATGGTTTTCCAGCCGGTTTAAACTCGTCGGTTGTCTGGGCCCTGCCCAAAACGGCCGCGCATAACACGGCCCATATCAATACACTAATGCGTTTCATATACTTAAGATGGTAAATACGTTCATTTCATGTGACTGAAATTCCCTGCAAATGAATACTGAAATCGTTACAACGCCATTAATAAAAGATTACAATTCGATTAAATTGTTGATTATTCATTAAAACTACTCCAGTCAAATCAGGTTTTTCAACTCTATTTCAATACATTACAAATATTTCAAAATGATTACATGCTGTTTTTTCAAATATTCTCTATCTTTCGGGATCAATGAATTCTATGCTCGTTTCGTAGAAAATATACAACAACAACTCAAAGCTAACAAATCATGATTAAGAAAAACTTGACATTTTCGGGATTACTCGTGATCATCCTGTTTGTAATGACCGGGGTTTTAAAAGCCGAAGTGAAATTACCGGCCATTTTTGGCGACCACATGGTGTTGCAACAGCAAAGCGATGCCGCCCTTTGGGGAAAAGCCGATCCGGGCAAAACGGTAAAAGTGCAGACTTCGTGGGATAAAAAAACCTATTCCGCCCAGGCTGATTCGCAGGGAAACTGGAAAGTAAAGGTAAAAACCCCTGCTGCCGGAGGTCCGTTCACAATCAACATCTCCGACGGGCAATCGCTGACCTTGAAAGATGTTTTAATCGGCGAAGTCTGGGTTTGCTCGGGACAATCGAACATGCAGATGCAAATGAAAGGTTACCGGAACCAGCCGGTCCTGGGAGCCAACGAAGCCATTGCCACTTCAGCCAATCCGTCCATCAGGTTATTTACCGTCGAACGGGTTAAAAACCTTGAACGTCAAACTGATTTTACGGGCGAATGGTTGACCTGCGAACCCGGAAATGTGGCCGAATTTAGCGCTACCGCTTATTTTTTCGGGAAAATGGTGCAGGAAGCGCTGGGCGTACCGGTAGGCCTCATCTGTTCGAGCTGGGGAGGCACCCGCATTGAACCCTGGATGAGCGAAAACGGCTTTGGTAACTATGATTGGGTGAGCCTGCCCGACAAACAACAGCAGGGCGACTTTTCGCAGCAAACGCCTACCGTGTTGTTTAATGCCATGATTGCTCCGATGGTTGGCTACGGCATTCGCGGCGGATTGTGGTACCAGGGCGAGTCGAACCGGAACGAACCGGCACAATACGAGAAACTGATGGCCGGCTTGGTGGAGAACTGGCGCGCAGAATGGGGAATCGGCGAATTCCCGTTTTATTATGTGCAAATTGCCCCCTTCGACTACGGGAAAACCGGATTGAACTCGGCCTACCTGCGCGAAGCCCAGCTGAAAGCCTCAACAGCCATTCCCAACATGGGTATGGCCAGTTTGATGGACTGCGGCGAAAAAGACAACATCCATCCTGCCGACAAAAAAGCCGCCGGGCAACGACTGGCTTACCTCGCGCTGGCTAACACCTACGGCAAAAAAGGCATCGAATATTCAGGACCGGTACTTAACGGGATGACGATTGACGGCAGCCTGGTGAAACTAACTTTCGACCACGCCCGTAACGGGCTGACCACATTCGGCAAAGAATTGGTCAACTTTGAAGTAGCCGGAGAAAACAAGCAATTTTTTCCGGCCCGTGCCTTTATTACCGGCGAAGGAATCACCCTGATCTCGGAGCGGGTGCAGAAACCGGTTGCCGTGCGCTACGCGTTTAAAGATTTTGTGGTGGGCGAGTTGTTTAATACCGAAGGACTTCCCGCCTCGTCGTTCCGTACGGATGATTGGAATTAAGAAGAAATTTTAACAGAAATAATAAGAAACCTGCTTTCCAGGTTAAGGTGAAAGCAGGTTTCTTAAGTACTTTTGGAGATCGGCTAACTTCTGGTTGGGCTGAGCTCTTGGAAGTAGTTTATTGATCATAGAAATAAATTAATGAGCTGTGTAATAATGGAAGATACTCTGCAAAATACAAAATCCTGGGTGAGAATGATTATTGTATTCATTCTTTTCATGACCTCTTCTGTAATAATTTTTGGCCAAGATACACTGACCTTTTATTATCAGTCCAATGGGAAAAAAACGGAAAAAATTACAAAGGCCAAATATTCAAGACAATTAATTACGTATAAAGAAAAAATTCTAATGACGAAAACACTTCTTGAAAACGGTCAGACAGTGCAGGAAACAGAATTAGAATCATGGGAACCATATATTGAGAATGGATTGTCAATATATTATGACTCATCTCCGGATTCATACAAGTCAAAAGGATTTTATAAAAATGGGAACCTGGATAGCTTATGGATTTACCAAAATGCTAATAATTCTTATGACACAGTGAATTATTCTGGCATTGAGTTACATAGAAAATATCAGGTAAAAGACAAAGAAACTTTTTTTATTGTTGAAAATATGCCACTCATCGGGTGTTATGAGGATTTAAAGAAAAAACGGGAATCAATTGATATTTTGACAGAACAACTTCGGGAGAAAGAAGAGCCTGTTGGTAACAATAACGAGAAATACATGGATTTGAATAGGCAGGTCTTAGATATAAATCGTATCGCATTTGATCGGTTCAAAAGAGACAATTTAAAATACCCGGTAAGAGCTGAGGAGAATGGGGTAAAAGGTATTGTTTATGCAGAATTTGTTGTCGATGAGCATGGTACTGCTGTTGAACCCAGAATTTTAAAAAGTGTTGACAACGATTTAGACACAGAAACCATCAGGTTGATTAATGCATTACCAATCTGCCATCCAGGTACACAACGAGGAAAGCCTGTAAGGGTGATTATGACAGTAGGCGTAAAGTTTGAATGACGAAAACTATAGCTCAATCCGATAGTTGAAGAGTAGCAGAAAAAACAGATTCGATTCCAGCAATTTTGTCCTTAAATGATATCGCTCTCAACTCCATCACATTCACAATCAGCGATTTTAAACAAATTTAGATATTAATTACTGAAATAAAAAACCGCCTTGGCGTACCAAAGCGGTTCAGATATGTTGGGTAAGTTACCGATCTGCAAGTGCAGTACGGCAACTTACAGAAGCGCGCCAACAGGAGTTGGCACGACTGTTTTTATTTTCTAATTAGTTTTTCAAAACATACGCTGTTTTCCACACCTGCATACTGTCCATAGTTTGGAATTACCTGATAACCACTCTTTTTGTAAAGAGCAATTGCTTCCGGTTGCTTTTTCCCGGTTTCGAGGACACACCGGCTAAACGATAATTCATTGGCCCAGTCTTCCAGTTCTGTTAATACGTGTACAGCGATTCCTTTCCGCCTGCCTTTGGGGTCGGTAAACATGCGTTTGACCTCCATGGTTTGATGATCGAATTCTTTTATCGCCCCACAGCCTAAAGGGATCCCATTTTCATAAGCAACAACGACATACCTCAGCCGTTCAATTTTATTAAACTGAGCATAAAATGAATGATCAGATCCATCTATTTTCGCCAGTTCCTCGTCAAGCGACTGCACAAGTTTGATAAAATCGCTGTTGACAGAGTCCGTCCGTTGTACTTCGATCATTTCAATTTTTCTATTTTATTTCCGACCCGTTTTTTACCTTGCCCGCCGGCGAAACAAATTTCAGCGATCCATCGGCATCTTCAGCCATCAGAATCATTCCTTGCGACATGATTCCGCGTAATTCGCGCGGTTCGAGATTCACCAAAATAGAAACCTGTTGCCCGATGATGTCTTCGGGCTGGTAATATTCGGCAATTCCCGACACCACGGTGCGTTTATCCATACCGGTATCAATTTTCAGCTTCAGCAGCTTTTTGGTTTTTGGTACGGCTTCGGCTTCCAGGATCGTTCCGGTGCGGATGTCCATTTTCATGAAATCGTCGAACGAGCAGTTTTCTTTGGCCGGTTTGGCTGTAACCTGGGCGGCTTCATTTGCTTTTTTCGTGTTCTGCAGCTTTTGGATTTGCCTTTCAATCATCGCGTCTTCAATCTTTTCGAACAGCAATTCCGGCTGCTTGGTCAGGTGTCCGGCAGCCAGCAGGTCGGTGCGGCCCAGGTTGCTCCAGTCCAGCTTTTCGAGGTTAAGAAAACCACGCAGCTTCTCCATGCTGAAGGGCAAAAAAGGTTCGAGCATAATGGTCAGGTTGGCGGTAATCTGAAGAGCAACATTCATCACCGTTTTTACCCGCGCAGGATCTGTTTTTACCACCTTCCAAGGCTCTTCGTCGGCCAGGTATTTGTTGCCCAGGCGGGCCAGGTCCATAGCCAGTTTCAGGGCTTCTCGGAAACGGTAGCTGTCCAGGCTTTTTTCGACCTCAGCTTTCAACTTGCCGATCTCTGCCAGTCTTTGTTTATCGGTTTCATTCAGTTCTCCTAAAGCCGGCACTTCACCGTCATAATAATTCCGGGTCAGCACCAGGGCGCGGTTTACAAAGTTACCCAAAATGGCTACCAGTTCATTGTTATTCCGGGTCTGGAAGTCCTTCCAGGTGAAATCGTTGTCTTTGGTTTCAGGAGCATTGGCCGTCAGGGTATATTTCAGCACATCTTCCTTACCGGGAAATTCGTCCAGGTATTCGTGTAACCAGACCGCCCAGTTGCGCGAAGTGGATATTTTGTCGCCTTCGAGGTTGAGGAACTCATTGGCCGGGACATTCTCAGGCAGGATATAACTTCCTTCAGCCTTTAGCATGGCCGGGAAAATGATACAATGAAAAACGATGTTGTCTTTACCAATAAAATGCACCATTTTACAGGCAGGGTCTTTCCAGTATTTTTCCCAGTCGGGAGTCAGTTCTTTCGTGGCCGAGATGTAACCGATAGGCGCATCGAACCAAACGTACAACACTTTGCCGTCGGCGCCGTCAACCGGCACGGGCACACCCCAGTCGAGGTCGCGGGTAACCGCGCGTGGTTGCAGGCCGCTGTCGATCCAGCTTTTACATTGCCCGTACACATTGGTTTTCCATTCTTTGTGCCCTTCCAGTATCCATTCCCGCAACCAGGGTTCGTATTCGTCGAGCGGCAGATACCAGTGTTTGGTTTCTTTCAGCACGGGCGTGTTGCCACTAATCATCGACTTCGGGCTGATCAGGTCGGTCGGGCTAAGCGAGGTGCCGCAACTTTCACACTGGTCGCCGTAAGCTTTTTCAAAGCCGCATTTGGGGCAGGTTCCTACAATGTAGCGGTCGGCCAGAAATTGTTTATTCTCTTCATCGTAATACTGTTCCGATGTCTGCTCAACAAACTTTCCGTCGTCGTATAATTTTTTGAAGAACTCCGAAGCCGTTTCGTGGTGTACCCTGCCGCTGGTACGCGAATACACGTCGAACGAGATGCCGAATCGGGCAAACGAATCTTTGATGATGCGATGATACTTGTCAACCACATCCTGCGGGCTTATCCCTTCGTTTTTGGCTTTCAGCGTGATGGGAACGCCATGCTCGTCCGATCCGCCAATGAACAGCACCTCTTCATGCTTCAAACGAAGGTAACGGGCGTAAATATCGGCCGGTACGTAAACTCCGGCCAGATGCCCAATGTGAACCGGCCCGTTGGCATACGGAAGCGCGGAAGTGATTAACGTACGTTTATACTGGCTCATTTTATACAGATTTTCAGTGATTTCAGTATTTGATTTTTTGTGGGCAACAAAGATAGTTGTTTTTTTATGCTTTCCCTATTTCAGAAATCGCGATAGCTGCAAAAAATCGACCGCTTGTTTTCTTGATAATTGAATGATTCTGCCTTAACTTGATTCTTTTTTAAATCACTCATCATCAAAAATTCAAATTATGAGTTTAATGAAAGAATTTAAGGCTTTTGCGATGCGCGGAAACGTGGTCGACATGGCCGTTGGTATCATTATTGGCGGCGCTTTCGGAAAGATTGTCGCCTCCTTTGTAAACGACGTGCTGATGCCTCCGATTGGTTTACTGCTTGGAGGCGTTGATTTCAAAGATCTGAAAATCGTACTCCGCGATGATGTGCTGAATGAAGCCGGCGAACTTGTGACCAAGGGAGCAACCCTGCTTTACGGCAACTTCATTCAAACGACCATCGACTTTCTGATCATCGCCTTTGCCATTTTCATGATGATTAAGGCGATGAACCGCCTGAAGAAAAAAGAAGAAGAAAAACCGGCTCCCGCACCTGAACCTCCTGCGCCCACCAAAGACCAGGAACTGCTGGCCGAAATCCGCGACTTGCTGAAAAAGTAGCGGCCAATCATGCAACAGCAAAAGCATTCCTGATAACCGGAATGCTTTTGCTCTGCCATCGTCATCTCAAAACGGGAAATCCCCGAAGCATTACAGAAAATACAACCACCGTTTAAGCCCATCTCCCCGAGCCCGTTCCGGCTCATGTTTCTTTTTCGTTAAGAAACAGTTAAAATTAAGTCTCACTTAATTTATTAATCATTGCTTAATTATATTTGCGCTGTTCGCAATCAGGCATCTGTTGCAACATCAGTTCATCGTAAGTGTTTTCAGGGATAGAATGAGAAATAAATTTTAAAATCAGATAGATGGAAAATTTGGTTGTTACTTGTGTGCAAAAAGGGATTAACCTTCCGGTGGAACTTGAAGATATCCTGAAAAACTGCAAAAGCATGACCCTTTTTAACAGCACCGATGAGCTGGCAGTAGCCGCTACCGGTGGTGTGGCGAATCATGAATTTGTTGTGTCGTACGAAACAGAAGGAATGGGTGTGATCTCCGAAGCGGTTGTACACCGGGTGAGAAATGGCATTTCGGCCAATTACACCGATCCGTACATGCGGCGGCGCGACCCCGACACGATGGCTATTGCCGATGATCAGCCATCGGATAAAGAACGCTTTGCCGACAAATACAACTATGCTTTTGACGATTTACGCAGCTCTACCTTCGACTGGCTAAAAAAGCAGGACCTGGCCATGTTCTTTTTCTTTGCCGGACGTGATGGTATCGGCGCCGGAGGCGTGGCTGTTGCGCCGGCCAATGCTGCCTTCTTTGCGATGGGCCTGTCCATGCTGCAGCAAATCATCCCGATTGACGAGCTTCCGGATGGCTTCGAAGTCAAATCGGTCATATATGTTGCCCCGCCATTCCGGCATACCCATTTTAACGGCAAACAAGTGGTAGTGCATAACCGGCTGGAGCAGGTACACGAGATGTTTTCGTACAACCTCTACCCCGGTCCAAGCGCAAAAAAAGGACTATACGGCGTCTTACTGAGCCAGGGCGAAAAAGAAAACTGGGTAACAACGCATTGCAGCACCGTGCAGGTAGTGAGCCCTTACGACAACATCACCACTTTCATGCACGAAGGCGCCAGCGGCGGCGGAAAAAGCGAAATGCTCCAACACATTGTGCGCGAACAAAACGGGCAAATCCTGATCGGTGAAAACACAAAAACCGGGGAAAGAAGGCTGATCAACATTCCCTTGTTCTGCACATTTAACCCGGTAACCGACGACATGGCCCTGTGTCACCCGTCCATTCAAAAGAAAAACGGCCGGCTGAGGGTTCTCGATGCCGAAAATGCCTGGTTTATCCGTGTTGATTCCATCAATCAGTACGGTGACGACCCGTTCCTGGAAAAAATTACCCTCAACCCGCCCAAACCGCTTTTGTTCCTGAACATCAATACCACCCCGGGATCAACCGCGCTGGTCTGGGACCATATTGAAGATACCCCCGGGAAAAAATGCCCGAACCCCCGGGTCATTTTGCCGCGCGACATTGTTCCGGGAGTGATGAATAAACCGGTTTCGGTTGATGTCCGCAGTTTTGGGGTACGTACCCCGCCCTGCTCGGCCGAAGCGCCGTCATACGGCATCCTGGGCTTGTTTCACCTGCTGCCTCCGGCGCTGGCCTGGCTGTGGCGGCTGGTTTCGCCCCGCGGGCACGCCAATCCCAGTATCGTAAGCAGCGGCGGTATGGAAAGCGAAGGTGTCGGTTCCTACTGGCCGTTTGCCACCGGACAGATGGTTCATCATGCCAACATGTTACTCGATCAGATTGCAAACACTCCCCGGGTTCGTTACACGTTGACCCCCAACCAGTACGTGGGCGTCTGGAAAGTAGGATTCAAACCCCAGCTGCTCATGCGCGAATACCTGACGCGCCGGGGAGACGCCCAGTTGCGGCCCGATCAGTATCAACCTGCAAGATCGTCACTGCTGGGCTACGAGTTGAATTACCTGACGATTGAAGGCGCAAAAATTCCTTCGCGTTTTTTACAGGTTTACCGTCAACCCGAGGTGGGCGAAGAAGGCTACGATGCAGGACACCGCATCCTCATGGAGTTTTTCAGGAATGAACTGAAAAAATACGACAACCCGGCCTTGTCGCCTTTGGGAAAACGGATCATCGATGCCTGCCTGAACGATGCAAGCGTGGAAGACTATGTTTCGCTGCTGGACAGATAAGAACCGATGAAACGAACGGTATTGATATGGCCCGTATCCGTCATGATATTATTGGGGGGTATTTATGCCTGGAGTATGTTTGTACCTCCGTTACAACACAGGTACGGGCTCACGGCTGCTCAAACACAATGGGTCTTTGGGACGGTTATTGCCTCGTTCACAACAGCGATGGTCGGGGCCGACAAATTACTCAAACGAATTGGGTTCAGGGGAATGATCCTCGCGGCGGGGATGCTGTTTGCCGCAGGATATACGCTGGCGTCGCACCCGTCCGGCCGTTTTGAAACGATCTTCGTAGGCATTGGCCTGTTAAGCGGTATTGGCACCGGCCTGGGTTATATGAGTTCCCTTTCGGTTCCGGTTAGCTGGTTCCCGCTCCGAAAAGGCCTGATTACCGGCATGGTGTCCGGCGGGTTTGCTGCCGGCTCCATCCTGCTCACGTTCTGGACCGGCTGGCTGCTGGAGAAAGGAACCGATGTCTTAATCGTTTTCCGCTGTATCGGCCTGACATACGGCCCGCTGATGATTATAATTGCCTTATTGCTTCCACCGGCAGCGCCGGTTGCCACAGCACCGGCCAGCCGCCAGGAATTCCGGGCCGGACGTTTGTTCCTGTTGTTTTTATCGATGTTTCTGGGAACTTTTGCCGGATTAATGGTCATCGGTAACCTGAAATTAATCGGAGAAGGCGCTTATGCCAACCGGCAGTTGTCGTTTGCCATTGTGTTGTTTTCGCTGGCAAACTTCAGCGGACGCCTTGCCTGGGGCTGGGTCAGCGACCGGTTTTCAACCTTTACCTTGTTGTCAGTCGCTTTGATAGCGCAGGGATTGTCCACCTTCCTCCTGGGACACTTCCGTTTTCCTGTCGCCATGTTTTACCTGCTGGTGATGATCACCGGATTGGGCTTCGGCGCCAACTTTGTACTTTTTGCCCGCGAAACGGCGCACGAATTTGGAATTCACAGACTGGGGCAAATCTATCCCTTCATTTTTCTGGGTTATGGTTTGGCAGGAATTTTTGGTCCGGTTACCGGCGGCGAGTTGTTCGACCGCTTTCAGAACTTTAGTCTATCAAGTTCCATTTCATTGGGTGCCAGCATATTGTCCCTGGGCACATTCGGACTGCAACTCGTATTGGTGAGGAACAAAAAAGAATTAACTGTTGCCGAAACTGCGCCGGCATACACGACTCCGGAATTCAGTAATAAAACCTTAAAACAAGAGTTATGAAACGCTTAGGCGAACGAATAAAAAAGAAGCGCGAAATGCTTCACCTTCAGCTGAATGATCTGGCGAAACGGGTAGGAATCAGCGCCAGCGCGTTGTCGCAGATCGAAAAAGCCAAAGCTTTTCCCACGATCGTGACACTGAAAAACATTGCCGACAGCCTGCACACGACAGTGGGCGATTTGATTGGCGAAAATGAAATGCTTTCACAGAACCCGCTGATCACTTCCGACGAGAAGAAGTTTGTCAAGAAAAATGCCTCCGGGAGCGAACTTTTCCTGCTTTCTCACCACGACCCGCTTAAGCAGATGGAAACCTACCTGATCCGGTTTAAACCGGCATCCGGTATTTCGGAGCTCTTTTCCTCCAGCGCCGGACAGGTATTTTGCCACGTGTTGAAAGGCGTTTTTGCTTTTCAGTTGGACGATGAGGCTTACACGCTGAACCCCGGCGATAGCTTCTACTTCAACACCGTATTGGAACACCGGGTAAAATTAGTCGGCGACGAACAGGGCGAATTGCTGTGGGTGGTTACCCCCCCCAATGCCTGAAGCCGTTTTCAGCAAAGCGTCTTTTACCGCCGGAAAATCCTTCGTATCTTGCTTTTCCTAAACAAGCAAGTGATGACAGGATTTAACAATGGTGTTTTTCAGGACCTTTCGGAGATCAGCATTCCCGTGACCAGCCTTTCTGTTAACCGCGGATACGGAGCATTTGAATTTTTTGAAGTCATTCGCCGTAAACCGTTTTACGGTGATCGCCATTTTGCCCGTTTTGCAAATACCCTGTCCATTCTGAAGTTAACAACCGAATTTCAGGGACGCTTGCCGGAGCTGACCGATACGTTAATCGGCTATCACCAGGCAGATCATTTTTACATCAAGTTGTTTGCCCTGCCGCACACGCCGTCTGCCAACGGTTTTTACCAGGCTGCTTTATATATTTTCCCCACTCAGATGCCGCTTTACGATGCCACCTTATATGAAGAAGGAGCTCGCCTGGTTACGAAAAATTTTCAGCGCTTTTTACCCGAAGCCAAGTCGACCAATTACCTTGCCGGGCAGTACTGGATGGACGAACTGACCGATAGCCGAGTGGTGGATGTCCTTTACCACAACGGGAAATCCGTTCAGGAAAGCTCGCGCGGAAATCTGTTTGCCGTAAAAGGAGGAAACGTAATCACTCCCGGCAAAAACATCCTGAAAGGCGTTACGCGTAGTTTGGCGCTTGAAATTCTGGAAGCACAACAAATCCCGCATACCGAATCGGAACTCAGCCTGGATGCGCTGTTTTCGGCCGATGAAGTATTCCTGTCGAGCACCACCAAACACATTTTGCCGATCACGCGGATTGACGGCTCGGTTATTGGCAACGGAAAGCCCGGCGTGATCAGCCAAAAGGTTATGACTGAATTTCAACGATTAAAGGAACAATTTACCTAAAACACAGGGAATAAAAAACCCGGCATTTCGGCCGGGTCTGATTTATTTGTGTTGCAGCGATTATAAGCCAAACCGTTGTTTAATCAGCTCGGTATAATCCAGTTTCTCCCAGGTGAAAAGTTCTACTTCTTTTTCAACTTTTCCCCAATAAGGAGATTCAAATAGTTTCACCACTGTTTGGGGTGTACGCCCCATGTGCCCGTAAGCCGCCGTTTCTCGGTAAATCGGGTTCCTCAGTTTTAAGCGCGCTTCAATCGCCGCCGGACGTAAGTCGAACAATTCTTTCACCTGCTGTGCGATGGCGCCATCGTCCAGCGTTACTTTCGCGGTGCCGTAAGTATTTACAAAGATACCCACCGGATGCGCCACACCAATGGCATAAGCCAGTTGAACCAAAACTTCGTCGGCCACACCCGCAGCTACCAGGTTTTTGGCAATATGACGGGCGGCATAGGCTGCCGAGCGGTCTACTTTCGACGGATCTTTCCCAGAGAAGGCGCCACCACCGTGCGCGCCTTTGCCGCCGTAAGTATCCACGATAATTTTCCGTCCGGTGAGCCCGGTATCGCCATGAGGCCCGCCAATAACAAATTTACCGGTTGGGTTCACATGGTAAGTTATATCCTGACCAAACAAGGCTTTCACCCGTTCAGGTAGTTGGGCAATGACACGGGGCATCAGGATTTGAATAACATCGGCCTTAATTTTTGCCAACATGGGCTCATCGGCGTCAAACTCATCGTGCTGGGTCGAAACCACGATGGTATCTACCCGCTTGGGCGAGTTATCGTCGTTATATTCAATGGTAACCTGCGATTTGGAGTCGGGTCGCAGGTAAGTCATCTCGTTTCCCTCGCGCCGTATCCGGGCCAGTTCCATCAGGATCCGGTGTGAAAGTTCGAGCGGAAGCGGCATATAATCGTCGGTTTCCCGGCAGGCGTAACCGAACATCATGCCCTGATCGCCGGCGCCCTGTTCCATTTTATCCGCCTTGTCAACTCCCCGGTTAATGTCGGGGCTTTGTTCGTGAATAGCGGTCAATACCCCGCACGAATCGCCGTCGAAACGGTAAGCAGCCTTGGTATAGCCAATCTCGTTAATCACCTTACGGGCAGTTTCCTGCACATCAACGTAAGTTTTCGATTTCACTTCGCCGGCCAACACCACCTGTCCGGTAGTCACCAGCGTTTCAATAGCTACTTTCGATTCGGGGTCAAAGGCCAGAAATTCATCCAGCAACGCATCTGAAATCTGATCCGAAACCTTATCCGGATGTCCTTCAGAAACTGATTCACTTGTAAATAAATAGCTCATACTTCAATTTGTAAAATTAAACACCCACCGCAATCAATCTTGTTGATTATCAGCAAATAAAAGTATGTGGAGGAGATTGAATTGAATTGAAAAATCAAAGCGATTGCTTTAGCATTTTTTTTACGTGGTTGCAATCAATCTCAAATCTGTCCACAAATTACGATGCAAAAATAACATCTTTTTCGAGGATTCAAAACAGTAACAATCAGAACATTTGAAAAGAAATTCCAATTTTATTTCCAAAATAAAAACATTGTGATAAATTAGCAAGACATTTATCATCGGTTTTTTTATTTATAACGATTCAACCAAGCTAACAAATTATCAACTAATTAAACCAACAACAGCTATGAAAAAGATCATCCTGTTTGCCTTCATGGGCCTGATCAGTACAAACCTGTTTTCGCAGATGGAAAAAGGAAGCTTCACCTTCCTTTTGGATGGGCATTATATGAAAACCAGTTCTTCAACCGGCGTAAGCACCAACTACAGCGCGACCGATGGCAATTATACCAGCTTTGCCCCTTCGGTAGCCTATGGCCTGACCAACCACCTGACTGTTGGTATTGGCGCAGATTATGAACGCGACAAGGAAGAACGGTACAACCATCTTTATTTCAACCATTTTGCTCAAGCCGAAATGATGAATATAAAATCAAAGGCCCTTCTTCCGTCGCTTTACCTGGGTTACCACCATCCGATTGCCAACAGGCTGTTCATTGGTTCAACCATGAAATTCAGTTACGGGAAAATCAAATCGTCCTACCAAACGACCTATGCCGGTATGGAAGAATTAACTATCATTGATGAGTTGCAAGAAGGGTCAGTTAACTACTCCAGATCCATTGGATCGGAAGCAGAAACGGATTATTTCCGCGTTAAGCTGTACCCGGAACTGACCTATTTTTTAGGCCAGCGGTTTGGCCTTTCATTGGGGCTGGGCGGGATGGAATATTCTCTGTACGACTGGGAACAAGATACTTCTGACTGGCAGGTTAATTTTGACCCCACGTACTGGAGGCTGGGCTTTAAGTTGAACCTGTAAAAACCTGTTCCCGGGGCAAGCATTAAAATCATTCACCCTGCATCCCGAGAATATTCGCCGTGAATCAGACCGTTTTTTGGGTCAGCTCCCGGAAAATACGTTCAAGGCTCGCCTGTTTTTCGTTTAAGCCAAGAAGGATTAACCCGTGATCCACTGCAAAACGAAAAACGGCGGGTCGCAGGTCGTTGCCATCGATGGCCGTAAGCAGGAAAGACCTTTCGTCAAGCTGATCGATGGATTTTAACGAAAGCTGCCGGCTGATGATTGACGAGCTGACCGGAGTACTAAATTCGACAAACACCTGCTGAGCCGACAGCAACGTCCCGGTTTTTACCTCATCAACAGGCCCGTCGGCGATCAGCCTACCCTGATTGATAATGATGACCCGGGTACAAATGGCTTCCACCTCCTGCATGATGTGCGTGGAGAAAAGCACTGTTTTCTCGCGGCTGATTTCACGGATGAGCGAGCGGATCTCTTCGAGTTGGTTCGGATCGAGGCCGGTTGTCGGTTCATCCAGGATCAGGACCGACGGATCGTGAATTAAGGCCTGGGCCAGTCCTACCCGCTGCCTGTAACCTTTCGAAAGCGCTTTGATCTTTTTATGACCTTCGGGGCCAAGGCCGGTTTTCTGCATCACCTCCTCCACTTTCTTCCGTTTCTCCGGAAGGTGGTAAAATCCCGCGATAAGCGTCAGGTATTCCCGGATATACAAATCGGTATAAAGCGGGTTGTGCTCGGGAAGATAACCAAGCTCCATCCTGACCCGGTGATTTTCCGGAGTGACCTGCTGCCCGTTTATAAAAACGGAACCATGATCGGGGGCCAGGTATCCTGTGATAATTTTCATCAGGGTCGATTTTCCGGCGCCATTCGGCCCAAGGAAACCAACCAACTCGCCGCTCCTGAGCTCAACGCTAAGCTTGTCGAGCGCTTTTTGCTTTCCGTAAAATTTCGAAATATCTTGAATCTGAACAGACATGTTTCATATTTGATGTTCAAAAATAAAGAAAACGGGCATACCACAAGGGATTTCATGCCGTAAAATTATTTCTTCAGGTAAGCCCGAAGTGCAAGTTGCATTTATTTTGCACAGTGCCAAATAAAGACCAGCCAGGTTGCATCCGGTCTGATTTATTTTGGTATTTTCAGCGCGCTGAAAAAAACATGACGATCCTCATTTTATCTGTCTAAATCAGTTTAAATTAGGGGCGGGCATTTTTTATTCGTTAACTTTAATTTAACTTTGTGGCTCTTCTAAAATTGCTTGACGGAAATGGAAGATCGGAACTTTAATTACATAAAAGATTTGACCAGGTATCAACGCCAACAAACATCCACTGTTCAGATTGGTAAAGTGCCTATGGGAAGCGCATACCCGATTCGGGTTCAGTCGATGACCGACACCGACTCTAAGGACACTGAGGCAACAGTTGAGCAAATCATACGGATCATTAAAGCGGGGGCGGACTATGTTCGGGTGACGGTGAAAGGAGTTAATGATGCCGAAAACCTGAGAAATATTAAGCGCGAGCTGGTGGCACGGGGTTATGAAACGCCTTTGATCGCCGACATTCATTTTAATCCAAAACTGGCCGAAATTGCTGCAAAATACATTTCCAAGATCCGCATTAACCCGGGAAATTTCTACGATAAACGGGCCCGATTTGAACAACATTTGTACACCGACGAAGAATACAAGGAAGAACTGATCCGGATTGAAGAACAGTTTATCCCCTTTCTGGAAGTGTTGAAACAAACCAATACCGCGCTGCGGATTGGCGCCAACCAGGGATCGCTGTCCGACCGGATTATGAGCCGTTACGGCGATACGCCGGCCGGCATTTCCGAATCGGTGATGGAATTCCTGCGGATTTGCAAAAAAGTAGACTATAAAAATGTCGTCATTTCCATCAAATCGAGTAATACCCGGATGATGGTGTATACCGTCCGCCTGTTAAACAAACGGATGCGGCTCGAAGATATGGAATTTCCGCTGCACCTGGGCGTCACCGAAGCCGGCGAAGGAGAAGACGGACGAATCAAATCGGCTGTTGGCATCGGGGCCCTGCTGGCTGACGGGATTGGCGATACCATCCGCGTTTCGTTGACCGAAAACCCGGAAAAAGAGATTCCCGTAGCCCGGAAAATGATCGACCACATCAAAACCTACCAAAACCACGAGCCCATTAAAGCGCCCCTGTTTGCACAAACCAATCCGTTTGAGTACGAACGCCGTTCGGTGCGCCCGGTCATGAATATGGGCGGGAAACAGGTACCCGTGGTTGTAGCCGACCTGCGTAACCGGAACCTTTCGGAAGTATTACCCATGCGCGGCAAACAAATACCCGAATATTTTCTGAAGAAAGACCACATTCTCGATATCGAGGGAAACTCGTACCCGATCCTCGACCTCGAAGAATACCTGTTTGGAGGAAGTCATTGGGGACAAATGAAATTTATCCGGACCAACAAAATGGAATTCGACCGTTTTATGTCCGAAAATCCCGAAATTATTACCAAACTGAAGCAAACCCGCAAAACGGTCCTCATTCTCGAAAGTTTTAACAAGAATCCGCTGGCCGAATTACGCGCGTTCTTTATGGCGCTGGAATCGCATATCTGGAAAGTGCCGGTCATTATTTTACGAAGTTATAAAGAGAACCGGCTCGAAGATTTGCAGATAAAAGCCTCCGTCGACCTGGGCGGTCTACTGATTGACGGTTACGGCGACGGCATTTGCATTACCAACGACAGCGACAACATCACCTTCACCGATCTGAAGGACCTGAGCTTCTCTGTTTTACAGGCAAGCCGCATGCGAGTAACCAAAACAGAATTTATTTCCTGTCCCGGTTGCGGCCGTACCTTGTTCGACCTGCACGAAACCACCCTGAAAATAAAAGCGCACTTCAAACACCTGAGCCATCTTAAAATCGGCGTTATGGGCTGCGTAGTAAACGGGCCGGGCGAAATGGGCGACGTTGATTACGGTTTTGTCGGCGCCGGCCCGGGCAAAATAAACCTTTACAAAGGCCAATCGCTGAAAAAAAGGCATATCCCCTTTGAAAATGCGGTTTACGAACTGGAAAGCCTGATCAAAGAAAACGGCGACTGGAAAGAACCGGAAGATCATTCCTGAATTTTTTAATCTGCCCTGAAGGCTACTGAAAGTTTGATCCGAAAAAAAAGCTGTGGCCCCTGACCAGCAGCTTTTACAAACAGTTACACGGCTCCTTCAATTGGCAGAAATCCGGAGCGCTGAAGCCAGGGAGGTGTCCCGGACAGGACAGCGTCTTTACCCCGAAAACTTCGGTTACCGGCAGGTCTTCTGGCTTACCCGATTCCAAACACCTTCCCGCCGGCCGGTGGCCGACAGTGGCATAACATCCGGAATCATTTAGCGGGTTTACAGCTGCGGGGACAGCTCCTGTTTTTCACAGGATTCCCTTTTCATTCGAACCAAAACAACAGGATCGAAACCGATAACATGCGTGCAATGATACGGATATTTTTACCTCCGGAAGTTAAGCCGAACTTAAATTTTTAATTCTTTTTACGAAAAATTTGCCGTTCTATCAGTCCGATAATCCTAACTTTGCCAAAAATTGAAATTTCCCGCGTCATGAAAAAAAATCTGCTCATCATCTTCATCGGTTTCGTCCTTATCGCCTTATCGTGCAAGGAAAAAGGCTACCCCAAGCCCAAAAACCTGATTGGTGAAAAAAAGATGGTAGAAATTCTTTATGATATTCATTTGTATGACGCCGTCGACGATAAGTATAAATATCAGCGGTTCGACAGCCTTAAGATTGATTCCAAAGTGCTTTATCAAACCATTCTGGACAAACACCAGCTAACCGACTCGTTGCTGGCCCAATCGCTCATTTATTACTCATCGCGCCCGAAAGTTTATGAAAAAATTTACGGAAAAGTGATTGAACGGTTCAATTTGCAACAGGAAGAAATGAAAAAGCTCGAAAACATCAGTGTGATAGAGCCTTAAGCAGACAGACTGCCTGAACCCGAGTCCATTAAAAAGCAGGTATTACTGTCAGCATAAATTCCAAACTTTGCTTTTAATTCAGATGAAAAAATTTGCAGCCCACCTCATTTTCCCGGTCAGCAGCCCCCCAATAAGCAAAGGCATTGTTGAAGTTGACCGGGACGGAACCATCAGCCGGCTTATCGCTCCTGAGGCAGGATTGCAGGAAATGGCCGGCATGGAGTTTCATAACGGAATTATCTGCCCGGCATTTGTCAATTTGTTTGAACGGATGGAATTACCCGAATTTTTTTCCCACTTCCCTGAGCTAAAAGAATTTGAGTTCCTGATCCCCGTAAAACGTTCCGACGACCGGGATATCCTGAACTGGATGAAAGCCATCCAGATGCAAAGCTCCGCTTTCACCCTTGATGAACTGATTGGCCTGTTTACCATCAGATCGGCCCGGATTGCCGGCCTGCAAAACGAACGGGGAACGCTCGACGAGGGTAAACAGCCCGGACTGCTGCTCATCAGCCAGATGGATTACCGCAATTTACAACTGAGCGACAACAGCCGGTTGAAAAGACTGATATAATCCGTACTTTTGCCCGAAAGTTAAAAAAATGGCCACCTTCCTGTTTGATAAAATTATTTTCGGCCCGGTAAAAAGCCGCCGCTTAGGCGTCTCGTTGGGTGTAAACCTGCTCCCCGTTGACCGGAAAATCTGTTCGTTCGACTGTATTTATTGTGAATGCGGCTGGACACCCCGCAAGCGGGAAACGAAAGCGACACTACCGGGCAGATATGAAGTTGCTGAAAAACTGGAAGAACAGCTGCAGCTGATGCGCGCCTCCGGCGAGCTCCCGGATGTAATCACCTTTGCCGGGAACGGAGAACCGACACTTCATCCTGATTTTCCGGCAATCATTGACGATACCATCAATTTACGCAATCAGTATGCCCCGCATTGCCGCATCGCCGTGTTGTCGAATGCCACCATGATTCATCGTGAGCCGGTATTTCAGGCCCTGCTTAAAGTAGAAGACAATATTCTGAAGCTCGATTCGGCCCTGCGCGAAACCGTTGAACTGCTTGACTGCCCGATCGGGCCTTTCAAGCTGGATGAAACCATCAATAAGCTGAAACATTTTGGCCGGCAAGCGACCATTCAAACCCTGTTTATCCGGGGGGAATACAAGGGACGTCAAATTGACAATACCACCGAAGAAGAGCTCTCGGCCTGGATGAAAGCACTGGAATACATCGGTCCGCGACAGGTGATGATTTATACCATCGACCGCGACACTCCCGCCCAGGGACTGGTAAAGGTTCCACTCGACGAACTCAACCGCATCGCCCGGCGTGTCCGGCAGGCCGGTTTTGACGTGCAGGTCTCCGGTTAATTTAAGCTTGTCCTGGTCCATTCGGTTGAGCGGCCCAGCCATTTGATGCCAACCACGTAGCCTTTCAGGTATAACTGATCCGTTTGCCCGGTAAACCAGCCATAACAGTCGTAAGTTTTACCCGATTTCGGATCGTAGATTCTTCCGCTCTGCCATTCTTTTTTCTGCGCATCGTAAGTTAATCCGGATAAAATCTGCATCCCGATCAGGGAACGGTTCCGTAAAGTGACGTCAGGATTTTTGTCGTCTTTCGGAGCCTGGCCGTTTTCGTATTTTTCAGGAATCATGTACACGATTGTACCGTAAAACTTACCGTCGTTTTCAACAACTTCAATTTTTGAGGTTTTTTCATCATTCCACCAAATCCCGGTAATACTCCCGGCAGTTTGAGCGGTGGCTGTATTCAGCCATAAACCAAACAGAAAAAGGATCAGAAGTTTCTTCATAAAATGAGTATGATTGGTTATTACCGGCTAAATATAGCAAGATTCCGAATTGAAAAGGCGGGAGTGATTAACTTTAAATCAAGAGGTTACTGATAACACACGAGCGAAACATAATCGACCACTTTGTCGGCAGGGCGAACCTCACCCGAATTTCCCCGCTGCAACACGCGAATTTCGGGCTGCGGGGCTGCCAGCCGGGCATAGGCTACCAGCGTCATCACCGGACCATATCCGCAGGCCGACACCTGGTATGTTTTTACGGCCTGAAAAATACCGGCTGTATCAAGCTTCAGAATCCGGTCAATCACATGCTGGTCTTTCTCGTACCCGGTTTCAGGCGTTTCGTAGTGCGAAAAATCGGACGAAGCAATCAGCACGATTTTCCGTCCTGTTTTCTTTTGTGCCTGATGTATCCGTTTGGCAAGCAAACCGGCGCTCTCAACAGTCTGGCTGTTCATGGTAATCATCACGACCCGAAATGGTTTCGGAAGAAAAAACTGTAACAGCGGTAGCTGAACTTCGCCTGAATGTTCGAGGGCGTGAGCCGATTCATTAACCGGAATACCGAGTGCCTCAGTAAACTCCCGGTCAATTTCTGCCTTTCCCAGCGGCGTTTCCCAAAAACCGGACAAACTGCAATTAAACTGCCCCGACCCGTAACCCGTGTGATTGGGATTAACAATCACCACCGTGTCCATTTGTTGACGGCTTTGGCGGAGGAGGGCATAAAAATAAACGGCATGATAAGCAGAAAAAACATAACCGGCATGAGGCACAATGCCGCCAATCAGCTGGTTTTTTGCAAGTTCAAACTGGATCTGGTTTTTCCCGGTCTCAAAAGCATGTTGAATAAGTTGGGTTAAAGCCGTTTTTGATTTTGGGTAAAAGGTACCGGCAAAAACAGGCTCACGAATGGATGGTCTCATAATTCATGTATTTTATTTCGTGTAATGAACAGGTTAAACAGCGCCCTTCCGCATCCAATCCGGTTATGGTTGCTTTGTAAAAATTACGCTCGATCAACTTCGTCCCGCAACCCGGGCAAAAAGTATTGGCGCGATCGCCGGCAGGCAGGTTTCCCGCATAAACATGATGTAAATAAGATTTCGCCACATCGTACAAGCGGAACAGGGTCGCGGCAGGGGTCGGCGGCAAATTCACCCGGTATGCCGGAAAATAGGCAGAAAGGTGCAAAACTGTTGATTTTCCGGTTTCTCCGGCTATCCACCGGCACATTTCGCGGAAAACCCTTTCATCGTCGTTCAGTCCAGGGATCAGCAAATTGGTCAGTTCCAGGTGCGAACCGGCTTTATGGATTTGACTGATCGTTTTCAGCACAGGCGCAAGAGTTCCTTTGCAATACCTGTGGTAAAACCTGCCGTCAAATGCCTTCAGGTCAATATTAAAGGCATCGATCACGGTCAGCAGTCTGTTCAGCGGTTCGGACTGAAGGTACCCGTTGCTGATCATGGCGCTTACCAGCCCCGCTTGTTTAGCCAAAGCAGCCGTATTCAGCATGAATTCGTAGTTCACAGCCGGTTCGTTGTAGGTGAAAGCAATCCCCAGGTTGTGCCGGGTAAACAAAGCCGTTTCTACCAGCTTTTCAGGTGTAAAACAGGATTGTTTTGTCGTGGAAATCAGGGTTTGCGAGAGCTGGTGGTTCTGACAAAATTCGCAGTGAAAATTACAGCCGTTTGTTCCAACCGATAAAATTTTGTTTCCCGGGTAAAAATGGTACAAGGGCTTTTTCTCTACCGGATCGAGGTTGATTGCGGCAAGCTTGCCGTAAACCTCCGAAATCAGCCTGCCCTGCACATTCTTCCTGACAAGGCAATCACCATACGCATGCTCTGCAATACGGCATTGCTTTGGACATAACTGACATTTCACAGATCTGTTGTTCAGTCGGATATAAAAGTCGGTTTCATACAAAGTCATTGAGCGCTGTCCTTTCCGTTGCATACTTGCCTATACGAGTATTCGGGAGAAAGGGTATTCTTACAGAAGGACGCGATGGGGACAATGGCTTTCTCCCTGATAAAAATCCTGTTCTTTTAAAGCTTTCTGCTTTATGTTTGAAATCAAAATTCAGTCGAATGAAAAGCTTGTTCATCCTGCTGCTGCTTTTAGTCCCGGCGCTGCATGTTTTATCGCAGGAGCAAAAATTCACCCTCGAAGCCGAGCTGCTTTTCCACAGCCGTCACCTCTGGCGCGGCATGCAGTTTGGCCATGCCCCCACGGCAGAGCCCTCAGTCACCCTGGGCAAAGGGCGGTTTTCGTTTAACCTGTGGGCTGCCAAAACCTTCGACGATTCGTATGCTGAAATCGACCTGATCCCGTCGTTCCGGCTGAACGGGCTGGAGATTAGCCTGATGGATTATTACAACCCGGTACCGGGAACAGACAATCATTTTTTTAACCTGAAAGACGGGCAGCACCGGCATTCCACCGAACTGGTGATCAGCCAGGAGCAGACAGAAAAATGGCCGCTACGTTGTTTGGCCGGCGTCTTCTTCTTTGGCGATAAAAATCCCGGCACCGGTAAACCATACTATTCAACTTATGCCGAACTGGCCTACCCCTTTTGCAGCTTCAACCTGCAATTTGAACCCGCCGTTGGCTTTACCACACACGAAGGATACTATGCCCATCAATTTGCCATCATCAATACCGGTTTTAAAATCAAAAAAGAATTCCGGATTTCCCAATCGTTAATAATTCCCGTCAGGTTTTCTGCAATTCACAATCCTTATCAGGACAAGTTGTTCTTCTCAGTGGCAGGCGGATTTAAGCTGCCCTGATCCAAAGCAAAAACCACCGAAAAATTCATTTGCCTGTAATGTTTTTTTTAACAATCTTACCTATCCTGTGTTAGTGTAACCAAAATGAAGCCTGTCCGGAAACGGACACGGAAATTTCAATACGGATATGAAGAACAGAGCAATTCAATAATGAAAAGGTGATGAAAAAATTTAAACGGATACACACGATCGCATGGCTGACATTTTTTGCTATGTTAGCAGCCATGACAACTTACAGCCAGAAAAGCCGGGAAGAGATTCCGGCTAAACACAAATGGAACATGACCGACCTGTTTGACTCGGACGAAGCATGGCGAGAGGCCGTAAATGAACTGACCCTACGCATGGATCAGGTAGAACAGTTTAAAGGAACGCTGACCGGCTCGGCCGGAAACCTGTTGAGAACACTGCAATTTAACAGCGAAATTTCAAAAGAAGCGTCAAAAATCTATTTGTATGCCGGCATGAACTCGGACCTCGACACCCGGAATATGAAATACAACGGCATGAAGCAGGAACTGCAACAATTGTTTTCAACCTTTGGGTCAAAAGCAGCCTATATGGAACCTGAAATTCTGACTGCCGACTGGTCAACCATCGAGCGGTTCATCAATGAAGAGCCCAAACTCGAAATGTACCGCATGGCATTGGAAAATATGTTCCGCACCAAAGCACATTCGTTAAGTGAAGAAGAAGAACGGATTATGGCGCTCGCCGGCCTGGTGACCTCGGTTCCTCAGGCCGTGTACGGAACTTTTTCGAATGCGGAAATGCCCCGCCCCGAAGTGAAGCTTTCGAGCGGTGAAACCATTGAAATCGGCAGCGCCGAGTACAGCCGTTTCCGGGCAGCCGCGAACCGCGACGATCGCCAACTCGTTTTTGAAACCTACTGGGCCAACTACGACAAGTTTAAAGCCAGCTACGGAGAGATGCTCTACGGAAGCGTGAAAACCCATATTTTTAATGCCCGCGCCCGCCATTACCAATCGTCACTTGATGCAGCGCTTTACCCGAATAACATTCCCGTGGAGGTGTACCATTCACTGGTTGACAACGTGAATAAAAACCTGCCGGCTTTTTACCGTTACCTGGACATCAAAAAACGGCTGATGGGGCTGGATACCCTGAAATACCTCGACTTGTACGCACCGTCGGTGAAAGATGTCGATTTAACTTATTCGTACGACGAAGCTGCCCGGATTGTGCTGGAATCGCTGAAACCGCTCGGCAAGGAGTATGTAAACACTGTGAAAAAAGCAATTGACGAAGGGTGGATTGACGTGTACCCCACGCCGGCCAAACGTTCAGGGGCCTATTCCAACGGCTCTTTTTACGACGGTCATCCTTTCATTTTGATGAACTACACCGATCTTTACGACGACGTAAGCACCCTGACCCACGAACTGGGGCATACCATGCACAGCTACTTTTCGAATAAAACTCAGCCCTATCCCACTTCCCGTTATGTGACCTTCGTGGCCGAAGTGGCTTCGACCTTTAACGAAGTATTGCTGTTCAACTACATGATTAACCGGGTGAAAGACGACGACATAAAACTCTCCATCCTGATGAACTGGCTCGACCGCTTTAAAGGAACCCTGTTCCGCCAAACCCAGTTTGCCGAGTTTGAGCTGAAAATCCATGAGGAAGCCGAGAACGGAAAACCACTTACCGGAGACACCTTTTCAGAAATATATACCGACATTGTAAACCGGTATTACGGCCACGAGCAAGGCGTTTGCCATGTGGATGACTATATGCGGATGGAATGGGCGTTTATTCCGCACTTCTTCTACAACTTCTATGTATACCAGTACAGCACCTCGTTCACCGCATCGATATCGCTGGCCGAGAAGGTTATGAGCAGCGACCGGGAAGCCCTGAAAAAATACCTGGCTTTCCTGTCATCGGGCGGTTCGGATTACCCGATTGAACTGTTGAAAAAGGCCGGCGTGGACATGACCACTTCCGAGCCCTTTGAAAAAACCATTGCCTCGATGAACAAGGTCATGGACGAGATTGAAAAGATCCTGGATAAAAAAAAGTAACCTGGCGCCTAGGCTTCAACTTGCCAAGGTAAAAGTGCAGCTGTATTCCAGTCTCCGTTAATCGGTGTTCAGTGAGCAGTGATCGGTAATCAGTGGTCAGTATAACTGAGGATTTCTCTTTGGTCATTGGATAATTGGTCATTAATCCTTCGTCACCGCTACGTAGTCAAACGCGAAAAATCAAAATAGTTTCGCCATATTGTTGATTAGTTTTGATTTTTCACGTTTGACTAGTTAATTTTCGATAGTGATAATGGTTTTATCTCACCAACGCTCCCCAAATACTGATTTCAGCAAGCAATATACGCGGGGGTTGGGTCGGATTGAAGTTTTCAAGACTTCTGAACCGGATATACCTTACCGTTGCATCGGGATCGACCCCGGCGCCCGGCACAAATTCAAAATCTAACCCGCTGTCGGATAGCGCTATGTCTTCCGAAGTAGGAGCTTCCCAAGGATCTTTAATCCCGTTTCCTGACGGTTGCACACATTCAAATGTACCCAAAAGCGTCCAGCTATCGTCCAGACTGCCATCCGGATTGGGGTTTAATGATCCGTATATTTCAAATATCCGCGGATGTCCTTTGCTCCAACGGTCGTCATTATTGGGACGCGGCCACAGCTTCATCTTGCTCAGCTTTGCCTTCAAACCTAAATCCCATGTAAACGTACAAGGCAGGGTTACAGGATTTTCCGAGTGCATGAAATCGCCTGAGTTATTGTTCCATAAACGATCTAATGGATAACTATTATTCATTCCCATATCTCCTGGCATACTCCTGGTAGCCCAGGTCGCCTTCGGAATCAATATCACCGGATCAATCATCTTTTCCACCGCTGTTGCCTGGAACAGGTCTATTGCCAGCGAATCCGGTTTATGCATAGTGCTGTAAGATAGTGGTTTATCTAAGTTGAAATATGGGATTAGCGTTTCAGTTTCCGACGGGTCAACTTGCGTGCTTTGGGTGGCACTGTTTGTGTCAATCCAACTCACATGAATGCCTACTTCAGAATCCTCTGCAACTCCCCAGTTCAGTTTAAGATCTTGTCCGTCATAATAGGTGCCTTTCAACAAACGATTCATCAACACGTTTTTGTAATTATCACCATAGACCACGCCCAACACTTCAATAGGAATTGACATATTTCCTTCGTTGTCGTAAGTGTGAATCATAAATGAATAAGTGTTTTCAGCGATTGGATCAATAATATAACTGATGGTATCTTTGTCTGCATCTACAGCCAGTTCAACCGAGTCGGTGTAATTATTCCAGAATATTCTTGCTTTTTGGACTCGGGGATCGGTACCTCTCAACCACGATATCTTAATACGTTTATTGCCGGGATATGCAATCGGCTCCTGTGCCGGTCCCGGGTATATCAACCCGTTGGAAACGATATATTTCTCGTAAATGTCACTCTGGCTATTGCATGAAGAGAATCCCCAAATGACCCCAATAAAGAAGATAAGTAATATTGTATTCTTCATTATAAGTGATTTTTAATGGTTTAATTTTTAATTCATTAATTCTCCCCAAAAACTCAACTCCAGGATATGGACAGTGGAAAACGAAGCATTGGCATAGGTAGATATGGTCCTGAATCGGATATACCTGACTGGGGTAAAAGGATTCGGGGCAAAATCACTGATACCGAATTCAAACTCAATTCCTGCAACTGCAAAAGCAATATCTTCCTGGGTAATTTGTGTTCCGGGGCCGGACGGTTTCAAACTCTCAAATCGGCCGAGCGGTATCCAGCTGTCATCCATTGCTCCGGAAGGATTGGGTGAATTGGAACCCCATATTTCGAATACCTTTGCATGTCCTCTCTTCCATCTGTCGTCCCCATGACCACGCGGCCAATATTTTAAACGACTTAATTTGACAGTTTTCCCAAGATCCCATGTCAGGGTATGAGGAAGCATTTGAGTTTCCATGCCATGAAATCCGTCTACTCCATATACCTCATCCCATATCCTTGTTATCGGATAAGAAGCGTTAACCTGGGGTATGTCTCCAGGCAAGGTATAATCCCTCCAGGTGCCTTTAGGAATAAACTCTTCAAACCACGGTGTCACTTTAGCGGTTATGGTATCGGAATAATTACCCCATCGGTCGCGTACATACATTGCAAATTCATGTTCAACGGGATCTAATCCATCAATACCACGATAAGTGAAAGTACCTTTAGGCATAGCGGTATAATAGGTGATTAATTCACTCATATAACCTAAATTTGCTGTATCTGCCATTAGTACGATAGCCAAGTTTGCTTTTTCCGGATTTTCGAAATCGATAGCAACCCCTCCGAAAGTATCCCTGAACTTTTTGGTTGCCAGTTGCACAGGGGCCGTCGTCGGATTGATTTGTACAACATAAGGTGCTGATGCTTTTTCATTTTTCCCTACGGAGTACAGTTTAACGTCATAAGTACCCGGGATGCCAAATCCTTCCAAAACTAAGGAATCTTTGAAATACGACGATTTGGTTTCGCGTATTACGCCGGTTTTGATTTCATATTCAGCACGCACATAAAGCAGGTTTTTATCTACAGGCAATATATATTTCAATACAGCTCCTCCCGGCTTGTTGTATACGGTTACATTTGTTACCTGACCGGGAGCAGGTGCGGTATCGTCAATAAAATCAATACGGCCCTCTTCATTGCAACTAATCCCAATAATTGACATTAGTAAAATAATGATATATATTATTCTATTATTCATGATGTAATATTATAATTGTTACCATCCAATATTTTGTACTAAGTTTGGATTCACTTCAATATCGCTGGTTCTGATAGGCCAGAAATAATCGCGAATGCCGAATTTTTGTTCTGCCAAAAGCTGCGGTTGGTACATCATCCTGTTGACTTCTTCTTCCGTTCCATCGATAACGGATACCATCATGTTCCATCCTTTCAGAGGAGTATGGTATTCATTGGGAGCAGTTTTCCACCGGCGTATATCCCAAAAGCGTTGTCCTTCGAACGAAAGCTCGATCAGGCGTTCCTGTTGTATGATTTCACGCATACCTGCCTGCGTATTGTGCTTTTGGTTGTTGGTGAAATTATCCCACGATTCCTTCACCCCTTTTAACCCGGCACGGGCGCGAACCAAATCGATGTATTGGAACAATTCGGCACTATTAGCCCCGTTAGGGCCTTCCGTTTCGTTTATCGCTTCGGCATATAATAGGTAGAGATCGCTCAACCGCATGATCGGCCATGCATAGCTGGGTGAAGATATGTTGTTGATTGCGTTAACCTGGGCTTCATAAGGAATGTATTTCTTAGGGATATAGCCTGTCCAGTTGCCCTGTCCCTCGGTACCATCTGTTTCGCCTATTTTAAAGGCAAGGTATCTCAACGATGATGCATCTTTATCGTTGTATTGCCCTGCTCCGAACCACACACCGCCATCAAAGCCTACCCACGCATAAAAACGGGGTTCACGGTCGAAATGCATATCTACGGTGGTTCTTCCCTGTCGTATATACAACCTGTCCTTTGCCTGTGCGGTTCTCAAGTTGTAAAGATCTCCCATGTTTCTTGTGTTGTCCTCATCCAATGGTACTCCGTTCTCAGTATAGAACATCTCGGCGATTTTGATCGGCATACCCAACCATTTACTGAGGTCATTACTATTTATATAGGCCGGGTTCAGTTTCGGCATTGCTGAATGAATCATCCCGCCACTGGAAGGAATTGAAATCATTTGCGTGTTTGCCCAGATAATTTCACTGTTCGAACGCAGGTTGAATGCATTCCGGAGGGTAACATTCAATACCGTCGTATCGTTATATCTGTTGGCAACATCTTCAAACTTATATAGTACCACTCCTGCTTCATGGCAAATATTAATGGCTTCTTTGCATGCCATCATTGCCGACTTCCATTTTTCGGGTTTGAATGTTGTATCGAACAGGGGTGTGCCGTCATGATTTCTCAACGTCGCCTGATCATTGTTGTCGTTAAACAAAGGACTTGCTGCAGTTACCAGCACTTTTGCCTTCAGCGAAAGGGCGATCGGTTTGGTGATGCGTCCATAGTCGCTTGCCGGATCGAGAACGATCGTAGGAAGCATATCGCCTTCGCAGGCTTCGTCCAGTAATTGCACAATATAGTCAAAACATTCGTCAACCGGTTCGCGTTCTACCTTCACAGCGTACACATCTGCATCCACCGGCATATTTTCACGAATCAGGGGTATCGGACCATACATCTGTACCAGGCTGAAATGGTAATAGGCCTTTAAAACTTTTGCCTCGGCAGTCCATTGTTCCCGTTCCCAAGCTTGCAAGTCAGGAACCAGATCAACATTTTCCAAAAAAGTATTGCAAACACGTAACGCTTGATACATGCTGCCCCACCTGGAAAGGACCGGATTAGTAGCGTTCTGGTTTCCCTCACTTATATCAAGGCCAGCAATAGAGAAGCGATTAGAGAAATGAGTAGTCTTACGGCTCCATATATCATCTCCTCCCAATGTGGTCGGGTCGGCCGAACCTCCATTTTTTGGCATATATGAATAACAGGTAGCCAGGTATTTGAGGGCTTGTGCTCTTGAGTTGAATGCCATCTCCAAGGTTGCAACACCGTCGGGTACTACGTCCAACCAATCACTGCAAGCCGTTAAGCTCATTATTGCGACAAATATTATAATTTTATATTTTTTCATATTGCTTATCCTTAACTAGTTAAAAGTAAAGTTTAATCCAAAGTTAACTACTCTCTGAATAGGATACCCCAGACCATTACCAGCCATTTCCACATCCCACATCTTAAATTTACTGAAAAGAAGCAGATTGGTCCCACTGACATATAACCTGAAGTTGTTCATTCCTATTTTTCCAGTGATTTGTTTGGGTATTGTATAGCCAAACTCTAACTGTTTGAGACGCAGAAAAGAGGCATTGCGCATAAACCAGGTACTTGTTGCAACATTGTTTGAGATCAAAGTCGTGCTTAATCTTGGCCATAAGGCATATACATCTTGATCTTCTTCAGACCAATAGCTGTCGGCATATTTCTTAAGGATTTGGGCATCATTAATGAAGGGCGCTGTATTAGCTGCATCAATCCAGAACGATTGTCTACCTGCTCCTTGGAAAAATACAGAAAAATCGAATCCTTTATATCCCATTGAAATCCCGAATCCGTAAATAACTTCAGGTACCGTAGGAAAACCTATAGGAACTCTATCAGCTTCTGTTATTCTACCGTCGCGGTTTACATCCAGATATTTAATATCTCCTCCGCCATATTTAGATGTACCTATGTATTGTGGCGGCGAACTGGCAGCTTCTTCATCATCAACAAAGAGCCGCTCGGCAATATATCCGCTTACCTGATTTAATGATAGGCCTACCCTTGAACGCCAAGGCTCTTTGTATTCAGGTTCTTCGTAGACATCATATCGGCTGGTAGCATATGTAAAATTGGCGCGTGCCGATGTCCAAAAATCTTTATTCCAGTTTTTCTGATATTCCAAGGTCATATCCACACCTTTACCCGACGCCTCGCCCACATTTGCTCTCGGAGTCGCGGTCAAACCCATTGTGCTGGGAATGCTTGACCGGGTCATCAGGATATTGGATCTTTTTTCCGTAAAATACTCGGCAATAAGACTCAATTCGTTCCACATGCCCAGCTCAAGGGCAAAATTTTGTTTATACGATTTTTCCCAGGATATATACGGATTGGCATAACGGTTAATGGTAATTCCGTTATATCTCGTATTGTATTCCTGTCCAAAAGTAGCAGCCCTTCCGCCATCATTCATATTCACTTCCGAAAGATAAAAGAACCGGTCGTAGGCAGTGCCAATCTGGTCGTTACCGATTAAACCATAGGAATAACGCAGTTTTAGGTTGTTTACAACCGGTTTCATATTTTCCCAGAACTGTTCGTTGGAAATAAGCCATGCGGCACCTGCTGAAGGAAAAAATCCAAAACGATTGTTTTTATCAAAACGTTCGCTTCCGTTATATCCAAAGTTAAATTCGGCAAAATAACGGGAATCATATGAATAAGTTGCGCGCCCCGACAATCCTATATTCCTGGAAGGGAGCGATAGCTGCAACGAACCTTCGTTGGCATTCAAGGTCTCCCGAGCCTGAAATACCAATAAGTTGCTGATGCTGTGCTTACCGAAATCACGAACATAGTTCAGGCTACCTTCAGAATAAAACGATGAATTCTGTTTTCTGTCATCATTCAACTCATAATAAGCTAAATATTCGGTGCCAATATTTGTTTCGAACAATTTGTAATCCCCGTTCAGTCGATTGTAGGTGCTGATTTCATAATAAAACGGATTATACGACCTGTTTACACCAAATTGCGATAAACGGCTGACATTCAACATACCTCTGGCAGATAGCCCTTTGGTAATGAAATCTAAATCCTGTTTCAGTTCTAATTGGGCCAATATCTGCGAACGTGATTTTTCCTTGTAACCTCGCACCATTTCTGCATAGGGATTAATTTTACTGTTGTCGTAGTTCCCGAACAAAATGTGGTTTGCGTACTTAAATTCTTCATCAGCAGGGTAGTAGGCGGGAAAAAGTACGGGGTTGGAATGCGCCATCAAATTATACATGTCGGTACCTCCGCGAAGGGGGCCCTTGTATTCTTCGAAGTTGGCACTCAAGCGTACAATCAATTCTGTGGTTGGGGAGATGTCAATATTGACATTTGATCGTAAATCGAAATTATTGATTGCTATATTGTTGTTGAAATTATTGCGTTTGTCCACTTTCAGTATGCCGTTGTCACGATTAAATGATCCGGCAACATAGTAACGAGCAACTCCACCTCCACCGCTGACATTCAGGTTCATACGCTGGTTCATGGTGTAATCCTTGAACAACATTTCTTTCCAATCATTGGCTGGATAAATAAGAGGATACTTTCCAGCCTCTGTCATTTCGATCTTTTCTTGCGAATACAGGATAGTTCCTAAGGGATCCCGGGTAAGGATTGCTTCATTATGCATTTTCATATAAGTTACGGGATCCGCCATTTCTATAGTTTGCGTTGGAGCCGACATGGAGTTTTCGAAGCGGAATGAAATTTTTGCAGGACCTTCAACCCCCTGTTTGGTCGTTACCAGAACAACACCATTTGCCCCGCGGGCACCGTATAAAGCAGTTGCAGTAGCATCTTTCAGTATCGAAAAACTTTGAATGTCGTCAGGGCGAAGGCGAGCAAGATCGGTAGAGGTGAGCTCTACACCATCAATTAAAATCAATGGGTTGGTGTTTGTCCCAAAAGTTGTTATACCGCGGACAAAGAAATCGGCATTGTCCTGCCCGGGTTCCCCGCTTCGCTGGTAGGCGATTACACCAGCCATATTACCGGCCAATGTTGTGGTAAGATTACTCGAAGGTGTTTTTAAATCTTTTGTATTCACAGTCGTAATGGATCCGATCACACTTTCCTTTTTTTGTTTTCCGAAGGCCACGATGGTGACTTCTTCCAACTCGTCTGTTTTCTCTTTCAGGATAACATCAATGACTTTCCTGCTGCCAACGTCAAGGGTTTGGGTTTCCATACCGACAAAAGAAAAAACCAGCTTATTTGCAGGTTCGGCATCTATGGAATACGTTCCGTCCGTATCCGTGATCACTCCTCGGGTTGTTCCAACTATGGTGATTGTTACACCAGGTAGTGGCGACCCGGTTTCATCGGTAATTTTTCCTTTTATTCTGGACTGTGCCTGAAGGACTATTTCAGGCGATTCATCTTCGGTTGTTCGAAGAATAACTGCATTATGACTGATTTTGTACTTTAAATCAGTGCCTTTTAAACAGTGGTCTAAAGCCTCCTCCAAACTGACTCCATCCAGTTCGATGTTTGAAACGTAAATCCCTTCAACATCGGCCGGAGAATAAAAAAAGACAAGCTCCGTTTGCCTCTGGATTCGTTGGATGACATCGTCCAGACTTGAAGTTTTTACAGCTAACTTAATGTTAGTCGTCTGAGAATAGATGCTTGCTGAAACCTGAAGGAATCCGGCGAGCATCAAAAAAGTTATGATTTTCATAACCCTGAATAGTTTTAGCCTGCTTCCCCATAAAGGAAAGCCGTCAATTCGTTTTTTTTTCATAAATTCGTGTTCTCTTTTAATTTAAAATTTCTGTTATAAACAGGAATGGGAGGCAGGAATGCGGCAAACATTTCCTGCTTCTTTTTATCTTTTACTAAATAGTATATTTTTCCCTTTTATCGTTGCTTTAACTTTTCCTGTGCTCTCAATAATTTCGAGAATAGGCTCAATGCTTTCGTATTTATTTAAGCCTCCTCTAAATTTGATGTCCTTAATGTCTTGCTGTTCAAACCAATAATTGAAGTCATACCAACGCGAAAGAGTTTGCATGATCTCTCCCAGCGATTGTTGATCAAAAACATACACGCCTTCAATCCATTGGATATAATCTAAAGCATTAACCTGCCGGATCTGGACCTCATCGCCGGATGAAGCATTAAAAACAGCCTGGTCATCGGGAGACAAAATGTATTCCCTGGATTGATCGATCCCCGCCAAGAGGCGGACCTTTCCCTCCACAAGCGTCGTGACAATATTTCCCTGATCCTTGTACGCGTTCACATTAAAAGTAGTCCCCAACACTTCAATGCGTATCCCGTTTGCGTTAACAATGAAAGGTTTTCCCGGATCTTTTTTTACCATGAAGCAAGCTTCCCCTTCCAACAAGACTTCTCTTTCCCTTTTTGAGAAGCTAACAGGAAAGACAAGTTTGCTCATCGAATTAAGGTAGACCTTTGTGCTGTCAGAAAGAATTAAACTGTATTCACTGCCACGAGGAATAATCAGTGTATTATCCGGCACCTTCATATTAGTTTCATCGGTCGGTTGATGATAACACAGCAATTGATCATCTTTTACAATCCGGGTGCCGTCTTGTTCTTTAATGTTCAAAGAATCATTCTTCCTCAGATCGATGCTTTTTCCGCTTCCCAATACCAATACGGCATTTTTTGATCCGGGAACGATCTGTTCTTTGGCTACCTGAACCTGATTACGCTCTCTTTCATGCTGAGGGATATAAAGCAGGATCGCCAGTAAAACAGGAATAAAGATGACCGCAGCATATTGCCACCATCGTACAGATCGCTTTCGGTCAGGATCGATGTTTATCTTTTGCTTATACCTTAACCATGCTCCTTCGGTGTTGATTTGCCTGATCAGTTCATTGCGCCGATCAAAATTCCGGGAATCCTTTATCTGGTTATATAAAGTTCGGTTCCGTGCAGAAGAAAAGATCCAATCACCTAGCTTTTTTTCCTCTTCATTACTCAGTTCTTCACCACTCAGTTTCCTGGCAATATTTTCTGAGATAGCTAAAATCTCGTCTGTATTTTCGTTAAAAGCTTCCATTCTTGCCGTTTTTCACTTATTGAACAGTTTAAGTCAAAAACAGGGTGAATAGAAAACCAGTTAAATTACAATTGTAGATTAACGATTATCGATTGCTGATCGAAAAACTGACATAAAACACAAGTATCAAGATGCAAAAAGGGAATCGAGGACGGGAAACAGGAGACCGGAGTACTTCAGAAGGAAAAAAAGATAGGCTTGATTACTGAGCATATGCCTCAAATCGACGTAAGCATTCTTTTTCAGTGTTTTAATTGTGTTGATTGAAACGCCCAATATCTCAGCAATTTCCGTGTTGTTATGCCCCTGAAGGGCCAGCAGAATAATTTCCCTGGTTCGGTTTGGTAACTGCTGAATGGCGGCGTCCAGTAACCGATAGACTTCCTCTTCGATCAATAATTCATAGGATAACTCTTCAATTATTGGGTTATGGGCAAGAATATCCTCTCTTGTCTTTTTCTGTTTCAAATGGTTGATACATGCGTTCCGTACCGTAGTGTAAATAAACGCCCGGATCTTCCGGATACTGGTAAAATGATCTCTGATTTTCCAAAACTGAACAAAGGCATCCTGGGCAATATCTTCTGCAACATCAGATTGTTTGATAAATCTAATGGCATAAACGCAAACCGAAGGATAAAAGCCATCAAAAAAAAGTTTTAATGCCTTGGGGTCACCATTATTTAGCTTTTGGATCGAATCGAGCTCCGTCTCTCTGTTTTCTTCAAATGTATCTTTACTCAGCTCCATTTTCATACTGGTTTCTTTTCAAGAGTTAGGTTAAGAAATTCACACCGTTCCAAAGTTAAACTTATTCATCACGATTTGACCCTGAGCAAAAAAAAAATTAAAGGTATTGATCATTAAGCAACAACAGAGCCAAAGTCATTCTGACTATTGTCGGGTCATAGAATATTCCGGTTGAGCAAGGGAATAATCAAAGATAAGTTCTTCTGAATGGTTTCCTGGTCGGTTTCAGCCGTTGATTTATTCGCCGCAGGTGCAGCGTTGCAGGCAATCAACAATCTGGCTTAATACGTCGTGTTTCAGGTAATAAAACGTGTTTTTCCCTTCCCGGCGCGAGCATAATACGCCTTTGTCTTTTAAAATCCCCAGGTGGTGAGAGGTGGTCGATTGTTCAATCCCCAGTAATTCGTGAATTTCGGTTACCGTCAGTTTTCTTCCGCCTTCAAGGTGTTTTAAAATGGCTATACGCATGGGATGGGCAATTGCCTTCAACATGTTTGCAGCCATATCTAACTGGTCAATATCTAATTCCTGTATAGCCATCATTCTGAATCGTTTAAATGAAATGCAAATATATAACTATTTAATTTCTTCTAAAAGAAAAGTTTACAACTATCCTGTTGTTTAGATCAATTTTAATTTAGACAAGCCATTCGTTCTCTGCGTGTCAGCCGATTTCTGAGATTAGATCATTTATTGGTCGCCGGCTTAACCAATTAAGCTGCAAAACTAAGATAAATTACTATTTTTGAATAGTTGAAAATGACAAAATATGACCTCAAAGGATATCATTACGGCTCCGGTTAACATAGAACTAAAAAAATTCGAAGATTACTTCCGGTCAACGATTCAGAGCGATATCCCTTTGTTGTCGGTAATTATCAACTACATCCTGCGAAAAAAAGGCAAGCAAATGCGGCCGATGTTCGTTTTTCTTTCGGCAAAAATGCATGGCGGGTTCAACGAATCGACTTACATGGCGGCTTCCTCCATCGAACTGTTGCATACGGCCACCCTGGTTCACGACGATGTAGTGGACGAGTCGTACGAGCGTCGCGGCAGCTTTTCAATTAACGCCTTGTGGAAAAACAAACTGGCCGTGTTGGTGGGCGATTACATTCTGGCCAAAGGCCTGCTGCTCAACCTTGACAATAACAAATACAATTTTTTACAGCTGATCAGCAGGTCGGTGAAAGACATGAGCGAAGGCGAGATCCTGCAACTACGCAAAAGCCGCAAACTGGACATTGATTACGACACGTACTTTGAAATTATCCGCAAAAAGACGGCCTCGCTGATTGCTACCAGTATGGCCATTGGCGCTGCATCGGTTACCGACGACCAGGATGTGATTGAGCGGATGTTTGAGATTGGGATCGACGCCGGGATTGCGTTCCAGATTAAAGACGATATTTTTGATTACCAGGCAAAAGGAATACTCGGGAAACCAACCGGCAACGATATCAAAGAAAAGAAAATCACCCTTCCGCTATTGTACGTTCTTAGTAATTCGGGCGAAAAGGAAAAAAGACGCATTTTGCAGGAAGTGAAAAAGAAAAATAAGAATACCGCCAAAGTGCAGGAACTGGTCAGGCTGGTTGTTGAACGGGGCGGACTGGAATATGCCACCGAACAAATGAACTTTTACCGCGACCAGGCCGTTTCGAAGCTAAACGAATTTCCTCCGTCGGAAGCCCGCGACGCCATGGTTGAGTTGGTCAACTACATCACGACCCGAAAGAAATAAGCAACGCCGCGTGCCGATCGTCAAAAACAGGGATCAACCTGCGCTTGTTAATTTTTCGATCCCGATTCCCGGTTTGTCACTCAAAGTCACTTTCCCGCCGATAATCCGGATACCTTCGTACAGGTCGTTTGAAATGAGCAGGTTGCCATCCAGGTCGGCCCAATCTGCGGCAGGCGAGAGTTGAGCGGCCGCCGAAACTCCGCAGGAAGTCTCCGTCATGCACCCAATCATCACTTTCATGTTTAGCGAACGGGCCAGTGTCAGCATTTTGTGGGCTTCGCGCATGCCGGTGCATTTCATCAGTTTGATGTTGATGCCCGAATAAACTCCATGTGCTTTTTGAACATCATCCAGTCGTTGCAAGGCTTCATCGGCAATCGTGGGAAGCGGGCTGTGCTGCATAAGCCAGGCCATATCCTCAATGGCGGCTTTAGGCATGGGTTGTTCCACAAAAACCACCCCTTTCTCTTTTAGCCAGTGAATCATATCCAGCGCCATTTGCCGGTCGGTCCATCCCTGGTTCACATCGACACACAGGGGAACACCGGTTTCCTGCCGGATGGTTTCAATCATTTGCTGATCATTGTCGCGGCCGAGTTTCACCTTCAGAATTTTAAAAGCTGAAGCCTCCTTTACTTTTTGGCGAACCACCTCCGGCGTATCAATGCCAATCGTAAACGAAGTATCGGGCGTGTTTGCCGGATCGAACCCCCATATTTTATACCAGGGTTGTTTCATGATCTTGCCCAGCAAATCGTGCAAGGCGATATCGACCGATGCTTTTGCCGCACAATTCCCCGGCGCCAGGGCATCAACATAGTCCAGGATTTTATCCAATTGGAACGGATCGTTAAACTGGCCCAGGTTGAGCGATGACAGGAACTTCGCCGCTGTATCGTGGCTTTCGCCCAGGTATGGCGGCATGGAAGCCTCACCGTAACCAATGATCCCATCGTACTCAATTTCGGTCAGCATCACCGGCGTTGCCGACCGCGAACTGCCTGCCAGGGTGAAGGCGTGTTTTAGTTGCAATTCGTATGGTTTGAATCGCAGTTCCAACCCTTTTCCTGCCTTCCTTTTCTCTTCTTTTTTCATATTTCCAAAACTGGTTCGAATTCCTGCCCACCCGGCAAGTGCGGTCAGGCTTCCTGTCTTTATAAAGTTTCTTCGTGTTTGTTTCACGTTGTGTTTCATTTTGGTTTGATTGTTTTTTTCCTAATCGGAATACCAGGAGTGGTCTTTCACCTGTGTAATCCCATCGGTATTCAGTTGACTGAATACGCGGCCTGCCGACACCAGCCGGTTCCGGTTAAATTCCGAAAAATCGGGGTCTTGCGGGTTCAGGCTGTTGATCCGCACCATTCCGGAAGCATGAATGTACTTTCCGGTCCCGATATACAAAGCGACGTGCGAAACCCGTTCTTTACTTCTTCCAAAAAACAACAGGTCGCCCGGTTCAAACGAGTTTATATCATCGACATTTAATATTTCGCCAAAACGGGCTTGTTGCGAGGCATCGCGGGCGAGGATGACCCCTTGCGAAAACCAGGCTGTTTTGATTAATCCCGAGCAGTCAACCGCTTTTGATGACGTGCCGCCCCACAGGTACGGACTGCCTTTCAGCGTGGCTGCTGTTGCGATGATTTGCTCTGCCTGCGGAACAACATTTTTCCATTCAGAAAACGACAAACAATCGCTTTCATTAACAAAACCTTTCCGGCCGTCGGGAAGCAGCGCCTGCAAAAAATGTTTTTCCGCCGATATCACAACAAACAAGTCGCCCAAAACAAGATCGGAAACCACTTCGCTTGTTTCGTTTGCTTTTTCGAAAAGCAAACCATCTTTTCTGAGATAAATATACCGGTTGCTGTGTTTCCACGCGGTCCACTCGCTTTCGGTCAGGGTGCTCAGCGTGCTGTTTTCGCACCAGCCAATGTATTTGTCGGGCGACTGCACGAGGTACCAGCCTTTTCTTTGCTGAAGGATGCGGACAGGCGTGCCCATTAATAATTGCGAAGCCATTTCTGCCGCGTGATTCGGCTCAGTACGCATGTTGCCGGCAGATAAGGCTACAAGTGCCCAGGTTTTTTCGCCCACGGAAACATCGGGCAAAACAACTACCGAATCAACAATTTCAACGTTAAAAGAAGCCAAACTGTCTTTTAGCGCCTGAATAGCTAGCGGCAAGCTTGTTTTCCCTTGAAGTACCAGCTTTCCGGAGCTTGCCGAAAGATCAATATCGAAAATGGCGACCCGAGGATCGGGAGCAAACTGTTGGTTTATTTTTACGACGATTTCGTTGGCTTGCGAATCCAGTCGGTTGTATGAACAACTTATCCAAAAAAGAGAAACAAAAAGTAAAAGAATGGGCAGGCGGAATAAGTTTTTCATGATCGGTTTTCTTTCTGCGAAATTATAAAAAGCTCAATACTGAAGGCATACCACTTTGCCGTCGAGCACCGATACCAGCACTTTGCGGTTTTCGACCGGAAGGATGTAATTGACCAGCGCGTTCGAAACTTTGTATTTCCAACTCACCGAGTGAGTGGTTTTGTCAATGGCGTAAACCATTCCGGAGCTTGTCGGTACAAACACCAGGTTGCCGGCTTCGGTGATAGGCGAGGGGGCTATTTCGTAGCCGAGGTCTGCTTTGCATTCCCAAGCCAGTTTTTGTTCATTGGCGTTTGTACAAAAAGCATCCACATTGCCTTCATTCATGTTTTTGATATAAACCAGTTCCCCGTCGGCCGAGATACCGATCGACTCGCGGCAGGTGTACTGGCCGGAGTCCCAAATTTCTGCGCCGGTTTTCGCATCAAACGCGGTCATATGGCGGTCGGGGGCAACAATGAAAATTTTACCGTTTGCTGCAACCGGCCACGCCGCGGCCGGCGATAACATCCGGTTGGAATATTTTTCGCGTGTCCAGGCTAACTGGCCGGTGTTTTTATTCAAGGCGTAAAAAGTGTTTCCCCACGAGCCGAAATAAACCAATTCGCCGTAAACCAACGGACGGGTTTCCACAAAGTTTTTCACTTCTGCAAACTCCCAGTTCAATTTTCCCGATGGCAGGTCGATTGAGCGGAAGATCCCTTCGGACGATCCGATATAAACCGAATTTTTTTCGATGACGGGTGAAGCAACAATCGCCTTTCCGGTTGGGAAAGCCCAATGAAGCTTCCCGTCTTTCAGGTTGAGACAATAAATTGATTGATCGGTTGAGGCGCAGACGACGCGGTTTTTGGCAATGGCCGGCGTGGAGTAGATTTTTCCTGAAGTTTGAAAGCTCCACATTTTTCCCCCGCTTGTTTGATCGAGAGCAACAACTTCGCCTTTGGTGTTGGCATAAACGGCGATATGGCCCGAACTGCTGATGGCAGTTCCAATATCGCTGCTGTCCTGAATTTCCCAAACGGTTTTTACGTTGGGGAACTGTTTGTTCACTGTGTAATCGGGGCGGGGCCAGCGGGTGGTGTCGCGGGCAAAGTGGTGGTTTTTAAGCGGGACTTCACACCAGTTCGGCCGGGTTTTTCCACCGGGGGCCCGTTCGGCGTAAAACAGCGTGTCGCGGGCAATGGTTACCAGGTTGTAGCCGCCGGTATCGGCCTTTGCCCGCAGGTTAGAGCGGCCCATGATTCCGGGAATACCTTCAAAATGGAACAACTTATTCTGGTGTCCGTGTCCCAATAAAGTGGCCTGAATGTTTCCCGTCTTCAACAAGTCAATGATTGTGTGCCAGTTCGAGAGTGATTCGTCAAGCGGATAGTGGTTGACAAAAATAACCGGTTGGTCCGGGTCGGACAAGTTGGTCAATACCGAGTCGAGAAAAACAATCTGTTCGCGGGGAACCAGTCCTGGGGCCATGCGCATGTTCGGACCGCTTGCCGTCCCGATAAACCGATAGCCATTCTTTTCAAATGAAAATTCTTCGTAGCCAAAAATCCGCACGAAGCTGTTGTTGCCGCTTTCGGACCATTTGGAGTCGTGGTTTCCGGGAACAATGTACCACGGTTTGTTCAGTTGGTCGATCAGCTCCCGGGCTTCCCGCAACTCCTCGTCGGAACCAAATTCAGTGATGTCGCCCGAAAGAACCACAAAATCGATTTCTTCCTGCGCGTTGATATCGTTGATGGTGAGTTCCAGGTCTTCCACCGAAGTGCTGCTTCCGATATGGATGTCGGTCACGTGGGCAAAACGGATGGGTTGGGATTGCGCGCTGCAAATAAACAGGAAGATGAATAAAATGAATCCGGTGTGTTTCATGACTTATTGTTCTGTGCCTGCTGTTTCATCGTACAGCAGGTATTTCTTTCTCATCTCTTTATAATTCTGAAGGTCATCGTTCCAGCTTTCCCTGATTTGTTCTTCGGTGTGTCCGGCTATAATCTGTTTTCGTAAAGTATCTGAACCCGCAAGGTTTTCAAAAAAACTGGTAAAATAAGCTTCTTTGTCAGGGCATTTCTGATAAAATTCGATCAAATATTTCAACTGGATTTGCCGGATATCCTGAAGTTCTTCCAACGAGCTATCTGACAGATCGTAACCGTAACAGGTATCGTTTTCAAACTTAGGATGAAAGGCCAGCACCGGGATCGATACCGGAACATAGGCATGATCGCGGGGTGTGAACCAGGGGGCACCAAATTGCTGAAAAGGCTTAAAGGTTCCCCGGCCCTCGTTTACCTCGGCCCCTTCAAAGAAACAGACCATCGGGTAAAGGTAAACAGACTTCATGTCCGGCAAATTTGGTGACGGGACAACCGGTAATTGGTACCTGGTGGCGTGGGTGTAGTTTTTAACAGGTATAACCTCCAGGTCACACTTCACCGAATCTTTCAGCCAGCTTTCTCCGTTGATCATCATCGCGAATTCGCCCAAAGTCAGGCCGTGCACCACCGGCACCTGATGCAGTCCGATGAAATTGGTGAATTCAGGTTTCATCACCGGCCCGTCTACATAATATCCCAAGGGATTGGGGCGGTCAAGAATAATCACCTGAATTCCGTTTTCTGCGCAAGCTTCCATTACATTGCTCATGGTCGATACAACCGTAAAAAACCGGACGCCGATATCCTGTATGTCGAATAGCATCACATCAATCCCCCGCAGCATTTCAGGGGCTGGTTTACGTGTTCTCCCGTAAATGGAGAAAACAGGGATACCGGTTACGGAATCGATTGAGCTTTCGATATATTCTCCGCGCTCAACGGTTCCCTTGTAACCATGTTCGGGTGCATAAATAGCGGTAATGTTTACTTTTTTTGACAAAAGAAAGTCAACCAGATGAACCGAATCGACGACCGAAGTCTGATTCACCACCAAGCCTACCCGTTTATCGTTCAGCAGGGGGAGATAGATGTCGGTACGGGCGGCACCGGAAATAACCTCACCGGAGGTATCGGTTATTTTCTCAGAAACACAATTGGGCAATAGGATCAGTATCAGAAAAAGACCCAAAATCCAAAATAAAGATTTCATTTGTATAAATTTTAAAAAGAGGCTGCAACATGCCTGCAGCAGCCTCTTTACTATATACGAAATACGGGAAGAACGTTCTGTTTAATTCCAGCCGGGAGTCTGAGTTAGTGTGTAACCTTTGTCCAGGTACTCGCTGATCTGCGTATTTCCTACCGGGGCAAGGTAAACCCGGTCGGTAAAGGCGTCTCTGTTGGAAACATTTTCAGGGATGTAGTACCCGACCATATCGGCAGCATTGGTACCATTGTAGGTGACAATGGTTCCGTCGGCCTTTTTGACCTTGAGCTTATTTACTTTTGCTTCGACTAACCATTCCGTGAACTCGGCTTGAAAATCAATCCACAAGCCAAGCAGGTTATCGGTTTTTATTGCGCCATCCATATAATTAATCTTTTTCCATCTTTTAATATCCATTAAACGGGTGTGTTCATAGACAAACTCCATGCGGCGTTCCCTGCGTATTTCCCATAAAAGCACTGGAACATCAGGATCGCGGGCGGGATCGTCAGGCATGTTTGCGAGCATTAAAGGAGTTGTTTTCGCAATTCCTTTTGCAATTGCAGTTGCATCCAGCGGGCGGTTGCGAATTGCATTGACGGAGGCATCAAGATCGGCTTGCGTGACGGCAGTTCCACCCATCGTTGCCAATTCTGCTTTTGCTTCAACCCAGTTTAAAACCACTTCGGCCAAACGGATTACCGGCGCATCGTTGGTATTTGTGTTTGAACCATAGATGGACGGGTAAGTTTTTCCGTAGTAAGTCACTCCAACCCGGTCAATAAATTTACAGGCATAAAGTAAAGTCGATGCTTCTTTCTTGGGTGCATCCCAAAAGGTGGCCTCAAAACGAGGATCCCGTGTGGCAACTACATTCGTGATATCCAGTTTGTCTGCATTCGGAATCTCCGATAGTTGATATGGTTTTCCGTCGTTGCAAATAAATGCTTTTGCCAGACTTAAATTTGGAGCCGGATTCTGACTTTCAGTTATGTTCGAATACGAAGCAACATGGTGTGTTACCCCTAATGCTGCATCGTAATGGCGGTACAGGATTACCTCTTTGTTTCCGGCCAAATCCTGCGAGCCGAATAAGGAACGGAAATCACTTGTGAATGAATATTTGCCCGAAGCTATCACGAAATCTGCAGCGCTTACAGCCAGTTCCAGGTATTTTTGTGCTTTTTCGGCATTATTCAGATGATATTTTTGCCAGGTACCTTCGAATAACATAAAACGGGATATAAAAGCAGCTGCAATATACTTGTTCAGATACTGGACATTCCCATCTGATTCCCGGATATTGGCGAGAACATATACAAAATCATCGTATACTTTATCCATAACCATGTTTCTGTTGTCTCTGTCTTTATATAGCTGATCAAGTTCATATTCCTCATGAGTCCGGTCATAATAAGGTACGTCGCCGAACACACTCACCAAACGGCTGTATTCGTATCCCCGGAAGAAACGGGCCACTGCGCTCCAATGCTGATATTCTCCGGTGGTGAGGTAAACATCTTTCATCGCCTCAATCCGTTCAAGGAATAAATTTGATTTTCGCACCCAAACAAAATTCCAGGTAGGCCCCGCATAGGTTGTCAGCCATGCTGCTGTTTCTGAAGTTGACGCCCTGGAAGCAGGCGCCTGGGTTTCAAATCCGGTTTGTTTTCCGGAAGAGGTTACGTCGTCAGAGAAATAGTAACCGCGAAGAGGTGCATAATCAACTCCCCAGATTGCATTGTAACCTACGAAATAATTGGAATAAAATCCATTTGCAAACAAGCGGAGATTATTTTCATTTGTCCAGTAGGTGTCATCGCTCATTTGTGTCAACGACGGCCTGTCGAGAAAGTCGTCGCATCCGCCAAGAACAAGCGCAACGGTAAATAGTAGGATTGACAAATATCTTTTCATGATTTTTTTAGTTTAAAAATTTAACTGAATACCAACTGAAGCGCTCTTGAAAGTCGGAACACCAACACCCGTTCGGCTCAAGTTATAGTTCGTGTCGTTCCACATCGAATAACCGGCTATTTCTTCGGGATCAACAGGAAGGTCACGAAGGTGGTCGAATGTAAAGAAGTTCTCCAGAGCCGCGTAAATACGGAATCTGTCAACATAAATCTTCTTTGAAACTTCATCAGGCAAGGTATACCCCACCGTGATGTTTTTAATCCTCAGATAGGCCATGTTGAGCAAATACCTGGATTGCACCTGCATGTTTAAAGTTGTGCTACTTCCGGCCATATTGTAAGGAGCCGGATAGAATGCATCGGTTCGGTCTTCTTTCCAGAAGTTACCGGCGATTGCCTGGGGCATGGCGCCATCGGCCGAGTTATAACCCGGGATTGCCAGGAAGCCGTCACCCCAAACCTCGCGTTTCCCTACACCTTGTATGAAAACAGAAGCATCGAAGCCTTTATAATCGGCTCCTGCACGTAAGCCATATTCGTAACGCGGAGTCGAATTCCCAATAACCTTTAAGTCTCCGTAATCGGGTTCTCCGTCAGCATTCTTTACCAACCTGTTCCCCGGATTGATGACACCGTCACCGTTTAAATCTTTAAACTTAACATCGCCAGGTCCAAACCGGAAGTTTCCTGATTGCAGCCGGCCCTGAGTAGCCGCATCTGAATCGGATAATTTATTTACAGTATAGCCGTCTGCAGAAGTTACCGTGATTAATTTCCCATCGGTACCATATTCAAAATCATCTTTTTGGTACAAGCGGTCAGTTTCATAACCCCAGATCTCACCATAGGTTTTGCCTACATACCACGAGTCAATACTATTTGTGGAGCCATATGCCGTAATCCGGGTTCTGGTATCGGCAAAAGTTGCCACGAAATTAATTCCTAAGCCGCTTTGAAAACGATGGTTATAGTCAAGCTGAATTTCGACACCCTTTGTCCTCAATGATCCATAGTTACTTTGAGGAGCTACTGCGCCATAAGTGACAGGAATACCCTCTTGCGGAACAATCATATTTTCGGTGTCACGTTTAAACCAGTCGAATGTTATCCCAAATTCATTGTCAAAAAACCGGGTATCGAAGCCCAGGTTAAGCGTGGTAATATCCTGCCAGGTAACGGATGGTGAAACTGCGCTCGGGGTACCAAACTGATAAAGTTTCGCATTGGAGATGATCCAGTTGTTATAGGAACCACTCATCATGGAGACATACAGATTATTGGGAACGGTTTGGTCGCCGATTGTGCCCCACGACCCCCGGAATTTTAATGCGCTCAGTGCTGGTTTGGCCCATTCCATCCATGGTTCTTCGTTCATGCGCCAACCGGCCGAGAAAGAAGGGAACCAACGCCATTGGAGGTCCGATGGGAACTTTGAAGTGCCGTCGTACCTTAGATTAGCTTCCAGCAAATATTTTTCTTTGTAATTATAATTGATGCGTCCAAAGAAACCTAACTGAGATTCCCAATACTCACCACCGCTTGCTGTTTGAGTTCCTGTGGCCAAATCAAACTGAGGATTCCCGTAATCAATTAGTTGAGTAATCTGAGACCAATTGTAAGCACTTTCATAGCCAACCCTGTTTATACCCATCATCAAATTTATCTGATGTATGTCGTTGATATTCAGATCGTATGTGGTATTAATGGTTAGCGTATTTCGTTGGCTGTTTCCGGCATAACGATATACATGGTCCGGGTTAGCTCCAACTGCGGTATACGTTTCCATATTTAACTGATAAGCAGGCATAGCTCCTGCGGTTGTTGAAGAGACAACGTCACCTGAGTCATTAACATAGATCCGGTTACCGTTTTCATCATTCTTTGGAATAGCAGCTGTCCATGTATTTCGGGAGGTAAAACGTGTTCCCGGTCTTTTATTGATATATTCCTGATTCGCATGGGTATAGTCAAAATTAATATTCCAATCCTTTAGCGGCGTGATGGTAAACCCTCCGTTAAGACTCGTGTAATTGGTTTCCTGAAATGCAGTATTCGCCTGTTCCATCTCAGATACGGGGCTTCGGAGCGGATCGCCGTCTTCTGTTGTCATGGGATAGGTTGGTCCCCAGCGATACAGGTATAACCAGGGGTCGGCAGTTGTTGAATTGGTCGCATACGGATATCTTTTTGATCGTTTGGAATACATCGTTCCGGCATGAACTTTCAGCAGGCTGTTGACTTCTGTTACCAAACGGATTGCTCCGTTATAACGCTTGAAATCATCATGTTTGGCCGGTTTGATGATGCCTGACTGATCCAAATACCCAAAACTAACGTTGTAGTCGGTCTTTCCGTTCTTTCCGTTCACCGACAAGTTATGCGTTTGGGTAGGAGTCCACTCTTTGATCATATAATCATAGGGGTCATAAGTCCTTAAACCGATTTTACGGTTGTTGGCATCTACATACCAGTCGCGGCCATACAACATCGGATCATTGGGTTTTACAACATCTCCCCATTTCTCCTGCCATGTTTTAGCTTTTTCGTAACCTTCACGGGTAACATGCCAAAACGCACCTGCCGATGTGCCGCCTACACGTTCAAAAGCGTGAAGCGTGTATTCCAGAGCATCGAGCCGTCCCATCTCCATTTTCTTGGAAATATTCTGAAACGATAAATTTCCGGAATACGAAACGTTGATACTTTCGGTTTTAGCTCCTTTCTTTGTCGTTATCAATACGACTCCAAAGGCTGCCTTTGCTCCGTAGATAGAGGCAGAAGCTGCATCTTTTAATATGGAGATGGACTCGATGTCATCCGGATTTACCATTTGTATCGAAGGAATTTCTACGTTGTCCAACAAAATTAACGGAGATGATCCTCCCCTCAGTGATGCTAACTGCCCCCGAATCTTCATAATCGGGTCCGATCCGATTTCTCCGCTTGGTATAACAACATTAAGCCCGGCCGTTGTTCCCTGGAGTCCGCGGCCAACGTCTGCAATAGGTCTGGCCTCCAGAACTTTTGTGTCGACCGACGCAACCGCCCCGGTCAGGTTGGCTTTCTTTTGCGTTCCGTAGCCAACCACTACAATCTCGTCGACCTGCGAAACAACCGACTCGAGCGCAACATGGATCATGGAAAGGTTACCTACCACAGCATCCTGAGTTTGCATCCCGATAAAACTAAATTGTAAGGTAGCGCCAACATTAACAGAGAGATTAAACTCGCCATCGAGATTGGTGACTGTTCCATTGGAAGTCCCTTTTTCGATGACTGTCACCCCCGGGAGCGGTTCGTTTGTCGACTTTTCCGTAACCAACCCGGAAATAGTCCGCCTTTGTGCCATGACCGGTGGAATGATCAGGCACCATAGTAAAATAAGTAATAAGCCTTTTTTCATAGTAGAGAGATTTTGAAAAGTGAAAAGTTTAATCAAAATAAATATCCGTAAGAATGGAATTGCACATATGACTGACATATGTCATACATCTATTTCATTTTAACTACATTCCAAAATACAAACCCTTGTTAAAGAGTTTATCTCATAATAAAGACAGCATCTAAGTTATGAAATAATTTTAATTAGTAAGATGTATTACATGTTATTTTTTTGATATTTCTCAACATCTTCTTTACAAGCGGGTTCCTACATAGTAAAGCGAAAAGAACAAAGGTTAGCTTCAGAAATAAGGATTATTATAATTGCCTCATTGTCTTGATTGTAAAAACAAGAAAATAAAAATAGAACAAAACTTAAAAAAGAAGTATGACATTCTTTTGTTTTTAACGGTTGATTGAGATTGGATGACCTATTGTGCTGAACATTCTGTTTTTACTCAGGTCATTGGATGAAGATCATTTCAGGCGCCGTTACCATTCGTCTGCATTTATTTCGTCATACAGCGCCTGAAGGATATTGGTCCGTACATTCAGTTCGCCCAGCTTATTGTTATCGCGGGTGGGATAAACCCGGTTACTGAGAAAAATATAACTGAGTTGATGGACCGGATCAATCCAGACAAAGGTTCCGGTAAAACCGGAGTGTCCAAAACTTTCGGGGCCGGCCCCGGGACAGGGGTAACTTTTTTTTGGGTCAACTTTGGCATTGTCCAGCAGGGGTTTGTCGAATACAAGCCCCCGCCGGTTATTGTTTCCGGGAAACTGTACCCGAGTAAATTCTTTCATCGTGGCCTCGCTCAGATAAGATTCTCCTCCGTAAGTTCCCGTTTGAAGATAGAGTTGCATCAGTTTGGCGAGATCATTGGCCGAAGCAAAGAGACCCGCGTTTCCTGAGATTCCTCCCAGTACGGCAGCCGATTCATCATGAACGGTACCCTGTACTAATTGAAAACGATAATACCGGTCGTCTTCGGTCGGAACGATCCGGTCGCGGGAAAAACGCTCCAGCGGATTGTACGTTAAAGCGTCGGCTCCAAGCGGGCGATAGAAATGGTTTTCCACAAAACTGTTAAAATCAACTCCTGTAATATATTCCACAATCTGCGGTGTAATGACCAGCGGTAAGTCGCTGTACACGTAACGACCACGGTTTTTTAAAGGAGTTTTCCTGATCTCACGGTTGACAATCTTTGGGAAGCGGTTGTTGAGATACATGCCCGGCGCCACACACAGAGTATGTTTTTCATCAGCCTGAAGGCTATACCACCTCGCAGATAGCCCGCCATCTTTCAGGGTTTTCTTCCAGAAGCCAATAAATGGAACCAGCCCCGACTGATGGGCATACAATTCGCGAACCGTGATATCATTCTTATCAGACGGATGAAAGAACCGCTTTTTCCAATCAGGGAAATAGTTAGCTACCGGCTGATCCAGTTCGATCTTTCCCTCGTCGTATAACTTCAATATGGCGGGTAAGCCCCCGCTGATCTTTGTCACCGAGGCCAGATCGTACAGATCGTCTGTCCGGACCGGAACCCGTTGTTCGAATGTATGATATCCGTATGCCTTCTGAAAGATAACTTTTCCGTCTTTGGCAACAAATACCTGGCATCCGGGGAATGCTTTTTGGTGCAGGGCGTCTTCCACAATGGAATCAATGCGTGCAGTAAGACGGAACGAGTTTATGCCCGCTTCTTCCGGGATGGTATATTTCAAACGGACAGGCTGGGCAATGGCATAACCGTCGCCCATCGCATAATAGCTGCCCAGGCTGACCGGTAGTTTTCCGGAAGTACCGATTCCACCGAAAACCAGTTGGGCTGCCAGTTCCTGAACCAGGGAATCATTCTGGAAAGCCATGACCAGGCCGGCAGGTTTCCCGAAATTCTGAACTTCGGCCAGGGCATACGGACTCGAAAATAAGACTTCAATGGCCGTTTTCTCATGGGCCAGATAGGCAAGCAAGGCTTCCGTGGCATCAGTCATTCCGTAAGGACGTTCCGGCTTTAACCGCTGTAAGTTTCCCACCTGCATGGATTTGCGTCCTTTGCTTTCGTATAAATGAAAACCGGCAATCACCAGGTTATAATCATTCAGTTGTTCCTTCAGCCTGTTCAGTTCATCATCCGAAAAATTTTCATGAAGATTAAAAGGAGTCGTCGGGGCATAATTGGCCAGCATCCGCTGAAAGGGAGTCAGCGACTCGCTACCCACCGACAGACAAGCAATTTTTAAGGTGTCCAGTTTTTTTAACGGAATGATTTCGTCCTGATTTTCCAGTAAGGTCAACGAAGCTTCAATCAGGCGGCGCTTGGCCAGTTCAACCGGCGGCGCGTTAAGATCTTCGGTCAGACGGGGCAATTCTACGGGTTTCAGCTGATGCAGTCCGGCCCAATATTTGGCAGCCAGTACCCGCCGGCATTTCCGGTTGATCTCGTCCCAGGTAATATTGTTATTTTCCAACGCTTTTTTAATTGCAGCGATCGACAGTTCCGGGTCTTTCGGAAATTCCACGACATCATTTCCGGCCTTCAGCGCCAGCGCTTCAATTTCGCCGGCTTTGCCAAACGAGAGCGCTCCGGCCATGTTCATGGCATCGGTAATCACCAATCCCCGGTATTGCCATTCGTCGCGGATAATTCCCTGAATAATTTTAGGCGATAAGCTGGCAGGTATCCCATCTTGCGGGTCCAGGGCCGGTACATTCAGGTGGGCAGTCATCAGGCCGGCGATCCCTTGCCTTGCCAACCGGCGAAAAGGATACAGTTCGGTGGAGTCGAGCCGTTCGCGCGACCACGGAACCCGGGGTAAAGTCAGGTGCGAATCGGTTCGGGTGTCGCCGTGTCCCGGAAAATGTTTGGCTACAGCCATGATCCCGTTCTCTTGCAGTCCCTGCATATATGCAAGGGCATAAGCAGTTACCTGCTGAGGCGATTCGCCGAACGACCGCATGCCGATGATCGGGTTCAGCGGCTCGGTATTGATATCAGCTACCGGGCCAAGGCTTACCTGAACACCTAAACGTTTCATCTGTCGGGCCATTTCGGCAGTTGCCTGCCTGATCAGCTCCGGATCGGACGAAGCTCCCATCATCATTTGATACGGAAAAGAAATGACTCCGGGAAGACGCATCCCGACTCCCCATTCGGCATCCATCGCGATAAACAAAGGGGTCCGGGCGGCCGATTGGTAAAGGTTAGTCAGCCGGGCCTGTTTTTCAGGATCGCCTGAGAAAAAAATAACTCCCCCCAGGTTATATTTTTTGATTTGTTCTGCCAGTTTGAACTGAGCGTCGACATCGTGGTTTGCAGCAGCGTAAACCCAGATCAACTGGGCAATCCGCTGGTCAGGCGTCAGCGAATGATAGACCGAATCGACCCAGGGATGGTCCAGGAGTTTTTCGGGGTCAAACTGAGCCCGGCTAATACTCGCCGAGGCAGTCAAAATCAATAGGATAGAAAAGAGTTTTGTCATAAAAAGAAGTCGTAAGTAATTAGTCGTAAGTCGTAAGTCGTAAGACAAAAATGACTGGTCGCCGGTCATGGGTTTTGCATTTTGTTGCTTTTCGTGAAGATCAGCAGTCCAACAAATGTGATCAGGCCGTTCATCAGCAACAACTCAAACCCAAATTCGTAGCCGCCCAACCAGCTTTTGGAATTGGCGGCGATTACGTAACTCAGCGCCGGTGAGAGCAAACAAATGTAGGGCACAAATCGGTCTTTTACCTGTTGTTTCATCAGGATGCCAAAGGCAAAGAGGCCCAGCAAAGGTCCGTAGGTGTATCCGGCAACGCGGAAAACAGCAGTCACAACACTGTCGTTATTGATGATCCTAAACAAAACAATGACCAGGAACATCACCAGGGTAAAGCCGATGTGGACTTTAAACCGGACCGGTTTACTGTTGGGTGAATCAGCCTTCAGGTTCAGTAAGTCGATGCAAAAGGATGTGGTCAGGGCGGTTAAAGCAGAGTCGGCGCTGGAGTACGCGGCCGACAGGATTCCCAGCAGGAACAAGGCCCCGGCGAGCGTTCCGAAATGCTGCATCGCCAGCATCGGGTACAAGTCGTCGCTCCTGCCGGGCAGGCTAATTCCTTTTTGTTGGGCAAAATAATACAGCAACACCCCCAGGCAAAGAAAAAACAGGTTGGCAATGATGAAGGCGAAGCTAAACCAGAAGATATTTTTTTGGGCATCCTGCCGGGTTTTGCAGGTGAGATTCTTTTGCATCATATTTTGATCCAGCCCGTTCAACACGATAACAATTCCCAGGCCGGCGGCAAATTGCTTGACAAAGTTGGTTTTCGACTGCCAGTTCCAGTCAAAAATCCGGCTGAACGGATGATCACTTACCGTAGCGATCATCTCTCCGATTCCCAGGTTGAGTTGCATGGAAATCACCCAGATGGTTACGCCAATGGCTCCCAGGATAAAAAATGTTTGCAGGGAATCGGTCCATACCACGGTTTTGATGCCGGCCCGAAACGTGTACACCCAGATCAGCAGCAGGGTTAAAAAAACAGTCAGCCAGAAGGGAATTCCCAAGGCATCAAAAAAGGCAATCTGTAAAACACCGGCTGCCAGGTATAACCTGAATGAGGCGCCGATGGTTTGCGACACCAGAAAAAAGAAGGCTCCGGTTTTGTACGAACGGATACCAAAACGCTGGTCGAGGTAGGTGTAAATAGAAACCAGGTTCAGCTTGTAATACAAAGGAATCAGCACCAGTGCGATCACCCAGTACCCGATAAAATTTCCCAGCAGGAACTGTAAATACGTCCAGGCCGTATTTCCAACTTCGCCGGGAACCGAAATAAAGGTGACCCCCGAGATGGTTGAGCCAATCATTCCAAACGCGACAAGGTACCAGGGCGAACGCCGGTTGCCGGTAAAGAAAGTCTCGTTAGTGGCATTTTTTGACGAAAAGTAAGACACCCCCATCAGCAGGGTAAAAAAGAAAAAAATAATCATAAAAATCAGTAAGCTGCTCATAGTCTGTCGCGAATTATTGTCAATCCTTCTTCTGTTTTTACTCTGCAAGACAATCCGGCTGATATCCCTTCTTTTTCAGATAGCTAATCAGTTCATTCAGCCGGTGATAAAATTTATCTGTTCGCGCCGGATGGGTTCCGGCATGGATCAGGATCAGGCATCCGTTCAAGCCATGCGGATCATGCTTTTCAAATTTTTCCAGGCTGCTGAAAATGGCATCTGATGATTGATAATTGGGCATGTCAGGAGTGGTATAATCGGCATTGGTCCGGATACCCGGAGTGAAATTAATCACGGTCAGTCCCAGCTGATGCGCCCAGTTTACCACCGTCTTGTTGTACCATTCGTAAGGTGGTAAAAATGACCTGACTGCGCGGATATCAATTCCCTGTTCAGCCATTTTTTGATAATTTGCCTGCAAATCCGCTTCAAACTGTTCCCGGCCCACAAGCAACGAATCGCGCTTGTTCCAGTCGGCATACAGCAGGTGCCCATCCGAATGTGCCCCCAGAAAGTGACCGTCGTCAATCAGTTGTTTTACAAGAAGTTGGTTTTCGGGGTCGGCATAAAATTTACCGGTAAAGAAAAAAGAAGCTTTCACCCGGTTTTTCTTCAGAGACTTTCGGATAAAAGGGGCCCCTTCATTTAAATCGTGCGCCGAAAAGATCAGGTAAACCTTGTTTGCAGAAGGATTCATCCTAACAATGGCGCCCTGGCTGTCTTTCACAACATGTTGCCGTGCAGTTGCTCCGCGCCCTTCCTTTTCGAGCGACGAAAACAGGTAAGTCAGGCTGGCGGTGCCATCCATCGTCGGTTCGTTTGATGAATAATCACCCATATCGTCGTGATACACCGCCTTTCCCGACTGAAAGGCAGCATATTCATCTTCTTCAAATAAATGGATACCCCGCAGATTTTCGTAAATATTTTTGTAAACAGGCCCGTCGACCAGGCCGCCGGTTGTCGTTTGGTGCAACAGGTAGGTGATGGCCGAGTGGGGCCGTTCAGGGTAATCGCCGCCTGAGGGAAGTCCGCAAATCATGCTGGTTCCCCACGGATTGCAGCCCAACAGCCAGTCGGTGAGTGCCGACTCTTCCTCCAGATAACTTTCATCGCCTGTAATCTGACGGTAAAGGCGCGCCTGCGTGGCTGCTGCAACAACCAGGTTATTCGAACACCACTGAAACGGGATGCCGATGCGGAAGGGGTCGCCTGCTGCAGCACGACGGATATTTTCCAATCCCTGTTTCATGAAAGCCGCGAATTGTTTTGCAATAAGCGAATCTTCGGATTGCGCCAGCCATACATGCCCCAGGTTGATAAAGGGGTAATACTGATAATGACGGGCACGCTGTAATTCCATCCAGGGAGTTACCGGTTCCAGTTCTCCCCAGTACTTTGCCTGCTGCTCAAACGGCTTCCCTCCATTTTCGAGGAACAGGGAAGCTGCTGCAAGCTGCATGTCATCCACGTAATTATCTTCTTCGTAAAAATAAGGCGAAACCACACAGGCGGTTTGGCACACGCCCGGGCCGGACAAGGCAAAGGCCCAGGCATCCCGGGCTTTGATAGCCATCTTTTGTGAAAATTCAGGATCGACCGAACGGAACAAACGCGCGCCCAAGGCAAAGGCCGAAGCGTATTTGGCAGCCGTGGAAGCCACTCCGGTCGACCGGTTTTTATGTTTTCCCAAACCTTGCGGTTTTCCGCTTACAAAATAAACAGGCCGCGCTTTTCCCAAACCATAAGTCACCGTGTCGCCCACAGGCAGGCGGTAACCCCGGTGGTCGCGGTCGTCGGCAATCTGGTTATACATTTCATTCTTGCCCGGGTTCATTTTGAGCAGCCATTCCAGCCCCCAGCGGGCTTCATCCAGGATATCCGGAAGACCATTACTTCCGGGCAGGCCGTTGGCCTGAAATTGGTCTCCAAAAACCTCCGCATTCCGTTCCCAGGCAAACAGCATCTGGTAAACGGCATTGGCCGAAGTGGTTACATACTGAAGGTAATCGCTGGCATCGTGCCAACCTCCCGTCACATCGATCCGCTCGCCCGATCGGGTCGGGTGATCAACGATGATGCCGTCGTGCAGGTGGCAGGAATCATTCAGAAACGGATTAAACCCGCAACGCTGCTGACGCATATAATGCAGCGGAAAATCAGCCGTCCCTTCATACACATCCCAGGCAATCCGGAATGAAGGCGAAACGGCGTCTCCGAGTTGAAGATAAAAACCTCCGGATTCGCTGAAAGATGAAAAATCGAGCCGGTAAGCCGTTTGCATACCCCAAACCGAGGCATCGCTTTTTTCGGACAAGGCTTCAAATACCTTTTCTCCCGAAAGACAATTCACCAATTGAAAATGCCCGGCCGGTACCCGTTCGCTGCTCAGGAAAACCGCTACCTTTTGAGCATCGGGAAAGTACCCCAGCTGGTTAACCCGGATGACCCCGGAGGCAAAGAGATGATAAGGACAAAAAAGAATAAACAACATGAGTGCCCGGCAAATCATAAGCATTAAATTTAGTTGAATGACAGGAACGGTTTAGGCAGATCTCGATTCCGCTTACCGCCAAAGTTAAATGATTAAAATTATAAAAACAAAACTTGTAATACATCTTATAAGTTTGCTGATTTCTGAAATAAAATTATTTATCTTTGCCCCATGAAGAGATTAATTGCAGACAGTGGTTCCACAAAGGCGGACTGGAGGCTGATCGGTCATACCAATGAAGTCAGCTCTTTCCAGACGAGGGGAATGAACCCTTTTTTTCGCACCAGCGATGATATTTTCCAGGAATTGCAGGAAAAGATTTTCCCGGAGACCGGCGGTGATGTGGATGAGATCTTCTTCTACGGCGCAGGCGTGGTGGATCAGGAAAAAGGGAATGTGCTGAAAGAAGCGTTTACCCGTTTGTTTCCCCGCGCCAGGGTTGAAACCCATTCGGATGTTCTTGGCGCTTCGCGGGCCTTGTTTGGCCGGGAAGCCGGAATTGCCTGTATTCTGGGAACCGGATCGAATGCCTGTTTTTACGATGGAATACACATTACGAAAAAAGTACCGCCACTGGGTTTTATTCTTGGCGACGAATGCAGCGGAGCCGCATTAGGGAAAAAACTGCTTGGCGATTATTTTAAACAGGTGATGCCTCCGGCAATACGCCTTCTGTTTGAGCAGGAATTTTCTCCTGTTCAGACTGACGTTCTCAACCGGGTTTACCGGACAGAACGTCCCAATAAATATCTTGCCGGCTTTGCCCCCTTTCTTTCGGCACAGCTGCACGAACCTTACTGTTTGAACATGGTCGAAGAAAGTTTCCGTGAGTTTTTCGAACGTAATGTACTCAGGCTGCCTGAAATAACCGGTTATCCCATCGGGTTTGCCGGCTCGGTAGCCTACCATTTCAGGGACATCATTATTTCGCAGACGGAGGCCTACGGGTTTAGCCATCCAATCATATTAAAGGAACCAATTGCCGGTTTAACGGCATACCATAAAAGTCAACATTAAGTCACATCCACATGATCCTGACAAATATTACAGAAGCAGATTCATTGTACAACAACCTGGAGGAGATGTCGGTCAGGCAGTTGCTTGAAAACATCCACGAGGAAGATAAAAAGATCCTGCCGGCTGTTCACCGGACAATCCCTCAGATTGAAATGCTCGTTGAACGGGTTTTCGAACGCATGGAGAAAGGCGGCCGGTTGTTCTATATCGGGGCCGGCACGAGCGGCCGTCTGGGAATACTCGATGCTTCTGAAATTCCGCCGACCTATGGCGTGGGCTACGATCTGGTGATCGGTTTGATTGCCGGCGGAGATAACGCCATCCGTAAGGCGGTTGAATCGGCTGAAGACGACGAAGAGTTGGGATGGCAGGAGTTACAAAGGTTCCAGGTGACAGAGCTGGACACGGTGATTGGTATTGCTGCATCGGGACGGACTCCCTATGTAATCGGTACAGTTAAACGGGCCCGCGGGCATGGTATGCTCACCGGTTGTATCTGCAACAACCCGAATACCGAGTTGGCCAGCTGCGTGGATGTAGCGATTGAAGCGATTGTCGGTCCTGAATTTGTTTCGGGAAGCACCCGGATGAAGGCCGGCACTTCGCAGAAGATGATCCTGAACATGATTACCACTTCCCTGATGATCAAACTGGGACGTGTGAAAGGAAATAAAATGGTGAATATGCAGCTCACCAACCAAAAACTTATCCTGCGGGGCACCAGGATGATCATGGAAGAACTGGGATACGACGAAGCGAAAGCTCACCGCCTGCTGCTTTTGCACGGGTCGGTGAATAAGGTGCTCCACGCCGCGCGAAATGAAAAAGAGTAGGGTGCACAAGCCGCCAAAGATCAGGTAAACGGATAACGGAAAAACCGGCCGACTGCCGGTGACCAGCCCGCTAGGTATTTCTCAGGAACTTATTGTACACCTGCATGTTCCGGTCCAGGTGGGCCTGCATTTTATCGTAGGCGCGTTCGGCATCCCGTTCACGAATGGCGTTGACGATTTCTTTATGATACCCCAGGGTAATTTCCTTCTCTCCCTCAATATTGGCATAAATATAGTTTCTCATGCGCGGTAACAAATTGTGCACCGGTTCCATCGTGACAATCACGAACGGATTGCCTGTTGCACGGGCTACTGCTAGGTGAAACCGGTTATCGATGTCAGATTCCAGCTGGGTATTGTCCGGGTCGCATTTCGAAAATTCAACCAGGTTGGCTTCCAGTCCTTTCAAATCTTCTTCGGTACGGTTTTGGGCGGCCATTTTGGCAATCTCCGGTTCAAAGGCAAGGCGCAACTCAATAATCTGGCTGATCAGGTTCACATCAAACTTTAAGTCGTAATATAAATTCAATGAATCAATAGCATCTTTCATATTGATTTTGGTGACCACCATGCCGCTTCCTTTTTTTATCTGGATCAGTCCGCGGGCGCTAAGCCGGCGTAAGGCTTCGCGAAGAGCGGTCCGGCTCACGGCAAACATTTCGCACAATTCCCGTTCTGACGGTAATTTTGATCCGATCGGAAGCTTTTTTTCGCGGATAGCACGCTCGATATTCCGTTCGATCTTCTGGCTCAGGGTTTGAGTGGTACCAATCTTCTTAAAGATGTCATTCATTGAATTTTCCATGTACGGTCCTCTATATCAGTTAAAAATATTTCACTTCCTCGGCCCAGAATTCACTGAGCAGGTTGTTGGCCAAACGGCTGGCCCCGATCCGGAACAATTCGGGCGACAACCATTCCTCGCCCAGGATTTCTTTCACAATCGTGAGGTATAAGATGGCTTCCTGGCTTGCCGAGATTCCTCCGGCCGGTTTAAAACCAACTTTCTTCCCGGTTTTCATCCAGAATTCTTTGATGGCATGGCACATCACAATCGCTGCTTCGGGAGTGGCCGCCGGGTTGGTCTTCCCGGTAGAGGTTTTGATGAAATCGGCTCCCGATTCCATCGATAACATAGCGGCATGATGAATTTTCTCGGGTTCTGCCAGCACGCCGCTTTCGAGGATGACCTTGAGGTGGGCGTCGCCAATCGCTTCTTTAACCGTGGCAATCTCTTCCCGGCAAATAAGTTTGTTCCCGTCGAGAAAAGCCCATAACGGAAGGACCATGTCGATCTCGTCGGCGCCTAGGTCAACAGCCATGCGCGCTTCTTTCACTTTCATTTCAATAAAGGTCATCGACGCCGGAAAACCTCCTGCTACCGAGGCAATCTTCACCTGCTCGACGGTTAAAGTCTCCTTGGCCGTGAAGACCATATTCGGGTACACACAAATGGCTGCCACATTGGGAAGTGTCGGATAGTCATTCGCAAAATCGTTTACCCGCTCAGTAAAGGCTTTCACCTGGCTGATCGTGTCGGTTGAATTCAGGGTAGTCAGATCGATGCATGAAAATGCCAGTTGCTGCATATCCCTCGTCTTGTTCAATTCGGCCTTTGCTCTTATCGCTGCCAACTCTGCCTGGATTGTCATAGCTTTCTATTTTAGTTTCGCGTTATTCTGATGCCGGTCTTTGTCCCGGTTTGTTTTCTTTTCCATGTTTTTCAGGAATGCTTCATTTAAATCGACGCCTGTTTGGTTGGCCAGGCAGATGAGCACCCAAAGCACATCGGCCATTTCATCAGCCAGATCTTTCCCTTCATCCGACTTTTTGAATGACTGGTCCCCGTACTTCCGGGCCATCAATCGCGCCAGTTCGCCCACCTCTTCAGTCAGTACAGCCAGGTTGGTGAGCTCGCTAAAATAGCGAACGCCGATGGTTTTTATCCAGTTATCCACCATTCGTTGAGCCTGTGGGAGAGAAACAGGTAGATTTTCAGTCTGTTTCATTTGTAAAATAGTTATGTCCTGTATTTTATACGAAGTTACGGAATTCAGGTTAAGCAGAATACTAAAACTCTTTATTCTTTGTGTCGATGATGATTGTTACCGGCCCGTCGTTGACCAAAGCCACTTTCATATCCGCCCCGAATTCGCCGCTTCCGGCCTCTTTCCCGAGTTTTGCGGAAAGTTCCCGGATAAATTGCTCATACAGGGGTACCGCGTAATCGGGTTTTGAAGCCCGGATATAGGAAGGACGGTTGCCTTTTTTGGTACTGGCGTGCAAGGTAAACTGGCTAATCACCAGGGCTTCGCCCCCTGCCTCAATCACCGATCGGTTCATCACGCCTTCATCGTCGTTAAAAATACGCAACTGACTGATTTTTTTTACCAGCCAGTCAATGTCTTCCTCAGTATCGGCGTCTTCAATGCCAAGCAAAATCAACAATCCCCCGGCAATCGCCGATTTCACTTGCCGGTTGATGGTTACCGATGCCTGAGCTACTCGTTGAATAACTACCCTCATATCTGTTTCTTTTTAAAGCTACCGGGCAAACAAGCTGCCTTTGCTGTGTTTCAAAAAACGCCGTTGCGGGCATTCAGCCGCCGGGAGTTTGTAAATGAACACGTGCAAAGATAACGATTCATCAAAAGCAAAGCACCTTCGGTTAAAACGGGTGTACGACAGATTTCATGAAATCCCAAAATATTTGTTCAGCACCCGTGAACGACTTTTGATCCCGTCTCAGGTAAGTTGGCGATAAAAAATTGAATTTGTCATACATCCGCCGGAACGATCCGTGAGGTCATAGCCTGAACGATTATGCCATCGCTTTTTCATTTGGGTTAAAGCGCGAATGTTTTCAGCGTAAATTTTCCCGATTAGGCGGAATTCGGTAAATTCGCATCAAATTAAAACGAAAGAGCATGTTTTCAGGAATTGTTGAAGAATACGGCGTGGTGAAAGCCATTGAGCGGGAACAGGAAAATTATCATTTTACCCTGACCTGTTCATTTGTTGACGAATTGAAGATTGACCAGAGTTTGTCGCACAACGGGGTTTGCCTGACGGTGGTCAACATTGACAGGGAAGCCAAAACCTACGTGGTAACCGCGATTAAAGAAACCATCCTGAAGTCGAACCTGGGCTACCTGGAAGTGGGATCGAAAGTAAACCTGGAGCGCAGCATGATGATGAACGGCCGCCTGGACGGGCACATTGTGCAGGGACATGTCGACCAGACTGCCGTATGTAAAAAAGTGGAAGAAGCCGATGGAAGCTGGTATTTCACTTTCGAATACGAATTCGACCAGGCCAAAGCGCAGCAAGGCTACATGACGGTGGAAAAAGGATCGGTTACCGTAAACGGCGTCAGCCTGACGGTGGTTAACTCGAAAAACAATTCATTCCAGGTGGCGATTATCCCTTATACTTACCAGGCCACAAACTTCCACACCTTTCAGGAAGGCTCGGTGGTGAACCTGGAATTCGACATTATCGGGAAGTACCTGAGTAAACTGGCCAGCTTTAAATAGCTTAGTTAACTGACTTACGAGTGAAATACCAATAAAGGTGTTTTCACGTGAAAGACCATCTTGCGGGCAATGCTCGGGTTAAAAATCCGGGTGATCATGTTCCGCTTGTGGGTTGTCAGCGAGAGAATATCAATCTCGTGTTTGTCAATGTATTCTTCCAACTCGGTTAAAATATCATCTCCGTGGATGATGGTAAAATCAAAGCGGGAGTCGGGGTAGTTTTGCTTGAGAATCTGGCTCATGCTTTCGAGCCGGGCTTCGTTCCATTCTTTTTCGTCGGCCCGGCCAATATGCAGGCACGAAATCTGCACATCAAAGGGTTTCAGCAAGCCCAGCAGTTTGTTAATGGAAACAAAATCCTTCTCGTCAAAATTGGTCGCGTACACCACCTTTTTCATGGAGGCCAGGTTTAGCAAGGAGGCTTTTTCGGGGATGACCAACACAGGGACATTCGACTTGTAAATCACGCCGGCCGTGGTGCTTCCCATAATATCCAGGTTTTCTTCCGACGGGCCTTTAATGCCCATTACAATCAGCCGCGGCGGATGTTTGTCGGCAAAATACAGGATATCGTCTTCGGGGTATCCCATCTTGATCATATGTTCCGATTTGATGCTTTTCCAGTTGTTGGCCCCAATGTAATCGGTTAGTTTTTCCAGGAAGGTTTTAAATTGTTTATTCGCCAGTTGTTCCTGTTCTTTTAAATGCTCGTATAAACCCGAGTTAAAGGCAACTACATCCGAATAAGGCATGGAAAAGAAATCGGGCTGCTGAATGACGTGGTAGAAAATGAGCTTCGATTTCAGCTTTTGGGCAATCTCAAAAGCCATCAGCGCTGCTTTAAAGGAATAGTTGGAAAAATCGACCGGGACGAGAATGGTATTTTCTGATTTTTGCTTAATCCTGGTCACTTTTCCCAGCATCTGATCTAAAATCGGGTAGGCGTTTTTGATGTCCTTTTCATAAATACGGACTTTCACCCCCGTGGCCACGGCCCCCTGAATCAGGTTGATGTTTTCCAGGGTGCAGTCAATCCCTTCAGCTTCTAAAAGCGAACGTAAAATTTCAGCTTTTGAATAAGGTAACAGGGCGATGGTGATTAATTTATCTTCCATGACGGTATGTTTTAGAATGAACGGTATCTACCTGTTATTTCGAAAATGCGGGGAATTTGGTTTCATGGAAGCTTATTTTTCTTTTGTGAAATGTTTTTTAAGTTATTTTGGTGGCCGAAAATGAACTGATTGTGAAAATAGCCGTTTAGGTATAGAAAGAAATTAACTTAAAATGGTTATCTTTTTTATTCGTGTATAAATTTGTCGGCTTAAACTGAAAAACAAACCATCTTGGAAAAAACAGCATTAATAACGGGATCTGCTAAACGTATTGGCCGTGAAATGGCGCTCCACCTGGCTGAGCGTGGCTGGAACCTGGCTCTGCATTTTAACCAGTCGGGGAAAGACGCGGAAAAGTTACTGGCAGAACTTCAGAAAAAGTACGAGTTTCAAACCTTTGTGCTTTTCCAGTCGAACCTGCAAAACCCTTTTGCGGTGGAAGGGTTGATCCCCGAAGTGATCCGGATTTTCGGCGAGCTCAGCTTGTTAATTAACAATGCTTCCATTTTTGAGGAAGGAAAGATCACGCAAACCCATTTTGATCTGCTCGACCGCCAGATGATGATTAACTACCGCGCTCCGTTTTTATTGATCCGCGAGTTTGGCCGGCTGGTTGAATCGGGGCTGATCATCAACATGCTTGACACCCGCATTACCAGCAGCAAATCGGACCATGCCGCGTACAGCCTGTCGAAAAAGGCGCTTTGGGAACTTACCAAAATGGCTGCCCTTGAATTTGCCCCCGAAATCCGGGTGAATGCCATTGCTCCGGGGGTGACGCTTCCTCCCGAAGATCAGGATGAGGCTTATTTGCTTAATCTGGCAAAACATATTCCGATGAAAAAACCGGCCGGGGTGGATCCTATTCTGAAAAGCCTGGATTATATTCTGGATAATGAACTCCTTACCGGGCAGTTGTTGTTCTGCGATGGAGGTGAGAATCTTGGATAAATTTTTTAAAAGAAAAGATGGCAAAAATTCGTGTTAAAGATCTGCTCATTCGCACCTACATCGGGTTCAATCCCGATGAACTGGTCAACAAGCAGGATGTGGTGATTAACCTCGAAATAGAGGCAATCATTCCCGAAGAAGCTTTGCTGTCTGACGAACCGGAGGGAATATACGATTATAAAACCATCACCAAAAAAATTATCAGTTTCGTTCAGGACGGAAGGTTTAAATTGCTGGAAACGCTGACTAAAAACCTGCTGGACATGATCATGGAAGACGAACGGGTTGTTTGGGCCAAAGTTGAAGTGGATAAGCCTCATGCCCTGCGTTTTGCCGAATCGGTATCGTTCGAGATGGAAGCAGGCAGGTAAGCGGAATGGATGGCAAAATCAAGCATACCGCCATTGTCGGGATCGGGTCGAACATCGAACCGGATAAACATATTTCACGCATGTTGACTATCCTGAAACAGGAAACCACCGTGTTGGACATTTCAAGGCTGATGAAAACAAAACCGATCGGGATCGCCGATCAGCCCTGGTTTGTAAACGGGGCAGTTAAGCTCGAAACAGATTTACCCATCGCCGATTTCCGCCAATACCTGAAACAAGTGGAAGACCGTCTGGGCCGCGACCGGAGCCAGGCTAAATTCGGGCCACGCTGCATCGACCTCGACCTGGTGGTCTGGGACGGGCAGGTGGTGGACGATGATTATTACACCCGCGACTTTTTAAAACAAGCTGCGGCCGAACTGGGTTTCTCCGAAGAATAGTTTTTCCGTACAATTGCCGCTTTTGGCCCGACACCGGTTTTTCTTTCTTTTCCGCGTCCCCTTCCTTTTTTTACCTTTGCATCAAATGAAATTTGTGTCGGACCATGTCGCTAACATGTATTCGCCACCTGAAACTTACATCTTGAAATGGCAAAAATAAACTGGAAACCCGGAACCATGATTTACCCGTTGCCGGCCGTGTTGGTCAGCTGCGGCGAAACACCCGAAGAGTATAACCTGCTGACCATTTCATGGACAGGCACGATCTGCAGCGATCCGCCCATGTGTTACATCTCGGTCCGTCCATCGCGCCATTCGTACGAAATTATTAAACGTACCGGCGAATACGTCATTAACCTCACCACCGAAGAGCTGGCCAGGGCGGCCGACTGGTGCGGCGTTCGTTCAGGGGCCAAGTTCGATAAGTGGAAAGAAACGGGCTTGACTCCCCTCCCGGCCAGCATCGTTAAAGCGCCCGTGGTCGCCGAAGCGCCTGTAAGCATCGAGTGTAAGGTCAAAGAAATTATTCCGCTTGGAACACACGACATGTTCATTTCGGAGGTGGTGAACGTGATGGCCGACGATCGTTTTATCGACCCGGAAACCGGCGCCTTCAGCCTGAAAAAGTCCGATCCTATTTGTTACGTGCATGGTCACTATTTCAAAACGGGCGACCCGATCGGGAAGTTCGGATGGTCGGTGGAGAAGAAAAAGAAGAAGAAAAAATAAAGCCGGTGAACCATTTTAAGAGTTTTCTGTAATATTCTGAAGTATATCGAAACATATCCTGAAAAGATATCCTGAAAACTTAAAAACAAGAAGATGAAAACAACTTACCGGGTATTTATATCCCTATTACTGATGACAACGATGATGAGAACACAAGCAGAGACGAAGAAAAATCCCTTACTGGAACCATTTCGCACGCCGTATAAAACGGCTCCTTTTTCACAGATTAAGAACGAACATTACCTGCCGGCTTTCAATGCATCCATTGCTGAGGCAAAAACTGAAATTCAGGCCGTAATCGAAAATCCGCAAGCTCCTGATTTTAAAAACACCATTGAAGCGATGGATCGGGGCGCCCAGCGTCTGGGAATCATCCGAAAAATCTTTTTTAACCTGAACTCGGCCGAAACCAACGACGAGATGCAGCAAATTGCCCAGGAAGTGGCTCCGCTGTTGTCGGAATTCAGTAACGACATCAGCCTGAATGAAGACTTGTTTGCACGGGTAAAAGCAGTTTATGAACAAAAAGACCGGCTTGGCTTAAATGCCGAGCAGCAAACCCTGCTCGAAAATACCTACCAGAGTTTTGTACGCAACGGCGCGAACCTGACTCCGGAGCAAAAGGAACGCTACCGCGAAATTACCACGGAACTAAGTAAAATTGGCTTGCAGTTTCAGCAAAACGTGCTGGCCGAAACCAATGCTTTTGAATTACACATCACCAGCGAAACCGACTTGTCGGGATTACCCGACTTTGCCCGCGAAGCAGCGGCTTTAACGGCAAAAGAAAAAAATAAGGAAGGCTGGGTCTTTACCCTGCAATACCCCAGTTATGTCCCTTTCATGAAATATGCCGATCGTCGCGAACTCCGGGAGAAAATGGCCCGCGCGTTCGGCAGCAAAGGAAATCAGGATAACGAGTACGATAACAAGGAAATCATCAAAAAGCTGGTAGATCTGAACCTGGAAAAAGCCAAACTGCTGGGCTATCCCAACCATGCGGCCTTTAAGTTGAACCGCCGGATGGCCGAAACACCGGAACGGGTAACCGACTTTATGAATGAGCTGCATGTGGCTTCGCGCCCCTTTGCTGAAAAAGAATTTGCCGAAGTGCAGGCTTTCGCCGAAGAAACCGGCTTTAAAGGGAAAATTCAACGCTGGGACTGGACTTATTATTCCGAGAAACTGAAAAATGCCCGTTATGGATTCAACGAAGAAGAAGTGAAACCCTACTTTAAACTCGAGAACGTCATTAATGGCGTGTTTGACCTGGCCCGCGAACTTTACCGGCTGGAACTGAAAGAAAACAAAGCCATCGATGTCTATCATCCGGATGTGAAAGCCTACGAGGTGTATGACACTAAGGGTGAATTTATTTCGGTGCTTTACCTCGATTTTTTTCCCCGCGAGGGAAAACGCTCGGGCGCCTGGATGACCGATTATCACGACCAGTATATGGAAGACGGTCAAAATATCCGCCCGCATGTGAGCATTGTTACCAACTTTACCAAACCCACCGAAACCCGGCCGTCGCTGCTCACCTTTGATGAGGTAACCACCTTCCTGCACGAGTTTGGACATGCCCTGCACGGGATGCTCAGCCAGTGCCTGTACAGCGGAACTTCGGGCACCAACGTGTTTTGGGATTTTGTGGAACTCCCGTCTCAGATACACGAAAACTGGGCCTACGAAAAAGAATGGCTCGACCGTTTTGCCGCACATTATGAAACCGGCGAAAAATTACCCGAAGAGTTAATCCATAAGCTCGTTGCTGCCAAAAACTTCCAGGCCGGTTACCTGTCTGAACGTCAGCTAAGCTTCGGCATGCTCGACCTGGCTTACTATTCAATCGAAGCTCCGTTGAGTGAAAACATCACCGACTTCGAAACAAAAGCCATGCAGCCTACCGAACTATTCGATCCGGTAGATGGTTTGCTGATGAGTACCTCGTTCTCTCATATTTTTGCCGGGGGATACGATGCCGGTTATTACAGTTACAAATGGGCCGAAGTGCTTGATGCCGATGCCTTCTCGGTTTTTAAGACAAACGGGATCTTCGATCAAAAAACCGCCGATGCTTTCCGCACCCACATCCTCGAAAGAGGCGGAAGCGAACACCCGATGGTCCTCTACAAACGTTTTCGCGGACAGGAACCAACCATCGATGCCCTGCTGGAACGCAGCGGACTGAAAGATTGATGCGAACCCAAAAACACTCCTGTACTGATGAATAAACGAACAGGCAAGATCATTTCTGAAAGGCCCCGATAAAGGCTTTTCAGAAATGATGGCTTACCCGTTAAGGATGGTTATGTTGCATGGACAGTCAAAAGACATATTTAGATATTAAAATGCTGCTCCCGAAAGAAAGACAGCTATGTGAAAATATCAGTCTGCAAGATAGTCGCAACACCTTTGGGTGGAATGGGTGGGTTCCGGTTACCTTCTGTAAAAGGCTGATGAACCGGTTTTGCACAGTAATCAACAAGTATTGTTAGGCTCTTGCATATTTTGATAAATCCCGGGATATCTTTTTTACTTAGTGATATATGATTTCTTCACGATATCTTCAACCACCGGCTTTTCATTGGTAAAAAGATAGGCAACCAGGCCGCCCGGTAACTGTTCCTGAAAAATAACTCAAACTCGCTAAGGCTTAATGGATATTTTACTTTACTATAAATCACTATTTTGCAATTAACGATTTGAAGAAAGGTGATTTAAATTTAAAATTTTTCATTTTCACCAAATTTTGTTTGGCTGTAATTTTTTTGGCATACGTTCTTGCTGATTATTCAAATTTTCTCTTTTCAATAAGATCTTTTCCTAAAGGTGTTGGGAGCTATTATTCACAAAAATAAGCTCCGCGTTTGGAGTGAATAGATGCAGGAGAAGACTATTGGAGTGATTTTTAATTGGTAACGATGGGCAAACCTTCCAGTCCAACACGAATCACACTGATAAATGCATCGGGGGCCTCGCGGGGAAGGTACACGTTCAAAGTTCTTTTTTTTCTCCGGGTTTTCAGATCCGTCCTCCCTTCAGGTGAGAGTAAATGAACGGACTGAATCGTATTGTGAATTCCATTAATCTTCAATTGTCGGTTCAAAGGCCATTTTTCGACAAACAGATAAACAGCAGAATTTCCATTGGGGAGAAGTTTTGTGGAACTTTTGCCCCACGGGAAGGCTTCAAACAAACTGTTGTTGGTTCCGTATATTGCTTCACCATAAAGGCTTAACCACTTTCCCATTTCTTTTAGCCTGATGGCGCTTTCTTCCGGAATCCGCCCTGTTCCATCGGGGCCCACATTCAGCAAAAAATTACCGCCTTTGTGTACAATATCCACTAGTTTCATCAGCAGGTCTTTGGTCGATTTCCAGTTATGATCGTAGCTGCGGAAACCCCAGGTGTCGTTTATGGTCATGCAGGTTTCAAAAGCCTGATCCTGAATGGTTCCGGGAATTGACTGTTCGGGTGTACCATAGTCGCCTTTCCCGCCGCCAATGCGGTCGTTAATAAGGCAATGAGGCTGAAGCGTGCGGATGAGCGAAACAAGAGAATCGCCTTTTAATAGTTCGTACCGGTTGACTTTTTCAAAAGATCCGCCTCCGTCGAACCATGCTACGGAAACCGGGCCGTAGTTACCCATCAGTTCCCGAATTTGGGCCAGTTGATAATCGGCATACTTTGAAATATCGGCATCGGGATTCGGATTGCCATGAAAGTTCGACCCCAAATTGGAATAGTTTGCCGGGAACTCCGGATGGTGCCAGTCGGACAGCGAATAATACAAGCCTAAATGAAGATTATTTTCTTTGCACGATTCGGCCAACTCTTTAACAACATCCCGTCCAAATGGCGTGTAATCAACTATGTTATAATCTGTTAATCCGGACTTAAACATGCAAAAACCATCGTGATGTTTGGTGGTAAAAACAAGGTATTTCATTCCGGCATCTTTCGCCAGTTCCACCCATTCGTCGGCATTGAAATTCGTCGGGTTCCAGTTTTTGCAGATTTCTTCGTATTCCGAAGAGGGGATTTTTCCGGAGAGCATGATCCATTCTGCATTTCCTCCCGGCTTTTGTCCTTTGTAAATTCCCCCCAGTTCGGCATAAGGCCCCCAGTGGATGAACATCCCGAATTTTAATTGGCGAAACTGTTCCAAACGATTCGTCAGGCTATGATTATTGGATGGAATTTGTGTGTTTTGGGCAAAGATGCCAATCATGCCGGAACTCAAATAAAATAGAGTAAGAAAAATAAGGCGGTTTAAAAATTTCATCAGTATGTTTTTTAGGTTTAAATCACAAGCTTTATTTCATCCGTATAAATTTTTAAAGTCATTTTCCATAATTCCCGTATCAAAGTCATTACTTTAATATGCTTATCAACGGAATGGAATAGCCATTTGTACATTTTCGGTTTGCGTGGGCTTTGCACTCGTGGTTATTTCACCTGAAGTTTGAAGATCCAGGCAATTTTACAAGCCGGGTTGTTTTGTAATGCTTTAGGTATATTTATAATAATCCCTTTCCCATTTGTTTCCCATTTTAATGGGGAAGTATGACCCAGCATAAAAATCTGGCTTTTGGACAAAGGCTGAAAGGATGAAATTGCCACTTTTGAAGGCATTGTTTTTTCTTCTTTGTCGGACAGGTATATTGCATAAACGACGTTGTCCTTTTGGGTAAATGCAAGTTTTGTTTCGTGATACGGCTTGACCGTTTTGGTGCCATAAATTGCCTCCCCGTTAATTTTCATCCAATTCCCAATTTCTTTTAACCGGTCGTAGGCAACCGGATCGAGTTCCCCATTGGCATCGGGCCCGATATTGAGCAAAAGATTTCCGCCCCGCGAAACCACCTGCACCAAGGTCTGAATAAGTTGATGGGCCGATTTGTAATTGTCATTCTTTCGGTACGACCACTGGTTGCCTATCGTCATGCAGGTTTCCCAGGGATAATCAAGCGCTTCTTCCGGAACTTCCTGTTCGGGAGTCCGGTAATTTTCATACAGGCCATTGCTGGCTCTCACCACCATCATCGTTCCGGGTTGGCAACTACGAAGCATTGATGCAATTTGGGGCCAGTCCACTTTTTTCTCCCGCGATATCTCGTTCAAATCAAACCAGAACAAATCGATGCTCCCATAGCCGGTAGCAAGTTCTTCCAGTTGATGGTACATAAACGAGTTGTAACCTTCCCATTTCTCCGGATATTTTTCCGGCGAATAATTGACCTGGCGGTCGGTCGGGGGGAAATAATCCCACCAGTAATCTTTGTGGTTCCAGTCGCTTGTTGAATAATAGGCTCCAATCATAAAACCGTCGTTGCGAAAGCTGTTAAAAATTTCTTTCGCGATATTTGCTTTTGGATGCGCATGAAACGGGCAGCCGGGCGATGTAATCCGGTAATCGCTCAACCGGGTATCGAACATCGAGAAACCGTCGTGGTGCTTGGTGGTGAACACCACGTATTTCATTCCTGCGTTGCGGGCTGCGGCAGACCATTTCTCCGGAGCAAATTTTATCGGATTAAAACTTGTTTTCAGGTTTTCGTACTCGTTTTTATACTCGAAATAACTTTTGTCCTTTGGCCTGGAAATCCATGTTTTGTCTTCAGGGCAAATGCTCCACGATTCTATTATCCCCCATTGGCTGTATGTTCCCCAATGGATAAACAAGCCAAATTTCAGGTCCTGCCATTCCTTGATCGTTTGAATAACTTTCTCATCATCAGGCAAAAGATAGGGGGTCGTTGTTTTATGCTGTGCAATTCCAAGGTGGACAAACAGATGGAATAGCAGAAAAAATAAAAGTGCAGTTTTTTTATTCATATATCTGTTTTTTATGGTTGCTATATTGGAAATTACTTGACAACCAGTTTTTTACAAAATGTTTCATTTTCGTTGTTTGTGATTTTCAGGAAGTATATGCCGGGTTTAAAGTTCCTGTTTTCCAGAATATACGAACTGCCTGTAAATCCATGTTCTGAAACGATCCCTTTTCCTGAACTATCGAAAAGCAATAAGCTGTATTTCTTGTTTTTCGATGGAAGTTTTATCGTCGTGTGTTTTGTAAATGGGTTGGGGAACACCAGTATCTCCTGTTTCGGATCGGGACTTATATCGTTGATGGATGTTATTTCTTCCGGATTATCAATGTGTACTACGAAATCATCGAGTGCAGTCCGGTGGCAGGTTTGGAGATTATTTCGCATTGCCCCGATGGAGCCTCCATTGCAAAATTTAGAATAGGCCACCGCATCCGTTTCGGTATAGTTTAATGCCTTTTCACCATCCAGTTGGATTTGAATGGAAATGCTATTTTGCGATATGCTTTGTTTAATCGAAATTTCGTGTAACGAATTGACTGATTGTTTCAAGGCGTTGGAATTACTGATGACGGTTTCGTTCCCGTTAAGCCTTTTTAAAAACCTCCCGCCGATTATGTCATAATAGTAATAATTATTTTCATCTACGTACAGAAGGAGGAAACCTTCGTTAATGTCGTAATTCAATGTGGGTTGCGACTTAAACCCAATGGTGGCATTTTTAAAACTGTTGGCCGATACGATCACGAATTTTCCGCTTTGGCAAAACAGAGGAACGATATGGTTATTTTTAAAATCTTTGCGATCTAACCGAACCTGATACCCTTTCCATCCGTCGGGCGTTTTCCATGTCAGTACATCGGTCGTGTCGTTGTATAAAAAAGGATTGATTTTGTTGATAACCCCGGTCGAAAAATCATCTCTGAACGTATTGGGTTTTTTAGGTTTGGAATTTGGCAGTTTCTCGGGTTCCGGCGTTCTTCCCGGCACTTCAAATGCGCCAATGTCGGGCCGGTTATCCCTGATTGTCCCATGAATATCAACCATCATCCCACTATCGGTTGCCGACCATGTTGCATTCAATCTGGTCCCGGCATCGACCAGCGGACTGGTTGGTGCGATTGCCCCATCTCTGTTTTTCGGACTGATAAATGGCGAAAAGTCAAGGTTCACATATCCCAGACCGGCAAAGAGTTCTTTCCCATTCGATTTGTAAATCGAGTTGTGATCGTACCGGTCGTATTCTGTAATACTATTCACAATGGGGGGCACTGCAAAAATATTGTTGTACACCGAAACATTCCGGGAAAGATGGGATGGAAGTTTAACATCCAGAACAGTAGTATAAAGTGTTTTATTGAGCATAGAAAAAGAATCATCGGGAACATCGATTACCGAGTTGTTTCGTATAATGCACCCATCGATGCCTACATCGCTTGAATGAAATGCAAAACCGCCGCCGCCATAGAACAAGTTATTTTCAACCAAAATATTGCTGAACTCGTAAACACTGCCTTTTTTTGCATTCATCATCACTCCCATTGCCTCGTAATAGTAAAAGCGGTTATTTCGTATTGCAATGTCGCGTACTCCGTAATCGGCTGATGAGCTGTATATTATGGGGTACATGTGAATACCATCGCAATGTCGGTTCCAGTCAAATCCATCGTTGTCCCCGGCCCCATCGTAAAGGTTCCGGATGGTGTTGCCATCAATTAAAACTCCGGTAGCCGTCACAATTACAACTCCATCCTGTGTTATGTCGTGAATATCGTTATTCAGAACGTTGACATCTTTACTTTCCTGAATACGTACCCCCCAGCCGGTCTCTGTAATTTCACAATTTTTTACAGTCACATTGGTTGCCATCTTCATATTAACAGCGGCCCTGTCGATAGCGGCAACACTTCCGTTCCAGGGGCCTGCAATCTTGAAGATACAGTGATCGAACACCACATTCTTTGCAGATACATTCGCCCCCTTTTTTATCTCGAAGCCATAAAAACCCAGGTTGATCTCCGACATACTGTATCCATCGTTCTCGTCCCAACCGCCTACACATCCTTTTTCCCTGAAAGGACATTCCGACGACCCGAGTGTCAGGGTTTCAAAAACTGCGGTTTCTCCCGGGATTTCAATAAAAAAAGTTGGTTTTGTAAATGTTATATCGGGCCCGCCCTGTTTGCTTATGCCCAACACCTGATCGCCATAATTTCCGGAGAAAAAATACAATGTGTCGCCTGCTGCCATTTGACTAACAGCAAAATCAACTGTTTTCCACGGGCTCGTTTTTGAACCGGTTGCATTGTCAGTTCCATTGGGGGATATATAATAACCCGATTGTCCGAATCCGGGCAAATGCATTAATAATCCTCCCAGCAATACTATTTTAAATTTGTTCATTTTAAACTGAAATAACATGTCACACTCCTGGCCAGAACCAGTTGCATACAAAATATTAAAAATGGCCGACCTGCATTCGCTGTGTAAATTACAGGCCGACCATCGGAATGTCAATTAAGACTATTGGTTACCAAAGTGGATTTTGAACAAGGCTTGGACTTTTAATCACTTCTTCGTGAGGGATCGGATAAAGATACATAGCTCTGGTCCATTGTAAATTACGTGTAAGAACCCGGTTGAAATATGATCCTGACTGACCGGGAGGAATTGTTTTTACGCCATCTACGTTCATCCCGTAATAAACTGATTGATCAGCCTCCTGCCCGGGGTCGCATATCATCCAGCGACGAACATCGAAATAGCGTTGGCCTTCCGTAAACAGTTCAACCTGGCGTTCCTGCCTGATTGCTTTTGCCTGGGCTTCATAATTTCCAATCAGGTTTGTTTTGACGCCTGTGTCATGGAGCTTTTGGTATCCGGGGATACCAGCGCGTTCGCGAACCTTATCCAGATAAACAATAACGTTTTTGTCGGAAGGCGAGACTTCGTTACATGCTTCTGCATAGTACAAGAAAAAGTCAGCCAAACGAAGTATTATCGAAGGACGGGCATAATTTTTCAGGTACGAACCGGTTTGCATTAACTCCTGATTGTTTCTTTTGTAAAGCAGGTATCCGGTGTAATGTTCGCGGTTGACTACAAAATTATCATTGTTTCCCCCCTTTGCCATATCCACCGTCCAGCCAGAGCTGGGCTGAATATGCCAACTTTTGCCATGATAGGTTATGGCATGATAGAAACGAGGTTCCCGGTTTACATACATATTAAAAACCTGCTTGTCGATTTGAGGTTTCTGGTATGCACAGGGGTTTTCAATATCTGTAAACCCGGTTTCGTTATACGAAGGATCTTCATGAATATCCAACCCATTACTTGTAAAGAAGGCATCTACAGCTTGCTGGGAAGCACCTATCCCGCTAAATCCATCGAAAATCTGTCTTGGTCTGCAACGGCGATCAAGATAGGAACCATCGTTTCCGTAGTTCAGATACGTAACTCCGGTTGCCCATATAATTTCCTTGTTGTAATCCTGAAATACTTTATAAACGGATTGGCTATGGTTGATTGTCCCATCTGAGTTTTTTATGGTAAACAATTCATATCCTTGCGTTTCTGCAAAGCTGAGAAATGTTTCGAGGTGTTGCTTGGCTGTCGTCCATTTTTTGGTGTCTTTGCCCGGAAACAGTTTCTTTCCATCGTTATTGGTAAGCTCCAATGCTTCTGCATACCCTCCATTAAATAACTTACTGGCGGCATAAACCCACAACTTTGCACGCATTGCCAAAACAACGGCACGAGTTGGGCGGGCCATTTCACTAAGATTTTCAGTCGTCCCTCCTGTAGAATTAGCAGAACGCAAGGTTATCGGTAATGCATCCTCATTCAAAACTTCCTGATATAGGTCGTCGATATATTTGACCATCTCATCTACTGAGGCTCTTCCATAATCGAATTGGGTTTTTGAGTCATCGGCAAGTTCATCAATAATCGGGACCGGGCCATATAGTTCAAATAGCGAGAAGTAGGCATATCCGATAAGAAATTTGGCTTCCGATTTCATCCTTTTTACATCGTTTTCGGTCAGCGATGCATTGTCGAGGGCATTACCAATAGGCTGCGCATTGTTCAGGAAAATATGGGCCTGACGGATGTATTGATACATTGGGGCAAAGCGGTGAAAACTTGCGCTACCAGCATTAAACCCGTTTTGCATGTATGTTTTCAGGGTCGAAAAATTGACGGTTGTTTCTCCGCACATACTGGGCCACGGGTTTTGAAACCCCGTAGGATTTATAAACATCTGGGAATATTCAGAAACACAGTTAAAAATATTTGCGTGCCATCTTTTTGTATAGCTTACATTACTGAAGACCTGTTCAATGGTCAGGTTGCTTGCCAGTTCGTCTGAGACATCCAAAAAGTCTTCACATGAGAAGAAGAACAGGCAAATTCCAACAAAAGCAGATAGGATATATTTTTTCATTTTGTAAAGATTTAAATGTTAAAAACCTAGTTCAAGACCGACCGTCCAGGTCATCGAAATAGGATACTTGCTGCCGGCAGACGAACCCATTTCGGGATCCCAAAGTTTGATGTGGTCCCATACGGCAATGTTGTTCCCTTGCACATAAATCCTGGCATTGTTCATGTTTACTTTCTTCAGCATTTGTTTGTTAAACTGATAGCCAAATTCCAGGTTTTTCAGGCGGATAAAATCGGCGCTTCTGCACCACCATGTACTTTCATTCACATTATGCGGGAAACTAGTTGCGTGCAGGCGGGGAAACATTACTTTCTGATTGTCGGGATTTTGACTGCTCCAATGGTCGACGACTTCCTCTCTCAGAGGCCTGATTATGCCCCCTGAGTTAAATGGATTGAGGTCGAATCCTCCTAACTTAGCAGTAGCATTTGCGACCCCCTGAAAGAAGATACCTGCATAGAATCCTTTATATTCTGCATTTAAGCCAAATCCATATACCCATTCAGGGTCTGGCGCATAAAACTGGTGGTCATAGGTCATATCATAGCTGTCGATTTTGCCATCGCCACTTAAATCGGAATACTTGATGTCGCCGGGTTTTACGGCCCCACTGGGAACCGGTAAGCCTTCTTTTAACGCATAGGATTTACTTCCGTCTGCAATATTGTCTGAGATAAGAAAATCATCATTTGTATATAATCCTTCTGCGATATATAATAATGGTGTGCCCAAACGATTCCCGGTATAGCGCTGATATTCATATTTTGGAGCAACTTCATCGTATTCAACAATTTCATTTCTTGCATAGGTCACATTTCCTCTGAAAGAAAGTTTCAGGTTGTCAATGTTCTGTTTTATTATAATACTCCCGTCAAACCCTTTATTGGTTACTTTCCCAAAATTTTGGAAAGGGCTTTGCCTGAACCCGGCAACCGAACTGATTGATTTACGTTGCATCAATATATCCCTTCTTTTATTCTGGAAAAAATCGAAGGTCATGTCAATACGGCCTTCAAAAAGGCCCAAATCAAAACCAACATTTTCTTTTTCCTCTATTTCCCACGACAGATAGGGCGCTGAAAAAGTACCTTCAATAATTCCGTTCCCGGGGGAATTCGTCCCTCCACCACCGCTTCCGCCTACAAAGCCAAGATTATATCCGGTAGAATTAATGTTCAAGGTGCTTCGGTATGGGAAACGGCTTCCGCCCACATTATCGTTCCCGGTAATACCATACGAGACCCGGAATTTCAATTTGTTGATAATATCTTTTGTACTCCCCATAAAATCTTCATGACTGGCATACCAAGCCAATCCAATAGAGGGGAAGATTCCATAGCGGTATCCTTTGGCAAAATTTTCGCTGCCGGTTAAGCCAAAACTTGCTTCTGCCAGATACCGGCTGTCATATCCGTAGGTTCCCCTGGCGACCAAACTTTGTTTTTTGTACGGCAGCCCGCTTCCCTGTAATTGTCGGTCTTTCTGCATGTACAAAAGCAGCCCGGTAACATCGTGCTTTTCTGCAAAAATCCGACTGTAATTGATGGATGACTCAAGATAAATTTGTTTTTCTCCGGCAGTTCCGGCGCTCGTTGGGTCTGTTAAGTTTGGTTGTCCGGCATTTACCTGCACGTATTCTTTTGCACCGCTGCTGTTTAGTCTCATGTAATAACTCTGGGGGCTTTTGGTCCTTTTGGTGGAAGATTCGTAATTGGAGTCAAAACTTCCGGTTATCCGGAGGCTTAATCCGGGCGTAATAAAATCCAATTTTTGGTTCAGACTTACCTTCGATTGAATATTGGCTTCCCAGTTTTTCTGATATCCTGATTCGTTTAAAAAGTTATAGGGGTTTCCGGCATATCCGTTGTATTCTTTAAATTCAGAAAAAGTACCATCGGAAAAACGGAGCGGAAACAGATGTGGTGCAAAATTTACAAGATTCCGGAAGATGGTCTCGGTGCCGGCTCCCGGATAGCTCGAATCTAAATATTGTCCGCTAATATCTGTCGATAAGACCGTGGTGTTGGTAACATCAACATCGATGTTTGAACGGATATTATAGCGGTTTAATCCGATGTTTGCATTGTATTTATCGATTGCCTGCGAGTCGAAAATACCATTTTCGCTATAATAGGCTCCCGAAACGAAGTATCTGACCTTTTCTGATCCACCACGAAGATTTAATGTTACCCGTTTGTTATTTGTATGATCTTGCAGCAGGTCTAGAAAGTTGGTATTGGGATACAAATCGGGATCAGCTCCACTCCTGTATATCTCCAGAACTTCATCGGGATATGGTTTGGTAAACGTTGTCGGGTTCCCTTTGTCTTCCCATATTGCTTCGTTGTATAACGACAAACTATTGTACGAATCCATAAGATTGGGGAGGCGGGTTGGTTTAACCGAGCTGTATTCGATCCGTACATCCAATGTTGGGGTTTTAATTGCGCCTCGTTTTGACGTAATCAATACAACACCGTTGGCTCCTTCAGCGCCATAAACGGCAGTTGCCGAAGCATCTTTTAATACGGTAAATGTTTCAATTTCATCAACTCCAATATCATTCATATTACGTGGGACGCCATCAACCAACACCAACGGAGAAGTACCTCCGGCAAAAGAACTTATACCGCGAATCCAGAATTGTGCATCATCACGGCCAGGTTCGCCAGAACGTTGTATTGCCAGTATCCCGGCAATTTGTCCGGCAATATTATTTGCAAGGCTTCGGGTGGGCATCGAAATTTCTTTTGAGGTGATGGTGTTAATGGAAGCAACAACACTGCTTTTTTTCTGTTGCCCGTACCCAACGGCAACCACTTCTTCGATACCTATTGCATCTTCAGTAAGTATAACATTAATGGTTGTCCTGTTCCCAACGGCAATCTCCTGACTTTTCATCCCCACAAAGGAGAAAATCAGAATAGCATTGGGAGGCACATTGTTCAAATTATAACTTCCATTGGCATCGGTAATTACTCCGGAATTAGAACCTTTTACAACTACAGTAACCCCCGGGATCGGCATTCCCGATGCATCGGTTATTTTTCCCGTTACACTTTTTCCCTGCTGAGTTGATCCTTGCGGGTTATCTGTGTCAGCAAATAAAACGTAGTTATTGTTGAACGAACGATATTTTACATTGGTTCCTTCAAAAAGTATTTCCAGAACTTCATCAATACTTTTCGAATTGCAGTCAATGTTTACTTTCCGATCAACATTGATGTTGTTCACATTGTACATAAACCGGAACTCGGTTTGTTCTTCGATTAATTTCAGAATACTGTTCACCGATTCTTTTTCAGCTTTTAAACTGAAACGACCATTGTTCTGCGAGAATACGCCCGCCGAAACCTGAGAAAATAGTACAAACAAAAAGAACGTTGTTAGTTTCATAATTCTAAGCAATTGCCTTGTGCAGGGTATTCTCCTGGCACAGAAATTCCATCGTTTTTTTTTCATAAATTTGTAGTGTTAATGATTAAAAATTAATACAATCACCAGGTGATTGTTGGAAGGAAAGTCTCGTACACTTTCCTTCCTTTATTTTTAGAAATTAATTTTTACTTGCTCTCCATTTATTTCATAGCTAAATTTTGATGTTAGTTGCATCATATTCAATAGTTCATGAAGGCTTTCTGTCCTAATTGTCATTGTATACCGGTCGTCGTTTTTCTGTTTTGGGCCTACTTTTATAGTCACCCCATACCAGCGCTCAATTTGCGGGATCAATTCATCAAACGAAATATCGACGAACCGTAACTCGTCATTCTTCCATAAAGAATATAGTCCGGAAGAAACATTTTGGACATTAACCGCATTCGTTTGAACATTGTATTGAGCTTGCTGTCCCGGTTCCAGTTTGACAAGTAGTTTGCTGTCTGCTTTTTTAATTTGAACTTCGCCCTCTTCCAGGGTGGTTTCAACAAAAGGTTCGTGGGAGTAGCTTCGCAAATTAAATTTTGTGCCGGTCACAACGACTTTCATTCCTGATTTTGTAATTACTTCAAAAGGATGGGTGCGGTCTTTTTCAATTTCAAAAAACGCTTCTCCATCAAGGGTCACGTTACGGGGGTTCGACTCATCGTATTTTAAAACTGTTTGAGAATTAAGCCAAACCCGGCTTCCATCCGAAAGCACAAGTTGAGATTTCTCTCCTTTAAATGTACTTAACTCTTTGACCGTAGATTGGGTTTGATCAGAAAGGAGCCCACTTACCCACAAACTACCAAGTCCTCCGGCGACAATAAGCAGGACGGATGCAGCCACTTTCCATACAAAGTCAGGGAGAATCAGCTTCTTTTTTGTTTCTGCTCTGGGTAGTAACCGGTTCAATTTATCCCAGGCTTTATCAATATCGATTTCGGATTTTAAATAGTGGAGTTTGCTGGAATGATACGCATGGTGGAGTTTGCGAAAATTGTCCCGGTTTTCTTCAGAATTGGAAACCCAACAAAGAATTGTATCGTTTTCTTCTGTTGAGGTTCTTTTATCAAAAAACCGGAGCAATAAAGTCTCGTTTATTGATTCTTCCATGTTTTGTGTTTTTTTCATTAAGCTTATACCGGGAGCTTGGGTTTTACCCCTACAAAAGCAAAAATATTTTTTTAAGGTTACAACGTAAATGGATACGTCGGTTTTTCCTTTGTAATTACGCAGTGTATAATGCCTGCTCAATTATTCAGGAAAATGCCGATTAAAAAGATGCAGAGATAATCTTTCAATTCTATTTTTAATTTTGACAGGGCGCGGCTCATCTGGGTTTCGACCGTTTTTACTGATAAATTGAGTTCGCTGGCTATTTCGGTGTATTTTAAACCATCCTCGCGGCTCATCCTGAAAATTCGCTGGCATTCTTCCGGCAACGAACCAATGGCTTCTTCAACTTTTGTTTGAAATTCAGTAAAAAATACCGATTCGTAAGTGTCGAAATCTTCTTTTTGGTTTTTGTAAACGACTTCGATCACCGAATAATAATTATCAACTACTTTTCGGTGTTCAATAAAATTGAAGCAAAGGTTCTGTACCGATTTAAACAGGTAGGGCTTGATTTCGTGGTCGAGTTTCAACCGATCTCTTTTCGACCAAATATTTAAAAACACCTCCTGCACTATTTCTTCAGCCTCTGCCTGATTTGCGATGAACTTATTGGCAAAACCACATAAACGAACGTAATATTTTCGAAACATTAATTCGAAAGATTGTTCGTCATCCAATAGTTGTTTGCTGTTAATTCCCATCCGCAATATCGATTCTTGACTATAAAGATAAAGATTTTGAAATAGAATCAGGAAAAGTTTATCGTGCGTAGAGAACCAACTTGCTTTTTGCCAGGCAATATACATTTTATAAACCGGCATACAATTGCGCCATCATTCCCATGCCCATTTGGGCGATTACCCGGTACCCGCTCATTTGCAATTTCACGCCACCCCGGTTGTCCTGGGCAACGCCTTTTAAAAAGCCATCGGGAGTGATGTAATCTTGCAAGCCGTTCCAACATTTTTTAGCCTGTGTTTTATAGTGTTCTGGCAAAATTCCAATTTCTATTCCGGTTAAAACAGCAGCGGCAATTCCCGCCGAACCCGAAGTGTCGGGTACACTTTCCGGCTGGTCCATAAAACAGTTCCAAAGCCCGTCTTCCCGTTGCATCGACAAAACAATTTCTGCGGCCTCGCGAAATTTCTGAACAAGCTCCTGATCTTCACTTTTCAACTCCGACAGGGTGCGGGCGAATCCCAGCAGAAACCAGGCTGCGCCCCTGGCCCAGTTCGGATAAGAATAATTTCCGGCCGTGTTCCGAAGGTAAATTTTACCGTTGTGGAGCAACACCAAACGATGTTTCAGTTGTTCGAGGGCTTTTTGTTGCAATTGGTGGTCTTGCCTGGTTTTTCCAATTACAGCCATCGGGTACGCAACGGTATAACAACCTTCGGCTGAGATCATTTCTCCATCAATGACCATCCCGTTGGGTTGGGTATAGCTTTCCCATGCAGCCGTCACGGTTTGCAAAATAGGATGGGTTGGGTTGATGCGGGCCAGGGTGGCAAAAGGAATGGTCGATTCGATTCCGTCGGTTCGGTTGTCGCGTGGAAAACTTTGCGATGTTTCGTAAATCAGATTATTCTTGTCGTCGAAAAACAAACCGAAATGAGACTGAATGGTTTGCAGCGCTTCTTTATTCCCTTTTCGGGAATAGAGCTGCCACAAGCCATCGAGCACCGTACCTTCGCGCCAGCCAAAAGCCTGCACCGAATTGATTGATGTAAAGCAGTTTAAAAAACGATCGGTCGTCCCTCTTTCGTTCGGCGAATGCAAAATGTGCGGAACAAAAGCGGTATTGCCCACCCCCTCTGGTGGGTTGCTAAAAATCCAGAGTGGCGATTTCCCTTCCAGTTCCATCTCCAGCCCGTGTTGATTTATGGCAGAAGCGTATTCTGCGGAGATTTTCAGTTCGTAAGGGACTAACACCGAGGAATACCGGATATCGATGATTCCCAGCGCTGTTCCGGTTTCGGCAATGCGGACATGCACCTGTTTTTCATCCCAAATTTCTTGTGCCACCGAAATACGGAGCCAAAGATTTTTTGGTGGCAAATGCTCCTGCGGTTTTACATGAATGGTTTTCCCGGGGCCAATGCCAACGACCGGCCAGCCAAAAGGCGCCCGTTTTCCCGAAGGAAGTTCAAGGGGCTGATGACGGATGATTTGCAAATTAATCTGACCTGAAAAAGCCTTTGGCTTGTCCGATGTTTTGAAACAGGCCAACGTTGGGACAGCAAGCAACCCGAGAGTTCCGGCAGGAACAAGTTCAAGAAAAGAGCGACGTTTCATATCCTTTTAATGTAATTGTTAAAAGAGAACAGAGCAGGAAATTGCCTTCCGCATACAAACGATACGGAAGGCAGTAAAAGAGAGGTTGCGATTATTAATCGATGGCTCCCTCATTTGCAGTTGTTGGCCAGCCTGGATTTTGGTAAATCGGAGAACTTGAAATATCGTTATTTGCGGATGTGATCAGAAAATGCTGAATGGCAATCGGTTGAAGATAATGTGCCATTGTCCATCGGTATCCGTTGTATACCAATTCTTTTCCTGTCTTCTCGTAAACCCGCAAATAATTGCTGGTTGAAGGACTTGATACGGTTGCAGTAGGTGTCCCATAGGTTACTTTTAGTTCTCCGTTTGCATCTTTATACCATTCCTGCATTGGTCCCCACAGCTTGAACCCTTCAATATGGTAAGGCGTTGCAATCATCTGGTCGTAGGAACGCCAGCGTTTTAAGTCCATCAGGCGGAGTCCTTCAGCCATTAATTCACATCGCCTTTCCCGACGGATATTGTACAGGGTCGGGCTTACCAATGTTCCGACAGAGTATGCGCCCCAGTCATTTTTTGCTTCTTCGCTCATGTTGGTCGCTGCAATTGTTTTGTTGTAATCGGTATCAACTCCTGCACGCGAGCGGATCGCTTCCCAGTATTGTTTTGCTTTTGCATCGAGCGAACCATTTTTTTCGTAGCAAGCCTCTAAGTAGTTGAGGTAGGCTTCGGTAGCCCTGAAAACAATGCATCCTGAATAGCCCAGTCCGTTTCCGCACAAGGCTGCATCGTAATTCAACCCTTTCCGGATAGAATATCCTGTTGAATAACCTTTTTCCCGTGATGAATTGGTAATGTCGGGGATCGGCTCAACCGGTGTGGCCTGTGTGCCATCGGAGGAAGGATAGAGGACGTTGATTTGTGCTGGTTGTTTCAGGAAAAGCCATAATCGCCCGTCTCTGTTTTTTCTGACATCGGCCAAATAATCGTCGCCCTGATAACCCGATCCGCTGGCGTAAACCGGCAAGCCGTTTGCCATCAGAAAGCCATCCACCATTCCCCGGGTCAGGCCGACTGCATAGTTACCCAATTGGGCATATACCGGAACATTGTGTACAATGTTTAACCCTTTGTCGTATTTCCGCCACAACAGCACTTCGCTATAACCCGACATATTTACGGCGCTGAACATGTCGAAATACAAATTCTTTGCATCGCTGGTGGATTGCTGTAATACCTTATTGTTTACCGTAAGCGCAAAATTGTCAGCAACCTCCATTGCTGATGCCATTGCCTGTCCGAACAGCCATTCAATCTCCGCATCGATGCTCCCGGCGGGGAACTGATAGCTTTTGTTGTAGTCTTTTGAAGCGCCGGTCCAGTTTGTCCCGTTGGGAACAAAGGCCGTTCCTTTGAAATATTTAAGCCAACATGCTTCAAACAATGCCACACGTGATTTCACCAATTGAGCACAGGCCTTCGATATTCTGTTTTTTGCCCCATCGGGAGAAGTGGCTTGCAGCAAAGTGATTGCCGAATCAAGGTCCGCAATAATAAACCGCACAACATCGGTACGGGGCGACCGTTTACTGGCTGCGATAAGCGATTCGGGATCGTCGCTCAACACCGTTTTTACAATCGGGAAATCACCCATTGCCTGCACTTTGGTAAAATATTCCCAGGCCCGCAAAAAATACATTTCGCCGATGTAATGTTTCACAAGAGCTTCGCTCCCTGTAATTTTACCGGCTTTCCAGCGAGGCACTACTTTGTTCAGAAAATAGTTGTACTGATAGATGGTTTTAAATTCCCATTCGCCGCCCGATTGCGGAACTTTCCATTCGCCTGGAACATAGCGTGAAATATAATTAGGTGCAGCCATATTATCGGAATGTGAATCGAGGCCGAAGGTCCCGAAATTCCAGTTTTTGTGTGTCGGTAGTGAGTCATATTGGGCGATAGCATAAGCTGCTAATTGCGATTCGTCCCATAAATATTGTTCCGGCGTGATGCTCGATAGGGGTTCTTGATCGAGAAAATCGTTGCAGGACCAAAGAACCGTTATGAACCCAAAAATAAGGATATAATATATCTTCTTCATGTCTGAATTTTTAAAAGTTAACACTTAATCCGATCGACAACACTTTTGAAAGGGGATAGACATTACCGCCCCATCCTCCGCTGATGGTTTCCGGATCGAATATTTTGGTCATTTTGGTACCTGTCCAGAGGTTTTCACCGGCAACAAAAACACGCAGCCGGTCGATTTTAACCTGAGAAGTTAATTGTCGGGGCAAAGTGTAGCCAAATTGCAGGTTTTTCAGCCGGATATACGCTGCATTCTGAAGGTACCTGGTTTGTACTTTCTGGTTTTTCCCACCGAACAATGGGCGTGGATAATACGAATCCAGGTTTTGTCCCAGGGGATGGTCTGCATTATTCCTGAAATAATCTTCGTGTTCAACAAAACCGGTTGACCACCAGATGCCATTACGAAAAGCCCCCCAGAAATAATAGCTGTCCTGAAAATAGTCACGTTTCATTACACCTTCAAAGAAAGCCCTCATATCGAAGCCCTTCCATTCTGCATTTACATCGAATGAAAACAAAAACCGTGGAGTGCTGTTCCCGATAATTTTCAGGTCGCCATGATCGTCCAGGGTATTCGAGCCTCCATCAATTTTTCTATCATCGCTTAAATCCCGGAACATGATGTCGCCGGCATCCCACTGGCTTCCGAAGGAATTTTGTCCGCCGTTTGGCAGACTTGCCAGGTGAGCATCCATCTCTTCTTTTGTTTTTGCAATGCCAATGGTTTCATATCCCCATATCTCGTTCATAAACTGATCTTTCCGATAAGTGCTCAGCGAGCCTGTTTTGTTGGGATAGCGGGTAATTTTTGTCCGTGAGTCGGCCAATGTGAACCGTGTTCCATACTTCAGTCCATTGTCTAAACGGTCTTTCCAGCTCAAGGTCAGTTCAAACCCGTAAGTCTTTAAGTCGGTGTTGTTTATCTTCGGAACATCTGTTCCAAGGATTACCGGTAGTTCGGGGGCCGGGCCAACCATATCCAGGGTCAGACGGTTGAAAACATCGAAAGAAGCTGAAAGCCGGTTGCTGAAAGAGCTGACATCCATACCCATGTTCCAACTGTTTACCCGTTCCCATGTCAACGACTGGCTTACCAATCCGGGAGCGCTGCTGGTATTGGGTTTTGCCCCGCCGATGAGCCACGAGCCATTGGCAGTCCCTACCGGCATGGTTACATAAGTGGGGTACAGGCTGCTAGTATTCTGGTTCCCCAGTTCACCGTACGAAGCGCGAATTTTTAACATGCTTACTGTTCTCTGCAATGGCGCCCAGAATTTCTCATTGGCAATATTCCATCCGGCAGAAACAGAAGGGAACCAGTTCCATCTTTTATCAGACCGGAAGCGGGAGGTTCCGTCGTACCTGATATTTGTTTCCAGAAGGTATCTTCCTTTGTAATCGTAGTTCAGGCGACTAAAGAAACCGCTGGTCGACCATTCGTTATATCCTCCGGTAACGGAAGGTGAAACTGTTTTTCCCGAAGCATCGGTTCCCGAAGTTAAGTTAATGACAGGCAATGCTGCTACTAAGATTCCATCCCGGCGGGCAGAAAAATCGCGGGCTTTATTTTCTTCGACCTGAAAACCCAGCAACACTTTAAAGTTATGCCCGTTCTCCAATTGTTTGACATATTCAGAATAAACATTGGTGTTTAAATAATTTTCACGCATCCCGTATTCATAAACATGAGAGTCTGTAGTAAGGGCATAAGGCGCTCCGCTTACATCGTATGTGTATGTTTTTTGAATAGCCCAGTGTCTGAAATGGTTGAATGTGCGGTAATTCAGTTCTGCAAAAGTTTTCCATCCTTTTACCGGTTCCAACACAAATTGTATTTGCTGATACAGATAATCTTTCTGGCTTTTGTCCCTTCCTCCATCGCGCAACGCTAGCAACCACGAATTCATCACATAGCCATTAGGGTCGTACAAGGGAATGGTTGGCCATCCTTGCCGAGCCAGGTCGGTATTAAATGAATTGGTCAGTTTGGAAGGCCGGGCAAAATCTTCGCGGATAAACCGGTTGTTGAAATTTACGTTCAGCCATTTATTAATTTGTCCGCTAAGTTTTAAAGTGGTTGCATAACGGTCGAAAGTATCCTGGTTGTAAACCATTAACCCATTTTGATCGAGATAGTTTCCCGAAAAGTAGTATTGTAGTTTTTCGTTGCCCCCATTCACACTCAGGTTGTGTTCCTGCGAAAACGACCAGTCATGGTAATATTGGTCGTACCAGTCGATGTTATCGTTTCCATAGGCATAACCGCTTCCCCAGTATTTCGGGTTTGACGCATTAACGAGAGTAGTGGTGGTAATTTTTCCGTCCTGAAAATCTTTAATCCGCTGCAAGCGTTCAACCGAAATGTATGGAGAAGTTCCCCCGTTTATGTTGGCGTCGTTAAAATAAGTTGCAAAGGTGTACGAATCCATCATGTCCGGCATATTGATAGGCGAAGTCCATCTGAAATTGTTATTGTAGTTGACTACCGATGTTCCCTTCTTTCCCTTTTTTGTGGTTATCAGAATTACTCCGAACGGAGCCCGCGAACCATAGATCGATGATGCTGCTGCATCTTTCAGAATAGAAATATTATCTATATCCTGAGGGTTGATGACGTTGATGTTTCCTTCCATTCCATCGATAAGCACCAGCGGCGAACCGGTCGAACCTTCACCTATGGTTGCAGTACCACGAATATTAATACTTGGGCGGTCTTCGAGGCTGCCCCCGTTTGACTGGCTAATATTTAAGCCGGGCGCCAATCCCTGCAGCATCTGGGCTGCATTTTGAACCGGACGGTTTTGTAAACCCTCGGAGGTAATGGTTCCGACAGCGCCAGTAAGGTTGACCTTCTTCTGTGTGCCATATCCCACCACCACAACCTCATCGACACCGATCATCACCTCTTCCATTTTAACATGGATGACTGTTTTTGACCCAACGGTCAATTCCTGCGTCCTCATCCCCACAAACGAAAAAACCAAAACAGCATTCTGGGGGAGATTACTGAGCGAATAATTTCCGTCTCCATCAGTGATGGTGCCGGTAGTGGTGCCTTTTATCACAACCGAAACGCCCGGGAGCGAAACGCCTGCCGAATCGCTGACCTTTCCTTTCACCGTTAATGTCTGTTGCGAAACCGTCGGGCTTGCACCATTTTCGGGATAAAGAACTATCCGGCGATCTGTGATTCTGAACGTAATGGCCTTGTCCTTTAGTAATTCAGAAAGAATTTCGTCGATGTTTTTGTTTTCGGCGCTCAGGCTTACTTTTTGATTTAACTGGACCTGCTCGGCATTGTAGAAGAATACAAAGTTCGAGTTATCTTCAATTTTTCGAAGAGCGTCTTCCAACGAAACATTGCTCAGGTTCATGCTTAGCTTGGTCTGTTGGGAGTATCCGGTTGCAGAAACTCTCAGTAATCCGACCAAAACGATAAAGAATGTTAAACGCATAATTCGCCATAGTTTAACGATGCCTCCATCCGGGAAGGCATGCAATTTGACCTTTTTTTTCATACATTTGTTTAGCTTGATTAATAAATGGAATAGCGCAAACTATTCGTTAATTGATTAACTAACTGCCCGGGCGATGCTGGAACATTTCCCGGGTTTTTTGTTTTTATTTCTTATTGATCCATAATTTATTGTTTTCCTTTTTTACAGTGATTGGTATGGTAAGATTGATCACCTCTAAAAATCGGTCAATCTCTTCATCCTGGTAAATGCTTCCCGAGTAGATTTCTTTTTCAAGTTCGGGATTCTGAAAAAAGATCGATACCTTGTACATCCGTTCCAATGTTTTGGCCAGTTCGCCAAACGAAACTTTGTCAAAATAATATTCCCCGTTCCTCCAAAGGGTCGACAGGCGCGAGTCAACCCCGGTAACCGACTGCAAGTTTTCGATTTTGTCGTAGCTCCACCTCTCACCCGGTTTCAGGATGACAGAATTTTTCTCTCCGGGAATATCCTTTATCTCAATACTCCCTTCCAGCAAGGTGGTTTCTGTTTTCTGATCGCTGCAGTAGGCCTTTACATTGAACTCGGTACCTAGTACATTTATGCTCATGTTGTCGGTTATCACCCGGAAGATTCTTTCGTGATTTTTTGTCACTTTAAAAAAGGCCTCTCCGTCGAGTTCCACTTCCTGCAGTTTTTTACCGGGCGAAATATGATATTTCAGTTTTGAATCATAGTTCAGAGCGACGAATGTGCCATCGGGGAGGATCAATTCCGATTGCTGTCCTTTTGGTGTATTGAATTCGATGAGGTCAGCATGGGTGTTTGTTCCTGAAAAAATCTGATTCAGCCCCAACCAGTACCCGCCCAAGGCAAACAGAACGATGATTGAAGCGGCAGCAGCGATCCGGAAATAGCGAATATTTGAATGTTTCCCGGATGAATGTAGTCGAAACAAGGTTAATGATTTTGCTCTTATTTCTGAAAAATCGGGTATCCCGGCTTCCGGCGCAGGATTATCTTTTCGTTTGAACTTTAAAATGTAGGCGATCAATATGGCCAGGGCCGATTCCTGGTCACGCTGTTTTATTGTCCGGTAATCTTTTATGGATTGACGAGACACCCCGTTTTTAAATTTGTTATTAAACAACTGATTTTCTGTTTTTTTGTCCATTTTTCTGTTGTCCTCTTTACCCTAAAAGCGAATGACAGAAAAATATACCCTCTCGGGAAAGGTGTTTTATAACATATCGGGAATGGGAATGTCTAATTTACGTCAGTGGATACGATTAAAAATCGCCGAAATTCTTTTTCAATTTTTACCTGAAAACATGTGATTAAAGATTGCATCAGTTTGGCGGATACAGGTTTGGAAAAAGAGGATGATTGATTCTGTATCTGATTCCAACAAAACCTTTAGTTTTTGAATGGCTTTTTGTATGCTGTTGCTTACCGACTGGTAATTTACCTGCATGACTTCGGCCACTTCGGCATTCGACAGGTTTTTGTAGAACTTTAGGTAAATGGTTTCTTTTTGACGGGGAGGGAGTTGGTTGATGGCATCGGACAGACGATCGATCCGGAGTTCTTTTTCCTCCGCGTCGGCATCGGTTGAATATTCCAGCCGGAACTCGTCCAGTTGATCGGGGCGGATGGCAGAGCTCACATAGCGGTTTTTTCGAAGGTTATTAAAGATTTTTATCCGGAGCGATTTGAGCAGGTAGAACAAAATATTGTCGGTTGCCGAAAGTTTTTCGCGCTTGCTTGCCAGCTCAAAAAACAAATCCTGAATGCTGTCGCCAACCAGTTCAGCATCTGCAGAAAACCGTTGCCCGTATTCAAATAACTGCAAATGATAGGTATCGAAAATATAGGCGAACGCCTTTTCGTCGCCTTTCCTAAATCGCTGCCATATTTCCGAATCCATATTGGTTTTCATATACTCTTGTTAAGAGAGCCTGCTCTTAGCCATGTTGCAAAGCTATGAGATATTTTTGTTTTAAAATTATCCGGAATCAGAATAGGCTGAAAAGGCTAAAGCGAGTCATCGTCTTTTGCGAAAACAAGAAAAGTGTTTTATCCACTTTCCATATCGTTTCATACTCACCAACGAACACTTATACTAAAATTATCTGATTTTCTTATCGTTTAGCTGGATCGTATGACAGGTAAATCACGTTTTATTCTGTCGGTTTTTCTAAATATTTTGCAACCAACTGTCAATGAAGATCGGAAGCCGGAGAAAGTACCAGTATTCACTACCGGTGTTCAGTCGCAGTTTTACTCAGTGTTTTTTAGCTCCAAGCTGCAAGCCACAAGCCACAAGTTCCAACGTGCAAGCAAGCTGTAAGTTTCAAGCCCCGTTTGGCATGGTTATACAGCTACGTATTTTGGGCAGAATGAAGATAAAGACGGCAATTTGCCATTGTATTCTCAAACGTTTAGTTTTAATTCGGGAGATTCGGAAAGTACCTCTAAGAATTTTGTTTTAGGAATGCAGAATTCAGACAGGTCAGGAACTGCTTTACAAAAATATTGGGATGAGCCTACTCTCGGGTAACGACCTGTACAGAAACAAGCGGTGGGTGGTTAATTCGGCCGTAGTTTGTCGTGATCAATCAGGACCAGGATGAAGAACGGTTCACAGCCTAATGGGAGACGGACTCACAGCCTAATGGGAGACAGGCTCACTGCCTAATGGGAGACAGACTCACTGCCTAATGGGAGAAGAGTCCACAGCCTGGCTGAAATCTGTAACCTGTCAGGCTGCGGAAAATTCCGGGTCTATTGCACCGGTGCATTTAATACGTAGTCGAAGAGATACGTGCGCGGCTCTTTCAACCAGGTGTTGACCGAAAACCGGGTGCAGATGCTCAGTTAATAGTCGCCGGCGGGTAGCTGTGCCGGTTTTTAACCGGCGATGACCGAATGCGCGGTTAAAAACCACGCCACCCACAGCCCAACAACCGGCAACAGCCTGCAAAATGCAGGTATTTTTCGTCCTGCCAGGGATTTTGCCGATAGTTTGTTTCGTACAATTTCCCGTTATAAATTAGCAGAAACAAACGATTGCAAAAAAATAAACCTATCTAATAACTACTAAACAAATGAAGAAAGAATTATTTATTTCCGGATTGCTCCCTTTTTGTGCCATCATGCATGTTGGATGTACCCAACAAGCAAAAGAGCTGGCGGGCCCACCCAACATCATTTACATCATGAGCGACGACCATGCTTACCAGGCCATCAGCGCCTACGGACATGGTTTGAACCAAACGCCCAACATCGACCGGCTGGCAACAGAAGGCGCCATTTTTACCCGCGCCTGCGTTACCAACTCCATTTGTGCCCCCAGCCGCGCCGTCATGCTTACCGGCAAACACAGCTTTATCAATGGAAAAGTAGATAATGTCAGCCCTTTTGACTGGGACCAGGACAACTTTCCGAAACGGCTTCAGCAAGCAGGTTATCAAACAGCCATGATTGGTAAAATCCACCTGGATGGACTTCCGCAGGGATTTGATTTTTCGATGGTATTACCCGGGCAGGGACAGTATTACAACCCCGATTTCCTGATTAACGGCGAACGAAAACGGATACCGGGCTACTGTACCGAGATTACGACCGAATATGCGCTGAAATGGCTTGATGAAATGCGCGATAAGTCCAAACCTTTCTGTTTGCTGTACCACCAGAAAGCCCCTCACCGCAACTGGCTGCCTGCGCCCAAATACCTGAACCTTTATGACGATACCACCTTTACTCCTCCCGCCAGCTTCTATGATGATTACCAGGGACGGGGTACCGCCGCTAAAACACAGGAAATGCAGATTGACGGCCACGCCCGGTGGGGACACGATTTCAAACTGATTGTAGACCCGAACGGCGACAGCACCAACTTTGTACACGATCTGAAACGCATGAATCCCGAACAACGCCAAAACTGGATGGATGCCTACGAAAGCGAAAACCAGGAATTCCTGAAAGCCAACCTGCAAGGCAAAGAATTAGCCGAGTGGAAATACAACCGCTACATCAAAGATTACCTGCGCTGCATTCAATCGGTTGACGACGGAGTGGGCGAACTGCTTGACTATCTGGAAAGAAATGGCCTGGCTGAAAATACCATCGTGGTTTACACCTCCGACCAGGGCTTTTACCTGGGCGAACACGGCTGGTTCGACAAACGCTTCATGTACGAGGAGTCGTTTCGCACCCCGCTGCTGATCCGCTATCCGAAAGAAATCAAGCCGGGAACGAAAATTGACAAACTGGTGCAAAACCTCGATTTTGCCCCGACTTTCCTCGACTATGCCAAGGTGAAGATCCCGGCAGACATGCAGGGCGAATCGTTCCGTAAACTGGTTTCGGGCGAAACCGGCGAATGGCGCGATGCCGTTTATTACACCTATTACGAATACCCTTCGGTACACATGGTGAAACGCCACTACGGGGTAGCTACCGACCGCTATAAACTGATGCACTTTTATTACGACATCGACGAATGGGAGATGTACGACCTGCAAAGCGACCCGCAGGAAATGAAAAATGTTTATGACGATCCGGCCTACGCCGATGTACAACAACTGCTGCACAAACGATTGGAAGAACTGCGCGAAAAATATGGCGACTCAAACGAAAATGATCAACGTTATCTGAAAGCATATCTTGAAAAAACCGGTCACCACGAATAATCCGGCGGCAACCTCCGGCAACAGGACAGGCCGCTTCACCTGAAATACCCGAAGATACGGCAGAAGAACATCCGTATGGAATTTCAGAACATGAGTGCAGTCTGTTTATTGTTTTTAGGAATACTTTTAGGGAAAGATTATATTTCAATGCAATTAATTAAAAGGAGATGAACATCGACAAAAGAACCGATTTCAACCATAGGAAGCCGCCGATCGATAAAATCGTTCTTTCCACTTGCCTGGCCGGGCTTGCGGCTTGCACGCCAACCCAAAAACCGGTTCAGGAAACCAAACCCAATATCGTTATCATTTACCTGGATGATCTGGGTTTTGGCGATGTTGGCGCTTATGGCGCTACCGGTCTGCAAACCCCGAATATGGACAAACTGGCAAACGAAGGCGTTCGTTTTAATAATGGTTATGCTACATCAGCCACCTGCACTCCCAGCCGTTACGGGCTGCTGACGGGCATGTATCCCTGGCGCAACACGGAGGCCAAAATTCTGCCCGGCACAGCGCCGCTCCTGATCGATACCAACCAGATCACCATTCCGAAAATGCTCAAAAAGCAGGGATATCATACCGGCATTGTGGGTAAATGGCATCTCGGATTGGGTGACGGTTATGCTGACTGGAATCAACACATTGCCCCCGGACCAAATGAAGTCGGATTCGATTATTCCTACATCATGGCTGCTACCCAGGACCGTGTTCCAACCGTTTATATCGAAAACGGGAAGGTAGCGGGACTCGACCCCAACGATCCCATCGAGGTGAATTATGAACAAAATTTCGAAGGTGAGCCAACCGGGAAAGACAATCCCGAATTGTTAACGATGAAATGGCACCACGGGCACAATAACAGCATTGTGAACGGCATTCCGCGTATCGGTTTTATGAAAGGCGGGGAAAAGGCAAAGTGGAAAGACGTGGAGATGGCCGACCACTTCCTGTCCAAAGCACAGGAGTATGTGAAGGAGCATAAGAATGAACCTTTCTTTTTATATTATGCCATGCAGCAGCCGCACGTTCCGCGTACGCCGCACCCGCGTTTTGAAGGAAGTTCAGGCATGGGGCCGCGGGGTGATGTGATTGTGGAGGCCGACTGGTGTATTGGTGAGTTTATAAAAACGCTCGAAGAGGAAGGATTACTGGAAAATACGCTGATCATTTTCAGCAGCGACAACGGCCCTGTATTAAACGACGGCTATTATGATGATGCCGTTGAAAAGCTGGGAGACCACAAGCCCGGAGGACCGTTCAGGGGAGGGAAATACAGCCTTTATGAAGCCGGTACGCACGTGCCTCTTATCACTTACTGGAAAGGGAAAGTAACACCTGTGGTTTCAGATGCCCTGGTTTGCCAGATCGACCTGCTGGCTTCGCTGGCCCGACTGGTCGGCGGCGATGCCGGATCAACCGACAGCCGGGACTTCATGGAGGTATTGCTGGGTGTAAAAGAAGACGGGCGTAAAGAACTGATCCTGGAAGCCACCTCCAGAACTGCTCTTCGGAAAGACAACTGGGTCATGATCCCGCCATACAAGGGCCCGGCTGTAGAAAAACAAGTCAACATCGAATTGGGCAATTCAGCTGAATACCAGCTTTATGACCTCAATACGGACCCGGGGCAACAAAATAACCTGGCTCAGAAAAATCCGGAAAAACTACAAGAGATGATCTCCGTTTTTGAAGGGATTCGTGGCCAAACCAATGCTGAAATTGAACAACTGGAACTGAAATAAACCGTCGGGCTTAAATTAGAACAACTGCAAAAAGCTGCCGGGGACCGACGTCTCGAAACGCACTTTTTTGCCGGTGACGGGATGCCTGAAGGCCAGCACCCAGGCATGCAGTCCGAGGCGGCCAATCGGGTTCGATTTCGAACCGTACTTCTTATCCCCCACAACCGGGTGTTCCAGATCTTTCAGGTGCACCCGGATTTGGTTTTTTCGTCCGGTTTCGAGCTTCACCTTCAACAGCGAAAACTGATCGTTGCTCTTGATGGTTTCGTAATGTGTGATGGCCTTCTGTCCTTTTTCGGGGTCCTGGCTGGAGTACACAATAAATACCGAACTTTCGAACAGGTAAGAAGTGTAGGTACCTTTAGGCGGATCGAGCTGTCCATCAATCACGGCCAGGTAACTGCGTTCCGAGATGGTTTGTTTCCACGATTCCTGCAACAATTCCTGCATTTCCTTGCTTTTGGCAAACATCATCAAGCCCGAAGTTTCGCGGTCGAGGCGGTGTACGATAAAGATTTTATTATCCGGGTACGCTTCTTTCACGTAGTTGCTCAACATGCTGTAAACGGTGGCTCGTTTTTCTTTATCGGTGGCCATGCTCAGCAAACCGGCATTTTTATTGACCACAATCAGGTCTTTATCTTCATAAACGATATTTATGCCGCGCATTTGCGATACAACAGCTGCAGGCCGCCGACTCAGCTCCACTTTCATCCCGGGCTGTAAAAGATGGTTGAATTGTGTTACAGCCTTCCCGTTTACCAAGACCTGCTTCTTTTTAAGCATGGTTTTTATGTTGTTCCGGTTTTTATGCGGAAGTTGGGCAATCAGGAATTTCATCAGTTCATCCTGTTGTTTCACCAAAAAACCGGTATTCTCCGGCTTTTTCGGTTTCGATGTTTTATCGCCTTGTTTCTTTTCGTTCTTTTCCTTCATGTTGTCATTAATTAATTCCCCGTACCCGTTTTTCCCAGTTCCAGGCAGATAACAGGGTTTCTTCCAGTCCTTTTTCGGCTTTCCAGCCCAGTTCTTCGTTCGCGTAAGTGGTATCGGCCCATATTTTTTCGATATCCCCTGCCCTGCGTTCAACGATTTTGTAATTCAGTTTTACGCCGGTTGCTTTCTCAAATCCGTTTACGATCTCCAGTACCGAATAACCATTTCCGGTCCCGAGATTAAAGACTTCGTAGCCGGCTTTATTTTTGTTTTCAAGCAGGCGTTCGATCGCCACCACGTGAGCTTTGGCCAAATCCACCACGTTGATGTAATCGCGGACAGCCGATCCGTCGATCGTATCGTAGTCGTTGCCAAACACGCTCAGCTCGTTCCGTAAGCCTGCAGCTGTTTGGGTGATAAAAGGCACCAGGTTTTGTGGGACCCCAAGGGGTAATTCGCCGATTAAGGCCGACGGATGGGCGCCAATCGGGTTAAAATAACGCAAGGCAATTCCTTTCAGTTGCGGATAAGCCCGGATGCTGTCCTGGAGGATATCTTCATTGATCCGTTTGGTATTTCCGTAAGGCGACTCTGCATCTTTACGCGGCGTGCTTTCGGTTACCGGCAGTTTCCCGGGCTGCCCGTAAACCGTACACGACGACGAAAAAACCATATTGGCCACGCCATACTTCAGCTGGCAGTCGAGCAGGTTCATCAACGAGACCAGGTTGTTCCGGTAATAGTGCAAAGGAATTTGCACCGATTCGCCAACAGCTTTCGAAGCAGCAAAATGAATGATCGCCGAAAGGTCGCGGTTGCGGCTGAAAAAGTCATCCGTTTTCGCGGCATCGGCCAGGCTGAATTGTTCGAACGCAGGTTTTATCCCGGTAATTTTTTCAATATTGCCGAGCACACTGAGACTTGAGTTTGACAGGTCGTCGACAATGATCACATCATAACCCGCCAGCTGCAGTTCGACAACAGTGTGCGAGCCAATGTAACCGGTTCCGCCGGTTACGAGTATTTTCTTCGTCATAGGTAATTGAGTATTTTGCCCAAAAGTACAAATTTATTTTTCCCCTTATTAATTTATCCTCGTGAAGGTTATGCCAAAGCTGGTTAAAACTTACCCGGATTGTTGAAAACTTTAGGTTGTCAGCCCATTAATTTTTCCTTAATTTTGGTCTTAAACAGTATCTGCCCGTGGAATTATTAGCATATATAAAAGAACTCATTCTACTGAATGATTGTGTGATCGTTCCTGGTTTTGGCGGTTTTATAACCACCTACAAACCAGCCGGATTACAGTCTTCCCGGTTTACTCCTCCCGGTAAGTCAGTCAGTTTTAACAGAAAGCTGAATTTTAACGATGGCCTGTTCATTAACTATATTGCCGAAAAAGAAGGACTGAATTACGTGGTTGCCGGCAGAAAAGCAGACCTGCTGGTACAGGAGCTGAACTACCGCCTGACAGAAGGTGAAGAAATCAGCATTCCGGGAATCGGCACCCTGCAATACAACGATCAGGAAAACCTGATTTTCACGCCAAAACCGGAAGGCAACCTGAACCTGGATGCCTTTGGCTTATCCGCTTTCACCTACGAAAGTTTGTTTGCACGGAACCATGTCCAAAAACCGATTCCGCCGCAAAAGCGGGATGTCAACCAGGTCATGTTTCAAAAACGCAGCCTGAAGAAAGTATTGGTGGCCGTACCCCTGTTATTTGCACTGGCTGTTATTCCTTTAAAAAACAACACGGTAAACCTGCAGCAGTCCAATCTGGTCAGCCTTCCTGACATGATTACCTTGAGCGAACCCCTTCCTCAACCGGTTACGGAAACCAATCAGGAGCTTACCGAAGAAGTTGAGGCCGAACAAGCCGTTTTGGAAGATCACCGTTATTTTATGATCGGCGGAAGTTTCAGGAGTGAGGATAATGCCGATACCTTCATCTCCATGATGAACGACCAGGGATTCGATGCTAAAAACATTGGTTTTATCAAAGGCCTGCACTACATCGCCCTGGACAGTTTTGACTCCTTGGAAGAAGCGAAAACGGCCCGGAACGATTTTAAGCTCAAATCGCCCGACTCTGATGTCTGGATCTATGTAAAAGAATAAATACAGCCCCTCCCGCGAGGGGTTTTTTTATTACCCGGTACGGTACGCAGTCATTTTATTTCTTAAGAAACTTAAAGGCATGGTTCCATTGGTGGTTCCGAAATCCGGGAATGCACCACAATATCGCCAGCGCTTCGATGGGTCGTGCCGATTCCACGCCGCCCATATCCTCAGCTTCCCAGCCAAACAAATCGAGTATCATTTTTACATCCGCTTTTGCTTTATCGTTGTTTCCGCAAATAAACATCGTTGGTTTCCCATCCTGGAATACCGGATTAACCATTAAGGCATTTCCCACACTGTTAAACGCTTTCACGAAATGAATACGCGAATATTTCTGCTGAAGGTGCTCCATCAGCGAAAAGTTCTGATCGGTAAAATAACGCAGGACACCCTGATCCGGCGGATCATAGCTAATGGGGTTACAGGTGTCAATCACTGTTTTTTCGTGCAGGTTGGCCGCCCCGGCCAAATCGAGCACAAACTCGGCAACACTGCCTTTTACGGCCAAAACAACCAGGTCGCCATACCGTGCGGCATCCTCAAAGCTGCCCACCGAACCATGCTCTCCTGCTTGTTCAAGCCAATCGTCCAGATTTCTGGTATTCCGGGTTCCTAACCTGACATCGTATCCATGCTTCAGAAACCCGTTTGCCAATACCCGGCCAACAATGCCGGAGCCCAACACGCCTACTCGTTTTATCATGGCTTTAAGAATTAAAAGGTTACACAAACACATCTCGTATGCAGGTAATACGGCTTATTTTAATTTTAGTTAATTAGCCGCAGTCTTTTTTCGGCGGTTGAATATTCGGCAAGCAGGCAGTGGCTCATCGTTGGATTAATCAAAAGAAGATTTGTATCTTCAACATAAATTCAGAAATGATGCTAAAGCCTGATTTTTTAAAAGAAGGAGATCTGATTCGCATCGTATCTCCCGCCGGAAAAGCAGACAAAGAAAAAGTATTGCCCGCGACGGATTTACTCCGAAAAGCAGGCTTTGATGTTCGCCTGGGAGAACATGTGTTTGACCGCTGGTTCCAGTTTGCCGGAACGGATGATCAACGCCTGAACGACCTGCAACAGGCATTGGACGATCCGGAATGCCGGGCCATTATTTGTTCACGAGGTGGCTACGGCGCCATACGCATTGCCGACAAGCTGGATTTTAGCGCATTCGGCAGGTACCCGAAATGGCTGGTTGGATTCAGCGATGTGACCGTGTTACACGCCTTGCTTCAGAAACAGGGATTTTGCAGCATCCACGGGGCCATGCCTGCTTTTTATTTACGGGATAACCAGCCAACTGAAAGCTTTACCGAACTAATCCGTTTATTGTCGGGTGAAAAGACCCGGATTGCTCTCCCCGTTCATCCGCTTAACCGTAAGGGCAGGGCAAACGGGCAGCTCATCGGAGGAAATCTTTCCATTCTGTTCAGTCTGACAGGAACTCCATTTGAACCCGATACCGATGAAAAAATCCTGTTTATCGAAGATTTAACGGAATACCTTTACCATCTCGACCGCATGATGCACAGTCTGAAACTGGCCGGCAAACTGAAAAAACTAAACGGACTGATCGTGGGTGGCTTTACGGAAATAAAAGACAATGACTCCCCTTTTGGCCAAAGCGTGGAGGAAATCATCCTGAATGCTGTAAAAGAATACGATTACCCGGTTTGTTTTGGTTTTCCTGCCGGGCATATGGACCGGAACTTGCCCCTAATGTTTGGCGAAAACTATGCCCTTGACCTGACACCTGGTCGTGCCTCCATCAGGATGCTGTGATCAACAATTTACCGGTTACCACCTGTGCTCATTCTCATCACCTTATATCCCGACAACTTTTCTTTTCCTCCGTTTCCGGTTTTCCACCCACAGGTAGACGGTTGGCAGCACCAGCAAGGTGAGTAAGGTGGAGGTAATCAGTCCGCCAATGACCACTGTAGCCAACGGCCGCTGTACTTCGGAGCCGGGTCCCGAATTGAACGCCATGGGAATAAAACCCAGGCTGGCCACCAGCGCCGTCATCAGCACGGGCCGGAGCCGGTCGATTGCGCCATCGATGACCAGTTTCTTCAAGGGTTTATCGCTTTCTTTTCGTAGTTCATTGATGTGGTCCAACAGGACAATCCCGTTTAGTACAGCCACCCCGAACAGGGCCACAAAACCAATACTTGCAGACACGGAAAGGTACATATTCCGCATCCACAACAGAAAAACGCCGCCCGATAAAGCAAAGGGCAGGTTCAGCAGAATGATCATGGCAAAACGCATCTGTCCGAAATTGAGGTACAATAAACCAATGATAATGAACAATGACAAGGGAACTACCAACAGCAAATGATTCATCGCACGGCGTTGGTTTTCAAACGTACCGCCGTATTCCAGGAAATAACCGGGTGGCATATTGGCCTGTTCGTCGATGGTTCTTTGCAGATTTGTCACATAAGTACCCATGTCAATGTCTTTGATATTTATACCGACGATCAGTCGCCGCCAGCCATTTTCGCGCTGAATTTCGCGGGGACCTTCCTGCGCTGAAATCCGGCTCAACCGCTTCAGCGGGATAAACTGCCCGTTGGCCAGGTGTACCGGAATTTCCTGAATCTGTTGTAATTGTTCGCGAATATCTTTCGGATACCTCACTAAAATATCGAAACGGCGCTGCCCTTCATACAGTTGCCCGGCAACCTGTCCCCCAATGCCTGCCTCAATCACCTGCTGCACTTCATCCACATTCAGGCCAAACGATGCAACGGCTTCCCTGTCAATGTCAATTGTCAGGTAGGGTTGCCCGATCGGCTGTTCCACAAAATAATTGTCTGTTCCTTTCAGGTTGGCCGCTATTTTGGATACCGTTTCGCCAACTCGGTTCAGTTCTTCCAACTCTTCACCGTAAATTTTTACAGCCAGGTCAGATTTCACCCCGCTGGTCAGTTCATCCACACGCATGGCTATCGGCTGGGTAAAATTGTATGCCAGCCCGGGTTCGGTTTTCAGGTACGGTTCAATCAGGGTAACAATATCTTCCTTCTTTAGACCCTTACGCCATTCTTTCGGATTTTTGAGGACAACCCAAACATCGGTTTGATGAACACCCATCCAGTCGTTTGCCAAATCGGAACGACCGGTTTTGGGGACAACCGTTTCAATCTCAGGAATATTTTTCATGAGCTGATCAGCCAGCCAGTTGGCATTTTCAATGGATTCTTCCAAGGTGACCGAAGGCATGCGGACCTGCTCCACTAAAATGGAACCCTCATCCAGTTCGGGTAAAAACTCGCTCCCCAACCGGAACATAACCACCATTGAAAGTGCAAAAACCATCGTCGCAACACCAAGAACCAGCATCCGTTTCTGAATATTGCGCTCCAGAAAACGCCGGTAAATAGGCTGCAACCAACTAATAAGCCGGTTTTTACGCGGTTTTACTCCGTTTTTGAACACAACCACAGAGATTGACGGCACAAAAACAAGGGCGAGCAATAAGGAACCCAACACAGCAGCAGCCACTGTAATGGCCATTGGGCGGTACAAAATTCCTTCCATCCCGTTAAAAGTCATGATCGGGACGTATACCATCAGGATGATGAGCACTCCGAAAAAGATCGGTCGGACCACTTGCCTGGCAGCCTTTATGATTATTTCGTCCGCTTTCTCCTTTTTATTGCTATCGTGCAGCCGGTGAATGATGTTCTCGACCATCACCACCGAACCATCCACCACCATCCCAAAGTCAATAGCCCCCAGGCTCATCAGGTTGGCAGCCAGACCGAACTCCCTCATGCCGATAAAAGCAAACAACATGGAAAAAGGAATTACCATCGCCACGATGAGAGCTCCGGAGAATTCGCCAAGCAGTAGCAATAATACTACAATCACTAAAAATCCGCCTTCGATCAGGTTGGTGGTAATGGTGCCCGTGGTGCGTTTTATCAAATCCGACTGATCGTAAAATTTTTCAATGACCACGCCTTCGGGCAGGTTTTTATTGATCACCTCAATTTTCTCTTCGACCCCCAAAATAACATCACGCCCGTTACCTCCCCGAAGCATCATGACGATGCCGGTTACCACCTCGCCTTTTCCGTCGCGTGTAACACCTCCCTGCCTGATTTGGGTCCCCAACTCCACTTCGGCGACATCTTTTATAAATACCGGCGTGTTGCCTAACTTGGTAACCACAATGTTTAGAATATCTTCTTTTTTATTAATCTGTCCAAAACCACGAACGATGTATTGCTCTCGGTTATGCTCAAGAAAATTACCACCCGACACCGAATTATTCCTGGCAATGGCATCAATAATATCCTGAATATTCACACCGTAGATCCGCATCTTACCGGGCTGAATGATGACATTGTATTCCTTAACAAAGCCGCCAAAGGAGTTGATTTCGGTGACCCCTTTTACCACTTTAAGCTGGGGAGCAATCAGCCAATCCTGAATTTCCCGCAATTCGGTGAGCGAATAGTTTTCACCTTTCACTTCATACTGATAGATTTCGCCCAGAGCCGTAGAAATGGGACCTAACTGCGGCGCCGACACATCGGGAGGCAGCTCGTCAACAATCGACTGTAACCGCTGACTAACCATTTGCCGGGCAAAATAAATGTCGGTATTTTCTTCAAACTCAACCGTAACAGCTGACAGACCAAATTGAGAGATCGAACGGACTTCTTTCACTGCCGGAAGGCCATTCATCGCCGTCTCAACCGGGTAGCTGACCAGTTTTTCAACATCGTACGGAGAGTAGCGACCTGCCTTGGTAATGACAAGGACCTGCACGGGAGTGACATCGGGAAGCGAATTGATTGGAATCTGCATCAACGAATACACCCCTGCTGCAGCCATTAAGACAACCAGGGAGAGGGCGACAAATTTCTGCCTGACTGAAAATTCAATGATTCGTTTTAGCATCGCACTGAATTTTAGGTTATTCTCCTGAAATCAATTCAAAACGTGAAAGCGCTTTTAGACTAAATACCTGCGAAACGGCCAATTCTTCATTTTCATTGATCCCGCTTTTGGCAATAGCAAACCGATCGCGTATTTCGGCCACTTCGATCGTGCGTTTCTCAAAGGTATTATCATCGATCTTCACAAACACGATCGCCTGATTTCCGTCGTAAGTGACGGCTTCAAGCGGAACAGCAAACACTTCGCCCAACGAACTGGTAGCAATTTCGAGACGGACGTTCTCTCCCGGGCGGGGCCAGTTATTCTGGGGGTTAAGTTCAATATTCACAACCACAGAGCGGTTATCTTCATCTAACCCCGGATTAACCGAAGCCACCATGTTTTTTAATATCAGGCTGCTTTCTTCGCGTCGGGTAAGGGTAACGCTGTCGCCCGGATTGACAAAACGGGCATCCGCCGGATTCAGATAACCTTTTACCTGCACCCGTTTCAGATCGATGATCCGTCCCAATTTTTCGAGGGCATTCACCGATTGCCCCAGGTCGACCATCCGTTGGTCAAAACTACCGCTGATCGGGGCATGGATTTTCAGGCTGGGATCAATTTGTCCGGTATTCTTAAACGCTTCAATTTCGTGGTCGGGTACACCGATGGCTTTTAACTTGGCAAAAGCAGAAATGGAAGCAGCGGTGGCCCGTTGATAATCAGAAACAGCCCGATCTAATTCCGACCGTGAACTGATTGTTTGTTCAACCAGCTGTTTCAGCCGTTCCAGCCTACTGGTCTGAAACTTCTCTTCGGCAATGGCCTGCAAATATTCTGCAACCAGGTTTCCAAACACAAGGCTTTCGATCCTGAACATTTCCTGCCCTTTCCGAACCGGTTGCCCCTCGTTCACCATGATTGCGCTGATCCGTCCGTCGATCGGCGTACTGATGATGCTGACGTGGTTTGTTGCAGGGAAAACGACACCGGGAACAAGCAATCTATAGGATTGAATGCTGCGGGTTACCCGCTCTGTTTCAATGTTCAGCTCTCCTTTCTCTTTATCGGTAAGACGTACAAACAGTTTGCCCGCGGCCTGTCCGGAAACGGATGGCGGTGTTTTCTGTATTTCGGTGGCGGCAGGTTCTTTTCCGCCTCCTCCCGAACAGGAAACCCAGAACACCGGTAAACCCAGGATCAGGAGTGCCATAAGGTATCTTTTCGATATCAACATCATATTTTCCATATTAGTACACTAAATTTAGGTTCAGAAATTTCTCCAGTTGTATGAGTTCGAGGTAGTAATCCCGCAGCGAATCGAGGTAACGTTTTTGATTTGCCAGAAAAGTTTGTTGCGCATTGAGCAAATTGAGCAGGTCGGTTTCGCCAAGCCGGTAAGCTTCGAGGCTCAGCTGCTGCAACTTCTGCGACTTTCCGCTCATGGTTTGCCGGTACCGGTCGATAATTTGCTTGCTGGTGATGTAGCCATGCCAGGCATGCTCAATTTGTTGCTTCATTTCCAGTTCAATCGACTTTTGCTTCCACTCAATTTCTGTTTGATGTGCTTCTGCCATCCTGATCTTTCCTTTTTGCTCAAAAGGGATCCAGACAGGGATGCTGAGTCCAACTTCAAATCCGTTGTAGTTGAACCCGTCGCCGTAGTTTTGCCGGTAAAGGTTGAAACGAATGTCAGGCAGAAAATTACTTTTCGCTTCTTTTAATTTGTATTGCGAAGATTGATACTCGTGCAAGGCAGCAATGTACGCTGGTTGTTCGTGTAACACAGACAAAGCCAGGATCTGGTCAATTTCCACGTCTGTACTGCTCAGGCTATCGGCAAACTGAATGCTGTAATTGATGTCGGGTACCTCCATTCCCATCAGGTAAAACAAGCTGTAACGGGCCAGGTGTAACAAGCGTTCGGCCTCGCTCAATGTATTTTCGGCTTCGGCCACCTGTAGCTCGGCATTCATTAAATCCATCCCGTTTCCGACCCCCGTTTCAAAGCGTGCATAAACCGCATTGTACAGTTCAGAGGACAGCTTCTTTTGCTGTTCTCCCAAATCTTGCAGATAAAGAGCATAAAGAATATCGATATAACGCGATTTGACTTCAGACTTGATTCCATTTTCCATCGCCCGGATCCGGTACTCCAATGCCCCGGCTTCCTCACGCACTGCTTTGAGCCGGTAAATGGTCGTTAACGGAAAGTCGACCGTTTGGGAGATGGTCCAGCGTCTTTCCTCAAAAGGTCGGGCAGCCTTGTTGTCAATGCCTTCCTCAAAATAACTGATTTCGGGAGTTCCGATGCCGGTTAGGGTCCGCCATTCATTTTCCTTTTGTACAAGCGCGGCACGTGCCTGGTTCAGACCGGGATTGTTTATTAAGGCTGAGTCAACAGCTTGTTCAAGCAGTAAAAGCCTTTCCTGAGCATAGTTGAAGAGGGGAGCAAACAGCACGAGAATAATCAAATATTTAAACATGGTTCAAGGTTATTTTCGTAAAGAACAAATGTTTGGATAAAAAGACAATTAAAATCGTTTATTGTTTTTCATTAAATTTACGAAATTTGATCCTGATGGTTAATCAGTTAATTTGATTTTAATTTTTAAGGAACAAATGAACCTCCAAAAAGAAATCGGTGACCGGGGAGAAGAAATTGCCCGCGAACATTTGCGCTCACTGGGTTATGTTATTCTGGAAACCAACTGGCATTTTCACCATTACGAGATCGATATTATTGCCCGCGACGGCGATGAACTGGTGATCATTGAAGTTAAATCAAGAACCGGCGCCAGCTTCGAACATCCGTCGGAGGCGGTAAGCAACAAAAAGATACGTTACCTGGTAGAAGCCGCCGAAGCCTACATCTTTAAAAAAAACAGCAGACTTGACACCCGGTTTGATGTGATCTCCATCATTTTCTACAATCAAACTTTTGAGCTGGAGCATTTTAAAGATGCCTTTTACCCCACGGCCTGATATCCGGATTTATCTCTATTTTTGATCTAATCATTTTTAATATGGATATTGAGAAATTACGCGCTTACTGCATTTCGAAGAAAGGAGTGACCGAAGAGTTTCCCTTTGATGAAACAACGCTGGTTTTCAAAGTGGTGGGTAAAATGTTCGCCCTGACCGACCTGGAAGGCGACTTGACCGTTAATTTGAAATGTGATCCTGAAAAAGCCCTTGAACTGCGCGAAACATATGCCTGCGTTCAGGCCGGCTATCACATGAATAAAAAACACTGGAACACGGTACGCGTGGACGGATCGGTGAAAGACCAGCTGGTTGAAGCATGGATTGACCATTCGTACCAGCTGGTGGTTGAGAAACTGACCAAAGTACAAAAAGATCAATTGGCCAAACTATAATCCTGCGTATGATTGAATTTGAATTGCAAACCGAATACATTGAACTGATCAAACTGCTGAAATTGCTCCGGCTGGTCGAATCGGGAGGAATGGCCAAACTGGTGGTTGAAGACGGCCTGGTTGAACTGAACGGGGAAGTTGAATACCGGAAACGGGCAAAGGTGAGGAAAGGCGACCGGATCCGGTTCGACGAACAGACCATCATCATAAAATAAGTAAGCCGGCAGAGGGCCTGCCGGCTTGAAACGCTAGTGTAAAGGTGGAATGAAAGAAAAAAACTGATTTTAATTAATCATGGTGTTTCAACCAACTCAAAGGTAAGGCATTCAAAAGGATCCTGTCAAACTTTTCGCCCGGCTTTGAACGAACGATACTAAATCTTTGACGAAACCTATGTTTTCTGTTCATGAACGAATGCTTTTTAACCATTTTCACATTTTTTAAGTTTAGAACTTTACGTTCAGGCCGATTCCGAATAATTCCTTGAATTGAATCCGGGGTCCTATCTCATCCGTGAGCCCGTCATGGTCCTTATCGATCGGGATTTTGATATCATTGTCGTAAATCAGGTTGGTAATCAGGTTTGCCGATAAAAAGCTGTTAATCTTCATATTAATCATCAAATCCCAGAAGATATCGATATTACCGGGCTGATTCAAATAGTTCGAAAACAGGTCGAGTTTTCGGGTTTTCCCGGTTCGGATAATTATACCCGTTGGTAAACTGCGACCTGAAATTAAACAGAACGGAATAGTAGATTTTCCCGTTCGATTTCAAGCCGTATTTCGAACTCAGGTCAATCTTATCATCCGATTTGATATACCGGCTGTCGCCTTCTTTCAGAATCCCGTAACCCAGGTTAAGGGAATTCTCCCAACTGCTTCGTTCTTTTTGGTAATTGGCAAAGGTACTGAACAGCGCCGTCCCGGAGGCGGAGCTTTTCCCCCCGGCTACCCAGTTTGACAACGAAACCTGCGAAAAACTAAAGGAAATCTGTCCCCCTGTTTTCCAGTTCTTAATTGAGTCGGAAGCCTCATGTGCCCATACGGCCAAGGGCAACATAAACAAAATCAACCCATATTTTTTCATACCGTTTTATTTTTAAGATGAACATCCAATTGCGGAAACGGGATATGCAGTCCGCCCTTGTCAAACTCTTTGTAGACTTTTTCATTCATACTGAAAAACACCGCCCAGTAGTCGGTTGATTTTACCCACACCCGCACCGTCAGGTTAACCGAACTGTCGGCCAGCGCTCCCAAAACAATGAACGGTTCAGGTTCGGCATGGATCCGTTCGTCGTCGCCGATCAGCTTCAGCAAAAGCGCCCTGGCCCGGTCAAAATCATCGCCGTACGATATACTAAAGGAGAAATCGACCCGCCGGTTTTCTTCGGATGAATAATTGATTAACGAGCCGGTTGATAATCCTCCGTTAGGAATAATAATGGTTTTGTTATCGGGCGTTTTCAGGACGGTAATAAAGATCTGTATTTCCGATACAACCCCGGCATAACCCTGTGCCTCAATAAAGTCGCCAACCTTAAACGGTTTAAAAATCAGGATCATGATTCCGCCGGCAAAGTTTTGAAAAGTCCCGGAGAGCGCCATACCAACTGCTAAACCGGCTGCCCCAAGAATCGCGATAAACGAGGTCATTTGCACTCCGATCATCCCGATAACAGTGATAAACAGCATCACCTTAAGCAAGATACCCGTCAGGCTATTTAAAAATCCTCTCAAGGAGGCGTCCACCTGTCTTTTCTCCATGACTCTCAGAAGCCCCCTGGATATCAGCTTAATGACCCATAAACCAATGAAAAGTACAATTATAGCAATCAGCAGTTTTACTCCGTAAGCAAGCACCAACTCTGCCGACAAAGCCGATAAATTCTCAAATATTTCCATATGATTACGTATTAATTCTTCTAAAGTTAAACAGAATTAAACAAAATCAGGGCCTGTCGTGAGATTTATTCCTGAAAAGAAGCTGTGTAAAAGGTCGAAAAAGTCCTCATTTTTTGTTTTTGAACACGAGCCGTGTTCGCCTGCATTAAACGAAACGGTTTTTTAGCAGTCTAAGTTTTTGCATACAAGGAACGAGTTTTTTTTCATGAATTACCGGAAAGCGTGCAGAGGCAGCTTTCCGGTTTCTTTTTTACCGGGCCTTCATCATCTTTTCGCTCACCAGGAAAACAACCGGCTTTCCCGAATAAGGGTTTGTGCGGACAATGACCGGGGTTTGGTATACTTCTTCGATGGTTTCGAAGGTCAGTACCTCATCGGGCTTGCCTTGGGTGACTATCTTTCCGCCGTTAAACAACAAGAGGTGGTCGCAATACTCCGAAGCCAGGTTGAGGTCGTGGATCACCATCAATACCGTCAGGCCCAATTCATCGTTTAATTGCCGGAGAAGGTTCAGGATCCGCACCTGGTGCGTAATATCGAGGTGCGAGGTGGGTTCGTCCAGCAACAGCAGTTCCGGTTGCTGGGTCAGGGCGCGGGCAATGGCTGCCCGCTGCTGTTCTCCCCCACTCAGTTCGGTCATCAGTTTATCTTTATGGTGAAAAACGTCTGTCAGCTGCATGTACCTGTCGGCAATTTCGCGGTCTTTTTTTGTTTCGAAGAACTGAAAGCGGGAATAGTACGGAATACGTCCCATCAGCACGTAATCCTCCACGGTAATCTGGTCGGCATCGGCAAACTGAGAAACAATGGCGATGTTTTGCGCCCGTTTGCGTAAAGACAGGGATTTCAGGCATTGCCCATGCAGTGAAATTTCGCCCGACAACGAAGCCAGCGAACCGGTAATGCCCCTGAACAAGGTGGTTTTGCCCGATCCGTTGGGCCCGATAATACCGGCAAAGGTTCCCTTTTCCAACGTCAGGCCAATCCCCGATAACTGAAAGGAAGGATAACCGCACGAGTAATTTTCGACCGTAAAAAATGACTTCGCCATATTACATTCCTTTCTTCATCTTTTGACTCATCAACAAAATAAAAACCACACCGCCGATGATGCCGGTAATCACCCCGATCGGCAGTTCGTTGGGCGAGATAATGGTGCGTGCCACCACGTCGGACAACACCAGGAACGAACCGCCCAGTAAAAAAGAGCTGATCAGCAGGATGCGGTAGTCGGTTCCCAGGAACAGCCGCAACAAGTGAGGAATAATCAGTCCGACAAAGCCAATAACCCCGGCTACTGAAACGGAAATACCGGCCAGCAGCGAGGCCAGTAAAAAAAGGATTTTGATGGCTACATTCGTATTAATGCCCAGGTGAAGCGCTTTTTCTTCGCCCAAACGCAGGGCGTTGAGCGGCTGCACAAACAGGTACGACAGGAACAACACCACGAGGGTGACGATCAGCGTGAGCCACACCAGGCGGGTATCAGGCTCATCGAGCGAACCCATGATCCAAAACACGATACCGTGCAGGTTTTCGGCGCTGCTCACCGCCATCAGGAACATCATACCCGACGAGGCCACAAAACTGACCATAACACCCGTGAGCAGCATGTGTTGAATATTGACGTTTCCTTTGCGCGAACTCAGCGTGTAAACCAGGAAGATGATGAAAAAAGCGCCTAAAAAGCCCGAAAGCGGGAGGGCATAACTCCCGAACTTCAAATGCAGGCCCAGCACAATGGTGAAAGCCACACCCAGCGAGGCCCCGCCCGATATGCCCAGGGTAAACGGCTCGACCAGCGGGTTGCGGTAAATTCCCTGCAACATTACGCCGGCCAGGCTGAGCGCCCCGCCAACCGAAACACCCAGCACAATGCGGGGCATCCGCACCTGGCTGATGAGCATATGCTCCAGCGAGCTTTCGTCGCCGCCTGAAAACAAAAGTTTCAAGGATTCGCCCAAACCAATTTTTAACTCGCCTGTGCTGAGCGAAACAAGGACTGCAACCAACAGCAAAGCCGACAAGCCCGCCACAACAAGTAACCATTTAAAATATTTCGGTTGATCCTTCACGCTGGATGTTTGTATTTGCTATCGTTAAAATTCAATGCCCCCTTCACAATATCATTTCCTGGCCAGGGGCGCTTTATTGTTTATCCGAATAAATCAGACCAATGATTTCTTCGAGCGCTTCGGCAAACGAGATCGGCGTCGGGCTGCACGTGCGGTCGGCGTCAACAATAAAAATCTGTTGCTTTTTTACAGCGCTCAGGCTTTTAAACTGCTCCCAGCCTGCTTTCTCTTCGGTTCCCACGATGCCCATTAATACCACGATAATGACATCAGGGTTACGCATCAGCACCGTTTCGCGGGTGATGCTGCCCACGGTAAGGCCGGAAGCCATATTTTCGGCTCCCGAAAAGCGTATAAAGTCGTTACAAAAGGTATTGGGAACCACTGCGAATAAGGGATTGGCTCCAATTTGCATAAACATTTTCTGCCCGGTTTGTTTTGCCGGCACCCGTTGCCTGATCTTCGTTACGCGTTCGCGAACGTCGGCAATCAGTTGTTCGGCCGGTTGTTTCCGGCCCAGTTTTTCGCCCAGCTCAATAAACTGGCTGCAAATTTCGTCGAACGATTTCGGGGTTTCAAACACCAGCACCCGGATACCCAGTTTACGGAAGGTTTCGATGGTTTTGGGGTTGGTGAGCGTGGTGGTGACGACCAGGTCGGGCTTCAGCATCACCGCCTTTTCGTAATTGACCTGCACGGCCGTGGCTACCACTTCGGCATCGGTTTTACTTTGAAGGGTGCAGTAGTTGGTGCAACCCACCAATAAATCACCGGCTTCGAGCAGGTACAGGTTTTTGGTCAACGAAGGGGCCAGCGAAATAATCCGCTTCGGATACTGTGCCCCAGCGCTCAGGCTGCACAAAACAATGAGCAGTATGGCTGCTCCGGCGTAAAATCTTTTTTTCATTCCACATTGGGCATTTCGCCTCAGAGAAATCGAATGGGAAGAATGATTACTTTCCAACGATCTTTTTTCCCCGAAGATCAGGTTAAACATTTTATTTTGCCGGCAGGTCTTCTGGCTCGCCCTCCTTCGGGCCTTCCCATCCGGCAGTGGCCGGACAGTGGCGTAAGTTCCGAAGAAACATACAGGCTTACAGCAGCGGGGACTGCTCCGGATTTGCACCGGATTCCCTTATTAAGGCGCTTTCCTGCTCAACAGGAAAGATAGCCACCGAAACGCTGCAAAAGTAGGAAATAATAATGCTTCCTGCAATTGCGGTCCTTGCCCGGGCAGACTCATCCTTTCCTTTCGATTACGGTTTTCGCAGGTTGAACAGATTGTTCTATCTCATCTCCCGGCAGGAAGCATCGTTTAAAAGGATATCCGGCGGGTGAGTTCCTGGTATTTTTTTCACCGTTATAATGATTAACCGGGCGATATCACTTTCATCTGCGGGAGCCCCATAAGCATATTGGTATTTCGGGCTCGTTGCTTTTTTTCATCTGTATCCCGCAAAATTTTCTCCTAAGAGAAAATAAATTTCCATATAGGAGAAAAAATATTTTCATATAGAAGAAAATTTTGCTGCATCAAGATGAAAATAAATTGACGCCTAAATACAATGTTAAATTATTTATTAACAAAACTTGACTTATTGAAATCATTGTCATAAATTGTCTTTAATTATCATATTACCAATTTTTAATTAATCTCCAAACATGCTGAAATACAAATTAGTTGAGCGTGGCAATCCAAGTGATCCCACCGCACCAAAAAAAATTTACGCATCGCCTGTAAAAAACGGCACTAAAACCATTAGCTCATTAAGTGGCGATATCGCCGATATCTCGTCGCTGAGCCGGGGCGATATCAATAACGTGATTACCAACCTGGTAGAACGAATCCCCAAAGATTTACTCGACGGGAAATCTGTCAGCCTGGGCGAACTCGGAACTTTACGCGTAAGCTTTAGCAGCGAAGGTGTTGAAGATGAAAAAGATTTTCACACCTCAAAAATTAAGGGTCTCAAAGTCATTTTTACCCCCGGTAAACTCATCAAGGACGAACTGAAGAAGGCAAAATTTAACAAATAGGGCAGAAACAAACCTGATTTTTTCGATGAGAGATGCGGGCAGCTGCCTGCATCTCTCTTTTTATGTGCGGCTGACCGGACTTATTCGTATTGAAGCACGTCCCGCAGGTTCATCCGAAAAACCCGCCGGGCCAGGATCAGGATTACCGAAAAGATCATCAGCGACAAAAGCAGCGTTGGCAGCACAAAAAACCAGATATGCAGGTCGATGCGATAAATGTAGGTTTCCAGAAACCAATGTTGATACCCGTAAAATGAAAGAGGAACAGCCACCACAACGGCTACGGCAAATTGCAGCATCAGTTGTTTCGACAACAACCCCGCCACTTGGTTCATTTCGGCGCCCAGCGCCTTCCTGATCCCGAGTTCCTTCAGGTTCTGGTTGATGGTGATTAAGATCAAACCAATCATACCGATGACGGCGATGAAAATAGCCAGAGCCGAAAATAAGGTAAATACCGATGCAAAGGTGTTGTCGGGCTTCAGGTCGAGCCGCATCTTATCGTCGAGCGAAAAATATTCAAACGGCTGATCGGGGTACACCGTCTCGTACAGGGATCGTAATTTGGGTATCAGCGAAGCAAAAGCGCCGGCCGGCATACTTCCGGGCTTAAGGGTGATAAAGGTTTTTTGCCGGTCGCTCAGCGAGATAACGGTTGGCACCGGCTCTGTTTTTACCGACTTATAATGAAAATCATCGACCACCCCGATCACCAGCCATTCGCGGTCGGGCCCGTTTACCACCACCTGGTTTACCACGTCTTCGGGCTTGCTGTAGCCCAAACGTTCCATCGCCAGTTTGTTCATCAGAATCGTTTGCCGGCTCGCCTGTTCATTTTCATGAAACTTTCGCCCGGCAAGTAGTTTGATGTTGTAAAAGTCGACGAACCGGTCGTCGGCAGCAATCAGGAAATAGGCCTTCGTGTCTGTTCCGTCGTACCCTTTACGGCGTCCCGAAAACCAGTTATTGATTTCCTGGCCGGGAATGTCGGAAGAAAAGGTAAAGTCGCTCACCTCGGGCAATTCGAGCGCCCGGTTTTTAAACAACATCAGCTTGCCGGCCCGCACATCTTCCTGGTCGGCTGTTCGCGGCGCCCGGACCACCAGGCCAGAATGATAATCGACACCCATTTCTTTTTTCATTAAAAACGAAGCCTGCCGGAAGGTCACCAGGGTACCGGTGAGCAAGGCGATTGAAATGATAAACTGAACGGTAATTAACCCTTTGCGGAACGTCAGTCCTTGTGCCGTATTCTTAAATTTTCCCTTTAAAACAGCAACCGGTTTGTACGACGAAAGCGCCAGGGCCGGATATAAACCTGATGTTGCAATTCCGACGGCAAATACCAATAAACCGGTGCGGATAAAGCCGGGCTCAGCCCATAAATTGAAATCGCGGATATTGGTTACCGACTTAAAGAACGGATTGATCAGCAAAAACAACAACAGGGTGATCGCCAGGCAAGCCAGGTTAAAAAGAAGGGCTTCTGAAAGAAACTGACTGACCAGACTGATTTTCCGGGCGCCGTTTATTTTCCGGATACCGATTTCGCGCGCCCTTTCCAACGACAGGGCGGTCACCAGGTTGATGTAATTGATCCAGGCAACCACGAGCAGAAAAACGGCAAACCCGAAAAGTATATTCATAATTTTCGGATTGCCGGGCTGTTCGGTTTCGTATTCGATGTTCGAGTACAAATGGATATCGGGAATGGGCTGAAGAAAATACTGATCGCGCGTTTGGCTGGCCTCCAGGCCCGCAAGATAGTTTTGGGCAACCATGTCGGGCAGAGCCCGCTTGCAAAACTCTTCGTGATTGACCCCCGGCGCCAGTAAAATGTAGGTATGGAACCCATCGAACGACCAGTTGGCGTACAGACCCGGCCGGCTTGCCAAATAGGTTTCGAGCGAAAACAGAAAATCGGTTTGAAGGTGCGAATTAGCGGGAATATTTTTGTAAACCGCCGTAACCGTATAATTCTCGGTCCCGTTTACCTTTAGTATTTTGCCCAGGGGATTGTCGCCGGCAAAATACCGTTGGGCAGCCCGCTCCGAGATCGCCACCGTATTGGGTTGATCGAGGCACGATTTTGTTCCCCTGATCAGGGGAATTGTAAATAAGCTGAAGATTGAACCGGTTGAATTGTATGTCTTTTCTTCGTTGAAAAAAACCTTGTCGCCCACAACATTTTCGGCGGTTACCGAAATATTGTATTTTCTTGTAATGACAGCCCAATCCTGCACCTCGCTGTAGTTTTCCTGCAACCATTTTCCCGAAGGGAAAAATGAATTGGCCGTTTTCCACTGAAGTTTCCCATGCTGGTAACGATCATAAACAAGCCGGCACAGGCGGGAGCCGTTTTCGTGATAACGGTCGAAACTGCGTTCAAAAAAAACATATTCAAAAATGAACAGCGAGCTCAGAATACCGATGGTTAATCCAACGGCATTGATGACGGAGATGACAGTGTGTTTTCGCAGGTTACGGAAAAAGATCTTCAGAAAGTTCAGGTTCATCTCAGTTATTTTTATTTTCATTGCCAGGTTCAGGCCGATTCATATCTTTTCGGATGATCTTCCCGCATCATCCCGTCTTCGAGGCGGATGATGCGTTTTCCGTAACCGGCAAACTTCTCGTTGTGGGTCACCTGGATGATGGTCATTCCTTCCCGGTTTAATGTTCTCAGCACGTCCATAATCATTTCGCCCTGCGTTGAATGCAGGTTTCCGGTAGGTTCGTCGGCCAGCAGCAATTTGGGTTTGCCGACAATGGCGCGCGCGATGCCCACCAGTTGCTGCTGCCCGCCCGAAAGCTGCGCCGGGAACAAATCTTTTTTGGCCACCATGTTGAAGCGGTCGAGCAGGTCGGCCACCATCGCCTGACGGTCGCGGCTTTTCACCCCCTTATATATCAGCGGGGTTTCTATGTTTTCATACACGGTCATTTCCTCAATGAGGTGGTAGGCCTGGAAAATAAAGCCTATGAAGTTGCGGTGGTATTCCACCTTTGCCTTTTCTTTCAGGCCGAGCACAGAGCTGCCGAACAATTCATACCCGCCTTCCGATGGTTCATCGAGCAAACCAATGATGTTCAGCAAGGTGGATTTTCCGGAACCGCTGGGCCCCATCACGCTGACAAATTCACCTTCAGTTACCGCGAGATTAATGTCTTTTAATACAAAGGTTCGTTGAAATCTGGAATCGTAGTATTTGTCGATGTGCGATAGTTTGATCATATCATGTGTTTAAATTAATTGTCTGAATCAGGATTTTACTCATACCGCAATGCCTCCACCGGGTTACGCATGGCGGCCTTCCAGCTTTGCCAGCTTACTGTTTCACCCCTAAATCCCCTGAAAGAGGACTTAAAAGCTCCGCTCTGCGCCTCTTGCATGTTTCAACTAATTGGTCTTTCACCCGGTCAAAATCTTTTTCAATTTCTTCATTCGTGAAGCGAACAACCTTTATTCCCCATTCATTCAGTTCTGCTTCCCTCCCAAGATCATATGCAGCCTGTTGTTTTGATTTATGGATGCCTCCGTCGACTTCGATCACCAATCTCAGCGGATGGCAATAAAAGTCCGCAATAAAAATATCAACCGGATGTTGCGGTCTGAATCGAAATCCCAACATTTTCCTTCCCTTTAACTCTTCCCAAATCTTTAGTTCCGAAGGCGTCATATTCTCCCTCATAAATTTTGCCCTCTCAAAAATTATTGGTTTGGCATTATAAAACATCGAAACATTGTCGCTTATACTCATCCGTTTTCTTTTAAAGCCCCTTTCAGGGGTTTGGGGTGAAAAATTTTACTCATACCGCAACGCCTCCACCGGGTTACGGGTGGCAGCTTTAATTGTTTGATAACTGGTGGTTAGTAAAATAATAACAAAGAGTATCCCTGCGCCCAGGCCAAACACCCAGGGTTGCACATGCAGTTTATTGGCGCCCGGGATCCATTCGTACACCCACCAGGCTGCAGGTATGGCCACCAGCAAGGCAAAAAACAGCAGGACAAAATATTCGCGACTCAGCAGGTAAAAGATGTTGACGGAAGTGCTTCCGTTGATTTTGCGTACGCCTATTTCCTTGGTCCGGCGGAAAACAGTGAACGAAACCAGGCCCAACAAGCCGATCATGGCCAAAAAGATATTAAAGACCGTAAAAAACAGGATGGTACGATTAACTGCATGATAAATTTTAAAGCTGTTTTCGTTGGCAAAGGCCATTGGCAGGTCGTTAAATTCGAAGGGATCGTTCGGAAAGGCTGCTTCGAACTCGCGGGCCAGGATCGTTTTAGCTTCCTGGTAACTGGGTGGGTCGACCCGGAAAGCAAAAGTCCAGGTGCCGGTAATTTCCTCGGGGGCCAAAACCAGGATGGATGGCTCAATGCCATTGTGCATATCCTTGTAAATGTAATTTTTCACTATGCCAACCACTGTAAGCCGGTTATTATTCAGCCGTTTGCCAATGGGGTCGTCCCAGCCGAAACACTGGGCCGCAGTTTCGTTAATCAGGCAGGCTTTGCCCGCATCGCCCGGGAACGAGCGTGAAAAATCGCGCCCGGCAATCAGCGAAATACCCATATTCCGTACATAGTCGTAGCCAACATCATTAAACCGGCAATTGATCTTTTCGTCCTGATCGGCCCCTTCCCAGTTAGTCATCCCGCCGCCGAAGCTGACAAACGGGATGTGTTTTGACATGGAAGCGTCAATTATTTCGGGGTGTTGCAGCAAACGGTCGCGCAACTGGCTGAAGTTTGTCCCGCTTTTCGAGACCGTCATCTTCGTGTAAAGCATATTTTCCTTGTTAAACCCCAAATCTTTTTGGGCCAGATGTCTGATTTGCAGTGAAAGCGACAGCGTGATTAAAATCAGGAAAACGGAAATGGCAAACTGGGAGGTAACCAGCGCTTTTTTCAGGCTGAATTTTTCACGGCCCTTACCAAATAATTCACCTTTAAACAACGACACGATTTTATTGGATGATAAAAACACGGCCGGGTAAATACCCGATAAGAACCCGACTCCCAGTGAAATCAGGATGGTTAGCCCGATAAACGGCCAATGGCCCGAAAAGCCGAAATCGAGTTGGCGGCCAACAATCCCGGCAAAAACCGGGAGGAAAAGGACAACCAGTAAAAAGGCCAATCCCAGGGCAAGCAGTGCAATGAGCATGGTTTCGCCTAAAAATTGCACCAGGAGCGTTAGCCGGGTACTGCCGCTTACTTTTTTCACGGCGACTTCTTTTCCGCGGGTAGAAGCATTCGCTGTAGTCAGGTTAATGTAGTTGAATGCCGACATCATCAGGATAAACAGACCAATCAAGCCGTACAACAGCAGTACTACGTAGTAGTGGCCATTCCCGTTGAAATCGAGGTAAAGCAAATTCATCGGGCACAGTTGGAGTTCTTCGAATTCAGCACCGCGAAATCCGGCGAAAACGGGTTTTATTTTTTGCTCAAGCAACTTGTAATCTACGTCGGGTCTGAGCAGGGTAAAAGTCATGCAATCGCCGGTGTAGAGGTCGCTCCGGCTGATACCGTCGGTTTGCTTTAAGGTTGAAAATGAGATGAGGTAATTGGGCCGTATCGTCGTATTATCGGGCAAATCGGCGTAAACACCCGTCACTTTCAGGTCGAACTTCTTCTCAAGAGTGACGGTTTTTCCTAAAGCCTTTTCGCCGGGAAAGAGCTTTTCGGCTAATGTTTCCGACAACATCATGCTGAATGGTTCCGCTAAGGCATGTTGCCGGCTGCCCTCAATAAAATGATAAGTAAATACGTCGAGATAGCAACTGTCGGCACAAATCCCTTCGTTTTCGTAAACCTGACGTTCGGGAACAGAGGCCAGGAATTTGCCGCCATACTCCCGGATTACCGTCACCTTTTCAAATTCGGGAAACTGTTTTTCGAGCAATTGGGCCGTAACGGGGCGCGAATGCGGCGAAATATCGTTCCCGTCCATGGCATACCTGGTTTTGGCATAATGACGCTGCACCCGGTAAATCCGGTCGTAGTTGGCGTTAGCCTTGTCCCAGCACAATTCGTGCTGAATGAACAGCCCGATCAGGATAAAAGCGGTGAAACCCAGGGCCAGCCCGAAAACATTGATGAGTGAATACCCTTTGTGTTTTAAAAGGTTTCGGACCGAGATTTTAAAAATGGTGCGGAACATGGTCAATTAATTTTTTTTACAATCTGAACCCCGGGGCCAAAAAAAATGCCACATTACCAATGCCTTGACTATTCGTGATTTAACAACAGCTGCATCCCATCATTCTATCAAAATATTTGACAGGCAATGTCAAATATTTTGACACAAATGCCTCGAATCCGCCACTTCGGAGTTTAGCCGTCCAACTTAATTGTATCCCATCTTCTTCATGATCTTCCGGAACTGGTGGTCGAGCCCAAGCAGCAGTAATACCAAAACAGCGATAAAAAAGCAGCCGGTATACAAGGGGTTGTATTCGAACCGGATCCGGCGGGTATCTGAAAAAAGATGAAGGAGGTTAAACGAGAAGAAATACTCCAGCACAAAAAAAGCGCCCCCGACCAGGACGAGCGAAACAGCGCCCGCCAACAGCAGGCTCAGGTAATAAGCCCGTCGGCTTTTCTTTTCCCTTTCTGCAAGGACGCGGTTCATAACCTGTTCTTCAAATCCGTCAGACAGCTCGCCGGTTCGTTGAACCAGGGTTTTTATCAGCGCTTTATCTTTCATGGTTCTTGTTGTTAATCAAAAATACAATCTTTTTCCTAACCCGGAATAGTTTTATTTTGACGTTATCGGCGCTCAGAGCAGTAATATCCGACAGCTCTTTCACCGATTTACCCTGCGTGTAATAGAGCGAAATCAGCGCTTTATCTTCCGGGTTTAGTTGTTCCACAGCCGCCTCGATCTGTTGCATCATCGTCTCGTCGTCCTCCCGGTCGAGCAGTTCATCCACGGTTTCGTCGGGAATGTTGTCAAGCGCCTTGTCGTCGATATCGGGGTACCGCAGCTTTTTTTTACGGGTGTACGAAATCGTCGTGTTATAGGCGATGCGGTACAACCAGGTGGACAAGCCTGAGCCTCCCCGAAAAGAATCCAGCCGGCCGAAAGCTTTAACGAAAACATCCTGGGCCAGCTCCTCCGCATCTTCCCGGCACGGAATCATTTGCCGGATTAAAGCATGAACCGGACGCTGATAACGCTTCAGCAGAACGGAGTACGCCCTCGGCTCTCCGTCCAGCACACGTTTGATCAGGTCAGTTTCATTCAGGTGCTCCATATTATGTGCTTTGACGCATACGTACGGGCTTGGTTACAACCTGCGGCAAACCCGTTCAGACAAAAAAAACCTCCCGCCTGTTGACGGGTGTAACCAAATTCCGGGGCCGGCGTCCAACCTCACAAAGAACAAAATTATTGATTTAAAAATTACCGCTATGATGGACTTTATTACGATTCCGCTGGTTGTCGGAATGATTACACTGGGCATTTATAAATTGTTTGAACTGTTTGTACACCGCAAAGAACGGCTCACGATGATTGAAAAGATCGGATCGACTTTCGATGCTTCGATGGTACAAAACAAATTCAATTTCCCCGAAAAAAACCGGCCGGTATTTGGCACGCTCAAGATTGCCTGTTTACTGCTGGGGGTTGGCCTGGGGCTGTTGCTTGGGTTTGTGCTTTCACACTCTTTGGGGCTAAACGATTTGTTGGATGGTAACCACTATATCAGGGAAACGGTTGGCGTTATTTACGGCGCTTCGGTTTTGCTTTTCGGTGGCATCGGTTTACTGATTGCTTTCATCCTGGAAATGAAGTATTCGAAAAAGCCGGGAGAATAAAGTTCCCGCTCCCATCCGTCAAAAAAAGGTTCTTTTTCCTGTTAAAAGCCTCTGCCGGCTTACGGTGGAGGCTTTTATTCATACCGCAGCGCCTCCACCGGATTGCGGGTAGCCGCTTTCCAGCTTTGCCAGCTAACTGACATGAGAGCGATCAGCAAGGCTGCCAGGCCGCTAATCAGGAAATAGCCGGCGTGCAACGAAATCCGATCCATATAATGACTTAGCCAATGCTGCATGACCCAAAATCCCGCTATTGCCGCAATAAAGCAGGAAATGAAAATAAGAACCACAGTTTGGCGCAACAAAATAACCATCACTTCGGCGACAGAACTTCCGGAAACCTTCCGGATACCGATTTCTTTGGTGCGGCGGTTCACATTCATGACAGACAAGGCCATCAAACCGATGAAGCTGATCAGGATCGCCAGAAAACTGCCGGCAGAAATCAGTTTCATCATTCTCTGTTCCTTGTCAAACTTTGATGAATAGGTGTTGGTCAGCAAGAAGTAGCTGAAAATAAAATCAGGATCATACTGTTTCAACACTGCGGTTACTTGTTGTTGTTGTTCGGGTGTAAACTCACTTTTAAGTCGCAGGTACAGCACCGATACTTCGTCTGAATAATCAGTGAGGACCAGGGGTGCAACCAATTCGCCCGGGCGATCTTCGTAATAGAAGTCCTTCACTACGCCAATTACTTCCATCGGTCTGCCATGCATCTGGACCTGCGAACCCACAGGATCAGACAATCCCAAAAGCTTTGCTGCCGCTTCGTTTAAGATAACATTCATCCCGTCCCCGGTTTTCCTGAAAAAACGGCCATCGACTAACTGTAGTTTCATGGTTTCTGCAAAACCAGGTTGAACACGATATTGGTTGATTGACAAATACTCTCCCGGATCACCGTATTTTTTAATACCTTGCCCGCTGCTTCCACCTCCCATATCATGCCGAGAGACACCAATATTTTCAATGAACGGGAAACGGGCCAATTCTCCTTCAATACTTTTGAAATTCTTCTTTATTTCAGAATTAAAACCATCGAGCCCCACGACGTGCTCCGGAGAAAATCCCAAAGGCAGGTTTTTCAGGTGCCTGAGTTGTGCGTAAACGATGGACAGCGAACTGAGCAGGAAGATGGTGATAGCAAACTGTACCAGAACAGTGACTGTTGAAAAGTTGCTTTTGCGTTTTAGCTGGTCGCTTTTCCCTTTTAAGCCGTTCACCAGGTTCACCCGCGAAAGATAAAAGCTGGGATAGGCACCTGAAACCAGGATCAGAAAAGCCAAAAAAACCAGGATCAGGAGCAAGCCTGAAGCAGTGTAAAGATCGGACACCCGGACAGGGCTTTGCATTAATTCTTCGAAATAAGGCTGAGCGACCCTGATGAGGATGAGTGCAATCAAAAAAGCCATCGCTCCGATTAATCCGGTTTCGGTATAAAACAGCCGTGCCAGTGCCCGGCGATCAGCTCCCAGCGATTTGCGCGAAGCAATTTCGGCAATCCGCTTTTCGCCGTGCAACACGTAAAGGTTGATGTAATTTACAAGGGCAATAATCAGGATAAAAATGGCAATCCCCGCGATGCTTATGATTTGGGTGAAATCAGCTTTATCTGACAAATCAAAATCAACTTTTGAACGAAGATGCAAATTCCCAAGCAGTTCGGTTCCCGATTCGGTCTGTAGATTGAAGTTCTCACCCCAGGGCTTGAGCAATTCATCATTTAAAGAAGCAATCCGGCTTCCTGCTTTTTCAATATTTGCATTTCCCCCGATCAGAAAATAAGTGAAATACTCGAGCCCGCCACTATAATTCCCCGGATCGATGGTCTCCATAGAAGCCAGTATATCAAAGCTAAAATGAGTAGCGTGCGGCAGGTCTTCCACAACCCCGGTCACAATAAACCTCTGATCAGACACCGTTACAACTTGTCCGACACAATCGGTTTTGCCAAAGATCTTTTGAGCTACCGACCGTGTGAGTACCACCGAGTTTTTCGAGTCAAGTGCGGTCGATGTGTCCCCGCTTAACAAATGGAGTCCGAAAACCCGGAAGAAAGCCGGATCGGCATACAGTAAATTCAGGGAAGGAAAAATATTTTTATTACTTTTCACATTCACATTCCAGCCCCTGAGAATCTGTGTAGCTGCCTCTACTTCCGGGACTTTAGAAGGAATTTCTGTATAGGCCTTCCGGGTACAAATGCCGTAAACCTGGGTTTGATTTTGTTCTGTAACTTTGTTGTACAACCTCAACACCCGGTCTTTAGTTGCAAAGTGCTGATCATAACTGATCTCGTGTCTGAGGTAAACCATGAGCAACAGCACGGCTGCGAGACCAAAAGCCAGCCCGGGCAAACCTACCATGATCAGAAAGGGATTCCGCTTAAACATCCGGAAAATGAAATGAAGGTTTTTCATCTTTTCTGATTTCTACTTATCGTTATTTATTATTTATACCATCAATCTTGCCTGCTAACTGTCTGAACTATGATTCGCCTGATTTCATGACGGACTTTGATCATAGTATGATGTAAGCTGCCAGAGTGAAGGAAATCATTTGTCACACCGGTTCTTCCTATACTCAGTTCCCTGTTTGCCATCCCGGTGCCTTCTAAAATCATACTAATCTTTTAATCATATAAATCATAGTTCAGACTTTTTATTCATACCTCAGTGCCTCCACCGGATTGCGGGTAGCCGCTTTCCAGCTTTGCCAGCTCACCGTGAGCAGGGCAATAGCGATAGAAATCACAACAGCATAAAGGAAAACCCACAAATTCAGGTCAATGCGATTCGTGTAATTTTGCAACCAGCGGTTCATGATGAACCAGGTGGCCGGAATGGCAATTGCACTGGCTGTCAAACCGGAAATTACGAAAGGTTTGATTAGTTTTAAGATGATCGACGTTTCGTTTTCGCCCATACACTTGCGAACACCAATTTCCTTGGTTTTTTGTTCAGTAAGAAACATAACCACTCCCAACAAGCCCAGGCACAAAACAATCAGGGCAAATGCCAGGAATATGCCGACCAGTTTTTTCAGGTTGGCCTCCGAATTTATCAGCTTTTCAAACTCATCGTTTATAAATCCGTATTGAAGCGGGAAGTCGGGTTCTATCAAGGTGCAGATTTTGCTGATGCTTTTTATGGTTTTGTCGAAATGATTGGTATTTAACCTGATGATCAGATAACGTGTTGACCAGTCACCGACCTGCTGAATGGCCATTGGCCGGCACAATTCCGAAAGTGAGTTGTACTGAATGTTATCGATTACCCCAACAATCTGATGATTTTGCCCATAAGCATTCAAGGTTTTCCCAACAAAGCTGTCCCAGCCAATTACATCGGCAAATGCCTTATTGATCACAATTCCCTTACGGTCGTTGCTAAAGTAGTTACCTTCAGTTAGCCTGGCTTCGAGCGTTTTCACCATGTCTTCATCAGTTTCCCAATTGGTGACCAAGGGTTTAAAATTCGGATCTTTTCCTTCCCAACTCCATCCTTCTCCATTGCTTCCGACCACAACAGGCAAAAATGAGGTTGCTGTAGCCGAACTGACCTCGGGCAAACGTTTAATTTCCTCTTTCAGCGTTTGAGCCCTCTCGTTGAGTTTGCCTTCAAGCGTTACGTAGATCAACTGTTCTTTATTGAACCCGATGTCCATTTTTTGCAGGAACAAGGTTTGTTTTGTAATGATCAGGGTTGAAGTAAGCAAAATGATCGATACCGCAAAAATGGTTACAACCAGCGAGTTTCGCAGTAAACCTTTGTTCTTAACCGAGCAGAAACCCGATTTGAGCGTTTCGCTGACCGAGAACGATGAGAGGAAAAAAGCGGGATAGCTTCCGGCCAGCGCCACAGTGCACAGATAGATCAGAATAAACATGCCGAAAGGAAGAGGCGTAAATAACGACGAAAAACCAATTTGTTTCCCAATCAAGTTATTGAAAAACGGCAGTCCGGCAATGGCAATCAGCAGTGCGGCACCAAACGCGAGCAAACAGATAATGGCTACATCAGAGTAGATGAGCCTGATAATGTTGGCGCGGGTTGCTCCAATCGATTTCCGGAACCCGGTCTCTTTAGCCTGTTTAGTCGACCGGGCTGTAGTCAGGTTGATGAAATTAAGGGTTGCCGCAAGCAAAACCATTAAACCGATCAGACTGAATATTTTTACATGACGAATGTTTTTTTGTTCATACAAATATTCCCTTTTAAATGGATAGGCCCTCAGATAGTTGGTCGATTCGGGTATTTCTTTCTGGATACGGCCTGTAATCGTCGAAGCAATTTTGTCGAAGCCGTCAGGCGATTTCAACAGTCCGAAAGTGATAAAGGCATTGTTGTACCAGGTATTTAATACATCATCTCTCCCCCAGATTACCTTCAGATTTTGAACAGGCACTACAGCATCAAACTGAATTGACGAGTTATCCGGAATATCTTTAACCACGCCGGCAACTGTCAGATCGGCCGTATTGTTGAAACGAACAATCTTTCCAACTGGATTGGTGTTTCCGAAAAACCTGGCGGCAACTGTTTTTGTCAGGACAATTTGATTCGGATCATTGAGCTCGCCTTTGCTCCCATACACAAACGGAAACGAGAAAATGTCGAACAACGAGACATCGGCATAAGCCGTTTTAAGGATGCTTCTTTTTTCTCCAAAAGAAACAAGGTGCTCGAAATATTCGGCCGGCAGGTAACGGCAAGAATTTTCCACCTCGGGATATTCTTCTTTCAGGGCAGGGGCCACCGCCGGCGGACAGCCTCTGAAATCTATTTTCGCAGTCCCTCCTTCGAGGTAAGCATGGACCACAAAAATGCGATCAATATTTTTATGAAAGCGGTTGAAACCCGTTTCATCGTTTACCCAAAAGAAGATATAAACTACACAAACCAAACCAACTACCAATCCGGCAATACCAAGCGTAGTTGCAGTTTTGCTTTTCTTTAGTTTTCTAAATGTCAATAAAATGTTTTTCATGTTTCCTGAAGTCTGTTGTTTTCTGAAAATGTTAGGCAAACATTTCGTTTAATCGTCGAACCGCACATGAATGTTTCCGCCAGAAGAACGCATATAAACGGGGATTCCGCCGTTATTCACCGTTCCTTTTACACGGTCTTTTTCGGCTTTCCCCGAGAAATTATGAAGATCAATATTTACTTTTTCTGAGCTTAGGTCCAGGTCGAGGCCAAGCCGGTCGCCATTTTTGATGACTGCATCAACTCCGCCACCACTGGATTCCAGGTATAATTCTTTGTTTAACCCGGAAATATTAATACGCACGGAGCCACCGCTGGATTTGGCTTTCACAGAGCCGGCTTCTCCGGTGACACTCACACTACCCCCGCTGCTGCCTGCGTCAACATGGCCGTGAATATCGGTCAGGCGCACCCCGCCGCCCGAACTGTTGGCAAAAACGTTGCCATGTGCACCCTCCAACGTAACGCCACCACCACTGGAGCTTAAGCGGATATCTCCTTGCTGGTTGATCACATGCACGCCGCCGCCCGACGAGCTTGCCTTCGTGTTTCCGGTAATATTCTCCAACTTTACTCCGCCCCCACTGCTCGTAAAATGATGGGTGCCTGCTACATTTGAAATCTTTAACCCGCCGCCGCTTGATGATACATTGCACGACATTTCGCGGGGCACGATGATTGTTAACGAAATACCCGCGTTTTTCCGGAAATTGAAATTTCCTTTGCGCTCTACATTTGCAGTAACAACCGAACCGTTCTTCGCGATCTCCAGGTCAAAATCTTTCAGAACGTCTTTAACCATTGGATCTAATGGAGATAAAACCGAACCGTTTTTCCGGATAAATAGTTGTACCACTACTTTATTCTGATCATGGGTTTTTACCTCTATTCCCCCTCCCGATGATTTGGCGTTGAGTGTGCCCGGCTGATCCAGATCAAAGGTTTTTGTCATGGAAGGGGTCTTGTTTTCCTGGGCAATTCCATTGTACGAAAGCAGCGCTACCAGCATTGCAATCATCGTGTACATGCTTAAACTTATTCGATTTTTCATTGTAAAACTTATTTAGATGTTTAACCAGAACTGGTGATCAGAAAAGTATCACTTTTGTTTAGGCGTATATTTCTGACAAAAGTTACAAGTACAACCCAATTTTTAATGGTCAAAATCAGCATGGCCCAAATTCAAACATCTTATTCATACCGTAGCGCCTCCACCGGATTGCGGGTAGCCGCTTTCCAGCTTTGCCAGCTAACTGTTAACAGCGCAATTCCCAGCGCCAGCAGTCCGGCCAGGGCAAAGATCCACCAACTCAATTCCGTTTTATAAGCGAAGTTTTCGAGCCATTTCGTCATGGCATACCAGGCAACAGGGGTGGCGATAACAAATGCAACCACTACCCACTTCACAAAGTCTTTGTTGAGCATGGCCAATATTTCGGATATTTTTGCGCCGTTCACTTTTCGGATGCCGATTTCTTTTCTTCGTTGATCTGCTGAATGCAAAGCAAGTCCAAAAAGTCCAAGGCATGCGATTAGGATGGCCAGAATACTGAAATAGCCGAATATCAGATTGATTCTACGTTCAGATGAATAAAGCTGATCATAGGTTTGATCTAAGAAATGTATATCAAAAGGAGCGTCTGAATTAAGGCTCTTCCACGTTTTTTCAATAAACGAGAGGGTTTCGGCCTGTTTCGCTCCATTCAGTTTCATCAGCATGACCCCTGTTAAACCAGCTTCTTCCTGGATATTCTTCATGATGTGATAGACCTGCGGATTGGGCTTTTCGTGCAACGATTTGAAATTGGTGTTTTTGATGACTCCCACTATTGTTCCTGACTTGTTCCAGGATGCGAACTTCTTTCCAATCGGCGATTCCAGACCAGTTTGTTTAACCGCTTCTTCGTTTAAAATAAAAGCATTGGAAGCATCACCCGGGAAAGCTTCAGAAAAGCTCCGGCCAGCCAACAGCCCAATGTTGAGTTCTTCAAAATACTGATAATCAACACCGGTTAATTCCATCATTACTTCTTGCCCGGGTTTCTTATCGTCCCAGTAAAAATCAACAAGGTTGCGGAGTGTAGTTGTTGGAAGACAATCTTTTGCCGATACAGCCAAAATATCCGGGTTTTTTAAAAGTACCTCTTTCATTGTTTGATACCGGCCGGCTGCATTTCCTGGAATGGGTGCATAAACGATATTTTCTTTTTGAAAGCCCAGTTTTTTATCCTGAATGTAATGTAACTGCCGGTACACGGTGAATGTAGATGCTACAAGAATAATTGAAATCGAAAACTGAAAGATGACCAGTGAAGACCTCAGCTTACTGGTCTTGATGGCGCCAAATACCTGACCCCTCAACGTGTTTACCGGATTATGTGAGGAAAGGCTGAATGCGGGGTAAAACCCAGCAAACAAAGTAGTAAATAGCAAAATTGCTAGATAAGAGACGATGTTTTGGGGATGATCAACAACAAGCGTTTTTCCGCTGATCTGATTGAACCAGGGCAATAACAGATTGACCACGACAATTGCAACTACCAGTGCAATAAGGCTTATCACGAAAAATTCACCTATAAACTGTTTTCTGAGCTGATTGCTGGATGAGCCCATCACCTTTTTCAATCCGTTTTCACGTGTTCTTTTGCCTGATTGGGCAATTGAAAGATTCATGAAATTGACGCAAGCAAGAAGGAGAATAAGTAATGCGATGCACGAAAAAATGTAAACCGTATTGCGATCCTCAACAACAGTAAAATCGCCTAAAAAGTGATGATTCGAGATGTCGGCACTCAGATGGATTTGCGACAAAGGTTGAAGCTCGAATTTATTCCAGAAAGTGAGTAATTGTGAAGGTAATTTATCCTTTGCTATCTGATTGATTTTTTGGTTGGTCGCAGCAATATTCGCTTCGGGTGCAAGTTGCAGGTACGTTGTATAATTAAATGCGCCCCAATTATTTACATCGGATGGCATGATTGCTTCCAGGAGGCAAAAAGGCAATACAAAATCGAATTTCAGGTGCGAATTCTTAGGAATGTCTTTTATCACCCCAGTCACAACCGATGCGTTTTTCCCGTCAATATTGATGGTTTTGTTAATCAGGTCATTGTTGCCAAAGTATTTTTTAGCCAACGTTTCAGTGATGATTACATTGGAAGAGGCAGAAAGTGCGGTTTCCGGATCTCCTTCTATCAAAGGAAAATCGAAAATGGTAAAAAATTGTGGGTCAACAACAATTCCATTTTCTTCGTGAAAAATATTCGTTTCTTCCTGAAAAATGACGTTGGGAAGTTTAAAAATACGGGTGAAACTGACAATTTCAGGAACTTTCACAGTTATCTCCGGTGCAAGCAGTGCCGGAGTACGCGAATTTTTACCGTCTTTATCCTCCTGAACCACCCGGTAGATTTGGTTTCCATTTTTATGAAATTTATCAAAGTTCACTTCGTTTTGAACCCACAACAGAATTAAAATGGTGCAGGTAATTCCGATGGAAAGCCCGAAAATGTTGATGAAAGAAAAGGTTTTATTCTTCAACAGGTTTCGGATTGCTATTTTCAGATTGTTAGAATACATGGTAACTCCTCCTTTAATTTATTTTCGGGAAATTGATATATTTCACTCATATCTCAGCGCCTCATCCCGAGCAATCGGTATCTCGTCACTCATATCTGAGTGCCTCCACCGGGTTTCGCGTAGCCGCTTTCCAGCTTTGCCAGCTAACTGTTAACAGCGCAATTCCCAGCGCCAGCAAACCGGCCAGCGCAAATATCCACCAGCTTAATTCTGTTTTATAGGCGAAGTTCTCCAGCCATTTCGTCATGGCATAACAGGCAACAGGGGTGGCGATAACAAATGCAACCACTACCCACTTCACAAAGTCTTTGTTGAGCATGGCCAATATTTCGGATATTTTTGCGCCGTTCACTTTGCGGATGCAGATTTCATTGACTCGCTGTTGTATGGTAAAAATGATCATCCCTAAAATACCAAGCACCGAAAGAAAAATAGCAACAGCCGAAAGGATGGTCGTGATTTTAGCTGTATTAATTTCGGCTGTGTAATTATTGTTTATCCTGTCATCCATAAACTGATATTTGAAAGGCAAAACCGGCTCTGCTTCTTTCCATGTCTGTTCAATTTGTCGGAGTGTAGACTGATAATCGCCTTTTTCCAAACTGATAATAATATTATGATACCCCCAGGGCCTGATAAAATACATAATAGGTTTTGAAGCTTCCTTCAGGGTGAAATATTGCATGTCTTCAACCACACCAATAATTTCCATCTCATTATTGGGAGTATAGGCGTTATTCTGCACCACAAGTTTTTGTCCTATGGGGTCAGTGAGGTTCAGCGCTTTTACAGCCGATTCGTTGATTACTACACCCATTTGTTCATCGTATAAAATATTTTTGTCGAAGTTCTTCCCTTTTATAATATTGGCGCCAACGGCAGGGATAAAATCATGGTCAACTGTGATTTGCCCCAGATCGACTTTTGATTCTTTTTCAAAGCCGGGCAACCATACAGGGGTGAAGTTATTAATATAGTCCGCAGGTGCATTTTGGGTGACTGCAACACTTTTGATTGTCGGAATAGCAGAAAGTTTCTCTTTAAATAAATCGTAACGCTGGTTCATCTTCTCACTGTAAGGATTAATCACTACAAGTGTGTTTTCCTGATCAAATCCGGTTTTTGCTTTAGTGATCAGATGCAGTTGTTTGTAAATAATTAGGGTGGACGCAATCAAAATGATGGCAATAACTAACTGGAAAGTGACCAGCGATCCCCTTACCATGAAATGTTTTTTTTGTTTGTGCAGATTTAAAATGATTGACCGGTTTTTGAGCAATTCGGTGGTTTTAAATGATTGCATAAAAAGGACAGGGTAAATGACCGACAGTGATGTGATTGCAATCAGAATAATGCCAACGGTTAAGGATACCAGTAAATGAGGATTTAAGTTTTTTCCACTCAGATTATTGAGAAGAGGCAACAACAAATAGACCATGAAAATAGCAACAGTCATTGATATTAGGAGAAAAAACAAAGTCTCGCCCACTTGAAATGAAATGACAGAAAACTCAGTAGCGCCATTTATCTTTCTGATGCTGTTTTCTCTTACTTTACGCTGATAACTGGCCGTAAGCACATTAATGTAATTGGCTATGGCTATTCCTAAAATCAATAAGGCAATGGTAATAAAACCATATACTACTTTTATATCTCCTTTTATAGCATTATCCCATCGCGTGCCAACTGACCGCAGATGAATATTGGCAAGCGGTTCGAGCTCCATCCCGAATTCAATATTTTCCTCCTCGATTCCATTTCCTTCAGCAAACAGTTTGGTAATTTGTGTTTCAATCTTGCTTTTATCTGCCTTTGGCAGTACTGTAAAATAGTAATTAAATGCCGATATATACCACTTGGTCATGAGGTCACTATTTATGATGTTGTAGCTTGATACAGGAGCTAGAAAGTTCATGGCAAAGTGCGATTGTTCAGGAAGGTCTTTCACCACTGCCGCAATGTTGAAATTATGATTGTCAGTCTGAATAATCTTCCCAAGCGGATCTGATTTACCAAAGTACTTTCGGGCTATAGACTGACTGATTATCAGGTTAAATGGTTTGCTTAATGCATCTTCAGAATTGCCTAACAGAAATTCGAAATCGAATATTTCCAGAATCTCAGGATCACCAAAAAGAAACTTATCAGAAACATAAACCTGATTGTTAATTACAATATTGCGCTCCCCCATAAAAGTCTGAAGCCTTGCAACCTTTTCAATATTTGTTACCTTATCCATTTGACCATGGAGAATGGCAGGAAAATTACAACTCGTTACGCATTTGTCTTTCGCCTGCATATTTAAACGATAAATGCTGTCAAACTTTGAGAAGTGCCTGTCAAAGGCAAACTCATCGGTGACAAAAAGGTAAATCAGTGTCACGCATGTAAATGCAATAACAAAATTGATGAGGATATAAAAGCTTGACTGGCTTTGTTTAAAAAGATTTCGCCCTATTAGTTTCAGATTATTCATATCATGATATGTTTTAAAATGGGTTATTCGTGCCTCAATGTATCAATCATACCTGCGGTCCGATCTCCGCCTCCTCACTACTCATACCTCAACGCCTCTACCGGATTTCGGGCGGCGGCCTTCCAATTGTCTGAACTTTGATTTGTCTGATTTCATGATTGACTTTGATTTCTTATTCATGACCCGTTTAAATTCGAGGCACTTGCTCCCGAAATTTATGAGCAATCCGACTTCCATGTTATAGGCTTCCAGATAATTAATTGCTTGCGCCAGATTGACATCTTCAAGTTGTATGATTGCTTTTATTTCAACCATAACCTGCCCTTCCACAAAAAAGTCAACCCTCCTGGTCCCAATCTACTGTCCTTTGTAAAAGAGAGGCATCTCGAATTCCCGTTCAAAAGCAAGGCCCAAAATAGAAAATTCAATAGCCAGCGCTCTTTGGTAAATAACTTCCTGAAAGCCATTTCCCAAATGCTTATGTACCTCAATGGCACATTTTATAATCTTACCCGTCAATTCAGATAAAGGATACTTTTCATTCGTGTAGTCGTTTTCACTCATGTCAATAAGTTTTGTATTAAAAAATCATAGTTTTTCAATCAATCATTTAATCAAAGTTCAAGACATTTTACTCATATCTTAACGCTTCCACCGGGTTCCTTGTAGCCGCTTTCCAACTTTGCCAGCTAACTGTTAACAGCGCAATTCCCAGCGCCAGCAGTCCGGCCAGGGCAAAGATCCACCAGCTTAATTCTGTTTTATAGGCGAAGTTCTCCAGCCATTTATGCATGGCGTACCAGGCAACGGGTGTGGCAATTACAAAAGCAACTACTACCCATTTTACAAAGTCGCGGTTAAGCATGGCTAATATTTCGGAGATTTTGGCTCCGTTTACTTTGCGGATGCCGATTTCCTTCACCCGCAAGTTGGTATTAAACATGGCCAGACTCAATAAGCCGAGGCAGGAAATGAGTAAGGCCATCAAGGCAGAAAATGTCAATATCCGGTTAAAAGATAAGTCGCTGCGATACTGGGATTCAAACTCTCTATCCGAGAAGAAATAAATAAACTCATCCATCGGATAAAGTTTTTCCCAAATTCGGGACAAATCGTGTGCAACGGCTCCGGCATTGGCAGCATCAATGCAGAATGAGTAATAACCCACCGAGAGTTCCCAATCGAGGTTTTGAAAATATATAATTGGTTGAATGGGAAAATGCAGCGAAACATGGTGATAATCTGCAATTACGCCGCGTATGGTAAACAGGTGTCCGCCAACAGAAAAAACCGAGCCAACGGCATCTGCCGGATAGGCAAAGCCCATGACCCTGGCTGCGGAATGATTCAGCAAAACTTCATCGGAAAGCCAGTTGCTTTGTTGACGAAGACCTTCTCCGGCAAGCAATTTCAGATCATACGCTGCCGGAAACTGGTCATCAATACTAACCTGGCCGAACGCGGCGGCAAAGGGCTCATTCGAACCGGAAAGCATCACATTTTCCAGCCGGCGGTTGATCGCCCTTCCAGGCACCGACGAGCTCGCGCTGAAGGATCTGACACCGGGCAAGGCAAGCGCTTCGTCTCGGAAAGTGGCCAGTTTCAGCGGGATATCAGGATGATTGGTCATCGACATGGGCGTGTAACTAAAAATCGTCTGCCCGCCTGAAAAACCAAGTTGTTCTTTCATCACAAACTGCATCTGTTTATAAATACCGACCGTTGAGATCAGCAAAACAATGGTGATGGCAAATTGCACAACCACCAGGACTTTCCGCCCTGACCAACTTGCACCGGCATTTTGGCCGATGCCTTTCATCAGCAGATGCGCCTGTTGTCTGAAAACCGAAACAAAAGGAATCAGGCTTGTCAACATGGCGCCCGTTAAAGCCCCCAACCCCACATATGTAATGATGTTCCCGGAAATTGTCGCGTCGGGAAGCTGCCTGTTCACCAGCAAAACGGCCAATGGAAAAGCTAAAACTAAGGACGCAAAAAACAACAAAAGATTATGCAGAAGCAAGTTAAATAAGATATGACTTCTCCCCGACCCGTTGATGAGACGGACAGCGTAACTTTTTCGGTCTTCAAGGGTTGAAATCGTACTCAGGTTCAGATAATTCACAAAACAAACCAGCATAACCACCAGACAAATCACAATTAGAAAATTTACCTGCATGGCGCTGCCGCTTGCCCGCAACTCTCCGTCCAGGTTCGAATGCAGGTGAATGGAGGCCAGGGGTTGAAAAATAAAATTCATTTTGCTGTCGGCCAGGTCGTCCGGGAAGGCCACTTTTGACAAAGCAGGGGCAACGGCTGCTTCAACTTCAGCAATCCTGGTGTTTTCGTCAAGCCGGATATAACAATACGGGCGGTGCTGTGTTGCCGAACGCCAGCGGTTGCCCATATAAGGCGAAGCTTTGCTGTAGTTGTAAGTTGGGTTCTCGATCAAAACCTGCGCACGGTTATCGAAGTTACGGGAGTAATAGCTCAACGACTGATAGCTTCCAAGCACGTCAACCTTAAGATGACTGTTGGCCGGAAGGTCTTCGAAAACAGCTTTCACCAAAAAACGCCAGCCTTCGTTTAGCCTGATTTCCCGGTTAAGCGGGTTTTCGTCGCCAAATAATTTCCGGGCAAACGACTCCGAGACAACTACACCGTGGATATCGCCAAACAACTGCGCGGATTCGCGATAAAGAATTTTTCGTTCGAACACGCTGAAAAAGGTCGTATCGCTCCAAAACCAATCCACATCCTGAATCATTTTTCCCCGATCGTACACCGTAATCTTATCGGGAGCCATGTTGCAATGGGCGACAATCCCGGGCAATTCCTCATCGAGCAATTCCGACGAACCGTGGAAGTTTTTTGCTGAAATAATGGAACGACCATCCGAATGTTTCAGGTCGAGCGCCACGCGATATACTGAACGGTAATTGTTCCAAAATTTGTCATACGAATACTCGTAGCCAATTTTGGCAAACAGAAAAAAGACAATGCCAAATCCGGTAACCAAACCGGCAATCTGTACTGCCGATAAAAAGCGCCGCTTCAGCATACTGCGAATTAATGCCTTTAGTTGTAACAAGTTCATCAGGTTTATTTATTTAACTTTTGGTCCCGCCAAATTGTCTGAATGTACAAGGCGTTGATTCTTTCCCTTGCTCTATGCCCTTCGCCCTCCGCTTTCTAAAGCAACATCTCCCCCATCTGCATCTTCACTTCTTCGGTGATGATCTGTCCGTCGAACAGGTTGACCACGCGGTGAGCGAATTCAGAGTCATGGAGCGAGTGGGTCACCATGACGATGGTGGTGCCTTCGCGGTTCAGTTCGGTGAGCAGGTTCATCACTTCGAGTCCGTTTTTGGAGTCGAGGTTACCGGTTGGCTCATCGGCTAAAATCAGCTTGGGGTTAGCCACCACGGCCCGGGCAATGGCTACGCGTTGCTGCTGACCGCCTGATAGTTGCTGCGGAAAATGTTTGCGCCGGTGACTGATCTTCATCCGATCCAGCACATTCTCAACCATTTCTTTTCGTTCGCGGGCCTTCAGCTTCAGGTAGATGAGCGGAAGTTCCACATTCTCGTACACATTCAGCTCGTCGATCAGGTTGAAACTTTGAAACACGAACCCGATGTTGCCTTTGCGAAGCTGGGTGCGGTGACGTTCTTTCAACTGCCCGACTTCTTTGCCGTCGAAATAATACTCGCCCCCCGACGGGTTGTCGAGCAGGCCGATGATGTTGAGTAAGGTTGACTTGCCGCAACCCGACGGCCCCATAATGGCCACAAACTCGCCTTTCCGGACATGCAGGCTGACCTGGTTCAACGCACTGGTTTCAATCTCTTCGGTGCGGAAGATTTTGGTAAGGTTGACTGTCTTGATCATTTTACGAATGTTGGAGAAAGGAGACTGGAAACCGCAGGCCGGAGATCGGAAACCGGATTTTTACTCCCTTCTCATGGTTATTATTTAAAACGTTCTTTTCGAATTTTAATCAGTTGATATAATTGGGCTAATATCTTTTTTGAAAGTTCCTGCAAGATTAAATAGTCATGCTCCAACAAATAGCCTAATTTTTGCGCGATGATAAGTTGGGTTCTCACTTCTCCTGTTGACCCTTTCGCTATAAACAGGAATTGAATAAATTCTTTATTTGATTGTCTTTCAAATCCCTCAGCAATATTTGAAGGAACAGAAACAGATGCCCGGCAAATTTGATCCTTAAAGGCATAATCTTTACAATTTCCGAACCTACTATACACGCCAATACTGAGTTCAATGGCATTTTTCCATACATCAAGATCTTCGAATTTTTCGATCCTCTCTCTCATAATGACTTAACTAAAGTTATGATCTGAAAGTTATGAAATCTTGTTCACTTTCATCATCTCCGTAATTCCAAGCTTCAATTTCCTTCTCCGGTCTCCCTTCTCCGGTCTCCGGTTTCCCTCATCTCAAGATGAGCTTATCATTCGCCCCAAACAGTTCGTAGCCCGAGGTTATGACTTGTTCGCCGGGGCGAAGGCCCTCCAGCACTTCGTAGTACTGCGGGTTTTGTTTGCCGATGCGAATACTTCGTTTCGTGGCTTCAGTTCCGTTTTCGTTCAGCACATACACCCACTGTCCGCCGGTACTCTGGAAAAATCCGCCACGCGCCAGCAATACCGCTTTTTCCGATTGGCCCAGTTCGAGTTTAATGTGATAAGTCTGTCCGGTACGGATATTTTCAGGCGTTTCGCCTTCAAAAACCAGATCGATCCGAAATTGTCCTTCGCGCACTTCCGGGTAAACTTTTTTCACGCTTAACCGGTAGTTGGCCCCGCCACGGTCGAAGGCTGCCGGCAATTCCCGGCGTACCCGGTCGATATAATGTTCGTCGATTTTTGCGTTGATTTTAAAATCAGTCAGGATATGAATGAGACCAAGCCGCTGCCCGCGCGAAATAGACTGTCCGATCTCGGCATCCAGCAAACCAAGCTGACCGGACACCGGTGCTTTTACCTGCAGGTTCTCCAGCCGTTCCCGGGCCATTTGCAGGCTGAGGCGCGTATTTTCGAGGCTTTCGTCCATGCTCGTTCGCTGGTTTGTCCTGAAAATGGAGTCCTGGATCATTTTCTGATAAGTCAGTTCCTGTTCTTTCAGCGACAATTCGTAGTCTTCTTTGGCCTGCAGGTAATCTTCCCTGGCAACCAGTTCCTCCCGGTACAGGCGCTCATACTGGCTGAACCTGCGTTTGGCCTGAACCACTTTCAGGTCGGTTTCCAGTTTTTGCCGTTTATTCTGAATTTGCTGCTGTTCTATCTGAATCTGGGTGTTACGAAGCTCATTGGCATGATAAGCCAGTTGCGACTCGCTGTTCATGATGGTCGTGTTCAGGTCGGTATTTTTCAGTTTTAAGATCACGTCGCCTTCCTCCACCATTTCACCTTCTTCAATATAGATCTTTTCCACCTTGCCGCCTTCTTCCACATCGAGGTAGATGGTACTGATTGGCTCAACCTGTCCGATGATGGTAATATAATCATTAAACAGGCCATCCTCCACAGCGCTGATTGTCAGCTTGTCGCGCTCGGCCCGGAAAACCGACTCGTGGCTGGCAAATAAAATCCGATAAACCAAAAATCCAAAAACGACGACACCTCCTGCTATGTAAAGATGTTTCATTTTCAGTCCTTTTTTCTTTTCTATCACACGATCCATTGACATATGTTGTAGTTTCAAGTTTCAAATTCCAGGTTTCAGCCATTGACCGATGACCGATGACCAAGATGGGAGAAAGCCGCAGTTTTACGTTGACGCTTTATAAGCAAACAGCAAGCTCCTAACTCCATGCCCCATGCCATTACTCCCAAAACCTCACCCCCGTATAAAAGTCCATTATTTTATTTTTCACCTCCCGCTGCAACTTTGCCAGGAGCAGTTGGTTTTGCGCGTCAGCCAGCCGGTTTTTTACAGCCTGCAATTCAATCACATCGATCATTCCTTCCCCGTACTTGCGCTCAGCAACCCGGTAGGCGAGTTCGTTGGCCTCGGCCTGTTTTTGTGTTTGCAACTGTTCGCGGAACAATGCCTGTAAATCGCGGAAGTTATTCATCAGTTCGTAATAAACCGCCTGCCGGTAATTATCCAGTTGAACTTCGGCCTGTTCTTTGGACAACTGGGCTTTTCGAAGTTCGCTGCGGGCCTGGTTTTTATTAAAAATCGGAATGGAAACGGAAGCTCCCAGGTATTGGCTTCGGTTGTTTTGCAACTGATCGGCAAACGGGATCGGCTTTCCCTGCTCATCCTGGTTGGTCTCATAATACCCCGTACTCACCGAGGCGCCCAGCGAAACCGTTGGATAATACTGTCCGCGGGCAATGGCCACACTCTTGCCGGCCGCCAGCAGTTCAGCTTCGGCAATTTTCACATACGGCGAAAACGACACAAACGATTCGAAAAGGGAATCGGCATCCGCCGGACTCATCGGACTGACAGCCAATTCGCCGTTTTCGAATTGAATGCCGGCTAATTGTCCGGCAGGCAGGTTCATCTGCCGGGCCAGCTTCAGCCGGGCTGTTTCCAGCTTGTTTTCCGACTGAATGAGGTTCAGCATCTCCTTTTCGTAAGTCGCCTGCATCTCTGCCAGGTCCATCCGGGCTTTCAATCCGGTTTCTACTTGTGTTTCTGTTTTCTTTAAATTGAACTCCGATAATTGAAGCTGCTCCCGGGCAATCTCGATAAGCCCCTGATAATAAATAACATCGTAAAACGAAACCAGAATATCAAAGGCCAGTTCGTCCTGAAAACTGATTTTCCGCCATTTGGCCGATTCAAGTTGAAGTTTTGACCAGGCAATCCGGTTCGTTTGAATAAACCCGTGAAAAATGCCGACTGACGAGTTCAGGCTGTTGCTGTTGTTAAAATACTCGTTGTTGATCACCTGGTTTGAATATTCATCAACCGAGCGTCCGAAACTGATCCCTGCCGAAGAACTGGCCGAAAGAGACGGCAAGAGATTCAGCTTCGACTGTGTGGCGTCAATTCTTGCCTTTTGCTCATTCAACTCGTAAACCTGGCGGTCCAGGTTGTGTTCCAGCGCAAAGCGGATACACTCATTCAGTGTCCGGCTTTCCTGAGCTTTTATGGCCACCCATGGCAGAAGCAACAGAATCAGTATGGCGGTTTTTCTGATATTCATTTCTTTTTTAATTCGATGCCAAAAATAATTACCAAACCAATGCCAAAACTAAAAATCGCTGAATTTCAAAACAATGAAAGAAATACGACGCAAGTTCTTGTAAAAATTATTGACATTAAGACGTAAAATATTTTTACAGTTTATTGCGTTGGGTTTCTGCCTGCCTTAATTTTGAAAGAAATATAAATCCCATCATGTCCAACGGAAATATCCTGATTGTTGATGACAACAAAAGCGTACTGAGTGCGCTGGAGATTTTGCTTTTTCCTGAGTTTAACAAAGTGACCTGTTTGTCGAATCCAAATCTGCTGATTTCGGAACTAAGAAAGAACCCCTACCACCTTGTTTTGCTCGATATGAATTTCAAAGCCGGCGTAAACACCGGGAACGAAGGGATTTTTTGGCTGCAGCAGATCAAAGAGAACCATCCCGAGATTTCGGTGGTACTGATTACGGCATACGGCGACGTGGAACTGGCCGTAAAAGCGCTGAAAGCCGGCGCCACCGATTTCATTCTGAAGCCTTGGGAGAATGCTAAATTATTAGCCACGGTACGGTCAGCAATCCAGCTTAGCCTGTCGCGCGAAGAAGTGAAACACCTCCGGCTAAAAGAAAAGGAACTGAAAAAAGTAATCAACCAGGAAGAAAAATACATGATCGGTTCGTCACCTCAGTTGATGCAGGTACTGAAAATCGTTCGCAAGGTGGCCAAAACCGATACGAACGTGCTGATCACCGGGGAAAACGGCACCGGCAAGGAGTTGATCGCCCGCGAAATCCACCGCCTGTCAGACCGGAGCAACGAGGTGCTGGTGAGCGTGGATATGGGAGCGGTGAGCGAATCGCTTTTCGAAAGCGAACTGTTCGGCCATGTGAAAGGCGCTTTTACCGATGCCCGCGAAAACCGGGCCGGCAAATTCGAAGTGGCCAACAAAGGCAGCCTGTTCCTCGACGAGATCGGCAACCTGTCGTTTCACCTGCAGGCAAAACTGCTCGCCGCTCTGCAAAACCGCGAGATTACCCGTATTGGCTCCAACCAACCTGTTCCCGTGGACATCCGGCTGATTTGCGCTACCAACAAAAACCTTCCGGAACTGGTCGCTCAGGGCCTGTTTCGCGAAGACCTGCTCTACCGCATCAACACCATCCAGATTGAAGTGCCACCCCTGCGCGAACGCGGAAACGACATCCTGTCGCTGGCCGACTTTTTCCTGAGAAAATACACGTACAAATACAACAAGCCCACCCTGAAAATCAATAGCCAGGCGCAGGAAAAACTGCTGAGGTACAACTGGCCGGGCAACATCCGCGAACTGGAACACAGCATCGAAAAAGCCGTGATCCTGAGCGAAAACAACATCCTGAAAGCCGACGATTTCTTTTTACGGCCGGTCAGCGGGATCAAAGCCGAAACGGACACGCTGAAACTGGAAGAAATGGAAAAAAAACTCATCAGCCTGGCCCTGGACAAAAATCCGGGCAATGTAAGCGCTGCCGCCGAACAACTTGGCATTACCCGTCAAACACTGTATAATAAAATGAAAAAATTCGGGATCGGATGAAACACGCTTTCCTCTTCCACATTGCCTTCCGGATTGGATTAATCAGCCTGGTGGCTTTCGGGACCGGCTGGGCGGCCTTTTCAGGTCATTTCCTGGTTCCCGGACTCCTGTTGTCAGCGCTTCTCATCAGCCTGATTGGCAACCTGCTTCATTACCAGAACAAGGTCAATCAACGGATCCGGTATTTTTTTGAAGCCATCCGGAACGAAGATTTCACCCAGGCGTTCCCGCTGCAAAAAGGCGACAAAATCCTTCAGCAACTAAATGAAAGCCTCAACGAAATCAACCGGAAAATTCAGCAGATCAGAATTGAGAACGAGCAAAAAGAACAATACTTCCGGGCCCTGATTGAACACATCGGCACCGGAATCCTCACCTTCGACGAGCGCGGCTTCGTAATCCATGCCAACAGCGCCTTGAAAAAAATGCTGGGTTTCGGCCATTTCACCCACATCCACCAACTTGAAAAGATCGATCCGGCCTTGCTGCATACATTGAAACAGATGCAGCAACACGAACAGAAACTGGTTTCTTTTACCGGGAAACAAGGAAGAGTGAATGTTTCGATCCGGGCCGGTTCGTTTAAAAACAATGACCGGAACCTGAGTTTGCTGACTGTGCAGGATATCAACCGCGAACTGGATGAAAAAGAGTTGGACTCGTGGCTGAAGCTGATCCGGGTGCTGACCCACGAAATCATGAATGCCATCGCGCCGGTCACCTCCTTGTCCGAAAGCCTCGGCAGTTATTTTCAGAAAGAAGGGCAGGCGATCGAACCCGAAGCGGTGGATGAAAAAATGATCAACACCACCATCCGCGGGCTCGAAGTCATCAAAGAACAAGGCAAAGGACTGGTCGCATTTGTTGAATCGTACCGTAAACTCACCCGGTTGCCAAAACCGGAAAAGAAACCGGTGAAGGTGCAGGAATTGCTTGAGAAAGTTATCCTTCTGAACCCGGACGGAAACTTCCCGTCCGGCCTCACCGTCAGGATGAATACCGAACCCGGGAACCTGGAAGTCCTGGCCGACGAAAAACTGTTGATGCAGGTATTGATCAACCTCGTGAAAAATTCGCGCGAAGCGCTGGCCGGAAACGAAAACGGCCTGATCGAACTGCTGGCCGGGCGGAACAAAAACGGAGAAACGGAAATTTGCGTGAAAGACAATGGCCCGGGCATTCCCCGCGAGTTGCTGGACGAAATATTTGTGCCGTTCTTCACCACCCGCGAAAACGGCTCGGGAATCGGGCTGAGCCTGTCGCGGCAAATTATGCGGCTGCATGGCGGCCGCCTGAAAGTTCATTCGGTTCCGGGAAAAGAAACTATTTTTTGCATGGTTTTTTAACCCGTTCTGCACAAAAAAAGAAGCAACCTCAGCGGTTGCTTCTTTACCTTCTCTCTTCTGTATGAAAAAAATCTACGTTTATTTCTGTGTTCTGCTCATGGCTTTGAAGCAGATTGATATTCGACAGTTATCAACTATCATGCCAAAAACAGGAATTCTTTTGTCCCAATTACAAATTTCGTATTTTTTTACCCTTCAATACTTCGTTTGTCTTTTGAACGTTCATTAGTCGTAGTTTTAAGTTGAAACGATTTTAGAAGTCATGAGGTTAAAACAGGAACAATGTCACCTGCCAATCCGGCGATGTGTAGCCGGATTTTTCAAATTGATTTTTGCCGGTATCATTTTGGCAACCACCGCCGGTCCGGCCCTGTCGCAAAGTTCTCTCTCCGGGCAGGTAAGCGACGAAGAATTGGAAGAAGTACTCGAAAAAGCAACCGTATACATCCAGGGCAGCCCCTTAAATACCATGACCGACCGGCACGGAACCTTCCACCTCAAATACCTGGGCGGTTTTTATCAGCTCGAGGCCATTTACCCCGGTTTTCACAGCGAATTTTATAACGTTTCTTTATTCAGCGGGATTTATACGCCAATGGGGGCCATTCGTTTGGAACCCAAAGCCATTGGCCGACCGGCACAACGCGATCTGGCCTCCCTGGTCCGTGTCAACCAGCATCCGGGCACCACAAAAAACTTTTCTTTGCTTGAGTTAATGGATCAATCGGGCTCGACCGACCTGAATGAACTCTTTCTGCCGGAACCTTCTTTTTATATCCTGGAAAACGGGGGTGGTTATGGCCGTTCAGAACTAACTGTCAGGGGATTCGGCCCGGATCAAACCGGGGTAGTTTTTAACGGGATCAGTCTGAACGATCCGGAAACAGGACGGATGAACACGCCGCTTTATTCGGGCATGTCTGATTGGGCCGGACAGCTGCAGCTGAGCAGGGGCCCGGCTTCAGGTAAACAAAGCCAGCTGGGCTACGGCGGTCTGATCAACCTGTTGCCCCTGATGCCGCAAAAAGATTTCGGCGTATCACTGTCGGCTAACATGGGTCACGACGGCTATGTAAAAACGGCAGCGACAGTGCATACCGGCAAAAATGAGAAAGACCTGGCTGCCGTCCTGAAAATTGACCGCAGTTCCGGCGACGGGTTTGCCGATCAGACCGGCTTTAAAGCTTACGGATTGTACCTGAACATGTATAAAGAATTCGGACACAGGCACAGCCTTTTCCTGACTGCCACCCTGAAGACCTGGCAGTCTGACCTGCGAAACCGGCCGGATTCCATCCTGGTTTACGGACGACAAGGCTTTACCTACAATAATTCCTGGGGACTCCGGCAGGATCAGCCGGAAAGCCGGGCTCGTTCGTTTGGGGTAAACCCGATGATCATTTTATCGCACAACTGGCATCTGCGGGTCAATACCCGGCTGGTGAGCCAGCTTTATGCCGCGTTAAACCGATCGGCAGAAAGTTTCCCGGAAGGAAGGATCAACGGCATGTCTGCCTATGACATTCCCCGCGATGACCGGGACCTGATTCCTTTTGACCTGATTGAAAACTGGAACAGGGGTATGAGCGTCGACCTCTTTGGCGAAAGCAGGCAGGCCAATCCGTCGGGCAGGTACATCAATACCGAAACCGAAGGTTTATCTCTCCTGGCAGCGACCACCAAATCGTCGCGGCTTGGGCTGCAATCACAGCTGATCCATCACTTCGACAAACAAACCCGGATGGCAGTTGCATTTGATGCGGAACAATACCGGGCTTCACATGCAGGCGCCGTGATGACGGTTTGGGGAGCCGACGGTTTTTTAACAAGCCGGAATGTGAACGATCCGGAAGGACGAACAGCAGAGCATTACCTGAAACAAAGCTTTTTTCCGAAAATTAACAAGGCTGACAAAGTTTCCGCGAATTACGACGCCCTGATCCGGAAAGCCGGAATTTCAGGAAAAATCCAAAACTCAGGAAGAAAAACGTATACCTACGCCGAAGGTGCAGCATCGGTAAATGCCTACAGAAGAGAAGATCACTTTTCGTACCTTGCCAATGATGACCGAAAAACGACCGACTGGGCCGGACAACTGGGATTTCGCCTGGCAACAGGCCTCATCTACCGCCTAAACGAACAGCACTCCTTCGGGCTAAACAGCTCGGCCCAGGCCAGTCAAGCCCGGTTTGAACTGGTGTTTCCCTCAGTCAACAACTGGAAAAATGCAGATGCCGGTCCTGAGAATCTTTACCACGCGGAACTTGGTTATCGTTTTTCCCGCGAAAAGATTTTTGTGTCTCTAAAAGGATACGCCATGTACCTGCAAAACCATGCCTGGATTCAACGCAGCTACCTGGATGATGATCAGCAATTCGCTTTTATTCACGATGTTGACCAATTTCACCGGGGACTGGAGCTGAGCAGTAAACTTTATTATCTCAGGCGGTTTATCCTGCACGCCAACGGTTCTGCCGGAAACTGGACCTACTGGTCGGACGCAAAATCAAACCTGTACGGCTACGGAAACGAACTGTTGTCGAACCGGACTTTACCGCTGTCGGATTACAAAGTGGCCAATGCCCCGCAAGTCAGTTTCTATGTAAAAAATGAGATGAAACTCGTGAAAGGCCTTTTTGTCAATCTGAATTACTATTATGCCGATAAACGTTATGCACCTCTGCTGCTGAACGATTTTGATGAAACCGACGCTACTTTACCCGGACAACTGAAACTTGAGCGTTATGACCGGCTTGGTGCCGGCGGCAGCTTTTTTCGCGAATTACGAAATAAAAACACGTTGCACCTCTCGCTTGACATCCAAAACCTGCTGAACAACGAATACATCAACCAGATTTTTACCAATGAGAGCCGCGATGAACAGATTCTGAGCAACCAGGTACTATTTGGCAACGGCCGTAGCTGGCGGTTGGGGTTGACTTACTCGTTCTGATCGAACATCAGGCGGGCAATTTCGACCGAAATCCGGCTGATATTTTCGAACAAAAAGCGGGAAAAAGCCTGGTGCGCATTTTCATCGGCCTGATCAGAAATAATGCGGATCACCGAACAAGGCAGTTGATAATCGGCCGCTACCTGGGCAATGGCGGCGCCCTCCATTTCGGTACACAACAAGTCGGGAAATTTGCTGCTGATACGGCTTTTTCCTTCGGGCGACGCCACAAACTGATCGCCTGTCCCGATGGAGCCAACATAGATGGAGGGCGCATAGTCCGTATTGATGCCCGGGTATTTCTTTTCTTTCAGGTTAACGGCAAACCGGCTGACTGCTTTCAGCGCACGCTGTCCGGTTTCCGAGCCCACCTCAAATTCAAATTTTTTCCAGAAAGGCGGTTTTACCTGGCCAAATCCACTCAGATTGGATAAATCCACATCATGCTGGATCAGCTTGTCGGCGACCACGATGTCGCCGATATTCAGGTGTGGCTGCATGGAACCTGCCAGCCCGATAAAAATGAGCTGATCAACGCCATACAGGTTAATCAGGCTGGTGGCCGTGGAGGCCGCTGCTACTTTCCCCCAGCCCGACAGGCACATAACAAGCTCGTTGCCGCCAATGGTCCCGCTGTAAAATTCACGCGATCCGGTTTTTTCAACTTTCAGATTCTTCAGGTCATCTTTGAGCAAGAGAATCTCTTCGCGCATCGCGCCGATCAGTCCGGTTTTCATAGTGCACTCTTAAAATTTGAACAAAAATAATCAGTCCCGGAATTTTGAAGGTAAAAAATATGAAATTATCTATATTTGTTAGATGCGTCACACGAACAGAAATATCCTGCTGATCATTTTACTATGCCTGTATTCATTGTCATTCGGACAATTGAAGGATATCGGTATCCCTGATATTCAAAACTTTACAAAACGGGAATATCAGGCCAGTGCACAGAACTGGCAAATTGAAAAAGACAGCAGGAATTTCATGTACTTTGCCAATAACGATGGCTTGCTGGAATTTGACGGGGCACACTGGCAACTTTATGGCTTACCCAACCGCTCCATTGTCCGTTCTGTGAAAATTGATGAAAACGGACGTATCTACGTTGGTCAGCAAAACGACTTTGGCTACATGGAGCCCGACAGCGCCGGCAGGCTGCAGTATCATTCTCTCCTGAAGCTGGTTTCGCCCGGCGAAAGAAACTTTGAAGAAGTGTGGCGGATTCATTTGACCCATTTCGGAGTGGTTTTTCAAAGCTATACCCACCTGTTCATTTACCGGAACAATAACATCTATCAGGTTCCGCTGAAACACCGCCTGAAGTTTTCATTCTTTGAAAATGGCCGTTTGTGGGTACAAGACGAAGAAGAAGGGCTGAAAGAATACCGGCAGGGCCGTTTTTTTAAACCCGAAGGACTCGATTCGCTGATCGATAAGGACGTTTGGGCAATCCTGCCAGTCAACTCCAACCGCCTACTGATCTGCACGGCCACCAAGGGGGTCTATAGCTATGACGGACAACAACTGATCCCCTGGCAAGGTGAAGCCAATGAATTTCTGTCAGAAAACCAGATTTTTTCTGCCAAAAAATTTAAAGACACCTATTACGCATTTGGAACCATTCAAAACGGACTGATGATTACCGATGAAACCGGGAAGATCATCCAGCATGTAAACAAGAAGAAGGGACTTCAAAACAACACCATTCTGAGCATCGGTACCGACCAGGACGAAAACCTCTGGCTGGGGCTCGACAACGGAATCGATTACATAGACGTCAGCTCCCCGTTTACCTACCTGTTTCATCCCGAAGGCTTAGGCGCATCCTACTCGTCGCTGGTGCATAACGGAAGGTTGTACGTTGGCACCAATCACGGACTGTTTGTCAAAGAATGGCCGGAAAAGGCACGCATTGAAATTGAGGGATTTCGCCTGATCCCAAAAACCGTGGGTCAGATTTGGTATCTGGGCGTTCAACAGGACGTCCTGTTGTGCGGGCACGACAACGGAACCTTTGTCATCGAAGAGGAAACAGCCACTCAGATTTCGGACATAAACGGGGCCTGGACCTTTATTGAGCCCATTCAAAACTCCAACTACCTGATTGGGGGTAACTACAGCGGCCTGACGCTGTTCAAAAAAACTCCCGATAATAAATCGTGGGAGCTCCGTGGTCAGATTAAAGGATTCAGCGAGTCGTCCAAACTGCTGGCGCAGGACAAAAAAGGCCAGCTCTGGATGAGCCACGGGTTCAAAGGCATCTTCCGGATCAATTTGGACCAACAGTTGGACAGCGTAACCGAATATGCGTTTTACAATTCAAAAAACGGTTTGCCCTCCGATATTTTTATCAACCTGATGACAGTTGGCGGAAATATCATTTTTACAAGTCCTGCCGGTATTTACGCCTACAGCGAAAATACCGATCAATTTGAACGTTCGGCCTATTACAACAACATTTTCGGGCATCAGCCCGACATCGATTATCTGAAAGAAGATCAATACCTGAACATTTGGTTTATCGCGGGAGGAGTACCCGGCGTCCTTCGTTTTCAGGAAGACGGAACATACACCCGGGTGAAGGCGCCTTTTGAAAAACTGGCAGGGCGGATCATCTCAGGTTTTCAGCATATCCATATTGCTGATCAGCAAAATACGTTTATCTCGCTCGAAGACGGCCTGGCCCACTACACGCCCAGCTATCAGCTGATCACAGATGCTTCGTTTAAAACCTATATCCGCGAAGTGGTGAACCTGCAAAACAACGAGATCCTTTTTCCAAATTCAATCCCTGCCAGGCCTGTCGGCACTTTGCCCGAGTATGAGTACAAAGGGAACAACCTGAAATTTACCTACTCCAGCCCTGATTATAAAAACAACAAAAAAATCAGCTACAGTTACCTGCTCGAGAATTACAGTACCGGCTGGTCGGCCTGGTCAGCCGAGTCAAGTTGCGAATTTATGAACCTGCGTGAAGGTTATTACACCTTCAGGGTGAAAGCTACAGGGCCGTTTACCAACGAAAGTAATACCGACAGCTTTTCATTTTACATCCGCCCCCCCTGGTACCGTTCGGCGCTGGCCTACAGCGGCTATACCTTGCTGGCCGTAGCGTTTATCGGATTGATTATCTGGTTTGTTTTGTATCGCATCCGTATTTCCAGAAGGAAAGAGCGGCTGAAACACCTGCAGGAATACCGGAAAAAAGTTCAACAATACCAGCGTGACGCGTTGATTTCTGAAAAGGAGATCATCAAACTTCGAAACGAACAGCTTCGCGGTAAAATGATTCACCTGGATAAAGAGCTGGCCAATCAAACCATGACCGTCATTCATAAGAATAAGTTCATGGGCAAGCTAAAATCGGAATTGAAAAATTTGCAGGGACAGGTTTCCGACAGTAACATCAAGTCCCGGATCAGCCTGATCATGAACCGTATTGATAAGGAGTTTGACGATAAACGGCAGAACGAGCTTTTCGAGACTTATTTTGACGAGGTACACGAAGATTTCTTCAAGCGGCTGGCAGAAAAACACCCAAGCCTGACCCCACGTGAACAAAAACTCTGCGCTTACATCAAAATGAACATCTCCTCCAAAGAAATTGCGGCTCTTCTGAATATTTCACAGCGCGGAGTCGAGATATCCCGTTACCGTTTACGGAAAAAACTAAACCTGCCGCAAGAAACCAACCTCGGCGCCTTTATTTCCAATATTTGATACAATATGCTGTACAGCATCCATGCTTGTGATGTAGTTTTATTTTTGAAAAATCCCATCTATTCGATTGATTACCAATCAAACTATTTATATCGTGTAGTGTTTATGTTGTACTGTATAAGCCGGATTGTAGTATTATTGACGTATCTGTTTTTTTGTTGATCTGATCCGTATGGCAGATTTTTGAACTCAGATTTAACTTTAACAAGATCTAAAAAACGTTAACTTATGAAAAGATTGCTATTATTCTTGTATTGTTCATTCTTTGGCATCAGCCTTTTCGCCCAGGAAATATCTGTTTCCGGGAAAATAAGTTCCAAAGAAGACGGACAGCCACTGCCGGGGGTCTCGGTAGTTATTCAGGGAACCACAACAGGTACCATTACTGATTTTGACGGCCTCTATTCTTTAAAAGCACCCGCAAATGCAACACTGGAGATCTCCTATATCGGGATGAAAAAACAGTTGGTGAAATTGAACGGGCAAACTACGTTAAATGTAGTTCTCGAAAATGAAGCATTTGATGTGGACGAAGTGGTTGTGGTGGGATACGGTACCCAGAAAAAAAGCCTGGTTACCGGGGCCATCAGCAAAGTTAGCGGAGAAGAGCTGACCAAAACCTCGGACATGCGGGTGACGCAAGCGCTCCAGGGAAAAACTGCCGGGGTAGTCATCTCCAATAACTCCGGCCAACCCGGCGATCAGGTTTCCATCCGCATCAGGGGGATTGGAACCAATGGAAATGCTGAACCTTTATACATTGTTGACGGACTGCCTATGAGCGGCGCCGGCATCGACTTCCTGAATTCCAACGATGTAGAATCCATCGAAGTATTGAAAGACGCTGCTTCGAGCGCCATATACGGGGCCCGGGGTGCCAACGGGGTCATCCTGATCACCACGAAAAGCGGAAGAAAGGACACGAAGATGGAAATTTCGTACGATGGCTATTACGGCGTACAAAACCCCTGGCGAAAACTTCGCCTGCTGAACAGCCAGGAATATATGATGCTGACCAACGAAGCGGCCATCAATGGCGGACAGTCGCCCAAATTCTCTGCCTCTGATATGACTAACTACTCGGCCACCACCGACTGGCAGGACGAAATGTTCTATTATGATGCTCCCAAGCAGAATCACGCCATCTCGTTAAACGGCGGGAGCGATAAGATCAGCTATTCATCGTCCATCAACTATTTTAAACAGGATGGGATTGTGGCCAAGGGAAAGTCGGAGTTCGAGAAATTCGGCTACCGGCTGAATACCATTGGCGATTTCGGCCTCCTCAAAGTCGGTTCGAACCTGAACATGGCCTACATTACCAACCGGGGTATTGAAACCAACACCCACTTCGGAACGGGTTTGTCGCAGGCGGTAAACATGCCCCCGATTGTGCCGGTAACCAACGAAGACGGTTCGTGGGCCACTCCCGAGCAGTTTGGCATTGGCTTGCAGGAAATTACCAACCCGGTGGCCCTATTAAACAACCTCAATTCGCAAACCCGCACCAGCAAGCTGGTGGGAGGGCTTTTTGCTGAAGTTGATTTTGGCAAGATCGACCCGTCCCTAAAAGGGTTGACCTTTAAATCGACCTTCAGCGGCGAAATGGCTTACGTGACCAACCGCAGCTACACCCCGTTCTATTACCTGGATGCCATGCACTTTACCATTACCGACCGGGCTTCCAAATGGGTAGATCAATACACCAACTGGAACTTCGAGAATGTGCTGACCTATGACAAAACCATCGACGAGCACCATTTTACCGTTATGACGGGAACAACAGCCATAAAAAACCTCAAGGAAACCCTGTCCGGGGAAAAATCGGATGTGATCTTTGATGACTTCGACCACGCATATATCGACAATGCCACCGATCCGGAAAGCGCCAATGCTGGAGGCCTTATAGAGGAGCATACCTTAGCATCGATCTTTGGTCGGATCAATTACGACCTGAAAGACCGTTATATGCTCACTGCCATATTGCGCCGGGATGGATCTTCAAACTTTGGCTCCGAAAACAAATATGGTTATTTCCCCTCGGTAGCTGCCGGCTGGGTGATTTCGCGCGAAGATTTTATGAGCAGTCTTTCCAATACATTTGATCTGCTTAAAATCCGTGCCAGCTGGGGACAAAACGGGAACGAGGACATCGGAAGATTTCGCTACACATCCATCATCGGGAACCAAAACATCTACTACTTTGGCGACGGAAAAACTCAATACAACGGGACCCAGCCAACCCGGATCGCCAACCCCTCCTTAAAGTGGGAAACGTCGGAACAAACCAACATTGGGATCGATCTGACCACTTTTGGAAGCAGCTTACGGGTAACCCTCGACTATTACGTCAAAACCACCAAAGACTGGCTGGTTACCGCTCCCGTGCCCATGCTGGTCGGTAACTCGGCCCCGACCATCAATGGCGGAGAAGTGCGTAATTCAGGCTTCGAGGCTGATATCAGCTACAAAAAACAATTTGGCAAATTCTATTTCAGCGGTTCCATCAACGGGGCTTTCAATAAAAATGAAGTACTGGATATTCAGAACGCCGAAAAACGACTGCAAGGCGGTGACGGTGGGTTTGGACAGGCAGGGGTTCTTTTTGCCGAAGTGGGCACCCCCATGGGCGTTTTTTACGGAATAAAAACCGATGGAATCTTTCAAACCACCGATGAAATCGCCGCCTACGTGAATACCGACGGCGGAAAAATTCAGCCCAATGCCAAACCCGGCGATATCAAGTTTATCGATGCAAACGGCGACGGCTCCATTACCGATGCCGACCGGGTAGAATTGGGTTCTCCTTATCCCGACTTCACCGGCGGTTTAAACCTGAACCTGGAATACAAAGGGTTCGATTTCAACATGTTCCTCTACGCGGCGCTTGGACAGGAAGTGTATGATGCCACCCGCCGTTACGACATGAATGGGACCAACTACCGCGCCGATTGGCTGAACCGCTGGACGGGACCGGGCACCTCAAACTATTTCCCGCGCGTGACGTTTGTGGATGATAACCAAAACATGAAAACCGTGAGCGACTTCTTTGTACACGATGCCAGCTTCGCCCGCTTACGGAATATCACCCTGGGATACAGTTTGCCCAGAACAGCGCTCAGTTACCTCAACATCAGCAAACTGCGATTCTACATCTCGGCCGAAAACCTGTTGACGCTCACCAAATACAAAGGCTACGATCCGGAAATCGGCGGCGACGTTCTCAACAACGGGATCGACCACAACATCTATCCGCAGGCACGAACCATCATCGGTGGAGTTAACATTACATTTTAATGACCTCAATTAAAAAATACAGAAAGATGAAAAGAAATTTGCTATATATAAGCTCAATCCTGGCCCTGACGTTCGGAAGCATTTCCTGCTCTGATTCGTTTCTGGAACTGGAACCAAAAACCGGACAGGTTGAAGCCAACTATTACAAAACGGAAGACCAGGCCCTGTTGGCTGTGGCAGCTGTTTACGATGCCTATTCGGTACAAAACTGGCAGTTTGTGCCAACCATGTCTGATATCTTCTCCGACGATGCTTTTTGCGGCGGTTCAAACGTAAACGATATGAGCCAATGGCACGAAATGGAGATGTTTAACATGACTGCCGAAAACAACTCGTCGAGCGACTTATGGAACCGTTGCTATTCGGGCATTTACCGGGCCAACCTGTACCTGCAAAAGCAGGAAGGCGTTGAATGGAAAACCGAGGGAATGAAGGCCAGGCTCGAAGCCGAAACACTGTTTCTTCGCGCTTACTTCTACTGGGACCTGGTCCGTCACTTCGGCTATACGCCAATCATTACGGAGGTTTTACCATCGGTTGAAGATTACAAAAATCTGCCGCAGAATACTCCTGCCGAGCTTTTCACCCAAATAGCCAGCGATTTGCTGAAAGCGGTTGCCGCCCTTCCCGTACAAATACCTTCCTCCGAGAAAGGACGTATTTCCAAGGGAGCTGCTCAGGCATTAATTGCCCGCATTTACCTCTATCACGAAGGTTTTGCCAAACCGGTGATCGGCGTTCCGGCCTGGAGCGACGGCAATACCACCATCGATAAGACCTATGCTCAAACAGCTCTGGAACAGATCATTTCGAGTAATGCCTATATCTTGTTACCGGATTATACCGATCTGTGGGACTGGGAGAACCAGAACAATGCCGAATCGTTGCTCGAGATTCAATATTCGGATAAAGCCAAATCGGGCGACTGGGGCGGCTGGAACATCAACGGAAATTTCTCCTCCGTATGGGTTGGTGTTCGCAACCCGGTGGGCGACAATGGCCGCATTTACCCCGGATGGTCGTTTGCCCAGCCAACCTGGAGTTTGTATAACGAGTTCGAAACCGGCGACCCGCGCCGCGATGCTGCCATTTACAATGCCGATCAGCGATTGACTTCGTATACCAAGGCATTTATGAATACCGGCTTCTTCAACAATAAATACCTGGCGCTGAATGCCTACATCGGTTCCGGCGGCGATCCCAGCCACAACTTCCCGCGCAACTTTGCCGATATCCGCTATGCCGATGTGTTACTGATGGCTTCTGAATTGTTCCTGACCGATAATCCGGCCAAGGCCGTCAATTACTTCAACCTGGTCAGGACCCGTTCGCTGGGAGCAGGCGCTGCCAAGACAAATGTTACTATTGATGATATCTATCACGAACGTCGGGTTGAATTTGCCGGCGAGGGCCTGCGCAAATGGGATTTGCTGCGGCGCGGAAACGATTACGCTGCAGCCCGGATCAATGCCAGTTTCAATGTTCCGTCGGGCCTTCCCAACCAGGCCGACTTTGCGCCCCGTACTTTCAGAGCCGAAACCTGGGGCATGTTCCCGATCCCGGCAAGCGAGATCCGGAATACCAACGACGGTGCGTTATCACAAATGGTACCGGCTTATAAATAAAAGTTCTTAAATCATTTCGAAGAAAAATTAAAACGTATGAAGATGAGAAGCTTTAAATATATCCAACAACTAACCGGGATGGCAGCGCTGATTCTTGCCTTATTTGCCTGTTCGCCGGAAATGGACGACCGGGTTGACATTGGCGCAGCCCCGACCGCAGATCAGCTCGACTTTACCATCACTCCGGGATCAACCGACTTTAAATTTGTATTAACCAACACCTCGTCGATCACAGGCATCGTTTCCTGGGATCTTGGAAACGGCAGCAAATCGACCGATGCCTCGCCTGTAGCCAATTATCCGCTTCCGGGCGACTACACCATCACCATGACGATGATCACGAAAGGAGGATTGGCAACAAAATCAAAAACGCTGACCCAAACCAAAACAGATTATGCCATTTTTACGGATGAAAAATTTATCTTCCTGAGTGGCGGAGCCGATGATGCGGATGGAAAAACCTGGGTGCTCGACAGCCTGGCATCAGGACACCTTGGCGTTGGACCTGCCGGGAGCCCTGGCCTTGAATGGTGGTCGGCAGCCCCCCTGGCCAAGCAGGCCGTAAAGGTACTCTACGACGACGAAATCAATTTTAAGATCACCGGTTTTATTGCCACCCTGATCAACCACGGGAAAAGCTATGTGAAAGGTTTTGTTAACACAAGCCCGGGCTACAGCAATCCGGTAGAAATTGATACCGACTATTCGGTTAACTATAATCCTTCACCCGGCACCTGGTTTATCGAAGAGAGAAACGGCAAAAACTACCTGACACTTGGCGGTCCGACGCCCATGTTCCCCATCTTTGATGTTGGCGCCAAAAATGGCTCATACGAAATTCTGAAACTCGAAGAAAACCTGCTCGAACTGGTAGCCATTGGCGGCGACGGTAATGCCTGGCATTATCAGTTAATCCCAAAAGGCTATGTAAAACCTACGGTCTCGGCCGAATTGTCGGTTGTTGCCGCTGCCGAAGCCAACACCTACAATATCTCCCTGACCAACTTCATCATCCCCGAAGGACAGTCGATCAGCGGCGTTACCTTTAACTTTGGCGAAGGCGATCCGGTCAGCCCAGCCGACTATACTTCGGCGGTTGCCCATACCTACATGCGCCAGGGCACCTACCCCATCTCGGCAGTTGTCAGCACTTCGGTTGGCGACCTGAACCTGTCGTATACCCTGGTGGTTTCGTCCAATCACCCGGATTATGTGCCTTTCCTGCTCGACAAAATGATCATGTATAATGATTTCAGTGAAGTATCTTTGGCCCCGGTGCTGGGCGAGGACTGTACCGTCAGTGTGGTAACAAATCCGGATAAGGCTTATCCCAACCGGAGTTCTAATGTGGCATTCTACTCCAAAACGGAGCAGGAATGGGCCAATGCGAATATGAAACTTCTTCCCGGTTACCGCTTCGATTTACGCCTGGTTTCAACCTTCAAAATCATGGTTTATGGCAAAGCCGGCGACGTGGTTTTACTAAAACTGGAAAATACCGACAAGGGCGGCAATGCATGGCAAACAGGCGTAGAGTTGCGATACACCATTCAGGCGGAAAACACCTGGGAAATTGTGGAGTACAATTTCGATGGCGCTCCAACTGCAGACCTTTCGTGGGATCCGGGATTGATTCCTTTAATGGCCAGCGATGTAACCGCCGATGACCGATACAACCATGACTATTACAACATCATCCGGATCATGTTAAATCCGGCCAATAAGGATGTCGGCGTCACCCACGAATTTTATTTCGATGAGCTGTCCGGCCCACATGTAGAAGGAATTAAATCGGCAAAAGTTAATTAATGATCAATCCAACCTGAGCTTGTCTCCAAACCCGTTGAAACAACGCCTGAAACCCGGCCGGCCAGCTGAGTTTCAGGCAGACACAAATGCCTCTCCGGGCTTTTGAGGCAAGCTCTTTACCTGTACGCAAAATGAAAACAACATTTCTATTTTTAATGGTCCTGTTTTTTATAAACTGTTCCCGGGACAGGAACTCCTCTGCCGGGCAAAAACAAACGGAAGAAAAAATTCAGAACCTGATCTCCCGAATGACCCTGGAAGAAAAAATCGGACAGATGTCGCAATTTGACCCGGGACAATTTGGCGGCGATGAAAATATGAAACAGGCGATTAAAGACGGAAAAGTTGGTTCCATCTTAAACCTCATTGGCGCCGAAAAAGTAAATGAACTACAAAAAATAGCCGTTGAAGAAAGCCGGCTGGGTATTCCGCTGATTATTGGCCGCGACGTGATCCACGGTTACCGTACGATTATGCCTATACCTCTCGGTCTGGCAGCCAGCTGGAACGCAGAAGTTACCCGCGAAGCCATGACTGTTTCTGCACGGGAAGCCGCATCGGAAGGAATTCACTGGACCTTTGCCCCGATGATCGACATCTCTCGTGATCCGCGCTGGGGACGGATTGCCGAGAGCTGCGGCGAAGACAGCTACCTCACCGAAGTGATGGCCGAAGCAATGGTCAAAGGATTTCAGGGCGACAAGCTGAGCGACCCTGAAACAATCGCCGCCTGTGCCAAACATTACGTCGGCTACGGAGCGGCGGAAGGGGGCCGTGACTACAACACCACCTACATTCCCGAAGTGCAACTGCGGAATGACTATTTACCTCCTTTTAAAGCGGCAAAAGAAGCCGGTGTGGCCACTTTCATGTCGGCCTTTAACGACCTGAACGGAATTCCTGCCAGCGGCAATGAATTCACCCTGAAAACAATTTTGCGCGAAGAATGGGGATTCAACGGGATGGTGGTGAGCGACTGGGCTTCTGTCGCCGAGATGATCCCGCACGGTTATGCTGCCAACAAAAAGGAAGCGGCTGAAAAAGCGCTGAAAGCCGGTATTGATATGGAAATGGCCAGCGACTGCTATGTTGAAAATATCCAGGCGTTGCTGGATGAAGGGAAACTGGATATGAAGACCATTGACCGATATGTTGCCAATATCCTGCGTCTTAAATCAGATCTGGGCTTGTTCGATCATCCGTACACGCCTGACGATGCGGCCGCAAAAACACTGCTTGCCCCCAAACACCTCGAAGTGGCGCAAAAAGCTGCCGAAGAAAGTTTTGTCTTGCTCCAAAATAAGCATGAGCTACTTCCGCTCTCCAATCAGATCTCATCAGTAGCCGTTATTGGTCCCCTGGCCGACGCCCCCCATGATCAAATGGGAACTTGGGTTTTCGACGGGAAAAAGGAAAATACCATTACCCCGCTGGTAGCCCTGAGCCAACGTTTAGGCCCCGATAAAGTCCATTTTGCCAAAGGACTTGAACTGAGCCGGACCAAAACCACCGAAGGTTTTTCTGAAGCCGTTGCAGCCGCCCGCAAATCGGATGTTGTCCTGTTATTTTTAGGAGAAGAAGCCATTCTTTCAGGCGAGGCGCATTGCCTGGCCGACCTGAACCTGCAAGGTGCACAAAATGAACTGCTCAACGCCGTCGCCGAAACCGGAAAACCGGTTGTCCTGATCATTATGGCGGGTCGCCCGTTAACCATTGGCCCCGAGCTCGAAAAAGCGGATGCCGTGTTGTATGCCTGGGCTCCGGGAACTATGGGCGGTCCGGCAATTGCCGACATCCTGTTCGGAGACAAAGCGCCATCCGGCAAACTGCCGGTTACCTTCCCAAAAACTGTCGGACAAGTGCCCATCTACTACAACCATAAAAATACAGGCCGCCCGGCAAACCACTCCAACTGGACGGCCATCGACAAAATTCCGGCCGAAGCGGTACAACATTCATTGGGAAATACTTCGCATTACCTTGATGCCGGATTTGAACCGCTGTTTCCTTTTGGTTTTGGGCTGACTTATACTACTTTTGATTATTCAACGCTCGAACTGTCATCCAAATCAATGCCGGTTAACGGGTCAGTTGATGTTTCGGTAACCGTTGAAAATGCCGGGAAACGGGAAGCTCAGGAAGTTGTTCAGCTCTATATCCGCGATCGCGCCGGAACTGTAACCCGGCCGGTGAAACAACTCAGGGGTTTTAAAAAGATCAACCTGAAACCCGGAGAAAAACAACAGGTTACCATCCGGCTTCGGGCCGAAGATCTGTCCTTTTTCAACGGAAGCAACTATGTGATTGAACCAGGCGAGTTTGATATTTGGATGGGACCCAGTTCTGCCGAAGGGCTTCATGCTGAATTTTCAATTAAATAAATTATGAAACAAGTACTGAAACTAACGATCCTGTTTCTGATGATGAACCAACTGGCGGTAGCCCAGTATCTGCACCGTGACGGAAAATATATTGTTGATGGGAACGGGGACGAATTTATCATCCGCAGCATGGGTCTTGGCGGCTGGATGCTGCAAGAGGGCTACATGCTGGGAACCGGAGGATTTGCAGGTACCCAATACAAAATCAGGGCTCTGATGGACGCCTCGATGGGCAAAGAACGGACCGATGAATTTTATGACGCCTGGCTGGCCAACCATTGCACCCAAACCGATATTGACTCCCTGGCTTCGTGGGGTTTCAATGCGGTTCGTCCGGCCCTGCACTACAACCTGTTTACGCTTCCCGTCGAAGAAGAACCGATACCAGGAGAAGATACCTGGCTGGATAAAGGTTTTCTGATGCTCGACGATCTGTTGGAATGGTGTAAAGCACATCACATGTACGTCATCCTCGATTTACATGCCGCTCCGGGCGGACAAGGCAGAAATGCCGATATCTCGGATTACAACCCCGATAAACCATCGTTGTGGGAAAGCGAAGAAAACAAACGTAAAACCGTCGCCCTGTGGCGAAAACTGGCCGAACGTTACGCCGGCGAGAAATATATCGGCGGTTACGATCTGATCAACGAAACCAACTGGAACTTCACCGGATCTCACCCCAATGGCTGCGACAGCCGCAACGAACCGCTCCGCGAACTGATGATCCGGATTACCAATGCCATCCGCGAGGTCGATCAAAACCACCTCATTTTTATTGAAGGAAACTGCTGGGCCAATAATATGAATGATCTGTTCCCGCCCTGGGACGACAACATGGCATACAGTTTCCACAAATACTGGAACGGAACCGGAAAAAACACGATCGATGAGTTTCTGGGCTGGCGCGACGAACACCATATTCCCATTTGGATGGGTGAATCGGGTGAAAACTCAAACCAGTGGTTTTATGAAACCATCCACACGCTCGAATCGGAAAAGATCGGCTGGTCGTGGTGGCCCCTGAAAAAGATCGGTTCGGTGGTCGGACCGCTTACCGTCGTTCAAACACCCGAATACAGCCAGTTATTGAATACCTGGAGAAGTGGCGGGACTCCCGATCCGGATTTTTGTTATCAAACCCTGATGCAAATAACCGAAAACCTGATGATCGAAAATTGCGAATATCATCCGGATGTTATTGACGCCATGTTCCGCCAACAAACCGAAAGCACCACGATTCCTTACAAAAAACAGGAAATTCCGGGAGTGATCCACGCCTCCGATTTTGATATGGGACGACATGAGGCCGCTTATCGTGATCAGGACTTCATCAACACAAGCGGAAATGCCGGCGGAGTAAACTGGAATCATGGCCGCGCCTACCGGAACGACGGCGTGGATATTGAACCATGCAGCGACGAATCACCTCTGGGAAACGGCTACAATATAGGTTGGATCGATGCAGTGGAATGGATGATTTATACAGTGGATGTAAAACAGGCCGGCGCATACCGGGTGACCTTCCGGGTAGCCGGAGCCTCCGGAACCGGGAAATTTCACCTGAGCATCAATGGCCGTAACCTGACCGGGACTGTTGTTGCAAACGCGACAAGCGGTAACCAAAGCTGGACAGACGTAACAGTTGACCAGGTCGTGCTGGAAAAAGGAACTCAGAAACTGAAATTTTACGTGGAAGACGGTAACTTTAACCTGAATTACATCAAATTTTCACGACCACAGTAAACTGATCATTCTGAAAATAGATAACACGCATACATAAAGCAAAAGCATCGTTATGGCAAAGCAAACTCCTTTCATTTTCCTTCTCTTCCTGATCAGTATTTCATGCAACAACATGAGAAATGCGAGTCATGAATTAACCCGTGCCGGATATGAGTTGGTGTGGGCCGATGAGTTTAACTATTCCGGCCTACCCGACACTGCCAAATGGAATTTTGATACCGAAGGAAATGCATGGGGATGGGGAAATAATGAAGCACAATTTTATACCGATGCACGAAAACTGAATGCCCGGGTGAAAAACGGCAAATTGTATATTACCGCAAGAAAAGAAACCTATGAGGGGAAAGAATATACCTCAGCCCGACTGACGACCAAAGGGAAAGGCGACTGGCGTTACGGATGGTTCGAAATCAGGGCCAAATTACCCCGTGGGCGAGGCATGTGGCCGGCCATCTGGATGTTACCTTCGAATTGGGAATACGGCGGCTGGCCGGCCAGCGGCGAAATTGATATCATGGAAAATGTGGGTTACATGCCGGATACCATCCTGGCTACCGTGCATACCCGCAGCTATAACCACAGCATTCAAACTCAGCAACCCGACAGCATCGTCCTCCCCGATTGTTACGATAAATTCCATGTTTACCAAATGGAGTGGGAACCTGACCAAATCAGGATTTTTGTGGACAATCAACACTATTTCACCTTTGCCAACGAAAAAACCTCATCCAACGAATGGCCTTTCGATAAACGCTTTCATTTGCTGCTTAATGTGGCGGTTGGAGGGAGTTGGGGCGGACAAAAAGGCATTGATGACTCTGTCTTCCCGCAAAACATGGTGGTTGACTATGTACGTGTTTACCAGAAGAACTAAGGTATTATGCAAGTCATTAAACCCATTTTTTTATACAGTTTTCTCATTCTTGTTTTGTTCAGCGCCGCTAATCGAAGCCGGGCGCAGCAAGCTGATTGTTTGCAGCCGGTTTGGTTTGATGAATTTGATACCAACGGAGCGCCTTCTGCCGACCGATGGGCTTACGACCTGGGAGGCGGAGGCTGGGGAAATAACGAGCTGCAAACCTATACCGACAACCGCAGCAATTCGTGGATAGAGAACGGCCGCCTTTTTATTCAGGCTGTCAAAACAAACGGAAACTGGACCTCCGCCCGCCTGGTCACACGTCAGAAAGGCGACTGGTTGTACGGCCGAATTGAGGTGAAGGCAAAATTACCTATCGGTAAAGGCACATGGCCGGCCATCTGGATGTTGCCTACCGACTGGGAATACGGTGGCTGGCCGGCCAGCGGCGAAATCGACATCATGGAGCATGTCGGCTACGATCCGGGGGTGATTCACGGCACGGTTCATACCGAAGCCTATTATCATTCAATCGGCACCCAAAAGGGAGCAAGCACAACCGTTCCCGATGCTCAGTCCGCCTTTCATGTTTACGCCATCGAGTGGGAACCTGACAAAATCAAATGGTACATCGACGATCAGTTGTATTTCACCTTCAATAATGAACATAAAACGTACAAAGAATGGCCTTTTGACAAACGCTTTCACCTGCTACTGAATATTGCTGTTGGCGGTAACTGGGGCGCTGCACAGGGAATTGATCCGAACCTGACCGAAGCGACCATGGAAATTGATTATGTACGGATCTATAAACCCAAGCTGCCAAAACCGGTTATCACCGGGCCGGCCATCCGTGTCAGGAACCAGGTTGGCGAATACGCGGTTGATCCGGTTGAAGGAGCTTCGTACTTTTGGCATTTACCGGAGGGTGTTTCCATCGTCAACGGAGAGGGAACCGCCCGGATTACCGTTCAGTGGAACGATGTCCCGGGAGATCTCCTGCTGGAAATACGTACTGCCTGCGAAACGGTTTTCTCCGACGCTTTTCATGTCGATTATCAATTCAAACCCGAATCCGAACAACTGGAAATACACCCGGCAAATTTCAATGGCGAACTTCTGTGGAAAGCCAGTCCAGGCAACGGTAACACCATTGACCTGTATCATGCCGGTCATATCCTGACCGTTGATTTCCAGGTGCCGGTTCCGTCAATGAACGCCTTCATTTCTTATGATTTTAACGGGATAGCTGATCTTTCAGACCACGGTCAAATGACCTTCGATCTGCAAGTCGACCCGAATAATCCACCAGTCAATTTGCGGATCGACTTGCTCGACATCAACGGGAACATCAACCTCAGCCAAATTTTTAAAATCAGTCAGTTTGCTGCGGATGGGCTGTATCACCCCTATTCGCACGAGTTCAAGGAGAGAGACGACGGTGCATTTCGTCTTGACCAAATCAGGCAAATACGTATCTACATCAATACGGGTGATGCCGGACAAAGCAGCGGCGGCACATTTCAATTGAAAAACCTGATTTTACAGGCGCCCGATCCGTTACCCGATGTTCCGGGGGATGAAACCTCGTGGATTGTTTTCCCAAATCCGGCACACCGCCAAATCACGATCCAATCCATCGATGAAATCAGACAAATTCAGCTTTTTTCAAGCTCCGGACAGTTGGTACTGACAAAACCGGTGGCGCCGGTTAAAAATTATCAGATCACGCTCGGGGCGTTTATCCCGGGAGTTTACTTCCTGAAAGTAAATCAGGAACGAGCCAAAAAGATCATCATTTATTAAGCTATTCTGAAGGTTTCGGAAGGTAAACCAAAAATTGGCCGACTTTATTTAGTTTTGCCAACATGAAACAAACAGACTGGACGATCAGGAATATTATTTTCGATCTGGGCGGGGTGTTGCTCCATATTAACCCCGACTTATCAATTAAAGCCTTTCGGGAAATGGGTATGCCCGATTTGATTAAACCGGGTGGATGGGGATACGAACACGAGGTATTTCTGCAGATGGAGCAGGGCCGGATCAGCGACCAGGCTTTTCGGGACGGCATCAGAAATTTGTTGCCAATCCACGCCCCCGATCGGGAGATTGACCAGGCCTGGTGCGCGATGATCCTTGACTTCAGGGCTGAAAAAATACGGCTTCTCCACCAGCTTAGGTCAACATACCGCCTTTTCCTCTTTTCAAATACCAATGCCATTCATGTAAATCACTTCCGGGATTTGTTTTTGAAGGAATTTGGTTATCCGATCGACGATCTGTTCGACAAAGTGTATTATTCAAACCGGATGGGTGTTCGGAAACCTAAGTTGCAGGCATTTCAGCACGTACTAAACGATGCCGGTTTAAATGCCAACGAAACGCTGTTTATCGACGATTCGGAAGAAAACGTCCAGGGAGCCCGGCAAACCGGAATGCAGGCCATCCACCTGTTTTCGTCACTTTTTTTCCGATAATTTATATCTAATTGAAGCAGAATAAAATAGGCTTGTTTTATTTTGATTTTGGGTGTCTCATGGCTATTTTTGTTGCATGTTTGTTCGTCGCAAAGCAAATAAAACGGGATCGGTCAGTGTCCAGGTTGTTGACAAGAGCCATGGGCGTTACCGGGTAATCAAAAGTTTGGGTGCAGGGAGGACCGAGGCGGAAGTTGTCCGTTTAGAAGAGAAAGCTCGCCAACATGTACGCGAACTTACCGGAACAAACAGGTCTCTTTTTGAGGATGAAGATGAAATCAAGCTGGAGGACTTCCTATCAACCATTTCCAACTCACAGATACAAGTCATAGGCCCTGAAATCATATTTGGGACACTTTATGACCGGATCGGCTATGGCCGTATCCACAATGAGTTGTTCCGGCATCTGGTTATAACCCGGCTGTTTAATCCGGGCAGCAAGCTGAAAACGATCGATTACCTTTTCCGTTATCAAGGCGTTGTCTATAACATCAGTAAGATTTACCGGTTTCTGGACAACCTGTGCTTCCGCAGGGAGGCAGTGGAAAGCCAACCAGATGGGATCCCCGACATAAAAAAGCAGGTGGAAGATATCTCCTATTCCCATATGCTTCGTGTGCTGGGAGGGAAGATCGATGTGGTTTTCTACGACATGACCACGCTCTATTTTGAATCAAGCGACGAAGACGATCTTCGGAAAACCGGTTTCTCAAAGGACGGCAAACATCAATGCCCCCAGATTTTTCTTGGCTTGTTGGTTGGCCAGGGCGGGAACCCCATCGGTTATGAACTGTTTGAAGGGAATATTTTCGAGGGAAATACTTTTATCCCGGTACTGCAACGCATGGAAGAGCGGTATAACCTTGGAAAACCCGTTGTCATTGCCGATTCTGGCCTTTTGTCTAAGAAAAACATCTTGGCATTGGAAGAGAACGGGTATGAATATATCCTTGGGGCACGCCCCAAAAACGAAAACGACTTGATCAAGCAAAAGATTCTTGCCTTTGATTTAAAAGACGGTGATGTGCGGACGATAAAGAAAACAGGGGCCACCCGGTTGGTTTTGTCCCGGACAAACAAGCGGATGTCCAAAGATGCCCATAACCGCAAACGTGGATTGGACAGGCTGACCAAGCGCCTGAACAGCGGAAAACTGACCAAATCAAACATCAACAACAAGGGATACAACAAGTATTTAAAGATGGAAGGGATAGTTACCATCTCTATTGATTTGGAAAAGTTCAATGCCGATGCCGCCTGGGATGGCATAAAAGGATACTTGACCAACACTGCCCTTCAGGCAAAACAGGTGATCGCAAATTACAGGAACTTATGGTTTATTGAACGTGCTTTTCGTATGAACAAAACCGATCTTAGGGTACGTCCAATATACCATCGGCTATATAACAGGATCGAAGCCCACATTTGCATCTGTTTCACTGCATATACGGTAATGCTCGAATTGGAAAGATTGCTCAAGGCCAAAAAATCGGTCATTAGTTTGAAAAGGGCACAAGAAATAACGCACAATATGTACCAAATCCTTTATCAATTACCCTACTCGAAAGATACCAAAGCTCGAATGTTAAGAATGGATAGCGAGCAACAGGAACTATATGATATTATAATCCAATCCAAAACTGTAAATTGAAATTTAGGTGTCCCATTGACGAAAACAGGAAAACGTCCAGGGAGCCCGGCAAACCGGAATGCAGGCCATCCACTTTACTGCCGGCACCGATTTGAGTTGTTTGTTGTAAGCCTTTATTTCCGGAACAATTTCCGGAAGAAATCATCCACGCGCGACACCTGTTCGATTTGGATGTTAAATTTTTTCAGGTTCAGGGCTTTCCCGTTTCGCGGAATAAAAATCCGTTTCATTCCGAGTTTTTCGGCTTCGGCAATTCGTTGGTCCAGGCGGTTAACGGCCCGGATTTCACCTGAAAGACCAACTTCGCCGGCAAAACAAATTGATTTTTCAACGGACAGGTCAAAATTGGAGGAAAGGACTGCCGAGATTACAGCCAGGTCAATGGCCGGGTCATCAACTTTTATACCTCCTGCAATATTCAAAAAAACATCCTTGGCGCCCAGCTTAAAGCCTGCCCGCTTTTCCAGCACAGCCAGGAGCATATTCATCCGACGCAGGTCGAAACCGGTAGACGATCGCTGCGGGGTCCCGTAAACGGCGGTACTTACCAACGACTGGATTTCGATCAGCAGCGGGCGGTTTCCCTCAATGGCGCAGGCAATCGCCGTTCCGCTCAGCCCTTCATCATCGCGGTTGATCAGCAGTTCCGAAGGATTGCTCACCTCGCGCATGCCGGTATTGTCCATCTCAAAGATGCCCAGCTCCGAGGTCGATCCAAAGCGGTTTTTAATTGATCGCAGGATCCGGTACATATACTGGTTTTCGCCTTCAAACTGAAGTACCGTGTCTACCATGTGTTCCAGCACCTTGGGGCCGGCCAGGTTTCCCTCTTTGGTGATATGCCCGATCAGGATCACCGGAACCCGGCGTTCTTTGGCAAATTTCATGATTCCGTTGGCGCACTCCCGGATTTGGCTCACCGTACCCGGCGACGATTCGATGTAAGATGTTGCCACTGTCTGGATCGAGTCGACAATCAGTAACTCGGGTTCCAGGTGTTCGCAATGGGTCAGGATGTTTTCGAGCGAGGTTTCGCTGAGAAAGTAGCAGTTGTCATTCTCCCGGTTCAGCCGGTTAGCCCTGATTTTAATCTGCTGAATACTTTCTTCGCCCGAAACATAGAGAATTTTTCGGTCTTTCAGATCCAAAGCCACCTGCAACACCAGGGTAGATTTCCCAATGCCGGGCTCGCCGCCAACCAGCACCAGCGAGCCGGGGACCAGTCCTCCGCCCAGCACCCGGTTGAGCTCGGAGTTAAGGGTGTCAATCCGTTCAACCTGTCCGGCGCCGACTTCCGACAGTTTCTGCGGCTGCGCACCGCTGGCGGTCCGCGATGGCAGCGGACTTTTGATTTCTTTTACCTGAACTTCTTCAATAAAAGTATTCCATTCGCCGCAATTGCTGCAACGGCCTACCCATTTGGGCGACTGGCTGCCACAGCTTTGGCAGGTATAAACGGTTTTTGGTTTTGCCATACAACTGATCTGTCTTTTCATGAAACAAACGAGCCGGAAATTTCCGTATCTCATATCCTCCGGTACCTTACGAATACAGCCAACAAGAAAAAATACTCCTGCCAATGCTTTTCGCAACCGGACAAAACACCTTGTAAAAATAAACTATTCCGTTTTATTAGTTCCCATCTGCACGGATGAATGTGGCAGCCTAACAAGAAGAAACCCCGGAATAATCAATTACCCCGGGGTTTGCTTATTTTTTATTCCTGATCGTTTACACGATCCTGTTTGTTTCAATGTCGGGAAATACCAATTGAGGTTTGAAGGTTTTAGCCTCTTCAAAGTCCATCAGGGCATAGGAGATGATAATAACCACGTCACCAACAGCCACCTTCCGGGCAGCGGGGCCATTCAGACAAATGACACCAGAGCCTCTTTTCCCTTTAATGACATAAGTCTCCAGCCGCTCTCCATTGTTGATGTTCACCACCTGAACTTTTTCGTTTTCGATCAAATTGGCAGCATCCATCAAATCCTCATCGATTGTAATACTTCCTACGTACTGCAAATTTGCTTCAGTAACACTTACCTTGTGTATTTTCGATTTACAAACTTCAATATACATCTTGCATTAATTTATATTGAAAACCAGATTGTCTATTAAACGAACCTCCCCACAGAAAACAGCAATACAACCGACTTTGTTTACCGGTTGGTTCCACTGCGTTACCGGGTTCAGCTCCTCATCGTCAACTATTTCAAAATACTCAGTTTCCAGGTACTCGTTGTCATTAATCCGTTCAACCACCCGGTTTTTAAGTTCTTCTACGCTCATTTCGTTTGCTTTGTTCCTGGCTTCCACTAAGGTTTTATAGATCAAAGCTGCATTTTCCCTTTGTTCTGCTGTCAACCGCTCATTCCGCGAACTCATGGCCAAACCGCTTTTTTCGCGCATGATCGGACAAGCAACAATTTCAACGGGCAAATTTAATTGTTTTACCATTGATTTTACAATGACAAGCTGTTGAAAGTCTTTCAACCCGAAAAAAGCCTTATCCGGTTCAACCATCATAAACAGTTTGCTGACCACCTGCGCCACTCCGTTAAAGTGGCCCGGCCTGAATTGGCCTTCCATCACGGTTTCCAACTGCCCGAAATTGAATTGACGGGTATCAGGTTCCGGATAGATAGTTTCCACTTCGGGAGCAAACACCAGCCGGCAGGCAGTGGAATCCAGTAACTTCAGGTCTGCTTTCAGGTTTTTCGGGTATTTTTTTAAATCGTTCAGATCGTTGAACTGAGTTGGATTTACAAAAATGCTGACCACTACAAAATCAGTTTGTTTACCCGCTTCCTCAACCAGAGAAAGGTGGCCGGCATGAAGCGCCCCCATCGTAGGGACGAAGCCAATCGTCATGCCTTTTTCCTTTTGCCCCTCAATGAGCAACCTTAATTCGCTTATTTCGTTTACTACCAGCATGTGGCAAAAAAATTAGGCTGCAAAGTAAATAAATAAATCAAAATAAAACGAAAGCAGCCAGGTTTCGTCTTCCAACTGAGCTGTAATTAAGCAGAATTGAATATTCACCATATTTTTATTAATTTTGCACAATCAAATTCAGCATTTTTTCATGGAAAAGAAAAGAGTCTTATTCATCTCTCAAGAAATTACACCTTATCTCCCCGAATCCGAAATGTCCGTAAAATCGAGGTATCTACCGCAAGGTATTCAGGAGAAAGGTAGGGAAATTAGGACTTTTATGCCCCGGTATGGAAGTGTTAATGAGCGGCGGAATCAATTACACGAGGTCATCCGTTTATCCGGGATGAACCTGGTAATTAACGATGCAGACCATCCTTTGATCATCAAAGTTGCTTCTATTCAGGCAGCCCGTATGCAGGTTTATTTTATTGATAATGAAGATTATTTCCACCGAAAAAATATCCTGAAAGACAGTAAGGGGAAAGAATTTGACGACAATGATGAACGGGCCGTCTTTTTTGCCCGCGGTGTGCTCGAAACCGTAATTAAGTTACGCTGGGCTCCCGATCTGATTCATTGTCACGGATGGCTCAGCTCATTGGTACCTCTTTATATTAAAAAGGCTTACGACGACGATCCGTTATTTGCCAATTCAAAGGTGATCTATTCGGTTTACAATGAAAACTTTAAGAAACCGTTAAATTCCAACGTGAAACAAAATGTACTGATCGACGGGCTTACCACGAAAGAAATCAGCCTGCTGAATGAACCCAGCTACGAAAATATGTCGAAACTGGCCATTGAGTACGCCGATGGCGTGATCCAGGGAAGCGAAAGTATAAATCCTGAACTCTCAGCCTATATTGCCGACCGGAACAAATTGTTTTTAGGATACCAACCGGAAGAAACCTACATTGACGCCTACGACGATTTTTACGAGAAGGTATTTTAGTTCGGTCACAAAAAGGGTTAAATCACCTGTAAATATTGACGTAATCAGAATTATTGCGGATATTAGCCGAAATTTTATTCAACATACAAAATTAAGTTAATCAGATAAGGGTAGTCTGTCGGCGAATACTCCGAAGCTCTACCCTCTCAAAACAGAAAAACATGTGTGGCATTGTCGGTTATATAGGCGGTCAGCAGGCGTACCCGGTGCTGATCAAAGGCTTGCAGCGGTTGGAATACCGGGGTTACGACTCGGCCGGTATTGCGGTTTACAACTCCTCGCTGAAAGCATATAAAAAGAAAGGCAGAGTAAGCGATCTGGAAGCCTGGGTTGAAGGGAAAGACCTCAGCGGTCAGATGGGCATCGGCCATACGCGCTGGGCCACCCACGGCGAGCCCAACGACATCAATGCCCACCCGCACCAATCCATGAACGGCAAGTTCGTGCTGGTTCACAACGGGATCATCGAGAATTATGCGCAACTAAAAAAAGACCTCCAGGGCAAAGGCTACGTTTTTCAAACCGAAACCGATACCGAAGTGCTGGTGAACCTGATCGAATACTTTTACCAACTGGAAGAAGCGGCTAATGCCGAGATTGCCGTTCGCCTGGCCTTGTCGAAAGTGGTTGGCGCCTACGGTATCGTGGCCCTGTGTTCAGACGAGAACGAACGGATGATTGCCGCCCGCATGGGCAGTCCGCTGGTGATCGGCATCGGGCAGGGCGAATATTTCCTGGCCTCCGATGCCAGCCCGATCGTGGAATACACCGACAGCATGATTTACCTGAACGACGGCGACGTGGCCATTGTTGAAAAAGGCAGCCTGACACTGAAAACCCTGAACAATACGCCGGCCAACTTTAAGGTAACCCGGGTCGATCCGGGCATTGGCGACCTGGACAAGGGCGACTTTGAGCATTACATGCTGAAAGAAATTTTTGAGCAGCCCAAAACCATCCGGGATACTTACCGGGGACGGATCAGGGCCAACCAGGACGAGATTGTGCTGGGCGGCCTGCTGGATGTTTTTCCCCGGATCGTGACTGCCAACCGCATCATCATCATTGGCTGCGGCACCTCCTGGCATGCCGCCCTGGTGGCCGAATACCTGATTGAAGAATATGCCCGTGTGCCGGTTGAGGTGGAATATGCCTCGGAATTTCGTTACCGCAAACCCATCATCCACCCGGGCGATGTGATCATCGCGATCAGCCAGAGCGGCGAAACGGCCGACACGATGGCCGCCCTGAAGATGGCCAAAGAGCAGGGAGCGCTGATCCTGGGTATTTGCAACGTGGTGGGATCGAGCATTGCCCGCGAAACAGATGCCGGCGTTTACACCCATGCCGGAACCGAAATCGGGGTGGCATCAACCAAAGCCTTCACGGCACAGGTGACCGTGCTGACCCTTTTTGCCTTTAAGCTGGCCAAAGAACGCGGACAAATTGACAGGGAAACCTACCACCTGCTGATTGGCGAGATGCTGGCCATCCCCGATAAGGTGCAGACCATCCTGCTGGGGCACCCGCACATCAAACAGGTAGCCGAAAAATACAAGGATGCGGTGAATGCCCTTTACCTGGGCCGCGGATACCTGTTCCCGGTTGCCCTCGAAGGCGCCCTCAAGCTGAAAGAGATTTCGTACATCCACGCCGAAGGTTATGCTGCCGGCGAGATGAAACACGGCCCCATCGCCCTGGTCGACGATAATTTGCCGGTGGTGGTGGTTTCGGCCAAAGACAGTTACTACGAGAAAGTGGTCAGCAACATTCAGGAGGTGAAAGCCCGCAAAGGGAACATCATTGCGGTGGTAACCGAAGGCGACAACGGCCTGCGCAACATGGCCGACGACCTGTTCGAGATCCCGGCGTCGCACCCTGCCGTGGCCGCCCTGCTCACCGTGGTTCCCTTGCAGCTGTTTGCCTACTACATTGCCCTGGCGCGCGGCTGCCATGTCGACCAGCCCCGCAACCTGGCCAAATCGGTCACGGTGGAGTAGTCAATGTCCGGTTTAGATTATTTAACAGCGTAAAACCGATACTTGCAAAATGAATTTGTATGTTTGTGTCCAAACATAATGAGTATTACCGACTTCCGTAAATCGGTTTAAAAGATGAAGAGATTAATTTCCATACTGATCGTTGTTTACGTAGCTTACCTGGTTTTTACAACCTCTTGTGCCAACCCGGGTATGCCCACGGGTGGAGATAAAGATACCATTCCGCCGGTTGTTGTAAAAACGATGCCCGAAATGAATGCCCGTAATTATACCGGCAAAGCGATCAACCTCACCTTTGATGAATTTATTATTGCCGATGAGGTCAGCAATAAACTGGTTGTATCTCCGCCTTTAAAAAAGAAACCAGTCATCAAAACCAAATCAAAAACCCTGATCATTGAACTGGGTGAAAACATGAAGCCAAACACGACCTATTCCCTGGACTTCAAAGATGCGCTTGTGGATAACAATGAAAAAAATGCACTGAAGGCTTATCGCTTTTCATTTAGCAACGGGGCCGATTTTGACAGCCTGGAGATCGGGGGCTTCGTGAGAAAGGCGGATAACATGGAGCCCATGAAAGATATTCTGATTTTGCTTCATGCCACCGACAGTACGACGGCCTTCCGCGACAGTATCCCGAATTATATTGCCCGCACCGATGAAGAAGGATTTTACCGGATCACCAACATTGCCGCCGGATCGTACCGATTGTATGCACTCGATGATACCGACAACAGCCTGACCTATAACCAAGCCGGTGAAATGATTGCTTTTCACGATTCGCTGATCATTCCGCAGATACCTGTTGTTCCGGATTCAATACTGACCGACAGTCTCAAACTGGACACCGGGAATCTGCAATTTTCGACACAACCGTATTACCTGTTGTTGTTTGGAGAAAAAATTTATGATCAATATCTCGACAACTACAAAAGAGACCGGGCCAATTTGTGCAATTTCATCTTTACCGAATCGGTTACCGACTCATTTCAGGTGAACCTGTTAGCTCCCGTACCTTCGCCAAATTGGTCGTACATCGAGTATAATCCAACGCGCGATTCGTTAAAACTGTGGATAAACGACACCATCATCAGCCAACGGGATACCTTAAAACTTCAATTGAAATACCAGGTTCAGGACAGCCTGAAAAACCTGGTCACGAAAGCCGATACCATCAGTTTAATGTACTCTGCGCCGGTTCAACGGGAACGTAAAAGGCGTGAAACAAAGGAAAAAGAGCCGACACCTCTCTTTTCGTTCAAGCTAAACACAAAAGACGGTTTTGATATTTACAACCCGCTTCGAATTGAAGCCCCGGAACCGCTAGCTGAGTTCGACTGGTCGAAAGTACTGTTGTTCCAACTGGTTGACAGCCTTGAGGAAAAACTGCCGGTTCAGTTAACACAGGATACCAGCTCGTTACGGAAGTTTGTCATCGATTTTCCCTGGAAATTTGAGGAACAATACCGTTTGCAGATCGATTCGGCTGCCGCTAAAAATTTCGCCGGGCATCCGTCCAACGCAGTCAATCAGAAGTTTAAAATTCAGAAAGAAGGATTCTATGCCAAAGTAATCCTGATGATTTCAAACCTCCCGGGAACAAGTATCGTGCAGTTACTGAAAAATACGGATAAAGAAGAAGTTGTCCAGCAGATTATGGTCCGGTCTGACGGAGAAATTGAATTTCCGTACCTGAAACCTGAGAAGTTCAAGATCCGCCTGATTGTCGACCGGAATGAGAACGGACGCTGGGATACCGGCAAGCTGGACGAATGGAGTCAGCCGGAACGGGTGGTTTATTATCCAAAGATTTTAAAACTTCGTTCGAACTTTGAGATTCGCGAAAGTTGGGACCTGCCTGCCGATATTCAATTCAAAAAAGAGCTGATTGATGAAGACCAGAAAGATAAGGATGCCAAGAAACCCGGCAGCAAACGATCGCCGGCACGTTAAACCGGCTGCCCTTCTATTGGTTGCTTTCCTGGCTTTTAATTTTTTTCAACTTCGGGCACAGTCACATGAATTGCCTTTCGCCCCCGGCGAAACAGCTCTTTACGGCGCTTACTACAACTGGCATTTCATTTGGGTCCAGGCCGGCGAAGTGTTTTTTTCATGTGATACCATCCGTTACCATAAACAGCCAGCCTGGAACTTCAAAGCAATCGGGAAAACCTACAAGGCATACGACGTCTTCTATTCGGTTCGGGACACCTTCGAATCGATTGTTTCGTTTCCCGATTTTAAACCGGTTTGGTTTCGCCGGTCGGTCAACCACGGGAAAGGTCACTCTTCCCACGAATACCGGTTTTCGCCCCGTACCGGAAAGATCTTCTCGAAAATACACCGGGAAAACAGCTCCCCTTTTACCGATCAGCTGGCCTACAAGGAGGGAGTGTACGATTTGTTAAGCTCTGCTTATCATTTCCGGGGATACGATTTCGACAACATGACCTCCGGTCAGAAAATAAATTTCACCATGCTGGTCGATAATAAAATAGAAGATCTGTATTTTCGTTATCTTGGCAAAGAAGAAGTTAAAACACGTACCGGCAGGAAATTTCAGTGCCATAAAGTATCGGTTTGGTTGTTGCAGGGCGATTTTTTTCCCGAAGGGGAATACATGAAGGTTTGGTTTACAGCCGACCGGAACCGGCTGCCGGTGATGGTTGAAACAAAGATTCAGATTGGTTCGGTAAAAGCCATTTTGCTTGATGCCGGTAAACTGAAATTTACGTCAACAGCTGAAAACACGGGAAAAAAATAAAGATAATTTTGCAGGTCAACGAAAACATCTGCTTAACCACCGAACGTATAAGTAAAAATCATTTAAAATCTATGGAACATGGCTAACATCCGAAATTTAAAGAAGGACATTGATTACCTGGTTGAACAGGTACTCCTCGATTGCTTCCGGTATATCAATGAGTTTGAAGGAGCCGACCAGGAAGGCGCTTATGAAATTGTGGCAGATGTTTTAAGCCTGCACAACGATCTGCGTAACCGTGCAAACCATCCCGACGGAAAAGACAACAAGACACTGGTTCGGGAACACTACAAAACCATCGGGAAAGATTTGATAGCAGGCTGCGATAAAGCCTATGATCAACTGAACAAGCTGATCGGACCGGCAAAATAAACCGTTGATCCGCGGTTGTGATAAACCGGCAAAAAGGAGTCACCGAAAGAAAGTTGTTGACACCCGTTTTTAGTGAAGAATTCTATTTGCCGTAAAATTCGTTCAGCAGGGCAACTCGCTGACGAATCATTTCATTTAATTCGGCCGGTTCGATGCTGGTTGCGTAAATTCCGCCAGCCACCAGCCATCGCGAAAAACCATTCAGGTCGTTGTTCCCGAAACGGAGAAGGAAATTGCCGTTCGGGAGCAATTCTTCTCCCTGGAATCCGTACCAGAACTTACTTTCTTCGATCAGCTTTTGGACGTCCGGCGAAATTTCGAACCGGATATTTATTTCAGCCGACGAAAACGAATGATTGGCAAAATACTCGTCCATTGAGATGTGTTTGCGCTTTTCAAAACCTTCATCAGTAATCCGGAGCGATTCAATCCGGTCGAGCCTGAAATCGCGGTAACTGCTCCGCAGGCGGCACCAGGCGATTAAATGCCAGCGCGAATCGTAATTACAAAGGCCTATTGGCTCCACCAGTCGGCTGGTGTTTTCGCCGGAATACCTGGCCTGGTAGCCAATCTCCAGCACCTGCTCCCGGGCAATGGCCTGCTGAATCTCGGAAAGATGAAGCTTGTTGAAATTGGGGGAAAGTGTCGCCCAGTTGAAAACCGAAATGGAGTTGGCCAGCGACTCAATGTATTCTTTCTCTGCCGGTTTTAAAATGGCGCGGATCTTAAACACCGCCGACCGGTAAAAATCGCGGGTTTCATGATCCGACATCTTGTCCATCAGCTTCTCTCCCATCAGTAAGGCCGAAGCTTCCGGGGTGGTAAAGCTTACCGGGTGGAGGTGAAAGTTGTCCATCAGGAAATAGCCGACACCGGCTTCCGCCCCGATTGGCACGCCGGCACGTTCAAGAGCGCGAATATCGCGGTAAACCGTGCGCAAACTAATCCCGAACCGGTCGGCCAGCTCGGCCGCTTTTACTACCCGCTTACTTTGCAAGTGAATTAAAATGGCGTTCAAACGTTCAATCCGGTTCATTGCTGTCTAAATAAAAAATAAGCGGATGCCCTTCCGGACATTCCGCTTATAAAGATAATGGCTTTCAATTGTTTTCATGGCTTCTTTTTCAATACCGATTGATTACTGTTTTGATCAACATCGGTTTCTCAACTGAATATCTGCCCGAACCGGTTTCATGGCTACCTAACTTCGACCAGGATTTCCGTCACATTGTTCTCCGGCTTATCCATATCCCAATGGTGGTAAACTTCGCGCGAGTAGCCAGTAAAATGTAGATTCTTCTTTTCGAGTTCCCGCATTAATCCGGTATAGGTTTCGCCGATCTGATCCCATCCTCCCTTGTGAATGGTGGCACAAGCCTTCAACTCCGGTAATTTTTCGAAGCTAAATTTGCCGGGAGAACCTTTTTCAGCAACAACAGGCACCGCAATGGTCAGCTCGAACGGTTTGTCCGCTTCGCCGTAACAATCCTTATAAATCCAGGTTTGCGGCCCGGAAAGTTGCAATCCGAGAGAGCTTGCTTGATCCATAATTTCGAATGGCAGGTTCCCCGCATCAGCGATCATATTCTGCAGGGTTGTTTCAAGCGTGTACGTTAGCGCACTCATTTCAGAAATTGTCTTTGTTTCCATGTTTTCTGGTTTTGATGTTTAATCTGAAACAAAGGAAACAGGCGCAAGTGACAACAGTATGTCAGCAGCCATTTAATTTTTTCAAAAAAAATGAATTTATTCTGAAAGAGGCCTCAGTTCATTCCCGTAACGACGGGCAACAATACTGATGTAAAAAAGCTGAAAAGCATGGTAAATCATCACCGGAACCAAAAATAAGGAGCCCAACCCGGAACCGGCAAACAATACGCTGGCCATCACCGAACCATGAACCAACGATTTCTTGGAACCGCAAAACAAAACCGTGATCCGGTCTTCCCGCTTGAAGGGGAGCAGGCGGGTAAGTAGTTTGGTTCCTTCAAAAATAAGAAAGAAAAGCAGGATCACACTCGCCGATAAGCCCAGCAAATCACTCATCCGGATGCTGCTGAAAATATCGCTCATAAAGGCATTGCTGAAGCTGTGGTAAACGATGAGCAGAATCACCGACCGGTCGAATTTACTGATATAGCTGTTGTAACGCCTGGCCCAGCCTCCCCAGAACCGGTGCAAGAAAAGACCCAGACAAAGCGGGATCAGTATTTGCAGTGCCAGGTCCTTCAAAACGCCGGCAAAGGCAAATGCCTCATTTTGTTTTTCAAGGAACAAGCCCATCCAGGCTGGCGTAATCAGGATCCCGATGACCCCTGAGATGCTGGCATTAAAAATAGCGCTCGGTATATTTCCTTTGGCAATCGAAACCATCACCACTGATGAGGATACCGTGGAAGGCAACACCGCCAAAAAGAAAACCGACAACCATAAAATCTCCCCTTCAGCGCCTTTCAGTAAAGGACGAAACAGCAAGACGACAAGCGGAAAAACAAGAAAGGTGATTAACTGAATCAGCACATGTAACCGCCAGTTGCTCAGGTCGTTTTTTAATTTTTCGGGGCTTAAGCGCAATCCGTAGAAAAAAAACAACAAACTGTTTCCGTACCGGATCAGCGCCTTCAACTCGATGGCGCTGCCTGCTTTTCCAATTCCCGGAATCAGCCAAGCCAAAAAAATCATCAGGATCATACTGCTGATGAACCCATCGGGTAAGTATTTTCTGACCGACTTTAAACTGATTACTGCCATAAAAATGCTGTCGCCTTAATTTTCGGAAAACAAAGATGAAATTAATTTGCCGAATAGGAGAAGATATCCGGTCAGAAATTGAAATATTCCGCGCGGACAACTTGTAAAGATCTATAATATAGGATATCTTTGTCTTTTATTTATCCTCCTTTATACTCACCCAAAGCAAGATTATACCTTTATTAATCATTTAAATATTTATTTGTATGAAAAAGAGACTACTTAAAATCTTGCTCTCTCTTACCGGGATTGTGATCCTGGGTTTGATAACCTTAATCGGTTACCTGAAAATCATGCTTCCCGACGTTGGCCCGGCCCCGGATATGAAGGTGGAAATCACACCGGAGCGGGTTGAACGCGGCCACTACCTGGCCCATCATGTGATGATGTGCATGGACTGCCACTCACAGAGAAACTATTCCTTATTTTCAGCTCCCCTGATTCCGCATACCCTGGGGCAGGGAGGCGAAGTGTTTGACCAAAGCATGGGCTTACCCGGAAAATTTGTTGCCCCAAACATCACGCCTCAGAATTTGGCCGGCTGGACCGACGGCGAAGTCTTCCGGGCCATCACCTCCGGTGTTTCAAAAGACGGCCGGACTTTGTTCCCGATCATGCCATACCCAAATTACGGGCAAATGGACGAGGAAGATATCAAATCCGTGATTGCCTATCTGCGAACCCTGGACCCGATTGAGCATGATGTGGAGCCGTCAAAACCCGACTTTCCGGTAAACATCATTATCAATACGATTCCCAAAAAAGCCGCGTTGAGACAGATCCCGCCAAAGTCAGATTTGCCCGCTTACGGAAAATACATGATCACGGCCGCGTCCTGCGCCGATTGCCACACGCTGATGGGTCCCGACGGACCTTTGGGAGAACCTTACGCGGGAGGACTGGAATTTCATTTGCCCGACGGATCAGTGATCAGATCGGCCAATATCACGCCGCATCCGGTCACCGGCATTGGCAGCTGGACCGAAGAACAATTCATCGCCCGCTTTAAAGCCTATGCCGACTCGTCGTTTATCGCCCCAAAGGTGGGGCCGGATGATTTTAAGACCGTGATGCCCTGGACCTTATACGGGAAGATGGAAAAAGACGATCTGAGAGCGATTTATGCGTATTTAAAAACCTTAAATCCGGTTGAAAACCCGATCATTCGGTTCTCTCCTCCCGGCAGCCCTACCCGATTGGCCACCAAATAATCGGCCGAAAAAATAATCATCGGCCGGAATAGCATATGAAGGATGAGTCCATCCCGAAAAATTATAAAAACAAATTGTGAAAAAATTTTGATCTTAAAATAAATACTTATATTTGCTCGCAAATTGAAAGTGCTGAGACATGCTTTTTAACAATTCTTTTTATTACTGGTTTTATTATTTCGGTTCATCAAACGGGGTCGAACAGTAATGTTTTGTTAAAAAGTGAAAAATATAACTGACAAGAAGGTCCCGATTAAATCGGGACCTTCTTTTTTTAATCCTATGTAACATGAATGTAAGCATTATCGGACTTGGACTCATTGGCGGATCGATGGCCAGGGATTTACGAAAAACCAAATTTGCCGCCTGTCTTACCGGGGTTGAAGTCAGCCCCGAACATGCGGCAAAAGCGCTGGAAATCGGGCTGGTTGATGAAATACTGCCACTGGAAGAAGCCCTTCCGAAAGCAGACCTGGTCATTCTGGCTGTTCCGGTCGATAAGATCAGGGACTTATTGCCTGTCGTACTCGACCTGGTTTCCGACCGGACCACCGTAACCGACCTGGGTTCAACCAAAAAAGAAATTGCCATGATGATTGAAGACCATCCCAAACGCAGGAATTATATCGCGGCACATCCCATGTCGGGAACCGAAAACTCGGGGCCGGAGGCAGCCCTCGAAGGCTTATTCAGCGGTAAAATTACCATCATCTGCGATCATGAGAAAAGCGGGCCTCAACACCTCGCCCTGATTGAAAAGATGTTCCAGGCCATCGGGATGAACATAGCCTACATGTCGTCGGATGAACAAGACCACAGTACGGCTTTCATTTCACACCTGCCCCATGCCGCTGCTTATGCGCTGGCAAATGCCGTCCAGACCAAAGAAGACCGGTCGATTATTTTTGACCTGGCCAGTGGTGGTTTTCGGTCCACTGTTCGCCTCGCTAAAAGTTCACCAAGCATGTGGGGACCAATTTTTCAACAAAACAAAGCTTACGTTGTTGAATCGCTCGAAGTGTACATCAAACACCTGATTGAATTCAAGGAAAGTATTGCCCATGATGAGGAAAGAATGTACGAACTCATGGAGAATGCCAATAAAATCAGGGAAATTCTGGCAGGAAACAACCCCTCGCTCAGAAAAAACGAAGAAACGATTGTTAAATTTTACACAAAATAAAATGGGAATAGAATTAGACATCAGGCCGATTAAAGCCTGGCTGCCCAAACTGAACAACCCGCTGTTGATTTCAGGACCATGCAGCCTCGAGTCAGAAGAACAAACACTGGAAACGGCGCATCTGCTGGCAAAGGATCCGCGGGTTTTCGTGTTCCGCGGCGGCGTATGGAAACCAAGGACCCGGCCGGGTAGTTTTGAAGGGGTCGGATCAATCGGGCTGAAGTGGTTACAACAAGTGAAGAAAGAGACCGGCCTGCCCGTCGGAACGGAAGTGGCCAACGCGCAACACACCGAAGAAGCCCTGAATGCCGGATTGGACGTATTGTGGATTGGGGCGCGTTCAACGGCCAGCCCGTTTGTGGTACAGGAAATTGCCGATGTTGTAAAAGGGACCGACGCCGTAGTGATGGTGAAAAACCCGGTTAATCCCGATGCCCAGCTGTGGATCGGGGCGTTTGAACGCCTTAGCCAGGCAGGCATCAAAAACCTGGTGGGAATTCACCGCGGCTTTACCCCCATGGGCGAAAGCAAATACCGGAATTACCCGGGCTGGAAAACATTCATCGAGCTCAGGCGCTTAATGCCAAACCTGCCGGTGATTTGCGACCCGAGCCACATTGCCGGAAAACGCGAGTACCTGTACGAAATTGCGCAGAAAGCCTTCGATATGGGTATGGAAGGATTAATGCTGGAGTCGCACCGAGACCCTTCGTGTGCCTTAAGCGATAAAGACCAGCAGGTAACGCCGGCCGAACTGGGGAAAATTCTGGATAAACTGATCATCCGCCATACCTCTGTCGAGAATAAACAGTTTGAAAATCAACTGGAATTGCTTCGCGGACGTATTGACGCGCTGGATGCCGAATTATTGGAAGTGCTGGCTTCGCGAATGAATATTGCCCGCCAGATTGGTCAGTATAAAAAAGAAAATAATGTGACTGCCCTGCAAATCAGCCGTTGGACCGAGTTGATGAACAACCGCCTGGCGCTGGGCGAAAAGCTTAACCTCAACCGCACATTTGTACAAATTCTGTTTCAGCTTATCCACGAAGATTCCGTGCGTATGCAAACAGAGATCATGGATGAAGAATAAAAATACGGTTTGAAAAGCATCCGGGAGGGTATCAAAAAAGTTGGAAAGAACAACCTTTGATCTGGCTTTTTTGATCCTCTTTTTTTGTTAATCCTCCCTTTCTAGTTTAACCAACTCCGCCAGGCGGGCGAGGACTTTCTTCATCGTCTTTTCAATCAACCCGTATTCTTTGATCTCTTTTGCCGCGTAAATAAACATCAGGGAAAGTTGCTCTCCTTCAGGTACAGCCTGGTATAAGCCGTACTTGTTTAAGCGGTAAGCTTCGCGCATTCGCCGTTTGAGGAAGTTACGTTTAACGGCCCGCTTAAAATTCTTCTTCGAAACCGAGAAAGCAGCCTGAACCGGGTAAGCGGCCGGAAGTGATGTCCTCCGGTAAACCACCTTCACCGGAAAGATAAAAAAAGTCTCTCCCTCAGAAAACAATGTTTCGATGGCTTTCCGGCTGCAAAGCCGTTCTTCCCTTTTTAAGCTGAATTCGCTCATTGAACGTCTAAAATACAATAAAAAAAGGGGAAGCGATTTCCCCTCTTTCTGATTATCTGTTTTTCCGGTTATTTCGCTTTGTTATGCTTTTTGATAAATTGCTCCAGGGCCATGGTCATGGATGGCGCCTGGACCGTAGGGGCTTCGATGTCCAGCCTTAAACCCGCTTCTTTTACGGCAGCGGCCGTACTCGGGCCAAACGAAGCAATCTTCGTGTCGTTCTGTTTAAAGTCGGGGAAGTTTTGCTGTAAGGACTTTATTCCGGAGGGACTAAAGAACACCAGAATATCGTAGTTCACATCTTTCAAATCGGACAGATCGCTGCTTACAGTACGGTAAAGAATGGCCTTGGTATACTTAAAACCACCCTTATCCAACAATTCAGGAATTTCCTGTTTGTGAATATGCGACAAGGGCACCAGAAATTTGTCCTCCTTGTGTTTTTTCATCACATCAATCAGGTCGGCAAATTTTCCGCTTCCATAAAATATTTTTCTTTTCCGGTAAATAATGTATTTCTGCAGGTAAAAGGCAGTTGCTTCGGAAATACAGAAATATTTCATCGTATCCGGAACGGTGATACGCATATCCTGGCAGATCCGGAAAAAATGATCAATGGCTGTACGGCTGGTAAAGATGACGGACGTATGATCCAGAATCTGGATCCGTGTCTGCCTGAATTCTTTAGCAGAAACTCCCTCCACCTGAATAAACGGACGGAAGTCAACCTGGATACTTGTTTTTTCTGCTAAATCAAAATATGGGGATTTTGCGGACTCAGGCTTTGGCTGTGAAACTAATATTTTCTTGATTTTCAAGATATCTTCCTTTTTAAAAGTTATACACTAACTTATACCAACACCAATTTGTAGATGAATATTAATGGTAAAATTTCAAGGGTACAAAGGTATAAAATCAAATAAAATATTGAAAAATGTTTTCTTAATAAAATACTTGTCCCTCGAAATAGTAGCAAAATGTAAAAGAACCCGACGACAATGAGCCCGAAAATAATGAGCCAGCCCGGGTTGGACAATGGTGCAAAAGCCACAACAAGGCTAACGGGCAACAAAACCAAACCCACCAACCTGTTATAAAGGTTCATATGATAGATATACTCCTGCGTTTCGGGCAAGCACTCACTGATGCTGCCCTGCAGGTAATAAGCCAGCTGTTTCAGCCCGTAATAAACCAAAACGCCGGCCAGGGTAAATAAATAAGTCAGGATACTGTGTTTGTGAAAATCAAAGTAAAACTCCTCCAGGGTTTGAAACATGAACAAACTAAAAACCAGGTAAAAAATCACATCAAGCCGGAATGAGGCATGTGTGAGACTAACAGATCGTTCCCGGAACATGCGCGAGGCTGTTGAGAAGTTTACAGACGAACTAAACAACTGCCCCAGGTATTTGCCAAAGAACAAACGAACGGATGCAAATATCACCAGCACCAGAATGATAAGCCCCGTCACCCAGTCGGGCGTGTCGCGTTCAATTTTTCGTTCGGGCAACATCAGCCGGGGCGTTTCGGTTTGTTGGGTCAACAGAACAATCTCATTGGGCTGAATCGGCAAAACCGGCGGCATCACAACAGATTTCTCCTTTTCTATCGTAAGGCCTCTTCTCCATGCAGCAGGCGTTATCTCTGTATTTTTCGATTTTTGATGCAATTCGCCCGACCGGCTGGCCGAGTCGGCACGAATTTCTGCCGGGGCAACAAGTTGCCTGGAAACGTCAAGCGATTGGGAAGATTCAATTTCAACTGCCTGGTGAAGTTGCCTTAACAGGGTATCTTTGGGAAGTGATGTTTGTAACATTCCAGCCAAGTTGTCATTTTCTTTCTGTAACTTCCTGCAAAAATAATTATTTCTCAGGTCAAAAAAGAGAAGCTGTTACCTTTGATATAAAAATTTATTAACCGATGCCTTTGAGCCAGTCCTTTTTGCTTGCCCCCTTACAGGGTTTTACCGATTTCGTGTTTCGGAAATGTTACCACCAAACATTCGGAAATATAGCCGAATACTATATTCCATACCTGACCGTCGGGCCGGGAAATAAAATCAGGAACAGCCAATACCGCGACATCCTGCCCGAAAATAATGCCGGCGTACCTGTTGTTCCCCAGGTTTTATGCGGAAGTCCGGCCGAGTTGAGACAGCTGGCCGACATCCTGAAAAATTTTGGCTACAAAAAGATAAACCTTAATCTGGGCTGCCCTTATCCGATGGCCACCAACAGAGGGAAAGGGACCGGCCTGCTGGAAAGGAAAGATGAGCTGAGACAGGTGCTGGACGTCCTGTTCGAAGAATACGACTTTAGCGTATCCGTCAAGTTCCGGTCGGGACTTGCCAGCGAGCAAACTATTTTCGAACGGATTGAACTGCTGACAGCCTACCCTTTCGAGAAGCTGATCTTCCACCCCAGAACAGCGCGGCAACTGTATAAAGGAAAAGCCAACCGGAACCTTTTCGCTGACCTTTCGGCCATCATACAGCGTCCGCTTGTTTACAACGGCGACATTCAAACTGCCGACGACCTGGAAGAAATCCGGTTACTGGCGCCTCAACAACAGGTCTGGATGATCGGACGGGGTGTTCTGACCGATCCGTTCCTGGTTGACAAACTACTGGGAAAAAACCCCGACCCCCAAAAACAAGCGGAAATCAAAGAGGCATTTCACCGGCAAATCCTCGAAAACTACCTCCGTGCCTTTACCAATGAAGGGCAGGCGCTGATGAAGATGAAACAATTCTGGTCGTATTTCTCCGAAAGTTTTCCTAATCCGCACAAAACATGGAAGCCAATCAAAAAAGCAAGCAAATTGTCAAGCTTCCTGACGGTTTACCCGGCAAATTTCAGAAACTAACTTGCTGATGGCCCGTATATTCCCTTGTTAATCTTTGCGACAAGAAAACAGGACCGGCGGGGTAATGAAAATTTAACATTTACCTGCAACTATCCATACGTTCAACAGATAATTATTCCATGTTGATAATAAGGCATTTATGTCTTTATATCTCCTATTCAGACAACCGATATGCCTGAATTCAGGATCAGCTCATGCAATTATCTATATCTATATATCTATATTTTTATATATTTGCATTTGAAAATTTGTTTTTATAAAATATAAAACCATTAAATTAGAATATTAGGTATGCAAAAAAGAGTAAAAATTTTAGTCCTGCTGGCAATTCTGGGATTTCCATTCACGCTTTTCAGCCAAACGATGGAATTAAGCCTGGAAGACGCGCTAAAAATTGCCGGGAATAACAACCTGACGACACAAAGCGCCGAGGCCAGGCAATTGGCAGCCCGAAGCTCCTACCGGATGACCAACTCGGTGTTTCTACCCGGTTTATCGGTCAGCCATACCGGGGTTTCAACCAACGACCCGCTGACCACATTTGGATTTAAACTGAAACAGGAAATCGTCGGTCAGGTCGACTTTGACCCCTCGGTATTGAATGACCCGGACGGGATTGAAAACTTTAACACTAAAATAGAACTCAGCCAACCTCTGCTTAACCTGGATGGCATTTATGCGCGAAAAGCGGCAAAAAGTCAGTACGAAGCGGCAAGTCTGCAAACAAACCGCGTGAAAGAAAACATCCGCTACGAAGTAAAAACCGCTTATTATCTGCTCGAACTGGCCCAGTCATCGGTGAGAGTGATCCAACAATCGGTGAATCTGGCCGAAGAAACCCTAAAATTAACTAAAGACAACGAAGCGCAGGGTTTTGTCAGGCAGGCAGATGTACTTGAGGCAGCAGTTCGGCTGGAAGAACGCCGGAACCAATTGCTGGAAGCCGAAAACCAATACCATTCGGCCAATGAATACCTGGCTCATTTGCTTGGTCTCGATCTGGGAACTACCATTGCCACCACCGACAGCCTGGTGATCAGCCCTGCACAGCTTGTTGCCGGCGTTCATCCCGAAGCCATCCAACAACGCTCCGACCTGCAAGCCTGGCAAAAACAAATTGAAGCCGGTGAAAATATGCTCAAATCGGAAAAAATGAAATTTCTCCCCCGTGTGAATGCGTTTGGCAGTTACGAGTGGAATGATAAAAAATTCATGGGCACTTCGGCCGAAAACTACCTGGTTGGCGCCAGTTTGAGCTGGAACCTGTTCAGCGGGTATAAAAATGCCGGAAGCGTCCAACTGGCTACCGCCCGCCTCGACGAAGCCCGCCTGGGGTATAACGATTACCTGTCTCAAAGCCAACTGCAATTAAACCGGGCAAACCGGACACTGGAACTCAGCTATCGGCAAATCCAATCAAGTAAATTAGCCAAAGAACAAGCCGAAGAATCGCTCCGCATCCGGACGGAACGCTTTAAACAAGGCCTGGAAAAAACCACCGACCTGCTGATCTCAGAAGCTTTATCGTCTCAAAAAAAGCTGGAATACATTCAAGCCATATACAATTACAAACAAGCCATTTTCGAAATGGAACTTTTACTCGAAAAAGAAATTTAATGAATAAACGCTACTTTAAAATGAAAACAATTATCAGAAAGCATAATCTGCTTGTCCTGTTTGTTGCTGCAGGAATAATCACCTTATCGTCCTGCGGAAACAAAAAACAGCAAGCTAAAGATGACAGCCCCCGCGTTTCGGCCAGCGTAGCCGTAGCAATGGTTAACGAATACCCGGTAACATACAGTTTCTCAGGGAGGCTGGAAGCCGAAAGCCAATCCATGCTAAGCACACGGTCAATGGGACAAATCGAAAAAATTTATGTGCGCCCTGGACAGGCGGTCAAAAAAGGCGACCTGCTGCTGCAAGTCCGCAACCAGGATATCCAGGCAAAAAAAGCACAGGTTGAAGCCAGTATTCTCGAAGCCACCACCGCTTTTGAAAGTGCAGAAAAGGACCTGAAGCGTTTTGAAGCGCTCCACGCCACTAACAGCGCCACTGATAAGGAGTTGGACGATATCCGCACCCAATACCGGATGATTAAGGCCCGGCTGGAGGCCGCCCGCCAAATGCAGGCCGAAGTCACAGAATCGCTTCGTTATACCGATCTTCGGGCCCCGTATTCCGGCGTTATTACCGGGAAGTTTGTCCGCGAAGGGGATATGGCTAATCCGGGCATCCCGTTGCTGTCGATTGAAAACCCCGGCCAATGGAAAGTACTCGCCCGGATCCCCGAAGGCAGTATTGCCCAACTTGAGCTAAACGATCAGGTAAAGGTGCAGTTCAACGCGCTGAATAATCTGACCGTTAACGGCGTCATTACCGAAATTAACCCCTCGGCCACCAGTACCGGGACCCAGTTCGAGGCTAAAATTATGCTGACCCCGGGCCCGGAACAGGAAAGCCTCCTGTTCAGCGGCATGTTTGCCCGGGTGATCTACGAAAAAGGGACCCAGTCTTCCCTGTTGGTGCCTCAGCAAGCTTTGGTCAACCGGGGGCAACTGACCGGACTTTATACAGTCAGTCAAAATGAAACTGCCCTGTTGCGCTGGATCAGAACAGGAAAAACACACGGAGATTCGATCGAAGTCCTTTCCGGGCTCTCCGACGGGGAAAAATTCATTTTGTCGGTCGACGGAAAGTTACACGATGGCGCCTTAGTTCAATATTAAACCAACAAAAACATGAAGACAGGAATTGCAGGCAGTATTGCCAAACAATTTATAAACTCAAAGCTGACACCTCTGCTGATGATCGCTTTTCTGGCCATCGGCATGTACAGCTCTTACTTAACCCCCCGGGAAGAAGAACCCCAGATTGATGTACCCATCGCCGATATCTTTTTCAGATATCCCGGGGCCAGTCCCGAGGAAATTGAATCACGGGTGATCCAGCCGCTTGAAAAGGTGGTGTCGAATATTACAGGCGTCGAATACGTCTACTCCACTTCCATGCCCGGACAGGCCATGCTGATCGTTCAGTTTTACGTGGGTGAAGATGTGGAACGCTCGTTGGTAAAAATGTACAACGAGATCATGAAACACATGGACCAAATGCCGCAGGGAACCAGTTTTCCCCTGATTAAAACACGATCAATCGACGATGTTCCGGTGCTTGGCCTGACATTTTGGAGCGAAACCTACGACGACTACGACCTGAGAAGAATTGCACAGGAAGTCAACAACGAGATCGAACAGATCAACGACGTATCGGGTACAAAAATTATCGGGGGCCGTTCCCGGCAAATCCGGGTGGAGCTGAATAACGAACAGATGGCAGGTTTTGGAGTGGATGCCCTCGGCATTGCCCAACAAATTCAACTGGCCAATGCCCAGTTTCAGGCCGGTTCGTTTAACAAGAACGACCGGGAATACCTGGTTGAAGCAGGCGCGTTCCTGAAAACATCCGATGACGTTGCCAACCTGGTCGTCGGCGTTTATCGCGATCATCCGGTTTACCTGAAACAGGTAGCCGAGGTTGTCGACGGTCCGGAAGAACCCGTTCAATATGTTGAATTTGGTTACGCCCAAATAGATTCCCGAAAATCGTCGTTCCCTGGAGAATACCCGGCTGTGACAATTTCGGTAGCCAAACGGAGGGGCGCCGATGCCATGCGCGTGGCCGACGAGATCCTTTCAAAAATAGAAATACTGGAGAAGACCTTGGTTCCCGAAGACGTGAAGATGGAAGTAACGCGAAACTATGGAGAAACCGCTTCGCACAAAGTGTCGGAATTGTTGATGCACCTGTTTGGCGCCATTATCTCGGTCACTTTTGTGGTGATGCTGGCCATGGGCTGGCGCGGAGGGCTGGTCGTATTCCTTTCGGTACCCATCACCTTTGCCCTGACCATGTTCAGCTACTATTTCATGGATTATACCCTCAACCGGATCACCCTGTTTGCCCTGGTATTTGTGACCGGTATCGTGGTCGACGATTCCATTATCATCGCCGAGAATATGCACCGGCATTTCAAAATGAAAAAGCTGCCGTTTATCCAGGCAGCCATCCGGTCAATCGATGAGGTGGGCAACCCCACCATTCTGGCTACCTTCACGGTTATCGCAGCCGTGTTGCCGATGGTATTCGTATCAGGGCTGATGGGTCCGTACATGAGCCCCATGCCAATCGGGGCATCCATTGCCATGATCTTCTCCCTGCTGGTGGCGTTAACCATTACGCCTTACCTGGCTTATCGCCTGCTTCGCACGAAAGAGAAAGAAGAACATACGTACAAAAAAGCCTTTCGCCTGGAAGATTCCCTCATTTACAAATTGTATTCGAAAACAATCAGCCCCTTACTGGAATCCGTTTGGAAACGGTGGATCTTTATCCTGGGTGTCACTTTACTGCTCCTGGCGTCGATGACCCTGCTTTATTTTAAAATGGTGGCCGTTAAAATGCTTCCGTTTGACAACAAGAACGAGTTTCAGGTAATTATTGACATGCCCGAAGGAACCACGCTGGAACGTACGGCTGTGGTTGCCAAAGAGCTGGCCGCCTTTATTGCCCGCCAGGAAAACGTGGTGAATTATCAAACCTATGTCGGAACGGCTTCGCCCATGAACTTCAACGGGCTGGTGAGGCATTACGACCTGCGCCAGGGACCGAATGTGGCCGATATTCAGGTTAACCTGACAGGCAAAGGCGACCGGAAACTTCAGAGTCACGATATTGCCAAAGCCATGCGCCCCCATTTACAGGAACTGGGTAAAAAATACCAGGCCAATGTAAAAGTGGTTGAGGTCCCGCCCGGGCCGCCGGTCATGTCGACCCTGGTGGCCGAAATTTACGGCCCCGACCGCGACGTTCAAATCGATGTCGCACGCCAGGTAAAAGCTATTTTGGCCGGGACAACCGACGTGGTGGACATCGACTGGCACATGGAGGATGACCAAACCGAATACCGTTTCAACGTCCTGAAAGAAAAAGCCGCCTTAAACGGTCTTTCAAGCCAACAGGTGCTGCAAAGCCTGCAAATCGCGTTGAGCGGATACGAGGTAGCCCAGCTTTACCAGGAGAAAGAGCAGGAACAGGTAGGTATTTCGCTTCGTTTGAATGAAGAAAACCGCTCCGGCCTGAACGAGTTAAAAAAGTTGAGCATCATGAGCCAATCCGGCAAGGCAGTCGCCCTGGGCGATGTGATTGAGCTTGAAGAAGGCTTACAGGAAAAAAGCATCTACCGGAAAAACCAAAAACGCGTGGTATATGTAACGGCCGACGTTGCCGGAAAGCTGGAAAGCCCGGTTTATGCCATCCTCGACATGTCGAAAAAGCTGGAAACCGTTCAGCTGCCCGAAGGCTACAAGCTCAGTGAAGAGTACAACCAACAACCCTTCACCCAGGAAGATTACAGCCTGAAGTGGGATGGCGAGTGGCAGATCACCTACGAGGTTTTCCGCGACCTGGGAACGGCCTTCGCGGTTGTCCTTCTGGTTATTTACATGCTGATCATCGGTTGGTTTCAAAACTTTAAAGTACCCTTTGTGATGATGATTGCCATTCCGCTGTCGCTGGTTGGCATCCTGGTCGGTCACTGGATGATGGGAGCTTTCTTCACCGCAACTTCCATGATCGGTTTAATCGCCCTGGCAGGAATTATGGTCCGAAACTCCATCCTGCTGATCGACTTTATTAACCTGCGGCTCAACGACGGCATCCCGCTGAAAGAAGCTGTGATTGAGGCCGGGGCCGTCCGAACTACGCCTATCCTGCTCACGGCCGGAACAGTGGTCATCGGCGCTGTAGTCATCCTGTTTGATCCCATTTTTCAGGGCTTGGCCATATCACTGATGGGCGGAACCATTGCATCGACCGTCTTAACGCTCGTGATTGTCCCCCTGATTTATTATATGACCGAAAGAAAGAAATACCAATCTGATAACAACCTTAATACCGGAGAAAAATGAAATTTGTAATTATCCAATGCGTGAAAGCGTACCACGAGGAACTGAATAAAATACTGAATTCAATTCAGATCAATGCCTACAGCGAATTTAACGTGGAAGGCTTTATGAAAAATGTGGAAAGTGAATCGGATCTGAACAACTGGTTCGCATCCACAAAAAATCCGTACAGTTATATGGTCTCCTTTACCTTTTTGGCGGCCGATAAGGCAGATGAGTTGCTTAAACGGATTGAGCAGTTTAACCAGACTGTTGAAGACATCAGCCCGATAAACGCCTACATTGTTGGAGTTGAAAAGTTTGTTTAATCTAATACCAATTGAAAGATGAGAGAGAGAATTATTCGTGCCGTAGCCGGAACACTCGTTAGCGTGAGTGTGCTGTTAGCTGTTTTTGTTCATCCAGACTGGCTGTTTTTGGCCGGCTTCGTGGGTTTTAACCTGCTCCAGTCGTCATTTACCAAATTTTGCCCGCTGGAATATATCCTGATAAAATCGGGTGTGAAATAAGGGTGGATTAACACGTAATACCAACGAAAGCAGAAGGCAAAAGAGACCAGTCTCCCACCCTTCTGCTTTTATATTTTACTGCTGTTCAAACCGGGGAGGTCCTGATTCGGCGTAATCGTAGTTTTCTCCGTCCGTCAACGCCTCGGAAATAATCGTTTCTTTTTTATTGCTTTCCGTTGGCTGTATTTCTCATTTGATTATTTTTAAGCAATGAGGAATGGAAAAAAAAACCGGACATATCATCAAACAGGACTAATCATTTTTTTCCTGTTGTTGTCCGGCTTTCCGGTTGTATTCGGGCAGGATGTTTCGTTCTCTCAGTATTATGCCAACCCCTTGTATTTGAATCCGGCTTTTGCAGGCTCTGCAGGCGTACCAAGGGTGGCCCTGCAATACCGCGACCAGTGGCAACAATTTGACCAGGCTTATACGACCTATAGCGCTGCAATCGACCTCCCGGTTAATTTTCTGCAGGGTGGCATTGGTATTCATGTTTTAAATGATGCCCAGGCCGGGAACATGTTGAACTCGTTTCAAATTAATGGTTCCTATTCCGTTTACATCCGGTTGAACGAAGCGTTTAAACTACACGGTGCACTTCAAAGCGGGTATAACCAAAACTCGATTGATGTGAATAAACTGGTGTTTGCGGATAATCTGGATATAAACTACGGACATCATGGTTCAACGGCCGAGGTCATCACGGAGCCTAATCATTCCTTTGTTGATTTTTCAACAGGATTATTGGTCTACAGCAAACGGCTATTTTTCGGAGGGGCCCTCCATCACCTCACCGAACCAAAAATGTCATATAGTACCGGAAGCGACCAGCAAGGAAAACTCGACCGAAAATACACGGCCCATGCGGGGGCCAGGCTCCCGGTTTTCAGATATGGCCATCTGCGCCGGAAATTTGATGTATCGCCACAACTGATTGCTCAAAAGCAGGGCGTTTCAACGCAAATCAATTACGGTATGTTTGCCATGAAGCATGGTTTAACGGCAGGGGCCTGGTTCCGGCAGAATTTTGGGATTCGTTATGATGCCATGATTTTGCTGGTGGGTTTCGTGAATAAGCGGATGCAATTTACTTACAGCTACGACTGGACATTGTCCGGGCTTTCAGCCGCCTCAGGAGGCACCAGCGAAATTTCACTTACCTTTTTGTTAAAAGAATCCCGCAAGAATTACGAACTTCCGTTTTTCAGTCCGTATGACGACAGCTTCGGGGTGCAATAACCCTTTTTATGGTTCCTGATCTCCGGTTAACGAATTAAAAGGATCTGCCCTTTTTGCTTATGCTCATACCCCTGGATATCATGGAAAGTGGCCATCCAGACGTAATTGCCCATAGGAGCGGGTTTCCCGTTTTTGTTTGTTCCATCCCACGGATTATCCGGCGTACCGGTTTCGAAAACAATTTGCCCCCAACGGTCATAAATCCGAAGGTTAAAGCGGGAATTATCGGCGCCCAGGCCCACCGGCATAAATGTGCGGTTCTCGGGGATGTCGCTGTCGGGACGAAAAGCATTGGGCGAATAAACGTTAAATGGGATGATTTTAATGAGCAGGTTGGCTGTATCCTTGCACCCAAAAACAGATTCGGCGACCAGCTGCGAATAATAGTCCCCAAGCTCTGCATAAGTGTGGGCCGGGTTTGGATCGGCCGATAGGCTGCCGTCGCCAAAGTCCCAGGAATAGTAATCTCCGTTCTGTGAATGGTTATAGAACAAAATATCGGCATTTTCAATCGTGGCAATTGGAAAATTAACATCAAAATCAGCCCTGGGTTTTGGATGAACCCATAGCCAACCGGATTTGTAGAGCGTATCAGAACAGCCTGTTGCCGATGACAGTCCGATGAGGGCAAGATCATATTTCCCGGGATCAGGCAGGTTAAGAAACAGAGATTCCCCGGTCAGATCAGTTGCATGATCAGTCACCCACAAAAAGCTTAAATCGCTGTCTTTCGCATCAGCAAAAATTTCAACTGCATACGGCTGACAGCCTTGTTCATTTTCAGCAAAAAAATCGAAACGCGGCTTTCTTTTTATGCCGATTTCTGCGGGTTGGCTAATGCAGCCGTATTCTTCGACCCGTAAACGGACCGTTGCCATCGGTTCGTCCAATAAAACGGTAACCGCATCATCCTTGCCGCCCACCTGCCGGGCCCCGTCAAATTCCCAGTAGTAAACCGACGAGTCAGTCGCATTGGCATAAAAAACGCGGGCCGAATCATCGTAACAAATACCGGGGTCGGCAACAATCGACGCCCGGGGCGTGGGAAATACCCGGATCATGCTATCCAGCGTAAACCCGTTTTGGCATCGGGTAACCGGATTGGTAATGGTGAGGCTTACCGGATAAAAACCCGGAGATTCGTAGGTTTTCGTAGCATGCTGACGGTTTATAATTTCTCCGTCGTCGAACTTCCACTGAAAGTTGACAAAATCATCGGTCAGCAAGATGGCCGAGAAGTTAACCGTTAATGTGTCGCAGCCTCTTAACTGGTCGGCCTGCATGATAAAATTGGGTTTAGCGCCCAATGGTTGGATCGTGGTATCGCTCCTGCATCCGTGGTCATCAATAAACAGACTGATGTAAGGCGGCTTACTTAAAAATGCCCCTACCGAAACACGATATTGGTCCCAAGCCAGGGTATCGGTAAATATACATCCGTCCAGATCCCAGTAAAAGGAGGCGCTGTCGGTGGCCGCGCCGGTGAAAAGCAGTTTTTTGCTGTATCCCTCGCAAACCGCATCATCTTCAAAGTTGAAATGGGATGTCGGCTGTTGATGAAAACGAACCTGAAATGTATCAGCCACCTCGCATCCGTCGATGGTTTTCAGGCGGTAATAAATTTCGTAAGTTCCCCACTCGGAAGCCGTAAGTTTAACCGATGTCAATTGCTCTTCCGAGAAGGTCAATAAAGCAGGTTTGTTGGCAGACCAGCTAAAACTTCCTTCATAATTCCAAAGCGATTCAGCGGCTCCTTCAACCGAAACGGTAAGCTGGCTGTTCTGCTCCCCGCATAGCAGTTGTTCCCCGGCGATTTTCACCGTCGGCACAGGATAGACCACCAACCTCATCGTATCGCGGGCCACGCAGTTGTATTTATCTGAGACTGTAATCCTGAATTCACCGGTATAATCAGCATCGAATGTTTGCGAGCTTGAAAGCGTATCGCCAAATTCGTTTTGCCACAAATACTTTTTGAACCCTTTATTTCCATCCAGTGTAACCGAGTAGGGGAAACATCCGGCATCCTCATCAATTCCCAGGTTAACCACCGGATGACTGACATACACGATGATGGAATCCTCCAGTTCACAGCCGTCGATTGTAGTGGTTTTCACCGCATACTTCCCGCCCGTTGTAACGGTCAGGGTTTGGGTTGAATCGCCCGTATTCCAGCGATAGGTGTCGAAATACGGCCCTGCATCGAGCGTGCGCGATTCGCCGTAACAAAGTAAAAGGGTATCTCCATGAAAATCGACACTTTCTCCCAGATCAAGAACCAGGTCAAGGTTAAACCCCACCCCGTAACCATACGACTCAACGCCCCCGAAGCCGTACACGTAGGCAAGGAACCCCCGGTTTTGATTGGTATTTTGAAGCCGGTAGGTACCCGGATTTATATCCAATTGCGCCCAGGAATATTTACCGTCTGAAAAAGGCGTAAAGGAGCTTTGAACAGATGTGCCATCGAGTAAAATATTGCCGGTTTCCCCGGTTAGCGTAATGATATTGACAAAATACTTCTTAATCTGATCTGAATCATACGCAACAAAGGTAACATCATTTTTTGCCTGGTTGGTTGAACTGAGAATGGTCATAAACGGGTCGCCGTTTCCGCCGGTAAAATTAAAGTCGACCGACTGGGACTGGCTGTACTGGGCAACCAGAATGGGTTTTTCGGCATAAATTCTCCGGGGCTGGTTATAAAACAGCACGATTTCCTCAAACTCTCCCCGGTTTAACAAGATTGGAGGAAAACCGTCAATGTAAACGGTTGTGCCATCCCGGGCCGCCATGATCCGGTAAACATCCTGTTCCCGCGATTTTAAAGGGACCGCGTAATATTCTCTTCCCCACGAATAAACCGGAGGAATTTGTTCGTACAGGTGATCCCAGGCCGAAACACCCGGTTTTACCGGAACCGTTGTCGCCAGCGCCCCGGAATAGAATGCCACCGGCTTATTGGCTAAAATATAACTTCCCGTTAAATCGCCTTGCCCGGTAAGGTTTACCCGGTTCATCGACTGCACCTGAAAAATCTCGCCCTTGCTGAGCATGACTTTCATGGTATCGCCGGCATTAGCCAATTTATGGGTAATTTTCGACGGCACGATGGAAACCTGCGTCTGGTCTTCGCAGGCCACAATCAAAAACTGGCTGTTTCTCCCGTTTCCGTAATTTCCGCCGTTCTCGTGAATGTGGGGTTCGTAACACATGGCAAAGTATTCTTTTCCAAGCGATTCGACCGGATAAATCACGGCAACATCCGACGAATTGATATCCCAGTTAAGTGCATAAAGGTTAACCGGTTTTTCCGACACCAATCTGATCCCTTTATTCTCGATTTGTTCTGAGCCGATCGCCTCCACCATGCCCCAGGGAATCTCAATACGAAGACTGTTGTTGGCCTGAACCGTGTAAACGCCATTAAACGGAACTTCATCTCTTCCGATGAAGATCTGAAAATCGGTGGTCTCTCTGGCGGTAACGGTTATTTCAATAACGTGTTTGACGTTATAATTCCGGCTTTCCATAAAACCAAACCAGAAGTTGATGCCTTCAGTCGATTTCCGGCAAAAATCGGTTTGTCCCGTTACAAGGGTCACATTGAAGATCAGTAAAAGCGCATGGATCAGTTTTTTCACTCAGCATTTCAATAAATGAAGATCTAAAACTAATGATTAAATCAATCATACAGAAATTTTAATGCAGCATGTCCTCCATCTTTTAATGCGCTTCGAGCCAGTTGGGCGCAGCATTCATTTCAACGGTCAACGGCAAGCCGATATCCACCGCCTGTTCCATCTGTTCTTTCACAATTTGTTTCACCTGTTCCAACTCCGCTTTGGGCACATCAAAGTTCAATTCGTCGTGTACCTGCAAAATCATTTTAGCCTGAAGTTTCTGACGGCGTAATTCGCGCCAGATGTTGATCATAGCCAGTTTGATGATATCGGCAGCCGAGCCCTGGATCGGGGCATTGATGGCATTCCGCTCGGCCACACCGCGCACCACGGCATTGGCCGAATTGATGTCGTTCAAATACCGGCGCCGTCCTTTGATGGTTTCCACGTAACCATGATCGCGGGCAACCCGGATGCTTTCGTCCATATAGTTTTTTACCTGGCTGAAGTTGGCAAAATAGCCGTCGATCAGCTCTTTGGCTTCCGTGCGCGAAATAGTCAGCCTTTCGGAAAGCCCGAAAGCCGAAATACCGTAAATAATCCCAAAATTGGCGGTCTTGGCTTTTCGGCGCATATCGGAAGTTACTTCACTTAACGGAATTTTATAAATTTTTGCTGCCGTGATGGCGTGAATGTCCTGGTTATCCCGGAAAGCCCCGATCATTTGCTCGTCCTTGCTCAGGGCGGCCATAATGCGCAATTCAATTTGCGAATAGTCGGCCGACAAAAACAGGTGATTCTCATCAGATGCTGTGAACGCTTTACGGATCTCGCGGCCGTTCTCATCGCGTATGGGGATGTTTTGCAGGTTTGGGTTGGTCGAACTTAACCGCCCGGTAGCGGCAATCGCCTGGTTGTACGAGGTATGCACTTTCCCGGTCCGGGGATTAACCAGTTGGGGTAATGTTTCAACATAGGTCGACAATAACTTCTTCAGCCCCCTGAAGTCCAGGATCTTTCCCACGATCGGGTGTTTGTCGAGCAGCTTGGCCAGTACCTCTTCGGATGTGGAATACTGCCTGGTTTTGGTTTTTTTCGCGTTGCTGTCGATCTTTAATTTTTCAAAAAGGATCGGCCCCAACTGCTTGGGTGACGACAGGTTAAAATCTTCACCGGCCAGTTCCCTGATTTCTTTTTCGAGTTCGACTAGTTGTACCCGAAGTACTTTGGCATACGCATCCAACTCGTTGGTGTTCAGCGTTACCCCGGTCATTTCCATGTCGGCCAGCACCGGGATCAGCGGCATTTCAATTTCTTCGAAAACAGCGCGTACACCGGTCCGGTCCAGTTCCGGGTCAATGGCAAACTTCAGTTGCAGGGTCAGGTCGGCATCTTCGCAGGCATAATCCTTTAACTTCTCCAACGATGCCTGCCGCATGGTCTGTTGGCTTTTGCCCTTCTTGCCGATCAGGCTTTCCGTTTCAACCTTCAGGTAGCCGAGGTAGGTTTCGCACAGGTAATCCAGGTTATGCCTCAACTCAGGCTGGATCAGGTAATGGGCAATCATGGTATCGTACAAGGGTCCTTTGACCTCCACGCCGTAAGCCAGCAGCATCAGGATGTCGTATTTGATATTCTGCCCGATTTTACGGATTTTTTCATCTTCAAAAATCAGCCGGAACTCCCCGACAATTTTTGTTGCTTCTTCGCGGTTTTCCGGAAGGGTTACACAAAAAGCCTCGCCTTTACGAAACGAAAACGACAGGCAAACCAGTTCAGCCAGGTGGGTATCCAGCCCGGTTGTTTCCGTATCAAAACAAAACTCTTCCTGTACCGACAACTCGGCGCGCAGGCTGGCACGCTGCATGGCATTTTCTACCAGATAATACTCGTGCGGCGTGTTTTCGATGTTTGCCAGGTCGGTTCGCACAACCGGCGCCGCCGGCTCAGCCGCTCCAAATAAAGTTCCCTGCTCAAAATTGGGGGCCGCCTGCGGTTGTTGCGCAGTACCCAGTTTCTGTACCAGGTTTCGAAACTCCAGCTCAGTGAAGATTTCTCTCAGTTTTTTCCAATCCGGCTCTTCCATCACCAGCCTGGATTCGTCGAATCCGACCGGTACATCCTGAATAATTTCGGCGAGTTTACGCGACAAGCGGACCTGCTCTTCAAACTCAACCAGATTTTCTTTCAGTTTGCCTTTTAATTCGCCGATATGCTCATACAGACCGTCGACCGATCCGTAAGTTGAAATCAGTTTCATGGCCGTTTTGGGCCCAACACCGGGGCAGCCCGGGATATTGTCGGCCGTATCGCCCATCAGCGCCAGAATATCAATCACCTGTTCCGGATTCTGGACTTCAAAATTCTCCTGCACTTCCGGAACTCCCCAAATTTCATTCTCATTGGTCCCGCGCCCCGGTTTATACATGAAAATATGCTCCGAAACCAACTGGGCGTAATCCTTGTCGGGCGTCATCATATACACCGTGTAACCTTCCTTCTCCGCCTTTTTGGCAAGGGTGCCGATCACATCGTCGGCCTCAAAACCCTCTTTCTCGAGAATAGGGATCTGGTAGGCTTCGGTAATTTTTCGCACCCAGGGGATAGCCTTGCGCAAATCTTCGGGCATCTCCTCACGGGTCGCTTTGTACGCTTCAAACATCCGGTGCCTGAATGTCGGGGCATGCACATCAAAAACCACGGCCAGGTGCGTGGGATTTTCCTTACTCAGCAATTGTTCCAGCGTATTGGTAAAACCAAGCATCGCCGAGGTGTTCAACCCTTTTGAGTTGAACCGGGGATTCTTAATGAAGGCAAAATACGAACGGTAAATCAACGCGTAAGCATCCAATAAGAAAAGCCTTTTTTGTGGATTGTTGTTTTCAGGCATAGTGTTGTTTTTATGATGTTTGAACAAAACTGATCATCCGGCTAATGTTTAGTTGAACGGTAAAAAGTTCATGGTGTTCAGCCTCTGCCCAAATTTTCACCGAAGATAAAAACAAAAAAGGGATCAACACATACAGCTCTGCAAACATTTACTCCGCCTGAAACATCCGCTGCGTACAAAAAAAAGAGGCTGAACTCTTTTGAGCAAGCCTCTTTCCGTACCCGGGGCGGGAATCATTTAATGTTTTTGCTGTCTTTCTTAATTTACCAAAGGGTTCATTAAATCAGACCATTACTGGATTTTCTTTTCTGTCATTTTTTCTATATTTCACCTGTTTTTTACAAAGAACGTTCCCCTTTTCGTTCCCCTTTTCCTTATATTTGTTCCGTAACCAACGATGTAACTAATGGCTAAGATACATTTTCACATCAACAAGAGCAAAACTGATAAAAATGGTTTTGTACCGATCAGGGCAAAAATTTCTGTTGATTCAACAGCCAGGTATAAAGTTATCGAAAAAGTTAAACCCAGGTATTGGAATACAAAGAAACAAAGGGTTTCCCCAAATCGGGAAAGTGAGCCATACAACCGACATAAAGAAATTAATGAGCTACTTGAAAAATATGAAGATAAAGCCAAGAACTATTTTAATGATCTGAAATTCCAGGGTATTCTGATTGATCTAAACATCGTTGAAGGCTTTTTGCAGGGTAAACTATTGGGAAATTCCCAAAAGGACTTTTGGACGGCTTATGATGAATTTATGGATGTTAACCAGAGCCGGGTTGCATACAACACAACCAGAAATAGAAATACGGCCAAAAACTTCATCCAAAGATACCAGGAACATTACCGGCTGAAGCTTCAATTCCCGGATATTGATTTACAGTTTTTTGAAAAGCTGTACGATTATGCTTTTGAAATTGAGGAATTAGAAAACAACAGTTTTGCGGCTTATGTAGCAAAGTTTAAATCATTTCTGGAATGGTCGATCGACAAAGGATATTACAATTCCCTGGATCACCGGAAGTATTCATTTGCTGAAAAAGATAAATCGGTTGTTTGTTTGACCCCTGATGAGTTTAAAGCCTTGTATAATTACAAATTTGGGAACAACAGACTTTCTAAAGCCAGGGACTTATATTGCTTTGGCTGTTTGACAGGCTTACGGTTTTCGGATGTTGCCTCACTACGGTATGAACATTTTCAGGATGGATACATTGTAAAGAACATCCTGAAAACAAAGCAGGATGACCGTATCCCGATTTTACCACAGGCGCAAGCGATCATAGACAGGTATAATGACGGATCGATCTTTCCTTTGCCCAGGTTATCTAATCCAAAATTAAATGAATACATCAAAGAATGTTGCAAGCTGGCAGGTATTACGGCGCAAACCATACGACTTGAATTCCGGGGAAATAAAGTGATTGAAACCGTACATCCAAAGTATGAGTTAATAACAGCCCATACGGCCCGAAAAACGTTTATTACCATTGGTTTTATGAAGGGTTTGGATGTGAAGATCATTAAGTCTATAACCGGCCATAAAAAGGAAGCAACTTTTGATAAGTATCTGAAAATTGCCGATGAGATGAAAAAGGAAGAAATGTTTAAAGCTTTTGGCAGTCTCTAAATAAGTACGTAATTTTGTACTAAATTAATAGATGAGATGAAAGCAGTTAACTATTCAGAACTACGGCAAAACCTGAAAGCAAACCTGGACCAGGTTACCGACAATGAAGAACTGTTGGTTGTTCACAGGCCAAAGGGCAAAAGTATTGTTATGATGTCGCTGGCGGAGTTTAACGCCATACAGGAAACCATGCACCTAAACCGGAGCAAAATCAACCGGGAACGGCTTGAACGTGCCATTGAGAACATAAACGCCAAACAAGGTTTGGTAAAACGGCAAATTGTAGAATAATGGATATCTTTTGGGACAAGTCAGCCTGGGAAGATTACCAGTACTGGATAGACAATGACCGGAAGGTTTTGCGGAAAATCAACGCCCTCATAAAAGAGTGCCAGCGCACACCATTTGCCGGAACCGGTAAACCCGAAGCCCTGAGACAAAACCTTTCCGGCTATTGGTCACGCCGGATCACCGGTGAACACCGCCTGGTGTATAAGGTTGAAGATGAAGTTTTGTATATCGCCCAGTGCCGATATCATTACTAATACCTTGCTAAATGTACATGAGTTATGATGGGACATAAGGGAAAACTAAAAGGAGTTGAAATAGATGTTATTTTTGAAAGGCATATTCTATGCTATCTGAAAAATATCCCTGGTATCGTAAAATTTGGCAAACGTTCCATTAACAGAAGAAACCGGAGGCAATCAAAATATGACATACGGAAAGAAACACTAATGAATGAAATAAAGGATGCAATTCAAGAAGTGAAGGAAGGGAAAGCAAAGCCAATAAATGAACTATTTAAATAGCTCGAGTCAATTAGCTCCGGAAGTACCGCTAAATATTATCCGGATCTGCCAACTTTAAAAATATGGGTACGAGCTGTACCGGAAAGTATCAGGACAAATTGTGGTGGTGGAGATAAAAAAACTATTTGGATTTGTTTTTTTTCATTTCCTCCAACCTACGTTGAATATATTTGATTTGGCTTTTGCTATCGCTTGAATCGTAAGGCATTTTTTCAATTTCTTCAAGCAATGAATCAAGATCACTAAAATCCCTTTTTTTTATATATTCGTTTGGATTTTCTTCGTAGTATAACCTTGACGCAAAAGGAAGTGTTAAATCATTCTTTGATAAGAAATCAATGATATGACGTTTATCATTCAACTGTTCTTCCAATTCTGAAATTCTCTTTTTCAGCTCTTCAATTTGAGTCTTTAAATCTTCTACATTCTTGTTTGACGGCAATTCTATACCGAGTAAATCACCAACTGAAACTCCTAAAAATTCAGCTATTTTATAAAGGCGATCAATAGTAATGCTTGATCCTGCTTCGATTTTTGCATAAGCAGCTTGACTTATTCCAAGTTCCTCACCAACTTCCTTTTGACTGATTTTTTTTGATTTGCGAAGTTCAATTACCTTATCCAATATTGCCCTCATGATTCATATTTATTCCTCAAAGTTATAAAAAGTATTTGTAAATCATTGAAATCAAGACATAATACAAAGATGAAAATTTTTATAAACAACTTTTATTTGTTTTTTTAAGTCGTATTTGGAATGTTGTATAATTTTTATTTATATATTTGCGCATACATATTAATCAAATTCTTTACACATGACAGAAAAAGAAATCCCCGTAAGGGAAAAAAAGGAAAAACGGCTGTTTGTGCCTGTTACCCCATCGGAGCATAGGAAGATTATGCAGTACTGTGTCAGCCGGAAAGTAACGGTAGCTGATCTAATCAGGTTTGCTCTTAAAGAAACCTTTAATCTTTAACCTTTTACCGATGGAAAAAGAAAATCGAATTGTCGTGATCGGTGAAACAGAGATCGGTTTGATTGTTGAAAAAGCTGTTCAACGGGCATTAGCCAAACCCACGCAAACAGATGATTCCTTTGAACAGGAACGCCTGTCAAAGGTGCAAGCCGCAAAATTTACAGGTATGTCAATACCCACACTCCGCAGGCGGGTAAAGCAAGGTATCTTCAAAGAACATGGTACCGGCCGCAAAACATTCTTTCTCAAATCCGAAATTATTGCATCATTAAGAAATTCAAACATTTAAAACTTACAACAATGGAAAATTTTAAACACTTACAACCGATTTCAGATTTAATCAAAGCCAATGGACATAGCATTTCCGAATCACTTACTAAATGCTACAGGCTTATAGCTCATACACTTCCATTAGATGAATGGGATAATGAAACCCAAACCGCCCTTTATGATTTATCTGAGACTATAGAAGCATTGAAACCTATTGAAGATTCATTGCTTCCCCCGGAGAATGAAAAAATCAAAGAGTTGACGTCCATGTTACAGGAAGTCGAAAATGAGAAAATTTACTTTAGCCGGATGATTGAAGAAAAACAAAAACAGCTTGAATTAAAAGAAAAGTATATTGAGACCCTTCAAAAACATAATAGTTTACTCCGCGAATCATTAGGACTGACCGATGACAATACAGAACACATGAGAATAATAAATGGAAAAAAGGAACATGAAAACAAAAACCTTGGTTCAGGCGCTTGTTGAGCTTGCTTTGTCGGCCCAGGAGAAACAGACAAAAGAAGCCCTGGAACAACTAAACAAATTATCTGAAACCCCTGAAACGATTGAGCTTAAAAAGCGACTGGCGGCAAGTGATCAAAAGATCAATCAGCAATGCCGGACAATAATAAAAGCAGATCGAATTTTTCAAAAACTCAATAATAACTTATGAGTAGCTTAAACGGAAAGAAAAATGAGCCAGATAAGCACGTAAAGTATGATGGAATTCCATATCTAAGGATTGGAACCGAATATTTTAAAATTATTCAACAGCCGCTTTCATCAGGAGATAAAGACAGAAAAATTATACCCTGGAATAAGACTGTAGTTGATGAAGATCACGGGAAAACATATAGATTAAACCGAATTCCAAAGTATGATTCTTTTTGTCTTATTCCCGATCATTTGAACTACAAAAGAGAGGTTAACCGGGATTTAGAGAACGGTGTTAACGGTGCCTATAATCTTTATGAGCCGATATCATGGGTGCCAGCAAATGGGGAATTTTCAAACACTATGATTTTTCTGAAGCACATATTCGGGGAGCAACTTGATATCGGCCTTGATTTTCTAACAATCATATTTAGATACCCTACTCAAATTCTTCCGATCCTCTGTCTTGTCTCCAACGAAAGAAACACCGGTAAAACAACCTTTTTAAACTGGCTGAAATCTATTTATAAGGGAAACATGACAATTAACACCAATGAAGATTTTAGGAATCAATTTAACTCCGGCTGGACCTCAAAATTAATTATTGGTGTTGATGAGGTTTTACTTGATAAAAAGGAGGATGCTGAACGCATAAAAAATTTATCAACAACCAAAACGATAAAGAGCGAAGCAAAGGGAAGGGATAAGATAGAACAAGAATTTTTTGGTAAGTTCATTCTTTGCTCAAATAACGAAACCGATTTTATAAAGATACCACCGGATGAAATTCGATTTTGGATAAGGAAAGTTCCAACCATTGAGAATGAAAATATTGGTATGTTGAAAGATTTAAATTCCGAGATACCATTTTTTTTGAAATTTTTGAGTACCCGAATAATCGAAACTCCACATAGTACACGGATGTGGTTTACACCCGATCAATTATTTACCAATGCTTTAAGGGAAATTAAACTGAAAGGTACAACCCAGTTGGAAAGGGAAATAAAGACTTTGCTAATAGATCAGTTTCTTACATTTCAAAAAGATGAATTGAAGTTTACCCCCAAAGATATTTTAAATCTGCTGAAAAATGAGAGTAGTGTTTATTCTAAAAGTACAGATGTGATCGATATTGTAAAAGGCAAATGGGGATATGAGCAAGAAAAAGAGCCTAAATATTATCATACTTACCATTGGTTGAGTGAGAATAATGAAGTTCCAGTAATGGACAAGCATGGTAAAAATGGAAGATACTACACGTTTAAAAGATGTGATTTTATAAAATAAAATGTGAGTTGTGAGTTAAATATGTCTATATTATTTATTTTCAGTTAATTATAAATCTCACAATTATCTCACAATTACCGCACATTCTCACAGCGTAATTTATTTGTGAGAATTGTGAGAAATTTGTGAGAAGCTAAAATGCACTATGCCAGCTATTTATCTGTTTTCTCACAATCTCACAGGATTTTTACACACCATTGCTGATCTGAAAAAGAAAAAAACATGAATTGCGATCAAGCCAAAACGATTAAAATTGAAAACTTCCTGTACAGCCTGGGAAAGAAACCGGAACGGGTTTACGGTGTTTTTTTATGGTATAAATCGCCACTCCGGAAAGATGAAAAACCAAGCTTCAAAGTTGATACCCGCAAAAATTCATGGTACGATATAGGAACCGGCACCGGTGGAGATATCATTTCCCTGGTCATGGCTATGAATTGTACAAACGTAGCCGGTGCATTATTGATTCTGCAACGCCCGGAGATTTCAAAACAATCTTTTTCTTTTCCGTTACAGCAAAAGCAATCAAAGCCAGGGATCGAAATAAGGCACATTCAGCCACTTCAGAATAAAGTATTGATACAATACCTGTATAAACGAAAGATCGATGTAAAAACAGCATCCAAATATTTAATGGAGGCATATTACAGGGCCAAAGAAAAACAATATTTCGCTTTAGCTTTCCAGAACGACAAAGGCGGTTTTGAGTTACGGAACAGCTACCATAAATGCTGCAATAGCCCAAAATACCTAACCACCATTCCGGGGGAAACTCATTCACTAAATATTTTTGAAGGATTCATGGATTTCCTGTCCGCACTAACCTTTTATAAAACATCAAAGCCCAGGAACCGGACGGTTATTTTAAACACGGTTGAAAACCTTAAATATGCAGAACAGCTAATAAAATCAGCCTGCCAGGTAAATGCCTATTTGGATAATGATACAGCCGGAGAAAAAGCCTTTAACCGGGTCGCTGATTTAAACCCGAATGCAACAAACCAGGCTGTAACCTTGTACCCGGGATATAAAGATTTCAATGATTTCATTTGCAATAATCCGCTTAAATGATCATCCCTGAACCATACTCAAAAAAAATGATAGCTAAGTTAATGAACCTTAGTGAAAGGACTTTAAGCCGGAAAATAAAACCCCTTCAAAGTGAGCTTGATGAGTTATTTCCTGAGTATTCAAAGCATACCACAACCTTAACCCCCCGGGTTTTTCGATACATTTTGCATGAGTTGGGATATCAGGATGATGAAATAGATGAATGGCTAAGGTACCAATTTTCAAAAACGTCAAAAACACCCTCTGAAATACGTGGCAACTTTGGGCTTAAATAATACTATTCAGAAAGAAAACAGACATACCAGGCCATATCCAGCCATATCCCGCCAGTGTGATTTTTACCCTCATTACCTTTGAACCAATTGTTAAGCGTTCTTTTAAAAGCTGGGTTTTATTTTTTTAAAGTCTCGTTTTTCTATGCTGTTAGCCTTATCTCATGTACACGGATTGTTTGCAATCAATTTATCCATTGGTTTAAAATGTTTTTTCATGCAATCATGATGTGTACATGGGGTAGACTTCCAGTAAACATTGGTAAACAAGTGAAATCATGAAAACCAGGTACTCCTGGTATATTATTAACCCCTAAAAATTATTTTATGGAACCAAATTCAGGTAATTTTTTACAATTAGTTGCAGGTATTTTGGTGGTTTTTTTGATCGGTTACTTTACCGGCAAGAAAGCTTCTGAAAAAAAGACAAAAAAGGTAACTTCTTTGATTTCAGAAGAACTGTTACAGTATAGAGATTCTATACCACCCGAGCAACGGACTGCAAAAAAGCGAAATTTTAATAACGTTGATGAGCTAATAAAAGAGCTTGAAGAAAACGAAAGTGTTAAACCTCAAAATGAAATGAAATGAAAAACATTGTATCCTATTTGATGTTATTGGCCTTATTTTTTTATCTGGTCAAGGTTGGCAGAAAGGAAGCTGTTAATTCAAGTGATGAAACAGCCGATCCAACAAACTTAATTGATAATCTGGCCCGGGGGTTCAAATCTACATTCAATGCTCTTTTTTCTTCCGAAAGCAATGTTGTTACAATGGCCCCGGAACCGGAAAGCCCGGTATGGACAGATGACAGACCATCAAATTCAGAAATGATGAATTACGCCCAGGAAGTAAATTCTTTTACGGGTGTACAGTTAAAAAAACGTCGTGGAGCCTTTTATCGCCCTGATATTTTAAATTCAATAAACTAATTTGAATCCTTAGATTATGGTTACAAGAAGTACCACAGGTACCACTACAATAAGATCATCTGTTGATGTAAAAGAATGGTTCAGGGAATCTTTTGAGGCTTCTGGAACAAATTCACAAGGGGAGTTTCTTGAAAAATTACTTGAACGTTGGCACCGGGAGGAGCCAGTTCAGAAAGCCAAAGTTGAAACGATTGAAGTATTCCGGGATCGGGAATTTTCAGCCAATGAAATATTGATGAGTTTACCCCCCGCCCAACTGTTTGCACTTCGTCAAACTATCTTAAGTATTCCTGATTTCGCAGAGAAACAAAACGAAATGATTGATTCTCTTTCTTTAGGCAGACCGTTGTTTTACTTCGGAAACCTGTATGATAAAGAATTTAGAAGTATGTGGGTGCGCAATACCCCGATCATAAAGAATATGAGCGACGAAGAAAGGGAAAGCGCAATCAAACACAATATGTATGCCTTTTTGCTGAACATGTTTTCAATGCACATCGTTGAAGGAAAACTATCATGCACAAAAGTTACTCCTGATGTTCTGAGAGATTTCATCCAGAAACTAAAGCCAAAGGGCAATCAAATTAAGTCAGAACTTAAACCCGTAGAAAATGAATCAAGTATTCCACAGCCCGACACCGCTGATTGATCAGCAAAATATTTGCACATCTGTTTTTGTTGCGGACCAGCCTGAGGAAAGTTCCTTTTGGGGCTTGTTTGAAGGAAAATCAAAATCCGGGGGAACGACTTCAACCGGTGACAGATCAGCAAATACCGGGGGAACCTCCGGGGGGTCTGGCTTCTTTAAGGTTGTTGGCTCAATCTTTACCGGTATTGCTGGCGTTGCCTCAACAGTTGCCCCGGTATTGCCATCTTTGGGGGTTGGCTCAAATTCCAGGATCAAGGAAATAGAAGCAACGGCCAACGCAAACACCCAGGTATATAATGCTCAAATAGCTGCAACTTTAGCCCAGTCAGAGGCAGAATCCAAAAAGCAAACCGAAACTATGTTGATTATTGGCGGAGCGTTATTAATACTGTTGCTTGTTTTTATCGTTGCCTCAAAACGCTGAACGTTCCCCATTCGTTCCCCAGAAACAAAGAAAGCCGCTGTAAATCAGCGGCTTTCTTTGTTTTTCCGTACCCGGGGCGGGAATCGAACCCGCACGATATTGCTATCACTGGATTTTGAGTCCAGCGCGTCTACCAATTCCGCCACCCGGGCCTGAATTAGCGATGCAAAAATAATGGAAAATTCCTTTATCCAAAGAAAATAACTTAAAAAGTTTCACATTTGAAAGCATCGCTGATTCAGCCATAAAACCGGTTTACTTAAAAGATATACCTGATTGAAATAGCCGCTCCATCCCCCCAGAAACCGGTATCGCCAACCAGGTTGATGACGGGCTTCCAATCCAGTCCAAGGTTAATCGGTATTTCAGCAAAATTGTATTCAATACCAAGAATACCATCGGCGCCAATTACAACATAGTTGTCTCCGTCATCAAAACGCGACGACCTGTCCCCGTCATAGAAACCCAAATGGGCTCCAAACCCATAATACCAGTTCAAACGCGGCGCGTTAAAAGCCTGGCGGTGGATTTCGTAAAGCCCGGTAATCTCCAGACCGTGCCAACGGGAGGACAGTAATCCTTCAAAAGCATGTGACTGATTCAGAAAATGTTTAACGGTAAGACCGCTAAAAAATCCGCCACGAAGACCAATACCTGTATTGTAATCCTGTGCGCTTGCCGAAAAAATAGCAAAAAATGAAATGATTGTAACAACAATTAGTTTTCTCATGACTTTTTATTTGTGTTTTACATGGATAAAACGGCGGTTTCCCCGGAATGTTTTTAAGCAGGTCAAAAAAAAATCAACCCATAAGCCAGTCGTGACGCCTGAATTGGTGTGAAAAAAACAAAATTATATGTTACAAAATTATTCTCTGCGTATTACGGGTCCTCCCTATCGGCAGCATCTCTTATTTTTAATACCTTAGCATTTGTCATAAACGAAACATGACGTTTCAATAAGAACCGATGGACAAGCTGACCGATAACGAATTGTTTGGCAAATTGAAAGAAGGTAACGAAAATGCCTTCCGGGTGTTATTCCTGAAATACTACAGCCCGCTCTGTGTATTTGCCCTTCAATTTTTAGGAGAGAAAATAAAGAGTGAAGAAGTTGTTCAGGAAGTGTTTTTCCGGATTTGGGTGAAAAGGGAACAACTGCATATTGAAACTTCAGTTAAACAATACTTCTTCCGGTCGGTCCGGAACGAATGCCTGAACAACCTCCAGCAACGGCAAATCAGGCAAAAATACAGCCGTAAGGTTTTGGACGAGTTGAAACACGAACCCAATCCTGAACCCTACTTTCTGGAAGTAGGCTTACAACAACAGATCGAGAAAAGCATTCATTCCCTGCCTGAAAAACGCCGGGAGATTTTCAGGTTAAGTCGCGTGGAAGGTTTGAAATACAAGGAAATTGCCGAACGCCTGAATATTTCGGTCAAAACGGTAGAGGCCCAGATGGGCATGGCCCTGAAACAATTACGGGAAATGCTGAAAGATTACAAAGATTATTTACTTGGTTTTTTTGTTTTTTCGAAAAAAAGATAGTTGACAATAAGGGTCGACCGGTGCGACGATTGTCTTATTTCTGTATCAAACAAGGTTGGAGCATTAACCGGATTGAGCATATAGAAAGAAGAACACATGCAAAAGAACAGAGAAATCGAAGAAAAAGAATGGGAGGCTATTGCCCGGCGCCTGTACAATGATGAAGCGCGTAGCGAAGAGCCGGTTGGGTTGGGCGATTTGGAGGAAGAGTTACTGGCCGGCATTTCTCAAACAGCCCGACAGGTTGACCGCTACCTGATGCTGAAAGAATTTGATGCGCAGCAGGCTTATGAAAAACTTCACCCGCGGCTTCAGCGTCCAAAAAGCATCCTCTCCCGGCTGAACCGGCCCTTGTTAAAGATCGCGGCCGTATTCGTTTTTGCAGTTATCGTAGCTTCTGCCGGATTTTATGTCGGCAGCCGCCCACGGGCAAATTTGAAATCGGCCGGGGTAGCCGTTGATAATCACGGCCTGTCAAAAATCGAACTGCCCGACGGTTCGGTTGTCACTTTAAATCATGATACAAAAATCAACTATCCCGAAAAATTCAGCGGAGATACCCGCGAAGTGCAGATCGAGGGAGAAGCTTTTTTTGAAGTGCAGCCCGATGTGGCAAAACCTTTTGTTATCCATGCCGGCAACGCGGTAATTCGAGTGCTGGGAACCAGTTTTAACGTGAACGCCTACCCTGGGAACGCCGAAGTGGAAGTGGTTGTGGAAACCGGGAAGGTGCAGGTCTCAAACAGAAAAACAGAGGCAAAAGATACTGACCGGGTTGTTTTAAACGCGGGGGAAAAAGGAGTGTATATCCTGTCGACCAGCGAATTACAAAAAAGCAAAAACGACAATCCAAATTATTTGTCATGGAAAACACGCGATTTAGTCTTTCATAAAACATCCTTAACGGAGGTCCTTGAACAACTGAAAAAAGTTTACCGGGTTCAGATTAAAACAGAAGATCAGCAAACAGGGCAGTTACTCCTGACTGCCCGTTTTGAAGATCGTTCGCTCGATTTTATTCTGCAGGTAATCGCCCTGACCCACCAACTGGAAGTAAAAAAAGAGCATGATCAGTATGTGTTAATGCGTATGAATCAATTAAACCAATCGGAGCCATGAAAACTCAAGCTATGAAAAGCCTTGCTGCTATGTTATTTACAGCCGGCCTGCTGATGTCGGTTTCGTTTGTTGCTTCCGCCCAGGAAAAACAAAAGAAAACGATTATGGACCAAAACATCAGCATTTATGCTGAAGAAGAGTCCTTGTCGAGCGTTCTTCAACGGATTTGCGAGTATTTCAACCTCGACTATTCCTATAACTCAAAGTTGGTTGAAGGAAAACAAATCAGCCTGAATATTTCGAACAGGCCCATGCGTTATGTGCTGGATAAACTGATGAAAGATTATTTCCTCATCTTTGATATTGAAGACAATATTCTTGTTGTGCGCGAATATATTCCGCTGAAAGAAAGTATTCGTTACGAGGAAGAAATGAAGTTCTCGCCGGGTAAAAATCTGTTCGAATTTGATAACCCCCGGAAAAAAACAATCACCCTCGATTTCAAAACAGCCAGTAACCTGATTATCATTCCGGTTATGATCAATGATTCTGACACCCTGAATTTTATTCTTGATACCGGTGTTCGTATCCCGATCATCACCGAATTACCTTATGTGAACAAGCTGAACCTGAACTTTTTACAGCCGGTGACCGTTTCGGGCTTGGGCGAGGGTGAATCGTTAACCGCTTACCGGTCGGGAAACAACACTTTGAAGATTGGAGGAGGATTGGTTTCTTTTAATCAGGAAGTCCATATGGTGATCAGTGAAAACTTCCAGATATCGCAAATTCTTGGGTTACCGGTTCATGGCTTGATCGGGTTCAATTTATTTAAAGATTTTGTGGTAGAAATTGACTACGATGCCCATAAGCTCACCGTGAGCAAACCCGATTATTACCGTTCGCGGGTAAATAACCGCGATATCGTGATGCCACTCCATTTTGAGCATAATAAACCCTACGTGCGAACAACCATCATGACCGACAAGCACGAAGAAGTGCCTGTAAAATTACTGGTCGATACCGGCGCCAGCGATGCCATTTGGTTGTCGACAAACTCCGACGAACGGATCAGTTTGCCTGAAAATCACATCGAAACCTTTCTGGGCCGCGGCTTAAACGGCAACTTGTACGGCAAAAAAGGTCGGATCGGAGGAATCTGGGTCGGGCCGCTGGTCCTTTACGAACCCATCGTCGCTTTCCCCGATGCCGGTCTGGTCGATCAGATTATTACCGACGACCGGAACGGAACGCTCGGCGCCGAAATCCTGAGACGCTTTTACGTCACAATCGATTATCCGGGCAATCAGATTAAACTCCGGCCCACCAGTAAGGTCAAAGATGAGTTTAATTATAACATGAGCGGACTTGAAATATCAAACCCGTTCCCGGGAATGTCTGTTTTTACCATCGATCAGGTTCGTGAAAATTCGCCTGCCTATTACGCCGGGCTGATGGAAAACGACCAGATCCTATCGGTAAACAAGACCAACCACAAATCGCTGACCTTAAACGATATTAATTTATTATTGCAAAGCAAGGAAGACCGGAAAATTTCGATAACCGTTTTACGTAAAGGAGAAGAAATTACCACTTCCTTTCAGTTGCAGCGGATTTTTTAATGAGAAACAGGTTCCAAATAACAGGCATCATTCTTCTGACGTGCATTTCGTTCCGTCTGGGCGCTCAGCAGAATGAAGCCTTTGCCCAGGAACAGAAAATCAGTCTGAACATTTATGAACGGACCGTGGCTGAGGCGCTGGATGAGATTTCCCGTTTGTCCGGGTTGAGTTTCTCCTACGATCCCTTGCTGGTTAATGCCGACGACATCGTCTCGTTTAGCTGCGAGGATCAGGAAATTCATGAGATACTAAACGATTTATTGGGAGACGGATACGAGTTCCGACAGCTGAAAGACCAATTAATTATTACGCTGAAAAGCCCGCCTTCTGCCCGCTTAAAAGATTTTCCGGCCGAACCAAGCCCTGACATGATGATTATTTCGGGCCTGGTGACCGAAGCCGGGACCAAAGAAACGATTCCCTATGTCAGTATCTCGGTTTTAAACGAACCTTTCGGGACGATCACCAACCGCGACGGACAGTATGAACTGAAAGTGCCTGAAAAATACCGCAACAGCGCCATTGTTTTTTCGTGCATGGGATACGGGCAACAATCGGTACAACTCGATACCCTGAACGAAAGAACCGTAAACATAGCCTTGCGCCCGATTGATATCCGGCTGGCTGAAATTGAGGTCAGGGCAATTGACCCGGTCCGGATCCTGGACAAGATGATGGAACATATTCCGGATAACTACCCGGACGAAATCCGCCTGATGACTTCGTTCTACCGCGAAGTGTTACTGCAGGACAAAAAATACATCAATGCATCCGAAGCCATCATCAATATTCTGAAATCGCCCTACGATCAAACCTTCCGCGAAGACCGGATCAGGTACCTGAAAGGACGGAGAAGCCCCGATGTGGAACCTTTTAAGTGGGTCGACTTTAAGATGCAGGGAGGCCCCTACTACATCACCAAACTGGATGTGGTGAAAACGATGGATTCTTTTATTGATCCCGAATACCGTAGCTTTTACAGGTATGAGATGGATTACCTGATCGATTATCTTGACCGCCCGACTTACGTTGTCCTGTTTGAGCCATCCGGTAAGATTGATTTTCCCTGTTACCAGGGGAAACTGTTTATCGATCAGCAAAGTTTTGCCCTGGTCCACGCCGAGTTCAGCCTGGGGAAAAGCGGAATGAAGTACGCCCGAAAATCGCTGATCCGTAAAAAACCCAAGGGGTTTAATGTGCGTCCGCTCGATCTGAATTACACTGTTACCTATAAAGAAAACGAAGGACGATGGAACCTGAACACGGCGCAAACATCCGTTCGTTTCCGCGTGAGAAGCAGCAAAGACCATATTAACTCTGTTTTTCACAGCATCTCCGATTTGCTGGTTACCGGGCACGAAAAAACCACCCTGCGAAGGTTTCACAAAGACGAAACCTTTTTGCCCACCGATATTTTCACCGAAATGATTATCGATTACGACAAAGAATTTTGGGGAAACTTCAACATCATTCAACCGGATGAGGATCTTCGGCGCGCTCTGAAGAAAATCAACCTAAATGAAACCACCCGTGATGGAAATTCCTTTCCTGATCATCAATTAACCCAACAGAACAACTAAAATGAAAAACAAAATTTTATTCCTGCTTTTCACGCTTTTCCCCGTGTACAACTTTGCACAGACTGAGCGTCAGATCGAAGGATTACACACCCAACTTGGCAATTATTTTAATGACAATCCGGTAGAAAATATCTGTCTTTTTACGGATAAAGAGGTATATAAACCCGGCGAAATCATCTGGTTTAACGCCTGGGTCAGCAACCTGAATGCCGACGGGCTTGCTTCGGTCAGTACCGAGTTGAATGTGGCTCTGTTTCATGAATCGGGCGAGCAAATGATCAACGAGGTGTACCGGCTTTCTGATGGTACGGCTAAAGGAGACCTCGTCATCCCCGATGGTTTGGCCGCAGGAAGGTATGCCCTGGTTGCTTACACACCGGTCACACAGGATGAAGATGAGATTTTTATGAAACTGATTTTTATAGACCCGATGAGCCCGGATGAGGTGCTGGTTGATGTAAAAACCAGTCCCGCCCTATTAAAAGCAGGCGCCGGCAACCTCATCGAACTTAGCCTGAGCGAACTGTCGGGAAAGGCCAGGTCGTCGGGAAAACTGAGCTTTGAACTGTTGCATGGCGAACAGCTTTTGCTGAAAGATAAACTGAAAAGCGAACCGAATGGAAGTCTTCGTTTTAATTTAGATGTCCCTTCGCAGTCGTTCGACCGGCCGCTCCGGCTAAAAATTTACAACTCAAAAAACCTTCTTTATTCAAAACTGTATCAGGTAAATACCGGCAAATTGCTGGTCCGTTTTTTTGCCGAAGGAGGGCAGCTGGTTGCCGGTACCCCACTCAAAATTGGCTACCGCGTAACAAACAGCCTGGGACAACCCGTCAGCATTGAGGCCGATATCCTTGAAAAAGGCGCAGGCGCCCTTACTCAAACAAAAACGTTTACAGCTGGCTTTGGCGTTTTTCCATTTAACGGGAAAACTAACACGGCTTATCAACTGAAAATTACCGGCGAGTTGGGAAACGGACAGGTTTTTGATCTGCCCGCTTTTGATCCCGATGGCTTTACCTTTTCCATTCAGAAAACAGACGAAGATTTTATTTATGCAAATCTCGTTTTTACCAACGGTGAAACCCGGTCGGTTAACCTGATGGCTACACGCGGAAGCCGGTTATTCTGGGCCTCACCAATGGAAGTGGCCGGAGCTGTCAGGGTAAAAATTCCCAAAGACAATCTTCCTAACGGAATCTGCATGCTTTCGGTATTCAACCCGGATGACCGCTTAATGGCCGACCGCCTGGTTTATGTGGATAAGCGGGATCAACTCAAGCTTTCAATCGAAACAGAAAAGGAAACTGTTCAGGCGGGCAAGAAGTTTGAGTTAAAAATCAAATCCCGGCCGGAGTCCGGTGAAGCCATGCCGGGAATCATGACCGTATCGGTAGCTGCCGACCCAAAAATATTAAAATCGCCGGATGACCCTCTTTGCAGTTTTGGTTTGAACGATTTACTGGAATACCCGGTTCCAGGTCTTTCACAAATGATTGCCGACGGAACTTTCTCCGAAAATTCGCTCAACTACCTGCTGATTTGCAACCGGTTTAAAAATTTTTCCTGGGATACTGTTTTGGGGTTCGACCGGAGCAACTACCTGTCTGAGCAAGGCGAAAACTGGCTGTCAGGCCTTGTTTTAAACAAGTACGACGAGCCGGTCCCCAATGCCAAAGTGAATTTGCTGAATACCTCGAATGTACGGATTATGAATGTAACAACCGACGCGAACGGGTATTTTGTGTTCACGGGAATCGGGCTGGCCGAACTTGACAAGTACGTGGTAAAGGCCATCGATGCCGAAGGAAACGATAAACTGACCGTGGCATTCGACGGCAACACCGGCGAAAAGCTTGCCCGGCAGGTTAAACGGTTTATGATACAAACAGCCTCATGGGAGAAACCGAAGGTAGACAGCCGTTTTTATCAGGAAAACAGCCATTTGTTTTCAAAAATGAAAAAGCCGGCTGTTAAAGCGCCGTCAAAAGACGAAAACTACCGGAAAATGCTGAGCTCCGGCTCCTCCATCCTGGATGTTATAAAAATGATCAAACCGTACCAGCTCGATGGCGATAAAATTATTTTTCCCGGCGGGCAAAACTCGCTGATGGCGCAGGATGGGGCATTAATTGTGATTGACGGCCAGAAAATGGGAACCAGCGCCTCGGCGGTGAACAGCATTTCGCCTACCGATGTCGAGTCGATCAATGTTTCCACTTCCCCCATCGATATTCAGCGTTATACCGGCCTGAACTCGGTCGGCCTGATCGAAATACGGACAAAAAGAGGAGAAATCGTTCCCGAAGTTTCCGAAGTTGAGGAGAACCTGTATGCTGACGGTTTCCGGGTTTCCCGCGATTTTTCCGGTACTGTTGCGAAATCCGGTCAGCGCAATCCAACGAGCCTGTATTGGGAGCCGGCCTCGAAATTTAATGCCAACGAACCGGTGAACCTGCAAGTTCAGGCCGGTAACGTCACCGGGACCTTCCGTATTACCGTGGTGGCAGTTGACGCCGCAGGGCGGACAGGAAAGGCTGTTTCGGCGATAAAGGTGATCAAATAACTCCGGGATGTAACCATTTTTCGGGACAGACTTTTTATCTGTGGGGAGAATGCCTTTTTGCGTTAGTTTTTTTCGCTGCCGGATATCAGAGGATTGCATCCAGTAAATCAGTAGGGGAAATGCCCTCGCGGGCCAGCTCTTCTTTTAAGGCCGATAAAGCGGGATCCAGGTCTTCGAGAGAGTGGTTCAGCCCTTTCAGTTCCCGGGCGACCAGACCGGCCAGATCGCTGAGAATAGCCCCTTCCCAAAGGCTTTCTTTTATTTTCCCTTTTTCAACCTGAAGGGTGAAGGCGATTTTTCCCCGGCCTGAAGTCAGTTCATTTCGGTACTTGTACCTGGGCGAGTAACCGTAAATCCAGTCCCATTGTGCATATTTTTCATCGCGGAGTTCTCTGATTGCTTTTCTATCGTCCTGATTTAGTTCCTTAATGATCGGATCGGCATAACTTTGAGCAATCGTTTCAAAAACGAAAGCAGCAAATTCTTCAACCTTCATTCGGGGTGAAAGGTAATCGGCTATATTGGTTACCGGACTCCGGTATGATTGCACGGCTTTATCTTCAAAGCGCGACAAATCCACATTCAATGCTTTTTTCAGCTTCTCTAAATGACTGTCGAAAAGCAGGGTTCCATGATGCAACACCCTATTTTTATAAACATGTTCGGCATTCCCCGAAATCTTTTTACCGTCGATCAGCAGGTCATTCCGGCCGGTCGTATAGGCATCGAGTCCCAGTTTCCGCAAAACCGCCAGCACCGGCCGGGTAAAGATTTTGAAATTGACCTCTTCGAGCCGTTCTACATTTTTAATGAAGGTAAAGTTGAGGTTCCCCGGATCGTGAAAAACAGTTCCTCCACCCGACAACCGCCGGGCAATTTTAATGTTGTTCTCGCGCACGTAACGGTGGTTGATTTCGGCCAGCGCATTTTGATGCTTGCCAACAACAACGGAATAGTCGCTGCGCCAGAGCATAAAAATGTCATCATGGAACTGTTTCAGAAGATATTCTTCGGTAGCCAAATTAAAGTAGGGATCCGGTTCGTTTAGTTGAATACAGAGTACTGTCATGCTGCAAATTTAAGCTAAAATGCCAGAATGATGCCGATGGTTGGTAATACGGTGCCCGAAACATTTTCAACCTGTTTCAGTACATATCGGGTTCCGTTATTGGTGGTGACAAACTGGCCGGCAGCATCTTCTTCGCGCACCACGATATCCTGATCGCGGTTTTTAAAAGCGTACAGGTTTTGGATGTCGATGTAAAACTTGGCCGTAATTTTGTCCAGGTAATAAGCTTTGTCCACACGGACATCCAACTGATGAAACGGGTCGAAGCGCTTCGTATTCCATCTTCCCTTATTCAGATAAGGCCCGTTGTTCAGGTTCCAGGCCTCCACCAGCGATGAACGCTCCAGATCGTAAGGCGTGTAGGGCAGGCCGCCCACAAACCTCCAGCGGGCGCCGATTGTCCAGCTACGGTTCAGGTTCCGGCTCGCAGTTATTACCAAAACGTGTTTGCTGTCCCAGGCCGAAACCAGCTTATTCCCGTTTTTGTCGTCAAATTCGCTCCTGACCAGGGTATAGGAAAGATTCAAATTGTGCCTGCCCGATGAAACCATGCGTGCCTGGAATTCAAGACCATAGGCTCTCCCTTCTGACACAGACCTCACTTGTTCGTTCCCGATGACCCCATAATCGGCTCCCAGGTTGGCGAGACTAACGGAATCTTTCACCGAGAACGGATAATTGCTGTAATTTTTCAGAAAACCTTCGAGTGTGAACACCATGTTTTGCCGGGCTTGATATTCCAACCCGGCAATCAGGTGATCGGCCCGGATATACTTCAGCTGATTGGCTTTATTGATGTATTCGTCATTTTCTTTATAACCCAGCGTGGTGTAGGGCGGCAACTGGTAATAACGTCCGCTGTTGAGGTTAAGGCTCCACCCGGGCCGGAATTGCCAGGATGCCGATACACGCGGAGAGAACTGGTCGAACAGTGAACTCATGTCCGGCGAATAGTTGTTGGCATCCATACGCACCCCAACCGACAAAGCAAGCCGGTCGTTTGCCAGTTTATGGCTGGCCTGACCGAACAATCCCCATTTGGTCAGGTTTAATCCGGTAGCGTAATTAACATCCAGGATCCCGTCGGCGTAATACCTTTTTTGTTTGGTTGAGTTGGTGTATCTCACAAAATCGAGACTGGCTCCAAAATTCAGCTTAGCCTCTCCCATCCGGGCCGTATTTTCGTACCGCAGTTTGTTTTCAATCTCTTGTGAAAGGTAGTCCAGGGTTTTGTTTTCTTCCGAACTGTAATCATTGTCGAGGTACTTTTGAGCCCGATTGTTCAAATGGTTCCGGCTTACCACGAGAGTTTGGTAGCCGTTTTCGCGATAATGCTTGTAAACAATTCCCGTGGCATAACTCCACTGTTCATTTTCGGAAATAGAAGCCAGAATATACTTTTGCTGATCATCGGGTTCTTTTATGTCGAGGTTGAGATCGAACTGATCAACCGAAGCAAGACCGATAAACGAAATTTCGTTTTTACGGTCGAGCTTTGTTTTCACTTTAAACTGCATATCGTTGAAGGTGGGCAAAAATGGCAACTCCAGCACACTAAACAAAAACTTCAGGTACGAACGGCGGGCCGAAACGATGCAGGTGGTTTTTTCGCCGATCGGTCCGTCAACGGTCACAGCTACTTCCGATGCACCTGCCGAGGTTTGCACCCGGATTTTCTCCTGGTTGCCGTCGACCTGATAAAACTCGAACACACCGCTCAGTGCGTTTCCCCGGTTGGCCGGAAAAGCGCCCGAAAAATAATTGACTTCGCGCAGCAAATCGGCATTGATGATGCCTACCGGGCCGCCCGAAGCTCCCTGCGTAGCAAAGTGGTTGATATTCGGCACCTCTACGCCGTCAAGAAAAAAACGGCTTTCAGCCGGGCCGCCGCCACGGATAATAATATCGTTCCGGAATGCAGGGGTTGACTGAACTCCGGGAAATGACTGGATGACTTTCGAAATATCGCGGTTGGCGCCCGGGCTGTTTTCGATTTCGGAAATACCTATGGTCTTTAATGAAAGCGGGCTTTCTTCCGTTTTCCTGAATACGGAAGAGGTCACCACGATCTCTTTAAGCTGGGTGTTGCTTTTCTCAAGTCCGATATCCAGGTACGCTGGCTTAAGATTACTGACTTCTACTTCTGCCGAAATAACATTCCGGTAGCCGATAAACGAAACCTCAAGCCGGATAAAGCCCGGCTCAAGTCCGCTAATGCGGTAAGTTCCGTCTTCAGCGGTTGTTGTGCCGCTTGTTGTGCCTGCAATAATCAGGTTTACAAACGGAAGCCCCTGATTGCCGGATCCGTCAAAAACACGGCCCTGGATGGAGGCATGCTGTGCATAACCGGCTGAACCGGCCAACCACAACAAAAAGGTAAAGACACGTTTATACTGCTGCTTCATAAGCAGACAATTTAGCTGTTTTTGAGCTATTTTTTGCGGTGTATTTCATAATCTGCACACCTGGATATCATATTTCCGCTCTGTTCTGACAGATAAAATTATAAAAAAACAGATGAATTTAGCGAGTGAGTAACGCGGGCAAAGATGATATTTTCCCGGATCACTGAAGCCGGCAGTCGATGTATCAAATACCATTATAAGCCGATAGAAATTGAAACCTCCCGTGATGACGGAAAAGTAAGGTTTCTTAGCTAAACTGAAGTAAAACATCATCCTTTTGAGAGTCCGGAATTTAATCCCTATCCCGAAGCAGGCAAACATCTTTCAGGGCATTTTTGACAGTCCTTCCACCCGGCAAATTCGTTTTCCCTTATAGCATTTATGTAAAACTTTCAATATCTTTGATAAGCTAACTCAAAAAAAGCGGAATAATAATGACTATGCACGAAAATCCGAAGATACTGATTGCAGAAGATGTTGAATCCAATTATTTGTATCTGAATGCTGTGCTGAGTAAAATCAGCGCACAAATTCTATGGGCAAAAAACGGACGGGAGGCAGTGGATATTTTCACCCGGGAAGCCGATATCGACCTGATTTTGATGGATCTGCAAATGCCCGAGATGAACGGTTATGAGGCGACCCAGCTGATCAAAGCTGAAAATCCGGAAATTCCCGTGATCGCCCAAACAGCCTTTGCCATGTCCGACGACCGCGAGAAAGCGCTTCAGTCGGGCTGCGACGATTATCTGGCCAAACCAATCAAATCGAAAGACTTACTCAATATCGTTGAAAAATACCTGCACGGACAAAAACCCGCTCATCCTGAAAATAAAAAATTGTAATCTCCCGGAACGGATATGTATTTTTGTAATTCTTTTTTCAGATAAAGACTGATCATTTATTACTTTTGGCCACAAAGATCTGCTAATGGGAAACAAACAATATCTGCTGGATCAGCGTTATCTGAAAATGGCTGCCATCTGGGCCCAAAATTCATATTGCAAACGACGACAGGTTGGGGCCCTCCTGGTAAAAGACCAGATGATTATTTCTGACGGGTACAACGGCACGCCTTCGGGTTTTGAAAATAACTGCGAGGACGAAAACAACCGGACAAAACCGTATGTGCTGCATGCCGAAGCCAACGCCATCACAAAAGTGGCCAAATCGAACAACAGCAGTGAGGGCGCTACCATGTATGTCACCTCGTCGCCTTGTATGGAATGTGCCAAACTGATCATCCAGGCCGGGATCAAGCGGGTGGTTTTCACCGACAGCTACCGCCTTGAAGACGGAATTGACCTGCTGCGGCGCGCCAACATCGAAGTGGTGCAGGTAGAAGACGAATAAACAACCGGACCGAAAAAAAAGAAAACAGGAAAACATGAACAAACGAATAAACATTTTATTACCCCTTCTGATTGCCGCGGCGGTAATCGTGGGTATCTTTTTAGGCAATAATCTACGTAAAGCGCCTAAAGTAGCAGGCTACCACAATATGTCGATGTCGAAATCCAACAAGCTCAGCGCGATTGTTGATTTAATCGCCAGCGCTTATGTCGACTCCATTTCAACTTCCGAACTGGTCGAAGACGCCATTCCCGGCCTGCTGCAAAACCTCGACCCGCACTCCACTTACATCCCGGCCAAAGACATGCAGGAAGTGAACGAAGAGATGCAGGGAAATTTCGGAGGAATCGGGGTCCAGTTCTCGGTTCATAACGATACCGTACAGGTGATCGATGTGGTTTCGGGCGGACCATCTTCCCGGCTGGGCATCCTGCCCGGCGACCGGATTGTTACCGTCAACGACTCGGTCATCGCCGGAATAAACGTCAAAAATGAAACGGTTTTAAGTCTGCTTCGCGGCGAAAAAGGAACGAAAGTGACCGTTGGCATTAAACGCAAGGGAATCAGCGACCTGATCCCCTACGAAATCACCCGCGGCGACATTCCGATTATCAGCGTGGATGTCAGTTACATGATCAATGTATCCACCGGTTTTGTGAAAGTCAGCCGCTTTGCCGAAAAAACCTACCGTGAATTCAGCGATGCCATCGCGAAATTGGATAAGCTGGGGGCCGAAAAAATCATTGTCGACCTGCGCGGAAACCCGGGTGGTTATTTAAAAGCGGTTATCCAGATGGTGAATGATTTTTTGGATGAAGGAGAGTTGATTGTTTACACGGAAGGACATTCCCAATCGCGGAAAACTTACACCGCCGATAATAGAGGCAAATGGTTTGGCAAAAAAATGCTGGTCCTGATTGATGAATATTCGGCATCGGCCAGTGAGATTTTTGCCGGTGCGCTCCAGGATAACGACCGCGGAATTATTATCGGACGCCGGTCTTTCGGCAAAGGCCTGGTTCAGGAGCAAATCCCCTTTCACGACGGCTCGGCCCTTCGCCTGACTGTTGCCCGCTATTATACCCCTAGCGGCAGAAGTATCCAAAAACCTTACGAAAACGGAAACCCCCAGTATTTTCACGACATCATGAACCGTGCGGCCCACGGCGAATTCCAGGAAGCTGACAGCATCCGCTTTGCCGACACGCTGCGATACGAAACCAAACACGGACGGGTGGTGTACGGCGGCGGCGGCATTATGCCCGATTATTTTGTGCCTGTCGACACTACCGGTTATTCCGAATACTTCTCAAAAATTACCCAGAAATCGCTGGTGTACCACTTTGCTTTCGAGTACAGCGACAAAAACCGGAACAGGCTGAATAAAATGGGCACGGCGGATGAGTTTAACGATTATCTGGGCAAAGAAAAAATTCTGGAACAGTTCGTGGCCTATGCCGGGCAAAAAGGCGTTGGACGGAGTGATTCCGGCTTGAAAGCTTCCGGTAAAATCATTGAAACCCAGCTCATGGCGTACATCGCCCGAAATATCATTGGAGAAGCAGGCTTCTTCCCGATTATCCAGAGAATTGATAATACATTGCTAAAAGCAATCGAGATTTCGGGCTCAGAAGATTCGCTGGAAAAATTGCTGGCTGTAACAAAATAGAACTTCATCCGTCATACCGGGTGTACAGACTAAAGCCCCATGACCGTTGAAGACTACAACCAAGCTGTAAATCAACATGCTGACGGACTATTCAGGTTTGTTCTGAAAAATATTCGCGACCACGAAAAAGCACGGGATATTGTTCAGGACAGCTATGAAAAACTCTGGCTTCATCTCGATTTTGTTTCAGCCGATAAAGTAAAATCATATCTGTATTCAACGGCTTACCACCGGTTGATCGATGTCATCCGGAAAGACAGCAGGCTAAGTTTGCTGGAAGATCACCGGCAGCCGGAAGATGTTCACGTTGAGCAGTATTCCGATCTGCATGAGGTATTGAACCAGGCCGTTAAACGTTTGCCGAACGACCAGCGATCGGTGCTGATGCTACGTGATTACGAAGGTTATTCGTATAAAGAAATCTCCGAAATCACTGGTCTGAATGAATCCCAGGTAAAGGTTTACATTTACCGCGCCCGGGTTTTCTTAAAAAATTATATCGGGAAAATGGATGTTTTGGTGTAAAAAATGAAGATCAGCAGGTTAAATTATGAGCCGTTTTTTATCGACTATACCGACGGGAACCTCCCGCCCGGTCTGGTCGATGAATTTCTTGATTTTCTGGAAGAAAACCCGGATCTGGCCGAAGAACTGAAAGCTGTCCACGGGATCAGCCTTCCAAAAACAGAAGTGACATTCCCGGCAAAAGAAAAACTGCTAAAAACCGGATCAGCCGCCGAAAGCGGATTCGATTACCGCCTTGTTGCTTACATCGAAGGCGATTTGTCTGAGGCCGAACAATCGGCATTGCTCGACGAAATTGCCCGCGATCCTGAAAAGCAAAAGACAGTCAGGCTGTTTGAACAGATCAGGCTGAGGCCTGATGCCGCCCCGGTATTTCCTGATAAAAGTTTGCTGCTGAAAAAGAAATCTGAAATCTACCTGTATCCCTGGTTTGGCCGGGTGGCAGCCATCCTGCTGCTCGGTTTACTCGGCTGGTACCTGTGGCCCGACAGCCCTGACAGGCCCGCTGAGCAGCAAATCGTCCGGCACCTGCCCGAAACGTCAGTACCCGGTGCACCCGTTGAAAAGCCGGCGGTAATTCCGGAAGAACCCATCGAAAAACAACCAGCCAAAATCACAGCCGAACCGGCGCAACTAGCGTCTGCCGCGACCACGGCCCGGGTTCAACCGCTAAAGCCCGCTGCAAAAGGGCCTGAAATGCCGGCTGAGGAATATCCCCCTCGCGAACCGGCGCCCGAACCGATCCCCCCGATGACAAAAAGCCTGATTACTGACCGCCCGGCCAAGCCGGTTGCATCCGTAAACCAAGGGCAAAGCGGGCAAAACACCCGGGATTACCTCAAGCTGGATGAATACCTGGCCCACAAAATACTCAATACCCCAAAAGGAGAAAACATTTCATTTTCGAACCTGGTAAGAGCCGGGCTGCATGCTGCCGAAAATATTTCCAACGAACGTTTTGCCCTCGAAGAAAATAACCGGGGAGAAATATCGGGAGTTAACTTTCAAAGCCGCCTGATTGCCTTTTCCATCCCCGTCAAAAAAAATAAATAAGCGCTGTAACTTAATCCCGGGGTCTGCCGTCATAGGTCAGAAATTAAATGATAACTGCTATGAAACGATTATTTTTATTTAACCTGGCCCTTTTACTGGTGACCTTCGCCTGGGCGCAGGAACAAACCAGAACCACGGTAACAAGTACCAAAAAAGTTCTGGAAGTAACCGAGGATGCCGATAAAACCGAAGTCAGCCTGTTGAACGACCGGATCAACATACGCGACAACTATCACAGCGACACTACCACCATCCGCATCGGGAAAAGAAATATTGAAATCATTGAGAAAGATAACAAAACCAATATCAATGTAACCAAAGACGAAAACTGGGATAAGGACTGGAAAAAAAACAAACGCTTTAACGGGCATTGGGCCGGTTTTGAACTGGGCTTTAACGGTTTTTACAACGAAGATTACAGCCTTTACGATGAGACCGGCTTCATGGACCTGGACCAACCGAAATCAATGGAGGTAAATATCAATTTTCTGGAGTATAACATCAGCCTGAAAGAAGAACGCGTCGGACTGGTCACCGGCATGGGCTTTTCGATGAACAATTACCGTTTCGATAATCAGGTTACCATCGATAAAATTGACGGGATGGTTATGCCGGTACCGGTGGAAACGGAGAAATTTGACAAATCAAAGTTAACCCTTTCTTACCTCACCGTTCCGCTCATGCTCGAGTGGCAAATCCCGGTTAACGATCATTCCAATCATTTTTTCATCTCGGCCGGAATGATGGGGGGCATCAATATCGGTTCGCACACCAAGATTAAAGCAGACCATTCAAAAACAAAAGACCGGGGGAGTTTCAATATCAACCCCTTCAGGTATGCCGCCGTGGCACGGGCCGGGTTAAAAGATATCTCCTTATTTGCATCATACAGCCTTTCGCCTTTGTTTAAAGACGATAAAGGCCCTGAGCTCTTTCCGTTCACCGTCGGGATCAGCCTGGTAAACTTCTGACAAAAAACAGGAAACAGAACGAAAAGACCCGCCATGCGCGGGTCTTTTTTGTTTACCGGAGATCATCGTCCGGCGAATAATTATGAAGCCGGCGTACAGCCACAGTCTTTATAAAATCTTTATACCCTTGCCAAAAATATTTACACTGCCTTTATAAAATCGCCCGCACCTTTGCATTCACCGGCGATTAAAAAAACAGTGACGAATGCGCTTTAATAATCTCTTGCTGACGGTTTCGCTGATCCTGATGGTTGAAGGATTGTCTTTTTTGATGTGTATCCCTTCCGGCATTTATTACCACGAGCCACTGGCTCCGTTTTATTTGCCGGCATTCATCTCGCTGCTGACAGGCTGTTTCCTGTTCGCGGTTTCCGGTAAAAAATTCGAAACAATAACAAGCAACAGGGAAAGTATCCTGTTAATAAGCGTTTCGTGGTTGGCGCTTATCGTGGCCGGAAGCCTGCCTTACCTGGTCAGCAAAACAATTCCATCGTTGGTTGACGTCTTTTTTGAAACAACATCGGGATTTACTACCACCGGTTCGTCGGTTCTTACCAACACGGACCGGCTGCCAAAATCCATACTTTTCTGGCGTAGCCTTACACATTGGCTGGGCGGAATCGGGACCATCCTGATGTTTATCGTAATTTTCCCCTCTCTGAATATTGGTGGATATCAGCTCTTTTCACCGGAAGAACAAACGACTCCCGGCCCGGCCTTTGTGATGAAACGCGTGGTCCTGGTTTATGGTGTTCTGACGGCGGCGCAAGTCGTTTTGCTGTACTCGGGCGGGATGAATCTTTTTGAAAGTTTTTGCTACGCATTCGGCGCCGTTTCAACAGGTTGTTTTTCTCCTCAGGCCGAAGGCCTTGCCGCGTACCCGCCATACATCCAGTACCTGATGGCCTTTTTTATGCTTTTATCCGGCGTCGGCTACATCATCTTTTATTTTATTGTAAGCGGGAAGTTCAGGATTGCGTTCAGGAATGAAGAAAACAGGATTTACCTGATCATTTTTTTCACTTTGTCGCTACTCATAACCGGGATCAGGCGCTTTCAGCCAGGCGGCGGATTTGAAAGCAGTTTCCGGGAAGGCATCTTTCAAACGGCATCGGTGATTAGTTCTTCGGGCTATTCGCTTACTGATTATTCCATCCGGCCGGACTATCTGTTGGTTCTACTTTTCTTTTTCCTGCTTATCGGGGGTTGCACGGGTTCGGCTGCCGGCGGAATAAAGATGTCGCGTTTTCTGATCCTTTTCAGGAACTTCAGTTTGCAGTTCAGGAATCCAAACGCTCCTTCAAACGCGTCTGACCTGAAATATAACAGGAAGCTGATCGGCCGGGATGACAACCTGTCGGTTTTGTCCTTATTCAGTGTTTTCGGGATCACATTTTTATTGGGAACAATCATTCTTTCCCTCTTTACGCCCGATTTTGGAAAATCCGCGTTTTTATCCGCTTCGGCCTTAACCACCTTCGGACACCGTCTGGATTTGTCCTGTTTTCCCGATGCCGGAAAAATTACGCTGTCCATCCTGATGTTATTGGGACGCCTGGAAATATACCCTTTACTACTCATGTTTGCGCCGTCGGTATACCGAAAAATGAATTAAAGATAATTGGGAAGGAATCAGAAAAATGAAGAGCAACACGTACAAAACGGTCTTTAAGCAAATCGGGAACCTGTTTATCCTGCTTGGTTTTATCCTGCTTGTTCCCGCCGTTGTCTCGGTTATCTACGCGGAATGGTACTCCGTTTCAGGCTTTCTTCTTTCCGCATTCATCATCACGGGAGCGGGCTTCATGCTGTACAAGGGATTTTATTACGCAGAAGAACCTCAATACAATCATTCTCTGATTATTGCAGCCTCCGGCTGGCTGGGAATTACCCTGATGGGGGGATTGCCGTTTTTTATTATCGCTTTTATCACTCCAGTGGATGTGATGAACCGGTTCATTCCTGAAGGAGCGGCATATACCTTCTCAAGCCTGATTTATTTCAAAGATCCGCTGCATTGCTTCTTTGAAAGCATGAGCGCCTATACAACAACCGGTCTGACGATGGCCATCCACGAACCTTCGGTAGGCAAAGGGGTCCTTTTTTACCGTTCGTTTGCACAATGGATTGGCGGCGCCGGTTTTATTGTGATGGTCCTGGCCGTGTTCAAGCAGACTTCGGGCAAAAGCGCCCTCTTATTGTATGGCTCGGAAGCCAGCGGCGTAAAGCTCCGGCCAAGAATTATCGAAACGGCAAGGGCCATTTGGAAGGTGTACCTGTTTGTTACCCTGTTTTCGGTGGTTTACCTGATCATTGGCACGTTCCTGATCTTGCCTGATTACCCGTTTTTTGAGAATATTTTCGACGCTGTCAATCATGCCATGACGGGTCAGTCGACAGGCGGATTCAGCACACTGGACGACAGTATTGCCGGCTACCATTCCGTTTATATGGACATGTTGTACCTCTTGCCCATGATGCTCGGCGCTTTTTCCATCCCTTTTTATTATAAAGTGATTTACGAGCGGAAATTCCGTGAATTCTGGGAAGATATTCAGACCCGCTGCCTGATGATTGCTTTCATTTTCGGAAGCCTCATCCAGTCTGTTCTGCTTTTCCGCGCCGAAGTGGTCCCTTCTCCCGTTCGTGAAGGCATTTTTCAGTTTATCAGCGCCATGTCGACCACCGGCTGGCAAACTTCGGATATTGGCAGCTGGGACTGGATTTCGGTGGTATTTATTGTTTCAACAGCGATGTTTGTAGGCGGGGCCTCGGGAGCAACGGTCGGGGGAATTAAAATGATCCGGGCACTGATCATTAAAAAAGGGCTGCGGTGGCAAATCAACAAAGCATTTCTGTCGGGGAACACCGTGAAAGCAATCCGGTTTAATAATAAAACCATGTTGCCCGAAGAGATGAATGAAGAATTTACCAAAGCCGCTTCATTTGCCATCATGTTCTTTCTGCTGGTCCTGGCTTCGTCAATAATCACCGCCATATATACCGAAGGGAGTTTCAGCTTTGCCGATGCCCTGTTTGAGTCGGCCTCGGCGCAGGGAACTGTCGGGCTGTCATCCGGAATTACCGATCCGGACATGCCCCGGGTGCTCGAACTGGTTTACATTTTTCAGATGTGGGCCGGAAGGCTTGAAATTATTCCGGTATTTGCCCTGATCCGGGCCATTTTTTGGGGTACAAGACCAAAGATTGTCTGAAAGTAACCGGCAGATGATGAAAAGGCGTCATTTAGCTTTAAATTTGTCGTTTAATTTGGTCTCATGGATAAAAATAAAATCATCGGGTTTAAATACGTGCCGCTGTTTAATTCAAAGACAGATCACTACCTTCTTTCGGTGATTATCGTCGGACTGACCGCTTTGATATGCGCCCCGCTTTCCAACACGCAAAGTTACCATGTTGTTTCTTTTATTCTCCTGTTTGTAACGTCCTTCATGGCGACCTTCATGGGAATTGGCCCTGTTTTGCTTGCCGCTACCCTCAGCGCGCTGGTGTGGAACTATTTTTTCATTCCTCCCCATTATACCTTTCACATCGATAAAGCTGAAGACATCCTGATGTTCGGAATGTTTTTCATCATTGCCCTGCTGAACGGCGTACTGACAACCCGGGTACGTAAACAGGAAAGATTGGCACGCGACCGGGAAAAACGTACCAATGCCCTGTTCCAGCTAACAAAAGAACTATCGAAAGCCCGTGGAATTGATGAAGTTTTGGGCGTGGCCATCGAAGACATTAAAACTCATTTCTCAACCGATTCCTTTTTCATCATGCAGAACGGGAACAACGTGCTCCTTTCGTCGGGACGCTTGCAAAAAGAGAAGAAACTTTCGCAGGACGAGTACCAGGCGGCCGACTGGGTATTTCAGCATTGCCGCGAAGCCGGTAAGTTCACGGATGTCCGGTCTGCTGTAAACTACACCTTTTTTCCTTTGCGGGGCACCCGGATCAATCCCGGAGTAGTTGCCATTAATCTTGACCGGCAGCTTCAGGGAGACAAAAAAGTATTCTGGGATACCTACCTGGCACAAATATCCAATGCCCTTGAGCGTGAATTTCTGGGTGAACTGGCGCAGAAAGCCCGGTTTCTGGATGAATCGGACAAGCTGTACAAAACCCTGTTCAATTCCATTTCCCACGAATTGAGAATTCCTGTTGCCACAATCCTTGGAGCGGCGGATACCTTACTGGCATCGCCTCACCCGCGGAATGTCCGGTCGGCCTTGCTTCATGAAATTTTCACAGCTTCTCTGCGCCTGAACCGGCTTATTGAAAACCTGCTGAACATGTCGCGGCTCGAAAGCGGGCGCATTTCAGTCCGGTTAGACTGGTACGATCTGAATGACCTGGTGAACAAGGTGACGGAAGATCTGAAGGACGAACTGAAACCATTCTCGCTCGAAATATCCGTTCCGGAAGAGATGCCCCTGGTGAAAATCGATTTCGGGCTGATGGAACAGGTCCTGTACAACCTCTTGTTCAATTCATGTGAATATGCCCCGGTTTCATCTGCCATTGGCTTGAATATGTCTTATCAAGACGGCGAACTTATCATGCAGATCATGGACCGGGGGCCGGGATTCCCCGAGGAGGCCATGAAAAATGTATTTAAAAAGTTTTTCCGGGTCGAAGGAAGTAAAACAGGCGGCCTGGGTTTGGGCTTATCCATTGTAAAAGGATTTGTTGAGGCGCACAAAGGCATTATATCGGTTGAGAACAGGCCGAACGGGGGAGCCCTGTTTACCATTCGGATACCTTCTGAGAACCCCGGGATAGAAAAAAACCAACTCCAAAACCAATGATCGGACAGGAAACCATATTGATTATTGACGATGAATTGCAGATTCGCCGCTTGCTCGAAATAACTCTCTCTGCCAGCGGGTATAAAATTATCCATTCATCAAACGGCAGAGACGGCCTGGTTGATGCCGCAACACATCATCCCTCGTTAATTATTCTCGACCTCGGGTTGCCGGATATGGACGGACAGGAAATCTTAAAAAAATTACGGGAATGGTTCTGCAAACCCGTGATCGTTTTATCGGTACGGGCCTCGGAAGAAGATATCATCACCGCGTTGGACAGCGGGGCAAACGACTACCTGACCAAACCGTTCAGAAGCGGCGAGCTGCTTGCCCGTATCCGGGCAGCCATCCGGTCGGGCGAAAAAAAAGACAATGCCCCGGTTTTGGAATTCGGTTCACTGGCGATCGATCTGGTAAACCATGTTGCCCGAAAAAACGACGAGATCTTAAAACTGACCTCTACCGAATTTTCATTGTTGTGTTTACTGGCCAAAAACCAGGGACGTGTGCTGACACATCAGTATATTCTGAAAGAGGTATGGGGCTTCGGTTATATTGAACAAACCCAATACCTGAGGGTATTTATTGCGCAACTCCGGAAAAAGATCGAAGACAACCCGTCGAAACCCGTGTTACTGATTACCGAATCAGGAATTGGCTACCGGTTCGGAGAATAGTTTTCCAGTAGAAAGTTAAAATCGTCTCCGGCGGCTAACTCCCGCGGTTTTTGCCCTTTTTTGAAGATCCGGGCGGTACGCGGACCAATCAGATCCAGCCGTCCGTTTTCCAGTTTCAGCATGGTTCCTTCACGAAGCCCGGCCACATATACATCCGGGTTTACTTCCAGAAATTCTTCGATGCGTTGTTCGCGGGTTTCGCCGGCATGCCCGTCGGGGTTGGCATCCAGGTAGTGCGGGTTAATCTGGAAAGGGACCAAGCCGGTAGTGGCGAAGCTGGTCGGATCGATAATCGGCATATCGTTGGTTGTGCGCAGCGTTGGGCAGGCTATATTCGATCCGGCGCTCCAGCCGATGTAGGGAATGCCATCCTTCACTTTTCGGGCAATTAATGGCATCAGGTTCCGGTCGTGCAACAAACGAACCAGTTGCCAGGTATTGCCTCCGCCAACAACGATCGCTTCAGCGTCTTCCACAGCTTGTTCCGGCTGTTCAACATGATGGATGCTCACCACCGAATGACCGATTTCGGCGAAACGTTCATTTACTTTCCGTTCATATTCGTCATACGTGAAGGTGACCGCGGCATACGGAATAAACAGGGCCTTTACCGGTTTTTCGCCCAGGAATTTTTTTATTTCCTGTTTGGGGTAGTCCAGGTAGGCCTCACCCGGCATGGTTGAATTGCTGATCAGTAACAGTTTCATGGATATCTTCTTTTATTGGCTAAAATATAATTTCTACGGTTTGCCACACAGGAAATAGATCAGGATTTCGCCCGGTTTAGAACAAAATCAGTGCAAGGCCCACCGAAAACGGATACACCTCGGGGCCTTTACCTTCCTCAAACAAGGGCCTCAAGTCGTAAGTCGCGAACAGATTGACCCAACGGTAGCCCAAACGCGCTGTTGCCGAATAGCGGAAATCGTGCGTGTAAAAATCGTCGGGGGTTTTCAGCTTTTGCTTTTGGTTATTCTTACGGTACTTGATTTTGGTGTGCGAGCCCAATTGCCTGCTCACTGTGATTCCGCCGGACAAATACAGCCGGTTTTTATAGTGTTTCAGGGGAACCTGAAACTCGAGCAAAAGCGGCATGTTCAGGTAAATCGACGAAAACTTCGATTTCTGATTGGCGTCAAAATAAAGCTGAACCGGTTCAATGCGCGAATCACCGGCCACGAAGCTGGTGTTTTTATCGAGGTAATAGGTTTGAAGCTCCATGCCCAGGCCGGTTACCAGCCCGATGGTGTTCCGCGTATGCTGTAATCCTTTCGACAGTTGAAACAGGTTGACATGAAAGGTGGTCGAACGAAGCAGGTTCAGGTCCAGAAAATCCTGTTCATCGTCGGGGTACATCGAATAGTCGGCCCGTGCCAGTCCGTTAAGTCCCAGGTGAATGCCTGCCCAGTGTCCCTTAAATTCATCTTCCCAAAAATTAAAACCTTCGATCGGCAAGCTTTTCAGGTTAATTACGGTCGGTGATTTTTTTTCCGGGCTTGTTGACGGATTTGTATCCCAGTACTGAGCCTGGCTCGGTACGGCGAAAAGAAAAATACCTGCAAGGAGAAAAAGCTTTATTAAAATCAGGCTTTGGTCCTTTGCATGGTAAAAGCGGGAACGGTCCCATTTTTCAGACTTGTTTACCATACGGTTTTCCGGCTTACTAATAGCATAACAAAGATATAAATCAAATTCCTAAAATTCGAACGGACAAAATGCCGACCTCAACCGGGCGCCAATCCTTTATTCTAAATATTTCCGGTAATAGTTGGCTTGTTCGGGATTTTCGAAACGGGTGTAAATATTAACCAGGTAAGGCGCATATTTGGGCCCGGGATTCATTTCCCACAACACCTTAAAATAGGTCAAGGCCTGTTGGAAATCGGCTGTCACCAGCTTCAGTTCCTGCACAAGCTGGAGATGCTGCACGTGGGTACGCTTGTTTTCATATTTTTTCATTTCGCGTTGGTAGCGATCTTCTGCCATTCGGTAATATTTATCGCCCAGCCATTCGAGGGCATCCACATGTTTCGGGTTGATTTCGAGCAATTGCCCGGCAATGGTGTCGCAGCTTTCTTTTTGATCAAGCTGACGTTGAATCAAAAAATACTGGTTGAGGTATTTTTCCTCTTTTCGTTTTTCTGCACTTATGAATGGCCAGATTTTCAGCGCGTTTTCCTTATTTCCCATCCCGGTATACCGGTCAAAGAGGCGGATGCTCACCCCGGCCGTATCGGCCTGCTCCGGGTAATGTTCCTGATAGGCTTCCAGGACCGTCAATTCTTTGTTCAGGTTATTTTGCTGCCGGTAAATGGCTGCCAGGGCCTTATACATCCCGGGGTCGGCATAGTTTCCGTATTGGGCCATGCCGAACCAACTTTCGGCCAGGGCGACCTCGTTAGCACGGTAAGCGGTTTTGGCTGCCCGGGCATATTCCTCAGGACTGATTTCGCTCCCCGCGGCAAGTTGCTGATCAAAATACCGGCTCCAGGCCTGCGTGGCCGCTTCAAACCGACCTTCCGCTTCTGCCGTTTCCGCGTTTGCCCGGTGCGAAACAATCACTTTAGGCGCACTGCAACCCATTATGATTGTTACGAATATCATCATGATGACCTCACTCCTTCTTTTCATTTCCTTCATTTTAAGTTGAAACGGTAAAGGTAGCATATTTGTTTTGCAGCCCAAATCAACCGGTTTGAGGAGCTGTTGAACAGAATGCCCCGGCACCAGCGATTTACAGTTGGCGGGAAGGCAGAAGAACAGAGAAAGGACCAGTGTTCAGTAATCAGTAATCAGTGACAGTGTTCAGTCCCGGTTCTGATCGGGTACTTTTTAGTTCCAAGCTACAAGTTTCAAGCTCCAAGCCCTTTGCCCCATGCTCCACGCTGTAATGGCCAATTAACGGAGAATGGAGACGGGAGACGGGAGAGCGCCCGGGACTCATGCGCCGCACCCACCAGGGCCGACAGAAGAAGATTTAAACACGAAGGCGTAAATACGGCATGGAGCGTGGAGCACGGAGCAATTACCGGAGACGGGAGAATGGAGAACGGACAACGGTAACAAGCAGCCTTTTACTTTGTTACTTTGCCACTCAGGTACTTTGTCACTTTCTTTAACGCAGAGAGCAAGTCCATGCCCCAAGCCCCATGCCCCAAGCCCCATGCTGCAATGACCAATTATCCAATGACCAACCAAATCCTCCGTTGCACACTGACCACCGTTCACTGTTTACCGTTTACCGTTTACTGATCACCGATTACCGATCACTTCTTTTCACTTTTTTCACCCGTATTATTTTGTTCACCAAAATTGAAATGTTCGTTTTTTACAACGAAAGCATACTTTTTAGGGGTGTTTTTGAATCCCTGTCTTTGACGAACGAAATCCAAATTTTTCTAAACAAAATATTCCTGATTAACAACACATTCATGGGGGGGGGGTACTTTTATTGGACCCGAATGATTAACAAATGAATTTATTTTAATCGATTCGGTATAACGTTATTCCGACCAGTCAATTAACCCTTGTCCAACCGGTAAACATGCCCGACGGACAGCCCTGTATTAAACAGGTCAAGGAAAATGTTTTTCTCAAAAGATAACATCTCCGGCCTCCTGTATTATATTGATGATCATATTGTATCCAAAAAACCAATGATGATGGCATTAAACTATGCCCTGTTTGAAAACCACCTGACCACCGACCCGACCGACTACATGGCGGTGGTGCAAAACCAGCAAAGCAAAACCCAGGACGATGTAATCGACCTGATGATCAGCCGCGGTTCAACGGTAACCAAGGCAGAGGCCCTGGCCGTTTTCGAAGAATACGCCCTGGCCTTTGAACAATTGGTAAAAAACGGCTTTGCCGTGAACACGCCCCTGTTTAACCTTTCGCTGTCGGTGAAAGGCGTTTTTACCCGCGAGGACGAGAGCTTTAACCCTTCCGTTCACTCGGTGAAGATCAATGTAAGTCCCGGCATCCGTCTGAAAGAGATGGTCGCCGGGGTGAATGTGGCCCGTGTGCAGGGGGCCAGCCCGAAGCCCGATCCGCTTTACCTCGACGACCTGGGCAGCGGGACCCGCAACGAGGCGCTTACTCCCGGCAACATTGCCCAACTGAAAGGCAGCCGCCTGAAGTTCGACCCGGCCGATGCCGCCCAGGGCATCTTCCTGGTTGCAGCCAATGGCAGCGAAACCCGCGTGGCCGTTGTTTCGCGCAACAAGCCTGCTCAGCTCGACTTTTTGGTGCCTGCCCTGCCGGCTGGGACCTATCGGGTTGAGGTGCGTGCAGTGGTGCATAACAACAAAAGTTTGCGTAAAGGCAGCCTGCCCGCCGAGCTGGCAGTGCTGTAACTGCAAAACTGTCCCTTATAAGGGCACAGTCCCTTCCAAGCTTTGGAAGCCTGTCTTCCAGCCTTTAGCACGGTGCCTTCCAAAGGCTGGAAGGCACCGTGGGAGGCAAGGGGGCGAAAAATATGAAAACAAAAATTTATTGGTATAAACAACAAAAATCAGATGATTAACCGAGGCAAATCCCCCAAAAAACCTTAACAACATGAAAAAAATTTTACTTCTGGCCATACTTGGCCTTGGTATCCTTACGGCGCATGCGCAACTCCCGGGCACCGTAATTACAGCTACGGCAAGTACTTTTGTCAATATTGGCGACCCGGTACCCGGTGGCAATTCAACTGTTGCCTTTCCGCCCGCCAATGTACTGGACGGGAACAGCAACACCTCCTGGCTAACGTGGTCTTCATCGGCCTGGTTGCAACTTAACCTGTCGATTTCCAATGTGGTATGGGGTGTACAAATTGACTTTCAAACACCCTGGAAAAATTGCAAAGTCCAGTTTTTAAAAGATGGCGTATTGGCAAAAGAAGTCCCGGTTGCCGAATATTCAAGCGGCCCGATATCAATAACCGTTCAATCGGACTACGGGGGCCTGGTCAATCAAATCAAAATATTTACGGATAAGTATTCCTCTACATACCAAATACCAATTAGTATTTCCGAAGTGAAGCCAATCTACTCGTACATCACGGGATTAACAGCAACATCGGGCAGCGCCGCCAATCCTGCAATAAGCGGGGCAGAAAAAGCAATTGACGGAAATAGCTCAACTTATTGGACAGCGCCGCCTTCATCCTGGCTGCAAGTTAGCCTGCCGAGCCAACCTTATCGGGTATCAGGCATACAGCTAAACTTTGGCCCTCCCTGCACCAATTACCAGGTGCAATTATTCTCGGTCGACGGTGATGTGCTCGAAACAATCAATAATACCAATCCTTCATTGTGCACACCAACGCTGACCATTTTACCAAGCTATACGGGAGCTGTAAGCTACATAAGGATAAGCCCTACAATGATTAATAGTATGGATCCATTGGTTTTTGAAGTCGTGTTGTACGGTATTGCATTACCCCTGCCTGTTAGTTACAGTTTTACCTACGACGACAGGGGCAATTGTTTAAGCCGCCCGATTTTGGGAGGAGGGGTCAAATCGGCTACAATTGCGGACAAGCCTGCTCCCGAAAAACAAAAAGACGATAGTTTTATTAAGCTGTATCCCAATCCAACCAAGGGTTTGTTAACGGTCGAATTTTCAGAATTTGACGACCAGGTGCCGGGCTCATTGCTGGTTGCCGATTTAACAGGCCGGGTGGTTTATTCGGGCAATACCCTGACCAAGCGGTACACCATTGACCTGTCGGCCAGGCCCGCCGGACAGTATCTGTTGATATACCAAAACGGGAACGACAAACAGAGCTGGAAGCTTATCAAATATTAATTCCAAAGAAGCATTATTATGAATAAGAGCATTAAACTATTTACGGCACTGTTACTCGCAGTTGCCACATTAACTACATATTCCCAATCAAAAGCGCCCGAAGGCAACACAACAGGGCTGGCGGGCATATCGGACGGCGGGGCGGCCACTTATCAGTTGCCCGTTTACTGCCCGGCAGGCGCCAACGGGCTTCAACCATCGTTTGCAGTTACCTATAATAGTTTGGCCGGGGAAGGCCCCTTGGGACGCGGCTGGGACATTGCCGGCATTTCGTCGATTACCCGGATTGGCAAAACACGCTATTTCGATGGTTATGACCAGGCGGTTTCTACAACTTCCGACCAGTATGCCATTGACGGCCAGCGTTTATACGACCGGAATTGGGGTGCAGGTGCTACCCGCGACTACAACACGCAGGACGAAGCCTTTAAATCGGTTGCATTCGCATCGGGCACTACCAGCGACGGGGGTTTTATCGTAACGACCAAAGGGGGAACAACGCTCGAATACGGAAACACAGCCGATTCGCGCCTGGTGCCCACTAACGCAAGCAAAGCGTTTACCTGGTATTTAAAAAAGGTAACCGACAAAGGCGGAAATACCATTGTATATACCTATACCAGCAGCAATGGCGAAACCCGCCTGGACAAAGCAGAATACGCGGGCAACAAAATAGAGTTCGTGTACACCTCCCGCCCCGATGTGAGTTATCGTTTGGTGCAAAATTCCAAAATAAACTATAAATCGCTGCTCCAAACCGTCAATGTTTATTTTGGTGCGGTAAAAATGCGGAGCTACCAGTTGAACTATACCACGATTAACGCTGCAAGCCGGCTTAATACGCTTACCGAATATAACAACAACAATGTGCAAATTAACCAAGTTGCCGCTAATTGGAAGAGATATCTGTCTTATCCGAATTCGGGGACTTCAGTTTCGTTGACCTGCAATTCTGTTCCGATAAGTGTAAATCCCCTTGTTTTAATGAGTGCGGTTAAGGCAACTATTGTTTTGGATGCCACAGGACAAAACAATACTGTAAAGCTCGACTATATGAACAACAGCAGTGTTATAACAAGCCAGTATATTGGGTTCGGGAAAGACCTGCCGACTTGTTTGATTGGTTGGGATACGGACAACGAAGGAAACATGGAACTATATATCCAGTCTGTCAGTACCGACGATGACAATGCACTACCAAAATTAAGTATGTACAGGCTTACAGCCGACTCGAACTCTAATTTCAGGTTCAGTTTGGTGGAAAAAAAGGACAATAACGAACCGATCTTATCCGTTTCCCAAAAAAACTTTACAAGCTATTACACTTACCAATCAATGGTCAACACGCTGGGAAATACTGTCATTATAAGCAGCAATGCGGTAACGGGGGGCGGCCCGGCTGAAGTAGCCGCAACGATTAAAACCTACTCCCCCGACAATACCGGCACCTTACTGTCGTACGAAAGCGATGTGTTTGCTGAGCCGCTTACAAGCGCAGTAGGACTTGGTTTCCTGGGCTTTACCAAAGTAACGGTAACCGACCACCTTTCGGGCAATGTGCAGGAGCGGACAACGGCTTTCGATTCCCAAAACCGCCCAATCCGCTTCAATACCAGTAATAAAAATGGATTTACAAGCTTAGGTAGCTACGAAAAAACCATAAACTACTACTACCCCTACCAAAAGGGATGCTATTTCTTTTCGTTTAATTATGCCGGTAAAGTTATCGAAACCTCCAATCTGCCCTACGATATTTCCACCACAACAACATCAACCTTCAGTTCCTACGGTACGCTGGCATCGGTGGTTAGTGCCACAGGCGTTCATTCCGTAACAACAACCTTCTCCAATTACGACAGTTATGGCAACGCCGCTACAGTTAGTTCATCCGAAACAATCAGCGGCCAAAGTACCCCGACCGAAACAATCAACCGGACCTACACCAACGGTTTGCTTACCAAAGAAACCCGTTCGGGGGGCCTGTCCGACGATGTGACCACCGAATACGGCTATTATGCAAACGGGGCGCTTAACTGGGTCAAAACCTCGTCGCCAAACATTAGCACTTCGGTTAAAACATATACTTACGAAACCAATTACCGTTATGTAAGCGGGATTAGCACCTCGGCAAACGGTAAAACAAGCTCGGTTACCTATCATCACAACACGCTTGGGCAACTATTCGAAGCGGTGGACGATTTGGGGAACAAAACCAGCTATGCGTACGATCCCTGGGGGCGACTGAAAGACACCACCACACCCGACGGCCGGAAGACAAGTACATCGTACGGCACAAGCGCGGTTACCGGGGCGCTGTACAGCGTTACCGCCACGGCTCCCGGCCAGCCAACAATCACCGCCCATATCGACTGTTTGGGCCGGGCCATCAAAACCGAAACCAAAGGCTTTAACAATGCGACCATTACCGTCGACAGGGTGTACAACGCCAAAGGGCAACTCGAAAAGCAAAGTGAGCACTATACAGGGGGCACACCGGAATACACCAGTTATAGCTACAATGTGTACGGAAAGCTCGAAACGGTGACCAACCGGGGCCGCACCACCCGTTACAGCTACAGCGCCCCAATCACTTCCGCAACCAATAACGACCCCAGCGGCCTTACCGTTACCGTGACCAATCCCGACGGCTCTAAAACCATCAGCACGACCAATGGCGCCGGCCAGTTAACATCGGCTACCGACAAGGGGGGCAATACCGTCAACTTTACCAACGGCGTATTCGGGCCCACCCAAATTGCGGCCTGCGATATGGTAAGCTCTATCGGTTACGACGCCAAAGGACGCCAAACATCGCTGATTGATGCCAATGCCGGGACCACCGAATACGGCTACGACGCGCTGAACCGCATTATTTCGCAAAAGCAGGAAGGCCAGACAACCGCCCAGGCAACGGGCGCTACGTACGATGGCTTTGGGCGCGTTGATACGCAGACAACGGAAGAAGGAAGCCTTGTCTTCAAATACGAGGACGATTTTACCAAACAGTCGCGCGGTGCGCTGCTTAGCGCCACCTTAACAAATAAAACGGGGGCGCTTGTGCATAAAATCGAGGCTCAGTACGAACCCACCCTTGGGCGGCTCAACACCAGTACCGAAACCATAGGCAGTTTAAGCTTTTCCCGGCAATACGGGTACGATACCAACGGCAGGGTCAATTCCGAAACCTATCCCTCGGGCTTCCAGGTGAAATACGTTTACGACACGTACGGCAACCTGAGCAAGGTGACCAAAGCCGACGGTTCGCCCTTGTGGACAGCCAACACGGTAAACGCCACGGGGCAGGTGGAGACCTTTACCCTTGGGGCGGCTATTGCCTGCACCCACTCGTTCGACGCTACCCACATGCCCTCGGGCATTAAAGTGGGCAATGTGTTCGACTACAGCTATGCATTCAACAGTACCACGGGCAATTTAAGCTCGCGTACCGACAACAAACGCGGCAAGAGCGAAAGCTTCGGGTATGACAGTTTTGACCGCCTGACCACGGTTACCGCCACCGGGCTGCCCCAGCAGAAGACCATTTATATGCCCAATGGCAATATTTTGAAGAAAACCGATGCCGGCACGTACATGTACCCCTCCGGCGAAACAGGGGTCAGCGCCCTGTACGACAGTCCTGGCACCTTGTCGTCGCTCAGGCAGAACCTGACCTATACCTCGTTTAACAAGGTGGCCACCATAACCCAGGGAACCTATACCGCCGAAATAACCTATGGGGTAAGCCAGGAACGGTGCAAAATGGTGGTGAAAAAAGATGGCGCAACCGTGCTTACCCGTTACTACACGGGCAATTACGAACTGGAAGTTACGCCCGCGGGCAGCAGGCGCATCCACTACATAGGCGGGGGCAACGGCCTGGCCGCCATTTACATTGAGACCCTCAACAGCTCGGGCGCCCTGGTGGGCACACCTGCCCTGTACTATGTGGCCACCGACCACCTGGGCTCCATTATGGCCCTGCTCAACCCCAACGGAACCCTGGCCCAGGAATACAGCTACGATGCCTGGGGCCGTTACCGCGACCCGAATACATGGAATTACCAAAATTTTAATAGCTTTGGCATTAATATATGCTACCGCGGCTACACCGGGCACGAAATGTTGCCCGAGTTTGGACTGGTAAACATGAACGGACGTATGTACGACCCCGTGCTGGGCCGCTTCCTGAGCCCCGATAACCAGGTGCAGGACCCCACCAACAGCCAAAGCTACAACCGCTACAGCTATTGCCTGAACAACCCGCTACGGTATACCGACCCGAGTGGGTGGAGTACCTTCAGTGTAGTTACGCCAGACGGTAAGGGTGGCTGGCAGGTAAGCACAATTACAATAAATGATGGATATGATGCAAGCAGGGCCAAGTATGAGATGGAAAAAATGTCGCAAGAATACGCCGAATTTATGGCAGAATCCCAAGCCCAGATGGTAGCAGTCAGACAATATATTGCAGAACAAAACGATTTATATTATTCGAAGTTTATCCAACCCCTTACGGGAGGGATTTCTTTGCCAGATATCATAGTGAGGGGCAAGCCTGGTAATTGGCATGTTGACCCGGTTACACAAGGTATGGCTTGGAATGCCGTTAATAATTATCAGTTTGGAGGGAATGCCCAGGGCGGGAGGAATACATATAATGTGGATGCAGCCGTAAATTCGTTAAACCAAAACTCTTATCCTTCATACCCAGCAGCTAAGGCTGCAGGTTGTGGGTCAAGCTGTGCACGATTTATTAGATATTCGTTAGAAGCTGGGTTTGGATTACAACGTGATGCATTTTTAGGAAAAACACCGGTACCTGCAAGGGCATATGGTCCTTTTTTAGAAGGGGCGGGGTTCAGTCCAGTCAATACTACAAATTATTTGCCGGGCGATATTGCAGTAATTCAAGGCTATCCAGGAGGTACGTCTGATGCCAATGGAATACCATATGGTCATATTCAGATGTACAATGGAACACAATGGCTATCTAATTTTTACCAAAATAGTTTTTGGCCAGGGGGAGGGTATCGAACAAACCAACCAGCCTTTCAGATTTATCGTTTTGGAACCTATCCATAAATAATTTAGAATGAAGTTATGATTTATAAAAGACTACTATTTTTATTTGCAACCTTTATGATGTTTTCAATTAGTGGTTGTAATGCTCAGGATAATGCAGGTGATAAATGTACCTCCATGCTACGAGAGTTTTATACAAACTACAGTAAGATATGGGCGATAAAGCCTGTTCCTCTTCCTAAAGACCATTACATTATAATAGACTCGTTACAGGAAAAATATTGCACTCAAAAACTACGAAAAGAAGCAAAAGAATGGTTTGAGGACGGACATGATTTTTTAACCAATGACTGGGGCATAGATGTTGAATCATTAGAAACTATGACAATTATAAAAGACACAACCAAAGAGAATACTTATATTGTCTCATATATAGTTGATTCATACCCTGTAACCCCTGATAATCCCGTAAAGAAACAGGTTGTTTTGTACGTAACAGTAGCAAAAGAAGGTGAAAGTTGTAGGTTAGATTTTGTTCGGTAAATTACCTATCCCCTGCTTCCCCAGCTACCCCTCGTTTGAGCGCTAGCGGAAACGAGGGGTTCGCTTTCTGTCGTTTGCAACGACAATATGAAATAAATTGATAAGCAAAAAGAAGCTGTTCTTACCGGCAGCTTCTTTTTAAGTTTTTGCTAAATTGAGCAACGCGTTCTTTGAAAGAGCAGAAGTAAAGCTTTCCCCCTCCGGGGGAACGGGAAGGGGGCTTCCGGACAACCAGGTGCAGGACCCCACCAATAGCCAAAGCTACAATAGGTACTCGTACTGTTTAAATAACCCGCTGCGCTATACCGACCCCAGCGGCTGGACTAGCAAGGACGAAGAAGAGGAAAAAAAGAAAGTAGAAGATGAATATGCCCAAATGTATGCCGAGTGGTATGGACGGCAGGTTGGCGCCGATGGGCTGACTAATGAGCAATGGCTGTCTTTAGGGAGTGCGGGGTACAGGTCGCCGGAGTACGCCCAATTTTTAGCCGAATCCCAAGCACAAATGGCAGCAACAAGAGAATATATTACCGCACAGGAAAATCAATATTATCAGAAATTTATTCAACCTTTTGATAATGCCGGATTACCAGGGATTCTTTTGCCTGATGTTGTAGTGACGGGTAAGCCAGGAAATTGGCACGTTGACCCCATCACGCTCGGCATGGCTTGGAATGCGGTCGATGATTATCAATTTGGAGGGAATGCATCAAAAAGCAGATGGAACGATGTTGCTAATTTGTTTGGTAAGTATAATGCAGGATACATTGCTGACAAGAATTCTTCCCAATTATTCCCAAAACAATCTTTTAGTAAGAATAAGTTAGTTGCAAGATATATGGTGGAAGGAGTAGGACTTTGGGTTTTAGGAATGGTTAATTCAGGTGCAGGGACAGTTACTGGAGGTCTAGCAATTACGGTTCAAGGACAGGAACATCTTGTTGAGATGAAATATGAAAACTATGTGCAAAATGGGCAAGGAATGGGAATGTATGTGATAAATATTGATGCTCCAGGAGCAATTCCGAGGGCAATGCTGTTTAATGCAGTTGATGGCTCATCCATTGGTTGGTATCACACAACTGTAAACGGAGCACCAACAATGCCGTATCACATTTACTTGAAGTTCTTAAGAGAGTTGAATAATGTTCAATAAATCACAGTTAAGATGGCACTAAAAAGGGAAACAAAGCAATATAAGATTGGCTATCTAACTCTTACAATTTTATTATCTGCGTTAATAGTCTACTTATATACGGCATGTCAAATAAAAAATGTTGAGATTAATTACCTTTATTTTTTTGTATATCTTTTTATTGTTTTTTTTGCGAATATCATACGAAAGGTTTTTTTCGATGCAATAGCTTTGATTTATTTGTTATTTCTAATAGTCTACTACTTTGTATAAAATAAAAGTCCCGCTACCCCCCCGCTGGCGCTGATCTGTGATCAGTGGCAGGCCTGTGTGGCGGGAAGCACTATCGTTGGTGTGCAATTGTACGATGTGCCGGAAAAACTAAAAAGTAGCCCCACCTGCCCCTTCTATGTTGTAATCCAAATTTAAGGAATACTATTTTAAAACTATTTTCGCTATAACTTTTTAAATCTAAGTATATTATCTTTATCCCCCTGCTCGGCGGGATATGTCGAGGGCAGCGGTTGCTGGACCGGATTTGCAATCCTGACCTTATTAATGGATAATCCGGAGCACAACCACCCAGTAATTTAGAAAGAATCCAGAGGAAATGAACGTTTTTCAAAAGGAAAAAACATGACATTCCGGCGGATATGCACCCAAAAACGGGGTTGTTTGGGGCATTTTAGGTTGTAAAATGTGATTTTGAAGGAATCACGCTGCCCCGGCCAGACCGGTTCCGGAGCATAACCACCCAGTGGGTGCAAGTTATCCGAAAACGGGAGAAAACGGCACGGATTCCGGAGCATGACCACCCAAAAATGGGCCGCTAATCCAATGGCAGACAGGTGGATATTTTTTCGTGGCATCCCGTTGGCGGGTTCTGACAGAATCCGGAGCATATGCACCCACTAACCTGGTTTCCCTGAGTAACTTTTCGAGTACTTTGTGTGCTTATAAAACCAATCAAGCACACGGATTATGGCAAGAAAAGTAATACTTATGAGTCAGTTAAAACAAATTTTGAGGCTTCATCAGAGCGGGCTGTCCAACCGTCAGATCGGAAAAGAACTCGGCATTTACAAAGGGACGGTCAACAACTACATGCAAAAAATAGCATCCGGGAAACTGGATATCGGAGAGCTTCTTACCCTGGATGATCCGGTGCTGGAAGGCCGTTTTCATGCCGGAAACCCGGCCTACCTGGAAGATCGCTTTAATGAGCTGAAACAAATGCTCCCTTATCTTGAAGGAGAACTCAAACGCAGGCACGTGACCATCAAACTGCTTTGGCAGGAATACCGTGAAAAGCACCCGCAGGGGTACAGCTACTCCCAGTTCTGCTTTCATTTAAACCAGTTGCGTGTAGCCCGTAAATCTTCCGCGGTGCTGACCCACCAGCCCGGGCAGCAACTTTTTGTCGACTTTGCAGGGGATACGCTCTCTTACGTTGATCGTGAGACCGGGGAAGCGATAAAAGCGTATGTTTTCGTGGCTACCCTGCCTTACTCGGATTACAGCTTTGCCATGGCTGTTTCCCATCAGAACACGGAAAATTTTCTTTATGCACTTGGCTGCTGTTTGCAGGCACTCAGTGGTGTCCCCAAAATTGTGGTTTGTGATAACCTCAAGGCTGCCGTGATCAAAACCGACCGGTATGAACCGGACATTAACCGGGTGATGGACGATTTTGCCAACCACTATGGTTTTGCCGTGCTGGCTGCGCGTGTGCGGACCCCAAAAGACAAGGCTCTGGTGGAGAACCAGGTTAAGCTGGTTTACCAGCGGGTGTATGCCCGGTTGCGTAACCATGTCTTTTTTTCCCTGGCCGACCTGAACAGGGCGATCAGCGAAAAGATCCTGCAACATAACCAGACCCGGATGCAACAACGGGAGTACAGCCGCGAAGAACACTTTCTGGCCGATGAAAAAGGACTGTTAAAAGCCTTGCCCCTGTCAGGTTTTGATATCCGTTATTATGCGAGCCTGAGGGTGCAGCAAAACAGTTGTATTTACCTGGCACGGGACAAACACTATTATTCGGTTCCTTACGCCTGCACCGGGGAACAGGCCAGTGTGGTTTATACCCGTACCCTGGTGCGGATCTATTGCAAATCAGAGCTGGTTGCCACTCACCGGCGCACCATCGGTTTCGGATATACGCTCGTGCGGGAGCACATGCCATCGGCCCATCAGCATTACATGGACCGCAGCCCCGGGTACTACATGGACCTGGCCCGCAAACGGTCAGATGGCCTGCTCTGCCTGATGAAGATGATGTTTGCAAAGGAAGAAACGCCCGAGGTTTTATACAAACGCTGTGAGGGGTTGTTGAGCCTTCAACGCAAAACCGATCCCTTCTGTTTTGAAGAAGCCTGCCGGGTGGCCGTTGCCAACGGCATACCAAGTTATCAGTTTGTTCGCAGGCGAATCGAAAACAGGATGACATCGGATAAGCCTTCAACCATAAAGAAACTCCCCAAACACGGAAACATCCGGGGAGACTATCAATAATCAAGGAAAATAATCAGAGTACAAACCAAAAATGAAAAGAAGATGGATCAAATGATCACCCAACTCAGCGGGCTTCGGTTGTCAGGGATGGCCGCCTGCTGGAAAACATTAATTGAGACAAGAAAAACTACAGAACTTTCCCTGGAAGACGGGCTGGCCCTGCTGCTCCAGGCAGAACAGGACCAGCGTAAAATGAACCGGTTCAGCCGGCTGGAAAAGAATGCCCGCTTTCGTTACCGGATAAGCCTGGATCAAATCGACACCAACCCGGCAAGGGGAATCGACAAATCCCTGTTGACAAGGCTGGGCATGGGCGATTACATCAAGAACGGGGAGGCCGTGATCATTGTCGGACTAACCGGGGTCGGCAAAAGTTCACTGGCCTCGGCCCTGGGACTGAAAGCGTGCGAACTGGGCTATAGCGTAGCGTATTTTAATATGCAAAAGCTGATGATGAAACTAAAGATTGCCCGACTGGAAGGCACTATAACCCGGGTTTTTGACAAACTGGCCAAAACAGAGCTGCTTGTCCTGGACGATTTTGGATTATCGCCACTGGAAGGACAACAGCAACTGGATCTGATGGAAATCATCGAGGACCGCCATGCCCGAAAGTCAACCATTATTGCCAGCCAGTTGCCGGTGGCCAGTTGGTTTGATGTCTTTTCCGAACCCACCGTGGCCGACAGCTTTCTGGACAGGATCGTCTATACGGCACACCGGTTTGAACTAAAAGGTGAGAGTTTAAGAAAAAAACGGTAATATTGTCAGTCAAATAAGTTCTTCGATTTAGTTACTCAACCTGGGTGGTATACGCCGGATTACTGGGTGGTAGCTTCCGGAATAGCCACTTATTAACAGGGGATTTGCAATCCGCATCCGCCAAATAATTTATACCTTCACGCCTATGGGGATACGCAACAAGATATCGCCGGGATATACTTACTACCTCACGTTGACGGTTGTAGGATGGATTGATTTGTTTACGCGCCCGGTGTACAAGCACGTGATTGTTGATTCTTTGAATTATATGACGGCGTTTCTTGAAGAAAAAATGGAGTATATCCGCAACAACCCGGTAAAGGCTGAACTGGTGGCAAATCCCGAGGAATATTTGTACAGTTCCGCAAGGGATTATGCGGGCGAAAAAGGCTTGGTTAACATTGAATTCGTATGGTAAAGGCAGCTGCATTAATGGGATTGCAAATCCCAGGCTACAAGGTCAGGATTGCAAATCCTGACCAGCCACCTTGATCTATGTTGGTGCATATCCGGAGGAGCTGGGGGGCACAACCGGTAGCGAAGGTGATGGAGGTTCTTTATTCATGACGGATAATCCCGAGTATGCAGCAACCTACGTCAGAGATGGAGGGACGGTTCAACAAATGACAATCTCTAGAGGTACATTAAATCAAATGTATCATAATGGAGATGTTACCATTAATACAGGTTATAATATAAGTTCAGGTTCGACAATCCCTCATGTTGAATATCAATTTCCGTCTCACCTGAAAACAAATATTGTAAATAACTTCAAATCGGTTGTTCCATAACAACTTTCCGAGAACATGGAAATTGCTGAAATAAAAATTAATGTGAGAAAATGCATCGAAGGTGTTTTCTCAATTGTATCACAATGTTGTACAAATTCACTTTCAGAAGATGTTAAGTTAATATCTCATTATGTTGTGATTGACAAGATGAGATCTTCAACTAATAATTTTAACAGAGATTTAGGACTAAAAATATTAAAGGAGCGAAGGTTTATTTCGGAGGAGAAGTTAGTTGAAAACATCTTTGAAAAACAAGAAGACCTGAGTTGGATTGATTTTGTTATGATTTATTCGTCAAATCAAGAAACAATTATTTTGGTTGAAATGATAAAATCTCCAACTATTGACATAAATTTTCATTGTCGGATTATGACCCCATATAATTTTCGAGACAACAGTGATAAGAAATTTGATGTTAATTGGTGGTTATTCGACAGATTATAAGTATTTCATCGCTGTGACATATTATTGGAAAGTGTGCTGTGAAACCCCATCTACCCGTTAAGCAGACCGGGTTGCAAGGGGTAAGTAGCGGTAACTTTAATTGTGAAAACTGAACCAGGAAAATGTAGCATTTGTCCCCATCTACCCCTTCTTAGTACCAGCGATGACGAGGGGTTCGCTGTTAGTCGTTTGTAACGGGAATGAGAGATAAATTAATACGCAGAAAGAAGCCGTCCGGTAACTGCCGGATGGCTCTTTAAAACTTTTGCTAACTTAGCTGAGCGTTCTTTGAAAAACTGAAACAAAGCCTGCCCCGAATAAACGATTTCATCCCACAAGTGCTTATTTAGAAATAATATGAATTATGAAATTTTACAAAACAAATGTTAATCGATAAGCGGTTTTTCCATAAATTGTGTCGTTAAAAAACAGGATATGCAAAAAAACAGCTTGGATTCAGAAAGTTTTATGCCAAAACTACGTATAAGAGAGAAATTTTTCTTAATTCGGAAAGCAAAGTTAATTAATTAAATAATTCATTTTTTATGAAAAAATCCATCTCCCTTTTAATGCTTATCTCTTTTCTGGTAAGTATTTCCTGCTACGCGCAACAGGAAATGGCGTTGAAAAGGAAAGTTGCTATCGGGCGTTTTTCAAACGAGACTCAATATGCAAAAAGTGTCTTCTATGACAAGGAAAATGACCCGATGGGCAAGCAAGCGGGCGACATTTTATCGACCCGGTTAGCGGCTTCTGACAAGTTTCTTTTGATTGAGCGCCAGGACTACGACAAAATTGTAAGCGAACTGAACACGAGTGGCGGTATTTCACAAAATATTGGCGCCGATTACCTCATCATTGGTTCAATTACCGAGTACGGACGGAAAAATATTGGCACTCAAAAGGTTTTTTCGAGCAGTAAAGAACAAATTGTTGAAGCTGGTGTGAGTGTCCGCCTGGTCGATGTATCCACCGGGATTATTATTTACAGTGGCGAAGCCAAGGGTGAAGCTACTGCCGAAGACAAACGGGTGATGGGCTTTGGCCAATCTGCCGATTTCGATGCAACCTTATCGGATAAAGCCATTTCGGCTGCGATTTCAAAGCTGGTCGAAAACATCATCAACAGCTGCATGGACAAACCCTGGAAAGCTTACATTCTTTCGGTTGAAGACGGCACCTACATTATTTCGGGTGGTAAATCGCAGGGAATAAAAGACGGCGATACCTTCACGATCATAGAAAGAGGCAAACTGGTGAAAAACCCGCAAACCGGCCTGAATATTGAGCTGCCCGGTAAAACGGCAGGCACGATCCGCATTGACCAAACGATGGGTTCGACGCCTGAGGATGAGATCTCGTTCGCTTCGTTGGTCGACGGAACGATTGACCCGACTGCATTAGACAAGTATTACATCGTTGCGAAAAAATAATCCTATGAAACAAATTATCATTTTTATATTGGCCCTGTTTGCCTTTAGCGCCTGCGGGCCTCACCAGTACAGCACCCGTTCTGCCGGACAGGACAATTCGTCGTTTGTGGTGGTCGTAACCAACGGACAGGAATACGAAAACGTGTCGGTAATCGTCGACGGAACCAGCTACCCCATTGAAAAAGTGTACAAACTGAAAGCTATCCGGAAAGCCCATCCGGTAGTGATTACCCCCGGAAAACACCAAATTCAGGTGGTGTCGGGAAACAACACATTAACTGACGAAAACATCTTTATCGGATTACAAGAAACCAAAAAAATCATACTTCCATGAAATCGCTAAAGTATACTCTAATTGCAATTTTTGCTTTGGCTGCCTCTTCGTGTACCACCGAAAAACCGCTTTATAACTGGCGTGGGTACGACGATGCAGTATATGCCTATACCAAGACTGCCGATGAGCAGAGTACCGAGAACCTGATTCAGATCTACGAAAAACTGATCAATAAACCGGGCGGGACACGCAAGGCCCCACCTCCGGGAGTTTGTGCCGACTATGGCTACATCCTGGTCAGAAAAGGCGAGGTAGCCAAAGGCAAAGAACTCCTGATCAAGGAAACCATGATGTACCCGGAATCGAAACCATTTATTGACCGAATTATCAAACGATTTGAAGAATGAAAAATCTACTCTACTTTGTCGTAGCGGCAGCGATGCTTGCCAGCTGTTCGAATGCCAAACTGTTACCAAAATCCGAAGCTTATAAAAACATCTACCAGGAGAAACCGCTTTCGGTATTGTTGCTCCCACCGATCAACCGAAGTACCAAGGTTGAGGCCAAAGAACTCTTCTACAGCTCATTGAGCCAACCCTTAACCTTAAGGGGCTACTATGTGATGCCCCCGCTTTTATCGATGGAAATCTTAAAAGAAGAAAGCGCCTATGATGCCGAACTGTTCATTAACAACTCCATGAAACAGGTTGGTGATTTATTTGGGGTTGATGCCGTGTTATTTACAACCATTCACGAATGGAATAAAACGGCCATTGCCTCGCAAATCAATGTCAAAATTGAATACCTGCTGAAGTCGGCCAGAACCGACGAGATTTTGTTTCACCGTACGGGTGATATCACCTTAAATGTATCAGTCAACACCGGAAGTATCATCGGAAACGTTGTTGGCAGTATGCTGGCCACCGCACTGACCAAGGAGATTGTTGTCGCCCGCAACTGCAACTATTACACTGTTACCGACATCCCGTCGGGAAAATACAGCCCCACCTTTGGCTTAGACGGCGATCTGAAAGCTCAACCGGCCGAGTTTAAACAGGTTCTTAAAAATCAATACTAAGATTTTAGCAAATTATTGACAAAGAGGTCCGCCATATTCTGACGGGCCTCTCTTTATTTTAAGCGGCGGAGAGAGTCTGGATGGAAAAGAGAAAAAAACGGCAGCCTGTTTGGGCTGCCGTTCTGTTTTTATGGGCGGTTTATTTTTTCGCGTTTGAGAAGAAATCCCGCTGCGCTTTGATCAGGTTCACATAGTTCATCAGCAGGTTTTTGGTTTCGCTGATGATGTTAAAGTACAGAACCGAATTGCGGGTATTCACTTCCTTGTTTTTGATCCGTTTAATCTGGGCTTTTTCCATGATTGCCAGCCGGTTGAAGATGGCATCGCGCTGCCGGATAATGTTTTCAATTTCCTCAAACTTTTCTTCTTTCACCACGTGCAGGGTCATATTCACAAAGTCGCTGATTTCTGTCATAAACACCGACAGTTCCTTCACCTGGTTATGGATAAACGGCTTATGGTTATTCTCCATATGCTCGTAAAGCGGCTCCACCAGGTAGGTAAGCGAGTGTGTAACTTCGCGCAGGTATTCAACCAGTTGCACGTATGATTGGCTGATGATAAGCGAATCGCTTTGTTGCAGGGTTTCGATTACATCCGAAACCTTGTTCTTCATTTTTTTGGTTTTTTTATTGAACGTATTGATCCCGTCGAGCGCCTCGCGCAGATGAGTACGGTCTTCATTTAGAAAACTTTCGATGCTTACTGAATAAACCTGGTTAATCATCAACACGGAGTTTACCACTTGTTTTTTGGTTTTTTCGATTACTTTTTCAATTTCATCGTTGAGTGAAATGCTTTCTTCGTCTTCAATTTTCCGGGCTGCAATTTTCTTTTTCAGAACAGTATGTGTACGCACCACTGTGAAAACGGCCAATGCCATAAAGGCAAAAACCATGTAGCTACCTCCAATGGCAATAATACCGGCAATCACCAGGGATACGGTAAAGGCAACCAAGGCCGTAAGAAACCAACCTCCAACCACAGCAAACACGCCTGATATCCGGTAAACGGCGCTTTCGCGTCCCCAGGCGCGGTCGGCCAGCGAGGTTCCCATTGCCACCATAAACGTAACGTAGGTAGTTGATAACGGTAACTTGAGCGAAGTTCCCAGCGAGATGAGGATCCCCGAAACAATCAGGTTAACAGATGCACGGATTTTATCGAAAGCCGCTTTTTCTTCGCCCCTGACCTGGCGCAGTTCCCGGGCTTGCTCAAAGCGGGAATCAATGAAGGTATTGAGCCTCTCGGGCAGCCATTTCCGAATGTTTTTATTCACCTGAATGGTCTTTCGGACAATCACCCGGGACAGGATGGAAGAACCGAAACGTTCATCACCTTCGGTCTGACGGGATAAATCAACCGTTGTGGCCACCACGTTCCGCGCTTTCCGCGAAGTGATCAGAGTGATAATCATAATCAATCCGGCAATCAGAAGCATATATTCAGGAGTCGGCACTTTACCTTTCAGCATTTCCATAGAGAAGGCGTCGGCGCTCACGCCGCCGGCTGATTTCCAGGCTGTGAACGACTGGAATCCGGCGAGCGGTACCCCGATAAAATTCACCAGGTCGTTACCGGCAAAGGCCAGGGCCAAACCAAAGGTACCCACCAGTACAATCACCTTGGGAATATCAATTTTAAATATCCAGTACAATAACTGCAAAATAATTGTCCAGCCGATAACACTGATTACCAACAGCATGAAAATATTATTCATCAAAAAATCAACCATTTCTTCCGACATAAAGGTAGCGCCTTTGGCTCCTTTAATGATCATGAAGTAAGTCATGGCAGCAATGGAAAGGCCGCCAAACAAAGCTCCGTAATAACGTAAAGTACGTTGCATGCGGAACGAAAACACCAAACGGGAAACATATTGCACAATAGCGCCTACCAGAAAAGCAATAATAACAGAGATCAGGATACCCGAAATGATCGCCAGCGCCTTTTCACTGTTAATATACTTTGAAAGTTCGGCCATACTATTGCCGGCCCGCTGAATTTTTACCAACGAAACGGCCACCGCCGATCCAAGCAATTCGAAAACAATCGAAACAGTTGTGGACGTAGGTAGCCCAAAAGTATTGAACATGTCCAGCAAAATTACGTCGGTGATCATAACAGCCAGAAAAATGACCATAATCTCCGAGAAGAAGAACATATCCGGATGGAAAATGCCTTTCCGCGCCACTTCCATCATTCCGCTTGAGAAAACGGCCCCTACTAATACACCGAGACTGGCAACTGAAAAAATTAACCACTTGGGAGCTGCTTTCGATCCGATTGCTGAATTCAGGAAGTTTACCGCGTCGTTGCTTACTCCCACAACCAAATCAGAAATGGCCAGAGCAAACAAGACTACAACAAGAAGAAGGTAGTATTGTTCCATATACGTTAAGACATAAAATAACGGGTGCAAAAATATAAGCTAAGTAAGGAGGTACGGGTGCAAGGGTGTTAAATTAGCGTTAACTAACCGTCAATTTACTGTTAATGAGGACAGACATTGTTTTTTATTCTATTTTTACCGGTAAAATTATGATGAAATGAAAACCTACCCGGTAAAGAGATTAGCCTTTCATATGGCGCTGATGGTGACAGTTTTAAGCCTTTTTTTTGGCCTGATCCTGAAGTACGCCAACCCCCCGTTTTATATAAACCTGGTTCTGATCGCCATTTTTTTTGCCCTTGTCTACTTTGCCGTCAATTTTGTATTCATCAGGTACATCAACAATAAAATTGAACCCATCTACAAGTTTATCCGCGAAATTCCGGCCCGAAAGAAAGATAAGGGCGAAAAAGAGAACGTACACAGTAACATTATTGGCGATGTGCAAAAAGAAGTGGAAGAATGGGCCAAAAACCAAACACAGGAAATTACGCGTCTGAAAGACCTGGAACGGTACCGGAAAGAATTCGTGGGAAATGTTTCGCACGAGCTGAAAACACCGATTTTTAACATCCAGGGCTACATCCTGACCTTGCTGGAAGGCGGGCTGGACGACCCGAAAATTAATAAGCTTTACCTGAAACGCACCGAGAAAAGTATCGACCGGATGATTTCCATCGTGGAGGACCTCGAATCGATTACCAAACTTGAATCGGGCGTTCTCAGACTGAGAAAAGAGAATTTCGACCTGATTAAAATGGTCGACGAAGTTTTCGAAATGGAATTGATGATGGCCAATGAGCGTAAGATCCAATTGATCATCGACCGCCCGGAAAATCCGGTCATCGTACACGCCGACAAAAAGCGGATCATGGAAGTGATGACCAACCTGGTAGCCAACGGCATCAAATACGGAAAACGGAAGGGTTTTGTAAAAGTTGGTTTTTACGATTTGAGCGATACCGTGATGATTGAAGTGATGGATAACGGCATCGGGATCGAAAAAAGTGAATTACACCGGGTTTTTGAGCGTTTCTACCGGGTCGACAAATCGCGCTCGCGGGAACAGGGCGGAACCGGATTGGGCCTGTCTATCGTGAAACACATTATTGAAGCCCACAAACAAACCATCAATGTAAAATCGGTTGTTGATGAAGGTACCACCTTCACTTTCACGCTCGAAAAAGCCAGATAAACCCGCGCACTTTTAAAAAATTGAAAATTATCTGTGTGAATTTGTTTTTTTTCAACTGCATTTGCATAAATTACGGCAGAAAGCTCTTATGTTCGTTCTCAGATTCTTTTAATAAAAACGTAACCCGATTGTTACAAAACAGGAATACCTTTAACCGCTGTTAATGCTGCCCGTATGAATGACGAGAAATATAAAATACTGCTGGTTGATGACGAAGTTGACATTTTAGAGTTCATCAGCTATAACCTGGAAAAAGAAGGCTTTAAAGTATATACGGCCCAAAACGGGCTGGATGCCATTAAAATTGCCGAGAAAAAACTGCCACACCTGATTATTCTGGATGTGATGATGCCCGAGATGGACGGAATCGCGGCCTGCGAAGAAATGCGTAAAATACCGGCCCTGCAAAGCTGTATCATCGCCTTCCTGACGGCCCGGGGCGAAGATTATTCGCAGATTGCCGGATTTGAAGCCGGCGCCGATGACTACATCACCAAACCCATCCGCCCAAAGGTATTGGTCAGCCGGGTAAAAGCGCTTCTAAAACGAACCGGAACCGGCAGTACCGGGACGTCGGCCCCCTCCGAAAACAGCAACACCATCACCATTGGCAACCTGGTGATCGACAAGGAACGCTACATGATTAAAATAAACAATACGGAGATGATCCTGCCGCGTAAAGAATTTGAACTGCTTTCGCTGCTGGTGTCAAAACCCGGAAAAGTTTTCACCCGCGAAGAAATTTACTATTCGGTATGGGGAGATAATGTCGTGGTCGGCGACCGCACCATTGACGTTCATATCCGCAAACTACGCGAGAAGATCGGGAACGACCACATCAAAACCCTGAAAGGGATTGGTTATAAGTTTGTTGAATAAATCAGCGCCTCGGCCTTACCAGATCAGCCCAAGAACCAGGTAATTCACAAGAAACCCGAGAAAAAATCCGGCAAAAACCTGCAGGAGCGTATGTTTTCCGAGCAATAGCCGCGCAGATCCGATCAGGCCTGCAATTCCAAACAGGACCATGACCAGGAGGGTCGTATTCATCCCCAAACGTAAAGAAAGGGCAATGATCGCACCGATCAGACCGCCGATTCCGGCCATGTGGGCACTTATTTTCCAGCGAATGGAAATGAAGAGCAGCAGGACAATGATCAGCACCGACGAAATCAGAAAAACGCGGTAAACCGGGTAGATGGGTAAACGGTTTAAAAAATAATAGCCCAGATAATAAAAAACAGCCGAGTAAAGCATCGGCAATACCCGGTCGGTATGTTTATCCAGGTCAAGCTTCACCTTCTTGTTCAGGCTCATAAAACCAATGCTAACCAGCGGCAGCAAAAAGGTACTCAGAAAAACAACCAGCAGGATCAGTTTCTTGGCCTCGAACGTAAGCAGGGCGAAGTGAAAGTTGGTATTCATCAGCAACAGGAAGCCGGCTGTAGGGATGATCAGCGGATGAAAGAGAAAAGATACGACCCGGGCGGCAAATTGGAGAATTTTCATCTGTTTATCTTTAAATTCGTGTTTCCGGGATTTAAAGTTCTTTACGCAAACGGGCAACCGGAATACCCAATTGTTCCCGGTACTTGGCCACCGTACGCCGCGCTATCGGATACGACTTTTCTTTCAGGATCTGCGCCAGGCGGTCATCGGTCAACGGTTTTCGTTTGTTCTCACCCGAGATACAATCTTCCAGTATTTTTTTGATTTCGCGGGTCGACACCTCTTCGCCGGTGTCTTTTTGCATGCCCTCGGAAAAGAAGTATTTCAGCGGGAAAATCCCGAAATGGGTTTGAATATATTTGCTGTTCGACACCCTGGAGATGGTGGAAATATCCAGCCCGGTCCGGTCGGCAATATCTTTCAGGATCATCGGTTTCATCCGGGTCTCATCGCCATCCATAAAATAGTCCTTCTGAAATTCAATAATCTCCGACATGGTAATCATCAGGGTATGGTGCCGCTGGCGGATGGCATCAATAAACCACTTGGCCGAATCCATTTTTTGCTTGACAAACAGCAGGGCGTCTTTCTGGTCGCGCGAAATGTTCTTTCGGTTTTCGCTGTACGACCTCAGCATATCCATGTAATGGCTGTTCATCCGCAAATCAGGCACATTGCGCTGGTTGAGCGAAAGCTGTAATTCGCCGTCGTTGTTTTCAAGGATGAAATCGGGAACAATCACCTGGTTCGACTTGCTGAGCGGATTGCTGTACGAACTTCCCGGTTTGGGGTTCAGCTTCAGAATCTCGGCAATCGCGTCTTTCAGCCCGTCTTCACTAACTTCGTACTTTTTCAGGATCTTATCATAGTGCTTCCGGGTGAATTCTTCAAAATTATCTTTGATGATATTCATCGCGAGCATGGTAGCCGGGTTGCCTTTCTTTCGCTGAATCTGAAGCAACAGGCATTCCTGTAAGTCGCGGGCCCCAACGCCGGGCGGGTCAAATTCCTGTATAATTTCCAGTAATTCTTCCAGTTCGCTCAGGCTCACATCCATGTTCAGGTTAAAAGCCAGGTCATCGCTGATCGAAAGCAGGTCGCGGCGTAAATAACCGTCTTCATCAATATTCCCGATGATGTACTCAGCCAGTTTTCGTTGGGTTTCGCTCAATTCGGCCAGGCCAAGCTGTTCGTTCATCGACTCATGAAAACTGGTGCCCGCCGAAAACGGAATATCGATCTGTTTATCGTCTTTGGAATAATTATTGGCTGCAAGCCGGTATTCGGGAATATCATCTTCATCCATATAATCCTCCAACGAGAATTCCTCGTTATCGCGGTCGCTCCCCTGGTCGTCTTCCGGCATGTCGGTCTCATCTGAAGGAGATTCGCTGGTCAGTTCCAATACGGGGTTTTCCTCCAGTTCTCTTTTAATGCGTTGTTCCAGCTGAACAGTCGGAATCTCCAAAAGCTTGATCACCTGAATCTGTTGCGGCGAGAGCTTCTGTAATAATTTTTGCTGTAAGCTGAGTTTCTGAGATGGCATACGTTATAACTTTCTCCAAAATTATAATTTTTATACGAACCCCGTATCGCAGATTTTTAAAATGCAGGTCCGACCGGACTTTTATCCGGTTTTTGCCTGCCGGCAAGCGTTTGTTTCTTCGTTTTTATTAAGGACCCAAACGCGTTTAAAGCGACTATAAGCGCCTGTTCTTTTTTAGTTTGAAGAAAGGGAGGTAAGGAACATCCTTATACTTGACCTTCCGGTGAAAAGGGTAATAATTTGCTCCAAAACTGAGTGTCCGGATATCGGATGCTGATTTACTTATGAATGGCAGGACATGGTCTGTGGCAATGTAGGCCGTTCCTTTAGCCCATTTAAGCTGAATCCCCAGCGGAATATTCAGATAAGATGTACCCATAGCCGCGTACCCGGTACTCACATAGATCTGCCTGGCTACCTGCCAGGTTGCCGAAAGCAGGAGGCTGTTATAAGTCAGATCTCCGTGTTTTACCAGCCTGTCGGCGATTCCAACCGACCAGTCGGGGCTGAGCTCGTAATTTAAGCCGCCAAAAAACAGTATCGGCAGGGGAGCCTTCATTCCCGAAACTACCGTATCGTTTACCTCCGCCAGATTCCGAAACGTGTTTTTAAGCGAAATCTCATCCACCCTTTTCACCAAAACCTCGGTGCCGTCATCCAGCGTTTGTTTCGATACCTGGCTGCTGCTGAGCCTGTTCTGCCCGTCGAGACTGAGTGCTTGCAGGTTATTTTTAAAGTTGATTTTTCCCAGGTTTGTAACACTGGCCGTAAACGTCAGGTAAGGGTCAATTTGATAGTTGAGCCCCAAGTCGAGCCCAAATCCCGTGTTTTTCGAGTTTTTGAGGTAATCCGAAACGCTGTAATCTTCGATCCGGGCTAAATCTTTTGTTCCGTCAGCCCGCTCAACGACCCGGACCGGGCCCGAGAAGTTCAGGTACCCGGCTGAACGGACATAAAAACTATTGGCATCTTCGACGATCGTACCGGACACATCGGTGCTGACAAACGATTTCCCGAAATACAGGTTGCCCCTCACTCCCACGATAAGTTTATCGCGAATCAACCGGGTAGCATAACCCAGGCTGTATTGCCTGAAATGAATTCCCTCGGAAGGAAAGGACTGTTGTTTCCCGAGCGTAAACAGGGTGTCGGAAGCATCGACAAAAAAGTTTAACAAATTGCCTTTGAGCCGTGCCGTGCCGTAAACGCTTTCGCGGACCCGCAGGCTGAATGTCCCCGATTTTGTTTGCAAAGAAAGGTTGATCAGGTTGATCTCTGTTTGCAGATAAGCCTGTCTGGAGGAAACAAGATCTTTTACAACGGCTGTAAATTCTTCCTCATCCGCGCTGTCCGGATCGATATCCAGCATTTTTCTTACCGCATCGTGATGGTTGTAACTAATCGAAGTGCCTGCAAAGGGAAAAATGCTGAAACTGAATTTTTCATGGGTCAGTAGCCATGCCGGGTTGTCGTTCGGTCCGTCCTTGCTTTGATAAAGCAACAGGTTTGACTGCGCCCGCGAAGGCATTACATACAGCAGGATCAGAACGAAGAAGATGAAAACGGATGGGCTTCCCCGGCGCATCAGCGCCCTGGCCGGTTTTAACAGGCTGAACAATTTGCCGGAAGGTTCTCCGGTAAACGTATCGTTGTTTATTTTGCTGATTATCAGAAGTATCACGCGTCCGGTATTTGAAAGTTTATCTAAAATATCAGGTGATCCCTTACCTGATTTTATTCTTAAACCCCTACCGCCGAAGGCAAATATAATTACTTATCGGCAAAAACAGACCAATAAATCTTAATTTACAAAAAAAATGATGTCCCTTCGTGCTTAAACAGAAAAACGTCGTGCAGTATTAAAACTCGGCATTTTTTGGCGTCCTCGGAAAAGCAATGACATCGCGAATATTTCCCATACCGCTCACAAAGAGGATGAAACGTTCAAATCCGAGGCCGAAACCGGCATGAGGCACGGTCCCAAAACGACGGGTATCCAGGTACCACCACATTTCTTCAGCAGGGATGCCCATTTCGTTCATGCGGGTAACCAGCTTGTCATAATCGGATTCGCGTTCTGATCCTCCGATGATTTCGCCGATCTGCGGGAACAAGACGTCCATGGCAGCTACCGTTTTCCCGTCGTCGTTCTGCTTCATATAAAACGCTTTGATTTCTTTCGGGTAGTTGACGAGAATGACCGGCTTTTTGAAGTGTTTTTCAACCAGGTAACGCTCGTGCTCGCTCTGAAGGTCGATGCCCCATTCAACCGGGAACTGGAATTTACCGTTTTTGTATGGTTTCGAGTTTTTCAGGATATCGATGGCTTCGGTATAGGTACAACGCACAAAATCGTTCTCCAGTACAAACTGAAGTTTTTCAATCAGTTCCATCGACCGCTGATCCTGCGGTTTATCTTTTTCTTCCTGCTGAAGCCGGCTGCTCAAAAATTTGAGATCGTCCATGCAGTTTTCAAGCGCGTATTTGATCAGGTACTTCAAAAATTCTTCGGCCAGGTCCATGTTGTCGGTCAGCTCATAAAAAGCCATCTCCGGCTCAATCATCCAAAACTCGGCCAGGTGGCGGGTGGTATTCGAATTTTCGGCGCGAAAGGTAGGGCCGAAGGTGTAAATCTCTCCCAGGGCCGTTGCGCCAAGTTCGCCTTCGAGCTGACCGGACACGGTCAGGTTGGTCGGGCGGCCGAAAAAGTCCTGCGAAAAATCCACTTCGCCTTCATCGGTTACGGGCGGGTTAACCGCCGGAAGCGTCGAAACCCGGAACATTTGCCCGGCACCCTCGGCATCCGAAGCGGTAATAATCGGCGTATGCAGGTAACAAAAACCCTTGTCGTTAAAATATTTGTGAATGGCAAAGGCCATCGCGTGCCGGAGGCGAAAAATAGCACTAAACGTAGCTGTCCGGAACCGGAGGTGGGCATTTTCGCGCAAAAATTCAAGGCTGTGTTTTTTCGGCTGAATCGGGTATTTCTCCGGATCAGCCTTCCCGTAGATCGTGATTTCGTCCGCGATCAACTCCACGCTTTGTCCGCTTCCCTGCGATTCGACCAAATCACCGGTAATGCCCAGCGAGGTACTGGTATTGATATCTTTCAGAAAGTCTTCGCCAAATTTCTCAACATCGGCAACAACCTGCAAATTATTGATCGTCGATCCGTCGTTTAAGGCGATAAAATTCACATTTTTACTGCCGCGTTTGGTCCGTACCCATCCTTTTACCAGTACTTGCTGACCAACTTGTCCGCCGGCCAATACCTCTTTAATCTTCAATCGTTTCATCTTGTTGTTTTGTTTTGCAGGTTATGATATTTTCCTGAATCTTCTTTTTGTGAAAATGGCTTGTAAGAAAAGCGGAACGAGTGATAATCCGGGTATCTTCTTACAAAATTCAACAGAGAACAAAAGTACATTTTTCTGTTGAAAAACATATGCGGCCCATCATTAAAATTTTAAGCGCTTTTGCAGGCCGGTTTTAACCGTTAAACCATTAGATTTTCAACCAGATATTACGCAAACAGAATCACATCCCGGTCTGGTCTGGTCTGTTCTCGCAACAAAAGTGGGTGCATTTCCTCATTGATAACCAGAAAAATATACTTTAATTTACGACATACTCAACAGCTATTATGAAAACGGCCGATGAAAATTGAAGACAGGATATTATTTACGGAGATAAAAAACCAAAACAAAAAGGTTTTTGAGGCCTTATTTCGTGAATACTACCCCTTTTTGACCAGGTTTGCCGAAGGTTTCGTGTTTAACCGGCAGTTGGCCGAGGACATCGTTCAAAATTTGTTCATTTATTTTTGGGAAAATGCCCGGCACCTGCAACTGGATTCGTCGATAAAATCTTATTTCTACCAATCGGTTAAAAACCGTTGTTTGAATCATTTACGCGACTTACAGGTATACGACAGGCATAAGTTACTGTACATCGAAGCCAGTTTAAACAGCGAAGACCCGTCGAGCTGGGAAGAAATCGATATTTCCGGGCAAATTCACGAGGCAATTGAATCCCTTCCTCCCCAAATGAAAGAGTTATTTCTGATGAAATACACACAGGGTACAAAAACCAAAGATATTGCCGCGGCAAAAGGTATTTCGGAGAATACCGTTAAAACCCAGCTGAAACGGGCTAAAGACAAACTCCGGGAGAAACTGTTCCAGGCCACTTCCCTGAAATTTTTTCTATAATTTTGTCACCCTTTTCTTCGGGCTTGGTGTCACATGGTAAAAAGGAATACTTACACATGGGCAAAACTGATCACCCGATCGATATCGAAGTAATCTGGAAAGCCGTCCAAAAGCAAGCTTCGGAAGAAGAGATAAAACAACTTCAGGAATGGCTTGGCGAAGACGAATCTCACCGCCGCTATTTCCGCGACGCCGAAGAATTCCTCAGGAACGGTTCTTCATTACCCCATACACCTTTCGAAATCGACCAGGCATGGAAACAGACGGAAGAAAAAGCAAAACGGCGTAAGTTGATCGGTCAGTTCCGTTCGGTTGCTGTTGCCGGTATTGCAGCCCTGCTGCTTATTGCTTTACTCTTTTACTATAACAATCAAACCCGGAATCAGTTACATTACGCCGGCTACTCCGGCCTGATTGCTCCGGGAACCGAAAAGGCCAGTTTGATTTTTGATGACGGAAGGACATTCAACCTATCAGACAAGCTTGATTTTTTCATGGAAGAAAGAGGAACGGCTATCCGAAATACCCGGGATAAACTCGAATATACCGACTTCGGGAAAAGAACCGCGGAACCGGTTTACAATACCCTGAGCGTACCTCGCGGAGGCGAATTTTCGGTCAAGCTGGCCGACGGCACCCGAATTTGGATGAATGCAGAAAGCATGCTCCGCTTTCCGGTCAGGTTCGAGAGCGGGGAACGCAAAGTTGAACTCACGGGTGAAGCCTATTTCGAAGTAGCTACCGACGCTCAGCGCCCTTTTCGGGTGATTTCGGGAGGACAACAACTGGAAGTACTGGGAACAAGTTTTAACATCAGTTGCTACGAAGAAGATCCGGTTATTTTTACCACCCTGGTGAAAGGAAAAGTGGCGCTTAGCCTGACCGCCCATCCCGAAATTACGCAACTGCTTTCGCCCAATGAACAGGCATATTATGCCCGGGGCATTGACAAAATCTCCAAACGACCGGTTGATGTCAGTCAGTACACTGCATGGAAAGAAGGCCGCTTTATTTTTGATGACGAACTGCTTTCCAATATCATGAAAAAATTGTCCAAATGGTATGATGTTGACATTGTTTTTGCCAGCGAAAAAGCCAAACAATCGCGCTTTACCGGAAACCTGCAACGCTACGACAATTTTGAAGAAATCTTGAATAAAATAGAAAAAACCAATGAAGTAAAATTTTATATAGATGGCAGACAAATAACCATTGAGTAAAAAAAGCGGGAAATGTTCGTACCATCCCCCGCCCTACACTCAGTAATTAACTTAAATGTAGAATTAAACAGTTCGAATTTATGAAAAAAAAACGATGTAATCCTGCTTTTCGAAGCGGGTGGAAAAATTTCTTTCTTATGATGAGAATTACTCTATTTTTCCTCATTCTGGGACTGGTACAAGTCTCGGCGAGTGTTTACTCGCAGCAAACCAACCTAAGTGTTAAGCTGGAGAAAGTAAAAATTGAAGAAGTTCTGAAGAACATCGAAGATCAAAGTAATTTCTACTTTCTTTTCCGCTCAGATCACCTCAAAGATGTTCCGGTGGTTGATATTGACCTGAAAGGCGCCAGCGTTGAACAAATTCTGGATAAAGTGTTGGTCCCTTACGGTTTTTCGTATGAAATTGACGACCGGATTGTCGTGATCAAGAAAAACGGCGAAACGACCAGCCTGAACGACTTCAGACAACAACAGGGCGACCGTACGGTGAGAGGCGCCGTGACCGACTCCCAGGGAAACACCCTGCCCGGCGTCACCGTTATTGTAAAAGGAACGACCACCGGCACCATTACCGCTTTCGACGGAACCTACACCTTATCAGGCGTTCCGGCAAATGCAATCCTCCTATTCTCTTTTGTAGGAATGGAATCGCTGGAAGTTGAGGTAAACAACAGAAGCCAGCTGAATGTAACCATGCGGGAGCAAACAATCGGTATTGAAGAGGTGATTGCTGTTGGCTACGGAACCATGAAGAAGCTGGATGTGAGCGGATCGATTGTATCTGCTAGTGCCGAAGTTCTGAGAGAAGTTCCTTCCGTCAACGCATCTCAGGCATTACAAGGTCGCCTGCCAGGCATTGAGATGTCGCAAACATCAACCCGCCCCGGAGCCACCATGCAAATCCGGATTCGCGGTGAACGCTCACTGAATGCAACCAACGATCCGTTAATTGTGGTGGATGGGATCCCTTTTGCAGGTTCAATTAACGACATCTCGCCAAATGATATCAAAAGTATCGACATCCTGAAAGATGCTTCATCCACCGCTATTTATGGCTCACGCGGGGCCAACGGTGTGATTTTGGTTACTACATTCAGGGGTAACGCAAACACCAAAGCATCCATTTCGTACAATGGTTATTACGGTGTAAAAACAGTTGCAAAAGAGTACCCGGTGTATAACGGGGAAGAATTTCAGGCTTTTAAACATGCTACGGTGAACAGTTCCTATAAGGATCAATACACTCCGTTGGAACAGGAAATGATAGCGGCCGGAAAGGAAACCGACTGGCAAGACCTGATGTATAGCAACGCTATGGTGACAAATCACGATGTAAGCATTTCGACAGGTACCGACAAAGGAGCTTATCTTTTTGGCGGAAGCTACTACAATGAAACGGCTGTACTGCCAGGACAGGAATATACCCGTTATTCACTGCGTACGGCCGTCGATCAGGAAATCGGCAAGTACATCAAAATCGGATTAAGCTCTCAGAATTCGTACGCAATAACCGCCGGCGACAGCGCCTCCGTGATGAATAATATCATCACCCTATCTCCGTTGATGCCGGCTTTTAACGACGATGGAAGTATTCGCGAGATACCCACCGTCGGCCATGTAGACACTTATTATAATCCTCTTTTACTGAAGAATTCCAAATTATGGCAGGAAAAAAGAAAGCGTTATGCCACCTTTAATTCACTCTTTGGAGAAGTCAAATTAACAGACTTTCTGAGATACCGTCTTAATTTGGGTTTAAGCCATTACAGCGAAAATTACGGCAATTTTTATGGCTCGTTAACGCCGTTTAAAAACGGAAGTATTTCATCAGCAACAGTTCAAAACAAACACTTTACGTCCTGGACAGCAGAGAATCTGTTATTCTTTGACCAGGTTTTTGCCGAAAAACACCGTGCTAATGCAACACTGATGTATTCGGCAGAGCAGTCAGAATTCAGCCAATCACAGATGGATGCTGATAATATTTCAGCAGATTATTTGCTTTGGTATAATTTGGGATTAGCCGACGGAGCCAAAACAATCGATGCAAAAGATCAGGCATATTACAAACGTGGTTTAAAATCGCTTATGGCGAGAGTGATGTATGCTTTTGAAGACCGTTATACCCTTACTGCAACCTGGCGCCGCGACGGAGCTTCAGTATTGGCATCCGGCCATAAGTGGCACAATTATGCCGCCTTTTCGGCAGGCTGGAATATTGCCAATGAATCGTTTCTGAAAGATGCTAACGCGGTCGACCAATTAAAGTTACGCGTCGGCTACGGGCAAACATCCAACCAGGCAATCGACGCTTATTCAACATTGGGACGGTTGTCGCAGGTGCCGTATAACTTCGGATCGAATCTGGTGTATGGAGCTTATGTTACCGATCTGCCCAATCCGGGGCTGGGATGGGAGTATACGAAGAACTACAACCTGGGTATTGATTTCGGATTCATGAAAAACCGCCTTACAGGTTATATCGATTTATACAAACAAAAAACCAGTGATGTTTTGTACGCGGTACAATTGCCGCAAAGCAGCGGAGTATCAAATAAGATCTGGCAGAATATCGGCGCTACCGAGAACAAGGGATTTGAATTCGCGTTGTCGGCCCAAATTATTAAGCCGCATGAAAAAGGCGGTTTCGGATGGGACATGGATTTCAATATCTATGCAAATCGCAATAAAATCGTAGCCCTGAACAGTGGTGTTACCCAGGACATCGGAAACGGATTCTTTGTAGGCCAGCCGATTAATGTAATCTACGACTACGTCAAACTGGGCATTATCCAGGAAAATGAGGCGCCTTACCTGGGAACTTATGCTGCCGGCAAAATCAAAGTTGACGATATCGGCGGGGGCCCGAACGGCGAACCCGATGGCCAAATTACGGCCAGCGGCGACCGAAGAATCCTTGGAACATTTGAACCCGATTTTGCAGGAGGATTTTCTACCCGCCTTTATTATAAAAATTTCGACTTATCCATCGTCAGCTTCTTTAAATCGGGAGGCATGCTGGTCAGTACCATGCACATGCCGCATAGCTACCTGAGTACCAATAACGGACGACGCAACTCGATAAAAGTGAATTACTGGACCCCGGAAAATCCTTCAGGAACGTATCCACAACCCGGTAATCAAAACTCTGCCGAACAGGATGACTGGGGCTCGACACTTGGGTATTTTGATGCTTCATTCTGGAAAGTAAGGACAATTTCCCTGGGGTATACCTTCGATCCTAAACTGCTTGCCAATATTGGTTGCAGAGACGTACGGGTCTATTTTACCTGCTTAAATCCGTTTACCATGTTCTCACCATATATGGACGCCGGCGGTCTTGACCCCGAAGCAACAGGAAGCGGTCCTCAGGGCGCGAATACTTCTCTGAGAGGAGGCCTTACCGACCGTATTTTATCAATCGGCGCCAATACTCCTCCTACCCGTAATTTCTTAATCGGATTGAATGTGAAATTTTAAGCAGCTAAACAATTTAACTCAAAAAACATGAACAGTATGAAATCACATATTTTAAATATGCTTATCGGAATGATGCTGCTTTTTTTAGCTTCGTGCAGTGACATTCTGGATGAACAACCACGATCGGTATTAACGCCCGATCTTTTTACGACAAAAAAAGGGATTGATGCCGGTCTTACCGCTGCTTATGATGGCTTACGTTACATCTCGGGTGCGCAGGCATCGCAATTCAGCACCCAGTACGGTACCGACGAATTTACCACGGGAGAAGGGACCCCGGTCCAGTCATTGGATATGTCGAACGGCTCCAATCCCATTAATGCAAGTACCGGCGACGTCAGTACATTCTGGAATAATCTTTTCCCCTTCATCAATACCTGTAACGGGATTATTGAATATGGCACCGAAGCCGGAATGGACGAAAGCCTGATTGCCGAAGCTTATTTCCTGCGGGCCTACTATTATTTTCAGATGGTCAGAATGTTTGGAGGTGTACCACTTGATCTCGGCTCGGGCGAGTTGAAGTTTAATACCAGCCAAAGTAACGTTTCACGCAGGAATACGGAGGATGAGGTGTATACAGCTATAATTGCCGACCTGAAACAGGCCGAAACAAATCTGCCGGTCAATCCGCGTCTGCCGGGTTGTGCTTTTAGGGCAACCGCAATCCATTTTCTGGCAAAAGTTTATTTGACTCATGGAGACTATCAGTTGGCTCTCACGGAAGCAGAAAAGTTACTGAGCCCGGCCAATCCTTACACCGAGAATTCATACGGGATCGCCTTGTTGACGTCTTATGCTGAAGTCATCCGACCAACCAACGAACACAACAGCGAAGTACTGTTTACCTGTGAACATACGAATGAGTCGTATGAATTTAACGAAACAGCCGCAGGCTTTGGGTCCGGCCCTACCGGAAAAGACGATCGTTCCTGTTCGTATTACACACCCAACTATCCGGCCAGGTTTAAATTAAGAAACAGCGATGCCGGAGGAGTCCTGTTACGGACACTGGAATATCAACGTCCGTGGATGCGTTTTACGAGTACTCATTTCCTGAGACAGGTTATTTTCGCGGATAAAACCAACGATTCCCGGTACCATGCCACTTTCTTTACCGCATATCTGAATAACAATGTGCCGGTAACCGGCCTTCTCGGCACACCACTGGAGGTGGGCGATACCGCTTTTGTTTTTGCCGATAACGAAGTTTCAGATGTATACAAAGCCACCAAAAACTACCGGATTTATAACCCCAGTGAAATTACACGGGAAATATTTCCGGGTGTAAAGAAATTTGCCGATCCAAACAGGAAAGATGTGAACGACGCCTCAGGCCGCCCTTTCATCCTGGCAAAACTGGCCGAGACATACCTGATTGCCGCCGAAGCAGCTATGGAAACGGGTGACAACACCAAAGCCCGCAACTATATTTTGGTTTTGCGAAAACGCGCCGCAAAAGAAGGGCGTGAGCAGGCCATGATTGACACTACACCGGCAACAATCGATATCAACTATATTCTTGATGAGCGTTCCCGCGAGTTGTGCGGTGAACAACATCGTTGGTTTGACCTGAAACGCACCGGGACGTGGCGTACCCGTGCCGGCAGTTATTCCATCAACGGAACCAATAATTTTCCGCGCGATATTAAATTGCACTACGATCTGCGTCCTATACCCCAGGGTCAGATTGACCTGATGGGAAACTCAGATGCCGAAAAGGCAGCTTACCAGAATCCCGGTTATTAACCCGGTTTAATAACCGGGAACCCTTCAAAAAAGGAGTTGTGTCAGTTACAACTCCTTTTTTGAAAATCAATTTTTATCATATGGAATGTCATTTTGATGAATAAAAAACTGTTGTTGAGACGACTCATCGCCTGCGTCATTGTCTCGGGCCTGTTATCGGCCCTTCATTCCGATGTTCTTGCCCAGGCAGATGCCGTGGGACAGGATGGTTCGAAATTATGGTTTACGACCATGAACCCGGCAACCAAAGCGATGGCAGAACGCCCTCTTTCCATTTGTATTCAGCAGAAATCAAGCGTTTTTTCGATAATCAGCGAAGAACTGCAAAACGGCTTGAGCATACTTTTTGATACCGCGATCCCGGTCGGCAAACGCCTGCAGGAAGGAGCAGTATATGTGGCAACTTCCCAAGTCAACAACATCACCCGGTTTATCGACACAAATGAATTCAACTCTCTGGGGGACGACGGTTTTATTATCCGGTCGTTTTCATCGCCAAAAATGGTTCTCATTGCCTCCAATACCGAACAAGGCGCTTTGTATGGCGTATTCAGTTACCTCAGGTTGCTGCAAACCACCGACAGTTCGCTTCATGTTATCGATATCAAAGAAATTCCGTCGTACCGGCGCCGTATTCTGAACCACTGGGATAACCTGGACGGCAGCGTAGAACGCGGGTATGCCGGACATTCAATTTGGAAATGGGATGAACTACCCGGAAAAATCAGTCCGCGCTACAGACAATACGCCAGGGCCAATGCGTCAATTGGCATCAACGGAACCGTGTTGAACAATGTAAATGCCCGACCGGAAATCCTAAAACAGGAATACCTGTTAAAAGTGAAGGCAATAGCCGATGTCCTCCGGCCCTACGGCATGAAAGTTTATCTTGCTGTCAACTTTTCTTCACCCAAAGAACTGGATGGCTTGGCTACAGCCGATCCGTTTAATAACGACGTGAAAGACTGGTGGCAGAGAAAAGCTGCTGAAATTTATCGGTTGATCCCTGATTTTGGCGGTTTTCTGGTGAAAGCCAACTCGGAAGGCTTACCCGGTCCGCAAGATTTTGGACGCACCCATGCCGATGGCGCCAACATGCTGGCCGATGCCCTGGCTCCTTTTGGAGGAATCGTGATGTGGAGGGCTTTTGTGTATAATCCCGGAGGAGACGACCGGGCCAAGCAAGCTTATAACGAGTTTATGCCATTGGACGGAAAATTTCGCCCGAATGTGATGATCCAGGTGAAAAACGGTCCAATTGATTTTCAACCGCGCGAACCGTTCAGCCCCTTGTTTGGCAACATGAAGCAAACCAGACTGATGCCTGAATTGCAGATTACCCAGGAATATCTTGGCTTCTCGGATCACCTCGTGTATTTAGGGACTCTTTTCAAGGAATTTTTGGATGCAGACACCTACACCCTGGGAAAAAATACAACAGTAGCGCGCCTCACCGATGGCTCCGTATTTCAGAATTCAACTACCGGAATTGCCGGCGTTGCGAACATTGGAGACAATACCAATTGGTGCGGCCATCACTTTGCACAGGCCAACTGGTATGTTTTTGGCCGTTTGGCCTGGAATAACCGCTTAAGTGCAAAGGAAGTTGCCCTGGAATGGTTGAAACAAAGCTTTACGCACGATGAGCAATCTCTTGCCGAACTGTCCGGGCTGATGATGCAATCCCGGGAAGCCGCCGTCAATTACATGACCCCTATCGGACTTCACCACCTGATGGGATGGGACCATCATTATGGCCCGGAGCCCTGGTGTACTGTTCCCGGCGCCCGACCTGACTGGCTTCCTTCTTACTATCACAAAGCCGACCACACAGGAATCGGTTTTAACCGTACTTCCACCGGAAGCAAGGCTGTCGACCAATACGCCGAGCCGCTCAGGTCAATGTTTGATGATCCGGCGCTTTGCCCGGAAGCCTTTTTGCTTTGGTTCCACCATCTCCCGTGGGATTACACACTTCGTAACGGGAATGAATTATGGGCAGAATTATGCTACAAATACAGTTCGGGAGTCGATGCAGTCAAAAGGTTTCAGAAAATCTGGGAGAACAACCGGGAAAACATAGACTCTCAACGTTTTACCGACGTGACGAAGAAACTGGCCATCCAGGCAAAAGAAGCTATTTGGTGGCGCGATGCTTGTTTGCTTTATTTCCAAACTTTTTCCCGGCAGCCGATTCCACCCGACCTTGACCGGCCGGTCCATCAGCTGGATGAGCTGAAAAAATTGAAATTCAATTTGAAACATCATAATTAGAATGGCTTCATTCCTCCATTGGTGATAAAAATAAATGTATGAAAATCAGAAAACTAATCCTTCTTACTTTACTCTTCCTGATAGCGCTTCCCGCCAAACCTGAAGTTCGCTTGCCCCGCCTGATCAGTAACGGCATGGTCCTTCAGCGCGACCAGCCGCTGAAAATCCGGGGTTGGGCCGATTCTTCAGAAAAGGTAAAAGTTGAGTTCGCCGGGGAAACTTACCAAACCAAAGCAGATAAACAGGGGAACTGGCAGGTGGAGCTTCCGGCCATGGAGGCTGGCGGACCGTACCGCATGAACGTGAACGAGCTTGAGATCAACGATATTCTTATTGGCGACGTCTGGCTGGCTTCCGGGCAGTCGAACATGGAACTGCCGCTTCGCCGGGTAACGGATTTATATGCCGGTGAAATCAGGCAGATCAACAAGCCGGTCATCCGGCTGTTCCGTTCGTCCACCCGCAAGGAACCGGATACGGCGCAGGACGATTATCCCGATGGATCGTGGTTGCCCGCTACGCAGGAGAATATCATGGAATTTTCGGCGGTTGCCTGGTTTTTCGCCAATGAACTGCATAAAAAATATCAGGTGCCAATCGGCGTCATCAGCACGGCTATTGGCGGCTCTCCTGCCGAAGCCTGGCTAAGTGAGAAGCCGGTAGTCAAATACCTGGACAACTGGCTGGCCATACAGGCACAGGCAGACTCTGCTCGTGCCAGACGTATTGCCGAAGAAGGAGAAACGCCTCCCTTTGACTGGGGACTTGAAATCAATAAAAATGATCCGGGCGTCGGCCTTTGGTCGAAAACCGATGTGGATATTTCGGGCTGGGCAAACATTTCATTGCCGGGTTACTGGGAGGATAAAGGCGTGGCGCTGCAGAATGGTTCCATTTGGTTTTATAAGGAGTTTGAAGTGGTCGATTCGCTGGCTGCAAAGGAAGCTATTCTTCGCCTGGGACGTATTATCGACAGCGACTCAGCTTTTGTAAACGGCAGCTTTGTCGGGACGGTTTCTTACCAATACCCTCCCCGGATTTATCCGATACCAAAAAGTCTGTTGAAGCCCGGTAAAAACACACTAATGGTCCGCGTGTTCAGCCAAGGCGGACGTGGTGGCTTTGTGGAAGAAAAACCCTACGAAGTCCGTATCGGTTCGCAAACCATTGATCTGACCGGCGATTGGAATTACCGGACCGGCGCTGTGCTCAACCCGCCCCGCGAACAAGGCGGCGGCGGATTTAAGCCGGGAGGTTTATACAACAGCCTCATCCATCCGGCTCTCAGTTACAGTCTGAAGGGCGTGATTTGGTACCAGGGCGAAACCAATGCCGGACGGGGAATGGAATACCGGCAGCTTTTCAAGGATTTGATTACCGACTGGCGCATACAATTCAACCAGCCCGAGCTGTCGTTTTTGTTTGTGCAACTGGCTAACCTTGGCATCCCAAATAAACAACCGGTTGAAAGCGGCTGGGCCAGCCTGCGCGATGCGCAGCGCCGGACGCTGGAGCTGCCCCATACCGGCATGGCTGTGGCATTTGACCTGGGCGAATGGAACGACATTCACCCTTTGAATAAAAAAGAAGTTGGACGTCGCTTGTTCCTGGAAGCCCAACGCGTAGCTTACAGCGATGGCGCCGTCGTAAGCTCCGGGCCGCTTTATGAGTCGATGAAGGCCGAGGACGGCAGCATCGTGCTCACCTTCTCGTCGGTTGGCGCTGGATTATTCGCCAACAGCCTGCTCCGGGGCTTCCAGGTTGCCGGCGAAGATGGCCGCTTTGTGTGGGCTGATGCGGTGGTGTTTTCGAAAAACACGGTAAAAGTTTGGAGCCGGGAGGTAAGCCATCCCACCGCGGTGCGCTATGCCTGGGACGACAATCCGGCTGAGGCCAATCTTAAAAATAAGGAAGGCTTGCCCGCTTCGCCTTTTACAACGGAAGATTAAAAACCAATAAATAACAACCTGAATGAATACAACTTCTCAAAGAGTCCCTGTTTTTGAAAAGATCGGCTACAGCCTGGGCGACCTGGCTGCCAACCTGGTTTTTCAGACATTAATTACCTACCTGGCCTTTTTTTACACCGACATTTATGGCCTGAAAAACAACGATGCCTCACTGATTATGCTCGTTGTCGGGCTGGTTGCTGCTTTCGCGTTTAACCCCGTAGTCGGGGCCATTGCCGACCGCACACGTTCGCGCTGGGGCAAGTTTCGTCCATGGATCCTGTTCACATCAGTCCCGCTGGGCATAGTCGCTTTGCTGGCCTTTTCAACGCCTCATTTTTCATACCAGGGTAAGCTGTTTTACGCCGCGGCAACTTACACGCTGCTGCTGATGCTTTATGCCTCGAACAACTTACCCTATTCCGCCCTCAGCGGGGTAATTACCGGCGACATGGGCGAGCGCAACAGCATCTCCAGCTACCGTTTTGTGGCCGTGATGTTTGCCCAGTTTTTTGTACAGGTGTTTATGTTACCCATTATTGAATACGCAGGCGGCGGCGATAAGGCAGCCGGTATGGAAACGGTGATGACCTGGCTGGCCATTGTTGGAACGCTGCTGCTGATAATTACTTTTCTGACCACCCGCGAGCGTATTGTACCCACAGCAGAGCAAAAATCGAGCTTGAAGGAAGACCTGTCGGACCTGATGAAAAACCGTCCCTGGCTGATTATGCTCGCCGTTACAATCCTGATTTTCATCACCCTGGCCATGAAGGGTGGTTCTTACGTGTACTACTTTAACAACTATGTCGACCAGCAGGTGTTGGAACAGTTTATCAGTCCTGTTCTGGCAGGGCTTTCGTCCATCGGGTTCAACTTTTTTGGTAACGACCCTACCTCGGCCGGTTTCGGCTTATTCAATGCCGGCGGTATCATTTTCATGATTGCCGGAATTGCCCTGTCGAAAAGACTGGCCGACAAATACGGTAAACGGGATGTATACCGGAACGCCTTAATCGTGTCGACCGTGTTTATCCTGATTTTTTACTTCTTCCCGCCCAAAAGTGTGGGCTTGATGTTCGCCTCGCAAATACTGCACGGTTTCTTCTATGGAATGACCATCCCGGTACTCTGGGCGATGATTGCTGATGTAGCCGACTTCTCTGAATGGAAAAACAACCGCCGGGCAACAGCAATTATTTTCTCGGCTATGATGGTCGGACTGAAAGCCGGTTTGGCTATCGGCGGCGCCTTGGTAACCTGGATCCTGGGCCTGTACGGTTACATCAATAAAGATACAGCAGAGGCCGGTCAAACGATTGTTCAGCCCGGATCAGTAACCGCGGGAGTGAAAATGCTCGTGAGTGTTTACCCCTCCATCCCGTTTTTGCTGGCGGCCGGGCTGTTGTTCTTTTATGTGATCAATAAGAAAATGGAAGTGCAGATCCAGAATGAACTGACGGCCCGCCGGAAATAAAACGAATAACCGGAATTTTCAATCTTAAACAATTCAAAATGAAAAAAATGAAATCCGCTTTTTTATACCTGTTGGTTACCGTTGTGCTGCTTTCAGCCTGCAGGGGTGAAACACCGGCAGACAAAAAGCCTGCGTTAAAGTCCGCTTTCGCCGGCAGGTTTTACATTGGCACAGCCTTAAATGCCAGTCAGATCACCGGCAGGGATTCTGCCGGGATCCGGGTTGTCAAAGAACAATTTAATGCCATCGTGGCCGAGAACTGCATGAAAAGTGCAGAGATTCAGCCCCGGGAAGGCGAATTTGATTTCTCGCTGGCCGACCGGTTTGTCGATTTTGGAGTTGAAAACGGGATGTTTATCACCGGTCACTGTCTGATCTGGCACTCGCAGGCGCCACACTGGTTTTTTACCGACAGCCTGGGCAATAATGTTTCTGCCGAGGTGATGACCGAGCGGATGAGAAATCACATTCATACGGTTGTTGGCCGTTACAAAGGCCGGATTAAAGGCTGGGACGTGGTAAACGAGGCGATTCTCGAAGACGGATCTTACCGGAAGAGTAAATTTTATGAGATCCTGGGGGAATCGTTTATTCCTTTGGCTTTTCAGTTTGCACACGAAGCCGACCCCGATGCCGAATTGTATTACAACGACTACAACGAGTGGTATTCCGGGAAACGTGATGCGATTGTACAAATGGTCCGCAACCTGAAAGCCGGCGGAATCCGGATTGACGGAATCGGCATGCAAGGGCATATTGGCTTGGACAGCCCATCGCTGGAAGATTACGAAGCGGCCATGGTGGCCTATGCCAACGAAGGTATGAAAGTGATGATTACCGAGCTGGATTTATCAATTTTGCCTAACCGCAGACGGGACGTAGGGGCAGATATCGCTACAAATATGGAATATCAGCAGGAATTGAACCCATACACCGATGGCCTGGTCCCGCAGGAAAAACAAGACGAGTGGGATGCCCGGATGGTGGATTTCTTCAATTTGTTTCTGAAACATTCGGAAAGTGTAAGCCGCGTGACCTTATGGGGCGTTTCGGACGGCGATTCGTGGAAAAACAATTTCCCGGTCCGCGGGCGTACAGACTACCCGCTGCTGTTCGACCGGAACCACCAGCCAAAATCAGCAGTAGAAAAAATTATTGAGTTAACGAAAGAGTAGGGTCATCCCGAACTTGTTTCGGGATCTCTTGCGATAAAAGGGAGATCCTGAAACAGGTTCAGCATGACAGCTGAATATAGAAAAACCAATAAAAAAATGAAAAAAGCAAAATACCTGGTGCCGGATTTGTACACGGCCGATCCGGCCGTACATGTGTTTAACGGCAAACTATACATTTACCCCTCGCATGATATCGAATCGGGCATTCCCGAAAATGATAACGGCGATCATTTTGATATGCGCGATTATCACGTCTTTTCGATGGATGATGTTGACGGCAAGGTAACCGATCACGGGGTAGCGCTCGATGTGAAAGACATTCCCTGGGCCGGCCGCCAGTTGTGGGATTGCGATTGCGCCTGCAAAAACGGCAGGTATTATTTGTACTTCCCGCTGAAAGATCAAACCGACATTTTCCGCATCGGGGTAGCCATCGCCGATCAGCCTGAAGGACCTTTCATTCCGCGGGATGCGCCCATGAAAGGCAGCTACTCAATCGACCCCTGCGTGTTTCGCGACGACGACGGATCTCACTACCTGTACTTTGGCGGCTTGTGGGGAGGCCAGTTGCAGCGCTACCGCAACAACAAAGCCATTGAGTGCGGGCACGAACCAAAAGATGATGAACCGGCATTGCCATCGCGCGTGGTGAAACTAAGCGACGACATGCTCGAATTTGGCGAAGAACCGCGCGAAGTCATCATCCTGGATGAAAACGGCCAGGCATTGAAAGCCGGCGACCACAACCGCCGTTTTTTCGAAGCCTCCTGGATGCACAAATACCAGGGGAAATACTACTTTTCGTATTCAACCGGTAATACCCATCTGCTGTGTTACGCCATCGGCGACAGCCCCTGCGGGCCTTTTACCTACAAGGGAATCATCCTCACCCCGGTGACAGGCTGGACCACCCATCATTCCATTGTTGAATTCAACGGAAAGTGGTACCTGTTTTTTCACGACAGCGTACCCTCCGGCGGCAAAACCTGGCTGAGAAGCATCAAAGTAGTGGAACTGGAATATACCGGCGACGGCAACATCAAAACCATTGAGGGCGGAGCCGGATAATCCGCAGGGGATAACTCGCAGATTACAGCCTGGTTGCCAGGCAAATCAATCTTTCTCCTAACCATTCGACTCATATTCATACCCTGGTTAAACCAAAAGTCCTAAACCGGTGTTAATCATGTATATTCCCGGATTAATACCAGTATAATGACAAATAACCGGATCATCGGAAAAACGGAGGAATTGGGCAGTCTGAATCAGGCGCTGCAAAATGCTGCCCGGGGCATTCCGCAAGTGGTATTTATTTCCGGTCCGGCCGGGATTGGAAAGTCAACATTGATTCAATCTGCTGATTACCCGGAAACTTCCCGGTTCTTTGAAACGAATGTTCTGGAAGAAGAAATTCCTTCTTACAGCATTATTGCCAATTTTTTGAGGCAGTCAAAAGTTTTTGATCATCGTGAAGCCGATGCTGAACTAACCCGATATGCCGGTTATTTTTTACCGGAATACCGAACCGAAGATTCTCCGGAGGCCGATTTCGACCTGCTGATACAGGTTTTTCGCAAAGCATTGGCCACCTTAACAAAACAGGAATTAGTAGTTTGGGTTATTGAGGACCTGCAATGGGCCGACACGGCCAGTCTTGACATGATCACCGGACTCATTCCGTCAGGCCAGGAGTTCAATTTAGCCATCCTGGCTACCTACCGGAATGAACAGATCGGCCGCGATCATCCGCTCCGAAGGATCAGAACAAAACTTCGCCGGAACCGATGGTTCTCCGAAATCGGGCTGCAACCATTCACCGAACAGGAAATCAATGATTTTATCGAACGGTTTTATCATCATCGTCCCTCCCCCGAGTTCGCCCGTACCCTTCACTATCAGACCGGAGGTTTGCCCTTGCTGATCAGTGAAATTATGCAAAACCTCCGGGAAAAGCATCTTCTCTTCACCGGCGGGAACGGCCTGATGTATTTGAAACAGATGGAGAACTTCCCGGTCCCGGAAAACATCAGGGACCTGGTGGTTTTACAAATGAACGAACTCTCGCCCGATGCACGCAACCTGGCCGAGATTGCTGCCAGCTACAGCATGGAATTCCCAATCACTTTCCTCGAAAAGTTTGTTTCTTCTTTTCATGTTATTGACGAGTTAATCGATAAAGGAATTATCCTGGAAAAGAGCGCCGGTACCGGCACCTTTCGCCATGCGCTGTACCGCGAAACCATCCGCTCGGAAATCTTATGGTCGCGCCGGCGTGAAATTTACCGCAAAATAGCCGAAGAACTCGAAAAACAACAAGCATCCGACGCCATCCTCGCCGACTTTTATTACAAAGCAGGATTGACCGAGAAAGCCCGCCCCGCCTTTATCCGGCTCGCCCGAGAAAGCTGCGAATTATTCGCCTACCCGGATGCAGCGCGTTGGGCTGAGCGCGCTTTGAGCGATTGGCCCAAAGGAGACCATGAAACAGAACGATTGAGCATTCTTGAAGAGTTTGTTCATTGCAGTAAAGTACGAGGCGATTTTAACAACGCCCTGAAAGCCCTGAAAGAAATCTCCGAAAGCGACCAGCTGATCAACCACCGGGAAAAACTTGCACAGATATACCGCGAGATGGCAATGGTCTCTGGATTACAGGGTGAATGGACGGCATACAAACAATACCGGACCAGGGCAGCAGAATCATTTGTTGCTGCCGGACTGCCGGGAGAAGCAGCCCTGGATTATATGGACCTGGCCGAGCGCTTGATCGGTGAACTAAATTTGCTTACCGCGAACGAATACGCCGAAAAAGCCGTAGCGCTTGCCGAAATCAGCGGGCATCGGGAGTTGCCGGCCCGCGCCCTGGGGCTTCAGGGGTACATCCGTTCATTTAGAGGAGATACTGAGGCCGGAATACAACTTGCCAAGGAGGCTATTGCCATGGCACTGGATACCAACGACGTATCGGTTACCGCCGAAGCCTACCGCCGTTTGGCCGGAACCATTGAGTACGCGTCCAAATTTCGCGAAGCAATTGATGTATACGAAACGGCCTACCGCTTTTGTAACACCAACAAGCTCGACTACCACGAAACCCAATGTCTCGGGTGTATGTCGTGGGTACTCATGCGCCTGGGCGACTGGAAACGGGCTTTCGATACTTGCCGCGAGATTATCGAACACAAAGGCTCGAAAACCAACTCGCAGGCAACGGCAAACACAGTGTTGGCAATTCTGCGCAGTTACCGCGGCGAGATCAAAACAGCCGGCAAACACCTTGCCCTGGCTGTCCGGTACGCGGCAGATATTCATTCCATGATCCACAAGTTATTGAATAAGTGGGCCGAAGCACTGATTGCACAAGGCGAAAACGACATCAGTGCAGCCCGGCAGGCCTTCACCGAAATGCTCGACATTTGGTTTCAAACCGAAGACCGGCACGACGCCATCTCGGGCCTTTGTGATGCCACATCGTTCTTTGCCCTGCAAAACGACCGCAAAGAACTGAACCACACGATCAAAGCGCTGACCGTCATCTCCAACATAAATAATAACCCGGAGGCGATCGGGATCTTATCCTTTGCCATTGGCGCATCTTTGTCGCTGAACAACGAACACGAACAGGCCGTTGGGCATTTCCGGAAAGCCCTTGAATACACCGGGAAAGTAAATATCCCTCTCCAGGCAGCCATCATCCGGTTTCACCTGGGCCTGAGCTGGCAAAACCTGGAATTGAATGCTGAAGCGGATGAATGTTTCAGGCAGGCTTACGAAACTTTCAAAAACCTGGGGGTCAGGTATTGGTGTTCAGTAATTGACCAGCAGCGTATGCAAACTAAACCTGATCGACAACTGGCCGAGCCTGCCGCTTCTGCCGGGAAAAGTCCTGCTTTTCAACTGACTGACCGGCAACACGAAATCCTGGAGTTACTCACCAACGGCTTTTCAAACAAAGAAATCGCTTCGAAAATGAACCTAAGCACCCGAACCATCGATATGCACCTGCGGAATATTTACGACCGGCTGAACTGCCGTTCGCGTACCGAAGCCACCAAAATCGCCTTTGATTTCGGATTAATCAGGGCCAGAAATACACTGTAAATCTGCTACCTTCCGGCATTAACCGTCCTGCCCGTCGTTCACCGCCAATCCCTGAAATTCTCCCTTCTCACACCTTCCGCCACGACAAAAAAGGAAGCTTTACCAAACAAACTCCCGCGATTCATTCATTACGATCAGGTTGACAGCAAACAGGCAGAAAGCAGAAGTTTAGTTTTCACGACAAGATGAATCTCTTGTCCGGAGTCAAACCGTCGGCTTAAACCCGACATGGCACGACCCTACGGTAATCTTTCCTTTTTCTTACGGCAATCATTTACTTCAGTACAGTAATTTACGTCTGGCAGCGCCTGTTGCCGAAGGGTAATTTTGTAGTGTAAAAATTGATGAAAGCTATGGAAATTTCAGTTCACGAGAAAAAAAGGACTCAGCCGGTAAATGAATTTCATTTACAAATAGAGCCTTTAGGCAAAAAGCTACAGCGTTTTGCCGGTAGGATCCTTCGCGACGAGGAAGCGGCAAGGGACGTGGTCCAGGATGTTTTCTGCCAGCTCTGGCAAAAGATACAACGACTCGAAATCATCGAAAATATTGAAGCTTTTGCCATAACAATGACCCGGAATCGTTGCCTGGACTACCTCCGGATGAACCGTGTTGCGCCGGCAGAAAGTAAAATAACTAATTCAGATCAGGGTGAAAGCAGTGACCTGCAACACCGGATGGAACTTTCGGAAGCAGCAAACCTGGTGAAATCGCTCATCGCCGGATTACCCCACACCCAGCGGGAAGTTATTTATCTCCGGGATATCGAACAATATAATTTTGATGAGATATCCGAAATTACTTCACTGAAATATAATGCCATACGTGTCAATCTAACCCGGGCCCGGAAAAAAGTAAGGGATGGATTTCGGAAGTACTCGGAACACGGGTTACATCAGATGGCACAATAAACAATTCAAAAAACAGAAAACAATGCAGGAACAATTCAAAAGAACACTTGGGACAAAAGATGTTATGGTGAGCGGAATCGCGTTGGTCGTAGCTGCCAGCACCCTGGTAAGCGACTTTCAGGGTTACTTCCGCTTTGGCATCTATTTTATTTTTGCTGTTGCGGCAGCATTTGTCGTGAACCTGCTGCTTGGCCTTTCAGCAGCCGACTTAAGTACCGCCTATCCGAAAGCCGGCGGTTTATATCATTTTGCCCGCAATATCTTCCGTTCCGGTTTCGGAAAATGGGCCGGACTTTTTATCGGGATCACCTTTTTCTGTACCCTGTCCTTTGTGATGGCCGGTGAAATGCAGGCCGGGGCCATGAGCTTCCGGGGATTATTTGCAGAAAATACAAGCCTGACAGGATATATTTTCATACTGGGCGTACTGGCGCTCATTCCAAACCTGCTTGGAATTAAGACCGCCGCATGGGCCAGCGCCGTTTTGCTGATCTTCATGATCGGCATTCGCTGGTTTTTTGGAATCGCGGGCTTTCTCAACCTTCCCGAAGATACGGAATGGAGGCTAAGCAACCTGTTTGTTGAACCGGAACAAACGCAATGGTTCGGCAATAATGGTATCCTGACGGTCGGTTTTACACTGGCAATCTGGAGTTTCATTGGGATTGAGTTCGCAGCCAACCTGGCGGAAGAAACCAAAAACCCGGGAAAAAGCATCCCCAGGGGTATCATATGGGGACTGGTGATCATTGCGCTGACATCGCTGGTGATGGGTTACGGAGTAAGCGGTTCCCGGAGCCTGGCCGAATGGCAGTCGCTGGTAAACAGTCCGGCCGGTTGTTATGGCGACTGTCCGCAGTTGGTGGTAGGCAACAGTTTTTTTGGCGAAACCGGCCTGTTGTTGATGTCGCTGGCTTCGGTTTCGGCCACGCTTGGTACCTTAACAGTTGCTTTTGCTGCGGTATCGCGGGTTATTTACAGTCTTGGAAAAGATCGCCTTTTTCCGGGCCACACTTCTGCCTTTTTTGGCAGGCTGCACCCCAAATTCAAAACCCCGGCAAACGCGCTGGTCCTTACCTTTTTGGTCTTTTCCGTGGTGGCCGTTTTCGGTGAAAGCGTCATCGATTTGATTTTTTCATCGGCCTATCTCTGGATCATCTTTTACATGATCTTCCACCTGTTCTCATTGACCAACCGGCTGCTGCACCCGCTGAGTATCCGGATTTTTGTGAATCGCCGGTATCTGATTTCTCCGGTCGCCGGCTTTGTTTTAACCGCTGTTACGCTCTATGTAGCATTCATCGGCGCCCATGCTTATTACGGATTACGGGCCCTGATGGTACTGGGCTTCGCCCTGGCCATCACCCTGATCAGCTATTTCTACCAAACCCTGGAAATACCTATGTTCCGGTCGGTCAGGCCATCATTTTACCCGGTAAAAACCCGGTTTACCAACAAATCATTCAAACAATCGGATAAAAGCTGAGCACGCGGAGCAGGATAAAAATTCAACCGAAACAAATAATCATTCAAATTTTACGAATATGAAAACAAAAGAAGTAATCACATTCAATCAGGAACGAGCTGAATTATTCTCGGAAAAATTATTAGGTTTTTTGAACGGCGGCACCTTGGCGCTGATGATCTCCATTGGGCATCGTACCGGGCTTTTTGATACCATGCGGGAAATGAGACCGGCAGGATACCAGGAAATTGCGCGGAAAGCCGTTCTGAACGAACGTTACGTAAAAGAATGGCTGGGCGCCATGGTCACCGGCGGAGTGGTGGAATACGACGAAGTCTTGAATCTCTATTATTTGCCTGCCGAACATGCGGCATTTTTAACTCGCCCGGCCGGCGCCGGTAATATGGCCGTATTCTCACAATATATCGGGGTACTGGGCGCTGTTGAAGACGATGTTGTTGATTGTTTTTATGACGGTGGAGGCGTCCCTTACGAGAAGTTTCACCGTTTTCACGAAGTGATGGCCGAAGACAGCGGACAGTCGGTACTTTCATCGCTCTTTGAGCATATCCTGCCGCTGGCGCCGGGACTGAGTGAGAAACTGGAAGAAGGGATTTCGGTGCTCGATATCGGTTGCGGCAGCGGACGTGCCATGAATCTGCTGGCCGAAGCTTTTCCGAAAAGTACTTTCACCGGGCTCGACCTTTGTGAAGAACCCATCCTCCGGGCCAGGAACGAAGCCAACCTGAAAGGCAATACCAACATTTGGTTCGACCAGGCCGATCTTACTTACTATGAACCCGATATCCGCTACGATCTGATCACGGCCTTTGACGCCATACACGACCAGGCCCGCCCCGACAAGGTGCTTTCAACGGTTTACAAGGCGCTCAAAGCCGACGGACTTTTTCTGATGCAGGACATCGATGCCTCATCGCACCTGCATAAAAATTCGGAACATCCGATCGGAGCCTTGTTATATTCCATCTCCACCATGCACTGCATGACCGTCTCGCTTGCCCAGGGAGGCATGGGACTGGGAACCATGTGGGGAGTCGAAACAGCAGAGAACATGTTAAAAGAAGCCGGTTTCAAAAAGATTGAGATCAAACGGTTGAAGCACGACATTCAAAATTGCTATTACCTGGTGAGGAAATAATCGCTGTTTTTTACCTGAATATCATCATCTTCCAACGAATCAAAAGTCGCCCCTTCATCGGGGGTTGATTTTTGATTTCTTTTTTTTACATGAGCAGCGATTATCAAATCCGTGCTCAATCTCTACTCGTTTGCCAGGCTTTTTACGGGGTACCAGGCAGCCAGAAAACCGATCCCCAGCACAATCAGGAAGGTCGCCAGTACATCAACAAGTTGTAGCTGTACCGGGTAAGCCGAAATGGCAAATGAGCCGTCTCCGGGTAATTTCAGCAACTCAAAATTCTTTTGCGCCCAAACCAGGACAACACCGAGGATTAGCCCGCTGATGGCGCCCGAGATGGAAATCAGCCAACCTTCAAACAGAAAGATCATCCGGATTAACCGGCGATTGGCGCCCATGCTTCCCAGGATATGGATATCATTCTTTTTGTCAATAATGATCATGGTTAGCGAACCGAGCAGGTTGAATGAAGCGATCACCAGAATAAAACTCAGGATTAAAAAACTGCTCCATTTCTCCGAACGCATCACCCGGTATAAAAATTCGTGCTGCTCTACACGGTCCTGCACCAAATAACGTTCACCCAACAGTTCCTTTACCTGGTTTTTTACCTGTTTGATATCGGCGCCGTCAGTTAATTTTAATTCAAGCGATGTCACTCTTCCTTCCATCTCGAATACCGTACGGGCAAATCGGATGGGAACCAGGATATACATGTTATCAATTTCCTGCTGTACCGAAAAAATACCGGTTGGGAACAGGTATCCGTGGTTAAGCGCGCTTTCCATGTTAAGCTGATTCCGGTTTTCCTTTTTGGGGTAATAGATATGAACCGGATCGACAAAGGTCAGTCCCACCGACAAATCATAAGCAACCCCCTGCCCGATAACAGTAAACGGGCGGTCGTCCTGTTCGAGCAGGAAACGCCCTTCGGTCAGCATGGTATCGAGACCTGAAAACGAGTTGTAATTTGTTGCCACCCCTTTTACCACCGCATACTTTTGGCGATCGTCGTACTGGAGCAGGGCATTGTCTTCTACGACCTCCATGATAGCAGCGATGCCTTCCATCTGATACAGACCTGCCAGTCCGGCTTCATCAGGCGAGAAGTTTTTGCCTTCCACCACCGTGATCTTCAAATCGGGATCGAAACTGGAAAGCAGGTCGCGAATAAAAAAATCAATGCCGTTGAAGGCCGAAAGGACCACAATCAGGGCCATCGTTCCCACGGCCACACCAACCACCGAGATGGCAGAGATCAGATTGATGATGTTGACTGATTTCTTTGAAACCAGGTATCGGCGCGCTATGTAAAATGCCAGTTTCAACTATTTCCAGGCTTTAACGATTAATCCGGTGCCGGTGGCATGTTTGCCCTTCACATCCATATAATTCAAAAAGGCAGCCACCGGAAAAACAAACAGGTAATAAAACGGTAAAAGCGCGAAAAAAAGTTTGCTCAGCCCCAGCAACTGAATGGGGTATTTCATCGATAAGCGCCACGACAACTTACCGGGGGCGCCATAGGAATAACGTGCTTCCACCCTTGAAAAGCCGGCCGATCTTAGCTTATCTTCAATTTCGCCGAAGTTGTAGCCATCGCGCACATGCTCATCCACAAAACCATGAACACCTTCATCGGGATGATGGTCGTGCACATCCGATCCGCCCTGGTCAGAAGGCGTTGATATGAGTAAGATTCCGCCGGTTTTCAGCGATTGGTGAAAATTTTTAAACACCAACACATCTTCCTCAATGTGTTCCATCACGTCAATCGAGAGGATGAGGCTGAATTTATCGGCCTGTACAAAACGGGTCAGGTCGGCTACTTCGAACCGGACCCGCTTTGCCCGGTTAATTTGTCCGAAAAACCGGTTGCAATCGGCAATTTGTTCTTCTTTTACATCAACCGCCAAAATCGTTGCTCCCGGGAACATCCGGCTCATCCGGTACGAGTACTGTCCAAAGCCCGAACCGGCATCGAGGATCGCAAAGTTTTCGGGAAACTCCGCTTTTTTCAGCTCTTTCCGCACATGCCAGGCGCGCAGCAAAAGCAAATCGAGCAAGCGGTAGAACAGTTTTCTCAGGGCGGGAGTTTGGTTGAAAACCTGACCCAGCGTATGTTTAATCGGATCGTACTGCATATGTTTAGTTCTCAGTGACAGTCTTCAGTCGCCAGTTTCGTCGACTTTTTATGATTTCAGCAAATCGTCAATGTGGTCAATATAATCGAGACTGTCGTCGATGTAAAACTCCAGTTCGGGGACCACCCGGAGTTGTTTTCCGACCCTTCGTCCAAGGATCCCCCTGATTTTTGGGTTGGCAATGCGAATTTGCTTCAATACTTCACGGGCATTTTCAGTTGGGAAGATGCTGATATACGACCGGGCTAACGACAGGTCGGGGCTGATACGCACCACCGTTACGCTGATGATTTTTCCCATAAACAGGGTACGGCTTTCCTTTTGAAAAATGTCAGCCAGTTCTTTTTGCAACAGCCGGCTTATTTTTTGTTGACGGGTTGATTCCATGTTCTTCTGATTTTCCGGGCTAAAGTTAATCAAAAATACGGGACGGAACGGTTCGAATTGTTTTGGGATGAAAAGATTAAAACCTGATCGGGACAGCGTGAAACAGAAACAGAAGCCCCGGACGATGCCGAAACTTCTGCTCTGTTCTTACGGATAAGAAATTTTGCTGTTTATTTGGGAAGCGGATATCCTTGCAGTTTGCCCAGGTTTGCTTCAATTTCATGCTCCGGGTATTCGTAGTCCGACAATTGGCCGGCCAAGTACTTGTCGTAGCCCACCAGATCCATCAGGCCGTGTCCTGAAAAGTTGAACAAGATCACTTTTTCCTTACCCTCTTCCTTGGCTTTTTTGGCTTCGCGGATGGTAGCGGCAATCGCATGGGTGGTTTCGGGAGCCGGAATAATGCCTTCGGTTTTGGCAAACAAGAGGCCGGCCTCGAAACATTCGCTCTGGTGGATGGCTTGCGCCTCCATCAGTCCGTCGCGCAGGGCAGCGCTCACCAGCGGGGCCATACCATGATAACGCAAGCCGCCGGCATGGATGGGCGCCGGGATAAAGTTATGTCCCAGACTGTGCATCGCCAGCAGCGGGGTCATCTGGGCCACATCGCCGTGGTCGTAAATAAACGGCGCCTTGGTCAGGGTTGGGCACGAAAATGGTTCGGCGCCAATCACCTGGATGTCGGCCCCGTGAATTTTGTCGTACATAAACGGAAACGAGAGGCCGGCAAAGTTACTTCCGCCGCCGCAGCAACCAATCACCACGTCGGGTTTGGAAATACCAACCTTGGCCAATTGTTTTTTTGCCTCCAGCCCGATAATGGTTTGGTGCAGCATCACGTGATTCAATACCGATCCCAGCGAATAACGGGTTTGCCCGGTCGGGTCGGTCACGGCTGCCTCAACGGCCTCGGAAATCGCAATTCCCAGAGATCCCGGCGTATCCGGGAATTGGGCCAAAATATCGCGTCCGGCCTGGGTTTCGGTACTTGGACTGGCCACACAGGTGCCGCCATAGGTCTGCATCATCATTTTGCGGAAAGGTTTCTGGTCGAAACTTACCCGCACCATAAACACTTTACACTCAATGCCGCCAATAATGGAACAGGCAAAAGACAAGGCTGAACCCCATTGCCCGGCGCCGGTTTCGGTGGTCAGCTTTTTGATGCCAAACTGCTTATTGTACCAGGCCTGGGGAACGGCTGTATTGGGTTTGTGGCTTCCGGCAGGCGACACGCCTTCGTTTTTATAATAAATCTTCGCAGGTGTCCCCAACGCTTCTTCGAGCTCGTAAGCCCGGATAAGCGGACTTGGGCGCCATTGAAACAAAATCTGACGAATTTCTTCAGGAATGTCAATCCAGCGTTGCTGGCTAACTTCCTGTTCAATCAGGTTCATCGGGAATACCGGGGCAAGCATTTCCGGGGTCACCGGAACTCCGCCCGGTCCAAGAGGCGGGTTTAACGGTGTTGGCAGGTCGGGAGCCAGGTTATACCATTGTTTCGGCATATCGGCTTCGTCCAAGTAAATTTTCTTTTGTCTGGTCATAATTCAGTTCATTTATCAGTTTATAATTTGTTTGTATCGTCATCCGGGAAAAAAATCAGGCCATGCTGCGTAAACAACATGGCCTGACTATCTTTATCCACCTGAAAATCGTTTACGCGGGCAATAATAAACTGCGCCACCACCAATTTCCTGCATGTGAATTGAAAAGCGTCATTCTGTTTCGTACTTAATTCGCGTAAAGCTAAGTATTATTTTCGTAGCATTCAATCTAAAAAATAAACAAATTGACATTTTAAATTGATTCTTAATTGCAGTTTTTATCCGGTCGGGGCCTAATCTCAGTCGGTTTTGCCGGTTTAAAGCCCAATAAGCTAATCAGGACCTGGGTTTCAGTTCAATCCGGTCGGTCCGGGGAAATCTTTTTGCCCATTCATTCAAATAAATTTTTGTCTTTAAAGGAATCAGCTTACTTTTGCTGATCATTTCCTTCAACGAATAATCGGCTGACGGTTGCAGCGAAAGTTGAAGAAATTTAAACTGAAAATTGATACGGATGAACAAAAAGACCGTTGTAAGTGGCATCAGGCCAACAGGATATTTGCATTTAGGAAATTATTTCGGAGCAGTACGCAATTTCCTGCGTATGCAGGAAGATTATAATTGTTTCTTTTTTATTGCCGACATCCATTCGCTGACCACCCACCCCACGCCCGAAAACCTTCAGGCCGGCGTAAAACAGGTGTTAGCCGAGTACCTGGCCTGCGGTATCGATCCCGAAAAAGCCACCATTTTCATTCAAAGCGATGTTCCCGAAGTAATGGAGCTATACACCTTTCTGAATATGAATGCCTATTTGGGTGAGTTGGAACGAACCACCTCGTTTAAGGAAAAAGCCCGGAAAAATCCCGAAAACGTCAATGCCGGCTTGCTGACTTACCCGGTACTGATGGCTGCCGACATCATTATACACAAAGCCAATTTTGTACCGGTTGGAAAAGACCAGGAGCAAAATCTGGAAATGGCCCGCAAGTTTGCCAAACGGTTTAACCGGATGTACGGACATAAAGTATTCCCGACGCCTAAACCCTATACCTTTGAAGGAACCGACCTGATTAAGGTGCCTGGTTTGGATGGCAGCGGCAAAATGGGTAAATCTGAAGGAAACGCCATTAACCTTTACGACGATCCGAAAGAAATCAGAAAAAAGGTGATGCGCGCCGTGACCGATGCCGGCCCGACAGAAATGAATTCTGTGAAACCGGAACCCGTCCAAAACCTGTTTACCCTGATGAGCATTGTGTCGGCCCCGGAAATCCTGCATCAGTTTGAAGACGCCTACGCGAATTGCAGCATCCGTTACGGCGACATGAAAAAACAACTGGCCGACGATATTATTGGCTACACCGCGCCAATCCGTGACCGCATTATCGGGATTTTAACCGATGATGTTTACCTGGCTAAAGTGGCCAAAATGGGGGCCGAGAAGGCCCGCGAATCAGCCGCGAAAACACTGGCGGAAGTTAAATCGATGATTGGTTTTAAACGTTTGTTTTAGACAAGGAGTTCCTGCAAAAAATGAATCATATTCCAGGCCGGGCATGTTGTCCGGCTTTTTTTTGCCTTCAAATTGCAGCTTTAACACGTTCTGTTACAACCGAATACGTCAGTTTTCGCAAAATCAAGAAGTTGTGAATTGCTTTCAAATTGTATCTTTAACGAGTTCTGTGACAACCCGCCTAATATCATACGAGTTTCTTACTTTGTTGTGAATTGCTTTCAAATTGTATCTTTAACGAGTTCTGTGACAACATTCTTTTCCTGCTTAATTTTTTCCCTATGGTTGTGAATTGCTTTCAAATTGTATCTTTAACGAGTTCTGTGACAACCAAGATGACGTTGGATGCGGATCAGTTTCAGTTGTGAATTGCTTTCAAATTGTATCTTTAACGAGTTCTGTGACAACTTCATTGGGACGGGTTTGTATATGATTCTTGTTGTGAATTGCTTTCAAATTGTATCTTTAACGAGTTCTGTGACAACTGCATTTTGAATTATCACCGGGTCTGGCTGTTGTGAATTGCTTTCAAATTGTATCTTTAACGAGTTCTGTGACAACCGTCAAACTCGACAGACCGTCCCTGATAGTGTTGTGAATTGCTTTCAAATTGTATCTTTAACGAGTTCTGTGACAACTATTTGTTTTGTATCTTATTGATGAAGTAAGTTGTGAATTGCTTTCAAATTGTATCTTTAACGAGTTCTGTGACAACTTACATGCGGCACACAGAGATCCGATTCAGGTTGTGAATTGCTTTCAAATTGTATCTTTAACGAGTTCTGTGACAACCGAATATCAGATTTGTAGCCGGTGTAATTAGTTGTGAATTGCTTTCAAATTGTATCTTTAACGAGTTCTGTGACAACAGTAGCCCTCGAAAAGTACATGTTAATATAGTTGTGAATTGCTTTCAAATTGTATCTTTAACGAGTTCTGTGACAACGTAGGCCGCCGACTGCAAAAGCGCACCGGCGTTGTGAATTGCTTTCAAATTGTATCTTTAACGAGTTCTGTGACAACAATTACTTGCAAATGGTAAGCGTAAAGAAGGTTGTGAATTGCTTTCAAATTGTATCTTTAACGAGTTCTGTGACAACATTACTCCTTCGTTATAATCCGATATCGCTGTTGTGAATTGCTTTCAAATTGTATCTTTAACGAGTTCTGTGACAACAAACCGCAGGCCCGTTAGCAGTAACCTTATGTTGTGAATTGCTTTCAAATTGTATCTTTAACGAGTTCTGTGACAACATCTCAACTCCATGTTCGTGAGGCGACCGGGTTGTGAATTGCTTTCAAATTGTATCTTTAACGAGTTCTGTGACAACAGAACAGGAACATCACCGCTCAATAGATCAGTTGTGAATTGCTTTCAAATTGTATCTTTAACGAGTTCTGTGACAACAAAGTCACGGTCAACGTATCCACGTTCGGAGTTGTGAATTGCTTTCAAATTGTATCTTTAACGAGTTCTGTGACAACGGAGGTAATTACGCAGCGCCGCATTGCAGTGTTGTGAATTGCTTTCAAATTGTATCTTTAACGAGTTCTGTGACAACGTATGCTGTGTAAAATCCTCAGGATCAAAAGACTGTAAGGGTTGACAGAAACCAAAAAAGCGGGGCAAAGTTCCCGCTTTTTTGTATAGTACGAATGTTTTTTGAACCCTAAAATAATTCGAGTTGCTGGACGGTGGCCGGTTTTTCTTCAGGTTTGCGGCTGTAATATAATTCCATCATCCCAAATTGTTTGTCGGTGATCTTCAAAATCCCGACATGTCCGTATTCCGGAAGCATATTTTTCACCCGTTTGATGTGTACCTCGGCATTCTCGCGGCTCGGGCAGTTTCGCATGTAAATCGAAAACTGGAACATCGTAAATCCGTCCTTCACCAGTTCTTTACGAAATGCAGCGGCTACTTTCCGTTGCTTTTTTGTTTCAACCGGTATATCAAAGAAAACCAATACCCACATACAACGATACTCATTTAAAGCCTCAAAAGAAGACATACTGAAAACTTAATCATTCCGAAATTCAGGGTAAACAATTTTCCTTCTCGTACCTTCAAAACATTCGTATAACGAATTGGTCGTACGGCTCATCGCCACCATTAAGGGACTTTTTTTGCCATCCATCAGCACATCGCAAGTGGCTATTGCCAGCATCCGGGCTTTTTGCGGACGGGTAATTTCCTCCGAATCAATTTCGCCGTTTACAAACATATCATAAACCAATTCATCGCAAAACGGGCGGTAAGGCTCCATAACATCGTCGGCCAGGCAGTAAGCATTGTACTTATTCCGGTGAAAAATCCCCAAAGTAGGTAACAGTCCGCTGCTAACCAATGCCCGGGCAACAATAGCGCGAAGAATGGCATAACAATAATTTAAATGGCTGTTGGGTTCAGTTCCAAACCGATCACGGGTGAAGTCGTGTTCGTTAAACAGCCGTTTCCAGTATACCGATGCTGCCCGGCCTTCGATGTTGTCTGGATCGCCCGATTTAATTTGCGGGACTAAGGCCAGTAATGGCTTATTGTCGAAACCACAACGGTTCAGCAAATCGGCCTGGTTTTCAATTTTGGCTTTGACAGTTTGCATCCACAGGTTCTTGATCAATGGTTCGCTGGCATCGATTTGGTTCCTAAAGCGTTCGGTTTGAACATGGTTACCATCCAATGGTAACATCAGGCCCGAAGGCATGTGCCGCGAATCACAACTAATCAAGGCCACGTTCCGGTCGGTTAGGTCGGCTATTAACGCATGGGTTAGGGTTATTTGCGGATGATCCAATACAACAATGGCAATATCCTCCAAGGGGACCGATGCTTTTTCGGTTTTCGTTTCCGAATCGATCACCTTCAATTGCTGATCCTTTTTGTGCAAATAGGCTGGATTCCCAAAGTAAAGTGTCCGTTTAATCATAGCTGAGGTTAAGTAATATCAATCGATATCATGTTTTGAAGTGAATTATGATGCAGTTGTTTAAAGGCATCTTTCCCCCCAAACAGTTTTAGCAGTTTCCGAGTCTCAATACCAGGCTCATCGCCGTTTAAGATCCCGAAGTACGAACTGTAGGGCCAATCATCGTAACAATCGCGAAACCGGTGATGAATGGGATTCCGGTGTGTGTAAATTACCGCATGTAGAAAATGTTCCCGACTATTGATTGGCTCACGTTTGAAGTTTTTGACAAACAATGAGCCCATCCGCCCGTTTGCTTTGTTGAACGATTGCGTATAACAGCTAAATAAATTGGCAAATTGTTTCGACAGGTATTTTTCTATTTCGTTGTCGCGAATCTTGCTTTCATCGATAATTCGATTCTTACCTTTTCCAAAGTTTTGAACTTTGGAAAAGGTGGATAATTTTTTTAATCGGATTAATTCTTCTAACTGCCTGCGTTTTCGTATCCTGACGACCAGATGGAAGTGGTTCGGCATCAGGCACCAGGCATAAGTCTCGGCAACCGGAGAAATATACAAGTGATATTTTTCCAGGAAAAACCGGTAATTCTCCGGCTCGCGAAACACATTCTCGAACCCGTTGGCATGGTTGAAGATATGGTAGCTGGTATCGGGGTGAAGGGAATGCATCTTATCTCTTTATAACTCCAATTCTGTCGACTTGAAGTTTAATGCAACACTCCTTAATCATTTCTCCAGTAATGGCCTTTTGATTCTTCGATTGAGGACTTCCGACACCATATTCATTTTGAATCGAAAAATACAATCTTCTTTTTTCCTGTTCTTTTTTATTAAAATTAAAAATGGTTGATGAAGAAGATGCGGGAACAAAATTTGCTGTAGTATCACTAGAATCAACGAACCTGTATATTCTGCTCGAATTTATATCCTCTATTCCCAGTTTGATATTATTCTCAACCTGCTCTGGCGTTGGTACATAAACCAAATCATTAGGATTCAAATAAAACAGAAGTTTTAATACCTTACCATTATCATCAATTTTTTCTTCTAGTACAGGACATTCATTCACTTTTAATCGGTCAATTACCACATTTAATTGAACTGTCTCAAAACTACGGCGATTGGTTTCATCATTATATACCGCAAAATATAAATTTGTACCAGCCTCTGCTACAACAAATTTTTCTTTCTTATTTCCGGTTAGCCCCACGTTAAATTTGTTGCCCTTAGGTGTAAAAGTTCTAATCTTCAGAATGGGTTTGTGAGGACTCCCCCCATTTAACTCTTTGATATTTTCATTCATCGCTTCAATGCCTTCAGGAGAAAATGCTAATTCAGGATGTTCAATTATTTTTCCATTCATTTCCTCATCATATTTTCGTAAATGATTTACAAGAATTTTTTGAATCCCAGTATCGGTTATACTTTCGATGGCTTTCGTATTAAAATCTTCATTTAAATCAGTCCGTGATGCTACCAAAGCCTCTTTCCCGTCACTGAAATAGTACAATTCTGGATTTGAGATATCAACTCCTTCCCATTTATTTTCGCTACTTGCAAAAAATTTCTGAATCTTCTTTTTGTCAAATCCATCATTCATCAATTGTTTTATTTTAGTTTTCAAATTCTTATTTACCAGCATCTCCCAATTATCAATTGCGATGGAAAGTGAGACCTTCTTTTTAAACCTAAGATTGACAATTCCCATAACGGTTGCTTTATGCAGTGGTTTGCGGATCGCCCAACTATCTCCGCTCACCTGTTTCGATCTCCCTTTTTGAGTCTTCCCATTATTGTCGAGTCTCAAATTCCCATTCTCATCTTTAAAAGATTCATAATAATTAGTAGTCTTATTAATTACCCGTAAATTCTGTTTGAAACTCACCACTACATTTTCCAAAGCCTTTTGTGCATCTTGGGTAAAAGTATCCCATGGCTTATAAAACTCCCTTGCTACTTCAATATTCTGAGTCACCTTTTCCCCTTCAATTATCTTTTCTCTGCGGACAGTTTCTATCCGGCGAAGTTTTCTCCGTAAATCATATCGGGTCTCTTTTGCATTAGCTTTGGCGGCTTCATTGTTCAGATAATTCACGTGGCTCCGGGTTGCACAGGCAATAACCAATGCGTCCATAGCATGATGCCGGTGGTCAATCCGCTTTTTACTAAACCCTTTCTGAAGTTCGAAAGGCATTTGAATCTGAAAAACTCGTTTACCATTCTTGTTCTCCCATCGTCCAAATTGATTGCTATTAGTGAGTTGGTTTAACCTGTCAAAGCGAGGGTAAATCATATTGTTCCAAACATCGTTCAACCCCCAGTCCTTTTTAAGCGTGTCGGTTATTCCACCAGTACAGGAGATTAAATTTTTTGAAGTGGCTTCTTCTTCTCCGTCTTCCCTGACAATGTTTGACAAAAGACCTTTTACCACTTTGCTAATATACCGGGTATCATTCAGTTGACGTTCTATAAAACCATCCGGAATATCTTCCATCAGGAGTTTCTTCATCTTTCCCCGATTCTTTGAATAACTTTCTTTTACAAACTTTTCATACGCATCCACAGAAAGAATCTCTACTGTTTTCCCAAAATTCAACTCAACCTTCTCTCCGTGGTGGTTTTTAATAAACTCGTATCCAAGTTCATTGTCTTTCAACTGATTGACCTCGGCTTCGCAAATTATTTTGTTGTTGAATGAATCATCAAAATAGCGTGATTGAGGGATGATATGCTCAATCTGATAGGCTGTTGTAAATAATTTCCCTAATGGAATCACTTCATTCGTATAGGGTGAACGGTATTTTTGTTCCAACCATAACTTATAGCGTAATATCTCCGATTTTGAGGGTTGTTTCTTTATATCAGTTTCTTTGAATTTTTTCAGGGTATCTTCTACATATTCTGGAATTATGATTCCACTATTTAAAACGCCGTCTTCGTAAATCCGTAAAATTTCCTGTTGCCCGGGCGAATACGGACGAACATTTTCTACTTCGTATTCGGGATTCAGAAATTCCATTAACAAGGACTTAATCCTGAGATTGGCATTTTCGTTTTCAGAGATTTGCTCTGTCATCCGCTTCCGTTTATCTGCCGGATTCTTCATTTCGCGTCCTAATTCTACATGAATTTCAGCAAAATTGCCATACTTCTTCCATATATCCCTTACAACACGAAGGGTTTCAGTAATAACCTGCTCTACAATCGGATTGCGTAACGAATGCTGTTTGAACGATTTTAAATAGACATCAATATCATCTGGATTATTCCACTTTGAAATTTCCTTTGCCTCGGAATGTCTGCCATACACGGCATAGCAAGCCTGATAAGTATTCAATCCTTTCAGGGGCTCACTGCATTTAAGGAAACTTTTAAGAACTTGTTTCGGAATATCATCATCGGTGACCTCATCAATTTTCTCCGCCATAAAATTTATTGCCTTTAATCTCTCTTTTATTGACAATATCCGGTCTTTGATATCGTCAGAAATGTCTTGCTCATTCCAATATTTTCCTCTTCTCATCAGCGGCAGCAACCTTTTAATTGCCTTTGCTGAATACGAGCCGTAATCTTTTTTAAACGTCGGAAACTTACTGAAAGCATCAACAAAGGTTTTATCTAATTGGTGTTTAATAGCGAATGATTGCAAAGCTTTAACAATCTCATATTTATCTTCTACAGAATACAAAATATGCCACAAAGCTTTTTCATTATCTTTCGACAAAAAATCAGAAGGAATTTCGTCATATTTTTTCAATCGGGCTAAGATCAAGGCACGTGTTTCATTGCAGGGATAGGGTTTATCTTCCACGTAATTCCACCGATAGTTAACGGTATTCTTTCTCATGTCAAAACCCGGATATTTCAAAAATGCTTTCTGATCAACGTCCTTCCGGTCGTTCAACCATTCAACCAACGCTACGTAGTCATCTTCGTTTTTCAAAAACTCATCGGTTACATCGATATCTGTTTGCAAGCGACCTGCTTCAATTCTTTCTTTCTGATAAATCTTTAGATTGGCAATAAACTGCCACAAACGAAATTCCTGAAAAAGCGGATGCGATTTTGCAATGCACTTCACCGGGATTGTTTTTATCGCACCAGATTTTTTGTCCAGAAAACTTCGTTCCTCATATGGACAATTACTAATCAGCGATTTCTTACTTTTTAAAGGGCGCTGATAGAAGATAATGTCTTCTAAAAACAGATACGTAAAGTCACGCGATGAAATTGAATTTCTATGGGCTTCATTATTTTGATACAATTCTTCGATACATTGAGCATATAGCCTTCTGTCTTTCAGCACAGGATGATACTCCTTTTGCTTTTCAAGTATTGCTTTTAGTTCTTCTTTGTAGAACTTCCTTTCAATGGTCCGTACCAATTTACCTCTGATTTTTTGATTAGGCTTTTCTAAAAGGGTATCATAGATATAACGGCCGACAGTTTTTTTGCTTTGCGCGATATCTGCCTCGGTTTTCTTTTTTATCAAAGTCCAGTCATCTTCTTTTGGAGCGCGAAATGATCGCTTCTCCCTACCCTCTTTGTCAAGCTTAGGCGTTCCATCTTCATTTATATCTGTTGTAACAACAAACTCTTTGATTTTACCAATCCAATCAAGAGGTACATTGCTTGTTCTACGATATATCCACCCATTTTCCAGGTGAACGTTGTACCAACTTTCCTTTCCTTTCTTTTCCTCTGTTTCTTCAACTGCAACAACTTTTAATGCGTGAAATTCAACTAATTTAGTTGGATTCTCTTCTTCTTCCTCACCCCGTAGTTGATAGTAACCCCGTTTCTGATTGAAGTTAAGCAGTACCCAGGCAAGTTCTTCTTTTTCTATTTTTGATATTAACGCTTTTTTACGCAAGTAATAAATTGTCCAGTCATAAGGAATCTTCTTGCCGCCATCCAATAATTGAGGTTGGTGAACAGCAAAGTCAATCACCATTTTGTCAAAAGATTTTGGGAAAAGGAATTCAGATTTTCCTGTACCGTTACTTTTCCATGCCAATTTAGATTCGGCATCGGTCAAAAATTTTCCATAGTTCTTCTCAAAATCAATGTTTTGTGAGTAGTGTTCAGGCAAAAAATTTAATATTTTTAGTATCCGGTGTAATCGTTCACGCCGGAGCAAATACCTTTCACGCAAACGCCTTGCTCCACGAAGCCTTGTACGTTCCGCTGTTTGTGATTTAGAATTCCCTTTTTCAAAATCGCTTAAAGTAGCAGCATCCATCGGAATAATCCGGCTGCCCAGTCCTTCAATTTTAGTCGGCTTTCCATTTTCATCCGTAGAAACTAATGCCCATCCTATTGAGTTGGTTCCTAAATCCAGTCCTAAGATTTTTTTCATGTTGTTTGGTTTTTATTGTTTATTCTGTTTATCTTTAATCCACAATTTTGAAGCAATTCACAATAAGGATTATTCCGTTGTGAAAACATTTAAGCCGCCTCGTCTTACCATACGGGGCATTTTTTTGAGATCTCATGCCTGAAAATAGCTTTCTACATTCAATGCGGCTGACAGATTGTTCTATCTGTTAAAAATAATATGTATGATTTGATTATTCCCTGTTTTACAGCCACTATTTGTCAATAAATGTCTTTAAACAAGTAAAAAGATGGATGGAATTATACTTTATGAGTTTGTCAGCAGGAAAAAGAAGTTGTTTATAGTGACATCAAATAACAGAAAATTCTGTGGCTGATTTCGACTATTCCCCCCGGTTCGCGAGTTTGTTTATGGTTTTTGCAATTCTCTCCACTTTGGTGCCTTCCTGTTTTGCAGAGTAGATCCAGTCAACCACTGCTTTCTTTTCGCCATCGGTACAGGATAAAAAAGCCTCATACGCTTCGGGTTCGTCGCGGAGGCATGTTAATAATTCTTCCGGGATTTCAACAGGGGTGGTATCGCGATATAAAACCACGTGCACCCGGTCCCCTTCCTTCTTCCCGATCTTTTTTCTTATTTCGGCTTTAACCGGTAAAAACAGTTGTCCGTTCCCCATCGGCATTAAATGATAACTTTTTATCGCGAAGCCGTCAATTTGCCCTTTTACCTTAATCCATCCAAAAGGAGCTTTTTTATCGGGCCGGATTTCGGGGATCGCCGCATAAGTCCAACCTCCTTTACCGGGAAATTTTTCTAGTATGTACTTATTATTTACCAAAGGTTTTTCCATCTTTTTCTTTTCAGGTTTCCAATAAGTACAAATCTCATTCTATTTTGTTTTTCGGAAATCGTTATAAGTTGCCGACAGACCATCCGGCTGAACAGGAAAACAGGGATGAAGCTTTACTTCCGGGATTTAAAATAGCGCCGGAATAAGACCTTTTTCAGGTCGCGGAAGATGATTTGATGGGCAATGACTTCTACCTGGTTATAACGCGGGAAATCGAGCTGTGTGCGGACCAGGTCGCGGTCGCTGATATCGACCTGATACAGGATCGACATCAACAGTTCGGAATGGTCAATCAACAAGCGGTCGATTTCTCCAACCAGTTGCCGGTGCATTTCCGGGTAGGCCTGTTCAAGATCTCCCGAAAAATGAATTTCGACCCCGAACAGACCAAAGTCTTTCATGATTTGGGCAATCGTATCCAGGACAATTTCTTCCCGGTCGAGGTAGGTTTCGAGGTTGTTGCTGCGAATATCGGGCAGGCTCATGGCAAACTTCTCTTAAAACACGGTTTCTACAATCTTCCGGGTATTGTCCGAAACGCCATAGGTGTAGATGTGCAGGCTGGGAACCTGGTGCGCCACCAGGTCTTTCGACTGCATAATGGCCCATTCGGTACCGACAATTTTGGCTTCATCGTTGTCTTTACACTTCGCCAGTGCGGAAGCCAGCTCCATCGGCAGGTCAATTGCAAAGATTTTTGGCAGCACCGTCAACTGGTTTTTCAGGTTGATGGGCTTAATTCCGGGAATGATGGGCACATGGATCCCCGCGCCACGGCACTTATCTACAAAATTGTAATAGACCCGGTTATCGAAAAACATCTGGGTGACAATGTAATCGGCACCGGCATCCACCTTTTGTTTCAGGTACATGAGGTCGGTTTCGAAGTTGGGCGCTTCGAAATGTTTCTCGGGATAACCGGCCACGCCAATACAAAAGTCGAGTGGTGAGGAGTTTTTCAGGTCCGAATCCAGGTATTTTCCGTTACGCAGGTCAACCATCTGGCTCACCAGTTCGTTGGCGTTGGCGTGCCCTTCGGGGTCGGGGCGGAAAACATGTTCATTTTTACTGCCGTCGCCGCGCAGCGCCAGCACGTTACTGATGCCCATGAAATTGAGATCGATCAGCACATGTTCTGTTTCACTTCGAGAAAAGCCGCCGCATAAAATGTGGGGTACTACCGGAATGCCGTATTTGTGCTGAATAGCTGCCGCAATGGCTACTGTTCCGGGGCGTTTTCGCACCACCTGCTTTTTGATGGAACCATCGGCCATTTCCTTAAAGATCATCTCGTCGCGGTGGGTGGTGATGTTGATGTATTTCGGATCAAAATCCACCAGGTTCTCAATGGTTCGATAAATATTACCGGCGTCATTCCCTTTTAAGGGCGGCAGCAACTCAAACGAAAAAACGGTTTTATCGCTGTTATTGATAATGTCGATCACTTTCATATCCGAGTATGGGTAGCGAGTAAGAAGCCGTATGACTTCCTGCTCCGGTTATTTAAATATATTTTCAATCTTTTTCTGAGCTTTTTTTGTCTCCCGTTCCATTTGTTTCTCCACCGAGTTGTTAAAGTGAAAAACCATATCGAGCACAAACATAAGCAGCATTCCCAAAACGAACGCAATCATCGCTTTTTTCGTCGTATTATTCATTATCATTTAATTTTCAAAGTCAGTTTCTTCTATTTTGGCCGCCGGCAAAAGGCGAATATTTCCTTCTATTTCCAGCGCATGTTTTCCCTGGTATACGAGATACAGCAGGTCCAGTTTTAAATCGGACATGGCTTGTCTCATCGAACGTGTAATTTGTGGTTTTTCCGAATACTTAATTTCAAATCCGTATCGTTTCCCATTTTTAAATATCAGCAAATCAAGCTCAACACCTGTATGAGTACGCCAATAGTAGTAGTCGCGGGTGCCCATTTTTTGAAGGATCTGTTCGATGATGAAACCTTCCCAAGAGGCTCCGACTTTGACATGATTGACTACCTGATTGTGTGGCAACGATAACAAGGTATGTAACAAGCCACTATCACGAATATAAATTTTCGGAGATTTAACCTGTCTCTTTTGCAGATTTTCATACCACGGCTGAACTTGACGGATCAAATAGGTTCCGGACAAAATATCCAGGTACTTTTTTACAGTGGGTTCCGAAACCCCCATGGACCGGGCGAATTCAGATCCTTTCCAAATCTGGCCATGATAATGTGCCAGCATCACCCAAAATCGGCGCAAGGTTACAGGAGGAATATTAAATCCCAATAAGTTGATGTCCCTTTCCAGGAAAGTCCGGATAAAATCGTCCCTCCATTGGTAACTCAGCATGTCTGAACCGGCCAGGTAAGACCGGGGAAATCCCCCCCTCAACCACAATTGTTGAAAGTTTTCCTGTCCCACCTCATCTAGTTTAAATCCGGTCAAATCAACAAAACCAATCCGACCGGCCAGGCTATCCGAGGAATTTTTAATCAGGTCGGGCGAGGCGCTTCCCAGCAACAAAAACCGATTTTCCACTCCTTCCTGATCGGCAAGTACGCGTAAAATGCTGAATATTTCCGGCATACGCTGAACTTCATCAATAACCACCAAACCCTTTTGCTGTTCTAAAAAAGCTTTGGGCGAAACAGAAAGCAGTTCATAATCAGAAGGGTCTTCCAAGTCGACCATTACCGAGGAAAAAGACTCGGCAACTTTTCGGGCAATTGTGGTTTTGCCACACTGTCGCGGTCCCAATATGGCCGTTACCGGATTGGCCTGGATGGAGTCCTTGATTTGTTGCTCAAATAATTTCCTGTTCAGGTACATTTCCTCTTCGTTTCGATACGACAAAAGTAATAATTAACCTTGAAATCCTAAAGTTTAAATTTAGAATTTCAAGGTTAATTAACGTTTTTTAGGTTGAATTTCTAAAGTATAAGTTTGAAAATTCAAGGTTTATACTCCCTTATAATTCAGGTTCACCGGCAGGAACTGTTCCACCAGTTCAACCGTTACCCCTTTGCGGCGCGCATAATCTTCGACCTGGTCTTTGCCGATTTTTTCGAGGCTGAAGTAGCGCGATTCCGGATGGGCAAAATACTGCCCGCAGACCGAGGCCGTCGGGTACATGGCATAATGTTCCGACAGGGTAATCCCGATTTTTTCGGCGCCCAGCACCTGAAACAGGTTTTCCTTTTCGTGGTGTTCGGGGCAAGCCGGGTAGCCCATCGCCGGACGGATTCCCTGGTAATTGACCTTTAGGATATCGTCCCAGCTCAGGTCTTCACCCGGAGCATAGGCCCAGTATTCTTTACGGACTTTCTCGTGCAGCAGCTCGGCAAATGCTTCCGAAAGCCGGTCGGCCAGCGCTTCCAGCATGATGGCCTTGTAATCGTCGTGATCGGCTTTGTAGCCGGCCATCCATTTTTCGATACCAATACCGGCTGTTACGGCAAAGGCGCCGCAATAATCTGTCTGATTAATTTCTTTCGGGGCCACAAAATCAGCCAGGCAGAAATTGGGCGATCCTTCTTTTTTCTTTTCCTGCTGCCGCAGATGGTAAAAACGCCCGAGTTCTTTGGTCCGCGCTTCATCTTCGAACAACACGATGTCGTCGGTATCGGCATGTGCGGGCCAGATCCCGTAAATTCCATTGGCCTGCAGCATCTTCTTTTCGATGATTTCATCCAGCATCTGCTGCGCATCTTCGTAAACCTTTCGGGCTTGTTCCCCTTGCCGTTCATCGTGCAGGATGTCGGGGAATTTTCCTTTCAGTTCCCAAACAAAGAAGAAAAAATTCCAGTCGATGTATTTACGTAACTCTTCAATCGGATAGTCGATCAACTCGTGAATTCCGGTATGTTTGGGTTTGTAGATGCCGTTTTTGCTCCAGTCAATCTGAAATTTATTGGCCCGCGCCTCCTCCAGGTTCAGGTATTCTTTCGGTTTCTTCTGACTATGAAACTGACGGATACTCTCATATTCGTCGTTTACCGACCGGACATACTCCTGGTTGCCGGCTAGCAGGTTGGCCACCACGTTTACGGTGCGGCTGGCGTCTTTCACATACACCACCGGCTGCGAATACTGCGGGGCAATTTTCACGGCGGTGTGGATTTTTGAAGTCGTGGCGCCGCCGATCAGCAAGGGAAGCGTAAATTTCCGGCGTTCCATCTCAGCAGCTACGCTGGCCATAATTTCCAGCGACGGTGTGATCAGGCCGCTCAGTCCAATCATGTCTACCTGTTCCCGGAGGGCGGTTTCCAGAATCTTTTCGGTGGGGACCATCACGCCCAGATCAATCACCGCATAATTGTTGCAAGCCAGTACGACGCCCACTATATTTTTTCCGATATCATGCACGTCGCCCTTTACTGTCGCGAGAAGTATCTTTTTTTGTGAACTTTGCTGACCCTTGAATTTTTCCTTGTCTTTCTCGATGTAGGGCAACAGGAAAGCAACTGCTTTTTTCATCACCCGGGCCGATTTGATCACCTGGGGAAGGAACATTTTACCCGATCCAAACAAGTCGCCCACCACGTTCATGCCTTCCATCAGCGGACCTTCAATGATGTTGATCGCGGGCTGGTAAAACGGCAGCGCTTCGGCCAGGTCTTTTTCAATATAGTCTGGCAAACCTTTCACGAGAGCGTGCTCCAGGCGTTTTTCGACCGGCAGTTCGCGCCATTCGTCTTTGCGTACCGCCTTTCCTTCCTCCTCTTTCAGTGTTTGGGCAAATTCCAGCAGCCGTTCGGTAGCATCAGGACGACGGTTCATTACCAGATCTTCAATGTATTCGAGCAGATCTTTCGGAATTTCATCGTAAATCTGTAACATACCGGGATTTACAATGCCCATATCCAAACCGGCTTTGATGGCATGGAACAGGAATACCGAATGAATCGCTTCGCGCACCTGGTTGTTCCCGCGGAACGAGAAAGAAACATTACTTACTCCGCCGCTGGTTTTGGCATGGGGCAAATTCGCTTTGATCCAGCGCACCGATTCGATAAAATCAACAGCGTAATTGTTGTGTTCTTCCATCCCGGTTCCAATGGTCAGGATATTGGGATCGAAGATGATATCTTCGGCTGGAAAATTGATTTTTCCCGTCAGCAATTTGTAAGCCCGTTCGCAAATTTCGATACGCCGCCCGTAACTGTCGGCCTGCCCTTTTTCATCAAAAGCCATGACCACCACGGCCGCGCCGTAACGTTTAATTTTCCGGGCCTGCTCCAGGAACTGCTCCTCGCCTTCTTTCATGCTGATGGAGTTCACAATGGCTTTCCCCTGCAAACATTTCAGCCCGGCTTCAATCACTTCCCACTTCGACGAATCCACCATCACGGGCAGTTTGGCAATATCAGGTTCAGCCATCAGCAAGTTCAGGAAAATCACCATTTCTTTTTTGGCATCCAGCATGGCATCGTCCAGGTTGACGTCGATTACCTGCGCCCCGTTTTCTACCTGTTCGCGGGCAACAGCCAGCGCTTCTTCGTATTTTTCTTCACGGATCAGGCGGGCAAACATCCGCGAGCCGGAAACATTACAACGCTCGCCAATATTCACAAAGTTGGTTTCGGGGGTGATGGTTACCGGTTCCAGTCCACTCAGGCGGGTCAGTTCGTCATTTTTTTGCTTCACGTGAGGCTGAGCGGCTGCAGCAATCCCGGCAAACCTGCGGATATGGTCGGGCGTGGTGCCGCAACAGCCGCCAATGATATTCACAAAATGGTTATCCAGGAAATCCTTTACCTGTGCAGCCATTTCTTCGGGCGTTTCGTCGTATTCGCCAAACTGGTTGGGCAAACCGGCATTGGGGTAAGCGCTGATATAGAAAGGGGCTTTCCCGGCCATTTCTTCCAGGTAAGGGCGCATATCTTTGGCCCCCAGCGAGCAGTTTAAGCCAATGCTCAGCAAGTCGATGTGGCGAACCGAGTTCAGGAAAGCCTCGACGGTTTGGCCTGAAAGTGTCCGTCCGCTTGCATCGGTGATGGTTCCCGACACCATGACCGGCAGGTGTATGCCCGACTCCTCCAGCACCTCTTCAATGGCAAAAAGGGCAGCTTTGGCGTTCAGCGTATCAAAAATGGTTTCAACCAGCAGCAAGTCAACGCCTCCGTCGAGCAAACCTTTTACCTGTTCGCGATAAGCCTCCTTCACCAAGTCGAAAGTAGTAGCCCGGTAGCCCGGGTCATTCACATCGGGTGACAGCGAAAGTGTCTTATTGGTTGGCCCCAGGGCGCCGGCCACATAGCGGGGCTTCTCCGGATTTTTCGCCGTAAACCCGTCGGCTACTTCGCGCGCAATTTCGGCCGATGCTTTATTGATGGCATACACCCACTTTTCGGTATGGTAGTCGGCCTGCGAGATGCTGGTCGCGTTGAAGGTATTGGTTTCAATAATATCTGATCCGGCCTCCAAAAATGCCGCATGGATGGCTTTAATGATATCCGGCCGGGTGATGGAAAGCAAGTCGTTGTTGCCAAATAATTCGTTTTTCAGATCGGCCAGCTCTTCATTTCTGAAGTCTTTTTCCGTCAGCCGGTGTTTCTGGATCATGGTCCCCATGGCGCCATCCAGCACCAGCACCCGGTGCTTCAATTCGTCACGTATGTCTTTTTTCTGTGTCATCTTTAACCTATCAGTTTCATTTCAAACTCGCCGCGAATGCCAATCTGGTCTTCACAGATCAGCACGGCGGCCATAATTTCGGGAAACGTTTCCGTGCGTTTCAGCACTTTTTCCACATCGCCCGGTTTTTTAATCAAATTGCCCAGACCGGTCGCGAAAGCATCGGCCAGCGCCGTGTCCCTGCAGGCGATCATGACTGCATCGGCCTTACCGAAACTCAGCGAGGGGCCAACAGTTCCTGCTGAAGTACAAATACCCAGGGGACTTTGTTCAGCTGTAATTTCCAGCCCCACCACCCCCGACAAGGGCGACTCTCCTGCAAAGATACTCACAATCAGTGGGTTTTGCAGCTTCAAAAAAATATCGCCTCCATTTTCAATAACCAACTCGTTGATGGCAAAGTTTTCCAGAAGTGTTTGTCCGACGATTTCGCTGAACAGACCAGCCACTGCCGCCATGGGGCCAACGCCGGCCTTTTCGGCTGCCGCTGCCATTCTTTTGGCGGTATCCGGAGCCGCTTCCTGTGCCGGACAGGGTTTCAGGCTTTTCCTGAAAAAGGAATCAGCTACAAGATAAGCCTCCAGTTCATCGCGTATCCCGACGAGTCTGGTCAATGCCAGCTCAGCCATTTCTTCTTTAAAAGAAGCGTGATCGATACCCACCCACAAATCGGAATCTTTGTATGTAATCACAAACGATTGGAAACGCTCCGTCGAAAAACTGTTGCGATAGGTCCGGGGCGTTGCCCCGCCTAAGCTTCCCAACGCTGAGAAAGACGAAAGCTCTCTCTCTTCCCCCTCCATCGGGGAAAAAGAGCCGGGTTTTCTTTGCTTATCTTTTTTCTTCATGTTATTCAGATTCACTCATTTGCCCTGCTATTAGCAGTTCAGGTTGAAGGTACCTGGCCCCTCCCTTCGGAGAAACCGGGAGGGACCCTAATCCCTGAAATCGATCTCGAACAGGTTTAGCGGGCAGGCCGGAACGCAGAGTTCGCACACAATACACTTCTCGGGGTTGAAATCCAGTTCCCAGTTACTGTTCATGGTCAGGGCCCCGGGGAAACAAACAGCCATGCAGTTTCCGCAATTGATGCACTGCTGATGATTCCACCTGATTTTTTTGTCGATTGGTTCACAGCTTACCTGGTTTTCTTCCAGCCAGGCAATCCCTTTTTTCAGGTTATCGGCTGTTCCTTCCAGTTCGAGCAACAGGCTTCCGGTTTTTCCGGGCCATACTTCCGCTTTCAGAATGTTGATGCGGATATCGTAATCTTTCACCAGGTGATAGCTCAATGGCTTATCGCCGCTTTGTGCCGGAAATTTCAGGATATATCGTTTCTTTCTCATAATTCACCTCCTGTTTCTTTCAGTCCTTTCAGCGACGTATTGGATGGAAACGACATGACCGGTTTTGTCAGCTCGAATTCCCCTTTTTGAATTTTCTCTTTCAGCAGGCCGGCAATCTTTCGGGCTTTCTCCAGACTCGAAACCGGAGCTGTGCGAACTTTTTTGCCGTTCACCTTAATACTCCCCGAACGAAGCTGTTCGTAGTTGACGCGTCCCAGGGCCGGGGTACCTTCGCTTCCGTAATCGAGTACGGTGGTTTCGATCTGCTCGTTACGGATCGAAAGCCGCTTGGCCAAATCTTCGTCCAGCACCGGAACAGGAACGCCGATGCCTACGAAAAGACTTACCCCGTATTTTTCGTAATAGGCAGCCCGCAAGTACTCGGAGCTCATTTTCTTTAAATCGCCGATTACCGCGATGGTTGCCGAGTTGCTGACCGGAACGCCATATTCGTTTTTCGGCTTGCTGGTGTTGAACTGTGTTCCGGGCCAAACCACATAACCTTCGGTTCCGCCCAAAAAGATCCGCGTACCCAGTCCGATGGTCCTGAATTCGGGATCGTTCAGCAGCGGGCTTAGTTCGCCCGACGTTGAATAGGTGGCATTTCTGAGGTTTGGAAGCAGAGTACCCATGTAGGTATATTTAATCTTCTCGGTGGTATTTACCGCCACGTTGTAATTCTGGTATGCATTGCGCGGGTTAAACAGGAACATCTCGTTCACCGTTTCTTTACTGATTTTGGTTTTGATGTACTTGCGCGGGTAACAGTCGGTCCCCTTTCCCCAGGCTTCCAGTTCCAGCTCTTTGCCGTCCACCAAATCCTGAATCACATGCGCCCCGCCGTATTTGGGGTTATCCGGGTCACAGGCCGTTGCGCCAATGTAAGTATCAACGGCTGCCAGGCCTTCGTAAACCGGCACCCCGTTCAACCGGATTTTCTCCATGCGGATCGGCGGATTGGCATGGCCAAAGTTGATGAATGCCCCGCTGGAACACATGGCCCCAAAGGTGGCAGTAGTCACCACATCCACCCGTTTCACAATTTCGGCCGGCGACAACTCTTTGCCCATCGCCGCCACTTCCTCGGCAGTCAGCACCACGGCCTTCCCGCTCCTGATTTTCTCGTTAATTTCCTCGTATGTCTTTTTGATACTCATTTTCCAATAATTTTTTTTCCTAAAGGCTGAAATGCAACAATTCCGTTCCCGAAGCGGGAACAGTTTCCGTTTGTAAAATGAAAATAGGTAAAGCGCCGGTCAGCGCATACGGCTGTTGGAAAAGTGCATCCGGCTTAAACGAAAAAGTCGTATAATACTATTTTTCAATCTGTTCATGCTGTTTTGGTTTCAATTATAATTCCGTTTCCGGCCGGGTTTTGGCACCGTTCCCGTCAAATTTTAAACGGATGGTTGCCAGAGTTTCACAGAGCCCGATCTCTCCGCTCTTCGCTATAATCAAAAGTCCCGGTAATGAAGGGATAATTTGATAATTCCCGGCAAATGTAGTGTTAAAACTGATAATTATCAAATGATATCCGGATCAAATGATCAGACTGTAACTTTCAGGCCCGAAGATCAATTTTACGGTCCTTTCCTGTTGAATCTGTGAAAAAGCAGTATGGCAAGTGATTTATTTTTGTTTAATTTGTTTTGCCTAGAAATTTTTAAACAAAACAAGTCATGCATCACTCGTTAAACGCTGTCCTTCTGTCTCTGTGCCTGATTTTATTCACTTCGGCAACTCCCGAAAAAAACTCCTTCTTTTCGGAAAAATACCGCCCCCAGTTTCATTTCACCCCCGAAGCCAACTGGATGAACGATCCAAACGGACTGATTTATTACGAGGGAGAATACCACCTGTTTTACCAGCACAACCCCTTTCAAAACGAATGGGGCTATATGAACTGGGGACACGCGGTAAGCACCGACCTCGTGAATTGGGAATACCTGCCGATTGCCATTAAAGCCGATGAAGACTCGCGCGATAAGGAACGCTGCACTGCCTGGTCGGGATCGGCCATTGTCGATCATAAAAACCTGACCGGACTTCAGCAGGGTGATCAGCCGGCGATGCTGATTTTTTACACCAGCTACCAGTGCGGTCAGCGTATGGCTTACAGCAACGACAAAGGCCGCAGCTGGACAAAATACGACAAAAATCCGGTTATCCCTTTCGATGAACTGGATGATGCCCGCGACCCAAAAGTTTTTTGGCACGAAGCCTCGCAAAAGCATGTGATGGTCATCTGGCGCAAACCCGATGGCGAAGAACGCAAACAGGGCATTTCGTTTTATACCTCCGAAAACCTGATTGACTGGGAATACCAAAGTCATTTGCCCGGGTTCTACGAATGCCCCGACCTGGTAGAACTCCCCGTGAACCGTCGGCCCGATGAAACCCGCTGGGTGATTTTCGATGGCGACGGATCGTATTATATCGGCCAGTTTGACGGCGGCGCCTTTACGCCCGAAACCATTAAGCTAAAAAGCGATTACGGCGCCAATTACTATGCCACCCAAACCTGGAACAACATCCCGGACGAAGATGGCCGAACCATCCAGATTGCCTGGATGCGTGGCGGAAGCTATCCCGATATGCCGTTTAACGGCCAAATGAGTTTCCCCTGCGAACTGTCGTTGAAAACTTACCTCGACGGCATGTACCTGCTCCGGAAACCGGTCAATGAAATCAGTAACCTGTACGGGAAACCGGTCGTCATCGAAAACAAAAACCTGATCCCGGGCCTCAACAAAAATCTGCTGAGCAAGGTGAAAGGCGATTGCTTTCACATCATCGGAACCTTCGACCTGAAGTCGGTCAACAGTTTTGGCTTTATGGTCCGCAACTCAAAAAATAATGCCGGGACGGAAATCCGTTACGACGCGACCAAAAACACACTGAGTTGCCTGGGTAAAACCGCGGTGTTGAAACCGGAAGACGGGAAAATCAAACTTGAGATCCTGCTCGACCGGACTTCCATTGAGCTGTTCGGAAACGACGGACGGGTGGTTATGTCAAGCTGCTTTACGCCTGAACCGGATGCCACAGAGATTGTTTTATACAATACCGGGGGAGAATTGCTGGTTGACAAACTTGAAATCTATCCGCTAAAATCAATCTACCCCGTAAAATAATTGTTTTTTTCAAGACGAAAAGAGGAAGGCAATCAACAGGCTTTCCTCTTTTTTTTTCGGGTAGAATACGCTACCTTCAGTTCAAATTAAAAAACACCGTTATGGTTAAGAAGAAAAAAAAGAAAAACGACCTGAGCCGGTCATTCAACAAGAAAAACCTAAAAAAAGCCATACTCACCGTTCTGTACGAAAACCCTCAAAAAACATATAACTACAAGCAGCTGGCTACCGAGCTGAACGTGAAAGATGCCGAAATCCGCCGGATGATCAACATGGCGCTGGAAGAACTGACGGAAAACGAGACCCTTGAACAGGTACATCGCGGAAAATACAAACTGAAATCGCGCGGGGGCTACGTGTGCGGACGGGTTGAACTGCAACCCCAGGGTTTTGCCTATGTAACGGCCGAAGAAGTGGATCAGCCGATATTGGTTTCCCAGCGTAACCTGAACCACGCGATGGACGGCGATAAAGTAAAGGTTTACCTGTATGCCCGGCGAAAAAAACATCAGCTCGAAGGCGAAGTGTCCGAAATTGTTGAACGGGCGAAAACCACCTTTGTCGGGGTCATTGAAAAGTCAAAACATTTTGCCTTCCTCATCCCGGTCGGTAAAGTAGGCTTCGACCTGTTTATTCCGCTTGAAAAGCTTAAGGGGGCCGAAGAAGGACAAAAGGCCATCGGGCGAATTACCGAATGGCCGGCAAAGGCCAAAAATCCGTTTGGCGAAATTGTTGAAGTACTGGGTAATGCAGGCGAGAATGACACCGAGATGCATGCCATCCTGGCCGAATTTGATTTGCCCATCCGCTTTCCCGAAAATGTGCTGAAAGCGGCCGAACGTATTCCGCTCGAAATACCCGAAGAAGAAATTAAAAACCGGCGCGACATGCGCGATGTGACCACCTTCACCATCGACCCGGCCGATGCCAAAGATTTTGACGACGCCCTTTCCATCCGCCAACTGAAAGAAGACGTCTGGGAAGTCGGCGTCCACATTGCCGATGTCAGCCACTACGTGAAACCCAACAGCATCCTCGACGACGAGGCTTACGAGCGGGCCACTTCGGTTTACCTGGTCGACCGCGTGGTGCCCATGTTGCCCGAAAAACTCTCGAACGGCGTGTGTTCGTTGCGCCCTAATGAAGATAAGCTTTGCTTCTCGGCGGTATTTCAGCTGAACAGCCAGGCCGAAGTTCTGAAAGAATGGTTCGGACGGACCGTCATTCATTCCAACCGGCGGTTTGCCTACGAAGAAGCACAGGAGATTATTGAAACCGGCGCAGGTGACCTGAAAGACGAGGTCCTTAAATTAAACGAATTAGCCCGGTTATTGCGGTCGAAGCGGTTTAAAGACGGCTCCATCGCCTTCGACCGCATCGAAGTGAAATTCGAGATCGATGAAACCGGTAAGCCCCTTTCGGTCTTCTTTAAAGAAGCCAAAGAAAGTAACCAGCTGATTGAAGAGTTTATGTTGCTGGCCAATAAGAAAGTGGCCGAATTTTGCGGAAAGATGAAACATGGTAAAGGCGAACGAACGTTTGTTTACCGGATCCACGATAAACCCGACCCCGAAAAACTGGAAAATTTCAATCACTTCATCAATAAATTCGGTTACGGCATTCTGACCACCACGCCCCGGATGATTTCGAAATCGCTGAACTCGCTGATGGAACATATTCAGGGAAAAAGCGAGCAGAATGTGATAGAAACCCTCGCCATCCGGTCGATGGCCAAAGCGGAATATTCGACCCGCAATATCGGACACTATGGTCTGGGGTTTGACTATTACACCCATTTTACCTCGCCCATCAGGCGTTACCCCGATGTCATGGTACACCGCCTGCTTGAACGTTACCTCGAGGGCGGACGATCGGTGAATGGCCAGAAATACGAAGAATACTGTAAACATTCCTCCGAAATGGAGAGCCGGGCTGCCAATGCCGAACGGTCGTCGATTAAATACAAACAGGTAGAATTTATGAAAGACCACATCGGCGAGATATTTCCCGGCGTCATTTCGGGTGTGACCGACTGGGGGATTTATGTAGAACTGGAAAACAAATGCGAGGGCATGGTACCCTTACGCGAACTGGATGACGACTTTTACATTTTCGATGAAAAGAATTACTGCCTGGTCGGACGCCACAGCCGTAAAACCTATCAACTGGGCGAGGAAGTCAGGGTCGAAATTACACGCGCCAACCTCGAAAAGAAACAACTTGATTTTAAGCTGGTTAAGGAGTAGTACTTTCACGTCCTGAAATTTTGTTTGAAAAAAGTCGAAAATTTGAATTATATTTACAATCCGTAATCTAAAACGCCCTATTTTATGGTGATGAACCTTGACAACGGGATAAATAAAAGAGATGCCAACCGCGAAAACATCTTAAAGATTGCCCAGGATATTTTCAGCAAATACGGCTACAAAAAAACAACACTTGACGATATCGCCAATGCTGTCAGAAAAGGTAAGAGTTCCCTGTATTATTATTTCGAAAGCAAAGAAGATTTGTTTCAGGCCGTTATCCTGAAAGAAGTTGACGTACTGAAACGGGAACTGGAGAAGGTGGTGATGCGAAATACCGATCCGGTTGAAAAACTCAGGGAATATATTCTCACCAAATTAACCACCTTCAGGGGGCTGGCCAACTTTTACAATGCCCTCGAAAGTGACGTTACCGCCATCGAATTCATCGAAAATATCAAACTCAGGTACGAGCAGGACGAAATTCGCATGATCAAGCGTATTTTGATTGAAGGCGTCAGAAAAAATGCCTTCGAAGTGTACGACTTCACCCTGGTTTCCATCGGGATTACGACCGCCATAAAAGGATTGGAAATGCCATTGACAGCCGGTGACTACGGTGCCAGAAACCTTGAAAAAAGCGTGGATAACATCCTTAAGATCCTGTGCTACGGAATTATGAAAAGGTGATAAATAATTACTTATTATTCTAAAACCGGTCAATGCGCTTTTTCGTAACTAAAAGCCTTCACGTAAAACAGATCCGTAATTTTAACGCTTTTAATACACGATGAGAACTGCTGATACAAGGGTTCAAATAGTTCGCCGTATTGTTCCTGGAATTTTTTCTCCTGTTCCAAAAAAGTAATCATATCGGTCGCGTACGACCACGAAAACAAGGCAGGCAGGTTCACTCCTACCCCCGCCTGACCGTAATACCACGCATCCGGGTAGTCATGCGCTGCCAGGATCTTGTTGGCTTCCCTGATCACCTCTTTCAGCTCATTTTGCATATGCGAAACCAAATAAAACTCCTGCATCTGGCAAAACTCAAATCCGTGAGCTTCAGCAGCCGGATTTTCGGGCTCATAACACAAGTCTTTTTGCGTGGTCAGGGTAAACGAAAAATTATTCAGCTTGGTTTTGCCAAACTCGCGGGCTTTATACTCTCCCCATTTACCCATCAGTTTTTCCCAGGCCGATTCAATTTTTTGAATATCATCCATCGACTGAACAGGATACCAGACCTGGTAATCCATTCCACGGGTAGCCCATACATAAAAAGCAAAAGGAAAGTCATGCTCCTGAGCCAGCGCTGCCAGCTCAATACTCATCCCGCGATAGTCGTCTAACCGCGCCGGATCAACGGTTTCAACAAAACAATACCACAACTGTCCGGACGCAGGTTTCTCCTGCGGCTGAGCGAAAGAAGGCTGCACGAACAGCAGGATCACATAAAACCAAAAATGTGTTTTCATACGATCAAACTTAGGTTATAATAATCAGCATTTCAGGTGAAAGCAACCCGGTGCGGAATCAGATCAACACGCATAAAAAGACAGCCGATCTGAAAACAGAGGTAAGTTGATGTTCAGAATGAGCAAATTACGACATATTAAAAACAAATCAAAATGAATATTCTCCCCGGCAGGGAAATCGCTTTTAGAATATTTTGTTTGCTGTTATGAGTGTCTTTCCAACTTATTTGATATGAAACCCCTCTGCGGCCTTCTCTTTTAAGCGACTCTTTAACACATTAATACCCGATCTGTTCCTTGCCCCGCAGGGGCAAAATACGGGTAGCCTGGGGCAAAACGACGAAGGAGTGGCGCCCCGGGTTAAAGCGGGAAGAAAGAAAATCGTCCGCGCCATGCCGTTCATAAAAGAAATGTGCTCTCTCCGGACGAAAAAAGGGATGGTTTTTTTTCCCAAAATGACACGGTGCCATTCCGTCCGAAAGGATTTTGGTTGCTTCGTTCAACGAATTTTCGCGGACGGTATTCCGCTTGCATGCTTTACCTGTTCTACCCATCTTTCGCCCCTACAGGGCAAAGTATAAAGATGAGCTTTTACGGGAGGTTGGTTCCGGCCAATCGTAAGCAGGTGAGGCATCTTATAAAGTTTAAAAGCGATTTACTTATCCAAACCGAAACCCCCTTATTCTGGTTTCTTCCGGTATTCTTTTTTTGTTCTTAATCATTTCTTGAACATGCCTTGAGGTACAGGTAATCTTTTTCCGGAATTTGTTTCTTAATTTAGACCAGTTAAAAACAAGTTATTCGTCCATGTTAAACCAGCATTTCATGCATAAAACCCGCCAAACCATGAGAAAAAGTCTGTTTGTGCTGTTCCTGGCCGTTCTTTTCGCCCTTCCGGCGAAATCGTTTTGCCAATCGGCTGTCAGGGGAATTGTTTACGAAGACCTCAACAAAAACAACCGCAGGGAACGAAACGAAAAAGGAATTCCCGGCGTAGCCGTTTCAAACGGAACGGAAGTAACCGAAACCAACTCAAAAGGCGAATACGAACTGCCTGTATCGGACGACCAGATCATCTTCGTAATAAAACCTTCGGGTTATACGGTCCCGGTGAATGAATACAACCAGCCGCAGTTCTTTTATATCCATAAACCGCAGGGATCGCCAACACTTAAATACGAAGGCACAGCGCCCACCGGAAAACTTCCTGAATCCGTTAATTTTGCCCTGATCCGGTCTGAGCCCAAAGACAGTTTCAGGATGCTGGTTTTTGGCGACCCGCAACCCTATACACGGGAAGAAGTCGATCTCTTTTACAAGGGAATCGTTTCGGAGCTGCTGGAAGTGGATGGGGTTGAATTCGGACTCAGCCTGGGCGATTTGGTCGGCGATAATCTCGACCTTTTCGTTCCCTATAAAGAGGCCATCAAACCCATCGGTATTCCCTGGTACAACCTGATGGGAAACCACGACATGAACTACGATGCTGAAAGCGACCACCTGTCCGATGAAACATTCGAAAAGCATTTCGGGCCGGCCAATTACGCCTTTAACCACGGGATGGTGCATTTCATCATCCTCGACAATATCCTTTATCCCGATCCGCGCGATGGGAAAGGCTACTGGGGAGGGTTCCGCGACGATCAGCTCAAATTTATTGAAAACGACCTGCGACTGGTTCCCAAAGACTACCTCGTTGTTTTGGCCTTCCACATCCCGATCAGCGAACCCGACGAAGGCGACTCGTTCCGCGATGAAGACCGAAACCGGCTGTTTGAACTGTTGAAAGATTTTCCTTACACCCTGTCGCTGTCGGCCCACACCCACCTGCAACGGCAGGATTTCTTTTTCGGGGAAGACGGCTGGCTGCAGCAGAAACCCCACCACCATTACAACGTAGGAACTACCTCGGGCGACTGGTACAGCGGTCGCCTGAATGAACAGGGCGTACCGGCTTCCACCATGCGCGACGGAACCCCGAAAGGATACGCCTTTTTAAGCTTCAATAAAAATGAATACCGGGTGCAATACAAGGCTGCCGGCAAACCGTTGGATTACCAGTTCGAAATTTTCGCGCCCAAGCTTGTCGAACAGAACAAAAGGACCTCGGCAGGCATTGTCGTGAACTTTTTTATGGGCAGCGAACATGATTCGGTGTTTTACCGCATCGACGACAAGCCCTGGCAGAAAATGACCTATTTCAGCGATTACGATCCCTCGTACCTTCACCTGTTGCACGAATGGGACTTTACCGAAGAACTGTTAGACGGGCGACGGCCGTCGAACCCCACCGCCAGTAAACACTTATGGAGGGGCTCACTTCCCGTCAACCTGGAAGTGGGTGAACATACCATTGAAGTAAAAGTCACCGATCGGTACGGGCAACGTTTTCAACAAACAAAAACCTATCGCATTGCCGCCAAACCATAAACCGGCTTACTTCTTTTTTTCAGGCGCGGTTTTGCTCTTCTCCGGATGAGCAACCGAGATATTTTTTTGCAAAATGATTGAATTGGGCACCGTGATGCGGTCGCCCTCAGGCGATACAATATGCACAAAAAAGAAGGTGACATCGTTTACAATGCCCTCAATCACAAAATCTTTTTCAAGGATCCGGATGTGGTCGCCCAGCCGCATGGGGTGGTTAAAATAGAGAATCAGGCCGGAAGTAATATTGGAGAGAATGGACCATTGGGCAAAAAAAGCAATACCCAGAATGGTAACCACCGACGATAAAAACAACAGCACTTTTTCCTTATCGATACCCCAGATGGCTATCAGCGCCACCAGGACGCTGATGATGAGGAAAAAGTTCATGATTTTCACCGTGAGCCGGCGGCGTTGCAAAGAAAAATGAAAGGTCTTCAGCGTTTTATTGATTGAATGCCGGATAAAAAAACGGATTAATAACAACAGTGCGAACACAACAACGGTTTGGATAATTTCTATTTTATAAGCTTCCATCTGATTTGTTTGTTTCAAACAAAAATAAGCAAAAGCGTCGTTCTTTTACATGCTGACTGAACGGGTATCAGGGAAATCGCTTTTAGAATATCTTGTTTATTGTTATGAGCTTCTTTCCAGCGTATTTGATATGAAACCCCTCTGCGGCCTTCTCTTTTAAGCGACTCTTTAACACATTAATACCCGATCTGTTTCTTGCCCCGCAGGGGCAAAAGATGGGTAGCCCGGGGCAAAACGACGAGGGAGCGGCGCCCCGGGTTAAAGCGGGAAGAAAGAAAATCGTCCGCGCCATGCCGTTCATAAAAGAAATGTGCTCTCTCCGGACGAAAAAAGGTATGCCGTAAAAACCCAATTACCAACGGAAACCGTTAAACTGTCAGCCCCCGATCACCCGGATTTGTTTCCATTTGCTGCCCCTGAACCGGAAAATCAACACCGTGCAAAACAGCAGGAACATGATGACCAGCAGCAGCCAACTTACCGCAACGGAGAGGTGAAAGATGTTCAGGCTCAGGTATAACACCGGGACAATCAGCCAGTGCATGCTCACCGAGGCGATCATTGTAAAGTGAGTATCGCCTGCGCCGCGCAGAGCGCCCACCAGCGCCACCATGATGGCTTCGGCAAGCACATACAAAGCAGCAATACGGACCATGGCTACTGCCACCGGCACTGCCTCTTCAAAAATGGCGCTCGGCTCCAGGGGATGGAACACCCGGACCAGCGCTTCAGGAATCAGTACAAAAAGGGCCAGGATGACGACCGAATAAAAAATTCCGGTTTTAATCGCCGAGATGGCCGAGCGATGAGCCATATCGGGTTTTCCGGCGCCCATATAACGGCCTACAAGGCTCATCACGGCCATTTCGATGCCCAGCAAGGGGATAAACGACACCAGGTCCCAGTTGAACATGATGGTCGATGCTGTAGCCACCATTTCGCCCTGTGAATGGAACAAGGAAATCATGGTGGTAAAAGCGAGGAAATTCAGGAACATCTCCACCCCGGCCGGATAACCGTAATAAAGCAGCCGTTTCATGATTTGCCAGTCGAACCGGAACGATTTCATCACGGAAAAACGCATGCGGTTTTCGCGCCTGAAATAAGCCCCTGCCAGCACCAGCAGGGCAAAAAAGGCGCCCGAAACAGTTGCCAGTCCCGCTCCTTCGATGCCCATCGCCGGGAAACCCAGTTTCCCGAAAATCAGGATATAATCGAGCGCCACATTCACAATCATGGCTGCAATTGTGGCAGTCATCACCACTTTTGTTTGACCAATGCCGGTAAAATAACAACCCAGCGTATAGCGCATCATCGTGAAAACACCTCCCCAGGCCAGGATATTCAGGTATTGCACCTGGTAGCCTGCCTGCGACTCAGGTATGTTCATCAGGTCGAAAAAGCCCACAGCCAGCGGTTTCAGCAGCAGGATGGCCGGCCAGGCCAGCAGGGTGACCAGGATGGCCTGAAAAGCGGCCCGGCTGGAATGATGGTTCTCTCCAGCCCCAAAATACTGGGCCACCAGTGCCGTGGAATAACCGGCCAGACCAATGAAAAAGAACATCAGCATCTGCATGGTCACGCCGCCGCCCATCGCCGCGTTCATCTGCTCCGAGCCCACCCGGGCCAGGAACAACCGGTCGGTAAAGGTCATCACCCCGTCGCAGGCCGTCGAGATAATCATCGGGACCGCGAGCGTCAGTAATTCTTTGATACCGCCCGCCTCGCGGTAGCCGGAAAAATAATTTCGTAAGATGGTCATGTGAAAGTAGCTTGTTTCTTGTTTTCAGGATCAACAAAGATAAGGACAGAAAACTAATTCAAAGGTTGCGTGAGGCAGGTATTTTAAAAAATCACCGGATTATTGTTATTAATTTTTATTTTTTAATTAAAATTGTTACAAAACATTTATAAACAACTATTTATTTATTTTCTTTGTAACAGAAAATCAACACATGGAAAACACAGCAATGAAATCAACTATTGGGGAAAACATCAAGAATTTCCGTGCCAGATTGGGTATAAGCCAACAGGAACTGGCTGATTACTGTAACATCCCGAGAGAGCTTATTTCTTACTACGAGACGGGGAAAAGAGAAGTATCCCTGTTACACCTTGAGAAAATTTCAGAATATATGAATATTGGTTTTGAAATTTTTTTGGAGGAGAATCCTTCTGTGATTATGCCTGACCTTGTTTTGACATTTCGTGCAAACGAACTCTCTGCGAAAGATAGAAAAAGCATTGCATTTTTTAGAGAGATAGTTAAAAACTATCTAAAGATGAAAAAATTAGAGCGTAATGGAGTTCAAGCTTAAAGCCCGAGCTGCAAATTTTAGAAATCGGTTCGGTTACAGCAATTCCGAACCGATTGAATTTAGAAGTCTTCTCTGGAAGTTGGATATTTTAACTGTTTTTTATCCGTTAGGTGAAGATTTCTCCGGATTATCAGTTTTAGCAGATGACAGCAGGTTTATCCTGGTAAATTCGGGCCAATCTCTCGGAAGGCAAAACTTCACAATTGCCCACGAATTGTATCATTTGTTCTATGATAATGATTTTGTGCCTCATAAATGTAATACAGGACAATTCCCCTCAAAAAACAGCACCGAATTAAAAGCTGATCTGTTTGCTTCATTTTTACTTCTTCCCGAAGATGGGATTACTGATATGATTTCGGAGAGAGAAATGATGCAAGATAAAATCCAATTGTCCACTCTGCTTAAAATTGAACAAACATATGGTTCATCGAGAATGGCTCTTTTAATCCGTTTATTGAGCATGAAATTAATAACCCAGTCCCTTGTTGTTCAATACTCGGCAAACATTCTTAAAAATGCCAGACAATATGGCTATTCGCCGGCTTTATATACCCGGACAGATGAAAAGTTAATTATTGGCCCTTATGCCACTTTAGCCAATAAGCTTTTTGATGAAAATAAAATTTCTGAAGGACATTATCGTGAATTACTGGCGGCAATCGGAATTGATGTAAATGAAATTATCTCAGATGAGGAATATCGATCCGAATAAGAAAATTATCCTGGATGCAGATGTTGTAATTCATTTTCTAAGAGGTAATCAGATTGGAATTCTCCACAGGATATTCCCAAATGAATTGTACATGCCTGACGTGGTGTTTAAGGAAACATTTTACGGACGAGATAAAATTGCAGTGAATAATTTATTCAACTTCGGGTTTGTTAAACCGCTTGAGATTAATTCAGACAAGCGTATTTTACAAGAATACTGTCGGTTAAAAGCAAAGTTTGGGAAAGGAGAAAGTGCCTGTATGGCCTACTGTCGGTTCAGCAACGACGTGATAGGCAGTAGCAACCTAACCGATATTCTGAACTACTGCAAAGAGAATGGAATTGAATACCTGACCACTTTAGATTTCATAGCTGGATAATCCGGAGCACAACCACCCAGTAATTTAGAAAGAATCCAGAGGAAATGAACGTTTTTCAAAAGGAAAAAACATGACATTCCGGCGGATATGCACCCAAAAACGGGGTTGTTTGGGGCATTTTAGGTTGTAAAATGTGATTTTGAAGGAATCACGCTGCCCCGGCCAGACCGGTTCCGGAGCATAACCACCCAGTGGGTGCAAGTTATCCGAAAACGGGAGAAAACGGCACGGATTCCGGAGCATGACCACCCAAAAATGGGCCGCTAATCCAATGGCAGACAGGTGGATATTTTTTCGTGGCATCCCGTTGGCGGGTTCTGACAGAATCCGGAGCATATGCACCCACTAACCTGGTTTCCCTGAGTAACTTTTCGAGTACTTTGTGTGCTTATAAAACCAATCAAGCACACGGATTATGGCAAGAAAAGTAATACTTATGAGTCAGTTAAAACAAATTTTGAGGCTTCATCAGAGCGGGCTGTCCAACCGTCAGATCGGAAAAGAACTCGGCATTTACAAAGGGACGGTCAACAACTACATGCAAAAAATAGCATCCGGGAAACTGGATATCGGAGAGCTTCTTACCCTGGATGATCCGGTGCTGGAAGGCCGTTTTCATGCCGGAAACCCGGCCTACCTGGAAGATCGCTTTAATGAGCTGAAACAAATGCTCCCTTATCTTGAAGGAGAACTCAAACGCAGGCACGTGACCATCAAACTGCTTTGGCAGGAATACCGTGAAAAGCACCCGCAGGGGTACAGCTACTCCCAGTTCTGCTTTCATTTAAACCAGTTGCGTGTAGCCCGTAAATCTTCCGCGGTGCTGACCCACCAGCCCGGGCAGCAACTTTTTGTCGACTTTGCAGGGGATACGCTCTCTTACGTTGATCGTGAGACCGGGGAAGCGATAAAAGCGTATGTTTTCGTGGCTACCCTGCCTTACTCGGATTACAGCTTTGCCATGGCTGTTTCCCATCAGAACACGGAAAATTTTCTTTATGCACTTGGCTGCTGTTTGCAGGCACTCAGTGGTGTCCCCAAAATTGTGGTTTGTGATAACCTCAAGGCTGCCGTGATCAAAACCGACCGGTATGAACCGGACATTAACCGGGTGATGGACGATTTTGCCAACCACTATGGTTTTGCCGTGCTGGCTGCGCGTGTGCGGACCCCAAAAGACAAGGCTCTGGTGGAGAACCAGGTTAAGCTGGTTTACCAGCGGGTGTATGCCCGGTTGCGTAACCATGTCTTTTTTTCCCTGGCCGACCTGAACAGGGCGATCAGCGAAAAGATCCTGCAACATAACCAGACCCGGATGCAACAACGGGAGTACAGCCGCGAAGAACACTTTCTGGCCGATGAAAAAGGACTGTTAAAAGCCTTGCCCCTGTCAGGTTTTGATATCCGTTATTATGCGAGCCTGAGGGTGCAGCAAAACAGTTGTATTTACCTGGCACGGGACAAACACTATTATTCGGTTCCTTACGCCTGCACCGGGGAACAGGCCAGTGTGGTTTATACCCGTACCCTGGTGCGGATCTATTGCAAATCAGAGCTGGTTGCCACTCACCGGCGCACCATCGGTTTCGGATATACGCTCGTGCGGGAGCACATGCCATCGGCCCATCAGCATTACATGGACCGCAGCCCCGGGTACTACATGGACCTGGCCCGCAAACGGTCAGATGGCCTGCTCTGCCTGATGAAGATGATGTTTGCAAAGGAAGAAACGCCCGAGGTTTTATACAAACGCTGTGAGGGGTTGTTGAGCCTTCAACGCAAAACCGATCCCTTCTGTTTTGAAGAAGCCTGCCGGGTGGCCGTTGCCAACGGCATACCAAGTTATCAGTTTGTTCGCAGGCGAATCGAAAACAGGATGACATCGGATAAGCCTTCAACCATAAAGAAACTCCCCAAACACGGAAACATCCGGGGAGACTATCAATAATCAAGGAAAATAATCAGAGTACAAACCAAAAATGAAAAGAAGATGGATCAAATGATCACCCAACTCAGCGGGCTTCGGTTGTCAGGGATGGCCGCCTGCTGGAAAACATTAATTGAGACAAGAAAAACTACAGAACTTTCCCTGGAAGACGGGCTGGCCCTGCTGCTCCAGGCAGAACAGGACCAGCGTAAAATGAACCGGTTCAGCCGGCTGGAAAAGAATGCCCGCTTTCGTTACCGGATAAGCCTGGATCAAATCGACACCAACCCGGCAAGGGGAATCGACAAATCCCTGTTGACAAGGCTGGGCATGGGCGATTACATCAAGAACGGGGAGGCCGTGATCATTGTCGGACTAACCGGGGTCGGCAAAAGTTCACTGGCCTCGGCCCTGGGACTGAAAGCGTGCGAACTGGGCTATAGCGTAGCGTATTTTAATATGCAAAAGCTGATGATGAAACTAAAGATTGCCCGACTGGAAGGCACTATAACCCGGGTTTTTGACAAACTGGCCAAAACAGAGCTGCTTGTCCTGGACGATTTTGGATTATCGCCACTGGAAGGACAACAGCAACTGGATCTGATGGAAATCATCGAGGACCGCCATGCCCGAAAGTCAACCATTATTGCCAGCCAGTTGCCGGTGGCCAGTTGGTTTGATGTCTTTTCCGAACCCACCGTGGCCGACAGCTTTCTGGACAGGATCGTCTATACGGCACACCGGTTTGAACTAAAAGGTGAGAGTTTAAGAAAAAAACGGTAATATTGTCAGTCAAATAAGTTCTTCGATTTAGTTACTCAACCTGGGTGGTATACGCCGGATTACTGGGTGGTAGCTTCCGGAATAGCCAATAGCAAAAGCTTTTCAGGAAAAACTACTTACTGAACCGGAATGTGACTATTTCCTGTATTTAGCCGATTCCAGGGGGAAAATACCATACAGGTCGATCGTAGCTTACATCAAATCTCAGGAATAATCCGAAAACAGCATTTGCTCATACCTGCTTTTGTCCTTTAGCTGAAAGGGTGAACGGGCTGTAACTGCGCATTGCAAATCATTTGCTATCAACACCTGTTATTCAAGGGCAGCCGGGGCAGTCCCGTTCGAGACCTGATGTGGGTAGAAAAAGAACGTAAGCCCTGATTCTTCAAGTCCGACAGTTGCCGGATCACCAGGGGCTACCCGTATTTAATCCCTCCGGGATTTCCGGTTGACAGCAATTCATATCCTGAAACTTTGCCTCGCTGGTCAGGTCTTGTAATACTGATCTTTAAACCCACCGCGCTTTTGAACGGAGGAACAGGTTTTGCACAAAGCGGTGCGCAGGCCGTCAAAACGCCCGGCTGAGGGTTCGTTTTGACAAGATTTTTGCTTCCTTTTTATCGACTGAAAAAGGAAGAGCCCGTCCGGCTTAAGGACAAAAAATATAAACAAATAAAGAGCCTGCTCCGAAAAGTATGAGTTCGCTGATTTTCGACTTTTTTACCCTTCCTCCCTCTTTTGAAACCAGCTGAAAATCAGCGAACTTTTTAAGCTTACAGGCTTGGATCGAAGGTACCTCCCCAGTCTTTATTTTGTTCGATCTGCCCGTTCAAACTGATGGTTTCCTGCTGAATCGGGAAAAAATAGTATTTGTCGGGCACCGATGTTACTTTCACCCCGGTAAAAGGAATCTGCCAAATCAGGTAGTTGAAATCTTTTTCGGTAAGTTCGTTGTTTGCGGCCCTTGCTTTGGCTTCTGAAATGGGCATTTCGCTGCCGTCGGGGTTTATGGCAATGGCTTCAACGCCGTGTTTGGTCCGGCCATCCAGGCGGTCTAACATTCGCAGGCGGCGCAGGTCCCAGAAGTAGTTCCCTTCGAAACAAAACTCGATATTCCGTTCGGCCAGGATGGCTTCCCTGACCTCTTCGCGCGAAACGGCGGTAATACCGTATTTCCCGTCCACGCCGGGCTCAATGCCTGCGCGCTCCCTGATGGCTTTTAAAACTGCAAGGGCCTCCTCCGTTTTTCCGGTTTCGTTGGCTGTTTCGGCATAGTTCAGCATCACTTCGGCAAAACGCATGACGATGAAATCCACATCGTATTGCTGTACCTCCGACTGGAGCAACGACAAATCGCTGGCTTTGCGGATAAAGAAACCACTGTACCGGTCGAGGTTGGTCGAGTTGATATTGGCAGCCGGGTTTACCCCGAAATCGTCCAACACATCGGCAATGCCCAGCGAAGTGTACTGGCGGTTGCCTTTCTTGTTGGAAACTTCATAAACCGAAGCATTCCAAACAATGGATTTTCCGAAGCGGGGATCGCGGTTTTCCCAGTACGACTGCAAAAATTCGTCATCGGTTTTATAATACTTCCCGGTGGGGTCGTTGTACAATTTTCCGTCTTTCATCGGAAATTCCTTTACAAACTCCCAGGTTGGGCAAACCGAAGCATTTCCCCGGCTTTCGGAGCCGGGGCGCACCCCGTAATCCCAACCGGCGGTTTTATTCGGATAGGTATTGATCACCGAAAAAACCACTTCGGGCCCCCTTTCCACGAAGAAGATATCGTCGTAATCAGCTGTAAGGGCGTAGCCTAAGCCGGCCAGCTTGTCATAAGCCGTTTTGTTCGCCGTACAGGCTTCTTCCCACCAGGCATTGTCCCACGGGTTGCCGGGGTTAAACTGCGGCGATGCTTTATACAAAAGCGCTTTGGCTTTGAAAGCCGTGGCAAAACAGCCGTCAATTTTCCCGTAGTCGGCCGAGGTCGCGGAGATTTTCTCCGGTAAAAGTTTGATGGCTTCGTCCAGGTCACCGATCAGAAAGCCGAAACACTCTTCGGTTGAATTTCTTTTTACATACAAATCGTCGGTGTCTTTGTCCTGCGGAACGGTGATGTAGGGAACGCCGCCGTGGTAAACCACCATGTTGAAATACAGGTAAGCCCTCAAAAATCTGGCCTGCCCGGTGATGTTGTCTTTAAAGTCCTGCTCCAGGCTGCTGTTACCAACATTCACAATGGCTTCATTAATCAGGCGGATGGTGGTATAGTCCCAAAACTTATACTCGCTGTTGGTTATGGTCACCCGGTCGGCATAAAAGTGAATTCCGGATAATTGCTGTGTTTTTTGATCAAGCGCAGGCGACCAGTTCCCGAATACATTCGCGTACACATTGGCCATGTATGCTTCAACCAGTTTTTCGTCGTCCCAAACCAAATCAGCGTTGTAGTCATAAATATTCTCAATATCCAGGGTATCGCAGCCCGAGGGGGCAAACAGCGCGGCAAGGACAACCGTTAAGTAGGCTAATTTTTTCATTGTTCGTTCCATTTTATCAGAATTTAATATCCACACCAAAAGTGAATGATTTCATTAAAGGATAAGAATCGTAGCTATCCTGTTCCGGGTCGTGAAACTCGGTCATATCGGAAATGACAAACAGGTTGGTGCCGTTAAAAAATACCTGGGCCGATGTGATCTTAAAAGCAGTCAGCCAGTTTTTGGGGATTTCGTACCCGATATTGAGGTTTTTCAAGCGCAGGTAAGCGCCGTTCCTGATCCAGAAAGACTGGTTGCCGGTTCCCGATTCGTACCAGTTGTTGCCAACCACGCGGGGGTATTTCGCGTCAGGATTTTCGGGTGTCCACACATCTTCCGTCCAGATGGGATAATAAGGCCTCACCGTACCGCCGTACTGGCGGATACCGCCATAGCCTTCGCCCAGGTTACTGATCATCCGGTCGTACATGCCCACTCCCTGGAAGTGAAGGTCAACGGTAATCCCCTTCCAGCTCAGGCTGGTCCCAAAACCATAGTTGATTCGCGGCGCCCCGTTGTCTGACAGCATTTGGATATCGTTTCCGTCGATTTTCCCGTCGGGCCCCGGCGAATAGCCATCACCCCGCACATCTTCGAAATAAAGCGCCCCAAGATACGGATCGCGCCCGAATTGGGTAAACCCTTTAGCCAGCAGTTCATCCAATTGCTCCTGTGTACGGACGATCCCTACTGTTTTCAGCCCGCTAATCCGGTTGAGGGGTTTGCCGATGGCCGAAAATTCGGCCAGCTTGCCGCCGGGCGAGTACAAGGCCGACTGGTCCAGCACATCCCATTGGTCTTTCGAGTAACCGATATTCCCGTAAACCGTGTAATCCAACTGCCCTCCAAACGCTTTGTTCCGCCACAAGGCATTCAGTTCGAAGCCGCGCCACGACCGTTCGGCATAATTTTCGGGCGCCAGCGACTGGCCGTAGGTATCGGGAATGGTCACGATACGCGAACCCAAAATATCTTCCTCTTTTTTATAAAAGACATCGAAAGCGCCCGACAGTTTATTGCTTAGCATATTAAAGTCGAAACCGGCATTGTAAGTGGCCGATGTGGCCCAGGTCAGGTACGGATTGGGGGTCGCCCCGGACGTTATACCCAGGTTCAGGTCGTCACCCCAAATGTACGAACTGCCCGACTGGTAAACAGGCATATACGAAAAGGGCGTAATGGTATTATTGTTTACGTCCAGGTCATTGCCCGTGGTACCATAGGATGCCCTGATTTTCAGGTTATCCAGCCAGCCCGAAAGGTTTTCCATAAACGGCTCTTCACTGATCCGCCAGGCCCCCGAGAAGGAAGGAAAGAACCCCCAGCGTTTCCCTTTCGGGAACAGGGTATTTCCATCGTAGCGAAATGAAAATTCGCCGATGTATTTTTGGCTGTAGCTGTAGTTGAACCGGCCAATCAGCGACAGGCGTCCGCCGGTAACTTCTTCGGCGTCGCCCCATCGTTGCTCGGCATCGGTCGAATACACGAACATCTGGTCGTAGCTGGTCAGCGGGTTTTCGCCCTTGGCATAAACCAGTTCGCCGCCGTTCGCCGCCTGTTCCCAAACCAGGGTCCCGGCCAGGTCGTGTTTTCCAAACGAATTGTTATAGTTGAGGAACCAGTTGAATTGTTCGCTCCACAACGAGTTAACATTGTAGCTCAAAAACTCCTGGTTTTGCGAAAAGGTAAAGGTGTTCATCTTATCCGGGTTAGGCGCGGCCGGGATAAACCGGTTTTCATCGGGCGTGGCCGATTCCCATACATAATTGTGCTGGTAAGTGAGGTACTTTTTCCGCATGTAGTCGTTGCCAATATAGTTGCCAACTACCTTGGTGGTCAGCCCTTTCAGCAGATCGCCCAAATCAATGTCGAAAGCGAGAATGACATTCATCTCCCGTTTCCGTGTTTTGATATAGCGGTCGCCGATCACCTGGTCAACCACGTTCCAGGCCTGCCAGCTGCCCATGGGGGTTTGTACCGGGTAGGCTGTCACTTCCTCAGCCGGGCTTCCGTCGGCATACAGGTAAAAGGGATAGGTTTTGGGCCAGTTAAAGGTACAGCGGTACAGATCGCCGATGGTTTGCTCGTCGTCGCCCGAAAACGGCCAGTAGAAACGGTCCTGGTTTTGCTGGTTGGCTGACAGGTTAACATTCATCCTGATTTTTTCGGTGATTTGTGCCGTTAGGTTCGAACGCAGGTTAAATTTTTCATTTTCCAGGTTTTTATACGAACCTTCTTCTCCAATGTAACTTCCCAGCACATAATAAGTCAGCCGGTCGTCGCCCCCCGATACGCTGATGGCATGTTTTTGGTTCCGGGGGGTTTGCCAGATGTAATCGTTCACGTTATAATTCCTGTTCCTGAAATATTCGAATTCCTCATCGCCGTTCGGGACAGCAAGCCCCCTGAATTCGGCCACCCGGTTCTGGTAAATCAGCTCGTCGGTTGCTGTAAACCTGTCTGAAAACAGTTTTTGGGTGGTGTTCATCCAGGTATACGATCCCTGGTAATTGAACGACGCTTCCTGCCTGGTCCCGGCACGGGTGGTCACCAAAACAACCCCGTTGCCGGCCCGCGACCCGTAAATCGACGCGGTGGCCGCGTCTTTCAGGAAGCTGAGCTGGTCGATTTCATTCACTTCAAGGGCATCGAAAGCGGCTTTATCACGCACAATGCCGTCGATTACAAACAGCGGTTCGCCAAACCCGCCACGGATTCGTATGTCGGAGGTAGCGCCCGCCAGCCCCGAGTTGCCGGTAATGTTGACCCCCGGGGCACGGCCCGCCAGCGTGTTGGAAACATTGGTGGTTGAAATACGGCTTAACTCGTCTACCTTAACCGCCGTGATCGCTCCCGTGAGGTTCACTTTCTTCTGGGTGCCGTAGCCCACAGCCACCACCTCGTCCAGCCCGATCGACTCCTCCTCCATCATCACATCAATGTGTATTTTTCCGTCTGTCTTTACTTCCTGGCTTTTCATCCCCACGAACGAAAAAATCAGGATGGCATCATCGGGCAGGGCCGAAAAACTGTACTGCCCTGCCTCATCGCTGATTTGGCCGTTTTGGGTTCCTTTAATCACGATCGTAACTCCCGGCAAGGGTACACCCTTCGTATCGGTTACCCGGCCGCTCACTGGTCCCCCGGGCACGGCCAATACAAACCGGCCGGTTTCCCGTCCCGGTCCTGCTTCGAGCGGAATACCGGCCCGTACACCGCTGTTGCCAGCTCCTCCTACCAACAGCAGGAGCATAAAAATTCCATAAACACGCGAAGGTGTCTTTAAATTGTTTTTCATAAATTTGAAAAGTTTAAAGGATTTTTTAATTGTTCCCGCGGTCCTGCTTCGTATGGCAATACTTTTTGGGCAAGACCGCAGGATCTTTTACCGGACAAAGGTTTTTGCCCGGATTAATCAGGCTTAGTTGATTTGCTTGTTTAGTTCATAGGCAAAGAATTTTGTATTTAGAGGAACAAATATAATCATTTGATTATATAATCAAACTATTATTCCAAAATAATCTTCAAATGACGATAAATAAACGGATAGCAAAGGTAATGGAGTCTCACAGCCTAAATAAGAACCAATTCGCAAATAAAATTGGTGTCCACGCTACTGTCGTTCATAATATTATTGATGAAAAAGGGCGAGGGAATAAGCCAAGTTTTGATTTTATTTCAAAACTACTATCTTCATTTGATAACATAAATGGTGATTGGCTTATTACAGGAAGGGGCAAAATGTTTTTACAGGACAAGGAGGCACCGGCAACATCATTATCCCCGATATTATCCGACAAAAATGCCCTCGAAATGATTCGTGATCTTTCGGCGGAGAATGCATTGCTGAAAAAAGAGTTGGAAGAACTGAAGGGGAAAGTATAAGGAAGCTTCCAATCGTTAATCATTGTTCCATATGATCTTTATCTAATTATACATAAGCAAAAAATACGGAGAATGGACAGCGATACCTATTTGTGCACAATTAAAATCCTTTTCGCTTTATTGTTACTGGTATCCTCCGGAGCTATCGTCTTAGTAGTTATAAATAAGTACTGTAGTATGCGAAAAGCAAATCCCAGAATTTTAATATGGAGAAATGTGGCATGGGGAATAGGTGTTATTTTATTGTTGGTACTCCTGATCCTGTTATTTATCGAGGGTTCTTCTTATCATAGATTCCATTTTGGACATATCGAGACAAAGGTTTGGGCCGAATTTGGATCATTTATAGGCGGAATTTTGTTGGCTGCAACGTTAATCTACCAGATTGTCTCTTTTCGGCGTCAACAGATAGAAGCTAAATTCTTTGAATTAGTTAAGTACTACCGCGATAACGTTAACGAAATGAAACTGAAGAATCCTTTCTATTACACTGATAAGAAGGATGCGGATAAAACCGGTGATGGGAATAAAGTAAGGGAGTTCGACGAAAAGTATGTTGAAGGCAGGAGGGTTTTTAAAATCATATTTGATCAATACCGGGTGGCGTATGGGATTTGTAAAAACTCAGAAGTGGTCAACGCGGGAGATCCTATGCAATTGGTGCAAAAGAAAATGGAAGAGGATTTTTCAGAATATTTTCGGTTATTCACAAACAATGACGAAGTAAAAAAGCGGTTTATCGAGAATGAAATCGCTTATCTTATAACTTTCTGGGGAGTTCCCGATGATTCCTCAAAAGAAATTGATGACAGGCTAAAAAGGCAATATGTATTAACAGACTCAAAAATCCCCCTTCTGAAAAAAGGTCTTATTAATTATTTTAAATCACTGGTGGCAACCTATGAGGCCAACGACCCCTCGAAGTATTCCGCCATGTTAAAGAAATGGAAAAATGGTCTGATAATATCAGGTGAAAAAAAGACGCTCGTCATGGGTGAAAGCCCTGGCGGGAAAATGAAATTTTTCGGTGGACATCAATATCATTTGGGGCATTATTTCCGGCATCTGTATCAAGCCGTCACTTTTATCAATGATCAACCATGGTGGTTGATGGATCGGGGCAAAAAATACGGATATATAAAAACATTAAGGGCTCAAATGTCAAATTATGAACAGGCGCTATTATTCATCAACTCACTAACGATACTCGGCCGGAATTGGGAACTCAATAGCCAAAGGAAGGAGCAAAGGCTTATTACCAAATATAACCTGATAAAAAATCTGCCCAAATATTTTGTGCCTGACATGGACCCAGCAAACTATTATCCCCGGGTAGACTTTGAATATAAGGATGATAAAGAGTCTATGGAACCACCCGGATCATGTTTATCAGTTAAAAAAAATCAATAACATTAACAAATTTCGTTAATATTATTACCTTTGCGGTGAAAATAGCGTATAAAACCAGTAAATTAGAAAAGCAATTAACTGTTGCTAAAGAAATGCAAAAGGCATTTGGAACGATGGCAAAAAAGGTCAATCAACGAATCAAGGAGATAACTGCTTCTGCAAATATTGAAGTTCTAAAAACGATTCCTGCTGCCAGATGCCACGAACTCAAAGGAGACAAAAAGGGACAATTTGCAGTGGATATTTCCGGTAATTACAGAATTATCTTTGAACCGGATCAAAATCCAATCCCTGTAAGAGATGATAACAGCATCGATTGTATCAAAATTACCGACATTAAAATCTTAGGAACTGAAGATTATCATTGAGCCTCAACTGCTCAGCAACGAATAAAAACAACACGATGAGCCCAAATTTACAACTGCAAAAAGATTTACTTTCACCGCCTGGCGATACCATACAGGAAACCATTGACGCTCTTGGTATGTCACAAGCAGAATTGGCCGAACGAATTGGGCGGCCAAAGGAAAAATTAAATGATATCATAAAAGGAAGAGATCCAATCACTTTAAAAACAGCGATGATGCTTGAACGTGTGCTGGGTATTCCCGCTGATTTTTGGATAGAACGGGAACGTGAATATCGCTTAGAGCTGGCTAAAATAGAGCAGCAGGAATTCCTGGAAAGCTGCATTGGTTGGTTGGAACAGTTTCCCATACGTGAATTGAAAAAGATGGGATATCTTCCCGATACACGTGAAAAAACAGAACTCGCCGATTCACTGCTGAAATTACATGGAGTTGCGTCTCCTGCCGAATGGGAAGCTATATACCTCAAAGACTCCGTATCTGCTGCATTCAAAATCTCATTGGCCAGTACTCAAAGCCCTCACGCTATTTCTACCTGGTTGAGAATTGGCGAACACAAATCATTTCAGCAAAAGCTACCTGATTTTGACAAAATAGCTTTTAGAAAAGCATTAACTGAAGTTAAGGAACTGTTGAATACGCAATCAGCAGATTTCAAAGAGCAACTACAAGGCATATGTGCCCGATGTGGCGTTGCCGTTTTATATACACCCTGTTTGCCCAAAGCGCCTATTAGCGGGGCAACATGGTGGAAGGGAAGAAATCCGATCATTCAGCTAAGTGGAAGATATAAGACTAATGATAGTTTTTGGTTTGCTTTTTACCACGAAGCAGGACATATACTCCAACACGGGAAAAAGGAAGTCTTTCTGGAGAATCTCGAAGGAAGCCCGATTGATCAGGAAAAAGAAGATGAGGCTAATCAATTTGCTCAGAAGTACTTATTCCCCAAAGAAGCATTTGATGGATTAGTTGAGATATTTGATATTTCAAGCGAAGATATTTTGATCTACGCCAGGCGTTACAAAACGCATCCGGCAATTATTGTTGGACAGCTTCAACACGCCGGTGTTATTGGTTATCAGCAGTTCAATCATTTCAAGATATCAATCGATCTTGTGAATTGACGGGGACAAATTTCAAAAACAGAAATTCAATAGCTAAAAAAGTGATGACGAATCACCTCCATTGATCACTACCTGAACAAACGGGTGGCGCGGTTTGTAACCGCGCATTCATATGATCTCCGGTTAAAAACCGGCACACCCGCACCAACAACCGGGCCATTCCCTCCAGTCAGAAACTAATCCGGCGGAAACAGGATTTTGCAGCGTGTAATTTATGGCATAATACAAATGCTTGTCATCGCGAATAGTTATATCAAAACTCTCTTTCTGCCACATAGGACCCGTCCTTTTTTCCCGTTTATTGATCCGGTTTGACGTTTCCCGCTTAACGGATTGCATGATATCCTGAAGATACACGAGGCCTTTGTTCTCATCCTCTTTGTATACCCCAAAGACCCAATGTACATGGTTACACATCACCGCATAAGCAAAATTTTCAAGCTTTTTCCCTTCCCAGAAATGCAACGCTTCTTTGATGATCTTCAGATTCTCCTGTTCGGACAGATCAATCGTCAGGTTTTCACCAAGGTTTAGCAAATCGTCGTAGGCTTTGATGTATTTTTTCCTGATCGAGTAATAGTTTGTTTCCAACTCCTCAATGATCTTTTTATCGGTTTTTTGTTCTTTCTGAAAAACGATTTGTGCTTTCAGCTCGTCTATTTTTTTGACATAACGCGTTAATGCTTTTGGAGGGATGGCATCTTTCAAATTCCAGGAAACAAAATAGGCTTGTCCGGGTTGCTGAAAATGTGGCAAAGTTCTCCGGTAAAACGCTTTCTTTTCCATCTCGGTCGCGGTTTTGCTTCACAATTTAACGATTTTTTCGAAACGGGTGGCGCGGTTTGCAACCGCGCATTAAATAACCGCCCGACCCAGTCGCCAAACACGAACGGAAAGCGTTTACAGACACTTGTTCCCGAATCGTCGGTTAAAAACCGACGCACCCGGACTTCCCTGCCCTTGCTTTTCATCCGAATAGGTTCTTTCGGTGACAAATTTCAAAAACAGAAATCCAATAGCTTAAAAGTGACGCCGAATCACCTCCATTGATCACTACCTGAACAAACGGGTGGCGCGGTTTGCAACCGCGCATTAAATGATCGCCGAATCCAGTCGCCAAACACATACGGAAAGCAGCTACAGACACTTGTTCCCGAATCGTCGGTTAAAAACCGACGCACCCGGAATTGCCTGCCCTTGCTTTCCAGCTGAATAGGTTTTTACGGGGATAAATTTCAAAAACAGAAATTCAACAACTAAAAAGTGATGCCGAATCACCTCCATTGATCACTACCAAACCGGACGGGTGGCGCGGTTTGCAACCGCGCATTAATAACCGCCCGACCCAGTCGCCAAACACGGACGAAAAGCGGTTACAGACACTTGTTCCCGAATCGTCGGTTAAAAACCGACGCACCCGGACTTCCCTGCCCTTGCTTTCCATCTGAATAGGTTTTTGCGGGGGCAAATTTCAAAAACAGAAATCCAATAGCTGAAAAGTGATGCCGAATCACCTGTATTAATCACAACCGAACCGGACGGGTGGCGCGGTTTGCAACCGCGCATTAAATAACCGCCCGACCCAGTCGCCAAACACGACCGGAAATCGGTTACAGACATTTGTTCCCGAGTCGTCGGTTAAAAACCGACGCACCCGGAATTGCCTGCCCTTGCTTTCCAGCCGAATAGGTTTTTACGGGGATAAATTTCAAAAACAGAAATCCAATAGCTTAAAAGTGACGCCGAATCACCTGTATTAATCACAACCGAACCGGACGGGTAGCGCGGTTTGCAACCGCGCATTAAATAACCGCCCGACCCAGTCGCCAAACACGAACGGAAAGCAGCTACAGACACTTGTTCCCGAATCGTCGGTTAAAAACCGACGCACCCGGAATTGCCTGCCCTTGCTTTTTATCCGAATAGGTTCTTTCGGGGACAAATTTCAAAAACAGAAATCCAATAGCTGAAACTATCCTGAAAAAGCTGAAGGTAGAATAATAAAAACTGATATAAGGGCTCATGGGCACGCCATATTTCAAACGCTCTGCCATGCTGAGTTTTGAAACGCTTAATACCTTGCGCCCCTTTTCCGCATAAAAATCCCGGATTTCGTCGTCAACCAGCTTAAGCTTGTTTTGCCGGTTATACACCGAATACACCAGATAGAGGATAATGGCTGCGGCAAAGATGATAGGAAGGAAGAACTCCATCGTGAAATAAATTTCTTTTTAAATGATATTGATGAAACGAAATTAATGGTTATTCTGAGAAAGTAGATTAAAAAAGTCATCAATAGAAGTTCTGTTTGCTTTTCCATCTACGTTTTCGATAAACTCCATCTCGTACCACGAATAATCATCACAATATCGGTGAAACCTGAACTTATTGATACCAACTTTTTCAGGATAGAAATACATGCCATCGATAAGATAGCTTCTAAGCATCTTTTCAATTTCAATTATCGATAAGTGATCCGGGTTGGAAAAATCCTTAGATCCAAACTTTTTATAGTTACCAGAGTCCCGGTGGAGGTAATGAAAACGAATATTCTCTGCCATAAAGTTTTAAAGCAAAGAAATACCAAACAGATAGTCATGTCAACAGACTATAAGTCACATTTAGCGGAAAATATGTTCGCGGTGCCATAACAGAAAACTGGACAATGGCAAATATTTGGTTGGAAGTGCAATTGTTTCACCTTCAAACGACTTGAACCACGATTTAAAATAGTCTTTCGTTGTATAATCCTTCAATTGAGTGCTGAGCATTAATTTATATTCTTCATCAAACGTGATTAGTCCTTTATCGAAAGCTTTGTCGAAGTGGGCGCTTAGACAAATTCCATTGGAAGGATTTAATCGTTCTTTTTCATTTTTTGACCACGGAATGATATGACTGGCAATTAACATTTCGGGAATGTCGATGGCAGACACCGCACATCTTTGGGAATAATTGACCAAAACAATTTGCCGAAAAACATTCTGGTTAACCCGCGTTTTTACTTCCTGCATTTTAGTTTCTCCTTGTAGGTTTTCAATTGAAGAAATCAAGGTTGAATACTTGGCTTCTAAAGATTGCTCCTCAAACTCTGCAAGAATCTTTTCACTCTCAAAAAGCAAATCTTCTTGGTTTTCGATGAACTCGTCCCAGATGGGTTGCACTTGTTTGATACCACCTGCTAAACCTTTAATACCTCGTTGTTGGTGATATGGGTCGACACTTGCAAAGTTGCTTAAGCGCATGGATACTGAACTTGGCGTTCGGTTTATTAGTTCTGCTAATTGGATGATATCCCGATTCTGATGGTGAATCTTTCCGAAAGGAATCCGCAAATACAGGTTTAGGGCAAGGAGCAATTCTTCACGGCTCCACAGTCGTCTTTCCATAACTGGGTTATTCTAAATCTTCCTCTAAAATAAACGTAAAATCACAAACATTGGACAAACATTTTGTGTAATTGTGTCGTTTTCTGGGTATCTCGAAATATACAACATATTTTCTGTTCTATTTCTACATTTTGGACAGGTGCCAGGTCGATTTTACATTGAGCCGGTAACGAAATCCACGGGCAAAAAGGAATTTCCGGCTATTCGGGTTCTATTGGAAAAACCAAACTTTTCAGATAGCTTGCAGCTATAAAAATTTGCCCCGCACACGGCTCCGGGTTAGACAGTTGGAACCGGCACAGGGCAAATTAAAAACCGAGGTTTACACCTCAACATCCGGGGACAGGAAACAGGTTTGAAACCGGCAGGTTAATTCACTCCCTGCTTTCCTGTTCCCTTTTTACTTATCCGAGCGATTGCTCCTGCACATCCTGGTTGCCCGGGATATCGTAGGCTTTGATCAGGATTTTATCCCCGTCAAGCGTGTCGTTTACGGCCGTTGCCGAGTAAAGCCAGCGAAGGCCGTCGGTTGTTTTTACCGCCTCGCCTTGCTCTACCAGGCTGCCGTCCGGGTTATAAATCTCCACCCGGACCTTCGCCACCTTAAAATCATCCGTTACTTTCACCACAATCGGATCGCCCGCCTGCCCGGTATATTGGCTCAGGTCGATCTCCTGGATATCAGGCGCTCCGAAAAAATCAGCCACGGCGATGTTATAAGCGCTAACTCCGGGTTTACTGCTTGCCGCCTCCTGGTAAACCGATTTTAACCCGGCATCCTGCAGGATGTGACGGGCATAAATAACAGCTTCCTGGAAACGTTCCCGGTGGCTTTTCTGCGAATCGGATGGCTCTTTGTCACTTAAAGCGGGTTTGGCTGCAACAATTGTTTTACCGTTCACCAGGCGAAAAACAATGGTATCGCCCAGCTTACCGCTCATCCCCTGGGTAATGATGTTCTTTTTAACTTCAGCCATAATTTTAAAAATTTAAGGTTTATAAAATGTCCTGCCGGTTTCAATTTCCAACTGCTCCTGCTCGTTTTGCATTTCCGCCTTAATTGATTGTCCTCTCCCGCTTATCAGTCCAAACGATCAGCTCAATCCAAAACGGAACAGATTCTCGGTCGCGACGACTATTCCAAACAAGCAGCTAAACACTTTTCAGTATAATTTATTTAGTAATCTGTTTCCCGGGATTTCTCCTGTTTTTACTTCCGTACGCCTGTCTGTTCAACAATCGTAGCTAAGTCGTAGCTAAGTCGTAGGTAAGTGGTAAGTATACCCTTCCATTAATCAGATTGCAGAGCGGAATAACGTCATACAAAATTTAATGTTTCGTTAAATGTATGAAAGAAATCCCGTTTGTTAATCCTAAATTTTGTTAATTTTTATGAACTTATGTTTTTTACCGGTCAGCCGGCTTTTTCAACCGGTGAATGACTCGTTTAACTATAAATCATCCGGGATTTCCGGTTGACAGCGAAGGGTTTTTAGTCATTTCCTTTTGTCGGTCATGATTAACAGCCTGACCGTCAAAACGCCCGGCCGGGGTTTGTTCTGACAAGATTTTTGCTTCCCATTTATCGATTGAAAAAGGAAGGGCCCGTCCGGCCTAAGGACAAAAAATATAAGAAAAACCATAAAGTACAGGTATTCTGTTTAATGAATACCTGCACTGCCTGAATAGAAATCAGAGATTCGCTTTACGCTTCTTTACTTCATCGATTAACTTTGAAAAGGATTTATCCTTTTTGCGTTTTTCATGTTCCGAAGTAGAAAAGTGCCACGCTTCCCGTCGAAGCTTCAGATAGCTCTCATAAACTTTATGGTCAAACAGGCCTTTGTTTACCGCTTCCAAAACGGCACAACCGGGTTCGTTGATATGCCGGCAGTCCGTGAAACGACATGATGTTGCATAATCGGAAATTTCGAGCATTTCTGCCAGTGAGCCGGGATCGTCAACAGCCAGACCAAACTCCCGGACTCCCGGGGTGTCGATTAAAACACCTGAACCGTCCATCAATACCATTTCCCGGCGGGTTGACGTGTGCCGCCCTTTCCCGGTGGACCGGCTTATATCCGACGTGGGCAATACCGATTTCCCGCAAAGCGCATTCACCAGCGAACTTTTCCCGACACCCGAAGAACCGGCAAAGACCACCGTCTCGCCTTCCGAAACAGACTCCCGAAGCCGGAGAATCGTTTCGGGGCGATGGATGCTTGTGAAAAACACAGGCATTTGACGGGCAATAGGTTTGATGGCTTCAGTTATTCTCTGTTTATCAAAACCTAAATCGGCTTTATTGAGTACCAACACCGGTTTGATGTTTGCTTCCACAATCTGAACCATAAAACGCTCAGCCCGGCGAACATTGAAATTATCATCAAGCCCTTGCACAATAAACGCCTGATCAACATATGAGGCAATGACTTGTTTATCGGCAACTGTTCCGCTTTTTTTGCGGTATAATGTCCGTTCACGGGGCAGCATGTCAACGATAATTCCTTTATTTTCATCAAATGCCTGAAAAATAACCCAATCGCCGGTACAGGGTAATTCAAAAGCCGCTTTCCCGTACATCATATTTCCCGTTAGTTCACACTGAAACAGTCCGTTTTCGGAAATTACATCATAGCAGGTCCGGTGTGTCGTGGATATACGACCATGAGCAAGGTCACGATGTGTTGACTCCTGCTTTAGTTGGTTTAACTGATCATTCCAACCATACCTATTTAAGTTAATCATTACGCTGTCTTTTTCGCGATGTAAAACACGTAGCCATAGTATTCATGATACTTGCGATACATTTCCGCTTCGTAACGTTGAAACGCGATGAATTCTTCGGCGGTTTTATTCCCGGCATATTTTTTAAGAAACATGTCCCGGGCTGCATCCAGTGGGGCATAATAATGCTCTGTCCAGCAAGTTGAAGGCAGAATAAACGTGGCAACGGGAATGTAGCCCGCTTGCTGTACCTGGCTTACTTTCACGGGAATCGTATCCATCTCCGGATAAAGTTCCATCCAGTAACGATCAATTTCGGCCGGACGTTTTTCGGTAAACCACGAGCTTTCAGAAACAGCAAGATATCCTCCTGTTTTCAGATATTTACGCCACTCATTCAACCCCCGTTCAAAGCCGATATGATAAATGGCCCCTTCCGACCAAATCAGGTCCAATTCTTCATTCTGAAAAGGAAGATTGTCCATTGAACCGACAATCCCTTTCACCTTATCCTGAAGATTCAGTTTCGAGGCATTCCTGTTAAACCGGTCGATGAATCCCGGAAAAAGGTCGAGACCTGTAAGATGCCCCGGTGCGTGCTGTGCCAACACCATGGTCTGACCACCTGTTCCGCAACCGATGTCGGCTATCAGGGATTTGTCGGTAAGGTTATCGATAAAGCTCAATGCTTTCAGGCTTACTTCGGGGCTACCGGGCCCTTGCCGTTCGGTATTTAAGAAAAAGTCACAAATAAAATTAAAATCGAATTCGTGAATGGTTGTAATATTCTCGTTACTCATTGTCTGAATGTATTTTGCATACACGAAAAGCCAAACAATGCTTTCATCGTTGTACGCCGGTTAAAATTGAAATTATAAAAACAGAGAAACTGTTCCCGGGAAGTTTATCCGGAAACAAACGAAAGGACAATCTGTATCAGAAGCACAGATTGTTTATTACACCAGATCCGATTTAAATAAAGTCGTTAACATGCTGCAAAGGTATATCATGTTTGTCTGATTGAAAACAGGTTGCTGATTATTTTTTATCTGTTGTTTATCAGCTATTTGATATAAATATGTTCTTTGTGGCTCTGTGACTTTGTGTTTAAAACCACTTTCCGGAGTTGGCTCAATAGGTACGCCGTTGAAAGTGCAAAAACAGGCAGGCTGTTCAAACCCGGGTGTGCCGGTTTTTAACCGGCAATGACGAAATGCGCTTAAACCCGGCTATAAGGTAATCTCGAATTTGGCGCGAAAACCGAATGAGGGGGCGCCTACCACCGAAGCGGGATGCACACGCCAGATTGCCTGGATCTGAAACATGCTGAGGATGTTTTCAACACCGGCGCCCAACTCCAGATACGGATTTTGCATGGGCGTGACGTTCAGCGGAAAATCAACCGTCTGCCGGTGTTTATCACTCACCGATCCGACCATACATTTGGCCGAAAGCACCTCGCGCAGCCGTGTTTGTTCCAGCCCCGGGATGCGTCGGAAGAAAAATCCGTTCAAGTGATACTCCAGATAGGTCCGGATGTACTGGTCGTGTACAAATTCGAGGTAATTCAGCAGGTTGAAGTCGAAGGTGTACAAACCATAAGTTTCGTTGCCCCGGGGAATGCTCAACAGGGAGTAAGGAAGCTTCCCAAAGTATTTTTCGGCTTCAATGGCATAATCAAAACGGGTTTGCCCGAAATAGGGATGCTGTTCCCAGGTGGCCATCACCCGCCCGTACCAATTGGACTTGCCGGCATAGAATGCCTGGCCACCGGCCAGGGTCATATGAACAACCGGATGCTCCGATTCGATATAATACCGGTAGAAACGGTTGTCGACCACCTTCTGTAGTTTCGAAAAACGCGTATCCAGCCCCGCTTCAAAAGCCGCTACCGACTTCAGCGGAAGCTGGTCGCGGGTAAACGGGAAAAACTCGGGCGAATCGTGCGAAGTGTAGCTGACTGTGAGCTTATTGATCAGACCGGGGTACCATTCGTGTTCGTAGGCGGCCACGGCTTTCTGTTCCCTGAAAATCTCCAGCAGTTCCTTGTGTTTAAGCATTTGCGACACCAGGTTGTTTTCGGTGGCAGTCGAAGCGTTTTCGTACAAATACAACAGCTTGTCGCTTTCGCCGTACCGGATCATCTTATCGTCGTATGAAACTTTAAGCATGCGCCTGTTGATGGTCGGAAATTTGTATCCCAGCCCGGCCATACCGCTGAGCTTTTCATTTCTGAAACCATAGCCCAATCCGCCCCAAAACATCCAGTGTTCGCTGATTTCGGTACTGGTACGGCCTCCCATAAACACATGGACCCCTTCCACCTCGTTGGTGTTAAAGAAATTGGTGTAAGGTCCCAGCTCCACCTTACCAATATCGTAGTAACCGGTCATCGACATGCGGGCCAGGTTGTTGATAAAACTTACAGCCCGGATCTGTGAAATGGAGTCGATCACGCCCGAAATCATTTCTTCTTTTCCGCTTAATGGTTCCAGCCGGTGCAGGTCCCAATACGCGTCTTTTTTTACGGTGGCATCGGGCAATTTAATGGTTTCGAACCGGGCTCCGGGGGTACTCAGCCTGATGGGTTGGGGCGGATCAATAGTCACCTGGTCGATGGTAGCGGCCTGGGTGTAAAACAAGCTGAGGCGTTTGGGCTGCTTGTTGTTCCGGTTGTTAAACGGTATGTAATCGAACAAGGCATCAATTTGGTTGCGTTTATAAAAGGGAGTGGAGTCATTCACAAAAAAATAATTGCTTTTCAGCCGCAAGCTTTTCAGAAAGTTCAGATTGCTGGTATTCGACAGCTTTGCATCGATTTCAACGACCGAATAATGGCGGTCTTCGACCATGAAGTAACCTTTGAACGTATTTTCATGTTTCCGGCGGGGCTGAAAATTTACCCGGTAAACTTTACAGCCGTCGACAACCGCGCTGTCGGCCAGAAAGTAGTTGTAAAAAAACCAGCCATTGTCGGCAACGGGGCTGATAAAGTTTTGGGTGAACAGGTTGATGCTGTTATCGTAAAAGTTGACTTCCATATCCAGCGCGCTGGTGTAACCCGAAATCTCCAGCTCGTCCAGAATGCCCACGCCGGAAGTTCTGTCGGCCAACACCGTCGACTTTTGTACCGAAGGTTCTTTCTGAACTTCGTTAAAAACCAGTTGTTCCGAAAAATAAAGCGGCAGGTATTTCGAACTGTCGCCTTCTTCTGTTTTAAACAACGACTGGTTATTCCTGAACGGCTTCGACTGGATAATTTTGTCGCTGACCTGGTTCAGCTGGTATTCCCACTTCGTGTATTTTTGGTAGGAATAGCGGTTGTACTGATCGGGGTTATTTTGCTGTTTACGCTCAACCACCTGTTTTAGCAGCCTGCGGATGGGCCCTTCATCGGGCGCTACCCGTACTTCCGAAATATCCATGGTTTGCGGCTTCATGCGAACGGAAAGCATGCCGGTTTCTGACGTTGACAGTACTCGCTCTTCCTGATAATAGCCAACTGCCGAAAACTGAATCCGATCGGCCCCGGGAAGTATTTTTAGTTTGAAATAACCCAATGTATCGGTGGTTGTTCCAACCATCGTCCCTTTAAACGCAATGTTTACATAAGGAATGGGTTGCCCGGTCTGATAATCGGCAACCGTGCCCGCCAAAAATCGGCTTTGTGCCAAACTATTTCCTGTTAACAATAAAAGCAGGAAAAGCAAATGAATATTCAGGTAGAATGAATAACCATCCGACAAGCTTTTTTTACCCATATTCTGTTTTCTGTTTCTGTAAAATGACCTCGTGTTTGAATTCACCGTTGGCTTTTAGGGCGCCTTTCGCCGTGAAGCTGTAAAATTGAAGAAAAAAACAGTCAGATGATTCCGGGGCTTTGTTTTTTGACAAAAAAAATAACATTGAGCCTGCTCCGAAAAGCGGGTGTACGACAAATTCCTCACAGTGGATCAATGAGAAAGACTTATGATGTAACACGGGTGCCGTTTGAGGGGCGCCGTCAGGCGCCAAATATGGGTAGAAAAGCAAGATTCAGCTATTATTCCGTCCTGACGGGACGGAACAAGATTGACACATAATGTATATCCTACCCATATCGGTTTACAATATGACCAGTGGCAGAATGCCGGCGACATCACTGTCCACCGTTACAAAACTTGGTTCGGGGCAGAACGGACCAAATTACCACTTCTCCCGCCATTGACTATATTGCGTTTAGTTCGTTTTTTCTTAAGCTGTCTGTATTTATTTGAATTTGTCCACCGATTGCCCTTAGTACTTTCATAATTGTCTCAAATTGAGGTTTAGCTCCGTCAGATAAAGCCTTGTATAAACTCGGTCTGCTTAGTCCGGTTTCCTGAGCAATTTTTGTCATTCCAATTGATTTTGCAATATGCCCAATTGCTTTAATTACATCGGAATCATTTCCTTCTGCTAAAACAGCATTAAGATATTCTGCTATCATTTCGTTACTATCTAAATAGTCAGCGATATCAAATTTTGAAGTTTCCATTTCTCTAATTTTTAAGTCGTTTTAAAATTTCTTTTGCCTTTTCAATGTCTCTCTGTTGCGTTGATTTATCCCCACCAATGAGTAGAATAATAATTTTTCCGTCTGATTCCTTAAAATATACCCTGTACCCTTTAGCATTGTCAATTTTCAACTCCCGAATGCCATCACCAACAGGTTCACAATCGCCAAAGTGTTCATCATTCTCAATCTTTTGAATTCGGAACAAAATTTTGGCTTTGGCTCTTAAATCTTTCAGCTTTCTCAGCCATTTGTCAAAATCGTCTGTTTTCTCAATTATATACACTCACTATTTTGTATTCATTTGGATACAAATTTATGCAATCTTTTTATTTATGAAAGGCTTCATTCAAAATTATAAAGGAAAATTAAACTTGTAAAGTATTGTGGATGTGTTTCTTAAAATGCACCACAACAGGTTCCTAACGGAACCATACACAGATCTGCCATCCGTCCGGCATCAAAGCGAATACCATAGAGAGCCTGTACAAAGTCAGGTTTCCTATACGGGAATGTGTTGGTAAAAAGTGGAATTTGTCGTACGCCCCGAAAAGCCGGAGTAGTTGATTTTAAGTCGATTTATTCTTAAATTGCATCTGCTCCGACACCGGCCGCAGTGGTCTGCCCAAACCAAAACCCGTCAATAACCTTTCCATTTTTCAGCGGATAACCCTTAACATCTGACAAAATATGGAATCACAGTTTATCGATTTACACATTCATCCGGCCATTAAGGCCTTGGGAAAAAGTTTCAACCGGAAGCCCGGTATCAACAACCCCAACAAAAACCGGCAGGACAGCCTGTGGTTTGCCGATTCGCCTTCGGTTATCGACAAACTGGCCAACATTACGGCCACGCTCACCAAGTTTCGCCAATCCGATTTTACAACCTTGGCCAAAGGAGGCGCCCAGGTCGTCTTCGTGTCGCTGTGCGGCCTCGAAAAGGGCTTTGTGATGACCAAAATCGGCACCAAGCTACCGGGCGATCTGGTGAACAACCTGGTCATCGGCATGGGAAAAAAACGCATTGATTACGTCCAGAAAATGGATAATTACTTTACCGATCTGGAGATGGAATACAACTTTTACAAGCAACTCGACGGCCATAAAATCAGGATCGACGGACGCTGGTACCGGTATAAACTGGTGTCGGCCTTTCACGAAATGGAAGAAAACCACGAGCCGGGGATCACCAGCATCTATGTAATTCTGACCATCGAGGGAGCACATGTATTCAACTGCGGCCTCGGGATGATGGGAAAAAAGGCCGATCCGGATGAAGTACTGGCCAATGTCGATAAAGTAAAACAATGGGATAAACGGCTGTTTTTCATCGGCATGACCCATCATTTCAACAACGAGCTGGTGGGTCATGCCCAAAGCCTTCACGGGATGGTTCGGAAGCTATGCGATCAGTCGGAAGGTTTAAACGAAGGTTTTCACGAGCTGGGATGGAAGGTCGTCCGCAAGTTGCTCGACAATACCGATGGAAAACGAGTGCTGATCGACCTGAAACACATGAGTGTCAAGGCGCGAAACGAGTATTACCGCTTCCTCGAAGAAGAATTCCCCGACGAGATTATTCCCTTACTGGTGAGCCATGGCGCCGTGAACGGTATGCGGTCGTACCGGGAACGGGTGGAAGACGACCTGTTTAACTACGGCAAATTTCAGGGTACCGATATCAATTTCTTTGATGATGAACTGCTGCAGGTGGCCCGTTCGGGCGGCTTGTTTGGCATCCAGTTCGACGAACGCCGGGTGGCCAGCGAATCGGAACTGAAGAAAAGCGGACCGTTTTTGGACCGGCGGAAAATGCTGTTTTACAAGTCGAAGCTCATTTGGAACCAAATTGAGCACATAGCCCGGGTTTTAAACCACAACCACCGGTTTGCCTGGGGAATCCAGTGTATCGGATCCGACTTCGACGGGATGATTAACCCGCTGAACGGCTTCTGGACAGCCGAAGATATGCCCTTGTTTGACAGCTACCTCGAAAAACACGCCTATAATTTTCTGGTTTCGGAGCAGGCCAGCCAGTTGCATGAATTTAACCGGCTGAAGGCCAATGAAATTGTTGAGCGTTTTATGAAAGAAAATGCCCGGGAGTTTTTGAGAAAGAATTTTTAAGCGGGAATAATGCTGGTTGAAACAAACCACCTCCGGCAAGTGGTTTTCAACACGAAGTCTCCCCTTTATTTGCGAGTAGCAAGCTGCAAGCCGCAAGCTTCAATGACCAATTATCCAGTGACCAATTATCCAAACCTCCGGCAACTGCCGGATAAACACGGGGTTGACACGGGCAACGGCAATCAGGCGCAGCCACAAAATCTCCCGGGCTTATTTCAACTCCCAGCTAAAGCCTTCTTTGGTATCTTTTACCACAAAACCCAGGTTGGCCAGCTCATTCCGGATCCGGTCGGACATCGCCCAGTCTTTATTGGCTTTGGCTTCCTGGCGGATCTGCAGCAGCAGGTCAACGGCGGCATGGTAAGCCTTGTTTTCCCCGGCTGTAGCCTGTTCCTGTTTTTTCAGGCCAAACAGATCGAAAATAAAGGTCGCATACAGAGATTTCAGGTCCGACAGGTCGGCTGCTGAAACAGCGGCTTTCCCGTCGGCAACCGAGTTAATCAGTTTCACCCCGTCGAACAGATGGGCCATGGCCACCGGACTGTTCAAATCGTCGTTCATAGCGGCATAGCACTTTTGTTTTAAACCGGCAACGTCCACAGTCGACTGTTCTCCGGCCTGAAGTTGCTCAAGGGTTTCAGCCGCTTTCAGCAAACGCTCCAGCCCTTTTTCGGCAGCCAGCAGCGCTTCGTTCGAGAAGTCGAGCGTACTGCGGTAATGGGCAGTCAGCATGAAAAAGCGGATGGTCATGGGGCTGTATGCTTTTTCGAGCGAGGGATGATTTCCTTCGAAAAACTCGTCGAGCGAAATGGCATTTCCGAGCGATTTTCCCATTTTTTGCCCGTTCAGGGTGATCATGTTATTGTGCATCCAGTAACGTACGGCATCGTGCCCGTGAGCGGCTTTAGCCTGGGCAATTTCGGCTTCGTGGTGCGGGAAGGTCAGATCCATGCCGCCGCCGTGGATATCGAAGGTTTCGCCCAGGTATTTGCAACTCATGGCGGTGCACTCGAGGTGCCAGCCCGGAAAACCGTCGCTCCAGCGCGAGGGCCAGCGCATGATGTGTTCGGCCGATGCCTTTTTCCAGATGGCAAAATCGAGCGGCGAGCGCTTTTCACCCTGCCCTTCCAGTTCGCGGGTATTCGCCTGTAAATCTTCGATTTTACGTCCCGAAAGTTCGCCGTAAGGATAGTTTTTGGCGTATTTTTCCACATCAAAATAAACCGACCCGTTGCTTTCGTAAGCATATCCCGAAACCAGGATTTTTTCCACGGCCTCAATCTGCTCGATGATGTGGCCGGTTGCACGGGGCTCAATACTTGGCGGAAGCACGTTCAGTTTCTCCATTTTCTGGTGATAGTCGTTGGTATAAATCTGAACAATTTCCATGGGTTCCAGCTCGTCGAGCCGGGCTTTCCGGGCAATTTTATCTTCGCCCTCGTCGGCATCGTTGGCCAGGTGGCCTACATCGGTGATGTTCCGCACATAACGGACTTTATAACCCAGGTGTTTCAGGTAACGAAACAACAGATCGAACGTAATGGCCGGGCGGGCATGGCCGAGGTGGGCTTTGCCGTAAACAGTCGGTCCGCATACGTAAAGTCCGGCTTTACCCGGGTGAAGAGGTTTAAAAACTTCTTTTTTGCGGCTTAATGTGTTGTAAACCTGAAGTTGATTTTCCATGAATTGCAAAATTTATGCAAAGGTAGAAATTTCCGGCGAAACCGGGTTTAGGTTTTTGGGACACGACAAAATCAACCCATGAAATATGATTTTCCTTATTTCTTTTGAGTTGAATTAGCTATAAATTGGCACATGTTAATTCAATGGAAAAATGAAAGCGATTGTCAAAAGTAAACCTGAACGCGGCCTATGGATGGAAGAGGTTCCCATGCCCAAAATCGGCCCGAACGATGTATTAATCCGTGTGAAAAAAGCCGCCATTTGCGGTACCGACCTGCATATTTACAAGTGGGACGAGTGGGCTCAGAACACCATCAAAACACCCGTTATCATTGGTCACGAATACATGGGCGAAGTGGTTGAAACCGGCTCGGAAGTCGACCGGGTCCATGTGGGCGAACGGGTCACGGTTGAAGGACATATTTCCTGCGGGTTTTGCCGTAACTGCCGCCGCGGCCGTCAGCACATCTGCGACCATACGGTAGGGATCGGCGTCCAGCGTGACGGCGGTTTTGCCCAGTATATCGCGGTGCCGGCCAAAAACGTGTTAAAAGTCGATCCGCGTATTCCCGACGAAATTATGGCTATTATGGACCCGCTGGGCAATGCCACACACACGGCCCTCTCCTTCCCCCTGCTTGGCGAAGATGTGCTGATTACCGGTATTGGCGGACCGATAGGCGCTATGGCTGCCGCTGTTTGCCGTTTCGCCGGCGCCCGGAATATCGTTGGTACCGATATATCGAAATACCGCCGGAACCTGGCCCGCCAGATGGGAGCTACCAAAGTGGTCGATCCTTTGAAAGACAGTGTGAAAGACGCCATGGGACGGCTTGGCATGGTCGCCGGTTTCGACATCGGACTCGAATGCAGCGGTTCGCCGGTTGCATTTAAAGATATGGTGGAAAATATGTACAACGGTGGAAAAATCTCCTTGCTGGGACTACTCCCGGGTAATACCACAATCAATTGGAGTAAGCTCATTTTCAAAGGATTAACCCTTAAAGGGATTTACGGACGTGAAATGTACGAAACATGGTACCACATGGAAATGATGCTGACGACCGGACTGGACATTACGCCGGTGATCACTCACCGCATGAAAGCAGCTGATTTTCAGGAAGCTTTTGACATTATGGAACAGGGAAACTGCGGAAAAATCATCCTGGACTGGGAATAAACAAGAGTCAAAATAATACCGGAAAAACTCCATATCCGGTAAAGCAAAAAGGATCAGACGCTTAGAGTTTGATCCTTTTGCTTATATTGAATTCGATAAAATTTGTCCCGTTCAGGATGCTTAACATTCGATACTGAACCCGCGAATTTTGCTGGTAGCGGATAAAGCTTGTTCCGATAAAAAATCTGGGGAAAAAATACCCTGCCGATAGTTGGAAAACATCGCCCCGGCTCAGTTTGGTCTGGTAGTCGGCCTCTTCTCCGCTCATGTGCCACACATTTTGCTGCAAACCCAGGCTAAAGCGGTATGAGCCGGTAATAATCCAGTTTTTAGTGGGCACCAGCGAATAAGCATAACCCAAATTGGCATTCAGTGTCGAAGCTTCCAGGTGATTCTGTTCGCGGGCGGTTTTAAAGTAGGAATTTCCGATCTCGGAAGGCACAAAGGCCGAATCAGCCTCCACCTTAAGTAAGTGTACTCCCCCTCCAAATACCAGCGAGCCGGCGCTTTTCAGCTGGATATCCGTTTGTTTGAACGCCGCCTTGTACGAAAACTTCCGGTTGTTCAGTACATAATTCAAATTCACGCCAAGGTTTTTGGTAACCAGGTCCCTGCGTTGATAATACCGTTCTTCTCCGGGGATAAACAGCCCCTGCCCGTCTTCCCGGTCGAGGTGATAGCCGCGGGTTTTCAGCGCCAGGACATCAATCGTGAATTTACGGGTGTACAGATAACTCTGCAGGCCATAGTTTGACGTTCTGCCAAAACGATCATCATCCCGGGAAAGGAAAGGAACTTTTGTGCCCAACTTCAGCCCAAACCACTTGTAATCGAAACCAAGGCCCAGGTTAAAATAATCGTTCGGACGATATTTCAACCGGACCATCTCGCTCAGGTCGTGAAACCGGACAAAATTATTCTTGTTTGCCGAATATGCCCGGATAACCAGGTCATGATAGCAAGACTGAATATAAGTACTATCCTGCTTTTGAGCCGGAGAACGCTCCTGCTGCCGGGAAAAAGCCAGACTTGCATTCAACAGAAAAAAACAGCCAAGCGCAAACGTCTTCATAAATCCATTTCAACCCATACCGGACAATGATCGGAATGCACCGCTTCGGGGATAATTCCGGCGTTTCTGATTTTTTCTTTTAACGGGGCGGTCACCAGGTGATAATCGATCCGCCAGCCCTTGTTGTTCCCACGTGAGCCCGCCCGGTAACTCCACCACGAATACTGGTGCGGTTCCTGAACAATCTCCCTGAAACTGTCGGTATAACCGTCTTCGGTAAACTGCCGGAACCATTCGCGTTCTTCGGGCAGAAACCCGGAGGTGTTCTGCTGCTTTTCCGGATTGTGTATATCGATCCACAAACGGCAGATGTTATAATCGCCCGAAATGATCAGGTTGGGATGTTCTTTTCTCAACTCATTCAAATAAGCATGAAAATCGGCCAGAAAATCCATTTTGAAGGCCTGCCGGGCATCTCCGGTCGTTCCGGAGGGGAAATAGGCGCTAATGACCGAAAAAGAGCCAAAATCGGCGCGTATCACCCGGCCCTCTTTGTCGTACTTCGAATTACCCATGCCGTATTCAACATGAATTGGTTTTTCTTTGGTCAAAAGGGCCACTCCGCTATAGCCTGCTTTTTCGGCCGAATAGCTGTACATCGAATACCCCAGGGCTTCAAATTCATTCTCACTCATCTGCCCGTTTTGGGCTTTTGTTTCCTGAATACACAGAATATCCGGATCAGCTTGCTTCATCCATGTTAAGAAATCTTTCTTTAAAGCAGCCCGGATGCCATTTACATTATAAGAAAAAATACGTTTCACAATTTTTCGTAATTTTGGAATGATTAATTCCGGTTAAAATAGTTTATTTTTTTAAATCAGAAAGCCATTGAACAAAGGTATTGTTATAAAATCAACTGGAAGTTGGTACCAGGTAAAAACCGAAACAGGAAAAATCCTTGATTGCAAAATTAAAGGTAATTTCCGTATCAAGGATATTAAAAGTACCAATCCGCTGGCGGTTGGGGATTTGGTTGAATACCGGCTGTCTGACCAGGAAGAAGGGCGCACGGGAGAAATGGTTGGCCTAATTACCGAAATCGCAGACCGGAAAAACTACATTGTCCGCCGGTCGCCGAACCTTTCGAAGCAGTCACACATTATTGCCGCCAATATCGATCAGGCATTTATCGTGGTCACCATCAATTACCCGGTAACGACCAGCACATTTATCGACCGCTTTTTGGCTTCGGCCGAAGCTTACCGCATCCCCTGTACCATCATTTTCAATAAAATTGACCGCTATAACCACGAACAGAAACAGCAGATGGAGGACTGGACTGAGCTGTACCGAAAAATTGGTTACCGATGCCTGCAAACCTCTGTAAAAACAAAAACCGGCCTGGATGAACTCAAAAAAATGATGGCGGGCAAAACCAATGTTTTTTCGGGTCATTCGGGTGTTGGTAAATCAAGCCTGATCAATTCGGTTGAACCGGGATTGAACCTGAAAACAAAAGAAATATCCGATTATCATCAAACCGGAAAACATACGACGACTTTTTCGGAAATGTTTGAACTGAGTTTTGGAGGACACATTATTGATACTCCCGGAATAAAAGGTTTTGGAATGCTGGATATGGAAAAAGAAGAAATCGGGCACTATTTTCCCGAAATTTTCAAACGACTTGAAAAATGTCAGTACTACAATTGCACCCATACACACGAACCGGCTTGCGAAGTTAAAAAAGCCGTTATGGAAGGCGAAATTGCCGAAAGCCGCTATTACTCTTACCTGGGCCTGCTGGAATCGGATGAAAAGTACCGGAACTGATCTGGTTGACAACAATCAGGCGCCTGTTTTCAGGGCCAAATTTTGCTATTTAAAAAGCTATTTTTCAATTCTTTAGATTGAAATATTCGAAGATTTTGGCGGCACGAGAATCGCCTATTCGGGCAGCCACCGTATCGTAGTCCTGATTTTTCAGGTTCTCAAGGCTCTTAAATTCGCGCAAAAGCAACTGAATGGTCTTCTCCCCTATTCCTGGAATTTCTTCGAGTTCGGACTTGATAAAACTCTTCGATCGTTTTTGCCGGTGAAAGGTAATGCCAAAACGATGGGCCTCGTCGCGGGCCTGCTGAATCACCTTTAGCGTTTCCGAATTTTTATCGAGGTAGAGCGGAACCGAGTCGCCCGGGAAAAAGATTTCTTCCAGTTTTTTTGCAATGCCGATGATCGAAATTTTTCCGCGCAAATCCAATTTTTCGAGCGCATTCAGGGCGGCGCCCAATTGACCCTTTCCCCCATCGATGATGATCAGCTGTGGCAAGGGTTTTTCTTCCTCAAGCAAACGTTTGTAGCGGCGGTAAACAATTTCCTCCATCGATGCAAAATCATTCGGTCCATCCACGGTTTTCACATTGAAATGGCGGTATTCTTTTTTGGCCGGTTTCGCCTGCTTAAAAACAACGCAGGCCGCCACCGGATTTGTCCCCTGCAAATTGGAATTATCGAAACATTCAATCTGAACAGGCAACTCTTTCAACTGTAAATCTTTTTTTATGGTTTCGAGTATGCGATCGGTGTTTTGTTTCGGTCTCGACAAAACCTGTTGTTTCTCTTTTTCGAGCCGGAAATATTTCGCATTGCGTACCGATAAATCCATCAGTTTCTTTTTATCGCCCCGAACCGGAACTCTAAATTCAATCCCGCTCAGAGCAATCTTAGGTTTAAAGGGTACCAGGATTTCTTTGGCATTCGAATAAATTTTTTGCCGGATATCGGCTATCGCGAATTCAAGTAATTCTTCGGGCGATTCATCCAATACTTTCCGCAACTCGGTGGTATACGTTTGCACGATGGCCCCGTTGATCACTTTCAGGTAATTGACGAAAGCTGATTTTTCGACCACATCGATCCCAAAAACATCAACATCCGTAATAGTGGAACTGACAACCGTTGACCTGTTCTGAAATTTTTCGAGAATAATCAGTTTTTCTTTAATCTGCTCCGCTTCTTCGAAACGGTATTCCCCGGCCCTGTTTTTCATCATTTCCCGAAGGTACTTGATTACCCCCGAAATATTTCCCTTTAAAATATCTTTGATCTGATCGATGTACTGACTATACTCTTTTTCCGTTTGCAGACCTTCGCACGGACCCAGGCAGTTTCCGATGTGGTATTCCAGACAAACTTTGAATTTTCCCTGGTTTACATTTTCTTCAGAAAGATTGTATTTACAATTCCTGAGTTTATACAAACGTTTGAACAAATCGAGCAAGGTACGAACGGCTACCACCGAAGTATACGGGCCGAAATAGGAAGAACCGTCGCGGTAAACATTCCGGGTTTGAAACACGCGCGGGAAACGTTCATTTTTGACAACAATCCAGGGATACGTTTTATCGTCTTTCAGACGGATATTATACCGGGGCTGGTATTTTTTAATCAGGTTGTTTTCCAGTAAAAGGGCATCTTCTTCCGTTTCAACCACCATGTGTTTGATATCGGCAATATTCCGGACCAGCAGGGCAGTTTTCCGGCTGTCGTGGTTTTTGGTAAAGTAAGAAGATACCCGCTTCTTTAAATTTTTTGCTTTTCCAACGTAGATGATTTTCCCGGTATTATCAAAATACTGATAGATTCCCGGTTGGTCAGGAAGCACCGAAATCAGTTCTTTCAGTTGTTCGGCCCGATGATTCATACTGGAGTATTTCAAACCAAAAGAAAGAATTAATATTCAACAATGGAATGTGTTTCGTAATCTGAAAGGATCTTTTTATTTCCGTTGTCAATAAACTTCAAATCACAAATAAAAGAAAAGTAAATCTTTTTCACATTTAGCTGCTGCACCAGTTTCAGAGCAGCCAGGGCAGTACCTCCTGTTGCCAGCAAATCGTCATGGATCAACACCACATCTTCTTCGGTTAAGGCATCCAGGTGCATTTCGATGGTATCGGTCCCGTATTCCAGATCGTACGATTCACTGATGGTTTGTGCAGGCAATTTGCCTTTTTTCCGGGCGGGCACAAAACCGGCATTCAAACAATAGGCCACCGCCCCGCCGACAATAAAACCCCTCGACTCCAATGAAACAATCTTCGTAATATTCTTCCCTTTGAAGTTTTCACAGATCTGGTCTACCACTTCTCTGAAAGCAGTCTCGTTTTTCAAAAGGGTGGTAATATCCTTAAAATTGATTCCCTTTTCCGGATAGTCCGGGATTTCGCGTATAATCTCTTTTAAATTCATTGTATATTTTATCAGAAACAGATGGTATTTTTTTGTGATTTTAAATGTTCCACGTGGAACACTATCTCCCCAGCATGATCAAAAGCACATTAATATCCGCCGGACTTACCCCCGAAATCCGGCTCGCCTGCCCGATGGTTTTAGGCCGGATGCGCGACAGTTTTTGCCGGGCTTCCATCGAAATGGTATGGATAGCCTCGTAATCGAACCGGTTTTCGATATTCATATTCTCAAGCCTTTTAAACTTATCCGCCATCTGTTTTTCACGTTCGATGTAGCCTGAATACTTAATCAGAATTTCAGCCGACTCCAGAATCTCATTAAACCGGTTTTCCGGGATTCTCTTCAGAAATTTATTGAAAGGCACGATTGGTTCCACCAAATCAAAAATTGACAGTTGGGGTCGCGAAATAATATCTTTCAACTTAACCGCCTGCTTTAAAACAGAGGTATTTTTCTCCTCCAAAACGGAATTAATGTATTGTGGTTTGATCGAAAAACCGGAAACAAAATCAATAATTTCATCCCTGTATTTCAACTTTTCTTCCAATAAGTCCATGCGCTCCTTCCCGGCCAAACCCAGCTCAAAGCCTTTCGGCGTCAAGCGGGCATCAGCATCATCCTGCCTCAAAAGAATCCGATACTCTGCCCGCGAAGTAAACATCCGGTAAGGCTCATCCACGCCTTTTGTTACCAAATCGTCAATCAACACACCCATGTAAGCCTCATCGCGGCTCAACCTGAAATCGGGCAAACCGAAGGCCTTCTGATGAGCATTAATGCCCGCCATCAAGCCCTGGGCAGCTGCTTCTTCGTAGCCGGTTGTACCGTTAATCTGTCCGGCAAAAAAAAGATTATTAATCAACTTTGTTTCAAGCGTATGATACAACTGGGTCGGATCGAAATAATCGTATTCAATGGCATAACCCGGCCTAAAAATGCGCGCCTCCTCCAAACCCGGAATTAAGCGTAATGCTTTATACTGCACATCCCAGGGAAGCGACGATGAAAAACCGTTCAAATAATACTCAATGGTTGTTTCGCCCTCCGGTTCGAGAAACAACTGGTGCTGCAGTTTCTCCGAAAAAGTAACAATCTTTGATTCGATGCTCGGACAATACCGCGGGCCGGTACTCTGAATGGTCCCGTTATACATCGGAGAATCATCAAAACCTTCTTCCAGTATTTTATGAACCTCCTTATTGGTATAGGTAATCCAGCAACTACGCTGTTTTAAAGGTGATTTTTCGCCGGGTAAATACGAAAATTTATAATATCCCTCATCGCCCTTTTGCTCGGCCAATTTCGAAAAATCAATGGTTCTTCCGTCGATCCTTACCGGCGTTCCTGTTTTTAAACGCCCGGTTACAAAGCCGGCTTCGGCCAACTGGTCGCTGATAAAATAGGATGCGGACTCCCCGATCCGGCCGCCCTCCATCTGCGAGCGCCCAATGTGCATTAAACCATTCAAAAACGTACCGTTGGTCAATACTACCGTTTTCGATTTAAACTCAACGCCAATTTTTGTTTTAACGCCCTTTACCTCCCCGTTTTCAATCAACAGGTGAACCACGGCATCCTGCCAAAGATCTAAATTATCAATCTTTTCCAGTTCATTCCGCCACATTTCAGAAAAACGCATCCGGTCGCTTTGCGCACGCGGACTCCACATCGCCGGTCCCTTTGAACGGTTTAGCATCCGAAACTGGATGGAAGTCCGGTCGGTAATGATGCCGGTATAACCGCCCAGGGCATCAATTTCGCGTACAATCTGCCCCTTTGCAATTCCTCCGATAGCCGGATTACACGACATCTGGGCATACTTTCCCATATCCATGGTGATGAGTAATGTCTTCGATCCCAAATTTGCGGACGCAGCGGCTGCTTCACAACCGGCATGGCCCCCTCCTACTACAATGACATCGTAATATGGTAACATCTTTAAAATTTTTTCGCCACAAAATTAATAGAAAACCTTTAATATGAAAAAGTTACCATTTAGACAGGTAATAATCTTCTTTTTGGGTCATGATTTCCTTCTCCTTCGTTAACTTATCTTTATATCCGCATAAATGCAGAACCCCGTGAATCATGATCCGATTCAACTCCTGTCCGAACTCAACCCGGTACTGTTGCGAATTTTCTCTTACCCGGTCCACGCTAATCAGAATATCGCCTGAAATCAATCCTTCGTTTACATAATCAAAGGTGATGATATCGGTGAAATAATCATGTTGCAGGTATTGTTTATTTATTTCAAGCAGGTACGAATCGCTGCAAAATACGAAACTTAAATCACCCGGTATTTTTTCTTCCTCACTGATCGCCGCCCGAATCCAGCCTTTAAGTTTTCTTTTTTCCAAATGAAGTGTCTTTACATCTTCACAATAAAAATTGATGCTCACGATTAAGTTTAAATTTTAATTGAACCAACGAACCGTTATTTTTGAAGCTAAGCTGATCAGCCAGATTACGGATAATAAACAAGCCTCTCCCACCCTCATTCCGGATATTCTCCACTGCAGTAGGATCGGGCATCTCGTGATAATTAAAACCTTCGCCTTCGTCCTCAACCTCAACAATTAAAAAATCATCGGCGAGTTCGGCGCATATTTTTACATTCTTTGCCTGATCCAATTTATTTCCGTGTAAAATAGCATTGTTCACCGATTCGCAAATACTTAAATTAATATAACCCGCAATCGAATCGGACACATGGTAATGACGAAGCAATTCCCGGACAAACAAATCAACTTCCTTAAGATAAACAAAACTGGATGGTATGTTAAGCTCTCTCTTCAAAATCAGTTTTTTAGTTGATTGATGTATTTTTTATATTTCTGATCATAATAATACCGCAATCTGTAATTGTCGTATCTAATCTCTTCCATCCTGTTATCGTCTTTCTGTTTATACTCAAAAAACTCAAGCGGGTTACTATAAAATAAATCATCTGCCGTTTTCGATTCACGTTCATCATCCATCTCGCGTTCCATCTCCGCTTTTTCGGCTTTCAGTAAGCGGTCGAGAATTAAATTTTGCCGGTTGATCATCGAGCTGGTCACATTTTTATTAATTAAATCGCGTCTATTCTGTTCAATAAGGTTTTCAACCTGTTTAAGTTGTTCTTTAGCAGAACTTCCCACTTCCGAGCCGTTTACCATCTCCCGAATCATTTGTTGCAACATTTCGTGCTGCGCGAGCGATTTTCCAATGCTTTCGTTCAAATTTCCTTCCGAACCGCTTTTCATCTGCTCGATCATTTTTTCCAGCTGCTTTTTTAACGATTCCTGGGTATCCTTCAACTGGCTCATCCCGCTTTTTCCCGATCCCGGATTTTGACATTCCTGATCGCCCGGCATCCCGTCGGCCATTTGCCGCTCCATGTTTTCGAGAACTTCGTTTAAGAACAGAGCCATTTCATTAGCTGCCGTCAAGGCGTTCTGCTGAAACCGCTGCGCACTGCTCACCCTCCCCTCTCCTAACTCGTCGTTTACCTTCTCCATCGAAAAAGTCATTTTCATCAGTTCGCCGGTTACTTTTGAACTGATAGCCGGCGTACGTTCGGCAAGCGCATATAACGAATCTTTAACCACCTTACTTTGACCAACCAGTTGTTCCTGCATCAAACGCAGCCGGCCAATGACCGGATCACTCAAGCTGACGCCGAATGAACCAGTCATAATTCGTTCCTGATTCAAAGACAAATATAAAAGGTTATTTAACAACTGACGCAAATGAAAAACATTTTCAGCCTGTTGTTGCTGCTGGTTATTTTCTGCCATCCTTCGAACCAGAAAAGCAAGGTTTTCAAGCATTTTAGCATTCTCTTCCATACTTGTTTTTGCCCTGTTATTTCGTTTATTCTCCAAATGATCCGTAATTTCGCCGTATTTCCGGTATATCTCTTCAAACTCCGGATCAAGAACAAACAAATTCATCGGCTTTTTCAGTGTCTTATTTAACTCCAACAAGGTCTGAAATTCCTCTTTAACCGATTTCAACAGCTCAAAATTATCGTTCTCTCTCGATAAAATATCCTGAAAATCCTTCTTTCTATTCAACTCATAACTGTTATTTAACTCCTTCTCTGCCAACTCATTCAAAAAACCGGAAATCTGCTCCAGCTTTTGAATAATTTTCATCCGTTTCAGCAACTGTAAATTTCGTTCCAACTGGCTGGAAAGGTCGTCCAAAGGAAATTTTGACTGATTCATAAGCTGATCCAGTTTCTGTTGATCAAACTCGCGGGCCAGTTTATTAAACTCGTCAAACAACGCCTTCAACTCGTCGGTCATAATCTCGTCGAGCAACTGTTCAATTTCCTGCTGCTGTTTGATAATCTTCGATTTGTCTTCCGAAAACGAATTCATCAGCCGGTTCATATCCGAGTTCGTTCGTTTTAACTGATCAAGCTGTCTTTCAAGCTGATCCTTCTTATTTAAAATTTCCTGAATCAACTGCTGCTTTTCCCAATCCGAAATATCGCCCACCGACTTAAACTTTAACTCTTCCACCGATCGTTTAAGCTCTTTACTCAGCTCAAAACTCTGCATCATTAACTCCTGCACATCAGAAAACGACTGACTGTCGGCCGACAACTTTTCCTTACCGGAAGGAAAACTTAGCTGAAAAACCTCTGAACTCGCTCCTTTAAAGCCATGAAAATAGTCGTTATCTTTCACCGTAAAATAATACGATACCTGATCGGAAGAACCGGATAATTCGTTAAAATTAAAGGTAAAGTAAAAATGTTGCTCGTTCAGATTCTTCAAAACAGGAATAGAAATCAAACTGTCTTTCTGATTAAAATAGAGATTAAAAAACAAATCGGAGAACCCGTAGTCATCCGATATCGCACCCTTAAAGTAATACCTGAAAAAATCGAGCGAATCGGCTAACTGAACCACGTCAATCCGGGGATAAAGATCGGGTATCACCTCAATTTTAAAATGCAGATAATCTTTACTTTGAAAAAATCGGTTAGCCAGCGAAACCGAATAAGGCATATTCCGCTTCGCCCGGTAATCAACTCTGAACAAACCGCCTTCAGAACCGCCGTAAAGCGCTTCATCATCCAACCAGACGGCCAGACTGTCGGTATCCAGCGTCTTAAAATTCCAGTGAATGGTCGTTCCGTAAGGAACAGTCAAATCACCTGTATTGTGAATCGTTTCCTTTTGATAACCGGTATAAGCCGGCGGAACAAAATCGATTGAATAATTTAATACCGAAGGACTTGGCAACACCGTTAACCGGTATTTTTCGGATACATGAGTTAAATCGGTAAAATAAAACTCCAAATCATTGTAAACCAGATCCAACTGATACCGAAACAAATCTTCATCCCCTTCCATTAAAAAATTATTTTCACCGATATTGATATATAAAATAGCAGGAACTTTTCTTCCCGCACATTTTACTTTAATTTCAACCGAATCGCCTTTCCTTACCTGCAAATCAGTATTTAATAACTGAAACGTAAAAGGACCGGGTTTCATAAATTGCTGATTGAAATGAATCAGCCGGTAGCCCGCTTCGGTATATAAACCCGGGAATAACACCGAAAAAGCAAAAACAGAGAACAAAGTCATCAAAAAAGCCAAGCCAGTCCATTTTAGTTTTTTAAAATCAACAGCCAGGTTAAAATTGAAAAACTTAATCTGATCGATCTTCCGGTCTATACTGGCCCATACCAAAGCATTAGCAGAATCTTTCTCTTCAGCCAGCTCCAGTATATTAATCAGTTTATCCTCTATCTCGCCAAAATGCTTACTTATCAGTTCTGATGCTTGTTTATACGTTATCGGCTTAAACAATCCGATCAGTTTACCCGCGGGGATAAAAATAAACCACACCGCCAAAAACACAATAAAAAGCAGCGAAAGAAAAAAGAAAAGTCCGCGTATAAAAGTCGGGGTATATTGAAAATGTTCTATCAGTACCAGGAAACTGTAATAACAAAGAAACCAAACCAAAAAGCTTAACAAGCCTTTCAGCAAGCGGTACAAATAAAACTTCCTTTTAAAAGTTTTCAGTTTATCAACAAGCTGTTCATAGTTGGCAGACATTTTTTCCTAAATTTCTTAAATACAGCCACAAAATAAAACGTTTCATTGTTAATTATTAAAACAAAACTGTTTGTAGAATTTCCACAAAAAAACACATCAAAATTTTCGATTTGAACAAATAATTTTAAGATCTGTCACTCACATCAAAATCAAGAAAAATTCATTCAAAAAGACCAAACAAAAATAAACAGTAAAAAGAGAAACAAAGAGATTGAATAAATTAAAAACAAACACTATCAACAATTGTTAGTTAAATTTGAAACTGCTTTGATTTTTAAGATGTAAAGCTGTTGGCGGCCCGTTCATAAAAATGAAAAACAAACAAAATTTCAAAAAAACAAGGTTTCTAAAAAAAACTTTTCAAGCTTATCAACAAGCTATCATTAATTACATATTCAATTTCATTTTAAAAGTAAATAATAATACTTGATGATTTAAAGCGGAAGATGGGTTTCCTTTTTGTAAAAAATGGAATTAAATTTACACGCCATTTAGTGTCGTATGATGAATGAAAAGCTTTCCATACTGTTGGTTGAAGATAATGTGCTGAATCAGAGGATTGTTACATTCGGTTTGAAAAAATATAACCACGAAGTTAGTATTGCCAATAATGGTAAAGAAGCATTGGACATGTTCAAAAAAGGCAAGTTCGATGTGATTTTGATGGATATCATGATGCCGGTGATGGATGGTTTGGAAGCCACCTTAAAAATTCGCGAATACGAAAATTCGAATAATCATCAGGAACAAACCCCTATTATTGCCATTACAGCCAATACCATGGACAACGACCGGGAAAAATGCCTGTCGTACGGCATGAATGAGTTTATGGCCAAGCCCTTTGACGTTGAAAAACTCAAACAAATTTTCGAAGATCTCTCCATTTATTAACTCCACTTTTCGGTTTTCTGCCTTCCTTCCTGCTCCAATGTTGTTAACAATTCCTAAGCGGGGGAAAAAATGAAAAAAAACTGTTACTTTCACTTTTTACCTTAAGATATTAATGCAGTCTAAATATGTGCCTGTTATTTGGTATGTATTTTTGTGTTCCTCTGTTTCGTAGTTTATGACCGAAAAAAACCAATTTAACCAAGATATCAGCGAATGAAAAAGTCCATCCGTGTATCCATTACCGTTACAACCATACTTTTATTGGGAGGAATTATTTTCTACCCGAAAATAAAACGCTTTTTTCAGCCCAAAGAAAAACAGCATACAGCTGTTCTTTCAGCCCGCGGAGGCGCAGGTCAACCACTTTATGCCAGCGGTTATATCCTTGTACCCACCAAAATGAACGAACTGATATACAGTACCGGATCGCTTATTCCCGATGAAGAGGTTGAATTATCATTCGAAACTTCGGGTAAAATAGTAGGTATTTATTTTTCGGAAGGAAGCCGTGTGAAAAAAGGCGACCTGCTGGCCAAAATGAACGATAAACCGCTTCAGGCACAGCTTTTAAAGCTTCAGGCACAGATGAAATTAACGCAGGAACGCGAATTTCGTCAGCGGCAGCTGCTCGACCGCGATGCCATCAGCCGCGAAAGTTACGACCAGGTATCCACCGAACTTCAGTCGCTCGAAGCCGATATTATGCTGATTGAAGCGCGTATTACCGAAACGGAACTTCGCGCGCCTTTCGACGGCATTGTCGGCTTACGCATGATCAGCGAAGGCGCTTTTGCCGGCACACAAACAAAAATAGTGCGCCTGGTAAAAATAAGTCCTTTGAAAATCGAATTTTCGATTCCCGAACGCTATGCCGGCGAGGTAGAACCCGGCTTTCCGATTAGTTTTGTACTGGACGGAACGCCCGAAGCCTTTACAGCCAGGGTGTATGCCGTTGATCCGAAGGTAGATGTAGATACCCGCACCATTGTGGTACGCGCCTTATATCCCAACCTGAATGAAGAGCTTAAGCCCGGGCGGTTTGCCAGTGTACGCGCGCGTCTGTCGCAGATCGAACATGCCGTATCGGTTCCCACCGAGGCGATTATTCCTGAAATGGACGGTGAAAAAGTGTTCATCTACAAAAACGGGCGAGCCCAGGAAGTAAAAGTGACGATCGGACTGCGCACCGAATCGTACATCCAGATACGCGATGGACTTCATTTTGGAGATACGTTGCTTACCACAGCCATTCTTCAACTCCGTCAAGGCCTTCCTGTTCAGCTTGATACGCTGATTACCAATGAACATTTAGTAAACAGTACACGATGAGCTTATCTTCTGTCAGTATAAAACGTCCGGTATTAGCTACGGTATTGTCGCTGGTGATACTTCTTTTTGGGATAATAGGAATGACTTATCTGGGCGTAAGAGAGTTTCCCAGTGTCGATCCGCCGATTATTTCGGTCGATACGTCTTATCCCGGTGCCAATTCCGATGTAATTGAAACACAAATTACCGAACCGCTCGAACAATCGATTAACGGTATTCCGGGTATTCGCACCCTCACCAGCCGCAGCAGCCAGGGAAGAAGCAGCATTACCGTCGAATTTGAGTTGTCGGTCGATATGGAGGCGGCCGCCAACGATGTGCGCGATAAGGTTTCGCAGGCGCAGCGCCTCTTGCCCCGCGACTGCGATCCGCCAACCGTTTCGAAGGCTGATGCTGATGCGAGTCCGATTATGATGATTGCCGTGAAAAGCCCCAAAAGATCACTGCTCGAATTGTCGGAAATTGCAGATTTGACATTTAAAGAGCAGTTGCAGACTATTTCGGGGGTAAGCGCCGTCATGATCTGGGGCGAAAAACGCTATGCCATGCGTATTTGGCTCGATCCGGCCAAGCTGGCGGGATACCAGATGACCCCGATTGATGTTCGCAATGCGATTCTTCGTGAAAATGTTGAATTGCCTGCAGGAAGTATAGAAGGTACTACAACCGAACTAACAATTCGCGCCCTCGGTTTGATGACCAACCCCGAAGAGTTTAACAGCCTGATATTAAAGCAAACAGGAAGTCAGGTAATCCGGGTGCGCGATATAGGCCGGGCCGAGCTTGGACCGGAAGATTTGCGGGGTATCATGAAGATGAACGGAATTCCAATGGTTGCAACCGTATTGGTTCCGCAACCCGGAGCCAACCACATTGATATCGTGGATGAAGTTTACCAGCGACTGGAATACATGAAAAAAGACCTTCCGGACGATGTACAGATTGAAGTGGGTTTTGATAATACCCGGTATATACGGTCGTCAATCAAAGAAGTAAAAAGCACCATTTACCTGGCATTTTTTCTGGTAGTCATCATCATCTTCATTTTTTTGCGCGACTGGCGCACCACGCTTATTCCCATCCTGGTTATTCCGGTTTCGCTGGTCGGTTCCTTTTTCATCATGTATATGGCCGGTTTTACCATCAATGTACTCACCTTACTGGCCATCGTATTATCGATCGGCCTGGTGGTCGACGATGCCATTGTGATGATGGAAAACATTTATGTGAAAATAGAAAAAGGCATGAGCCCGCTCGAAGCAGGTTTAAAAGGGTCGAATGAAATATTTTTTGCTATCATATCGACTACGATTACCTTGATTGCAGTGTTTTTTCCGATTGTTTTTCTGGAAGGAATGACGGGACGTTTGTTTCGCGAATTTAGCATCGTGATTGCCGGAGCGGTAGCCATTTCATCATTTGTGGCGTTGACCCTGACCCCGATGCTATCAACAAAATTTCTGAAAACCAGGCACAAACGGAGTAAAGTTTACAATTTTACCGAGAAGTTTTTCATTGCTCTAAACAATGCTTATCAACAATCACTGAATTCGCTTCTCAACCGGAGGTACCTTTCTCTGATGATTTTAATTCTGTCGTTAGCGCTGATATTCATTTTGTGGAAAAATATTCCGGCAGAAATGGCCCCGCTTGAAGACCGTTCGCAGATGAGCGTCAGTATGATTTACCCCGAGGGATCGACTTACGAGTACAAACTGTCGTACACCGAAGAAGTAGCCGACGTCGTTAACCGCTTTATTCCCGAGCGGGATAAGGTAACCACCATGATCAGAGGAGGTGGTGGTTTTGTTCGTGTGGTGCTTTCGGATCCTTCGGAACGGGAACGTTCGCAGCAGGAAATAGCCAACCAGCTGACCGCTGAACTTCGCAAAAAAACCCGGGCGCGGGCCAATGTGATCCAGCAGTCCACCTTTGGAGGGCGACGCGCAGGCCTTCCGGTTCAATACGTGCTTCAGGCCCCGAACATCGATAAATTACGTGAGGTATTACCGGCTTTCATGGCCGAGGTGAATGATAACCCCACCTTTGTTATGGCCGATGTCAACCTGAAATTTACCAAACCCGAGCTGCAAATTGTGATTAACCGCGATAAGGCTAATTTATTGGGCGTATCCACGCAAAATATCGGGCAAACGCTGCAATTGGCCCTTAGTGGCCAACGTTTCGGCTACTTCATTATGAACGGAAAGCAATACCAGATTTTGGGTGAACTGGCCCGCGAAGACCGCAATAAACCGCTCGATCTGAAATCGCTGTATGTGAGGAACAATTCGGGCCAGATGGTACAACTGGATAATTTCGTGACTTTGCAGGAATCTACTGCGCCGCCGCAACTATTCCGTTATAACCGCTTTGTGGCTGCAACGGTTTCGGCCGGCCTTGCCGAGCGGAAGACAATCAGCCAGGGACTGGAAGAAATGGATCAGATTGCCGATAAAGTGCTTGATGACAGTTTTCGTACGGCCCTGGCCGGCGACTCGAAAGATTTCATGGAGAGTTCATCGAGCCTTATGTTTGCATTTCTGCTGGCTATTGTGTTGATATTCCTTGTTCTTTCGGCTCAGTTCGAAAGTTTCAAAGACCCGGTTATCGTGATGATGACCGTTCCGTTTGCCCTTACGGGAGCTATGTTTTTCATGTGGTATTTTGATATTACCATGAATATTTTCAGCCAGATCGGGATTATCATGCTGGTGGGGCTGGTTTCGAAAAACGGGATCCTGATTGTTGAATTTGCCAACCAGCGAAAAAACGAAGGGCAGAGTAAACGCGAAGCCATTCAATATGCGGCTTCGGCCCGTTTCCGGCCCATTCTGATGACCAGCTTGTCAACAATTTTGGGTATCCTGCCCCTGGCGCTGGGTTGGGGCGAGGGTGCGCAAAGCCGCGTTGCTATGGGGGTTGCCGTAGTCGGAGGAATGAGTCTTTCCACCTTGTTAACCCTTTATGTGGTTCCATCGATCTACCTGATTATTTCAAGCGAAACAAAAAATAACGACCATGATACCAACCTGCCCGACAGCCAATAAATTCAATCCGATCATCCGCCGTTTCGTTTTGTTACTTTTCATTTTACCTGTTCTGAAACCGGCTCAGTCGCAGGAATTGTTTGATTTAAACAAGTGCATCAGCATTGGTTTGGAACGTAATTTTTCCATCCGGGTTGCCCGCAACCGCGAAGAGATAGCTGCCAATAATTACAGCCTGGGAAATGCCGGCCACCTCCCTACCCTGAGCATGACAAACCGGTACAGCGGAACGGTGAATCAGATTACCCAACACGATACGGATGGAGAGAAAAGCACCTTGTCGGGTGTGCATAATACAACCGGAACCGCGGGTGTTAATCTGAACTGGACCATCTTCCAGGGATTTAACGCGCGAACCAGCTATCAGAAACTGAATGAACAGCAACAATTAGGTGAACTTGGCACCCAAACCGAGGTTGAGCGTTTGGTCAGCGAAATCGTTTCGGAGTATTATTTTTACGTGCAGCAACAGCGGCTTTACCATAACCTGGCCTATGCGGTTTCCCTGTCGCGCGAACGGGTACGTATCGACGAAGAACGCTATTTACTGGGCTCTTCGTCCAAGCTGGAGCTGTTGCAGTCGATTGTATACCTGAATGCCGACAGTTCGCGTTATGCGCGGCAAAAAGAAGTGCTTCGTGCCTCTCAGGTACGGCTTAACGAGCTGATGGCTGCTGACGATCCGGGAGGAAATATACAGTTGGAAGATTCGGTGATCCACATTGATGAAAAACTGTTGTATGACCGCTTGCTCGATTTAACGCTGAACTACAATACCAGCCTGCAGATCGCAAAAAAGAACCGGGTTATTTCGGAGTTGGATCATAAGCTGATCGCGTCGCGGGCTTACCCGTACCTTAATTTTTCGTCGGGTTACGCGTTGGCATATAATACCTACGATGCCGGCTCCTTAAGTAACCAGCGGACCAACGGGATGAACTACGGCCTTACCCTGGGGATGGATCTCTTTGACGGGTATAACCGCCGGCGCGAAAAAACCAATGCTGTCCTTGAAATTGAAAACAAAAAATACCAGTACCAGGAAATCGAACAACAAATCAGGGCCGACCTGATCACGATTTATTATGCGTACGAGAATAATCTGCAGCTGCTCAGGCTGGAAGAACAAAACCTGAGCGTAGCCCGCGAAAACCTGGAAATAGCGCTCGAACGGTACAAGCTCGGAAACCTGTCGGGACTGGAACTTCGCGAAGTGCAGAAAAGTCTTCTCGATGCGGAAGAACGCCTGATTTCGGTGCAATACCAGACCAAGCTGGCCGAAATATCGCTGCAGCAGATCTCGGGCCGGATTATGGATTACCTGTAGCAGGGCCGGCAAATTATATTTTTCAAGCTTTGCAAATAAAACTATCTTTGTTTTTTCAAGCTTAAGAGTAGTTTTATGACTGATCGTTTGGATCCGCACCATCAATCATTTTCGGAGAAGGATAACGAGTTTGACAAACAGTTGAGGCCTTTGTCTTTTGGCGATTTTAAGGGACAGGCCCAGATTGTTGAAAATCTGAAAGTCTTCGTTCAGGCTGCCCGTATGCGGGGCGAGGCTCTGGACCATGCCTTGCTTTTTGGCCCTCCCGGACTTGGAAAAACCACGCTTTCGAACATCATTGCCAACGAACTGGGGGTAAGTTTGAAGTTAACTTCAGGTCCGGTATTGGATAAACCGGGCGATTTGGCCGGTTTACTGACCAACCTCGACGAACGCGATGTTCTTTTCATTGATGAAATTCACCGCTTAAGCCCCATTGTCGAAGAATACCTCTATTCGGCTATGGAAGATTATAAAATCGATATCATGATCGATAAAGGGCCAAGCGCCCGGTCAATCCAGCTGGAATTAAACCCGTTTACGCTGATTGGCGCCACTACCCGTTCCGGCTTGCTGACCAGCCCGCTTCGCGCCCGTTTTGGCATTAAAGCCCATTTTGAATATTACGATCTGAAGGTGTTAACCGGCATTGTACAACGCTCGGCCCAAATTCTGAATGTGGAGATCGATGAACGCTCGGCGATCGAGATTGCTTCGCGCAGTCGCGGAACTCCCCGGATTGTGAACGCTTTGTTACGCCGTGTCCGCGATTTTGCCCAGGTGAAAGGAAACGGTAAGATTGACCTGGAGATTACCCAGTATTCGCTTGAAGCGCTGAATATCGATAAACACGGGCTCGATGAGATGGACAATAAAATCCTGCGGACGATTATCGATAAATTTAAGGGAGGCCCGGTCGGATTAAGTACTGTGGCCACCGCAGTCAGCGAAGACAGCGGCACCATTGAAGAAGTATACGAACCATTCCTGATCAAAGAAGGCTTTATAAAAAGAACCCCGCGTGGCCGCGAGGCGACCGAGTTGGCATACAAACACCTCGGAGTGATCAGGTTTAACGAGAACCCGGGCTTGTTTTAACCAGCCTCACTTCGAATAATTTTGGCCAGAGTTTGCCGGTCACATACATTTTCCCGTTCCTGCTGTCAATAGCAATGCCGTTCAGCACGTCAATCCGGTTATCCGGGTTGTACATGAATGATAACAGTCCTTCAAAATTAATTTTGGAGATCACCTTACCGGTTTCAGCGTCAATTTTTACAGCATAATTGGTTGTCCAGATGTTGGCGTAAATGTAGCCGTCGTAATATTCCAACTCGTTTAAATATTTTACCGGACCTTTGTTGTCGTAAACAGGCAGTTTCTTCTCCAGTTGCATGGTTTCCGGGTGAATGAAATGAAGAAATTCGGAACCATCGGTTTTAATCAGGTATTTGCCGTCGTTGGTCAGCCCCCAGCCTTCCGGCGTATCGTAGCTGAAACTGTCGATCCGGGCAAAGGTATTCAGGTTGTAAATAAATCCGGTTTTTTCTTTGTAAGTAAGCTGATAGAGTTTGTTGTTCAGGATGGTAATTCCTTCACCAAAATATTTGTCTTCCAGTTTGGCCGACTTTAAAATCTGTCCGGTTTGCAAATCAAATTGATAGATCCCTGATTTTTCGTATTCACCGGTCCCTTCGTAAAAATTACCCTGATGAATTTCAAATCCCTGCGTAAAATGTTCGGTGCTATGCGGATACGTGTTTACAATTTCGTAGTTTAGGATTTCAGGTTCAATATCCGATAACACCTCGTAAGTCAAAAAGTTAACCCCTTCTACCCCATCTGTTTTTGTAGCAACCACCTTCAGCTGGTGTTTGCCGGGCATATTTAACGTTCCGGCCGGATACGAAAAATTCAATTCATCCGATGTTTTAACCAGTTCATTATCCAGGTATAATTTGGCATTATCCAATGAACCTTCCTTTAACTTGATCTGGATATCAAACCGAATGGAATCGCCCGTGTACAGGTTTTTCTTTTTTGGAAGAATTGAAATTTGCGATACCGGCTTGCGCGATTTTTTTGGCGTGTTATTGCAGGCCGAGGCGCTGACGAACAGTAAAAAGATGATGAGAATACCAATGTTCCGGAGGTTCATGCTAAAAGGCTTTAATTTTGCCTTAAAAATACGTAAAACTTAAAATACTGTTGTATTTTACTTTGTTTTTAAAGCGTGATCTGGCTGAATAGCTATCTTTGCTTAAAAAATTTCCCGTTTTGAACTCATTTAAAAAGCTTGTCGGCGAAACAGCCGTTTACGGCGTCAGCAGCATTGCCGGACGCTTTATCAACTGGTGGCTTGTACCCTACTATTCGCATATCTTTCTGACGGCCGAATATGGTGTGGTGACCAACCTGTATTCGTACATGGCTTTTTTGCTGGTTATTTTAACCTACGGCATGGAAACAGGCTATTTCCGCTACGCTTCGGGCAAGGCGGATAAAGACCTGGTGTATTCCAGTTCACTGATTTCGCTTTTTGTTACTTCGCTTAGCTTTTTGCTGGTGGCTTACAGCTTTTCCGATGTCATTTCGGGTTGGATGGATTATGAAAACCATCCGGAATACATCCGCTGGATTGCGTTGATTATGGCTTTCGACGCTTTTACCTCCATTCCTTTCGCCCGGCTTCGGATTGAATCGAAAGCGATCAAATTTGCTGTTTTAAAGCTGATCAACATCTTCGCGAATATCTTTTTCAATGTCTTCTTTTTAAGCATCTGCCCTGCCCTGCTGAAAACCAATCCGGACCATATCGTCGGGCTGATTTATTCAGATCAGATTGGCGTGGGTTATGTCTTTATTTCGAACCTGATTGCTTCGGGGATAACCTTTGTGATGCTGTTGCCCGAACTTTGGGTGAAACTGCGCTTCGACAGCCGTTTGCTGAAAGAAATGGTTTGGTATTCCTTCCCGATCCTGGTGGTTGGTATCGCCGGAATGGTCAACCAGAACATCGATAAAATTTTAATCCCCGAATTAATTCCTGCCGACCAGGGGCCCATGGACCAACTGGGGATTTACGGAGCCAATTACAAGCTGGCTGTCTTGATGAATATGTTCATCCAGGCCTTCCGCTACGCGTTTGAGCCCTTCTTTTTTTCGCAGGTAAAGTCCGAAAACAATAAACGGGGTTATGCCCTCATCCTGAAGTACTTTGTGATTTTCGGGCTGATTATATTTTTGGGGATCAGTTTGTTCCTCGATTTGTTTAAAACCTTACATATCATTGACGAAGCTTATTATTCCGGTTTAAAAGTCGTCCCGATTATCCTGATGGCCAACCTCTTTCTGGGTATTTATTACACCATTTCGCTTTGGTATAAACTCACCGACAAAACCCGTTTTGGAGCCTATTTCTCCCTGGTTGGCGCCGCGATCAGCTTGGCAATCAACATTATTTTTATCCCGGTTTACGGGTATATGGCATCGGCGGTTGCCGTGTTGATTTGCTTTATGGTTGAAACGGCTTTGTGTTATGTGTACGGGCAAAAGCATTTTCCGGTCGACTATCCGGTCAAACGGATTTCCTTTTATTTTATCCTGGCCCTGGGCTTGTATTTTCTGGCGTTGCTCCTGCCTTTGGAGTCGTCGCGGGGATCGTACCTGTTGAACGCGGTATTACTTTTCGTTTTTCTGTTGACCGTTTACCTGCTGGAAAATAAAGAATTCAGAAAGTTTCTTCATTAAAATCAAATAAATACATTTAAGTATTATTTTTGTCCTGAAACAGGCATACAAACAGATTTGGCCACATATAAAATTAATTGTTATGAAGATTGCATTGGCTTCCGATCATGCCGGCTTCGAACGCAAGCAGGTTGTGTTGAAATATCTGGGCGACGAAGGGATTGAAACGAAAGATTTCGGCGCGTATTCATCTGAAAGTTCTGATTATCCCGATTTTGCCCATCCCATGGCAGACGCGGTTGAAAAGGGCGAGTTTGATTTTGGTATTTCGCTGTGCGGCAGCGGAAACGGGATTAACATCGTGGCCAACAAACATCAGCAAATACGTTCTGCAATTTGCTGGAAACCGGAGATTGCCGCCTTGGCCCGCTTGCACAACGATGCCAATATTTGCGCTCTTCCGGCCCGTTTTATAACCGACGATGAAGCCATCATGATCGTAAAAACATTCATCAAAACAGAATTTGAAGGCGGCCGGCACTCCCGGAGGATCAATAAAATTCCAATCAAATAAATCATGGCTGTTGTAAAGAAGAACTTCCTGAAAAAATCGGATCAGGTGGCTTTCGACAAAAAGCACCGCGAAACCATCCGGTTTAATATTTCACGGTACGATCAGGCCGTGGAGCGGGGTAAAAAGCGTTATGCCGATCTGGAACTGGCCCGCGAAAGAGGTTCTTATGTGAAAGAGCAGGCCATCAATAAGCTGCCTGATTATTTGCTCGAATTTGAAAAGAATATTACCGCCCGTGGCGCTGAGGTCATTTGGGCCGAAGACGGAAAAGAGGCCATTCGGGCTGTTCAGCAGATCCTGAAAGAAAACGGGGCGAAGTTGCTGGTAAAAAGCAAATCGATGACCACCGAAGAAATCGACTTCAACGAGCATGTGGAGGAGATCGGCGTGGAATCGCTTGAAACCGACCTGGGTGAGTATATCGTGCAAATTGCCGGCGAGAAACCCTATCATATTGTAACGCCGGCTATGCACAAATCGAAGGAAGATATTGCTGAGCTCTTCCGCGAAAAGTTTGATACACCGGAAAAAAGCACGCCTGAATTTTTGACAGCCTATGTGCGGAAATTGCTTCGCAATAAGTTTACCCGGGCCGAGGTGGGTGTAACCGGATCGAACTTTTTAATTGCCGATATTGGCGGTATCGCCCTCACCGAAAATGAAGGTAACGCGATGATGACTTTTTCGTTTCCGAAAGTGCATATTGCCATTGCCGGAATCGAAAAAATTATCCCGTCGATGAAGGACCTGGGCCTTTTATGGCCTTTGTTGGCGGCGCATGGCACCGGGCAGCAGGTAACGGTTTATAATTCAATTGTTACCGGGCCCAGGAAAGCCGGTGAAACCGACGGGCCCGAAAAAATGTATGTGATTCTTTTGGATAACAAACGCAGCGAATTGTACCGGCACGACGATCAGTACCTCGCGCTGAAATGTATTCGTTGCGGCGCCTGCTTAAATGCTTGTCCGATATATAAAAACGTGGGCGGCTACACCTACGCGGCTACCTACAGCGGACCAATCGGGTCGGTGATTACTCCGTTTTATAACGGTTTTTCAGACTATAATCACCTGAGTTCTGCCTGTTCGGTTTGCGGAAAGTGTACCGAAGTATGCCCGGTTAAAATACCCTTGCACAAGCTGTTGCTGTTTAACCGCCGCGATGCGGTCAACCAGGGAAACGGCGGCCTGATGTGGAATATGGGGATGAAAGCCTATGAATATGCCTTTATGAAACGCAGCCGGCTGGATGCCCTGAGCGGCGACATGAAGAATAAATTGAAAATATTCGGGAAGAATACTTTGGGAGAACATAAAGAACTTCCTGAATTTGCCGAAAAGTCATTTAGCCAACAGTGGAAATTAAAAAAATAAGATTATGCTTTCAAATACCTGTAAATATGCCTTGCGGGCATTGATTTACCTCGGGAAGTTCAGCGACAACGGGGAAAAAATCGGGATCAAAAAAATAGCCGGAGACCTGGAAATCCCTACGCCTTTTCTTGGGAAAATATTGCAAAACCTGGTAAAACAAAAGATCTTGTCGTCAACAAAAGGGCCAAACGGCGGATTTGGCCTGGGAAAACCAGCCGAAGAGATCAGCCTGTACGAAATTGTCAAAACCATCGATGGCGAAGATTTCTTTCACAACTGCCTCATCAGTCTCGAACCTTGTTCGGTACATCACGAAAGCGGAAAACCTTGTGCCGTACACGGGCGTTTCAGTGATGTTCGCGCCCAATTGATGGAGTTTTATTTGCAAACCAGTATTGCCAATGTGATTTCGGATATGAAAGGGCACGAAAACCTGATCAAAATGTAATACTGCCTGGTTTGAACTGTCGGGCCATCGGTGTGTTGTAAAATGTTTTATTTGAATCGTTATCATGGCCGGAATCTATATTCATATCCCTTTTTGTAAAACCAGGTGTCACTATTGTGATTTTTACAAATCAACCGATTTTGCTTCGCGGCTTGATTTTTTGTCGGCCTTAAAACAGGAAATGATTCAGCGGGACCGGGAATTGAGAAACGAAAAAATTGAAAGCATTTATTTTGGAGGAGGCACACCCTCTGTTTTAAAAGTCAGCGAGATCGCTGAAATCCTGCAATTGATTTCCGACAGGTATGCTGTTAGCGGCGATTGCGAGATCACCCTGGAGGCCAACCCGGACGATTTAAACGAAACCTTTCTTTCGGGGCTAAAAGAAGAAACGCCGGTAAACCGTTTAAGCATCGGTACGCAATCGTTCAACAACCGCGATTTAAAAGGAATGAACCGCCGGCACCATGCCGAAACGGCCGTGGAATCTGTCAGAACCGCGCAGAAAGCCGGTTTTCAAAATATCAGTATTGACCTGATTTACGGCCTCCCCGGCCAATCGCTTGATGATTGGAATTTCAATGTGGAAAAGGCCATTTCGTTGGATGTACAGCATATTTCGGCCTATCACCTCACCTATCACGAAGGGACGGTTTTTTACGATTACCTGAAAAGCGGGAAAATAAGGGAATTACCCGACGAATTGAGTTTTGAACAGTTCAAATTACTGAAAAACAAGCTGGAAGCAGCCGGTTTCGAACATTACGAGATTTCCAACTTTGCCCGTTCGGCCTTGTATTCGCGTCATAACAAGGCGTATTGGGAACGAAAAGCCTACCTGGGTTTTGGACCTTCGGCCCATTCGTTCGACTTGAAAACCAGGCGCTGGAACGTGTCGAGCCTGCGAAAATACCTGCAAGCCTTCGAAAATGGCACTCCTTACTGGGAGCATGAGATTTTAAGCCGGCAGGACCAGTACAACGACTATCTGATTACCTCCCTGCGGACCACCTGGGGTACTTCAACACGCTATCTGGCCGAAAATTTTGATGAAAAAATGCTGCTTCATTTTAAAAAAGAAGCAAAACCATATATCCAAACAGGTCATTTAATTGTTGAAAATGAAAACTATAAATTATCGGCCGACGGATTGTTTATCTCGGATAAAATTATGGAGCAATTACTTTTTCTGGAAGAGCTTTAAATATTGTTAATTGATTGAAATGAAGGCAAAGCCTTTGGATATTTCCCTATCTTTGCCGTTTGTAAAATACCGTTTTATGCAAGTAAAAATCGTCAATCGTTCAAAAAACCCGTTACCGGCATACAGTACCAGCCATTCGGCCGGAATGGACTTAAGGGCTAACCTGGATGAGCCAATCGTTTTAAAACCGTTGGAACGGATTTTGGTTCCAACCGGCTTGTTTATTGAGTTGCCGGTAGGTTACGAGGCCCAGATCCGCCCGAGAAGCGGATTGGCGCTGAAAAAAGGGATTACGGTGCTAAATTCGCCCGGAACAATTGACGCGGATTATCGCGGGGAGATCGGGATTATCCTGATCAACCTGTCAAACGAAGAGTTTAAAATTGAACACGGAGAGCGGATTTGCCAGATGGTTATTGCCCGTCACGAAACCGTCAGCTGGCAGGATGTGGAATTGCTCGAAGAAACCAAGCGTGGTGCGGGTGGTTTCGGGCATACCGGGAAAAATTAACGATCAGGATATTAACGTACATATTTTCGCATGAATTTTAAAAAGAGCGGATATTTTTTAGTGATCGGTTTGTTAACAGCATCCTGTGCTGTTTCGAAAAAAGATTTGGTAAAAACGCCCGAGCCAAACAAAATAGAGCAAACACTGCTGACAGAAGATCAGCAGAACGAATTCGAATACCTGTTTATCGAAGGCTTGAAGCAAAAAAAACTGGGAAATCTGACCAATGCCGTTTCTATTTTTTCCCGATGCCTCGAAATCGATCCGAATTCGGCGGTATCGATGTTTGAAATGGCCAATATCCATTACGCGAACAAGGACCTGACCAGCGCGGCTTTACTGCTCGAAAAAGCCACGGCGATTGATCGGTCCAACCATTGGTACAAGCTGCTGCTGGCTCAGGTGTATCAGCAACGCAAGCAATACAGCGAAGCAGCGGTTTTGTATAACGAACTTTGCAAAATAGATCCCGAAAACCTGGAATTCCTGTATTCGAAAGCAGTATTGCTGGGCATGGCCGAAAAGTACCAGGAGTCCATTGATGCCTATAACGAATTGGAAGCCAAACTGGGTCTGGTCGATCAGATTTCGGTTGCCAAGCAACAAGTGTACCTGTCGATGGGAAAACCCGACAAAGCGTTCAATGAAATCAACCGGCTGATTGCATCAGATCCCGACGAACCCCAGTATTACGGTTTGCTGGCCGAGTTGTACCAAACAACCGGAGATCGTGACAATGCCCTAAAAAATTACCTGAAGATACTTGAAATCGATCCGGATAACGGATTCGTGCATTTCTCACTCGCCGGGTTCTACCAGGAAGACAGCAATTTTGAAAAGGCTTTTGAACACATTAAAAAGGCTTTCGGAAACGAAGACCTCGACCTGGATACCAAAATGCAATATTACCTGATGCAAACCGCTGATCCGGCAAATTCAGACTGGACGAATGAACAGATTATGGACTTGCTGGATATTCTGCACGAGGTTTATCCCGATGAAAACCGCATTTACCCGATTTATGCCGAGCATCTGATCAAACAAAACAAGCTGGAAGAAGCCCGTGAGGCTTTACGCCAATATTTGGAAACCGATAAAAACAGTTTCGAAATCTGGTGGCAGTTCCTGCTGATCAGCAATGATTTGCTTGATTTTGAAAGACTTTATACCGACAGTAAAGAAGCAATCGGCTTTTTTCCGAACCATGCGGCCATTTATGCCTTAAATGCCGTTGCCGCCCTCCAACTCGATAAATACCAGGAAGCTTTGGACGTTCTCGAAGAAGGCGAAGCCTATGTGTTGGACAACCGCTCGCTGAAAATTCAGTTCGAAATTTATAAAGCCGAAGCCAATTATAAGTTAAACCGGGTTGAACAGGCGTTTAAGGCTTTTGAGGAAGTGATTAAACTTGATCCGGATAATTTTATGGCCATGAATAACTACGCTTATTACTTGTCGGTGCGGGGCGAGAGCCTCGAAAAAGCCGAGCGTCTGAGCAACCGGGTCGTTCAGGCAAACCCGGGTAATCCAACTTACCTCGATACGCACGCCTGGGTACTTTTTAAACGGAAAAATTACAGCCTGGCCAAATTTTACATGGAGACTGCCCTCGAAAACGGGGGAGACCAAAACGGGGTATTACTCGAACACTATGGCGACATCCTGTTTATGCTCAACGAAAAGGATAAAGCCATGGAAAACTGGAAAAAAGCAAAAGATCTCGGTGAGGGTTCAGAAGTGCTCGATCAGAAAATCAGAGAATCACGCTATATTGAAAGTCAACAACCTTGAAAAACGTATTTATAAAAAACAGCCTGTTGCTTGCCGGAGCGCTTTTGTTGGTGATGGCTTCGTGTAAAGCGCCGAAAACACTGACGACTGTTGAAAAGCTAAGACCGGTCGGCGCCGGAAAACTGATCCGTAATATTGAAGAGAATACTTATAACTATGCCGGGCTGGATATCAAACGCATTGCCTGTCAATACGAAACCCCCGACAGTAAAACCACCTTCAGGGCCAGTTTAAAATCGGTAAAAGACGATCATATTCTTATTTCATTCAGCAAACTGAATATTCCGGTGGGTCGCTTGTTACTCACACCCGACAGTGTTAAAATGATCAATTACATCGACCGGACCTACTTTACGGCAAATTACGCTTACCTGGAACGATTCATCAGCGCCACGCTCGATTTTAATGTCGTTCAGGCCATCCTGGCCAACGACGTGTTTTCTTTCCGCGACGATCAGCGCGAAAATGATTTCAGGGATTACGTGTCATATGCCGATTCGGGCATGTATGTGTTACAATCGTTCAAAAACCGGAAACTCGACAAGATTTCCCGCAAAGGAAAGGAAGAAAAAATTGACCGTTACCTGAAAAAAACAGATGAGGATGATTTTATCGTCGAGTCGGTATACATCGATCCGAATACCTATAAGGTCAGGCTGCTGATCCTGGATGATGTGATGAATGAACGGAAGTTGCAGGTTCGTTTTGATGAATTTGAGCGGGTTGAAGGGCAATTATATCCGGGCAGCATCGATGTTCATTTAACCAGCCCTGAAAATAATTTGAAAATGAAAGTGAAACTCAGTAAATTTTCAACAGAAATAAACCCGGAGATTAATTTCAGTATTCCTGAAAAGTATAGCCGGATTAATTAGTCGAAACGAAGATGAAGCGCTTTTTTTTCAGCCTGGTTCTGTGTTTTGCAGTCTGGTCGGTACAAGCCCAGTCGCTGACAGAACTGCGCGCGAAAAAAAATGACGCGGAACAGGCCCTTAAACTGACCTCGGGTTTGCTCGAAGAAGCCCGGAAAAATGAAACTGCTTCGCTGAATAAATTGAAACTCATCAACAGTCAGATTCAAAACCGCAACACGGTAATCCAAACCATCAATTCAGAAATAAGCGTGATTGATGATTATATTCGCAACAACGCGGCTGTGGTGGATATGTTAAAAGCCGATCTGGCCGGTTTGAAAAAAGAATATGCGTCGATGGTTCGCTTCGCGCAGAAAAACAAAAACAGCTACGACCTGCTGATTTTCCTGTTCTCGGCCGATAACCTGAACCAGGCCTATAAGCGTTTTCTGTACCTGCGGCAATATGCCCGGTACCGAAAAAACCAGGCGGTGGTGATTGAGTCGCTTAGCGACCTGATTGATAAAAAGGTGCTTTCGCTGGAAGCGCAGAAAAATCAGAAATCGTCGTTGCTGACCGGGAAAGTACAAGAGAATTTAAAGCTGGAAAAGGAAAAGAGCGAACAAAACCGGAACATAACTGCGCTGCAGAAGCAACAGCAGGACTTGCGCAAAAAACTTCAGCAACAGCAAAAGGTACAGGACGAGTTGAACCGTGCCATTCAGAAAATGCTGGAGGAGGAAACGAAAAAATCGGTCAGCAAAGGCGAGTTTCAGTTAACGCCCGAGCAAAAGTTAATTGCCGCAGATTTTGAGCAAAACCGGGGACGGATTCCCTGGCCGGTGGAGCGGGGGATTATCACTGACCGCTTTGGGGTGCATGCCCACCCGGTGTTGAAACAGGTGCAGGTAAAAAATAACGGGATCGACATCAGCACCCAGCGGGGGACAAAGGCCCGCGCCGTGTTTAACGGCGAAGTGAGCCGTGTGTTTGCCGTATCGGGAGGGAATATGGCCGTGATTATCCGCCACGGAAGCTTTTTAAGCGTTTATTCCAACCTGGAGGAGGTGTATGTGAAGGCCGGCCAAAAAGTGGCTGTAAGGCAAGATATCGGCTCAATTTTCACCGATCAGGCCGACGGAAACAAAACCATCCTGAAATTCCAGGTTTGGAAGGAAAACCAAAAACTTAACCCGGAAGATTGGATCAGCAAATAAAAAACCGCCCCGAAGCGGGTTTTGATCTATAGATTCGCCACTCTGGTCAGTGCATGAATGTCGAGCAACTTTATTTTCCGCCCCTGCAGCTCAATCAGTTTATCCTGTTTAAACTCCGAAAGCAAGCGAATCACGCTCTCGGTGGCCGTGCCCACCATGTTGGCCAGTTCTTCCCTGGTCAGCGAAATCTGGAGGGTATTGGCATTATCGAGGTCAAAACTTTCTTTCAGCAGCAACAGGATTTCGGCCAGACGTTCGCGAACCGTTTTCTGGGCAATATCGGTAATGTAATCATTGGCTTCGCGCAACTCTTTGCAAACAATCTGTAACATGTGATGCGAAAATTCCCAGTTGTTTTGAATTAAAAACAGCAAGGTTTGATAGGGAATGTGACACAAAACAGCCTCCTCAATCACTTTGGACGTGGTACAGGCCAGTTCCTGGCTCAGCAACGAGCGGTAAGCCACAATCTCTCCCTTTTTGGCAAAGCGGATAATCTGTTCCTTGCCGTCGATGCCGGTTTTAAAAATTTTCAGAATACCTTTCGTGATGCAGTAAAAACCGGTTAGCCGGCTTCCTTCCCGGTAAATAATACTCCCTTTTTTGTACAAGGAACATGTTTTATCATAATTGAGCTGGGCTAGTTCCTGGTTCGTTAGTTTTTTAAAAAGCTGGAATCCGGATAAATCACACTCCTCTTCGGTTGGTCGTTTAATTGAACTTCTCATTGGCCCTGTATTATTAAGATTTAAATTATTTCACGGTAAATTTAACTTTAAATATAAAATGAACAGCTATATTTGCAAACTATTTATTTAGATATTTCGATATTTAATTTTTCATCGAAATCCGCTTATAAAATTAAACATTCACACATAAAAATTAGCTTGTTATGAAACATATCGTTGATTTGGCCTGGAAACAAAACATGTCTTTTGAAACCGAGATGGATGGTCATCGGGTTGTTTTGGATGCCGGTACTGAATCTGGCGGCGACGACCTGGGCCCCCGGCCGAAAAAGTTTATGCTGACCGCGCTGGCCGGTTGTACCGGGATGGATGTGATCTCTATCCTGAAAAAAATGAAAGTTGAACCCGAGGCTTTCCATATTATTGTTGAGGGCGATGTGGCTGAAGATCACCCGAAGAAGTATTACCAAATGAAGGTCATCTACCAGTTTAAGGGGAAAGATCTGCCGATGGATAAGCTGGAAAAGGCGGTAAAATTATCCGAAGAAAAATACTGCGGGGTGAGCGCCGTTTACCGCGATGCACTGGAAATGTCAAGCGAGATACGCATCACCGAATAAGTGCGAAGAAACAAACCGATCGAAGAGGCTGTGTAAATCGTTCATACCGGGGCAGCCTCTTTTTTTCGAAACTTAAGGCCAGATTTCCGAAATATGATCGGGCAGCGCATCCAGCCTGATCAGTTTAATTTCAAAATCGGTGCGCCTTTGGCCCTTTACCTCAAAAACACCCTTGAAATTTTCCCGCCCCAGTTTTTTAAAGGCCGTTTCAAACGGCTGAATACCGGCTTTATCGGTAAAATATTTAACCAGGGCAATGTTGCCGATATCGTTGTCGCACAGGAAAAAAAGAATCCGGCGGCCGTCGTTCGTCACAAAACCGGCCACGCTGGCATATTCGTAATTCAGGTAATTATCGCTTCGGTTATCAAACTCAAGGATGGAGTCGTTCACCTGGTACTCCAGCGTACGCTTGTCGATGTGGTATTTAATACCCATTTTTTCCGTGGAAGGAACCAGGAACCGGAGGGTTTTAAACGAACCGATAAAAATAACGTGGTGTCCTCTGAAATCTTCCATCCTGACCCGCGAAGAATAGTCCATCACCGTTTGGGCCATTTCGCCCCCCAGGATATTCATGATGTAGAATAAGCCGATCGGCGCCTGGTTATTGATGTAGGTGATATCCGATTTGGCCATTTCGCCCATTTTTGACGGATTTAGCTCCAAAAACCGTTCGTAATCGTCATCCGAGTTGATTTGATTGTCGCGGACGGTACCTACTCTTCCCGTGGCAACCTGGCTGTGGAAGAAATAATGATCTCCCAACACCAAAAATACCGGGTAATCTTTTCTGGTAAAGGGTTTCCAAAAATCGATCGTTGTTGTCCGAAAAGGAAAATACAACGCGGTAAAAACAGATAAAAGCAATAAAACAAAACTGATGGCCAGCGCTGCGGGGGCCTTTAACAGCAGCTTTTTCCGGATCAGCCTGATGGGTGAATAATGAAATTGTACCCGGTATTCGCCTTTTGGAAGTTCCAGGACGAACTCATCGTTCCGGCCTTCCGATTGGTAATATTCGTTTATTTTTTTTCGAAGGTTATGAATGTACACCCGGATATTGAGCTCTTTCCCGTCGTCCATTTTTCGGCCAAAAACATCGGCTGCAATCTGGATTTCCTTGGGATTCTCTCCGTTCAGCGATGCCCGGACCAGGTATTTCAGCAGTTCGCGGTTTACGGTCGATTTACTGAAGGCAGAGCTTTCGAGGATTCGGTCGACGCATTGCCTGATATGTTTCTGATTTTGTACCAATACTTTGAAAATCAATCCGGTTAAAGGAAACTTTTAACCTCAAATTTACGTGTTTATAGACATATTTCTCATCAAAAGTAATAAGAAGGCCCTATATTCAATACAAAAATTGATAACAAACCAATTTTATTCATTTTATATGGACAAACTCAATCGACGTAAATTTTTGGGAACAGCCGGCGCTGTAACGGCCGGCGCAGTTTTAACGAATCCGATGCAATCATTTGCCCGGCCTGCTGCAAAAAAAATGAAACTCGCCCTGGCGGGAACCGGAGTTCGCGGAACCAGTTTCTGGGGAAAAACCATTGTTGACAATTACCGCAACGAAACCGAGTATGTTGCCTTGTTTGATCATAACCCGGGACGACTCGAATTTGCCAAACAATTCATGGGCGTTAATTGCCCGGTTTTCACTGATTTTGAAGAGATGATCGTCAAAACCAGGCCCGATGTAATTATTGTTACCACCGTTGATTCGACTCACCACGAGTTTATCATCAAAGGACTGGAAATGGGTTGCGATATTATTACCGAGAAACCTATGACTACGGATGAGGTAAAATGTCAGGCCATTCTGGATGCTGAACGCAAAACCGGCCGTAAAGTGACTGTCGGCTTTAACTACCGCTACGGCATTCAGTTTACCAGGCTGAAAGAACTTTTGGCTAAAGAAGAAGTCGGGAAACTGACATCGGTCGATTTCCACTGGTACCTGAATACCTACCACGGGGCCGATTATTTCCGTCGCTGGCACGGCGAACGCGACAAGGGCGGAACCTTGCTCCTGCACAAATCTACCCACCATTTCGACCTGTTAAACTGGTGGATCGATTCGGATCCGATGGAGGTTACCGCTTACGGCGAACTGGAACACTACGGTCACAACAACAAATTCAGAGGGGCCAACTGCCGCTCCTGCGCCTACACCGACCGGTGTAAGTTTTACTGGGATATCACCAAAGACAAACGGATGGTTGATCTGTATGTGAATAACGAGAAATACGACGGTTACATTCGCGATAACTGTCTGTGGCGCAACCGGATTGATATTTACGATAAAATGGCGGTCCAGATAAAATATGCCAATAACGTGCAGGTAAGTTATTCGTTAACCACCTATTCTCCTTACGAAGGCTGGACCATTGGCTTTAACGGCATGGATGGCCGGATTGATTCGTGGGAAGGGCTGCCCTGGAGACGCCAGGAAATGATTAACCAGGCCCAGCTGCATGCGCAGGAAATGAGCCAGGGTGAAAAAGAAAAATCGGAAGAATACGATGAGATCATGGTCATGAAAAACTGGAATCCCGACCTTCAACTGGTCAAAGTTCCCCGCGTTCGCGGCGGACACGGCGGGGGAGATGCCCGTTTGCACGATAAGATCTTTAAAGATCCGTCGATGGCCGATCCGTACAAACATTCTGCCGGCACCCGCGACGGGGCCATGTCGGTATTAATCGGGATTGCCGCCCGCAAAAGTATTGAAGAAGGACGAATGGTCCGGATTGATGAATTGACTGATTTGCCGGTGAGTCCGACAAGAAGCTAAATTTGATTGGCAAATTACCTGAAAAAAGGCTATTTTTATTTCTTTTTTGCGAGATTGACCGCTGACCAAGTACCGGTAAAGAGGCGATTGTACCGGGGCATCAGGATAGGAAACATCAGAACCCTGTGATCCCGTTTTCGGGAGTGCCTGCCTCTGTGCGGCGATCTCGCTTTTTTATGATTTATATTTTTCTTCGCTAATAATTATTTTGCTTACCTTTAACTATGCTTCATGGAAACATATCAGCCAGTTAGCGAAAACAGCGATGAAAAAGGAAATCAGGTTTATCCTTGTCTTTGTATTACTCAGTTTGGGCGCCCTGGCTCAACAACCGGGCGATAAGGGCAAACCGGTGACAGCCCTCTTTCAAATGCTCAATAACTACCATTATCATCCGCAGGTTCGCGATTCCAAACTTTCAAATTCCATTTTTAATCGTTTCATCAAAACATTAGATCCGCATGGTTTGCTTTTTACCGGCGAAATAATCGGACAGCTTGAACCTTACCGGAATTCTTTATGTCATGAAAATCAGGGAGTCCTTGATACTTTTATCCATGAAGTGACGGACCTGTACCATAACCGGCTTCTTTCTGCCAATCAGGCAATTGACAGTTGTTTTAACGCACCGTTTGATTTTTCAGAACACGATTCGCTTTTGTTTTTTACTTCGGATTCTTTAATCCTACCAGCCAATGACTTTGCCCTGGCGGAGCGATGGACAAAATGGATCAAGTCCGGCATACTCAAAGGACTGATGCTTTCGGACAGCGACAGTGCGTTTTCCGACAGTCAGATACCCGGCGCGATGGTGGTCAACAAATTCAGAATCAGTGAGAAACGCCGAATTAGTCAACTTTTAGAGCCGTCAGGCGGGTTCGAAGACTTTGTCCTGAACACGTTTCTGAAAACGGTCTCTTCCTGTTATGACCCGCGCTCCGAATTTTTTTTCCAATCACGACAAGGAAAAATTTGAATCAGACCTGTCGAAACGAAATTATGCCTTTGGTTTTGAACTTGGGACTAATCTGAATGAAGAGGTAATGATCTCGCAGATTTTGCCCGAAAGTCCGCTGTGGTATTCAAAGAAACTTGAAAAGGGCGATGTGATTGTCGCATTGAAAATACCCAGGCAGGAAACGCTCGATATGACTTTTTCCGATCTGTTTAAGCTGGACGAGGTCTTGCAAGACCTGGAGAAGGATCAGATCGAATTAACGGTAAGGAAAACAAATGGCGATATAAATACCATTACTGTCCAAAAGGGAGTGTTTGATACCAAACAAAACAGGAGCGCTGCGTTTATGCTTTTTGGAGATAAGAAGGTGGGCTGCATTTGGTTTTCGCAGTTTTATACTGAATTTGGCCCAAGCGGAAATGCAGGTTGCTCGGGCGATGTATTGCGTGAAATTGTAAAACTGAGAGAAGAGGGGGCCGAGGGATTAATTTTCGATTTACGGAATAACCCGGGAGGTTCGGAGTTTGAAGCCTTAAAAATCGCCGGATTTTTAATCGGGACCGCCCCGTTATTGTGCTGGTAAACAGATCAAGCGCGTCGGCAGCGGAACAACTGGCAGCTGTGCTGCAGTATTATAAACGGGCTGTAATTGTTGGCAGTCCTACATTTGGAAAGGCTTCTGAACAAGTTATCCTTCCGCTGGGTAGTCAGTTCAGGCCCGGTTATGGTTTCGTACGCGGGACACAAGTACAGGATTTTGGTTTTGTCAAACTAACCGTGGGAAAAATATTCAGGATTACCGGGGCAAGCTATCAGAAAACCGGAGTTGTTCCTGACCTGGTTTTACCCAATCTCGATGAAAGGTATGTCTCCCGGGAAACATACCTGCCTTTTGCTCTTGAAAACGATTCAATCTTTCCCGACCTGGCTTATACCCCGTTTCCATCCTTGCCCATCGATACCCTGATGCAACTAAGTTCATCCCGTGTTGAGGCGAGCGAAAATTTTCGGCAAATGGCCGGCTTAAATGACAACTTAAAGGCTGTTTTGGACGACAGCCCTGTTAGCCTTCATTATCTGCAATTTAAAGACGAAACCGCCAAACGCAGAAAATTAATTGTTGATCTCGAAACCGTGATGTTTGCCGATTCCGTTCCGTTTGAGGTTCGGACAACATCCTTCGACTCCCGGAAATTCAGAACAGACAGTCTGGCCGCCCAATCCAACGATTTATTGAAAGATGCGATCCAAAAGGACATTTACATCAGCGAAGCCTTCTCGGTTGCTCTGGACCTGATAGGGCAGGAGGAGAACTAAAATTCATTATCGTCAGGCAAAAATATTCATACGCCGATATCTTCGCGGGAGGATTAAATGCTCAGCGCAGGTAAGCTCCCTTTTCAAGCAGTTCTTCCTGTAATTTTGCAACATTGATCTCGGAAGGCAGCACACCATCGCGAACCGCTATTTTTGCTGCCCGACCTGCCGCTTCGCCCATCGCCATGCAAGGCGCCATCACCCGGATGGCCGACATGGCTTCGTGGGTCGTCGAGATACTGCGGCCTGCCACCAACAGGTTTTCCACTTTTAGCGGGACCAGCGAACGGTACGGAATATCGTAACAGTCGCCGCTCCATTCGAGCGTGCATCCGCCGCCCACCGGATGGTGGATATCGAGCGGGTAACTGGCCACGGCCACGGCATCATCGAAACGGGCGCAGCTTAAAATATCTTCCTGGTTCATAATGTATTTTCCTACAATCCGGCGGGTTTCGCGGATGCCTAAGAAAGGGGCGGTGCGCAACATGCGGGCATTTTCGAATCCGGGAACATAGTTGACCAAGTATTTGAATATACTGTCGATTTGGTTACGGGCCACCAGTTCGCCTTCGGTGAGGCTCACCGGGTCGGTGCCGTCCACCCCGTTTACCCGGGTCATGTTGATCCAGGCTTCGCCTTTTTTCAGACCGGTAATCACGATGGTCCGTTCGGTAGGCAGCAACATACCGTCGTCTTTGGCTTTCTGCATAATATTTCGCAGTCCAACCAGAATGTACTGCTGGTTTTGTCCGAAGTATTCGGCCGGTATAAAATCGGTAAGGTAGGTGCGGGGTTCTTCGGTAATGCTCATGCGGAGCTTGTCGGTATCCACATCGCCCAGACTGAACATGAGGGTAGGGGGCTGCATACCGCCGTTTTCGTTTCCTTTTTCGCAGGGAACGCCCGCGCGGTAAGCCACATCGGCATCGCCGGTGCAGTCGATGACTACTTTTGCCAGAATGGCTTCGCGGCCCGCTTTGCTTTCGATGATAATGCCCTGAAGTTTGTCATTTTCCATGATCACCCCGGCAAAGAAGGTGTACAGCATCACTTCAACGCCGATTTCTTTCAGCATATTGAACGAAACGGCTTTCACTGCTTCGGGTTCCACCAGGGTGATGCCCATGTGCAACGGACAGGGCCGGTGTTCGCTCGCGGCATTTTGCGCGGCCAGCCGGTCGATAAACTGCTGCGGAAGGCCTTTGATGATCTGGTTCCCTTTTTGTCCGAGGAAACCCAGGATGGGCAACCCAATGGTGAGGTTACCGCCCAAAAAACTGCGGCTTTCGATCAGGGCTACTTTCAGCCCGTCTTCGGCAGCCGCTTGCGCGGCAATAATTCCCGACGGGCCGCCACCCACTACCAACACATCCACATTCATTCGTACCGGTAATTTCTTTTCCGGTTCAATAATTGTTTTTATCTCTTTTTCCATATCTCTTTTTTATCAGTTTATACTAAATAATCTTACCACAACTTCATGGTCAATTGTTTATCCTGACGGATCAGGCAGTTGGTAAAAGTCACCTCGGTTCCTGAAGGAATATCAATACGCAGGGTTTGGTTCGCGTACACCGGAACGGAATACATGTAATCGCCAAACCGGATGTCGTAGGTAAGATCCGAATGATTACTGATTTCAATGGTGCCTTTTTCGGCGTTAATGACTTTTACCGAAAGCGATTTCTGAACAATCTGTTTCAGGAATTCTTCTTTTCCGGCCAGATGATTGTAAAAATACGCCAGTGTGCGCCCGGCAAACAATGCTTCGCGGATGCTTTCTGCCGAACGTTCCTTTGCAAAAACCAGGGTCATCGGACGGTGTAATTTCTCCCGGTACGAGTTGGCGCTGGCATAATGAAGGTCGGTATTCGCCAGATATGCCAGGTTATTTTCATCACACCAGTCGAGCACTTTGGGATATAACTCCGATCCGTTGAACACTTCCACGCCGTGAATCTTTCTCTGCGCGATCAATTCCTGGTGTACCGGATAGAAAGTACTTTGGTCGTCGGGCCATCCGGGGTGGTTCCACTGGATGTAGGCGCCCTGTTTGACGGCTTCGTTCACGGCCTCCAGTTCGTCGGGGATATCCATTTTGCTGACATCCTGAACGAAAAGTGCATTGATATGGCCCAGTGGTTTTTTCCGGGTAATTTCCGCCCCGCGAATAACCAGCAGGTCGATTGCTTTACCGGCCTCCACGGCTATATCACCCGATTTGTTCAGATCGATCTGGAGGATGTCCTTGTTTCTCCGGTTTTTCGTTTCAATGTGGTCGGTGATGGCAATGGCGTCCAGTCCGTCGTTCCAGGCTTCGATCACCCGCATGGTGGGCCACACGTGGCCGTCTGAAAAGCTGGTGTGCATGTGAAAATCACATTTCAGTGTCTGGTAGCCGTCAATATCCGGAATGTTGATGTTATAGCGGTAGCTCATCAGCTTCATTTGTTTGAAACCGGGAAATTCATGCACATCGGCGTTTTGTACCTGGGCGCCTGCCTGCCACGAGAAGCCCGCCACGAGAAGCGCCATCAGGATGGAATACATTTTAGGGTGTTTCATTTTTATGATTTTAGTGGTTTATCTGATGATTATTTAATGGGAACTATCAGTTCATTTTCGGTTTTACCCGTGACGGAAACCAGGATGTTGTTTTCTGTTAAACGGACCAACCGCCAGTTTTCCGGGCTGCTGACCAGAGCATCGCTCCCCACCTGTACCAGTTCGTGATTCCCCTCAAGCGCGAACCGCATGACAGCACCTTTATGGTGATGCCCGGCAAAAATCAGTTTGACCGAAGGGTGTTGCGCCAGTTCGGCATAAAGTTCATTCTTCGATTCCGGGAGTGCAGAGGTTTCAGTAAACGGGATGTGCATCAGGATAATCTCGATGTCGTCTTCCGATTCGGTTAATTCAGCCCTTAACCAATGAAGTTGCGGCTTGTCGATGTAGGGGTTAACGATATTTTCTTCCTTGCGAAACTGGTAAAAACCATTATCCAGAAAGATCAGCCGGTACATTGTTTTTCCCACTTCAAAGGTGCGGCTGTAATAGGTTCCGTTTCTGAAACAGTCAAAGTTTCTGATCCACGCCGCCTTTGCACGCCCGGTTTGATTTTGGTCGGGAATTACCCGGTTATTTCCCCAGTTGAAGGAGAAAAGATCATGGTTTCCGATGGTCAAATACAGGGGAAAATGAAATTCATCCAAAAAGCGGGCAAACTGTTCAAGCTGGTATTCGAGTGTTTTTCCGCCCGGTGTTTTCGCATCAAAAAAATCGATCAGATCACCGGTGGCGATCACCAGATCACTGTTGGTTTTCTCCGGGACAGTTTGCATAAACTGTTTTAAAAAAAGGTTTGCATTTTTGTACCCCCTGGTATATTCCCGGTGCTTAACAACCTCAGGATCGTAATTTTCCAGGTTGAACATCGTGTGCAGGTCGGTGATGTGCAGGAACGAAAGGGTATCTTTCTGCGCCTGACCGGTTTCACCAATCAGCAGCAGAAAGAGAAGCAACCACAGTTTGTTTTTCAATCGAAACTTTGTCATATCTGTTTGTTTTTAGTGGTTTTATTTTAGCGAAACCGCTTCTTTAGGAATTTCAGGACGTATCATTTTCCAAAGGATGAACAGGGCCAGCGGGTGAAGGACGGCCATCGCGATAAAAATCCAGGTAGTCCCCACACTGGTCATGTACTGGCCGATGAGGTAATTGAAAATAACAGCGCCTCCGGCCCCGAATCCTCCGGCGATACCCAGTACGCTGGCCACATTATTTACCGGGAAGGTTTCGGCAATCAGCACGCTGCCGGTGTATATCCAGCTTAAAGCCACGGCGGCCAGGATGCTGAACTTGATGATGGTAACAGCCACACCCAGGCTATCGGGGATCAGGATTACCGGGGCCAGGAAAGCCACATAGCTGAGCATGATCTTACGGGACCGCAGGGCAGGTTTTCCGCGCCGCACCATCCAGTCGGACCAGGCCGATGAGGCGATTCCGCCCAAACTTGCAATCAGGAAAGGAATCCAGCCAACCATTCCCAATTGGGAAAGGCTCAAACCCGATTCTTCCATCAGGAATCCGGGCAACCAAAATAAAATAAAATACCACACCGGATCGGTGGTAAAGCGGATCAGCAAAATTCCCCATAAACTTCTTTTGCTCCAGAGCTGCCCCCAGCTAAAAGCCAGCGATTCGCCCGAAGAACTTTCTGCCGAAATGGTATCCTGAACGTAACCTTTGGGCGGTTCTTTGTAAACAAAAAACCAGATCAGGGCAACAAGAATACCTACCAAACCGGGAATAATAAATGCGGCATGCCACGAAAAAGAGATGACCAGCCAGGCAATTAAAGGCGGTGCAATAACCGATCCGATGGTACCGCCGGCCACCGATATGCTGTTAGCCGTAGCGCGCAATTTCCCGGAGAACCATTTGGTTACTACTTTTATTTGTGCCGGATAAGTGGTTGGTTCGGCCAGTCCGAGTATGCTGCGAAAAAAAGCAAAAGGGAGCAGGGTACGAACCAAACCGCTCCCAATGGAGCTGAGCGACCAGGTAATCACGCCCCAGAACATGATTTTACGGGCGCCGAACTTATCGACCAGCCAGCCCGAAACCGGGTACATCAGGGCATAACAAATGGTGAAAACATTGATGATTAAAGCATACCCGACATCGTCAAGCGAAAACTCGTCCTTCAAAATAGACTTTAGTATCGAAACGACCTGCCTGTCAACATAACTAAAAACAGTGATGATAAAGATGATCGCTACAATAAACCAGCGCCTCCGGTCGGGATTAAAAAATGATGACATAGTGTGTTTTTGATTTTTAGTAACATGTCACCCCGGAGTATCTCCAGGGTGACAGCTTCTAAGTGAACATGCAATTTTTGAAACAAACCTTATAGTTTACCAACCTGGATTCTGAACCAACTTCGGGTTTGTCTGAAGCTCAACAGGATGAATAGGCCACAGATAGTCCCTGTTCGGATTGAATACCATGGTTTCCACCACCCGCATGATACCTTTATTGGGGATGTTGGAATAATCAGGCGAGGTATTTTGATCCAGTGAAGGCGGGCTGACAAGCAGTGCTGTTTTACTGTTCCCATACCGGGGTCCATGCATCACCTGTTCTGCAATCCGCCATCGCCTGATGTCAAACAGTCGTCTTCCCTCCATGGCAAGCTCCACTTTCCGTTCTCTCCTGACAACCGAACGAAGATATGTCTGGGTGCTGTTACGCGGTACCGCGGGCATTCCCACGCGTGCTCTCACCGCGTCGAGCGCTTCATAAACCGAATCATCAATATCGTTTGCTTCTATTTTTGCTTCTGCATAGATGAGTTTTAATTCAGCATAACGCATTAAAATAATATCGCCGTCACATTGCTGGGTGTTTCCTAAATCCCTGATATCTGTCCACTTACGCCAGAGATAATTTGTAAATGTGGCAAAAGCGTTGGTCGCATCAGTATTGTTGATCCGGGCAGGAGGCGATACATTGTAATTCCACACCCTCAAGCTGTCCGGATGTGTTTCAAACTGAATGCCCAGATAAACGGTTCCGGGAACGGCAATGCTCATATGCAGGCGTGGATCGCGGTTATCATAGGGTTTCTGTGGGTTGTACAACGACGATTGGTCAATGGTCAGTCCGTCGATACATTCGTAAGAATCGACCATAGCCTGTGTCGGGACTTCATTGGAAACACCTGCAGCCAGCCTGGATCCCAGTTGCCGGAGAGTAATATGAACTTTGACGCCTTTCAGGTATTGCATGGCAAATATGATTTCCCGGGAGTTCTCCCCATCGTAAGTGAAAAGGCTGGCGTAATTGGAATGCAACTGATAATGTCCCAAATCCATCGCCGCTTTGGCCGCTTGTGCTGCGACCGTCCACCTGCTGTTGCATAAGGCTGTATAGGCTTTCAGAAAATAGGCCGCTACACTCGTTGCACGTCCGGTCAGGTTTCCGTCGTAATACACGGGCAGATGCGGAACAATAGCATCCATCTCGTCCAAAATCCAGTCCACGATGACATTCTTGGGGGTCCTTTCCATTTCTGCTTCCTCAAGGGTGATGCTTTGGGTGATTAATGGCACATCCCCGAAAAACTCCGTTAAATAAAAATAGCTGTACGCCCTTAGAAACCGGGCTTCGCCAATTACCTGATTTATATAATCGGCCGAAACCGTCGCCTCCGCATTATGGATATTATCGAGTAAAAAATTTGTTCTGGCAATGACGGCATAAAAATCCTGCCAGGCATTTCTGCAGGATGCATTGTCGCTCGATGCAGTTCCGTTTCCAAGTGTTCCGATAGGTGAGGCATCGCGGTTCCAGTTTATGTCAGCCGTACAATCCAGCGATACAATCCAAGGCATGGCTCCCTTTAAACCGATCCTGTCAACGATCCTTTCGTAACATCCGAATAATCCCATGTCAACTTCCGTCCTGTTATTGTAAAAGGAAGCAGAGGACGGACTGTCCAATGGTTTTTTGTCCAGCAGGTCTTCACATCCGAAAACAGTAAAAAAACAGATCAGAAACAGGCTGTTGTATATTTTTGCTTTCATCTTTATTCGATTTTTACATTTTACATTAAAACCTAACATCTATACCCACGCTGTATATTTTTACCAGTGGGTAGTTTGTTCCCGTTCCTACCGGTGTTTCCACGTCGTATCCATGCCAGAATTTATCCAGTGTAAACAGGTTCTGTCCATTAACATACAAACGAACATGGTCCAACTTCAAAGGATTAATCAGTCGTGAAGGAAGATTATATCCAAGTTGGATATTTTTCAACCTTAAATAGGAAGCATCTTTCATCCAGAAACTGGAATGTTGGTAATTGTTTCCCGCGTCGCCCCAGGTCAGCCTGGGAAAGGGCGCGTTCCTGTTGTCCTGTGTCCAGTAATTTTTATGGACTTCATAGGCTGATGCCCCGCTGAAAAAAGGTTGTATGGCACGTCCGTATAAATAACCGTCGGCTTTTCCAACACCCTGGAGAAAAGCATTAAACGTAAATCCTTTATAAGATGCATTTAAATTCAGTCCATAAGTGTATCGCGGAATGGTGCTGCCAATAATCACAAAGTCGTCATCGTTAATCAGGTTGTCCACGTCCGGGTTCTGATTGACATACTTGATGTCTCCCGGGGCAAGTACGCCGATTTGTGTTGCATGGGACGCAATTTCATCTTCCGATTGAAAATAACCGTTTGCTTCCAGCGCGTAAATAGAATTAATCGGATGGCCCTCCCTGGACACGGTAAGGCCCGAACGACTAATCCCTTTTAAATCCAACACTTCATTTTTGACATCCGAGATATTGAAGTCGATCCCATATTTAAATGCACCAATCTTTCCTTTATAATTAACGCCTATTTCCCAACCCGTGTTTTTTACTTTTCCGGCATTTTGAAACGGCTTATTCAAGCCGATTGTTAAAGGAATGTCCAGATCGAGAAGGATGTCGTAGGTGATTTTATTGTACCAGTCGAAAGTGAAGAAAAGGTTATTCAGGATCACGATATCCAAGCCGATATTAGTCATTTCCGAGGTTTCCCAGGAGATTAATTCATTGCTCATATCTGTTAGGGCCGCCGTGGTCACAATCTGCGAGCCCATTGAATATGAGCTCAGGTTGAGTGTTGATGCAAAAGGATAAGTCCCGATATTCTGGTTGCCCAGCCTTCCCCACGAAGCCCGCAATTTCAGGTTATTAACTGTATGCCTGATGTTCTCCATGAAGTTTTCTTCGGAAATACGCCAACCGGCAGAGAATGAAGGGAAAAATCCGTATTTATACCCCCTGGCAAATCGTGACGATCCGTCATACCGGGCATTCGCTTCAAACAGGTACCGCGATTTGAAATCATAGTTGAACCTTCCAAAAAACGATTGCAGCGCCCATTCGGATGCGTTCCCGCTGGCTTGCATATTTTCCTGCGACCCCGCATCAAGCACCCGGTATTGCGGAAAGATAAAGTCGTCGCGGAAAGCCCTGAAATTACGGGTGTCGAATGTTTCCAGCGAAGCGCCAAGCAATAGCTTCAGTTCATGTTTGTTGAACATCCGGTTGGCGGTAAGTGATGCGTAATAATTTCCATACAAGGAACGGATGCTCCTGTTGGCAAGCGTGCTTTTTTCAGGTCGTGTAAACAAAGGGGAACCGTCAAACTGGTAAGTAGTTATCGCTTTGTTGTAATTGTCGTTATATAATTCGTTGTATTTCGGGGCGGCCAGCAATTCAGCGCTGAGCCATTTAGCCGGCTGATAATTAATTACGAAATTGCCGAGTAAGCTGGTGTGTTCTTCGACCATCGAACCACCATCCTTGCTGGCAAAAGCAATGGGGTTGTTCCCGTTCCATCCTTCTCCGTACAAACCGTTTGAGTACCGCCCCGGTTGTACGGCAGGGATACGGTTCATCTGCAGGAAAACTTCCGACAATCCCCCGCCCGGTTCAGTAGTTATTTTTTTGATGAACTGGACATCAAACTTCAACTGCAATTGATTATTGATCCGGATATCGGCGTTATTCCGCAGCGTGTACCTTTCGTATCCTGAAACCTCAATAATGCCTTTCTGGTCAAGATAACCCAATGAAGTTAAAAAGCGAATTTTTTCGCCGCCGGCGTTAATTGTCAGATGATGGTTGTGCATCACTCCCGAACCTGTCAAAACGCCTTTTTGCCAGTCTGTATTGGGATATAGATCCGGGTTTGTATCCATATTCTGCCTGTATTCTTCGATATGACTTTCAGCGTACAGCGGCGAGGCCCCCGAGTTCACATGGGCCAAATTGATCATTTCCATGTGGTCAATCGCGTTAACCTTGTCGGGCAAGTTTGTCGGGCTTTGAAAACCGACATAAGAACTGTACCCGATCTTAACATCTTCACCTTTTGCACGTTTGGTGGTAACAAGGATAACCCCGTTGGCAGCGCGGGAACCATAAATGGCCGATGACGCGGCATCTTTAAGCACCGTAATGGATTCGATCAGATTCGGGTCGATCACGTTCAAGTCACCTTCAACCCCATCAATCAAAACGAGCGGATTGGAATTGTTCAATGTTCCGATCCCCCTGATTCTTATCGTCCCTGTACTTCCAGGCGCTCCCGAAGAAGTGGTTATGGTGACACCGGGAGAAATCCCCTGCAGCGCTACAGACGTTGAAGCAAAAGGGCGGGAGTTTAAATCGGTTGGTTCAATTATGGCTACAGCTCCCGTGAGGTTTGCCCTTCGTTGTGTTCCGTAACCAATCGCAACTACCTCGTCAATCCCGACCATTTGTTCCTCCATCACTACCGAAATAGAAGAACTGCTGTTTACGGCCAGTTCCTGTGTCCTCATTCCTACAAAAGAAAAAACGAGAATGCCGCCGGCAGGCACATCTGAAATCAGGTAATGCCCGTCTGCGTCGGTTATCGTTCCCTGCGATGTTCCTTTCACAACTACAGTTACCCCCGGGAGCGGGGCGTTGGAAGAATCCGTCACCTTTCCGGAGATCGTTTTTTGCTGCATCGGTTGAGGGAAATTCCCGCCGGCATCTTTTTTTATCAGAACAATCTGGCGGTCAGATATTTTGTACCCGACATCAGTTCCTTCAAATATTTTATCGAGGATATCTTCGACAGAACCTCTGTACACCTCAATGCTTACTTTCCGTTCTGCGCGAATGTCTTCATTGGTGTACAGAAAAAAGAAATCAGTCTGATCTTCGATATATTTCAGCACTTCCCTGACCGAGGTGTTTTGCAGGGAAACATCCAGCTTGGTTTGCTGGGAATAAACGCTTGCGCTTAAATGCACAAACGAGACCAAAATCATCAGGAAGGTTAACTTCATAAGTCGTAACCATTTTAATAAGAGGCGATAACGCCACCTACAGTTTAACCAATTTTTTTTCATAACTTTGTGCTTGCTTAGTTAATAAATAGCCCATTTGCAGGGGGTTTTTTAGCTAATTTCATGCTTCGGCATGATGGAATAAAAGGAAAGTGTTCGCTGCACTTTCCTTTTTTTCAAGGGCGCTTAATGAAAACCTGATCTTCATTAATTTCGTAGCTCATCGGTGTTGTAAAAGCCAACAGGCGGAGCATCTCCCGTAAACTTTCAGTTTTCACCGTCATATTGTAGCGTTTATTAAAATCCAGGGTGGCGTCAACAGTGATCTTCACATCATACCACCGTTCCATCTTTTTCACCACTTCGGCAAATTCGGCATTCTCAAACCTCAGCATGTTTTCTTTCCACGAAGTGTATAACTTCGTATCAACGGGTTGTACAGAAATTGTTTTTGTGCCCAGGTCGAGGATTGCCTGGTCGCCGGGCCTCATATCTAACTTCTCCCCGGTAAGCGTATTTGTCGCGAGGATATTGCCTTCTTCCAAGGTAGCAAAATATTTTGGGTCGTCGGGATACGCGCAAATGTTGAATCGTGTTCCCGTCACTTCAATGTTCATTTGTCGTGCATTGACAATGAACGGTTTTTCACGGTCTGAAGCGATATCAAAAAAACCTTCGCCCCGGATAAAAACTTGTCGTTGGTCGGGTTTAAAGACAAGCGGAAACTTAAACGTTGTGCCGGAGTTTAACCACACTTTGGTTCCATCATACAAAACGATTTCAGACCGTTCGCCGTACGGGACATTGATTTCAGTATATATTTCCGTATAGTTTGAATCTTTTTCCTTAAGCAGATAAGCGCCTCCCAAGCCCATCAAAAATGCCAGTATAAAAACGGCGGCGTACTTCATAAAACCTGAGTACAAGCGCCAGGGTGCTGATCTTCTGCTTTTCGCGATCCGTAGCCATACCGCATCAAGCCGGTCCTTTGAAATTTCAGCTTCAACCGGTTCCAGCGAACGAACGATTAATGCGGCCCGTTCGATCAGCAGTTTCTTTTCCGGGCATTCAGCGATAAGCTGTTCCCATTTTGCTGACGAAGTGTCTGTGGGGAAGCGTACCCAGTCAACAAATTCTTTATCAGAAACAAAGTCTTCCGGTTCGTAGTCATGATATTTTTCCATAAGCTGAATGCTTGTACATTGGATAAAGGCGTGCATCAATAAAACATCATCACTGAAATTGATTTTTTTAACCGGTTTGCTGATTTTTTTTAAAGATAAGCAGGAATACAGCGTCTTCCCCGATTTTTGGGAATGCCTCTTTCAAGGATTTTACAGCCCGGTAGATCAGGTTTCTTGATGCCTCGACACTCATGCCCAGTATTTCCGAGATCTGCGGATAATTCAGTTCTTTTTGAAACTTCAGGTAAATAGCTTCTTTCTGCCGGGGGCTCAATTGTCCTACTGCTGTTAATAAACGCGCGGAGGTATTTTGTGAAATCTCCTTTGAAATCATCTCCTGCTCAATGGAATAGCGGACGTCAAATACTGCCTCTGATAATGGAAGGTCCCGGTCGTGTTTTTCGCTTTTCAGCTTCCGGATTAGTCTTCTGCGAAATGATTTTAGAAGATAAAACCGGATATGACCAGTTTCACCGATGGTTTTCCTGTTCCTGATCAGGTCTAAAAACAGGTCATGGATCGTGTCTTCCACCAGTTCCCGGTTTGTTGTCAATTTTAGACCATACTGGTACAATGCCTCTGCATTTTCTGAGTAAATAACGGAAAGAACAATGTCATCTCCATTTCTGAACCGGTTCCATTTTTTTATATCGGCCTGATTTTCTGGTTCCATTTTTATGAAACGTCCATGTTATCCAAAATAATGAATTCGCGATTAAACAGCAAATTCATCCGTTTATAACAGATTAAATCACGACTCCACGTCATCGCCTGAAAATGAGGATTATCAGACCGGCGCCAAAGATTATGTATTCTTTTGCACCGCATGAATGATGACCGGGCCCAGTAGGCCCGAGGCAAGCAGGGGAGCGTCTTTTTTAAATTCGATGTTGGTATTGGTCAGCCGTTGTCCGGGGGGCAAGGCGGCATCGCCAATCAGGCGGTTCGGCCAAAGATTGATCACGTCAATTTCGAGTTCGTTGCCGGTTTCCCTGATTGCTTCCGAAATATCTAACCGCCAGGGAGCTGTCCAGATGATCCCGAGCTTTTTCCCGTTCAGTTTTACTTCGGCGATGTTTTTCACCACGCCCAATTCGAGGAAAAAGTTTTCCCCGGGCTTTTGTGCCAGGTCGAACCGGGTGCTGTACACCGCTTTTCCCGAGTAATATTTGATGCGTTCATCGGGGTGTGTGCTCCAATCTGTCAACTGTTTAAATTCGACCGATCCGGGGCCGCCCCATTCCGTATCAAATTTCACCGTCCACGGGGCGCTGATTTCCTGAACCGCTTTTAAGCCGGAAGTATCCTGGCAAAGCAGCGCTTGCGGACGTTGAGCCGCAAATTTTCCCGGTTTTTTTGGGAAAACGATAAAAAACGACTGGAATTCGACGAACTCCAACGGAATGGCTGTCCGGTCGTCAACCACCGTGAATGCCGGATTTGAAACAGTTCCCGTAACGGCGTCCCAGATTTCGGGAACGCGGCCTTTCACCCGGAACAGACATTCGGTTTTTGCCGGTTGTTTCTTCCGGTTTGTAACGAAATAAACTTCCGCATCGTCTGTTGTCCTGTGGATAAAATCAATCCAAACCTCTTTTCCGGTGAATTCGAAATCAGGTTTTACCCCATCTTTCAGCAAGACGTCACGAATGGTTTCCCCGCAAAAAACCCGGCCTTTTCCGTACCGGTTTTGCGTTATCTTTTCGCCGTCGATCCGGCCCCAAAGCTCAGCGGCAGTCCGTTTAATCTGTTCGTCGCAACGGGGATAATCTTTTAAACCCGAATCTCTGGCCGGTTTTGGGCCGATCACGGTTGCCCCGGCCTTTACCAGTTCACCGATTTTTTCGGCAACGGGCAGCAGCATCCGGTCATCGTCCGGAAGTGCCAGTACGCGGTAGCTCATGCCGTCGGGTAGCACGATGCGCCCTTTTTTGACCGACAGGCGGGTCAGCAGGACTTCTTCGTTACAAACATCGTAATCGTAACCGGGCCCGAGAGCCGGGTCAATGTGCTTTTGTTCGACCAGGTTTGGCGCCGAATCGCCATTGTAAAAAAGCACATCGGCCACAAACAGGCCTGCCTGGAGCAGGTGCTGGCACCGGGCAATATAATCGAAGAAGGGCCCCGATTTTTCCCACCAGGTTACATTGGGGTTGAAATGAGTCCCGGCACCATATTCGTAACCGGGCTTGCCGTCTTGCGGGCGCGTGGCCGTGGACGTATGAATGGCAATCCGGTTGATTCCTTCACAGTAGGCCCGGTCAAGTGCCTGTTTCAAAGAGCCGGGATAATCAAGCCAATGCCTGAATGTTGTAAATGCCTCGGCAGATGCGGTTTTCTTTCCATAGATATGGGCTGCGGAGGCAACCATTTTCGTGACTTTATTTTGCCCAAGATCGAGGCGGGAAACGCCGTAGGGCTTATCATCGGTGAGGGTGGACTGATCCTCGTGGTTGGGGCCCAGCCAGAATTCGCCCATCGGCAGGTCGCTGCGGCCCAGATTTTTCAGCCCGTCGAGACAAATGGTGCCCGAACGGCTTGGGCCGGCCGCTTCGTTCTGCACCAGCAGGCCGTGTTCGTGGCATAGTTCGGCAAAACGCCTGTAATGCCCGTCGGCCATGCAGTCGGCGATGGTTTTCCGGTAATCGGTCAAAAAGCGGTCCGACACCTCCGCATTTTCAACGATGTACCCTCTTAAAACCGGCAGGTAAGGAGTTGCTTCGTAGCCACGGTACTCCCTGAACTTTTCAAGGATTTTGCCTGTCCAGTTCGGGAAACCGTCTTCGAAGCTGTCGTCGCAGAAATACGCGGGTTTTGTCCCCACTTTGGCGGCTTCTTCGATCAGGATTTTCCCGAAGTTTTCAAATTGGATTTCAACGCCTTTGCGGTCGAACCAGTCGATCGATAATCCGTCGGCTTCCGGCTGGGCGATCATCAGGCGGGAGCCGGTCATGCGGTGGCCGGTTCGGACGATGGTCCAGTTTCCGGCGGGAACATCCCATTCCAGATGCCCGTCACTGGTTATTTTTGAACTCAGGTCAATGACCCGTGTCAGCGGAATTGGCCGGTCGGCCGGATCGTTTTGCCAGGGCTGACGGGTGGGGTTCATGATGTTGACAGCCAGCGCAAAATTGCTGGCATCGCGGCGATTGGTTTTGGCGTCGAGCACTTTTGCCCGTTCGCCGCCGATACGGCTTGCCGGTTTGTCTGAATTCAGGAATGCCACGACGGCGGTGTCGCGGTAATCAAGTTCCTCCAGCGGCAGGTCGATGTATTCTTTATAGCCGGGCGGGTTAAAAACCTTATCGTAGCCATCGCGGTTACCGGGGAGCGGCAGTTTCCCGGAGAACTTTTGCGGCCCCTGAACATCCAGTTCCGACTGCAAATACCACCGGCCCGAATTTTCAGGTCTGATCCACGGCCCGCCCATGCACCAGCCCGAACTCAGGTTGATGCCCACTTCTATGTTCAACCGTTTGGCCTCTCTCATGGCGTGGCGGTACAAGTCTTTCCATTCGTCTGAAAAAAGCCTGGCTCCCTGCGGAAAAGGTACGCCGCCCAGGCCACCTGCCGAATTGACCAGCAACACGCCGCCCATTCCTTTTGCCCTGAACTCTTCGAGGTCGCGGGTAATGCCTTCTTTGTTTACCAGGCCGTTAAACCACCACCAGTAACAGGACGATTTGACCTTATCGGGCGGGGCCAAAAATCCGTTCAAAAGCCCGGGATAAGCCCCGGTCCCTGAAAATGACTTCATAGCTGCTGTTCCAGCCACGGGCAATACGGTCAGATTAGCCGCCGTGAGCGAGCTTATTTTGATAAAAGTCCTTCTGTTTATAGCCATAACAAATACATCACAACTAGTACAAACATACACAAAAAGAAACAAAAGACAACAATCTTGTTTTGTTCGATTGTTTTTTGTTTTTCTTGTTGAACAAATAAGATACAAAAAGAAAGCAGGAGGGAGGTTGTTTTTAAGCCAATCTGCAGAAATGAATTGACCGGATGATTGTTCCCCTTGCGGGTGGCTCGGTTAAAAACCGGGCATTCAAAAGCCGACGACCCGTCGAAGATCACCTTTGTAGTTCCCGCATCTTTGCCCGCCGGCGACTATAAACTGAGTATCTGTACCCAGTTTGCGGTCAACACCTGGTTGAAAGAGCCACGTACTTATCTCTTCTACTACGTATTAAATGCACCGGTGCAATAGACCCGGAATTTTCCGCAGCCTGACAGGTTACAGGTTCCAGCCAGGCTGTGAGCCTGTCTCCCATTAGGGAGTGAGTCTGTCTATCATTAGGCTGATAGGCTATCTATCATTAGGCTGATAGACCCTCTATCATTAAGCTGATAGGCTGTCTATCACGAGGCAGTGAGACCGTTCTTCATTCCGGCCATGATCGATCATGACAGGCTGTGGCAGAATTAACCCGCCACAGCTTGTTTCTTTACAGTTTCTTATCCCGTCAGCCGGTAACTTTATGCGAATAACAAGCAAACCAGCCGGGTGGTGCGGTTACAAACCGCGCCGCCCACCATATATCCTCTTTACCGCCCACCAATGTTATTCTTTGTCCTTTGGCCGGACGGGTCCTTCCTTTTTCAGTCGATAAAAAGGAAGCAAAAATCTTGTCAGAACGAACCCTCGCCCGGGCGTTCTGACGGCCCGCGCACCGCTCCGGGATGCTTTGTATGAATCTAAAAACAACCGTATTTCCCTTGTCGTTTACCAACCTGCCGGTGCGGGTGGCGCGGTTTCCGGACCGCGCATTCAGCAACCGCCGGTTAAAGCCGGCACCTCCGGGGTCGAACGGATTTTGTCTTGATACAAAAAAGCAAACAAAAAAGGTCAGGGCTGACGACAGCTCATCACCGAAAAAAAAGGTCATGCTGAACTTGTTTCAGCATCTGTCCTTCATAACCGTGTTTGAATACCAAATCGGTTTGCAGACCGGCAAAAAGCCCGGTGCGGGTGCGTCGGTTTGTAACCGACGATTATGCGCGGTTACAAACCGCTCCACCCATATATCCTCTTTACCGGACACCAATGCTATTCTTTGTCCTTTGGCCGGACGGACCCTTCCTTTTTCAGTCGATAAAAAGGAAGCAAAAATCTTGTCAGAACGAACCCTCGCCCGGGCGTTCTGACGGCCCGCGCACTGCTCCGGGATGCTTTTCTGAATCTAAAAACAACCGTATTTTCCTTGTTGTTACCAACCTGCCGGTGCGGTTTTCGGACCGCGCATTCAGTAACCGCCGGTTAAAAACCGGCATACCCGGGACCGAATGGACTGCCTGATTTGCACTTTCGGTAGTTTGTCGATTTGTTTTTGTTCTCAGTTGGCAGACAGCCTGTCACTAGACTGATGAATCTTGGAGCACGCAGCTTTCTGCCTAATGCAACTGTTAACAGAACCACCCTGCCCATTGCGGGGAAAGGCAGTTCTGCATAGGAATCAGGGCGTATCCTTAAGCGCCTGCTGGTTCATTGATATCGTTCCTTCCGCTCTTAATACGGGTTGATCCGATGAGCTTACGTCAATAAACGTATATTTCAGTTTGAGCGTTGTGGTTACAATTGTGTACCGGTTGTCGGTGGTATGGTCTACCGTATTCACTTCAACCGTACCTTCTTCCATGGTCAGGTTGATGCCGGTATTCGGACTGCTGAAGCTGACTTCATTGTCGTCGCTGAGGCTCAGGTCGACGATAAACAAGTCCCGGTCTAAACTGGTCCGGTCAAACTGTCCGGCATAAAAATAGCATTGCCGGTCCGACAGGGCATACAATGATTTGACTGCTACGGTCAGCTTGTTCCCTGAGTCGTTCGATCCATCTGACTTGGTCTTGTATAGTTTTGAACAACACAAACATATTCAAAAAGAAATAAAAAACAATCTCGTAATTTTGTTTTATTGTTATTTTGTTCTTTTTGTCAAGAAAACAGCTTTAAAAGGAAAGATAGACGAAATGAGCTGTTTTGTTGTTATCAGCAGGTCGAATTGATTGGAAAATTACCCCTTTCAGTGGGGGCGTGGTTTGGGTCATTGCCAAGAAACGCGTTTATGATCGGTTTTTTTTTATAGAAGTATGCGACAAAATCTCCAAATAAGTCAATCGAAAGGCAGAATCATTCGAATTTTTATTTCTAAATTTAACAACACGTTATCTGGATGAAATGTTAACATGCTGTCTCATAAACATGAATAAAGTTTACATAATAATGAAAACAGCTCTAATTCTTTTGCTTTTCCCACTATGGGTATCTGCTCAGATTTCAAAAGATGAACTTATTAATAAAACAATAAATGCGATTCAGGAATCGAAAGCCGGTTCTTATGAAAGCATTTATACCAATTATCAGCAAACTGAGGCAGATACAATGATGAAATGGTATTACGCCGGAAAACTTTCATATGAAATCAATGATTATGACACATTATGTGGTATGAATTACAGCTTTGAGAAGAGAGAAAAAACATTCAATTTTGATCGGATCGAGCGTCAGGTGTATAATGGATACTATTACTATGCTAATCAGGATATTCTGGATGATATGATTCCGGATGTAAGGTATAATCTGTTTAATTTACAGGATCCGAATACAATAAAGGTCCTCAGAAAGCATGTAGATGGACAAATTCCGCAAATTTTTCGTGTTCTGAAGTCATATCCGAAAGATCAAATCACGATGGCCCCGGACACGATTGTGAATAATCAGAAATTCTATCAATTAAGGTTTAAGGATGAAAATCCCTTTTTTGGTTATGTTGTTTGGGTTGATGCAAAAAGTTATCTGCCGTTTTTTGTTTACAGGTATGGCTATACAACAAAAAAACCACAGCTATTGTATGCTAATGAACTACGCAATTATACATTTCGGGAACAAGGAAATAAAGAATTTATTTCAGAAACCGGGATCAGTCAGTTCGTTGTTGATGCCAATCAGATAGACACTGAAACAACTCAGCGTGAAACTGTTCAAATAAAGGAACATAAAAAAATCCATTCGCTGGCTACTGAGATTAAAGTTCATACCGTGACGGGAGAGTCGCTATACCTGTCGCCAAACGATAAAAAAATCCGTTTACTGTATTTCGGATTGCTTAATTGTTGTCCTTGCGTCAAATCGACAACGCACCTAATTCAGGTTGACCGGACTTTTCATGCAAATGACAATTTTGAGATGTGTGCATTTTATCCGTATGACCCACCCGAAATTGTGAAGAAATACGTGAAGGATAATAATTTGAACTATCCGGTTTGTGCCGGCAACAAACAGATCGTGAAAGATTATGGATTGCATACATTTCCTGATTTTTTATTGATAGATAAAGATGGAAAACTATATAAATGGTACCGTTATTCTGATAAGATATCCGATGTTTTGATAACAGATATAAAAAAACTAATCGCCCGGTAATTGCAGGAATTATAACGATTTAACCAAAGAAACAAGGATGGTCTGAGAAAATTGTTGACCCTCAATATCCGATATCTCCAAAAACAAAATGCGGAGATTTACTCAAACTAAAGTAAAAAGAAAATGAATTTTCAGGTTGTTTTTCTAAAACAAGCGCCACTGAATAGGGGATTTGTATTTTTCAGGGATATAATAATTGTTGAAGGTTTCGTAAAACATTTTTTTGGGAATACGATAGTTCTGTTACGAAAGAATAAAAAAAATGATATGAAGATTGCATGAATACCAGGTTATTTCGCCAAATAACTTTCCTGGTGTTTTAGGGTGTTGTGAATAAAATTGTAATAATGATTGTTTGTGAACTCACCAGCTAAAATCGCAGTATAAAATTCTCATTCATACTTATTTAAGTTGAAATAAGGAATTTGATTGTATGATTCTGGGCATTTTGGGAATTGTATAGTATTCATTTGTATCAGGCGGACCATTAATGATTAAACCATATATCTAGTATGACTACATTTCTATTTGTACGAAAGCATTTTTCCGTTATCCTATTTTGTTTTTGGGGGATGGCTGCAGTTCAGGCAATGGAATTTGAAAGGCAAATTGCAGGTAAAGAAGAAGCTTTAAATATTGTAAGGTTCGGAACACTGTGTTATTGGAATTCAGAGAGTGATTTGATCGGAACGGAAATTACTTATGACGAATTTCCGGCTGACCCGAAAAAGGATAATATTGGTGTTCGCTGGTGGGATGCCCGTGATATCCGGCGTATCGAAGTTTTATGGAACAGTTCGCTGCCAGATGATCTTGTTGCTTCGATGAGAATAGAATACTGGCACGATACATGGCCCGATCATCCTCCGCACATGCCTTCTTACGACGATCTTGAGGATGATCTGTGGCGGGGAGAGTGGGTTACTGCCAAAACTAAAACCGAAAGGAACGGGAACAAAATTATTTATACATTTCAGCCATTGTTGAACGGTGAAATTGCGAATGCGGAGAATTTGCCCGGGGAAGTTGAATACCGGCGAACGATGAAAATACGGCTTAAGTTTCCGGAAGATCTAAGGAATCAGTTTCAGCGGATCGATGTCTTTTCGATGGCAACGTTAAAAGAGGATGAGCTTCGGATTGAGTTTCTGGATGAAAAAGCCAATAACCTTTCCGGCAGGATTGAAGTTTTTAATGGATTCTTTAAAAGTCTTTCCGGGTGGAACTGGAAAAATGGAGATAAGAAAAGCGGGAATTCCTGGAATATGCATTCCCCTGCCAATAAAGGGATAATTATAAAGACCTTGACTTCACAGCCGCTGCTGGCGGGGTCGAATGAAGAAACCCTGATAACGGTTCGCTCCTCCGGCGGCACTTTTTCTTTTGCTCCTGACGATTTGCAGAAAGGACCAATGTATATTCCTTACTTCAATGTTTATATAACAAAGGCGGATGATCCTGTTTCATTTCTGGAGGTCGGTATTGTTGACGGGAAAAATATTCGGGAACAGATCATGGAAGAACCGGAACAATCGTATGAAAAGGCCCGGAACGAAATTCCTCATTTGGATCCCTTGCATGATCAGGCCGGGAGCCGTATCTATTTGCCGTTAGCCTGCGACGGCAGTTGGCAGAAATTTGCGGTGGAGTGGGGTGGAAACTTAATCCTTGATAAAGAAAGAGCAAAGCTGCAGGGTAAGCTTCTTTCGCTGTGTAACTGGAATGGCAACAGCTTAGAATGGGATTTTGGGACAGGAGAGGCTGCGTTGTATGAGAGAACCCTGGATAATTGCCGGATGTCGGTACTTCATGATTATTTGCCAGTTGTAAGTTCCGATTGGAACCATGACGGATTACTTTATAAGGAGGAGGCTTTTGTTACTTCTTCCGGGAATGGGGTACTTTCTCCCTTTGATCCGGGCAGAGATGAATATACTCCTTCTGTTTTGATGGTTCAGCTAAAAGTCTCCAATCCGTCACGAACATCCAAAGTTGCTCATCTGTGGCTCAGAGGCAATCATGCACTGACGAATATCTCCAGGGAAAAAGGTTTTATTCTGGATCAGGTAGGAAATGAAAAATACATCAGGTGTTATGCAAAAGAGACAAACGATGATGCGATAAAAACGGAACTCATTCAGACAGACGACTTTCGGGGAATACATCACGAGATTGAGCTGGCGCCTAACTCTTCCAAATCGTTATATTTCTGTTTCCCTTTTGTCGGAACCCTGACATCAGCAGATATGCCGGTACTTTCATCGCTTAATTATTCTGAAGAAAAAGCACGTGTTGTCACGTATTGGCGGGATCTGGTTGCAAAGAACACCGTTTTTAATGTTCCCGAAGCTGTTTTTAACCAATTGGCGAAAGCAGTTATTCCGCATATCCGGATGAGCGTAACAAAGGATCCCCAAAGTGGTTTGTTTATGGTTCCCGCAGCTTCGTTTAGCTATCCTGTTTATGCGAATGAATCAATTTTCCAGACAGTTTTGTTGGATCGTTTGGGAGATTTTGAAACGGTTGACGGTTATCTTGATGTTTTCATGAAACGACAGGGTAGCCGTAAACTTCCCGGCGCTTATACCGGAGATCAAAAAGCTGTCTTTTACGGGGTTAAAATTGATGAAGAAAACGACCTTACTGCTGTAGGCTATAATATGAACCATGGAACAGTTCTCTGGGGACTTGCTCATCATTACAGATATTCGGGCGATAAGGAATGGTTGAAAAAGGCAGCGCCACACATGACTGGAGCTGCCGACTGGATTATTGAGCAGCGAAACCAGACGAAAGAAACCGACAGAAACGGGGACCCGGTGCTGCATTACGGCCTTTTGCCGGCAGGAATGCTGGAAGATTGTCCCGAGTGGCGGTACTGGTATGCGACCAATGCATATGCTTACCTCGGGCTTCAGGCAACGGCCGAAGCTTTTGATGTGGCTGGTTTGCCAGAGGCAGAATATTATAAAATGGAAGCGGCCGCTTATCGGGACGATATTCTGAACAGTTTGCAACGGGCCATCGAACTGAGCCCGGTAGTGCGATTGCGCGATAACACCTGTGTCCCGTATATTCCGGTCCGGCCCTACCAGCGGTTCCGTTATTTTGGTTCAAAAAAATCGGACTATTACGATCGGTATGAGAAAGGGATCTATCCAACGTTGAGGTTATCATCAACCCGTGAAGTTTTGTACGGACCTGTTACTTTGATAAAAACAGGGATTATTGATCCAAAATCACCAATGGCTGACTGGATCCTGAATGACTGGGAAGATAACCTCACCTTGTCAACGTCACTGAATTTGAATACTCACGGTTGGGTGGATGATGAATATTGGTTTAGCCGGGGAGGTATGGTTTTCCAGGCTAATCTCCAAAACCCGGTCAGTGTATATCTCGATCGTCAGGAAACGAAAGCAGCTATTCGCAGTTTGTACAATAATTTTACCTCACTCTTTTACCCCGATGTGGTTGCCCTGTCGGAAGAGTACCGGATGTGGGAACATGCCAGTGGTCCTTTCTACAAATGTCCTGACGAAGCACGTGTGGTGAGCCAGATTATTGACTTCCTGTTAGAGGAGAAAGCCAATGAGGTTTGGTTGGGAAACGGAATTCCTGAACGCTGGCTTGAACCGGGGCAGAGAGTGGAGTTAAACCAAGTTCATACAAAATTCGGAGAATATAGCTACTCGTTGGCTCAGGGCAAAGAACCCAATACAATGGTTGCAAATATTCTCTTGCCCGAAAATAGTCCGAAGACTTTACTTTTTCTTCACGACCCTTTTCAGAAATCCATTCAGTCTGTAATCGTCAACGGACAGGAATGGGCAAATTGGGATGCCGACCAAAAGGTGATTACCTTGCCTCAAAACCGGCAATCTGTTCACCTGCTGGTGAAATACGAATAACCGAAATAGTTGAGTAATGAAAAGAATCTTTTACCCTCCTTTAATATTCTTACTCCTGTGTTCTGCATCTGTTTTTGCACAGGATTATACATCGAAAGTTCCCCGGTTTACTTTTGACGACAGATTGGATGAACAGGAAAAACAGCTAAAAGATAACCTGTTAGTAGAAAGATTTCAGAAATCGCGACAAGAACTTTCTGTTGACAAGCACCGACCCTGTTACCATTTTATCAGCCCCGAAGGAAAGTTGAATGATCCCAACGGCCTTTGCTTTTGGAAGGGAAACTGGCATCTTTTCTTTCAGGCTTATCCTCCCGAAGATCCCCGGCAACACTGGGGACATGCTGTAAGTAACGATCTAATTCACTGGAATGACTTGCCTTACGCCATTTATCCTAATCCTGAAGAAATGGTTTTTTCGGGTTCAACATGGGTTGAAGAGAATCGTGTAATTGCGATGTATCACGGGGTAAATGCCGGAAGTATGGTTGCAATTTCGGAAGACCCGCTGTTACTAAACTGGACGAAGATCTCGGGCAAAGCAGTGATTACCGACCCCGACCCTTCTGACGGATTGCCTTATAGTACCTGGGACCCGAATATCTGGAAGAAAGGCGACAAGTATTATTCATTGATAGGAGGTAACCGATATACCGGACCAGGAGGGAAAAAAGTACGGGCTAATTTTCTTTTTGAATCAACCGATTTACTGAATTGGAAATATTTGTATCCTTTTGTTGAAAATGATCGTTATTCGCTGATTGGCGACGATGGTTCGTGTCCTTATTTCTGGCCTATTGGAAATAAAGGCAAGTATATCCTTCTCTATTTTAGCCATAAAAGCGGAGGAAAGTACCTGATTGGAGATTACGACAAGTTGAACGATAAATTTTATGTTACCGATGGCGGAAATTTTAATCATGGCCCGGCATCCCGCGGTGGTGTTCATGCTCCTTCAGCTTATCCGGACGGAGAAGGTGGCGTTATCGCTATCTTTAATATGAATACCGGGAAAGAAATAGGAGAGAGTAATTATACCGAGTTAATGACTTTGCCCTGGCGTTTGACTTTGGACGAGAACGAAAAACTGGAGATTAGCCCGGCAGGCAATTATACAGCATTAAGGAAAAAACATATTGCTGTTCCCGAAATGAACTTGCCCGCCAATAAAGAAATTGTTCTTCCCGGGATTTCGGGCAAGGCGCTGGAGATTGATCTGACCCTCGACCTTAAAGAAGCTTCGGCCGTTGAACTCAATGTGTTGCGTTCTCCAAATAAAGAGGAGTATACAAGGGTTACTTTTTATCATGACGGAGGATATCTTATCCGTGATTATTCAGGGCCAGCTATCCGGACCAGTGCTGTTTCCGTTGATAACCTGAACAGTTCATTATCGGATCAGGTAAATTTCAGAATTCCGGAAACTGCTGATGTTCAGATCAAAGAAGGTGAGTTGGTAAATCTGCATGTTTTCATCGATTGCAGTATTGTTGAGGTATTTGTAAACGACCGTCAATGTGTTGCTTTGCGTGCTTATCCTGATCGGGACGACAGCAGGGGGGTGTCAATAAAAGCATGTGGAAAAGATGCAGTGCTGAAATCGCTGGATGCATGGGAAATGAAGAATATTTACAATCAAAAAAATAATAAATGAAGCAGAATAACCGACTCATTAACTGGATGACCTTTGTGGCAGTTAACGGAGGATTATTATTTGGGCTGAATATGGCCGGAATTTCAGGAGCAATTCCCGGAATTCAGAAATATTTCATGTTGGACCAGATGGAAACCGGTCTGGCCGTTAGTTCAATTATGATTGGCTGTTTGGTGGGTTCTCTTATTGCCGGATATTTCGGGGATAAATACGGCAGGAAAAAAATGATGTTTGCTACTGCATTTCTGTTTATTCTTTCCGCATTGATATGTAGCATGACCCGGCAGTTCGTTTTGTTTGTTTTTGCACGTATTGCCGGAGGCATAGCAGTGGGGGCATCTTCGGTCATTGTGCCGACTTATATTACAGAGGTTGCTCCGGCACAACGTCGGGGAACTTTAGTCTCGTTTAACCAAATGGCGATTGTAACCGGGATTCTGCTGGCCTATATAATCGATTACTTCTTGTTTAGCCTGAATTATACATGGCGTTTTATGCTGGCGGTACCGCTTGTTTTTGGCCTGGGTTATCTGGTATTACTCAATATCTCGTTTTTCGAAAGTCCCCGTTGGTTAATTAAAGCCGGACGAAAAAACGAGGCCAAAAGTCTGCTTCAGAAAATAGGGGGAACACGTTATGCCCTGGCCGAAATTGAAGTTGTTGAGTCTTCATTGAAAAATATAACGTTGGATAAGGAGGTTGGTATAATTTCAATCTTTAAAGGAAGAACGGGCTATGTCCTGCTGTTGGGAACCCTGTTGGCCGCATTTCAGCAAATAACCGGAATCAACGTAGTTATTAACTATGCTCCGGTAATTTTCCAAAAGTCCGGTTTGGGTGCTGACGATGCTCTCTTTCAGTCGATCATTGTAGGAGTAGTTAATTTTGTATTTACAATTATTGCCGTTTGGCTGGTCGATCGGAAAGGCCGAAGAAGTTTGTTGCTATGGGGTGCTGCCGGGATGACATTATCGCTGATTTTTCTTTCAGCAACATTTGCGGGTTTTGCGGGAAATGCCGGAATGATTATTTCAGTTTTGATGTACATCGCTTTTTTTGCTGCTTCACTCGCCCCGGTTATGTGGGTGGTTACTTCCGAAATGTATCCAACCTCTGTTCGGGGGATAGCCATGTCGTTTTCAACGTCGGTAAGCTGGATTTGTTCTTTACTGGTTGTTTTATTTTTTCCGTTGATGTTTAATGGTTTAGGTGGAGTGTTGACCTTTGGTCTTTTTGGGCTTTTTAGTTTACTGGCTTTTATTTTTATCAAGAGGTATATTCCCGAAACTAAAGGAAAATCGCTGGAAGAAATAGAAGAAGATCTGGGCCTTACAAAACAGCACGTATGAGAATAGTTTGTTTCTTATAAACATTCAGACAAAAGGTTTTTTTAAAAGTGTAACCAGAAATAATAAAAACAGAATCAATATGAAGAGTCGATTTTTAGTAAGTTTCATTCTGATTTGTACAAGTTTTACCGGATATTCACAGGGCACTGTCGGTTTAATTCCGGAGCCTGTAAAAATAATAAAATGTGCCGGAGACTTTGAATTATCTGAGAATACCAGGATTATTACCAACGGAAATGAGGCAGTTTTACAGCCGGCAAAAATATTTACAGAACGGGTGAATAACATGACCGGGATCAAGCTGGCGATAGTGCCTTCTGCAAAAGGGAAGAATGTTATTCTTCGTCTCAACCTAATCAGGGATAACGAAATTGGAGATGAAGGATATATGATGGAGGTTAAGCCTTCCGGTATAGAAGTTTCAGCGAACAGTCCCGCCGGGATATTTTACGGATTACAATCATTACAGCAACTTATTTCATTGAATTGTGCGGTGGAAAAGAAAGGACAACCCCTGTTGGTTCCTGCTGTTTCTGTGGTTGATTATCCACGGTTTGGCTGGCGTGGTCTTATGCTGGATGATAGTCGTCATTTTTTTGGTAAAGTGTTTCTAAAAGAATATCTCGACCGGATGTCGGAATATAAATACAATGTATTTCACTGGCATTTAACAGATGATCCGGGATGGAGGATTGAAATAAAACAATATCCGAAACTCACCGAAATCGGAGCATGGCGGGTTCCCCGTACCGGTGTTTTTTACAGTATGCCGGCTCCTCAGTCCAATGAAAAGCCAACATACGGTGGTTATTACACGCAGCAGGATATAAGGGAAATCGTAAAATATGCTGCCGATCGTTTTATAACCGTTGTTCCCGAAATTGATGTTCCCGGGCACAGTCGTTCGTTGATTGCTGCCTATCCGCAGGCCTCATGCAGCGGGAACCCGACAACGGTTTATGCCGGGGAATACGGAGGCCCGGAAGAGAATGTATTATGCGCGGGGAATGAAGTTAATTTTGAAATGCTGGCTAACATCCTGAATGAGCTTGTTGATATTTTCCCGGGGAGATACATTCATATCGGAGGAGATGAAGTCTGTAAGGATTTTTGGGAAAACTGCCCGAAATGTCAGAGAGTGATGTACGATCATGGTTTGAAAAATGGACACGAACTCCAGAGTTACTTCATAAAACGGGTTGAGAAAATTGTTGAATCTAAAGGAAAGAAACTTATCGGTTGGGATGAAATTTTGGAGGGAGGATTGGCCCCCAATGCCACTGTGATGTCATGGCGCGGGATGGAAGGAGGTATAAAAGCAGCTTCCGAAGGACACGAAGTGGTGATGACCCCGACCGATTTTTGCTACCTGGATTACATGCAGGGAGAGCCGGTGATAGAAGGATTTCCGTATACATGGTCCAGCTTAAGGCTTACCCAGGTGTATAAATTCGAGCCTGTTCCTGATGGGATAGAAGCTAAATATATTTTAGGGGGACAAGGGAATGTATGGACAGAAATGATTGAAGATGAACGACAGGTTGAATATATGACCTGGCCAAGAGCACTGGCTATGTCTGAAGTATTATGGACACCGAAAGAAAAACGGAACCCGGAATATTTTTTTGAGCGCATGGAGAAAAACTTATCTCTACTGGACCGAACAGAAACCAATTATGCCCGCAGTGTTTTCGATCCGATGATTACTCCGGTAAAGGAGTCTTCGGGAGAAATAAAAGTTGCCTTTGGCTCGGAGTTTCCTGGATTGGATGTTTATTATTCTTTTAATTTTTCTTTCCCGGATCAGTATTCGGAGAAGTATGAGGGGGCGCCTGTTGCTATTCCAACGGGTGCTGTTGAGGTAAAAGCAATAACCTGGCGTGACGGAAAACCGGTTGGTCGTATGCTGAAAATAAGTATCGATGAATTAAAAAGCCGCTTGTAATTGTTTTTTGAAGCAAATGGAAATAAACGAGGAAAAACTCAAGTTTGATGAGGATGCCATATTTCTGACCCGGCATTACAAACAAGACCATTTCACCTCTCCAAGGCACTATCATCCCGAATATGAGATTGCCTATATTGAACAAAGCGAGGGGAAACTTTATACCAGGGATAACATTTCGATTTTAACGAAGTATTGTTGAAAACTGGACCGAAAAAACCTTCTCGCAATATGTCAACGAAGTGCGGATTAATAATGCCCTGAAAATGTTGATTAACTCGAACCTCAACATTAACGAAATATATTCCGGTTGCGGCTATAACAGTCTGTTGTATTTAAACCGACAGCCTGAATAAAAATCGATTATATTGCTTTCTATCCTGCTGCAAGGTGGAATGTTGCAGATGTTCAGGTTATTCGCACCTTAGCTTCCGACCACAATCCTCTGCTGATTACCTTAGATATAAATTTAGCAGACTGGTAACTGCTTTAGCCTAAAACCAACACGGGTACCATGATTTGTGTGGACAATCTTCACTCAGACTTATTCTCTTAAAAATGCTACAGAACAAGAAAAAAAAAAGTTGTTTTAATAAGGACCCAAAGCGATACTTCTTATCTTTCGGAGGGTTTTGCGAATTTGGTTGAAGTATACAATTTGCAAGAGATAAGTGAATTTATCTTGAATGTATGAGTGAAACTGAAAAAATACAGTCCGAGAGTAAATTGTGGAATGATTTTATTCTCGGGAGTGAAGATGCGTTTAAGATTATTTATGAACGTTATGCTCAACAACTGTATAAATTCGGACTGCATTTTTCTAAAAAAGAAGATCTGATTTTTGATGCAATTCAGGATATTTTTGTCGATTTGTATAAATACAGGGCGACTCTCAAATCAACCAACAGCATTAAACTTTATTTGTTTTTGTCGTTAAAACGTAAAATATTTCGTTTAATAGGGCAAGAAAACAGATTCTTCTCCATTGATTCTGAGAAAGCTGCCTTTGCCTATTCATTAACTTTGGGAGATGACGAAACGATTGAGGATGAACGGCTGAAGTTGTTGGAAAAAGCGATGGAAGAGCTAAGCGACAGACAGCGTGAAGCAATCTATCTGAGGTATGTAATGGGACTAGATTATGACGAGTTAGCCGAAATTCTCCACTTAAATTACCAATCTGCACGAAATCTGATTCACCGTGGAATGGAGAAACTAAAAAAAAGTTGCCAGAAAGATTCCATCTGTTTATTCATGCTGTATAAAATGCTTAAGGACCGCGGTTTTAAAATCACGGAATAAGCTTCTGTCGCAAAAAAGTGATTACCGTTTTTTCTTTTTTTTGAAAAAAAGTTCAAAAAGGTGAGTACAAATGCAGCTCTTAATGCTTATATGGGCAAAAGAGTTTTAAATGACGAAAGCTTCAAATATTGAACCGGATGATTTTATAGGTCGGGATGATTTTATAAAATGGGTGTTGACTCCAACACCTGAATCCGATCTGTACTGGAGACAATTTCTGGCAGGAAACCCTTCCTGCCAAAAGCAGTTTGATGAAGCAGTTTTCGTAGTAAAAAATATTATCCCGGATGAAAAAGAATTGAATGAAGAACAACTGGCTGAATTATGGAATGCTATCCGGGAGAGAACAGTTATTCGTAAAACAAGAAAGCTGTTTTCTGTCTGGTCTGTTGCTGCCGGTTTTCTTGTTGTACTTGGACTATCGTCAATAGTGTACTTTCAATTTAATTCATCAAAGAATACAGTAGATTACCAGTCAATTGCTCAGAGAAGTGGATCCTCCGGTGAAATCAAGCTGATCTTTGCCGATCAGACGGAGAAATCTTTTGATACGAACAACATTCGCATTGAATATAAAGATGATGGCGGGATAGAAATAAATTCTGACAGCGGAGAAAATCTAACCAGATTAAGCGATAAAAACAAAAAAGCGGGAGATCAGAATGGCTCAAAGAATTCGTTCAGCAGAGAAGAGCGGAAAGAGTTATTGAACCAGTTGGTGGTTCCAAGGGGGAAACGTACCAGTTTGCTTCTTTCTGACGGGTCCAGGTTACACCTGAATTCAGGGAGCAGGGCAATCTTCCCGGTGGAGTTTCTCAATGAAAAACGCGAGGTGTTTGTTGAAGGTGAAGCCTTCTTTGAGGTGGCTCATCACTGTAATAAACCTTTCATTGTAAAAACTCAGGATATTTCAGTAAAAGTACTGGGGACAAAATTTGATATTTCTACTTACCGGGAAGATCAGGCTTCAGTGGTTGTTTTGGTTGAGGGAAGCATTCAGGCGGAGGTGAATTCACGGGAGATACAACTCCGTCCGAATCAAATGTTAACATATAAACATGATACAAAAAGTATTTCGTTGGAAGAAACAGACGTATTACCCCATATTTCGTGGAAAGACGGATGGTTGTATTGTAAAAAGGAGAAACTGGGAAACGTAGCAAGCAAACTTTCGAGGTACTATGACATTCAGATTGAATTTAAAGATAAAGAAACCTCAGAACTGATATTGTATGGTAAACTGGACTTAAAATCAGAATGTTCTGATATTTTCAGGGCAATTAGTTCCATTGCTCCCATTTCTTGTACAATCAGCAATGATAAAATTATCGTGTCAAAAAAATAAAATATTAACATAAAAATGAATGCCTATTAGACAAAACTACGATTGACCCCGTTTGGGAGCTAAAACAAAAAATAGGCAGATTATATCGCCATATAACCTGCCTGGTGTTTTAGTCACAGTGTTGTGAAAGATTTATTGTAAATAAAACAAACAAATTTATGAAAAAAAATAGATTTTACGAGCTGAGAATTCGGCATGTAAAAAAAATATTACTCAGAATGAAGATATGTCTTTTTGTTTTACTGATTTCAGTAGCGTCAGTGAATGCAAATGTGAGCTATTCCCAAAACACAAAACTGTCCCTGGATTTACATAATGCCACTTTTTCTGAGCTAATAGAAGAAATTGAGAAACAAAGTGATTTTATTTTTATTGTGGTTGAAGATGCTTTGGATTTAAATCAGAAAGTAAGCATAACTGCAGAAAAATTCACGATAACGAAAATATTAAACGAGATATTGGATCCAACCAGGAACTCATTTGCCGTTTTTGACAGACAGGTAGTCATTGGGAAAAATGATTTGAGTGCTATTGCCCGGGAAAAGGAATCGTTGCTCGACTCCCAAAAGAGAATAAAAGGGAAAGTGACTGACACGGAAGGTAAACCTTTACCGGGAGTCACCATTACGATAGTTGGAACCACTCGCGGGGTAATTACAGATACAGACGGAACTTATTCCATTGATGCTGAACCAACAAATAAACTTGTTTTTTCCTTTATTGGAATGGAAAGCCAGATTGTTGACGTTGACGGACAGGAGAAAATCAATGTTAAGATGAAGGAAAAAACCCAGGAACTGGATGATATTACGGTTGTTGCTTTTGGGAAACAGAAGAAAGAAAGTGTGCTTGCATCTATTACAACGATAAAAGCAGATGAGCTGAAAGTTCCCAGCAGTAATCTGACTACCGCATTTGCCGGTCGGGTTTCAGGCTTGATATCTTACCAACGAAGCGGAGAACCGGGGAAGGACAACGCAAGTTTCTTTATCCGTGGTATTACTACTTTTGGCGCGGAAGCAAAAAAAGATCCATTAATCCTGATTGACGGAGTGGAATTGAGTACTGAAGACTTAGCGCGTTTGAATACAGACGATATCGCTAACTTTTCAATTATGAAAGATGCTACGGCCACTGCTCTTTATGGTGCACGCGGGGCAAACGGGGTAATTGCCGTGACAACCAAAGAAGGGACAGAAGGAAAGGCACAGGTTAATGTCCGGGTAGAAAATTCTTTTTCGATGCCGACAAAAAGAGTGAGTATTGCAGATCCGGTGACCTTTATGAGAATGCAGAACGAGGCAGTAAAAACGCGTAACCCCATGGGCTTGTTGCTGTATGATCAGGAAAAAATAACGATGACTGAAAAGGGGCTTTATCCGGATATCTTCCCTGCTACTGATTGGTATAAAACAATGTTTAGAGATGTCGTTTGTAATCAGCGGGTAAACCTGAGTATCGGGGGAGGCGGAAAAGTAGCGCGTTACTATGTGGCAGCTAATGTTTCGCACGATAACGGGGATCTGAAAGTAGATAAACGCAACAATTTCAATTCAAACATCGATCTGAAGAAATATGCGTTTCGTTCGAACGTGAACATTAATGTGACGAACACGACGGAAATGATCCTGCGTCTTAGTACTACTTTCGATGACTATACCGGGCCCATTGACGGAGGAACAGCGATGTACAAAAAGGTCATGCAGGCAAACCCGGTTTTATTTAAGCCTTACTATGAACCGGATGAACAGTTTGCCTATGCCAAGCATATCCTTTTCGGAAACTACGGGGATGCAAGCTATGTTAACCCTTATGCCGAGAGCCTTAAAGGTTACCGTGATTACAGTAGAAATACAACGATTTCGCAATTCGAGATAAAACAGGACCTGAATATGCTTATAAAAGGACTGACGGCCCGTACCATGTTCAATGTGGATCGCTACTCCGAATATGCTGTAACCAGGCAGTATAATCCATATTATTACACCATTTCCACTTATGATTTGCAGGATAACACGTATTTGTTAAAGTGTTTGAACCCTACGAAAGGAACGGAATATATCGATTATAACCCGGGCTCGCGCTATATTAACAGTGCCTATTACCTGGAAACAGCGGCCGAGTATAACCGGACTTTTGATAAACATTCTGTAAACGGCTTAATGGTCTATACGATGCGTCAGGAAAAAACAGGAATAGCCAGTAACTTACAGCTTTCTCTTCCCAACCGGAACATGGGCGTATCCGGCCGTTTTGCATACAATTATGATACAAGGTATTTCGGTGAGTTTAACTTCGGGTATAATGGCTCAGAACGTTTCTCCAAAAATCACCGTTGGGGCTTCTTCCCGTCTATCGGGGTAGCCTGGATGCTTTCGAACGAAGATTTTTTTGAACCACTGACCGGCATTTTCAGACTGTTTAAGGTAAAGGCTACTTACGGATTGGTCGGAAATGATGCTATTGGAAGCGACAACGATCGGTTCTATTACCTTTCACAGGTGGATATGGATGCTGAAAGAGATGTGTTTTGGGGAACCAACCTTAACTACAATCCCGGAGGAATTGACGTAACGAGATATGCCAATGACGAAATAGGGTGGGAAACTGCTTACAAGACAAACCTGGGGATGGAAATCGCTTTGAATAATGGTCTTTCTGCTAATCTCGAAGTTTTTCACGAGAAACGCGAAAATATTCTGGTAAGCAGGGTAATACCGGGAACGATGGGGGTTATCCCTTCAATAAAAGCGAACCTGGGTGTAGCTACAGGCAAAGGTGTGGACTGTGAATTTAATTATGAGAAAAATTTCAATAAGGACCTGTGGGTAACAGGAAGAGCAACCTTTACCTATGCTACAAGTGGGGTTAAGGAATGGGAAGAACCCGACTATTCGCAGACTCCCTGGTTGTCGAAGGTGGGGCAGCCGCTTGCCCAGACCTGGGGCTACATAGCAGAACGTTTATTTGTGGATGATGCAGAAGTAGAAAATTCTCCAACCCAGTTCGGTTCTTACATGGCAGGGGATATCAAATACAGGGATGTCAACGGTGATGGTAAAATATCGGCACTGGACAAGGTTCCTATTGGTTTCCCGACGACGCCTGAAATTATTTATGGCTTTGGACTTTCTGTCGGATACAAGGGAGTTGATGCCTCCTTCTTTTTTCAGGGTGCGGGGCGTGAATCTTTCTGGCTGGATGTAGATAAGATTGCCCCCGGCGTAGGGAACAATGCAATACTAACTTGTTTTGCCAATAGTTACTGGTCGGAAAACAATCGAAATTCGTATGCTTTATGGCCTCGTCTTTCGCACTATGATGTCAGCAATAATAATCAGAAGAGTACCTGGTTTATGGAGGATGGTTCTTTCCTTCGGTTGAAATCTGTTGAAGTAGGCTATACCTTGCCTAAACGGGTGATGCACGACTGGCATTTAAGGGATCTGAGGGTATACATTAGCGGAACCAACCTTTTTTACTTCAGTAAATTTAAACTTTGGGACCCGGAAATGGCCGGAGACGGGTTAGGATATCCGGTTCAACGGGTCTTTAATGTTGGATTGACTGTCAGTTTATAGTGAACTGGTGACATAACTAACCATCATTTGAACAAACTAAAAACATTGATGAAGATGAAAAAGATTATCCGATATTTTTTAATCCTGATGCCCTTCGCCCTGTTGTACTCCTGTAACTATCTGGATGTTGTTCCCGACAATGTGGCCACACTGGATAATGCCTTTTCTGATCGTTATACGGCAGAAAAATACCTGGCTACCTGCTATTGGAGTATGCCAAAACTCGGAGGATGGAATGAGAATCCTGCTATGTTCGGTGCCATGGAGATGATATTCAACAAAGAAGATAACGGCGGAGGAATGCTGACAGCACGGGGATATGACAGTCCCACCGAAGCATTTTTTAACTATTGGAGTGCAACAGGAACCCCTGTTCGTAGCCTGTATGCTGGAATCAACAACTGTAATATCTTTTTGGCCAATATTAATAACGTAAGGGACCTGGAAACATATGAAAGGAACAGGTTGATTGCAGAGGTAAAAACAATCAAAGCTTATCTCCATTTCTATATGCTAACTTACTACGGGCCGATTTGCCCGTTGAAAGAAAATACCGAGATCAACGAGTCAACCGAAGGAGTAAGGGTTTACAGGGAAAAGGTGGATGATACGTTTAGCTATATCCTGGATTTGTTGAATGAAGCGATTCACAGCAAAGCACTTCCTGTTCAAATTCAGAACAGAACCACGGAACTGGGGCGTTTTACCCAGGCTGCGGCAAGTTTTCTCAAAGCAAAGGTGATGATTTATTGGGCGAGTCCGCTTTTCAACGGCAATACCAATTACGAAAGCTTTTTAGATCATAAGGGGGAGCCGTTTTTTAATCAGACGTATGACCCGGATCGTTGGAAAAGAGCAGCAGATGCCTGCGATTCGGCCATTATGGTATCCAACAGTTGTGGAAACCGCTTGTATCAGGTGAGTGATTATGTAACTTCAAAACCAATCTCCGCTGTTACCAAGAGGCTTAATATGCTGCGCCATTCCGTCAGCGAGCGCTGGAACTGTGAACTAATCTGGGGTAATACCACCTGGCCGGTAGATGCAGGGGTTCAGGAGCAATGTATCCCCAGGTTTGAAGAAGCAACCCAGCAAACTACCACCGGGAATATGAGTATCCCGCTGAATATTGCTGAAAAATTTTATTCCCGGAATGGAGTTCCGATCGATGAAGATCCGGATTTCGATTATGCACACCGTTATTCTTTGCGTACCGGAGACGAGAGCCATAAATATTACATCCAGAGGGGAGAACAAACTGCTGCCCTGAATTTTGACCGCGAACCGAGATTTTATTCTACGTTAGGCTTCGATCGGGGAAAATGGTATGGTAACTCCTATAAGAACGAGCCGGATGATGATGCCGAATGTTTGTACCCGAAAAATCGTTTTGGGGAATTTTCTTCGGTTTTCCAACCTGGTGATTACAATGCCACCGGCTACTTTGCCAAAAAACTGGTATCAGTCAACACAACATACCGCGACCGTAATACCGTGACATATGAAAGATATCCTTTCCCGGATATGCGTTTTGCAGAGTTGCTCTTATTTTATGCAGAGGCATTAAATGAAATGAAGAATGCTCCCGATGAGCAGGTGTATCAATACTTGGATATGGTAAGAGAACGTGCAGGTTTGGCCGGTGTGGTGGAAAGTTGGAGAAACCATTCCATTTATCCGGATAAACCATTAACAAAAGCAGGAATGCGCGAAATCATTCATCGGGAACGAGCAATTGAACTGGCCTGTGAAGGTGCGTATTTTTGGGATACCCGGCGTTGGAAGACTGCTGTAAAAGAATTGAATGGCCCGGTAAAAGGATGGGACGTTACCAAGTCGGATGTTCATGATTATTACACGGTAAAAACGGTTTATAATCAGACCTTTTCTTTTAAGAACTATTTTGCTCCAATTCCCGAGAGCGACATCATAAAAAACCCGAATTTGGTTCAGAATCCGGGATGGTAAAGAGTTTAAATTTAAGGAATATGAAAAATCTTTAGACGTATGAAAAGAACGATTATTACTCTTATAGCTTTTTCCTTTGTGCTAAGTGCTTGTGAGGAAAAGGAACTTGGCCCGATTACGAAAAGCTACGGGAAACCTTCCGGGGTAACTGAAATTTTGACCAAACCAATTCCCGGAGGGGTACAGATCAATTATCGGATTCCCGACGACGAAGATTTACTGGCGGTAAAAGGAGTGTATACACTGACGAACGGGAAAACCCATGAGCTTGTTTCTTCTTTTTATGAAAACAAAATAAAAATTGAAGGATATAACGATATACAGGAACACATGGTAAAACTGTATTCAATTAATCGCGGAGGAGAAATGTCTGATCCTGTGGCCGTAACATTTACCCCGCTGGAGTCAGCCCTGAGTAAAGCTACCCGGACAATGAAGATTGAACAGGACTTTGGCGGGGCACGGTTTAGCTGGCTAAATCCGGATAAAGGTGTCCTGACCTTCGAGTTTTTGGCTGAGAATGCTTCCGGGAACCTTCAAACGATGAAAGTTATTTCCTCTCAGGCGGACGTGGCAGCTCTGTCGCTTCGCGGATTCGATCCGAAGCCGTTGGTTTTTGCTGCGCTGATCTCCGATAGCTGGGACAATGTTTCTGATACCATTTTTCCATTGGGAAAGAAAATAACTCCGCTTTATGAAAAGAAACTTGACAAAACGAAATGGTCTCTTATAAAATTGGCGAATGATGTTGCCAGTTGGAACAATTGGGAAGGAACGGCATTGGGCATAATCGATGATAATGTTAAAACGATCGGGCATTCACCCGTGGGAGCCCTGCCGGGATCCTTCACAATCGATCTCGGGAGCAAGGTAAAAATGAGTCGTCTTGTCATGTTCCAATGGGATGATGACTGTGAATACGCTTGGGGAAATCCAAAGAATTTTGAGGTGTATGGGTGTATTGACATGCCCGGAATGGATGGAAACTGGGACGACTGGACAAAAGTCATGGACTGTACGATCATTAAGCCATCAGGCTCTCCATTGGGAACGAATACCGATGCTGATATTGCTGCGTTGAAGGCCGGACATGAATTTACGGTTGATGTGAACGCAGGAGTATTTCGTTACATCAGAATCAGGATACTGAGCACCTGGGGATCATCTACATTTACCCATCCCGCTGAGGTAACGATCTATGGATCTGAGGTAAATTAGTAAGGAAGCATATGCAGCGAAAAAATGAAAAAAAGGAACTCATGAAAAAAAGGAAAATCATAGATAACAGTTTGTTTGTACTCGCATTGTTCGCCATGTTGGTATCGTGCGAGGACATGATGGATGTCCACAAGGAGTATATCGAAGGGGGAGAGATCGTATATGCCCCTAAGCCGGATTCTATCGCTTTTCACTCCGGGAAAGGAAGGATTCTGTTTCGTTACTGGTTGTATAATTCGCCAAATGTGGCTTCGGTGGATATATGCTGGAACAATGGAGCCAATTCGATGATTATACCGGTAACTCCGGGTACCGGACTGGATAGCAGTGATGTCCTTTTGGAAAATTTGCCGGAAAAATCGTATACATTCGATGTCCGGACAACAGATAAGTATGGTAATACGTCATTGGTTGTTACCAATTTTGGAACCTCCTACGGAGATTCTTATGCAAGTACCCTCTTTCAGCGGAAAATAAAATCTGTATCTGCCGTTGAAAACGGCTACAGCATTCAATGGTATAGTGCGGCAGAAAGCCTGGTGGAGACCCAGGTTCGTTACGAAACCGATAATGACACAAAAATTGTGCGGGTTCCTGCCGGTGATGATATCGTTATATGTCCGGATGCAAAGGGAGGTTCATTTTTTGACTATCGTTCGTTGTATATTCCCGAAGAGGGAGCGATTGATACTTTTATCCTGGAATGGACACCGTATGAAACTGCGTTTCTCTCTGTTTTTAAGTACGACAGGTCGGGGTGGAGTGTAGTTACTTGTTCCGACCAGCAGGTGGATGATGGCGGAGGTGTTGGCACTTTACTCGACGGAGATTTCGATTCGTACTGGCATTCGGCATACAGCGAAGGAGCCGCTCCGTTACCTCACTGGGCAATTATTGATTTGAACGAAGCAAAGAGTGTTTGCAAGATCGAAACCTGGAGACCCGGGAATGATGATGCCAATACGGTACAATACTGGACGAGCAATGATCCGGACCCGGAGGCTTCTTCATGGGAGAAAATAGCCGAAGGAGTTTTCCCCGACGGCGACTTGCTAACCTTGGAATTTGGTGACTCCGGTGTATCCGTAAAACGATACCTGAAACTGGTTCTGCCTGACAGTAACCGGGTTACCTATACCAGTATTTCCGAGGTATTCCTTTACGGTAAATAATCAGGTCCCGTTTATTATACTCTTCAGAATGGCTTTTGCCCGGGGAGTAAAATGTATCATCTGAATGGCAAATAAGAATGAAAAAGACATTATTTTCCGAAATACGATTTGGCCGGTCGACCGGGAAAGCCGGATTCCTGTTATTTACTATTCTTGTTTTTCTTGCGCTGTTGTTATCCTGTCAGCAAGAGAAAGAAATGAAATCTGTATCGGTAGCAGACTTTGGAGCAGTTCCCAACGACAGCAGAAATGATGCAGAGGCCTTGCAAAAAGCAATAGACTATTGCAGGAAACATCCCGGAACGGCCTTGCATTTTGAGTCGGGTATTTACAATTTCAGGGATGAAAAGGCTGTGGATTTGCAGGAAGGGATTCTGAATGGCGAGGTGAAAGGAAATCCTCAGGATTCTATCTTTAGGCCGTATTATCCTTATGCCAAAGGACTGGATTTTGCCGGACTGAATAATATCACCCTGGAGGCTCAAGGTGCTATTCTGCTTTTTGAGGGGTGGGGAGAACCTGTATCGTTGAATAATTGTACCAATATAACTGTTAAGGGGCTCACGATCGATTATAAAACGAAGCCTCATGTTGAAGGGACCATTGTCTCAATAAAACCTGACTGGTATGAGGCGGTATTCGACAGCATCTATCATTTAACAGATAAGATGCCCCTTTGCAGGGTACACTATTTTGATACACGGGCACATCGGTTATTATCCGAAGAAGATTATTTTCCCCGTTTTGAATTTGTTGCTCCCCGTATTTTAAGAATCTTTCGCACAATTGATCCGGGGATGTTGGGTTATCGGATTATGTCTCCCCAGACTTTTCATTTTCGTCCGGCCATCTTGATGCTGGAAGCCAAAAATATCAGGCTGGATGGTGTAACCATTCACTCTCAACCAGGAATGGGAATTGTTGGGCACCGTTCGGAAAACATTTTGATGAATGGATTACGAATTGTTCCGTTGTCCGGCCAGCGGATGTCTACCAATACAGATGCAACTCATTTCACTTCGTGCAAAGGGTACATACGCTACCTAAACTGCCAGTTCGAAGGACATGGTGATGATGCTGTTAATATTCATAACTATTACCTGACCATTCGGGAGCCCTCGGCTAACGGTAGCTATAATCTGGTGTTGGAAGGCGCTGACTGGCATGCCCAGGTACTGGATTTTCCGGATGTGGCTGACACGATGGAACTGGTTAGAAGACAGACGCTGAAAGTTGTGAAAAAGCTTGTCGTTAAAACGGTCGAAAATAACATGGCTCAACTTTATTCCCATGTTTCCTTTGACGAGCTGCTACCTTCCGACCTGGAGAATTATTACATAATCAATGTCACCCGCCTGCCCCGGGTAGAAATCATAGGTTGTTCTGTAATGTCTAACCGCTCCCGTGGTTTCCTGATTAAAACACGAAACGTGTTGATCGAAAATAATCTGATTCGTGAATCAACCGGATCCGGTATCCATGTGGGAGCCGAAGGAGACTGGCACGAAGGACCTGCTTCGGAAAATGTGACGATCCGAAACAACCGGATCCTTCGTTGCGGAATAAGTCTGGAAGGTATCGATTGGGCCTGTGGAATTACGGTTAATGTGGGAGCAGAAAAAACGGATGTCGTCGGATTACACAAGCATCTGCTGATCGAAGGAAACATTATTGAAGGTGATGACGCTGAAACTGGCATTTTTATTTCCGGTGCAGAAAATGTGCTGGTTAGAAATAATGAAATCTCCGGATGTAAAAAAGCAATACGTGCAGGTTACTCTGAAGATGTGAGAATATTTGCAAACCGATGTTCTTTGGAGCCTGTGAAAACAATAACGAAGCAGGTTGATATGACGTGTACCGGTGCTCTTGGTATTCTCCGGTAATTCAGATAGATCGTATCAGAATAACTTTTAAAACTATTTACGAATGAAAATAAGACTGTTAATTGGATGGTATGTTTTTGCTGCTTTAAGCAGTTCTGCCCAAAAGTTTGATCAACTGGCTCAAACTCCTCCTATGGGATGGAATAGCTGGAATAAATTTCAATGTGATGTGAGTGAAGAACTTTTAATGGGAATGGCAGATGCGATGGTTAGCAGCGGAATGAAAGATGCCGGGTATGAATATGTTGTGATTGATGACTGCTGGCAGGTGGGGCGCGACGAGAATGGAGAGATCATCGTCGACAAAGAACGTTTTCCGCACGGAATTAAATTTTTGGCCGATTACATTCACGCTAAAGGTTTGAAGTTTGGAATTTATTCCTGTGCCGGCAGTGAAACCTGTGCCGGTCGTCCAGGCGGGCTTGGTCACGAATACCAGGATGCCAGAACCTATGCCCGTTGGGGGGTTGATTATCTGAAATACGACTGGTGTAACACCACTACTCAAGATTCTCGGTCATCTTATGCCAACATGAGGGATGCTTTGCATGCTGCTGGCCGCCCTATCGTGTTTAGTATATGCGAATGGGGATCAACAAAACCTTGGGAGTGGGCAAAAGAAGTTGGGCACCTGTGGCGTACAACGGGCGATATTCTTGACCGGTGGGATGCTATGATCGGGATAATCGATAAAGAAAGAGACCTGGCTGAGTATGCAGGACCCGGCCATTGGAACGACCCGGATATGTTGGAAGTAGGTAACGGTGGGATGACTACCGAAGAATATAGAACGCATTTTTCAATGTGGTGTATGCTGGCTGCTCCTCTGATGGCCGGAAATGATCTCGCGAATATGTCGAAAGAAACAAAAGAAATTTTGACAAACAGCGAGTTAATTGCTATTGATCAGGATCCGCGGGGGAAGCAGGCTTCTTGCTACCGCGACAACGGCGATTATGAAATATGGGGGAGGGCCCTGGAAAATGATGAAAAAGCTGTTTGCCTGCTTAACAGAAGCGATGAATGGAAAGAAGTTCAGGTTGATTTTAACGTCCTGCTGAAAACAAGCGATAATTATTGGTACACGTACCCATATAAGCCCGAAGATTATACCGTCCGTGATTTGTGGGAGCATCGCGACGTAAAACCGGATAAAAACGGGTGTACGGTAAAAATGCCTCCTCATTCGGTAAAAGTATACCGGTTTATTAAAAAATGACCGGTTCATTCTTATTGTAATACCGTAAGCAGTAAATATGTTTAGCAGACTTTTGCCTGGTCTGTAAAGGGATTGTTTTTGCCTGCCTGAGCGGCTATAATCTGGTTGTATTGTGATTTAAACAACTGTTATATAAATACTTAATCTTTATTGTTATGAAAAAAAAGAAAATGTTCGTTAAAAGATTTGAAAACATCAAATCATGGAGAAAAGTAACAGGTTTATTACTTATTCCTGCTATGTTCCTTGTTTCGTGTAGTGATGATTCAGACGATCCTGTTGTTCCTGTTTCCGTTTCTTTTCTGGATGCAGTAAATAATCCAAATGTTAAAACGATTGAATTGGCTGATACCACATTTAAGTTTGGGATCTCTTCCGATGGAAATGCCGAAGGAAATATTACGGCTACCGTTGGGGTCGATCTTTCTTTGGTTAGTGCCTTCAATACAGCCAATCAGACTGAATACCTGCCAATGGTTAACGGAAGTTTTGAGTTGAGCGGAAGTGTCCTGGTCATCCCTGATGGAGGAGTAAAATCAGATTCATTGTCGTTTACCGTAAAGCCCGTAGGTAAACTGGAACGTGAAAAAAGTTATTTACTTCCCGTAAAGATTAGCGGAATCGAAGGGAACGGAACAATCAGTGCAACATTAGGGATTAATTATTTTGTGATCACTGTAAACAAAGAAAAGGAAGTTATTTTGGAAGATGTTAACCGCTCTAAATGGGAAATTCAATGTTCCAGTGAAGAACTGAAAGGTGAAGGTTCAGGACAAGGAAAAGCCATCTATTTGCTGGATAACAACATTTATACATTCTGGCATTCTCTGTATACAGATGCACAACCCACATATCCGCACTGGCTTGTTGTCGACATGAATGAAGAATGTTCCCTCAGGGCCTTCTGGATTGTAAATTGCCAGGAAGATTGGGCAACTTCGGTGCCTAAAGATATGTATTTTGAAGTTTCTTCCGACGGAGCAAACTGGACACGCGTAGCAAATGTAACTGCAACTCCTGTTCTGGATAAGCAGGTATTTCAATTGGATGAAGATGTAACCGCAACCTACTTTAAAGTAACCTTTGAAACATCTGCAAGTGATGAACAATGGTGTTATTTGGGTGAACTGGGAGCTTCGTACAATAGTAACAAGTAGCACGTAATAGTTTAGGCAATATACGATAGTACGGGTCTTTGTACCTGTATTATCGTATTAAATGCTTGATAATTATGAATCACTTTACTGCTAATGCCTAGTAGATGAATTTTAATGATTACTCAATACGACACCTAAGAAAATGGTAACGGAATGAAATATTATTTGAAATTAAAGTGGGTGTTAATGATTTACCTTCTTATAATTTCTTTGTCCTGTAATGAAGATAATGAAGAACCTGCTTATTTGGACATATCATTAAAAGAACTGATATTTTCGCCTGAAGGAGGACAAGAACATATTACAGTTAAGTCCAATCGGGATTTTTCTGTAGAATCTTTAACATCGTGGTGTACAACAGAGATAAATTCTTCTTCAGAAGATAATCTTAAAATATTGGTAACAGCAAATGAAACTGTCGGAGAAAGCCGTACGGCTGAAATTACAATAATAAGCGATAATGTTTCTAATAAGATTATAATTAAGCAGTTGGCGGCAGAACCTATACTTGAAGTAAATAACGACGAGGTTTTTTTCAATGATAAGGAAACTCTCGAATTTGAGTTGGAAATTATAACGAATGTGTCAATCGAATTTGAATTGCCTGAATGGATTAGTCAGCAAGGAAATGACGGGCAAAAAACTTATTCTTTTAAAGCTGAAGCCCTATCTGAAGCTGAGACGTCTAAATCGGGTAGTATTATTATAAAATCAACTAATCAGAATGTTAATAAACAGGTTGTTGTGTCTGTTCGTCAAACGAATGAAAACTGCATTTTACGTGTTGCGTCTTACAATCTGTGGGTTAATGAATCATCCTGGCGACTAACAAGAAGAGACTTGGTTAAATCCTTAATCCATGACTATGATTTTGATATTTTTGGCACACAGGAAGGTACTTTAAAGAATCATCTGGCAGATATTACCGAGAGCGGATATGGGGATTATGCATATATAGGAGAAGGTCGCGATGGAGGACAAGACGGCGAATACTCGGCTATCATTTATAAAGTTGACCGTTTTGAACCATTGCAAACAGGAAACTTTTGGTTTTCGGAAACCCCTGATATTCCAAACATAGGATGGGATGCAGTTTATAATCGTATATGTTCTTGGGGTAAATTTAGGGACCTTGAAACGGGGCGTGAATTCTATTTTTTTAATTCCCATTTTGATAATGAAGGGTCAACGGCCAGATTAGAATCAGCTAAATTACTATTATCAAAAATGAAATTAATCGCGGGTGATTCCCCCGCTTTCTCAACTGGCGATTTTAACTCAAAACCAGGTACCACAACCATACAAACTATTTTAAATGATGGTTTGCTAAGTGATTCATACGATTTGTCGGAAAAGGCGCCCTATGGCTCTTTGGGAACACTTAATAGTCAGAGTGAAAATGTATCGACAAAAAGAATCGATTATGTTTTTGTAACAAGCCAAATAAAAATAAAAGAATATGGAGTGTTGAACGACCGGCCAGACGGCCAATACCCGTCAGATCATGATCCTGTATTGGTTATTGCTGAATTCTAGTGTGGTATAAAATATTTTGCATTTTAGAAACCATGAGAAACCGTTTGTTGTGAAATTCAATTAGTGAGACAACGATTTAATATCCCTGCTTGATATTCAACCATAAATTTTGATTACGAATGGTAATTAAGTATAATATGAGTTTTCTTCGATTTATCTTATTCTTTCTGTTGTGTATTAGTTTCTTAACCGGAGGTGCACAAAAAAGAGTTAAAGTTGCCTGTGTGGGGAACAGCATTACTTATGGTGCCACTATTGAAAACAGGGAGATTAAAAGTTATCCGGCACAGTTGGCCGTTATGCTTGGTGAGCATTACGATGTTCGTAATTTTGGCCGGAGCGGAACTACGCTGTTGTCAAAAGGTGATTATCCTTACATCGCTTATGAAGAATACCAGGAGGCGTTGGCGTTTTTGCCCGATTGGGTTTTTATTAAATTAGGGACTAACGATACAAAGCCTGCTAATCGTGTTTTTCTGGACAATTTTGTGGAAGATTACAAGAAACTGATTTCTTCTTTTAGGCAATTACCTTCTCATCCGAGAATTGTTTTACTATCCCCTGTTCCTGCTTTTATTAAAGGAGAGTGGGGAATTACCGCCAGTGTTATTCGCGACGATATTTTGCCCAAAGTAAGACAGGTTGCCTTTGAAACCGGAACCGAAGTTGTTAATTTATACAATCTGCTGATTGATTCTCCAGGATTTTTTACTGATGGTATTCATCCTTCGGCTGAAGGTGCAACAATAATTGCCAAACGTGTTTGTGATTATATTCTAACAAAAAACGATTCTCTTTTGGAGTTAATATTCAAACTCCCATCCCATGCTGGTTCTTTCAATTTTTATGGCTTTCAGGGGTACGAGTTTGACTTTAAAGGGCGAAATGCAAAGATTGTAGTTCCCAAAAATACTGCGACAGGAAATCCGTGGGTTTGGCGGGCCCGGTTCTGGGGGCACGAACCGCAGTTTGATATTGCTTTGCTCGAACGTGGATTCCATATCGTTTATTGCGATGTCGCAGAATTGTTCGGAAACAAGGAAGCATTATCCACATGGAATCAATTTTATAAATTTTTGACAAAGTCAGGCCTCTCAAAACAATCAGTAATGGAAGGAATGAGCAGAGGAGGGTTCTATGTCTATCGTTGGGCGGTGGCCTATCCGAAACGGGTTGCAGCGATATATGCCGATGCTCCCGTTCTGGATATAAAAAGCTGGCCGGGAGGAAAAGGAATCAGTTCCGGCAGCCCGGAGGACTGGCATACGTTCATGAACGATTTTCAATTGAATGATGAGAATGCCGCTTTGTCTTTTAACGGGAATCCGATTGATTTGACTGATCGCATTGCTCAAGCCGGCTTCCCGATTTTGCATGTTGTCGGCGATGCCGACCAGATGGTTCCGGTGGCAGAAAATACAGGGTTGTTTCAGGAAAAAATTGAAAAAGCTGGTGGCAAAATGCAGGTAATCCATAAAACCGAAACCGGGCATCATCCTCACAGTCTTCAAAATCCGCAGCCGATAGTTGACTTTGCATTGAACGCATTCTACAAGCATTAAAAAAGAAGCGATGTTGACCATAGAAAGAACTTGTCGTCTAAAATGAACCTGATTATGAAACGAAATCTACTTTTTATATTCCTTTGGCTTGGATTTGGCATTTTATTGCAGTCATGCCGGAAGGATGATGATAATGGTGGTATTGAAGAAAAAAAAGAATACAGCCTCCCTGTTCCGGAACTGATGATGTCGAATCCGGTTCCGTGCCTAAATGAAGAGGTTGAATTTTCGTTCAAAACCGATGAGAAGGTAAGTTCTGTTTGGAATTTTGGCGATGAAGCTTCATCCGGCGAAAAAACGGTGACCCATCGTTACGCAAAAGAAGGCACTTTCAAAATAAGTCTTGAACTCTCGGATGGCCAGGGTGGAACGGTAAAGGTTGATACAACCATTTCAGTTATGGGCAGACGATTGAATGATGCGATTGAAGAATTATCGAATAAACCGGGTCAGGTGTGGGTCTGTTCACACCGGGGAAATACGTATTACGGTCAAAGAATAGGGAGTATTCCGGAAAACTCTGTCGAAGCCATACAACGGGCAGTGATCGCGGGTGCCGAAATGGTAGAAATTGATGTCAGGAGTACTTCGGATGGTGAGTTGATAGTTATGCACGATGCAACAATCGACCGGACAACAAATGGCGTCGGGAATGTTTCAGATATGACTCTCTCTGTACTAAAACGCTTCAGTTTAAAGGCTGTAAACGGTGTTGTGACCACAAGTGTTATTCCAACCCTTGAAGAGGCACTTTTAGCAGGACGGGGAAAGATCTTTTATGAGTTGGATATCAAAAAAGGGGTTGATACTCCAACCCTTGTCAATTTGGTTGAGTCGTTGCACATGCTCGATCGAGTTGTTTTCTATTACGGCAGCAGTAAAGACAAAGCCAAAGAGGTCACAGATGCGAATTCTCAGTGTATCGTTTTTCCTTTTGTTGAAAATACTTCGGTAATCGAATATTGGGCTACTGATCCCCGCATTAAGATGGTGCAGGCAGATTATGGCAATGCTTTGGCAGGCGAGATCGTTTCAGCAGCCAAGGCGCAGGGAATGGTGTCGTTTACAAGCTATATCAGTGACCTGATACTAAACAACGATTTTACGGTAGTTGATATAATACGGGAACTTCAGTACCAGGTTATTTTAACAAACTATGTTGAAATGTTAAAACCCTATCTTGATCAAAAGCATGGATAAGATGGGAGAAATGCACATCATGACGCAGTTTCCGATAAACAAGATCATAGAATAAATAACAGTTAAAAATAAAAGGGTTATGAGAACAAAGTTGCTTTTTACAGTTGTTTGGATTGGGCTGGGTATTTTGATACAGTCATGCGGGAAAGACGATGATAACGGTGGTGTTGAAGAAAAGAAAGAGTATGAACTTCCGGCTCCGGAAGTGGTAATATCTAATCCGGTTCCGTGCCTAAATGAAGAGGTTGAATTTTCGTTTAAAACCGATGAGAAGGTAAGTCCTGTCTGGAATTTTGGCGATGAAGCTTCATCCGGCGAAAAAACGGTGACCCATCGTTACGCGAAAGAAGGCACTTTCAAGGTTAGTCTTGAACTCTCGGATGGTCAGGGTGGAACGGTAAAGGTTGATACAACCGTTTCAGTTATGGGCCGACGATTGAACGATGCTCTTGACGATTTGATAAATGATCCCTCGAAGAAATGGATTTGTGCTCATAGGGCAAATACCTATTATGGGAAAAGGATAGGCAATATTCCCGAAAATTCGGTTGAAGCTGTGCAACGAGCTATAACAGCCGGGGCAGAGATGGTTGAAGTTGATGTAAAAACCACCTTGGATGGAGTCCCGGTAATTATGCATGATGACGTGATTGATAGAACAACGAATGGGGTAGGAGCCATAGCCGAAATGACTCTTTCATTTTTAAAACGTTTCAAACTAAAAGCTGAAAATGGAGATTTGACGACGAGTACTGTGCCTACTCTTGAAGAGATACTCGTAGCAGGAAGAGGTAAGGTTTTTTATGATCTGCATCTGGGTGCTGTTAATGTGGCCGATATTATTAGTATAGTTGAGTCTTTACATATGTTGGACCGGGTTGCTTTTTACCGAGGCAGTAGTAAAACAAGCGCCAAAGAGATCACAGATATAAATCCGCAATGCATAGTTTTCCCTTATGTTAAAAGTACTTCTGTAATTGACTATTGGGCTGAAGATCCCCGGATAAAAATGGTGCAATTGGATTACAACGGGGACATAGCGGGTGATATTGTTGCCGCAGCCAGGGCTAAGGGTATGGTTTCGTTTGCCAATTACCTGTATGAACCGGGAGAAGCCATTTTAAAGGGCGACCATTCTACCCTTGATGAAATTATTAATCTTCAGGTTCAGATCATCCAAACAGATTATTCGGAGTATGTAAGACCTTATCTTAAGTAAAAAACTGTCGAGCGCTATTTCGTTACTGATAGCCGGTTGCTTTGGGGTTTTAGTGAAAGATGAAAGAATAGAATCAACAGAAAAGTAAAAACGAATGAAGAAAGTTGTATTGGCGATATTTGGTACATTGATAAATATTTGCGCAGCTTATACGCAATCATCAGAAATCAGCTATGGAAACGGCTTGCCGGCAACGGATGCCCTTGGACGAAAACTTTCGTCATTCGAAGACGTGGGAGGGCCCCGTCCAAATAAACAAGTAGGGTTATTTTACTGGACATGGCATACAGATGACAATGCAACTTTTTCTCCGGTATTAAATATTACCCAGATACTGAAACAATATCCCGAAGCTGTTTCGGATGCCAACCATCCGGCATGGAGGGGAATTGAAGGTGGTATCTTTTGGTGGGACGAACCTTTGTTTGGGTATTATCGCACAACAGACGACTGGGTCTTGAGGAAACATGCCGAGATGTTGACTGATGCCGGGGTTGACGTGGTCTTTTTTGATTGTACCAATGGAAGCTATACCTGGAAATCGTCTTATACCAAACTACTTCAGGTTTGGACCCAGGCTCGTGCTGATGGTGTTAAAACTCCGCAAATTTCTTTTTTTTTACCCTTTGGGGCTACCAGTGGTGCAATGACCTCGTTGATTGAGCTATATAATGAGCTGTATCAACCCGGGTTATACAAAGACCTTTGGTTTCAATGGGGAGGAAAACCCCTGATTCTGGCTTATTCCAGTAGTCTGAAAGTAAATCGGAATAGTGCCGGATTAAGATTTACGGCAACAGAATCCTTTTACGGGATTAATGCAACTTGTCCAAGCTGGGGCAATAACATCGGAAATCTTACTTTCAGGTTATATAAGTGGAAGAATAATTATTCCGAAACAGTTGCTGAAAATCCAATTGCAGAAAAAACATTCGTGAATTTCAAAGACAATGCAAAACTTCAGTTATCCTTTGATAAACAAGATGCCGGAACTTATTTGTGGGAACTGTGCGACGGGACAGAATTGGTGGGGGTATGGAAATACAATGAAACCAATGGAAATAGTGTAAGCTATTTTAACTCGGTTGAGGTAACAGGTAGCTATGAAAGTGAAATAGCCTATTCTCCTGATCTGAATTTTATTCCGTTAACAATCGGTAACGATAATACTCCGGTCCGGATTCTTCAGTTGACAGATCAGCAAAAAGTGGATGCCATTAAAGCATTTTTCACTTTTCGCCCGGGGCAGGCCGACTATGTGAAAGGTCCCTCAACAAATAGTCAATGGGGATGGCTGGAAACATATCCGCAGCATGGATACGTTCCGAAAGCAGCAGGAGGCTATGAACAGGTCGCGGTTGGCGTTGCTCAAAATGCGTCGGATGCCAGCGGAGGACACGCCTGTGCATTTAACTCGGAGCTTACATACGGACGCAGTTTCACCAAAGCAAACGGCCAGGATTCCCGGGCCGATGCTTATTTGTACGGGCTAAACTTCCAGGAACAATGGACCCGGGCATTTCAACTCGATCCGGATTTTATTTTTGTGACCGGGTGGAACGAATGGACTGCCGGACGTTGGTTTGATTGGGATGTTAAACCATTCGCTTTTGTTGATCAATATTCCGCGGAAAAAAGCCGCGACATTGAACCTGTAAAATCCTGGGGCAATAAAGCCGATGTGTATTACATGCAGTTGGTTGATAATATCCGGAAATATAAAGGAATGCCCAATGAAACCAAGGCCTCAGCTGCAAAAACCATCGATATGAATAATCTGTCTGACTGGGATGAGGTGGAGCCTGAGTTTCTTTCCTATAAAGGAAATACACTCCATCGGAATCATCGCGGTCAGGGAACTGAACTCGTTTATACCAACTCTTCAGGGCGAAACGATATTATTAAAAGCAGAGTCGCACGAGATACGGAGTATATTTATTTTTATGTTGAAACTGCCGCTGCTTTAACCTGGCATTCTGATTCGAAATGGATGCGCTTGTTTATTGACATTGATCGGAATAAGGAGACCGGGTGGGAAGGATATGATTTTCTGATAAACCGGAATAGTCCAACTGATCTGGCTGTTATTGAGAGAAGTGAAAAAATATGGGACTGGCGTCCGGTTGGAACTGTTGAATATAAGGTCGATAATAACACGTTGGTGCTGAAACTTAAACGCTCGTTATTGGGAATTAACAATGATGTAAAGGTTGATTTCGAATTTAAGTGGAGCGACAACATGCAGGAAGATGGGAATCTTATGGATTTCTATGTGAATGGAGATGTTGCTCCTTCAGGACGCTTCAATTATCACTATCTCGCTGATGTTGTCGATGAAATACCAACCAAAACTGAATCCGTTTTTCAGATTTATCCAAATCCTGCAGGCAATACACTGAATGTTGTTTTTCCTTCCGGGGTTAACGGTCACTCAACCCTTTCGGTCTATAACTATGCAGGGCAGCAGTTGTGGGTGAAGAACTTAACAAATGAGACAATATCCGATTGTATTGATCTGCGATTTATCGGGAGTAGGGGCTTATATATTATTGAGTTAAGGAGCCCGGATAATTGTGTTCGGGAAAAATTTATTGTTCATTGACCGATGGGGCCCAGGTATAATTTCAACTTAATTGATATCAGCGATGGGGAGCGGTTTTAACGAGAAAGTGGTTGTTCAAAGCCTAAGAAACGGGGATCCTTTGGCATTTGAAGTGATTTTCTTGCGATATAGTCCGAGATTATACCAGTTTTCTTTTGCGTATTTAAAATCCGAAGCCGATGCTGAAGACATTGTTGGTGAGGTATTTTATAAACTATGGCGAAACCGCGAGGCAATAAAAGTGGAGGAGTCTTTTCAATCCTATTTATTTACAATTGCGTTAAACTTCATAAAAAAATTCTTCAACAAGAAATCCAAAGCTGATAAGTATAAACAAGATTTTCTGGACGGTTATATCCAGGAAAGTTATCAACAGGAATCATCGATTATTTACAAGGACCTTTTAGATAAGCTCGGGCAAATAGTCGAACAGCTTCCGGAGAGAAGAAAACGAATCTTTATTGAACGAAGGATAAATGAAAAATCTGTAAAACAGATAGCCAAAGAAATGGACATTGCTCCAAAAACTGTTGAAAATCAGTTGGCAAAAGCAATCCCTTTTTTAAAGGAAGAACTTCGTAGCGAAAGATTCAGGGTGTATAAATTGACAAGTCTGGAAAGGGTGGTGAACTTCCAGGTAACCCTTTCACTTCAAAAATGATGAAAAATGAAAAAGAGCCGTGTTTTTGTAAGTCTGTTTTGTTTATTGATGGTCAAAACTGTTTTTTGTTCTGAGAAACAAAGGTGGGGAATAATACCCGGCGGGGCGATCACATGGGACGTACATGGGGATACCCCTCATTATGATCATCTGGAGATGAGCGGAGAATGTCTCTCGGTTGTGTTGCGTTACGGGGTTAAAGAGGATGGTTCGTTCAGATTTGAACGATCAGTTGTCTGGCCTATGCTTCGCACCATTCCGAATGATACCCATGCCAGCTTAAACCGGCGTTTGGCAATTGATTTCCTTTCTCTTATTACATTTGATGGCATTTCACTGAAAACCGAAGAGGTGAAATCATTCACAATTGACGGTAGTCTGTATGTGGTTAGTGACTACTCATTAAATTATTCGGAGTGGACAGAACGAATTCAGCCGCATCCGGCTATCCGGGTTACCCGTACTTTTTTCCCGTCAGTTGATAAACCTGTTTTTTGCGAGCAGTACCGGATTAAAAATATCACGGATCGAACCATCCGGGTAGCAGTTCCCGCCCACCGGACTGTTTATCAGACCGCAGCACCTGATGGAGTTTATGGTGCTTATACAATTGTTGCCAAAATAAATCAGCCGGGCAGTTTCCAGGTGGGGCCAAACGAAGAAATCCTGTTTGATGCCTCCATTCAGGCTTTTGCCGAAAGAAAGGGAGAAAAGGAACTTTCACCTGAAATGACTGAAGAAAAAGCATTAAGAGATCAATTTGTACATAATATACAGGGCAGTCTGGTCCTTGAAACACCGGATCCGACGATCAATCATGAATTTGCTTTTTCGAAAGTGCGAATAGCCGAAAGTTTGTTCCGGACAGCCGGCGGGTTGATGCATTGTCCGGGCGGAGAGGCATATTATGCGGCGATCTGGGCAAATGATGAGTCTGAATATGCTGCTCCGTTTTTCCCTTATCTGGGCTACGACAAAGGAAATGAAGCTACGTTGAATACCTTTCGCCTGTACATGAAATATATGAATGCGGATTATGTTAGGGTACCCAGTTCCATTATTGCAGAAGGGACTGATATCTGGCAAGCTGCCGGTGATTGCGGCGATGCCGCCATGTTGGTTTATGGCGGGGCCCGGTACGCTTTAACCAGAGGGGATAAAAAGGATGCACGGTATATCTGGCCTTTACTTGAATGGTGCCTGGAATATTGCAATCGAAATCTGAATGAGGAAGGAGTTGTAAAATCAGACGCTGATGAACTGGAAGGACGCTTCCCCTCAGGCAATGCCAATATTCTGGTTTCTTCTCTTTATTACGACGGATTAGTTTCTTCTGTTTATCTGGCAAAAGAGCTGAAATTGCCTCAGAACCAGGTTGTAAAATATGAGATGCAAGCAAAAGCATTGCGAAAATCTATTGAATTATATTTTGGCGCGAATGTCGAAGGCTTTGAAACTTATGCATATTATCAAGGAAATGATGTTTTGCGCTCCTGGATCTGCGCTCCTGTTTTCGCCGGGATTGAAGATCGGGCAAAGGAAACAATCCACGCTCTTTTTTCCAGGTTATGGACAAAAGATGGTTTATTAAGCCAATCCGGGAGTGATATTTTCTGGGACAGATCGACTCTTTCCGGATTAAGGGCAGCTTATGTAGGCGGAGAAACAGAGAAAGCAACAAAATATTTGTCTGAGTATTCTATCCAACGGCTATTGGGCGATCATGTGCCGTACCCGATTGAGGCATGGCCGGAAGGCAATCAACGTCACCTTTCCGGCGAAAGCGGATTGTATTGCCGGATCATCATTGAAGGGATGTTCGGGATCCGACCTGTCGGGTTCCGGACATTTACACTGACGCCACGGTTACCTGAAAGCTGGGACCACATGGCGTTGAAACACATCAAGGGTTTTGCTTCCGATTTTGATGTTGTGGTTGACCGCTTGAACGAAAAGATTAGTGTGACAATAAAGATTGGGGAGAAAGTTATTCAGCAGAAAAACATAGAAAAAGGAGAAACAATAACCGTCAAACTCTGATGAATAAATGATGAAATTGTCAAAATCCGATATGATGAGAGTTGGAAAAATAGCAGCTCTGTTACTTCTGACAGAAGTCAGTTGTAACATTCAGAAGAATGAAAACCACGAGATAATAGCATGTGGAGGCCGCCGGATTATTATTTTCGATGAGGAGCAATCGGACGGAGATAATTTGAAAATTATTTGGCAATGGAATATTTCGGAAGCAAGCCGGTTACCCGCTGATTACCAGAAGTATTTGAACCCTTTGGATGATTGTAAACCGGTAGACGGCAGCCGAAAAGTCCTTGCCACCTCATCCGGAGGCGGAGTCGTCCTGATTGACAGAGAATCGAAAGATATCCTTTTTTATGCCAATGCCCCGATGGCCCATTCTGCTGAATGTTTACCGGGAGACCGTATCGTCGTGGCGCTATCCGATCATCCTTATGGGAACAGAATAGAACTTTACGATATAGTAAATCCTGAAAAGTGTATCTGCCACGATACCCTGACGTGGGGACATGGAGTTGTGTGGATATCGAAATCAGAACGGCTTTATGCTCTCGGATCGAATGACTTGGTATGCTACTCGTTAATGAATTGGGATTCGGAACAACCTGAACTGAAAAGAGAAAAAACATGGAAATTGCCGGCCTGGGGTGGGCACGACCTTATCTCAATATCCGATAATGAACTGATTGTTTCAGTGGCAGAGACTGTCTTTAGATTTTACATCGATAGCGAAAAGTTTGAATTATTCGAACTGTTAGATGGCGAAGATATCAAGTCTGTTAACTATAATAAGGAAACAGGGAAACTGGTTTATACTCAAGCTGAAATTGACTATTGGACGCATCATATTTATTCTAAAAATCCGGACAAAACATATACAATTCCTGATGTTGAGATCTATAAAGCACGGGTTTATCCCAAGTGAGTTAATTCAAAATAAAACCGAATAAACGTATGAAGAAAACAACTTTACTGATATTGATTCTGATAGGTGTTTCAACTGCTTCTTCTCAACCGAAAAGGCTTGGAAATGAAACAGAAATACAAAAACAGGAACGAATGGCATGGTGGACCAACGACAGGTTCGGAATGTTTATTCACTGGGGATTATACGCGTTGCCTGCCCGTCACGAATGGGTTAAAAATTATGAACAAATGACTGACGAGCAATACCAGAAATATTTCGACAATTTTAATCCCGATCTGTTCAATCCCCGGGAATGGGCAAGAAAAGCCAATGAAGCAGGAATGAGATATGCTGTCCTAACGACAAAACATCACGACGGTTTCTGTTTGTTCGATTCAAAGTACACCGATTACAAATCTACCAACACGTTGATTGGTCGTGACCTTATCAAAGAATTTGCGGATGCATTCAGGGAAGAAGGCCTGAGAGTTGGCCTTTACTATTCGCTGCTTGATTGGCACCACGCTGATTTTACGATTGACGATTTTCACCCGCAGCGAGTTCGTGATGCTGAAGAGTATACAAAGCTAAACAAGGGAAGAAATATGAACAAGTATCGCGGGTACCTGCACAACCAGGTCCGCGAACTGCTGACGAACTACGGTAAAATTGATTTGTTGTGGCTCGATTTCTCTTATTCCGGTGAAAATGGGAAAGGCAGTAAAGACTGGAATTCAATTGATTTGCTTAGAATGGTCCGTACCTTGCAGCCCGATATAATTATTAACGACCGCCTTGATTTGGGTGAATACGAAGATGGTTGGGACTTTACAACACACGAGCAATATAAAGTTTCGAAATGGCCGGAAGTGAACGGGAAAAAGGCCCCATGGGAAACCTGTCAGACATTTAGTGGTTCATGGGGTTATTATCGGGATGAATACACCTGGAAAGATACCAAACAATTGCTGGTACTATTGATTGAAACAGTAAGTAAAGGCGGGAACCTGATCATGAATGTTGGTCCGACTGCCCGGGGAGTCTTTGATGAACGGGCGGATGCATCACTTGCCGCGATAGGCGATTGGATGAAATACAACAGCCGTTCGATATATGGTTGTACCGAGGCTCCTGGTGAATTTAAAGCGCCGGAAAATAGTTTGCTTACTTACCAACCGGCAACCAGGCGTTTGTATATTCATTTGCTTGATTATCCCTTGCAAAATCTTGTTCTTCCCGATTATAAAGGAAAAGTAAGGTATGCGCAGTTTCTTCACGACGGATCAGAAATAACAATTGGTCCGCGTTCAGGAGAGGATATAAAGGAAGGAGAGTATTCCCTCGATTTAAGTTTGAGTTTGCCTGTCCGTAAGCCCTGTGATCAAATTCCTGTTATCGAATTGATTCTCGAATAACGTTCACAAACTTTAATTGAGAATAAGCAGATGAAATATTTCAGGAAATTCCGACCGTTGGAGTGAGACAAAAGTTTTACCGAGCACAAGTATGGGTAATATTGTTCCCTTTGCTCGTCGTCGTGGCAATAAGTGGTGGATTGGTGTTATGAACGGAGCAAAGGAACAGATCGTTAATCTGCTATTTGATTTTCTCAAAAAGACAACAAACGCGATCTTTATTTGCAATAGCAAAGTGAATACCGAGATTGATCGTCATGAACGGTCGGTGTTGCCTCAGAATATATTGACTGTCATATTAATGCCAGGAGGCGTGTTTGTTGCTTGGCTGTAATTTTTCTGGTATTTATCAACTGTTATTTCTTTTTCGTCAAAAATGTTTTTCAATCGGATGGGCAACAGAATAGTTTATTTCAGGTTCTAAACTGCACAAATTGTCAAGATAAGGATAGGCGACTTACGTAATTGCGGGTGAGAATGAAACAAAAAATCCAGTAGATCAACGATTTACCGGATTTTGGTTCGATTTGGTAACCTGTTTTGTGGGTTGTACTGGATTCGAACCAGTGACCCCTACCCTGTCAAGGTAATGCTCTAAACCAACTGAGCTAACAACCCTTTTGTGACGACAAAAATACAAAATTTTCTATTCTAAAATCAGTCGGAATCAAATTTCATGAACCGGTATTGATAATAGGTTGTTAAACCGCTTGACACTCATCGTTCAAAACCCTGCTTTTTTTATCTTTGTTGGACAAATTTCTGAAGCATCATGTTAAAAAGGCTTTTCGTTTATCTGTTGGCATGGTTAACTTGGCTACCGTACATGGCTCAGCAGGCTGCGGCTGCCGAGGATGTTGTGTTCCGACATTACGACGAAAGCATCTTTGTCATCTCCAATTTTTCAGGAACAGATGCTATTCTCCCGGAATCCAGATCAGTCAGTCAGCTCCTTGATCAGAATATCGGCGGATTCCGGTTCTACCTGGATTGGGGACGCCAGGAAAATCAATTGGTGCTCCGCGATTCGCGCGGAAATTCCATGCCCTTCATCGACCAGCTTCAGCTGATTAAAGAGTTTCTCGACAATAAACCGGATAAAGTGCTTACGCTTTTTCTCGATTTCAATGTAAATGTGAATGAATTAACGGCTTTGATCGAAAAATCGGGGATTTATTTATACCTCTGCGAATACAATGCCCGAAACGGCTGGCCAACACTCAAAGAAATGGTAGAAACCGGGAAACGGCTGGTCATTTTCGGAATGCAGGAGCACCGGAACAGTCCGGACTGGCTGCATTATGTATGGGATTATGCCGTTGAACCCTACAATTCGGTTTTGGAAGCGCCGGTTTTTATTGGTGAGTTTCTGAAAGGCGACTCCCGGAATACGCTTTTGATTTACAATGATTACAATATCCCCCGGAAATCGGATAAGCAGGATCCCGCTTATTATAATATCACGCACAATCCTTACCTGATTGAACACATTAAAAGCGTTTGGACAAATACCGGGAAAACGCCCAATTTTATTTTTCTCGACCGTTACGAAAGCTGGATCATCCAGGTGTTGTACCAGTTACGCAGTTTTAAAACAATTAAGGGTACCGTCACGTTCAATGCCCAGCTTTTGAATTATGTGAGCTGGGAGGGGACTAACAGCCAGACAAGCGGAAAATATTCTTTTCCGGTGGGACCGGGTGAAAGTCTGACCTTAACGCCCCGAAGCCCGGGATACCGGTTTAAACCGGAGTCGGTCACCTTTGAAGAACCGGATCAAAACAAAAATCAGCACTTTGTAGGGATGCCCCTCGAAATTACAGATAACCTCGAAGCTTTTTACACCTTCGAAAATGGGGTCCGCGATTTTAGTATCAATAATTTCAACGGTAAAGCTGTCGGCGTGGAATACCGGAAAGATTCTGTCAGGGAGATGGTGGCCTGGTTCAACGGCAAAAGCCATGTTGTTTTGCCAAAGGCTGACGAGCTGAAATTGCGAGACCATGATTTTACGGTTTCGGCCTGGATTAAAATTGACGAATATCGAAAGGACAAGCGGGATTATTGCATACTGGGTACGCCCGGCGGCTCGTACCAGCAGAGTATTCACCTGGTTATTCGCAATCAGAAACCATATTTTGGCTTTTATTCAAACGACCTGCAGGGAAATACCCGTATTGAGGCAGGAAAATGGTATCACCTGGTTTGGCGTTACAGTAAACTGAACGGCGAACAGGCCATTTATGTCGACGGGAGACTGGATAGTCGCTCGGTTGGGCACCCTTCGTACAAAGGGCGCGATAATATTTATATGGGACTTGCCGGTTACGACCCGGTTTCGAACATGATCGGTTCGCTGGACGATTTAACCATCTGGTCACGTACGCTTGGAGAAGAAGAAATCTGGCGGCTAAGCAAAGACCTGGTTGAGTTGTCGCCGAAAAAAAACATTTTCATTCGGTTTCCCCTGCTTTCAAAAATAGGCTTGATTTTGATTTCACTGGTCATCCTGTTTCTGATTTACCGGAAGTTGCCCTTCCGGAATTACCGGAAACGATATCTTAATACCGAAAAATTACAGGAACTGGAAGAATCGGATCTGGATTATCCAAAGCGAAATTATATCCAGTTGTTTGGCGATTTTAAAGTGGTTGACCGCAGCGGCGAAGATATTACCAATCAATTTACACCTAAAATAAAACAGCTTTTTCTGTTAATCCTGGTGTATTCGCAACACCACCGGAACGGGATTTCAACAAAAGATCTCTCGGATATCCTCTGGCCTGACCTGAGTTACCAAAATGCAAAAAACAGCAGGGGAGTTACGATCCGTAAACTGAGGTTGATTTTACAGGCGCTGGATGAGGTAGAGGTGCTTTTTAATATCGATTGCTGGATTATCCGTTTTTCGGGAAGCGTGTATTGCGACTACGTGGAGTGCCTGAAACTTTTACATGAGAAGCATGATCAGCATCCGGATTTCTACCTGAACTTTTATAAAATTATACGTGCCGGCGAAGTCTTTAAAGGAGAATCGCATGATTGGCTGGACGATTACAAAGGAAATATCGGGAACAGCATTGTTGATGTGATCATGAAGTTTATTAACAAACTGGATCTTGAGCACGATCATGAACTCATCCTGAACCTGGCCGACCGGATCCTGGTAACCGACCCGGTCAACGATCAGGCGCTGTCGTTTAAACTGAAAGCGCTCGTCCTTCAAAACAACATGAATACGGCCCGCTTTACTTACGAAAAATTTGCCGCCCTGTACGAAGAACTTTATCATGAACGCCTGGCGCTAACTTTCGACGATCTTTTGAAATCGTAAACACCCAACCAAACAGGTTAATTGAATAGACGAACTGAAAAAAATCACTCTCGAAATTCAAGTTTTCCCGTATTTTATTAGTCCTTGCTAATCAGCGTTTTGCATCGGTATTTTTTTGATGATCCGACGAATTTAACCCATCGGTTAACCCAATGGTAATCCGTGTCTAAACGCTGCTTAAAAGGTGGCTAACTGGCCTGTATTAGATTTGGAGAACTAATTTGCCAGTAAAACTATATTGAACGGGAGATGAAATTCAAACTTAACAATCCTTTTAAAGGAGGCAAGGCGTATCTTTGGTTTATCCTGCTTGGGGTACTGGCCTGTATTTTTGTTCTTACCTTAAGCAATAAACTCATTCATTATACCGCGACCGACGAATACTGCATGTCGTGCCATGTGCATCCGCATGCCGAGCAAAGCTGGAGACTATCGACCCATTATAATAACCGTTCCGGTGTTGTTGTGCATTGTGTTGAATGTCATTTGCCGCCCAAAGGCGAAGGACACCTGCTGGCAAAGGCCAAACACGGGTTTAAGGATGTTTATGGCATGTTGTTTAAAGACAGCGCCGATTTTAACTGGGAAGAAAAAAGAAAGCTTGAACATGCCCGGAAGTTTGTTTACCAGGAATCCTGCCTGAAGTGTCATCAAAACCTGTTCCCGGCTACCTTATCGCCCGAAGGTGATGATGCACACCTGTATTACCTGACCAGTAAACAAGATTTAAGTTGCCTCAATTGTCACCTGCATGTCGGTCATTTCGACCCGAATGCCACACACGAGCATAACCTCAATTTTGGCCTGATCAACCAGGTGACCGAAATATATGATGAAGCGACGCCGGTAAGCAAATTCGAAGATTTTACCGAGAAGGTCCCCGGCACAGGGGTTGCTTTTAAAATGATTGCTGTTCCGGGCGGGACTTTTGATATGGGAAGCCCGAAAGATGAACCATTCCGGAAAGACGACGAAGGGCCGGTCCGTAAGGTAAAAGTTTCCCGCTTTTTCATGGCCGAAACCGAGGTAAGCTGGGATGAATATCTGGCCTTTTTCATGGCTACTTCGTCGCAGGGGCGGAAAGAATCGGTTGAAACAAACGAAGAGGTGGATGGCATTACCGGGCCCACGCCGCCCTGGGGAGCGCCCGATCAGGGCTGGGGCAAGGGCGACCGACCTGCTATTACCATGAGCTGGCATGCCGCCAATGTGTATTGTAAATGGTTGTCGCAGGTAACCGGTAAAAAATACCGCTTGCCCACCGAGGCCGAATGGGAATATGCCGCCCGTGGCGGAACAAACACGCCTTATCCGTTTGAGGGAAGCCCTAAAGATTACAGCTCAAAAGGTGTTTTCCGAAAGTTGTTTGGCCCCGATACGACTGTCATAAATTCGTATGTGGTTTATGAACTCAACAGCGGCGGGAAATCGAATGAACCGGGGGCCGTGCGGGCGAATCCTTTCGGATTGAAGAACATGCTGGGCAATGTGGCCGAATTTTGTCTGGATTTTTATGCCCCGGACACTTACAGTACGTATAAAGATGAACCTGTCGAAAATCCCCGGGGTCCGCAAAGCGGGAGGGAACGTGTGGTTCGCGGCGGATCGTTTAAAAGTGATGCCGGTGAGCTTCGAAGCGCCGCACGCGATTATACCCGGACCAAGGCCTGGTTGACGACCGATCCGCAGATGCCAAAATCCATTTGGTGGTACTCTGATAAAGTTGACATTGGATTTCGTGTTGTTTGTGAAGCAGATGAATCAATAGAATAATAAAAGGAGATAATCAAAATGACTGAGCAATCAAAAAATATGAATCGCCGGAATTTCCTGGGCGCCACGGCATTGGCCGGAATCGGAGTGTTGGGAGCAGGAGCGGTTTTATCGTCATGCAAATCAACCAAATCGAACCGTGAATTGGGCTTACCTCCGATTCTTTCGGCTGCTCCTGCCGGGAAAAAACTCCGCGCCGGTTTGGTTGGCGCCGGAAACCGCGGAACAGGAGCTGCCATCAACTTCATCAGCGCCGGACCCGATTTGGAGATTGTGGCTTTGGCCGATGTTTTTCAGGATAAAATTGATGCCTGTCGTGAGCGTTTTCAGAGCTACAAAAGACCAATCCCCGAAGAAAATTGTTTCGTTGGTTTTGATTCCTACAAGCAACTAATGGCACTGAAAGACGTTGATGTAGTGATTCTGGCGACTCCGCCGCAGTTCAGGCCCGAGCATTTTAAAGAAGCTGTTTTGCAAAAGAAACACGTTTTCATGGAAAAGCCGATGGCGGTTGACCCGGTCGGTATCCGTTCTATTATTGCCACCGCCAAAAAAGCCGAGGCAATTGGGTTGAACGTGGTTACCGGAACACAACGGCGCCACCAGGAAGATTATATTGAAACCTACAAACAGGTAGCCAACGGAGAAATCGGGAAAATTACCTCGGCAAAAGCATTCTGGAACCAAAACCATGTGTGGTTCCGCACCCGCGAAGAGGGTTGGGATGATATGACTTACATGCTCCGCAACTGGAATAACTTCTGCTGGCTGTGCGGCGATCATATCCTGGATACCCATGTACACAACATCGATGTGATCAACTGGTTCCTGGGTAAATATCCTGAAAGCGCCATCGGATACGGAGGCCGAGCCCGCCGGATTACGGGAGACCAGTACGACTTTTTCAGCATTGACTTTGAGTACGGAAACGGCGTCAGCTCTCACAGCATGTGCCGGCAAATTGATAATTGCGCCAACGGAACAGGAGAACTAATTATTGGAACTGAAGGATATACCAACTGCCAGAACACGATCTGGAACCTGGATGGTTCGGTGAAATGGAAGTATGCTTATCCGAAAGATGAAGAAGGGCAGGAGATGGATAAAGTGAAAATTCCTCCCTATGTACAGGAGCATATGCACCTGGTCCATGCTATTCGTACGGGTGAATATGTAAACGAAGCCGAACAAACAGCCTTTTCAACCCTGGCGGCAATTATGGGAAGAACAGCTGCCTACACGGGTAAAAAAATTGCCTGGGACGAAATATTTAAGTCAGATATGGACCTGGGTCCGAAAGAAATAAAACTTGGTCCGGTAGATATGGAATTTCCAGTTCCTGTTCCCGGAACGGCTCATAAAGCATAAACTGAACCAACTAAACCTTTGATTTGAGCTTTGTGTGAGCATTAGGATGGGGAGGCCGGAAGGCTTCCCGCATGCTAAACAAACTAAAAAACGGATGTCATGAAGATCTCGCTGGTAATACCAATCTATAATGAAGAAGGCCTGATTGATGAGTTGATCGGCAGGTCGGTGAAATCGCTGAGTGAATTTACCGACAGTTTCGAAATTGTAGTTGTCGACGATGGCAGCGCCGATGGCAGCCTGGCTAAATTGATCGGTCATCAGCAAGCCGACCGGCACATTAAAGTGGTGTCGCTGTCGCGGAATTTCGGGCACCAACCTGCTTTTACGGCCGGCCTGGAATATACAAAAGGCGATTATGTGGCCATGATGGACGGTGATTTGCAGGATCCGCCGGAGCTGTTGTTCCAAATGTACAGGAAACTGAGCGAGGGTCGGTTTGATATTGTCAGCGGAAAACGAATGGCCAGGAAAGGAAACCGGACGAAAAACATGGTGACTTCCATGTTCCATATCCTTTTTAAAAAAATGACCAGGATGGACGATCTCGAAAATGCCGGTAATTTTTCGATGATGAACCGGCAGGCGCTCACAGCCTTGCTCTCGCTGGAAGAACGGGTCAGGTATTTACCCGGCTTGAGGACCTTTATCGGGTTTCGGCAGGGTTTTGTGGAATACGTGCGTGAAGACCGACTGCAGGGTGAGCCCAAGATGAATATGCGAAAGCTGCTTGTTTTAGCGGCCGATGCCATTTTTTCATTTTCACGCCTTCCTATCCGCATCTGTTTGGTACTTGGCCTGGTAGGAACCATTGTTTTTATGCTGGCCGGCTTTTATGTGCTGATTTCCAAAGTTTTGGGCTATGCTATTTTGGGCTGGTCATCAACGGTGCTGAGTATTTATTTTTTGGGATCCATCCAGTTGATTTTTTTAGGGGTGGTTGGCGAGTATGTTTACCGGATTTACAAAGAATCGCAAAAGCGACCGCTTTATTTTATTAAAAAGATTTACGAAAACGAAGAAGAAGCCTGATGAGTGAACGTCGCCTGAAAATAGTATTTTTTATTCTCGCATTCGGACTGCTGGCAGCTTTACTGCTCATCAGCCGCGATGCCGGCATTTCGGGCGACGAGGAGGTTCATCACGAACATGCCGAAAAAGTGTACCATTATTATGCGTCGATGGGCAAGGTGCAGGACGCACTCAGTACACCTAAAACGCACTTACAATATTACGGGCAAACACCCGACAACCTGGCCGTGATTTTGATTCACTGGTTTGGTATTCAGGATGTTTTCGGGTTCAGGCACCTGTTCAGCAGTTTTCTGGGCTGGCTGGCCATTTTTGTTACCGCCTTGTTTGCCCGTTGGCTCAAAGGATATGGCGCGGCCATTTTAACGCTGGCCCTTTTTGCCGTGTCACCCCGTTTTTTGGGCCATTTACAAAATAATTTAAAAGACATTCCTTTTGCCCTGGCTTATATTGCCGGAGTATTCTATATACTGAAATTAACCTATACCAAGTTTAAGTCACAACCAACGATTACGATTTCACTTTTAATTGCAAGTATTGCTTTTTCCGTCGGTATCAGGGCAGGAGGAATTTTATTGGCTTTTTATCTGCTTTTTGCAGGCTTTCTATATTTTTTTGCAGACTATATTCAAACCAGAAAGCTTGACTGGCTGCATGCTTTTAGGACCGTTATTTTTTTATTGATCATTTCGTCCGCGGGTTATTTAATTGGCATTTTGCTTTGGCCTTACGCGTTGCAGAACCCGCTGGTGAACCCCTGGCAATCGTACCAAAAGATGACTCATTTCCCGACAACCATTCAGCAAATATTCGATGGAAACTTCATCTGGTCGGATTATCATCCCTGGTACTATTTGCCCAGGTATATGGCGATTACCATCCCGGTGATTGTGTTTGCCGGAGTGATATTGTTTCTGGTTTTTTCGGGAAGGATTATTGAAAAAAAGCACCGGCTGAGTTATGGATTCATTGTTTTTTCCATTCTTTTCCCGCCGGTTTTTGTCATTCTTAAAAATGCCAACCTGTATGGCGCCTGGCGGCATTTCATTTTTGTTTATCCGGCGGTCGTTCTTTTGTCGGCGATTGGTTTTCACGGGCTTTTCCAACGGTATAAAAACGCGGTTCTCCGGGGAATAATGGCTGTTGCTTTTATTTTCCTGGCTATTCACCCGCTAAAGTTTATGGTCAACGCGCATCCGTATTATTATTTATACTACAACCAGTTTACCGGCGGGCTAAATGGCGCCTACGGAAAATATGAAACCGACTACTATTACCATACCATGCGGAGCGGGGCCGAGTGGTTACAGGCCCATCTGAAAGAAAAAGATCAACGCGGGAAAGTTGTCGTCGGTAGCAATTTCCCGGTAAAGTGGTACTTCAGGAATGAACCCAATGTGGGGTTTCAGCATTTCTCTTATCACCAGCGAAACGATTTCAACTGGGATTACGCCATTATCGGGAACAGTTATATTCATCCCGAACAATTGCGGAACGGGAATTTTCCGCCCGAGGGGACCATCCATCAGGTGATGGTGGAGGGAGTTCCGGTTTGTGTTGTTGTAGAACGAAAATCGAAGTTTCCGGCAAAAGCGGCAAAAGCATTTGAAAATGAAGATTATGAGGAGGCTGTTGGCTATTACCGGAAAGCGCTGGAGAGCTATCAAAAAGATGAACACCTTTATTATAAGCTGGGAAAAAGTTTAAATTTGCAGGGAAATAACCGGGAATCGCTTGATGCAGTTAATCAATCGCTGGCCATTAATGCAAACTATGAACCGTCGCTAAAGCTTTCGGCTCAGCTGAAAATGGCGGCCGGCGATTACCTTGCTGCGAAAACAGATCTGGCGAAATTGATCGGGACTAATAAAAAGTATTTCAGCGCCTATGTTGATCTGGCAAAAATCTACCAGCAGGAAGGAAAGCTGGCCGAAGCGCGGGAAACGTTGAAAAAGTGTTTGCGGGTCAATTCGCGGTATAAGCCGGCTATTTTGGCGCTGGCCGATACTTACCGGGAGTCTCACCCTGAAATTGCAGGAAAATATGATGAATTGGCAAATTCAATAAACAGGTTTAATTAAAATAACATACGCATGAAAAAGTTAATGATTATTTTGGCCATGACGGTATTTCTGGCCTTTGGAAATGTAGATACTGCTGTTGCCCAGCAGGAAGATTTGTTTGAAATGGAAGATACCCTGTCGATTGATGACATGGATCCGGTATTTTACGAAGCGGAGCAGGGAGCTGAAAACAGTAAATCGACCGTTATTATTGTCATTGTGGTTGTTGCTGTTGCAGGAGGCGCTGCCTACTATGTAATTAAAAAGAAGAAAAAATAACGACGACCATTTTCTGGAAACAAAAAAAGCTCCCTGAACTGAGGGAGCTTTTTTTATGGTTTTTCAGGCGTTAATGAATAAAAAACTTGAGCACAAACAAGAACGCCAGCACGTACATGACGACGGAAACTTGTTTGAACTTACCTGTCAATACTTTTAACAAAACATACGATAACATCCCGAACACGATCCCTTCGGCAATGCTGTAGGCCAGCGGCATCATGATGATGGTCAGGAATGCCGGGATTGATTCGGTAAAATCGTCCAGGTCGACTTTCAGGATTGGCGACAACATAAACAAGCCCACAACGACCAACGCCGGCGCTGTTGCGGCGCCCGGAATCATCGTGAACAAAGGCGCAAAGAATAAGGCGATCAGGAATAATCCGGCCGTGGTTAACGAGGTCAGCCCGGTACGGCCGCCTTCGGCAACACCGGCTGCACTTTCAACGTAAGTGGTTACCGTGCTGGTTCCCAGTATCGCACCGCAGGTGGTACCAACAGCATCGGCAAACAGTGCCTGTTTGACCCGGGGTACGCGGCCTTCCTTGTCGAGCATGTTGGCTTTTGATGAAACGCCAACCAGCGTACCAACCGTATCGAACATATCAACAAACAGGAAGGTGAACAGGACGATCAGCATATCGATGCTCAATACCTGGGAGAAATCAAATTGCCAGAAAATCGGCGCAACGGATGGCGGTATATCCACCAAATGACCTTCAGGAAGGTGGGTCACTCCAAACGGGATCCCAACCACGGTGGCGGCAAAAATACCAATCAGCAAAGCGCCTTTTATTTTCAGGGCCAACAGAATGCCAATCAGCACAATGCCAAAGAAAGCCACTAAAACAGGGGCGGAACCCATGTCGCCCAGGCCAACCAATACGGCATCGTTGTTGACAATAATTCCGGCATTTTGTAAACCAATGAAGGCAATGAACAAACCAATACCCGCCGAAACGGCATGTTTCATCGATAAGGGGATGGCGTTGACAATCAGTTCGCGAATATTAAAGGCCGTTAAAATAATGAAAATAATCCCTTCGAGGAAAACTGCAGTCAGCGCAAATTGCCAGCTGTAACCCATTCCCAAAACAACGGTAAATGCAAAAAACGCATTCAAGCCCATTCCCGGGGCCAGGGCAAAGGGCAAACGGGCAACCAAGGCCATCACCAGGGTGGCAATGACCGACGAAAGGGCGGTTGCCGTGAAAATAGCATGTTTGTCCATTCCGGTTGCACTCAATATACCGGGATTAACGGCCAGGATATAGGCCATGGTCATAAAGGTAGTGATACCTGCCAGAACTTCGGTTTTTACCGTCGTTTTGTTTTCATCGAGTTTGAAGAATTTTTTGATCATGGGGTATCAGTTAAAAGGTGTATTTCACAGCCAGGGTCGGGTTCACCTGGAAACCATCTTTAGCAAAATTATTGCTGATCTCAATCTCGGTACCGGCAGCAAAATTAGGGCAGAAATTATACCACAACTGAGGTTCGGTCAGGAAACGGTAATCAGTTCCCCAGAACATTTCTTCTTTCCAGAAATCGGCGAAACCTGTAAAGGCAAGTTTTCCTTCCAGCATTTTAACCGTCCAGACTGCGGTAAGCTGAAAGGAAGCATCTTCTTTATCTTTAATGTATTTGTAGTTTCCCTGTAAGGTCAGGATCCTTGAAAAGTCGGCAGAAGCCCAGGTGTGCTCAATACCAGCCAGCCAACAATGTTCAATCGGAATAAACGTGTTTCCGCCAATCGACATGGTACCGCCGTTGAATTCTGCACGCGGCATAATCGCCTGGGTTTCTTTCCACTTAAAGGCACGGGCAATTTCCCAGTAAGCCAACGAAATACCATTATCAACATTTCGCTCGTCGGTGCCGTAATCCATATCAATAAAAAAGAAGGTTGAACCGTATTTGTCGGGCCGGAACATTTCAACCGTGGTCGTAACCAGTTTGCGATTTTCGCCAAAGTCGTAATGGAGTTGCACATTCTGAGCATATGCTCCAAGGGTGAAAACAGAAACAATCAGGATCAGTAGAATCTTCTTCATTGTCTTTTAATTTAAGAGTTTAGTAAATTTTTGTAACCAAAAATAACAAAAAACTGAGTTCGACTTAAAGCCTGATTTGTTTTAAAACAGCCCAAAGAAAGGGGAGGAGTAAAAATCTTAGTCAGGGTAAAACTATCTGAATCGTTTGATTGTTCTTTCAGTATGGTTAATTGATTGATTATTATTATATTTCGAAAGGTTTATTTTATGCTGTTCTGATGTCTGGCATTCAATGTCCTTAAAAAAATAGTTATAAACCGTTATTAACAACTAAACTCGTTTCACATGAAGAATATCACGCGCAGGGAGTTTATGAAGACAGGAGCAGCCGGTTTGGCGGCCGTCTCAGCCGGTTTTACCTTTTCCGGTTTTTCGTATACCCCACCATCGGTGATCGACCAGGTAAACCTGGGCAAGTCCGGTTTGAAAGTTTCACGCCTGGCGCTGGGAACCGGAACGAGCGGCCATGCCCGCCAATCGGATTTTACCCGTATGGGCTTTGATTCATTTATCCGTATTGCCCGTACGGCACACGAACGCGGCGTTACCTTTATTGATACGGCCGACTCGTACGGAACTCACGACTTTGTCTCGCGTTTCTTAAAAGAAGTGCCGCGCGATCAATGCCAGATCATGACCAAAATCTGGACAACGGAGACCAGTTGGAACAAGCTAACTCCGGTGTCGCAAACGCTTGACCGCTTCCGCAAGGAACTGAATACGGATTATCTCGATCTCGTCCTGTTACATTGCATGACCAGCGGCGACTGGATAAAAACGAAGGCCGGCATGCGCGACGAACTGAGCGCAGCCAAGCAAAAAGGACTGGTAAAAACCCTGGGCGTTTCGTGTCATAATTTTGATGCCATGAAAGTTGCCGTTGAAGACCCCTGGGTCGATGTCATCCTGGCCCGGATCAACCCCGGGCAGGTAGCGATGGACGGCAGCCCGGAACAAATTATGGCGCTGTTAAAAACAGCCGCTGATCATGGAAAAGGGGTGATTGGAATGAAAATTTTTGGTGCAGGTGGATGGACAAATTCGGATCAACGACAAGAATCGATTAAATTTGCCATCGAAAGCGGAAACGTTCACGCCATGACGCTTGGGATGACTTCAACAGAGCATGTTACGGATGCTGTTGACCGGATCATGGCCGTCGTTAACGCGGGCAAATAACCATCGCTAACCTGAAAAAAACTGATTTTATGAATATGCACACCAGGGCTCCCGGACTGATTGACTTGTACCAAAAAACATTTGCCAGGCACCGGGAACTGCCTGTTTTCTCTGATTATGAAGGAAAAATTTACACTTACGGCGACGTTGCCAAACTGATCAAACAAATCCATCATTTTTTTAAAAAAAGCGGCATCCAAAAAGGAGATAAAGTAGCGTTGTTCGGACGAAACTCTTCTGACTGGGGAGTTACCTTCCTGGCTGTGATTTCGTATGGAGCCGTTGCTGTTCCTGTTCTTCCCGATTTCAATCCGCTGGACGTCCATCACATCATCCGCCACTCCGAGTCGAAGCTGTTATTCGCCATTGACTCGTTGTTCGAAAAACTGGAAATGAACGAGATGCTCGGCCTGGAGGGCGTCGTCAGTTTAAGCAGTATGAGCGTGTTGGCGGGTAAATCACCCGATTTAGCTCTGGCTTGGGAACACAGCGCAGAGCTTGCGCAACAGCTTTCTGCTCAGGAATTTCAGTTGGACGAGCTGGCAGATGACGCGGTATGCGTGATTTCCTATACGTCGGGCACTTCGGGTTTTACCAAAGGGGTGATGTTAACGGCCAAAAGCCTGTATTCCAATATTATTTTCGCACGGGAACATATGCCCCTGCAGGTAGGGCACCAGATTGTATCTTTTTTGCCGATGGCGCACGTGTTTGGATTGCTGTTCGAATTTTTGTTCCCGGTAACGCTGGGTTGCCACATTACTTTCTTAACCAAAGCGCCCACCCCGCAAGTCATCGTGAAAGCCTTCCGGGAAGTAAAGCCGCACCTGATCCTGTCAGTTCCGTTGGTGATTGAAAAAATCTATAAAAAACAAATTTTGCCGGCCATTGACAAGCCGGTGATGAGATTCCTGATGAAAGTACCCGGAATTTCAACGATCATCCATAAAAAAGTCAGGGAGAAACTGGTTGAAACCTTTGGTGGACGCTTTTACGAAATTGTGATTGGCGGAGCCCCGCTGAGTCGCGAAGTCGAACTGTTTTTCCGTAAAATCAGGTTCCCCTTTACCATCGGCTACGGAATGACCGAATGCGGCCCGCTGATTTCGTACGATGCCTGGAATACCACGCAACCGTTTTCTGCCGGTAAACTGGTCGACCGCATGCAGGTGCGCATCGATTCGGCAGACCCTTACCGCGAAGTTGGAGAAATACTGGTGAAAGGAGATCATGTCATGTCGGGCTATTATAAAAATGAAGAAGCCACCGCGCAGGCAATCGATGAGGAAGGCTGGCTGCATACCGGCGATCTTGGGCTGATCGATCGCAATAATTACATCTTTATTCGCGGGCGCAGCAAAAACATGTTGCTCGGACCTTCGGGCCAGAATATTTATCCCGAAGAAATTGAGGCCAGGCTGTCTAACCAGTCCTACGTGCTCGAATGCGTGGTGATTGGCCGCGACGACAAACTGGTAGCGCTGGTTTTTCCCGACCGGGAAGCCATGTTGGCCCACCATGTTTCGGATGATCAGTTGCTTCGGATTATGGAGGAAAACCGGCTGGCAACAAACCGCGACCTGCCCAAATACAGCCAGATTGCCCGCGTTGAGCTGGTTGATCAGGAATTTGAAAAGACGCCGAAACGAAATATAAAACGGTATTTATACACCTGATATACGAAAAGCGGTCGTAATTACAACCGCTTTTTTTAATTTTGCTTTCATGGAAACCATACGAAAAGACGATTGTCTGAAAATTGGCTATTTGCAGAAAACCCACGGAGTCAGAGGAGAACTCGTGCTCATACTCGACCCCGGCTTTGCAGATAGTTTGGAAGAGGAACCGACCTTATTTCTCGAAATTGACGGGCTGCTGGTTCCCTTTTTCCTGAAAGCAGATGGCGTTCGCTTCCGTTCGAACGAATCGGCCTTGCTTCAGTTTGACTGGGTTGACGACGAAAACCAGGCCCGCCGGTTAATTGGTTTGCCGGTTTTTATCGGGAAAGACGACTGGCTGAATGAGGAAGAAGACGTGCTGTTCCATCAACTGGTAGGTTATAAATTTTTCGACAGCAAGCTGGGTTTCATCGGATTGATTGAACAGGTTGACGATTATTCGGGAAATCTGATTTTTCAGCTGGATTACAAAGGGAAAGAGGTTTTGGTCCCTTTCAGCGACGACTTTTTAATTCGTTTTGATGAAGAAAATCAGGAAATTGAACTTGATTGCCCCGACGGAATTTTCGATCTGAATTGATCAGTCGGTTGATTGAAGCAACATTCGGGCAAAAACACAGTCTTTAATCACATTGAGTTGGGATAGGCCCTCAGAAAACAATAATTAATTAAATGAAGTGAAAATCATGAAGACAAAACTGAAAACAACCCTCGTCTTAGTTGCACTGATCTTTTGTGTTTCGTTTGTTCAGGCAGGCGAGGAAACCCGCGAAGTTCCGGCTTTTTCTGAAATCTCGTTTCGGATTCCCGGAAAACTCCACCTGGAACAGGGGAGCACCCAATCCATCGAAATTGTTGCTAAAGAATCAACGCTTGAACAGATCATTACTGAAGTGAAGGGGCGTGAGTTAATCATTCGTTTCCCCAATAAAAACCTGTTCTGGAAAGACTTTGATCCGGGTAAAATCGAAATCTTTATCACGGTTCCTGAAATTGGCGCACTTACGGTCTCGGGCTCCGGGCAAATTTATAACGACGGCGAAATTAATACCCGTATTCTGAACATGTCGGTTAGCGGCAGCGGTGATATTTTGCTCGACAACCTCAAGGCCGAACGGGTAAAAGCAACCATCTCCGGGAGCGGCCGGGTTGAATTGGCCGGGAACGGGAAAGCTGAAGACCTGAGTATAGCTGTTTCCGGATCAGGCAGTTACAAGGGCTTCGGCTTTGCGTCCGACGATGTTTCGGTTAAAATTTCCGGTTCGGGAGGCGCCGATGTCAATGCTGAACGCGCGTTGAAAATTACAATTGCCGGTTCGGGCAACGTCACCTATACCGGTCGGCCGTTAATCGATCAAACCGTGCTGGGCTCGGGGAGAGTGATTAAGAAATAAGCCGTAAGCTATTGAAAGAGGCTGCACGAGCAGGATTTTGAGAAGGTCGGGGCTGTACAAAAGCCCTTAATTTTTGAGAATCTGGTCACTCCGAATTTATTTCCGGGTCTGTTGTTCAATGAGATCCTGAAACGAGTTCAGGATGACTTGATCCGTTCACAAAAAAACCTGTTCGTGTAGCTTCTTTTTGCCGGTTCGGCCCGGGCTATTCCCTCAAAATCACGATCTCGCCGCCAAGACCAAGTTTAATGATGCTTGATGGTTTGGCGGGAACTGTTTCCTCTTGCCGGTAGTTGACGACATAATCAACCGCGGCTTTTATTTCATCACTGATTTCGGCAAAAAAAGAGGGCGATTTTTCGCCGCTGATGTTGGCCGATGTAGAAACGATGGGTTTTTTAAAGCGCCTGATCAGTTCGCGCGTAAACTCTTCCGAGGTGATCCTGATCCCGACGGTGCCGTCTTCTGCGATCAGGTTTTTGGCCAGGTTTTTGGCCCCGGGGTAAATAATGGTCATGGGTTTGTCATTCACCTCAATCAGGCTGTAAGCAATTTCGGGCACTTCGGCAACATATCGCTCCAGCAGGTTAATGTTCTCCATTAAAACCAGCATACTTTTCGAGTCGGCCCGTTTTTTTATTTCGTACACGCGTTTCACGGCAGCTTCGTTGGTCGCATCGCAGCCCAGTCCCCAAATGGTCTCTGTGGGGTACAGAATGATTCCTCCTTTATATAAAACGTCCAGCGCGCTTTTCAGATCTTCATGCATGATGTAAGTGTAAATAAAGGTTCATTAATGATTTGGCATATTTTTCAGGGCGAAAACGTTCGGCATTAATCCGGCCGTTCACGCTCAGTTCTTCTTTCAATGAAGGATTTCTCAAAATTTGTTTGATGCCTTCGGCAATTTCTTCCGGATCGGCGGGATTGATGTAATAAGCTGCATCGCCGCCAGCTTCGGGCATGCTGCTGATGTTCGACGTGAGGACTGCACAACCGCATGCCTGCGCTTCGGCAACAGGCAGGCCAAAGCCTTCGAAAACCGATGGGAAAACAGTCAGCTCGGCCATCTGGTACAGGTGACTGAGTTCCTGGTCGGTCACCTGGCGCAAAAAAATCAACTGTTTGCCCAGCGATTGGATCTGCGAACGGAGGGTATTCATGTATTTGGTGGCTTTGCCCGTTACAACCAGCGGCATATCGATGTTTCCGGTTAACAAGGCGTCTAAGGTGGCGCCCAGGTTTTTCCGGGCCTCAATGGCGCCGGGAGCCAGGATAAATTTGGCAGGCAGGCTGTAGAGCCTCCTGGTCTGTTCCAGTTCCTCGGGCAGGTTTTTTTGAAAGAAAAGCGGATTGACCGACTGGTAAAGCACGTCAATTTTTTCTTCCTGCACATGAAGGTATTCAACGATATCGCGTTTTGTTTGATGACTGACAGAGATAATCTGACCGGCAGTTTGGCAGGCATGTTTGTAGCGGCGGAACAAGGTGCGGCGGTCGGCAGCCCGGTAAAACCGTGGGAAGCGGATGAAAATCAAATCGTGGATGGTCACCAGGCTTTTGATTCCGGTTTTTTCGAGTCCAACCGGGAGTTCATGGCTTAACCCGTGGTAAATATGCAGGCCCGATTTTACCGCCAGTTCGGTGATTTTATACGTTCTCCAAAGCGGTTTGACGCTGTTCCACCAGATATTTTCGGGTGCGATCACCGCGGCAGGCGACGGGGCGGTATACAAACCGGTATTTTTCTTCGGCGTAAATAAAAAGTACCCGTTTCCCGGGTAACAGCTGCATAACGCGTTGATGGTATTGCGGCTATAATTTCCGGGACCCGTCGTATTCAGAAAAGCCTTTTGGGCATCGAAACCGATATTTAAGGCGATACTCATTGCTCAAAGTTACTAAATGCCGGGCGATGAATAATCGTTCCGTTACCAAAAAACACAAACCCGGGTTTTAGCGGCGGAGGAGTTGCCTGCTGGAAAGAAAATGATCTGTTCGTAAAATTTTTATTGTTTGCCGGAAGAGATGGATACAATAATTAACCCTGGCTGACGGTTTAATTATGTTGAAAGTATTTCCATATACCAGACCGCTTGGCCTGTAAAAACAAAAAAAAGACGAACGAATCATGAAAATGAAAAACAAACTGACAGCTTTTCTGATGCTGCTGACATTAAGCCTGGCGCTTCCCCTGCTTTCTCCGGCACAGGGAAAAAAGCCGGGAGGTCCGCCGCCCTGGGCGCCGGCACACGGCTACCGGGCTAAAACCCGGCATGTATACTTCCCCGAGCACAACTTCTACTACGATGTACAAAAGGGGGTGTATATTTACCTGAACGGGCGAAACTGGCAAGTAGGTGTCAATCTGCCCTTAGCCTTTGTGGATGTTAACCTGAGAAGGGCGGCTAAAGTGGAGTTGGACCTGCATACCGATAGGCCCCAGCAGTACAATGCCGAACATATCGCGAACTATAAGGATAAGGGAAAAAGCGGCGGTTGGGCGACGAAAGGGAAGACCGGTCATCCCGGGAAGGGAAATAAAAATTGATCAGGCCTTGATGGCCTGTAAGCGCACGGTTGGCTGACTATAAACGAAATGTCCCGGACTTTACACGGTCCGGGACATTTTTTATTTTCGTTTCAGATTGATGTATGAGTAATCGAATTGGTTCTTCCCGTCGTAGAAGTCTTCCCGGCTGAGTTCTTCCCATTCTTCGTATTTCACTTCCGGGAAATAAACATCAGCGTCAAAATCTTTATGAACCAGGGTGAGGTAAAGTTTCCCGGCCAAAGGATAAAACTGGCGGTAAATCATCCCGCCGCCAATCACAAATACTTCCTGCTCGTCTTTTACTTTCCCAATGGCTTCTTCGATCGAAAAAACCGTTTCGCATCCTTCAAAATAATCATCGGGTTTATCGGTAATAACAATATGCCGGCGGTTGGGTAAAGGCCATTTGGGCAGCGAGAGCAGGGTATTTCTGCCCATAATCAGGCTATGGCCCAGAGTAATTTCTTTAAAATGTTTCAGGTCGTTGGGCAGGTGAAAAAGCAAATCGTTGTTTTTGCCGATCGCGAAGTTTTTGGCAACAGCAACAATAATGGAAATATTTTCGTGGATCATGGTTTTTGAATTTATGATGCCGTTCCGGAGTAAGCCGCTGTTGGCTGAGCTCCCGTACAACTGTTTTTAAACCGAAACTTTTCCGCGAATATGGGGATCGGCCTCGTAATTAACTAACTCAAAATCTTCGTATTTGAAATCGAAGATGGATTTCACATCCGGGTTGATTTTCATCTCCGGTAATTTTTTGGGCGTACGGGTCAGTTGCAGTTTTACCTGTTCCTGGTGGTTAAGGTAGATGTGCACATCGCCTCCGGTCCACACAAAATCTCCCGGTTTTAGTCCGCACACCTGGGCCATCATCAAGGTTAACAAGGCATACGATGCAATGTTGAACGGAACACCCAGAAATACATCGCAACTGCGCTGGTAAAGCTGGCACGACAATTTGCCGTCTGCCACATAAAACTGGAACAGCAAATGGCAGGGGGGCAGGTTCATTTGGTCGAGTTCGCCCACGTTCCAGGCGCTCACGATGTGGCGCCGCGAGTCGGGGTTGTTTTTTATGCTGTCGGCTACCTGGCTGATCTGGTCAATGTGTTTGCCATCGGGCGTAGGCCACGAGCGCCATTGGTATCCGTAAATATGGCCCAGGTTTCCGTCCTTGTCGGCCCATTCGTTCCAGATTTTAACACCGTTGTCGGTCAGGTATTTGATGTTGGTGTCGCCGGCCAGGAACCACAACAATTCGTAAATGATCGATTTTAGGTGTAACTTTTTGGTTGTCAGCGCCGGAAAACCTTCTTCCAGGTTAAAACGCATCTGGTAACCAAACACACTCATGGTCCCGGTTCCGGTACGGTCGCTTTTCTCTACACCGTTTTTTGTAATATGGTCCAGTAAATCAAGGTATTGTCTCATGCTGTACTTCTTTCAGAAAAATCGATATCCCGATGATGAATGAATGGGGAAAGTTACAGGTTTTCGGTTGAATACCCAAAATCCGACAGAAAAGTTCGTGGTAAAAAAAGCGCGGATGTTGTTCCGCGCTCCGGTGAAGGGATTTTGAAACACAGTATTACTCAAATATCTCCTGTTCTGCAATAAATCCTTCAGAAATGACCGTCATACGGATATTTTGTTTGTTTACTACCTGGCCGTTCAGCAGAATAGCCGGTACGAGGCGGTGTCCGTTGTTCACGGTAAAGCCCATATTCTCGGACGGGTTTTTGCCTTTGGCCATCTTGATTGCCGCATCGGCGGCATTAAATGCCAACGATTCGATCGGCTTGTAAACTGTAATTGTTTGGTTCCCCAGAATGATATTGCGAATAGCCCCGATATCGGCGTCCTGCCCGGCAACCAGCACTTTGCCGGCTAACCCGTGTTCCTGAAGCGCTCTGATAACCCCGTCGGCCAGGGCGTCGTTTCCTGCAATCACCGCGTTAATTTCCTGTCCGCCCGCAATAATGGGTTTCATCATGACATAGGCGTCTTCAGGCTCCCAGCGTTTGACAAACTGGTGGCTGATCAGTTTGATATCGCCTTTGTCGATGAGCGGTTGCAAAACATTCATCCAGCCCAGGTGAAGCTGAAACGAGTTGTTGTCGGACGTGGGGCCCCCAATTAGGACATAGTTGCCGGTTGGTTGTACGGTTGTCAAAAAGTTGGCCTGTTGCTCACCCACATTGATGTTGTCGGTTGATACATAGAAATCGATATCGCTGTCTTTGATTAACCGGTCGTATGAAATGACCGGGATGTTTTGCTTTTTTGCCATTTTTACAATGCCTGCCGCAACGGTCATGTCAACCGGAATAATCACCAGCACATCCACGCCGGCGTTAATCAACTCCAAACCTTGTTGGAATTGTACCGAGGCGTCCGAATCAGCTACCTTAACCGTAACCGACCCTCCGAGCTCATTTACTTTCTTTACGAAAGAATCCCGGTCTTTTGCCCAACGCTCCCGGGCGGTTGTATCCATCAACAAACCAATTTCGGGCTGTTGTTTGCATCCGGCTAACAGCAAAAGAACCAGTAAGATCTGAAAAATCACATGGAATTGCTTCATATCGGAGATTTTTTTGTTAATACTAATCTCTGTTACGTATGAAGCCTCAACTAGGTTAAATATTCAAAAACATCACCGGTAAGTGTCAGCACGACGCGTCATCTGTATGCACGTCCCGTCCCTGATGATTAACCGAGGATCATCCCGATGATGGTGGCCGACATGAGCGAAGCCAGCGTTCCGGCCAGCAGGGCATATAAACCAAGACGCGACAACGCTACCCGTTTGTTTGGCGCCAATGCCCCGATTCCGCCGATTTGAATGCCAATGGAGGCAAAATTGGCAAAACCGCATAATACGTAAGTGGCCATGATCACCGATTTCTGCTCAACGAAAGCGCCGGCTGCCTTTAAGTCGGACAAGCTGATGTAGCCGATAAATTCGGTCAGGATCAGTTTTTCGCCCAGTAACCGGCCGGCAAGCATGATGTCCTGCGGGCAGATGCCAATCAGCCACATGATGGGGGCAAACAGGTAACCCAGCAGAAACTGGAGCGACAGTTCATGGAACCGACCGTTGGTTCCGGTTGCAATCAGTTCATTCAGTCCGGTCCACGAACCAAATTTACCGATCGTAAAGTTAAACATGGCGATCAAGGCCAGGAAAGCGAGCAGCATGCCGGCCACATTGACGGCCAGTTTTATTCCGTCGGTGGTCCCGTTGGTGATGGCGTCGAGGGTGTTGCTGCCAATTTTATCTTTGCTGACTTCTACATCTTTATTCACCGAGTCGGGATTTGGAAAGATCATCTTCGAAAAAATAACGGCCCCGGGTGCAGCCATAACCGAAGCGGTGAGCAGGTGTTTGGCAAATTCGAGCCGGAGCAGGGGGTCATCCCCTCCCAGCATGCCAATGTAAGCGGCCAAAACGCCTCCGGCCATCGTCGCCATTCCACCGGTCATCACGAGCATCATTTCGGAATCATTCATTTTCGACAGGTAGGCTTTTATCATCAGGGGCGATTCGGTTTGGCCTAAAAAGATGTTCCCGGCCACCGAAAGCGCCTCCGCGCCCGATAATTTCATCAGCCGGGTGAAAAGCCAAGCCAGGGCCCATACGATCCGCTGGATGATTCCCCAGTAAAACAGCAGGCTGGTCAGAGCAGAGAAGAAAATGATGGTCGGCAAAATCTGGAAAGCGAATATGGATCCGAATTGGTTCATGTCGATCAGCGAACCAAACAGGAATTCGCTTCCAACTTTGGTGAAATCGAGTATTTTTACAAAGATCCTCCCGAAAAAATCGAAGCCGGCGCGAATAAACGGGACATACAGCACCCCTACCGCCAGAACAAGCTGAAAAATCAATCCTACGCCAACCGATTTCCAGGGAATGTGTTTCCGGTTTCGGGAAAAAAGCGCCCCCAGGGCAACCAAAACCAGCATACCCAACAGGCCGCGCAGGATCGTCATGAAACTGAATGAACGCTGATGCCCGGATGATAACAGGATATTTGATGTGTTACCGGACGGACTTTCAGTCAGGATTTCTTCGGTCGGGACGACCGGTTCTTCCTGCGAAGCGGCTGAGGCAATACCGGATACGGAACCGACCAGAAAGATCAGCAGGGTGAGCCCGAGGATAACTTGTTTCATTCGTCAGGAGTTATTTTTTTCGTCGGTTAATTTCATCGCGTATTTTCGATGCCCGTTCGTAGTTCTCGTTTTTGATCGCTTCATTCATCATGTCGGTCAGTTCTTTTACCGTGAACCGGTCAAACTCGGATTCTTTCTTCTGACTTTTTCGCTCGTCTTCCTCGCCCTCAAAGTCGGCCATCGACGGGCTTTCCGGATCCAGGATGATTCCGGCTTTGCTCAAAATATCTTCGGTGGTATAAATCGGGCACTTAAACCGTAAGGCCAGGGCAACAGCATCCGAGGTCCTGGAGTCGATCCGGGTTTCCTGGTTTCCCATTTCACAAACCAGTTCCGAAAAGAAAATCCCTTCTTCCAGTTTGTAGATGATGACTTCGGAGATATGAATATCGAAAGCGACAGACAAGTTTTTAAACAAATCGTGGGTAAGCGGACGAGGTGGTTTCAGCCCTTCAAGCTGGATGGCAATGGCCTGGGCTTCAACTGGTCCGATGATAATCGGAATCCTCCGGTCCCCGTTTTCTTCGGCCAGAACCAGCGCGTAAGCGCCGGATTGAGTTTGGCTAACAGACAGGCCCAGAATGTTTAATCGTACTTTTTGCATAATACAAGCCGAGAAGGTGTAATGAGCAAATATAACAATTGTTTTACTGAATCGCGTTACCTTAGCCGGATTCTTAACCGGTTATTTTCCCCAACAAGTAGGAAGACAGATCGTTTGGCTTTTCATTTTTACTAAAAAAGAATCTGAAATTTTTGGCAGTCGTTAAAAAATAGCTACTTTTGCAGACCAAAGTTTCGGGCAGGCTCAACAAGTGGACTTTCAAACGATTTCCCGCCTTCCGAAGAAAATAAAAAATAGCACAAGATGTACGCGATTGTAGAAATTGCCGGACAGCAATTCCGTGTCGAGAAAGACAAAAAATTGTTTGTTCACCGCCTCGAAACAGCAGCAGGCGAAAATGTAGAATTTGAGAAAGTTCTTTTGGTTGACAACGAAGGCGCCATTAAAATCGGCACCCCGGTTGTCGAAGGAGCTAAAGTAACCGCCAAAGTATTGGACCACCTGAAAGGTGAAAAAGTAATCGTCTTCAAAAAGAAAAGAAGAAAAGGTTACAAAAAGAAAAATGGTCACCGGCAGTATTTAACTCAGATTCAGATTGAAGAAATTATTGGATAACCCTAAAAACATTCATTAACCATGGCTCATAAGAAAGGTGTCGGTAGTTCGAAGAACGGACGCGAATCGGAAAGTAAACGACTCGGCGTAAAAATCTACGGCGGTCAGGTTTGCAAAGCTGGCAACATTTTGGTTCGTCAGCGCGGAACTTCTCATCATCCTGGTGATAATGTTGGTCTGGGAAAAGATCATACGTTATTTGCCCTGATTGATGGCACTGTCGTTTTCAGAAAGAAAAAAGACAACAGGTCGTATGTGTCTGTTGAGCCCGTTGTGGCAGCAAACTAAGACGATATTAAGATAAGCAAAAAAGAATCTCCTGTCTGGTTTGAGGCAGGAGATTTTTTATTTTATAACTTTGGCCGGCAGAACCAAACAACACCGGATCTGATCGGTAAATTGGTCTGAGTTTTTGTTTTTAGTACGATATCGAAAATAGTAAAATCGGGTCAGTGACCTTAAAAATCTGTTCAAAATGCTCAATCTACGTTTTATTCAGGAAAACCCCGAATTGGTTGTTGAAAAGCTGAAAAAGAAAAATTTCGATGCAGCCGGTATTGTCGGTCAAATCATCGATCTGTATAAAAAGAAGAATGAAACTCAGGCAAAAGCCGACCAGGTGAAAGCCGAGATGAATAAATTGTCGAAAGAGATCGGGCAGTTATTCCGCGAAGGAAAACAGGATGAAGCCAACTTGGCCAAAGAGCGTACCACCGAGCTGAAAGAAACCATCAAACAGTTGGATGACGATTTTTCGAAGATTGACGAACAGGTATTTGAATTACAGGTGCAACTGCCCAACCTGCCCGCCGAACTGGTACCCGCGGGGAGAACGCCCGAAGACAACCTGGTGGTGAAATCAGGCGGCAACCTGCCTGCTCTCGGCGCCGGTAAATTGCCCCACTGGGAGTTGGCCTCGAAATACAATCTGATCGATTTTGAATTGGGCGTAAAACTGACCGGAGCCGGGTTCCCGGTATACAAAGGGAAAGGCGCCCGCTTGCAGCGGGCACTGATCAACTTCTTTTTAAATGAAGCGGACAAAGCAGGCTACCTCGAAATTCAACCCCCGCTGATGGTGAACGAAGACAGCGGCTTTGGTACCGGCCAGCTGCCCGATAAAGAAGGGCAGATGTACCATGTGACCGAAGATAATTTGTACCTGATTCCCACGGCCGAAGTGCCGGTAACCAACCTGTACCGCGATGTGATTGTGGAAGCCAAAGACCTTCCCGTAAAAAATACCGCTTACAGCGCCTGCTTCCGCCGCGAGGCCGGCTCGTACGGCAAAGATGTACGCGGATTGAACCGCCTGCACCAATTTGACAAAGTGGAGATTGTGCAAATTGCCCATCCCGACAACAGCTACCAGGTGCTGGACGAAATGGTGGCCCATGTGGAAAGCCTGGTCCGGAAACTGGGATTGCCTTACCGCATCCTGCGTTTGTGCGGCGGCGATATGAGCTTCACCTCGGCCCTTACTTACGACTTTGAAGTGTTTTCCGCAGCCCAGGAAAAATGGCTCGAAGTGAGTTCGGTTTCCAATTTTGAATCGTTCCAGGCCAACCGGCTGAAACTGCGTTACCGCGACGAGCAAACCAAAAAACCGGTTATCGCCCACACCTTGAACGGCAGCGCCCTGGCCCTGCCGCGCATTGTGGCTGCCTTGCTTGAGAATAACCAAACTCCCGAAGGTATCCGTGTGCCCGAAGTATTGGTTCCGTTTTGCGGATTCGATTTGATTAACTGACTCTGGCATCCTGGGCATCGACTACCGCGATGGCAGTCAGGTTGATTATTTCCCTTACCGAGCTTTCCATCTGCAGCACATGGATGGGTTTTTTCATGCCCAGCAGGATCGGGCCGATGGCCTTCGCGGCTCCCAATTCCTGTAAGACCTTGTACAGGATATTCCCTGAGCTCAGGTTGGGGAAGATCAGTACGTTGGCATCCATATCTTTCAGTTTGGTAAAGGGAAATTTCTTATGCCTCAGGGCGCCGTTCAGTGCGTAATTAGCTTGCATCTCGCCATCCACGATCAGCTGGGGATGGGTTTGGTGCAGTATTTTTACTGCTTCCCCGGCCCTGATCGGGCTGCCTTTGCCTTTAAATGCGCCAAAGTTCGAGTAGCTCAGGATGGCGATGAGCGGTTCAATTTTAAACCGTTTAACCTCGTTGGCCACCAGCACGGTCGTGTCGGCGATGGTTTGTGCGTCGGGGTCTGAGTTGACAGTGGTGTCGGCCAGGAACAGGGGGCCTTTTCGGGTAAGCATCAGGTACATGCCGGCAATGTGGGGAAACTCTTCCCTGGGGCCGATCACATGGATGGCCGGGCGGATGGCGTCGGCATATTTATGCGAAAACCCGGAGATAAAGGCATCAGCTTCACCGGTTTCCACCATCATACATCCGAAATAGTCGTGGTTGTACATTTTGTCCAGGGCTTCTTCGAAACTCATGCCCTTGCGTTTTCGTTTTTCAAAGAGTATTTGGGCAAAACGCTGCCGTTTAGCTTCGCTTACCTCCCGGTGAATGTCAACAATGGGAATGTCTGTCATCTCGAGCATGTTCTTGTTGACGATCTGTTCGATTTCTGTTCGGTTTCCCATAAGAATCGGGTGGGCAATTCCCTGGTCGGCTACAAAGCGCGCTGCTTTCAATACCTTCAGGTTGTTGGCATCGGCAAAGACCACTTTCTTCGGATTCTGCCGGGCTTTGTTGCAAATGGTCATAATCAGTTTATTTTCCAGTCCAAGACGGGTGCCAAGTTCCTGTTCGTATGCCTCCCAGTCTTCAATAGGCTTTCGTGCTACCCCGGAATCCATGGCCGCTTTGGCCACAGCCGGAGAAACGGTAGTGATCAGACGTGGATCGAGTGGTTTTGGGATGATGTATTCTTTTCCGTAAACAATGTTTTCCATATTGTAAGCCTTGGTGACCAGTTCGGGCACGTATTCTTTGGCCAGGTTTGCCAGGGCCCGGACCGCGGCAATCTTCATTTCCTCATTAATCACCCTTGCTCTGACGTCGAGCGCTCCGCGGAAAATAAAGGGAAAGCCCAGCACATTATTAATTTGGTTGGGATAGTCACTTCTTCCGGTTGCCATGATGATATCATCACGGACATTTGTAGCATCTTCGTACGAAATTTCCGGGGTCGGGTTGGCCATGGCAAACACAATGGGATTTTTTGCCATACTGCGGATCATTTCTTTCGAAACGACATTTCCAACCGACAGGCCCAGGAAAACATCGGATTCCACCATGGCTTCAGCCAGGGAATGATAATGCCGGCGGCATACAAATTCCTGTTTCACCGGATTAAGATCGGTTCGTTTGTCTGACAATACGCCTTTGCTGTCGAACATGACGATGTTTTCTTTTCTGACGCCAAGCCGGAGGTAGAGTTTGGCGCAGGATACAGACGCCGCCCCCGCCCCGTTAATAACTACTTTTATTTGGTCAATTGGTTTGCCAACCAGCTCAAGCGCATTTAACAAACCGGCCGCGGAGATAATGGCCGTGCCGTGCTGGTCGTCGTGAAACACGGGGATGTCGAGCGCTTTTATCAATTGTTGCTCAATGTAGAAACACTCCGGCGCCTTAATATCTTCGAGGTTAATGCCGCCAAAAGTCGGGGAAATGGCCTTTACGACTTCAATTAGTCGGTCCGGGTCTTTTTCATCGACTTCGATATCAAATACATCAACATCGGCGAATATTTTAAACAACATTCCCTTCCCTTCCATAACCGGTTTCCCGGCTGCAGGGCCAATATCGCCCAAACCTAAAACCGCTGTGCCGTTTGAGATGACGGCCACCAGGTTGCCTTTTGAGGTGTATTTATAACTGTCTTCAGGGTTTTGCTGGATTTCGCGACAAGGTTGCGCTACTCCGGGGGTATAGGCCAACGAGAGATCATACTGGGTCAGGTGTGGTTTGGTCGGGATCACTTCAATCTTTCCCGGCCTTCCTTTTTGATGATACCACAAAGCATCTTCGTAAACTGTTTTTCCCATAGTTTCTGATTTTTGGCATATGATTCAAGTTACGACAATTTTGGCTGGAGAACCAGTCTTTTGTTCTGGCGTTGTCTGAAATAAGAAGGAATAAGAGCAAAGAATACAAAAAGTTGGTACTGAGCCGAACAGCTTGTCAAAAAGCTGTTTAAATTTGACCGGATTTAAAAATTAAAAGACTATGAAGAAAATTGTGATTTTGATGCTGATTGCTGTTCTGGCCTCCTGTCAACAAAAAAAGATCGACCGCATGCAGGTTGTTCAGGATAGCCTGGCCCGGGCAGCGGTTGAAAAAGATTCGGCCATTATTAATTTTGTGGCTGCTATGAATGAAATTCAGGAAAACCTGGATTCGATTAAACAGATGGAAGCTATTGTCAGGATTGAAGCCAGCGGCTCCAACGAGATGAGACGAAATTCGAAGGAGCAGATTATGAGCGATATCCAAACGATTCATGACTTGCTGGCCAGGAATAAGGAATTGGTTGCCCAACTCGAGAAAAAACTGGGCGCATCGAACGCGAAAGTGGCTGAACTGCAGAAAGCCATTACCATTCTAAACCGGCAGGTAGAGCAGAAGAATGTTGAAATTGCCGCCTTGAATGCCGAGTTGCAGCGAATGCAAATCGATATTTCGGGGCTGAACGAGCGAATTGATCTGATGACGGAAGAAAGCCTGCATAAAGATCAGGTGATCAGTGATAAATCGAGAACAATAAGCGAGCAGACCATCGCCATCAATACAGCTTTTTATGTTTTTGGAACGGAAAAAGAACTGAAAGAAAACGGCGTCATTGAGAAACGGGGCGGTTTTCTTGGAATCGGACGATCGTTGAAAATGAAAGAAAATTTCAACAGGGATTATTTTACCGAGGTCGATATCCGCGAATTTTTTCAACTTGATCTGAATGTGAAAAAAGCCGAGCTGATTACCACGCACACCGCCGGATCGTATTATTTTAACGGTGAAAAACCGGTTGAAAGCCTGGTGATTGAAAACCCGCGCGAATTCTGGAGCGCTTCCAAATACCTTGTGGTGGTGGTCGATTAAACCCCGGCTTCACCTGAAATTAAAAAGACTGACCCGTTCAGGCTCCGAACAGTCCTCAGAAGCCTGAACGGGTCAGCTTTTCGTGCCGGATGCAACGATGACATCCGTTTGTTAGTTCCCTGTGTTAAACATCAGCCGTTTACCGGTAATCCCCGGTGTCATGGTTCCGCGATCGTATGCCAGCCGGCCGTTTACAAAGGTTTTCTCCACCTGGTGACTGAATTCGGTTCCCTCGAAGGGCGACCAGCCGCATTTGCAGATGATATTTTCGGGAACGACGGTCCACGATTTTTCCGGGTCGATCAGTACGAGGTCGGCATACCAGCCTTCGCGAAGATAGCCGCGCCGGTCAATCCGGAATAAGTCGGCCGGGGCGTGACACATTTTTTCAACCACCTTCTCGGCAGAGATGATTCCTTTACGGACAAACTCGAACATGGCCGTCAGCGAATGTTGAACGAGCGGCCCTCCCGATGGCGCTTTGAAGTAAGGATGAGATTTTTCATCGAGGGTATGGGGGGCATGATCGGTGGCAACCACATCAATGGTATCATTCAGCAAGGCGGCCCACAGGGCTGCCCGGTCTTCTGCCGATTTAATGGCCGGGTTCCACTTGATGCGCGTTCCGTAGCCGATGTAGTCTTTCTCTTCGAACCAGAGGTGGTGCACACAGACTTCGGCTGTAATCTTTTTTTCTTTTACCGGGCCGGCCTGGAATAATTGCATTTCGTCGGCCGATGACAAGTGGAGGACATGCAGCCGGGTTCCGAATTTTGAAGCCAGTTCCACGGCCTTCGACGACGATTTGAAACAAGCCTCGGCGCTCCTGATTTTTGAATGACGCGAAATGGGAACAATTTCTCCGTACTTCTGCCGGTAGATTTCGATATTCCGTCTGATAATACCTTCGTCTTCACAGTGGGTAGCCACCAATGTCGGGGCGTGCCTGAAGATTTCGGACAAGGCTTTTTCGTTGTCGACGAGCATATTGCCTGTTGATGAACCCATGAACACCTTAATCCCGCATACCGCTGCCGGATCGGTTGCCAGCACTTCTTTCAGGTTGTCGTTGGTGGCGCCCATGTAAAACGAATAGTTCACGGCCGAAACCTCTGCTGCGCGGGCATATTTTTTGGCCAATTCGTCCTGGCTGGTGGTTTGGGGGTTGGTATTGGGCATTTCCATGTAGGAAGTGATTCCTCCGGCGAGCGCTGCCCGCGATTCGGAGGCGATATCGCCCTTGTGCGTCAACCCCGGTTCGCGGAAATGGACCTGATCATCAATAGCTCCGGGGATCAGGTATTTTCCCTCCGCCTCAATAACGGTTGCCGATTTCAGCTCTGCTTCGGGGATTTCGTCCCGGTAAATTTTCCGGATAAATTCTCCCTCAATCAATACACTTCCCGTAAATTTTTTCCCTTCATTAATCAGAGTGGCCTGTCGGATGATTGTTTTCATAAAGATGATGCTTCGATTTTTATTTCGGTTACGTGTCAAAAAACAAAAAGGCTACATTTATGCAGCCTTAAATAATTGTTGTAAGCGTCGATTTGTTCATTTCCAAACAGGAAATTGGCGATAAACCTTAAGGCTGATCTTCATTTTTTACCTGTTTATAATGCTTAAACCAGCTGCGTAATTTCATCTTCAAAATTCCCCAAAGGGCTTCATTAAAGATTCCGCCGTTCATTTTGGAGCTTCCTTCCTGCCGCTCGGTAAAGATAATCGGAACTTCAACCAGTTTGAATTTGTGTTTCCAGGCGGTAAACTTCATTTCAACCTGAAACCCGTAACCTTTTAGCCGGATACCCTCCAGATCAATGGTTTGCAGTACTTCTTTCCGGTAACATTTAAAGCCAGCAGTGGTGTCCATGATCTTCATCCCGGTAACCATACGCACGTAAACGGAGGCAAAGTACGACATCAGGACACGGCCCAGCGGCCAGTTGATCACGTTAATGCCTTTAATGTACCGCGACCCGATGGCCAGATCGGCTCCCTGGTTGGCGCAGGCGTCGTATAAAAGCTCCAGGTCGTCGGGGTTGTGCGAAAAGTCACAGTCCATCTCGAAAATAAAATCAGCGCCGTGTTCGAGCGCCCATTGAAAACCGGTAATATAAGCTGTACCGAGCCCCAGTTTGCCTTTACGTTCCAGTAAGTGCAGGGTTTCGGGAAATTCCTGTTGCAGGTTTTTAACAATAGCCGCTGTCCCATCCGGCGAATGATCGTCGATAATCAATAATTCAAACGGAGTTTTTAAGGAGAAAACTCGTCTGATCATCTTCTCCACATTTTCCTTCTCGTTGTATGTCGGGATAATTACCAGGTTTTTTTTCACGTATCCGAGAGATTATAGTTTATGCGAAAATAGAGTTTTTACCGGACTTCCGAGTACAAATACCGAATTAATCAAATCCAAACAGAGACAAGACATTGGTCCCCGCATTAAAAACGTTTTATTTCTTTTAGAAGCATCAAATGAAGCGTATCTTGCACCAAGGTTTAACTAATTTTTTTCTCCCATGAATTTTTCACTTATCCGGATTGATTTGAATGAAGAGGAGCACTGTCGGCAACTGATCCGCCTGCTTGGCCTGTACATGCAGGATGAGATGGGCAATGGCGCACCCATGCCGGAAGAACTGGCTCCGCAACTGATAAACGGGTTGAAGCAACATGCCGGCTACCTGGGTTTTTTGGCGCTGGCAGATGGCCAATATGCCGCTTTGGCCAATTGCAATAAAAATTTCTCAACCTTTAAAGCCAGGCCGCTCATCAACATTCACGACTTTATCGTCGATCCTGCTTTTCGCGGGCAAGGCGTTGGCCGGTTCCTGCTGGATGCCATTGCCGGTTATGGCCGGCAGAACGGCTACTGCCGGATCAATCTTGAAGTCAGGCACGACAACCTGAAAGCACAAAAGCTTTACCGGAAGGCGGGATACCACGAATGCGGGGAGCCTGTGTTCTTTTGGGAGAAAAACCTATAGGTTTTCCCGGCTATTTGTCCGTTAGTAATTTTCGATCCAGAATAGTGGCAATTTGCTCTTTACTCTGGATACTGCTGGTGGCATGAACCAATTGGCCGTTTTTATAATAAACCACAAAGGGAAGTCCCATGAAACCACGGCATTCCGGGGCATTCCGGATGACAGCTGCATCAGGAATGTCGAATTCCATATCGGCAAATACCACCTGTTCATATTGGTTTTCCAGTTGGGTCATGGCCGCGTAAACCGGGATGCACATCGGGCCCATGCGGCCGCAGCAAATCATGACGTTTTCGTTTTCTGAAATGATCTTTTTATGTTCTTCTGCCGATAAAACATGTTTTAAGTTGGTGTGAAGCATGATGTAAAATTTAAATATTAAGATATCTGCATATAGCAATTTATATGCCAAAATCACATTTGTTCATTTTAAATAGAAATTGGGATAAAATCTGCACGGGACGGTATTCATCCGGGTCAGCAAGCTTGCAGATGCGGTAGTTTCCTGACAGCATGGCAGTCGGTAACTTCGCGGTTATTTGCAGGTAAGAAAAATGGAAATTACCGGCGGCAGGCAACCGATCTGCGAATCCAAATCTGTATCTTTGCATCCAAAATTTTACAAGTTGGAGTTGAAAGAATTTCGGCGCTTGTTCGAAAAAAGCGAAGCTATTCAGCGCATTTTAGGCCAGACGAATACCCCGGGTGAAAAATTTCACCTGAAGGGGCTTATTGGCTCGTCTCAAAGTTTGTTGGCATCCGTTATGGCCGAAAGGCTGAAACAACCGGTCGTTTTCATCATGAATGACCGGGAAGAAGCCGCCTACCTGTACGACGATCTGAATAACCTGCAAACCGACGCAACGGTCCTCTTTTTCCCCGGTTCATATAAACGTTCAGTTCAGTACGAACAGCTTGAGCAGGAAAATATTATTCTCCGAACCGAGGTACTGACCAGGTTGCACGACGGTAAGCCGGTCTGTATTTCCACTTATCCCGAAGCCCTGGCTGAGAAGGTGATCACCGGGGAAGCCCTGGCTTCCAATAGTTTTCAAGTACGCAAAGGTGACAAATTGTCTATCGATTTTCTGAACGATGTGTTGTTCGAATACGGTTTTGAGCGCGTCGACTTTGCCGTTGAACCCGGGCAGTACGCCATTCGTGGCAGTCTGGTCGATATTTATTCTTTTGCAAATGAAGATCCGTATCGCCTTGATTTCTTTGGCGACGAAGTTGACTCCATCCGAAGCTTTGATATCGACACGCAGATTTCACGCCAAAAGCTCGATAGAATTGTAATCATTCCGAACATCCAGAGCGGGTTGGATGAGGAACGCCGGGACAATTTCCTGAATTTTCTGACGCCTGAAAGTATCGTTGTCGCCCGCGATGTTAAACTGGTTGCCGACCTGATAGAAGGGATTTACCAGCAAGTTGTCCGTTCGGATGGTCAGGATGAAGAAACCAGGAGCAGGCTGATCCCGGGCGGCGAATTTTTAAGTTCGCTCGGGCGGCTTACTTGTCTGGAAACCGGAAATACCACTTACTTTAAGACGAAGCATATTTTTGAGTTCAATACATCACCGCAACCGGCATTCAATAAAAACTTTGAACTGTTGGCTCAAAACCTGAAAGATAACCTGGCCGCCGGCTACCAGGTCTTTATTCTTTCGGCCAACGAAAAACAAGTAGAGCGGCTTCAGGCCATTTTCGACGATAAAAGCCTGAATGTGCCATTTACCGCCCTGTCTTTTGCCCTGAACGACGGGTTTATCGACCACGACCTGAAACTGTGTTGTTATACCGACCACCAGATTTTTGAACGTTATCACCGGTTTCAGGTGAAAAGCCGGAAAGAACAGAAAGAAAGTATCAGCCTGAAGGAACTGAATAAACTTCATACGGGCGACTACGTGGTACACATCGACCACGGGATTGGTCGGTTTGCCGGGTTGGTAAAAACCGAAGTCAACGGGAAAATTCAGGAAGCCATCCGGCTTACCTATAAGGACAACGACGTGTTACTGGTGAGTATCCACTCGCTGCACCGGATTTCGAAATATAAGGGAAAAGACGGGCTGGAGCCCAACATCAATAAATTAGGAAGCGGTGCCTGGCAAAAGCTGAAAGACCGGACCAAGAGTAAGGTGAAAGATATTGCCCGCGACCTGATTGCCCTGTATGCCCGACGCAGGCAGGAAAAGGGCTTTGCTTTTTCTCCCGATTCTTACCTTCAGACCGAGTTGGAAGCTTCGTTCATTTTTGAAGATACGCCCGACCAGATGAAAACCACTCAGGCGGTGAAAGAGGATATGGAACGCCTGATCCCGATGGACCGCCTGGTTTGCGGCGACGTGGGCTTTGGGAAGACAGAAATAGCCATCCGCGCGGCATTTAAGGCTGTAGCCGACAGCAAACAGGTGGCCGTGCTGGTACCGACTACCATCCTGGCCCTTCAGCATTATAAAACATTTAAAGACCGTTTAGCCGATTTTCCGGCAAAAATTGAATACGTCAGTCGTTTACGTCCGGCCGGCGATGTGAAAAATATTTTAAAAGAAGCGGCTGCCGGAAAGATTGATATCCTGATTGGCACGCACCGACTAATCGGGAAAGATGTGAAATTTAAAGATCTGGGTCTGCTGATTGTGGACGAGGAGCAGAAGTTCGGCGTTTCGGTGAAGGAAAAGCTGAAGCAGCTGAAGCTGAATGTCGATACACTTACCCTGACAGCAACGCCGATCCCGCGCACCTTGCAATTTTCGCTGATGGGCGCCCGCGACTTGTCGATCATTCAAACGCCTCCGCCCAACCGTTACCCGATTATTACCGAGCTGCACGGCTTTAACAAAGAGATTATCCGCGAAGCCATTCTCCACGAAGTGGGCCGTAACGGGCAGGTATTTTTTATTCATAACCGGGTACAGAATATTTACGAAGTAGAGCAAGTAATTCAGCGGATTGTGCCCGGGGTGAAAACCGTGGTTGCCCACGGGCAAATGGAAGGACCGAAGCTGGAGAAAATTATGCTCGGCTTTATTAACGGCGACTTTGATGTACTGATCGCGACCACCATCATTGAATCGGGACTGGATATTCCGAATGCCAATACCATCATCATCAACCATGCCGAGAACTTTGGACTGAGCGATTTACACCAGTTGCGGGGCAGGGTAGGGCGTTCCAATAAAAAGGCCTTTTGTTACCTGTTGGCGCCTCCTTTGTCGCTGGTAAGCCCCGAAGCCCGGCGCCGCCTGCAGGCCATCGAAGAATTTTCGGACCTGGGCAGCGGTTTTAACATTGCCATGCGCGACCTGGATATCCGGGGAGCGGGCAACCTGCTGGGAGCCGAACAAAGCGGTTTCATTGCCGATATCGGCTACGAAACCTACCACCGTATCTTGAACGAAGCGATTCAGGAACTGAAACACGACGAGTATAAAGAGTTGTTTGAAGAAGAAAAAGAAGAAGCCGGGAAAGCCTTCCTGAAGGGTGGTTTTGTTCACGACTGCCAGATTGATACCGATATGGAACTGCTTTTCCCCGACAGCTATATCCAAAGTATTTCGGAACGGATGCTATTGTACCGCGAGCTGGACAGCATGGAAAACGAAGAAAGCCTGCAACATTACCAGGCCGGCTTGCTCGATCGTTTTGGCCCTTTACCCGGGCAGAGCCGCGAATTGCTCGAAGTGGTCCGCCTGCGCTGGTTGGCCATCGAGCTGGGTATGGAACGCATCATCCTGAAAAACAAAAAAATGTTCTGCTATTTTATTTCCGACCAGCAGTCGGCTTACTACCAGTCGGAAACCTTTACCCGGGTATTGCAGTACGTGCAGCAACACCCGAACAGCTGCCGGATGAAGGAGAAACAGGATAAACTCCGCTTAAGCTTCGAGCCGGTCGAATCGGTTGCTGCCGCGAAGGCCTTGCTGGAGAATGTGAATCAGTAAAATTTGTTTCAGGTACTTCCGAAATTTAGGTCGATGCCGGCGGAGATCTGCTTCCGCACGTATAGAAGCCCGGTTTCAGGTTAGCGAACAATTTATCACCATTTTTATGATCGATCAGTTTTTGTTCAGAATTATTGTAACTTTCTGGCACCAAACAAAAAACTAACAATGAACACGACGCCTGAATGCCCTCCGGAAATAAACAGCACGAAGATTTATGGGATGTTAAGATAGCGAAGATCCAATGGAAATTGGGGTGGTGTTGTAGTTTCTATGTTGGAGATATAAGATAATAAAGCTACACATATCCCCACGGAAAAAGAGATATAAGATAGCTTTGGTAGACAGACGATTTGGCGTTAATGAAAACGAACCGCTACCTGCAGAAGATACTTCGGCGGATGAACAGCACCCTGACCCGTATGGGACTTCGAATCAACCAACAAAAGACCAGCATCACCAAGGTGACACACATTTGGGACACGGTAAGCCAGATTAAATGGCATTTGGATTACAAACTGTATAAATGGCTGAAAAGCAAAGGACGAAAAGCCCATAAAACGCTACGCCAGCGTCCGTTCGATAACCTTGTCAAGTACAAAAAAATGCTGGACATCGAAAAATATGCAAGCTTGAAGTTCCATGCGAAAGCTACAGGATGAACTCTATCGGTAAGCCGTATGAAGGAAAACTTCACGTACGGTTTGATGCAGGGGGTACTGACAGTCCGTTCAAATTTGTACATTTATGTGCAAAATGAGAATGGACTGTCAGGCTCTACTCTACTAGCTAATGCAAAAAAAAGCGCGTGCGGGGAATAACTCGACTATTCGCCTTAATAATGCGGAGAATAATTTGTATATTTACCGCAAAATAGATAATAGTTCATGGCAACATACATTTATGAATATGACAACTGGCCAGAATTCACATGGAATGACAAACAAATTAATGTGATTTTAGGTAAAGTCCGAAATCTACAAGGGAAAATTTACGGACAAATGGGAGCACTTGGATTTTCAATTAAGGAAGAAACCATTTTATCTACTTTAACAGTAGATGTTTTAAAATCATCAGAAATAGAAGGGGAATTTTTAAATTACGAACAAGTTCGTTCTTCTATTGCCAGAAAACTTGGGATAGAATATGCTGGATTAGTACATATTGATAGAAACGTAGAAGGTGTTGTTGAGATGATGCTAGATGCAACTCAAAGATATGATAAGCCGTTAGACCAAGAACGGATTTTTGGATGGCATGCAGCTTTATTTCCTACAGGTTGGAGTGGAATGCACAGAATTGATACCGGTTGTTACCGTAGGGGTGAAATGCAAGTGGTATCGGGACCAATGGGGAAAGAGAGAATCCATTTTCAAGCACCTTCTGCAACAGTGGTGAAAAAGGAGATGGATATGTTTTTAGACTGGTTTAATAAAAAGGCTGAAATAGATGGAGTTTTAAAAGCTGCTATTGCTCATTTTTGGTTTATAATAATCCATCCTTTTGATGATGGTAATGGTCGTATTGCAAGGACAATATCTGACATGTTACTTGCACGTTCAGAGGAGAGTAATCAAAGGTTTTACAGTCTTTCAAACCAGATTTTAATAGAGAAAAAGAAATATTATGAGATACTGCAAAAAGTTCAGCATAGTTCTGGCGATATAACTGAATGGTTGGACTGGTTTTTAAATTGCCTGTACCGTGCATTAGAAAGTACAGAAGTAACTTTGAAACAGGTTCTTAAAAAAGCAGATTTTTGGGATAGAAACAAAGAAACAATTTTGAATAGTAGACAGAGATTAATTCTAAACAAATTGTTTGATGGATTTGAGGGTAAGTTAAAAACATCAAAGTGGGCTAAAATTGCAAAATGCTCAGCAGATACAGCACTGCGAGATATTAAAGATTTGATTGAGAAAGGAATCTTAATACAAGAAGAATCAGGAGGCCGAAGTACAAATTACGAATTGACAGACGAATGGAGAATGCATTAGCTACAATAAATAGGAACATGAGCGGCGTGCAGCGCCCAGCGATTGTTCCCGGTTGAACTACACCCGCCGGTCAGGGCTATGCACTTATTGAAGGTTTTTAGTGGATTTAACAGATAGAATGGGCAGGAAACAGCCCGCCGTTCATTGACATGTTGCAGGTTTTTGTGCTTTTCAGTTCAGTTTGCATCAGCAAGTCGGATTCAATGCAAAAGATGTTGACGCTTATAATGGATTTAAAACTAAATTGAGAGAAAAGTTTGCACGCGTGAAAGTAATGCTGGATTTACTATTTGGAAAGAAACCTAAATTTTTAGGAGAGAAAATATTGATAGAGTAATTAACGGCACTCAATAACCAGCCCTCTGAGCGGTCGGCACAGCCCGGCGGTGAGTTGGAGTTGAATGACACCCACCGGGGTTTAGGGGAAGAAGTAAGGTTGATTAATTTTTTTGAGATGCTTGGGTAGAAGTGGTTTGAGGATTTGGGATGGTAAATTGGTGTTTTAAGGGAAAATGAGGAAATGGATTGGATGAAGAATATTCCGAGATGTCAGGCGTTATAGTTGCTTGAAATTCACCGTTTTTGATAGATTTGAAAAGTTTTTAATTGATTTGACATTGACTATTTGAATGTCTAAATTTGATTAAACAATCAAAATTTACTTCCTATGAAAACAAAACTATTTATTCTGGCAATTGTGCTATGCTGTTCATGTTCAAATGAAAACAGGCCTATAACTGAATCTGAAAAGGATAGAGTCATTAGTGAAGTGAAAGTATTGATTAATACAATCATTCAGACCTGCGAAAAACCTGATCCCGAAAAACTAAAATCAATATATCTTGATTCTCCGGATTTTGTTTCATTAGTTGGGGGTGTATACGCAGATTACGATCAGTCTATTATAAACATGAATGGTTTTCTGAACAATGTAACTAGTCAGAAATCAATCATAAAGAGTGAAAAATACGCAGTGTTGGATGCAACCACCGTTTTATATACCGCAAATTCAAGATGGGAAACTAAAATGAAAAACGACAGTACTATTGTTATGGATCCAGTGGGTATGCAATTTCTATTGAAGAAAACTGATAATCAGTGGCGAGTGTTGAGTTGGACAGAGGAATTTTAAGGTTTTAGCATTGTTTTCTTTGTAAACTATAACAATAAGGAAAAACTACCGCCAATAACCAGCCCTCTGATCGGTCAGCACAGCCCGGCGGTGAGCCGGTGTTGGGCGATACCCTGGCGGGTTTAGGGAAAAGTAGGGTTGATTAGTTCCGGAAGGTTGGGGAGATGTAGATAAATAACGAAAATTTAGTCCTGTCTCAATATTATTCTCACTGAAATCGAACTCATATTAAGAAGGTATAAAAAAGGCCGTCGGGAATATCCGGACGGCCTTTTTATTATCATTTTTATTGCTTGTTAATAATTCGGATTTTGTTCAATCAACTGGTTGCTGGCAATAGCCTGTTCAGGAACAGGGAAACGGTTGAGATGTACTTTGCCTGGTCCGTCAGCAGGGTGGTCCCACCATGATTCGGTGGTGTATTTGTTCCACCGAACCAAATCGGTACGGCGGCGTCCTTCACCTATAAATTCAATCATCCATTCGTCTAACATACGCCACTCGTCAAGATTACTTGCCGTAACGGGATTAGGATCATCGGCAGTGAAATAGCGCTCACGTACCGTGTTGATAAGCGTGGCGGCGCCAGCTTCGTCGCCCGCGCGCAGCTTACACTCAGCCAGCATGTAATAAGCTTCTGCCAAACGGAAAACCGGGATATCGGGATTACCCCTCCGGCTTAACTCAGAAACCCATGGGATAGGCGAAAATTTGGCCAAACGAACACCCGAATTTTCTTCACCCCACCGGGCGCCCTCCTTGTGATGGTCGCCTTCAGACCCTGGTTTTGGGATGAGACGGGCAATCTGGTCGACAATCACCAGGGTATCGGTCGGTGTAAATTCACGGTTACCACCGTGGCATACTTTCTTGGTGACGGGGTTGACCATTTTGCCGAAATAAAACATGCCACGCCATTTACCGTCGCCTTCATAGGCACGCAATTGCTTGCGGATGTCCTGATCGTGGAACTTGGCGAAGGGGCTGCCCAAACGATGTGTCCCTTTTGAACTGGGGTTTTCGCTTCCCTGTAAGTACGATTTGCCCTCAACGTCGAGCGAAGGTACCAGGCAATAGCCGTTGTTGCGACTGCCTATCGTTCCGTTGTCCCAGTATTCGCCCATGCCGTAGTGGTTTGAATGGGGACCCACACTGCGTTCACTGATCGCATACTGGCTTGGTACAGACCAAATGATCTCGGTAGAGCGGTCGTTGTCGAAACCAAAAATATTCGTCCACTCATCTTCAAGTTTGTATGAGCCATATTTTCCGTCAATAATATCCTGGCAGATGGCTGCACACTCGGCATACCTGTCCTGGCGGATATATGACCCCGCGTTAAAGTAGAGCCGGGCCAGCAGCAGGGCCGCGGCTGCCTGGTTAATGGCCCCTGTTTCCTGTGCCCCCAGGGTTGTCTTTTTCGGTAACTTAGGCAGTGCCTCAATGAGCAGTTGCTCGATAAATTCAAATGTTTCTACATCGGTCGATCTGGGCAGGTTTTCGCCTTTGTTGGAAGTATAGAGCGGCAGACCGCCGAACATGTCGAGCCCAAACCAGTAAAAGAAGGCCGACAGCGTTTGCAGCTGCATCAACACGGCTTCGCGGCTGCCTTCGGGAAAGCCCAAGGCGTTGAAATCAACATACTGGTCGATATCTTCTTTCGCGCTCCAGGCCTGCGCAATACCCATGGAAAAGGCGCGCCATGCGTCGTACACTCCGGGAGTGGTAGGTGTAAAGTCGTGGTTATAGCTCCGCAGGTAGGCGCCTCCGTCGTACCAGTCGTTATAGCGGGAAGGGACAAGCATCTCATCGGTGGTGAATTCCTGGAGGCGAATAAAATTGGAATGGGCCTGCCCGTCGGCCATACACCATGCCCAATGCGTGAAGGGGCGTCCCATGCGCTGATAGACCTTCTGCTGGGTGTCGAAGAACAATTCGGGCACCGACTGGGAGTAGTACTCCGGCTCCACCGAGCAGGACTGGAACATGGTGGGAAATGCCAGAACCGCTACAAAGGCCATTAAAAATATATATCGTTTCGCTGTGCGCAAAATACTCACGCCCGGCAGAACTTCAAACATGTTAGCGTTCTGCTCTCGCTTAATCGTATTTTTCATATTCATACTTTTTATGATTGACAATTAGAAGTTGAGTTGAAGACCAAAAGTAAAAGTACGGGTCTGAGGATAGATATCACCCTTTTTCTCTATACCCGCATCCCAACCGGTGATATCCACTTCGGGGTTTAGTCCTGGATATTTGGTAAAAGTATAAAGGTTGTTTCCGGTGAAATAAATCCGGATGCTTTCCATCAGATTGGTATGTCTTTTCATGGGTACCGTGTATGCCAGGGAGAGGTTCTGAATCTTAAGGAATGTCGCGTCGTGGAGGAAATAGTCGGATGGAGAAGGGCGGCCGGTAATATGCCCGTTTTTGTTAATGGCGTCGTAGAGCATATTACCCTGCACAACGTTTTTCAAACCATACTCCAGTTCAATGGCATTATATAGGTCATAATTGATCCAACTGGTGAGGGTGGCGCTGAACGACCAGTTTTTCCAGTTGAGATTATGTGACCAACCGGCAATGATCGTCGGCATGAAGTTTTTTTGGTAAACGCGGTCGTCCACTTTTCCCTCGTCGGAGAAGATGATATTGTCATCCTTGTCATATATCTGAAACCTTCCTTCGCTGACACCTGCGTAGCGGTAGAGGAAGAAGCTGCCTACTTCGACATTTTCTTCGATACGGTGGGCATACTCAACCCAGTTGTTGACATAAGCGCCATTGATATAGGTTTGATCGCCCCAGAGCGAACCGATGAAGGTTTTATTGTGGCTCAGGTTGAGCGACGAGCTGTAATTCAATTTTTTTGATCGTACGATATCTCCGCCAACCTCCAGTTCCCATCCCTTATTTTCCATGGTACCGATGTTTTTGTACATGCTTGATTGGGTATTAGGCGGTTGCGGCACCTCCACGCTGTATATTAATCCTTCGATGGCACGACGGTAGAGGTCGAACTTACCATACAGGCGGTTATTGAACAGTGAGTAATCGAGGCCAACGTTCCATTCGTGTTTTTCTTCCCATCCAAGTTTATCATTCAGGTTTGTTGTAGCTCCATAGCTCATGGCCCAAGTCCCGTCGGGCATTAACCAGCGGGTATCGGAACCATACATTAAGGCAGCATAGTCGGCAGAGAAGCCCTCATTGCCTGTCTCACCGTAGGCCAGGCGGATTTTAAGGTCGTTCAGCCAGTTGACATCCTTCAGGAAATTTTCGTTAGACAGGCGCCATCCTGCCGATGCCGACCAAAAGGTTCCCCATCGGTTATTGACAGCAAACTTGCTTGATCCTTCACGCCGGATGGAGGCAGTAGCCATATACGTGTCCTTATAGGAGTAGTTGGCTCGGGCAAAGTAGGCCAGCAGGCGTTGAGTGATTCCTTTTCCTGAACTAATTTCTGCAAGTCCCTCCTTCAGGTAGGTTCCTTCACCGAGGTTCCAAAATTTAATGCGGTCGTTGGTGAAGTTTCCGTTAGCAGCCGAGAAATTGTCACTGTTTAGCTCGAAATAGCTGTATCCGGCGACGGCATTTACGGAGTGGTTGCCGAAGCCGTTAATGTATGAGAAATAGCCGTCAGTATTGAGCAGTTCGGTCTTGCTGAAGTCCATGTCTGCCCATCCCTTACGTCCGGCTTTTTGCTCTTCGCGAGTGAACATTGAACGATAGTAATGACGTTCCCATTGCCGGTTCTCGTAAGCTGCTGTGTGGCGATAGGTTAGCCCCTTGATGGGCTTGATATTCAGTTTGAGTGATACATCGGGACGAAACCATTTGTCCATTCCTTCATCGGTAATCAACGCGGCCTCGCCGATGTTGTTCATCTCGGTATTGTCGCCGTCGGTCCAGATGTTCCAGCCGGTTTGGCTGGCAGGGTCGTACGGGGTTTGGGTGGGGTTAGCCCGCATGATCCCTTCAATGGACGGTTTGTTTTGATTCCGTAATGCTTGCCGGTAGCTGATATGAGTGGCAATGTCTAACCATCCGTCAAGTACCTTGAAGTCGCCGTTAATACGCCCCGAATAATCCTTCCGGGTATCTCCGCGCAGCACACCACGGTTGTCGTCGTACATGACGGTAGCGTAAATACGGGCAGCTTCAGCGCCCCCCTGCAGGGTTAGCACGTGGCGATTCGATGTCGGATTATCAGTCATCGCTTCGTCCCACCAATCGGTATCGTGCCCTTCGTCGTTTTTAGCACCTCCATAAGTGGCAACATAGTCGGCGGCATTCAGCAGATTGGGCTTGCCAAACGGTTTTTTGAACAGCACTTCGCTGGTCAAACTCATTTTAAGTGTTCCTGCTTTGGCCTGTTTGGTGGTGATTAGGATTACGCCACCGGTAGCCCTGGTGCCATAAATAGCGCCTGCAGAAGCATCTTTCAATACGTCGATAGACTCAATATCTTCTTGCACGAGGGTACGGATATCGCCGCCCGGCATACCGTCAATGACAATCAGGGGCGCGCGCGATGTATTGATCGAAGCCATACCGCGCAACTGGAAAGTGTTACCCGAGTTGGGACTTGCGGTTCCTGACATGACCAAGCCGCCGACTTTGCCTTGCAGTGCCGTGGCAATGGACGAACCGCCCACACCCTGAGGCAGATCTTTGGCTGTCATAGAAGTAATGGAACTCGTTACCTGCTTCTTTTCCATGGAGCCATAACCAATGGCCACGACCTCTTCAATCCCAATAGCGTTCTCTTCCAGGGTAATACTAATATTCGTTCTTCCACTAACAGCAATTTCCTGGCTCTTCATCCCCATAAACGAAAATGCCAACACGGCATCATCCGGAACATTCAGTAACAGATAATTTCCACTTCCATCCGTAATCATTCCTTGTGTGGTGCCTTTTACCACCACTGCTACCCCCGGTAGCGGGGCGCCTGAAGAGTCGGTGACTTTCCCGGAAATGCTTTTGGTTTGCTGCATGTTTGCAGCGGAGACCGTGGAAGACGGCTGAATAATGATTTGCCGGTTCATGATGGTGTAGCCCACATTTTGCCCTTCGAATAAACGATCCAAAACCTGTTCGATCTTTTCGTTCGCGACATCGATGTTAACTTTTCTTTCAACATCGACTAACTGGCTGTTGAATAGAAAATAATAGTCACTTTTCGATTCAATGTCGTACAGGACGTCTTTTACCATGGTGTTCTTCAGGTTTAAACTGATGCGGGTGGCCTGCGAATAGGCACTTCCCGCCAGGACCTGGATCAGGGAGACAAAAAATAAAAACAGCGTGAGTCGCATAACCCTTAAAATTTTAATGTACAGGGGCATTTGCCCTTGTAACGGTTTCAACAAAAAGTTTTTTTTCATACTTTTGATTCAATTAGTGTTAATAAATACAGGCTATTTATTTTCATTTCAGAAAAAGGGATGGTGCAAACATTCCTTTTTCCTTTTAATCGTTCCTCCTTTATTTTTTTGTAAGTTTTATGACTTGGGTTTCGTACTCCAGGTCGTCCGACTTTTCTCTGGGCAAAACGCGAAAATTGATGGGAGCGGAGAGGGCCAGCATTTTTAACACCTGGTCGAGGCTTTCGCCCGAAAAAGTAGCCGAATAGGTGTAATTCAGAATTTCAGGATCTTCGACCCGGAACTCCACGCGGTACCACCGTCCCAGTTTTTCAATGACGGTAGTCATCGGGTCGTCGCGGAACATGAGTTTCCCGGATGTCCAGGCGATGTGTTTGTCGAGATTCGTCTGCGTTTTTTCAATGGTTTTTTCCTGTTTCGAGAAAACGGCCAGTTCGCCCGGTTCCATCAAAAACTTGTTTTTTCCGCTTTTCCCTGAGATTTCTATTTTTCCTTCTACCAGTGCTGTTTCAATTTGTGCGGCATTGGGGTAAGCGTTGCAATTAAACGATGTTCCCAGAACTTTGATATTGATATCGGAGGTGGAGACCAAAAACGGACGATGCTCGTCTTTTTTTACTTCAAACCAGGCCTCGCCGGTTAATTCAACTTGTCGTTCCCGCTTTTCAAAGGAAACCGGGTATTTCAGGCTGCTACCCGCGTTCAGCTTCACAAAGGTACCGTCGGGCAAGGTGAATGACGACCTGGTTCCCGGGGGGACTTCGATGGTATTAAAAACAGTCTCATGGATTTCGTTTCCAGGCTGATAAGAATTATACAGCATCCAGAGAGCTGATAACAACAGCGGGATAAAAAGAACAGCGGCAGCCCGTTCGAGTTTTTTCAAATAATAAGCCGAAGGCCGGGCAAAAAGGCGTGCTTCAACTTTTTTCAGGGCTCTTTTCTGGTCTATCGTTTTCATCTTTTGCAGGTCGCCGACCGATGCCCACAGTTTTTTTTGTTCTTCGTAAACGGTCCGGTGTTGAGGATCTGTTAACCACTCGGCCAGCTCGGCCTTTTCTGATTCGGTTATGGTTCCCTCGGTTTCTTTTACAAAAAGCAATTCGAAATAGGCGCTGTTTTCTTCCATTTTTTCGTGTTTGTATGGATAAGACGGAGAAACCTCTTTTTACACGTACTGTAGAAAACTAAAATGTAAGAAAAAGTTGGAAAAGATAGTCTTTCAGCTCTTTACGAAGAATTTTTAAAGCATTCGTAATTTGGGTTTCAACGGTGCGCTGCGAGAGTTGAAGTTTTTGGGCAATTTCGTGTGACTTCATGCCGTCGTACCGGCTTAAGATAAATATTTCGCGGCATCGCTGCGGTAAATTGCCGATTGCTGTTTCAATCAGCTGTTGCAGTTCGCTTTCGGCCCAGAAATCATTTCCGTGGTCTGTCTCCTGAAAAGTTTGGCGTTGGGCATATTTTTTTTGGGTTTCATTTTTCCGGATCAAATCGATACAGCTGTTTTTTACCGCGCTTGCCAGATAATACCTGACGGAGGGTGATTTAATGGCCTGCCTGTTTTCCCATAACCGGACAAATGCCGACTGGACAATGTCTTCGGCCAATTCGGTGTCGTGCAGGTAGCGGTCGGCAAAAACAACCAAGCCGGTATAATAATATTCAAAAAGCAGGGTAAACGCGTTCCGGTCGCCTGCTTTTAACCTTTCAAGAAGAAGATCGGCCCCCGCGAATGAGTTGGTATGTAAAGATTTAGTCAAATTCTGAATTGCATAGGTGTGGGCGCTAAATTACAGATAAAATGAAATGACTGGCCTCATTCGGGGCCAATCATTTCATGTTTTTCAATTTATCCCTGAACGGAAAAACCTGCAAAATCGTTGGTTGCCGGGATGGCAATGGCGCTGCTTATCGTGCCGCTGATTTTGTTAATCTTCCAAAAGGGCGACCACACACCACAAATACGGCCCCTGACCGTGATAATCGCCTGTTCTGCGCGGACGGTCGTAATAGTACTGTTTGTCGTTCTTTTTATTCGTTCCGACGCAGATTTCAGCCACAGCGCCTTTTTCGTCGACATATGGCACTAAGGCCATCCATGCTTTTCGGGCAACCGGAGCATATTCTTCTGCGTTTAACCATCCTTGTTTCACTCCTGTAATTAATGCATAAGTAAACATGGCTGATCCGGACGTCTCGGCCCAGTATTCCGGTTCATCAATCAGTTGGTTCCATAAACCACCTGGCGCCTGATATTTTTTCAAGCTTTCCATCATTTTTTGATAGCCCTGCATGATGCGAGGGTAGTCTTTATGATCGTTGGGTAAATGACGAAGCAATTCGGTGACACCTGCAGCCATCCAGCCGTTTCCCCGCAACCAATAATAAGGAACATCGGGAGCATGATAGAAAAGACCGTTCGGGCGTTGCAACTCATCCAGGTAAAGAACCATTTCCCGGGCCGCCCGATCAATGTATTTCATTTCCCCGGTCACTTTCCAGGCTTGGGTCTGAACAATGGTAATCATGTACATATCGTCAATCCATAGGCGGGTTTGCCAGGTATATCCTTTTTCTGCCCATTCTTTTTCCTCCGGTTTTGCGTTATCGGGAACTTCCCATTGGGTGTCGGCGTAGGGCAGTCCCAGCTCAAAATACCGTTTCTCTTTTGTAATTTGATAGAGTTCTAAGGGTAAGCTGCCAAACATATTTAAGTCGACATGATTTTTTATCGGCAGAAGCTCTTTTTCGGTCGAGAACAAGGGTTCAAATTTGTTTTGCAGAAGCGCGAGAAGCTCTTTGTCGTTCGTTTTGTCCGCGAACTTAAGGGCCCCGTTCCAATAAAACGTTTCCGGGTAACTGATCCATTTCCCGGCATGAAGCGCATGTTTGGCATCGACAAAACGGTAGGCGATCAATTTTCCGACTTCTCCGGGCGTATATCCGGCGGGAAAATCGGTTAACAGAGTTGTTTGGGCGGTTAAAAACCGGAAAGGGAAAAGGATCAATAGTACAAATATCAGTTTACGCATGCTAAGGTTTTTTTCTGATTAATAAGAAATTGTTATCCTGATAAGCAAAGGTGTGTTGTATAAGAGGGCGCTTCAGAAGCCTGAAGCACCCTCTTCTCATTCATATCCTATCTTTAGCTTTTTTTAAAATCAAGTCTCCGGGAGATTAATTGAAAATTAATTCGTCGTCCGGTCTTCGTCAGCTACGGCATCTTCCCAGTTATCCCATTTTGGAGTTGAAGGATCGTAACCGTCGTATCCATAGTTTTGGCTCAGCTCTCCTTTATTATTCGCGGTAATTGATGCATTAAAGATTGGCCAGTAAATATTCTTTTTGTCTATCGTGTAGTTGATGTTGTTTTTTGTTGCAACAATTTGTATCGGACCTTTATTGTACATACTGTAGTGTACAATTCGTTGATACCAATAACTTCCGCCGTTGGGATCGGTGCCGCTCTGTTTGTCAAAGTTCTCCAGACTGTAAGTATTACCCCATTCGTCGGGTTTTCCACTGCGGGCAAGACACAGTGATACGCGGGTCAATTCCACGTTGCGCCACTCTTCCCAGTACAATTCACGGGCACGCTCGTTCATGATATCGCCGATCGTAACAGAGCCATTATACAGTTCGGTACATTTTGCCCTTTTTCTCACTTCATCTACATCATTGGCAGCTCCGGCAACATCGCCTAAATAAAACTTAGCTTCGGCCCGTAGCAGGTATGCTTCGGCCAAACGGTAAAGGTACCAGTCGGCAATTCCGCCATTTGTAGCGCCTCTAAGGCCGTCCGATCCGCTGATATTGGCTTCATTTACCGGGTCGTCCAAATAGAACTTGTAATGGGGAACATCAAACCAGCGGCGAATTGTATCGCTGCACAGCAGTTTTCCGTTATCGTTGAAAAGCGTGACCGGGTTTCCAAATTCCAACGATGCTTTATTATTTACCTTATAGTCTTCCATCCGGATCCAGTTACCTACTTCTGAATTACGGCGAAGGTCGGTCGCATCCATTCTCCCGTTAAGTTTCCACAGGGTATGCGTTTGAAAATAGGTGGGACGGAATGTTGCAATGCCGCGCCCGAACGCCCGCATATAGTCATATGTTGAGTTGTAGTCGGCATGGTTGCGTTTTAAGTTTAACAATGCCTGTTTACCATCTTTTGTTTGGAGAGCGCTGTTAAATAAAAACGGATACAAAATACGCATGGTGAGCATTTTAACAAATGATTCTGCTTCTGCACCACGGTTAGGCATACCCATAATGACTTCTTTGTTTGCAGCGATGAGTTTGTTTTCGGCGCGGTGCAAATCCCAGATCACATTGCGGGTAATGGGCCAGGTGGCAGGTTCGCCGCCATCATTGAATGTGCCAAAATTGTTTTGCATGAGCGCATAGCCGGATCCGTCAATTAATATATCCGTTTGTTCTTTCGCTTTGGTATACTCTCCCAACGCCAGGTAGCATTTGGCAAGCAACATGCGGCAGGCGCCTTTATTCACCATACCCGTCATGGGCATATCTTTTTGATCAGGCACCCATTGTACGGCAAACTCCATATCCCGGGTAATCATCTGCAGGATCGCGTCGCGTTTTGTACTGCGATAATTTTGCTTGGGTACATCAACAACCTTGGTAACAAGCGGCACATCGCCAAATTGAAATACCAAAGCCATGTAACGGAAAGCGCGGTGAAAATAAGCTCTGCCCTTATAGACATTCCTGGTGGTTTCGTTCAGCTCTTCTACGCCATCCACATATTGGATAACGGTGTTAGCGAACAGAATGCCATTATAGGTTTCCTTCCAAAAATACCAGATACTGTTTGTACGGTCGAGATTGTTCAGGTTACCGGTACTTTCACTTGTGGGGGTGAGCATATTGGCCACATTGTCAAGCATGGCGCTTTTGTCGGTCGCACTGGCTACCATCAAATCGGAGAAAATGTACTCTGTTCCCAAACTAAGCATTTCGTTATGGTCTGTTGCCCAATAGAGTTTGAGGTGGCGGTCGCAAATGGCCATCGCCGACATCAGGCCCGATTCAGTTGTGAATGTTGCTCCGGGTTCGTAGAAAGATAGCGGGTCGGGGTCTAAAAAGTCCTTCGAACATCCGCCCGGCAGGATGGTGCCACCTAAAAGCAAGGCGAGGCTTAGCTGTTTCAATTTTTGAGTTATCTTTTTCATATTTGTTGCGATTAGATGTTAAAAAGTCAAATTCACTCCCAATGTATAGATCCGTGTGGCCAGTCCGCCGCCACTGTCAAAGGCCGGGTTCGTTTCAGGATCGCCGTATTCCCAGTCTTTTGCCCATACAGCAACGTTTCGGACAGAGCCGTAAACTTTGGCACGCTCCAGATCAAACCTTGAAGTCCACTTTTTGGGAAATGTATATCCTACTGAAATATTCTCGAGACGAATAAACGACCGGCTATACAATTTTCCCGGACTGGCAGCTCCTGTAGGCCCCTGGGCTTCAATACGCGCGTATTTGTTTGTCGGGTTATCCACGGTCCAATATTCCTTTTCAGGCACGTTTTGCAGTGCGTAGCTCATCCTTCCCCCATCATCATCATTATTGAGGTAATAGGTAGCCAGGCTTTTATGTCCCATGTAAGAATAGATATTAAATGAGAAACTGAGGTCTTTCCACAATTCAAACTCGTTACGCAACGACCAGTGGAAAGGCGGCGCCGTTTGTCCGAGAAACTCTTTGTCGTTGTCATTATATACCGGTTTAACGGTACCGTCGGCGTTGACAATATCGTCGGCCGTGTAGTTGTTTGCCACTTTCGGGTCGCCGGGTACCTGACCGTGTCTTTTCGCTTCCTCTACCTCATCTTTTTGCCAGATTCCGGTAACCCGGTAGTTCCAAATGGTGCTGATGGGCTGTCCGATAAACCATCCGTTTGTTTTATCGTCCATTTCTTTTGTTCCGGTTACATTTCCATCCGCATCCAAGATATCCTGGTTTTCGTAATAAAGATGCTTTATCACATTCTTGTTGTAGGAGAAACCGAATGTGGTCGTCCATTTCAAATTGCTGTTACTCAAATTAACCGAGTTTACCGAAATTTCAACCCCCCGGTTGTCCACTTGTCCCAGGTTGGTTGTAATGCTCGAAAATCCGGTGAATTCGGGCAACCGTTGAGGCATAATCATATCATGGGTCCTCATGTCGTAATATTCAATACTTCCCGATATGCGATCTTTAAGAAAACCAAAATCAAGCCCGAAATTCCAGGAAGCGGTTTTTTCCCATTGCAGGGTCGGATTTGCCATCCGGTTAGCCATCAGATAGCGGTATAGCTCCAATTCTCCTGCTTTGTTGACATAGCCTTGCATTTTACCGGCTCCTTCATAGAGGTTGGCGAGTGCCAGGTAAGGACTGCTCAGCGACCGGTTACCATTTTTACCATAGGATACACGCAATTTACCGTTGTTCATAATATCGTCCCTGGTGAAGAACTTTTCGTTTGTAAATGCCCAGGCCAGGCCTACCGACGGAAACGTGGCGTAAGGATTGGAAGAACCGAAAGCAGAATATCCATCCCGGCGAACAGAGGTAGTAATCAGATAGCGGTTGTCATACGAATAAAATAAGCGGGCCAGTAAAGCATCGGCTGTTTCACGTGCATCGCTGGATGAAAAAGTACTGTTTTCTTTGGTGCCGTTTTTAGTGTTATGAAACCCTAAAGCATCTGAAGGCTGGATGTTACGGGCCTCGATGCGGTCTTGCCAGAACTGGCGTTCCTCGGCTTCCTGCACGAGGGTCAGGATTACGTGGTGTTTTTCAAAAAATGTATTGTCCCAGGTGATGGTGTTATTGAGCGACCAGTCGAAACGCTTGGCCTGCTCGCGGTTTACACCACGAGACGCGGGATCGGAGCCCGGTAAACCGGCCGACATAAAATAACGGTCGTAGAAGAACTGGTAACGAGGAGACACATTGAACGAGTAGGTAATATTAAATGGCAATGTAATCTTCGCATTTAGGATACTGTTTAGTACGGTGTAGCCTTTTTCCAATTCCAGGTATTTCTTCTGAAAATCGTAATTATAACCTCTTTGGCTGTATTCGCTACTTAGGGGATACTGCACCGGGTTCCCTGCCTCATCGGCGTAATCGGCGTAAGGGCTGTTGCGCAACTGGTAATCTAAATCTACACCAACACTCCCATCAGAGCGATCCTGAAAATTTACGTTAGCGCCGATTTGGAGCCATTTGGTCACATTCGCATCTACCTTCATGCTGGCGCGTAACGCCTGATATTCATCGCTTACCAGTGCACCTTGATTTTTCAAATAGCCCATTGAAAAATAGTAGTTTGCACTTTCACCGGCGCCGCTGACACTGGCATTGTAGTCCTGGTTAATGCCTGTCCGGTAAGTGCGCTTTGCCCAATCAACAGTTTTGCCGTCAAGGAGGTTTCTGAGCGCATTTCCCTGGAATCCAAGTCTTTTTGCCCAGATGCTGAGGTCGGAATCTCCGCTTTCGTTCGTCGTATAAGCCCTCCAGTCGTCGATTGAAACATTTGCCGGAAGTTGGTCGGCCCGCATAAAAAATCCGGGTTGATTGGCATAGATACCGGATTGATAGGCTTCATAAGCGCCGGTTTCAGAGTTCACACCATAGGTATTTTTTGTAAGCCAATCCTGACGATGTATTAAATAATCATTCGTATTGAAACGTTCACGGTAATCACTTTTTTGGGTCAACCCGAAATTGGAACTAATGTTGATAACCGGTTTACCTTGTTTCCCCTTTTTTGTGGTAATGATGATCACGCCGCTTGCCGCTTTGGCCCCGTAAACAGCCGCTGCCGACGCATCTTTGAGTACGTCGATCTGAGCAATATCATCGGGGTTGATCTCGGAAAGTTCTCCGTAAAACTGCATTCCGTCAAGAATGATCAGTGGGCTGTTGTGGCCTCCTTCGTCATAAACCGAACGCTGTCCGCGAATTTGCATGCTACCGCCTCCTTTTGCTGAAGCATTGTAGCCTACCTGCAAACCCGGAGTACCCCGCAAGATATCCTGCACCGTTTTTGGATTTTCGTTCGCAATCCGATCGGGACGGATCTGTGTGATGGAACCGGTCAGGTCTTTTTTTCTCATGGTTCCATAACCAATGGCTACCACTTCGCCGATCCCAATTGCCTCTTCCTCCATTTTAACATTGATTGAAGACTGATTTCCAACGGGTATCTCCTGGCTTCTCATCCCTACGAAAGAGAAAACCAGCGTGGCATTGCCAGGAACATTGATGACTGAATAATTGCCGTCGAAGTCGGTAATGGTGCCATTGGTGGTTCCTTTTATAATTACCGTAACTCCCGGAAGCGGTGCGCCGAATGAATCGGTGACTTTCCCGGTAATGTTTTTGTTTTGTGAACTGACACGATTCATCGGGCTTTCTTCAGACGATAAAACAATTTGCCGCTCGATGATCCGATATTTAACATTGGTTTCACGGAATAGCTGGTCAAGAATGACACTGATTTGTTGGTCTTTGACCAGGATATCCGTTTTACGTTTCACATCAACCAGGTTTTTGTTGTAGAGAAAATAAAAGTCCGATTGATTCTCGATTTCATACAGGATTGTTTCGATGCTGGCGCTTTTAAAGTCCAGTGACAGTTGGGTTTTCTGGGCATAGCCCGAAATGGCTTGTGCCTGAAAAATACTCAAAATAAACAGGAATAAACTCCATCTCATCATACGTAGCGGTTTTTTAAGGGCACACCAAAGGCATGTCCATCGTTTCCGATTTTTTTTCATAAATTTACAATTCAAAACGGTTAATAATATATTATTGTTAATCATTAAGTATGTCAGGAAAGTGTGTCCGCACTTTCCTGATTTTGTATTTGCCTATTTTGTTTTCTTATGGATCATGATCTTTTTTATTGGATAACTTCCGTCCATGTCTAACTTTCGCTCTTGTATCTCATAATGGATTGGCGCTGTAAAAGCAAGCAACCGCAATACCTCTTCCAGGGTTTCGTCTTTAAAAGTGGCCTGGTAGATGTAATTCTTTAATTCTTCATCTTCGATCACAAACTGCACATTGTACCAGCGTTCCATCTTTTTCAGTACGCCCGAAAGCGGCTCGTCGCGGAACACCAGTTTGCCGTCTTTCCAGGCAGAATGGATACCGGCATTCACTTTAGTTATTTCACCGTTCTTTTGATCGGAATAAAGCACAAATCGCTCTGCTGGTGAAAGAACTTCCGAAAATGCTTTGTTTCTGCCGTCTAACTTGACTTCGCCTTCTTCCAAAACCACATCAACAAAGTTGTCGTCGGGATAAGCTGAAACATTAAATTTTGTTCCCAATACGGTGATATCCACGGCCGGGGTTTTCACCACAAATTTCTGATGATTCTTTTTTGTCACTTCAAACCAGGCCTCACCGCTGATTTTTACTTCCCGGGTTTTAAAATCAGCCGCATATTGGATACTTGAGCCACTGTTGAGCCAGCCGGAACTGCCGTCGGGAAGCATAAACTGTGTCCGCGCCCCGGCCGGAGAATGAATTTGTACCCAGGCCTCCTCGTGTAAACTGTTGTTTATTAATAAGTAGCTTGTAATCAGGAGAACCGGAAACAATAATACGGCTGCAACCTGCCGGTAAACATGCCAAAGGGAGGTTTTTCCGCTTTTTTCTTCCAGGTATATTTTCCGCTGAATTTTTTGAAGGATGAAATTTAAATCTTTTCCGGCTTGCTGTTCTTTAAATTCAAGCCAGTTTTGGCGGATCAGTTCGTCAAGCTGTTCCGTTTGCCCGTTTTTTTCAAACCAGGATTTTAGCTGCTGATAATCATCAGGCGTATAAGTCCCTTTGAGGTACCTGTTTAAAACTGCGCTGTCAACTTCTTTTCTCACGGTTCAAATTCTTTGTTTATGCAAATCCTCCTGGTGTTGTTCGCTTATTATATCCTTGAACGGGACACATCCCCCACAAGGTGAAATTTTTTTTATTGGCGGATAAAAAGATGGTAAAAAAGAAAACCTCCGAAATGGTCTTTTTGCAGCTCCGACCGTAAAAAGTTCAAGGCCCTTGTCAGTTGGTTTTCAACGGTTTTTGGTGTGATCCCCAGTTCTTCTGCAATTTGTTTGACCGGTTTGTCGTGTTGTTTGCGTTCGATGAAAATCTGTTTTCGTTTTTCGGGCAACTGATCGATGAGGGTTTCCAGCTTGTTTAGCAGGTCCTGGTAAGTGACCGAAGATTCCACCTGGTTATTCCCTTCAAAAAATTGGGTGGCCAGTTCGTGTTTATACTGATCAGCCCGGGCTTTCCGGTTAAAAAACCGCTTGATGAAGTTTAAGGTGACGGTAAACAGGTACGATTGAAAAGAGGTTTCCGTTTTAATATCTTTCCGCTTTTCCCAAAGCTTCAGAAAAACCTCCTGGACGATCTCTTCGGCATCAGATTCCGACTTTAAATAGGCGAGTGAAAACTGATAAAGTTTATGGCTGTATTTTGAAAAGATAGCTTCAAACGCAAGCGGATCGCCTTTTTGCAGTTTTCTGATTAAGGCGTCGTCGTCTGTATGAAAAGGTATCTTCTTCAAGTTGGAACAGGTTTAGGTACGGATGTCAAAAGTAAAGATTCTTTGCGATTTTGAGATGTTTTGCAGATTTTTCGACTCGAAATTCCTCGTAAACAACCTCGCAACAGCCAGAGAACCTCTTTTTTTATAATTTTGAAAAGACACGAAATTTCAATCCGATGAGATCAATTAATCCGTTTACGAATAAGCTTATCCAATCCTACAACGATTACACCGACGCAGGGGTCAGGCACATTATCGGTGAGGTTGATTTGGCCTGGCAGTCATGGAAAAACAGCTCGTTTGAAACGCGTTCCGGATTCATGCTTAAGCTGGCTGACCTGCTGGTCGCCCAAAAGGAAGGCCTGGCAAGATTAATTACTTCGGAGATGGGAAAAGTGATCGGGGAAGCAGTTGGCGAAGTGGAAAAATGCGCCTGGGTTTGCCGGTATTATGCCGGAAATGCAGCCGTTTTTCTTCAAAACGAAATCCTAAAAACCGAAGCGTCCGAATCGTATGTCAGCTACCGGCCTATTGGGACGGTTTTGGCCGTTATGCCCTGGAATTTCCCTTTCTGGCAGGTGTTTCGCTTTCTGGCTCCCGCGCTGATGGCCGGGAATACGGGCATTTTGAAGCATGCAAGCAATGTGCCCGGCTGCGCCTTGGCCATTGAAGAACTGGTTCGCGAAGCAGGCTTCCCGCCGAATGTTTTCCGAACGGTTTTGGCGGGCGGTCCGTCGGTGGAAGCCATGATCGGCAATCCGGCAATCAAAGCGGTAACGCTTACCGGAAGCGCGCCGGCCGGAAAGGCCGTTGCATCGGCTGCGGGCGCAGCGCTTAAAAAATCGGTACTGGAGCTGGGAGGCAGCGACCCTTATCTCATCCTCGAAGATGCCGATGTGAACGAGGCTGCCCGCCTGTGCGTTTCGAGCCGTTTGCTGAATGCCGGGCAAAGCTGCATTGGCGCCAAACGGTTTATTGTGTTGGAAACGGTTTATGATGCGTTTAAAGCTGAATTTCTGAAATTGATGCAACAGGCTACCTTTGGCGACCCGATGGCTGCCGGCGTCACCATTGGTCCGCTGGCCCGGAAGGACCTGCGCGACGAGCTTCACCAGCAGGTGACTGACAGTGTTCGGCAGGGGGCCGCGGTGCTTTGCGGTGGGTATATTCCCGAAGGCGATCCGGCTTTTTATCCGCCTACCGTGCTGGAAGATGTAGGGCCCGGCATGCCGGCTTATCACGAAGAGTTATTTGGCCCGGTGGCATCGCTGTTTAAGGCGAGAAGCGTTGACGAAGCGGTTAAACTGGCGAACGACACCGTTTTTGGGCTGGGGGCCGGGGTATTCACTTCTGATTTGGAAAAAGCAAAACAATTGGCCGAAAAAGGACTGGAGGCCGGTTGTGTATTTATCAACGATTTTGTGAAATCCGATCCGCGACTGCCTTTTGGCGGCGTGAAGGAAAGCGGCTATGGGCGTGAACTATCGGTCGTCGGTATCCGCGAGTTTGTGAATATCAAAACGGTGGTTGTGCGATGAGTTCACGGTTTATCTTCGCCCCAGTCGAGCAGCCGTTTTTCTCCTTGTAGTTGCTGAATAGCGCTGATTTCCTGTGCGACTTCGATCACGCCTTTGTAGGTTCCGTTTTCATCGCGCAGGGCAAAGTATTGGATCAGAATTTTTTCGTCTTTAAAGTTAATCCAAAAGCTGGCGACTTCTTTTTCGCCATTCCGGAAAGTTGATACAATTTCTTCGACAACATGAACGCTTTCGGGCGGGTGACAGTGATGCACCTTACGGCCGATCACGGCCTTTGTACGGGGAAAGATGCGCTTTTTCGGGCTCGAAAAATAACGGACCGTATCGTGTTCGTCCACAAAAGTGATATCGACGGGCAGGTGGTTAAAAATCAGGCTGATCTGTTCCGGGGAAACTGTTCCGGTTCCCAGGTTGATGTTTGTTCCTTCAGCAAAAACGGGACGGGAACGGCTTTCCGTTTTTTCGGGCGACACATAGGGAAAGCCAATCTCCAGGCTGTCGGCCAGCATTTGCTCAATAACCGGCTGTGGGATGGTTTCGAGGATATGCGGGAACAGGATCCGCTCCTCGCGGAAACGGATGGCGAAGAGGTTGAAAAATAAATCGCCGGTCAGGCGGTTAAATGCCTTCATCTCAAAATCACCGGGTTCAAGCAATTTTTGTAATTCGCTCATCTGCCTGCGAATATCGTCGTGGTACGACCACATGAGCTGTACGCAACGAAAGTCGGGCCAATGGGTTTCAAGGGCCGGGAAAAGCACGTTTTCTTTGATCTGGTAGTGTTTATGGAACAATTTGAGCCGGTCGATCTTTTTGTTTAAATCATTACGGGCCGCAGCATCACGGAGATCCTGGTTTAATGTTTTGATAGCCGGTTTCATCGATTTCAGCAGGTTTTCCATTTCCAGGTTATTGCGGGCGAGCAAATCCAGGAAACTGCCGGCTGCCGGTTTTAAGGCCGGGTAAGCCATCAGCGGGGTATGAAACAGGTGCAGGATTTTGTTGGTTGTGGTTTTCAGGGCGTTTAAGTCGGTTTGTTCGCCCACCAGCACATCAAAAAGCGTGATGACTTCAGCCGGCACAAGCTGACTGATTAGTTTTTCATTGTCCTTCACCAGCCTGGCTTTATCAGGTGCCGACATCATTTGCCGCGCAAATTCGGCCAGCTGCTGTACACGTTCTTTTCGTTTATGGGTAAATTCCGACATCGCCTTTTTCTTATTACCGGTTTTCGTTTTTCAGCTCAGTTTATACCAACCAGATTCTTCATGGTTCTCTCAAACAAGGGTGTAATTTAGGATATAATCCCGAAAAATCGGGTTGAATGACATGAAAAACGTTTCACCGGTTTGTTTTCCGGTTCAGTTCCCGAAACCGGAATCAATCCGCATGGCTTTTTACAAATTTCCGGGTTTCAACGCCCTCATCGCTAAATACCCGGATGAAATAGAGTCCGCTGTTGAATGAGGCCACATCCAGGTTTAGCTCATCGCAGTTAGCCTGGATTTGCAGGAGTAATTTCCCGTCGAGTGTATAAATATGGATTTGTTTTATGATGTGCGGCGACCGGATGTGAAGAAGCCGGCCAACCGGGTTGGGGTAAATCAATAACTCGGTTGTTTCTTCGGGTTCTTCAGGCTCTTCAGGTTCTTCGGGCTCCGGGGTTTTGAAAGCAGGTAATTCCTGATCGGAATACAGGCGGTATTCTCCGGCATTCAGCGGGATAGCTACTGAAGTTGAACTGATTTCGGCGCTTTCACCGCTGAAAAATTCATACCAGGTACCGGTATGTTTAAATGGCGCGTTAATCGTTTTCTGGCTTAGTCCAAAATTACCGATCAGGCTGATGTTGTGATTCCCCAGGCTCAGTTGAATGGATTTCAGTTCGCCGCCCAGGTTCAGGGTTTCGGAGCCCGAAGTGAAAATCGGGAACTGGTCGCGTAAGCGGAGCATCGCGGCATAAACTGCAAAGAGTTCCTGATGGTCCGGGTCATCGAGGTATTCCCATTTCAATGGTTTTTCGCCTACCCGGCCGTTGTAATCGATGGAAACATCGTAACCAAACTCGCCAAATTGCCAGATCATCTTCGGGCCGGTGAGGCAAAAGAAGAAGGTAGCGGCCAGGGCATTGCGTTTTAGCGCCGTTGCGGTGTTTTTGATATTGTACGTTCCGGAAGCATTGCCGTAAGTCAGGTTTTTGTACATCAGTCGTTCTTCGTCGTGGCTTTCCATGTAGGCCACCAGCCCGGCTTGCGAAAAACCCCGCGTTTGCCACGAGGCCCACGAGAAATCCGACTTACCGCCGTCGTGATAGCCCATCGTCGCTTCGTTGAAATTGTAATTGGCATTTCCCCAAACCAGCATCCCGTTCTGATAGCTTGTCAGGATTTTTTCTTCGGCATTGTCGGCGAAATGTTCCAGGATGATGATGGCGTCAGGATTTACCTGCCAGATGTGGTCGGCCATGCGTTTCAGGATGGCGATGCGCGAAGCATCGTAGGCGCTTCCGTCGCCGGGGGTGTTGGTAAATCCTTTGGTAAAATCGAAGCGAAAACCGTCCACTTTATATTCAGTCAGCCAGTAGCTGGTTACGCTGTCAACAAAGGCTTGGGTGTAAGGGCTCTCGTGGTTAAAATCCGATCCCCAATAAAAAACCGGGTTTGGGGAACTCACGTTAAACCAGGGGTTATTCGCAGCAGGACGGTTGTTTGCTGCATCCCAGTAAAGTTGCGCCATCGGGCTGGAATTGTAGGCGTGGTTCAGCACCAGGTCCTGTATCACCAGGAAACCGCGACGGTGGCACGAATCGATCAGCTCCTTCAAATCGTCTTTTGTTCCGTAAGCTTTATCCGGGGCAAAATAATAATTTGGGTTGTAGCCCCAGCTGCTGTTGCCCTCAAACTCGCTGAAAGGCATAAATCCGAGGGTATTCACACCCAGACTGTCGAAATAATCCAGGTTTTCAAGCACCGAACGGTAGGTCTTTTCTTCTGTAAAATCGCGGATCAGAAGCTCGTAAATATGAAGGTTTTCTTTAAGAGGAATGGTATAAGCGGAGCTTTGCCATTGGTAGGCGAGCTGCCCTGTTTGCAGTACCGATGCCCGGCCTTCGGTTTTACCTCCCGGATAGCTGATCAGGTTGGGATAAACCGATGATGAAATGTAATGATCGTCATACGGGTCGCTGATCTTGTCGCAATAGGGATCGCCAATGCGGATTTCGCCATCAACGAAGTATTGGAAAACGTATTCTTTCTGAGGCTCAAGGTCCGAAATGCTCAGCCAAAAATAGTCGCCGTCCTTTTTCATTTGGTAAGCTTCGTCGACCTGCCAGTCATTAAAATCGCCGATCACATAAACGAATTCTTTTTCCGGCGCCCAGAGTACCAAGCCGGCAGTTTGCTCATCGGGGTAATTAATTCCCTGCCGGTAACCGGCGGGTTTTGGTTCAAGCGTAATATCTTCTTTTATATAAACCGGGACTGAATCATAAGCCGTTGCATCTCCCGCCGTAATTTTGGCTATGAGCCAATTTCGGCCCGGTTCGGTGGGCAGGTAGTTTGTTGTGATTTCTTTCCCGGTAGTTTCGGCCAACCGGATGTCGTTAAAATACAGTGAGATTGTTCCTTCAACTGAGGAAATGGCGGAAACAGGGACAATTTCATTCTTTTTCAAAATGGCGTGCTCTGCCGGGCTGGTCAGGGTAACGATAAGGCCCTCTGTAAAAACATTAACAAACAAATCGTTGGTTTGCTGTGAGCCATCGGCCGAGCGGAAAACAAAAGCCAGTTGGCGTACTTTTTCGTTTGCCGGCACCCCGTAAAACGAGTTGATATCCGGTGTGATCGTTAATTCGTAAATTCCGTTTCCCAGGTTGGTCAGTTTGGGCTGCGTGGTATTATTTCCCCAGGTCCCGATGACATGCTGCCAGTCTGTATTTCCTTCAATTTTAACACCGGTATGCGCGTATAAGTCGCCTGTAAAAGGACCCAGGCGGCTTTCGTTGGATGAATCAAACGTGACGGTTACACTTTGGGAAGCAACCGGAAAAGCCGGTTCAGTCGTAATCTGAGCAATGGTTTGAGAAAAGAAGAAAAAGAATGCTGAAAGGAGAAAAATCCGGGTTCCCATGGCTTTATTTTTCAAATTTTAGATTGAATTTGAAGTAAAAGGTTGCCCGGAATTTTCCGGACAACCTTGATAAAAGAAATTTCGCAAGCTTAATTTTTTGTAAATGTTAACGTCCGTTTAGCCAAACTAAACCTGATGGTGTAGTTTCCGGTACCGTTCGGGGTAGATATGTTCGGGTCGCCACCTTCGAAATTAAGCATTCCGTATTTGAATTTAAACCCGCTATCCCAATTGCCTGCTTCAGCAAAAATTTTGAAAGCATCGCCATCCGACAAATTTGCAGTAAGGGTCCATTCTTTATTGGTATCGTCCCAGGTCATTTCAATACCTGCATTGATATTCCATCCGTTAGGAGAGCCAACCAAATACATCTTTCTGGTCGCAATGAGTTCTTTGGTGTAGGTCATATTATAGGTATCGATCATCAACTTATAATATCCTTCTCCCGGAGTTGAAATATTTGGGTCTCCGCCTTCAAGAGATAACTCGCCGGGTTTGCCTGCTGCATCAAACTCTTTATAGCCGGAGTTCCAATTTCCGGTTTCGTAAAAGAACTTATATCCTCCGGAAGCATTCATGTCAACATAAGTTACCCATTTCCCATCTCCGGCATAAACCAGATTAAAGCCATTGTCGATAGACCAGCCCGCGGGGGTAGCATCTCCGACAAGGGTCATCTCTGCATCTAAAACTGAGTATTTGTAGGAGTCGGCGCTTGTGTCGTACCAAACAGCGATTCTGTATAACTTATAATCCGAAGAAGTGTTCCTGCTTGGGATATCTTTGTTTTCTCCTCCCAGCGAACCGCCTTTAGGATCTTCTGAATCGTTAATCCTTCCCATTCCGTTGTCCCAGCTACCTTTTACCGGGAAAAATTTAAAGTCTCCGCTTTTTAACGGAACATATCCCATGTAAGCATTGTGGCCCGGACGCCATTTTAACTCAATCGCATTGTCGATATTCCAATCAGCTTCCGTTGCGCTGCCCACCAGGTATATGGCAGCTTCTTCGATTTTGTAGGTACCTTTATTCAGGTCAAGCGTTACGAAGTAAGTTTTGTCTCCGCCGTCGAAGGTGATGTTGCCGTTTTTACCTTTTGGGCCGATGATGCCGTCGTAACCGTCGCCTCCCAGGTTACCCCAATCGAGATCACCCCAGCTTGGCTGGCCGACAAATTTGAGCATAGCGCCATCTTTAATCGTCGTTTCAAGTGAGAACACCCCTTCCGACTTTTTAATCATGGCCGGCGAGTTCTCCGGGTTCCAGCCTGCTACGGCGTCGCTATAATCGCCCACCAGGTAAACGTTTGCCGGGTCGAAGGTATAGGTTGTGGCTCCCTGCATGTACGGGGCAATGGACAGTTCGCTGTTGGTAAAGTCGGCTTTTACTTCGTACCAGCCGGTCTCGCCCGTGAATTTGAAGTTTCCGTCATTGTCGCCGGCGGCTGAGATGTTGGACGAAACGGTGGCAAACTTGCCAAAATTGTAATTGTATCCATCGCTTGTTTTATCGGAGAAGCGGAAAAGTCCGTCTTTCGTCAACTTCAGGTATTTGAGGAATACATCGCCGTCTTTCATTGTTGCCAGCGCGTTGGAACTGCCGGCCCCAACCGGAGTTGCCGTTCCGAATATAAACAGATCAGCAGGAACCGGAACATCGAGGTAGGGCGTCACTTTCATTGACAAAGCCGAAGTATAGAGATTGGCCAGGTCTTCGTTGGCGCCGGCCCTGATTCGCAACTCAATTTCAACTTTTTCGGCCGGCGTATAACGTTGCAGCAGCAACGTGTTCAGGCCGCCAATGGTAACGTTCATCTCGGTTGCCGAAACGCGGGCAAACTCAAGCGGGTTCGCAAAGTTACTGCCTTTGGTATCAACCTGGAGGTAATACCTCACACCCATTTTATCGGCATAAGTTGCAGCCGACCAGCTTAATGAAAACAGGGTTTCATTTTCGTAACGTTTGAAGAGCACCGTGTCAAGATCAGCGGGAGGAGTGGTTGCCCAGACCGGGGCTGTCCCTTCAACGATGGATGTAACCGGCGGGGTCATAAAGTCTTCTTCGCAGGAGAAGGCAAAAACCGCCAGCATCAGAACCAGTAAATATTTAATATTCTTCATATCTATTTGATTTTACCCGTTTGATTAATAAAGTCAAGCTCAATGGTTTTTTCGCCTCCGCTAATATTCACCCGGTCCTGGTCGCCGCCATCTTCACGATAGGCAATTTTGCCGTCAAAGAATATGAACTCGGCGTGCCACCAGTCGGCAGCGGAAATGTACGGATGGGTTACATGAAGACGAAGTTCGCCGCCTAAAAGGCTCCTGGTCAGATACATTTTCTTATTTTCCGTATCCTGTTTAAACCTGTTCTCTTCGGTGACGGAGCTGGTTGGCCATGCATTCACGTTAGGGCCGGTAATATAAATATTGGCCGGTTCGATGAGTAGTTTATTGGTTGCCAGGTTGACGCCAACCGTATAGTAGCCCGCTGTTCCGGGTACGGGTATATCTTCACCCCGGTTATCAACTGTTCCCAAGGTGTATTCGCCACTGACCGGATCACCGATTTTTCCGATCACTCCTTTGTAGTCGACATCCGAACACAGCTTAAAGGTTCCGGTCGCTTCCATCCATACGATGGTCCAGGAGTCGTCTGGTTCACTGTGAACTTTAATGAGTTTGAGCTTATTGTTTTGAGCAATGCGTCCCACGCCATCGCCAAACAGGTAGAAGGTATTCGGAGCAAATAAAATATCCAGATACGGAGTGGTTTTAAAGCTCACGACGGAAGAGTACAAGGTGTCGACGCCCTTCAGCGAATAGGTCATGATCCTTGCTGAAACCGTAGCTTCCTGGTCGACAGGCAATGCTAAGTTTTCGGTTAAAAATTCATTAAAAGCGCCCACCGTAAATGAGAATGAATTATCGGATGCAGTGGCATCAAGCGTAAGCGGATCTGCAAAATCGGTTGTCGCAGAAAACTGAAGTTTATGTGTTTTTACAATATCCACCCCGTACGATGCAGGAGCATACGATACCGTAATCGTTTCGGTTTTTTTAGCCTTTGAAATGTCCAAAGTGGTACCGAACCCCTGAATATTGGTTGCCGGGACATAGTCCGAATCATTTAATTTTACGATATCGTCGTCTTCGCAGGCGAAAAACAGCGCTGCGAGGAATAATATGAGTATATATCTTAACTTTTTCATGTTGTTCAGATTGAAGAGGTTAATAGCCGGTAGTTTGTTTTAAGTTCGGGTTTGCACTGATATCGGACGCAGGGATCGGGAACAGGTTGAATTTGTTATCGACCGAAGTTCCTGCAGCGGCTGCGCCTTTCCAGGGCCAGATGTAATCGCCGCCGGCGAGTTTCCCGAAACGCCTCAAATCCGTTCTCCGGTGGCATTCCCAATACAATTCGCGTCCGCGTTCTGCGAGGATAAAGTCGAGGGTCAGGGCCGATGCCGCAATATTGCCCGTATCATTGCCATAGGCCCTTGTTCTGATCGTGTTAACATAGCCAAGCGCTGTGGCTGCATCGCCGCCGCTTCCGCCGCGAAGCACTGCTTCAGCATACATCAGTAAAGCATCAGCATATCTGAACAGCGGAAAATCGGTGTCGGGGTGCGACAGGTTGCTGCCTGTAGCTCCGCCGGAGGTGATGTTCCTGAACTTACGCAAGGCATAACCATCGCGGAAATTAAAGATATCGCCGATTTCGAGGTTTTGACCCTGTGTCCAGAAAAGAGCGCGGCTGTCGGTTGCCCCGGTGATATCCTGAAAATGGTTAACAAATGCTTTTGTGGTGCGGTTTCCGCCCCAACCGCCGTCAATACCTGATTCCGAGGCCGGCATGTCTCCACCCACTGTCGAATGGATCAGGAAGGTCATTCCGCCCCAGGTTTGTGTACGTTCGCCATCGCAAACAATGGGGAAAATGATCTCATTGGTACGAAGGTGATTGTCAGCCAAAAACAGGTTCAGGTAGTTCGATTCGAGACTGTAACCGGCAGCGATAATCTTTTTGGTGTAGGTAATACAATCGGTATATCTTGCTGTACCGGTGTAAGTTTCGGCATTCAGATACAGTTTGGACAAAATCATCCAGGCTGCGGCTTTGTCGGCACGTCCGTATTCGTTGGTGCGCGGTTCGGCAAGCAGATCTTCAATGGCTGTCAGCTCGCTTTCAACGTAATCAAAAAGTTGTTGTGCTGTTGCCTGTTGAGGGAAAAAGAACGAGCCTACCGGGTCTTCGTCGGTAACAAACGGGCCGGTCCCGAACATGTCCAGCAAGTGCCAGTAAGCCAGGCCCCGTAACAGGCGGGCTTCGGTGTTGTAGGCTTTAAATTCGTCCTTTCCGTTTGTCAACTTGATCAGGTTGTTGCAATAGGCAATCTCCAGGTTGATGCGGTAGTACATGGCGGTAACAAACTCGTTGGAGGCCGTCCAGTCCATATCGTGCAGGTCGCGCAGGTTGCCGTCGTTCCAGGCACAAATGGCCTCGTCGGTGGTCAGTTCCTGGTGGTTCCAGAGCTGGCGCAGGTACGATGAGAACCCGCCGTCGATACTGCTGATATCGGGATTGCCGTCTACGCCCGTTTGTCCACCCACGACCAGGGCCGCGTAACATTTGGCCAGCATCCCTTTGTAAGAGGCGTCGTCGGTGAGTTTGTCCGCGGTCAGCAGGTCTTCATCCAGGGGCAAAGTGTCCAGGTCATTGATACAGGAGACGAAGGCAAAAAGCATCGCCGCTGCCACCAGGATTTTATAGTTGAAAATATATTTTGTATTCATGATGTAAAGGGTTATTGGTTAAAAGCTCACACTAAGTCCAAACAGGTAAACTCTCGGACGCGGGTAGATATCGTTATCGATGCCGTTGTCAACTTCCGGATCCAGCCCGCCGTATTTGGTAATGACAAATACATTCTGCACCGACGAATAAAGCCGGAGGTTGAGGTCAATTCCTGCTTTTTCTTTCAGCAGTTTTTTGAAGTTGTATCCCAGCGTCACATTATCGAGCTTGAACCAGGAGGCATCTTCCAGAAAGTAATCCGAATACTGCTGGGCCGTTTCAAACTTCGATTTCTTGATTTCAGACGGCATGTTGGTCAGGTATTCGTTCACCGTCATTTCCTGGTAACGTGCGCCAACAATCACGTTGTTGTAAATTTGTCCGCCAATGGCAGCCCGCGCATTGAACCCAAAATCGAAATTCTTGTAGTTCAATATCGAGGAGAAACCCATAAATACATCGGGAACAGGTGAGTCGGCGTAATATTTATCGTCAACCGTGATTTGGCCGTCCTTGTTTCTGTCCACATACAAGCCTTCAATCGGGTTCCCGTTGGCATCATAAACCTGTTCGTACACATAGAAGGTATTTAAGGCATGACCTACGGCATGGATCTGGATGTTGTTGCCAACACCAACGCCGCTGATGCCGCCGGTTTCAACTCCTTTGTACGAAGGATCGTCGTAATTGGTCAGTTTGGTTACTTCATTGATGTTCCGGGTGAGGTTGAAGCTCACTTCCCAGTTTAAGTCTTTTCTGCTGACGGGAATCGCGTTTAACGAGAATTCGATCCCGGTGTTTTCAAGGTCTCCCACGTTGGTCAGCAGACGGTCGGTAAAGTTTGTACCTGCAGGAACCGGAATGGTGTTCAGCAAGTCTTTTGTAACCCGTTTGTAAGCATCGATGGTTCCGGTCAGGCGGTTGTCCAGGAAGCCAAAGTCAAGACCAATGTTATAAGTGGTGGTTTTTTCCCACTTCAAACTTTGATCATAACCATTGGGGCGGATGAGGGTGTAATATTGGTTGCCAAGCTGATATTGGGTCCTGGAGTCGCTGAGTTGGTAAATCCCCATGTAGGGATAATCGCCGCTGTTTAGTTCCTGTTGTCCGGTAATCCCGTATCCTAACCTGAGTTTCAGATTACTGAACGTATTCAGGTTTTTGATGAAAGGTTCTTCAGTCATGCGCCAGCCCAAGGCCGTTGACGGATAAAATCCCCAGCGGTTGTCCTTGTGGAAGCGGGAAGAACCGTCGTAACGGAGTGTTCCGGTCAGTAAATATTTGTCTTTGAAAGAATAATTGGCCCTTCCGAAGAATGAAACGAGGTAGTTTTCAGTTTCATCCTTTGAATCTTCAATCACGGTATTGAAGCGGTCAACTTCGTAGGCCGAAGCGTTTGACCAGAAATGTTGCCATTCGTAACCGGCCATCACATCCACCTTGCTGCTGATCTCGGGCAGGTCTTTTTTGTAATTCAGATAAAAATCGAAAAGCTCATTTTTCCTTTCCTGGGTGTAAGCCCGGGCAACACCTGAAGATGCGGTACGCACCCAGGCTGCTTCCGGGTCGGTGTTAACGTTGCCATCACTATCCGATTTATCCAGGCCCACTTTTACGGTGGCCGTGAGGTCGGGGAAAAAGTGAAGTTTATAATCCAGTTGTGCATCTAAAATGTAGCGGTCAACATCCGATACATCCCTTCTTTGCTGTAGTTGAGCCACCGGGTTTCGGGTTCCGTTCACGTTACGGGAGCCGTCGCTCATCAGCCAGGTGGTGTATCCGCCGTAAATTCCGGTTTTGTTGAAAACCGATTGGGTCGGGTCGTAACGCAAAGCGCTGCCGATAGCGCCTTTTTCGGCAAACCGGTTGTCGATATTCATGTATTTGATACCGGCTGTAATTTTCAAATGATTGTCAAACAGGCTTGGGGTAATCTTGAAGGTCCCGGTTTTTCGTTCCATGGAAGAAGTCCGCAGGATCCCGTACTGGTCGGTATAACCTACCGACGCGCGGAACGGAACATCTTTGATGGCGCCTGAAACACTCAGGTTGTGGTCGTGCCCGGCTGAATTCTGAAATATTTCCTTCTGCCAGTCGGTATTGGCGGTGCCCATCAATGCCGGGTTTACAGACGAACTGACGGCAGCCCGTTGGTTAACCAAGGCCCGGTATTCACTGGCAGAAAGCACATCAATATAATCCGTCACTTCGTTGATGGTTACCTTCGAATCAAGCTGAACTTTCAGATCCTGGCTTTTTGAACCTTCCTTTGTGGTAATAATAATGACCCCGTTTGAAGCGCGCGATCCGTAAATGGCAGTTGACGAAGCATCTTTCAGTACAGTGAATGTTTCGATATCGTTTGGGTTGATCGAGCTCAGCACATTGCTCATCCCGTCGATGGTCCGGTTATCAATCGGCATGCCGTCGATAACAATTAACGGATCGTTGCTGGCCGACATGGATGAACCGCCGCGGATGCGGATTTTAGCTGCAGAACCGGGTGCGCCGCCTTCGGTTTGTATCCGTAAACCGGCCACTTTGCCCATAATTAAATCCTGGGGCGAGCTGGTTGCTCCCTGGTTAAAATCGGCTGATGATACCGATGTAACTGCGCCGGTGGCATCGCCTTTTTTCACCTGGCCATACCCAATGACCACCACTTCTTCCAGTTGTGCAATGTCAACCTTTAAAGCAATATCCAGTCTGGTAACTTCTCCGACACGTTGCTCTGTGGTGGTATAACCGATATAAGAGAACTGGATGATGGCCTCTTTATCTACAACAAGGGTATACTCTCCGTCGAAGTTGGTGATGGTACCGATTGTTGTTCCTTTTACAACAACGGTGACTCCCGGAAGCGGTTCTCCGGTAGACTGGTCGGTAACCCTACCGGATAGGCTAACTACCTGGGCGTAGGATACCGAAGCCAGTATCAATCCCAGGACCATTAGCAGGACTTTCAAGTTTTTGCGAATAATCTTCATTTTACATGGTTATTAGTTCTTTAATTCAATCAGGTCATCTCGTTTTTCACACAATCTTTTCAATTGTTTAATTTCACATAAATCCGTTTTTACTCCATTTTTTTAATCCGATGGGACAATGATATCGTTTTTATTAAGAATTGTTTTTGTTTTTTAACATGTGTTCAAATGCAAACGTTTGCGGTGACGTTTGCATCGAACATGTTATAGAACAGGTGGTTACCGGTTGGGTTATTTTCAGTGAATTAGGGGTATCTGATTTATCCGCCTGCGGGCTTATCAGAAATTATTCTTACATTTATTTTCATTAAATGTGATGACCATTGTTTTTACTATGAGAAGCAGTCAGGTTACAATTAAAGATATTGCCCGGATATTGGGGATTTCGGCTTCTACGGTTTCGCGGGCCTTGAAGAATCACCCGGATATCAGCGAGGAAACTAAAGTTGCTGTTAATGAACTGGCTGTTAAACTCAAGTACCAGCCCAACGCGGTGGCGCTTAGTTTAAAACACAGCCGCAGTTATACCCTCGGGGTGATTATCCCCGAAATTGTGCATTACTTTTTCTCGTCAGTTATCAGCGGCATTGAGGATGTGGCTTACGACGCCGGTTTTACGGTGGTAATTTGTCAGTCGAACGAAAAATACGACCGCGAGGTGGCCAATGCCAAAATGCTGCTTTCTCATCGGGTTGACGGCGTATTGGTGTCTATTTCAAAAGAAACTACCTCCTTCGAACATTTGCAAATGTTGCAGGAAAGCGGCCTGCCTTTGGTATTTTTCGACCGCATTGTGCCCGAGATTCAGGCCGATCAGGTGATTATTGATGATGAGGAAGCCGCCTACAAGGCCACCAAGCATTTAATCGGGAACGGCAAAAAGCGTATTGCTCATTTTGCAGGCCCGCAAAACCTGCTGATTGGCCGCGACCGGAAAGACGGCTACCTGAGAGCGATGAAAGAGGCCGGTTTACCGATCGACCCGAAACTGATTGTTGACGCTGATACCTTTGAAAAGGCTTTAATTGCCACCAACCAACTGCTGGATTCGGGCAACCCTCCCGACGGTATTTTTGCCACCAACGACCTGACAGCCATTGGAGCCATGCAAACCCTGCTGAAGAAAGGGATTAAAATACCGGAACAGGTTGCGGTGGTTGGCTTTAGCGACGGACGGTTTTCGGGAATTACCGAACCCAACCTGAGCTCAGTCGATCAGCATGGGTACGAGATGGGGACCATTGCCACGCAGATTTTGCTCGACCGGCTGATAAACCCGACAGAGGTTTATGTTCCTAAAACAAAGATTTTGAATGCCAACCTGATTGTCCGGGGTTCATCCATGTAAAAATTTTTCATTTTTTTCATTTCTTTCTGCAAACGTTTGAAACGAGCTTTGCAGCGTCTTTTTGCCTTATTCCCGGTTGATTGGTTGCCCTAAAACAAGCTGAATAACTTGCAAATGTCAGAATTACCTCCCTATATTTGCGTTGATCATCCGATTTTTCACTCCAAAATCACTCCATTTTAGTCTGGGTTTTCTCAGGCGCTTTCCGTTGTCGTATCTTAAAATTACTTTTTTATGAAAAAAAAGCCTGTTCTTAGTTTCTGGCAGATTTGGAACATGAGCTTTGGTTTTTTGGGTATCCAGTTTGGATTCGCGCTCCAGAATGCCAATGTCTCGCGCATATTCCAAAGCCTTGGCGGCGATGTCGACCGGTTGGCCTTGTACTGGCTGGCAGCTCCGGTTACCGGATTAATCGTTCAACCCATCATCGGACATTACAGCGATAAAACCTGGGGTCGCCTGGGCCGCCGCCGTCCGTATTTTTTGGCGGGCGCCATACTTGCATCGCTGGCTTTGTTTGTCATGCCCAATTCGCCCTTGTTGTGGATTGCCGTCGGCACCCTTTGGATTATGGATGCCTCCATCAATATTTCGATGGAACCATTCCGGGCATTTGTCGGCGATATGCTGCCCAGTGAGCAGCGAACCCAGGGATTTGCCATGCAGAGTTTTTTCATCGGAGCGGGAGCGATTGTTGCATCGGTTTTACCTTACGCCATGACCAATTGGTTTGGGGTAGCGAATGTTGCTGAAGCCGGCAGGCTGATTCCGCCATCGGTAAAATTATCGTTTTATATTGGCGGCGGGGTTTTCTTTCTGGCGGTACTTTGGACGGTGATTCGTACCAAAGAGTACCGGCCCGAGGAACTGCAGTCGTTTGAAGAGGAAAAAATTGCTTCCAACCCGTCGGCCAGGTTGCTGTTCAGGGCGGCGGCCGAACTGACCGGTAAATTTACGCGAAACGGGCTCCTCTTCGTTGTTGCCGGGGCTGTACTCAGTTATGTGTTTTTTCATTTCGATCTCGAAAAAGAATTGTACATCCTCAGCGGCGGCCTGCTGATCTTCGGGTTCATCCTGCTGCTGACGGCCTGGCTTGCAAAAATCAACAAAACAAAAAACGGACTCGTTGAAATTGTTACCGACATGCTGAATATGCCCAAAACCATGGGACAGCTGGCTCTTGTCCAATTCTTTTCGTGGTTTGCGCTTTTTGCCATGTGGATTTACACCACAGCCGGGGTAACCAGTCATGTTTACGGTACGTCCGATACGGCTTCGGCACTCTATAACGAGGGCGCCAACTGGGTGGGCGTTTTGTTCGGGGTGTATAATGGTTTTGCCGCGGTGGTGGCTTTCCTGCTGCCTGTTTTGGCAAAACTCACCAACCGGAAAACAACCCATGCCGTCTCACTGGCGCTGGGCGGGCTTGGCTTGGCGTCCTTCTATGTGGTACGCGACCCGAATCTGCTGATTCTGTCCATGCTTGGCGTGGGGGTGGCCTGGGCCAGTATTTTGTCGATGCCGTACGCGATCCTCACCGGCTCGTTGCCGGGCCATAAAATGGGAACTTACATGGGGATTTTCAACTTTTTCATCGTCATCCCGCAAATTCTGGCAGCCAGTATCCTGGGCTTCTTTATGAGACATTTGTTTGGAGGCCAGGCAATCATGGCTTTGCTCCTGGGAGGGGCTTCCATGCTGATTGCAGCTGTTGCCGTGTTGTTTGTTGATGATGTTGACAGTCCTAAATAATGAAACTGAATGAAAAATATCAAAGCATGTCTTTTTGATTTGGACGGGGTGATTGTAGATACCGCGAAATACCATTTCCTGGCCTGGAAACAATTGGCCGAGGATCTGAAGATTGATTTTACCGAAGCACATAACGAGTTGCTTAAAGGGGTAAGCCGCATGCGTTCGCTGGATATCATACTCGAACTGGGGAAAAAGACACTGAACGAAGAGCAGAAGATCGCTTACGCCGACAAAAAAAATAACATTTACCTCAGCTGGATCCTGAAAATGGAAAAGAACGAGATTTTACCGGGGGTGAGATCTTTTATCAGTGAACTGAAAAACAACCACATTCTGGTGGCGTTGGGTTCGGCCAGTAAAAATACCGGGTTGATCCTTCAAAAACTGGAAATCGAAGACTTGTTCGATGCGGTTGTCGATGGCAATCAGGTTACGAAAGCCAAACCCGATCCGGAGGTTTTTCTGAAAGGAGCTGAAGCACTCAAGGTATCGCCGGATGCCTGTGTGGTGTTTGAAGATGCCATCGCAGGCATTGAAGCGGCAAAAAATGCCGGGATGTTTTGTGTGGGAGTCGGCGATAAAAATACCCTGAAAGCCGCCGATCTGGTTATCCCGGGATTTGAACATTTCAGGCTTGAAAACCTGATTGGCAGCATGTAATAGGATAGTACCTACATTTTTAATGAGAGCGTGATATGAAAGATTATATTGTTCACAACGAGTGGAAGGTCATTGAAAATAGCTTTTATCCGGAGTATAACCGGATTTCCGAAAGCCTGTTCAGCATTGGTAACGGGCATACCGGGCAACGGGCAAACTTCGAAGAAAAATATTCGGGCGACAGCCTCTCCGGGAACTATGTGGCCGGGGTGTACTATCCCGACAAAACCTTGGTGGGCTGGTGGAAAAACGGCTATCCGGAATACTTTGCCAAAATATTGAATGCCGCTAACTGGATTGGCATTCGCATTGAAATTGGGGGGGAAGAACTCGATCTGGCAACAGCGCAGGTACATGAGTTCCGGCGTCAGCTGGACATGAAAAATGCGCTGTTGACCCGGTCGTTTACAGCATCGCTCCCATCGGGCAAAAAAGTTGAAGTGCACGCCAGACGTTTCTTAAGTATAAAAGAAAAAGAGCTGGGCGCCATCCGCTATCAGGTAAAGAGCCTGAATTTTTCGGCCCCGGTAAAAATTACCTCCCTGATTGACGGCGATGTGAAAAACGAAGATTCCAACTACGATGAGAAATTCTGGGTGGAACTGGAGAAAAAATCAGGCCTGCAGGAGGCTTATTTGCTGATGGAAACCCGGAAAACGGCTTTCCAGGTCTGTCATGGCATGGCTACCCGGTTGTATAAGAACCGGGAGGAGCAGTTTGCATCATCCCCCGGAGTTGAAGAAGAAAAGTATGTGGCCAATGTCTTTCGTGTTGATTTAAAAGAAGGAGAGGAACTGCTGATTGAAAAATTTGCGGCCATCCATTCATCGCTCTACACGGGCCGGAATGAGTTAATGCAGCAAACTGAGAGATCGGTCCAAAAAGCATTGACCGCGGGTTTTGACCGGCTGTTTGCTGAACACAGCAAAATATGGGACGAAAAATGGGAAACAGCCGACATCATGATCAAAGGCGATGTGGCCGCCCAGCAAGGCATCCGCTTTAACATCTTCCAGCTGATGCAAACCTATACGGGCGATGACGAACGCCTGAACATCGGGCCCAAAGGTTTTACCGGCGAAAAATACGGCGGCGTAACCTACTGGGATACCGAAGCCTTTTGCCTGCCCTTTTTTCTCGGAACAGCCCCCCAAACGGTGGCCAAAAACCTGTTGATTTACCGTCATAAACACCTGCAAAAGGCCATTGAAAATGCCGAAAAACTGGGTTTCACACATGGCGCCGCCCTGTATCCCATGGTGACGATCAACGGTGAAGAATGCCATAACGAATGGGAAATCACCTTCGAAGAAATTCACAGGAACGGGGCCATTGCCTACGCCATCTGGAATTACATTAACTATACCGGCGACGAAGCGTATCTGGCTCCTTACGGTTTCGAAGTATTGCTGGCGATCTCGCGTTTCTGGGCGCAGCGTGTCAACTGGTCAGATGCGAAACAGGCCTATGTGATCCTGGGCGTCACCGGTCCGAATGAGTACGAAAACAACGTCAACAATAACTTTCATACCAACAACATGGCGGTATGGACACTGAAATATACCCTGGAGGCGATTGCTTATGTGAAGAAGAAACATCCTTATTTGTGGGAAGAGTTGGTGGAAAAATGGAAATTCAACGAATTACAGGAAACCATCAACTGGAAAGATATTGTTGAAAACATGTACTTTCCAGTTGATGAAGAGCTGAACATTTACCTGCAACAGGACGGCTTCCTCGATAAGGAAATTATCCCCGCGGCCCATCTCGATCCGGCTGAACGGCCCATTAATCAAAACTGGTCGTGGGACCGGATCCTGCGTTCGTGCTACATTAAACAGGCCGATACCCTGCAAAGTATCTACTGGTTTCAGGATCAGTACGACAGCGATAGTTTGTGCCGTCACTTCGATTTTTACGAACCGATTACGGTGCACGAATCTTCGCTTTCATCCTGTATTCACGCGATTTTGGCGGCCCGTATCGGACGGGAGGAAAAAGCCTATGAAATGTACCTGCGTACGGCCCGCCTCGATTTGGACGACTATAACAACGACACGGCTGACGGCCTGCATATTACCAGTATGGGCGGAACCTGGATGGCTTTCGTGGAAGCTTTTGGCGGGATGCGCGTGATTAACGGGCAACTGCACCTGAACCCCTTTCTGCCCCAATCGTGGGAGGCCTATTCGTTCCGGATGAACTTCCACGAGTCGCACCTCGAAATCCGGATGGGGGAGCTCTTGCAGATCATTAATCACAATCCCGGCGCCGTAAGCCTGATGATTTGGGGCGACGAATATACCCTGGGCGGAAACCAGGAACTAACCTTAAAAAGAAAACAACACGTATGAAACGATTCATTTCTCTATGTATTCTGGTTATTCAGACCTCCGGCTTGTTCGCGATTGGCATCGACCGGGTGGAACCGATGTTCTGGTGGGCGGGAATGAAAAACCCGAATCTGCAACTGATGATACACGGCGAAAACATTGCCGGAACAAATGTGGAGCTGGCCTACCCGGGTGTGACGCTCCAGGCTGTTACCCGGGTTGAAAACCCGAATTACCTGTTTATCGACCTGAAAATTTCGGAAAAGGCCCGGCCCGGTTCATTCACAATTTCGTTCAGTTCGAAAAAGAAAACAGAAGCCCGTTATGTGTACGAACTGAAAGCCCGCGAAGATGGCTCGGCCGGGCGGCAAGGTTTTAACAGTTCGGACGTGATCTACCTGATCACTCCCGATCGTTTTGCAAACGGTAATCCGGCCAATGATGAGATGCCGGGCATGAAAGAAAAACCAAACCGCGAGGATAAAGACGGACGGCACGGCGGCGACCTGCGTGGTATTATCAATAGCCTGGATTATCTGCAGGACCTTGGTTTTACGGCTGTTTGGTTAAACCCGGTGCTCGAAAACAACATGACCCGGACCTCCTACCACGGCTATTCAACGACCGATTTTTACCGGGTCGATCCGCGTTACGGTTCCAATGACGAATACCGTGAACTGTCGGACGAACTGAAAAAACGCGGCATGAAACTGATCATGGACATGATCTTTAATCACTGCGGATCGGAACACTGGTGGATGGATGATCTGCCGATGGCTGACTGGATCAACCATTACCCGGAGTACAAGATCACCTCGCACCGGCGCACCGTGAACCAGGACCCTTATGCCGCTGAAACAGATAAACAGGACATGGCCGACGGATGGTTTGTTCCCACCATGCCCGACCTGAACCAGCGGAATCCGTTTATGGCAAACTACCTGATTCAAAACAGTATCTGGTGGATCGAATCAATTGGACTGGAAGGTATCCGGCAGGACACCTGGCCCTATCCCGATAAGGAAATGATGGCTGCGTGGACAAAGCAGGTATTGGATGAGTACCCGAATTTCAACATTGTTGGCGAAGAGTGGAGCCTGAACCCGGCCACGGTTTCGTATTGGCAAAAAGGAAAACTGAATGCTGACGGCTACCGTTGTTTCCTGCCCGGCCTGATGGATTTTCCTTTACAGCATGCGGCCGGGCAAGCCCTGAAAAACGAAGAGAGTTGGGATAAAGGATTGCAGGAGTTATATGATGCCCTTTCAAACGATTTTTTGTATCCCGACGCCGGAAACCTGGTTGTTTTCCCCGATAATCACGATATGCTCCGTTTTTTCACCCAGGTGAATGAGGACAAAGATCTTCTGAAAATGGCCCTGGCCTATTTCCTCACAATTCGCGGTATTCCGCAGATTTTTTACGGAACAGAGATTCTGATGTCAAGCCCCGAACCCAAAGACGACGGGCTGATCCGAAGTGACTTTCCCGGCGGATGGGACGGCGATCGGGTGAATGCCTTTACAGGAGAAGGACTTTCGGCAGGGCAAAAAGACATGCAGCATTACCTGCGCACCATTCAAAGCTGGCGAAAAAACAAGGAAGTCATTCACTCGGGTAAACTCATGCACTTTGTCCCGCAGGATGGCATTTACGTGTATTTCCGTTATAATAACGATGATGCGGTGATGGTCGTCCTCAATAAAAACCGGGAAACTAAAAACCTGTCAACCGAGCGTTTTGCCGAGGTGATGAAAGGTTACATCAACGGAACTGAAATTATTTCAGCATCCCGGATTAACGATCTGACTATGATTACCGTCCCGGCCCGTTCGGCCATGATTATTCAACTGAAAAAATAAGAGACCATGATCAACAAACTCAGATATCATTTACTTGCGTTCGTCATTCCGGTAGTCATCGGGATGGGGATGGCGGCCTGCCAGCCCAAACAAAAAGCGGCCGAACAAACGGAACAAACCGGCAGCCGCCTTCAGCCCGAGTGGCTGAAAGACGCCGTGCTGTACGAAGTAAACATCCGCCAATATACCCCCGAAGGTACCTTTAACGCGTTTGCCGGGCACTTGCCCCGGCTGAGGGAATTGGGCGTTGATATCCTGTGGCTTATGCCCATTCATCCGATTTCAGAAGAAAAAAGGAAAGGGACATTGGGTTCCTATTATGCGGTGCAGGATTACAAAGGGATTAATCCGGAATTTGGGACCCTTGACGATTTTAAAAAGCTGGTGAAACAGGCGCACGGAATGGGTTTTAAAGTAATTATTGACTGGGTGGCTAACCATACGGGCTGGGACAACCAGTGGATTTTTGACCACCCGGAATGGTACACCACTGATTCTACGGGGGCGATTGTCCCGCCCGACCCGGATTGGACAGATGTTGCCGACCTGAATTTCGATGCTCAGCCCATGCGGCAGGCCATGATCGATGCAATGGATTACTGGCTGAGAGAAACGGATATTGACGGGTTCCGCTGCGATGTGGCCTGGGGGGTACCGCAGGATTTCTGGGAAGAGGCCCGCGCTTCGTTCGATTCCATCAAGCCGGTGTACATGCTGGCAGAAGACGAAGATCATCCCGCTTTGCTCGAAATGGCCTTCGAGTCGAACTATGCCTGGCAACTGCATCATCTCATGAACGAGGTGGCCCGGGGTCATAAAACCGCGAAAGAATTGAAGGCTTACTTTGAAAATATTACCGGTAAATACGCGGCGGGTTCGTTCCCGATGCAGTTTATCACCAACCACGACGAAAATTCGTGGGCTGGCACCCTTAACGAACGGATGGGCGCTGCCGCCGATGCGTTTGCTGTGTTTTCGTTTACTGTACCGGGCATTCCTTTAATTTACAGCGGACAGGAAGCCGGGCTCGATAAACGCCTGTTATTTTTTGAAAAAGATGAAATTGACTGGTCGGACTTAAAAAAGCAGGATTTTTATAAAAATCTCGTCAGCCTTAAAACAAATAACCCTGCCCTTTGGAACGGTTTGGCTGGCAGCGATATCCGTTTTCTCGAAACCAGTCACGAAGACCGGTTGTTGGCATATGTTCGCGAAAAAAATAATAATGTTTTGGTTATCATGATGAACCTTTCACCCGATCCGCTTGTTGGATTGGTTGAGTTCGATGTTCATGATGAGTTTGAAGATTGGTTAGGAAAAGATAAGTTGGTTAGCGGAGAGAAGGTGAACGTCGAACTTCTTCCATGGGAATATAAAATTTACATAAGCAGATAGATTCAGGTTAGTTTAGGTTTAGTTGGTTTATTAGTTAAAAGGGTTCGCTTTGGCGGCCCTTTTTTTGTGAATACAATCTCCCCGGATTGATCCCTTTATATCCGGACCGAAAAAGATGAAAATAAGTCAAAAAATCAGGAATATAACGGATTGATTTGTATGGACTTATTTTATTACCTTATCCGGATGGCGTTCATTCAGTCGGTAGGTACGTTTTTCTATCGCATCATGATCCTCAGCCTAATCAACCTCAGCTTTCGATACGAATGAAACTCTTTTTCGCACCTACAACTGAATGCGCAGGCAGTTTCGATTCAATCCGGATTTTTAATCCGATCTTCTTACTGGATGAAAAAATTAATTCAGGTACGCGTATCCATTGATGTCCCGGATCAGAAATCAAAAAAACCGATGAAATCAAAAATCTTTACACCACTCTTTCTGGGGATTATATTTATGGGCTTTAATCTTAGTCAGGCCCAAAACCTGTTAACCGATGGTCACTTTGGCACGACCACTGAAATTTTACCTTGTATAAACGGAAATTGCGCTGCCAATGTGTGGAGCTTTTGGCAGTCTGATGAGACTGCAGCAACTGCAACCGTCACCGACGGAACATGCCACCTGCAAATAAGTGAAGGGGGCCTCGAAATGTGGGAGATTCAGTTAATTCAACGGGGTTTTCCGCTTACCTTGGGGCATTGGTATCGCTTGACCTTTGCTGTAAGAGCGGATGCCGAAAGGTGGTTCGGCCTGTTTCTGGGTGAAGAAGGAAACGGCTGGACGAGTCTGGTCGGATACGAAAATTATTATCAGCACGCCACAACGGAATGGCAAACCAAGTCATTCGATTTTCAGGCATACAGCATTTTTGATTCCCACAAACTCAGCTTCGAAGCAGGTGGTTCAACGGTAGGGATGTATTTTGATAACGTCTTTCTGGAAGACCTGGGGCCATACCCAAGTATCGGAATTATCGGGACTGCGGTAGCAGGCTGGGTTGACGATGTCGACCTGAGCACGACCGACGGGAAAACGTATGTCCTGTCTGATTACTACCTCAACAGCGGCCATGCCAAATTCAGGTTGGGAAACAGTTGGGCTGTAAACTGGGGAGCCGATGCATTTCCTTCGGGAACAGCTTACCCATACGGGCCGGATATTCCGATTCTGACCGGCGGTAATTACGACATCACTTTTGACCTGGAAACAGGCGACTATTCCTTCATTTGCATCCGTAATTGCCAGGCATCGGTCGGAATTATCGGAACAGCAGTTTCTCCTTTCTTCGACTGGAACACGGATGTGGATATGACGACCACTGACGGCGTTATGTATTCGCTTTCAAATCAGCTGTTTATAAATGGTTCGGCTAAATTCAGGCAGGACAATTCCTGGGATGTGAACTGGGGAAGCGATCAGTTTCCTTCGGGAACGGCATGGCCCGGTGGACCCGACATTCCGGTAATTGAAGGAATCTATAAGGTTACGTTTAACCTGGAAACAGGCGAATTCAGTTTTGAGTGGCCCCGTGTCGGCATACTGGGATCGGCATTAAATGGCTGGACCGATGACATCGACCTGGAGACTGTCGACGGGGTAAAGTACACCTTAAACGCGACGTTTACCGACGGCGAAGTAAAATTCAGGCTCGACGACCAATGGAATGTGAACTGGGGAAACTATACCTTTCCTTCCGGATACGGTTATGAGGGAGGGCCCAACATCCCGGTTCCTGCCGGTAATTACCAGGTAACGTTTAACCTGTATTCGGGAGAATACTTCTTTGAGTCGACCCAATGCCGGATGGAATGTCCGGAGCCGGTATGGGTAGGTAATACACCGGGTTTGTGCGGCGCTTATGTGCATTATCCGGAAGTGGTACAAAAAGGGATTTGTGAAACTGACGGGCTGATGATTGAACAAATTGCCGGTCTCCCCTCCGGTTCTTTCTTCCCGCTTGGCGTAACAACAAATACATTTACCCTGTCAGATTCAACCGGCGAACTGTATGTATGCAGTTTCGATGTTTTTGTTTACGATATCGAACCACCGGTGATTGAAAATTTTACAGCTGTTTTTGACTCCCCGTGGCCGCCAAACCATCAGATGGCGCTTTTAAACCTGAACTACACGATTTCAGATAATTGCGACACAATGATTATTCCCGAAATTTATGTGTTCAGCAGTCAGGACTATGACAAGACGGGCGCCGGGCATACCGGCATTGACTGGGAGATCCTAAACGAACACCAGGTGCTTTTAAGGGCCGAGCGAACCGGAAGGGGAGACGACCGGATGTATTACATTTATGTTGTGTGCTATGATGCGTTTTATAATTATGCCTTCGAATCAGCGCTGGTAACCATCCCGCACGATCAGCGGAACCGGGCAGAAAAGCCTGGTACAATCGAAACCAAAACAGACGCTTTGGCCGGCAAGTCGGCCAAAATAGAAGACAACCCGCTTGCTTTGCCGTTTCAGTTCAAGGTATGGCCAAATCCAGGTTCAGCGAATTTTTACGTTCAGGTTGAAAGTAATTCGAATGAGGTAATTGGACTGTCGGTGATGGATATGTCCGGGAAGGTAATGATTGAACTGACCGGGACGAAGGGGCAGTTATTTACTTTTGGCGAAAATTTGTTACCCGGGACATACCTGCTTGCCATCAGGCAGGGACGATTTGCAAACAGGATTAAACTGGTGAAACAATAAACCGTTAGCCTGGTTTTTAAAAGTTGATTGCTTAAATGATTCAAAAAAATCCGGCAGAAAATCTGGTTTTACCAAGGGGTAAGCCTGGTATAACCAGATTTTCTGCCGGGTTGATTTGTTTTAGTTCGTTTTCAATAACTGCATAATTTCTTCGAGCTTTGGCGACAGGATAATTTCGGTCCGCCGGTTGACGGCCCTTCCTTCGGGGGTTTTGTTGGACGCTTTGGGTGCGTATTCTCCTTTGCCCGATGCGGTTAAACGGGTGGGCGTAATCTTATGCTCGTCGGTCAGAATCCGCACAATAGAAGTGGCGCGGGCTACGCTTAAGTCCCAGTTATCGCGGTAAACGGCGGTGCGGATAGGGATACTGTCGGTATGCCCTTCAACAAGAATATCGATGTCGCGGTTTTTATCCAGTACATCAGCCAAAAGCGTAATGGCTTCTTTTCCTTTGGACTCAATGGCTGCACTGCCCGATTTAAACAAGAGTTTATCAGACATCGACACGTACACTTTTCCGTTTTTAATTTCTACCGAAAGTTCATCCGATTGAAAACCCAACAAGGCGTTTCTCAAAATATCGTTCAATCGTTTGGTAATTGAATCCTGCCGAGCAATGACTTGCTGAAGTTCATTCAATGCCCGCTCTCTTTCCTCGATCAGCTTTTCTTTTGCTGCCAGCTCGTCCGACTTTTGTTTCAGCGCCAGATTAAATTGTTCCGACTGGGAAAGATTTTCTCCAACCAGCTCATTATACCTGCGTTCAATGTCTTTAATCGATTGGTTGAGATTAGTAATTTCTCCGTTCAGATCCGAGATATTTTTATTCAGCGAGTTGATCTCGCGTTCTCTCTGTTCAAGTGTCTGACACAGCTGATCTCTTTCGTCGATCACCGCGTTTACCCGCTTCGATACCAAAAGCTTTTTCTCCGGCCGGGCCTGCCCGCACTGATAGAATGGTTTGCATGAACTTGCTAAGATGGCAAATACGCTAATAATCAGGATTAGATTGTTTGTTTTCATTTTATGTGGATTAAGATTTAATAAAATTACGCTTAAAATTTATCACGGGTTTCAGCATTCGGTTTTTCCCGCCATTCATAACAAATTTCGCACCATCTGTTTTACGCTTGACTGAATTTGAAACAAGAAGCTGTGGCCTGTTTCCCGGATAGGGTGGGGAAAGCTTTATTTCCGGTAAAAATCATTTGCCTGCCGGGTTTACTGTTATCTTTGTTGCCCGTTATGCAAATAGGAGTATCGTTATGAAAGACTTTAAAAACGTATTGCTGCAAATTACCCAATACGGCATGGGAACGGGCGACGAGGCCTTAGGCCTTCAACTGGTCACAAACTACCTGCGGCTGGTAAACGAGGAAAGCGAATTACCCAAAGTCATTACTTTTTATAATGGCGGGGTAAAACTGATTTGTACCGGTTCGCCGGTTGTCGGAATCCTTAAAGAAATTGAACAGAAAGGAGTTAAGTTGCTTGCCTGCAAAACCTGCCTGAATTATTTTGGTTTGACCGATCGGGTAGAGGTGGGCATTGCCGGAACCATGATCGACATCATCGAGCTTCAAAAGATAGCCGGAAAAGTCATTAACCTGTAAAGAAACTCATCATCCGGCGATTCGGCGTTGGATTGAGGTTCGGGGTTTCAGCTGATTTTTCACTCCAACTTTTGGTTTCCGGCGTTCGGGCAGGCTGCGCACATTCACGTCTTCGCCGCGTTGTACAAATACCAGCTTGCCTATTTTTCCGTTCAGGAAGAGTCCCGGAAAGGATTTGGCTCGGGCCATGTTCTTATTTATTTCAGGGTTATTATTAGATTCCGCTATGTTTTTTCTAAGATAAGTAACAGAAATCTAACAGAAACCTAGGAAAAACCTGGTATAAAATTAAAACTTTATCTAAACGATATCAGGTGGGGCAGGGAAGTCGCTGTTAGAATATTTTGCTTTCTATTCAGAGCGTCGCTCTAAATTATTTTGATATGAAACCCTTCCTGGTCCTCTCTTTTAAGCTAATCTTTATAAACAAATATCCTTCCTGTTTTTCTTGCCCAGCGGGGGCAAAAGATGGGTAGCACAGAAAGCATGCAAGAGGAATACCGTCTGCGAAAATTCGCTGAACGAAGCAAGTAAAATCCGTTCGGACGGAATGGCACCGCGTCATTCTTTGGAAGATATTTCGTCCGGAAACTGCCGGACAGGATGACTTAATTAAAGACTTTTGATACAGCTTCGGGTGGCTATGGAAGGGGAACCCGATGCTTCAAGAACGTTTAAATCGTTTTAAAGGCGATTGCCCTGCCACCAACCGTGATAAAACGGGTAAAAAGTAATCCGGCAAATCAGTGAACGAAACGACCGATGAGATAATACAACATGACGGGATTGTACCAAAAATTTACCGGACACCAATGATACCCAATGTATTTCGGAACGGATGTTATGCCGTTCGTGCAGCAACACCCGAACAGCTGCCGGATGAAGGAGAAACAGGACAAACTCCGCTTAAGCCTCGGCCGGTCGAATCGGTTGCTGCCGCGAATGGTGTACTGGAAAAAGTGAATTAATGAGATATTTGCCTCTAATGATCCGGATCTGCCTCTTACTTGAAAATTTTTGCTGTATTTATCCGCTCAACCGGGCCAAACTTTTCCAGCGCTTTCAGGTCAATCTGACGCGGATCGCCCACGTTGAGACAAAAAAAGAGACCGCCTTTGGGGCAGTCTCTTCAGATATTACTTTAGTTGTGTGCCATTTTACATGGTTACCGTAAAGGTGCCGGATGCTTCGGTTCCGAAGTCACCGGAAACAGAAAACAATATAGTTGAACCAATTGAAAGTTGAGCATTTCCGTCTCCAAGGCCATCTCCGTAAGCGTCGTAAATTTTAAAAGTGTAAGTACCATTTTCGAGACAGAATCTGGATGACAATTTGTCCAAGCCATCGTTATAACCATCACCGGATGCAATCGTTTCTGATGCAGCATTCAGTAATTCCCATGAGCATTCACTAGCCCAGTCATCGAAATTAATGGTTAATACTACGTCGTTTAACGAACATATTTGGCTGATATTGATGGTCAGGTTCTTCCCGGTATATAATCCATCTTCTTTTCCTATCGAAAGAACTAAGGTTTTTCCATCGTCAATATTTACATCATGTAATATTAATTCGAAGGAACCGACGTTTGAATTAGCAGGTATTGTCACTGTTTGCACAGCAGTGTACGCAGCAGCATCAGCAGTAGAGGAATTGACTACCAGGATATTAAATATTCTATCAGAAGAACTTGTGTTAGAGGACATCACTTTAATGGTGTGAGTGGTCGAGCCATCAACATCCACCCCCAGATCAAGTGATGTAGCTTCAAAAGTTACATAATTCAAGTTTTTTGTAAACTCAGTGTCCTCAATACAACCACTTAACAAGCCTATTGAAACGGCGAATGACATTAATAGATAGATTATTTTTTTCATTTTTTTAATATTTTTGGTTTCTCGTTAAATGCCTGCTTAATCGATGTATGGATTATTCTGAATTTCACTCTGAGGGATTGAGAACGTCAGGCGGGGATCGTTGTATGGAATTCCAACTCCAACGAAAGACAAGTGATTTGAACCTCTGACGATGGTTGCTTTATTCCGCTTCATGGCTAAGTAGCTTTTACCTTCAGCAAATAGTTCAATACGAGTTTGTAAGTAGATTTCGTTTTGTAAGGCCTGACCGGATAATCCATCAATGTAGCTTGCATCGGGAACACGCAGACTTACTAGGTCTTTCAGCCGTTGTCTGGCAGTGATGTCATCACCTGATTTTGAAGCAACTTCTGCGTTTAAGAGGTACATTTCGGCAACACGCATGTAAACATAGTCTGTTTCGATATTACGCTGGCTGCCAATAATCCGGTTCGGAGCATAAAATTTATAGAGCGGAACTAAATAATATGAAGAAGTACTTACGTTGTGGAATTGTTTCTTACGTGCATCATTTACCGGGATTAAGTCAAACAAGCCTTTGTCGATTGCTTTCCTATCACCAGCCCACTGGTAACTATAAGTATAGGCATCCATCTGACCCCACCAGGAAACCAAATCCAACCCATTGTCAAGTGTGATATCCACTCCCCACATCCAACCTCTTGTATTTATATCATTAAATCCACCCACAGGATCCGGGATAATTTTTGTTGGATCATTAGGATCTTGGAGGGTTGTATTATAGTATACCTCGTCTTCGGACATAAGCGTAAATCCACCTGTAGTAATGATATCATTTGTAAGCTCTTTAGCTTGTAATAAACTGGCATTGTCTCCCATTGCAGCGTAGGTATAGGCAAGCAGCCCTTTAGCTACGTACTTGTTAATTTCGTTTTTAGCGGTTCGTTGATATGTTTCCAACAGAGAAACCGCCTCAGTCAGGTCTTTTATAATTTGAGCATAGACCTCGGCTGCTGTACTTTTAGGCTGGTTGGGTTGAAGCGGATCTGTATAAATTGGCAAGATTTCTTCAGCCGGATCATAACTTTTTGCAAAAAACTGGGTCAAATAAAAATAGGCATAGCCGCGTAGTGCTTTTGCTTGTCCCATTAGATACTGGTTTTCTTGTAACTCGGGAACAACATCGTTACCGCCTAGAGCATTGATAACTTTATTTGCGGAACGAATTATCCGGTAATAGTATCGCCAAGGTTTGTAGTTACCGGTATTGGTGTAATCGGTAGTGACTGTATATTCAGTCAATCTTCGGTACCATCCGTAAGTGCTAACACTTAACACTAAATCGCTGGATAAAAAGTCACTGTATATATCATAACCTTTTTGTCCAAAATCATCATGGTCCAAGTCTGTACCTCCAGTACCGGTTTGGAACATCAGTGTATATATACCTTTTACACTACCGGCAATAACATCTGGGTTGTTTTGTGCTGCTTCAGCAATCTGTTCTTCGGTCAGGAATTGTGTCGGTTCGACCTCTAGGAAGTCTTTGGTGCATCCTGAAACTCCTATTAGGAGTGCTGTGATGGAAGCTAAAATGTATGTCTTTTTCATGATTTATTTTCTAAATTGTTAAGATTAGAATTTAACACGCAAACCAATGGTATAGGTGGAGAGCGGAGAATAGCGGTACATATCTGATGTACCTGCTTCATCGGTTGCCGGGTTAAACCCGTCTCTGGCGCTCAGCAAGAAAAGATTATCGCCTGAAACAAAAACATTCATATTTTCAATACTAAAACGTTTTGTAAAGGTTGTAGGTACGGTGTATCCTATTCTCAGGTTGTTGAGAGTTAAATAGTCTGATTTTGTAATGAAACGGGTAGAAGAACTAACAACGTTCACATCATAGTTATCTGATAGCCTTGGTACATTAGTAATATCACCGGGTTGTTGCCATCTTTTCATGATGTCTGTATGCCAGTTGTTGCCACCAACGTCATCGTTATTCATTAAGTTAGCGTAAGCTGCATCATAGGCATACCCTCCCAAGCTATACAAGAATTGAGCGGAGAAATCGAATGCTTTCACGCGTCCATTTACACGAAATGCACCTCGTACTTTCGGAATAACGGACTTGCCAACATATTTTTGAGTCGCGTTTGCGTACGTTTTTGTTGTCGTTTTAGTAATAACAGCATCCGGATTTTCCGACACATAATCTAACATAGAACTGATGCTTTCTCCCGAGTCGACAACCCCATTATTATTGTCGTCGTGAAAGTACTGAAACCACATTGAGGTGCCGTCAGCAGGGTCTACACCAGCATATTCGCGTACATAAAAATCGTATAGGGAATGACCTTTTGACCGCCCGAACCGTCCGTTAATGTCGATAAGTTTTGGCATATCAGTAGCCGGGTCGATAGGCATTTTTATTAATTTGTTTGACAACATCTCTCCATTTACTGTAACGTTCAGTTCGTAGTCGCTTTGCTTAATAATATGAGCCGTCAAATCGAATTCAACACCACTGTTTCGTAATTCGCCATCGTTAACTTTGATTAATGCATAACCTACAGATGGGCCTACTCGACGATCAAAGAGTAAATTGGAAGTATTTTTTTGATAATAATCAATTGCTCCTTCGAGGAATTTGCCTATGCCAAACTCAATTCCTGTTTGAAACATTTTTGATGTTTCCCAGGTCAAGTCGGGATTACCAACATTCCGTTCGGAGATAGATATTTCGTCATTCAGGTTACTCACATCAGAGGTGGTGTATCCTGGATAATAGCCAATTCCTTCTTGCTCTCCAATCACCCCATAGCTAATTTTGTACTTCAAGAATTCGATTATTGGTAATTTGGCCATAAATGATTCTTTGTTGACAATCCAGGAGAGACCGACAGAACCAAAATTATCCCACTTATTATCACCAATAAATCGAGATGATCCATCTCGACGGATAGAGGCTGAAAAGAAGTACTTGTTATCGTAGTTATAGTTTAACTGTCCAAAGTAACTTTCGAGACGAACCTTATCGGTGTAGGATGTTGGAGGACTGGAAACAATAATGAAGTTGTTCAAATCGTCGATACCTGGATGAACCATTTTAGATTTGCTTGCCGTAGCTACTTTTTCTTCCCATGCATTACTTTCGTGAGCTACGAGTGCTTCAAAATTATGGCTATCGAGACTTTTCTTGTAGCGTAAAAGATTCAATAAGTTGTAAACGATCATTTGACGATCTACTTTGTAAATAGAACCACCTTGCCCAGCTGCTGAACCGTAGAACGGGTTGTTCAGATTGTTATATTTACGAGCATAAAATTGTGCTCCGAAAGTATTTTCCAGTGTAAGTCCCTCTATGAATTTGATGGTGCCAGAAAAATTTCCTGTTAGCTGATTCTGTTTAGTTCTACTACGATCATAATGAGCGTCCGCAATTGCATTGGTTAAAGCACCAAATCCTCGTCCAACTCCATAATCATATTGATAACCTCCAAAAATATGATCATCCACGTAATCCCCGTTGTCGTCTCTTAAAAAAAGCGGATAGATTGGAGGAAGGTTGTCAACAAACCAGAAAATACTTCCTGAATCTTCTGTTTGCCCGTTGTTGTTTGTTTCTGTTCCGGAATAGGACATTCGCGAGTTCAGATTCAACCATGGCTTTACTTTACTCTCTAGATTCATTGCCGCACTGTAGCGTTTGAAGTCGGAGTTAATAATATAACCAACATCATTCAAATAGCCGAAGGAAGTAAAATACTTCGATTGTTCGTTTCCCCCATTAAAGTTTACGGTTGCTTCGGTTCTGGATGAACTTTGAAAGCCATAGTCTTCCCAATTCTCAGGATCGTATTTGCGTGTTACACCTGCTCTTACCGTCCGGGTAGCAGGGTCGATCAGATCTGCCCCGTCTGCATTCCACAGATTGTAACTTTCGGTAATCCCATCACCGAAAAGAGCACTGTTGGCATAACCTTCCGGATTGGCTTGCCCACTTGCAACACCACGATTATAAAGTGCTTCCCAACTTAAACCAATATATTGTTCTGGTGATTTAATCGTACTGTATCGTGGCAATTGGCTAACATTGACACCTGTTTTAACATCAACTTCAATCGAAGAAGTACCTGATTTTCCGGATTTAGTTGTAATAAGGATAACACCGTTTGCTCCTCGGGAACCATAGATGGCCGTTGCGGTAGCATCCTTTAATATGGTGGTCGATTCAATGTCGTTGGGGTTTATAGCATTAAGAGAACCATTGTAAGGAACACCATCCAGAACGTATAATGGATCTCTGTTACCATTTACTGAACCAAAGCCTCGAATACGGATGGTGGCAGATGTACCAGGTTGTCCGGATGTATTAATAACGTTAACACCAGCCGCCTCGCCAGCTAATGATTGAGAAATATTCGAAACAGACTTTGCTTCGATGTATTCTGACTTTATCTTATTGACAGTCCCCACAAATGATTGTTTTGTGGTTGTTCCATACCCAACAACCATTACCTCATCAACACCGATAACATCGTTCTGGAGAACAACGTTGACGATAGAGGAGTTAGCATCCAACTCTTGTGTTTTCATCCCAACAAATGAAAAAATCAGGGTCTGATTACCCTCCGGAATTCTCAATAAATACTTTCCATCGACATCGGTGATTGTACCGATTGTTGTTCCTTTAACAGAGACAGACACACCAGGTAAGGAACTCCCGTCGTCGGCAGAAGTCACCGTACCTGTAATTTCCTTGGTTTGCGCCAGTACAGCCTGCAAACCAATTGCAAAAATTGCAAGTAGTAATGTGATTTTTTTCATAGAAATAATTTTAAACAATTTTAAAAAACATATTTAGACTTCTTTCTTCTAAAGTCAGTTTTTACTGGAATAACCGGAAAATTAAAACATAAGACAGCTCCCCCTGCTGGTCCGATGTTCTGTGGAATGTTTTAATAAGTCCCCTCTGGTAATTTAATATTTTTAACACAAATGTTAAAATATACTAACTAACACAAAAATAAGAATTTTGTTGAATCAGAAAAGTGATTTACCACATTCATGAAAGATAAATTAGGAATAAGATAAGTTTTACAACATCTGCATTTCCAAATTCGAATCCCGATTGCCCCGGGGCTACCCGTATTTAATCCCTCCGGGATTCCCGGTCGACACCGGAGGTTTGGATAATTGGTCATTGCAGCTTGGGGCTCCTTATCCGCGAGTAAATTTGAAATAAATACGTTCTTTGTGGCTTCGTGACTTCGTGTTGAAAACCACTTTTCGGAGGTGACTATCTTCTAAAACAGATGCAGGTTTTTTTATTCTCCTCCCGTGAGGGAGGAGTACCCTTGTGCAGCAAGGGGAAGGTGGTTTGTTTAACCTGCCAAAGAGCTTGTTCCGAACTTGATTCGGGAAGGATTACCCGCATCGCGGGGGAGCTGTTAAGCTTACCACCGTTTCCTCTTTGCCGGAATACAATTTCAGGCTATCTTTATATTCAACAATCAAAAAATGAATTCAATTGCTTTTGTTGATACCGAAATTGAGCCAAAGAGCCAAAAAATTCTGGACATTGGAAGTGTTAAGGGCGATGGAAGTTCTTTTCACAAACCTTCGGTTGCCGAGTTCATCCGGTTTTTAAGCGGGACACCATTCATTTGCGGACATAATATTTTAAACCACGACGTAAAGTATATCGGCAAAGCGCTTACAGAGGCAGGAGTAAATCCGGGAAATATCATCGATACACTTTTTCTTTCGCCCTTACTTTTTCCTGCCAAGCCGTACCATGCTTTGCTTAAAGACGATAAACTTCAAACGGACGACACAAACAATCCATTAAATGATGCCATCAAAGCGAGAGATTTATTCTATGATGAAATTGCTGCTTTCAAACAAACAGACGAAACGCTAAAGCAAATTTTCTATTTGCTGTTGAATGATAAAAGGGAGTTCGGTTCCTTTTTTCGTTTCATCGCCTATACCGGCGAAGGCAGAAGCCTTGACAAACTGATTCGCCAAACGTTTGAAAATGAAATATGTGCCCAAGCTGATCTCTCGAAAATAATTTCAGGACAACCGACTGAATTGGCTTACTGCTTATCTCTCATCAACGCGTTCATTCACAATAGAAAAATACATTCCGTCACCCCGCCCTGGGTGTTAAAGAACTATCCCGGAGTTGAACAAATCATGCTTCGGTTGCGAAACAAACCTTGTGTGAGCGGTTGTGCTTATTGCAACAACGCACTGGACATACACAAGGGCCTGAAACGATTGTTCGGGTTTGAGTCATTCAGAAAATTCGGGGGAGTGCCGCTGCAGGAGAAGGCGGTAAAAGCAGCTGTCGACAATAAATCGATACTTGCCGTTTTTCCCACCGGAGGCGGAAAGTCAATCACCTTTCAGGTTCCGGCGCTGATGAGTGGCGAAACTTCAAAAGGATTAACTATCGTGATTTCACCCTTGCAATCGTTGATGAAAGACCAGGTTGATAATCTTGAAAAAATTGGGATCACCGAGGCCGTTACCATTAATGGATTGCTTGACCCGATTGAACGTGCAAAGTCATTCGAGCGGGTTGAAGATGGCTCCGCCTCTGTCCTGTACATTTCGCCGGAAGCTTTGCGTTCCAAATCGATTGAACGCTTGATTTTGGGAAGAAAGATTGTTCGCTTTGTTATTGATGAGGCGCACTGTTTTTCTTCGTGGGGCCAGGACTTCAGAGTCGATTATTTGTATATCGGCGATTTCATTAAATCTGTTCAGGAGAAGAAAAATCTTGAAGATGGCATTCCGGTTTCATGTTTCACAGCCACTGCCAAGCAGAAGGTTATTGAAGATATCCGGGAATATTTCAGGGGAAAACTTTCGATCGAACTGGAGTTGTTTACATCAAAAGCATCGCGGACAAATCTGCATTACAAGGTTCTTGAAAAAGGAGATGAGGAGGAAAAGTATCAGAAGGTGAGAGATTTGATTGTGGAGAAGAATTGCCCGACGATTATTTATGTTTCCAGAACACATAAAGCATACTCACTGGCAAAACGGTTAACCGACGATGGGTTTAGCGCCAAACCTTATCACGGGAAAATGGACAAGCAGGAGAAGTCTGAAAATCAAGATGCATTTATCCATGGTGAAGTCCAGATCATGGTCGCAACGTCTGCTTTTGGGATGGGGGTTGACAAAAAAGATGTCGGGATGGTGATTCATTATGAAATATCCGATTCGCTCGAGAACTACATTCAGGAAGCCGGGCGGGCAGGGCGCGATGAAAAGATTGTTGCCGATTGTTTTGTGTTGTTTCATGAGGAAGACCTGAGCAAACACTTTATCCTGCTGAATCAAACCAGACTTTCGATTAAAGAAATCCAGCAGGTTTGGAAGGCGATCAAAGATATCACGAAATTTCGTTCGAAAGTTTCAAACTCAGCCCTGGAGATTGCGCGCAAAGCCGGTTGGGACGATCATGTTGTTGAGATCGAAACAAGGGTAACCACCGCCATTGCAGCCTTGGAAAATGCCGGCTATTTGAAGCGCGGGCAGAATATGCCGAGAATTTTTGCCAATAGTATCCTGTCCAGGAATGCCCTGGAAGCCATAGACAAAATCAATGCTTCAGAAAGGTTTGAAGAAAGGCAGAAGGGCATGGGGATCAGAATTATCAAAAAGCTCTTTTCAAGCAAAAGCCGGAAACAAACATCGGAAGAAACAGCCGAATCACGGGTTGATTACATCAGCGACCACCTGGGAATTGTAAAAGAAGAGGTCATTAACATTGTGAACCTTCTTCGCGAAGAAAAAATTCTGGCCGACGCGAAAGACTTGACAGCGTTCATCAAGAAAGGAGAGAATAAAAACCGTTCTCTCAGTGTGGTGAACACATTCAGCAAAATCGAAAACTTTTTGCTCCCGCTGTTGGAAGAACAGGAAAAGACATTCCACATCAAAGAACTGAACGAAAAAGCCGAAGCAGAAGCTTGCGAAGAGGTAAACATCAACAAGATTAAAACCATCATTAACTTTTGGGCAATCAAAAATTGGATTAAGCAACAGAACCTGGAGTATTCAAAAAATCATTTTGCTGTGTTCTGTCTTCACCCGAAAGAAAAGTTGAAGGAAAAATTGGAGAGGCGGCACGAGTTGGCGAGGTTCATCGTTGAATTTCTGTACGCGAAAAGCAACTTGAACCTTTCGCAAGATGACGCAGGAAAAGAAGAACTGTTGGTTGAGTTTTCGGTCCACGAGTTGAAAACAGCTTATGAAAACAGCCAAAACCTTTTTAAGCTAAACGTTGGTCTTGATGATATCGAGGATACCCTTTTTTATCTTTCAAGAATTGAGGCAATTAAAATTGAAGGAGGCTTCCTGGTGGTGTATAACAGCCTGACCATTGAACGCCTGGAACAGGACAATAAAAAACGGTACACGAAGGACGATTACGAAAAGCTCAATCAATTCTACGAGAACAAAGTGCAGCAAATACATATTGTCGGCGAGTATGCCAAAAAAATGATAAGCGACTACCGCAATGCGCTTCAGTTTGTTGAAGATTATTTTCAGTTAAACTATAGCTCTTTCCTGCGAAAATACTTTCCCGGGAGCAAGGCCGACGACCTTAAATTAAAAATGACCCCAACCAAATTCAAACAATTGTTTGGAGAACTGTCGCCGGCACAATTGAGGATTATCAAAGACAACGAATCGAAATACATTGTTGTTGCGGCTGGTCCTGGTAGCGGGAAAACCAAGGTGTTGGTCCATAAACTGGCCTCGTTGCTTTTAATGGAAGATGTAAAACACGAGCAACTGCTGATGCTTACTTTTTCAAGGGCAGCAGCCACAGAATTCAAGAAACGTTTACTCAAGCTCATTGGAAACGCTGCCAATTACATTGAAATAAAAACTTTTCACTCGTACTGTTTCGATTTGTTGGGCAAGGTTGGAAGTTTGGAAAAGTCAGCTATTATTCTGAAAAAGACAGTTGAGAAAATCAGGAACAATGTAGTTGAAATAAGCCGGATTACAAAAACAGTTTTGGTGATTGATGAGGCACAGGATATGGACGAAGATGAGCTCGAACTGATAAAAGCGTTGATGGAGCAGAATGAAGAAATGAGAGTGATTGCCGTTGGCGATGACGACCAGAATATTTTTGAATTCCGGGGTGCCAGTTCAAAATATCTTGAACAGTTTATCCGCATAAACAAAGCAACCAAACACGAATTGGTTGAGAATTACCGAAGCAAAAGCAACCTGGTTGATTTCACCAACCAGTTTGTAAAACGGATTCGCCACCGGTTGAAAGACACCGCAATCATTCCGAAGCAGGCCGACACGGGAAAAATAAAAGTTGTCTGCTATCAAAACAACAACCTCCTTACACCGCTTGTGAATGATATCCTCTCGAGCGGACTTTCAGGAACAACCGGCGTTCTTACCAAGACGAATGAAGAAGCGCTGCAAATTACAGGATTGCTTTTGAAAAACGGGATACCGACAAAACTGATTCAAACGAATGACGGTTTCAGTTTGTATAATCTGCTAGAAATCAGGTTCTTTTTAAGCCGGTTGAGTTTGGCCGATGATACTTTCATCATCAGTGATGAGGTTTGGGAAAAAGCCAAATGCGAATTGAAAAACAAGTATTATTCCAGTACTAAGTTTGAAATATGCAGCAACATCATCAGAGATTTTGAAACTACAAACCCGAAGAAGAAATACAAATCGGATTTCGAAGTTTTCATCCGTGAATCCAAACTGGAGGATTTTTTTAATGAATACGGGGAAACCATTCTTGTTTCGACCATCCACAAGGCCAAAGGAAAAGAATTTGACAATGTTTTTCTGATGCTTGAAAACTTTAACTCAACAACCGACGAAGCAAAAAGACAACTTTATGTCGCCATGACCAGGGCAAAACAGAATTTGACCGTTCACTTAAATTCAAATCTTCTTGATCACCTTTCAACAAAGAATTTAGAACGGGTTGAGGATCGTAATAGGTACTTGCCACCTGAAGAGTTAGTCATGCAGCTGACCCATGAGGATGTAAATCTCGGCTATTTTCGGTTTATTCAACATCGTGTAAACCAGGTCATAAGTGGAGAATCTCTCATCATAAACGAGGAGGGATGTGCAAATTCAAAAGATGCTTTGGTTCTAAAATTTTCAAAAAAATTTCTGGAGTCTATCGAAACACAGGTGAAGAGGGGGTATCGGTTGAAACGTGCGAAAGTAAACTTCATTGTTTACTGGCGGGAAGAAGATACTGGACAGGAAGTAAAAATTGTGTTGCCCGAATTGTATTTTGAACGAGTAAATGAATAACGGAAACCCCTTAAAAGAAATATTGCTGGAAGAGTTTTATTGATGAGTCTGTGTCAAAGACCTGATTTCAACGAATTTATCGCATGTCGCGCAACCTTTGTTCGTTTATTCTCATCTTGGAAACACTAAACCCTGCTTTTGTAAAATAGTTACGTATGAAACAACTTTTCTATCTGTTTCTGGTACTGGTTCTAACCGGGTGTGAAGATAACTATGAAGATGCTCACAGGTATTCAAAACTCATTACACAGTCGAAAGGGTATCCGGTATATCTCGATATGAGCGAAATAGGGGATATACAGGTTAAAACGGAGTCGCCGCTTGCAGCCCCGTTTAAAATCCTGTCTAATGACAAGTATTATTTTGTGGGCGATATGCTGAAAGGCATGCATGTTTACGAAAAAAAAGCCGAGGGAGTAAATTATCTGTGCTTTATTGAGTGCAGGTATATCAAAGACTTTGAACTCGCTGATAACCGGCTTTTCTGTAATAACCTGGTGGATCTGGTGGTGATGGATGTTAGCAACCCGACGGAGATAAACATGTTGCACCGGCAGAAAAATCATTTTAACCGGTACACGAGTTATAAGGAATACTGGAATATACCCTACGTGGAAGGCAAGGGGCTTATTGTCGGGACAGAGATGCACGAACTTACAGGTATGATAACCGAAAAACAACCCGATCTTGATTTCAGTGAGTATGATCAGTTATATAGCGCTCTGACGACTAAAGTGATACCTGATAACTGGTTCAGTAATCATCCTGAATATGATAAGCCGTACCTCGGAATGATCAAATTAAATACAGATGAAATATACGCATATGGCAGCTACAATAGTTGGTCTATCAGCAACTACCGGTCGGGAGCTTTCAGCGTAAGAGAAGAAGATCTGTGGACAACTCCCAGGGGAAATTACGCTCCTCCATACTATTACAGCAACGCCTTTCCGGTACGTATGTTCTTTGAGGATGACATCATTTATATTTTGGGAACATTGGACAACCTTTCGAGTGGTTATTGCCATTGCATCATATATAATGAAGACTATCCGATTACCTATCCGTTATATTTTTCGGGCTTTAAGCCTTTAGACATTTGTTACATGCCACAGATGGATGCTTTTTTCGTTCTCACGGGCACATCGGTATGGGGTGTTTTTATAACAGGCAATGGTATACCTGAATTTTCAAAAACAGATATCGATTACCCGATTGCAACGGATGCCGTAGAAATTTTCAGGGCCGGGGACAATCTGGTTACGCTCGGGAATGAACTTTCCGTGTATTCTGCAACTGAAAGCGAGTTCAAGCTTGTGAAAACATATCCCGGAATATCGGGAAAGTGTTGTTATAAAGAGGGAAATCTTTTAGCTGTAGCCAGCACACAAGGTATGTTCTTTTATGATATCACCGATTTGGAAAATATTCAACTCATTCCATAAATCAATACGTTATGAAAAAAATTACAATAGTCAGCCTGTCGTTATTCCTCACCGTAAGTGGTTTCGCTCAATTCAACAAGGAGAATTCTGTCAACGTCGATAAAAATGAAATCCATACCCGCTTCGACAAAAGGAAGGATAAAGGATATTACAGCATCATGCAGGTTAGCCTGCTGTTAGGCAACAATCAGTCCATTCAGGGAATTGTGAACTACTATCCTTACCCAACAGCAGACACCTTTGCGCCTGTTTATAGTTATCCTTATCCCTATAGCCGTACCGGTATGGCAGTAGCGCCTTCGTTCACCATCACCAACGGGTACCTGTTCAACGAACATTGGGCCGCCGGAGCAGGAGTGGGCTATGAAATTTTTGATCACAATCTTTTTCCGCTTTTTGCTGAATTACGCTACACCTTTTGGGACACCAAAATCTCCCCGGTTGTGGCCATGAAGGGAGGTTATGCGTTTGGCAATTTCAAAGCGAAGCATTACGACGATCTCTACCTGAACTGGTCGCCCTACCATGTTAATGATGCCAGTCTCCGCAACTACGGGGGATTGATGCTTCATCCTGAAATTGGTGTTAAGATGCCGTTAAATGAAAACAGCGACCTGCTGATTACGGCAGCTTACCGGCATCAGAAAACAAAATCGGTTGCACGAAAGGATTACGGATCCAATCAGTTTGATGAATGGGAGCACAAAGAGGACCTCAGCCGGCTCTCATTTGGTGTGGCCATCATGTTCAGGTGAAAAAAATATTAAAACGTAAAACATGGTCAACTATAACTGCTCAACTTATTTTTCCCCGGATAAAATCCCTTCCCCGATGGGATTTCAGTTCCTTTTCTCTTTTCAATGCATCAGCTTTCAACAGAAATTCTTCGGAATGGACCAGTTTCCAGGGACGGAAATTTTTCGTCCATCCCTTTGGCAAGTGGTTATGGGCAAGAACCCGCTTTTCAAGATCACATGTCATCCCAATGTAAATCTTGTCAAACTTCTCTGAATAAAGTACATAAACGTAAAACATGGTCAACTATAACTAAAAAAGGAGAGCTGAATCTTCAACTCTCCTTCTTATTGGTAGCGGGGACACGACTCGAACGTGCGTCCGGCAATTGCCGGATATGAGCCCAACAGCTACCAACTGCTCAACTTATTTTTCCCCGGATAAAATCCCTTCCCCGGTGGGATTTCAGTTCCTTTTCCCTTTTCAATGCATCAGCTTTCAACAAAAATTCTTCGGAATGGACCAGTTTCCATGGACGGAAATTTTTCGTCCATCCCTTTGGCAAGTGGTTATGGGCAAGAACCCGCTTTTCAAGATCACATGTCATCCCAATGTAAATCTTGTCAAACTTCTCTGAATAAAGTACATAAACGTAAAACATGGTCAACTATAACTAAAAAAGGAGAGCTGAATCTTCAACTCTCCTTCTTATTGGTAGCGGGGACACGACTCGAACGTGCGTCCGGCAATTGCCGGATATGAGCCCAACAGCTACCAACAACTCAGATGGTTTTTCCCCGAATAAAATCTCTTCCCCGATGGGATTTCAGTTCCTTTTCTCTTTTCAATGCATCAGCTTTCAACAGAAATTCTTCGGAATGGATCAGTTTCCAGGGACGGAAATTTTTCGTCCATCCCTTTGGCAAGTGGTTATGTGCAAAAACCCGCTTTTCAAGATCACATGTCATCCCAATGTAAATCTTGTCAAACTTCTCTGAATAAAGTACATAAACGTAAAACATGGTCAACTATAACTAAAAAAGGAGAGCTGAATCTTCAACTCTCCTTCTTATTGGTAGCGGGGACACGACTCGAACGTGCGTCCGGCAATTGCCGGATATGAGCCCAACAGCTACCAACAACTCAGATGGTTTTTCCCCGAATAAAATCTCTTCCCCGATGGGATTTCAGTTCCTTTTCTCTTTTCAATGCATCAGCTTTCAACAGAAATTCTTCGGAATGGATCAGTTTCCAGGGACGGAAATCTTTCGTCCATCCCTTTGGCAAGTGGTTATGTGCAAAAACCCGCTTTTCAAGATCACATGTCATCCCAATGTAAATCTTGTCAAACTTCTCTGAATAAAGTACATAAACGTAAAACATGGTCAACTATAACTAAAAAAGGAGAGCTGATTCTTCAACTCTCCTTCTTATTGGTAGCGGGGACACGACTCGAACGTGCGTCCGGCAATTGCCGGATATGAGCCCAACAGCTACCAACAACTCAGATGGTTTTTCCCCGAATAAAATCTCTTCCCCGATGGGATTTCAGTTCCTTTTCTCTTTTCAATGCATCAGCTTTCAACAGAAATTCTTCGGAATGGATCAGTTTCCAGGGACGGAAATCTTTCGTCCATCCCTTTGGCAAGTGGTTATGTGCAAAAACCCGCTTTTTAAGATCACATGTCATCCCAATGTAAATCTTGTCAAACTTCTCTGAATAAAGTACATAAACGTAAAACATGGTCAACTATAACTAAAAAAGGAGAGCTGAATCTTCAACTCTCCTTCTTATTGGTAGCGGGGACACGACTCGAACGTGCGTCCGGCAATTGCCGGATATGAGCCCAACAGCTACCAACTGCTCAACTTATTTTTCCCCGGATAAAATCCCTTCCCCGGTGGGATTTCAGTTCCTTTTCCCTTTTCAATGCATCAGCTTTCAACAGAAATTCTTCGGAATGGACCAGTTTCCAGGGACGGAAATTTTTCGTCCATCCCTTTGGCAAGTGGTTATGTGCAAAAACCCGCTTTTTAAGATCACATGTCATCCCAATGTAAATCTTGTCAAACTTCTCTGAATAAAGTACATAAACGTAAAACATGGTCAACTATAACTAAAAAAGGAGAGCTGAATCTTCAACTCTCCTTCTTATTGGTAGCGGGGACACGACTCGAACGTGCGTCCGGCAATTGCCGGATATGAGCCCAACAGCTACCAACAACTCAGATGGTTTTTCCCCGAATAAAATCTCTTCCCCGATGGGATTTCAGTTCCTTTTCTCTTTTCAATGCATCAGCTTTCAACAGAAATTCTTCGGAATGGATCAGTTTCCAGGGACGGAAATCTTTCGTCCATCCCTTTGGCAAGTGGTTATGTGCAAAAACCCGCTTTTTAAGATCACATGTCATCCCAATGTAAATCTTGTCAAACTTCTCTGAATAAAGTACATAAACGTAAAACATGGTCAACTATAACTAAAAAAGGAGAGCTGAATCTTCAACTCTCCTTCTTATTGGTAGCGGGGACACGACTCGAACGTGCGTCCGGCAATTGCCGGATATGAGCCCAACAGCTACCAACTGCTCAACTTATTTTTCCCCGGATAAAATCCCTTCCCCGGTGGGATTTCAGTTCCTTTTCCCTTTTCAATGCATCAGCTTTCAACAGAAATTCTTCGGAATGGACCAGTTTCCAGGGACGGAAATTTTTCGTCCATCCCTTTGGCAAGTGGTTATGTGCAAAAACCCGCTTTTTAAGATCACATGTCATCCCAATGTAAATCTTGTCAAACTTCTCTGAATAAAGTACATAAACGTAAAACATGGTCAACTATAACTAAAAAAGGAGAGCTGAATCTTCAACTCTCCTTCTTATTGGTAGCGGGGACACGACTCGAACGTGCGTCCGGCAATTGCCGGATATGAGCCCAACAGCTACCAACAGCTCAGATGGTTTTTCCCCGAATAAAATCCCTTCCCCGGTGGGATTTCAGTTCCTTTTCCCTTTTCAATGCATCAGCTTTCAACAAAAATTCTTCGGAATGGATCAGTTTCCAGGGACGGAAATTTTTCGTCCATCCCTTTGGCAAGTGGTTATGTGCAAAAACCCGCTTTTCAAGATCACATGTCATCCCAATGTAAATCTTGTCAAACTTCTCTGAATAAAGTACATAAACGTAAAACACGGTCAACTATAACTAAAAAAGGAGAGCTGAATCTTCAACTCTCCTTCTTATTGGTAGCGGGGACACGACTCGAACGTGCGTCCGGCAATTGCCGGATATGAGCCCAACAGCTACCAACAGCTCAGATGGTTTTTCCCCGAATAAAATCCCTTCCCCGGTGGGATTTCAGTTCCTTTTCCCTTTTCAATGCATCAGCTTTCAACAGAAATTCTTCGGAATGGATCAGTTTCCAGGGACGGAAATCTTTCGTCCATCCCTTTGGCAAGTGGTTATGTGCAAAAACCCGCTTTTCAAGATCACATGTCATCCCAATGTAAATCTTGTCAAACTTCTCTGAATAAAGTACATAAACGTAAAACATGGTCAACTATAACTAAAAAAGGAGAGCTGATTCTTCAACTCTCCTTCTTATTGGTAGCGGGGACACGACTCGAACGTGCGTCCGGCAATTGCCGGATATGAGCCCAACAGCTACCAACAACTCAGATGGTTTTTCCCCGAATAAAATCTCTTCCCCGATGGGATTTCAGTTCCTTTTCCCTTTTCAATGCATCAGCTTTCAACAGAAATTCTTCGGAATGGACCAGTTTCCAGGGACGGAAATTTTTCGTCCATCCCTTTGGCAAGTGGTTATGTGCAAAAACCCGCTTTTTAAGATCACATGTCATCCCAATGTAAATCTTGTCAAACTTCTCTGAATAAAGTACATAAACGTAAAACATGGTCAACTATAACTAAAAAAGGAGAGCTGAATCTTCAACTCTCCTTCTTATTGGTAGCGGGGACACGACTCGAACGTGCGTCCGGCAATTGCCGGATATGAGCCCAACAGCTACCAACAACTCAGATGGTTTTTCCCCGAATAAAATCTCTTCCCCGATGGGATTTCAGTTCCTTTTCTCTTTTCAATGCATCAGCTTTCAACAGAAATTCTTCGGAATGGATCAGTTTCCAGGGACGGAAATCTTTCGTCCATCCCTTTGGCAAGTGGTTATGTGCAAAAACCCGCTTTTCAAGATCACATGTCATCCCAATGTAAATCTTGTCAAACTTCTCTGAATAAAGTACATAAACGTAAAACATGGTCAACTATAACTAAAAAAGGAGAGCTGATTCTTCAACTCTCCTTCTTATTGGTAGCGGGGACACGACTCGAACGTGCGTCCGGCAATTGCCGGATATGAGCCCAACAGCTACCAACAACTCAGATGGTTTTTCCCCGAATAAAATCTCTTCCCCGATGGGATTTCAGTTCCTTTTCTCTTTTCAATGCATCAGCTTTCAACAGAAATTCTTCGGAATGGATCAGTTTCCAGGGACGGAAATCTTTCGTCCATCCCTTTGGCAAGTGGTTATGTGCAAAAACCCGCTTTTCAAGATCACATGTCATCCCAATGTAAATCTTGTCAAACTTCTCTGAATAAAGTACATAAACGTAAAACATGGTCAACTATAACTAAAAAAGGAGAGCTGATTCTTCAACTCTCCTTCTTATTGGTAGCGGGGACACGACTCGAACGTGCGTCCGGCAATTGCCGGATATGAGCCCAACAGCTACCAACAACTCAGATGGTTTTTCCCCGAATAAAATCTCTTCCCCGATGGGATTTCAGTTCCTTTTCCCTTTTCAATGCATCAGCTTTCAACAAAAATTCTTCGGAATGGACCAGTTTCCAGGGACGGAAATCTTTCGTCCATCCCTTTGGCAAGTGGTTATGTGCAAAAACCCGCTTTTTAAGATCACATGTCATCCCAATGTAAATCTTGTCAAACTTCTCTGAATAAAGTACATAAACGTAAAACATGGTCAACTATAACTAAAAAAGGAGAGCTGATTCTTCAACTCTCCTTCTTATTGGTAGCGGGGACACGACTCGAACGTGCGACCTTTGGGTTATGAGCCCAACGAGCTACCAACTGCTCCACCCCGCAATATATTTTAGATATTTTTGGTCTTTTTGAACGTACATCTTCAACATTCCTGCCTCAAATGCGGTTGCAAATATAGGGCATTTTTGTCAAAAAACAAATCAGGAACAAAAAAAATGAAATTTTTCCGTTGCGTTAAAAAGTATTAATTTCAGCAGCCTGAATTAGGCTGTTCTTTTATTCTTTATATTTTTGATGCTTCCAAAACCGAAGATGAAAAAAGAGAAAAAGAAAGATAAAATTTTCCAGAAGCTTAAAAACCGGTACCGGCTCATCATTTATAATGATTCAACCTTTCAAACGGTTTTAAGCACGAAGTTGAACCGCATGAATGTGCTTGTTATTGTCGGGTTGGGCGGTTTTTTTCTGGTGATGCTTACCGTAATGCTTATTGCCTACACGCCCATCCGCGAGCTGATCCCGGGTTATCCTTCGGGCGATGTGCGCGACCTGATTGTCCGGAACTCCGTGATGGTCGATTCGCTTGAGCAGCAGTTGGCAATGCGCGACAGCTATTTTGCCAACATTAAATTATTGATTGAAGGAGAAATTCCGCCGGATATCGATTATGAACAGGATTCGGTTGCCCGGACGGCCGAACTGAATCTTCAACCGTATAACCACGATTCCATGTTCAGGCAGAATCTGCTGGAAGAGCAACTGGACTTATCGCTCCAGAAAGGAAATGCCCGGCAATCCGGCTTATCCAATTTACATTTTTTTACTCCGCTAAAGGGGATGCTTTCCGGAGGTTTCGACAATAATATTGATCATTTCGCCGTGGATATTGTCGGGCTTCCAAATTCCCGGATTTCATCCGTGCTTGACGGAACAGTCATCTTTTCGGGCTGGACCGTCGATACCGGTTACGTCATCTACATTCAACACGATCATAACCTGATTTCGGTTTATAAGCACAATTCCGAGTTGCTGAAAGCCGTTGGCGACCATGTGAAAGCCGGCGAAGTGGTTGCTTTCATGGGAAACACCGGCGAGTTAACCACCGGTCCGCACCTGCACTTCGAATTGTGGTACAAAGGGATACCGCTCGACCCGGAACAATACATTGACTTTTAAGCCCCGCTGATGAAAAAACGAATTGCAATTCTTGGATCTACCGGTTCCATCGGAACGCAGGCCCTGGAGGTCATTGAGCAGAATCCCGATTACTTTGAAGTTGAAGTCCTGACCGCGAATAACAATACCGATTTATTGATTGAGCAGGCTAAAAAGTATAAACCCAACCTGGTTGTGGTAGCCAACGAATGCCGTTTTGAGATGCTCCGGGAAGCGTTAAAAGATGAACCGGTAAAAGTGTTTGCCGGCAAGGAAGCCCTGGAACAGGTGGTTGAGCTCGATACCATCGACATGGTGCTCACGGCGATGGTGGGTTACTCGGGCTTGTTGCCTACCTTAAAGGCCATTCGTGCCGGAAAGCACATTGCCCTGGCCAACAAGGAAACGCTGGTGGTTGCCGGTGAAATTATCACCCGCGAAGCTATTCAGAACAAGGTGAGTATTTACCCGGTAGACTCGGAGCACTCGGCCATTTTTCAATGCCTGGCCGGGGAGCACATGAATGAAATTGAAAAGATATACCTCACCGCTTCGGGCGGGCCGTTCAGAGGATTTAGTTTACAACAGTTACAACAGGTAACCACGGCCGATGCGCTGAAACACCCCAACTGGGACATGGGCGCTAAAATTACCATCGACTCGGCCAGCATGATGAACAAAGGTTTCGAGGTAATCGAGGCCAAATGGTTGTTCGACCTGAAACCCGAACAAATCGACGTTGTGGTCCATCCGCAAAGCATTATCCACTCGATTGTCCAGTTTCGCGACGGATCGATGAAAGCGCAAATGGGCCTTCCCGATATGAAACTACCGATTCAGTACGCCATGAATTTTCCCCAGCGGCTGGCTTCCGGGTTTAAACGTTTCAACTTCATGGATTACCCCAAACTCACTTTTGAGCAGCCCGATATAAAAATTTTTCGTAACCTTGCACTGGCTTTCGAAGCGTTGAACCAGGGAGGCAATTTGCCTTGTATCCTGAACGCCGCCAACGAAGTGGTGGTGCAGGCATTTCTTCGCGAAAAGATTCGTTTTGTCGACATGCCCGATGTGATCGAAAAAAGCATGCAGAAAGTAAAATTTATAAAAAACCCGGTTTTGGATGATTATATTCAAACCGACAAGGAGACAAGATTGTTAACAGCTTCGTTGGTGAAACAGCGAAATTAAAATAAGAGAGATACGTAAATAATGGAACAAATACTGATAAAAGCAGCTCAGCTGATCTTAAGCCTTTCAATCCTGGTTATTCTTCACGAATTCGGACACTACGCGTTTGCCCGTTTATTTAAAACCCGGGTAGAGAAGTTTTACCTGTTTTTCGATCCCTGGTTCTCGTTGCTTAAAACAAAGCGCGGAGAAACTGAATACGGTATCGGATGGCTGCCCCTGGGCGGTTATGTGAAGATATCGGGGATGATTGACGAATCGATGGACAAGGAAGCAATGAAACTGCCTCCGCAACCCTGGGAGTTTCGTTCGAAGAAAGCCTATCAGCGTTTGCTGATCATGGTTGGCGGGGTTCTGATGAATTTTATCTTTGCTTTCGTCATTTACATTGGGGTGCTTTATGCCTGGGGAACCCAGTACCTGCCCACCGAAAATGTGAAACACGGGATTATGGTATCGGAAACCGGCGAGCAGATCGGGCTTCAAAACGGCGATATGATCCTGTCGGTGGACCATCAGTACATCGAGAATTTCTATAAAATTATCCCGACACTCGTATTGGATGATGCCAAAACCATCCAGGTTTTACGGGATGGGAAACAGGTGAATATTGACATCACCACCGAAGCGCTGGCATTGCTTATAAAAAGCAAAAGTGTAATTGATCCGCGTATTCCTTTTGAATGTAAGGTGGGCAAAATTCTGAATAATTCGCCTGCCGATCAGGCTGGCCTCGAAAAGGGCGATATCTTTGTCGATGTCGACGGGCATCAGTTTACTTTTTACGACGAATTTACCGGTTACGTCAGATCGCAAAAGGAAAAAGAAGTCACATTAAATATTTTGAGGGACGGACAGGCAATCACCATTCCGGTTACCGTGGGCGACGACGGGACGATCGGTTTCTACCCGGCCTTCCTCGAAAGTGCAACCGAATTTCTTCAATATAAAACCATTCGTTACAGCTTTGCCGAATCAATTCCTGCCGGTATAAAACGGGGCGTTTCGACGATAAAAGATTACCTGAAACAATTTAAGCTGATCTTTTCGCCCAAAACAAAAGCCTATGAATCATTGGGCGGTTTTATTGCCATCGGCAATATTTTCCCGGGCGTATGGGACTGGCATGATTTCTGGAATATGACCGCCTTCCTGTCGATTATCCTGGCGGTGATGAACCTGTTGCCTATTCCGGCCCTTGACGGCGGGCACGTTACTTTCCTGCTTTTCGAGATGGTTACAGGACGGAAGCCCGGGGAGAAATTCCTGGAATATGCCCAGATCACCGGAATGATTATTTTGCTGGCGCTGGTATTATTTGCAAATGCCAACGATATTATTAAGCTCTTTAATTAGAAGCGATTAAATTTTTTCTATTTTTGCAGAAACCATTAAACTTGATGCTATGTACATGTCAATTATTGCAGGATTCCTTGGACCACAAGAGATTATCATCATATTAATCATCGTCGTATTGTTGTTTGGAGGCCGTAAAATTCCCGAGTTAATGAAAGGATTGGGAAAAGGGATGAAAGAATTTAAAAAAGCAACAAAAGAAGAAGATGACGATGATGACCAGGTAGATTCGAAAAGGGGAAAGATTACGGAATAACGAGTTTAATTTTAACATATGAATCCCGCGATGAGCGGGATTTTTTGTTTTGGGAGGATAATCCCGGTTTTTAATCTATTCTGGTAAGGTTTTTGTTGTATAACAACAGGCCCGGAAAAAAAACAACCATGAAGCAAATTTTATCCATCAGCATTTTTTTGATGATCTCGTCAGCCTTCCTCTTCTCGTGCAGGGATGATACGAACATGCGCAAAAAAATTACCGGGAAAGCCGGGGAGTTAGTCATCGTTATTCCTACGGAAACATGGGCAGGCGAGGTGGGTGAAGCCATGAGAAAAGTGTTGGCGCAGGCCCAGTTGTCGTTACCCCAGGATGAACCAATTTTCGACCTGATCGCGATTCCGCCTGCCGCGTTTAAAGAAATTTTCAAAACCAGCCGGAACCTGATTAATGTCCGGATTTCGCCGACCCTGGACTCGGCCAAGGTGGAGTTTAAGAAAGATATCTGGGCATGGCCCCAGGCGGTCGTAAATATTCAGGCAGCTTCTTCCGACGAATTTACCCGGGTGTTTAACAGCCATTCCGACCGGATTGTAGCCTACCTGCTTAAAGCCGAACGCGACCGTTTGTTAATGAACTACCAGAAATACAACGATAAAGCAGTGAAAAATACCCTACTCAAAAAGTTCGACATTCAGCTTAATGTTCCTCCGGGCTTTGTTGTTGCCGGAGAGGGGAAGGACTTTACCTGGGTACGTTACGACAGCCCCGAGATTACGCAGGGAATTTCTGTTTATACCTTTCCATACTTGTCAGACAGCACCTTCACCTTGACCTACCTGCTGAACAAGCGCGATTCTGTTTTGAAAGCGCATATTGAAGGTCCTGCCAAAGGGAGTTATATGATGACCGAACACCAGCTTCCTCCTCTTTTTAACGTGTTTCAGTTCAAAAAGAACTATGCCGCGGAGATGCGCGGTTTGTGGCGGGTGGAGAATGATTTTATGGGCGGTCCTTTTGTAAACCTGACCGTGCTCGACGCCGCCAATAACCGGGTTGTTATGCTGGATGGTTTTGTTTATGCGCCTCGTTACGACAAACGAAATTACCTGAGACAGGTGGAGGCTATGTTGTATTCGCTGGAATTACCCGACCAGGGACGAAATGATAAAATTACCAGCCAGATTAATATGGGAAATTAACAAAGCTTGCGATTGATAAAGAAAAGGCGGCCGTTATTCAATTGAATTTGGCCGCCTTTGTTATGACTCAATTTTGTTTATTTCATTATTGCAACGCCAGCGCCGGTTGCGGATTCAGCTCATCCTGAACAGCCAGCCGGTCGAATCCAGGCTCAATCAGCCTGTTTGTTCCATCGGGCATGAACAACTGGTAAGACATGATTTGCCCGTCCTGAATCTTCACTTCCACCAGTTTCTGAAGTTTCTTGCCTTTCTTCAGGTACCAGCTGTTGTCTTCTTCACGGAACACCATCACTGTTTTTGAGCCGCTTACTCCCGGTTCTTCCACCGTCATTTTATATTTTTCGGATGTCAGTAGGTAGGTTTTTCCATCCATTTCAATCAACTGCTGGTGTTTTTCCCCGTCTTTCATCGCCATGGGGTTACTGCCCGACCAAAATTCGATGCTGTTCAGTACAACGGCGTCAACAAGCGTTGCCACACCGTAAACCGGAACAATAATACAGGCCAGAAAAACCAGTTCGTTGACAAATTTGTCGCCAACATTCCGGTTCCAGTCATAAACGGTTCGTGTGAGATTAAAACTTCCGATACAGCTTTGGAACAGAAAAGCTGCCGTAAGCACGACTAACGAAAGATTTCTTACTTTTTTCATGATAATCATTTTAGTTAAACAATATGAAATAATGATAATAATATTAACGGGCGAAGGCTTGGAATTTTGTATTACAATTTACCACAATCTTTAATTCAGAACAATAAAGATGTATAATCCTTTACGAATGAGAAAAAATAATGTGTTGTTTTGATTTTTACCGCGTTGAATGAATCACACTGATTTTCCTTATTTTTGGGCCATGATAATGCATGAAACACATTTCCCGGCTGAATGGGCGCAACAAAGCGGCGTACAGCTTACCTGGCCCGACGATCAAACCGACTGGCTGACAATCCTGGACGAGGTCATTCCGGTATATGAACAAATTGCCCGGGAGATTATGGCCCGTGAAAAGTTATTGCTGGTGTGCCGCAACCGGAACCAACTGCCTGCATTTCTTCGGGAAGAAAGCGAAAAGCTGATCATCCGTGAGATGCCCTTGAACGATACCTGGGCCAGAGATCATGCGGCGCTTACCATCCTTGCAAACAGCGAACCGGTGCTGTTAAACTTTCGGTTTAACGGCTGGGGGATGAAGTTTGCAGCCTGCTATGACAACCAGATTACACCAAACTTATATCAACAGAATGCGTTCAGACCGGGTATTCAATTGAGGGATCATTCATATTTTACCTTCGAAGGAGGCGCGGTTGAAAGTAACGATAAAGGGTGCCTGCTGACGACCAGCGAGTGCCTGTTGTCGAAAAACCGGAATGAGCATTTGAGTAAAAGTGAAATTGAGTTTTTACTGAAACAAAGTTTTGGACCCCGGAAAGTGCTGTGGCTCGATCACGGTTTTCTGGAGGGGGATGATACCGACAGCCATATTGATACGCTGGCCCGTTTTTGCGCCGAAGATACCATTGCGTACGTGAAGTGCGACAATCCGGACGATATTCATTTTGAGGCTTTACAGAAAATGGAAGCTCAGCTTCAGCAATTTACCGATCAGGACGACCGGCCGTTTAAACTGGTCGCCTTACCGTTTCCCGATCCTGTTTTTGATGAGGATGGGCAACGTTTACCGGCAACCTATGCCAATTTTCTGATAATCAACCAAGCCGTGCTGTTTCCGGTGTACGGAGTCAGGCAGGACGATGAGGCTGTTTCGTGTGCGAAATCGCTGTTTCCCGGACGCGAGATCATCCCCGTTTACAGCGTTCCCCTCATCAAACAACATGGTTCGGTGCATTGCATCAGCATGCAGTTTCCCGAAGGGGTGTTATAAACCTGAAAAACAAACGAAATGAAAACAAAAGAGATAGCCATTGGGTTGGTGCAACAAAGCAACACGGCAAACATTGAAGTCAATAAAGAAAAACTGGCCCGGAATATTGCCGAATGTGCAGCTAAGGGAGCCGAACTGGTGGTGCTTCAGGAACTGCACAACAGCCTTTACTTTTGCCAGACCGAGGATGTGAACCTGTTTAGCCTGGCTGAAACGATTCCCGGCCCGTCAACCGGCTTTTACGGCGAACTGGCCCGAAAACACAAGCTGGTACTGGTAACTTCGTTATTTGAAAAACGGGCGGCCGGCTTGTACCACAACACGGCTGTCGTGTTTGAAAAAGATGGCAGCCTGGCCGGGAAATACCGGAAGATGCACATACCTGACGATCCAGGCTTTTACGAAAAGTTCTATTTCACGCCCGGCGACCTGGGTTTCACACCCGTACAAACGTCAGTCGGGCGACTGGGTGTGCTGGTTTGCTGGGATCAATGGTATCCCGAGGCAGCCCGCTTAATGGCGATGGCCGGCGCCGAACTGTTGATCTATCCGACAGCCATTGGCTGGGACCCCCGTGATGATGAGCCGGAAAAAATACGTCAGCAGGATGCCTGGGTGACCATTCAGCGTTCCCATGCCGTGGCAAATGGCCTCCCGGTGATCAGCGTTAACCGGGTTGGACACGAAGCCGACCCGTCGGGTAATTCCGAAGGCATTCAGTTTTGGGGGAACAGTTTTGTTTGCGGCCCCCAGGGAGAAGTGCTGGCCTCCGCGTCAAACCGGAAAGACGAAAACCTGCTTGTAAAAACAGACTTGCTCCGTTCGGAAGATGTCCGCCGTATCTGGCCGTTCTTTCGCGACCGGAGGATTGAAAACTATTCGGGAATAACCAAAAGGTTCCTGAACGATTAAGGCGGGGAAAGCGTAAGCAAAAAAAACCGGGAGGCTCAGCAGCAGCAGCTCCCGGTTTTTTTGCACATACCAGATCGGTTAGAAAAAATCATCGTATTCCGTAGGTTTCTGCCTGACATCCGCATCGTCATCGCAATCCAGGTTAATCAGGAAGTTCATCGGTTTCTCAAACTCATGGTCGGGTTTGTATTCCAGGGTTTTATCAGCATATACCTTTTTGATGAAATGTCCCCATATGGGTAAGGCCATGTTGGCGCCCTGCCCGGTTGAGATGTCATCAAAGCGGATACTTCGCAGGTCGGCTCCGGTCCAGGCGCCGGCAACCAACTGAGGGGTGATGCCCATAAACCAACCATCGGAATGGTTCTGGGTTGTTCCGGTTTTACCGGCAATCGGACCCTGGATTTCGCCGTATTCCTTGTGCCAGCGTAAACGGCGACCCGTTCCGGTGTCGATTACGCCGCGCAGCAGGTTAATCATCAGGTAAGCTGTTTGTTCGTCAATCGCGTCGTGACGTTCGGGTCGGAATGTAGCGATTACGTTCCCGTGTTTATCTTCAATGTGGGTAACAAAAATCGGTTGTGTGTAAACCCCTTTGTTGGCAAAGGTTCCGTAGGCCCCCACCATCTCGTAAAGGGTGATGTCGGATGTTCCCAGGAACATCGACGGTACGGGATCAATCCTGCTGTAAACGCCCATTTTTTCCATTACATCAACCACCGACTGCGGGTTAAATTGTTTCATCACCCAGGCCGAAATTTGGTTGACCGAGTTGGCCAGACCCCATTTCAGGGTGACCATTTTGCCATCCATATCGGTGGGGCTGGAATTCCGGGCTTCCCAAACTGTGCCGTCGTACAGAATAAATTGCTGTTTCACATTGGGCACCTTCGTGCAGGGCGACAGACCATTCTGCATGGCCAGTGTGTAAAGGAAAGGTTTTACGGTTGAACCAACCTGCCTTTTCCCTCCTTTAACCATGTCGTACATGAAATGCTGATAATTCGGACCGCCTACATAGGCCCGTACCTGACCGGTTTCCAGATCCATCGCCATAAACGACGAACGGAAATAGCTCAGGTAATGCCTGATGGAATCCATGGGCGTCATGATGGTGTCTTTGGTTCCCTGCCAGGTAAATACCGACATTTCAACCGGTTCGCTAAAGTTCTTTTTAATCTGCCCGGAATTCATGCCTTTTGCCCGCAATACCCGGTAACGTTCGCTCTGCCGCATCGACAGGTCCAGCAGGGCATTCACCTCGTTTGGCCCCATATCATTCGAGAACGGGCGGTTTCGCAACCTTTTCAGATGCCGCTCGAATGCGGGCTGCAGTTCGAGTTTCAGATGGTTTTGCACCGATTGTTCGGCATACTGCTGCATGCGCGAATCGATGGTCGTGTAGATCTTTAGTCCGTCTTCGTACAAATCATAATTGGTTCCGTCGGGTTTAAAGTTCTTTTTACACCAACCGTACAGCGGGTTCGTTTCCCACTCCACCGAATCTTCTTTAAACTTCACCTGTTGCCATGAGGCATACCTCGATTTATCCGGTTTTTTGGCGTCCATGGTCACCCGCAGGTACTCCCTGAAATAGGGGGCCAGCCCGCTTTTAAAATCTTCTTTCTGATAATCGACATCAAGAGGCAGGGCCGAGATGGAGTCGTATTCCTGTTTGGTCACGTAATTGTATTTCCGCATTTGAGATAACACCACATTCCGGCGGTCTTTGGTCAGCTCGGGACGGCGTATCGGGTTGAACAGGGCCGAGTTTTTGGCCATACCCACCAGCATAGCTGCCTGGTGAATTTGTAAGGAATCCGGTTCGGTATTGAAATAAATACGTGCAGCCGATTTGATGCCGACAGCCAGGTTCAGAAAATCATACTTGTTCAGGTACATGGTGATGATTTCTTCTTTGGTGTAGCTTTTTTCAAGTTTAACGGCAATGACCCATTCTTTAAATTTTCGAAGGACAAGATCTGATTTGCTTTCAAATTCCTGTCGGGGAAACAGCATTTTGGCTAATTGCTGACTGATCGTACTGCCCCCGCCGGTACTGCTGTTGCCGGTCAGAATTCCTTTTACAACGCGAAACAAACCCCTCAGGTCGATCCCTGAATGTTTGTAAAAACGGACATCTTCCGTGGCAATCAGGGCGTTGACCAGCTGTGGTGGTAACTGATCGTAGCTCACATAGCTGCGGTTTTCGCGAAAATAACGCCCCATGACGACTTTATCGCGCGAGATAACTTCGGAGGCCAGCAAACTTTGAGGATTTTCCAGTTCTTTAAATGAAGGCATTTCCCCCAATTTTCCTTTGGTTATGGAAAAAAAGAGAATAAAAACCAGGGCGGCAGCCGCTAAATAGCACACCCAAAGGAACAGGGTATATTTTTTAAACGTATTTTTTTCTTTCTCCATCAGGATGTTTTTGAAATGTTTGGCGACAAAGATAACGAATTGGTTAAAATTATCATTTCTTCTTTAAACCCGAACCGACCTACATTTATTGCAGAGCGGTTCGGTCCGCTTGTTCGCCGGGATTACCGGCGCCGGCAAGTACGAAAACCGGAGCGAAAATGATTTTTTTGCCTGGTTGAAGTCAAGCGCGAAAACCTCACTTAATGCGCTTCTGTTTTGGTGTGAGTGTAATAAAATAATCATTTTCAAAGAAATATGAGAGCGAATTTTGTTTGATTAAAATTTGAAGTTGGTGTTACATTTTCTTTTATTTGCAAAAATTTTAGAAAACAGGAGGTTTTATGCAAGAGAATCTGGTTATTGTTGAGTCCCCTGCCAAAGCAAAGACGATAGAGAAATTTTTAGGAAAAGATTTCCTGGTTACTTCAAGCATGGGGCATATCAGAGACCTCGAAAAGAAGGATTTTGGGATTGACCTGAAGAATAATTATCTGCCTAAATATATCGTTTCGCCGGACAAGAAGAAGATTGTTACCGAATTAAAGAAGCTTGCCAAAGAGGCCAAAACGGTCTGGATCGCTTCCGACGAGGACCGCGAAGGAGAGGCCATTGCCTGGCATTTGCAGGAAGTTTTAAAGTTGGATCCTGCCAAAACAAAGCGGATTGTGTTTCATGAGATCACCAAAGACGCGATTCTGAATGCCATCAAAAATCCGCGCCCGATTGACCTGAACCTGGTGAACGCCCAACAGGCCCGGCGCGTTTTAGATCGCATCGTGGGTTTTGAGGTGTCGCCGGTTTTATGGAAAAAAGTAAAACCGTCGCTCTCGGCAGGCCGGGTTCAGTCGGTTGCTGTACGGCTGATTGTTGAACGCGAACGCGAAATCATCAACTTCGAAAGTGTTTCCGGTTTCCGGGTTTCCGCTGTTTTTTTGGTGCCCGATTCCAACGGTAAGGTAGTGGAGTTAAAAGCTGAACTGAACAAACGTTTCGACACGCGTGATGAAGCCCGGCAATTTCTCGAAAAATGTAAGACCGCCGGGTTCAGCATTGCCGATATTGTTAAAAAACCTTCGCGAAGAAGCCCGGCTGCTCCGTTTACGACATCCACCTTGCAACAGGAAGCCAGCCGTAAACTGGGCTATTCGGTTTCTCAAACGATGTCGGTTGCGCAGCGTTTGTACGAGTCGGGAAAGATTACCTACATGCGTACCGACTCCGTCAGCCTGTCGGGTCTTGCACTGAATACCGCCAAAAGCAAGATCTTAAGTATGCACGGCGAAGCCTACCTGAAAACACGGCAATACCAGACAAAATCGAAAGGTGCGCAGGAAGCCCACGAAGCCATCCGCCCAACCTATATCGACCAGGACGAAATTAGCGGGAGCAACCAGGAAAAGCGTTTGTATGAGTTGATCTGGAAAAGGACCATCGCATCTCAGATGGCAGATGCCGAGCTCGAAAAAACCACGATTTCCATCAACATATCCAACTCAAGCGAACAGTTTCAGGCAGTTGGCGAAGTCATCCGCTTCGACGGCTTTCTGCGGGTTTACATGGAATCGACCGATGTTGAAGAAGAAAACGGCGATTCAAAAAGTTTACTTCCTCCCGTGAAGGTCAATCAGCCATTGCGTGCAGAACTAATACAGGCCACCGAACGTTTTACCCAGAAACCGCCGCGATACACCGAGGCCAGCCTGGTAAAGAAACTCGAAGAACAGGGAATCGGACGTCCGTCGACCTATGCGCCGATTATTACCACCATCCAGAACCGGGGATATGTGGTCAAGGAAGACCGTCCGGGATTTGAGCGGGAGTTTGTTCAGCTCACGCTGCGCACCGGCAAATTGGATGAGAAGGTAAAGACCGAAATGTACGGAGCCGAAAAATCGAAGTTATTCCCCACGGATATTGGCATGATTGTGAATGATTTTCTGGTAAAATACTTTGAGAAGATCATGGATTACAGTTTTACCGCCAATGTGGAAGTTGAATTTGATGAAGTTGCCGACGGAAAGCGGATTTGGAATGAAGTCATTGATGAATTCTACCAGCCTTTTCACGAAAACATTGAGAATGCGCTGGAAGTTTCGGAACGCACCAACGGCGAACGCTTGCTGGGCGAAGATCCGGTGAGCGGCCTGCCGGTATATGTAAAGATTGGCCGTTTTGGTCCCCTGGCCCAATTGGGCGAATCAACCGAAGAAGGAGAAAAACCCCAATTTGCCAGCTTACGTTCCGGACAAATACTCGAAACCATTAGCTTGGAGGAAGCCCTCGAACTGTTTAAACTTCCGAGGGACTTGGGAGAATATGAAAATAAAAAAGTAACCGTAGCCATTGGCCGTTTTGGACCTTACGTGCGGCACGACAACAAGTTTGTTTCGCTCGAAAAAGGCGTCGACGACCCGTATTCGCTTGAGCTGTCGCGGGCAATCGAACTGATCGAAGCAAAACGTGAGAAAGATGAAAAAGCCCTGATAAAGACCTTCGACGAAGATCCTGAACTGAAGCTGCTAAACGGCCGCTGGGGACCGTATATTTCGTATAAGAAAAAAAACTTCAAAATTGCCAAAGGAACCGAGGCCGAAAAGATGACCTATGAGGATTGTATTAAAATAATCAAGGAAGATGCTCCGGCCAAAAAGAGCAGAAAAAAATAATCGAAGAGGCAGACAAATGATTGTTTGCCTTTTTTGTTTAATTTAAGGCCGTCTAAATCTGATGGAATGAACCTGGAGCTATACCTGAGACCTGTTGATATATCAGCGATTAAATTGTCACCTTGGGTGCAGAAAAAATTTTCTCTCGCAGCCTTATTGGAAAAAAACCAGGAAAAACTTTCATTAAATAAAGCAAAAATTGCCCTGATCGGGGTCGGGGAAGACCGCAATGCGGTGGTAAAAGGAAGCGCTGCCGCTCCTGATGAGGTCCGCAGACAGCTTTACGGCCTGAACCGGATTGCACCCCGGTTTAAAATACTTGACCTGGGAAACATCAGGCAGGGGAAAACGGCTAACGATACCTATTTTGCCCTGAAAGATGTTTGCGAATACCTGATGCAGCTGGGGATCACGGTGGTAGTTATCGGCGGAAGCCAGGATTTGACCTTTGGGCTGACCAAAGCGTTTGACGACCGGAAGTTTAACCTGGTTAATGTGGATCCGAAACTTGATTTCAGAAAAGGCTCAAAAATAATCGATTCGGAAAATTACCTCAATTTCGTTTTTGAGAAACATTCGAACCTCTTTTCTCAGACAACGCTGGCTTACCAGAACTATTTTACCGACGCCCTGGAACTCGATTATGTTGACGGGCTTCGCGCCGACGCCAAACGGCTGGGGCAGCTCCGCTACAACATGGGCGAAATTGAACCTTACATGCGTCATGCCGACATCCTGAGTTTTGATCTGAATGCGGTTCGGGTTACCGATGCGCCCGGACAATATTTTGCTTCGCCCAACGGTCTTTACGCCGAAGAGGCTTGCCAGGTCGCGCATTATGCCGGCATGGCCGATCAGCTAAAAATAGCCGGCTTTTTTAATTTTATTCCCGAACTCGACCCTTCGGGAACAAGCAGTAAGCTGATGGCACAGATGATCTGGCACTTTCTGGAAGGATATTATTTTAAAGTTGTTGAACATCCGGACAATAAATCGGACGATTTTGATGAATTTATTATTGAGATGGATGATGTTGACCTGCCGCTGATTTTTTATCAAAGCCGGAAGACGGGGCGTTGGTGGATGAAAATAATCGATGAAAACAAGGGTGCGGAATGTATCATTCCTTGTACTCAGGACGATTATGAGCTGGCAGCCAGGTACGAAATTCCGGATCGCTGGTGGAGAAATATCAGAAAAATGAACTGAGGGGCAAAATAAATAGATTAGTTGCTGCGTTGTTAACAATTGCAAATGCTAATGAACTGTAAACTTTTATAATTTAAAAAAACAGATTGTTATAATTTGCATGAACGGTACTGCAAAAGCTCAGTATTTAGGGGTGTATGAAAAAAAAATGGTTTTTACTTGTGTTCATGTTGGTTAACCTGGCTGCATCTGCACAGCAAGATCCGCAGTTCAGTTTTAACAAGCTAACGCAATTAACAATAAATCCGGGATTTGCAGGGAATAGTGGTGCCGTTTCCGGTTTGATACTGAACAGGTATCAGTGGACCGGAATAGAAGGGGCGCCTGAAACGCTGGTATTTAGCGTAGAGGCATCAACCGGGTTGTTTGGTGGAAATGATGGAATCGGGCTGAACATCATCAGCGATAAGCTGGGCTTTGAAAAGAATATCCTGGTCAATTTTAATTACGCCCACATCGTTCAAACCAGTTTGGGAAATTTGGGCCTTGGCGCATCTTTCGGGGTGTTTAACAAAGCCATCAATGGCGATTGGTACATCCCGGAGAGCAGTTATCATGTAAACCCGGGTTCTGACGGATTGATACCAAACGGGAGTGTCAGCCAGTTAGCATTTGACGTTGGTTTTGGTTTATTTTTAAAATCGAAAGACTATTTTGCAGGTTTTTCCGTTACTCATCTAAACCAGGCCAAAGTAGAGTTCTCTGATATGGCGTATACATTTTACACCCGTCATTATTATTTGAATGCCGGGTACGGGTTTAAAATGTCAGATCCGTCGTTTGTGTTGCAACCATCTGTTTTCGTGAAAACAGATTTAGCCGGCACACAGATTGATCTGAGCGCAGACCTGATTTTCAAAGATCGGTTCCGGACCGGGCTTGGCTACCGCTTGGATGACGCGGTTATCCTGTTTGTCGGTGTGGAATTGTTAAACGGATTAAACGTTGGTTATTCGTATGATTTGGTTGTATCTGCTTTAGGACGTTATAGTTCGGGTTCGCACGAAATGTTTCTATACTATTCGTTCGATCTGAAAAAAAGCAGAGAAAAAAGATATAAGAGTGTACGGTACTTGTGAAATAAAAATGTAAGCAATATATAGCATCGTTATGAAAAAATTATTCTTTCCGGCCTTTATGATTGGCATGGTCTTGTCGATGATGAGCTGCAATAAATCAGGAAGTGGTGAACTTACCGGAGTTCCGGGGCGGGGGAAGTGGTTCGAACCCGCTCCTTACGGAATGTCATTTATTCACAGGGCAAGTTTTAATGTTGGCCCCAGCGATCAGGATGTCAGTTGGTCTGAAACACCAACCAAGACGGTATCAGTTGATGCCTTCTGGATGGATGATACCGAGATTACCAATAATGAGTATCGGCAGTTCGTCCATTTTGTGCGGGATTCAATCGCGAGAACACTCCTGGGCGAACAATTTCCGGAGTTCCTGATTAGCGAAGACCGGGCAGGCAATCCCATTGATCCGCCTAAACTCAACTGGAAAGAAAAACTGGAATGGAGTAACCCGGATTATGTGGATGTATTGGAGGAAATGTATTATTCCGATAACGACCGGATGTTTAACAAAAAGGAAATTGATACCAGAAAATTATTCTACACCTTTTACTGGATTGATTACCAGCAGGCAGCAAAGCGGTCGAATATGTATAACTACGAAACCCAAAGTTATAATGGCGTTGTGTACGACAGCAAGGGAGAGACCAAACCCATTGAAAGCCGCTCGTCATTCATATTCAGCGATTTGGTCAACGTGTACCCGGATACATTGGTTTGGATCCGCGACTTTACTTATTCCTACAATGAACCATGGGCAACCCGTTACTTCTGGCACCCTGGTTTCGACGATTATCCGGTGGTTGGGGTAACCTGGACACAGGCCAAAGCTTTTTGTCACTGGCGGACCAGGTTGCATAACGAGTACCTGCTGAGCAAACGCGAACAGCCCTTGCAGGATTACCGCCTGCCAACCGAAGTTGAATGGGAGTATGCAGCACGAGGCGAAAAACAACTGTCGATGTACCCCTGGGGAGGATATTACACCCGCGACCAGAAAGGACGGTTTATGGCCAACTTCAAACCCCTGAGAGGAAACTATGTGGAAGACGGAGGCATGGCTACGATGAAAGTCGGGAGTTATGATCCCAATAAATTCGGATTGTACGACATGGCCGGGAACGTGGCCGAATGGACCATTACGGCTTTTGATGAATCGGCCTACATGTATACCCATGATTTTAACCCGAATTTTGAGTATAATGCCAAACCAGACGACCCGGCAGCGATGAAACGGAAAGTTATTCGCGGGGGATCATGGAAAGATATTGCAGCATATGTGCAAACCTCAACAAGAAGTTTTGAATATCAGGATACCACGAAATCGTACATTGGTTTCCGCTGTGTCCGGTCATCATTTGGAAACGAATTTTAATCTTTAATATCGCAAGCATATGAATTTTGGTGAAATTTTAGAGAGTAAACGCTGGAAAGTATTTACAGGCTATGTTTACAACTTAGGTGCTTCTGTTGTTTTATTAGGTGCCTTGTTCAAACTTCAGCATTGGGCTTTCTCTGGCCCCTTATTGGTGATCGGGCTTTGTACGGAGGCCTTCATTTTCTTTATCGGCGCATTCGAACCGCCCCTGGAACTCCCCGAATGGTCGAAAGTGTATCCCGAGTTAAAAGAAGATTATGACCCGGATACCGTGAAAGAATCTTCTGAGAATAAACTGGGACAGCTTTTTGACAAAGCAGACTTGTCTCCGGATTTAATTTCGAAGATATCAAAAGGCTTAACCGATTTAAGTAACACCGCATCGTCAATCAGCGATATTACATCGGCTACCCTGGCCACCGATATTTATGTGAAGAACCTGAACTCGGCTTCGGAAGCGATGAACACCTTTGCCGAAGTGAACAATCAGGCTAACAATAATATCCACAATTCAGTTAATGTGCTGGTCGACTCCTATACTACAACCGCACACCGCCTGGCACAAAAAGGCGACGAAATGATCAATAAACTGGCATTGTCGGGCGAGGAATTTACTACCCGTCTGAACCAGTCGGGCAGTAAACTGCTTAGTTCCTACGATAAAGTTTCGGGTGCAATCGAGCATGGTTTTGATCAACTGGGTAAAAATTCAATGGAATACGGAACAAACCTGTCCAGGTTGAACAAAAACCTGGAAGCGTTAAACACTTCCTATGAATCTCAGTTGAAAGGAACTGCTGACCAACTGAATGCGTCACAGAAATTTTTCTCTGATATGACTCAAATGAATCAGGTTATTCAGAGTTCCGTGGAGGAAATTAAAAAATATCAGTCGAACGCAGCCGAACTGAACAAACATCTGGAAGCATTGAATTCAATTTATGGCAATATGCTTGGCGCCATGAATTATAAAAAATAATATTTAACCAGGAATATGGGAACAAAAAATTGCCCGGAAACACCGAGGCAAAAAATGATAAACATGATGTACCTTGTGCTGTTAGCAATGATGGCCATGAATGTTGCATCAGAAGTCTTGGACGCTTTCCGGATTGTTGACTCCAGTTTAATTCAAACATTTCGCACGCTTGACCAAAAGAACGATCAGCTATACGCGTCCTTCGATCAGGCTTATGAAATGAACCAGGAGAAAGTGGAGCCCTGGTTGGATAAAGCAAAGAGCGTGAAAGCCAATGTGGATTCCTTACTCAACCGGATTACCAATATCAAAGAAGAAATGGTACTGCGGGCAGGAGGGATCAATATTACGGAAACGCCCGGCTCTAAAGTTGATCCTTCGCGATCATATATTACAAATGTGAAAGGTGACTCTATTCTCATTGCCAAAGACGACGAACTGAATGTACCTTCGGAGGTGATGATTCGTCTGAAACGCGGCGCCGAACTAAAAGCAGAGGTCAACTCCTTAAAAGAGAGCCTTCTTGCCCTGGTCGACGAAGATGCGCCAATCCGTCAGTCGATCATTCGGGAACTCGACACCTCTGATCCACCCAGAAGATTGAAAGAAGGAGCAGAAAAAAAATCGTGGGAGTCGGAGCACTTCGAAAATAAACCGATTATCGCGGTGATTACTTTGTTGTCGAAAATGCAGATCGATATCCAGAATACTGAAACAAACATGTTGAACTATCTGTACGGGCAAATCGATGCCGGTTCTTTTAAATTCAACAAGTTGGGAGCAGTAGTGATCGCCAGGTCATCTTATGTGCTCGAAGGCGATATGTACCATGCCGAAGTATTTCTTGCTGCGGAAGATACAACAAAGCAACCGGAAATTATTGTGAATGGTAAAGCGCTGAAAATGGAGGGAGGAAAAGGAATTTTTGAGGTACCAGCCAGCAGTGCCGGAAACTTTAAATGGGACGGTGTGATTAATTATCCTACCCCGGAGGGAGGCATAAATACGTACCGTTTTGAGCAGGCATACCAGGTTGGCCGCCCCAGTGTGACCATTTCGCCGACAAAAATGAACGTGTTCTACCTGAATATCCCCAACCCGATCAGTGTGTCTGTTCCGGGCGTGCCCTCCGATCAGCTGTCTGTATCGGTGACAAACGGACGGATTGAAAAGCGACAAAATGATTACCTGGTTTACCCGGCAAAAGAAGATATCAACGGGAAAAACACACAGGTGGTTGTTAATGCCAACGTAAACGGGGTTAACCGGAACATGGGATCGATGGTTTTCCGTGTAAAACGCGTACCCGACCCCTTGGCAATGGTTGCCGAAAAGAACGGCGGGGTATTGAGAAAAGAAGATCTGTTGGCCGAACAGGGCATTTTTGCCGCTCTGGTTGATTTCGATTTTGACCTGAAATTTGTTGTAACGCAGTTTGATGTGACGTTTACCGGAGCCGGAGGATACACCAACACCTGGTCGTCGAAATCGAACCGGTTTACGCCGGAGCAGAAACAACAATTTGCCAGTCTTCAACCCGGAAGTATCATCTATTTTGATAATATAGTTGCCCGGGGCGATGATAACTCAAGCAGGGATTTGTCCCCAGTTAGTTTTAAAATAAGATAGTCATGAAAAGGGTTTTAGTTGTAATTGGAATTTTAATTTGTGCGATTGGCGCTTCGCTTACCGAAACGCACGCGCAAATTGTTGACGGTGCCTACAAACGTGTCGATATCAGTAAGAAAAAGCCGATGCCTCTGCCTCACGTCCGCGAGGCCGATGTGATGTGGTCCCAGAAAGTCTGGAGGATCATTGACTTACGTGAAAAAATGAATCAGGTACTGTATTATCCTACAGTTGAAACCGAAGGGCGGAACAGCCTGGTCAATATATTCCTTAGAGGAATTGAAAGCGGACGCTTGACCGCCTACGATGCCCGTACCGATGATGAGTTTAAAGTTCCCCTGACCTACGAGCAGGTGAAAGAAGCTTTTGGCGCAGCTACCCGGACACGCAGGGTCAGAAACCTCGACACCGGCGAAATGGAGGAACAGGTGATTGTTGGTGAAATCAGAGGAGAAGAAGTAAAACAATTCATGGTTAAAGAAGAGTGGTTCTTTGATAAGCAAACTTCCACCCTGAATGTACGGATCATTGGGATTTGCCCGATTCAGGAATATTACCGCGATGAAGACATTAATCGTGAAAATGTTCAGCGCCGGCAGGTTTTCTGGATTTATTATCCCGAGGCCCGGGAGTTGTTAACTTCCGCCATGATTTTTAATACCAATAACATTGCCCAGAATATCTCGTATGACGATCTTTTCATTAAACGCCGGTTCAACAGTTATGTGATGAAGCAGTCAAACGTATACAACAACCGGGCAATTACCCAGTATATCAGCGGGCGCGAGGCCATGCTTGAATCGCAACGCCTGGAACAAAAGATTTTCAATTTCGAACAAGATCTTTGGGAGTACTAAAATTGAAATATTTTAAAAAGCCTTAGGAGATCCTCTTAAGGCTTTTTTTACTGTTTCAACAATAATACGTTATGTTTGGCGTTTTCACTGATAGTGAATTCTGGTTTTATTATACATGAATAAGAGCTTCCTCATAACATGTTTGGTTGGCGCTGTTGTTTTTTCTTCCTGTAACAGGAATGAGATGGCGCAATACGCCCAGGAAAGACCGGTAAGGCCTTTTTATGAGCCGGTACCCTTTGGTATGGCTTTCGTTGAAAGGGGAAGCTTTATTATGGGGCCCGACGATGAGGTGTTTGACGAAACCACACCGCTCAAACGGGTGTCGGTCGAAGCCTTTTGGATGGATGAAACGGAAATTACCAATAATGAATACCGCCAGTTTGTTTATTGGGTCCGCGATTCGATTGCCCGTACCATGCTGTCTGAAACCTACCCCGAATTTATGCTGACTGAAGACAATAAAGGAAATCCTTATCATACGCCAAAGCTAAACTGGGAGGATCCGATTGAATGGCGGAACCCTGACTTCCAGGAAGCGCTGGCCGACCTGTATGTTCCGGGTGACTACCGTGTCTTCTTCATGAAGGAGATCGATCATACAAAACTCATTTATGATTATCACTGGATTGATTACAAGCAGGCTGCAAAGCGAAGCAACAGCTTCGATTTCGAAACACAATCGTATCACGGCAATGTCATCGATTTGAAGGGCGAACTCAGGCCAATTACCGACCGGTCGGCTTTTATTATGCACGAATCGACGCCTATTTACCCCGATACCCTGTGCTGGGTCCGGGATTTTACCTATTCGTATAACGACCCGCTCACCCAGAAGTATTTCTGGCATGTTGGTTTCGACGATTATCCGCTGGTTGGCGTAAGCTGGAAACAGGCTGTGGCATTTTGCCATTGGCGAACGAAATATTACAACGAATACCAAAAGATGCTTGGCGGCGTTGATGTACACGACTACCGTTTACCCACTGAAGCCGAATGGGAATATGCCGCCCGCGGCGGTGAAGAACGCACCCTTTATCCCTGGGGTAGTTATTATATTCGCAATCAGATGGGATGTTTTATTGCCAACTTTAAACCCCGCCGGGGAAACTATATTGCTGACAGCCGCGGCGCCAGTACAACATTGAAGGTTGCCAGTTTTGCACCTAACAACAAACGCTTGTACGATATGGCCGGGAATGTGGCCGAATGGACCAGCTCTGCCTTTTATGAATCAGCTTACGATCTGGTCAGCGATTTCAATCCGACCTTCGAATACAATGCCCTGCCCCATGATCCGCCGGTTATGAAGCGGAAAGTGATCCGCGGCGGATCGTGGAAAGATGTCGCCTATTTCTTAAGAAACGGAACCCGTAGTTACGAGTACCAGGACACCGCGAAATCGTACATCGGTTTTCGTTGCGTAAAAACATCTTTTGCAGACGAGTTCAAACAGAAATAATCCTTCTTACTTCCCGTTTCGTGTTTCCCGGTTTATGGCAGGCATCACCCTGTTTTGAGCTGACCGATAATCTTTCTACTTTTAGGAGAATTAACGACCTAATTATACACAAATGAAATCATCAGATCTGATTTTTGGTCTGGTTTCCGCCTCTTTATTCGCGGGTTGCGAGCCAACAGAGCCGGTTAAGCCCGGTCCACCCAATATCATCTATATTCTTGCCGATGATTTGGGCTACGGAGACCTGAGCTGCTACGGGCAAAAACATTTTCAAACACCCCGCATTGACCGGATGGCAAGCGAAGGGATGCAGTTTACGCAACACTACGCCGGATGTACTGTTTGTGCGCCTTCCCGTTCGTCGCTGATGACGGGCCAAACCACCGGGCATACCCCCATCCGCGGAAACCTGGGATGGGATCCGGAAGGACAAAGTCCGTTACCGGCCGCTTCGTATACCTTGGCCGAAATGTTGCAGGAGTCGGGTTATACGACCGGCGCTTTCGGGAAATGGGGACTGGGTTACATCGATACGGAAGGTGACCCGAACAAACAGGGTTTCGATGTGTTTTACGGGTACAACTGCCAAAGCCTGGCCCATAACTACTACCCGGGCCATTTATGGCATAATCACGAGAAAATTGTACTGGAGGAAAACAGCGGGATCAATTTCGGACAATACGCACCGGAACTGATTCACGAAAAAGCCTTACAGTTTATCGAAGAAAATAAGGAAAAACCTTTTTTCCTGTTTTATCCGACTACCATTCCTCATGCAGAGTTGCTTTTGCCTGATCAGTATCTGGATGAATTCCGGGGAAAACTCCTGCCTGAAAAGCATTATCAGGGAGCCGAACCGGGCGACGAACGTTTCAGGTTGGGAGGCTACGGCACACAGCCCGAGAGTCATGCTGCTTTTGCGGCAATGGTCAGCTTGCTGGATAAGCAGGTCGGCGAAATCTTTGATAAACTGAAGGAACTTGGCCTCGACAAAAATACCCTCGTGATTTTTACCTCCGATAACGGGCCCCACCTGGAAGGCGGCGCCGATCCGGATTATTTTGACAGCAACGGTCCATTACGAGGCTATAAGCGTGATGTTTATGAAGGAGGTATCCGGGTGCCCATGATTGCCTGGTGGCCGGGAAAGATTAAGGAAGGCTCCGTGTCGGATCACATTTCAGCCTTTTGGGATATGTGGCCGACCCTGGCCGGATTAACCGGAAACGAAGTGCCGAAAGAAGTGGATGGCATCTCCTTTCTTCCAACCTTACTTTCGCAGGAAGGCCAGCAAAAACATGATTATCTTTACTGGGAATTTCATGAAAATGGCGGCAGGCAGGCCGTCCGTAAGGATGACTGGAAGCTGGTCCCCTGTTTTCGTCAATGGGACACCCAAAATTTTAATCAATTTGTTTTGAGCGCACAATAATGTCATACAGTTCCTGCTGCTCCCGGTCCATTTTTAGTATTTGGGTTTTCGTATCTTTTGAGTGTGGCAATTGGTAAACGATCTGGTACATATTGTGGGTGATTTCCTGTGCACGTTTCAGGCTCAGGCTTGATTTTTTTGCTTTGAGCAACCTTTCCAGTTCGAGCATAATGGTATAAGCGGTAAAACAAATACAGATATGGGCTTCAATCCGATTGTATAACCGGTGGAAAACGGGGCGTACCCGAAGATCGGTCTTGTTCATCCGAAAAGCCCGCTCGATAAACCACAGGTTCCTGTAATTTGCGATCACCTTTTTGGCCGGGAGCGCGGTATTGGTCAGGTATGCTTTAATCCCGTCCCAGGCTGCATCGGCATGGAACTTTTCCAGATCAATCGAAATGATAATTTCCCCTTCCATCTTTAAATACTTGTTATATCCTTTGTTGTTGATGTTGGACTTGGTCAGCTTCCCGCTGTTCATGCGTTTGGTCAACCTGTCCAATCCCCGTTTTCTGTTGTGGGCATCCTTGGCCGCCCGTTTGTCGGTCTTCGATAAGATCAGGCGCTTTCCCCCTGCTTTGTTGATGATCCGTACATCGCCGTCTTTTAAATCAAAGGCAAGTATTTTTTGTTTGATGGCACCGCTCTCGTTTTTTGGGCGCGCGCCAAGTATATATTGGTAGCCATTGGCTTCCAATGCCAGGATATTTTTCTTTGACAACAGTCCCGAATCTGCAATCACCACAGGCTTGCCAAGGTTGAACCGTTTCTCCATGCGTTGCAGTACCGGGATGAAAGTATCACCCTCGAATATGTTGCCTTCGAACAGTTCATAACCAATGGGGTTCCCTGCATGCCCAACCAACAGCCCGAGGAAAATCTGAGGGCATTGGTGTTTGCCGTCCTTTGAAAAGCCCGTTTTGCGAAGATCATCTTCGTCACTGGCTTCAAAATAAAGCGTGGTCATATCATAGAATACCACTTCAACCCTGCCGCCAAGCACATGCAGCGTATGGAAATAAGTAATCTCTTCAACCTGATTTTTTATATCGGTTCTCCCATTTCCCCTTTCTTCCTCTTTCCTTAAACACAGGTTATCCAGGAAACGGTATATTCTGCTGATGTTGTAAACAATGCCCTGGTACCGCAGCAGGTAATCAATCGTCTTTAGTTTGCTTCCGGGGTTAAACAACCGGGTAATAACCAGGTGCCTGAACAGTTCGTTATCGATGCGCCCGTAACCTACACGGTCGTAAAGTGTACCGAACACCAGTTCCGGGCCGATGACTTGTATCTGGGAGTTGGAAATGTTTGAAAGAAAACCTTCCAGTTTGATTTCATCCTCATCTTCAAACAGGGACAGGCTCATCCCGGTTTGTTCGCGTATATATTGACGGGCTTTTTCTTCCAAACGGACAATTTCTGCCTCGGTCCTTCCGGTTCCGAAACTTTTGATTACCCGGTAGCGCCTTTGGCTTTTGTCGATAACATGGACACTAACCGAGCCCGTCTTATTGGCCTTGCGTCGCACAAACATCTATCAAAAATAGCAACGGGACACCCAAAATCAAAAAAAATAAATCCTATTCTATTCTATATCAATCAAATAAAAATCGTGCGAAAAAAAGTGACGAAAACAGGAAAATGGCGGCAGGCAGGCCGTCCGTAAGGATGACTGGAAGCTGGTCCGTTACCAGGCATCGGCGCCCGAAAAAACGTTAACGCAGTTATTCAATCTGGCAGACGACTTAGGCGAAGAGCATGATTTATCCGGACAACATCCTGAAATTGTGAAAGATTTGTTGCAGTTAATGGCAGAATCTCGGGTTCCGTCCGATGTTTTCCCAATGGTGTTTCCCGCCGGGAAAGCCGGGAATTAAGTATAATTCCCGATCATTTTAACATGATCCCCGAAACCATTCGCCCGGTGTGGATTCCGTCCCGCCGGGCGGAATAAAAAAGCGATTCGTGCGAATAGGAGCAAATGCCCATAACCTCAATATGTTCTTCCTCCAAGCCGGTTTCTGCCAGAATGGTTTTATTTGCTTCCCATAAGTCAAAGTAAGCCTTATTTTTGGTTGACGATGGTTTTAATAAATGGCGGTGGTTGGTAAAGTTCTCGCGGACCGGGAGGATAACCTCCTGCCCCACCTCGTAAGCATGCAGGTGAATGGACGGCCCGATTCCGGCAATCAGGTTTTCGGGCTGGGTATCAAACTCTTGCTGCATGGTAAAGATGGTTTTGGCCAGGATTTTATTCACTGTTCCCCGCCAGCCAGCATGGACCGAGGCAATCACTTTATTGACCGGGTCGAACAGTAAGATGGGGACACAATCAGCCGTCTGTACGCACAGGCAGAGACCGGGCTGATTGGTAATTAACGCGTCTGTTTCAGGGATGTCGGCCGATCGCATCGGTTGGTCAATAACAGCTACCGTTGAACTGTGAACCTGGCGCGGGAAGACGAGTTGCGTCGTTTCCAAGCCGAAAACCCGGGCAAGTTCCTTCCTGAAAGACTGATAACTTGTTGGGCTGTCCCCTGTAAAACGACATTTTACCCGTTCATCCCATCCCTTTTTTGTTGAAACAAAATGTAAAATATCCGGCCGGTTCAACAGGTTAAACTGAAGGTATAATTTTGAATCGTACTCAAGTCTTCTCATTTGTTCGGTTTCATATTCAGAAAGCCGAAAAATAATAAAGTTTTGTTAAAGCATAAATTTTATGAGTAAATAAGCGGGCAAAACCGTATTGGAAATGTAGTTTTATACAACCAACTAAAAAATCAACCAGAGATGAAAACAAAAAGTATGGCGCTTATGGTGTTGTTGTGTTTGGCAATACCTTTGTTCGCCTCTTCTCAGCCTGCAAATGCCGGGAGCTATCTTTCAAAAGATTCAATCAGCCGTAAGGGTTACACCTTAATTTATATCAATAAGGCGGAGGACTTTAACCCGGAAGTTGGAGAACGATTGAAGGAAACATTTTTTGAGGTTTATCCGGAACTGGTAAAACAGTTCAATAAAAAATCAACACGTAAAGTAACCTTTGTGATTGATCCGGATTATGATGGTGTTGCGGCTACCTCAGCCGATAAGGTGGTTTACAGCCCAAAATGGTTTGCGGCTCATCCGGGAGATATTGATGTGGTGACACACGAAGTGATGCACATTGTGCAGGCTTACGGCCGCACCCCCGGCCCCTGGTGGGTAACCGAAGGTATTGCCGACTATGTCCGGTTTAAATATGGCGTCGACAATGCCGGCGCCGGCTGGAGCCTGCCCGAGCTGACCGAAAAACATCATTACACCAACTCTTACCGGATTACGGCCCGTTTTTTTGTGTGGCTTGAAAAACACAAAGATGAGAAGTTGATCAAAAAAATCGATCAACTGATGCGTGGTCATTCATACCGCGATGAAAGCTGGAAAGAACTAACCGGCCAAACCATCGACGAGTTGTGGGACGAATACCGGAAAAATGCCGCCATCTGATGAAGCCGGTGACGGCGTAATTTACCACAACGACAGAACCCGTGAAAAACAACCGGTTCTGTCGTTACGTGTTCCGGCTTGATCCGGCAGGCATTAACCTTTCAGTAGATCATTCATTTTCTGTTTATCCAGGATACGGACCGTACGTCGTTGGACTTCGATGTACCCTTCCTGGTCCAGTTCGCCCATAGCCCGTGCCAGGGCAGGGCGCGTAACACCGAAAAACTCGGCCAGTTCGGCCTGCGCGAGCGGCAATTCGACAATGGCCAGCCGGTCGCCGGCCAAATCGAGCAGGTAATGCGCAATCTTCTGGCGAATGGTTTTAAATGACAAAAACTTGATTCGCTGCGATAAAAATTGTGCCCTCGAAGAGATGGAATTCAGGTAGTTGGTCAGCAAACGCTGGTCTTTTTGCAGGAGTTTCAGAAACTCGGGCTTCGAAATATACAACAGCTCAACCGGGCTGTTGGCAATCACTGTCACGGGAAAACGGTTGTTTTTCCCAAACAGGAAGGCTGCCGCCAGCGGACGGGGAGCTTCAATATCTTCAATCTTAATCGTTTTTCCCGTATAATCAGCCATTTCTCCTTTTACGCTTCCCGATAATACAATAATCAGCTTGTTGCATTCGTCTCCGGCATGGACAATCAGGCTGCTCTTTGTGAAGCTGTGGATCTGAAAATGAATATCTCCCAGGATATTTTCAATTCGGTCGGCCGGCAGACCCATAAAAACAGGCGATTTGCTTAATAAATCAAAATCAATCATAAAAATGAAGTCTTTGTAATAAATGATACAAAACAGGTAACAGCCTGTCGTTACTTTTGTTTCAGAAATAAAAGGAAAAAAGATGATACGCGAAATAGTTAAGATCGATGAAGAGTTGTGTGACGGTTGCGGGCTGTGTATTCCGAATTGTCACGAGGGAGCATTGCAGGTAATTGATGGCAAGGCAAGGCTGATTAGCGAGTTGATGTGTGACGGGTTGGGAGCCTGCCTTGGTCATTGCCCGCAAGGTGCTATTGAGATTGAGAAGCGTGAAGCCGAAGAATATGACGAAATCGCGGTAATCAAACAAATGATACCCAAAGGCGAAAACCTGGTGATTGCACATCTCAAACACTTAAAAGATCATGGAGAAACCGGCTTTCTTCAGGAAGCCGTGCGTTACCTGAAAGCACACGAAGACGAACTGGAGCTGGATGTGCGTTACATCACCGGCCAGGTGCATAACAGTAAGCCTCAAGCCGAGCCTGCGTCGGGATGCGCGTCGGGTGGTTGCCCGGGATCGGCCCCGGTAAGCTTCGAGCGGCCGGCCTTTGTGATGGCCCCGCAAGCCGCCCCGGCCTTTGCCGGACAGTCTGAATTGCAACAGTGGCCGGTACAAATGCACCTGATTAACCCTGCAGCCGGGTATTTCCAGGGTGCCGACCTGCTGATTGCCGCCGACTGTGCTGCCTTTGCGCATGGCGATTTTCACCGCAGCTTCCTGAAGGGGAAAAAACTGGTGATTGCCTGCCCGAAGCTGGATTCAGGAAAAGAAATTTATATCGAAAAAATACGCCGTCTGATCGATGAATCGCGGGTAAACACCATTACCCTGGTCATCATGGAAGTGCCATGTTGCGGCGGCCTTACCCAATTGGTACAAATAGCTGCTCAGCAAGCCAGCCGAAAAGTGCCGGTAAAAGAAATTGTAGTAGGTATCAAAGGTGATGTGTTAATGGAAGAGTGGGTTTAGTTGGATCGCCGGGAACACTCATATTCCCGGCTTTTTTCTTCTTTCCATCCCAAAAATCAAAAAGATCATAGCAGAATTGATTCTTCGGTTACAACCGCCGGGGAACGACCGGTGCCATCCTGTTCAGGACGGACTGAATGGCCTTGCGGCGGTTTCAACCGGATCGGAAGTTCGTTGGAAAATAAAAAAATCAGTTAATCAGAAAGTTATAAGAGAATTATGGAGAACATGTTTTGTTATCAGTGCCAGGAGGCCTCAAAAGGAATTGGATGTACGATTAAAGGAGTATGTGGTAAACCCAGCGATGTGGCTAATCTGCAGGACACCTTGTTATTCGTTTTAAAAGGCATTTCAATCCTGAATACCCAGTTGAAATCTGTTGGCCAAACCGATAAGCAGGTCAATAAAGTGGTTTTCGACGGCCTTTTCAGCACCATTACCAATGCAAATTTTGATCACACCGCTTTTGTAATCCGTATAAAAAAAGCGCTGAAATTACGGGACGAGTTAAAAGGAAAAGTAGCGGCTGCCGGGATGCTGATTGGCGATCACGAGTCGCTGCACTGGACCGCCAAAACCAGTGAAGAATTTGAAGCCAAAGCGCTTGAAGTAGGCATTCTGAGCGAAAAAAATGAAGATATCCGCTCGCTGAAAGAACTAATTATTTACGGCTTAAAAGGTTTGGCCGCTTATGCCGAGCACGCGTATAACCTGGGGCACGAAAAACAGGAAATTTTTGACTTCCTGCAGGAAACCCTGGCAGCAACTACCAAAGACCTTTCGGTGAATGAGTTGGTTGGACTGACGCTCGAAACCGGCAAATTCGGAGTGGACGTCATGGCACTGCTCGATGCCGCTAATACCTCATCTTTCGGAAACCCCGAAGTCACCAAAGTAAACATCGGCGTACGCAATAATCCGGCGATCCTGATTTCGGGCCACGACCTGAAGGACCTGGAAGATCTGCTGAAACAAACCGACGGTACCGGTGTGGATGTGTACACGCACAGCGAAATGTTGCCGGCCAACTATTATCCGGAGTTCAAAAAATACAAACACCTGGCCGGAAACTACGGAAACGCCTGGTGGAAACAAAAGGAAGAGTTCGAATCGTTCAATGGCCCGATCCTGTTCACAACCAACTGTATTGTTCCGCCACTGGAAAATGCAACATACAAAGACCGCATTTACACCACCGGAGCCAGCGGGTTGACCGGCTCCCTTCATATTCCCGATCGCCAGCCGGGAGCAATGAAAGACTTTTCAGTCATCATTGAACACGCGAAACGTTGTGCCTCCCCCACCCAGATTGAAGAAGGCGAAATCATCGGCGGATTTGCCCACAACCAGGTATTTGCCTTAGCCGAACCGATTGTTGAAGCGGTGAAAACCGGCGCCATCCGCAAGTTCTTTGTGATGGCCGGTTGCGATGGCCGTATGATGAGTCGCGAATATTATGAAGAATTTGCTGCCAGATTACCGCAGGATACCGTCATCCTGACTGCTGGTTGCGCCAAATACCGTTACAACAAACTGCCTTTGGGCGACATCAACGGTATTCCCCGCGTAATCGATGCCGGACAATGTAACGACTCATACTCGCTGGCTGTAGTCGCGCTGAAACTGAAAGAAATCTTCGGCCTGGACGATGTGAACCAGTTGCCGATTGCCTACAACATTGCCTGGTACGAACAAAAGGCGGTAATTGTGCTGCTGGCGCTGCTGTACCTGGGCGTGAAAAACATTCATCTCGGGCCGACTTTACCGGCTTTCCTGTCGCCAAATGTAGCTGCTGTGCTGGTTGAGAATTTTGGAATCGCCGGCATCACCACTGTTGACGAAGACATGAAGTTATTTCTGGAACCTGTTGAAGCATAAAAACCAAATGATTATAGTGTGAGGGGGATGATTGAGAAGATGAAGAGAGGGTGTCCGCAAGGGCGCCCTTTCGTGTTTCTAGGAGATATTTAGGTGAAAATATAGTCATTCTGTTTACGCAGTGATTTTAAAAGTGTTAATACCTGCTGTTTTTATGGGCTGTTAAAAACGTTTAATTTCAACTTCTGACTGGTCTCTGTTGAAAGAATATACTATCTTCGCAAACATAAAAAATAACAGGCTGCGCATACTGTGGCAGCAAAGATACCGGGGGCCGGTTAACTGACAATATTTTAGGCGCTACCGCCTGGCAGGGCCAAACCGAATAAAAATAAAAAAACGATCCAGATGAAGAACTACAAATTTCTGAATCTTGTCACGGGTTGGGTGACATTTTTAATCGCAGCAGTGACTTACCTGCTAACCATCGAACCAACTGCCAGCTTCTGGGATTGCGGAGAGTTTATCACCACATCGTACAAACTGGAAGTCGGTCACCCTCCAGGCGCTCCGTTTTTTATGATCTTAGGACGATTTTTCACGCTCTTTGGCAATGCCTCACAGGCGGGCATGTTGATTAATGCCTTATCGGCCCTGGCCAGCGCATTTACCATCCTGTTCCTGTTCTGGTCAATCACCCATTTAGCCAAAAAGCTGGTTGATGTCCGGGCAGAACTAAGCGTAGGACAAACCATCGCTATTTTGGGAAGCGGGCTTATCGGAGCCCTGGCCTATACCTTCTCCGACACATTTTGGTTTTCGGCTGTTGAAGGTGAGGTTTATGCGTCGTCGTCGTTACTGACAGCCATTGTTTTCTGGGCCATCCTGAAATGGGAAAATGTTGCCGACGAACCACATGCCAACCGCTGGATCATTTTAATTGCCTACATCATGGGGCTTTCGATCGGTGTGCACCTCCTTAACCTGCTGGCAATCCCGGCCATCGTGTTTGTTTATTATTTCAGAAAATACAAAGTGACCCGTAACGGGGTGATTGCCTGTTTCCTGGTTTCGCTTCTTATCCTGGGCCTGATCATGTACGGAATCATTCCGGGAGTCGTGACCGTTGCTTCCTGGTTCGAACTGTTGTTTACAAACAGCCTGGGCCTGCCCTTTAATACCGGTGTAATTATTTATGCTGTTTTACTGATCGGGCTGGTTGTTTACGGCATCTATTTTACCATTAAAAAGAAATTGGTTTTGTGGAACACCGTACTGGTTTCGCTCATGGTTATCCTGATCGGGTATTCTTCGTTTGCCATGATCGTGATCCGTTCGTCGGCCAACACACCGATGGACCAGAACAGTCCGGATAATGTTTTTTCCTTGTTAGGTTATTTAAACCGTGAGCAATACGGCGACCGGCCTTTAGTTTTCGGGCAATATTACAACACGCCGCTCGACAGCAAAACGCCCTATGTGAAAAGCAAACCTTATTATATTCAGAAAGACGGGAAATACGTAGTGGCCGATATGCGCCAAAAACCCAATTATGATTCGCGTTTCACCACTGTTTTCCCGCGCATGTGGAGCCGGCAGGATGACCACATCCGCGATTATAAAAGTTGGGCGGGTATTAAAGGGAAGCCGGTAAGAATAACCGGGGACGAAGGAAAACCGGAGGTCATTGAAATGCCGACCTTTGGCGAGAACCTGACCTTCTTTATGCGTTACCAGGTGGTCCATATGTATTTCCGCTACTTTATGTGGAACTTTGCCGGACGGCAAAATGATATCCAGGGACATGGCGACATCCTCAACGGGAACTGGATCAGCGGGATTGATTTTATTGATTCGGCCCGCCTGGGCGACCAGAAAAGACTTCCCGACAACCTGAAAAACAACAAGGGGCGTAATACCTATTATTTTTTGCCGCTGCTGCTGGGCCTGATCGGGGCATTCTTTCACTATAAACGCAACCAGAAAGATTTTTGGGTGGTGATGCTGCTCTTTTTCATGACCGGTTTGGCTATTGTGATTTACCTGAACCAATATCCTCACCAGCCTCGCGAGCGGGATTATGCCTTTGCAGGATCGTTTTATGCCTTTGCCGTGTGGATCGGATTGGGGGTGATGGCCCTCGCGGAAGGATTAAAACGCCGGATACCCGAAACGGTGAGTGCGATCGCTGTTACATCGGTTAGTCTGGTCTTGGTTCCAGGAATCATGGCCAATGAGAACTGGGACGACCACGACCGCTCCGACCGGTATACGGCCCGCGACTTTGGGGCGAACTACCTGAACAGTTGCGATCCCAATGCCATTATTTTTACCAACGGCGATAACGATACCTTCCCGCTTTGGTACAATCAGGAAGTGGAAGGCGTACGGACCGATGTGCGTGTTTGTAACCTCAGTTACCTGCAAACCGACTGGTATATCGATCAGATGCGCAGTAAAGCTTACGAATCTGAACCACTGCCGATTTTATTTACACACGATCAATATGTACAGGGCACGCGCGACGTGGTTTACCTGCTGAACGATCCGCGCCTGAAAGGAGCGGTGGAACTGAAAAAGGCCCTCGATTTTGTTCGCGATGACAGTCCGCAAACCAAACTCTCGCAGGCAGGTAACGCATCCTATATCCCATCCAAAAAATTGTTTATCCGGGTCGACAAAGAAGCGGTTATCCGCAATAAAGTAGTGCCGGAAGCGATGTACGACCAGATTGTTGATACGATTTTCATTGACTTTGGCAACCGGAGTTACATTGTTAAAGATGAGTTGATGGTCCTGGACATGATGGCTAACGCGAACTGGGAACGCCCGATTTATTTTGCCATTACTGTAGGCCGCGACAAATACCTGGGTTTACAGGACTATTTCCAGCTCGAAGGTTTCGCTTACAGGTTCACCCCGGTTAAAACAACGAGTTCCGGTTATTTCCCGGGTTCGGTTCATACCCAAAAAATGTATGAAAACCTGATGACGACGTTTAAATGGGGAAATATGAACAAGCCCGGGGTTTATATCGACGAAAACAACCAGCGGATGATGATGAATATCCGGAACAATTTCAACCGGCTGGCCGAAAGTCTGATCAGCGAAGGTAAAAATGACTCGGCTGTTCAGGTGCTCGACAAAAGCCTGGAATTAATTCCGCATCAGATTGTATCGTATAATTATTTTTCACATCAGCTGGCCGAGAATTATTTTGCTGCCGGCGCCGTTGAGAAAGGCATAGCTGTTATGCAGGAAATCTACGGATCTTATCAAAACGACATGGATTATTACCTGTCGTTGCCCGATAAGTTTTTGCCTTCAGTGGATGAAGAGATTCAGCGGATACTCTATTTCATGCGCGAAATGGCAGTCGTTTCGGCCAAATATGAACAAGAAGAGTTGTCAAAGAAAATTACGGAAAGCTTTAATAACTATTTAACGGTCTACAGTTCGCAGAGATAATGCAGCGGTTCGATCCCAGAATACGGTTACCTCAGTTCCTGACCCGGTATTTTCCCGGGGCCATCTGGCGGATACCCTCAGCCGGGAATCAGGTTTTTCTGACATTTGATGACGGGCCTGTGCCTGAAGTCACCCCCTGGGTGCTCGATCTGCTGAAAAAAGAACAAATTAAAGCCTGTTTTTTTTGCGTGGGCGAAAATGTGATGAAATATCCCGAAATTTACCGTCGTATCCTGGAAGAAGGACACCGGACCGGAAACCATACCTTTAACCATTTACAAGGGTTAAAAACCCCCGATGCCGATTACCTCAGGAACGTGGAGAAGGCTGCCGGCTATATTGATTCCCGTTTTTTCAGGCCGCCGCACGGCTGGATGAAACGTTCGCAGTTCAGGCAGCTTAGCAAACAGTACCAGGTGGTGATGTGGGATCTGATCAGCAGGGATTACCGTAAAGATTTAACCCCTGAGGCAGTGGTCCGGAATGTGACGAACTTTGTCAGGCCCGGGTCGGTAATTATTTTTCATGATTCATACAAGGCCAAAACAAACCTGTATCCTGCCTTGCCGGAGGTGATCCGGAGATTGAAAATGAAAGGATATCAATTCGGCGATTGGGCTCAGGTGTGAGATCGGGAATAACAACGGAAGAAAGAAAAAGACGATCATAAAGCGGGAATAGCTAAAAAATACAGACGATCATGTTAAATATACTTGTTGTAGGTTCGGGTGGAAGGGAACATGCGATGGCATGGAGAATCAAACAATCCCCCAAGGTAAATCAGTTGTTTATTGCACCCGGTAATGCCGGTACGGCCTTGGTGGGCGAGAATATCCCTGTTGGTGTTTCCGATTTTGAAGGCCTGAAAAAGGTGGTACTCGAAAAGAAGATTGACCTGGTACTGGTTGGCCCGGAAGTTCCGCTGGTGGAAGGAATACATGATTTTTTTCGGGCCGATGCCGGTCTGAAACAAGTGAAAGTGGTAGGACCGACAAAAGAAGGGGCGCAATTGGAAGGAAGCAAAGACTTTGCCAAAGCTTTTATGCAGCGTCATGCCATCCCGACTGCCGGATACCTGACAGTCTCGACAGATAATTTGCAGGAAGGTCTTGATTTTCTGGCCAGCCTGAAAGCGCCCTACGTGCTGAAAGCAGATGGCTTGGCTGCCGGCAAAGGTGTTCTGATTATCGATCGTTTGGACGAAGCGCAGGCCTCGCTGAAAGAAATGCTGGACGGGCAATTCGGAGCAGCCAGCAGCAAAGTGGTCATCGAAGAATTTCTCTCGGGCATCGAGCTTTCGGTATTTGCGATCACCGATGGGAAAAATTACCGCATATTGCCCGAAGCCAAAGATTACAAACGGATTGGCGAAGGCGACACGGGTTTGAATACCGGCGGCATGGGAGCCATCAGCCCGGTTCCGTTTGCTGATCACGCATTCATGAAAAAAGTGGAAGACCGGATCATTAAACCGACGGTTGACGGGCTTCAAAAAGACGGGATCCCGTACAACGGTTTTATCTTTTTCGGGTTAATCAACTGCGGAGGCGAACCTTATGTCATCGAATACAATGTGCGGATGGGTGATCCTGAAACCGAAGCTGTGATGTTGCGTATAAAATCGGATTTTGTTGATCTGCTGATCGCTGCTGCCGATGGTACGATGGACTCGCAACGCATCGAAATAGACGAACGTTCGGCTGTTACCGTGATGCTGGTCTCGGGCGGTTACCCGGGCGATTATAAAAAAGGGATCCCGATGAGCGGATTTGAAGAAACGGAAAACAGTTACCTTTTTCATGCCGGCACCAGGCAAAGTGGCGGGGAAATAGTCACCGACGGAGGCCGGGTATTGGCGGTCAGTTCATACGGAGCCCGGATGCAGGAGGCGCTGGCTCAATCGTATGCCAATGCGGCGAAAATCAAATACGAGGGCAAATATTACCGGAAAGACCTGGGTTTTGATTTGTAAACTGCCGGGGAAGCTGTCGAAAACGGCTTTGTCGTCTGCTGAAACAATTGATAGTTACAAAATACCTTTGAATTGAAAAAATGATACTCAGGTTTCTCAAAAGCAATCAGGCTTATCATTTTATTCTGATCCCGCTGGTGACGCTGGCTTTGTGGACAGCTTCCCTAATCCGTCCCGAGCTGTACCCCTATTTCGGTGGCGAAGCAGAGATGTTGCTTTACAAGCCGCTGCAGGAGCTGTTAGCCGGATCCGCCCTGGTTAGCTCAACCCTGGCGGCTGCCCTGGCAGTTTTATTGTCTTTTGTTATTTTACGTCTGAATACTGCCTACGCCTGTATCCGTATCCGGACATTTTTGCCATCCAACATTTTCATTCTCATCATCGGGGGGCTGTATACCATGCACCACCTGCATCCGGTTTATTTCGGGGCCTTGTTCCTGATGCTTTGTATCGACCGAATTTTCGATGCTTACGAAAGCCCGGGCATTCATTCCAACGCGTTCGATGCCGGTTTTTTCATCGGCTTGGGCTCGTTGTTTTATTTCAACCTGGTTTTTTACTTTCCGGCCATCTGGATTGGTTTTATCCTGATCCGTAAAAGTCCGCAATGGCGTAATTTTGCCTTACCGTTGATTGGCTTGCTTTTGCCCTGGCTATTTGGCTTTTCGTACTATTTTCTGACCGATCGTACGGAAGAAATGCTGATCACGGTTAGCCGGAACATCCTTACGCCAAACAACGATTTATTCCGGAACATCCACATGCAGATATTTGCCGGTTTTTTGGCCTTTTTGACCTTACTGGGCAGTTTTTTCCTGATCGGCCGCCTGGGCGAGAAGAAAATCAGCAGCCGGAAGTACTTTCAGATCCTGTTTGTTGTATTTGCCATATCGGTTGCCCTGTTGGTTGTTGTACCCGCGGTATCGCTCGAGGTTTTTGTCCTGATGGCCATCCCGCTTGCATTTCTGATCTCCAATTACCTGATTTTTATGCGAAGCGGGTTCTGGGCTAACCTGTTTCTCTATCTGCTTATCGGATTGGTCATTTACCTTCAGTTTGTTTAAATGAATCCCGAAAAGGCAACATTGGCAATTTACGGCATTCAGGACCGCGACGAATATGAACATCCTTTTTATGTGCACGACCATAACTTGTGCATCATGCAGAACGGGCAGGTGAGAAAATTTCTCCAGCTCGAACGGATTACCCGGCAGAAACGGGATAACCGCTTACACGAAAAGTTGCCCGCAATCCTGAAAGAAAGTAAACTGCTGGGCGAAGAATTCGACCTGGTGTTTGTAGATAATGTTGTTGGCCGTACCTTTCTGACCAGGCAGGGAAACGTCCGTTTTGAGGCCCCGCTGACCCGCCTGCTGGCAACTGGTCCGGAAGAAGGCGACTGCTGGTGGTTTGGCCGGAAAACAGTAGCCTGGGTATTAAACCACGAGTTGGCGCACATCTTTAGTTGTGTGCCGTTTTTTGGAATGTTCAAGCCAAACAGCCTGTTGGTGCATTTTGACGGGGGCGCCAGTAAAAGTAATTTTTCGGCCTGGCTGTTTAAAAACGGGAAATTGATCAGGCATTCCGCTCACTGGGATTATCGGTACCTGACTTCTGTTTTCAACGCCAACGCGCTGGTTTTTTCGGTAATCGGCGCCAAACTGAGCGAGCAAAACAGTGTTCCCGGGAAAATGATGGGCCTTGCAGGGCACGGCGACTACAGGCCCGAACTTGAACGTTGGCTGAAGGAACACGACTTCTTCGAAAACATCTGGCACAACAAGTCGGCTTTTTTCAAACAGGTGAAAAAAGACTGGAACATCGATTTGAAGTCCTTCAACCAAAAGCACCCCTTTATACTTGATTGTATGGCTACGCTGCATGAGCTTTTTGTGCGCGAAACGGTTTTTGCCCTGAAAAAAATGCAGCAGCAAACGCTGAGCCGGAATCTCTATTATACCGGTGGTTGCGCGTTGAACATTGCGGCGAATACCCGACTGATAGACAGCCGCTTATTTGACGAGGTGTACATCCCTCCCTGTACGGAAGATTCCGGTCTGGCGCTTGGCGCCGCAGCCTTTGTCGAATGGAAAAAACATGGCGGGCTCAACCTGCACACTCCCTTTCTGAATAATTGGGATCTGGAGGAAACGGATTTCGACTATACAAAAGAAGATGTGAACCAGGCGGCCCGGCTTCTGGTTGAGGGAAAGGTGCTGGGCCTTTGTAACGGACCGGGCGAAGCGGGCCCCCGCGCCCTGGGCAACCGCAGCATGTTGTGCCTGGCCAATGACAAAATGCTGGCACACAAAATAAGTATGAAACACAAGGAACGCGAGTGGTACCGTCCTGTAGCTCCCGTGATGCTCGAAAAAAATACCTCCTGGTTTACCGGACAAAAAACCATCCATCCGCTGAGCCAATACATGTTGCTCCAGTTTGATGTGCTTCCGGAAAGAAAACAGGAACTGGCCGGAGCAGTTCATGCCGACGGCACTTCACGGATTCAAACCCTTTTCACGCGCGGACAAAATCCTTATCTGTGGGACTTGCTTTGTCTGCTTGATGAAAAATATAAAATCAAAGCATTGATCAATACTTCCTTTAACAGCAAAGGAGAACCGATCGTCCATACGGCAACCGATGCCTGGAACTCCGCCCGGAAAATGGGAATCGACGGTTTGGTGATAAACGGTAAATTGCAGGACTTTTGACGATATTGTTTATCTGCCGTCCGAACTGAAAAGACGATTAAAATCTGACGATTTAACTACATTTGCATTGGAATAAAATAAGGGGAACCGTAAAAATTATCTATTTTCAGTTAAATTTTAATTGGTTAAAGGATGAAAATATTCAAGTTTGGAGGCGCTTCCGTCAGTTCGGCGCCGGCGATTCATAATGTTGCGGCAATTATCGATATGTACCCGGGCAAAAAAGTGATTGTTGTTTCTGCCATGGGAAATACCACCAACGAGTTGGAGGACCTGGTCAGGAGCTATTTCAAAAAAGACCATAAAGCAGCTGCGATCCTAAACCGGATAAAAGAATATCACGATCAGATTATACGCGAACTGGGGCTGGAGGAAAGCAGCCTGGAAAAGGTACGCGAACTGTTTGATACGCTGAAAGGACGCCTGGAACGCACCCCCTCGCTTCAGTTCGATTACGAATACGACCAGTTGGTTTGTTTTGGCGAACTGATTTCGACAGCCATTGTTTCGGCATTTCTGAACCAAAATGGACAAAAAAATAAGTGGGTGGATATCCGGGAGAGTTTGCGCACCGATGAAACCTACCGGGAGGCGATTATCGACTGGAAATGGTCGGAGATGCTGATTAACAACCTGTTTCGGTTTGATGAGTGCGAATTGTACGTCACCCAGGGTTTTATCGGATCGACCACCACCAACCAAACCACCACGCTGGGACGCGAAGGTTCCGACTTTACAGCAGCCATTCTGGGGAACTTGCTGAATGCCGAAAGTGTAACGATCTGGAAGAATGTGCCGGGAGTTTTAAATGCCGATCCGGTTGATTTTCCCGACACCGAAAAGCTGGAAGAACTTTCCTATAAAGAGGCGATCGAGTTGGCCTATTCCGGGGCAAAAGTAATTCACCCGAAAACAATAAAACCGTTACGAAACAAGAATATCCCCTTGTTTGTCCGCCCGTTCGACGACCCCGCACAGGCCGGCACGGTCATCCACGAAGTTGGACACCAGCTTGACCTGGTTCCGGTGTACATCCTGAAAAAGAAACAAGCCCTGATTACCCTGTCTCCCGACGATTTCTCCTTTATTGGCATTGATCTGCTTTCTGAAGTTTTCGCGTTGTTTAAAAACCGGCGTATCAAAGTAAACCTCATTCAGCAATCCGCCATCGACCTGTCGCTGTGTATCGATGAGCCGGAGGTGGGACTGGAATCGCTGGTAGTTGAGTTGGGTAAAAAATTTGATGTCAGGTACAACACTGGCTTACGGTTGGCAACCATCCGTTTTTATACCGATGAGGCTTTGCTGAAAATGAAAAACGGCCGTCAGATCTTCATGGAACAAAAAAGCCGCCGGACAGCCCGCTTGGTTTTGAAATAGAACGAAGTATGCGCGACCGAATTACTATCGGTTTGTTATGTTCTGATTCAATCGTTTTGCTTAAATTGCATTAAATTTTAAGTGCTAAGGCATATTATTTTTATTGTATCTTCATAAAATGAATCGTTATGACACTTCCCGCCAGTAATTTGTACAAATTTTTTTCTGTTTTAGGATTGTTGATTTTTTTGTTTTGCGTATTTCTGCCGGCTTTTTACCTTGAATTGAACAGGCGCGATCTGAATGAAAGCCAGCGAAAGCTCGAATACCTGTCGCAGGAGCGGGAAGCCATGGTGGGAAAGATTAAAAGTTATGAGCTTAATATCAGTTCGGCCGATAGCCTGGAGGTGGAAGAAGCAAGGGCGGCTTATCCCCGGGAGCTGATTGATCAGTACCGGGATGAAATTGATCTGAGAACACGCCAGATCAGGTTGGAAAACAATATTCTGGACGAACAGGAAGTGCGCGAAGAATACATCTGGTGGGGCATTCTTGGATTTTTCGTGTTAAGCCTTGCCTTGGTTGTTTACGGACTGATTGGCTGGCACCTGAGAATACAGCGACCGGTTAATATCCTGATGAAACGCAAAGTGGAGCAAAAATTACTTGGACAATAAAAAACGACACCACCATGCAGCAACGCCGGAAAAAGAAAAACAAATTATTACCCTTCCTGATCGGGGCGCTGATCATCCTGATGATCGTTCTGGTCGTTGGTAAGAAGAAAGGCTTGTTTGGAAAAGACGTCGAAGTAAAAGTATTGACCCAGGTTGTTGAAAGCCGCACGATTACCGAGCTGATTACCGCTAACGGGAAAGTACAGCCAAAAACCGAGGTGAAAATCAGTCCGGATGTGTCGGGTGAGATTATTGAACTAAATGTGGAGGAAGGGGACGAAGTGGAGCAGGGGAAATTACTGGTCATCATCAAGCCCGATATGTACATTCAGGCGCTGAACCGGGCCCAGGCCAGCCTGAACTCGTCGAAAGCATACCTGGCCCAGGCTCAAGCACGCTTCATTGAAAGTGAGCTGGCCTTTAAACGGGCAAACAGCCTGTTCGACCAGCAAGCCATTGCCCTGACAGATTTTGAAAGCGCCGAGGCTGCCTTCAAAGTGGCCGAAGCCGAGGTTCGGGGCGCCGAATTTTCGGTGAAATCGGCCGAAGCCTCGGTGGCCGAAGCCGAAGAACAGCTGGTTAAAACCAAAATTTATGCTCCCATGAAAGGGACTGTTTCGCGCTTAAATGTGGAGAAAGGAGAGCGGGTTGTAGGGACCAACATGTATGCCGGTACCGAGATGATGGTTGTAGCCAACCTGAACCAGATGGAGGTGAAGGTCGAAGTAAATGAAAACGACATTGTGAAGGTTTCGAAAAACGATACGGCCCTGGTTGAAGTAGATGCCTACCTGAAACGAAAATTCAAAGGAATCGTTACCGAGATTGCCAACTCGGCCAATACCCTGGGTACAAGTTCCGACCAGGTGACCACCTTTAATGTGAAGGTCCTTCTGTTGGAATCCTCTTACCGCGACTTGTCCGACAGTGCCGGAGTGAACCGTTACCCGTTCCGTCCGGGCATGTCAGCCACGGTGGATATTCAAACCGAAACCCGGAACGATGTGATCTCTGTCCCGATCCAATCGGTTACCACCCGGCTGAAAGATGAAAAAGAGCAGGCAGAATCTGCGGCTTCGGCAAAAACCGAGGAAAAGGAGGAAATTGTATTTGTTGTGAGAGACGGACGCTCGTGGAAACGCCCGGTTGAAACCGGCATTCAGGATAATATGAATATTGAAATCGTCAAGGGTTTGCAGGCCGGCGACGAGATCATCACCGGACCATTTAGCATGATTAGCAGAACCTTGAAAGACAGCATGTTGGTAAAACCGGTTGATGAGAAAGAATTGTTTAAAGGGGGGAAATAAACCTAGCGTATAAAAATACAAAAGCCCCGGATCCGGGGCTTTTTTGTTATGCAGCATGATGCGAAAAAACCTCATCAAGTACCTTGGGGTACATCTCTTTGAAGTTTTCGTTACACCACCTGATCAATGCATCGAGTTCGTTTGGTTCCATCCAGTTTACACACTTCATCAGCTCTTTTCGGAATAAATCGCGGTTGTAACTGACTTTTGGCAAGATTACTTTTGCGTACTCAATCATGATTCTGAACTTTTAATTGTTACTTCTCTAAATTTAACAAACAGGGCAAACATTTGATGTGCTGAAAAATATAAGTTAACAAAGTTTAACAGCCGTGTTTCCATCTGTTTTGCTCTAATAAGCTACTTCTCAGGATGATCAGTAAGCGCGTGGTTTCACTTGTTATAAAACATTCGGGTTGACGAAACCTTGCCCAAAAGAACGGTTTAATGATTAAGATGCGTTTAGAATATGATTAATAAAGTTTGAAACTTTCTCACTTAACGATGAATTTTCATCCAATGCTTTTACAAAGGCGCTGCCGATAATGGCTCCCTGGGCATATTTGCAGGCATTTGTAAAGGTTTCGTGGTTCGAAATTCCGAAACCGATCAGCCGCGGATTCTTCAGTTTCGTGTTTTGAATGCGCTCAAAATAGTCGAGGTGAAAATCGGAAACACGACTTTTTACCCCGGTGGTCGACGAACTGGAGACCATATAGATAAACCCGGTTGACGCTTCATCAATTTCCAGGAGACGTTTTTGGGATGTTTGCGGTGTGATCAGCAAAATGTGGTGCAGCCCGTAACGGTGAAATACCGGCTGATATTCTTCCTGATACACATCCGGCGGCAGATCCGGAAGGATGAGCCCGTCGATACCAACCTCGGCGCATTTTTTACAAAAGTTTTCAACCCCAAACTGAATAACCGGGTTCAGGTAACCCATTAAAATGAGAGGGATCGCTACTTTTTCACGAATACCCTGTAACTGTTCAAACAGTTTTTTGATAGTCATCCCGTTGTTCAGCGAAACCAGGCTGCTGTGCTGAATGATCGGCCCGTCGGCTACCGGATCGGAAAAAGGCATGCCAATCTCAATCAGGTCGACGCCGTTTCTGACCAATTCTTCGATGATCGAAACCGTGTCGTCCAGTTTCGGATAACCTGCCGTAAAGTAAACCGACAGGATATTTTCTTTTTTATTTTGAAATAGTTGGTTGATTCTGTTTTTCATGATAATCAATTTAAGCCCTCGTTGATGAAGGATTAATACCCAAAATAAGTTAAATATGCTTCCATATCTTTATCGCCGCGCCCTGAGAGGTTGATGACGTTTACGTCTTCCGGTTTCAGGTCGATTTTTTTCAGCGCGGCCAGGGCATGGGCCGATTCCAGGGCCGGAATGATTCCTTCCAGTTGGGTGAGTTCCAGGGCGGCATCCAGCACTTCATCATCGGTTGCCCACAGGTATTTGGCCCGTTTGGTGGCAAACAAATTGGCGTGCATGGGGCCGATACCCGGGTAATCCAGTCCTGCAGAAATGGAATAGGGCTCAATAATCTGCCCGTCGTCGGTTTGCATCACGTACGAGCGCGAACTATGCAGCACACCGGGCTTACCAAGGGTGAGTGTTGCAGCGCTCTCGTTGGTGTCGATGCCTTTTCCTGCTGCTTCAACACCAATGAGCTCCACGCTTTCATTCTCCAGAAAATGGTAAAATGCGCCGGCGGCATTGCTTCCTCCTCCCACGCAGGCCAGCACACGGGTGGGCAGTTCGCGGCCAATTTGCTCGTCGAGCTGCCATTTTATCTCTTCGCTGATCACCGATTGAAAACGGGCTACCATATCCGGGTAAGGGTGTGGCCCTACCACCGAGCCAATGATGTAGTGCGTATCCACCGGATTGTTAATCCAGTCGCGCATGGCTTCGTTGGTGGCGTCTTTCAGGGTTTTGTTCCCCGACTCGGCTGGGATGACCTGAGCGCCCAGCATGTGCATTTTTTTCACGTTCGGAGCCTGGCGTTGTACATCCAGCGCACCCATATAAACAATGCACTCCAGGCCCATCAGGGCGCAAACAGTCGCTGTGGCGACACCGTGTTGCCCGGCCCCGGTTTCGGCAATAATGCGTTTTTTGTTTAAGGCCTTTGCCAGTAAAATCTGACCGATTGTATTGTTTATTTTATGCGAACCGGTGTGATTCAGGTCCTCACGCTTCAGGTAAACGTGGCTTTGATAACGCTCGGACATGCGTTTGGCATAATACAGCGGCGACGGCCGCCCGACATAGTGTTTCAACAGGTTGATAAAGTCTTGCCGAAAGTTGTATGAATTGATAATCTCCATATACTTTTCCTGCAGTTCTTCAATATTCGGATGCATCATCTCCGGGATGAAAGCCCCTCCGAATTCTCCGTAATAACCTTTTCGATTGACTTGGTAGTTCATATTCAGGATGTTTAATAGTTTCTTATTTTTTGAATAAAAGAAGCAGTTTTCGCAGCATCTTTCAGACCGGGTCTCAGTTCGAAGCCGCTGTTTATATCCAGGGCAACCAGTTGCGGATGATCCATCTTCAGGATGTCGCCGGCATCGTCCGGACCAATTCCGCCACTCAGGAAAAAGGGGACCGGCCCACGGTAACGGTTCAGAATTTTCCAGTTAAACTTTTCACCGGTACCCCCGGGCAACTTTCCTTTGGTGTCGAAAAGAAAATAGTCGACTGCTGGAATGTAATCGTCCAATTGGCTGAAATCAAAATCATCATCCAGCGGGAAGGCTTTCAGAACCATCAACCCGTGGTCGCGAATCCAGCGACAGTATTCCGGCGGTTCGGCCCCGTGGAGTTGGGCAACCTCCAGCCTGTATTTTTTGCAAACCGACAGAAGCTGTTCTTTTTCTTCGTTCACAAAAACGCCCGCTTTTTTTATGGTTGAAGGAACCCGTTTAAAAATAGTTTCGTCCGGATTTTCACCCACAAAGCGTTTTGACTTTGGGTAGAAAATAAAGCCGATGAAGTCAGGCATGGCAGCACAAACAGCGTCGATATTTTCCGGGTTTCGCATCCCGCAAACTTTTAGTTTCAGATTTTTCATTTTTTTAATCGTATTTGCCTGATGACTTCAGGTAGCCGGTCAACGGACGGTTACAGATGCTTTATAAAATCCGCGCATGCCTTGGCCGGATTGTCGGTTTTCATGAAGTTTTCGCCCATTAAAAATCCGTCATAACCGGCTTTACGCAGGTAGTGAATATCTTCGGCCGACGAAAGACCGCTCTCCGAGATCCGCAGCATGGTTTCGGGCAGTAAACGGCTCAGCCGGACCGATGTTTCCACATCCACTTCAAAGGTTTTCAGGTTACGGTTATTCACGCCAACCAAATCCACCATCGGGTTTAGTTTTTCAATTTCTTCTTCGGTGTGCACTTCAACCAGTACTTCCAGTTCCAGTTCTTTGGCAATTTCAGTCAGTTTCAGCATCTCTTCCCTGCTCAGGCTGGCCGCGATCAGCAAAATCAGGTCGGCGCCATGCGCTTTGGCCTCGTATACCTGGTAGGGGTCAAGCATGAAATCTTTGCGTAAGATCGGTGTTCGTTGATTGGCCGAACGGGCTTTGGCCAGGTTCTCAAATGAACCGCCAAAGTAATTTTGGTCAGTAAGGACCGATAAGCCGGATACGCCTGCCTGTACATATCCCGAAGTAACTTCGCTTACTTCAGCCTGAGCGTTGATCACGCCTTTCGATGGCGATTTGGTTTTGAACTCGGCAATAATGCCGCTGGCGCCGGGCACTTGCAGCGCGGCTTTCAACGAGTTGGTTTTGCGTTGAAAAAAAGGCGACCGCTTTAAATCGTCAATGCTGATTTTTGATTTTGCCGCTTCCAGCTCGCGGCGTTTGTTGGCATTTATTTGGTCTAATATGGTCATGAGAAATATTGTTTGAAATTTCAAAAACAGTTGCTGTTTAGCTGCATGTTTCAGTTAATATGTAATTTCCTTTCAACCTGCTGCGGCTGAACACTATTTCGCGGCCATCAGTTTTCTAAAAACGTTGAAGGCCTTTTTACTGTTGAGCGCTTCGCCGGCTTCGGCCACGCAATCAGCCAGCGTCCGGTCGGGGAACATACATTTGATACCGAGGGCCGCATTGGCAATCACTACGTTTTTCTGGGCCGTGGTGGCGCTCCCTTCCAGAACATTTTTAAAGATTTTGGCGGCATCTTCAACCGACTTGCCCCCCGATAATTCTTCCTGTCTCAGGGTTTCGAAGCCAAAATCGGCTGGCGACAGGTTATCTTCGGTTTCTTTTGAAACATAGCGGGCGTCGCCGGTCAGCGAAATTTCGTCGTAACCATCCAAGCTGTGCACAATCAGAAAATTCTGTTGGCTGTCGCTGAAAACCTGGTGGTAGAGGTCCATGATGTCGAGACCGGAAACACCGACTAATTGATTTTTAGGGAACGACGGGTTGATGATGGGCCCCATCATATTAAACAGGGTGCGTACTTTCAGCGCTTTGCGCACAGGTCCCACATTTTTCATTGCCGGATGAAACAGGGGGGCATGGAGGAAGCAAATACCGGTATCTTCGAGTTCGCGGCGTAATTTGGCGGGATCGTTGCTGAACTGATACCCGTAGTATTCGAACATGTTAGATGCTCCGCTTACCGAGGATAAACCGTAGTTCCCGTGTTTGGTGACCTTATAGCCGGCTCCCGCCAATACAAAACAACTGGCTGTTGAAATGTTGAAGGTATTCTTACCGTCTCCGCCCGTGCCAACCACATCAATGGTATTGTATGCCGAAAAATCGACCGCCACGCACAGGTCGAGCAGCGCCTGGCGGAAACCGGCCAGTTCTTCCGGCCTGATCCGGCGCATCCGGAAAACGGTCAGGAACGAAGCAATTTCCGCTTCCGAAAACCGCCCTTCCGCGATCCGGGTCAGGATGTTTCGGGCTTCATCCCGGGAGAGGCTGTGCCCTTCGAACAGGTAGTTTAAGGTGTCTTTCATATAATTTTAAGTTCGGGGGTTTGAGTTTCAAATTCCAAGTTTCAAATTCCAAATTCCAGGTTTCAGGTTCCAGGTTGAGTTTTTGGGTACGTGAATGATCCTTTTCGGGAGGGCCTTAATGCTTCAACCAGTTTTCAATGATCTTTTCGCCCAGCGGGGTGAGAACCGATTCAGGATGAAACTGTACGCCGCGTACGTCCAGTTGCTTGTGTTTCATCGACATGATCTGTCCGTTCCCATCCAGACTGGTCACTTCAAGGCAATCGGGCAACCCATCCCGGTCAACAATCCAGGAGTGATAGCGGCCGGCATCAAATTGCTCCGGGAGCCCTTCAAACAAAACCGGATCGGCGCTGACCTGCGACACCGGCGTTGCCATGCCGTGCAGCACCTGGTTCATATTGGTCAGCTTAGCTCCAAAAACTTCGCCAATGGCCTGGTGACCAAGACAAACCCCGAATATACTTTTCCGGCCTGCATATGCACGAATGATATCCATCAGCAGACCGGCTTCTTCGGGAAGGCCCGGGCCGGGAGAAAGCACAATCTTATCGTATTTCTCCAGCTCGCCCAGTTCCAGTTCGTCGTTTCGGATTACGTCGACCGGGAGGCCGGATATTTTTTTGATCGCATGCACCAAATTGTAGGTGAATGAATCGTAATTATCGATGATGACTATTTTCATGTTGTAAGAGATTAAATTTCTTTGGCAATTTCAATGGCTTTTTTCAGCGCGGCCAGCTTGTTGTTTACTTCCTGCAATTCGTTTTCTTCTACCGAGCCCGCTACGATTCCGGCCCCGGCCTGATAATAAAGCGTATGGTCTTTGCTCAGGAACGACCGGATCATGATGGCGTGGTTCAGGCTGTTATCGAAACCTATAAAACCTATGGTTCCGCCGTAATAGCTGCGTCGTTGGTTTTCGTAGCGGTCAATCAGTTGCATGGCCATGTGTTTTGGCGCGCCCGAAAGGGTTCCGGCAGGAAACGAATCGCCCAGAACGGCAACCATATTGGTATTTTCGGGCAGACGGCCGGATACTTCAGACACCAGGTGGATGACGTGCGAAAAATATTGAACTTCGCGGAAACTGTCCACTTTTACATCATCGGCATTCCGGCTCAGGTCATTTCGTGCCAAATCGACCAGCATTACGTGTTCCGCATTTTCTTTCGGGTCGGCACATAACTTTTCGGCCAGTACACGGTCTTGCTCATCATTTCCTGTTCTGCGAAAAGTGCCTGCAATCGGATTGATAATCGCGCGTTCTTTTTTGATCCGCAATTCGGCTTCCGGGCTGGACCCGAAGATTCGAAAGTCGCCGTAATCAAAAAAGAATAGGTATGGCGACGGGTTAACGGTCCTCAAAGCCCGGTACAAATTAAAATCATCGCCTTTGTATTTTTGTGAAAACTGCCTCGACAACACGATCTGGAAAACGTCGCCCCGGTAACAATGTTCTTTTCCTTTGGTCACCATTCGCCGGTATTCGTCGTCGGTGATATTTGAAGCTTCATCTCCCTCGGTGTCGAATTTAGTCGTCGGGAACGAAAGATTTTTCAATAAGGATTCAATCTGTCCCATCTCCGGGATTTCGCCTTCAGGCAGGTTTTCGATCAGCGAGATCATATCCTTGGAATGATCAATGGCCAGAATGTACTTGTAAAAACAGTATTTGACTTCGGGAATCGAATAGCTTTCTTTCTTTTCGGCGGCGATGTCGATTTTTTCGAAGTACCTGACCGAATCGTAGCTCAGATAACCAAACAGCCCGTTGGCCGGCGCATCAGCCGTATCGCCCGATAAGCGGAACGACTGGAAGAAGGCATTTAATTCGCGGGCAACGGTATGCTGGTCTGCGATGGCTGTTCTCCTGACTTGGCGGCCTTTATTTTCGATGCTGATTTCTCCTTCGTCGGCAGTGAAGCAGCTCAGCGGTTTGATGCAGATAAACGAGTAGGCATTTTCGTTGCCGTGGTAGTCCGAACTTTCCAGCAGGATCGATTGCGGGAACAATTCGCGAAACTTCAGATAAACGCTTACCGGGGTGAGCGTATCAGCTAGGATTTTTTTTACAGTGACTTTTACGTTAATCGGATTCATATATCATTTTTTTAATTTTTTTGCATAAAAAAAGCGGCTTACCGTGTTCCGATAAGCCGCTTCTTCATTCATGACAGGCATGACAGCTACTTCTCTCCACGGTATTGTGAAAAGTTTCTGTGCCACCACCAATTTTTCGACATGAATGTGTTCATCGTTATATTCTTAAAAATACCAATATGGCTATTACCTTCTTGTAAGAAGAAGACCCCACCACGGAAGCCATATTGTATTTATATTTTCACTAAATTGTGGTGTAAAAGAATGAATTATTTCAATTAAATGCAAATTTTAGTTCCGGTCAATTTAAAATGATCCCGTTTTTTAACCATTTATTTATTGAAACAGACATGAAAACGAATTTAAACAGGCGTTCATTTATTCGGGAATCGGCCATTGCGACAGGCGCAATATGGACGGTCCCAAATTTGGCGTTCAGTTCGTCCAAAAAAGAATTATTCAAGATATCGCTGGCCGAGTGGTCGGTGAATGAGCTTATTTTCGGGAAGGCCCGCGAATTGGGCTGGGAAAAATTCACCCACATGCTGAACAACGATTTTGACAGCATTGAGAAAGGGGCTGCGATGAAAAATATCGAGTTTCCGGCTTATGCCCGAAGCCTCGGCATCGATGCGGTGGAGTATGTAAATACCTGCTTTTTTGATAAGGCAAAAAACCAGGCTTACCTGAGAGATTTGAAAAAAGCCTGTGATGATGAGGGGGTGAAATCCTTGCTGATTATGTGTGATTCGGAGGGAATGGTTGGCGCCCCTGCCCGCGAAGAACGTTTGCAGACACTGGAGAACCACAAGAAATGGATCGACGCGGCGGCTTTCCTGGGCTGCCATTCTGTTCGGGTAAATGCAGGCAGCCAGGGCAGCTACGAAGAACAGCAGAAACTGGCGGCCGATGGCTTGCGCCTGCTGTGCGAGTACGGCGACCAGGCGAAGATTAATATTTTAGTCGAAAATCACGGCGGGTTTTCAAGCGATGCTCAGTGGCTTTCGGGCGTCATGAAAATGACTGATCACTCCAGGGTGGGTACTTTGCCCGATTTTGCCAACTTCCGGATCAGCTATGACCCCGAAAAATGGTATGACCGCTACCGGGGAGTGGCCGAGTTAATGCCTTTTGCCAAAGCTGTGAGCGCAAAATCGTACGATTTTGATGAATTTGGACATGTGATTGAAACCGACTATTATCAGATGATTGAGATTGTGTTGGAAGCGGGTTATCGGGGTTATATCGGGATTGAATACGAAGGGAGCAAACTGGCTCCCCGCGAAGGCGTCCTGGCAACCAAACAATTACTGGAAAAGGTAAGGGACGAGTATGCAGACAAATCGTAAAACATGCCCGATAATTATCCCTGAAAATGAAACTATGTGTCGATAATGGACGTATTGAACAATACAGCTTTGCAGATTTTTTCACACTTAATTTTATCTGGGGTTGATTGGTTGAGCAACTGCAAAGCAGAAAAGGTAATTTTAGTTGTTTGTTTAGAGGGAAGCGGTGGGAAGGCCCACCGCTTTTCTGTTTGTTTGGAACATCATTCCCATAGTTATGTTCTGTGTGCCGCAATTCGATGGCTCATCCCAATTCCCTTTTCGACAGATCTTTAATATCCTTCGCCTCAAGAATCCAAACCCGGTCCGACGATTCAATAAATGCACTGTTAATCATGGCGCTGGCGAAGTCGGACAGTCTTAAAATGGCTTTGGGGAAAACCGGACGGAGCAGCAGCAGCAACCATTTCAGGTATTTGACCGACTGGTATGTCTGGTTGGGTTTCACCTTTAAATAGGGGATTAAGGCACCCGGCCTGAAATTACAGACCTGTTTGAAGGGCAGTTTCATCAAATCATTTTCGGTTTTTCCTTTCACGCGTGCCCACATGGTGCGCCCTTTTTCGCTGCTGTCGGTGCCGGCGCCCGAAATATAGCAGAAGGTCATGGCCGGGTTGACTTCGACAAGCAGTTTCGCAAAATCCATTGTCAGGGTATAGGTGAGGCGGGTATAGGTGGCTTCGTCCATACCCAGCGACGATACGCCGATGCAAAAAAAGCAAGCGTCGTAGTCTTTTAAGTCGTCCTTAAGTGACGAGGCGTCGGACAAGTCGGGCAACACCACTTCTATGAGTTTTGGGTGTTGCAAACCCGATGTGCGACGGTTGATAACCAATATTTTGTTGATAGACCTACGCTTGATGCATTGGTCCAACACGCTTTCGCCAATCATGCCTGTGGCGCCGGTGATAATGACGTTTATTTTTCTCATGAATGCCAATTTTTAAAACTTACAATATGCAAAGCAATCTGAATCATTTGAGAATTCACACCATCTACTGGTTGTCATCTCCTTTTTGTCGGTAGCCAAAGCTCATGCACATGCAGCCCATCCCCAAGGCCGAGACTTCTGAGTTGCTGTTGCCAAGTATTCTCTTTTGAATGTTGGATATTGACTTCCTTACTTCGCATTTTCCAACACCCCCGTAATCACTTCGCGGGTGTATAACTCCTCAGCGCCCCACATTTTGGCCACGGCCAACAGCTTGTCCGCCAGCAGGGGGATGTCGGTTTCAGGAATATTCCCCTCTTTTAAGGTGACCGGTGCGCCGATTTTCGAGTACCATGCTTTCAAGGCATCAATGCCCGTATCGGCGCCGTCCACACCAAACATGTTCTTTGCAAACTGCCCGAAACGCTTTGGAAGGTGCTGCTTTTGCCACTTCATCCATGCCGGCATGATGATGGACAAACCCGCGCCGCGGGCTATGTTGTATTCGGCCGACAGGGTATGTTCCAAAAAGTGGGCGTCGAACCGGTTGTTTTCCACGCCGCAAAAGGTGGTGAAGTTGAGCGCCTGCGTGGTGGCCCAGGCAAATTCGGCACGTGCGTCGTAACCATTGGCGTCGGCCGGCAATATTTCGGTGGTGCGCATCACCGTTTTCAGGATGTTCTCCACGTATCCGGCCATGTATTGGCCAATCCGTTTTTCTTTGTCCTGCCCAACACCCGATGATCGGATGTTGGACAGACTAATTCATACGCGCTGAACGCTTACAAGGCCAACCTCACCGTTTCTGCCAATGGCGTGGTGGGCCGGCCAATGAGCTTTGATAGTTGTTGCCCGTTGTCGAACAAATCGCCTTTCGAAACACTCACATCCCAGCTGGCAATAGCCCCGGCAAATGCTTTGGGGAGATTGAAGCTCTCAAGTATTTTAGCATATTCCGCTTCGGGCAGGTCTTTGTACGGGATGTCCTTACCGCTTTGTCTGGATATTTCGGCCGCTAAATCGCTGAGCGTATAGGCTGTGTCGCCCGCCAGCTCATATACTTTTCCTTTGTGGCTTTCATCGGTCAAAACGGTAGCAGCGGCCTCGGCAAAATCGGTGCGTGCGGCCGATGATATTTTACCCATACCCGCGCTGCCAATGAAGGCGCCACCGGCCAACGCACCGCCAATCGATCCGGTATAGTTTTCGGTGTACCAGCCATTTCGCAGGATGGTGTAGTCAATACCCGAATCTTTCAACAATTTTTCTGTTTCCAGATGTTCGCCCGCCAGATTTAAGGTGGTGGTATTGGCATGCAACAAACTGGTGTAAATCAACCATTTGATGCCGGATGCTTTGGCCGCCCCAATCACATTTTTGTGTTGGCTGGCACGTTGGCCTATTTCGTTCGACGAAATAAGCAACAGCCTGTCAATCCCTTTTAGCTGTTCGGCCAGGCCTTCGGGCCGGGCGTAGTCGAACGGACGGATTTCCACGCCCAACTCCTTTGCCTTTTCGGGGTTTCGTACCAACGCAACGATGCTTTCGGTACCTACTTTTGCTTTTAATTGTTCAACAACCAGTTTGCCTAGCTGACCGGTTGCTCCTGTTACTGCTATTTTCATTTTCTTTGTATGGTCTTCTTTTCTCATTTAGATGCTCATCCAATCTTTACCGAGGTCATTGTTAAAGAGCCGCCAACCGGCTCATCATTAAATATGGTTATTTCATCTTTTTGATCCTGCAACGCCAAGGCATATAGTAAGGGCAAATAATGATCGGGCGTTGGGATGGCCAGCTCAAAGGCTTTTCCCTGTTTCGAAAAGTTTACCAGCTCCTTGTGATTTCCTTCACTAATGAATTTCTTCATCTTTTCGTTGGCCTCAATGGCCCAATCGTAGCCATAGTTTTCGTTCAGCTTTTGCCAGTGAACCATGCCCAGGTTGTGCACCATATTGCCGCTGCCCACAATTAGGATGCCTTTGTGCCGTAACGTGTAAAGTTCCCTGGCCAGCTCGTAATGCTGTTGCGGGTTTTTGAAATAGTCGAGGCTCAGCTGTATCACCGGGATGTTCGCCCTGGGGTACATGTGCCGGATGACCGTCCAGGCGCCGTGGTCGAGTCCCCATTTCTCGTCGAACGCTATCTCGGCGCTTTTGGCCAGGCCCTTCACTTCATTGGCCAATTGGGGTTTTCCGGGGGCAGGATACTGAATTTCGTACAGCGCTTTGGGAAAACCGCCAAAATCATGAATGGTTTTTGGACTTTCCATAGCTGTTACCTGCGTCCCTTTGGTTTCCCAATGGGCCGACACCACCATGATGGCTTTTGGCGTTTCAATCTCCAATGAAATATTCCGGAACCCGCGAACAAACTCGTTCTCCTCGATTGCATTCATCGGACTGCCGTGTCCCAGAAAAAGCACCGGCATTTTGGGTGTGTTTCCCAATGGTTGGTTTAATAGGTTCATAGCATTCAATTTTTTGCCAACTGCAAATCCGAAGGCTGCGGTTAATAACGACTTTATAAATGTGTTCCTCTCCATCACGACTAGTTTAACGCTTTTTCTATATCGACTGTTCACGACTGGCGTACAACACTCAACAGGCTTGGCAAATTCTCACAAAGCAAGCTGAATGTCGATAATGAAGATGTCGTCAATAACTTTGTCGCTCAGGTTATCGAAAAATGATTTGGAGCCGTAACGCACATCGTATCTCGAGCGGGCACGCGCTGAAACACTTCGGGATGCTCTTTCAGCATGTCGTTGTATCGGTCCATTTTTTTTAGTAATAGAGTAGCTTGTTGTCTTCGTTCATTTCCATATTGCCTATGAATTGGGCTTCAAATACCCGCAGCATTTTACCTGGATGTTCAAGAAGAATGCCGGACTATTGCCCAACGAATTTAGGCTGTTGAATTAGGCACAAATCGATTCTCTTTCGTCGCGACGAGGCGTTAGCGGGCGATGTGCAATTGGCATTCTAATCCTATTTTGGCCCTGCAGGACAGTCCCTTTGAAGCCAAAATGCCAATAGAAACAGAAGAAACTTCTATTTGTTTGGAACATCAATATTTACGGGCAGGGCCTCGCCTTTTTTGGTGATCAGGTTGGTTGCTTCGTAAAACATTCTCAAGGTATTCATTTGGCCGACTTCATCCGAGGTGCCGGTCAGTTCGATGGATACAGTTCGTCCGGGCTCCAGCAGAATTTCGGGGGGGCAGGAAAATCCGACCGAGGGCTGACGTTGTTTCAGCCTGAACGGGATATCGCTGTTGTTGAATATCTGCAGGCGACTCACCTCCTGGTTTTTTAATCCGATCTTTTTGTTTTTTATTTTGATCGAGTTGATAAAAATAGGTGTCAGGAAACGTCTTTCGCCCATGATGGTGTCTTTAAAATAAACAGCGGTCCGTTGGTCGATCAGGGCTGCTTTTACAGCCTCTTCGGTTTTATCCACCGCGAATACCAGGGTGAGCGGACGGGGGTTTCTGTCTGCGTTGTAAACCATTCCTGCCGGGGCATGGATGTCTGAGTTGGCCAGGATCGTCAGGTTTTTTTCGTCTGCCCACCTGAGCGCTTCCGGGTAGTGTTCACGGTCGTTAAAAACCTCAATTCCTTTTAAAATACCGGCATTCAGCAGCCGGGTATGTTCTTTCCACCAAAGGGTTTCCTGGGGTTGCTGGGCTTTCCATCCGGGATGGTTCCAAAAAATGAACGCGCCTTGTTCCTTAGCTTCCACGCAGGCTTCCCACCAGTCTTCACGTTCAATCAGATTGGCGTTCTTAATAAAAATGGCATTCAGGTGTCCCGGAGGCATGCTCCGGGTAATTTCGGTTCCGCGGATAAGCAAAATGCCCATTTGGTCGGCCAGGGGTTTGGCCACTTCGTACGAACGATTATGATCGGCATCCATATCTTGCGAATGAGGGAGATACTCAATGTGGTCGGTGATGGAGATCACATCCAGTCCGTCCATCCACGCTTCTTCAACGCGGACGGTTGGCCAGACATCGCCGTCGGAAAAAACCGTGTGCATGTGGAAGTCGCACTTCAGCGTTTGATAACCTAAAATATCAGGAATCGAAATTTCCCTGCGACTTTGAGCAGAACTGTCGGGAGAAGTGATGAAAAAAGCGATAAAAAAAATAAAGGCTGATTTTAGCAAATTCATGATGCACGATTTTTACGCAAAAATATATAAATCCTTTGGCTTGATAACATTAAGTCTGTTAAAGAATTGTTTTTTATAAGCTTGAATTCTGTTTCGAAAGGTTAATTTTACATGAACCAAAAAATAGTTCCGAATCAAAACGAAATGGTATGAAGATTATTGGAGTTGATATTGGCGGCACAAAAATCGAAGCCGCTTTGATTGACGGTAACCGGATCATCCGGATGGATACGTTTCCCACACCGGCCGACCAGTCGAAAGAGTTTGTTGTAAAGGCGGTTGGCGACCTGATTGAACGATTATTTTTGCCTGATGTTGAAGGTATTGGCATTGGTGTTCCCGGCCTGGTTGATTTGGACACCAATGAGGTGATTGATGTGATTAATATTCCGTCGTGGGACCGCGTTCCGTTGAAACAGATCCTGGAAAGCCGTTTCGGAATACCGGTGTTTGTGAATAATGACGCCAATTGCTTTGCTGTTGGCGAAAAATATTTCGGCAAAGGGGCAGCCTACCGGAACTTTGTGGGCATTGCGTTGGGTACCGGACTTGGCGCCGGCATCATCATCAACGACCATCTGTATTCGGGCCGTTTTTGCGGGGCAGGCGAGTTCGGAAGCTCGTACTACCTCGATAAAACCACCGAAGCTTATGCCAGCGGACAGTTTTTCAAAGACCAGCACCTGAACGGTTCTGAAATGGCTGAAAAGGCGGCGGCCGGTGACCCGGAAGCCCAAAAGCTTTTTGATGAATTTGGCCGGCACATTGGACGTGCCATTGCCAATATCCTGTTTGCACTGGCTCCCGAGGCCATTGTGCTGGGAGGTTCGGCCAGCCGTTCTTTTCCTTTATTTGAAAAAGGAATGCGCTCGGTACTCGAAAACGAATTTCCATACCAGCGGCTTTACAGGGCTTTGGCCATTGAAATTTCCGATTTGAAAAACAGCGCCGTTTTAGGGGCCTCTTCCCTGGTGCTCGATGCCTTAAATTAGAACGCATGAAAAATCCCTGCCCATTCCTGTTATTTCTGTTTATCCTGAATATCTCCGGATTTTACGGGCGGGCTGAAATATCTTCTTCCGGAATCAGTCTGATTCCCATGCCACAGCAATTGATTGTCCATGAGGGACATTTCCTGTTAAACCAATTGGTAAACATCCGGGCCGATGCCGGTCTCGAACAGGAAGCCGCGTATCTGCAGGCCGCGCTTTTTGATGTTGCATCCGTAAAACTGCAACTTTCGCAGGCTGAGGCAGCAGAAAGAAGTATCCGGTTGAAACTTGACCCGGCGGTTCAGGGGGCCGAAGCTTACCGCATCAGTTCAAACGGGAACAGGTATGAAATTGCAGGAAAAACGGGGGCAGGCGTTTTTTACGGAATCCGGACTTTTCTGCAGCTGATCCCCGTCCAGGCAGCAGCTGAAATAAATCTTCCGCTCGTATCGGTTAGCGATGGGCCCCGTTTTGAATGGCGCGGGATGCACCTCGATGTTTGCCGTCATTTCTATTCGGTTGAGCTTGTCAAAAAACTGCTGGATGAGATGGCCAAACTGAAGCTGAATACTTTTCACTGGCATTTAACCGATGACCAAGGCTGGCGTATCGAAATAAAGAAATACCCGGAACTGACACAGACCGGCGCCTGGCGGAAGGAAACCAAAATCGGGCACATGGCCGATTATCCGCACCGCTTCGACGGGCAAAGACACGGGGGCTTTTATACGCAGGAAGAAATCAGGGAAGTGGTGGCTTATGCGCAGCAACGGCACATCACCATTGTTCCTGAAATTGAACTGCCCGGCCACGCGCAGGCGGCAATTGCCGCTTATCCCGGGTTGGGTTGTTTCAACGATACCCTGGAGGCTTGGACACTTTGGGGTGTTTCGGAACATGTGTTCTGTGCCGGGAAAGAAAGCACATTTCAGTTTCTGGAAGATGTATTGAGCGAAGTGATTGATTTGTTCCCGGGAACTTTTGTCCATGTTGGCGGCGATGAATGTCCGAAAACGCATTGGAAAGAATGCACTTTATGCCGTCAACGTATCGAAGAGGAAGGCTTGAAAGATGAACACGAATTACAAAGCTATTTTATCCGGCGGATGGAACGCTTTCTGAGCTTGAAAGGAAAGAAACTGATTGGTTGGGACGAAATACTTGAAGGAGGCCTTGCCGGAGGAGCGGTCATCATGTCGTGGCGGGGTGAGAAAGGCGGCGTCAACGCGGCTAAGCTGGGACACCAGGTGGTGATGACCCCAGGAGAATGGTGTTATTTCGATTATTTTCAGTCGGCCAATCCCAACGAACCGATTGCGATCGGCGGCCTTACCGACCTGGCTAAAGTGTACGGTTACGACCCGGTACCCGCGCAACTGGATGCTGAAAAACAAAAGCTCATTTTGGGGACACAGGCCAATGTATGGACCGAATACATTCCCACAGCCGAACAGCTTGAATATATGATCTTTCCGCGCCTGTGTGCTTTGGCCGAAGTGATGTGGACCGAGCCCGGCAACAAAGATTTTGCCGGCTTTGAGCAACGCATGGACAAACAGTACCTGCGAATGGCAAAAGACGGCGTCCGGTTTCGTGTTCCGCCTCCCGAAGGACTCGACCCCATCCATACGTATGCCGCAAAAGAAGCAATCATCGCGTTGAGTTGCCCGGTTCCTTCAGCCAAAATCCGTTATACGCTTGATGGATCGGAACCAACCGAACGTTCGGCAGAATATCTAAAGGCACTTCGGATAAAGCTGGATGAGGACAAAATCTTGAGGGCAGTGACCATTCTGGCTGACGGAACTAAAAGTTATCCGGTAAGCTCGTTGCTGAGAAGCCGGAACATGGAGCCGGTGAAGCTCCGTAATCTGCAAAAAGGATTGAACTACCGTTTTTTTGACGGGCCCTTCCGTTCGTTTAAAGAGGTTGGCGGTGAACCTGAACTGACCGGAACGGTTGATTGGCTGATCATCCCGGTTCAAACCATGAGCAACCTGAAGGGCTGGATCTTCGATGGCTATATTTCTATTTATAAAGATGGACTTTACCGCTTCCAACTGAGCAGCGCCTGTGGCTCCGGCTTATACATCGGCAACGAACTGGTGATAGATAATGACGGCTTTAATTACGATAATGTCCGTTCGGGACTGGTTGAACTGAAAGCCGGGTTTTACCCGGTGAGGGTGAAGTATTTCAGCACAAACGCCGGGCAGCGTATCCGCCTGTATTACCAGCCACCGTGGAAAGATAAATTTGAGGTGTTCCCGGGTGAAAAATATTACCGGTAATGCCAGGTCAAGGTTAACGTCGGTCTGAATCAGACAAGAGATTCACCCGGTCGTGAAAATTAAACTTCTGCCTGTTTGTGGTTAATCAATCAGAAAATTTGAGCTTTCCGAAATACGATAATCGAACCGTCCATAAGAAACCGTTCTTTGCATACCCCCTGGTTCAATTACTGAAAAGCCAAAAGTTCCTGAAAGTATGATCACGGATGCTGAATTGTTTGTACGGCTCACGTTTTTAAAATAGATCTGCCCGATGCCTTTGTTTTCATAGGTCATTGAGTGATAATCTTCGATGTAATAAGCGGCGTTTGTTATTCCGTCGAGTTGTATTTTGGTATCATGTAAGTGAAGCAGATCTTCAAACTGGTTAATTGATATTCCACCCAGGTGAAATTCTATGGTCGACGATTGACCGGCAACATTTCCTTGAAACTGTACGACAAGACTGTCGTTTGCAGGCTTGGCGTTGATGAACGGAGCATTGTGAATATCAAAAAAGCCAACCAGTACAATTGATTCCCAGACATCATCGTTAATAAAGGCTCCGGCCACATTATTTCCGTCTTCGGTGTATTTGGGAAGCCGGGGATCGATCGGGTCGGGGATAAATAAACCGTCACAGGCAGTCAGAATCGTTACGGCCAATATCAGAAAAGATCTATTTAAATAAGCATATTTTCTCATTGTACAGCTTGAACTTAATACCAACAGATAAACAGATGTTTTTCAGATCGCGTATTTCTCCGGTAAAATTTCCTATCTCATCTATGGAATAATAATCCAGCATCGGGACGATGCCATAGGTCATTCTTGAATAAAAACTTAATTTTCGACTGTCGAAACAACTGAATCCGAAAACCAGTCCGGCATCGAAGTTATTATAGGTCTTTTTCCCCTGTTCGACTGAGGTTCCCATTAGCTTACTTAACTCGGCGCCTGCCTGTACTGAAAAGAAGCTTAACGGGGCAAAATTGATCAAAACAGGCAATGAAAGATAACTGAAACGGAAGAGATAGTTCTTTTCGAAATCCTGCTGATACCCTTTCTGATTAAAAATGATCTCATTAATTACAGAAAACTTCTCAAGTTTTTTAACCGGATAATATTGGACAGACAGGCCATAATGATAGGTTGTAATTGGTTTTTTGTTTTCCAGAGGGATATTGTTCCGGATAGTGGCATAATTGCCTCCTGCAACAATGGCCAATTGTGCATGCGATTTTGCAGAAAATAAAAGCATGAATCCGGTTAGAATGACTGAGAGAACAACGACTTGAAAGAGGCCTGTCGATTTTGATTTTTTTATCCAAAAATACATACTGAACCTGATTGATATGTCGTTATAAATGGTTTTTTTTGAGCAGTTCAGAGCTCTTCCTTTTGCAGTGCGTGAAATCCTTTCCAGAACTTTTCAACGAACGCCGTGTTTTCAAAATAGTTACGTCCGGCAACCTTGGTCATTTTCGGCGATTTATTGAGTTCCAGAACGGCGGCTTTACGCGAGTTGGAAACCTCTTCGCCCTTTTCGCTGATGTATGTTTTATCGCAATCCAGGTAACTGACCACGTACAGCCCGTCGTGTTGTTTGTAAGCGCAGGTGAAATGATAGCGAACTTCCTGCTGTCCCCGGTCTTTTACGTATAACGAGCGGTTATGGCTGTTGTTTTGGCTGGCTTCAATCATACATTCGTTGCGGATGAGGGCGTAACTCTTTTTCAGAATATACATTTTCCCCTCCATTTTTGTCGCGTAGTAATCGCCGGTGTGGGGCAGGTCTGCTTCGTTGGCTTTGTAGGAAATGATCCAGACCGAATCGCCTTCGTAGGTGCTGACGTCTTCGAGGTACAGATCATAATCGCTCAACAGTTCTTCATCAAACAAGGTGTTCGACAACCGGGCCAGGTCCATTTCAATCAGTTCATCAAATCCGCTTTCTCCGCCCTGAAACGAGTAAGGGGCAAAGTTTTTATTCACCTGGATAAATTTGTAGTGGCGTTTTTTAAAGGCATCGGCAATCGAAGGTTCCATGTAGCCGTTTTCATCATACATTTCCACAACAGCTTCCCGGTCGAGCGATTCTTTTGCGCCGTATTTCGTCCGTTCAAGGTAGTGGAATTTCAAACTGAACGGCCCGTAATGGTAATTTTGAGAAACCCGCTCGGCAGCTGTTCTCACAATCCGGAAAAGCACAAGCGACTCGGCAGCCACATTCACCCCTTCAATACTGTAAGTTTGTTCTTCAAGCGGAATCCGCGTAAATTCCTGATCAATCAGTTTGCTAATCGGATAAGTGACATTGCCATATCCTACGGCCGAAATGTATAAGGTTTCATCTAGAAATTCTTTCGGGACCTTTAGTTCAAAAAATCCTTCGGCATTGCTGGCGGTGCCGTAAAAAGTTCCTTCAATACCGATATTCGTGTAAGCCAGGCCCTGCTGGGTATTTGAGTCAACAATACGGCCTTTTATCGTTTTAGGTTGTGCGAAGGTTTGCAGGGCGATCAGCAGAAATAAAAATAATGTAACCGGTTTCATGATCATTTTTACGTATTTTAGTTAACTCTTAATGAATAACGCCCGGGATGGTTAAAAATTACTAAGCGGATAACATATTTATCATACCGGCGTTATAGATCAGAGTACAGGACTTAAAAAAATCTTCAAAAGATGAAAACAAACAGACTGCTTCTATTGGTTATCATATTGGCGATCAGCCTGACATCCTGCGTTTCGAAGAAAAAGTACCTTGACATGGAATCATCGAAATTGCGCGCCGAACAACGCGTGCGTGAATTGACTGACGAAAATGAAGCCAAAGCCGGTCGAATTGAGCAAATGATTGCCGATTTTGAGCAGATGAAACTGGGCCTGATGGAAAACAATGCCCAAAAAGATCAGTTAATCGCGAACCTCACCGGGCAGATCAATACCTTAAATTCGAATGTGAAAGAAAAAGACGCCGGCCTGGCCGAAAAACTGTACGCTTTTGAGTTCGAGAAACGCCGCCTGGAAGAAGAACTGAAAAATACCAAAAACACGCAGGCCCGGCTGAGGGAACAGAACGAAAGTCTCTCGGAAGAACTGGGCAGTACAAAAAATAAACTGGCCGACCTTCAGTTTGATTATACCCGTCAGAAAGGGGATGTCGACCGGATAAATGCCCAGGTGGCCTCGGCCGATAAAAAGTTTGAAGAGCAGGCTTCGCAGGTTGCTGCGCTAAAAACTGAAATACAGAAACTGAAATCAGAAGGCCAGGAAAAAGACGAAACGATTGAACGTTTAAAAAACAATGTCACCCTGTTAAAAAACGAGTTGGGGAAAAAGTGACAGCGCCGGAAGAAGCTTCCGTCCTTTTTTACCCAATCACCGGCAGGTTAATTCCTTTAATTTTCCGGTATAAATCCAGCGCATACAGGTCGGTCATCCCCGAAACGAAGTCGATGACCGACAGTATTTTTTCGTAGTTGCTTTGATGCTCTCCTCTGAATTGCCGTGGAATCAGCGACAACAAGCGGCGCGAGAGGCCTGTTTCGGGACGAAGCACCGCCTGGATGAACTCGTCGAGCAAGGTGCCGAGAATCTGATAGCCGGCCATTTCGATTTCAACCACCGACCGGTCGCGGTAGATTTTCTCCACGGAAATCGGACCGATTTTGGCCATCGCTGTTTTTGAGCTCGCTCCAACGCCTTTAATTAATGGCGTCTGAAAGCTCCCGTTGAGAATGGCCGCCTGATTTTCATTAAAAACACGGATACATTCATTCACCAGTTTATTGATCACGCCGGCGCGCAGGTAGGCAATCTGCTCATTCCGGTCGCTCACCGCCCGAAAGGTTTTTTCTATTTGATCCCGGATTCCTTTTTCATCCTGCAGGTCGTAGAAGTTCAGGAACAGGTCCTTTGTTGTTTCAAAGTCGAGGATTTTCAGTTTGTGCGCATCTTCCAGGTCCATGATCTGGTAGCAGATATCATCGGCCGCTTCGACCAGGAAAACCAGCGGATGGCGGACAAAAGCCAGTGGCTGATCGGTCAACCTGATCAGACCCAGTTCCTGCGCAATATCGCTGTAAAGTTGTTTTTCGGACTGAAAGAAACCAAATTTTGATTTGCTGACACCGGCCGACTCGTACGGATACTTGACGATGGATGCCAGCATGGTGTAGGTGAGGGCGAAACCGCCTGGCCGGCGTCCCTGAAACTGGTGTGTGAGCAAACGCAGGGCATTCGCGTTCCCGTCAAAATAAACAAAATCGCTCCATTCTTCGGGCCCGACCAGTGCTTCCAACCCTTTACCGTTTCCTTCGGTAAAATAGTTCGAGATGGCTTCTTCACCGGCATGGCCGAATGGCGGGTTGCCCATGTCGTGGGCCAGGCAAGCTGCCGAAACTACGGCGCCCAACTCGTAAACCAGCGGATTTTTTTCGCCGGCCTGAATCAGTTTCTCCGACAGCATACTTCCCAGCGAGCGGCCCACGCTGGCAACCTCAAGCGAGTGGGTGAGGCGGTTGTGCACAAAGATGCTTCCCGGCAGCGGAAAAACCTGTGTTTTATTTTGCATCCGGCGGAAAGGCGATGAAAAAATGATCCGGTCGTAATCCCGCTGAAACTGGGTGCGTTTATACAGATCGGCTTCGTCAGTTTCCGGTCCTTTGCCCAGGCGCCGGGTCGATATCAGTTGGTTCCAGTTCATCATATCCTGTAAAAATAATGCTTTTCGGTCAGGGCGGCGCTAAAAAATATCGACATGGTATTTTCGAAGCTCCCGGTCCAGCGTTTTTGATCCGGGGCAAATGCGTTCGAGCAATTGCCAAAAGCCGGTTCCGTGGTTCTTTTCCAGCGTGTGGGCCAGTTCGTGCAGCAACACGTAATCGATTAAACGGTCGGGCAGCCGCATCAGGTGAAGGTTCAGGTTGATGTTGTTTGCCGAAGAGCAACTTCCCCAGCGGCTTTTCACATGTTTTACATACACATTTTCGAATCTCAACCCATGTTTTTTAGCCAGTTCGCTTAAACGTCCCGGTAAATAAATTTTCGCTTCCTGGCGCATAACCTGCACGATCACCCGCCGTATAAATTGCTGGATCCCGGCTTGTTGATGGTCGTATCCGGCTGGAATATTAATCTGGATGATTCCGTTGCCAACCATGCCGCTGACCTTGGAATGATCGACTTTTACGATTTTCAGCGCATGGAACTTTGTTTTAAAACAGTTTTCTGAACTAAAGATTGTTAAACCAGCTTTGATATCTTGTTGTTGTTTTAGTATCCATTCCAATTTTGAGTTGACAAAGTCGATGGCTTTCTGCTCTGAAACCATAACTGGCATGGATACCTGAACCTGGCCGTCGGGTTTTACCCGGAGGCGTATTCGGCGCGAACGGTTGCTTTTTGTAATACTGACCGCTCCAATAGGTTCAATCTGATAGATTTTATCAACAGTCATTGTGCAGAAATGATGGCGAAGATAGTGAATCTCACAAATATTAACATATGGAATCAAAAAATGCAATGGAGGTATTCGGAACAATTACCAAGCAGGAAACAGTTTTGACAATTGATGATAAAGTTCTGGGAGGAACACTGGTGTTTGAAGCCCTGGCGCCTTTCCCGGGTTATTATCACGAAGCGCATCTGTCAACCGTTCCCCGCTACATGTACCTGGCTTTAAGTGAACAATATCCACTCGTTGATGTCATCCGGGCAACCGAAAAAGTGGAGAAGGTTTTTGACGAAACATTTGACGCGGGAAAGGGATTTCTGCGATTTTACGACGAGCGGTACAATGTTTTGAGGGTCCGTCATTTACAGCGGTATGATATGATCGGGAAATTACAGCAGGCTTACCAGGATAATGGCATATTCTTCTTGCATAAAACAAAGAAAGGGCTCGAAGAACCTGCCCAGATCAAAATCGTTAAATTTTTTCATCTCAACCAAATCGATGAAGGCATTTATCTGGATCAGAAGGAAGAGTTTCATGCCTACGTTGAAATTCCGAAAGAATACTGCTGGGAAGAATTTAACGATCTGACCAACCGGGTGAAATACAACTGGGAAGAAAGCAAGTTCGATGCAGCCATAGGCGCTTTTTACCACCAGGGGCAATTGCACGAATTTGTCCGCATTTATTCCAATAAGCTCAATTTGGCTTATCTCCGCGAACTGCGCAAGCTCTACATCGAAAAAACGCAAGTAAGTTTATAGCACATAGTAAGTTCAAATGAAATGTCGTTTCCTTCGGGAAATGGCATTTTTTGTTTAAACGGCAAGGATTAGCATAATGCTTATCAGCTCCGGAAAATGGTATAATGTTGTGATCGGGCTTTTGGTCAGAACCGGAATGAGTTTAACTTTGCAGGACAAACTTCCTTGACAAAAGGAGCTAAAACGTAAAACTGATATGAAAAGAATAATCTTATTACTGGCAATTTTGCTGGTAACCTTTGAATTCGCCTTTGCCCAAAAGGATAGAACCATGAATGTTGCCACTTATAACCTTCGGCTGAATACTCCAAATGACGGGATCAATGCCTGGCCCAACCGGAAAGAAGAGGTAAAAAGCCTGATCCGTTACCACGAATTTGATTTGTTCGGGACACAGGAAGGATTTATCGGGCAGTTAAACGATTTGCTGGAGATGGAAGAATTTGCCTATACCGGGCATGGCCGTGAAGACGGGAAAGATGCCGGCGAACATTCGGCTATTTTTTACCGGAAAGATCGGTTTAAACTGCTTGGTTCGGGTGATTTTTGGTTAAGTGAGACTCCTGATGTGCCGGGGCTTGGCTGGGATGCCACCTGTTGCAACCGGATTTGCTCCTGGGCCAAGTTCCGCGACCTGACCAGTTCAGCCGAATTTTTCTTTTTCTCGGTTCATTTCGATCACGAAGGCGTTGAGGCCAGGAAAGAATCGGGGAAGCTGATGGTGAGAAAGATCAACGAGATAGCGGGTGGGTTTCCGGTATTTTGCGTGGGCGATTTAAACTCGACACCCGATACCGAGCAGGTAGCCACCATGAAAACCTTACTGAACGACTCCCGCGAGGTATCGCTTATGCCTGCTTACGGGCCCGAAGGCACCTTCAACGGCTTTAAGTTTGACGCCGCCCTGGACAAACGGATTGATTACATCTTTGTAAGCAAACAAATCGAGGTTCTGAAATACGGCGTACTGACCGACAGCAAAAATCAGCGATATCCGTCCGACCATCAGCCGGTGGTGGTTAAGGCAAGAATCAAAAAGAAGTAACATGTTTTCAAATGTCATCGATTTATTTTTTCCTTTCCGCCGAACACGTATTTTTGGATTCGGAAAAATAAGTCGCCGATGCAAATCCCGGTATTAAATAGTTCCAGTTCCGACCAGTTGTTGATCCGTGAGCTTAATCAGGGCAATACCCGGGCATTCGATTTTATTTTTGAAAAATATTACGATAACCTTTGTCGCTTTGCTTTTTCGTTTATTCACGATGCCGATATGTCGCAAAGCCTGGTGCAAAACGTTTTTGTGAAGTTGTGGGAACGGCGCATGGTGCTTGGGAGAGTTGGAAATCTGGGGGGCTACCTCACCACGATGGTGCGTAACCAGGTTTCCGATTACCTGGGGGAGATGAAAAAAATGAACCTGAAACACGAACACCGGGGAAGCATCGTCGACAATTCGACTGAAAATGGGATTTTAGGACGCGATTTTGAGGAACAGCTGGTCGTTGCCCTGGGGCAGCTTCCTCCCCGGTGCCGGCAGGCTTTTGAGCTGAGCCGGTTCGAAGATATGACCAATAAAGAAATTGCAGCAGAAATGAATATTTCGGTGAAGGGAGTGGAAGCGCTGATTGCCCGCTCACTGAAAACCTTGCGGGATGAACTGCGCGAGTTTTTACCTTCGTTTAAGCTGAAAGCCCGCCCCCCCATTCTGCTTTTTATGCGAATAGCCAAACGGGTATTCGGCTGAGATAAGACGAGGTAGTCATTGGATATTAGAGAATTAGCCATCGGCCCTCAAAAAAATCGACTTTTTTTCGTTTTCGGTGTAGGGTTGTGGCTGTCTTTTCGGGTCATCGGGATAAAAGCAGAAACATGTTACCCGATTCAGATCCCATTTACAGCCTGATTTCCAAAAAACTCACCGGCGATATTAGTCCCGGCGAAGCCGCCGCTTTGGATCAATGGCTGGGCGACAGCCCGGAAAACCGGGCCGAATTCAACGACCTGGCTGCCCTTTGGCAACAATCGCAACAACTTCGCTTTCCCGGAAAAATCGACAGGCCGGCGGCGCTCGAAAAAGTTCGCCGACATGCCGGGCTTCGCAAAGCCAGCAAGTTCCGGCTGAATCTGTTTTATCAGGTGGCGGCGATACTGCTGTTGTCTGTCCTCTTTTCGGGGCTGTACAATTATTTCATTTCCGGTACCAGGCCTTCAGGCGAATATTTCGAGGAAGTGCTGGCTGCTTACGGCACACGCTCGCAGGTCGGGTTGCCCGATGGTTCAACCGTCTATCTGAATTCGGGGAGTTCGCTGAAATTCTCCAGCCGGTTTGCCGATCGGAAACAGCGCCTGATCAGCTTGAAAGGAGAAGCTTATTTTGATGTGGCCAAAGATCCGAAACGCCCGTTTATCGTAAAGGCAGGGGCCATTGAAGTGGAAGCCCTGGGTACCGAATTCAATGTGGATGCTTACGAGCCGGATGAAGCGATTGATGTGGTACTGGTCGAAGGGAAAGTGGCCGTCAATGTCCTCAAGCCCGGAGCCGGCAAAGATCAAATGGTGCTGGATCCCCATGAACTGGCCCGTTTTGATGCAAAAGAAAATAAACTGATCAGGGGAAAGACCGGCGAGATGGAGAAACACGTGGGCTGGATCGACGGGAAAATAGTTTTCATGGACGACCCGATCCGCGATGTTATCCGCGAACTGGAGCACTGGTATCATGTTCAAATCGAACTGACCGACCCACGCCTGGTCAATTACCGCTTTACAGGAACTTTCATCGACGAACCGGTCGAAGAAATCCTCAATGTATTCAGCATGACCTCGCCGTTGAGCTACGAAATAACACCGGCTGAAAAAGACGGGCAAAACAGGTTTTCAAAACGGATCATCAAACTTAAAATAGAATAAATGAAACATTAAGCCAAACGCCAGGGAGCGGAAAAAAAACAGGAAGGTGTACCACCACCCTCCTGTCGTCAATGTCTGCTACGAACAGACATCAATGGAGTTTAAAAAATTTAAACAATTCGAATTTATGAAAAAAACTAACAAAAATGGAATACCTCAGCGTATTCTGAGAACTAAAGTTCTGTTTATGATGAAACTGACTACTTTTTTCTTCTTTTTGTCAACCTTTGCGTTGATTGCTTCGGGAAGCTATTCCCAGAACAAAACTTTTACCATGAGCCGGGAAAATGTGCAGATCAAAGATGTTCTGCGGGAAATTGAAGACCAAAGCGGCTATTTCTTCATTTACAACAACGAGTTTGTGGATGTATACCAGCGAATTAACCTTCAGGTGAAAGAACAAACCATCGATAAGTTGCTGGATCAGATCTTTAACGGGCAGCATGTAAAATACTCCATTGATGAGCGTAAGATCATCCTGTCGTCGTCTTCCTCGGTGTTGTCTTCACAGCAAAATCGTCCGGTTACCGGAAAAGTAACCGATGCTTCAGGAATGCCCTTGCCCGGGGTAACCGTGGTGGTAAAAGGTACGACTATCGGAGCAATTACTGATAGTGAAGGTAATTTTTCATTGTCGAATGCAGCTCCTTCCGGCGTATTGGTTTTCTCGTTTGTGGGAATGAAAAGCCTCGAAATCCCGGTTGGCAGCCAAACCGCGGTTACAGTGTCTCTTTCCGAAGAAACTGTTGGCATCGAAGAGGTAGTGGCCATCGGATATGGAACCATGAAAAAAAGTGACTTAACCGGATCTGTTACTTCATTGAGAACTGAAAATCTGAATAAGGGCGTAAAAGCCTCGTTGAATCAGTTGCTTTCAGGAAGGGCGGCAGGTGTACGCATTATTCAAAACAGTAATGAGCCGGGTGGTGGTATTACCGTAAATATCAGAGGTGCCGGTTCAATCACTGCCGGATCGCAACCCCTCTATGTGGTTGATGGTTTGCCAATTGACAATACGGCCCCGATTACCGCTTCCGGTAGAAATTATGTAAGTTCTAACACGGTACGAAGCCCTTTAAACTCGATTAACCCGGCTGATATCGAGTCGATCGAGATACTGAAAGATGCGTCTGCTACGGCAATTTATGGCTCAAGGGGCGCCAATGGTGTTGTCATGATAACGACTAAAAAAGGCAGCAGCAAAGGGATGAAAGTGAATTATGCGGGAGAATACGGGCTTCAGAGCGTGGTGAAAAAATTAAGAGTGTTTACTGCCGACGAATACATGTCGGTATTAAATGAAATTATTGATGCAGGGGGCGGCACCGCTGCCGAGAGGGTTACCGAAATACAGGATGGTGGAACTGACTGGCAGGATGAGATATACCGGGCTAATGCACAGATCCAAAACCATAATCTTGCTTTAAGCGGAGGAAATAACAAATCATCGTATTTTGTTGGTTTAAATTATTTTGATCAGCAAGGAGTTGTAAAAACCTCAAGTTTAAAACGATATACTGCCCGGGTGAACATGACAAGTGAAATTTCGGAAAAGTTTAACTTCGGATTGAACATGAGTACCAGTTATATCCAGGATGATTTTGCGGCTGAAGGAAATGGATTTAACGAAAACAGCGGAGCTATTTATGCTGCATTTAATTTTGATCCGACTCTTTCAATTTGGAATGCCACTACCGGTCGTTATCAAACATCTCCGTTTATTACTACTGACAATCCATTGGCGATTCTTTACGGGAAAAGGGCAGCTTCAACCGGCTACAGAACCTACGGGACGGTATTTGGAAACTATAATCTGATGCCTGGGTTGATAGCAAAGCTTAATATTGGAGGCGATATCCAAAATCAGCAAAGAGATGTTTATGTAGACCGGTCAACGGTTGATGGACTGGCCGCGGGGGGGTCTGCCTCAATTTTAAATGGAGCAGTAAGCAATTATCTGACAGAAGGGACGCTTACATACAATAAAAAAATTAAAGATCACAGCCTGACTGTTATGGCGGGTTCTACATTTCAGCGTTTTGTAACTGTACGGAATACGATCCAGTCGGCAGGTTTTCCATCCGATGCTACCGGCTCGGATAATGTCGATTCAGGAACCCAAAGCACGTACCTTGTGTTTAGCGAAAAAGTGTCCAATGCGTTGTTATCGTACCTCGGACGAATAAATTATTCCTACAAAGACAAATACTTATTAACGGGCTCATTCCGGGTTGACGGTTCATCCCGTTTTGGTGAAAATAACAGGTATGGCTATTTTCCCTCATTTGCCGGCGCATGGCGAATAAACCAGGAAAACTTTATGAGCGGGTTGCCGACTATTAATAATTTAAAGATGAGACTCAGTTGGGGGAGAACCGGCAACCAGGCCATCGGCGATTATCAGTCGATCATGACTTACGGAACCGGACGTTTAGGGGTTTTTAATGGTCAACTCTCATCGACTCAGGAACCTACCCGTTTGGCAAATCCCAATTTGAAATGGGAAACTACCGAACAATCTGACCTCGGATTCGACATCGGGGTATTTGATGACCGGATTTCGTTTAGTGCAGACTATTATATCAAAACCACTTTCGATATGTTGCTGAACAAACCGGTTAGTTATACCAGCGGTTTTACCAGCCAGCTTACCAATATCGGAGAAATTCAAAATCAGGGTTTCGAACTTACTTTAAATACGAAGAATATCAATAAAGCCTTTAAATGGAATACCTCGTTAAATCTTGCCACACTGAAAAACAAAGTAAAAGACCTGGGAGGACAAGATGATATTTTTGTAGGTGCTTCGGGTGTGTTAGGCGCTAATCCCGCTATTATCCGGGAAGGAGAACCATTATATTCTTTTTATGGTTATAAAGTGATCGGGGTTTGGCAAACCGACGATGATTTCTCAACAACTACAGATGCTGTCCACCCGGGCGACCTGAAGTATCTGGATGTAAACGGCGATAAGACGGTTAATTCTGACGACCGCATGATTTTGGGGAATAGTTTTCCAAAACTAACAATCGGTATGGGAAACAACTTTGAGTTCAAACGCTTCTCTCTTGATATTATGATTGAAGGAGTATCCGGCCTGAAAATGTTTAATAATAACCTGGTAGACACCTATTTCCCGATTAACTTCAGAAGGAACAAGTTTGCCGAACCCATGCTGAACCGTTGGACTCCGGAAAATCCTTCCAATAAGTATCCTTCTTTTGTTACGCCATTGAGTCAGGGACAAAAGATTGTAAACTCATATACCGTGCAGGATGCTTCGTACGTAAGGCTTCAATCGGTAACGTTTAGTTATAAACTTCCTTCTGTCAGGGGATTTATTAATTCAGGTTCAATCTTTGTGACCGGGCAAAACCTGTTAACAATTACAAAATATGATGGAATGGATCCGGCGGCGAACCCCAATGGAAATGCAAACTACCGGGTTGATTTCAATACTTACCCGTTAGCAGCCACTGTTATGCTGGGAGTAAATATTGATTTTTAACAAATCGCAACTATGAAACTTTCTAATGAATATTAATCAGAACTAATTTGTAAGACGATGAAAATATTAAAATACATAATCATATCCGGTATTTTTCTGCTTCCGTTTACTGCTTGTGAGGATTTACTTGATGAACCTGTTTATTCACAACTTGCTCCGGAGAACTTTCTGAAGACAGACGAAGGAATAGTCAGTGTGCTAAAGGCGGCTTATGTATGGGAAAACAATGTTCAGGGGCAATTGGCTGCAAAAGGTTATATTCTGACCCAGGATGGTTCAACGGATATCATGTTCGAAAAAGCAGGGGCTGATAACCGGCAGATGTTACAGTTTATGAACTTTACCTGGGACTCGAATCTCGACTGGTTACTGGGAATGCTCTGGAATCCCTGCTATTTTGCAATCAGAAATGCCAATTCGGTGTTGGACAATATTGAGATTGCTGAAATCACGGATGCGAAAAAAAGTTTGTATGCTGCTGAAGCAAGATTTGTTAGGGCAGTAAGTTATTACAACTTGTATATCTTTTTTGGCCCTGTTCCATTGCGAAAAACGATGAAAGGAGGAGCCGAAGAACTTGCCAGGGCTACCGACGACGAAATAAAAACATTTATCGAAACCGAACTATTGGCAGTGGTGAACGATCTTCCTGCTCCGGGAGCCGAACCGGAATATGGCCGGGCCAATAGAGGCGCTGCACGCGCATTCCTGTGCAAATATTATCTGAATACGAAACAATGGCAAAAATGCGCCGACATGGCTCAACAAATTATGGATATGAATTACTATGAGTTGTATCCGAATTACTCCGCCATGTTCCGGGTCGAGAATGAGCGAAACAAAGAGTATATGTGGGTAAGAACATGTACCGCAATTGTGCCGGGCAGCGGTCCTGGAAACGACTGGGAGGCCTATGTTTTCCCGGCAGGATTTCAAAAAGACCCGGTAAGCGGACTTACTTTTTCAAATATATGGCGTAATTATGCCGCGCATTATTCGCTTCGCGATGGCTTCTACAATTCGTTTGCGCCCAATGATAAACGGAAGGAAACAATCCTTACATCGTACATTAATTCGGCCGGGCAAACAGTTTCGTTGCTTACCGGCAATGATACCCGCCCGTTGAAATACTGGCCTGATCCAAACGCGGTAAACGGGGGAATGGGGAACGACTTCCCAACCATCCGGTATGCCGATATTTTACTGGCACGCGCCGAAGCGTTGAACGAGCTTCATGGACCCACCCTGGAATCGGTTTCTTTAATTAACGATATCAGGCTACGCGCTGGCGTTGATCAAAAACTATTAACCGATTTTGCAGATAAAGCGGCATTGCGCGACCATATTATTGCCGAACGTGGATGGGAATTCTATTGCGAAGGATTAAGACGACAGGATCTAATCAGAACAGGTAAATACCTTAGTTATGCATTGGCCCGAGGAGTTACACACGCTTCAGAGAAGCATTTGTTGTTCCCGATACCGCAACAAGCCATTGATTCTGATTCAAAATTGGAGCAAAATCCCGGTTATTAGGGCGTGCCACCTGTATGCAAAAATATAGAATGACCTAGGGGCTGTTCAGCAACTTCGTGGAACTTGGCGCTTTTACTTTGTGGCTTGTTGTGGTAAAGATAAATCACAGCCAAAAACAGGGTGAGGTGCCGGGTTGCACGGAGTTGACACGGTAAAAATTTTATTTTCTTAGACAGCCTTTGCATCTTTAGCAATAAAATCTCCTTCGAAAGAAAGGAACAAGTATAAACTCAAAAATCAGTTACATGATGAAAATCGAGAAATACAAAACCGGTTTAACGGCATTGGCGATGGCCGCCATGCAGATCCCGGCAATGGCGGGGCAACCTGTGGCAAAGGAGAAACCGCTAAACATTGTTTTGTTTGTGGCCGACGACCTGGGCGCAAACGATATTGGTCCTTACGGAAATCGCGTGGTGCGAACGCCCAACCTGGATCGCCTGGCTGCCGAGTCGCTCGTGTTTTCCAATGCTTTTGCCAGTTCTCCAACCTGTTCTCCCTCGCGGGCATCGATTTACACCGGTAAATACCCGTTTCGGAACGGGGCCCATGCCAATCATCACGGCATTACCGCAGAAAACAGAACATTGCCGGCCTACCTCAACACGCTGGGATACCAGGTAGGCTTTGCCGGTAAACTGCATATTGGTCCCATGAGTTTATACCCTTTCGATCTGATTCACCATACCAATGTTCCCGAACCCGGACACGAGAAAGATGGCGTTTTGTGGACTGATTTGAATATGGAGCCGGTAGATCAGTGGTTAGCTGATGCGTCGAAGAGTAAAAAACCGTTTATGCTGGTTGTTAATGACCACAGTCCCCACGTGATGTGGCCTGAAAAACCCGAATACGATGCTTCGGAAGTTGATGTTCCGGCCATTCACATCGACACCAAAGAGACCCGTGTGGCCCGGTCGCGCTACTATACCGATATCACCAAAATGGACACCAACGTGGGAAAACTGCTGGAAAGCCTGGCAAAATATCAGCTCGACCAGAATACCGTCGTTATATTCACCGCCGATCAGGGACCGCAATGGGCATTCGGTAAATGGAATCTTTATGATTACGGTATCAGGGTCCCGTTAATCGTCAGGTGGCCCGGAGTTGTTAAAGGTGCATCCGAATCGAACAGCCTGGCGTCCTTAGTCGATATCCTGCCTACGGCGATTGAACTGGCCGGCGGGAAAGCGCCCAAACAGCCCGACCAAATCGACGGAAGAAGCCTGCTCCCTTTGCTGACCGGTAAGGAAAACAACCGGCGCGAACCAATATTTGCAAGCCACACCGGCGATGGAACAATCAATCAGGCGCCCATGCGGATGATCCGCAGCAGCCGTTACAAATACATCCTCAACCTGGCGCCCGAAGTGCTTTATCATACACATATTAACTTAGCAAAAGATCACGATGGCGGCCGCCAGTACTGGCCTTCCTGGTTAAACCGCTCGTTTGCAGACGAACATGCGGCTGCTGTTTTATGGAGATATCACAACCGTCCGAAAGAAGAATTATACGACATCCAGTCAGATCCGAACGAACTGCACAACCTGGCAACCAACCCCCGTTACGAAAGTATCATGAATGACTTTCGGATGCAGATGACTGAATGGCGGACACAGCAGGGCGATACTGAAACGGGTGTTTATACCGGAACCCAGAAACCAGGTGAAGGTCTGCAATATATATTCAACTGATTCAATTTCATGAATCAGCGTAAGAATTTTTTAGCGCAGAGGCTGTATCAAAAGTCTTGAATACTTGAGAATCTGGTCACCCCGTCCGGCAGTTGCCGGATCGGGGTCTGTCTCTTTTTTAACTTCAAAAAAGTACCGGTTGAAATCAAACTTACCGGCGAGGTACTAAAAAATGAACAAACTAAGTTATCCCATTTTTTACTGTACAACAGGCCGGTATCCCCGAGTTGATAGTTGATGCAGGACCCGATGGAAACAATCGTTATGTTTGATCAAACCTTCCAGGTTTCCGACTTAAATCAACTCAACAATCAAAACTTCATTGGTTTCTCGTTCGAATCCTGAAAATATTTACCATGCCGCATAAGTCCTAAGCCCATACAATCCAGCCCTCTATCGGTAATCACCCAGCCGTTGGAGCTTATCATGCTGGCGCGGGCCGCCTGCCCATCGCAATAATAGCTGTTGCCCCCTGTAAAAATCACACCCGACCGCAGGCTCTGCACACTCCACCCGTTAAGTAAAGCATCGTAATTGGCGAGTGAGAGGGTAACGTTGGTAAACATACCTGTTGCGATGGTAAGGGCGGTTACATCCCAGCCTCCCAAATTCTGGTTGAAGGAAGTAGCGCCAAAGAATAAGCCATTCATCATCGTCACCTTGCCCGTGTTCCACGCGCCGATGTCCTGGTTGAAGGAACTGGCTCCATTGAACAAACCAGTCATTATCGTCACTTTGCCCGTGTTCCACAGGCCGATGTTTTGGTTGAAAGCTTTGGCTCCCTGGAACATGTTAGCCATCGTTATTACACTGCCCGTGTCCCACGCGCCAATGTCCCCGTTGAAAGAACTGGCTCCCTGGAACATACCGGCCATTGTCGTTACACTGCCCGTGTTCCACGAACCGATGTTTCCGTTGAAAGCAGTGGCTCCATTGAACATATTAGTCATCGTCGTCACACTGCCCGTGTTCCACGAACCGATGTTTTGGTTGAAAGCCTTGGCTCCCAGGAACATCCCAGCCATCGTCGTCACTTTGCCCGTGTCCCACAAACCGATGTTTTGGTTGAAAGCTGTGGCTACCTGAAACATATTAACCATCGTCGTCACGTTGCCCGTGTTCCACGTGCCGATGTTTTGGTTGAAGGCAGTGGCTCCGTAGAACATATTAGACATCGTCGTCACCTTGCCCGTATTCCACGCGCCGATGTCCTGGTTGAAAGCTTTGGCTCCGTAAAACATATTGGTCATCGTCGTCACACTGCCCGTGTTCCACGAACCAATGTTTTGGTTGAAAGCAGTGGCTTCACTAAACATATTAGACATCGTCGTCACACTGCCCGTGTCCCACGCGCCAATGTTTTGGTTGAAAGCAGTGGCTTCACTAAACATAAAGGACATATCAACCACCTTGCCCGTGTCCCACGCGCTGATGTCCTCGTTGAAGGAACCGGCCTCGCCGAACATATATGACATATCAACCACACTGCCCGTATTCCACGCGGAGATGTCCTGGTTGAAGGAACTGGCCTCGCCAAACATAAGTGACATATCAACCACCTTGCCCGTGTTCCACGCACCGATGTTTTGGTTAAAAGCAGTGGCTCCAAAGAACATATTAGACATATCCGTCACGTTACCCGTGTCCCATGTGCTGATGTCCCCGTTGAAAGCAGTGGCTCCAAAGAACATATTAGACATGTCGGTCACGTTACCCGTGTCCCACGCCCAGTTGCCGCTGCTGCCAAGATTGCTTGCACCGAGGAACATCTGAGCCATACTTGTTACATTAGTAAGATTTGGCGCATCAACGGCATTGATTACCAGGTTAGTACAACCAAAAAAGGCGCCAGCCATTTCAGCCCAGGCATTTGTACCCCACTGGTCAACAGAAAGAATTTTCTCTTTATCGCCCGTATTGACAAAATAAATCCGTGGGAAGGTTCCCTGTATGCGAATGGTGTAGGTCCCTGCCACGCCAAAATCGTGGGTTACGCTTTCCGTGAGGCCAAGCTCTTCGAAAATGCCGTCGTTGTTCCAATCCACATCATAATTGTATCCGGTTCCTTCGGTGGGAATCGTTATGTAGGTACTGCCCGATGTGCCCGGGTTATCAGTTTTCCAGGTCGTAATAAACTCGTTTTGGGCATGTGCTGTTATCGAAAGGAAAACACAAAATATCGTAAATCCAATAACCTTCATGTAATTTTTTTTCATACCATAAATTCCTGTTTGTAAATTAAGTATCTCGTTTTACAAAAGCAAACAGGCCTCGACGTTCGCCCTGGTTCCTTCGTATTTGCCTTTTGAAGGATTTCGGCCATTGACCCATATTTTTCCGGCATCCTGTTTTGACAGCTTACCCGCTCTGTCGGCCGGAAGACTGAGACGCCTTTTATTTAGCCATATAATTCAACGTGATATCGCCAACCCGGGCAATACCTCCACTGGTGCTTCTAAGTTTAAGAACGATTACCGCAGTTTGTCCCGCAACCATAACGGGGCTCAATGAAACCTGCGCCCATGTCGTGGATGATCCGCTGGTTGACACTGTTGATCCACCTATTGGAATCGCATCTACTGCTATTGACGCCACTCCTGACACGACATAGTCGATGGTGATCGGGGTAGCTGTCCAGTCCACGAAATTGAGCGGTAGTGTAAATCTGAACATAACCTGGTATTCCTGCTGTATAGCTTGAGTTGATGTCCATTCGTAATAATTCATGTAGGTTGGCGCACCTGTATTATCTGAGGTCATACTGCCAAGGCCAGTGCCTACCAGGGTAGCCCCGGCATATTCAGCGCTGTAAACATCTTTTTTAATACCACCTCCGGCCACCGCCACCCACTTTGTCCCGTCATTATAATAAATGCCGGGAGTTACACTGCCGGAGGTTGCCGTATTATATACCACTATGCCGGCTACATGTGCGCTTAGCGGGGCAGGGTTGGTCGTAGCTGTTAAGGCAACACGGTTTGTCAGTAAACCTTTGGTTGTTGATGCAAGCTCGAGGTCCGCATTCGCATTAACTGCTACAGCCCCTATTGCAACACGTCCCATCGTGTAGATGTCCTCTGTATTCAGGGTAGCTGGCGCATGATCGTCAGTACCGAACCAGGGTTCATTGGCAATCGTATTGATAGTAGTAGTTGTTGCATCCTCGCTGGTATAGGTGTAAGTACCGTCGCCGTTGTCGGTGAGGGTGGTCAGTGTTTCCTGCGCAGACACGATAAGACCGATGTTGTTGACAATATCCTGCAGGCTTAGGTTATTATCGGGTGTGCCGTCGCCGTCAATGTCGATCGTACCATCGGCGATCTGCACGTTGGCGCTAAGGACCGTGGTATTGATTACCGTGCCGACCCCGTCCTCATTGGTGTAGGTCATTGTGCCGTCGCCGTTGTCTGTCAGGCTGGTTGGCGTTCCGTTACCGGAGATGAGCGCGGTAAGGTCGATCACCGTGGGGGCCCCGTTCTCGTCGACGTAAGTCAGTGTCCCGTCGCCGTTATCGGTGAGGGTGGTCAGTGTTTCCTGCGCAGACACGATAAGGCCGATGTTGTTGACAATATCCTGCAGGCTTAGGTTGTTATCCGGTGTGCCGTCGCCGTCAATGTCGACGGTACCATCGGCGATCTGCACGTTGGCGCCAAGGACGGTGGTGTTGATTACCGTGCCGACCCCGTCCTCATTGGTGTAGGTCATTGTGCCGTCGCCGTTGTCTGTCAGGCTGGTTGGCGTTCCGTTACCGGAGATGAGCGCGGTAAGGTCGATCACCGTGGGGGCCCCGTTCTCGTCGACGTAAGTCAGTGTCCCGTCGCCGTTATCGGTGAGGGTGGTCAGTGTTTCCTGCGCAGACACGATAAGACCGATGTTGTTGACAATATCCTGCAGGTTTAGGTTGTTATCGGGTGTGCCGTCGCCGTCAATGTCGACCGTACCATCGGCGATCTGCACGTTGGCGCCAAGGACCGTGGTGTTGATTACCGTGCCGACCCCGTCCTCATTGGTGTAGGTCAGTGTGCCGTCGCCGTTGTCTGTCAGGCTGGTTGGCGTTCCGTTACCGGAGATGAGCGCGGTAAGGTCGATCACCGTGGGGGCCCCGTTCTCGTCGACGTAAGTCAGTGTCCCGTCGCCGTTATCGGTGAGGGTGGTCAGTGTTTCCTGCGCAGACACGATAAGGCCGATGTTGTTGACAATATCCTGCAGGTTTAGGTTGTTATCGGGTGTGCCGTCGCCGTCAATGTCGATCGTACCATCGGCGATCTGCACGTTGGCGCCAAGGACCGTGGTGTTGATTACCGTGCCGACCCCGTCCTCATTGGTGTAGGTCATTGTGCCGTCGCCATTGTCTGTCAGGCTGGTTGGCGTTCCGTTACCGGAGATGATGGCGACAAGGTCGATCACCGTGGAGGCCCCGTTCTCGTCAACGTAGGTCAGTGTCCCGTCGCCATTGTCGGTGAGCGTGGTCAGTGTTTCCGTTGGAACAGTAGCATTACCTGTTGACACCCAGGTTGTCCCGTTATTATAATAGAGTTGTCCGGTTGTTGTGTTGAAAAAAATTTCACCTAAAGCCGGTTCAGCCGGAAAGGTATTTCCTGAGCCGACAGTAACCGAACCGGAATTACAAAACGAATTCCAGATCTGTCCATCCCATGCATACAGGCAATCCGCCGTTGTGTCGTATACCAGCAATCCTTTTGCCTCCATGTCATTATCATTGAAAATTGCCTGGCGTTGTGTTGTTGTCATTCTTGGGATCAAAATACCTTTAGATTCTGACACAATCTCTAAAATTGCCTTTTCATAAGCAGGTAAATTTCCTTTGCCAATACTTACCCCCCCGCTTTGTCCGGAGCCGGTAAACGATAATAGCAAAAGAATACCAGCTAAAATGACGTAACTTTTTCTCATTTTATATAGATTTTAAGTTAATTCGATAATGGGATAATCAATTGTTCACCCAGCAATATGGTATTATCAGCTTTTCTGTTGATATTTTTAATACCCTCGACAGTGCTTCCGTATCTTTTCGCAATGTTGTACAAGGTATCGAATTCCTTGACCGTATGTAAGGTCTGGATCTCAACCAATACAACTCCGTCAGCAGGTAACTCGTCTTGTTCTGTCTTATTTATTTCGCGTAAATAAGGGAGGTTGTTATGGAAAAGACTGGCTACTTCGGACAGGGTTTGTCCTTGTTCAATTTTGTAGGGATACAACAGATTCTTTTGCGCTCTGTTTTCAGAGATCAGTTCTCCCGTTTTTACTCTTTCACGATTGTTTCTACCCAAAGGGATAATCAATTTTTCACCTAACACGATGATATTATCAGCTTTCCTGTTTACATTTTTAATATCCTCGACAGTGCTTCCGTATCTTTTCGCAATGTTGTACAAGGTATCAAATTCCCTGACCTTATGTGACGCCCGGATTTCAACCAATACAACTCCATCAGCAGGTAACTTGTCTTGTTCTGTCTTATTTATTTCGCGTAAATAGGAGAGGCTATTATGGAAAAGGCTGGCGATTTCGGCCAGGGTTTGTCCTTGTTCAGATTTGTAGGAATACAACAGATTCTTCTGAGTTCTGTTTTCAGAAATCAGTTCTCCCGTTTTTACTCCTTCACGATTGTTTTTACCCAAAGGAATAATCAATTTTTCGCCTAACACGATGGTATTATCTGATTTTCTGTTTACATTTTTAATATCCTCGACAGCGCTCCCGTATCTTTTCGCGATGTTGTACATCGTATCGGATTCCTTAACCTTATGTAAGGCCCGGATGCCAACCAATACAACGCCGTCGGCAGGTAATTTGTCATCTTCCGTTTTATTTATTTCGCGTAAATAGGAGAGGTTATTATGGAAAAGATTGGCTACCTCAACCAGATCGTGCCCCTGTCCGATTTTATAGGCATACAGCAGGTTGTACTGAGGTTTGTCATCCGAAATCATCATCTCCGTTTTCCGCTCTTCCTTTTTATTTTTACCCGAAGCATATTTTTCCCCGGCAACAAGCATGGTCACTTTTTCGCCGAAGCTTTTTCCCAAGCGGTCAACCAGGTATTTATTTACGCCTTCTGCCCTCAGGTATGACAGGTAGTCGTTATACCGCGTATTCCCATCCGGATCGGTATAGCTCCGGATAAAAACAGTTCCTACATCGATACTGGAAAGCAGATCAACAAATTTATCCAGTAGTCCGTCGTATTTTTCTTTAATCCTGAACGAATCCACATCATAGTATATCACAAGATATTGTTCCGCGTCAAACCTGTTAATCAGTTTCAGGGTATCCTTTGTCAAGCCTTCCGCGACTACAGGAAGTTTAGCGGCGATTTCAGGAATATCTTTCTTCTCAGGAACAACAGCTCCTTTTCTGGTATAAAAACCGACGGCATCATTTCCCCTCATGGTAAGGACATATTCCTCGGTATCGGTTTCCAGACTTCTGAAACAATAATCATCCAGTTCGGAGTTATACATGGCAAGGTTTACCGTGGTATTGTCCTCAAAATAAAATATATAATTGTCAAAACCACCGGCACCGTCCCTTCCGTCGGATGAAAACACCAGGTCGCCGTTATTATTGATCGAGGGGAAAATTTCGTTAAGAGGAGTATTCACTTTATCGCCCAAATTGACAGGCTTACTCCACTCGCCATTTCTCCAGTCAGAGTAATAAACATCCCATCCGCCGTAGCCACCGGGCATTTGCGAACAAAAATACAGCCGGTCGGCGCGTTGATCGTAAAAAGGCATGGCACAGGCATATTTGTTTGAATTGAAAGGAAACTTTTTAAAACCGTCTATTGCTTTTATTTTCTCCGGTTTCCCATTTAAAGGTACTTCGGTATAGAAAAGCGTATCCGGCCCGACGTAATTGGCTGTAGCGATACGGGAATACGTTTTCAGGGGAATATCCACCCGGGCCTTTTTTGTTGCAATTTCGCCGGAGGCCGTCTTATCCAGCGATACGGCAGCGATATCGGTCAACTCGCCATAGCGGGAATTAATGACAAAGTGTTCAAGAACGGACTTCAGGCTGTCTGTTGCTGCATATTTAGGTTTGGAATATATTATTTTATTGCCCTGCGTGGTGAAACCGTATTGCGGTATCAGTCCCGGCAGGTTTAACATGGACCATTTTTCAGCAGAATAAACGGTGTCATTATCATTAATCGCGCGGAGCGTTGCATCAACCAGAAGGGTAATCCAAAAATCCTTATTGTCCGCAAAAAAAGGATCGTTGACGAACTCTTTAAATCTCCCTTCATGGATCAGGGCAAATGCATAATTTCTGGAATCTTCGCGCGTCAGGGCATTCTCGTTCAAAGAAAGAGCCTTCCTGTAAAGTTTGACAGCCTCGCCATACCTGCCTGCCCATAAGGCAACTACGGCGACGTCTTTACATTCTGTAACATTATTGATCCCGTTTACCCCTTTTTTATCCAAAAAACTTAGGATTGTCCCGTAATCCTGCCGCTCAAATGCCTGATGTAGTTTCTGCGAAAAGGAGAAAAAGGAACAAAAGAATAAAACCGACAATAAAGTAAAGTTTTTGTATCCCATATCATCTTATTTATATAAATAATTCGTATTAGAAGGCCTATGACGTCCTGATGCGGCAGTAAATCCGTTTCTTGCATTCTCAAACAACAGGTTCCATGCAAGACGCACCCCTTGTGAATCAAACTGATTCAGGCCTTTACCGATCCCTAATTCATAGGTATAGCCCAATTTTAACCGGTCCGCAAGAATAATATCAAATGAAAAAATCTGCGCTTGCTTAAACCTCCGGCTTGTTCCCAACCATACTTTATGCCCAAACAGAAAATTAGCGGAAAGGTCGAAAACAGGTTCTTTAAATTTGTCTTGTGTCAGGCTTTGCGTACGATATTCCACCTCCGATACCGGATAATATTTTATCACTAAGTCGGGACGAAACACGACATTCCGGTTCAGTTGATGGATTGTACCAAAATTGAAGTCAAATCCGGGAAGATACCATTCGTCGCTAATTCTCTTTTTATTAACTAATCCATAAGAACTGGCGCCGGCAAAGAAATGAGGGGAGTAGTAAAACAAGCCCAGGGAAACATTCATTAACATGGAATTCAAGTCGTATAGCCCGGGCACAAAATTAGAATCATCCGTTATAATCCGGTCCTGATCGTAAGCTGTGCTTTCAACTCCCAGGCCATAACCGAAAGCTAAAAAACTCGTCTCCCCTAACCGAACATTATGCGCCAGAGTTCCTTGAACCGATGTTTTATCCCGTAATCCTATTTTCTCGTTCAACACGACTAGTCCCAGCCCTAATCTGGAAAGATGAAGGGGCACATAAACGTCTGCCGCGTAGGTTTCGGGACGGCCCGCAATTTTCGCCTGCCACTGATGCCTTGCTGCCACGGTAACCGAAACATAGTCTTTAAACGAATTGTAGGCGGGATTTAAAAATTCTTGTTTGGTCAGTCCCTGGGTGTGCATAACGACATCCTGGGAATGAGCCATAAGACTAATCCCGAGCAGGTGGATCAGGAGTAGTAAATGCCGGAAATTTCTTATATAGGTAAAGTTATTATTCATGCTTTATTTCAATGAAATTTCTAATCAAACGCCTGCCAGCATTTTGTTCCAGAACAAGTTCGTAGAAATAGGTGCCCGATGGGTAATTCCTGGCATCAAACTCGCCTGAATAGTGATCGTTAAAGAATATTCGCACGCCAAGCCGGTTATAAACGGTAAGCCGTACCAAATCAAATTGATCTGACCCGGGTATTACAAATTGCGAAGAACCTGTTGAACGCGTAGCGCTTATCAGAAAGAAGTTTGGTAAAACCAGTTGCCCGATGTTGCTTAATACATAATTTCCGTTCCCGGTTTTCGCTGTCGCCGGACGATAAAACCCGTTTGTTTCGTTGCGCAAACCAACCATCGTGTAATTTGAATAAAACGATCCCGGGGAAAAAAGAAGGTCAACATCCGCTTGCAATATTTCATTATTATCCCCTAAGGCCGACGGAGCTACATTAAACTCCATGTAGTCGAAGGGAGAGCTGATACTCCAGCCAATTTCCGGGACAAGATCGTTCGTTGTTGAGGGCCACCTGTTTGCCACGGTTACAGGTATACTTTCATCAAACAAAACACTTATACCGGCAGTTGCCGATGCACCGGCGACAGACAGCGGATGGAACCCGCGGCCGCTCCCAACCGGGAAGAAATAAGTCCCTTCCGTATTGCAATTCCGCCCAAGTGTCCCAATCACATAACTGGTATTGGAAGGGGAATTCCCGAACAAGACAGATCCTTCTTCGGGATTTTCAACAAACAGCGCTTTCCCGTCGGCGACATTAACAATTCCCGATAGCAACTGCAACGAATTTCCGACAAGCAAATCCCCCAGCAAATCGACACCGGCAGGCGTGTTGGTCACCAGGTTGCCAACTTTCCCGTCTCCGACAAAAATGGAATGATCCCCTCCTTCAAACCAAAAGAAACCATCGCCAAGGTCGCCATCCGGCCAGCTAAGCTCCATTCCGTCAACACTGCGGAAGTATATAACGCCTTTATTATCAAGAAAAGACGCGCTTGAAATGTACGTATCTTTTTCGATACAAACTTCGGCCCCATCCGCGATAAAAACAGATTCGTCAATTTTTAAACCAGGATTATCGGTTATGGCTACCTGCGAAAAGGCAGCCGGAGGAACTAAACAAAAGAGAATCCAGGATGATATAAACTTGAACAAACCACTCAAATACCTCATGGCATAATTATTAATTTCCTAACGATAACAAAAAGACACTTATCACAGCGGACGTAACTGGTTACTTTATTCTGTAAATATGAACGCAATAATAAATCTTTCTTATATGGAAAGTTAGAAAAAAAAATCACATAACCATCTAATTTCACGTACACCCATTTTTCTTCACTTTTGTTCTGATCAAAAGCTTTCGTTAACTTGGATGAAAATTTGAACTGCGCATCCATGAAACGACGGTACTTTATGAAATCGGCATTGGCCGGGCTCCCGGCCATATCCATGATGGGCCTGGCCGCATGTCAGGCTTCCAAAGAAAACGGAACCCGCGAAATTAATCCGGCAGAGTTTAGCCTGAATGAAGCAAGCATTAGCCGCCTGCAGGAACAAATGACCGGCGGCACCCTGACGGCAGTCGCTCTTTGCAGGCAGTACCTGGACCGAATCGCGGAAGCAGATCAGCTGCTCAATTCGGTGATCGAGCTGAATCCCGATGCCCTTGAAATTGCCGCCGGTTTGGATGAAGAACGAAGATCGGGATCTGTTCGCGGCCCTTTACATGGCATCCCGGTGCTGATTAAAGACAACATAGATACCGGCGACCGGATGATGACCACTGCCGGTTCGCTGGCGCTGGCAGGGATTTCTGCCCCCAACGATGCCTTCATCGTAAAAAAGCTCCGTGAAGCCGGGGCTGTATTGCTTGGAAAAACCAACCTGAGCGAGTGGGCCAATATTCGCTCATCCAGATCGTCGAGCGGCTGGAGCGCCCGCGGCGGACAGGTACGCAACCCGTTTTGTCTCGACCGTAGTCCCTGCGGTTCCAGCTCGGGAACGGGCGCCGCTGTTTCGGCCAACCTGTGTGCGGTTGGTATCGGCACCGAAACAGACGGGTCGATTGTTTGCCCCTCGGGCATAAACGGGATTGTTGGTATTAAACCCACGTTGGGACTGTGGAGCCGCGACGGAATCATCCCGATCTCGCACAGCCAGGATACCGCGGGGCCCATGGCCCGGACTGTTACGGATGCCGCGATCCTGCTGGGCGCCCTGGCTGAGTTTGATCAGCAGGATGCCGAAACCAATCTCGAAAAAGGAGAAATTTTTACCGACTATACCCGTTTTCTGGATGCGGATGGGTTGAAAGGCGCCCGGATCGGGATTGTCAGAAGCTATTTTGGCTTTCACAGCGAGGTGGATCGGCTGATGGAACAGGCCATCAACCAACTGGAAGCGGCCGGGGCTGTTTTGGTTGACAAGCTAACCTTTGACAGCATGGGCGAGTGGAGCAAAGCCGAATGGCAGGTGTTGGTTTCGGAGTTAAAAGCCGACCTGAATGCCTACCTGAGCGCCCGGGAAAACAGCCCGGTGAAAAGTCTGGCCGAACTAATTGAATTTAACCGCACCCATGCCGACCGTGAAATGCCCTGGTTTGACCAGGAAATTTTCGAGGAGGCGCAAAATACCAGGGGACTGGATGATCCGGCTTACCCGGAGGCCCTGAAAACTTCGAAAATAAAATCGCGTTCGCAAGGTATTGACCAATTAATGGACGAACACCGGCTGGATGCGTTGCTGGCCCCGACAAATGCCCCGGCGTGGCCAATTGACCTGGTGAACGGCGATCATTTCATTGGCGGATCAAGCGGCGCGGCAGCAGTCGCCGGTTATCCCAATATTTCGGTCCCGGCGGGTTATGTGCATGGTTTGCCGGTCGGTATTTCGTTTTTCGGAAGGGCATGGAGCGAACCGGTTTTGCTGAAGATTGCCTATGCTTACGAGCAGCTTTCGAAACATCGCCGGTCACCGGGATTTTTAAAATCGATCGGGTAAAGGCAGAACCAGGCCGCTTTTAATGAAATTTCTCACCTTTTGAAAGCATGTCCAAAATTTTGTCCATGCGTCGTTTCCTGGTTTCCGGTTTTTTGGCCGTTTCGAGGCGCCAAACGATGGCGTACTTGTTTGTTTTATTTAACGATTCGAAGAATGCGAGCGCCTTCCGGTCTTTGGCCAGTTCGTCCCGGAAATCATCGGGGAGCTCCATATTGACCGGCGAATTGTAGGCTTTTGCCCACCTGCCGTCGGCTTTGGCATCTTCAATTTCTTTCAGTCCTGCCGGTTTCATACGCCCCTCCCGGATCAGCCGTTCAATGTGTTCGGTATTCCGTTTCGACCATAAGCTGTTTTTCCGGCGGGGAGTGAATTTCTGCATATACGACTCCTCGTCGACACGTTTCGCCTGCCCGTCAATCCAGCCGTAACAGAGGGCTTCGTCGAGCGCCTGGCTGTAGTTGAATGTTTGTTTGCCCGAGTCTTTCTTGAAAAAGCGTAACCACAGCCCGGTTGTACCGGAATGATTCGATGCGAGCCATTCGCGCCAGTCATTTGCCACGCCGAACGTGACGACAGGTAATTCTTTTTTTGAATGATCCATACTTCCGTCGTTAATTTTCATCACAAACAAATTACTTTTTGCTTGTGTTCAACGGCAGTTTGCTTTCGGCGGGGTTTGATTTATAACGAACTGTACGCCAATTTGAATTTACCATCGTGGTTTTAATCACGACGACGGCTGTTTATTAAATGACGACATAAGTTTCATAACCGACGGTGGTTATTAGACAAACAACTGCGCTTATTTGATCTCCAACCATTGCTGTTGCATCGACAACGATCGTTGTTTTAAACCCGACCGTATCGATTCTTAAAACTACGGGGCATAAAATCAAACTACAGATGCGGGTATAATAACTGTAGTTTGATTTGTGAAGCATTATTTGATGAAGAATGCGTTATCAGTGGCCATTACGGAAAACAAGTCCCGAGACTTGTTTATACTGGGGGCTTGTTGCGCCAAAAACAGCCTTGATATATACTTTTACCGATAAGGCAACCCCAACCAGACCGGTTTCGGGAAGGTACAGGAGCTGGTTTCGTGAAATGCGGGCATTGCTTAATTGGGTGGTACTGTTCACTACCCCGGTATCGAGCCCGCGTAAATGATCGAGGAGCAGTTGCAGGCTTGCCACTTTCAGCTCTTCTTCGTTTGGAGCATATGCCGGGATGGCAGCCAGCAGTTTAATCAGCTTATCGAGGTTTGCCATGCGGCTGTCGAAGCTCATTTGCGAGCTCGAAATTTCTTTTACGCCATTGCCCTCGGCTTGCTGAGCCGCTTTTTCTTCTTCTGTTCGTTTTGGGGTAGCCCTTCCGCCCTGGATTTTGCGGATGACAGCCTGAATGTCGTTGAGCATGGCATGGGGAATGTCGCTCGATCGGGCTGCGTTCATTACCCGGGTCATTAGTTTGCTTAAGGGTTTAAACGCCACTTCGCGCGAGGCAACGGCATTGCCATTATCGGCCAGGGCGCTGTTTACCTGTTCAAGTGATGATTGGGCCTGCCGAAGCAACGCTTGCAATGCCGATATAACCAGGCTTGATTTTGAAGGATTGTAGGCTGTGCCGTATCCGTTCGCGAAAGAAATTAAACTTTCGAAGTTAGCCACATTATTCGCGTGGCCGGTTTCTGAAATTTTTGTCATCATGTAAAAGATTAGAATGAAAATTTAGTGTTTTACATATAAAATTCCGACAATCTCATCCAAAATCAAATACTTAACAGTGATTATTTATTAACAAAATTATTAACCGTTTCCGGTTGATAAACAGGAAGGCGTTTCCCTGCCAATCAGGAGGGTTGTCTGGTTACCGAACGAACCGGTGAAGAGGCAGATCAGGCTACGGATGGAGTTGTAAGGTTTCAGGGGGAATGATTTTTTTTGACAAGCAGGTGGTGCCTCCGATCTCATTGACATAAACTTTTCACGATTCGGGCACAATTGTTAAAACAAATTATCACTAGTGTCCAATAAATTTTCAATAACTAATACTTAAAGGCAAATTCAAGTTGAGCGGCTTGTTCATATATATCATCAATGTCCCCGGAGGTCAGGAAAAGATCTCTGATGTTCGTTTTGTCTGTCAGTACTCTACTGATCACGCGAAGCACATTGAATGTAGTCCTGCCCAACTGGCAGTCATGCTCGACGATGGCCACCAGACAGTATGTGATAACCGCAACATAAATTTGTATCCTCACGGCATTCTCGGTATTGCCCCAGAAGGATGTGACACGGAGATGTTGCTTTATCCACCGAAAAAACAGCTCCACCTGCCAGCGTTGCTTATACAGCATGGCGATGTCTTTGGCCTTGATGCTGACATTGTTGGTCAGGAAGGTGAACGTTCTTTTAAGGTCAGGAGCATAGTAAACGATCCTTCTCAACACGCAGGGATACTTCTTTTGGGTCTGGTAGCCGGTAAGGCGTATCGTCTGGTCAAGCAAAACGTTGTCCGCTCCATCCAAAAGCTCTTCACCATCAATAACTTCATACTTAAGGTGAGACTTCTGTCGGATGACAAACCAGGAACCGATCGTGTTGAATGTATGCAGCCTTGCGAGGTCATAATATCCCTTGTCAAAAATGTAGAACGCATACGGCTCATAGGGAATCTCATCCATCACATTCACGTCGTGAACTTTTGCTTCCGTAATATGAATGTAAGTCGGTATTTGGGTTACTACGTCAAAGAGTGTGTGAACTTTGATGCCACCCTTGTTCTTTCTAAAGTATGCCCACTTGAACAAGCTCAGGCAAAGATCTATCGTGGTGGAATCGAGCGCATAGAACTTTCCACGCAATTCGAATGGTCTGTTGATTCGCTTGCTTTGAGCAAGATTAATCATGAAAAAGGCAAACTCTTCAAATATCTTGTAGTCCCGGTTCATATTGGCATAGGAAAGATTGCTCAGTTTAATCTCTCCGGTGCCAAATCCGAGATGGTAGCTCTTGCTTTTGATAGCGTCAATTATGCACGCGACCTCTCTGAGGCTGTCACACGAGGCCAATTGCCCATACATCATGACGAGCAATTGGTTCCAGCAGGTGAATGTCTTCACCCATTTGTCTCCGTTATGTCGCTTAACAATCATATCAAAAACTCTCTTTGGCAGGAACTCTACCAGTTGACTGAATACATATTTGCCGCTGTTCATATTTGCCCGGGTTTATTTCCAGGCTGCAAGATGCGAAATGAATTCAAATCGACACGTGGATTATTTGCTTTTAATTGACTATATTATAATAACTTACAAAGGTTTCTAAAAAAATCTTTTGGACACTAGTGACAAATTATTGTAAATTGTAAACCGTAAAAAACTAAACAAATGATACAGCCTGACTACTTCCGTAACCTTACCCGAATAATAGCCCGACGTATAACGATATTTCCCGGATTTGGATGAATATATTTCACTTTCCATCCGACAAAACGGAAATATATTTCATATAAATTTACACAGACGTTATAGGGCATTTAAGAAACGCTAATGGAGACAGGTAATTCATATGTTTATTTTGCTCTTACAGGAGACAACTTTGACACAGACGAGGTGACAAATCGGCTTGGTATTAAACCGACAGACTCTTGGAGAAAAGGAGATAAAGGACAGTTTAAACCAATTTTGGAATTTGCTAGTTGGAGATTATCCACTGACAAAGGACACGAATACTTACAAATTGACAAATTGGTTGATGAGATTATCTTTAAGCTGTTCGACAAAATCGAGATTATCAATGATTTAAAAACGCAATTTCAATTGAACTCGGTATTAGAAATTATCATGTACATTGACACAAACGAAGATAGTTCGACACCAGCATTAGGACACGACTTAAAAACAATAGAATTTCTATACAGGACAGGGACAACGACAGATGTTGATATTTACAGATTCAATTCAACTATAAATGAGACAAATGAAAACGCCCTATAACAAAAACTATATATCAATTGGGGTTTCGGTGCGGACAAACAACCGCACAGCCCGCAACAGCGGCGGTGTAGCTCGACAGGAACGCAACCCGCAATCCCCAACTGTATATAGTTCCGTCCGTTATGGGTCATTTTGAGTCGCAGCTTGGAAACTAAATAGTAAATGAATCGAAAAATGCTTTACGATAGAGATTATCATATTTTGACTGATGAAGAACGGATTCGACTTGAGCAAGCGGAATCGTTTAAAGAAAAATCGTATTTGTTGTCCGACGGATGGACAACAGAGGAACTATTTAAATACCACGAAATTCTACCTGAAGCTGCAAGATATTATAATTCCCTCTTCCCCAACAATCTACTCAATCCAGACACATTGAAAGAGACCACAATCAACAAAAAGATTGAGACTGAATTTCAAGTGTTATTAAATTCAGATATTACAGAGCGAGATATTCTCAATTTTATAAATGAGAATAAATACTACAATTTAATTGGCTCAATCTTTCAATGGTACACATTTGGACATCATGTCGCATATTTATTTAAAGAATTTGAATTTCCGTCAACGTATAAAGCTGACTATTTATTAATTGGGAGAAGTTCCGGAGGATATAGTTTTGTTTTTATCGAATTGGAAAATCCATATGGACAGATAACTCAAAAAAACGGTGAGTTTGGAGACACTTTCAGAAAAGGCATAAAGCAGGCTGAGGATTGGGATTCTTGGCTAGAATCAAATTTTTCAAGTTTAAGTTTGATATTTGAGAAATACAAGAATCCAAGAATCGACCTACCAAAAGAATTTCATAAGCTAGACAAATCGAGACTAAATTATGTTGTTGTTGCAGGTCGGAGAAATGATTTTTCAGAAAAGACTTATGAAATTGGTCGAAAATTTCAGAAAAGAAATAATATAAGAATTATGCATTACGACAATTTAATTGACGCATTCAAAGAATTAATTAGACACAGAAATTATTAAAAAACGAACCCATAACAAAAACTATATGTCAATTGCCGTTTCCGTGCTGGCAACAAGCCAAGTAGCCCGCAACAACGGCTGTGGGGTTCGACAGGAAAGCAACCCGCAGTCGGCAACTGCATATAGTTCCGTCCGTTAGCACACATAGTAAAATAACTTCAAACCTATAAATTATGGCAAAAGAGAATAAAACATTTCCGAACATTCCAGTCAGTCACTGGAAAAGTCTGAGAACTCAATTTAAAAAAAGTATTCCAGGCACAATATCAACGAATTATCTAGCATCTATTCTTGGTATGACAGAAGTATCTGCAAAAACAAATATCATGACGCCATTAAAAATGATTGGTCTTATTGACGATAATGGCAATGTTGACCAAGATATGGCAAGAAAGTATAGAGATGATATCCAATATCCAGATTTATGCAAAGACTTAATTAATAAGATTTATCCCAAAGAATTACTTGATGCATTTCCAGAACCTAATCCTGATAGATTAAAAATAAAATCTTGGTTCATGAATCATACAGGTGTTGGGAGTAATGGTGCAGATAGGATAATTGCATTTTATTTGACATTGCTGGAGGCAGACACTTCAAACACTACAGAATCAACAAAAAAGACTGTAAAAAAAGTAAAAACTGAGCCCAAAGCTCAAAAACCGTCACCTCAAGTTGAATCAAAACCAAAAATTGAGAAACCTATTGAAAATATTCAAAAACCAAATACTAATCCTAATCCCAATCCCAATCCCAATCTTCCCGGGCTAAATATTAATATTCAAGTTCATATATCTTCTGATGCAACACCAGACCAAATAGAAAAAATATTTGAAGCAATGGGAAAACATTTATATAACCGGTAAATAAATGGACAAAGAATTTCTCAATAAGGTAATTGAGCTTTCAGGTGAAATAAATAAAATTACCCCTAAAGTATGGTTGCCACCAGCGGAAGGAACCATCGCTGGGAGTGAAATGATTGTTTATAAACCATTGGTAAAAAACACTCGTGGATATATTGAAAAAATTTCAAATCAAATAAACGGTTGCTACGAGAAAGGTTGGTATGACGCATGTGCGGTTATGATTAGAAGATTACTTGAAACACTGATAATTGAAGTCTTTGAAGCAAAAGGCATTGATTCTAAAATAAAAAAAGATGGCGATTTTATGTTCTTAAGAGATATGATTTCTGTCACACTCAATGAAACTTCCCTTAATCTGTCGCGCAATACAAAAAGAGCTTTACCAAGCTTAAAAGATATTGGTGATAAATCTGCTCACAGCAGGCGTTTTAATGCAATTAGACAAGATATTGATAACATAAAAACAGACCTTAGGACTGTGATTCAAGAATTCATTTATCTAGCAAATTTGAAATGAAATAATGAAATAAAAACTACGTGTGCTAATAAATAGGAACATGAGCGGCGTGCAGCGCCCAGCGATTGTTCCCGGTTGAACTACACCCGCCGGGCTGAGGTCTATGCACTTATTGAAGGTTTTTATTGGATTTCACAGATAGAATGGGCAGGAAACAGCCCGCCGTTCATTGACATGTTGCAGGTTTTTGTGCTTTTCAGTTCAGTTTGCATCAGCGAGGTGATGTTTAAGCCCTGCTTTTTTTGCGTTTTTGCCGGTATGGGGGCATACCTCTCCCGGATACGCCGGGAGCGTAACGTGATTTAGTGATTATGACGAATAGATCAGCGTGAGCACCACCCGTTGTTTCAAAAGCGTTGGCGCGGTAAAAAGCTCTTTAAGCTCCTGTTGGTTCAGGATGACCGGCAGTTTGGTATTTCCTTTCAGCGAAGGCAGGGCAATGGCATTTTTGTTCATCCCCGGCAAGCGGTAATAGTAGCGCAGCCCGTACACCATGTGCTTGAAACTGCTGCGCGAAGGCGAGCGGGGATCGCGGGCCAAAGCTGCCAGGTACTCGTTGATCTCTTCGGGATCGATCTGCTCGGGAAGCTTCCCGAAACGGACCACAAACAGGGCGATGCGGCGGATGTAATTATTTAACGTACTTTTGCTTTGTCCGCGCAAGGTAACCTGTTGCTCCAGCTTCCCGGCAACCTTTTCAAACTCAGGAACAAGCACAATGGCCTGCTCAACAATAGTTAAACCCGATTTCTTTCTCATATTCAGAAATTTTAATGGTTAAAAATCTCGAAGTTCTGAAAGAATCGGGTACTTTTAAAACAGCTATCCGCGTAGGCGGATTTAGTTCAACATCATGTATAAAACATTGGGGTTTAAGTGGTTATTTGATGTTTTCTGCCCCGCATCGGCTTTTGCAACGGCAGACAGGGACGAAGCCCGCAATCCCCAACGTTTTATACATGTATCCGTTGGCATTAATTGTAAAAGTCAGCACGCAATAAGATTAGACAGAAATGAAAGAAAGAGAATATCATATTAAAATACATTCGAGAAGTAGATTTATAATCGCAATGATTGTGGTATTATGCTCATTATCTGTATTAATTGTTGAATATTTACCAAGAACCCAATATAAGATTATTTCAATATTGCAGTTTATAGCAATACTCCTGATTTCATTTTATATTGCCAATCAAATTGGTATGGCGAAAGTAAAAGTGATTTTCACTAATGAAGGTTTTATTCACGTTTGGATTCGCAGATTTTTCTTTAGTTGGGAAAGAAATATTAAGATTTCTTGGGACTTAGTTGATAATTACGTTTTTCAGGAAGACAGAACGTTTGATAGTTTTATTATCAACCTAACAAACAATACAAGGTATAAAATAAACAGACTGAATGTTTTACCAGTAAAAGATGACTTTAAAAAATTAGTGATAGATTTTCCAAAATTGTCGAATGAATATATAAACGAATTGAACTCTGATAATCAAACAAAAACGATTAAACAAGGGGAGAGCATTTATGCAAGCAAATCCTTTAAATGGGTTTTCTATTTCATGTCGGCTGGATTTTTAGTTATAGTCCTGACTAAAGTTTTTAACCCTAATTCAGAGACAGCATGGAGTTCATTAGGGGTCATTGGTAGTGGATTAATATTTTATGGTCTTATGATTAAAGGACAAAAAAAGAACAACTAATGCCAATAAATAGGAACATGAGCGGCGTGCAGCGCCCAGCGATTGTTCCCGGTTGAACTACACCCGCCGGGCTGAGGGCTATGCACTTATTGAAGGTTTTTATTGGATTTCACAGATAGAATGGGCAGGAAAGAGCCCGACGTTCATTGACATGTTGCAGGTTTTTGTGCTTTTCAGTTCAGTTTGCATCAGCGAGGTGATGTTTAAGCCCTGCTTTTTTTGTGTTTTTGCCGGTATGGGGGCATACCTCTCCCGGATACGCCGGGAGCGTAAAGTGATTTATTGATTATGACGAATAGATCAGCGTGAGCACCACCCGTTGTTTCAAAAGCGTTGGTGGGGTAAAAAGCTCTTTAAGCTCCTGTTGGTTCAGGATGACCGGCAGTTTGGTATTTCCTTTCAGCGAAGGCAGGGCAATGGCATTTTTGTTCATCCCCGGCAAGCGGTAATAGTAACGCAGCCCGTACACCATGTGTTTAAAGCTGCTGCGCGAAGGCGAGCGGGGATCGCGGGCCAAAGCTGCAGGTACTCGTTGATCTCTTCGGGATCGATCTGCTCGGGAAGCTTCCCGAAATGGACCACAAACAGGGCGATGCGGCGGATGTAATTATTTAACGTACTTTTGCTTTGTCCGCGTAAAGTAACCTGTTGCTCCAGCTTCCCGGCAACTTTTTCAAACTCAGGAACAAGCACAATGGCCTGCTCAACAATAGTTAAACCCGATTTCTTTCTCATATTCAGAAATTTTAATGGTTAAAAATCTCGAAGTTCTGAAAGAATCGGGTACTTTTAAAACACTATCCGCGCAGGCGGATTTAGTTCAATACAGTATAAAATCAAGCGGGGTTGCAGTGTCTTTTTAACCGCTTCGGCTGTTTAAGTTAGTCCTGAGCTATCGGGAACGTGTTTGCCGTTCATTCCCCGCCAGCTTTTATACTCGGCACGTTACCAACAAGCCGAAGAAAAGACAGCCTACCAATGATTAAGAAGTTTGCAGAAAGAAAAATTGACTTTTACAATTTAAAGATTTATATTTGCCAAATAATGTCAAGACAAAATTTCGCAATATGTTGTTTGCTGATAGGATTAAACAGTTAAGGGAACTAAAACAAATGCCTCAAAGACAATTGGCTGCTGCTTTGGAAATTGACACAGCTACATATTGTAAGATTGAGCGTGGAGAAAGACGTTCAAAAAGAGAACAAGTTTATATCCTTGCCGATTTATTAGAAACAGACAAAGACCAGTTGTTAAACCTTTGGCTCGCTGAACAGATTTATTCAGTTGTTAAAGATGAGGAAAATGCAGAGAAAGTACTTGATATTGTACATGAAAGCGTAATAGAGTATAAATCTGGATTTAAAAAGTAAAATATATGAAACCACTTGTAAAATATAGGGGCGGTAAATCGAAAGAAATACCTCATTTAATAAAACACATACCCAATTTCACAGGAAGGTATATTGAACCCTTTTTTGGAGGTGGAGCATTGTTCTTTCATCTTGAACCTAAAAAAGCTATAATAAACGACATTAACTCGAAATTGATGGCTTTTTACAAAGGAGTTAAATCAGATTTTGAGTTACTTAGTAAAGAGCTTCAGGAAATAGAAAAAAAATACTTAATCAATCGAAGAAAGTTTGAAGAGTTAAAAGCGAAAACACCTGATTTAAGAGTTGATGACGAAAATGAGGCTTTGTATTACCAAATCAGAGATATGTTCAACGATTTGATAGAAAAGAAATATTCCGATGCTCTTTTGTACTTTTTTATCAATAAAACCGCTTATTCGGGCATGATTAGGTATAATGCAAAAGGTGAATTTAATGTTCCTTATGGCAGATATGCTAACCTCAATACTTCCCTAGTAACCAAAGCACACAGCAAGTTACTTTCCAATACAGAAATATACAATTTGGATTATAAGAACATTTTTGATATGGCTAACGAAGATGATTTTATGTTTTTAGACCCTCCTTACGATTGCGTTTTCTCTGATTATGGAAATGCTGAGTATAAAGATGGTTTTAATGAAAAAAACCATACTGAATTAGCTAATAGTTTTTTGAACCTTAAATGTAAAGCATTAATGGTAATTGGCAGGACTCCATTAACAGAGAAACTGTATAATCATTTAATTGTTGATGAATATGGTAAATCCTATGCTGTAAATATTAGGAATCGGTTCAAATCTACCGCGAGTCACATTTTAATATCAAATTATGGAAACGAGGCAATCAAAAAATATCCAAAGTTGGAACTTCAAACGGAATTAGCATTTTAAATAGATTATGGCAAGGATTGACAGCAAAGTAATATTCGTTACAACATCACCGAGAACTCCAGCTAAAATGATTCCTGAAATTGAGTTGTTGAGTACTCATTTTTCAGGTCAAAGATGGAACACAGACACCCAAAGAGCATTTATGGAACTGTTGAAAGAAGAAAACTTTTTCAATGGTGAAGGTGCAAATGACCCAGCCTTTAGTGCAAGAGACAGAATAAACCGAGCCCCGAAATCGCTTGGTTTTGTTGTTTTATCTCCCACGATTAGATTAACTCCTGCGGGTGCCGAATTAGTTGAAGCAAAACGTAAAGAGGAAATCTTTTTAAGGCAATTACTCAAATTTCAAATACCATCGCCATATCATAAGCCAACAGAAAATTCAGCAGATTTTTGGGTTAAGCCATACTTAGAACTATTCCGATTGGTTCGGCACTTTGGTTCTCTGAAATTTGACGAATTAATGTTATTCGGATTGCAATTAGTTGATTACAGGCAATTCGATACCATTGTTGCTAAAATTGACCAATTCAGAATTGAAAAAGCTCAAAATGAAGGGAATTACAAGAAGTTCCGTGCAAGATATTTGGAACAGGAACTTAGAGACATTTACAGCAATGATATAAGTTCGGGAAATACAAAAACAAGAGAAACCAATGACGCTTCGACTGCAAAATTCTTGAAAACCAAAGCAAGTAATATGCGAGATTATGCTGATGCATGTTTTCGTTATTTAAGGGCAACAGGTTTGGTAAATATTTCACATTTAGGCAAATCAATTTCGATTGTTCCTGAAAAAATTCAGGAGGTTGATTATTTTTTAAGTCACGCCGACAGAGAGCCTTGTTTTGTAAATAATGAAAGTCAATATGTTGCATATTTGGGTAATCCTTTAATTCCTGCACTTTTAACCGACAATAGAGAATTGCTTGAACAAAAGATACGGACTGAATTTCCTCATTTACAAATATCTGAAGCACTATCATTGCAAGAAATTAAAAACATTTTTGCAGACGAATTGGAGAGCAGAAAAGAAACGATTATAACTGAGCAAATTGGTGCAATTAAGGACTATCGTTCATTCGAAGACATAAATACTACTTTTACTCAAATACTGGACAATTCGCTATATGATGCTCCGCTAATGTTAGAATGGAATACTTGGCGAGCAATGACAATGCTAGATGGCGGAAACATAAAAGCAAATTTAAAATTTGATGACTTCGGAAATCCAATGTCAACCGCACAAGGAAACATGGCAGACATTATTTGTGATTATGGCGATTTTGGACTGACAGTTGAAGTAACTATGCAAAGCGGTCAAAGACAATACGAAACGGAAGGAGAGCCAGTAACACGACACCTTGCAAAACTAAAAAAGGAAACTAACAAGCCTGCTTATTGTCTTTTTATTGCACCAAACATTAATGATGCTTGTATTGCTCATTTCTATGCTTTGCATAAGATGAATATCAGCTATTATGGCGGTACATCTACAATTGTTCCATTACCATTGAATATTTTCCAAAAAATGGTGGATGATTCTTATAAAGCATCATATATCCCTGAACCAAGACATGTAAAACGATTTTTTGACCGTTCAAATGAGATAGCGAATGAATGTGATAACGAGAAAGTTTGGTATGAGAAAATTACAAATGAAGCATTAAACTGGTTGACAGAATGAAAAAGGCCAGTTGGTAATGCTAATAAATAGGAACATGAGCGGCGTGCAGCGCCCAGCGATTGTTCCCGGTTGAACTACACCCGCCGGGTTCAGGGCTATGCACTTATTGAAGGTTTTTATTGGATTTCACAGATAGAATGGGCAGGAAACAGCCCGCCGTTCATTGACATGTTGCAGGTTTTTGTGCTTTTCAGTTCAGTTTGCATCAGCGACTTGATGTTTAAGCCCTGCTTTTTTTGCGTTTTTGCCGGTATGGGGGCATACCTCTCCCGGATACGCCGGGAGCGTAAAGTGATTTAGTGATTATGACGAATAGATCAGCGTGAGCACCACCCGTTGTTTCAAAAGCGTTGGCGCGGTAAAAAGCTCTTTAAGCTCCTGTTGGTTCAGGATGACCGGCAGTTTGGTATTTCCTTTCAGCGAAGGCAGGGCAATGGCATTTTTGTTCATCCCCGGCAAGCGGTAATAGTAACGCAGCCCATACACCATGTGTTTAAAACTGCTGCGCGAAGGCGAGCGGGGATCGCGGGCCAAAGCTGCCAGGTACTCGTTGATCTCTTCGGGATCGATCTGTTCGGGCAGTTTTCCGAAATGGACTACAAACAGGGCGATGCGGCGGATGTAATTATTTAATGTACTTTTGCTTTGTCCGCGTAAAGTAACCTGTTGCTCCAGCTTCCCGGCAACTTTTTCAAACTCAGGAACAAGCACAACAGCCTGCTCAACAATAGTTAAACCCGATTTCTTTCTCATATTCAGAAATTTTAATGGTGAATAATTCCGGAGTATAGGAAGAATCGGGTACTTTTAAAACACTACCCGCGTAGGCGGGTTTAGTTCAACAGGCAATATAGCCAATGGCGGGGGTTGTGGGAGTTTGAAGCTTTCTGCCCCGCATCAAGGCTTGTAACGGTGGACAATGACGAAGCCCGCAAACCGCCACTGGCCATATTGCAATCCGTTATGGGCAATTTAAAAAGACAACACTCAATAACAAAAATAGCTTATAGACAATGACAGAATTTTGGGAAGAGGCATTTAAGGACAAGCAAGAAATGTGGGGTTTAGAGCCTTCAAAATCAACCGTTTTAGCAAAGGACTTTTTTGTTGAGCATAAAATAAAAACTGTACTCATTCCAGGAATTGGCTATGGACGTAATGCGAAAATATTCAAGGACAATGGAATGACAGTTACCGGAATTGAAATTTCTCAAACTGCCATTGAATTAGCAAAAAAGAATTTTGGAAATGACTTGACAATTTATCATGGGTCAGTAACTGATATGCCTTTTGATGACAAATTATATGACGGAGTATTTTGTTACGGATTAATATACTTGTTGGATAACAATGAGCGGAAAAAATTAATCCAAGACTGTTTTAACCAATTGACAGAAAACGGTTTTATGATTTTTACTGCTGTAACAAAAGATGCCCAAACATATGGAAAAGGAACTCAAATAAGCAAAGACCAATTTGAGATGTTTGGAGGAGTTAAAATATTCTTTTACGACAGAGAAACTATAGAGGAAGAATTTGGGATTGTAGGACTTTTTGAAGTAACAGAAGTAATCGAGAATTATCCTTTTTACTTAATTAAATGCAGCAAGAACAAAACGAAGTGACGACAAGAAAAACTGCCCATAATAAATAGGAACATGAGCGGCGTGCAACGCCCAGCGATTGTTCCCGGTTGAACGACACCCGCCGGTCAGGGCTATGCACTTATTGAAGGTTTTTATTGGATTTCACAGATAGAATGGGCAGGAAAGAGCCCGCCGTTCATTGACATGTTGCAGGTTTTTGTGCTTTTCAGTTCAGTTTGCATCAGCGACTTGATGTTTAAGCCCTGCTTTTTTTGCGTTTTTGCCGGTATGGGGGCATACCTCTCCCGGATACGCCGGGAGCGTAACGTGATTTAGTGATTATGGCGAATAGATCAGCGTGAGTACCACCCGTTGTTTCAAAAGTGTTGGCGCGGTAAAAAGCTCTTTAAGCTCCTGTTGGGATGCGGTATTTATTTTGGAATCTGTCGGACATAACAAGAAGGGGCATTGCATAAACCTGACTACCCTGTTTAAATTATTCCTTAAGGTTTATGATATTATTCTATTATTAATCCACTATTATTTTCTCTCTTTCAGCAGCTTTTCCGGTAGCGCATTCTTTTCTTTTTCCATCTCAAGCATACGCTCGTAAAGATTGTGTTTCCATTTTTTTATTTGACAGAAAGGAATAACGAAAATAGTAAAATCCTGATTATGATGATAATTATTTATGCAAAATCAATGAACTCAGACTTTTCGGAGTGGACTCAAGTAATAAACTTAAAACTTACCTGGTTTTAACAACGATATTTAACAAAACCCAATTAGGCCTTATCTTAAATGCGTGCTGCTTCCCCGATGCGCCCCGGGTGTGCCGGTTTTAACCGGCGATGACGGAATGCGCGGTTAAAAACCACGCCACCCGGTTGGTTTGCTTGTTATTTAACGTAACCTGACCTGGGCGAGGGGTAAAGATCTGTACAGGAACAAGCTGTGGCGGGTTCATTCGGCCGTAGTTTGTCGTGATCAATCAGGACCAGGATGAAGAACGGTTCACTCCCTAATGTGAGACGGTCTCGCAGCCTGGCCGGAACCTGCAACCAGTCTCAGGCTGCAACATATTCCGGGTTTATTGCGCCATTGCATTTAACCCCAAAAATAAACTTAAGACATCGTGGCCAGCTCTTTTTGAAGGGGTTTTCCTTCCAAAACGATGACAATTTCGCCTTTGATGGTTTTCGCCTTAAAATGCTCCAGCACATCCGAAAGTTTTCCCCGGTAGTTTTCTTCGTACAATTTAGATAACTCGCGTGACACAGAAACCTGCCTGTCGTCGCCAAAAAATTGGCAGAATTGTTCCAGCGTTTTGATCAGCCGGTAAGGCGATTCGTAGAAAATCATGGTCCTTTCCTCTTCCTGCAGTGATTGCAGTTTCTTTTGGCGGCCCTTTTTCACCGGCAGAAAACCTTCGAAACAAAAGCGGTCTGACGGCAGGCCCGAGTTAACCAGGGCAGGGATCAGGGCTGTTGCGCCGGGAAGACATTCGACATCAATCCCGTTTTCGAGGCAGTTTTTCACCAGCAAATAACCGGGATCGCTGATTCCCGGGGTGCCGGCATCTGAGATCAGGGCGATGTTTTCGCCGGCTTCAATGCGCCGGGCAATGTTTCCGGCCGTTTGGTGCTCATTGAACTTATGGTGCGAGCTTAGTTTATTTTGTATGCCGAAATGATGGAGCAGTTTGGATGAGGTACGCGTGTCTTCAGCCAAAATCAGGTCAACCGACTTCAGGATGTTAACGGCCCGGAAGGTCATATCGTCCAGGTTCCCGATCGGGGTGGGGACCAAATATAATTTTGCCATTTCAGTTTGAAAATCTTCGTTTAACCAGTTGTGCAAATTTGATGCTGGTATCGTTTTTCCGCCATTTAAAATTGTTGCTCAGGTAACCAACGGCCTCGTCCAGGTTTTGCATTTGGTCCAGTTGCCTGATGGTTGTCTGATACAAACCGGCATCGTGGTTAAACAGCTCGCGAATGTACTGAAAACGGTCGTTCAGGCCAATGGCCGACTCCAGCTTGCTAATGGGCGAACTGGCCAGTTGCTGGTCGAGTTTGCCCACGCCGGCCAATAGTTCGTTCAGCGATTTTCCCTGCGATAAGGTGTCGGCAACAATCTTTTTGCCCGGTTCAGCTTCGTCGGATTCGGCTTCCGGATGTTTCGGATTGGCGCCGACTGTACTTTTTTCAGCCTCCGGCAGGGCTTCGGTCGAAAAACCGTTGGTTGGTTCGGCCACTTTTGCTTCAGGCGCAGGTGCCGGCGTTTCTGCTTTTTCGCTCACAACGGCTTCGGGCTGTTTTTCCGGCAGATGTATTTCTGCTTGTTCCGGCAGGCTTATGACAAGCTCCTCTGCTTGGCTTATTTCCTGTTTTACCCGCTCAACCAGGCTCGTATCGCTTTTCGGCGGGCTTGTTTCCGTTTCCGCGCTGTTGATTTCTTTCAAAAATTCAAATTCCTGCAACAAAATACGCGATTTGCTCAGGGCAAACTCAATCTCGTAGTTGGTAAGCCGGGTCTTATCACCCAGTCCCTGTGTTATTTCGTTTAATTCTTCCAGATCTTTTTGAATGATCCGTATTAACTTGTTTCTGTCCATATTTTCTGATAAACAATTTAAACCGACAAAATCGTTACTTTTGTAAAAGTACTAAAATCTTAATTGAATCGTGTTAAATGTTTCTTGAAAGAGATGTCAGTCACCGGAAACCGGGAGGCAGTATTGAAGTGATATCAGGTTCGATGTTCTCGGGTAAAACGGAAGAATTAATCCGTCGTTTAAGGCGGGCGCGCTTTGCCCGGCAAAAGGTCGAAATCTTTAAACCGCTTACGGATACGCGTTATTCGCATGAAGCGGTTGTTTCGCATGACGAAAATTCCATTCCAAGTACGCCTGTTGAACATTCATCGGCCATCCTGTTACTGTCGGGGGGGGTTGAAGTGGTGGGCATTGACGAAGCCCAGTTTTTTGACAAAGGGTTGACTGAGGTTTGCACGAAACTGGCCGATCAGGGAATTCGCGTGATTGTTGCCGGCCTCGACATGGATTTTAAAGGAAAACCTTTTGGTCCGATGCCCGACTTGATGGCGGTTGCCGATTACGTATCGAAAGTACATGCCATTTGCGTGCGTTGCGGCAATGTGGCCCAGTTTTCGCATCGCCTGGTTACCGGCGACAAGCAGGTCCTCTTGGGCGAACGTAACGAATATGAGCCCTTATGCCGGATTTGTTACCATAAATCACAATCCTGATGACAAACTACCAGACTGAAGAAATTGCCAGCTTGGTTGACGGCCGGTTTTTTCCGGCTGAAAATAAACCGGCCGGGAATAAAATCCATACCATTTCCATCGACAGCCGCACCCTGGCCGACGGTTCGTCCTGCCTGTTCTTCGCGATTAAAGGCGCCAGGCACGACGGGCATCAACACCTGGCCGAATTGTATGCAAAAGGTGTCCGTAATTTTGTTGTTTCAGATCGTTCGATCAGCTTTTCGAACTACCCGGAAGCCGGGTTTATCGTGGTTGACGATTCGCTGCTGGCGTTGCAAAAGCTGGCAGCCGCGGTACGCCGGCAGTTCAGTTACCCGGTTTTGGCCATAACCGGCAGCAACGGGAAGACCATCGTGAAAGAATGGTTGTTTGATTTGCTTCAGCAGGACCATAAAATTATTCGTAGTCCCAAAAGCTTTAACTCGCAGGTGGGGGTCCCGCTTTCGGTCTGGAACATGACCGATCAGTTTGACCTGGCTGTTTTTGAGGCCGGAATTTCTCAGCCAGGCGAAATGGAACGACTGGCCCGCCTTATTGCGCCGACGGTCGGGCTGTTTACCAACATTGGGGATGCACACCAGGAGAATTTTTTAAATGAAGCGGAAAAGATCGATGAAAAACTCCGCTTGTTTGAATCCTGTCGGCTGGTAATTTGCCGGAAAGACCAGGAGTTGGTGCATCAGCGGATCCAGTTGAAGAACTTTGGCACATCCACCCGTTTGTTCTGCTGGTCGCTTACCGACCCGGGCGCCGATCTGTTTATTCAGCCTGAACGGACGGGAAAAGCGACACGACTGTCATTTCAGTTTAAGCAGGAACACAAAGATGTTGAGATCCCCTTTGACGACGACGCATCGGTGGAAAATGCCTGCCATGCCCTGGCGTTTATGGTGGCTGAAAACCTGCTGAACGAACGGGTTTTATCAGGGTTTTCATCCCTGCATGCCATCGCCATGCGCCTCGAACTGAAACAAGGCATCAACAATTGCCTGTTGGTGAACGATTATTATAACTCCGACATCAACTCGCTGGAAATTGCCCTGCAGTTTCTTAACCGTCAGGCGGCGCCCGGCAAGCGGGTGCAAACCTTGATTCTTTCCGATATCAGGCAATCCGGCTTTAGCTCCGGGGAATTGGCCCGGGTAGTGGCCCGCCTGGTATTGCTATACCGGATCGACCGTTTGATCGGGATTGGCGAAGAGCTTTGGAAACACCAGGCTTTGTTTTCGGATCAGGCCATGTTTTACCGGAGTACCGATGAATTTATGGCCCACTACCGCCCCTCGTCTTTCAGCGATGAGTGTATTTTGCTGAAAGGGGCCCGCGAGTTTCGTTTCGAGCGGATCGCAGCCGTATTGCAAAAGAAATTTCACGAAACTCAACTGGAAATTAACCTGAATGCCCTCACCGAGAACCTGAACCGCTATAAGGCGCTGCTGAAGCCGAAAACAAAAGTGATGGTGATGGTCAAGGCGTTTTCGTACGGGAGCGGCACCATCGAGATTGCCCGGACCCTGGAATTTCAGCAGGTGGATTACCTGGCGGTGGCTGTCGCCGATGAAGGACTGGAGTTGCGGCAAGCCGGGATTGAAACACCCGTGATCGTGATGAACCCGGAGGAACACAGCTTTGAAATGATGCTGGAGTACCGTTTGGAACCCAATATTTATTCGAAAGAGGTTTTTCTGTTGTTTGACCAGGCAGCCCGGCGGATGGCGGTACAGGATTATCCGGTTCATCTGAAAATAGAAACGGGCATGCACCGCCTGGGTTTCTCGTCGGAAGAGGAGCTGAGGGAAATCGCCGCCCGTGTCCCGTCAGAAGGGCGTTTACGGATTCAGTCGGTCTTTTCGCACCTGGCCGCCAGCGACGATCCGGAACAAGACGAATTTACACGCGGGCAGTACCGCCACTATATGGATTTAAGCGAGCTGGTCGTCCGGTCACAGCCGAATCAGGTGATCCGTCACCTGCTGAATTCTGCCGGAATTGAACGTTTTCCCGATCTTCAGCTCGACATGGTCCGTTTGGGGATCGGCTTATACGGTGTTGCGCAGTCGGGGGCGGTGCAAGCCGAAACTGTTGCCCGCTGGACCACCATTGTGTCGCAGGTGAAACAGGTTGAACCGGGCGAAACGGTTGGTTACAGCCGGAAAGGCCAGGTCGACCGGACCTCGTCCATCGCCATTATCCCGGTTGGCTATGCCGATGGCTACGATCGGCGTTTAAGCAATGGGGCAGGATGGGTCTGGATAAACGGCCGTGCTTGTCCGGTTATCGGGAATATCTGTATGGATATGACCATGATCGATATCACCGGGCTTGATGTTAAGGCCGGCGACCAGGTCGAATTGATGGGCGAGCACATCAGGCTGGAAGAACTGGCGCGCTGGATGGGCACCATCCCTTATGAAGCGCTCACCGGAATTTCGCAACGTGTACGCCGGGTGTATATTCAGGAATGAGATGTGTGTGTCAGCTTTTTCTTAGCCTAATTTACTGATCCGTTCGAGTTTGTGCAGGTCGAGGATTTTGATCTTTCGTCCGTCAATGGCAATGACTTTCTCGCCCGCGAAAGTCGACAGGGTACGAATGGCGTTCGAAGTGGTCATGTTCGACAGGTTGGCGATGTCTTCGCGCGACATATATGCTTTCAGGGAGACGCCGTCGTTTTCGAAACCGTATTTTTCCTTTAAAAGCAGCAGCGACTCGGCCAGGCGGCCCCGGATGTGTTTTTGCGTCAGGGTAACGGTTCGCGAATTGGAGAAGCCCAGTTCGCGGGCCAGTTTCCGGAGGATACGTCCCGAAAAATCGGCATTGCGCAGGAGTTTGCCAAAAAAGTGATCGGCATTTACCGAGCAAACCAGCGAATCTTCGAGGGTAACAGCCGAGGCGATGTGAATTTCTTCGGCCAGCAGGGCCCGGTAACCAACATAACCCATCGGCTTGGTCATTCGGATAATCTGTTCGCGGCCGCCGACTCCTTCCTTAAAAATTTTCACTTTCCCTTCGATCAGAAAAATAAAAGCGGCAGGCGTATCGCCTTCTTTATAAATAAATTCGTTCTTCCTGAACAGGGTGATGGTAATATGAGTAAGCAGATCTTCTTTTTCTTCGGGACTCAGCAGGCTAAAAACCGACTTTGGGTTTTCGAAAATTTCTTTAATCCCCAGTTCTTGACTCAGCATAGGTTCTGATTTACATGTTTTACAGCATCAAAGTTAGTCAAATTTGTGAAACATGAAAGTTTTCACAAGTTATTTTCGGCCCGTGATCCGTTTGATCTGTTGAAATTTGAACCGTATTTTACGACTTCATCAAAAGTGCGTTTTACTTATGTATATTTGGCAACAAGGGGCATTTTCCGGCCAAAACCAAACGCTTTTGAACTGACCCTCAAAATGGGAGGGGCCTGAAACCGTTTATATTCATTTTGATTTACCAGGCGTATTGTTTTTAATACCGTATCCCGGTCAAATCCTTTTTTTATAATTTCCTCGGGCGATTGGTTCAGTTCGATGTAATTGAACAGGATGGCATCCAGCAGGTCATAGTCGGGAAGCGAATCGCTGTCTTTCTGGTCGGGGCGAAGTTCGGCCGAAGGCGGTTTCAGGATGCTGTTTTCAGGAATGATTTCCTCGTTGCGGTTGATGTACCTGGCCAGTTTGTACACATCGGTTTTGTACACATCGCCCAAAACGGAGAGTCCGCCGTTCATGTCGCCGTATAAGGTTCCGTAGCCCACGGCACATTCGCTTTTATTGGTGGTATTCAGCAGGATGCTGCCGAACTTGTTGGAAACGGCCATGACCACGATTCCCCGGCTCCGGGCCTGGATATTTTCTTCGGCTACCCCGGGCGGCAGGTTTTCAAAGATCGGGCTGAGCTCATTTTCAAACTCATTCACCATTTTTTGGATACCAATGATGTCGTAGCGGACTTTCAGCTTATCGGCCAGTTGAATGGCGTCGGCCACGCTGTGATCGGACGAATAGCGCGAGGGCATCAGGATGCCACGGACATGCTGATGGCCGAGGGCTTCCACGGCAAGCGCGCAAACCACTGCCGAGTCAATCCCCCCGGATAGGCCCAGCACCACATCGGTGAAATTCATTTTCCGGAAATAATCCCGGATACCCAACACCAGCGCCTGGTAAATTTTAACAATATAATCGGTTTTTTCCTGCCCGACCGGCTGCAGGTTTTCGGTATCGACCAGGGCAAAATCTTCCTTGAAATAGGCCAGTTCAACAGGAATGGTCCCGTCGGCTTTTACAACACACGAACCGCCGTCGAAGATGAGCTCGGTCTGGGCCCCGGTTTGGTTCACGTAAACGATTGGCAGACCGTATTGGATGGCATTTTTCACCAGGATATTTTTACGCCAGTTTTCCTGGTTGTACGAGAAAGGCGAGGCCGACAGGTTGATCACCAGATCGGGGTTCAGCTTGCTAAGTTCTGCCATCGGCGAGGTTTGGTACAGCTTATCCCGGCCAAATTCGTTTTGGGTAGGCTGCTCGTCCCACAAGTCTTCGCAAATGGTTACGGCCAGTTTTTTCCCTTTGTAGGCAATGATGTTAAAATCCTGGTTGGGCTCAAAATGACGGTACTCGTCGAAGATATCATAGGTCGGCAACAGGGATTTGTGCCGAATGGTTTCGACTTGTCCGTTGTTCAGGAACCAGGCCGAGTTGTACAACTTTTTACCCCGGCTGCCGGTGTTGATGCTCGGGGCGCCAACCAGGGCGGCAATGCCGGTGCAGAAGCCGGCAATATGTCTGACGGCGGTTTCCGCTTGTTCGATGAATTCTTTTCGTTCCAGCAGATCGTGCGGGTAGTAACCGGTTACCGATAATTCTGAGAAAACAACCAAATCGGCTCCCTGCTCTTTTGCTTTTTGAATGGCTGAAATGATTTTTTCTGAATTCTCTTCAAAATTGGCAATGTGATAATTTAACTGGGCCAGTGCAATCTTCATACAATAGGTGGTTTAACGCGGGCAAAAATAATCGAAATCGCAGAAAAACAGGCATTATTCTCAGAAAACCAATCCAAGCTTAAGCTGAAGTGAATTCAGGATGGTTTTATCGTGGATGCTTTTATCTTTTGTAACATCCACGAAACCGTTTTTGAAGACCAGTCCGATCTGTAACGAATTACCCCGACCAAGATCATACTCGGAGCCGATACCCAGGTTCATGGCCAGGTTGAATAATTTGATTTCGCGGTTGATATCGGTTTTGTCCAATACCCCGTCGTTGGTCGTGCCTTTGGCGCCAATGTTCATGAACCCCGAAAGCCCAAATTGCCCCCAATACGACCAGCGCTGAAAATCGCTGGTTTTTAACTTAATGGCCAGGGGTACCTCCAGGTATTGCAGCCGGTAACGGATGCTGCTTCCCGGTTTGATGACTTCGCCGGCAAAGATAAAGTCATCGGGCAGGTAGAAATCGAGTTCGCCGCCGGTACTGCTCACCAGTAATCCGGTGGTGAAGGCGTATCTTTCCTGCATGTCAAAAAAGAAGTCGGCATTCAGCCCAAAATCAAATCCGGCAATGGCTTTTCCCCGCGAAATCTCGTTTTTCCCGGAGCTCATCCAGTTTACTGACGGACTGGTTGTAAACCCAAGCCGAAACGATTTGGTAAAGCGCTCCTGGGCCGATGCGCTGAGCATGATTAGAAAAAGACTGAGAATTGTGGCTGTTTTTTTCATGTTTCTGAATGTTTCTGTGTAACTGAACGCTTGAAAATACGGGTTTTCATTCACAAATCTCGAATATTAATTTCAAAATATCAATCTGTTTAATTCGTTTTTCCCTTTATTGGCATTTTTTCTTTATACTCGTCGAAATAAATTCAAACGAACCGGGTTTATATGAAAAATGTACCATGTATCCTAAAAAAGCTACCGATGTACCGTGTATTCGTAACCGTTTTTATGGCTGTGTTGTTGTTTTCCTGCCAGCGGAACCCGCTTAAAGTCGACCTGTCGGGCGTTCAAATCGACCTCCGGTTTTACAGCCTGGACGATGATCTGTTTTCCGCCTCGGAAGAACCGGAGAAAAAACTTCGGGAAATTGAGACGAATTTTAAGGATTTTATGCCGGTCTTTACCTACGAGATGATCCGGATCGGGGGCCCGGACGATCCGGATTATGACAGCCAGTTACAGCTTTTCCTGACCGACACCATGATTATTGGTTTAAAAGAAAAAGCCGACCAGCTTATCCGTAAAGACCAACTCAAAGATGCATTGACCAGAGCATTTCGCTATTACCACTATTATTTCCCCGAAAAAGTGATCCCGGATATTTATACCTGTATCAGTGGTTTTAACCAGTCGGTGGTGATGACTGACAGCCTGATCGGGATTAGCCTCGACAAGTACCTGGGCGCCGGGTTTAGCTATTATCCGCGATTGGGGATCCCGGCTTATATAAGCCGGAACATGCACCCGCAAAAAATTGTTCCTGAGGTCATGTACGCCTGGGGATCGACCGAGTTCCCGTTTGAGGGTGGCGCCCCTTTCGTGGTCGACCGTATGATCTATGAAGGAAAGATTCTTTATTTTCTGGATGCCATGCTCCCTGACGTGCATGATACCCTGAAGATTGGCTACACGAAAAAGCAACTGGCCTTTTGCAAAGCGCGTGAAGAAATGATGTGGACCTACCTGGCCGAACACAAGTTGCTGTTTTCGACCGAACGGATGGACATCAAACGATATGTGGATGAAGCGCCTTACACGTCGGGTTTTACAACCGATTCGCCCGGACGGGCAGGCGCCTGGCTGGGCTGGCAGATTGTGCGGTCGTATATGAAGAAAAACCCGGAAGTCAGCCTGCCCGAACTGATGGCGGACACCAACTACCAGGGTATTTTAAACCAGTCGGCCTACCAGCCCGGAAGGTAGGCGCCGTTTTATTCGGGTACGTTCAGGATAAAACCGCTGCTGTGGATGTTCCTGATCCCGACCGAAGGGTCGTCGGCCAGATATTTCCGCAGCCTGGTGATAAACACATCCATGCTGCGGGCTGTAAAGTAGCCGTCGTCGCCCCATATTTTTTTGAGCGCGGTTTCGCGGGGCAGCAATTCATTTTTGTATTCGCAAAGCAATTGAAGCAATTCGGCTTCGCGCGGCGAAAGTTGCTGTTCGTTCCCCTCGCGCGTGATGCTCCTTTTCTTCAGGTGAAACAGGTAACTGCCGATCCGGTACTCGTCGGCCGGCTGGCCGGTTTGCCTGCGGTCGCGGTTGAGGATGGCCCTGATCTTACAAATCAACACTTCGGTGTCGAACGGCTTGGTCACATAATCGTCGGCCCCGATGCGAAAGCCTTCGATGACATCTTCTTTCAGGGTTTTGGCCGTTAAAAAAATGAAAGGGATATTTTGGTCGATCCGGCGGATTTCTTTGCCAATGGTAAAGCCGTCGACATTCGGGAGCATCACATCCAGCAGGCAAATGTCGTACTGTCCGTTCCTGAACCGTTCCAGCGCATATTTCCCGTCGTCGACCCAGCTCACTTTAAAGTCGTTCAATTCGAGGTACGACCTGAGTACGGCCCCGAAGCTGGGCTCGTCTTCTACCAAAAAGATATGTGGGTTTGTTGTTGTCATTAACTGTGCCTTAAAAATGGTAAAAATACATCAAAACGGCTGCCTTTGCCGGCTTCGCTATGCACGGCAATGGTTCCCTGGTTGGCCTCAACAACCGCTTTCACATAACTGAGGCCAAGCCCGAATCCTTTCACGTTATGGATATTGCCGCTGGCTTGCCGGTAAAAGCGTTCAAAGATTTTCGATTGCACGGCTTTCGTCATGCCGATGCCTTTGTCACGGACCGAAATCAGGATGCCGTGGCCGGTATTTTTTGTTTCGATGGTAATTTGCGGTTTGTCGGGCGAATATTTATTGGCATTGTCGAGCAGGTTGTAAATGATATTCGCGCAGTGGTTTTTGTCGGTGGTAACAGTCGGGTTGACGGCATTCAGTCTGGAGCTTAGTTCGCCTCCGCGGGCTTCAACCTGGAGCAGGATGCTGTGCACCACATCTTCGATTACCAGGTGTACATTCACGGGTTCCCAGCTAAACTCAAAATCCTTGTTATCCAGGCGGGCAATGGTCAGGATATCTTCAATTTGCCGGTTCATGCGGATGTTTTCTTTCCGGATCATGCCAACAAAATAGTTGATCCGCTCCGGTTGCGTGATCACTTTTTCGTTGACGATGGAGTCGGCAGCTACTGAAATGGTGGCCAGCGGGGTTTTAAACTCGTGGGTCATGTTATTGATGAAGTCCGATTTCATTTCCGATATTTTCTTTTGCTTCAGCATAAACAGAATGCTCAGGCTGAAGGTTAGCAGCATGATCAGCGAAAACAGCAGCGAAGCAGCCAGCAGCCAGGAAACCGACCGGTAGATAAAACGGTCCTGTCCGGGAAAATGGATGAGCAGGTTGCTGTTCCGGTCGAAAATCGCGTGCGGGAATAAACTGGTTTTGTATTTGCTGTTCGCCAGGGCCAGGCTGTCGGCCCGTTCGGTCAGCTTACGGATGGTGTCGTTTTCCGTAATTGCCAGGTCAAATTCAATCGGGATCCCTTTGTCGGTAAGTTCTGTCTCAACCATTTCCCGGATCTCGTCGAGGGGTACGGGCTGGTCGTCGAGGGCCGCGATTTCGGCAACAAACTGCCGGGTGAACTGGCGTAGCCGTTGTGTTTTCAGATCAAAACGCTGCCTGGCACCCGGGAATTGAAACCCGAAGCTGTCGGCGGCTTTTTGCAGCGAGTCCAAACGGGCCTGGTTTAATTTGAAGATGGCCCGGGAGTTCGTAAAAATGGTGTCTTTGCCTGCAAAAACAAAGCTCTCGCTGTGTCCTTCTTTTCCGTTATCGCTGTTGAAGGTGAACACCTGTACCTGCTGGTCGCTGTCGGTTTTTATTTCGAAGCGGGTATTTCCCGGGGCCCCGGTATCGCGGATAATTCTGACCGATTTGGGCGGAGGCGGGGGCGGACCGGCATGCCCGATCCAAACCAGGCTGTCGGGAACCGCGAAGCGGCTGATGTGCCGGATGTCCTGCCTGTTTTCAAGCCTCCGGGCAGTATTAACAAGCGCATCGTTCACGCTGCGGTCGAATAATTCATTTTTTACCCGGATGGCATTGTTAATCCACACCAGTTGAATGACGATGATCCCGATAATGGATAGTCCCATCAGTCCCATGATCAGGGTAAAGGTTCGCTTGTTCATGCATCAAAGATAACTATTACAAAAACAGTTGTTTAGCTTTTAACTTTTCCTTAACAGAGTTTAACCGGGCATTAACTCATTTTTGGCAGGGCCCGGATCTATCTTTGTCCGGTATGAAAAAGTATAACAAAAATAAGCATTATGAAAACACAATTTAACATCAGCCTGTTTGTCGTTTCAAGCCTGTTGCTGATCTCCGGTATATCAATGGGCCAATCGACAGATGAGGCAAAAAAAGACGAAAAAGTAAAACGCCTGAAAATGGTGAAAATCGTTGATGGTGAAAAAACGGTACTCGATACGCTTATTTACGGCAACACCGGTTTTAAATGGGATTTTGACGGCAATTTTCCTTTCGAAGCGGATTCGGCGCTGAAAGGGAGATTTCATCGATTCGAAATGGATGGTCCGGGGAGACACCGGAAGATGTTGTTTATGTCTCCGGATGAACGTGAATTTGTGATGCGCGGGTTTGCTGTTTCCGACAAGGATTCGTTGTGTCAGCTTATCCGGATGCGGCGACATGACGGACCTGACGGGATGGATGTGATGAAGTTTCGCGGCGAAGGTCCGAGGCCTCCGGCCCCGCCGCATGTCGTTCACTTCAGGGCGAAAGGAAATGTGATTGACCTCGACGAGCCCGGGATGATTTCGTACCGGAAAAAAGACTTAAGCGGAGGCCGTGAAAAAATTGAAATTATCAGGAAAAAACCTGCCGATACCAAAGACAAGATCGTGATTGAATAGGCCTGTGCCGGATTGATCCGATGACGTTTTCTTTATTTCCCTTTTGATAGAATAATTAAACAATGAACAGCCGGCAGACATTATTGCCGGCTTTTTTTCTGTTCCGGCGCCATCAAAAACCGAAGAAAAGCGCACGGACGGTTTTGTTTCAGAATCCATCTGTGTTTGAAGATTTTCGATAAAAACAAACCGGCTTACCGTTTAAAACCGAACGTTAGTCGGAAAAAATACAATTTATCGGCTTTCTCTTTTAAATTCACGGGCAACGGATTAAACGTTTACACTAAAATAAAGTCTGATAACTGAATTCGATAACTTTAAAAAAAAACGTGTGAAAATCACCATTGAAGGTCTAAGCAAAATTTACCCGAATGGTAACCGGGCAATCAACGATATTTCCATGGAGATTAACGATGGCATGTTTGGTTTACTCGGTCCGAACGGCGCCGGGAAATCGACGCTGATGCGCATTCTGGTTACCCTGATGAAACCCAGTCACGGCAAAGTGACGGTTGACGGTTACGACCTGGTAAAAAACAGGAAGCAAATCCGGAAGATGCTGGGTTATCTTCCGCAGGATTTTCGTTTTTTCTCCAAGCTGACCACCTACGAATTTCTGGATTACGCTGCCCGGCTCGCCGGAATGAAGGACGGCAAAGAACGTTCGCGGGCTGTTGACCGGATGCTGGAGGAAGTGGGGCTGTTCGAAGCGCGCGACCGCCAGGCCAACCGGTTGTCGGGCGGGATGAAGCGCCGCCTCGGTATCGCGCAGGCCTTGATCAATAACCCGCGGATCATCATTGTTGACGAACCAACCACGGGGCTCGACCCGGAAGAGCGGATCCGCTTCCGCAACCTGTTGTCAACCATCTCAACCAGGGACGTTGTCATTATTTTGTCGACCCATATTGTTGGCGACATTTCGAGTACCTGCAAAAACATGGCATTACTGAACCGGGGCGAACTGGCTTACAGCGGTTCTCCCGACGACCTGGTGGCGCAGGCCGGCGATAAGGTCTGGCTGATCAAAGCAACCGAGTCGGAGTACATGGAGATCAACGAGAAATACCCGGTGATTTCGACCGTGCCCACCAGCGAGGGATGGGAAATCCAGGTGGTGGCCGACGAGATTAACGGCTATTACGGAAACCATATCGATCCGAACCTCGAACATGCCTATGTTTACTTCATGGAGAACAAGCTAAATCAGTGGACAGCCATATAACCTAAAAAAGAATAAAATATGATTTCCTTTCATCATATCCGGTCAATTGCCCTGTACGAGACCAAAACCTTACTGCGAAGCTGGTTTTTCCGGATTTTCGCGATCCTGTCGATGGTTATCCTTACTTTTTTTAACCTTGGCGTGCTGATTCAGTCGAACGGGGGCGTGGGCGAATGGAGCATGAAAGCGCTGCCTTCGCTGATCCCGTACGTGAACCTGCTGTTACTGAACGTAGTGCAGGCGGTTATCGCGATTTTTCTTGCCTCCGACTTTCTGAAACGGGACAAAAAACTCGATACCACCGAGGTCATCTACATGCGCCCCATGACAAACGGGGAATATGTGATCGGAAAAACACTTGGAAACCTGGCGGTGTTTATCGTTCTCAACCTGATTATTCTGACGATTGCCCTGATTTTCAACCTGATCTCAAAAAACGTCATTGTAAACTGGGAAAGCTACCTGTATTACTTTTTGCTGATCAGCGTGCCCACCTTGATTTTCATCATGGGTTTATCCTTCCTGCTCATGTCGGTCATCCGGAACCAGGCAGTCACTTTCGTGGTTTTGCTGGGCTACGTGGCTGTTTCGCTGTTTTATCTGCAGGATAAGGTATATTACCTGTTCGATTACATGGCCTTCAATATCCCCTTGACTTTTTCCGATTTTGTCGGCTTCGGAAATCTGGAGACCATTCTGGTCCACCGGGGCATGTACTTTTTCCTGGGGTTGGGCAGTATTTTCTTTACCATTATTTTGCTGCGGCGGCTACCGCAATCGGAGCGTATGCGTTATATTTCGCTGGTTCTCGGCACACTGTGCATCGTGGCCGGAGCTTACCTGGGGCGCCGGCATGTCAGTTCATTTATGACCGATCAGAAACTGCGCAGCGAAATGATCAGCCTCAACGATCAGTATGCGGATATTAAACCGGTTCAGGTAAAAAATTACGACATCAGGCTGAGACATCTGGGCGAAACAATTTCGTGCGAAAGCCGGATCAGCATTGAAAACAATCACCGCGAACCGGTTTCAAAAGTGATTTTCACCCTGAACCCGGGTTTGGTTCTCAGCGGGATCAGCCGCGACGGGACCCCGCTACCTTTCGAACGGAAACTGAACCTGGTGGAATTAGACGGGCTGGCGCTGGAACCGGGACAACAGGCCGGGCTGGTTTTTACTTACGAAGGCAAAATTAACGAAGCCGCCTGTTACCTCGACGTAAATGACGAAACCCGCATGAAAGCCTTCCGGAATTTCATGTACCAGATTGATAAGCGATATGCTTTTATCACGCCCGACTATGTGTTGCTTACCCGCGAAAACAACTGGTACCCCATCCCCGGCGCCGGTTTCGGAACAAAAAACAGCCAGTGGTTTGCCCGTCAGTTCAGCAATTACCGGCTGCAGGTTGAAACCAAAGCCGGTTTAACGGCGGTTTCGCAGGGAGCTGTTCAGCGCGACGAAGACCGCTTTGTATTTACGCCGTCGCATCCGCTTTCGCAGCTTTCCCTGTCAATCGGGAAGTACGAGCAGAAGACCGTTGATATTGACGGACTGGCTTTTAACCTGTTCGTCAGGGAAGGGCACGATTATTTTTCATCCTTCTTTGAAGAAATAAAAGATACCATCCCGTCTGTGATCCTTGAAACGCTTGAAGACTACGAGCGCGGGGTGGATATGTATTACCCTTTTGAACGTTTTTCACTGGTTGAAGTCCCGGTACAGTATTTTTCGTATAGCCGGGTATTGACAGGCGCCAGCGAGCAGGTACAGCCCGAAATGATTTTGTTTGCAGAAAAGGGCCTGCTGGTTGGCGACGCCGACTTTTACGGACGGATGGAAGGGAGGCGGCGCTTTGGCCCCGACAGCGGGCAGGAGATGACCCCGCAGGAGAAGAAGATCCGCATTATGCAAAACTTTTTGTCCTCGTTTACACAGGAACAGGGACGCCCCGATTTCAGGCGCTCGCAGGGACAAATGCAGGTGGAGGAAAAGCCCAACGCCTATTACCTGTTTCCCTTGTTTTATAACTACGCCTACTACATTCACTCGGATCGCTGGCCGGTTACCGACCGCGTGTTTGAGAGTTACAAAAAAGGGGGTAGCGACAGTCCGCGTATGGGCTTTGTCCGCGACATGCAGGGCATGTCTGAGAATGAAAAGGCAAACCTGGCCCTGCTGACACAAAGTTTCGAAGAAATTCTGGAAGATCCCGCTCAGTTGCAGTTGGTCGACAACGTGATCCAGTTAAAGGGAAAAGCCTTATTTTCCATTATCAAGCGAAAGGCCGGTGATGCCGAATTCGAGGATTTCCTGTATAATTACCTGAATGAGATCAAATTTAGAACCACCAGTATTGAAGATTTTAACGATGCCGTATCGGAGCGTTTCGGCATCGACCTGATTCCGTACATGGAAGGCTGGTTTAGCCGGAAAGAGCTGCCTGCATTCCTGATTGGCCAGGTAAAAGCCGTTAAGGTGCTCGACGGAGACCAGTTGAAAACTATGGTCAAGTTTAAAGTAAGCAATACCGAACAGGTGGAAGGGATCATTTCCGTCGATTTTCGTTTGGGCGGCGGATTTGGAGGACGTATGGGCGGCGGTTCGTCTGAAACCGTCAGCAAGCTGATTCACCTGGAAGGCAACCAAACCAAGGAGGTTAGCTTTTTATTAAACGGCAGTCCGCGCGGGGCCACCATCAACACGCTGACATCGCGGAATATCCCGTCGGAGATCCGTCTTCCGCTCGAAAACCTGGAAGAAGATAAAAAAGCGATTCCCGGGGAAGGGGAAAAAATAGTCGATATCCCGGTACGCATCGCCGAAGATAACGAGATCATCCTCGATAATGAAGACCCCTCATTCGTGATCACCCGCCTGGATGAAACCAGTCTGCTCCGCAAATGGCTGGTCCCTGAGGAAGAGAGCGTTGGCCAGTATGCCGGCTTTTCCGGTTGGAGGCCTCCCCGCAGCTGGACGCTCACGACCAATTCGGGATTTTACGGGGCTTACATTCGTTCGGCCTATTACATCCGTTCGGGTGAAGGAGATCAGCTGGCCCGCTGGAATATCCCGATTGATGAGGGCGGGTTTTATGACGTTTATGCATACATATACAAGGAAACCCGGCGGTTTGGCCGGCGCGGCGGCGACGATAACAAAGGAGAATACCATTACACCATTCACCACGATGACGGCGACGAAGAAGCGCTGGTTAACCTGAAATCGGCCGACGAAGGCTGGAACCACCTCGGTGTCTTCTATTTTTCGCCCGATACCGCTGTTGTTGAGCTGTCGAATAAAACCCAAGCCCGGATGGTGGTGGCCGATGCCATTAAACTGATCAGGCAAAATTGATGAGAACCGGTATGAAAAAATATCCAATAAAATACATCTGTATGAAAACCCTTTTCCCTAAAATTCAATTGCTGATGCTTCTGTGCGTACTTCCCGGAAGTTTCCTGCTGGCCCAGGATATTCTTGACTTGCAGAAGTCGCTGAATATTGCCATGCAGAACAGCCCGGATATCCGGCGGTCATTGCTTAGCCTCGAACGTTCGCAGGAATCGCTGAACGCGCAGAAGGCCGCTTTGAAATCCAAGCTTGCTTTAAGCCTTACCCCGGTCGATTACAGCCGTAGCCGCACCTTCGACGATTTTTCGTCGACCTGGTATACCAACGAAAGCTTCGGCTCGTCCGGTACTTTTACCGTATCGCAGCCCATTCTGGTCACCGACGGGACCATCGCGCTGGTTAACCGCTTTGGCTGGCAGAAAAGTCTTAACGATTACAGCGGAAAGACCGATGAGGCGTTCACCAACAACCTGTATCTGAGCCTTTCGCAGCCCTTGTTTACCTACAACAGGTTGCGGCTTCAGTTGAAGGAACTGGAACTCGACCTCGAAAATTCGAACCTGAGTTATGCCATGCAGAAGCTGAACCTCGAGAAACAGGTGACCCAGTTTTTCTACAACGTGTATATGGCGCAAATGAGCCTGAATATTTCACGCGACGAATTTTCGAATACCGAAAAAAGCTTCGAAATTACCAAGAATAAGGTGGAAGCCGGGCTCGCTGCCCGCGAGGAGCTTTACCAGGCCGAGCTAAACTTTGCCTCGGCGCGTTCGAACCTGGAAAACAAAAAAGTAACGCTCGAAAATTATAAAGACCAGTTTAAACAATACATCGGGATGGATATTTTTGCCGAAATTATGGTGATGACCAATGTGGATGTTAATCCGGTTGAGATTAATCTGCAGGAAGCCATTAATTACGGTCTGAGTTCCCGCATGGAAATCCGTCAGCGCGAGATCGCGGTCGAAGGCTCTCAGTTTGACCTGATCCGGACCAAATCGTTAAATGAATTTTCGGGCGATATGAATTTATCGATCGGGATTATCGGCGATAATTCGAACTTAAGAAACATTTATGATAATCCGACCAATAATCCGCGGGTTTCTGTTTCATTTAACGTGCCGTTGTGGGACTGGGGCGAAAAGAAATCGCGGATAAAAGCCCAGGAGGCTGTCATCAAAAGTCAGCAGCTTACCCTCGACGAAGAGAAAAAGCAGATCGTTATTGATATCCGGCAGGTGTACCGGAGGCTGCAAAATTTGCTGAACCAGATTGAAATTGCAGAACAAAGCGAGCGTAATGCCCAACTGACTTACGAAATCAACCTCGAACGGTACGCCAACGGCGACCTGACCAGTATGGACCTGAACCTGTTCCAGACGCAGCTTTCGGAAAAGAAAATGGCTTATGCCCAGTCGCTGATCGATTACAAAATTGAATTGCTCAACCTGAAAGTTCAAACCCTGTTCGACTTTGAACAAAGGCAGGGAATTGTTCCGGAAGAAATCATCAAAAAGAAATAAAAACAGTCACACGATAAAAAACGAAACCTATGAAAGTAAAAGCATATCAATCACTGGCTATCTTAGGCCTGCTGGGGATGGTGGCCTGCAGCAATCCGGGCAGCGATACCGAAACCGACCTGGCCATTCCTGTATCGGTAGAAGACCTCAAACTGGGTTCCATCGAACAAACCATTGGTACAACCGGTACGGTAACTGCTTCGAAAGAGGTCAGCTTATCAACCGAAATGAGCGGAAACTATTTTCTGGCTACCAACTCACGGACCGGAAGGCCGTTTGCTTTAGGCGATGTGGTTGAAAACGGACAGCTGATCATCGAATTGCAGGATAAGGAATTCCTGAACAACCTGGGGATGGAAGCGAAGGAACTCAACTTCAAAATTGCGGAGGAAGAGTATACCAAACAAAAATCGCTGTTTGACAAGGGTGGGGTTACCCAGCGGGAATTAAGCAATGCCGAGGTTTCGTTGGTCAATGCGCGTAACAATTACGAGCTGGCCCATATTCAGGTTGAGAAAATGAAAGTGAAAGCGCCCTTCCGGGGAATCATCACCGAATTGCCCTATGTGACCCAGGGAACCAAGGTGGCCAGCGCCACGCCCGCCGTAACCCTGATGAGTTACGAAAAATTGCAGATGGAGGTCAACCTGCCCGAAAAATATATCAATGATGTCAAAAAAGGACAGCCGATCCGGGTGACGAACTATACCCTGCCCAACGACACCCTGCATGGCAGCGTGAATGAGCTTTCGCCGGCAATCAGCACCGAAACCCGCACATTTAAAGGAAAGCTGGTGGTTGACAACAACCAGTTGAAACTTCGCCCCGGCATGTTTGTTCAAACCGAAATTATTCTGGATCGCCGCGACAGCGTGGTGGTAATCCCCAAAAACGTGATCCTCTCCAATCAGCGCGGCAAGTCGGTTTTTATTGTGGTGAAAGGCACCGCCGAAGAAAAACAGGTGACCTTTGGTTACGAAACCCAGGACAAGGTAGAAATTACCTCGGGGCTGAAAGCAAACGACCGCCTGGTGGTGAAAGGCTTCGAAACCCTGCGGAACCGTTCAAAAGTTAAAATCATCAAATAGAAAGGGTTAATCCGTGAAGAAGTTAAGCGAATTTTCGGTCAATTACCCGGTAACCATCCTGATGATTGTGCTCGGCGTGGTATTGTTGGGCTACATCTCGTACGACAAGCTGGGGATTGACCTGTTTCCAAACCTGAACAACCCGCGTTTGTTCATCGAGTTGGAATCGGGAGAGCGTCCGCCCGAAGAAATAGAGAAACAGTTTGTTGAAAACCTGGAAGCGCTGGCTATCCGCCAATCGGATGTGCTGCAGGTTTCGTCGGTTTCGAAGGTGGGCAGCGCCCAGATTACCGTGGAATATGCCTGGAATAAAAATATGGACGATGCCTTCCTGGATTTGCAGAAGGCGGTTTCGTCCTTCGCCCAGAATGCCGGTATCGATGCGATCAATATCACCCAGCACGACCCGAATACCTCGCCGGTGATGCTGATCGGGCTGAGCCACAGCTCGATTGACGACATGAATGAATTGCGGAAAGTAGCCGAGAATTACATCCGCAACGAGCTTGTTCGTTTGGAGGGAGTGGCCGAGGTAGAGGTTTCAGGCTCCGAGGATGTGGAAGTGCTGATTGAAACCAACCGGTATTTGCTCGATGCTTTTGGCCTAAGCCTCGACGAGATCAGCAGCCGGATTTCGGCGATGAACCAAAGTATCTCCGGCGGTTCGATTGAAGAAATGGGCTTGCGCTACGTGGTAAAAGGCGTTAGCCTGTTAAAAGACCTTAGCGATTTTGAAAATGTCATTGTGGGATACAAACGGGTGGTTGCCGGTCAAACAACTGCCGCTTATGCGCCGATTTTCCTGAGCGAAGTGGCGAACGTGAGCTTTCAGAACAAAGAACCTGATAATATTGTCCGGCTGAACGGAACCCGTTGCCTGGGGCTCTCCATCTATAAAGAAACCAGGTTTAACACGGTAAAGGCGGTTGAGGAGATCAATAAAGCCATCGGTTCCATCGAAAAAGCCCTGCCCGGTTATCACTTCACGGTGATTACCAACCAGGGGATGTTCATCAACAAAGCGATTAAGGAAGTGGAAAATTCGGCTTTACTGGGTATTGTGCTGGCTGTATTCATCCTGTTCCTGTTTTTACGGCGACTGGGAAGTACCTTGATTATCAGCATTGCCATCCCGGTTTCGGTGATCGCGACCTTCAACCTGATGTATTTTAACGGATTGACCCTGAATATTATGACCTTGGGAGGTCTGGCGCTGGGCGCCGGTATGCTGGTCGACAACGCCATCGTGGTGATGGAAAACATCTTCCGCAACCACGAAAACGGCATGTCGGTGCGCGAGGCGGCCATCGAAGGAACCTCGCAGGTTGGCGGGGCCATCACGGCTTCCACCATTACCACCATCATCGTGTTCCTGCCCATCGTATATCTGCACGGGGCTTCGGGCGAACTCTTCAAAGACCAGGCCTGGACCGTGGCCTTCTCCCTGCTTTCGTCACTGGTGGTCGCTATTTTGCTGATCCCCATGCTCTTCAATTTGTTCTATCAGAAAAAAGTAAAGACCCGGGCTCGTTCGGTCCAGGTGAAAGGTTATGGCCGCTTTCTGGATAAAGTCATCAACGCCCGGTGGCTGGTGGTTTTCCTGATGCTGATTCTGATTGGCGGGTCGGCGTTGCTCATTCCATTTATCGGGGTGGAATTTATGCCGAAAACCGAAACCCGCGAATTCAGTATGGAGGTGCGGATGCCTGAAGGAACACGTTTGGCCAGGACCTCCGATGCCGTTGAAAACCTCGAAAAAATGGTAACCGAATTGTTAGGCGACGAACTCGAATCGCTATACAGTCACGTGGGGCCTACCAGCGGGATCAGCAGTTCGGCAACTGCCATTTTTGAAGGTGAAAATACCGCGACCATCAAGATTTTGCTGAAACCGGAGGGTAGCCTGCCCTCCACTTCGGCCATCCGGAGCATCAGCCAGGCCATTGGCGAAATTCCCGGGATGGAGATCAGCTATAAGCAGGATGAAACAGCCCTGAAAAGCATTCTGGGTACTGACGAGCCCCCGCTGGTGATCGAAATCCAGGGTGAGGACCTCGACCTGATTGAGGAGTTGGCTGCCGGGGTGAAAAGCCGGGTAACCGGGCTTCCGGGCATTTATAACCTCGAATCGTCGCTCGAAGAAGGTTCACCCGAGGTGGAAATTGTGGTCGACCGTTTGCGCGCAGGAATGTATAACCTAAGCGTCGCCAATATTGTTTCGCAAATCCAGGACCAGCTGATGGGTAAAGTGGCCGGCCAGGTGGAACGTCAGGGCGAAATGCGCGACATTACCCTGAAACTGCCCGACCAAACGCTGAACAGTTTGAACGACCTGCGGATTACCGGCAACGGGCAGGTGTTTCTGGTGAATGAGTTGGCTTCAGTTAAAATCGGTCAATCGCCGAAAGAGGTTTATCGCCGCAACCAGAACCGGATTGGAAAAATTACGGGACAGCTCGAAAAAAATATGCCGCTCGACCAGGCGGTTAAACAAGTTCAGACGGCTATTGAGCCCATGGATATCCCGGCAGATTACCAGGTAAAAGTGACCGGAGAAGAAGAAAAACGGAAAGAATCGATGGAAAGCCTGAAGTTTGCCCTGCTGTTGTCGATTATCCTGGTATATATGGTGTTGGCCTCCCAGTTCGAGTCGTTGCTGCACCCCTTTACCATTTTGCTGACCATTCCGCTGGCCGTTGTCGGTTCGGTCCTGGTCTTTTTCCTGTTTAATCAAACGTTTAACATGATGGCCTTTATCGGGGTCATCATGCTGGTAGGTATCGCGGTGAACAACTCCATCATTTTGGTCGACCGGATCCTGCAGTTGCGAAAAGACGGGATGGAGCGCCGCGAAGCCATTATGCAGGCCGGCCAGCAACGCATCCGCCCGATTTTTATGACGAGCCTGACAACCATCCTGGCCCTGTTCCCGCTCACGCTCGGAACCGGTGAAAGCGCCTCCCTGCGCTCGCCAATGGCCCTGGCCGTAATCGGCGGTTTGATCACGTCAACCTTGCTCACCCTGGTGGTTATCCCCTGCGTGTACGAGATCTTTGAAACCGTCAAAGACCGTTTGTCGCGGCGCTGACCCTGTCGTGTGGCTCTCTTTCGGTAAAAGAAAGCTCAGAATTGAATGATTGCGAATAAAAATAAAAATTCAAGGTGTGAAGTTCATCATCGATAGAAAGACCCTGATCAGTATGCTGTTTACCGGACTGACCCTCCTGGGTTACGTGTCATATAAACAGCTGGGAATGGAGTTGTTGCCCAACGCGGAACTGCCTTTCCTGTTTGTTCAGGCGGTCTCAAACCAGGAAGCCGATCCGGCCTACCTGGAAAGCCAGGTTGTTATTCCGCTCGAAGGCGCCATTGGAACGATGGAGGGAATTGAGTCGCTGGAGTCGAACGTGACCTCCCGGCGGGGAACAATTGTGGTGTATTACCAGAAGAATGTTGATTTCAGTTTTGCCTACCTGAAGCTACAGGAGAAGATCAACGAAATGCAGGGCAGTTTGCCCGATGGCGTCCGCGTGAGCGTGAACCGCGTTGACCTGGGGCAAATGAACAACCAGTTTATGGAGTTGCAGGCGCGGGGCAGCGGAGGGATTGACCGCGTACGCAACCTGGTGGACGAGGAGGTAGCCCCCGATCTGGAAAATATTGACGGAATTGCCGGGGTGAATGTCTATGGCGGGCAGGAGAAATCCATCGAAATTATTCTGAACAAAGCGGCCTGCGAGGCCTATAAAATAACGCCGGCAAGCATTCGTTCGCAGCTGTCGCAAAATGCCCGGTCGCGCACATATGCCGGCAACCTGAAGGAAAAAGACAAGCTTTGGTTTGTTCATGTTACCGCCGAATATCAGCAGGTGTCGGATGTCGAGAACCTGGTGGTGGCCGAAGGGCCGATCCTGCTGAAAGATGTGGCTGAGGTCCGCTTTGGCGTCAAAGAAGAAACCAGCTACAGCCGCGTCAACGGCCTGGACGCGATAACCATCCAGCTGATCAACGATTCGCAGGCCAACCAGATTGCCCTGTCCGACAAAACCAAAGAAGTGATTGCCCGGCTAAACAGTAAGCTGAAGTCCAAAGAGATTGAACTGGTCATTCAGAATAACTCGGCCGAGACCATGGAAAAAAATATCGACGAGATCATTAACCTGGCACTTGTTGGCGGCCTGATGGCGGTGTTCGTGTTGTGGATGTTTCTGAAGAATGTGCGGATCGTGGCTTTTATCGCGCTGGCTATTCCGGTTTCGGTGTTTACGGCATTCAACTTCTTTTATGCCTACAACATTACGCTCAACAGCCTCACCCTGGTAGGCATGGCGCTGGCCATCGGGATGCTGCTGGATAACAGCGTGGTGGTGCTCGAAAATATTTATCGCCTGGCCGGAAAGGGGATGAACGAGGATACGGCGGTCACCCAGGGGACTACCGAGGTGTGGCGTTCCATCGTGGCTGCCACGCTAACCACCATTACCGTGTTTCTCCCCTTCGTGTTTTCGTCGAACTACCTGATTGAAATGTTGGGGAAAAATGTCGGTGTTTCCATTATATCCACCTTGCTGGTGTCGCTGGTGGTCGCTTTGTTGTTTGTGCCGATGGGCGTTCATTTCATTTTAAAAGGAAGACGGAGAGACCGGATTACCTTCGAAAAATTAACCACCAACAACCGGATGGTGCAGGTGTACATGCTTTTGCTGAAATCGTGCATGCGTAACCCGGCCGCAACGGTGTTGGGCGCTGTCGTTGTCTTTTTCCTCACGGTTTTCATTGCCCTGTCCGTCAGTGTCAGTTCGTTAAAGGAAGTGGAGGAAAACCAGATTCAGATGTATGTGACCATGCCCTCGGGATCGAGCCTTGAGAAAACGGATGAAACCGTGCAAAAGATCGAAGAGAAGCTGGAAGAGGTGAAAGAAAAGCTGGATGTGATCAGCCGGATTGGAGAAGAAGAGGCTTCGGTTACCGTGAAGCTGGTCGAAGATTACAAAAAAGTGGAAGGGCGCAGTTTTGCCGAGATCAAAGCATCGATCGGCGAACTGACCAAAAACCTGGGCCGGGCTGAAATTTCGTTTGAACAGCAACAAACCAACCGGAATTTCGGTGGCGGAAGCCGTAACATGATGGGCAATTTCCAGCGCCTGCTGGGGATTGGCAGCGAAGAAGAAAAAATTGTGCTGAAAGGACAGGATTTTACCCTGATGCAAACAGTGGCCGAAGACTTGCAGTATTTTCTTGAGAATATGGATATGATCCGGCGGGTATCGCTGAATGTTTCGGATAACCGGCCCGAAGTGCACATGATTTTCGATCCGCTCCTGATGACCGAATACAACATCAACATGCAACAGGTTTCGGGCGAACTGAATTCATTTTCGCAGGAAATCTCCACCGGCGTCATGTTTAAACAGGGACTCGACGAGTACGAAATCATCATTAAACAGGGCGAAGAAGAAGTAGAGAATACCACCCGGAATATGGACGACCTGAAGCTGTTACAGGTGGCCGACGGCGCCGGGGGCCTGCACGATTTGCAGGAGTTTACCCGTTTGGTCTATGCCCGCGGTTTGTCTGGGATTAACCGGGTGAACCAGGAAAAACAAATTACGATTACTTACCGGCTGGTGAACGAGGCGCAATCGTCGAAAGATTTGCTGGAGTCGTACCGATACGAAATTGATGCCTTGATTGCCGGTTACGCTTTCCCGGCGGGCATTGCCGCCGAGGTGATTCATGAAGAAAATGAGCTGGAAGAATTTTACTTCCTGATCCTGGCGGCCATTGTACTGATTTTTATGATCCTCGCCTCGGTATTCGAGTCGGTGGTTACGCCGTTTGTGTTGCTGTTTTCAATTCCGCTGGCGGCTATCGGGTCGCTGCTGGGGCTGATCATTACCGGCAACAGCCTGTTTAATGCCAATACGATGATCGGGTTCCTGATTTTACTGGGGGTGGTGGTCAACAACGGGATCATTCTGATCGATTACAGCAATATCCTGCGTAAACGCGGTTACCGCCGCTCCCGGGCACTGATGACGGCTGGTTTGTCGCGCGTAAGGCCCATCCTGATCACGGCCATCACCACCATTGTGGCCATGGTTCCGCTGGCCCTGGGGCAGGCCGAATACGTGAGCGTAATCGGCGCGCCCTTTGCCATTATCGTGATTGGCGGACTGGCGCTAAGCACCGTACTCACCCTGATTTTCATCCCCACCTTTTATTCGGGGCTGGAGAACGCCCTGGAATGGTTCCGGGGACTAAACTGGAAACTGCGCGCTTTTCAGTTGGTACTAATCACGGCTGCTTTTGTCTGGATTTATGTTGAAGTGGATAGCTTTATCTGGAAAATGATTGATACAGTGCTGGCCGTGGTCCTGATTCCGGGAGTCACCTGGTTTGTGTTAAACAGCCTGAAAAAGGCGGCTACCCGCCTGATTGCCCCGGATGAGAAAGTACGGATTGTCATTCAAAACCTGGTGAAGATTTACGACCGCCCGGGCCGTTTTTCACGCGAGTGGACCGGGGGACTGCATATCCGTCGCCGGGCCGGCCTCGAAAAAGAATACCGTTCCATACGCGAATTCGACCAGTTAATCTGGCAATTGCCCCTGCTGGCTTTTTTCATTTACTTCACCTTCTTTTACCTGGAACCGGCCATCTGGATCAGTTTTATGATGCTGATGGTTTACCTGTACCTGAACAAGATCTGGAAGCCGCTGGCCATTTACCTCGGAAACCGTCACCGGGACACACAAAAAGGAATTTTCCTTCTTCTGAAAAAATACGGCTCGGGTTTCCTGTTTTGGTTTTTGCCCCTCGCCGAATTGGTTATTCTTTACCTGAAAACCGAATACATGGGTTTGGTAGCAGCTTTCGCGGTGCTTTGGTACCTGGGACTGCTCATCTCGGTCACGGCCAAACGCCTGTACGAGCAAAAGGTAAATATCGACCGGATTACCGGGCGTTTCGGCTCACTGCGACGCGCCACCTACCGGCTGGTAAAGCAAATTCCGGTAATTGGTAAACGCCGCGTTCCGTTTAAAGCCTTAAACGGGGTATCGCTCGAAATCGGTACCGGTATGTTTGGTTTGCTTGGACCCAACGGCGCCGGTAAATCGACCATGATGCGGACAATTTGCGGCATCCTGGAACAGAGCTACGGGAAAATCTGGATTAACGGCATCGATACGCAGGAAAAACGGGAAGAATTGCAGGGTTTAATCGGTTACCTGCCGCAGGAATTTGGCACTTACGAAAATATGCCGGCCTGGGATTACCTGGAATACCAGGCCTTGCTGAAAGGCCTGACCGATGTGGAAGAACGCAAAAAACGGCTGGAATATGTGCTGAAAGCGGTTCATATGTACGATCGCCGGGATGATAAAATCGGTTCATTCTCGGGCGGGATGAAACAACGGATCGGGATTGCCCAGATTCTGCTCCACCTGCCGAAGATCCTGGTGGTTGACGAACCGACCGCCGGGCTCGACCCCCGCGAACGCATCCGCTTCCGCAACCTGCTGGTCGAGCTGAGCCGCGAACGGATTGTCATCTTTTCGACCCATATTATCGAAGACATATCCAGCTCGTGCAACCAGGTGGCCGTGATCATCCGCGGGCGGGTGAAATACCACGGAACCCCTATCGGAATGGTCGACCTGGCCGACAAGCTGGTGTGGCAATACGAAGTGCCGGCGGCTGAGTTCGACCGGATGCCTAATAAACACATGGTGGTGCATCACATGCGGGTGGGCGAAAATATCCGGGTGCGTGTACTGTCGGCCGAAAAACCGGCCCCCGAAGCGGTGGAAGCCAAGCCCCTGCTCGAAGATGCCTATTTGTGTTTGATTAAAGATTTAAGATAGACTTGCTACCGGCGGCTGGCACCCAACTGCTGGATACCTTTACCGAATAAAGGTCATGCTGAACTTGTTTCAGCATCTCTTTGAGGAAAAGATTCCGAAACAAGTTCGGAATGACTTAAAAAAATATAATCGTTCAAAAAAATGGACAAACGAAAAATAAAAAATACGCTTAACCTGATTGGACAGATGATCCGTTATAATTTCCGGATCATCTTTGCCGGCCGGTTTATCTGGTTTTTGCTTGCCGCCCTGGCCTTTTATGTGTTTATCGCCATTATGGCCGTGGTGAACGGCGAAGTTCCCGACGAGGTTTTCGTGTACAATACCCTGGTATTTCCGGCAATCCTGCTTATCTTTTACCCGATGACCTTCGGTATTCAAAATGACGTGGATGCCGGGATCCTCGAAATCCTGTTTGGCATACCCGACTACCGGTATAAGGTGTGGCTGGTGCGCCTGGTGTTGGTGTTTGTCCTGGTATTTCTTATCCTTTACGGATTCGCGGCGCTGAGCTACCTGTTCCTAACCCCGGTCGACCTGTTTGAAATGACCCGGCAAATCATGTTCCCCGTGCTTTTTCTCGGGAGTATGGCCTTCATGTTTTCCACCATCATTAAAAACGGGAACGGTACTGCCGTAGTGATGGTTATCATCGGGGTGCTGGCGCTTATTACCCAGGATGCGGTGAAACGAAGCATGTGGAACCTGTTTCTGAACCCTTTTGACGTACCCAACAACATGAATGAGCTGATTTGGGAAGGCATTGCCCTGAAAAACCGGATTTTCCTGGTGGTCGGGGCCATCGTATTTATTCTTTACGGGCTGTTTAACCTGCAAAAACGCGAGAAGTTTATTTAGACGAAATATAAATTAGCTGGTTTATATTGTTTATAAGCAAAACAGGGAAATCGCTTTTAAAATATTAATGTTCTTCATAGCTTGAATAATTATTACTATATTTATCACGGTTTTGGGTTTCGTCAAAAAAATGACTGTTCAAAACGCAGAAAATCGTACTAAACAAAATGTTTTCCAACAATTTTTCTCTACCTTGGAAGATCCCCGCAGAACAAACAAAGGCCATTTTTATTACCCGCTCGACGAGATACTTTTTCTTGTTATTGCTGCTGTGATCAGCGGTGCAGAAGAATGGGTCTCTATCCAGTTGTTTGGCAAGGCGAAGCTGGAGTGGCTCCGGCGTTTTTTTCCCTACAAGCACGGAATACCGTCCCATGATGTTCTCGGGAAGCTTTTCTGCCGGTTGGACCCGGTGCGTTTTAATGAATGTTTCATGGCCTGGGTCAACTCTATTTCTGATCTGACCAAAGGGGAGGTTATTGCATTTGACGGGAAAAGCATTTGCGGTTCAGGCCGGTTGGGTATACCCAAATCAGCAGTGCATGTGGTTTCTGCCTATGCCGCACAAAGCCGTTTATGCCTGGGCCAGGTTGGGGTTGACCAGAAAGAAAATGAAATTGTGGCCATTCCACAGTTGCTTGAACTACTTGCCATCAAAGGGTGCATCGTTACCATTGACGCGATGGGGTGCCAAAAAGAAATTGCCCGCAAGATCATCGGGCAAAAAGCCGACTACATTTTAATGGTGAAAGACAATCAAAAGGAACTCAAAGAACAGGTTGAGAAAATATTCCGTATCCAGAAAGATTGCACCCAGGACCAGACAATTGATGCCGGACATGGAAGAGTTGAAACCAGGACATGCCGTGCCACCGGGAAGCTGGACTTTATGGACGAGAAAGAACAATGGGAGGGGATACGGTCGGTGGTACAAATCAAGAGCGAACGGTATATTAAACAAACAGGGCAAACCAGTGAAGAAACCAGGTATTACATTACCTCCCTGAAACCAGACCCGGCAAAACTAAACCAGGCTATCCGTTCTCATTGGGCAGTAGAAAATAACCTGCACTGGTCTTTGGACGTGGTATTCAACGAGGATAACTTATTAAAAAAGAAGGATTACTCAGCGAGGAACTTTAATATTATTGCCAAAATTGCCCTGGCCTTGCTCGAAAAGGAACCATCACTTAAAGCATCCAAAAAAAAGAAAAGGCTCTTTGCTGCACTGAAAGACGATTACAGAGAAAAAGTACTCAAAGTTTAAAAGCGATTTCCCTGATAAGCAAAACCTGTTTCTTATTTTGTTTACTTGCATGGGTAAAAAAACAGGCCCATGCCCCATCGCCGAACCATAACGCTCAGCAGGACCAGTCATCGCCTGGGGAAGGTGATTGCTGTTGTTTTTGATTATAACCCGGAACTTGGCGCACTCATCAGGCAGTTGCCCGGCGCGCGATGGAGTCAAAGCCTGAAAAGCTGGTACATCCCCGAAAATGAGTTTGACCTTCAACGGTTTTTTGAAACATTCAGGAGAACGGCGTGGGTGGATTATTCGGGGCTGAAAACAGGAGATATTGCTGTTGAGCCACCATCCCCTTCTTTGCCGTCAAAAATCAATCAGGTTGAACTTCCCAATGGGTATTTGGAGATGCTTCAGCAAAAGCGGTACAGCACCAATACGCAAAAAATTTATACCAGTTATATGCGTGATTTTGCGGCTATATTTCACATGTTTGATTTGACGGAGGTGACCAAAGACCAGATTAACCGGTATATCTTATGGCTGATCCGGGAGAATGGGATATCACCAAGCCAGCAAAACCAGCGGATCAATGCGATCAAATTCTACTACGAGAAGGTGATGGGACGGCCTAAAGAATTCTATGATATTGAGCGTCCGAGAAGGAGCTTTGTATTGCCTAAAGTGTTGTCGGAACATGAAGTACTGGCGATTTTACAAGCTTCATCCAATTTGAAGCACAAAGCGATTTTAGGTACCATTTATTCTGCCGGTTTACGGCGCAGCGAATTGATTAATTTGCGTATCCAGGATGTGCAATTTGATAAACATATTTTATACATTAGAGGCGGCAAAGGGCAGAAAGACCGGACAAGTATTTTATCGGATTCGATCAGTATTGTTTTGCAGCGCTATTTAAAAAGATGCAAACCGAACTACTGGATGTTTGAAGGGTCAAACCGGAGTAAATACAGTACGACCAGCATAGCGCGGATTTTGAATGCAGCGGTGGAGAAAGCCGGGATAAAGAAACGCGTAACACCACACATGCTGAGGCACTCATTTGCCACTCACTTACTGGAACAAGGCGTTGACATTCGTTACATACAAACTATATTGGGACATGAATCGAGCAAAACAACGGAGATTTACACCCATGTGAGCACAAAATCTCTTGCAAAAATTAAAAGTCCTTTAGACGTAATTTTAAAAGATAAAGCGTAGATTAACAAACGGTTGCAGACCACAGCATATAGTGGATATATAATACATGAGTTATTTACACAGACGTTAGCTGTAATTAATCAAAAAATCAACAATGCCTGAAAAAACGACCGCAATAGAATTAGTTAAAATTCCAAAAGATGAAGATTACGAAGATTACTTGTGTGCATATCTTCAAGCGGGCGGATTATATATTGAAAAGAAAATCATACAACGTGAAGTTGAAGAACTACTGGAACTAGATATTCTGACGACGAATTTCCAGACAGACAGTGCCGATAATCTATTGATTGAGATTAAAAGTGGTGACTGGGGATTTGGTGATATTTTTAAAATTAGGGGCTGGTTAACTTACCTAAACTATAAAAGCGGTTGCTTAATTGTACAAAGGTCAAGACCAAGTATTAGCTACTTTAAGGATAAAGCTAATGAACTAAGCATAGAACTAATTGATAATTCTGATTTAGATAAAACAAAAGAGGTTTTAGAACACCTATTATTTATAATTACCCCCAAATTTAGGACAACAGAATTAATTTGAAATTATTAAAATTGTTGTCTATGAAAAGCAGAAGGAAATTTACAGCAGAATTTAAAGCCAAGGTGGCCGTCGAAGCCGTGAAAGAAAGGGAAAGCATCGCGGAACTGGCCAAGCGTTATGATCTTCATCCCAACCAGATCACCAACTGGAAGCGGGAGTTTTTAAATAAATCCTCAGTTGTTTTTTCGGAAGGATCAACCAAGGGTGACAAATCGGAAGACAAGGAAAAGCAGAAGCTGTACGAGGTGATTGGCCAGCAAAAGGTAGAGATTGATTTTTTAAAGAAAGCCTTGTCATGAAAGCCAGTCCCGCAGAGCGGCGCAAGATTGTTGACAAGGCCCGCCACAAGCTCAGTATCAAGCGGCAGTGTGAACTGCTGGGCATTCATCGTTCCGGGTACTATTATAATTTACAGGAAAAGCAAGAAGATGCCTTCAACCTTGAATTGATGAAACTGATCGATCAGCATTACCTGAAACATCCCTATATGGGAGTTCCGTCGATGACCCAATGGTTGGTCCGGGATATGGGGTTTCAGGTCAATCATAAGCGGATAGCCAGGTTATACCGGTTGATGGATTTGTCGGCAATCGTTCCGGGCCCGCATACCTCAAAAGGATGTAAAGAGCATAAGAAGTATCCCTATTTGCTGCGCAGCCTTGTCATTGAGCGGCCCAACCAGGTTTGGGGGATCGATATCACGTATGTTCCGGTCAGGCATGGCTATTTGTACCTGGTGGCCATTATTGACCTTTTTAGCCGTTTTGTGGTTGGATGGTCCCTGTCCAACACGATGGAATCCGAATGGGTACTGGAGACGGTCAAAGAGGCTATCAGCCAACATGGCAAGCCCGAAATAATCAACTCAGACCAGGGCAGCCAGTTTACCAGCGAGTTGTACACCGGTTTTCTGACAGGTGAAAATATCACCATCAGCATGGATGGACGGGGCCGTGCCACGGACAATATCTTTATTGAAAGACTGTGGCGCAGCCTGAAATACGAAGATATTTATCTGAATGCCTATGAAACGGGGCCCGAACTCTATATGGGGCTGAAACGATACTTTCATTATTACAATCAACAAAGACGGCATAGTTCGTTGGCTTACCAGGTTCCAGCAGAGATTTTCCAGGCAGCCTGATGAGTTATAAACAAAAACCAGAGATGTTGACAAAAGAAAAAAGTAGCCAAAAAAGAAAAGGTGTTAATAACCAGAATAACTCTCCGCTTCTCTGCGAGTTATTTCCGGTTGTTAACACCATTGCATCATCATTATCATCAAACTTAGTTTTATATTTATCCTGTCCTAAGGATGGGGGGAAGCATAATTAATACAGCCTGAAGAAAAAGAAATTGAAACTATACGGTTTTCTTATTTACTTGAACGAAAAATGCTTAAGGAATTAAAAAAGCTGAAAAAAGAGAATTATAAAGCAGAGAATAAACTAAAATGTTACCCAGCTATAGATGATTATTTCTTTAAGATAAATAGCGGGTCTTTTTTCTCAAGAGACCCCATTAGAAGGATTAATCAATTGTTTGAATATTATAAAAAGTTTAAAAATATTACCGCTAAAACATGTCATGAATTAAATGGTGGTGATTTTGATGATGAAGTTTCAGAATTAGGAGGTTCCTGTTATAGCGATACTTTCTATCAAGCAAAAGAAGGCATTTTACAGATAACTCTTTATGTGGAACATATTGCAAGAATTACGATACTTAAATGTGTAATTGAGCACTTAATCGAAAAGTTAAGAGGTAATTATGATGATACCGATTTCCTAACCGAGCTTGAATATTTGATTTTGCCAAATACAATCAAAGAAGGATTAGAATTAATAATAAAAGATAAGTACTTTCACTTGTATCCAAGGTTTTGGCAATTTTTCACTTATGTAATGGGAGGCTTTATATTAACAGACCTCAGAAAAAAAGAATATGAGTTAATTTCCGATAGGACTGGTATCCCAGTAGAAGAAATTCCAAATGCATTTGATTCATTTAATAAACTCTTTCCACGAAATGGTGGTTGGTTATTTAAATTTCCAAACTCAGAAATCGAATGGCATCAATTCTTTCCAATAGCTTTTTCGGGAATTGGTGCTAACTATAGGAGAATGAAATATACAGACGATGAAAGCTATGATAAACTATCAGAGATGATTTCAAAAAATATGACTATGAGTGATTTATCTAAATGGAATAATTTAGGATATAGAATGTTAAAGGACTAATAACTACAGCTAATAAATAGGAACATGAGCGGCGTGCAGCGCCCAGCGATTGTTCCCGGTTGAACTACACCCGCCGGGCTGAGGGCTATGCACTTATTGAAGGTTTTTATTGGATTTCACAGATAGAATGGGCAGGAAAGAGCCCGACGTTCATTGACATGTTGCAGGTTTTTGTGCTTTTCAGTTCAGTTTGCATCAGCGACTTGATGTTTAAGCCCTGCTTTTTTTGTGTTTTTGCCGGTATGGGGGCATACCTCTCCCGGATACGCCGGGAGCGTAACGTGATTTAGTGATTATGACCGCCTTAATGATTGCTCCATCTGTCCCCAAGCCGGTGAACGTATCCGTGGCAGTTCCCGGATGGTTACCATCCTTCCGGTTTTGCATACCGGGCAAAGACAGGGATTTACGCCTGTCAGCCTGGCAAAACGTTCCACGTTGGTTTCCGGCGGTTGTTGCCGTTCGATTACCGAGTCAATGTCCGGCTTTTCTTCGGAAACAAATTGCAGTTTGAGATTGCGCTTTACGGTGTGGTTGTAAATACCGAAGCGCCGGATCCTGACAAACCTTCGGGGCAGGATGTGTTGTGTGAAGCGCCGCAGGAACTCAACCCCATCCAGGGTAACAGGCTTTTTAATGGCCCTGTCACGATAATCCTTTGCCAGGAAGGTCACTTTGCCACCGGCAATGTTCACAATGCGCTGGTTGGTAATGGCTACCCGGTGCGTGTATTGGCCCAGGTACCTGACCACGTGCTCAGCGTTTGCCAGCGAAGGTTCGCAGTGAACCACCCATTTTGTTTGATAAGCCTGCTTTATCTGGCTGCTAAAGAGGGAAAGCTCGTCTTGTTTTTGTAAAGTCCGTTTAAGGCTGTCCAGGAACCTGCCTTTAAAGGCACTGCTTAGTTGATGTACCGGGTAAAGGTAAGTGCCCGAATGCCCGATGTTTTTCCACCGTCCGTCAAGGGTATGCCCGGCAGCGGGAACCAGGCAATGGATATGCGGATGCAGCGAAAGGTTTTGTCCCCAGCTGTGCAGCACGGCCACCGCCCCGGTTTCAACACCAAAATGCGAGTAGCCAAACGAGCGGAGGGTTTGCCAAACAGCCGAAAAAAGCAGGTCGTAATACATCCTTTGGTTATGCAGGCAAACAGCATTCAGGTGGTGCGGCACGGTAAATACCAGGTGGTAATGTTTTACCGGCAAGGTATTTTGCACCAGATCATCAATCCAGAAGGCCTGTTTGGCAGCCTGGCATTTGGGACAATGACGGTTGCCGCAACTGTTGTAACTGTAGCGAACGGTTCCGCAGTTTTCACAGGCTTCTTCGTGACCTCCCAGCATGGCAGTACGGCAAACAGCTATCTTATCCAGCACTTTCAGTTGCAATGGAGTAAGCGTTGTTTTGGCAGCCAGTTCAGCGCCGAACAAACGGACTACATCGGCCAGTTCAAAGGTTGTCTTCATTTTTCGGTGAACCGGTGTTTTTCTTCTTCTTTTTCCTGGGAAAGTCATAAAGCGTATCCAGCGGGCTGTGAGGTTTGATCAGCGTGCATTGGGCCACGTGCAGGTAAATCATGGTGGTGGTAATGTCGGCATGGCCCAGCAGTTCTTTCAGGGTGACAATGTTCAGTCCCTGTTCCAAAAGATGTGTGGCGTAGGAGTGACGAAGCGAATGCAGGTTCACCTCTTTGGTAATGGAAGTTTTTTTCAGGTTTTCGCGCATCACCCAGGATAAACCCCGGACACTGTAACGGCCGTCAGGTTCTTTGCCGTTAAACAGCCAGATGTGCGGGTTTTCGGCTTTGAGGTACTTTTTCAGCCCCACGGCCATGCTGTCGCCCAATGGCACGATGCGGTCTTTTTTATACTTACTCTGGCGGATGTGGATGGTGCGACGTTCAAAATCCACATCAGAGATTTTCAGGTTGATTACTTCCTGACCGCGCAGTCCGGCCGAATAGATCAGCGTGAGCACCACCCGTTGTTTCAAAAGCGTTGGCGCGGTAAAAAGCTCTTTAAGCTCCTGCTGGTTCAGGATAACCGGCAGTTTGGTATTCCCTTTCAGCGAAGGCAGGGCAATGGCATTTTTGTTCAATCCCAGCAGGCGGTAGTAGTAGCGCAAGCCGTACACCATGTGCTTGAAACTGCTGCGCGAAGGCGAGCGGGGATCGCGGGCCAAAGCTGCCAGGTACTCGTTGATCTCTTCGGGATCGATCTGCTCGGGCAATTTCCCGAAATGGACCACAAACAGGGCGATGCGGCGGATGTAATTATTTAATGTACTTTTGCTTTGTCCGCGTAAAGTAACCTGTTGCTCCAGCTTGCGGACAACTTTTTCAAACTCAGGAACAAGCACAATTGCCTGCTCAACGATAGTTAAACCCGATTTCTTTCTCATATTCAGAAATTTTAATGGTTAAAAATCTCGAAGTTCTGAAAGAATCGGGTACTTTTAAAACAGCTATCCGCGTAGGCGGATTTAGTTCAACACCGGGTATAAAACATAGCGGTTTCAGGGGTTTGCGAGTGTTCAAGCCCGCAATAACTTTTGTAACGGTGGATAATGGAGCAGCACGCAATCCGCTACATTTCATACCCGCACCGTTGGCAAACATATAAGAGAATGACTACACGAAAAATAACTTATCTAATTTTGATTCTTTTTTCATTATCGAGTTGTCAATTAAATCAATCGGATAATGAGAAAGTACTAACTGATATTTTTCCACAGCTGATTGATAGTTTGAGGATAAATAGAACAAACTTGATTCCTCCACCTCCTCCGCCACTTTATGACCAAGATTCAAATTTTATAGGAATTGATACTGTTACTGCAAACTTGATTCTTAAAGAGCATGAACAAAAATTAAACTTGATTGACTCACTTGATTCAAGACTTTTGATTGGATTAGTTGATTCATCTTTGATTATTGACCTTAATGATTTAAAAAATAGAACTTACAGCAATGACACGTTGATAAGAATAATCGTTGACAATAATAAAACTGATTCAATTTATGGAAGCGATTTGCTAAATATAGGATTGATTCATATTTCATCTGACTATGAATTATTATTACTATCTGATTTAAAAAACAAATACTCTGATTTTTGGGATATTAAAGACCGAAGATTTGGTGGATTAATCGCAACATCAACTGTGTTGTTTGACAAAACGAAAAACTATGGACTTTTAAGAGTTGAGACTTATCCTTTTCATCGTGAAGGTGCTGGCTACTTTGTCTTGATTGAAAAAAAAGCTGATAAATGGATAATCAAAAAAGTATTAGATGATTGGATATCATAGAAATACGTTTGCCAATAAATAGGAACATGAGCGGCGTGCAGCGCCCAGCGATTGTTCCCGGTTGAACTACACCCGCCGGGCTGAGGGCTATGCACTTATTGAAGGTTTTTATTGGATTTCACAGATAGAATGGGCAGGAAAGAGCCCGACGTTCATTGACATGTTGCAGGTTTTTGTGCTTTTCAGTTCAGTTTGCATCAGCGACTTGATGTTTAAGCCCTGCTTTTTTTGTGTTTTTGCCGGTATGGGGGCATACCTCTCCCGGATACGCCGGGAGCGTAACGTGATTTAGTGATTATGACCGCCTTAATGATTGCTCCATCTGTCCCCAAGCCGGTGAACGTATCCGTGGCAGTTCCCGGATGGTTACCATCCTTCCGGTTTTGCATACCGGGCAAAGACAGGGATTTACGCCTGTCAGCCTGGCAAAACGTTCCACGTTGGTTTCCGGCGGTTGTTGCCGTTCGATTACCGAGTCAATGTCCGGCTTTTCTTCGGAAACAAATTGCAGTTTGAGATTGCGCTTTACGGTGTGGTTGTAAATACCGAAGCGCCGGATCCTGACAAACCTTCGGGGCAGGATGTGTTGTGTGAAGCGCCGCAGGAACTCAACCCCATCCAGGGTAACAGGCTTTTTAATGGCCCTGTCACGATAATCCTTTGCCAGGAAGGTCACTTTGCCACCGGCAATGTTCACAATGCGCTGGTTGGTAATGGCTACCCGGTGCGTGTATTGGCCCAGGTACCTGACCACGTGCTCAGCGTTTGCCAGCGAAGGTTCGCAGTGAACCACCCATTTTGTTTGATAAGCCTGCTTTATCTGGCTGCTAAAGAGGGAAAGCTCGTCTTGTTTTTGTAAAGTCCGTTTAAGGCTGTCCAGGAACCTGCCTTTAAAGGCACTGCTTAGTTGATGTACCGGGTAAAGGTAAGTGCCCGAATGCCCGATGTTTTTCCACCGTCCGTCAAGGGTATGCCCGGCAGCGGGAACCAGGCAATGGATATGCGGATGCAGCGAAAGGTTTTGTCCCCAGCTGTGCAGCACGGCCACCGCCCCGGTTTCAACACCAAAATGCGAGTAGCCAAACGAGCGGAGGGTTTGCCAAACAGCCGAAAAAAGCAGGTCGTAATACATCCTTTGGTTATGCAGGCAAACAGCATTCAGGTGGTGCGGCACGGTAAATACCAGGTGGTAATGTTTTACCGGCAAGGTATTTTGCACCAGATCATCAATCCAGAAGGCCTGTTTGGCAGCCTGGCATTTGGGACAATGACGGTTGCCGCAACTGTTGTAACTGTAGCGAACGGTTCCGCAGTTTTCACAGGCTTCTTCGTGACCTCCCAGCATGGCAGTACGGCAAACAGCTATCTTATCCAGCACTTTCAGTTGCAATGGAGTAAGCGTTGTTTTGGCAGCCAGTTCAGCGCCGAACAAACGGACTACATCGGCCAGTTCAAAGGTTGTCTTCATTTTTCGGTGAACCGGTGTTTTTCTTCTTCTTTTTCCTGGGAAAGTCATAAAGCGTATCCAGCGGGCTGTGAGGTTTGATCAGCGTGCATTGGGCCACGTGCAGGTAAATCATGGTGGTGGTAATGTCGGCATGGCCCAGCAGTTCTTTCAGGGTGACAATGTTCAGTCCCTGTTCCAAAAGATGTGTGGCGTAGGAGTGACGAAGCGAATGCAGGTTCACCTCTTTGGTAATGGAAGTTTTTTTCAGGTTTTCGCGCATCACCCAGGATAAACCCCGGACACTGTAACGGCCGTCAGGTTCTTTGCCGTTAAACAGCCAGATGTGCGGGTTTTCGGCTTTGAGGTACTTTTTCAGCCCCACGGCCATGCTGTCGCCCAATGGCACGATGCGGTCTTTTTTATACTTACTCTGGCGGATGTGGATGGTGCGACGTTCAAAATCCACATCAGAGATTTTCAGGTTGATTACTTCCTGACCGCGCAGTCCGGCCGAATAGATCAGCGTGAGCACCACCCGTTGTTTCAAAAGCGTTGGCGCGGTAAAAAGCTCTTTAAGCTCCTGCTGGTTCAGGATAACCGGCAGTTTGGTATTCCCTTTCAGCGAAGGCAGGGCAATGGCATTTTTGTTCAATCCCAGCAGGCGGTAGTAGTAGCGCAAGCCGTACACCATGTGCTTGAAACTGCTGCGCGAAGGCGAGCGGGGATCGCGGGCCAAAGCTGCCAGGTACTCGTTGATCTCTTCGGGATCGATCTGCTCGGGCAATTTCCCGAAATGGACCACAAACAGGGCGATGCGGCGGATGTAATTATTTAATGTACTTTTGCTTTGTCCGCGTAAAGTAACCTGTTGCTCCAGCTTGCGGACAACTTTTTCAAACTCAGGAACAAGCACAATTGCCTGCTCAACGATAGTTAAACCCGATTTCTTTCTCATATTCAGAAATTTTAATGGTTAAAAATCTCGAAGTTCTGAAAGAATCGGGTACTTTTAAAACAGCTATCCGCGTAGGCGGATTTAGTTCAACACCGGGTATAAAACATTGGGGTTTAGGTGGATATGCGAATAGTGTCTCTCGCATCAAAGTTGGTTGTACCTTGATAGTGAAGTGCTCCGTAATCCCCAACGATTTCATACCGCCAACCGTTAGCGGTAAATTTAAAAGACGCCAAGACCAAACTTAAATTAAAAATAGATGAATCTCAGAAAAGCTATTATTACTGGTTCTATAAAATACAGTGAATCGCCTTTAAGCTATCCAGACAAGGACATGAGATTAATTAAGGACACTCTAATTAAAAGGTGTACTATAATTACCCCCAAATTTAGGACAACAGAATTAATTTGAAATTATTAAAATTGTTGTCTATGAAAAGCAGAAGGAAATTTACAGCAGAATTTAAAGCCAAGGTGGCCGTCGAAGCCGTGAAAGAAAGGGAAAGCATCGCGGAACTGGCCAAGCGTTATGATCTTCATCCCAACCAGATCACCAACTGGAAGCGGGAGTTTTTAAATAAATCCTCAGTTGTTTTTTCGGAAGGATCAACCAAGGGTGACAAATCGGAAGACAAGGAAAAGCAGAAGCTGTACGAGGTGATTGGCCAGCAAAAGGTAGAGATTGATTTTTTAAAGAAAGCCTTGTCATGAAAGCCAGTCCCGCAGAGCGGCGCAAGATTGTTGACAAGGCCCGCCACAAGCTCAGTATCAAGCGGCAGTGTGAACTGCTGGGCATTCATCGTTCCGGGTACTATTATAATTTACAGGAAAAGCAAGAAGATGCCTTCAACCTTGAATTGATGAAACTGATCGATCAGCATTACCTGAAACATCCCTATATGGGAGTTCCGTCGATGACCCAATGGTTGGTCCGGGATATGGGGTTTCAGGTCAATCATAAGCGGATAGCCAGGTTATACCGGTTGATGGATTTGTCGGCAATCGTTCCGGGCCCGCATACCTCAAAAGGATGTAAAGAGCATAAGAAGTATCCCTATTTGCTGCGCAGCCTTGTCATTGAGCGGCCCAACCAGGTTTGGGGGATCGATATCACGTATGTTCCGGTCAGGCATGGCTATTTGTACCTGGTGGCCATTATTGACCTTTTTAGCCGTTTTGTGGTTGGATGGTCCCTGTCCAACACGATGGAATCCGAATGGGTACTGGAGACGGTCAAAGAGGCTATCAGCCAACATGGCAAGCCCGAAATAATCAACTCAGACCAGGGCAGCCAGTTTACCAGCGAGTTGTACACCGGTTTTCTGACAGGTGAAAATATCACCATCAGCATGGATGGACGGGGCCGTGCCACGGACAATATCTTTATTGAAAGACTGTGGCGCAGCCTGAAATACGAAGATATTTATCTGAATGCCTATGAAACGGGGCCCGAACTCTATATGGGGCTGAAACGATACTTTCATTATTACAATCAACAAAGACGGCATAGTTCGTTGGCTTACCAGGTTCCAGCAGAGATTTTCCAGGCAGCCTGATGAGTTATAAACAAAAACCAGAGATGTTGACAAAAGAAAAAAGTAGCCAAAAAAGAAAAGGTGTTAATAACCAGAATAACTCTCCGCTTCTCTGCGAGTTATTTCCGGTTGTTAATAAATAGGAACATGAGCGGCGTGCAGCGCCCAGCGATTGTTCAATAAATAGGAACATGAGCGGCGTGCAGCGCCCAGCGATTGTTCCCGGTTGAACTACACCCGCCGGGTTCAGGGCTATGCACTTATTGAAGGTTTTTATTGGATTTCACAGATAGAATGGGCAGGAAACAGCCCGACGTTCATTGACATGTTGCAGGTTTTTGTGCTTTTCGGTTCAGTTTGCATCAGCGACTTGATGTTTAAGCCCTGCTTTTTTTGCGTTTTTGCCGGTATGGGGGCATACCTCTCCCGGATACGCCGGGAGCGTAACGTGATTTAATGATTATGACCGCGTTAATGATTGCTCCAGCTGTCCCCAAGCCGGTGAACGTATCCGTGGCAGTTCCCGGATGGTTACCATCCTTCCGGTTTTGCATACCGGGCAAAGACAGGGATTTACGCCTGTCAGCCTGGCAAAACGTTCCACGTTGGTTTCCGGCGGTTGTTGCCGTTCGATTACCGAGTCAATATCCGGCTTCTGTTGGGGAACAAATTGCAGTTTGAGATTGCGCTTTACGGTGTGGTTGTAAATACCGAAGCGCCGGATCCTGACAAACCTTCGGGGCAGGATGTGTTGTGTGAAGCGCCGCAGGAACTCAACCCCATCCAGGGTAACAGGCTTTTTAATGGCCCTGTCACGATAATCCTTTGCCAGGAAGGTCACTTTGCCACCGGCAATGTTCACAATGCGCTGGTTGGTGATGGCTACCCGGTGCGTGTATTGGCCCAGGTACCTGACCACGTGCTCAGCGCTTGCCAGCGAAGGTTCGCAGTGAACCACCCATTTTGTTTGATAAGCCTGCTTTATCTGGCTGCTAAAGAGGGAAAGCTCGTCTTGTTTTTGTAAAGCCCGTTTAAGGCTGTCGAGGAACCTGCCTTTAAAGGCACTGCTTAGTTGATGTACCGGGTAAAGGTAAGTTCCCGAATGCCCGATGTTCTTCCACCGGCCATCCAGGGTATACCCGGCAGCGGGAACCAGGCAATGGATATGCGGATGCAGCGAAAGGTTTTGTCCCCAGCTGTGCAGCACGGCCACAGCCCCGGTTTCAGTACCAAAATGCGAGTAGCCAAACGAGCGGAGGGTTTGCCAAACGGCCGAAAAAAGCAGGTCGTAATACATCCTTTGGTTATGCAGGCAAACAGCATTCAGGTGGTGCGGCACGGTAAATACCAGGTGGTAATGTTTTACCGGCAAGGTATTTTGCACCAGATCATCAATCCAGAAGGCCTGTTTGGCAGCCTGGCATTTGGGACAATGACGGTTACCGCAACTGTTGTAACTGTAGCGAACGGTTCCGCAGTTTTCACAGGCTTCTTCATGGCCGCCCAGGGCAGCAGTACGGCAAACAGCTATCTTATCCAGCACTTTCAGTTGCAGTGGAGTAAGCTTTGTTTTGGCAGCCAGTTCAGGGGCGAACAAACGGACCACATCGGCCAGTTCAAACTTAGCCCTCATTTTTCGGTGAACCGGTGTTTTTCTTCTTCTTTTTCCTGGAAAAGTCATAAAGCGTATCGAGCGGGCTGTGAGGTTTGATCAGCGTGCATTGGGCCACGTGCAGGTAAATCATGGTGGTGGTAATGTCGGCATGGCCCAGCAGTTCTTTCAGGGTGACAATGTTCAGTCCCTGTTCCAGCAGATGGGTCGCATACGAGTGGCGCAGCGAATGCAGATTTACATCCTTTGTAATAGACGTCTTTTTCAGGTTTTCGCGCATCACCCAGGATAAACCCCGGACACTGTAACGGCCATCAGGTTCTTTGCCGTTAAACAGCCAGATGTGCGGGTTTTCGGCTTTCAGGTACTTTTTCAGGCCAACGGCCATGCTGTCGGCCAATGGCACGATGCGGTCTTTTTTATACTTACTCTGGCGGATGTGGATGGTACGGCGCTCAAAGTCGATATCCGATATCTTCAGGTTGATTACTTCCTGACCGCGCAGTCCGGCCGAATAGATCAGCGTGAGTACCACCCGTTGTTTCAAAAGCGTTGGCGCGGTAAAAAGCTCTTTAAGCTCCTGTTGGTTCAGGATGACCGGCAGTTTGGTATTTCCTTTCAGCGAAGGCAGGGCGATGGCATTTTTGTTCATCCCCAGCAGACGGTAATAGTAGCGCAGCCCGTACACCATGTGTTTAAAACTGCTGCGCGAAGGCGAGCGGGGATCGCGGGCCAAAGCTGCCAGGTACTCGTTGATCTCTTCGGGATCGATCTGCTCGGGAAGCTTCCCGAAACGGACCACAAACAGGGCGATGCGGCGGATGTAATTATTTAACGTACTTTTGCTTTGTCCGCGCAAGGTAACCTGTTGCTCCAGCTTCCCGGCAACTTTTTCAAACTCAGGAACAAGCACAACAGCCTGCTCAATAATAGTTAAACCCGATTTCTTTCTCATATTCAGAAATTTTATTGGTGAAAAATTCCGGAGTATAGGAAGAATCGGGTACTTTTAAAACAGCTATCCGCGCAGGCGGATTTAGTTCAACACCATTGCATCATCATTATCATCAAACTTAGTTTTATATTTATCCTGTCCTAAGGATGGGGGGAAGCATATACTTTGGACAAAACAGATATTACAAGTATTTTGCATACAGACCAAAATGAAGATTCAACCTATATCGAGAGAATTAAAAAAGAATGTGAAAAACTTGAATCAGAAAGAACTAATTCTTATGATTTAATCGTATTCTATTACTCTGGGCATGGAGTTTATAAAAATGATGAACAAATGTCATTCCTTCAAATATCAGATGAAGAATATGTGCCAATCGATGAAATAATTCAGATTGTTTCTGGTGTAAATGCTAGAAATAAATATTTCATAATTGACGCTTGTCAAAGCGGAGGCTTTTCTTTGATGAAACCAAAGGGAAAATTGCAGAGACAATATAGCTTTAATTCTAATGGCGTCTACTGTATGTTTGGAACTACAAAGTACCAATTGGCATTTGAACCTTCAATTAAAGAAGCGATTCGAAAAAAAATAAATAATAGTTTTTATACCCACTTCATTGCAGAAGCTCTGAATACAAAAGCGAATTATAACGATGATACAATTTCTATTAGAGTCGTTGATGACTATGCATCTAAGAAAACTCCAACATATACCAATTTCGAACAAATTCCATTTTCAACAACAGAAATAGCAGGTTATTTCCCATTTGGTTTTTGGAATGAAACAAAGGAACTGAAAGATATTTCCGAATGGGAAAATAAAGAAGAAACTACAGTTCAATATTCTCCCAATAAGGAGATTGACATAGTTAATTATTTAGCCGATAAAATTAAAAGGTTGTATTCAGAACAAAATTTTTTCTTCAACATACCGGATAAAGAATTATTATCAAATCTTTCTCAACCAGCTAAAGATTTGCTAAATGAAAAACTCGATTTAGCAAATATGAAGTATAATGACAAGCCACTTGTTAATGGATTGATTACAAGCGAAGATTATAATAAGTATCAATTTTTAGTGTTTATTCTGGAACATCAAAGTATTGCTCTTGATTTAACTCTTAAAGATGAAAGCGGAAATACAGTTCTTTATGAAGCGGTACATAATTCAAAATTTTATTCTCATTATATTATTCAATCAATCTTTATACGAGGCTATAAAATGAGTGAAACGGAGGAAACCTACTTGATTGAAAAATTCAAAAGTAGTACCACTCGACCAGAACATCTTGAGAATATAACATTGGCATTAATTTGTCATAAATTATCAAGTCCAGAACTAATAGTAAAGTCTCAAAAGATTGTAAAAGTAATATTCTCAATTCTATCTTTCAAAACAAAAAAAGTAGTAGGATTTAAACTAAATCATACAGCGTTAGCAAATAATTTCTTACAACATCATCAAGAATTTTCAAATAAATTTTTAACAGCCTTAAAAAAATACAACTTCTATGAAACTCTAAAAACAAAACCGTCTTTTGTGAAAAAAGAAGACGAAATTATGGAGAGTATGCCATTTCAAGAAACCGATTATGATGAAGTAATAAAAAAGATATTTCCTGAACTATATGAATAAAAATCTACCGCTAATAAATAGGAACATGAGCGGCGTGCAGCGCCCAGCGATTGTTCCCGGTTGAACAACACCCGCCGGGCTGAGGGCTATGCACTTATTGAAGGTTTTTAGTGGATTTAACAGATAGAATGGGCAGGAAAGAGCCCGCCGTTCATTGACATGTTGCAGGTTTTTGTGCTTTTCAGTTCAGTTTGCATCAGCGACTTGATGTTTAAGCCCTGCTTTTTTTGCGTTTTGTACTTGCGAACGATATAGTTATTCTTAATCCGGAAAGGATACTAATTGAGCAAAAACGTATTTATCCTTATGCATTTGCAAATATCTTTAAGATTGCAAAATGCAAATTGAAATCCGTTTAATCGAAAAACTGCTATAACTAATTAAATTTCAAACTTTTCAAAGATTTTTTTTAGATCTTAATGGGACAGTAATGTTGTTTCATTTTTTAGTACCTCGCCGGTAAGTTTGATTTCAACCGGTACTTTTTTGAAGTTAAAAAAGATTTTTACCGACTTGCTGAATGGCCCGGTTTGTTCGCCGGCAAAGGTGATCTTTATGATCGATGATTTACCGGGATGAATCGGCTCCGGAGCGTATTCGGGGAAAGTACAATTGCAAAAAACCCGGGCTTCGTTGATCACGACCGGAAAAGACAGATTGTTGTGCAACTCAAGAAACAGCTCTGTTTTAGTACCCAGGCGATTGGCCCCGAGGTCGTATATAAAAAGCTCTTTCATATCCGGGATCAGATTCAGGCTGTGTTTTTGTGAAACCGGTCCGGCCTGTTTGTCGCAGCCCGTTTTTGAAAGCAGAAAGATCGGCAGCAAAGCAAGAAATACGATTTTTCTCATATCTAAATTGTGAGAAGAAGAATTGCAGGGAGCAACTCTTCTTCTCAGGTTTAGCAGGTTAATATCCGGTTGTTTGGGTGAGTACCTTTTTCCCGCTCTCATCCACAGACAGGTCAATTTGTGTTTGAGGGACAGGCCAGAGCTCATGTTTTCCGGCGACAAAAGTTTTGCCCGAAAGATGCACCATGCGTGTTCCTTCCACTTCCAGATATTTGTTTATTACCTCAGCAGCAATTCCCCATCGGACCAGGTCGAAAAAGCGAAGTCCTTCCATCGCAAATTCGAGTCGGATTTCATGCCTGATGGCTTTCAGCGCATCTTCTTTACTGGCGAAGTTTGTCGGGTAAGGTTCAACATCATAATTGGCGGCAGGTGTGCCGTCGTCGAATGTAACTACATTGGAGTTTTTTGCACGGTTCCTGATTTCGTTAACCAGTTCGGTGGCCCGCTCAAGACTGCCCACCTCGGCTTCACACTCGGCCAGCCAAAGAATGACATGCCCCAGACGGAACTTACGGAAATTGTTTGGGTTGACCCCGGTAGCCCAACCGGTGGTTGTTGCCAGCGATTTTTCCGCCTTTTTAAACATATTCTTTTTGTACAGATAAGGTCCGCCGTTACTGGGGTCACGAATCCAGCCTTCGCCTACCTGGATACCCCAATCGAGGAACGGGATTCCCGGCCGCCCAACCGTATGATCCAGACGGGGATCTACCGGCCCGGTGTACATGATCACCTCCCCCTGAGTGATATCCGGATCATAAGGCAGGATATCATCAGCGGAGTAAATATCATTCAACAGGGGAAGGCCGTCATTTCCAACCCGGTATGCACTAACCAGGCTGTGTGTAGGCTGGAAAAATCCGCAACAGGTTCCCATGCCGGCTACGCCATGCGGAAAATTCAACGCATCGCCCCATCCTCCGTTTGGAGAACCTTCGGCCCCGTCATTCGTCGCATATTGGATTTCAAAGATAGACTCTTTGTTGTTGTTGAATCCGATCAGGTAGTTTTGCTCGTAACTTTCCATCAATTCAAACGGTCCGTTGGTATAAACATCGTTCAATACCGGTTTGGCTTCGTCGTGTTTTCCCTGAAGCAGATAGATACGACCCAGATACGTTTTAGCTGCCCAGCGGGTAGCCCGTCCGGGATCACTCCATGATTCGGGTAGCTTTTGTGCGGCAAATTTCATATCCGCTTCAATTTCGGGCCAAACAAGGTGGTCATTGGGGACTATTTTGGGGGTTTCGGTATTTTCATCGATGTAGGGAACTTTTCCATGAACCTGGGTCAGCTCAGTATAAAAATGTGCCCGCAAAAACTTAGCCTGCGCTTCTGCCTCCTCTTTTTCGGAGTCAGTCATATCATCGGCCATCGCCAGGGCTTTAAGCACATCGTTGGTACGAACAATGCCATCATACAATGGTTCCCAGTGGTTGTCCACATACCCGTTATCGGCATCGGCAAAGAAACCTTCTACCGGATTAATCGTTGCCTGGTCGCCATAGTCAGATCCTTTATAGGCATCATCAGAAGCCACGCTGCCCCACACCCAGTTTGAAACTGCGCTGGCCCAAACCATGCCATCGGTTCCGAGATGTGTTCCGTCAACCACGGCGTAAGCGCCTGTCAGAAGGGCATCAACCCCCTTTTTGCTGTGAAAATTTTCCTCAGAAGCCTGTCCTTTGGGTTTGGATTCAAACCAATCGTTGGAACAGGAACTAAAAAGCAGAATAACAAGAATGACTGCAGAGAATATGATTGTTTTCATCATGATTTAAAGTTTTTAGGTTACAAATTCAGGTTGACACCAAACATGAAAATTTGTGAAGTCGGGTAAACTCCTTCATCCACACCAATCAGACGATCAGGGTTGGAATCGGGGTTTGAAAGTTCAGGATCGAGGCCACGGTAATTCGTGACGGTAAAAAGATTCGTTGCCTGAACATACAGGCGCAAACGACTGATGCCGCTTTTTGACAGCCACGATTGAGGTAATGTGTATCCGATTTGCAAATCTTTCATCCTGAAGTAGGAGCCGTCTTCAACAAAGAAAGTTGAGTTTTTCTGCATGTTCGAGTCATCACGAACGGCAATTGGTTGCGTAATTTTGGCTCCCGAAGTATAACGTTCTTCTGTCCAGGATTCATATAAACGGGCTTTTCCGCGGTTACCGGAGAAATTGTTGAACATGATCCAACGGTTGACGTAATTGATGAGGTCGTTACCCTGCGATCCCTGGAAAAACATCGTCATATCCCAGTTTTTATATTTCAGATCGATGTTCAGCCCGTAAGTAAAATCGGGATGCGGATTACCGATTACCGTGCGATCATCGGCAGTGATCTGACCGTCTTTGGTAATATCCTTAAACATCATGACCCCCGGCTGACTGTATGTATCTTCGGTTACAACTTTGGTCCCGTATGGCGCATGAACTCCTTCTTTTAACTGGTACTTGCCGTTAACCACGTTAAACATATCCGGTGTGAAAAAGCCTTCCACTTCATAGCCATAAAATGAAGAGATGGGATAACCGGTCATACTGGCCGTATAAACGTTTTGCCTTAACGAAGGACCATACAGGATTTCATTGGGATTATCATTCAGTTTGACGATTTCATTTTTATAATGGGAAACATTGGCCCGGACATTCAGGTCGAAATTTTTCCCGATCTTTTCATGATAAGCAATCATCAAATCGAAGCCGGTATTTTTCATCTCGCCGATATTCACCGCAGGCAATTCCAGGTTTCCATAGGTGTCCGGAAGGTTTTGATTATAAAGCATGTCGGTGGTTTTCCGTTTATAAACATCCAGGTTCACCTCAAGACGGTTATTCAGGATGGTCAGATCGACTCCCAGGTTGGTCGTTACACTGGCCTCCCATTTCCCGTCGGGATTTCCCAGCTTATATTTATGAAAACCGGCCGATGTTGATGAATTGGAACCACTCAGGCTATAATACGATTCGCCGTTATAGGCCCTGTAAGTGCTATAGGCATTGTAATAACCTCCTACATTATCATTCCCGTTTTTTCCCCATCCAAAACGGAATTTAAGATTATCCAGCCAGTTGATCTCGCTCATGAAGTCTTCTTCTGAGATTCTCCATCCCACCGAAAATGCAGGGAAGTTTCCCCAACGGTTATTGGAGGAAAAACGCGATGAGCCATCTCTTCTGACGACGGCTTCCAATAAGTATTTTCCCATGTAGTCGTAATTGATCCGGCCGAAATAAGAAAAGGTAGACCATTCATCGAAAGAACCATTGGCTGTCTGGTCTTTTTCACCGGCATCGAGTACCATATAATCCGGGTCGGTAAAGGCATAGGTTGAACGGCTCGCTTGAAACCAGTCGTAGTCCCATTTCACAGCTTCACTTCCCAGCAGGAAATTAAAGTTGTGGGTATTGTTAATTGATTTTTTGTAGTTCAGGGTATTGATCCAGTTATACTGGAATGTCCCGTAATAATATTGCGATAAAATATCGGCTGGGATTGCTTCCGAGAATTCCGGGTTCGTCAATGTCCTGTCCAGGCGTCTGGTGCTTGTGTAATCAGCTCCGATTAATGATTTTAAAGATAAATCAGGAGTTAGATTAATTTGGACATAGGCATTCGCCAGTACACGCAAATCACGGGAATAATCGTCTTTATTGCGCGTAAGGTTGGCAACCGGGTTAGCGCCATTACCTGTGGTTTTCGCCTGGGTGCCGGCAAAATTTCCCCTGATATCATAAACAGGAATAATAGGCTGCATACGATAAGCCTGCGAAATAGAGTTTCCCTCGTCGTTATTTGTTCCCTGTCCCGTTCGGTCGGTATACGAAACACCGAGGCTTTCACCGATTTCAAGCCAGTTGCCAATTTTTACATCGGCATTCGAACGCAGTGAAAAACGTTCAAAACCGGTATGAATGACAACACCCTCCTGGTTCATGTAACCGCCCGAAAAAGCATAGGTGCCTTTTTCTCCTCCCCCGGTCACGGTGAGGTTATATTCCTGAATCGGGGCCGGATCGAAAATTTCGTCATACCAATCAGTACCTTCTTTATTGGCCCGGGTGATACCGAAATACGGAGCAGGATAACTATATGTACTTTCATCCACTTCCCCGGCCATTTTTCCTTCAGGAATAATATAGTCGGGAATGACAGGTTCGGCTCCGTAACCGTATTGTGAATTTCCCCATCCGTTGTCTCCTTGCTTCAGGCCAATGTTTTTACTTTCAAGCCAAAGCAGTTCCCCGTACTCCCGTGTATTCATCAAATCGAGGCTATTGGTCGTCCGTTGTATTCCGTAACGGGCGTCAAAACTAACGCTGGGTTTGCCTGCTTTTCCGCGTTTGGTGGTGACGATGATCACACCATTTGCTGCACGTACCCCGTAAATGGCCGACGAAGAAGCATCTTTCAAAACTGACATGGACTCGATATCATTCGGATTGATTTTACTTAATCCTCCGGTAGTTGGCACTCCATCAATAATGTACAAGGGGTCGTTGTTGTTTACCGAGCCAATACCGCGTATCCGGACCATGGCTTCTCCCCCTGGCGTGTTGTCGTTCGTGATGGTGACGCCGGCAACACGCCCTTGCAGTTTCGCAGCCGCGCTGGCGGCAGGAACCGAACGCAACTGGGTTTCATCAACCGTTGAAACTGCTCCGGTCAGTGTCTTTTTCTGCTGTATACCATATCCAACGACCACCACTTCATCTACTCCGATAATATCTTCATCCATCGTGATCCGGAATGTTGCCTGGTTGCCAATATCGATTTGTTGTGTTCTCATTCCGATATAAGAAACAATAATGGTTGATGCTCCGGGAGGAACAGCGATTCTAAAGCCTCCGTCCAGATCGGTAATTGTTCCGACAGTTGTCCCTTCAAAAATAACCGATACACCGGGAACAGGAGTTCCCGCTTTGTCAGTGACTATGCCGGAAATTTCACGTTCTCCCTGATCCGTTTTCAATGGTTTCAAAACGATCAGGTTATTGGTTTTTAAGCTGTAAGTCAGCTCCTTTCCCATAAAGAGTTCGTTGAGGATATCGCTGATGTCTTTATCTTGCACATCAATGCTGACAAGATCGTCCAACGAAAAGACATCTTCAGAATAAAAAAACCGGTAGTTGCTGTTTTGCTCAATTGTACTGAGAGCTGTTCGCAAGGTTTGGTTTTTGATTTCGAGGTTAAGCCTGGTATTTTGCGACAATACCCCTGCACTAAGCTGAAGCAGTCCCATCAATAACAGAAAAGTTGTTAGTTTCATAAGTAGGAAAAGTTTTTTCAAATGATTCCGGAGGAATTCAAAGAACAATTTTTTTTTCATAGTTTTACAAATAATTAGTTTGACAATACATATTGATGTGTTGTTGAGAATCCGGTAACAGGATGGTTCCAGCATCCTGTTACTATTTTAGAAGAGCCGGTTATTTTTCGTGAAAATGATGATTATACCATACGTACACATTTTTATTATCAAGTTTATATTCAATGGGTGAGGTAAAGCTCAAGACCTCAAACACTTCTTTCAGATTTTCATCTTTTAAAGTACCGCTGTAAGCAAAGTCATAGAGCGCCAGGTCGTCGATGTGAATCCTGACATCGTAACGTCGTTCCAGTTTTTTCGCCAGTACGGAGAATTTTTCCTTGTAAATGATCCATTCTTTATCTTTCCAGGAGGTGTAGATATCCGTTTTTATATCGGAACTCAGTTCCACACTTTTAATTTTCAGAGGCATTGACGAAAAAGCAGGTTCCCGTGATTTTTCTTCGTGTTTGTCCGGTTTTATCGGATCTTTATAAACCGTCAGCTTTTGATTGGGTTGCAGAACAAGGTCTTTTTTATGGGTCTTTTCGGCATGATTAACTGATATAATGCCCTCGATCAAAGTTGTTTCGATGAATTCCTCGTCTTTATATGCACGTACATTAAATTGGGTGCCTGTAGCTTTTACTTTCAGCCCGAAAGCTTCGACATAGAAAGGTTTTTTTTCATCGGTTACCACATCGAAAAATGCTTCGCCTTCGAGTGCGACCATGCGTGTTTTTTCATTAAAGTCGATCGGGTACCGGATTTTACTGCCTGCATTGATCCAAACCCGCGAACCATCGAGGAGAGTTACCACCGATTTATTGCCGTAGGGCACTTCAGTGACAATATAACCTGCAGTTAAGTTTTGTTTTTCTTTTGACTTAAGTTGAACAGTCAGGTATCCCAGCAGAAAAGCAAAAATAAACAGGGCGGCAATTCTCGCGGATTTGTGTAAAAGAAGCCTTATTCTCCTGCGTGGATCAATTTTTCGCATCAGCTTGTTCCAGTCTTTCTCCGTGTTGAATTTCTTATGGTGAATCAGAGAACCGGATAGTTCAAGAAGTGCGATGGTTTTTGCAAAATACGCTTCATTTTCTGCCGAGGATTCCACCCAGGATTTTAATTCATCTTCCTGATCTTTTGGTAGGTCTCCATGCACATAATCGATAATCAGCAAGTCGATGTCAGCATTTATTGTCATTCAACAACAGGTTATTTCCGTTTATACCTGTAAGACAATAAAACTTAAAAATGGCGTACAAGAATCAGGAACAAAATTTGATCAATAGCCTTAATGTCTTCAAAATCAGCACGAATTCTTTTTAGTGCACGCGCAATCTGGGTCTTTACAGTTCCCGCCGAGAGGTTCATCTTTTTGGCGATCTCCTTGTAGCTCATATGTTCGTACCGGTTCAGGTAAAAGATATACCGGCATTGCCGGGGCAAAGAGTCCATCGCATTCTTTAACCTTTCTTCCAGCGCTTCAATTTGCTGGAGTTTTTCAACTTGTGCAGCAACTTCTTCCTGTAAATAAAAAGGATAGGATTGGGCGGAGAGATATTTCTGTTTTAATTTATTTTTGCTTAAAAAATTGATCGCCATATTTCTGACTGAAATATAGAGATACGACTTCAGGGAAGATTTAATTTCAATGTCACCACGTTTATTCCAGCATTCCAAAAAACAGTCATTCACAATGTCTCTGGCATCTTCCTGATTTTTTACAATTCCGTAAGCATAGGAACAAAGGGCTGAATAATAGGCATGGTAAATAGATTCAAAGGATTTTTGATCGCTATGATTTTTAACCTGCTTAAAAAGTACATGATCCAGTTTTGGCATACTTGAATCGTTTTGTTGATTTAGGCGCCTTAAGTTAGTTTATTTGAATCATAAGAATGGTTAAATATATCAGGTTTTTGATTAATTGAAAGATTTATTAAAAACAAAAACAATAAGTCACCGGTTAAGGTCTGATTAACAGGATCGAAAAGAGGTACTTACCGCTTTTGGTATTGTTCTTCGTAATATTTTTGGTAGTCGCCGCTGGTTACATGTTGCAGCCATGCTTCGTTTTCGAGGTACCAGTCGATGGTTTTTTCCAGTCCTTCTTCAAATTGCAGGCTGGGCGTCCAACCCAGTTCGCGTTGCAGCTTGGTCGAATCAATCGCGTAACGAAGGTCGTGCCCGGCGCGGTCTTTCACGTAGCTGATCAGCTTTTCTGAAGTTCCGGTTTCGCGGCCCAGCTTACGGTCCATGATGCCGCACATCAGCCTGATCAGGTCGATGTTGGTCCACTCGTTGTGCCCGCCAATGTTGTAGGTTTCACCTGCTTTTCCCCGGTGAAAAATCACATCGATAGCCCGGGCATGGTCTTCCACCCACAACCAGTCGCGGATGTTTTCGCCTTTCCCGTACACCGGCAGCAGTTTATTATTGCAGATATTGTTTATAAACAGGGGAATCAGTTTTTCGGGAAACTGGAACGAACCATAATTGTTGGAGCAGTTCGAAACCAGTGTTGGTAATCCGAACGTGTCGAAATAAGCCCGTACAAAATGATCGGAACTGGCTTTCGAAGCCGAATACGGACTGTGCGGGTCGTACTTCGTGTCTTCGGTAAACAAACCTTCTTCTCCCAGCGAACCGTAAACCTCATCGGTCGAAATATGATAGAAAAGTTTTCCTTCATGTTGTTCTTTCCAGATTGCCCGCGCGGCATTTAACAGGTTGACCGTACCGATCACGTTGGTAAAAACAAACTCCGTCGGGTTCGAAATCGACCGGTCCACATGCGACTCGGCTGCCAGGTGGATTACCCCGTCGAACTGCCGTTCCCTGAACAGGTTTAACATCGCTTCTCCGTCCACGATATCGGCTTTCACAAACTCGTAATTGGGCTTGTCTTCCACGTCTTTCAGGTTAGCCAGGTTGCCGGCATAGGTAAGCTTATCGAGATTGATAAGATGATATTCAGGATATTTGTTGACAAACAGGCGAACGACATGCGATCCGATAAACCCGGCGCCCCCGGTAATGAGGATTGTTTTCATTGATTATGTTTTAAGCAATCAAAAATAGGGTTTTCATCACGATTAACGAAAATGAAGAGCGAAAAATGTTGATCTTATTCGCTGCTGTAATTTTATCTTTCAAATTCATAAATATTGATAATTTTGAAAAATGAATTGAATCATTGATTGAAACTCTCTGATCTAAACTTGCTGAATATGTTTAAAAATCGTTTTGTTTACCTGTTTTTCATAGTCCTGATTGGCTCGGGATGCAGTAAATACGGCTATGTAAACCTGAATTATCCCCTGGCCCCCGAAGCTTATTTGCCCGATCAGGTAAATACCCTTGCCCTGGTCAACCGCTCACTCGTTAAAGAGGAAGATAAACAGGGAAAAGTGATTGAGTCGGTTCTCACGGGCGAAGTTGCCGGCTCCGACCGCCTGGCCTCGGATGAATGTTTGAACGGGGTGCTTGGCCGCATGAACGGCTATCGGGGAATCAACCTGGTCATTCCGGAACAGGTAAACCTGTACGGTACGGGCACAAGCAAAACGCCCGGCTTGCTCGACTGGCAGTTGGTTAAATCCATCTGTAACTCGACGAAGGCCGATGCCTTGCTGGTTCTTGAAACTTTCGACTCGAACTCGGACCTGCTGGTATCAACCCTCAGCCGCAACATCAATTCTGTGCTTCAGGGCGGAAAGCCGGGAATTGCCCCGCCAAATCAGATCCGCATGAACGTAACGGCTTTCTGGCGGCTGTACGATCCGGCTACGCAAAGCATCATTGACCACCAGAGTAAAAGCTTCCTGACCTTTAACGGAACAGGCAGCAATTATATGCTGCTTCCGCCCGATGCGTTGCCCCGTACGGCATACCAGGCAGGCGAAGAATACATTCAGCGGTTTCTGCCCGGCTATTATACCGTTAAGCGCGACATGTACAAGAAGGGGAAGGGCCCGGGCAAAGAAGCTTTCAAAACGGCATTCAGGCGAACCGAAATGGCTAACTGGCAGGAAGCCATTGACGCCTGGACTGAGCTGGTCAGGAATTCGGGCAGAGAAACCGCGGGCAGAGCTTGCCTGAATATCGCGGTCTCTCACGAGGTATTGGGAAATACCGATTTGGCTTTGCAATGGGTAAAACGGTCGTACGAGGAATATCAGGATAAACTTGGACGAGCATACGCAAAAATATTAATGAACAGAAGACACATCGAATACGGAGATTAATGACCGCCAATTTTAAATTGAATGAATATGAATGAAATAAATGTGAATAATCCGGAGCTTTTACGTTTGGTTGCGGAATGGGAACCGAAACTGGCTGCGCTTTCCGACGATGTTATCGCCAACAGGCGCAACGGTCAAAACAGGACCATCAAACAGATTGTTGGTCATCTGGTTGATTCGGCTTCGAACAATACTCACCGGATTATTCATTTGCAGTATCAGCCGAGTCCGCTGATTTTTCCCGATTACGCCAACCTGGGCAACAACGACCGCTGGATCGCGATTCAAAACTACCAGGATGAAGACTGGAACCACCTGGTTCAGTTGTGGAAATATACAAACATCCACATTGCCCATGTGATAGAGCAGGTGAATCCTGAAAAGCTGGACCAGGAATGGATGAGCGCTTTAGATGAGCGTGTATCGTTAAAAACAATGATTCTTGATTACCTGAGGCATTTTAAGTTACACCTCAGCGAAATAGGGGAGTTGATCAATTCATCCCGGTGAGTCCCTGTGGTTGATTGTACCGCAGCGTCTCACCGGATTTTTTGTTTTACAGGATGAGCATGGCATCGCCGTATGTGCCGAAGCGATAGCCTTCTTTAATGGCTTTCTTGTAGGCTTCCATCACGAAGTCGTAACCGCCAAATGCAGCCACCATCATCAGCAAGGTCGAAAGAGGCAGGTGGAAATTGGTAATCATCCGGTTGGCAACGCTGAACTCGTAAGGCGGAAAGATAAACTTATTGGTCCATCCCTCGTAGGGTTTCAAATGCCCCTGGGTCGATACCGAGCTTTCCAGGGTGCGCATCACCGTTGTTCCCACGGCGCACACATTTTTCTTCAGTATCTTGGCGTTGTTCACAATATCGCAGGCTTCGTCGGTGATCCAGATTTGTTCCGAATCCATTTTGTGTTTGGTCAGGTCTTCCACGTCGACACTGCGGAAGTTTCCAAGGCCAACATGCAAAGTGACATAACTGAAATTAACACCGAGTATTTCGAGGCGTTTCATCAGTTCGCGGCTGAAATGCAAACCGGCAGTGGGGGCAGCAACGGCGCCTTCGTGCCGGGCAAAGATGGTTTGGTAACGGTCTTTGTCTTCGGGCTGAACGGGACGCTGGATAAACTTCGGCAGCGGGGTTTCGCCCAAACTGTACAGGGTATTTTTAAATTCATCGTAAGGGCCGTCAAACAGAAAACGTAAGGTGCGCCCGCGCGATGTGGTGTTATCAATGACCTCAGCTACCAGCAGGTCGTCTTCGCCAAAATACAGTTTATTTCCGATCCGGATTTTCCGTGCAGGGTCGACCAGCACATCCCATAAACGTTGTTCACGGTTTAGCTCGCGGAGCAGGAATACTTCGATTTCGGCTCCCGTTTTCTCCTTGTTTCCGTAAAGGCGCGCCGGGAAAACTTTGGTATCGTTGAATACCATCACATCCTTATCTTCAAAATAGTCTGTGATGTCTTTGAATAGTTTATGCTCGATTTCCCGTGTCTGGCGGTTCAATACCATTAAACGCGATTCGTCACGATTTCCTGACGGATGCAGGGCAATTAACTCTTCCGGTAGTTTATACTTAAACTTTGATAACTTCATAGGAATTGATATCTATTTTATTTAACTGACAAAACTAAAGCCATTGAACGTAATGTGGATCTAACTTTAAGCTAAGTGACCTTTTACGGGGCAATTTCTAATTGGTTACAAAAAGTTGTAAATTTTCTAAAAAATAATTGATACTCATGGCTTCTTCTACGTTAAAGCGTCCTATTTTGGTACGTCTTAACCCGATCAAATAGGCTCCGCTGTTTAATTCGTTCCCAATATCGCGGGCCAAAGCACGAATGTAGGTCCCTTTACTGCAAACCACACGGATCGTTGCCTGTTGATTTGAAAATTCGAGTAATTCAATCTCCCGGATATCGATTAATTTGGCGTTTAGCTTCACCTCCTGTCCTTTACGGGCATGGGTATAGGCCCGTTTACCTTCAACCTTGACGGCGCTGAACAGGGGCGGAACCTGCAACTGTTCACCGGTAAATTTCTGTAAGGTGTTTATAAACCGTTCGCGGGTGATCTGTTCTGTCTGAAATTGGGCGTCTTCTTCCGTTTCCAGGTCGAACGAAGGCGTTGTTGCCCCCAGCTTTAAGGTCGCGATGTATTCTTTCGTTTCGGCTTGCAGACTTTCAATTTGCTTGGTTGCTTTTCCGGTACAAAGGATCATCAGGCCGCTTGCTTTGGGGTCTAAGGTGCCGGCATGGCCTACTTTGAGTTTCTTAACGCCCAGCGCCCTGCATAGTTTATTGCGGACTTTTTGCACCAGGTCAAACGATGTCCACTCCAATTCTTTGTCGAAAAGTAAGATCTCTCCCTGCTGAAAGTCGTAGTTCCCGGGTTTTATCCCCATTCGTAAATGCTTTAATATTATCTGATTGGCAACCTGTTGCTGCCCGGATTTTTCAGGCTGCAAAAATAGCAATTAAGCCGATAATCAGGCAATAAACCGAAAAATAAATTAGCTTTCCTTTTTTGACGATCCTGATCATCCAGCTGCAGGCAAGCAGGCCGGATACAAAAGCAGCTATAAAACCGGCAATCAGCACGGGAATACCAACCGACGATTCGTCGCCGGCAATCTTTCCGCTAAAGAGATCTAACAGGTTGACCCCGATAATAGGCAACAAGACCATTAAAAATGAAAAGCGGGCCACTTCGTCTTTTTTCTTTCCAAGCAATAAGCCGGTGGCAATCGTAGAACCGCTTCGTGAAATGCCCGGCATAACTGCCAAAGCCTGGGCAATCCCGATGATGAACGCATCGGGGAGTTTGATTTTTTGTTCTTTGGATTTTATAAACTGGGTAAAGGCAAGCAGTGTTGCTGTGATCAGGAGCATGATGCCAACAAAGAACAAATTTCCGGTAAACAGGTTTTCGACATTCTCACGGAAAAGAATCCCAAGGAGCAGGATGGGAACAACAGAGATCAGCAAATAAATCACGTAGCGGGTTTCGTCATTCCACCTGAAACGGAATAATCCGCTGAACAGCGATGCAAGGTCCTTTCGAAAAACAACCACGGTGCTTAGTACCGTGGCCCCGTGTACAACCGTTGCAAACAACAGGTGCCCGTGCCCCTCGATCCCGAGTAAGGCATGTCCGATTTCCAAATGTCCGCTGGAGCTGACCGGCAGAAATTCGGTCAACCCTTGTATGATCCCTAATAAAAGGGCTTGTAATACACTCATTTATTATTCTTCTGATTTGGTTTTCTTCATAATGGCATAAATCTCGAATAAAAACCCAAACAACACCACCAGGGGGGCCAGGGTTATTCGCCTGAAACTAAAAATTTCGGGGTTAAAAACAGCAGGATCTTCACTTTTACCACCAACCATCAGAATAAAACCAATTACGATAATGACAAATCCAATGACCAGGAGACGATAATTTTCTTTTCCCAGTGCAAACTGAGGATTGTCTATATGTTGAAGCTTTTTTGACATAACCGGTATGTTTGTTGCCGTAAAACTATAAAATCTATTTAAGAAATAGAGAATGATCCCGATAATTTCCTGTTAAAATATCTGAAATAAGCATTTCATTTAGAATAATTCGTTGTACGTTAAGCGCAGGTATTTATTTACTGAAAAATGAGTAGAGATCCAGGAGATCAATATTCCGAAAGCCAGCACGATTAAAAATACCAGGCCGAGGGTTTCCATTTGCTGCAGGTCGATCATCCCCTCAAAATCCTGGCGGTAAGTAATTACCAGCCATAAGATGCTGAGGTTGGCCAACATGGCCCCCAGGATTCCGTAAAAAATATTTTTCAGGATAAACGGACGGCGGATAAACGAACGCGTCGCCCCGACGAGCTTCATGGTGTTGATGATAAACCGCTGCGAATAAATGGTAATCCGGATCGTGTTGTTCACCAGGGTGGTAAAAATGAGCAACAGCAACAGCGAGAAAACGGCCAGTAGTAAACTGAGCCGTTGTACATTCTGGTTGATCACTTCTACCAGGTCGCGTTGGTAATAAACTTCTTTAATCTGCGGGTATTCCATAAAGGCATTCTCCAGCCAAACCAGGCTGTCGGCCTGCATATAGCCGGCATATAACTTCACATCGACGGAAGAAAACAAGGGGTTGAAGCCTAAAAAACCAATAAAATCTTCACCCAGTTCTTCTGCCAGTTTTGCAGCGGCTTCTTCCTTGCCAATGTATTGGGTCGATTTTACATAATTGGTTGCACTCAGTGTTTTCTGCAACTGAAGGACTTCGACTTCTCTCACATTCTCGTGCAGCACCAGGGTAAAGCCGATATGTTCGCGTACGTAATCCGACAGGCGTTCGGCGTTCAGCATCAGCAACGACAGCAAACCAACCATAAACAGCACCAGGGTGATGCTGATGGTGGAGGTGAAGTAGGAGCGTAGCAGTTTTCGTTTAAGCCTGGCCGGCCGTTTCTTTTTCTTCATCATTTCCTGCTGCTTTTTTAATCTCAATAAAACCAATCGCCAGCATGGCCAGAATCAAAATCAGCGAGCTAGCCAGCGAAACTTTATTCCCGATAAAGTAGGATGCCGGTTCAAACTTAAATTCAATTTCGTGTTCGCCGGCGGGTACCGGCAGGGCCCGAAGAACATAGTTAGCCCGTAAATGTTCTGTTTCTTCGCCATCAATGTAGGCTTTCCATCCTTTCGGATAATAGATTTCCGAAAAAACAGCCAGCGATGTCCCGTTTCCAACCCGGGCACTGTACTTCAGGTAGTTGGGGCGATATTCGAGCAGGCGGACAGATGCTTCGCCGGCATGTCCGTACCCGATGTCTTTTAACAGGTGGCTGAAACGCTGATCGATCACCGCTTCTTTCGATGAGTTAAAACCGGAAAGGGCTGCCAGTTCTTCATCGGCGCCTTCCACCATCTTCAGGTCGTCGACAAACCAGGCATGCCCCAGCGCATAACGGTTCTGGAGCGGTGCACTGTTGGGATCGTAAATGAAGTATTTCGTGTTCAGCATATTGATTACCGAAAGCGATTGCATCACCGAATCCATGGAGTCGGGTTGGCGGAAACCGCCGATTAAGTCCCGCATCTCCGGGAACAGCCGGGCATCAAAAAGTTCCTGGTAACGTTCCATCTTGGCGCCGTGATAACCACCCAGCGATTTGTGAAAATACGAGGTGGAAGCATCCTGAAAAATACTGACAGTCAGGTTCAGCACCCGGTAATCCGGATCGGTGTCTTTCAAAATTTCCCGATCGGCCTTGGATGCGGTAAAGGGTTGATCGACCTTGTTCTTCGATTCGAAATTGCTGTCGTTCAGGTATTTTTTATTCACCGGCCACAGGTCGGCAAAAATCAACATAACCCACAAGGCCAGGGCATAGGAGGCCTTCATCTTTTGTTTAACAAACAACCAGATCACTCCCGCAGCTAAACTAACAAATACCAGGGCCTTAAAAGCATCTGCGCGAAGAATCATGCGCCGGTCGCTGCGCAGGGCTTCCAGTAATTGCTCGGGCCAGCCCGACTGTGCCAGCCTTAAATCCGATGGGCCCGTGAAATTGCCGGCCAAGCCGGGTAACAGAACAAATACCAGGGCCAGTCCGCCGGTAATCAGCCAGGCATATTTCAATTTTTTCAGCAGGCTCTTTTTATCGGGGGTATTCAGGTAAAGTTCGCGTACGGCCAGCACCCCCATCAGGGCCATGGCGAATTGCTGGATGACAATAATGTTCTTCACGTCGCGGAACTTGTTGTATCCGGGAAAATAATCGATCATCAGGTGGCTGAGGAAGGAGAAATTTTTTCCCAGCGACAACAGGAACGAAATGACCACAACCACCGCGATCCACCACTTGTCTTTTCCTTTTAAAACGAACAGGCCAAATACAAACAAAAAGCACAAAACGGCTCCGTAATAGAATGGTGCGCTGGAAATAGGCTGGCTTCCCCAGTACATGGGCAACGACTGGCTAAATTGCCGTGCGGCGGCCTTTCCCTGGTTTTTCTCGAGAAAGCGGTAAACTTCCGAATTTTCACCGAGCGGTTCACCCATCCCGCCGCCTTTAAAGCGGGGAATGAAAGCGGTCATGGCTTCTCCCAGGTCGTAACTGTAGTCGAGGATGTAGCTTTTATCCAAACCGGAGGTTTTTTCGCCATCTTCTTTGGTAAGTTCCGATTCTCCGCGGGTTGAAAACTGGCCGTATTCATAGGTGGTATACAGCCGCCCAAAGTTTGAGCCCACGGCCAGGATCAGCGCAACCAGCAGCAATGAGGAGGTTTTCAGAAAGGGGACGAGGGCCTTTTCGCGAATGGCGTAAACCAGGTAAGTAAGTCCGATCACAGCAACCATCATTCCCGCGTAGTAGGTCATTTGCGGATGGTTGGCCCGGATCATCCACGAAAGGCCAACGGCAGTAATCAGACTTCCGGCAACCGGCTTCTTTTTATAGGCGAAGATGACGCCGGCAACTACGATGGACGTGTACACCAGCGTATGGACCTTGGTAAAATGCCCGGCACCAATCAGCACAAAATAGAAGGTCGATAGTCCGTACATCAGCGATCCGGCCATGCTGAGCAAGGGAGGCATTCCCCATATCCGGCAGAGGATAAAAAAGCAGATGAAGCCCAGAAAAATCAGGTTGATGGGACGGGGCAGTATTTTTTGAACGAATGCCGGGACCTTGGCCAGGATTTCCCCTTTATATTTCACATAAATCAGGTAGGCGGGCATTCCGCCAAACATGCTGTTGGTCCAAAGGGCTTCTTCGCCGGTAGCATCCCGGTAATCATTGATCTCTTTTGACATCCCCAACAGGTTGGTGTGATCTCCGGTACTCAGTTTTTTACCTTCAAGAACGGGGGAAAAATAAACGATGGAAACAAGCAAAAAGAAGAGAATAATTCCGATAAGAACAAATATATTGCGATTGCCTTTTATCTTTGCCATAATTATTTAAGGATTATGTCATCATTTCATGATTGAAACAAAAATAAATAAATAATTACGGAATCCTGCATAAATGGGCATTATCATTAAACAAACCATACGGGGGAGTTTCTGGTCGTATTTCGGGACGATAATCGGATTTGTCACCACCTCCTATTTATTTCCCAATTACCTGACAACAGACACGATCGGGCTTTTCAGTTTGCTGGTGGCGTATTCAACCTTGTTTGGACAGTTTGCCTTGCTTGGCGTTCAGGGAGTTACTGCGCGGCTTTTTCCGCACTTCAGGGACCGGGAAAGCGGGCATCACGGGTTTTTATTTATCACCGTCATTTTCATGGCCATTGGTTTTTCGTTGTTTATGATCGCCTATACCCTGTTTTCGCCGGTTTTGATTGAAGCGAACCTCGACGACTCGAAACTTTTTGCAGATTACCTGTATCTGCTGGTTCCGCTGACCTTTTTCACGATGATCTTTACGCTTTTCGATACTTACAATAAAGTATTGTACGACGCGGTAACCGGCACATTTTTGCAGGAATTTTTTCAGCGCGTACTGATTCTTTTGATCACCTTGTTTTTTATCTTCCGGCTGATCAACCTGAACCAACTGATTATTTCGTATGCCCTGGTAGTGTGCCTGAAGGGGATTTTCATCCTGCTTTTCCTGTATTACCGCGGCGAACTGCACCTTCGCCCCGAGTTGAAGTTTATCAACAAAGCATTCAGGAAAGAACTGATCGACGTGGCGCTTTATTCGGTATTGGGGGGATTAGGCTCGATGGTTGTTTTCAAGATCGATAAAATCATGATCAACGAGATGCTCGATCTGGGAAACACCGGAATTTACACGGTTGCTTTTTATTTTGGCACCCTGGTGGTCATTCCGTCGCGCCCCCTGCTCAAAATCTCGGGCACGCTGATTGCCGATGCCTGGGCCAGGGATGATGTCGAGCAGGTAAAATCCATCTATTATAAAAGTTGTATCACGCAGTTTTTAATCGGCAGCTTTCTGTTTCTGGGCATCTGGACCAATATCGATAACATCCTGATCATCCTGGGCGAAGAATATAACCAGTCGCGCTGGGTGATTTTCTTTGTCGGCCTGGGCTACCTGGTCGACATGATGACCGGAGCCAACGGCCATGTCATCGGTTACTCGAAACATTACCGGGTGGCTTTATATTTTATCAGCATCCTTGTTGTTTTGGTCGTGGCTTTACTCTACGTATGTATTCCGATCTGGGGGATTACCGGCGCTGCCATAGCCATCGCCATCGCCCTGTTGCTGAACAACCTGATGCGTTTTTATTTTTTATACCTGAAATACCGGATGCAGCCGTTTAATTACAAATACCTGCTCGTGGCGGCTTTTTTTACCGGTTTGTATTTTCTGGTTGAATTGATTCCGCAGCAGTATTTTGTTTGGGATATTTTGTTGCGGGGCGTCCTGGTGTCGGTTGCAACAGGCCTGTTTCTGCTGTTCGTCCCGGTTTCGGAAGATGTCAGCAAAATGATTAAATCAATTCTGAGCCGGGTTAAAAAGAGAACCAATGAATAAAACAGCCATCATCATCCAGGCAAGAACCGGCTCAAGCCGAATGCCCGAAAAGGTTATTTTGCCATTTTTCGAAGGGAGAAGTATTATCGAAATCCTGATCGAACGTTTGTTGAAAAACTGTGCCGTTCCGGTTATACTCGCAACGACCGATTCGCCGGCTGATGACCCGCTGGCCGAAAAAGCTTCCGCTTTCCCCATCCGGATTTTCAGGGGATCGGAAGAAAATGTGCTGGACCGGTTTATACAGACATCTGAAAAATTCGGATGCACCCGTTTGGTGCGGGTTTGTGCCGATAATCCGTTTTTGGATGCCGGGGCCGTCAATCAGTTGATTTCTGCATTTACGAAACATCCGTCGGATTACCTGAGCTTCCGCTTTAGCGGCGAACGTCCGTCCATAAAAACTCACTTCGGTTTTTTTGCCGAGATGACCCGACTGGATACGCTGAGGAAAGTAGCCTCACTGACAAGCGACAAATTGTACATTGAACACGTCACGAACTATATATACGGTCATCCCGGGCGTTTCGACCTTCAGTTTCTGCCGGCTCCCGAACTGATTTTTCATCGAAGCGATATTCGCCTGACCTTGGATACGCCCAACGATTTTGCCATGCAACAACAAATTTATGCCGAATTAAGCCGGCAAAAAGGTACTTTTGGAATTCCTGAAATTGTCGCTTATTTGGATGCCCATCCGGAAATCCTGCAACAAATGAACCTTGAAATTGAAAAGAACAGCAAATGAAGCCAACCTATATCATTGGTGAAATTGGTCAAAACCATAATGGCGATGTGGAAATTGCCAAAAAATTAATCGACGAGGTGACCAAACCGGTTATCGACTATTTATTCGGCGAGTCGCTGGCGCCGATGAATGCCATTAAAATGACCAAACGCGACCTGAACGAGGAACTTTCGGCATCGGCCATGATGAAGCCGTATGATAATCCGAATTCATTCGGAAAAACCTACGGCGAACACCGGCAGGCGCTCGAATTATCGGATGAAGAACATTTTGAGGTGTACCGTTACGCCAAGGCGAAAGGACTGGATGTGGTCGAAACACTTTGCGCCAAAGGATGCCTGAGTTTAATGCGCTATTTTGCACCCGACAAACTGAAAGTGGCCTCGCGCGATTTAACCAACCTGCCGCTTTTGCAGGCCATGGCCGAAACAAAGATCCCGATCATCCTGTCAACAGGCATGGCCGGGAAAAAGGAACTTGACGATGCAATTGATATCATTACCCGTTATCATTCGGATATCAGCATTTTGCATTGTTTGTCGCAATATCCGTCGGAATACAGAAATATTAACCTCGAAAGCATCCGGTTTTTGAAAGACCATTACCCTGCTTATCCGATTGGTTATTCCGACCATTCCATCGGGATTATGGTTCCGGCGGTTGCTGTTGCCCTGGGGGCCGAAATCATAGAGAAACACATTACCCTCGACCGGAAAATGAAAGGAACCGATCATCGCGGTTCGCTTGAACCGGATGGAATCTGGCGGATGGTACGCGACATCCGGAATATCGAGATGGCGAAGGGAACCTATGGCCTTTCGGTCAGCGATGTTGTTGCGGAAAGCCGGGTCAAACTCGAAAGGTCGGTTGCTTCGGCCCGTGACATCAGAAAAGGAGAGGTGATCGGTGAAAAAGACCTTCACCTGCTCAGCCCCGGCGATGGCTATAAATGGGCTGAAGTACACGAAGTCATCGGAAAAACGGCCACCGCAGATATTCCTCGGAATGAAATTATTTATCCAACAATGATCAGGCCATGAAGATAAAACTGGTGCTTACAGATATTGACGGGGTTTGGACCGACGGCGGCATGTACTACGACCAAACCGGGAATGAGTGGAAAAAATTCAATACCTCCGATAGCGGCGGGGTCCTTTTTCTTCGTTTGCTCGGCATACCGGCCGGCATCATTACCGGGGAGGATACGGAGATTGTGAGGCGGCGTGCTGAAAAGCTCAAAATTCCATACCTGAGGATGGGCGTAAAAAATAAACTGGAGGTGGTCCGCCAACTTGCCCTGGAACTTGGAATTACACTCAACGAAATTGCCTTTATCGGCGACGATCTGAACGATGCCCTCGTACTGGAAGCGGTTGGGTACAGCGCCGTCCCGGCCGACGCGCCGAAATACATGGACCGGTATACCCGGCGAAGATTGACTGCAAAGGGTGGGGAAGGGGCTTTCCGCGAATTTGTGGAACAGCTTCTGGCAGAGGAAAATATGTTGGAAACTGCCATGGAAAAATACCTGGCAGCTACTTCAGCGAAGTGATCGCGTCAATGACCCGGCCGGCCACGTTCCCGTCAATCCGGAAAGCATAATCGGTAATAAACGCATCGTATTTGTTTTGATCGATTATTTTCTCCCCCGAAAGTACAGCCGCGATCGTTTGCTCCAGTTCCTGCCGGTTTGTTGCATGAAAAGCAACTCCTGCCTTCACGTAACCCTGAATATCCTGACGGAGATGATCCAAAACGATCAAAGGCTTGTTGAAATAAATGGTTTCGGCGCCAACGGTTGAGAAACAGGTAATTAAAAGATCGCAGGACGCAATCAGCGTATACAAATCCGAGCTGATGTCGATGTCGTAGTTTGTGCATCCGGCCTCGGCAGCGATCTGCGTATAGTAGTCAACATCGGCAAACTCGCGCGGATGCAGCCGTAAAACCAGGCGGCAGTTTTCCAAACGGGCAATCGCCGAAAACACATCGAAAGCAGCCTGGTACCGCAGGTTCGGGTCGCGTTGGGGCTGAGATGCGAAAATGACCCTTTTTGAAGAAAGGGCAAACTCCTGGTGGCGCTGAATTAACCGGGGAATGATATCGGTGCGCAACTGGCCGGTAACAGCCACCGAACCGGAAGGGTAATTGGCCTTCTCAATTAAAAATTGCTCCCAGAATGTTCCCCAGACCAGTGTCAGGTCGGGCATGATGTTGTGATCGCGGTCGTAGGGCGTGTACCGGTATGCCGGATGCAGGTCGTGTATGGTTCCGTGTTGTATGCCGACGGTTTTTATCCCGCAACTTTTGGCCGCGTCGAGAATGGAACGCGGCAAGGGACTGTTTTCGTCGGAAGCGATGACGGCTTTTACCGGTGTTTTCAGGAAAAACCGCCTGGCCGCGAAGTACCTGAAAAGATAAAAGCGTGTTGTTGGATGCAGCGACCTTAAAACGGCAGCGGCAATTTTCAGGGAAAGCTTGGTTTGCGACGACGAGAGAACTTCGTAGGCTTTTCGCAAGTCGCGTTCAACGGCAGCCACCTCTTGCCTGACGGATTTATTGGCCAGCGCCGGCAGCAGGAGAGAATCTGCAAAAATTTTCTTTTTCCCCGACCAGGTTCGTGTTAAAAGGTTCGTGTTAAAACTGTAATCCGAATGCCCGCGTAGCTTTGGGGTGATCACCTCTGTCAACAGTCCGAATTCAGAGCCGCTTGCCGTGATTAAGTATTCCAGGATATGGTGCCCTTTTCCGGGCCTTAAATCGGTTAAATTAAGAACGGTTGACTGCTTTTCCGCGAAATAGATCAGGTAGCCGGCAGTAAGCTTCTTTCGGGAAATGAGCCGGATAAACAGCCGGTAAAAGACTACCAGGGTGTAGCTGAATAAGACCGGGATGTTTAGCCTGTCTTTTTTTGTTGTGTTGTAACGAAAGTCAATCCAGGTGAAGATAGCTGCCAGGGGTGTTAACGAACGGTCGCCATACCAGACGAAAGGGCTTTTGTCGTCCATCAGGTGTTGTATGCGGCTGATTTCGTAAAACAGGTTGAGAACGGAAAAATAAATACTGAACTTATGATAGGGCCAAATGTTGGAAGATCCGAATTTCAAAAGATCAATCAGGTTCTGATTGTCTGCCTGCAAATCACCAAAAGACAAGATATCTTCCAGAATTTGATAGTTGATCGTTTTCTTTTCTTCCGGGCTGAGTTCCGGAACCAGAATCCCTCCTTCGTAATAACCGGCACGGGTGATATAGATCGTTCCGCCATTTTGCTGTATTCGGGTTACTTCCGTCAATTCGGCGGGTGAAAGAGGGCGACTGATCAGCAGGCGTTTGTCCATAACGAATGATTTAATTCAAAATTCCGGCTAAAACGCCGGTTAAGGATTTTCGTGAATAGGTTTTCGGACGGCAGGGCTCAAGCGTGATTTCGTTATTGAAGAGCGAAAGGATGTAAGAACCTGCGTCAGAAACATGCTGCGGATCAACGATTTGCCCGTTTCCGGTTTCTTTCAGAATTCCGGCAACATCGCCTTCGGTGTCGCCAAGGGCCAGGATCGGTTTTTGTGCCGCCAGGTATTCAAAGAACTTCCCGGGGATATGGCCCGCTCCGTTATCAGATTGGTTCAGCAATAACAACAACACCGACGATTCGGCATATTCCTGCAAAACTTCCTGATGGGAGAGGTAACCTTTAAAGCGGGTATGTTTCTTTAATTCGGTTTTTTGATTGATTTCGTCGATTACTTCCGGCCCGACATTACCGATCAGGCGAAGTTCGAATTTCGACGCAAAACCGGGGTTCGTTTCACACAGCCGGTCCAAAACAGTCCACAGCGAAGAGGGGTTTCGGAATGATGAGATCAGACCGGTATGCGTCAGGATGAATTGATCCGGTTTTGGCACAGATGTTTCTTTAAAGTCGGTTTCGTCAAAGCCGTTGGTGATGACGGCGACATTTTTTGCGCCCAGTTTCCTGAGTTCGGCAGCCCAGTTCTTGCTGACGGTAATGGTCACATCGGCTGTTTTCAACACTTTCCGCTCGAGCCGCGCCTGTAAGTTTCGGGCCAGGCGTGTTGGTTTAAACCAGTCGAGGTAATCAATGGTACTCCAGGGATCACGAAAATCGGCCATCCATTTTATACCGAATTGCCGGTGTAATTTCAGTCCGATTAAATGAACACTGTGCGGCGGACCGGTAGTGATAATCCAGTCGGGCTTTATAACCGAAATTTCCCTTTTCAGCCTCCGGAAGGCCGGTCCGACCCAAAATACCCGCGGATCGGGGATAAGCAGGTTTCCGCGGAGCCACAAGCTGATTCTCTCGGTAAGGCTTCGTTTTTCGGAATTCTTAAGAAAACCGGAGTTGACTTTCTCGTCCTTTTTTTTCCCGGTAAATAATCGGAACAAATGATAGGGTTCCCAAATGGGAATTTTTATTTCCACGATATCCGGGTGAATTTCGCGGGAGAGCGTTTCATCGCTCACCGGGTATTCCGGGTTTTCGGGGACGGCAACATAGGGTTTCCATCCAAATTCAGGAAGGTATTTCGAAAATTTTAACCACCGTTGTACCCCTCCTCCGCCTGAGGGTGGCCAGTAATAGCTTATGATTAATACTTTCTTCACCGGTTCTGTTTTCCTGCAAAAGTAATATTCTTCCGGCGATTCAGTCCAAATAAATTTGCCCGGGTGTACGGCAAAATTCTACGAAGTCTCAAAACATTTGTTTTGCAATGACTTACGGCGTCTTATCATGTCACTGGCGGAAATATAACAAGGATGAAATCTGGTAAGCGCCGTCAGGCGCCAAATACGGGTAGAAAGGCCGCGGTACAGCGATTTATACCATCCCGTACGGGACGGAAGGAAGTTGGCCCAAAGAAATATCCTACCCGTATCAGGTTCCTGACTGAACCATTGATAAATCTGCTATCTGCTTGATTTTGTGTCAGATTATCAGCGATATAGTTACAGAATACTATTTTTATAGTATTTTTTCTATGGAAATAGTAATATTCTGATTTTTCATTACTACATTTGTAGTAGAACAAATGAATGTAAGTTGAAATGGAACTAAAACAATTGACAAAAGCCGAAGAGCAAGTCATGCAAATCATCTGGAAACTCAGCGAAACAGTTGTAAAAGAGGTGGTGGATCAGTTTGACGATCCGAAGCCGGCGTATACGACGGTGGCCACTGTTTTATCGGTACTCGAAAAAAAGGGTTTTGTAGGTCGCCGAAAAGTAGGGAACACGAATCTTTTCTTCCCGGCTGTCAGTAAAACGGAGTACACTAAATTTCAATTTTCATCGCTGCTGCGAAACTATTTCAACGGGTCGTTCCCGAAGATGGCCACTTTTTTTGCCAGGGAAAACCAACTGGATATCGCCGACCTGGAAGCCATTATGAAACAGGCCGAAGAAGAACTAAAAGGAGATAAATCTCAATCAGAATAAGCTATGGAACGTCTGTTCGGTTTTTTGTGGGAGGCTTCAGTAGCCGTCGGCCTGTTTTACCTGCTTTATTGGTTATTGCTTCGAAAATCGACGCATTTTCAGGCCAATCGTTTTTTTCTGTTGATCACGCTTTTGCTGGCTATGCTGGTATCAGCTTTCCCCGTCAAATACGCTGTTCCGGTTGCCCAGGCCCATCAACCTGTATTTCTGGATTTCGGACAGGCTTTTAAGCAGATTGAAACCGCTGAGGATCTGACTTTGGGTGGAGATTCCGGGATTCGTTGGGCTGTCATTCTTTGCTTTGTGTACTTTTTGGGTGTTGCCGTTTTCGCTTTACGTTTGGTTGTGCAATGTTTAGGGCCTGTCCGGATGATATACCGCTGCAAATCAATCAAGCAAGACGGATTCTACCTGCACGAAACGAGCCGTTACCAACTTCCGTTTTCATTTTTCAACCATATTTTCATCAACCCGAACAATCACAAACAGGAAGAAATCAACGACATTCTGACTCACGAACAAGTGCACATTCGCGAGCGTCATTGGGTCGACCTGCTTTTCATAGAGCTGTTCACAGTCATTCTCTGGTTCAATCCCGTGATTTGGCTGTTTGAACAGGCCATTAAACAAAACCATGAATACCTGGCTGATAAAGGTGTACTTACCCGGGGCCATTCACCCGTCAGGTATCAGGTACTATTAATTAACCAGCTAATGGGCATGCAGGTGATCGGAATAACCAACAGCCTGACTTTTGCCCTTGGCCCAACCCGTTTAAACATGATGACAAAACAAAAAACACCTAAAAAGAAGCTGCTTCGAATGGCCTGTGGAATACCGGTTTTGGCGGTTTTACTGATCGCTTTCGCCGAGCCGGAACTTCAACCTGTGGTTTCGGTGCAAGCAGACAATAACGCCGAAAGCAACCAGTTGATCCCTCAAAGCGAAAGCGTGGAAATAAGCGGCAGAGTAATGAACGATTCCGGAGACCCCTTGCAGGGAGCTTCGGTAATTATTAAAGGAACTACGGTGGGAACCGTGACCGACAAAAACGGAGCGTTTTCGCTCCGCATTCCTGAGAAAGGCGCCGAACTGTTCATTTCCTTTGTCGGCTACGAGACCATCCAGGCTCAGCTTTCCTGCAAAGAGAATTACGAATGGAAGTTCCAAATGAAAAAAGCAGTCATCGGAATTGACACGCGAACCATGTTCCTCGAAGGAGAAATGCCTCCTCCTCCGCCACCTCCCGCTCCTCCCATTGAACCGACTGATGGGACAGATGCACTGTTTATCGTGGTGGAAGAACTTCCAAAATACCCGAATGGATTTTATGGACTGGGAAAATATGTAAAGACCCGGCAAAAAGAGTTGAAAGAACAAAATAAGGATCTGTCGGGGAAAGCTACTGTTGGTTTTACCGTGAACGAAAGCGGTGAAGTAACCAACATCCAGGTACTCGATAAAACGACTGATGCGTCTGCCAAAGCGCTGATGTTGATTGTTTCGGGTATGGAGAAATGGTCGCCTGGAAAACAGCGAGGCAGAGCGGTTCCGGTGAATTACGCGATGGAGCTTGAATTTTAGCGCCGCTGATCAACCAGGAAAAGATATCATTTTGCAGACGAATAAATTTGCGTAACAAAAAAAGCTGTCCCGCTTTACAGGAGACAGCTTTTTTCTGGATTCTATGCGGTTACTTCACAACCGTCATTTCATCAATTAAATGCCTGGCGCCGGCAAATTTATCAATGGTCCACAACACAAAGCGGATGTCGACATTAATACATTTTTGCAGTTCCGGTTCGAAGGCCAGGTCGCCGCTCATCGCTTCCCAGTTTCCGTCGAAAGCGATACCGATCAGTTCGCCTTTGCCGTTGATCACCGGGCTTCCGGAATTACCGCCGGTAATGTCGTTATTGGTGATAAAACAGGTACGCAGCAAGCCGTCTTTATCGGCGTAATCGCCAAAGTCGCCTGCAAAATAAAGTTCTTTCAAACGGGCAGGAACATCAAACTCATCGTCTCCGGGAATTTCCTTTTCAATATATCCTTTCAGCGTAGTATAGTAGTCATATTCGACGCCGTCGCGCGGAGCATAACCGCCCACGGTTCCGTAAGTCAGCCGCAGGGTTGAGTTGGCATCCGGATAAAAATGACGGTCCGGGTTCATTTCCATCAGCCCGGCAATAAACAACTGCTGCCCTTTATTCAGGTCGTCCATCGTTTTGTTGGTTGCCTGACCAATGACCGACATCATATCAAAAATACTGATCGCCGTTTGGAACGCCGGATCTTTTTCCAGGATTTTCAGATCGGGTTTTTTCAGGAAGGCTTCCATTTTTGACTGACTGGCAAAGATGGTTTTCTCGTACATTTTAGCTACGTAAGCGTCGATGTTTCCTTTGTATTTCGATTTGATTTCTTTAAAGAATCCGGGATGGTAAATGGAAACGACATTTTTCTCATAAATTTTGAATAAAGCAGCCACGATCTGCTGGTCGGTTTCGGCATTGTAGTCTTTAAAATAGTCATGCAGATCAAGTCCCAGCCGGAGCACATTCAGGTCAATACGCTCCTGGTTGTCGCCTTTTTTCAGCGCTTCGTACAAACCTTTGGCTCCGTAACTGAAATAAAAGATCTCAGGTCCGCGCAACATGGCTTCTGCCATATATTCGTAAGCAATTTCATCGTCCAGGTCTTTGTACGATTTTTCAATCAGGCTGAGCGCTTCGCCGTAAGCCGCCATTCGTTTTTCGTCGGCGTTCACCCACCGGGTAAATTCATCTTCAATGGCTTTTTTGCCTTCGATGACCGACAGGGCAGCCAGGCCTTTGTTTTGACCGATACTGTATTTGTAATAGTTCGAACTGCGGGCATATTTTGAAGCATACTGGATGTTTGCTTTTTGGCTGGTGCCCATGTAATTTTTCAGAATATCCAGCTTGGCTTTACGAACCTCCACGCGCACCGGGTTGGTCACCGTCATGGTGTAATCAATGCCAAACGACGAACGGTAGCGGTTGGTGCTTCCCGGAAAACCCATGACCATCGCAAAATCACCTTCTTCGTAACCTTTCAGCGAAACAGGCAGGTGGTGCCGGGGCTGGAAAGGAACATTTTCTTCCGAGTAATCAGCCGGTTTGCCGTCGGGTCCGCAGTAAACGCGAAACAAAGTGAAGTCGCCGGTGTGACGGGGCCACATCCAGTTGTCGGTATCGCCGCCAAACTTGCCGATTGATGCCGGAGGAACTCCAACCAGGCGCACATCGCGGAAAGTTTCGTAAACGAACAGGAAATATTGGTTGCCGTTAAACAGGGATTGTACCTTGGCATCGTAATGGGTTCCTTCGGTGGCTTCTTTTTGGATTTCGAATGATCTCTTGTGAATTTCCACCTGACGTTTTTCGTCGCTGGTCCCTTCTTCCAGGCTGTCGAGTACGCGGGTGGTAACATCTTCCATACGAACTAAAAAGGAAACGGTTTTCCCCGGATTAGGCAACTCTTCGTCATAACTTTTTGCCCAAAAGCCATCCCGAAGATAGTCGTGTTCAACAGAACTGTGGGCCTGGATTTCGCCGTAACCACAGTGATGATTTGTTAATAAAAGACCCTGGGCCGATACCAGCTCGCCGGTGCACGAACCCCTGTCAAGCGCTACAACGGCATCTTTCAGGCTCGAATTGTTGACGCTGTAAATCTCGTCGGCACTTAATTCACACCCCATTTGTCGCATCTCACTGATATTTAATTTGTGAATCAGTGATGGTAGCCACATACCCTCATCTGCTTTAACCGATCCGTTCAAAAACAGGGAAAAGGTTAAAACTACCAGAAAAATCTTCTTCATTCTTTCTCTATTCAGTCATTAATAAATTGATTCGCTTTTTGAAACTGCAAAGATATAGATATCTGTCATATAGCAATGCTGATTTAAAAAATGCGGTATACTTTCATTCCGCCTTAATACGTATCGTTTATTTTTGCGCATTACAGTTTAGGCGATAAATCCATATCTTTGCAGGCAAATTTGAAGACGATAAAATGGAACAAAAAGTAAGAGTTCGTTTTGCCCCAAGTCCGACCGGACCACTGCATATGGGCGGTGTGCGTACTGCCTTGTTTAATTATTTGTTTGCAAAGAAGTCGGGTGGCGATTTTTTATTACGGATCGAAGATACCGACCAAACCCGTTTTGTGCCAGGAGCCGAAGAATACATCATCGAATCGTTGAAATGGTGTGGACTGGTGCCCGACGAGGGCGTGGGCTTTGGGGGAGAGTTGGGCCCCTACCGGCAAAGTGAGCGTAAAATCATATACCGGCAATATGCCGACCAGTTGCTCGCAGGCGGAAATGCTTACTACGCTTTTGACACCCCGGAAGAGCTGGATGCGTTGCGGGCCGAAGCCGAAGCAAATAAAACGGTTTTCTCGTACGACGTGCATACCCGCGGGAAACTGAAAAACTCGCTGACCCTGCCGGACGAAATATGCCGGCAAAAAATTCAGGCAGGCGAACTCTGGGTTATTCGTTTCAAAATGCCCGAAAATAAAGAAGTCGTTGAAAAAGACCTGATCAGGGGAGAGGTGAAGTTCAATACCAACCAGCTGGATGACAAAGTGTTGTTTAAAGCCGACGGTATGCCCACCTACCACCTGGCCAACGTGGTTGACGACCATTTGATGAAAATTACCCATGTGATCCGGGGCGAAGAATGGCTCCCGTCTATGCCTTTGCATATTTTATTATACGAAGCACTGGGCTGGTCAGGCAACCGGCCTCAGTTTGCCCACTTACCGCTCATCCTGAAACCAACCGGAAAGGGAAAACTCAGCAAACGCGACGGCGATAAAATGGGATTCCCGGTTTTCCCGCTGTTGTGGACCGATCCAAAATCGGGTGAAGTATTTCGTGGATATCGTGAAGACGGATATTTCCCGGAAGCTTTTATCAACCTGTTGGCTTTGTTGGGTTGGAATGCCGGAACGGAACAGGAGATTTTCCGGATGGATGAACTGATTGATAGTTTCAGCTTGGAGCGCGTAGTGAAATCGGGCGCCCGCTTCGATCCTGAAAAAGCCAGATGGTTCAACCGGAATTACCTGCTGCAAAAAACCGAAACAGAGTTGTCCGAACAGTTTAAACCCATGTTGGCAGCTAAAAATATTCAGGTTGACGACGAAAAATTGCTCCGCATGATCGGGCTGATCAAAGAACGCTGCGAGTTCGTGGCCGATTTGTGGCAGCAGGGGAACTACTTTTTTGAAGCCCCGAAAACTTACGATGAAAAAACCGTGAGTAAAACATGGAAGGAGGATACACCTGATAAGCTAAGCGCCATTACCGGGCTCTTCAAAACGATTGAAAGCTGGACCGCGCCTGAGATCAAGGAAATCTTTTCTGCTTTTATGAACGAGAAAGGCTGGGGCTTTGGGGCGGTAATGGCGCCGGTTCGTCTGGCGCTTGTAGGCAGCAGTCAGGGGGTCGATTTGTTTGATATTTGCGAATTGATTGGCAAAGACGAAACGATCGGTCGCATTGAAAGAGCCATCCGGCTGATTGGTTAAAAAAACGGGGTTTTTGAAATCAGACCAATAAGCCCTTCCGGATAAAGACAGAAAAACCCGGCCAGTCCGACCGGGTTTGAGGTATCTAACCTGTTTTCTGATGACTATTCCCACTTAATTGTTTTAGAGTCGATAGTCACAAACTGAACATTGTTTGCTTTGTCAATGGTTACACCGGTTTCGAATCGTACACCCCACAGCTCTACCAGGTAGTTGGTATCGGTAACGGGCGATTTTCCGCTTGCCCAGCCCGATGAGGCAGCGCCAAACTCATATTCAACCTGGTTGGATGCCAGGAGATTACTTGAGTATAAAATTTCTGATTTATTGGCGGTGTAAAGCCTTACCAGGTAAGCATCGGCATCATCAACCTTGTCCCAGGTTGTTTTTAATTTCTGGGAGTTCATGGCGGCCGTTTTAATGATAATCGGCTCCAGGTCTTCGTCGCCCAGAACGTCTTTGCCGGTTATTTTTTCGTCGATGAGCGAAGTCAGTTCAAAGGTATAATCTCCTTTTACCGGTAATTCATCGGTGTAATCTTCCTCATCAGGCGTAAACATAAAGAAACGTTTATCTGCCGAGGCCGTTAAATTGTATACCTCGCCACCTGCACCCGGAGCTGTTACTTTTGCCGATTTCAATTCATAATTGGCAGTTGCATAAATAACCACACTGTATTTTACTCCTTCTTCTGTTTTGATGTCCTGAATCATCACGTCGACGATGGCCTGAAGCGGATCCGGATCATCATCATTGCACGATACTAGGGTAAAAACGCCGATTGAGAGGCAAATAATACCTGCAAACAATTTTCTAAATCTTTCCATTTTTAATACATTTGATTTGTTAATAACTGGTTAACCGGTTTAATCCGGTTTTGAATTTAAAGGGCCGCCCCTCAAGGACGGTTCTTTTTTATGCTGTATAAGATGGGGCGACGGAAAGAATGGTTGCGTTCTTTTTAAATAAAAATTCTAATTTGTTGATAACAGGTAAAATATCAGGATATTTTACACTTACCCGACCATCGGTCGATATCAAGTCTGACGATTTCCGTCCGACGGAATGATTTTTCCGCATACTTCATCCCGATAGCTTTGTCATTGGGCGAGTATTTGTCGAGGATGAGTTCCAATGCTTTCATGCGTTCGTCGTCGGGCAGGTTTCGGTATGCTTTTCCTTCTAAAACAAGGCTCTCATATTCGGTGGTGAATTTTTCGGAAACAACATTTGTGCGGCCAACAATGCAAAATGAAACCGTATTACAGCTATCCAGGCAACGAAGCTTTCTTCCTTCGGGTGCACAATGAAAATAGATTGACTCCTGCCCATCCCAGGCGTAATTGATCGGGACGGCATACAATCCGCCGTTTTCACCATGCATCGACAGGATTCCATATTCGCCTTTTATCAGCAGCCGGTCTGCCGATTGTTCATCCAGTAACCTGTCTTGCCGTCTGACAGTTGAGTTTGAATAAATCATCATCGTGTGCTTATCGGTTTATCAAATTTAATTCTTTATTGGCAGCTATCCAGTTCCAAAACGTTTGCCGGTCGTAGGTGCCCGGTTCGGCGTGGTCGCCATATTCAAAATCGAAGTTTACGTATCGGATGTTTTTTAGTTCGGTCAGGGTAAAGGTAGCCGAAATCAGGTACTCCAATGCGCCGGTTGTCCCCATTTGCTGTGTCAACACCTCGCTGTTGTCGATTTTCATATAGATGGTGTCGTGCGAGATCTTTACAAACTCAAGCAATACCTGATCCACATAGCTTGCGTTAAGAATGCCGGTTAATGCACTGGGATTTAAACGATCAGCGCCGACTTTGTTCAACTGGATAATGCTGTCGGCCATACAGTCATACTTCCAAAGCAGCTTGTTTTCTGCTGAACGGCTTTGATCGACTGAATCCGTGTTGTGAATTTCCGTTTTTTCGGCCGTTGGGTTCCGGTTTGTGCAGCCAACCAAAACGGTGATGAGAAACAGGATGATTAATTTTTTCGGTTGTAATGAGCCATCGTTTTTCATATCAGGTATATGACTTTTTTAATGATGCTTTGGCGACGGGTCATGTGTTGCCGTCAGTTTTCCGGTTCGGGAGAAAATGTTTCCCGGAAATCGGTCGACAGCACCCTGAATTCCGTTCGCCGGTTGATGCCTTTGGCTATTTCCTGTTGTTCGGGCGGCAGCCCGTTAATAAAGTTCTCGGTCAGTTCATCGTTCCGTTTCAGAAAATCATACTGACGGGCCAGTTCCCGGGTAACGGTTTTGGGCCAGGTTTCGCCGTAACCTTTGGCAACCAGCCGATCCGGGTGAATTCCTTGTTCAATCAGGTAATTGACAACCGACTGCGCGCGCTTTTGCGACAAATCAAAGTTGAACTGCTCGGAACCAACATGGTCGGTATGCGCCATCAGTTCGATAACGATCGTCGGGTTTAACTCCAGGAGCTGAACCAGGGTGTCGAGCGCATGCAGCGACTCGGGCAATAATTCCCACGATCCGAAGGCATAGTTGATGTTGTCGACGCGAATGGGGGCATCGGTGGGGGTGAGGTACAAATCGACCCGGAAATCTTTGCTGTCTTCCAATCCAACCGTGCTTGCCCGGGTTTTATCATTCAGGTATCCCTCTTTAAAAGCGGCAAACACATATTCGGTTTCCGGGTTTAGCTTCAGTTGAAATTTCCCGTTATCGGCCCGCATCCTCAGGTTGGTGCCGTCGGTGCCGATTACGCGGAGCCGGACTCCGTCCATTCGTTGCCCGGTTTCTTTGTCGTAAATTTCGCCGGCCATCCGAAAGACGGTTGGAGGCAGGTAAAAAGAATAAATATCGTCGCTTCGCGAGCCTTTCCGGTTCGATGCAAACAGGCCGCGGATCTCGTCCGAACTTTCGAAAGCCATTCCAAAATCATCGCCCGACGAGTTTACAGGCGCTTTCATATTTTCGATTTGCCATTCCCCGTTTTCATCTTTTTGAGCCTTAAAAATGTCCAGGCCACCCATTCCGGTATGATAATCGGATGAAAAGTATAGGACGCCGTTTTTGTCAACCGTCGGAAAAACTTCATTTCCGGGGCTGTTGATGGTGCGGCCCAGGTTAACCGGTTTCGAAAAATTTCCGCCTTCTTTCTGGGCCATCCAGATGTCCTTCCCGCCAAAACCTCCCGGCCGGTCGGAGACGAAATACAAAATACTTCCGTCGGGCGACAAGGCCGGATGGGCGGCAATCAGGCTGTCGCCTGCCAGTGGAATTAACACCGGATCCGACCAATCGCCCCGCGACATTCTGGTGGAATACAATTCCGCGCCCATGTGATTATTTTTTTCGTACCGGCACCGGGTAAATATCATAAGATCGCCGGTTGATGAGAGGGTTGCAGCTCCTTCTTCTTCCTGGGTGTTGATGATGCCCGATTCATCAATCAGCTTGGGCTCGCTCCATTTTTGTTTCTGAAGCTGGAATTCGGAACGGAACAAATCGGCAAACTGCTCACCTGTAATCGAACTTTGTCTTTTCCCGGTCACTCCTTCGCGCATGGAAGTCAGCAAAATTTCGTTACCTTTCCCTCCCACGAAAACAGGCGCATAATCGCTGTACCGTGAGTTTAACTCGCGGACCGGGCTTACCACAAAACGTGTCGGGTTGGCATCCCAGTCCGGAATCAGTTGACAGGCTTCCAGGCCGTTCAGCGCCTGGACATTCCCGGGGTCTGATTCCAGGTATTGGCGGTAGGCTTCCGCGGCGTCGTCGAAGTTCCGCGACGCCCGCAAACAATCGGCGTAGTGGAGTAATATCTTATCATTTGGATACCCGCGGCGGATGGCATTTTTATACCAGACAACAGCCCTGGAGTAATCGGCTATTTTACGGTAAGCTTCTGCCGATTGAAAAGCCATTTCGAGCCGCCGGTTGGGATCTTTCTCTTTTCGGTAAGCTTTGCGAAACCGTTCTGCTGCCCGGTAATACTCTCCCATTTCGTAGGATGATGCGCCGGCATGGTATATTTTCCGGGATGAGCAGGCCCCCATAATCAGCAAAACAGCGAATATGCAGGTAACGGCGATAATTGATGGCTTCATGAATACAGCTGATTAGAGCATTAAAAATACGCAATTTTGTTTGTTATGGAAAAACGGACAGATTACCGATAAAGTATGAAAAAGTCCCGACATTTTAGAAATGAACTGTTTCCCTGATTCAGACCTTCCTCCAACAAAAAGTTTTCTTACCAGGTTCCCGGAGAAAAGCAGGATCAGAGGGCGGCAAATAAAAGCAGAGGTTGTATCAAAAAGGTCCGACCGGCATCAGCTTTCGCTGAATGGGGTTCTTTCCTGCTTGAATACAACCAAAAATACGGCAATTACCTCACAAACAATAATTCGCGGTATTTTGGGAGCGGCCACAACTCGTTGTCGACAACCAGTTCCAGCTTATCAATATGGTAACGAATATCGTTCAGGTAAGGCATCACTGTTTTTTCGTATGCCTTGGCTTTTTCTACTGAATCGTCAAGTACGTTGGCTACTTTCCGGGCTTCGACCATCGCTTTTACTTTTGCTTTTATGGAAGAAACATGTCCGCCGATTTCGCGGATCAGTTCCAGGCGGCCGGCTGCCAGGTGATCAAATTCATCGGCAGTGAATACCTCTTTCATATTCCGGACATTGGTGAGCAGTGTCGTTTGGTACTGAACAGCCGTGGGCACAATGTGGTTAATGGCCAGGTCGCCAAGTACGCGGGCTTCGATCTGGATTTTCATCGTAAATTTTTCGTATTCAACCTCGGCCCGGCTTTTCAGTTCTTTTTCGGTAAGTACGTCCTGTTCCTCAAATAATTTCACAAATTCTTTGCGGGTATAGGCCGTAAGCGCTTCCGGCACACTTTTGATGTTGGTTAAACCGCGTTTGGCCGCTTCCTGCACCCATTCTTCGCTGTAGCCGTTCCCGTCGAAACGGATGGGTTTTGAGTCGATAATCAGCTTTTTCAGTACCTGGAAGATAGCTTCGTCTTTTTTCACGCCTTTCTCAATCAGGCCGTCCACCTCATTTTTAAACCGGACCAGTTGGGCAGCAACTGCCGTGTTCAGCGCGATCATTGCGGCGGCGCAGTTCGCCGAAGATCCAACGGCGCGGAATTCGAAACGATTGCCGGTAAAGGCGAAAGGCGAGGTTCGGTTCCGGTCGGTGTTATCTAAAATGATTTCCGGAATCCGGCCGATGTTCAGTTTAAGCGCTGTTTTTTCATCCGGTGTCATTTTACGGTCCACCACGGCTTCTTCCATCAGGTCGAGCATACTGCTTACTTCCGATCCCAGGAAAACAGAAAGAATGGAAGGAGGCGCCTCATTGGCTCCGAGGCGGTGGGTATTGCTGGCGGTGAGAATACTGGCGCGCAGCAGGTCCTGGTTGTCATAAACAGCTTTCATAGTGTTGATCACGAAGGTCAGGAACTGCAGATTCGATTTCGGATTTCTGCCCGGCGAATAGAGGTTAACGCCGGTATCGGTGGTCAGCGACCAGTTGTTGTGTTTCCCGGAGCCGTTAATTCCCGCGAATGGTTTTTCGTGAAAAAGGACCTGAAATTTATGCCGGCGGGCAATCTTTTTCATGATGTCCATCAGCAACTGGTTGTGGTCGTTGGCCAGGTTGGCTTCCTCAAAGATCGGGGCCACCTCAAACTGGTTCGGAGCCACCTCGTTGTGGCGGGTTTTCAGCGGAATGCCCAACTTGTAAGCTTCATTTTCCAGATCTTCCATATACCGGTATACCCGGGTAGGAATTGAACTGAAATAGTGGTCATCCAACTGCTGGTCTTTCGATGAAGAATGCCCCATCAAGGTACGGCCGGTAAGTACCAGGTCGGGACGGGCCATGTATAAGGCTTCATCAATCAGGAAATACTCCTGCTCCCAGCCCAGGTTCGTCTGCACCTTGGTCACGGTTTTGTCGAAATACTGGCATACATCCGTGGCGGCTTTATCAATGGCATTGATTGCACGTAAGAAAGGTGTTTTATAGTCGAGCGCTTCGCCGGTATATGAAATAAATACGGTGGGGATACAAAGGGTCCCGTCAACAATAAAAGCCGGCGACGATGCGTCCCAGGCGGTGTAACCGCGCGCTTCAAAGGTTTGGCGGATGCCTCCGCTGGGAAACGAAGAAGCATCCGGCTCCTGTTGGGCCAGCAACTTCCCGGAGAAAGCTTCAACCACTCCGCCCCCTTCACCGTGAACAATAAACGCATCGTGTTTCTCAGCTGTTCCGTCGGTCAGCGGATGAAACCAATGGGTGTAATGGGTCGCTCCGTTTTCGGTCGCCCAGGCTTTCATGCCCTGCGCTACCTGGTCGGCCATTTTGCGGTCAATCGGAGCGCTGCTGTCAATTGCATCGGTCACGGCTTTATACGCTTCCTTCGACAAATATTTTTTCATCTTAAGGCGGTCAAACACGTGGATGCTGTAAAAATCAGAAATCAGGTTGTCTTCACGTTTCACCGTAACCGGTACGCGCGACAATACTTCCTGAAGCGCTTTAAATCGAAATTCAGCCATATTGGATTTATTTTAGTGATTATAATAAGTTGATTTTTCCCGAGAACTTTTGATCTTTCAAAAATAAGACAATTTAACGCTAACCTCTAATTTTTTATAGTTTTTGTGTGATTTTATGTATTTTTTTCGATGAATACCTCCAATTTTTTACAATATCTATTGAAATTCCATATTTATTTCGAATATTTTCTCTGATTTTGAAAAATCGGAATTTTTGATTCATCGAAGAAATCATCCGTGGAAAACCGACTGTAATTATCAATAATGTTGTTTTTAGGAATGGAATCTTTCATTTAGCCGGAGACAGCCGGATTGTTATATTTTTACATTAGTTTTGGTAAAAACCGGCTAATATCTTTAATTTGATGTTTGCGTAGTACGATGTAGTAAGTAAAGCATTTTTGTGAATGGGAAAGACCGATATCATTAAAAAGATTGAACAGGCGGGGCATCAGAAGATCAAATTTGCCGTTTGTGATATTGACGGGATCCTCCGGGCAAAAACGGTGCATCTTGATAAGTTCAAAGAAATTGCCGATGCTACGGTCGGTTTCTGCGATGTTGTTTTTGGCTGGGACGCCAATGATGCCTGTTATGATCAGGTTGAATTTACCGGTTGGCATACCGGTTATCCGGATAAAAGAGCCCGGATCGACCTGGATACCTACCGCACGATCCCCTGGGACCATCATATTCCGTATTTTTTGGGTGATTTTGATAACGGGGAAAATAATGTGGCGGTTTGTCCCCGAAGTTTGATCAAAAAAATCATTCGCCAGGCTCATGAACTGGGGTACAGGGGAATGTTTTCCCAGGAATTCGAATGGTTCAACTTTGTTGGCACACCCAACGAGCTGGCGGCAAAAGCTTATCAGGAGCTGGTCCCGATTTCGCCGGGCATGTTTGGGTACTCCCAGCTTCGCCCAACCTTGTACCAGGCCTATTTTAACGACTTGTTTGATTTGCTGGCCGGCTTCGATATTCCACTGGAAACCTTACATACCGAAACCGGGCCGGGTGTTTATGAAGCGGCCATTTGTTACGACGACACCCTGGCCGCCGCCGACAAAGCTACCCTGTTTAAAACAGCCGTGAAAGAAATTGCTTCGCGGCACGGCATCGTGGCCAGTTTTATGGCCAAATGGAATGAGAAGCTTCCGGGTTGCAGCGGGCATGTCCACCAAAGCCTATGGAATACCGACGGTTCCCGGAACCTGTTTTACTCGGGTAATCCCAAAGCGCCTATGAGTGAATTGATGCAGAGTTACCTGGCCGGACAATTGCTTTGTCTTCCCGACATTCTTCCGATGTACGCGCCAACCATTAACAGTTATAAGCGTTTGCGCGACGGGGCATGGGCGCCGACCACGGTAACCTGGGGGTACGACAACCGAACAACCGCAGTCCGGGTAATCAACGGCGATGAACAATCGACCCGGCTGGAAATGCGCGTGGCCGGTTCCGACAGCAATCCCTACCTGGCCATGGCCGCGTCGCTGGCGTCGGGTTTGTATGGAATCAAAAACAACCTGAAACTGGATATTCCCGAGGTAAACGGGAATGCATACGAAAGAAAAGATTTCGTCAAACTCCCGGCAAACCTGCTGGATGCTGCCCGACGAATGGGCCAATCCCCGATTGCCAACGAGCTTTTTGGGGAAGCCTTTACCGATCATTTCACCAAAACACGCGAATGGGAGTGGCGCGAATTTGCAAAAGCAGTGACCGATTGGGAATTGAAAAGATATTTCGAAATCATTTAAAAACAGTTGATTATTCCGACCTGGTTTAACAGGCTACAGACTAAATATGACAGATATGCGCACGCTCGATTATTTTCAAATAATCAGACAGGCATGGGAAGAATTTGATGACCGGCATAAAATCAAGGGAATATATGACGTGAGCGCCCATGTTTCGACAAACCAGGTGTATAAAGTATCCTTTTCCGACCGGCAACCGGTATTTGCCAAATTGTCGGACTACGGGAAGTTTGAAGATTTCAGGGAAGATCACATCATTATTAATAATCTGGCCAATAACCTGGAAGAACCTTACCAGAATTTTCTTGCCCGGTCGCTGGTCAAGCGGAATGAATTGTTTATTTACCGCTATTATCAGCAAAAACATTGTGCCTGGGTGATCTTCTACAACCCGATCCAGGTAAAACACAAGCTTCCCCGGCGGCTCGAAGAAAGACACATTAAAAAGATGGGGCGCGAACTGGCCCGTTTTCATAAAGCCTGTTCCAATGTGAGTAACCAACTGCCAATCGCTTCAAAGAATGTGGTTACCGATATCCACCAACTGATAAAAAATACCCATGCCGGCAAGCTGTGCGCGCGAAAAGAACACCACGACCTGATTTTATCGCAATGCGATATTTTCCTGAACAATGCCGACAAAGTGAATTACATGACCGAGGTGGAAAGCATCCCGGTATTTGTCGACTGGAACATCGGGAACTTTTCGGTTACTTCCGAAGGAAAACTGTACTCGCGTTGGGATTACGATTGGTTCAGGGAGTCGTCGCGGGTGATGGATTTTTATTTTTTCAGCCGGGTTTGTTCTGATATCGGCGACCGCACCGTGTTTAGTTACCTGATCAACCCGCTGATGGAAGAACGCTTCATCACCTTCCTGAAAGAATATCACCGGATTTACCCGCTAACCGAGCCCGAAGTACGCTTAATCCAGGAAGCATACCGCTTTTTCATTCTCAACTATGTCATCAAAGACGGGCGGTATTTTTTCCGGGAATCGTATGCCAGCAAACTGCAAAAAGAAGCGTACGAGGTTTATCTTCCAACCATTGACAAAAATTACCAGGTCGAAAAATTATTAAAAGCCTTAAAACTCTGATATGAGAATAAAAGAATTCAAGTCGGTCGTCACCAAATACAAAACCGTGTTTTTTGACGCGTTTGGGGTATTGAAGAACCACAAAGGGATTATTCCCGGGATCGATAAAACCTTTCAATTTCTCGATGAACGGGGAATTAATTATTTCATCCTGACCAACGATGCGTCCCGCGGACCCGAAAAACTGGCCGAAGCTTATCAGGCGCACGGGATCAGCAGCATTACTGCCGATAAAATCATTTCGTCGGGGATGCTGGCCCGCGACTGGCTGGCCCTGAAAGTGAAAGAAGGGACGGTCGCTTACCTGGGTACCGAGCAATCGGCACACTATGTGGATATGCCACGCTTTGATGTGCTGCCTATCAGTAAAATTGATTTGAACGATATTGAACACATCAAGTGCCTGGTGTTTCTGGACGATGAGGGATTTGACTGGAATCACGACATCAACAAGGTGATTAACCTGCTTCGCAAAAAAAACATGCCGGTGATTGTCGCCAACACCGACATAAACTATCCGGTAAGTAAAAATGATGTTGCTGTGGCCATCGGCGGATTGTCGGATATGGTCGAGAAAATTCTGGGGAAAAAATTCATCCGTTTCGGAAAGCCTGATGCCCAGATGTTTATGTTTGGATACGAAAGGGCCTGCCAGGTGAAACCCTTGCTGCGCAACGAGATTTTAATGGTTGGCGATACCCTGTTCACCGATATTATCGGCGGAAATAAATTCGGGATGGATACTGCCCTGGTTCTCTCGGGAAACACGCTCCCCGACATGGCCAAAGTCCGTATTACCAGTTCGGGCATCATCCCGAACTATGTTTGCGAGTCGGTACTGATCAACGGGGAATACTAACGGAACCTTTCGTCTGATCGTTATGGGAATCAGGGAAGACTCGAGTGGTTCAGCGCTTCTTCCGACAGGATGCGGAGGGCATCGGTCAGATGCCGGTCCTTTTTGCGCCCCTGGGAGGCTACCCGGATGTGGAACTTGTCAAGCCCCACTTTGTTGGAACAATCGCGCACATAAACGCCAAAGTCGCTAAGCAGACGGTATTGCAGGTTTCGCGCAGTCATTCCGAATTCCACCTTCAGCAGGATAAAGTTGCTTCCGGTGGGGTAAACTTTCAGGCCGGGAATCTGCGATAACTCCCGGTACAGGCGCTTCATGTCGCGAACAATTCGGTTGACCGATTTTTGGTAGTCATCGTCGGTGTCGGGCAGCATGGTTAAAAACGATTCGGCGATGGTGTTGATATTCCAAACCGGTAACAGTTGTCGCAGTAGCCGGGCGAATTCAGTGTTTGCCGTGCAACAGTAGCCCAGTCTCAAACCGGGCACCCCGCAGTGTTTGCTCATGCTGCGTACAATCAGCAGGTTGGGAAAGTCGCTGACCTGTGGCATCAGCCCGGGGTTTTCGATTCCCGAAAAGTCAATAAATGACTCATCTACCAGGATCAGTTTAAGATGGGACATCCGTTTCAGAAAACTCAGCATATCCGCTTTCGGGATGAACTGGCCGGTGGGATTTCCGGGATTGATGATCAAAGCAGCCGGCAGGTGATGTTTGTCAATCCATTCGGCAAAATCTTCCAGCTTGAGCCGGTAGTTGTCAGCCGGGGGCAACTGGTAGAGCAGGGCACAATCAGCAGAACTCAGCTTTTCGAGGTATTCGCTGAAGGTTGGCACCGGAATCGCGATCCGGCTCACCAGTTCCCGTCCGATCAGGGTAATCAGTTCGGTGGCTCCGTTGCCAATAATTAAATGCTCCGGGTCAACCTTTAATACGCGGGCCAGGTTCTCCTGGGCCAGGCGCGGGTTGCTTGACGGGTAATTTTTAATGATGCCGGGGATCTTCGCGATCAGCTTTTTCATCATGTTTTTGGTCGGGTAGTAGGGGTTGGCAATGAAACAGAAATCGCTTACCTGCCCAATCATTTCCTCCCCGACCATATCGGCAAGCGCCGGAGAATGCGAAGTTTCTTCAAACAATTGTTGATTGATCTGTATTTTATTGAAGGTCATCGTTCAGTTTTTTGCAAAAATAGGAAAAACAAAAAAGCCGTCCTTTCAGACAGCTTTTTTTGATATGGCAAGTGTAAGATGACTTATTTAATTCCGTGAACCGTGGTGATAATCCGTGCAGCCACTTTGTATGGGTCAGCGTTTGAGGCAGGGCGACGGTCTTCCAGCCAGCCTTTCCAGTTCGATTCAACGGTGGCTACCGGAATACGGATGGATGCACCGCGGTTGGAAACGCCGTAGCTGAAATCGTGGATGGAAGCGGTTTCGTGTTTACCGGTCAGACGCTGGTCGTTGTAGGCACCATAAACAGCGATGTGCTCTTTTACTACCGGGCGGAAAGCTTCGCAAATTTTCTCGTAAACTTCTTTTGAACCGCATGTTCTCAATACCGAGTTCGAGAAGTTGGCGTGCATGCCCGAACCGTTCCAGTCAACATGCATACCCAGTGGTTTTGGGTGTAATTCAATGTACAAACCGTATTTTTCGGCGGTTCTTTCGAGCAAATAGCGGGCAACCCAAATTTGGTCGCCGGCATTGCGGGCGCCTTTGGCAAAAATCTGGTATTCCCATTGTCCGGCGGCAACTTCGGCGTTGATTCCTTCAACATTTAAGCCGGCTTCGAGACACAGGTCGAAATGTTCTTCCACGATGTCGCGGCCAAAAACTTTATTTCCGCCAACCCCGCAATAGTAAGGTCCCTGGGGAGCCGGGTAACCGTTTCTCGGGAAACCGATCGGCATATTGGTTTCCGGATCGTAAATAAAATATTCCTGTTCGAAGCCGAACCAGAAATCTTCGTCTTCATCGATAATTGTTGCGCGGCCATTGGTTGGGTGTGGAGTATGATCGGCATTCAACACTTCGGTCATCACCAGGTAGCCGTTTTTGCGACCCGGATCGGGAAAAATAGCAACCGGTTTCAATAAACAGTCTGAAGAACCACCTTTAGCCTGATTGGTGGATGAACCATCGAATGACCACATCGGACAGTCTTCCAGTTTCCCGCTAAAATCTTTGACCACTTTTGTTTTACTTCTCAAGCCTTGCGTTGGCTCTGAGCCATCCAGCCAGATGTACTCCAATTTTGATTTCATTTTGTTACAATTTATAAGTTAATGATATATATTTTCGATAATATGACGTCAAAATTAGGACTGATTGGTAAAATTATAAATAAAGTTGTGTCAATTTGTAAAAAATTAATAAAAAATTTACATACCAATGTAATTTCTAAACAGTCGCGTGGTTTTCTATAGGGGGTAACGGGTTCAAAAATATGAAAAAACAAAAATGAAATACATTGAAAAGATAATCCTTTACAAATAAATACCATTTTTTTAACAAACATCCCTCAAAATAATGAGCCTTGGTCCGAAATAAACCTTTTTAAAATTTCAGTCGGACTATTCTTGAAATAACTGCTGTTTTTTTGTGAGATAATCGTAATTTTATTTGACAAAATCTTACAAATACTTCATTCAACCTGAAATTTCTAATTCGAAGACAAATGAACATTAACCGAAGAATTTTCCTGAAAACAAGTGGCACAGCGGTTGCCGGGAGCATGATTCTTCCTGCATTTATCCAATCCTGTCAGGGAACCCCGGTATCAGCAGGGATTCAGGCCTACCTCGAACATTTTGAAGTGAACCCGCAAATCCTTCAAAAAGTGATCACCACGGCGTTGGGTAAAGGCGGCGATTATGCCGACCTTTATTTCGAGCACAAAGTATTAAACAGCTTGGGTTTGGAAGATGGCAAGGTAAACCGGGCCTACTCCAATATTGATTATGGCGTAGGCATCCGGGTTTTAAAAGGAGATCAAACGGGATTTGCCTACTCGGAAAGCATTACGCCCGAGGCCATGCTGAAAGCCGCCGGAACGGCTGCAAATATTGCTGATTCGGCCATAAATGTTCCGGCAAAAGACTTGGCCGAGGCCATTCCGCCCGACTATTACGCCATTGCAAAATCATGGGAAGAAGTATCTGTTCAGGAGAAGATTCCTTTTGTCCAGAAACTGAATGATCTGATTTTTGACCTCGACGAGCGGGTCAGTAAGGTAAATGCGTCGCTTACCGACGAAACCAGCTACGTGCTTTTCTATAATTCGGAAGGGACGATTACCTACGATTACCGTCCCCTGGTTAGTTTGGGTGCGGTTTGCGTCATGGAGCAAAACGGGCAGATTGAGAATTCGTACACCTCGCGGTCGTACCGGATGGGTTTTGAGTTTTTAACCGAAGATACGGTTAAATTGCTTGCCAACGAGGCTGTTGAAAAAGCGGCCATCCTATTTGAAGCCACCAAGCCCAAGGCCGGAGAAATGCCGGTGGTGATGGGAGCCGGCGGTTCGGGAATCCTGCTGCACGAAGCGATCGGGCATACCTTTGAAGCGGACTTTAACCGCAAGGGAACATCCATTTTTGCCGATAAAATGGGTAAAAAAGTAGCTGAAAACTTTGTAAATATCATTGACGACGGGACGCTTCCCGCAAATCGCGGATCCATCAACATGGACGACGAAGGGATCACCAGCGAGAAAACCTACCTGGTGAAAGACGGCGTGTTGAACAGCTATATTCACGACCGGATCAGCGCCAACTTTTACGGTGTTGCTTCTACCGGAAACGGCCGTCGCCAGTCGTTCCGGCATGTTCCGCTGCCGCGGATGCGGGCAACCTACATGGAGCCCGGGCCCCACTCGCGCGAAGACATCATTTCGAGTGTGAAAAACGGTATTTATGTCGACAACTTCAGCAATGGAGAAGTAAAAATCGGCGCCGGCGACTTTACGTTCTTTGTTAAATCAGGCTACCTGATTGAGAACGGCCAGCTAACCCGTCCCATCAAGGACATCAACATCATCGGGAACGGGCCGCAGGCCCTGGCCGACATCTCCTTGTGCGGAGGAGATTACCTGATTGACAACGGCACCTGGAGCTGCGGAAAATCGGGGCAAACGGTACCTGTTACCTGCGGTTTGCCGACTGTTCTGGTGAAAAAACTGACCGTTGGCGGTATGAACGCTTAATTGATGTGTTACCCGAAAACTGAACAAAATGACAAAAGAAGAAAAATACAGTCTGGCCAGATGGGCCATGCAACATGCACTGGACAAAGGCGCCAGTGAAGCCGGTATTTCCATCTCGGAAAGTAAAAGCAGCAACATTGACGTGCGGGAACAAAAAATTGACACCCTGAAAGAGGCTATTCAATGCAGTCTGACGATACGTCTTTACGTTGAGAATAAGTATTCGTCGCACCGGACCAACAGGCTGGATAAAAAAGAACTGGCACGCTTCATCGAACAGGCAATTGAAGCAACCCGGTATTTATCGCCCGACCCCTACCGCAGCCTGCCCGACCCTTCGCTGTATTATACAGGTGGTGGAAAAGATTTGCAGACCGCAGACCAGTCGTATGATGATGTCGACCCGAAAACCAAAGTTGCCCTGGCATTCCAGGTAGAAGCCGAGGTTTATCAAAAAGACGAACGCATCATTTCGGTCACAGCCAGTTATGCCGATTCGACCAGCAGCCGGCTGATGGTAAACAGCAACGGTTTTGAAGGAGACGCTGAATTCAGCAACTTCCGGCTCTCCGCATCGGTGTCGGTGAATGGCGGCGATGCGCGGCCGAGTGAAGGCTGGATGGAACGGGCGATTCTTTTCGACAGCTTAAAGAAAACAGAAATCGGAGCGAATGCCCTGGAACGTGCACTCCAAAAAATCGGGCAAACAAAAATTGCTTCCGGTAAATATGATATGATCCTGGAAAACAAAGCGGTGAGCCGGATTTTCAGCCCCCTGATTGAGGCGCTGAACGGGTACAGCATTCAGCAAAAAAATTCTTTCCTGATCGATAAGATCGGGCAACCAGTTGCATCCGGGAAACTGGTTGTAACCGATGATCCGTTTATTGTCGGAGGTCCCGGCTCACAACTGTTCGATAACGAAGGACTGGCGGCTAAAAAACGTACGGTATTCGACCGGGGCGTGCTCCGCACTTATTTTATCGATACCTATTACGCTAAAAAACTCGAAACCGAGCCTACATCGGGAGAAACCACCAACCTGATTTTCGAAGCCGGTGATAAAAGTCTGCAAGACTTAATTCAGTCGGTGAAAAAAGGCATCCTGGTAACCGGTTTTAACGGGGGAAACACGAATGGCGCTACCGGAGATTTTTCGTACGGGATCGACGGTTTCCTGGTTGAAAATGGCGAAATCATCAAACCGGTTTCTGAAATGAATATCAGCGGCAATATGAAAGAGTTCTGGATGAGCCTGGCGGAAGTCGGTAACGACCCGTTTATGCTTTCAAGCTGGCAAACGCCGTCGCTGCTGTTCAGTCAGGTTGATTTCAGCGGAATCTAAAACAATACTTGACCGAAGCAGTCGGCCTCTGACGACGGGAAAATATTTAACCTGGAAGTCAGGGGCCGCTTTTTCAGGTTCCGGCAAGTGATGGTATCCGGTTGTCAGATTCCTTCTTCCCTTAGCAGGTCCTTGGCAATTTTCATTATTTTTGTGCCCTATGAAAACCGAATCAGCACAAAAATCAATCGTGGGCGTGGGTAGCGCCCTGGTCGATATCCTGGTCCATCTGGAGAATGACGATTTACTGGACCTGTTCGGACTGCCAAAAGGAAGTATGACCTTGGTGGACGCAGGTTTATCGCAAAAAATACTTGAATCAACAGCCGGGCTAAGCCGGACTATCGAAACCGGAGGGTCGGCAGCCAATACCATCCGGGGAATTGCCCAGTTAGGCGGGAAAACCGGTTTTATCGGCAAGATTGGTCATGATGAGCCGGGCCGTTTTTTCAGCTCCGAATTCCGCGATTGGAAAATTTATCCGCATTTGTTTTTCAGCGCCACTCCCACCGGTAAAGCTGCCACCTTGATTTCGCCTGATTCGGAGCGTACGTTTGGCACCTACCTGGGCGCTGCCAGCGAATTGTCGGCTGCCGATCTGTCGGCCGATCTGTTTGAAAATTACGACTACCTGCATGTAGAGGGCTACCTGGTGTTTAACCACGAATTAATCGAACGCATCCTGCAACTGGCTAAAGAGCAGGGCTTAAGGGTATCGCTCGACCTGGCCAGTTTTAATGTGGTGGAAGCCAATCATGAGTTTCTCCGAAAACTGATCAACCGGTATGTGGATATTGTTTTTGCCAATGAAGAGGAAGCCCGTTCGTACACCGGGCTTGAACCCGAAGCAGCCTTAACCGGGATTGCCGCTGAATGTGAGATTGCCGTGGTAAAAATCGGGAAAGAGGGCTCGCTGGTCCGCTCGGGCAACCGGTTTGTAAAAGTGGAAACACCCCGGGTAAGCAGCGTGGATACCACCGGCGCCGGCGATGTTTATGCCTCGGGATTTTTGTATGGTTTAGCCCACGATTTTACCCTGGAACAATGTGGACAGCTGGGCTCCTTGCTGGCCAGCCGGGTGATTCAGGTGCCCGGCGCGAAAATTCCGGATACCGACTGGCCCCTGATTTCAGCGGAAATACAGGCCATTCGCGGTTAGAACAGACCGTGAATCTGAGCGTCGATTTTATCGATAACCCCGCTCAGGTCTTCGGGGTTGTTGGTAATATCAATTTTATCGACATTAACAATCAGCAGTTTTCCTTCCTTGTAGCGGCTAATCCAGGCTTCGTAACGCTCATTGAGTTGTTTCAGGTAATCGAGCCGGATAGAATTTTCGTATTCCCGTCCGCGCTGCTGAATCTGGTTGACCAGGGTCGGGACGCTTGCCCTCAGGTAAATCAGCAGGTCGGGGGCTTTTACCAGTTTGCTCATCAGTTGAAACAGGGCGGTATAGTTTTGAAAGTCGCGTGTCGACATGAGTCCCATCGCGTGAAGGTTGGGCGCGAAAATTTCGGCATCTTCATAAATCGTCCGGTCCTGGATCACGGTTTTGCCCGAATGCCGGATATCCAACACCTGGCTGAAGCGGCTGTTCAGGAAGTAAATCTGCAGGTTGAACGACCACCGCTGCATGTCTTCATAAAAATCGTTCAGATAGGGGTTTTCATCAACATCCTCAAAATGAGGGCTCCAACCATAATGTTTTGCCAGAAGTTCGGTGAGTGTTGTTTTTCCGGCGCCAATGTTTCCTGCAACGGCAATATGCATGTCAGTTTTTTTATTTCAATTTACGAATACAAATTTAATGAATGGCGTCCAGTTCCGACACCGAATTCTACATTCTTTTTTGAAGTTCCAGCAACTCATCCAGGTATTTCCGGTCGTTCGACAACCTCGGTATCTTATTCTGTCCGCCCAGTTTCCCGCGCTGCTTCATCCATTCGTAGAACAAGCCTTTTGTTGCCATCACCAGGTGAGGCCGTTCCAAGGCCAGGTCTTTATGCCGCTTGGCTTCATAGTCCGAGTTCAGGGTCTTCAGGGTGACATCCAGGATCGAAATAAAGTGTTCCGGATCGTCGGGTTCGCGGTCAAATTCAATGATCCATTGGTGGGCGCCTTTCTGGTTTTCGCCCATAAATACCGGACCGGCGGTATATTCGCGGATGTTGGCATGGGTCCGGCTGCAGGCGATTCTTAATGCCTCTTCGGCGTTATCGATAATTAATTCTTCGCCAAAAGCATTGATAAAATGTTTGGTGCGCCCGGTAATTTTAATTTTGAACGGGTATTTCGAGGTAAACCTGACCGTATCGCCTACCAGGTAACGCCATAAGCCGCCGTTGGTGCTGATTACCAGCGCGTAGTTTTTTCCCAGTTCCACTTCGGCGAGCGAAACAGCCGGCGGATTTTCTTCATGAAAATTCTCCATCGGGATAAATTCATAATAGATCCCGTAATCCAGCATCAGCAGCATGTCGTCGCTTTCCGGATTATCCTGGATGGCAAAAAATCCTTCCGACGCGTTGTAGGTTTCCATGTAATTCATTCCCGGCGAAGGAATAATCTTCCGGTATTGTTCCCGGTACGGATCAAACTTAATTCCGCCGTGGATAAATACTTCGAGGTTTGGCCATACTTCCAGAATATGATTTTTCCCGGTAGCCTCGAGCATACGCCGCAATAACACCAGGTACCACGAGGGGACTCCGGCCAGTGAGGTCACATTTTCGTTGCGCGACTGCTCAATGATCTTTTCCACTTTTTTGTCAAATTCCTCGATCAGGGCCACATCGACAGGCGGGGTGCGGTAAAGCTCCGACCAGAACGGAGTGTTTTCGATCAAAATGGCCGAGAGGTCGCCAAAATACGAGTTGTTGTTGAAGTTATTCACCCGGTGGCTCCCCCCCAGCGTGAGGGTTTTTCCCGACAGTACCCCCGAGTCGGGATTGTTTTTCAGGTAAAGGGCAAAAACATCTTTAATTCCCCGGAAATGGACATCTTCCAGCGATTGTTTGCTTACCGGGATAAATTTGCTTTTATCATTTGTTGTTCCCGACGACTTCGCAAACCATTTGATATCTCCGGGCCACAGCAAATTTCTCTCTCCTTTCATCAGGCGTTCAATATCCGGGGCAAAATCTTCGTAACGTTGAACAGGCACCCGTTCTTTAAAGGTTTCTTCGCGCAAAATCGATTTGAAATCGTATTTTAATCCCCATTCCGTGTCTTTTGCTTTCTCCAAAAGACTGAAAAATACTTCCCGCTGTACATCAAGCGGGTGTTTCTGGAATAGCTCTATTTCGTATATTCGTTTAAAATTCAGCCAGTTAATGATTGAGTTAATGATGGGCATTTCTATCGTTTTAAAATACAGTTGCGACGAATTTACTTTTTTCCGCAGAATACCGGCACATTTTCCTGATTTTTTCGCACGATTCAAAATTTAAAACCAGGCTTAATCAGTAGGGCAAAACATAAAATATTTCCTACTTTTACTAACCAATAACCCATAAGTCAATTCAGAATGAATTACATTGATATCATCCTGGGCGTTTTACTGATTATTGCAGCCATCCGGGGATTCCGGAAGGGATTTATTATTGAGCTGGCTTCGCTGGCCGCCCTGGTGCTGGGTATTTGGGGCGCCATTCATTTTTCGCACCTTACGGCCGGCTATATTGCAGAAACCTTTGATTATCAGCCTGCGCATCTCGGGTTAATTGCTTTTTTTATCACCTTTATTGTGATCGTGATTGTGATTCATATTCTGGGGAACGCCCTAGACCAGATTGTTGATGTTTTAGCGCTCGGTTTGATTAACCACCTGGCCGGCTTGCTTTTCGGCGTGGTGAAAACGGCGGTTATTTTAAGTGTACTGTTGTTTATTTTTGATCGGGCTGATGAAAGCTCACAACTGATTCCGAAAGAAGACAAGGAAAAATCGCGCGTATACGAACCGCTGAAAAACCTGGTTCCCACTTTATTTCCTTTTCTGAACATGGAGTTTTACGATCAAATGCAACGAAAAGAAACTCTTCACAGTGACACTGAAAAAGTGGCTTAAAAGGGGTAGAACAGGCCTTTTTTTGACGCAGAGAACGCCAGGAAGCGCAAAGCTCGCAGAGGGATGTTCACAATGACCAATCTTCTGGACTATACCCGCTTGATTGAGCGACGAATCAATTATACGCATAAAAATCCGGTTCGGGCAATGATTGTTTTTAAGGCCGGGGGATTATCTTTACAGTTCGGCCCGGGATTGTGGGGGCAATTATTGAAACCGAATGAAAGCGAATATATTCAAATCACATAAGGTTTTTGCTTTTTATATCTTGTTTGTCATCGGCGTTTATACAGTTATATCCGGGTTATTGACAAATAAACCGTTCAATTGGCCTGTTTATGCGGGGATAGGAGCAATTGCCGTTTGTGTATTCTTTTTTTAATCTGTTATAAGCGTTTTAAGTATCTTTTTGTAATCACCTTGGTTGTTGGTTTGTTTAATGTAATCCATTTCACATTCAACAGTGCAACCATAAGTTTCAATTTAGAACTATTTATGATGTTAAATATTAGTACAGCCGAAGTGCAATTATTATCTCTTTTATTACTCTTGTTGAATGGGGGCCTCCACCGGAGATGGCTTTGGGATCAGATAAGGAGATTGATGGTTAAAACAGAAGAGGAAAAGATGGATGAGAAAGAGAGACAGATTACTTTGTTTCAAAAGCAATTAAGACAATGATGAATAATAGCGGTAATTATTCAAAAGAAGCGATTGCAGCAGTTGAACGGCTACTAAAGAAATAGATCTTTAAACCCTGCTCCCCCTTGTCTTAGCGAAGCGGTGACGCGGATAAGCAGAGTTTTACTTAAGAACTTATGGACTTTGGCACTCAGGGACTTTTCAAGCCGCAAGTTCCAAGTTCCAAGTCTCAAGTTCCAAGTGACCAATAACCAATTATCTAATTATTCAATGACCAATTATCCAATTCCCCTGTGATTTTCGCCGATCGTACCAAGCTTAACCGTTCATTTTTATATCTTTGCCAAAATTTTGGCGAAACCTGACTGGCGGGGGATAAAACATTTGCCCATAGCCAAAAGGGCCAAAATCGGAACCGGAAAGATCATTAATCCAAAATAATACGCGATGAATTTTGTTGACGAACTTAGCTGGCGTGGCATGATCCACGATATCATGCCAGGAACGAAGGAACAATTGGATCAGGAAATAACAACGGCTTATGTGGGCATCGACCCGACAGCCGACTCATTACATATCGGTCACCTGGTGGGCGTCATGATGCTGAAGCATTTTCAGTTATCGGGCCATAAACCGCTTGCCCTGATTGGCGGCGCCACCGGTATGATTGGCGACCCCTCCGGAAAATCGCAGGAACGCAACCTGCTGGATGAAGCTACGCTGAGACACAACCAGGCCTGCCTGAAGGCGCAGTTGTCGCGCTTTCTCGATTTTGATTCGGATGCGCCCAATGCTGCCGAGTTGGTTAACAATTACGACTGGATGAAAGAGTACAGTTTCCTGGAGTTCATTCGCGATATCGGGAAACACATCACGGTAAATTACATGATGTCGAAAGACAGCGTGAAAAAACGATTGAGTGAAGAAGCCAAAACAGGCATGTCGTTCACCGAATTTTCGTACCAGCTGGTGCAGGGAACCGATTTCCTTCACCTTTACCGGACAAAAAACTGCAAACTTCAGATGGGCGGCTCCGACCAGTGGGGAAATATTACTACGGGAACTGAACTGATCCGAAGGAAAGAGGGAGGCGAAGCTTTTGCCCTCACTTGCCCGCTGATCACCAAGGCCGACGGGACTAAGTTCGGGAAGACCGAATCGGGCAATGTGTGGCTGGATGCCAGGTTAACGTCGCCGTATAAATTCTACCAGTTCTGGCTGAATACCTCGGACGAGGATGCGGAACGGTACATCAAAATATTCACCCTACTGAAGAAAGACGAAGTGGAGGACCTGGTTGCCAGGCATCAGGAAGCGCCCCATTTGCGCGAACTTCAGAAGAAACTGGCCGAAGAAGTCACCGTGATGGTCCATTCGCGCGCCGATTTTGACATGGCTGTGGAAGCGTCGCAAATTCTGTTTGGAAGCGGAACTGCCGAAAATCTCCGTAAACTGGATGAACAAACCTTCCTGGCTGTTTTCGAGGGAGTCCCCCAGTTTCAGGTTTCCAAAAACGGACTTGACACGGGCGTTCCCGTGGTTGACCTGCTGACCGACCAGGCTGCCGTATTCCCGTCGAAAGGCGAACTGCGCCGGACGATTAAGGGGAACGGGCTGGGCATCAATAAAGAAAAAGTCAGCGATCAGGAACTGATCATCAATAGCAGTTACCTGATTGGCGGCAAGTATCTGCTGATCCAGAAAGGGAAGAAAAACTATTTTCTGCTGATCGCGGAATAATTCCGCTCGTTTAAATCCCGATGAATCAACCCGCCTCCCGGAATCTCACCGTGTGAGGGTTGATTCATCTTTTTTTGGCACATGCCGGCAAAAAAATGGCCCCCAAAGTCGGGAGCCATTCTTGCAGATACAGGTTAAACCTGTTGCTATCTTTTTACACGTTCGCTGTAGCTCCGGTCGCGCGTGTCAACTTTAATCACTTCTCCGGCTTCGATAAACATCGGAACCATAATTTCGGCGCCGGTTTCCAGGGTTGCCGGTTTCAGCGCTGTTGAACTTGCCGTATTCCCTTTCTCTCCCTGAATGGTTGAACTAATTTCGAGTTCCACAAAAGGAGGCAGTTCGGCGGTAAGCGGGGTTTCTGTTTCGGCGTGGAAGTTAATTTCAATCACCTGGCCTTCTTTCATCAGGTCGGCATTCTCAATCAGGCCATCAGCAATCGAAACCTGCTCAAATGTTTCGGTATGCATAAAATTAAAGCCCATATCGTCTTTATACAGGTACTGATACGGACGCCGTTCAACACGTACGGTGGTAATTTTCACGCCCGAATTAAAGGTGTTTTCAATGACCTTCCCGGTTTTAATATTTTTCAGCTTTGTGCGGACAAAAGCTGCTCCTTTGCCTGGTTTTACATGTTGGAATTGTACAATGGTGTAGAGTTGATCGTTGAACTCAATGGTCATTCCGTTCTTAAAATCAGCTGTAGTTGCCATATTTGGATGTCTGTTTTAGTTTTTCGAAATTTTGCGCAAAGGTAAAAAAATCTCAATAAATAGCACGACCGTTCGACTTTAATTCAACAAGTTAAAATTCAAGCTCGTAAGGTTTATTCCCGTGTTGCTCTGAATATTGTTTATAGGATTTGAGTTCGCATTTTAGCGCTCCGATGTTCATGTCAAACTCAAGCAGTAAAGGAATCCGGTTTGCGTCCTTGGTGATGTAGAATTTCAGCCCGTCAGATCGTTTCAGCAATTTCCCTTTATCAACATAGGGCGATACGATATGGCACTCAATCTCGCCGATTTTTGTCGATATCTTTTCAGTTCCCAGGTATTTGGCCACCATGACAAACTCTTTATCGGCATGAAAAACGGGTATTTTAAATTCTTCGCCTTTATCCAGCTTGTCGAGATAATGGTTGTGGCGAAGGTAGAAGAATGCCGAAAGCATGTCTACCAGGTTGGGAGGTACTTTTCGTCCGCCCGAACGCTGACTGAAAATCGAGTCGTTATCGTGGAAAAAGAAGGCTTCGTTGTAATACCGGTACTTTCGTTCCTTGATGTTACGGATCGCTTTGTAGGGTAAAAAAGTTTCCGGGTTTACCGTACTTTCATAGATGTCGTGAACACTGAAAAGCTTATCGGCCAGGCCGACAGTCTTTCCTTCGAGGTGATAATGGATCGACGGTTTGTTCTCATAAACGGTATTGCTGGCTTTCAGTACCGCGGTGCCTCCTTTTATGAACCCGTAGCGGAGTTCATATTTCAATCGTTCCACCGGCTGGGCCACAACGCCAGTCAGGGAGAACAGGAAGAAGATTAACAAGACATTTTTCATTTAACGTGTTTTTAGTTTTCTGATAGCAGATTTATGCCCTCGCGACTTTTACCGGTGTTTATCTGTTCAGGATGTTTTTTCGCGGTTTCCCGGCGATGAAATCTTTCAGATAAAACGGTTCGAAGTAAGCCAAATCTGCAAATTCATTGTTTTCAAGCGCTTTGTTTGACAGGGAACACATAAATTGTGCCGAAGTTTTGATGCCGTCAATAAAAAGCACATTCGGACGCTCCATCACCTCCCGGCATTTAGCGGCCCCGTTCCCAAAAATTACCAGCTGGGTTTCTGCCGGAATTTCGAGAAATGACGCCTGGTCGATCAGTTTGGCCGAAACAGGCGCAAGTTCTTCTCCCTGAGCGTTGTACAAGGCAGTATAAACTTCCATTCTCCGGGCATCGATCATGGGGCAAAATACCTGGTTGCCATTCATCGCTAAGTCCCATTTCCCGGCTTGAGAACTGATGTGCAAACTCATGGCTTGCAGTGGATTGATGGCGATGAGCGGGAGTTGGTTGGCATAACAAAGGCCTTTGGCCAACGATACGCCGATTCTCAGGCCGGTATAAGATCCCGGCCCCCTGCTTACCGCAACGGCCGAAAGCCGGTTAAACTCCAGCTTGTTTTTTTGCATGATCTCCTGAGCAAACACGCTCAGCAGGCGTGCATGATTTTGCCCTTCGTCGCTTTCCACGATATCGATTAACTGCCCGTTTTCGGAAAGGGCCACGCTGCACACGTCTGTCGAAGATTCCAGGTTTAAAATGAATGCCATGTTCAATCTGTATTTAGACACAAAAATAAGGATATTCGCCAGATTTAGCTGCACGAAATGAACACATTGATCCGAGCTGCCCAGTTCCGGGGAATTCTTTTTCGTGAACAGCGGGTTCGTATCAAATTTTTATTAGTTTAGTCCTTGGAAATACAGGGGCTATGTACAGAACAGCAATTATTGATGACGACCAGCTGGCCAGGCGGGTTTTATCACAAATTATCAGTCAGAATTTCACCAATATTGAGATTGTTGGGGAAGCCGACTCAGTCGATTCCGGCACTAAACTGATTATTGAGGAAAATCCTGATCTCGTGTTTCTGGATATTGAAATGCCTGACGGGACCGGTTTCGACCTGATTGATAAACTTCCGGAAGTGAATTTCCGGCTGATATTTACTACCTCGTACAACGATTACGCCATCACGGCCTTTAAGTACTCGGCCTTTGATTACATTGTGAAACCGGTACTCCCCGAGAATGTAAAATCAACCATTTCACGGATCAAAGATATCCGTTTTGTTCACGGCAAACACGAGCTCGACCTTTTGAGAAACCAAATCGGGGTGAAAGAAGATAAAACCGATCCGATTATCGCGCTTCCCGAAATGAACGGTTTTGCCATTATTAAGGTGAAGGATATTTTACGTTGCGAAGGCGAACGCAATTACACCCGGGTTTATTATAAAAACGGAACATCCATCCTGATCAGCCGTACCCTGCTCGAGTTTGACCAACTGCTGGTTCCACACGGGTTTTGCCGGATCCACCGTTCCCATTTGGTCAACATGTCGTGCATCAGCCGTTATCTAAAAACCGACGGCGGAGTGGTTGAAACCATTGATAAGTGCATCCTGAAGGTTTCGCCCAAATACAAAGATGAATTATTGGATAAATTACTGTATAACAGACTGTAATACATTATCTAATACCGCCACCTGTTGGACAGGGCAACCAGCGACAACATCACGGGCACTTCAACCAAAACGCCAACGACGGTCACCAAAGCGGCAGGCGATTGCAGTCCGAACAAGGCGATGGCCACCGCAACAGCCAGTTCGAAGAAATTACTGGCGCCAATCATAGCCGCCGGCGAACAAATGGCGTGGGGCAACTTCAGCCAGCGTCCGCCAAACCAGGCCATAAAAAAGATAAAGTAGGTTTGGATCACCAGGGGGACAGCGACCAAAACAATGATCAGCGGCCGTTCCGTGATTGTTGTTCCCTGAAAGGCAAATAACAACACCAGCGTGGTCAGTAAGGCCATAATGGAAACCGGCTTGAACCGGGGCAAAAATTGTTGTTTAAACCAGGTTTCTCCTTTTGCGCGGATCAAAATTTTGTGCGTCAGATAACCGGCCACCAGGGGAACAACCACAAAAATCAGGACACTGGCGACCAGGGTGCTGTAAGGAATCTGAATATTTGTAATTCCGAGCAAAAAACCAACAATCGGCACAAAGGCAACCAAAATAATCAGGTCGTTCACCGAAACCTGGACCAGGGTATAATTTGGGTCACCATCGGTGAGGTAACTCCAAACAAAAACCATGGCGGTACAGGGGGCTGCTCCCAGTAAAATGGCCCCGGCAATGTACTCGCCGGCCTGATCGGGTGAAATAAATGCCGCGTATAGCTTCGAAAAGAAAATCCAGGCAAAAAAGGCCATGGTAAACGGTTTGATTAACCAGTTGATCACCACCGTAAGGATCAGGCCTTTCGGTCGTTTGTTCACCTGTTTAATGCTGGAAAAATCAACTTGAAGCATCATCGGGTAAATCATCAGCCAAACAAGGATGGCGACAGGGATATTCACCCGAAAAACTTCCATATGACTCAGTACCTGAATGTGATCGTCTGAAAAATGGCCGATGGTAATCCCGGCGGCAATGCACAGGGCAACCCACAGGCTGAGGTACTTCTCGAAAAATCCGATTTGGCGTTTTTGATTTTTCATGGGTTACAACTGAGGTTTCATTTGTTCGGTATAGAGTTTCCAAAAACCTTCCCTGATTTCGTCCCTGACGCGGATAAATTCGCTCCGGATAAATTCGTCGGTGCCGGTTACATGCGACGGATCGTCGAAACCCATATGCAGCCGGTTTTTTACCTTGCCCAGAAATGCCGGGCAGTTTTCATTGGCGCCGCCACAAACGGTAATCACGTAATCCCATTCCCGGTCGAGGTAGAGATCAACCGGGTCGGACGTGTGATGACTGATATCGATGCCGATCTCTTTCATCACGGCAACCGCTTTCTGGTTCAGTTTTCCTGAAGCTTCGGTTCCGGCCGAGCAGACCGTGATATTCGGGTCAAACGACTGCAAAAAACCATGCGCCATTTGGCTTCGGCAACTATTGCCTGTACAAAGAATTAATACGTTCATTTTTATAGAATTGGATTTTTAATCGTTGATGCTTCATTTGAATGACTTCCATGATTACACGAAAAGTTATCCGGCAACTCAACCGCTTTCAGAAAATGATCGAGTACCGCTTTCATTTCTTTTAATTTGGAAGGATCGAGGCAATAATTCACTTTCACCCCCTCGGTGGTTCCTTTGATCAGCCCCAGGTTTTTCAGCTCTTTTAAATGCTGGTTCACCGTAGTCCTACCCAAGGGCAATTCATTCGAAAGGTCGCCGGAAATGCACCCCCGCGTTTCGGCCAGGTATTTTAAAATGGCCAGCCTTGCCGGATGAGACAAAGCCTTAAAAAAGCCTGCTGCAAGCTGAAGTTCATGGTCAAATAATTCAATTTTTGCCTGTGTCATGACAGAATCTGTTTTAATGGCGTAAAAATACGTCATAATTCATTGCAACGTGTAAATACGTCATTAAATTTTGATTAATCATTTCTGCTATGAAAACGGCAGGGAGTAAAGTTATTTTCGCAGGCAGTTGGCACACAACCTGATTTCGGGGCGCAACGTTAACCGCCCGAAAGGAATGGACTGGCGGCAACGGGTGCAAATACCATAGTCGGCATCGTTCACCACCGTTAAGATTTGGCTGAGTTGGTCAATCCGGTTTTGCAGGTTACGCATGCTGGCATCAAAAACACTCTTGTTGTTAATGGCGTCCATCCGCGAAATACGGCCAATGGCATCGTCGGGCGAAATGGGACCGGTAAAATCCTTCAGCGTATTCGTTTTCTTTTTTAGTTTGTTGATTTCTGAATGGATGATCTCAACGAGTTGTAACCGTTCTTCTTGTGTCATCTTTATCTGGCTATTGTTCAAAAATAGGCAATAAAATCGGCTTTAGCCAATATCAACTGAATGTCAAGTTTTATAAAATTTTATTCGGGATATTGTGAAAAGGCTGAATTTATCAGCTAAACTTCTACTTTTGCCGCCCCTAATCCGAGAAATTAATCACCATCCTTTCCTTGCCGACGAAGGTCGCCGGAAGGTTTAGCCAAAATCAATTGTGACAAAAATACCTGGTCGAACACCCGTTTGGTCAGGAAGCAGATAACTTTTTAAACTTGTTTAATGAAGAAGATTTTTAATTTATTCGACCTGAGACAGAAAGTGGATTATAAAACCGAAGTCCTGTCCGGTTTAACAGTGGCCCTGGCCTTAATCCCCGAAGCGATAGCCTTTGCGTTCATTGCCGGATTGTCGCCGTTAACCGGTTTATATGCCGCGTTCACCATGGGTTTGGTTACTTCCATTTTAGGGGGACGCCCCGGAATGATTTCAGGAGCAACCGGAGCTGTTGCTGTAGTTATTGTGTCGTTATCATTATCACATGGTCCGGAATATATATTTGCCACGGTTATTTTAGCCGGGGTCATGCAGGTTTTAGCCGGGGTATTCCGGCTGGGGAAACTGATGCGCTTAGTCCCTCATCCGGTGATCTTTGGTTTCGTGAACGGTTTGGCCATTATCATCTTTATGTCGCAACTAAACCAGTTTAAAGATGCGGGAGGTCATTGGTTGACTGGCCAGCCGCTCTATATATTACTTGGATTGGTTCTGATTACCATGCTTGTTATCTGGGGATTACCACGAATGACCAAAGCAATCCCTGCTTCGCTCACCGCCATTTTGGTGGTATTTGGAATAGTCGCTTATTGGGGAATCGATACCAAAACGGTAGGTGATATTGCATCCATCCAGGGGGGCTTTCCTCCATTTCATTTTCCAACAGTTCCTTTTAACCTCGAGTCAGTGATTCTTATTTTTCCTTACGCCGCAATTATGGCCGGCGTTGGCCTGATTGAAAGTCTGTTAACCCTCAATATCATTGATGAAATCACTGAAACAAGGGGAAGAGGGAATAAAGAAGCTGTTGCCCAGGGAACAGCCAATATATTATCCGGCTTGTTCTCCGGCATGGGAGGTTGTGCCATGCTGGGACAAAGTTTGATCAACATTTCGTCGGGAGCGAGAGCCCGCTTATCGGGCATTGTGGCGGCGGTTATGCTCCTTGTGTTTATCATGTTTGGCTCCGGTTTAATTGAGAGATTGCCTATGGCTGCCTTAACCGGGCTGATGATTATGGTAGCGATCGGCACATTCGAATGGGCAAGTTTAAAGACCTTCAACAAAATGCCCAAACAGGATATCTTTCTGATGGTTCTGGTGACATTCGTGACCGTCTGGTTACACAATCTGGCCTTGGCGGTAATCATCGGGGTTATTCTCGCTGCCTTGTTTTTTGCGTGGGAAAATGCCAAGCGCATTCGTGCCCGCAAACGTATCGACGAAAACGGCATCAAACACTACGAAATTTACGGTCCGTTGTTTTTTGGCTCGGTGACTGCATTTAATGAAAAGTTCGACGTGTTGAATGATCCGGATGAGGTGGTCATTGATTTTGCCGAAAGCCGGGTGATGGACATGTCGGGTATTGAGGCCCTGAACAAGCTGACAGAGCGCTACCTGAAAGTGGGTAAAAAGCTGCACCTGAAACACCTCAGCGCCGACTGTCGCCAGTTGTTGTACAATGCGGATGCCATCATTGATGTGAATATTATCGAAGATCCGACTTACCGGGTAGCGGTCAATCGGTTTAAGTAGGCCAGACGTAGAACAAGGAGGGTATCCGCTTCTACGACATGGCATCCGGGGTAAAGGAAGGGCTTTCTTCTTCGGCGCTGACCAAATCCGAAGATGTAGCTTGTTTTTCGTTAAACGTACAGGTAAATGTGTCTTTCACCCGTTCAGACAGGTAGAAGTACGGAATCCATATGGCTGCGTAAATAATTTCCCGGCCCAGGGTTGAATAATCCGGGGAGAGTCCGAATTTTTCAGCAATGACGGTTTCGTCGAGCAGGATCCCGGCGAGGGCAAAAAGGCGGAAGGCGATGTACAGCACCGGAAAGCTTGATCGTTTTTGGTTCATCAGGATCAGCAGGAAAACAGCAAAAATAATAAGCGTCAGGTTGAAGAGCAGTTCGAAAAAGTAGGCGGGCGCTGAAGCCAGCATCGAACCTGATTGCTGAGCCAATGAATTCTCCCAAACCTGGGCGTTGAAAAAATTAATTTGAAAAAGCTGGTAGGTCACAAGAACCGGCGTCAGGTATAAACCAATTACCGGAATGATCAGCCATCCGGCGAATGGAAGTGGTTTTTGAAGAACCGGCGCTGTTCCAAGGTCAAGCGGGTATAACATTTTCAGGCCCATGATGGCGCCCAGCGAGAACAGGATGGCGGTGATAATGGCTGCCCAGAACGGGCGGAAGCGGTCGGCGTCGGTCATTCCCCAAGAAAGATTGATATCGCATAATCCCGACAAGTCATTATAATCTTCAAAATAACCGGCCAGGTTTTCGATGGGGACATGATCGGTCTTCGTTTCGTACAGAAAGTGAATCCGGTAAATGTGCGTGTTGTTATCTGTTTCTGTAAGGCGAATAAACCGGAAGGCATCATTGACAATACTGTCCGTTTCGTTTTCGAGGCCGATGTTTTTGTGTTTGGGGAGATGCAGCGAGATGGTATGTTCTGCCGAAACCGGGTGAAACAGCGCCAGGGGCATGTTGCGCTCCTGGTCTTTCGAGTAGCTCAGATATTCGTACAGATTAAACGGTTCAAAAACGGCATATAATTCCGGATTACTTTCTTCCCGTTTTTTCCAGGGAGATGAGATATAAAACTCTTCGGTGATTTTGAAGGTATTCACCTCGGGGTAGTCCCGGTAAGTCAGCGCCGAATCGTTGGCCCAGCGAACACTGTTAAAATAAGCGCTGTAAAAATTCAGGTACAGGTCCCGGATTTCGTAGACCGACTTATTCTGGTGGCTGCTTCGTTTCGTGTTTGCCAGGTTCCCGTAGTAGTTTGTGATTACCTGGTACGAAACATCCGACACGCTGTCGGTGAGCCAATAGTGTTCGTTGATAACAATCCGGTCCTGATCCTGTTCGGGTATTTCTTCCGGTCCGGCAGCAGAATCATCCACAACCAGCGCTTTGGCATACTGTGGAAAACAGAGGTATTCCAGGGCGCCTTTTTGTTGCGACAGGGTCGGATCGACCCAGTAGTCGGTTTCTTTCCAGCGAAACTTCACAATCACATGGTTGAAAACGAAGGGTGAAGGGACGTGGTCGTTCAACTGTTTGGCGATGCTTGTATGAACCAATGCCGGCCAGGCGTCGACCCCGATGCGGCGCAACAAAACAGCCAGCAGGTACGATTTGTCTTTGCAATCGCCAAACCGTTGGTCCAGAATTTCTTCCGGGTGATGCGGCTTGTGCGAGAAAATGCCCATTTCCATGCCCAGGTAACGAATATCGTCCTGCACGAAACGGATTAAACGAATCAGGTCGTCATCGCTTGCCTCAAATTTTTCCTTTTTTATGAAGTTGTCAATCAGCGGTGTTTGAATATCAAAATCGAACAATTGATTCTCCCACTGCTTCACTTCAGCCCAATCTTTGAATGAGCTGATCTCGGCAGCCGGGAAAACAGCGTACCAGCCCGGGGTTTTATCATCCGTGAAAATCGGTTTTACTTCTTTCAGGTGCCATTCGTAACGTGTTAAATTGCCTTCGCGACTGACTGACGGCTCGCTGGCGCCGGCAATCAGTTGGTATTGGATATGCTGATCGGCATGAACCAGGGTACTTTTGTAAAGTTCGAAAACTTCCTGGTTGTAGGCCAGTTGGTGGTTGCTGTAAACGTGTTTGCCCCAGATCGGGTTTTTGCCTCTCAGCGTGATTTCGTATTCCAGGATATCGCCAACCCGGACATCTTTTAAAATGGCAAGGGCCGACCAGCTGCCGTCGTAAATCAACCGATCGGCATTTTGCTCGTTGCGCATCAGTTCAATCTGTCCGCGCTTTAGTTGGTCGATTGTTTTGTCGCCCCGGTGAATGTGTATTTTGTTGATAACCAGTTTCTGATAGGATGGGTCGAAACTAAAGTATAACTGCGAGTTGTTTTGGACACCGTTTTCATTGTTCAGACGGATACAGTAGCGATAATTGTATTCTTCGGTCCATTCGTTTTCCTGCCAGTCGATCAACAAATAACTGATTTCGCCATTCCTCGAAAAATCCCGGGAGTTTAGTTGAAAATCAATGACTTTCTTCCATGCAGGAGATCTCTCTATCGTGTAATCCGGATTAGGTGCCTGGTAGCTCTGAAGCGACAAAACCAACAACAAGCTTAACAGAAGAAAGGGCTTCATCAGGTTTTTTTGTTAGAATAAGTTTTTAAAGATATTCATTTTTTAGTATCGTATGAATAATTCTACATTGACAGATTAAGATTGGCGTTTAATTTTATTTATTTTTTATTTTTTCGAACAGCCCCATCAGTTTTGTGTTCAAAATATGGTTGATTTCTGCTTCGTGTTCGCCAATGGGCTTCACCGGGATGAGGTCCGTTACTTGTTCGGGTAAAAGACCATGATCGAAATAAATATCCAGCGCAGCCTGCAGGCTTTGCCTGACAGCGGCCTTCGTTTCTTCACTTGTCAGCCCCATCGGTTCGCCCAACTGAGTGAGTTCGTTCCATTGAAACCAAAAATAAGTGGGCAACATGGCCGACAGGATAGCGTAGGCTTCCAATTTGGCTTCGGCCACTTCGAACGTGGTCCCCAGGAGCCTGAGTAAGTCCAGAAGTTCACTTTTCTCAGCCGGACTAAAACCTGTTGCAAAAGTTACCGGGTTGTAACCTTCGTTGATGTACGACGTGGCATTGGGAATCATGCGCAGTATGTTCGGGGTTTTCAGTTTGGAGGCGATTTGCCCGATGGTAATTTTTGGCGCCAGTGAAATCACCAGGGCGTCAGTTGGAACCGTGTCGGCAATTTTATCAAGTGTTTCCATCATCACGGGCGGGTGCAGGGCAAGGAAAACGCTTGGCTGACTGCCAGCTTGCTGCAAATCGCCCGTTTGGATAAAGGGGAACTGCTGTTTCAGCGCCTGAAGGACTTCGGCATTGGTATCAAAAACAACTACCGATTCAAATTCGTGTTTCTTATTGGTAAAAGCCTGGAGAAAAATCCTGGTGATGCGGCCACCACCAATAAAACCGAGTGATTTTGTTTTCATAGTTGGTGTTTTTATGGTTCTTTAAATTCAGGATGTTGATTCCGGGAAATATCCGGAATACGAATACTATTTCATAAGCCGGTAATGAATATCGGAAAAAACCTGATGTCCCAATGATTCATCGTGGCAGGAATTACAGGTCATTTTAGTGGCAGTATTGTTCAGTTTGCCCTCGCCTCCATGACATGCCATGCACGTTTGAACGGTTTCGTCGCTGTGGGTATTGGTCAGATAAGCATTGTTAAAAACAGCATTGAGCGATTTAACTACTTGTGCCGTCACATCTGCCGTAAGGCGACGGCAACGTTCTTTTCGTTCTTTGCTGTCAATTTTTACCCCCGCTTTTTTACTCCAATTCGTATTTGACACATGGCATAAAACTGAATTGGAGGCATAAGCCGGAATTTCCAATTCAGCCTGATCCGGGGTGAAAGAGGGATGAGGTTCTTTTTCATACCATTGAAAAAGATCGGTGATCAAACTGTCGCGAACCGTTTTATCGGTGACAAACAAGCCAAACAAAGCCGCTGCACCGTTCAGCGCGCCGCATATGGTCCCATAGCCGCCTATGCCGCCATGACCGTATCTGAACATGTGGCAAGGGTACGATGCGAAGGGTTCGCCGTGTATTCCGGCTAACTGCGAAATAACACTTTTAAATGTGGCATACATGCAACTACCCTCGGGATATAGTTGATAGGCCAGGTTTTCGGTAACTTCAGGGTCTAATTGATGATATACCCATTGGTTGTCGGCCGGCTGATAGGTCAATTCACGGGCTTCGTTATCAACCGGATGTTTGTGTTTAAATGCATTGGCCAGTGTTAAATAAGCGGTTCCTCCACCTGCCAGAATACCGGCTGTTATTTTCATCGCGTTACGTCTGTTCATGTTCTCTTTTTTAGGAATAGTTTTTTTACAACTGAAAATTAAGGATTTTTACTATTAAAAGAATGTTCCGTACAGAAGTCCGGAAACCGTTGCCATGATCACCACCAAAACGACATAAACGGTGGTTTTTTTTGTGCCCATCACACCACGGATGACCAGCATGTTGGGCAACGAAAGCGACGGTCCGGCCAGTAATAAAGCCAGAGCAGGACCTTTCCCCATGCCCGAAGCGATCAACCCCTGAAGGATAGGTACTTCGGTGAGCGTGGCAAAGTACATAAAAGCGCCCACTATGGAGGCAAAAAAATTGGCCATGACAGAATTTCCGCCAACCAGCCAGGCAATCCATTCGGCAGGAATAAGCCCGGCAATAGCCTGGTCATCGTGTGTTGACCCGAGTAAAAACCCGGCGGTAACCACCCCGACAGCCAGCAAGGGCATAATCTGTTTGGTAAATCCCCACGACGAAAGCGTCCACTCTTTGTTGTCTTCGTCTTTTTTATCGTAAAGCGTGATCAGGCTCAATGCGGCGATGCCAACCAACATGGGCACCAGCGGACTTAATTTGGGATTGGCGATGCATGTCGTTGCCAGGACTGCTGAGAGTCCGGTAAGCAACACAGCCCCTGCCACCCATTGCCATTTAATTTTCAGAATGAAGATGAGCGACCAGGCCAGAAACAAGCCAAAGAGCCCGGTGATCTGCCATTTGTAATGCCAGATCAGATACCAGGCGCTGCTCGTATCTCCATTCGACGGGGCGCCCCAGTTGGCAAAAACCAGGATCAGGATCAGCGTGAAGAAGTGAAAGGATGTTTGCCACATCGGCCGTTTTTCGGGCGGCGGAACGATGTTCATCTGCTGCTCCTTCTTCACCTTTTCTTCTTTCCTGTAAATGACAGACATGGCCGAGCCAATCACGATGCTGAACACCACGGCGCCGATGGTACGGGCAACACCCATTTCAACCCCCAGAATACGGGCGGTAAGAATAATGGCCAGAATATTAATGGCAGGGCCGGAATAAAGGAAGGCAATGGCTGGTCCCAGTCCCGCTCCGCGCTTATGGATACTTGAAAACAAGGGCAGAATGGTACACGAGCATACCGCCAGTATGGTTCCCGAAACCGAGGCCACCGTGTAGGCCAGCCATTTTTTTGCATTGGCCCCAAAATATTTTAACACTGAGCCCTGACTGACGAAAATCGAAATCACACCGGCAATAAAAAATGCCGGCAACAGGCAAAGCACGACATGTTCGCGGGCATACCATTTTACCAGGTCGAGTGTGGCTGCAATGGCGGTATTAAACCGGGCGCTTTCGATGGGCAGGAAAAAAGCGAGCCCAAAAAGCACGGCAATCCAGATCAGTATTTTCAGTTCTTTTTTAGTTTCCACGCTTGTGATTGATGAATGATGCTAATAGTTCGCAAAAAAACGAACAATGAGTATAAAAAAATTTAAAAGATCAAAACGGCCATGTAATAAATTCCAACCCCGATAAATAAGATGGCCACTACCCGGCGGAACCACCATTCGAAGGTTTTCATTTTATTATAAACGGTCCCGAGCGAACCCACTGAAAAAGCAATCAGCCAGGCAAACAGGATGACCGGAATCCCGGTGGCAAAAGCAAAAACAACGGGCAGGTATAAACCCGACGCGCTGCTGACAGTCATCGGAATTAACATACCAAAATAAAGCACCCCACTATACGGGCAAAAGGCCAGCGCAAATACGATCCCCAGGAGCAAAACACCCCAAAACCCTTTGTTGGAGCGGGTCTCCATTTTCTCAGTCAGTGATCCGATGCCCGGGATTTTAAAGTTGAGCAGACCAAGCATAAACAGCCCGATGAGGATGAGCAATGGCCCCAGTAACTTTTCGCCCCAGGTGGAAAAGAAACCCTGGAGGCTGAATTGTTCGGCGCCAAAGAAGAAGAATAAGCCGATGGCTGTGTACGAAACGGCGCGTCCGAGCGTGTAAACAAGTCCATTGTAAAATACGGTTTTCCGGCTTTCGATATCTTTACTGATGTACCCGATGGCCGTGATGTTGGCGGCCAGCGGGCAGGGACTGATGGCCGTCATCAGTCCCAGTATAAAAGCCGAAAACAGAGGAAACTGTGAATTTTCCAGGAAGTTTTGCAGAATCTCCATGTGCTTACTTCATTGAATCGATCGTCGATTTCAGTTTGGCTTTAAACTTGTCCGGGTTTGTACGCGCGTTCAGAAAAGCGTCATTGGTCAGGTTCTCCACTTTGTCCCCGTTAACGATCAGCAAAGTTTGTCCGCTGATTTTGTACTTTTTGATCAATGGATTTTTGCTGTCTTCTTCGCGGTTAATCGACTGGAAGGAAACTTTGTCTCCGTAATATTCTTTCAAGGCCTCCTTCGTAACGGTTTCAACGGCCTGGCAGGTGGCGCAACGGCGTGTGGCATGAAAATAATAGGCTTTTACAGCAGTTTCACCTGCTTGACCGGCGCAACAATTGTCACCCGTGGTCAGTTCGGCCACTTTGGCGTCGCAACATTGGGCATTGGCTGAAAAAATACCGGCTACCAGGATTAGGAACAGAATAAAGGTCAGTTTTTTCATGGTGATGATTATTTGGTTAATAAAGATTTGATTTCGGCGGCACTGGGTACTTTTCCTTTTACAAGGACCTTTCCGTCCACGACCAGGGCCGGGGTCGTCATAACCCCGTAGTTCATGATGTCGACAATGTCGTCCACTTTGGTAACCGAGGCGGTAATTCCGGCTTCGGCTACGGCTTCGAGGGTTGCTTTTTCGAGCGCTTTGCACTTGGGGCAACCGGTCCCTAACACTTTAATGTCCATTTGAATGAATTTTAAATCGTTCAGATCCATATCGTTTTTTTAATCAGTTTCTTTATTCGCCATTCGCAAAACAACGAACAATTGGATTAAATTTTTTAATAGTCCAGAAATTTTTTAAATAATTCCTGCGCTTTTGCCCAGTTTTCCCGGTTGATGCAATACTTCACCTTGGGCGCTTCAATTTCGCCCTGGATCAAACCGGCCTCTTTTAATTCTTTTAAATGCTGCGATAAGGTTGATTTGGCAATGGGCAGTACGTCCGACAGATCGCCGCTGTAACAGCACGACTGTTTGCTTAGCAGTTCCAATACATACATGCGTACCGGGTGCCCCATTGCCTTGGCAAAACGGGCAGCCTGAATTTGTTCTTCTGTCAATACCGTTACTTCGTCCATTTTAATTTGTTCGTAAAATCACGAACAAAGGTAAGAAGTTTTTCAGTTTGTTATCTGCTTGGAAGGCAAAATTCAGGGAAATAGCTTTTAAACGTTATGAGGTGCCCCAACCGCTAACGACCCGGCCGGAATCATTAAGCCAAACCGTTTCATTTTCAACCCTGACTTCTATCTGAAAATCAGCATTGTCTGTAGCCTTATAAATAACTATTTCACCTTGCTCCATAAACTATTTCGATCAGAATTAACCGGCACTCGTTATTTAAATTTTCTTCCCAACCACCCCAAATCCTCAACATCACTTTTCCCATAAACCCCGGCGGGTGTCGTTCAACCGGGAACAATCGCCGGGCGCTGCACGCCGCTCATGTTCCTATTTATTGGGCTTAGTTTTTTATTCAATGGTAATAGTATTGTTTTTAAAGACTATACCTCCCTTCATTACAAACATGACATTTTCTATTGTTGCAATATTATCTAATGGATTTTCTTTTGTAGCAATAATATCAGCTAATTTCCCAATCTTAATAGAACCTATCATGTTTTGCCAACCTAACACATTTGAGGCAACTATAGTAGAAGATTGAATCGCCTGCATTGGAGTCATTCCCCATCTTACCATAATTGAAAACTGTTTAACATTCATCCCGTGAGGATATACGCCAGCATCAGTTCCAAATGCTATCTTCACACCTGCTGCCAAAGCCTTTTGGAAAATCTGTTGTTGTTCAATCGCTACCAGTTTTTCCTTATTTATTATTGTCATTGGGTATCCTTTTTTAACATACTCACTTAAAATGTATTCATCAACATAACTATCCTGAATAAAATAAGTGCCTTTGTCTTTCATCATTTGAATACATTCATCATCAATTAAACAACCATGCTCAACAGAAGAGACACCAGCCAGGATAGCCTTTTTTGTAGCCTCTGAACCCATTGTATGTGCACAGGTTTTCGTTCCCCACATTTTTGCCTCAGCAACAATTGCATTCATTTCCTCCTGGGAATAGCGAGGACCTGAAAAACTCCCTTCTTCAAGTATCCCGCCGCTAGCATAGAACTTTATTACACCTGCTCCATTTTTTATCAGGTAACGAACTTCCTTTTTAATTGCATCAACCCCATCGGCAATACCAGTCATCTCTATTGGCAACTTAGAATCCAGCCATGGTGAAAAACCTACCAAATCACCATGTCCTCCAGTACAACTTATTCCCACTCCTGCAACCTGAAGTCTTGGTCCAGGTAAATCTCCTTTATTGATTGCATTCCGCAAAGCGACATCAATAAATCCAAATGATCCAAGATCACGGCACGATGTAAATCCTGCTTCCAATGTTTTTTTTGCATAAAGTGGGGCTAATACTGCAAAGTCAACTAAAGATTTCCGAAAAAGATCATCGTAATAATCACCAGTTTGCCAAGTTAAATGTGTATGACAATCAATTAAACCCGGTAGAACAGTATAGTTACTTAAATCATAAACCATAGCATTTGGGGGTATTGCAACATTTGACCCTATTGCCTTAATTGTATCCTTTTCAATTAAAATGATTTGATTTAAAAGCACTTTGCCATTTTCAACATCCAACAGTTTTCCAGCTTTAATTATCTTAACATCTATAACTTGCGCATTAGCGAATTTTATGGAAAACAGCAGATTTGAAATTGCAAATAAAAGTATATAAATCCTTTTCATATAATTGATTATTAGATGTCTCTTAAAATTAAGCCTAACGGTACATGTAAAATCGTTGGGGATTGCGGGCTTCAAACCTATCAAACCATTGCGTTTTTGAAGCAGGCTACCGTTGAAGTTACTACTGTCACGCCTATTTTGTATATACATTGTTGTGCTTTCGTGCTTTATTTATCAATCTTCTTTTGGTTTTCGATATAAACATCGTCTGCAAGTTTTTTCAATGCCTTTAATGAATCCTTTTTGTCTAATATTTCCTGTTGATAAACAGCCATTTCTCTCAATTGCATGAATCTTTCCGGTTTTCCAATTCCTTTTTTAATCAATTCTGCGTTTAGGCTTTCAATATTGGATAGTACTGCTAATTCATTTATGCTTGCAAAGTCTCTAATATTTAAATCCTTTTTTGCTTGTTCTGGGTTCAAGTCTCGCCAGTCTTTTGCTGTACAATTAAATAATGCAACGTTCAATAAATCTGCTTCTTCGGCATAAATTAACCATTCTTTGTCCTTCGTGTAATTTTTCTCTGGTACAATGTGTTTCTGAACTGCGTCAGTTTGTATATGATAATTTGCTTTACTTAAAATTCGTTTTACATTCCATTCAAGATTATATTGGTTGCTTTCTATTTCCTTATAACGCTGGTATTCTTTTATTAGGTACAGTTTAAAAGTCGGGCTAATTGCTGCGCCAAATTCAAAAGCAATGTCTCTATGCGCATAAGTTCCACCATACCGACCAGATTTTGAAATTATTCCAATCGCTCCTGTTTTTTCCGCCCATTGTTTTGGACTTAATACAAATGTTGGTAAACCAGCTTCCATTTTAAAGTGGTCAAATTCGGCCACATTAAAGTCTGGATTATACATTGTCTCCCATGTTCCAAGGAATTCAATAGTTGTTCGCGTTCTAATCCAGTTTTTGATTACATCAGCGGCTCTGTTATCACCTTCTTTTGCTTTTGCCATATCAGTCAGACAGATGTAATCCTCTTCCTCAATTTTTGTAATTGAGATTATTGCATTTCTTATGTCTATTGTGTTTATTTTACTCATAATCAAACATTTCCAAAGTGGTCAAATTCGACCACATTAACTCTCTAATTTATTCAAATGTACATTTTTTGGTTCTGATTATGAAATTCTGTTCAACTGATTGCAGGAACTCTCTTAGCATGAAGCAGTAGAGTAGAGCCTGACAGTCCATTCTCATTTTGCACATAAATGTACAAATTTGAACGGACTGTCAGTACCCCCTGCATCAAACCGTATCCCGAAAAATCCGGAACAGGCTGTGGACTATTCGCTCATACGGCTTACCCCCCATCCAGATCGAAAATCCGGCGTTAACCGGATGGCATATCCGGGCCAGCCTCAAACCGCCTGCTTTAGTGCATATCCTGATGAGCCGGGGCAGGTTCGCAAAACCGGACCTGCCGGACCGGGAGTTTGATGTTATTCTTTTTGTTTTATAAACCCGATGGGGCTACGCGATTTGGCAGCAAGTTTCTGTTTCATGGCCAATTCGGTCAAGGCAACATAGATGTCGTCAAACTTCTCTTCATTCTCTTCGCTGATTTCCTCCAGGGCTTTGATGCGTTCCTTAATTTCTTCCAGTTCCCGGGAAAGAGATGAAGGAGCAGCCTGGACCATGTATCTCCGGATAGCAATAAATGCCCGTATGATATTAATGTTAACCTCAATGGCCCTCGAGCTCTTCAAAACACTCGAAAGCATGGCCACACCAGGCTCAAGTTATGGCACAGCGCCCCCCAAATAGCTTTTGGATGGTATCACATTTTGTGATACCAGTTTATTTATCTCATTATCTACAAGTTCAAACATAAAATCGGGAGGAAATCTTTCGATATTCCGCCTCACGGCTTGTTTTAAAACCCGCGTCTCAACTTCGTATAGTTGCGCCAAATCGAAGTCCAACATAACCTGCTGACCCCTGATCTCGTGAATTTTGCTTTGAATAACCTGTAACTCCATCATTTAAACTTGCTGTTGTTCCGGTACCTGCACAATATTAGCCAGCCGTTATTTCCTTTCCCTCCAACCGGGAATAATCGCTGGGCGCTGCACGCCGCTCATGTTCCTATTTATTGCCCACCGTTTTTGTTATCAATCCACCAATAATTCCTTAATTGTCATTTTGACTTTCTCAATTTCTCTAACTGTCAAGCCGTCTAATGCTTTATAAATTCGTTGCTTATCAATTGTCCGAATTTGGTCAAGAACTATCCACCCTTTTTTATTGTCGTGTTTAACTTCAATTCTTGTTGGATATTTTTTAGATTGGGTTGTCATTGGTGCAATAATTACTGTATTGAGATATTTATTCATCTCATTGGGTGAAATAATTACACAAGGTCTGGTCTTTTTAATCTCACTACCAACTGTTGGGTCAAGATTTACCAATACTATCTGATATTGTTTTAAATCCATTCTTCAAAGTTTTCGTCTTCAAAAACATCATTCATTAACGCTTTGTCATCACCAGACTCATGCATTTTCTTGAATGCGACGTCCCAACCTTTACGAGGATTTACTTTTGCCTTAATCACAATATGTCCTTTTTCTAATATCATTTCGACTGTGTCTTTGATATTATATCTTTCTAAAAGGCTTTTGCTTAAGCGGATTCCTTTTGAATTACCAATTTGTATAACTGAAACATCCATAATTTTCGTTTTTTGTGTAATCACAAAGTTATTACATTATTTCAAATTATCAAAGGATTCCTGTCTTTTTTAAATGGTGGGCAACGGACGGCCTGGAGTCAGACTGTGCCGGGTTGAGCTGTAACAAGGCAAATAATGTAGCTCTTGTTCCCAAAATCATTGCACGGCATGGTTCGCAAAACTGCGCCTGCCGGACCGGGAGCTTGATGTTATGTATACCAGAATGGCAGCCTTCTTTTCGGAAAACCCGGAAAGCCAACCCATTTTAAAAAGCAGTAAATGCAAGCATTTTTTGAGCTGTGCCCGGGCCGGAAACTTACAGCAAATTTCAAATACTGTTGTTATAAACGACTGCCAGCTTCCCCCTCGTTTCCGCTTTGCTCAAACGAGGGGGAGTTGGGGGCAACAGATTATTACATATATTCATTAAATTCATCTATTTCCATTGTCCATTTCTTAATCATATTTTTATGAATGTTGGGACCAAAAATATTGTAAATAAAAAGAGTGATAAATAGTGTTGAAATAAAAATCATCATCGATAAATTAAAATTGATTGCATCCCATTTAATAAGTAAAACACCTGCAAATATAATTGGCATATTAAACCGTGCGTACTTATAACGTGCTTTGAAGATTTGTTTTATTTTGTTGCTTTTTTTTGCAGATTCAATTACCGAATCGATTCCGATATTTAAACTACTGAAAGCTCTATATGTTTTAATATTAATAAAAACAACATAAACTAATATGGACAAAACAAACGCTCCTCCTAAAAAGAATTTCCAATCATAATCCATTGCTATAATATTTGGGGAAATTAAAAGAAGAATTACTAAAGGAAATATTAGCATGTTTTCAATAGTTTTATATTTAAAGAAGTTCAATTTCCGTTTAGGTTTTTTTATCAACTTTTCCTTAATTATTATTGTATTTAACTCTTCAAGTCTATTTAATTTATCGTCAAATTTTCCCCAAAGAGAAACTAATTCTTCGTATTCCATAATACTTTGATTTAAGTGTTTGATAAATCTTTTTTCAATTTTGTCTTAATTCGACTGATTTTTGTTGCCACATTGGTTTTTGTCAATCCTGTTATTTCTGCAATTTCGTCGTATGAATAGCCATCCAGTTGTAATAAAATTATCGCCTTGTCAATATTGTTTAAATGGTTAATTACAGTTTGAAGTTTTTCGTAAACTTCTTTGGATTCAGAATCGTCTATTACATTAGGCATGCAATCACAATATAGAACATGATTGTTTTTTTTAGAAACACGTATCCATGAAACAGCTGTATTAATTGCAATTCGGTAAATCCAAGTGCTTAACTTTGAATTGCCTTTAAAATCAGGATATGCCTTCCATAGATTGACAATTATTTCCTGAAAAAGGTCTTCTTTATCAATATTGTTAATGCAATACAAGTAACTAACTTTGAAAATTAGCTTCTTATGCTCCTCTACTATTTTTAAAAAATCACTTTCTAATTTCTGATTCCCCATAAGAATTCTTAATTGGCCTGATTAAGTATTAATTCAGTGGTATCAAAAAGAACTCTTAACCCCTCTGATATTTTATGTCGGTATGGCCATGAGGTATAATTCAAATCATGGTTATGTCCTTCAAATGTATAACAATGTAAGTTTGTTTTACCTGTTTTATTGTATCTTTTCTCAATATCAAAAACACCTTCAAGAGGTGCATTAGCATCGTCAATGCCTTGAAAAATGTATATTGGTATATCAATTCGAAGCAAGCGTGTTTTATTGGCTTCAAGTGCAAAATGAGCCTTCATCCAATTGCTGGTTACCCTAAAATAGTTATCCCATATCCAGGAATCGTTGCCCTCATCAACCATTTTCATCAGATAGTCGTAAATCGGAACTGTTTTATAGGCAAAATCTTTATAGTCTATTATGCTGTCCTTCTCAAGGTTAAAAGCATCAAACGATGCATTGTTCAGGAGATGGGCTCTTGCCCATGTTGCCAATGTATCAGCAGATTCATATTCTTCCCGGCTAAAAACGTTGTCATTATTTTTATCGAAATATTTGCGAAGGTTTATAATTGAAGCTTTACCTGATAATTGCCATTTTATAATATCGTGGATATTGTCGTTTGCATAGCCAAATAGTAATAAGTCATTAACCTCTACCTTTTTTCTGTCGGCAACCATTGCTGCGATAATTGTTCCTTCACTTGCCCCAAGTAGCGCTATTTTGGTATGTTCAAGTCTCTTATCTCTTTTTAACGCTGAAATAATTGCTTCCACGTCAAGCGTTTCCTGTTGCGGAGTATACTTTTTATATTTTACAGAATCTATTTTATCGAAATACGGAGGCTGACCGCCAATTTCAACTCCACGACGGTTGTACATGAAAAATCCTATTCCTCGTTTATTAAATTCCTGCACTAGTGTCCAATAAATTTTCAATAACTAATACTTAAAGGCAAATTCAAGTTGAGCGGCTTGTTCATATATATCATCAATGTCCCCGGAGGTCAGGAAAAGATCTCTGATGTTCGTTTTGTCTGTCAGTACTCTACTGATCACGCGAAGCACATTGAATGTAGTCCTGCCCAACTGGCAGTCATGCTCGACGATGGCCACCAGACAGTATGTGATAACCGCAACATAAATTTGTATCCTCACGGCATTCTCGGTATTGCCCCAGAAGGATGTGACACGGAGATGTTGCTTTATCCACCGAAAAAACAGCTCCACCTGCCAGCGTTGCTTATACAGCATGGCGATGTCTTTGGCCTTGATGCTGACATTGTTGGTCAGGAAGGTGAACGTTCTTTTAAGGTCAGGAGCATAGTAAACGATCCTTCTCAACACGCAGGGATACTTCTTTTGGGTCTGGTAGCCGGTAAGGCGTATCGTCTGGTCAAGCAAAACGTTGTCCGCTCCATCCAAAAGCTCTTCACCATCAATAACTTCATACTTAAGGTGAGACTTCTGTCGGATGACAAACCAGGAACCGATCGTGTTGAATGTATGCAGCCTTGCGAGGTCATAATATCCCTTGTCAAAAATGTAGAACGCATACGGCTCATAGGGAATCTCATCCATCACATTCACGTCGTGAACTTTTGCTTCCGTAATATGAATGTAAGTCGGTATTTGGGTTACTACGTCAAAGAGTGTGTGAACTTTGATGCCACCCTTGTTCTTTCTAAAGTATGCCCACTTGAACAAGCTCAGGCAAAGATCTATCGTGGTGGAATCGAGCGCATAGAACTTTCCACGCAATTCGAATGGTCTGTTGATTCGCTTGCTTTGAGCAAGATTAATCATGAAAAAGGCAAACTCTTCAAATATCTTGTAGTCCCGGTTCATATTGGCATAGGAAAGATTGCTCAGTTTAATCTCTCCGGTGCCAAATCCGAGATGGTAGCTCTTGCTTTTGATAGCGTCAATTATGCACGCGACCTCTCTGAGGCTGTCACACGAGGCCAATTGCCCATACATCATGACGAGCAATTGGTTCCAGCAGGTGAATGTCTTCACCCATTTGTCTCCGTTATGTCGCTTAACAATCATATCAAAAACTCTCTTTGGCAGGAACTCTACCAGTTGACTGAATACATATTTGCCGCTGTTCATATTTGCCCGGGTTTATTTCCAGGCTGCAAGATGCGAAATGAATTCAAATCGACACGTGGATTATTTGCTTTTAATTGACTATATTATAATAACTTACAAAGGTTTCTAAAAAAATCTTTTGGACACTAGTGAAATTCCTGAGCAAAAAGGTCGAAATAATTAAAGGTTACGTTTCCAAATTCCCTTTTATTCAAATAAGTATTGGGGCCTGTTCCAGGAATAAATATTATACAAAGCGAAACATTTGAACTGTCTTTTGGTAATTCTAATTTTCCTTTGATAATCTCATTGTCCGAAAGTGTGACACTTACTATTTCAGAACTGTAAGCATGGCTACAAGAAATAAAAACAACAAATGCAACAATTATCTTTTTCATACTACTAATTTTTATCTAAAATTCAATTTTCTGTATTAGTCGAATAAAAAATCAAAAAAATCACACACTCATGTTTTTTATAGGTAGGATGCTATTTAAAATTTGTGGACACTTATTTGTCTGTTTACCAAAGCTATCTTATATCTCTTTTTCCGTGGGGATTATGTGTAGCTTTATATCTTATATCTCCAGCATAGAAACTGCCACACCATCCCCAACTTCCATTGAATTTCCGCTATCTTAACATTCCATAAATCTTCGTGCTGTTCATTTCCGGTGGGCCTTCAGGTGTCGTGTTCATTGTTAGTTTTTTGTTTGGTGCCAGAAAGTTACAATAATTCTGAACGAAAATTCATCGATAGTAAAAAATGTTGATAAATTGCTTTTTCGGAGGGTTTGGAGGCATAGGGTGCCAAGTTGGGCGGCAATAAGGCAAACCATGTAACCCGTCTGTCTGGGCTATTTGTGCAGCACGCCTTGAAAACCCGCACCGGCAGTGCTTTACCATAGCGGAATAGTGAGCTGTTCACCATTAGGGTAACGAGGCGTTCACTACCCGGGTAATGAATGCTTCATCATTAGAATAGTGAGACGTTCATCATTAGGCGTGTAACCGGCTTCCTATTAACCCAATGAACCTCCCCACTCCCATACGGATTGAAAATCCGGCGTTAATAAGGTGCGGATGACATATCCGCACCAGCCGCTAACTGCTTCCGACAGATCCGGAGGAGCAGGTTGGCCCATTATTGCAAAGTAAGCCCACATTACCAAAGTTCGCCACTATTTCCCATTGCTTAACGAACCGCCGTATACGTGCCTGAGATTTGAATGTCCGGTGGACATTCGAATCGAAAGGGAGCGAAGCTCGCGTACGTACGGTGGTGTGAGAGGCTCTCCCCGTCAGTGTTCACTGGCGGGGCAGTCTACTCGATTATGCACTGTACATTTTTATCTGTTTATCAATTCAATAGTCTTTAATTGGTTGTTTGTATATTTTTTTCTTTGGCTATCTGATTTATTATCTCTTTAATATCATTTTTTAATGCATAGTCAAATTTTGTCAAATCCAAAGTCACGCTTGGCTATTCCGGAAGCTACCACCCAGTAATCCGGCGTATACCACCCAGGTTGAGTAACTAAATCGAAGAACTTATTTGACTGACAATATTACCGTTTTTTTCTTAAACTCTCACCTTTTAGTTCAAACCGGTGTGCCGTATAGACGATCCTGTCCAGAAAGCTGTCGGCCACGGTGGGTTCGGAAAAGACATCAAACCAACTGGCCACCGGCAACTGGCTGGCAATAATGGTTGACTTTCGGGCATGGCGGTCCTCGATGATTTCCATCAGATCCAGTTGCTGTTGTCCTTCCAGTGGCGATAATCCAAAATCGTCCAGGACAAGCAGCTCTGTTTTGGCCAGTTTGTCAAAAACCCGGGTTATAGTGCCTTCCAGTCGGGCAATCTTTAGTTTCATCATCAGCTTTTGCATATTAAAATACGCTACGCTATAGCCCAGTTCGCACGCTTTCAGTCCCAGGGCCGAGGCCAGTGAACTTTTGCCGACCCCGGTTAGTCCGACAATGATCACGGCCTCCCCGTTCTTGATGTAATCGCCCATGCCCAGCCTTGTCAACAGGGATTTGTCGATTCCCCTTGCCGGGTTGGTGTCGATTTGATCCAGGCTTATCCGGTAACGAAAGCGGGCATTCTTTTCCAGCCGGCTGAACCGGTTCATTTTACGCTGGTCCTGTTCTGCCTGGAGCAGCAGGGCCAGCCCGTCTTCCAGGGAAAGTTCTGTAGTTTTTCTTGTCTCAATTAATGTTTTCCAGCAGGCGGCCATCCCTGACAACCGAAGCCCGCTGAGTTGGGTGATCATTTGATCCATCTTCTTTTCATTTTTGGTTTGTACTCTGATTATTTTCCTTGATTATTGATAGTCTCCCCGGATGTTTCCGTGTTTGGGGAGTTTCTTTATGGTTGAAGGCTTATCCGATGTCATCCTGTTTTCGATTCGCCTGCGAACAAACTGATAACTTGGTATGCCGTTGGCAACGGCCACCCGGCAGGCTTCTTCAAAACAGAAGGGATCGGTTTTGCGTTGAAGGCTCAACAACCCCTCACAGCGTTTGTATAAAACCTCGGGCGTTTCTTCCTTTGCAAACATCATCTTCATCAGGCAGAGCAGGCCATCTGACCGTTTGCGGGCCAGGTCCATGTAGTACCCGGGGCTGCGGTCCATGTAATGCTGATGGGCCGATGGCATGTGCTCCCGCACGAGCGTATATCCGAAACCGATGGTGCGCCGGTGAGTGGCAACCAGCTCTGATTTGCAATAGATCCGCACCAGGGTACGGGTATAAACCACACTGGCCTGTTCCCCGGTGCAGGCGTAAGGAACCGAATAATAGTGTTTGTCCCGTGCCAGGTAAATACAACTGTTTTGCTGCACCCTCAGGCTCGCATAATAACGGATATCAAAACCTGACAGGGGCAAGGCTTTTAACAGTCCTTTTTCATCGGCCAGAAAGTGTTCTTCGCGGCTGTACTCCCGTTGTTGCATCCGGGTCTGGTTATGTTGCAGGATCTTTTCGCTGATCGCCCTGTTCAGGTCGGCCAGGGAAAAAAAGACATGGTTACGCAACCGGGCATACACCCGCTGGTAAACCAGCTTAACCTGGTTCTCCACCAGAGCCTTGTCTTTTGGGGTCCGCACACGCGCAGCCAGCACGGCAAAACCATAGTGGTTGGCAAAATCGTCCATCACCCGGTTAATGTCCGGTTCATACCGGTCGGTTTTGATCACGGCAGCCTTGAGGTTATCACAAACCACAATTTTGGGGACACCACCGAGTGCCTGCAAACAGCAGCCAAGTGCATAAAGAAAATTTTCCGTGTTCTGATGGGAAACAGCCATGGCAAAGCTGTAATCCGAGTAAGGCAGGGTAGCCACGAAAACATACGCTTTTATCGCTTCCCCGGTCTCACGATCAACGTAAGAGAGCGTATCCCCTGCAAAGTCGACAAAAAGTTGCTGCCCGGGCTGGTGGGTCAGCACCGCGGAAGATTTACGGGCTACACGCAACTGGTTTAAATGAAAGCAGAACTGGGAGTAGCTGTACCCCTGCAGGTGCTTTTCACGGTATTCCTGCCAAAGCAGTTTGATGGTCACGTGCCTGCGTTTGAGTTCTCCTTCAAGATAAGGGAGCATTTGTTTCAGCTCATTAAAGCGATCTTCCAGGTAGGCCGGGTTTCCGGCATGAAAACGGCCTTCCAGCACCGGATCATCCAGGGTAAGAAGCTCTCCGATATCCAGTTTCCCGGATGCTATTTTTTGCATGTAGTTGTTGACCGTCCCTTTGTAAATGCCGAGTTCTTTTCCGATCTGACGGTTGGACAGCCCGCTCTGATGAAGCCTCAAAATTTGTTTTAACTGACTCATAAGTATTACTTTTCTTGCCATAATCCGTGTGCTTGATTGGTTTTATAAGCACACAAAGTACTCGAAAAGTTACTCAGGGAAACCAGGTTAGTGGGTGCATATGCTCCGGATTCTGTCAGAACCCGCCAACGGGATGCCACGAAAAAATATCCACCTGTCTGCCATTGGATTAGCGGCCCATTTTTGGGTGGTCATGCTCCGGAATCCGTGCCGTTTTCTCCCGTTTTCGGATAACTTGCACCCACTGGGTGGTTATGCTCCGGAACCGGTCTGGCCGGGGCAGCGTGATTCCTTCAAAATCACATTTTACAACCTAAAATGCCCCAAACAACCCCGTTTTTGGGTGCATATCCGCCGGAATGTCATGTTTTTTCCTTTTGAAAAACGTTCATTTCCTCTGGATTCTTTCTAAATTACTGGGTGGTTGTGCTCCGGATTATCCACACGCTGGTACTATCAGCATTTTTAATGTGATATTTATTGAGTCTATAATCAATTGTTTTTATAGAATTCCAATAGATGTTTTGCTCTTTATTTCTTATCCCAGGTTTAATCGAAATACGTTCATTGTCAATCAACACAAATGCTTTCCCAAAAAGGCTCGCTATTGAGAATCCAAATCCTTCCAATGTATGAACTACTCCATTAAGAGCGAAAACACCAGTATATAACCAGTCAAATGGTCTAATAATCAGGTCATCCATGATTCTATCTGCAACCCAAACAATTGAAATCACAAAAAATAATATTCCAAGAATTATCCTAAAAGTAGACTTTTCCTCTTTTTTTAATAAATCCTTTTTAAATTCCATAAGATATTGATATTGAAGTTTGTGTCTTTTTTTTGTATAGTGCATAACGGTTGTAAGCTCTGGAAAAAGTTTAAAAATATAAATAAACTTTACATAGCGGCAAAACAACAAGTGTGTATTTTCCCGGAGGGTGTAAGTCCCTTATGCACCGGGGTAACGCCCGGAAGCATTAGCAAGTGGCAAGGTGGTTTGGGGTGACCCATGCACTGAAGGTTATTTGCGATTGATTAAAGAGCAAATACCACGGCAAAATCCGGTACTGACGAACAGTGAATGGAGTGCAGTTTTACGATAGTAAAACCAAATGTCCGGTGGACATTTGACGGAATGAAAAGCGGAAGCGGTGTGATATGAGGCTATGAAACGAGGATAAGCAAACACATCATTGTAACGTCCGAAGAATATCAAAATCGTTTTGTAGTAGATGCTGCAGGAATTGGAGGAAGGGAAAAGCTTTTACCAGGGGATACCTTGGCAGCCACGGGTTTGGTTAAGCCAAGGAGTCAGCAGAGGCCATATTAGTTGTTGGTAACGAGCCGATGAATAAAGCGGAGGTCTCACAAAGCAATGAAGGGCTGAACGTTGAACAGTTGCAAATACCGAACGGAGTATCAACCAGCCGTCGGCAAGCGCAACAGGAAAGAGAAAGGGGAACAAGAGTTGGACTATTTTGGAAAGTAAGAAAATGTATGCAAACCATTGACGCTATTTTGAGTGCCGGAAACCTTACAGAAGCGAGCCGCGAGGTGATCCGCAACAAAGGGGCAGCCGGAGTGGATGCCATGAACGTAAAAGAGCTGAGACCGTATCTGGATAAACACAGGGACGAACTAACAGCACTGATACGCCAAGGCGAATACTGCCCGCAACCCATACGGGGCAAGGAAATACCGAAGGGCAGCAAAAAGAAGCGATTGTTGGGAATCTACTCGATTGTGCGTTCGTGCTTTATTTCTTTTTTAATTTATAAATCATAAAGGTACTTGTCTTTTCATCGAAATTACTATAAGAATAGTCTCCATACATTTCGATAATCTCTAATTCGGTCGACTTAATCATTTTTCTTAATTCCAAATCAGTTATTGGTTTAAAATTAATCTCCAAAAACCTTTTCTCAATCATTGTATTATTAGAATCGTAAATTTCAAAAAGTTGAAATCCAGAAACTATTTTCTCAGTTTCAATGTATTGATTTACATAACTAATCATCAAATGTTTGTCATCTTTAAATGGATAATTTCCCATAATCCTTGGAATTCCATCTGCTACTTTCAGTCTTGTTTTAGGGTTTTGAAGTGTCAAAATGAAAACGCCATCATCCTCAAGATGTAAAGAGATTGATTGTAATGCTTTAGTCTGTAAATCTGTTGATAGTATTTCTGAAATTGAATGAAAAGGTAAAATTATCAGTCCGAATTTTTTATCTAAATTCAAATCTGTTACATCCATTTGATGTAAACTGACATTATAGTTGTTCCTTTCAATCTTTTTTGCAAATGAATCAAGCATGCCTTTTGAATAGTCGATACATATCATTCGTCTTCCAGAATCAAGTAACGGAATAGAAACTCGTCCTGTACCACACATTAATTCCAATATTTCACCTTTATAATCTTCTGTCTCTTTAAGAAAAAATGGAATATCAAAATCCACATTAACGTAGAAATCGTAAATATCAGCTACTTTATCAAATTTTATGGCTTCTTTCATGGTATTGTCTTTCCTTAGCATGACACACAACGGACGGAACTATATGCAGTTGGGGATTGCGGGCTTCGTCCCTGTCGAACCGCACCGCCGTTGTTGCGGGCTGCGGACTTCGTTGTCCGCACCGAAACCCCAATTGACATATAGTTTTTGTTGAACTAAATCCGCCTACGCGGATAGCTGTTTTAAAAGTACCCGATTCTTTCAGAACTTCGAGATTTTTAACCATTAAAATTTCTGAATATGAGAAAGAAATCGGGTTTAACTATCGTTGAGCAGGCAATTGTGCTTGTTCCTGAGTTTGAAAAAGTTGTCCGCAAGCTGGAGCAACAGGTTACTTTACGCGGACAAAGCAAAAGTACATTAAATAATTACATCCGCCGCATCGCCCTGTTTGTGGTCCATTTCGGGAAATTGCCCGAGCAGATCGATCCCGAAGAGATCAACGAGTACCTGGCAGCTTTGGCCCGCGATCCCCGCTCGCCTTCGCGCAGCAGTTTCAAGCACATGGTGTACGGCTTGCGCTACTACTACCGCCTGCTGGGATTGAACAAAAATGCCATTGCCCTGCCTTCGCTGAAAGGGAATACCAAACTGCCGGTTATCCTGAACCAGCAGGAGCTTAAAGAGCTTTTTACCGCGCCAACGCTTTTGAAACAACGGGTGGTGCTCACGCTGATCTATTCGGCCGGACTGCGCGGTCAGGAAGTAATCAACCTGAAAATCTCTGATGTGGATTTTGAACGTCGCACCATCCACATCCGCCAGAGTAAGTATAAAAAAGACCGCATCGTGCCATTGGGCGACAGCATGGCCGTGGGGCTGAAAAAGTACCTCAAAGCCGAAAACCCGCACATCTGGCTGTTTAACGGCAAAGAACCTGACGGCCGTTACAGTGTCCGGGGTTTATCCTGGGTGATGCGCGAAAACCTGAAAAAAACTTCCATTACCAAAGAGGTGAACCTGCATTCGCTTCGTCACTCCTACGCCACACATCTTTTGGAACAGGGACTGAACATTGTCACCCTGAAAGAACTGCTGGGCCATGCCGACATTACCACCACCATGATTTACCTGCACGTGGCCCAATGCACGCTGATCAAACCTCACAGCCCGCTGGATACGCTTTATGACTTTCCCAGGAAAAAGAAGAAGAAAAACACCGGTTCACCGAAAAATGAAGACAACCTTTGAACTGGCCGATGTAGTCCGTTTGTTCGGCGCTGAACTGGCTGCCAAAACAACGCTTACTCCATTGCAACTGAAAGTGCTGGATAAGATAGCTGTTTGCCGTACTGCCATGCTGGGAGGTCACGAAGAAGCCTGTGAAAACTGCGGAACCGTTCGCTACAGTTACAACAGTTGCGGCAACCGTCATTGTCCCAAATGCCAGGCTGCCAAACAGGCCTTCTGGATTGATGATCTGGTGCAAAATACCTTGCCGGTAAAACATTACCACCTGGTATTTACCGTGCCGCACCACCTGAATGCTGTTTGCCTGCATAACCAAAGGATGTATTACGACCTGCTTTTTTCGGCTGTTTGGCAAACCCTCCGCTCGTTTGGCTACTCGCATTTTGGTGTTGAAACCGGGGCGGTGGCCGTGCTGCACAGCTGGGGACAAAACCTTTCGCTGCATCCGCATATCCATTGCCTGGTTCCCGCTGCCGGGCATACCCTTGACGGACGGTGGAAAAACATCGGGCATTCGGGCACTTACCTTTACCCGGTACATCAACTAAGCAGTGCCTTTAAAGGCAGGTTCCTGGACAGCCTTAAACGGACTTTACAAAAACAAGACGAGCTTTCCCTCTTTAGCAGCCAGATAAAGCAGGCTTATCAAACAAAATGGGTGGTTCACTGCGAACCTTCGCTGGCAAACGCTGAGCACGTGGTCAGGTACCTGGGCCAATACACGCACCGGGTAGCCATTACCAACCAGCGCATTGTGAACATTGCCGGTGGCAAAGTGACCTTCCTGGCAAAGGATTATCGTGACAGGGCCATTAAAAAGCCTGTTACCCTGGATGGGGTTGAGTTCCTGCGGCGCTTCACACAACACATCCTGCCCCGAAGGTTTGTCAGGATCCGGCGCTTCGGTATTTACAACCACACCGTAAAGCGCAATCTCAAACTGCAATTTGTTTCCGAAGAAAAGCCGGACATTGACTCGGTAATCGAACGGCAACAACCGCCGGAAACCAACGTGGAACGTTTTGCCAGGCTGACAGGCGTAAATCCCTGTCTTTGCCCGGTATGCAAAACCGGAAGGATGGTAACCATCCGGGAACTGCCACGGATACGTTCACCGGCTTGGGGACAGATGGAGCAATCATTAAGGCGGTCATAATCACTAAATCACGTTACGCTCCCGGCGTATCCGGGAGAGGTATGCCCCCATACCGGCAAAAACACAAAAAAAGCAGGGCTTAAACATCACCTCGCTGATGCAAACTGAACTGAAAAGCACAAAAACCTGCAACATGTCAATGAACGGCGGGCTCTTTCCTGCCCATTCTATCTGTGAAATCCAATAAAAACCTTCAATAAGTGCATAGACCTCAGCCCGGCGGGTGTCGTTCAACCGGGAACAATCGCTGGGCGCTGCACGCCGCTCATGTTCCTATTTATTAAATCACGTTACGCTCCCGGCGTATCCGGGAGAGGTATGCCCCCATACCGGCAAAAACACAAAAAAAGCAGGGCTTAAACATCAAGTCGCTGATGCAAACTGAACTGAAAAGCACAAAAACCTGCAACATGTCAATGAACGTCGGGCTCTTTCCTGCCCATTCTATCTGTGAAATCCAATAAAAACCTTCAATAAGTGCATAGCCCTCAGCCCGGCGGGTGTAGTTCAACCGGGAACAATCGCTGGGCGCTGCACGCCGCTCATGTTCCTATTTATTATAGGCCGGTTTTCCTTTTGTCATTGTCACTGAGTCAATTCGTTTTTTGTAATCCAGAGGTCTAGTCCAGTCGTGTCACTAAGACTTTTATACATTACGATGTCTCCAAGATATTTCAGTCTCATGGTGTCAAACTTTTGAATTACTCCAAATTTATGATAGCCATTTTTGTGTCTGAACTTACCATTATATTTAAAAAAAATCGTGTCTCCTTTTAGCTCATAATTACCTTTTAACTCTGTCACTCCAAAACACACAATTCTCTCCGTAAACTTGTTATTCTCTTTCAGTTTTAGAGTTGTCATGCAGTTTGCAGCACCTTCTCTTTCTGCTACCAACAAGTCCTTGCCTTGTAGTTTGTCGAAGTTAATTAGTCCATTTGGTTTTAAAAGAGTCACTGTCAAAACGCCCAACAATGTCCCAATAATTACAAGTCGTTGTTTTTCTATAAATTTCTCTCTAAAAGCGAAGAAAAATTGTCGCAAAAGGAGAAAGACAAGTATCAAATAGACTATTACAAGCAAAAACAATACAGGAAATGCAAAAAAACCAAGTTTGCCTTCCCAAAAGTAAGTTGTGTTTATTATTAGAAAGAAAAGAATTGTCGTTATGAATAGTCCTTTTTGTTTCACGGTGTCACTCTCTAAACTGGCCTATAACGTCTGTGTAAATTTATATGAAATATATTTCCGTTTTGTCGGATGGAAAGTGAAATATATTCTTCCAAATCCGGAAAGTATCGTTATATGTTGGGTTATTGTTCGGGTAAGCTTACGGGAGCAGTCAGGCTGTATCATTTGCTTCGTTTTTTTTTACGGTTTACAAATTACAATAAATTGTTTTAACAACTGCATGGAATTGGGAAAAGTTTATGTCAATAAAACCGGAGTTTCGTATCCTTTAATGGCGTGAGCGGGTCGGGACTTGAAAACCCGCACCGGCAGGGGCCAATTCCGGAAAAATTACGTTTATACCCGCATACGCGTGGAAGCAACTCTCCGCAGGCATCGGCGTAAATTTTCATAAGTATGAAAGTATATCTCCATACGTATGGAATTACCACTTACAGTGTGTAAAAATTTACTTCCATACGTACGCAGGTTTCGCTGCACAGGTATGCGGATTTCGCTGCGCGCGTCTGCGGATCTTGCTGCGCGCGTGTGCGGCAAAAACCGGTCATGAACACATTTAATGGCGCCTAACCAACCGATCTGTTGCCGCACAACTGGAAGGCATCAAAAAATGGTCAAAAAAGTTCAACTGATTCAGACAATGGTCAGGGGCGTTCAGAAAAATCAGCAAGTCTATACCAATTTTAGAACAGATTCCAAAAAAGTCCAACCTATGTCGGAATGTTTTTGGAATTTTTAAAACAACGATAAAAAATACAGGACTTTGTCGCCCGTACCTGACCGATTGCTTACCACCAACCTGGCCCGGTGCGAAGATCACGTTCCAAATGATGAATCATGCACCAGCCTAATCCTGCACAAACGATAGAGTTCTTACCGCTAATATTTTCACAAAAATATCACCTGGTTCATCTTATACCTTGCCTTTCTCAAACTTAAACAGACTGTCTTTATTGACCACCTCAACCACGTTGATGGTGGGTAAATGGTACTTATTAAAGCTGGTGTTTTCGGTTTTGGCATGGAGAATCCCACGAGTCGTGCCAACAGCGATGGTTGCCAGATGCCTTAACAAGTCCGCAGGAGCGGTTAATTCTGTTTGATCATCGCTTAGCATAGCATTCCAGTCTTCGGGTTTGATTTTAAAATGACAACCACCTTCAACAATCAAAAACGGCTTTCCTTCGACCTGAAAAGCAAAATTTGTAAAAACACCGATCATCTTACCTTTCTCTTCGGCCGAAAAACGGAATTGCAGAGCTATGCCAACTTCTTTTCCTTCGTGTGGCAGGTTATCTTCGAGGGCTGCAAATTGTTCGGTCGTAATTTTTGCCAAAGCAAAACCAATCATCGTTTTTTTAGTATCCATCGGTTCCGTTTGGTTGATATTCTGGTTCAAATTCAAAATAGTCTGTCAGTTGTATGGTCTTTTTCATGCTTACCTGCGCATTGCGGCTGCAAACACGGTCATCCGAAGCTGGTTCTACGTTCTTAACCTTTGCGCTTACAACACCGGAAACTTCTACCAATTGAATGCCAAGCACTTCTTCAATTTTAGAAATAGTTTCCAATGTGAGATTCTCTTTACCCTTCACCACTTTATTGATGTATTGCGGCGTCACGCCCATTTTTTCGGCCAATACTTTTTGGGTCATTCCGTTCACTGGTTTTTGCGCTCGTATTTCACGAAGAATACGAACGGCAATCTGGAAAGAACGTCTTCTCCAGGCTTTATTTTCTTGTCGGGTTTTTGCCTCCTCCAACCAACTGGATGTTTCTTTCGATTCCAGTTGCCTTAATTTATTTAATGCTGATGTCATAGTTTCAAGATTCTAATAATTCAATTGTATTATCATCAATACCATTCTCGATTAAAAATTTACGGACAGCTTCCATTTTGCCAAGCTCCCGTTTGGTGTGTTCACGCTCTTGCATGGTCCTGGTGAGCTTTATTGCTCCACCTGTAATTATATAGACGTTTGATTCGATACGTAACGCATAAATTCTAAGCCAATCTTGTTTAGCTTTACTTTTATTTAGAGGAACAACTTGAATTTGAGAATTGTGCAATGGCCTAAATATTTTATCGAGTCCACTTTTGACTCTTTTGCGTGATTGCGTTGAAAGCTCACGCAAGCGTTCTTCAAAAATTTCAGCATAATCATAGGTTTCAAAGATTGCACTGTTTACATTAATATCTCCCCAATAGCCACTGGTCAGGTCACCATAGTGGGTGTCGAAAAATTCTTCCAGATATTCTGCATCTTGCCATAGTTCAAATAATCTTGCAAATTCATCCTTTTCTTCTTCAGGATACTTTATGGCTTTTAATTGTGTGCCAAATATAGGGACTATTTTCATATAATCAACCTACAGGTTTATTTTTAACGTTACTAATCCGAATTTGTTTATCAATGCAACCAATTTTTTACACTGCGGAGCGGATTTCGAAGAGCGTCAGTGTCCGGTAGGACATGACGGTCAAGAAAGGAGCTGCGGCAACGAATACCACTAACCCCGCCCTGCAATATGTCCTTTGTTGAACTAAATCCCTGCGGGATAGCTGTTTCAAAAGCACTTTCAATATATTCATTTATTCTGGTAAAAATGTATTTCATCCTCATCAATTATTTCAAATCGCTTTCTCCTCAAAACTTTCAATATATCACAAGCAAATGCTTATTTTTATACCGGTCTTGCCTTCCGGCAGAATTATTTGTAAATTCAATAATCGACTGAACTTCAACTTATAACAAACAAAAACCGTCGTTAAGTACATAGAGAAAAATCCTGCAAAATAAACCGGCTTGTAGTTCAACCGGGAACAATCGCTGGGCGCTGCACGCAGCTCATATTGCTATTTATTAAGTGCCCGGCTTTTATCATTTTTTGTATCCATTACTTTCAATTTTTACTGCAATATTTGTTTTGAGTCTGCGTCGGAGCTGGAAAGCTTTTTGGCAAAATTTGGTTTTAGCGTTGGCTTTGTGCATTTTACCAATGTACCTAAAAATGAAGATGTTGAGTATGTCGGGACTATCATCATTCTCCTTTTATTCGTTTTACTTCCTTGTCAAAGTCCGATTCGTAGTCTTCATCCTGAATTACCCTGAACTTTTCAAATTCTTTTGTCGCCAGTTCCTTTGCAATTTCAGCCGAAATCGACCCGGCATTTTTTAAAACTGAATAATCGTTAAATTGTAAAAATGCATCCAGTTTTTCCACCCAGTCTTTCATTGTCATCGGAATTTGCCGGGCTGCCTGATTTTCTGCATAGTCCAAATACATGGTCACAATCCGGTTGAGTTCGTCAATTTCCTTTTTGTTCAGGTAATTTTTTGCAACCGAAACATCCGATTTTAAAACTTTTCCTTTTGGCGAATTTTTCCAGGTTGTTAATCCCATGTTTGGTAATTCTGCTTTTGCCCTCGAAGAAATTATTTCGGCAGCAGTTTGTCCGCTAATGGCCCAGTGCATTTTATTTTGCACGGTTTTATAAAATAATTGCGTGATTTCCGATTTGGGTTGGTAATCAATACTGCATTCGGCGTAAATGTCTGTAATTTTCTGGTAGAATCGTCGTTCGCTTGCCCTGATTTCCCGAATTCGTTCGAGCAATTCATCGAAATAATCTTTACCAAAAAGTTTTTTCCCTTGTTTCAAACGCTCGTCGTCGAGCACAAAGCCTTTAATAATAAACTCTTTTAAAGTTTTTGTCGCCCAAATCCTGAATTGTGTTGCCTGATGCGAATTTACCCGGTAACCTACCGAAATAATGGCGTCGAGATTATAAAATTCAAGATTGCGGGTTACCTCTCTTTTACCTTCATTTTGAACTGTCCGGATTTTCCGGACAGTTGTTTCACGTTGCAATTCGTTCGATTTGTATATGTTTCCCAAATGCTCGCTAATGGTTTTTTTTGAAACCCCGAACAATTCGCCCATTGCACGCTGAGTTAGCCAAACAGTTTCGTCCTGTAGGATTACCTCAATCTTAATTTCTCCCTGCGGAGTACTGTAAAATATGATTTCTGAATTTGCCATATTGTGTAACGTTTATTCGAAATTCCGGTTAAAAAAGCCGGGTTGAACACGATCAGGGTTACGAATGCGAATCAATCAGCGGTCGGCAAGCGACCCGGCACGCGTTACAAAAGCGCGCCAGCGGGGGAAGGAGATTTTCTGGACCCTCCTCAACTTGAGGACGCAAATTGCGACCTCAAGATTGACCACTCATCCGTGTTCAATTCAAACATGAAATCAGATGGGAAACGACTAATATTCCTACGAACAGCTTCTTTTAGTCTTTTAGTCTCAACTTCATACAATTCGGCCAAATCGAAGTCCAACATGACCTGCTGGCTCCTGATCTCATGAATTTTGCTTTGAATAACCTGTAACTCCATCATTTAAATTTGCTGTTGTTTCCGGTACCTGTACAATATAAGCCAGCCTTGGTTTCCTTCCCCTCCAGCCGCTCCAACCGGGAACAATCGCTGGGCGCTGCACGCCGCTCATGTTCCTATTTATTAGGCAACGTTATTTTTTTGTTTTTGTCATTTTTTAAGTCTAGTAATATCAAGTCTTTGTCTTGTATAAAGAGGACGAGATTGCAATCACTTGACCAGTCAACGGCTCGTCCAATTATGTTGTAATATTTTGTTGTTCTTGTTTTAATGTCGAACAATACAAATTTGTCCAAAAGAGAATAACCTAATAGATTATTATTTGAAGACCAAATTGAACTAGAAATTAAATCAACGTTTTCAATTAAGATACTGTCTTTACTTTGCATCAAGTCAGATAAATGCAATGATGCTTTTGGAAAGTTTGAATTGTCTGAGAATGTGGAATGTGTAAAAAGAAAATATTTACTGTCCGGAGACCACGAACTAATTGTTGTGTTTTTCTTAGGTAGTTTTAGTTTAATTTGTTTTTTGTCCTTTATCGAATAAACGAACGGCGTACCTAATGGCATTTGTTTGTAGGCGATATAGTTTCCTTCTTGAGATATCTTTGGAAAAGTAAAATTGTAGTTCTGTTTTGAAATATTGGTCACTTTGTTTTCTCCCAGCTTTCTCATTAGAACAGCAGGCTCTCGTCCATTTATTGATGGAATATAGTAGCTTGTTTGGCTTGTTCTGTCAAACTCAAGCAGGAACTCATTTGATTGAGAAGCTCCATTGGCAGTCAAAGTGTGTTTGTCAATGTCTAAAATGTATTGTTGTGAAAATCCATTTAGTTTTGATAAAAATAGTATCTGGTTGTTATTTATCCAGTTTATTGAAGTTTTGTATTGAAGTTCGATATTCAGGTCTGAAGAATTGGTTTCTCTACTCACAGAATCGTTATCGATATGATAAATGAAAATATCCTCCACACTGCCTAAAAAAGCGATAAAAGCAATTTTATCTCCATCAGGAGAAAATTTTCCATCACGAATCTTAGTTATCTGAGAATAACAAAGGTTTCCAAATAGGATTAGTAATATTAACAGACTGAATTTCATTGTTTTTATAATGTTGCCTAACGGATTGCAATATGACCAGTGGCGGAATGCGGGCGACATCCCTGTCTGCCTGCCCATTCTATCTGTGAAATCCAATAAAAACCTTCAATAAGTGCATAGACCTCAGCCCGGCGGGTGTTGTTCAACCGGGAACAATCGCTGGGCGCTGCACGCCGCTCATGTTCCTATTTATTGCCAGCAGTTTTTATTGTTTCTTAGTTCTTATCCAATCCTTAATTAATCCATTTTTACGACCATCACATTCGTCTATAATTTCTTTAAATCTCAAAGTATCTCCAATTATTTCATACTGATATTTTCCTTCAGAAACACATGCTGCACCACCAATATCTGTAATTGTAATTTCATTACCATTTAATTCATAATATCCCCAAACATCAATCTCAGAGTCTTTATAAAAATCCGTTTGTATTTTGTTGTCTGGGAAAAAAGTTCGTGTTACAACTCTATTCCCATTTTTTTGTTGCCAAACTCCTACAAGGGAGTTGTTGTCTAAATCAGTTTTTAATAGGCTATCTCTTTTGTTAGCACCCCAACCATTATTCAATGCTACTTCTAAAAAGGAATTAATACAAGTATTATCTTTAGCATATTTTAAGTATCCTAATTTCAATAATTCAGCTGCCATGTCAACAATTTTTTCATTGTCCGGGTGATGTGAAGATACATTTGACAGAATAATTACAGCACATTTAGAAGAAACGTCCATAAAACAAGCTGAACGATATCCATCCAATCCTCCGTCATGGAAGTACCACTTACAATGAGCTCCGCCGAAATTTGTAATCTGCCAACCAACCGCCATACCTGCATTGCCCCATCGATAAGTCTCTTGCCTTTGGTAATCCAAGATTTTATCTTCGGTAAAATTCGCCCGAACAAACTTTGATAAATCAGAAGCTGTTGAAAAAACACCTCCAGAAAATTTATAGATACCTAAATCCACATAGGGTAATATTTGACCTAATGAGTCTCTTCCTATAACAAGAGATTCCTTAATTCTATGATAATCAGTTGTAGTGTTTTTTAATTCATATTCAGAACAAATTTTTTGTTGTAATAAATCTTCGTATTGAGTTTTTTGAATATACTCAATTAGGAAGCCAATTGTTGTATATCCAAGATTAGAATACAGGTATTCTTCTCCGGGTTTACCCGAAAGAATTAGTTTGTTTTGAAGATAGTCTTTCAATTTTCTGGCATCATACAAGCTGCCGTTTTTATTGTTCTCTATAATCGCTATATAATCAGAGGGCATTCTTGGAAATCCAGAAGTATGATTTAACAAAGTTTTAAAAGTTACTTCACTATTATCATAATTAGATGTGTTAAGCTTAAATGGTAAAAAATCCTCTATCGGTTCATCCAGACTTAAGGTACTATCAATCAAAAGGTGTGATAGCAATGTAGCAGTAAACACTTTTGATATTGAAGCAATTTCAAAAACGGAATCCTTATTATTTACTTTAATCAGACTATCACCTTGTTTTATAAAACCAATATAGGAAACGTCATTATCATTTAAGATAGCCATTGACAATTGAGTTCCATCAGGAAAAGAGTCGCAATAGTCAATTATAATTTTTTTTTCATCTTCGGTTAATAATTTACTCTTATCAATTTGTTTTGTACAACCAAGAACAAAAAAGCTCATTATTATTAGCAAAACATGTCTCATTTGGCACTTCGTTTTAAATTGCTGGCAACGTCTGTGTAAATTTATATGAAATATATTTCCGTTTTGTCGGATGGAAAGTGAAATATATTCTTCCAAATCCGGAAAGTATCGTTATATGTTGGATTATTGTTCGGGTAAGCTTACGGGAGCAGTCAGGCTGTATCATTTGCTTCGTTTTTTTTTTACGGTTTACAAATTACAATAAATTGTTTTAACAACTGCATGGAATTGGGAAAAGTTTATGTCAATAAAACCGGAGTTTCGTATCCTTTAATGGCGTGAGCGGGTCGGGACTTGAAAACCCGCACCGGCAGGGGCCAATTCCGGAAAAATTACGTTTATACCCGCATACGCGTGGAAGCAACTCTCCGCAGGCATCGGCGTAAATTTTCATAAGTATGAAAGTATATCTCCATACGTATGGAATTACCACTTACAGTGTGTAAAAATTTACTTCCATACGTACGCAGGTTTCGTTGCTTAGGTATGCGGGTTCTGCTACGTACGTCTGTAGATTTTGCTGCATATGTAATCCAGCTTCCTATTAACCCAATGAACCTCCCCACTCCCATGCGGATTAAAAATCCGGCGTTAATAAGGACCGGATGACATATCCGGTCCAGCGGGTAAATCCTGTCCGGAAGGACATATAAGCGGTAATGCTTTCTTCAGAACTGCTGTCCTCCGGCCGGACGGGCCCTTCCTTTTTCAATCGGTAAAAAGGAAGCAAAAATCTTGTCAAAACGAACCCTCAGCCGGGCGTTTTGACGGCCTGCCCGCCGCTTCGGTCAGCATTGGCTCTAAATGGTGGCGTCTTCGCCGGCCTTAGATCTAAACCTTTTAAGGAATAAAACAGCCTCCCGGACGGGGCTTTCCACTCACAACCTCCCATTAGGCTGATAGACTCCCTCCCATTAGGCTGATAGGCTCTCTATCACTAGGCTGATAGGCACACTATCATTAGGCTGAGAGTCTGTCTCACACGGTGAAGGAGGTATGCCTGTACCGGAAAACCTGCAAAACCTGTTGGTTTACTCCGGCGTATACCGGGTCATCCCGCTTAAAACCAAACTTCGGATCATGAAAACCCGGAAAAACAGCCTCGGGGATTCTCGAAAAAACGGATTGAAAACACTATACTCAAACAACTAATCGGCAGGTAGTTGAAGCAGACAAGGTTTAGTTCAACATACCCTCCAATACAAAGCGTATGCAAGCAACGCTTTATTAGAGGATAAGTGTTATGCACTGCCTTTTATACTATTCCTTTTTCTCTAAATTCTAACATTAGTTCTCTAAATGATTCAGATACTTCTGATTTAAACCTAATTTGCAAAATGCCCTGAAAATCACTGAACACATCTGTCCCTTCTTTAAGGAGCAGTAATACATTTTTTCTTGTCAATTTTGCTGAAAACCAACCTAATTCATATATCACGTTTGGCCTGGTTATCGCCACTGGAAGGACAACAGCAACTGGATTTGATGGAAATCATCGAGGACCGCCATGCCCGAAAATCAACCATTATTGCCAGCCAATTGCCGGTGGCCAGCTGGTTTGATGTCTTTTCCGAACCCACCGTGGCCGACAGCTTTCTGGACAGGATCGTGTACACGGCACACCGGTTTGAACTAAAAGGTGAGAGTTTAAGAAAAAAACGGTAATATTGTCAGTCAAATAAGTTCTTCGATTTAGTTACTCAACCTGGGTGGTATACGCCGGATTACTGGGTGGTAGCTTCCGGAATATCCAGCTAGCGGAATCATTAACACGGTCATAATCTTTAAATCACGTTACGCTCCCGGCGTATCCGGGAGAGGTATGCCCCCATACCGGCAAAAACACAAAAAAAGCAGGGCTTAAACATCAAGTCGCTGATGCAAACTGAACTGAAAAGCACAAAAACCTGCAACATGTCAATGAACGGCGGGCTGTTTCCTGCCCATTCTATCTGTGAAATCCAATAAAAACCTTCAATAAGTGCATAGACCTCAGCCCGGCGGGTGTAGTTCAACACCGGCTCATCGCTGGGCGCTGCACGCCGCTCATGTTCCTACTTATTGGCACCAGTGTATTATTTATTTTTTGTTTTATATAAAGTTCCTTTCTGGTTTACTTTATTATAATCAAATAACCGCTTCTCAACTTGTCGAGCAGTTAAATTTGTCTCATGTGAAATTTTCCTAATAATCTTAACGTAAGTCCACCATTGTTCTAAAGTAAATCCTTGTCCTCTCTCATTGTTTGATACTAATCCTGCATTATAAAGTTCTTTCCATACCCTAATATCTATCACTGGAAATATAGTTTTATCATAAAACATTAACAAAGCTGAAGCTGCAGGATAACTCACTCCCATCAATGAAGTCAAGATGTGGATCTTTAATTTATCATTTTGAGTTCCAAATGCAAGTTTGGTTATATCTATAAAATCCAATTCACTATTTGATTCGTATCTTATCAATGGCCTTGGAGACTTCCATTTTAGAATTCTTATAGCTTTATCTTTATCTAAAAATCCCAATTGTTTTATATCACCGACAATATCAAATAAATCAAGAGTTGTTTTATCCTCTTTGTCGGGCATATTTTTTATAATCTCATAAATGCTCATTGTTGTCGTTTCTTACATTGGTGCGTAAAGTAGAGCCTGACAGCCCATTCTCATTTTGCACATAAATGTACAAATTTGAACGGACTGTCAGTACCCCCTGCATCAAACCGTACGTGAAGTTTTCCTTCATACGGCTTACCCCCCATCCAGATCGAAAATCCGGCATTAATAAATCCCGGCTCGCCTAACCGCACCAGCCGCTAACCACCTGCTTTGGTGCATCTCCTGATGAGCCGGCGTCTCCACCCCGTGTTTTGCTTTGGAAAAGCAAAAGTTTGCCCTGATGGGCAAGGCACAAATTGCAAATTTGCGCCAGCAGGGGAGGCTTAGTCCAAACTCTCTTTAATTGTTTTAAAGCTTTCCAAAGCACTTTGAATATTGTCGATAATTTCATCAATCAATGTTTCGGGCTCCGGAAGATTTTCAAGGTCAATCAGGTTTTCGTCTTTCAGCCAGATAACATCCAGGTTGGTTTTATCGCGCGCAACCAGCTCTTCATAACTGTATCTTCTCCAGCGTCCTTCCGGATTCTCTTTTGCATGAAAGGTTTCTTTTCTTTGTTCTTTATTTTCCGGTTTAAAGCATTTTACAAACTCTTCCAGATGTTCGTACTTTAACGGATTCTTTTTGGGAGTATGCCTGACGTTGGTACGGTAATCGTAATACCATACTTCCTTTGTTTTTAATGGCTTTTTCTTTGTCCCTTTTTCGAAGAACAGCACATTGGCTTTTACGCCTTGTGCATAGAAAATCCCTGTAGGTAAACGCAAAATAGTATGCAGGTTCAATTCGTCGAGCATCCGTTTGCGGACTGTTTCTCCAGCTCCTCCTTCAAACAGGACATTATCAGGTAATACCACGGCAGCACGGCCATGCTCATCTAGCAAGGCAATAATGTGTTGCAGGAAAGCCAACTGCTTATTACTGGTAGTGACCCAAAAATCCTCACGCAAAAAATATCCCTCTTTCGTCGCCTGCTTTTTATCATTGGTAGCAATATCGCTGCTACTCTTTCCAAAGGGAGGATTTGCCAAAACTATTTTGACTTTGGGGAAGTCAGTCACCTTTAAACTGTCAGTAATATCAATTTCAGGAGTTTTGACAAGGTCGCCTACTCCATGAAGAAATAAGTTCATCAGGCATAAGCGAGCCGTCGATTTCTCTATCTCCCACCCATGAAATGTCTTAAATGAAATCTCATCCTGATCTTTTTTCGAAAGTTTACTTTTATGAAGATATTCCAGCGCTCCCAAAAAGAAGCCTCCTGTTCCGCAGCTTGGATCTGCTATGGTCTCACCAACCTTGGGTTGAATACACTGCACCATCGCTTTAATAACAGGACGCGGGGTGAAATACTGACCAGCGCCACTGCTTTCTGCATTTCGTAGTAACAGTGATTCATATATTTCCCCTTTAATGTCAACTTCTTTGCTGCTCCAATTTTCATCCCCAATAAGATTAATTAACTTCTTTAGTTTAGCTGAGTCGCTAATTTTGTTTTGAGCACCATCAAAGATTTTACTTAACATTCCTCCAGCTTCGGCCAGTTTTTTCAGAACTTCCTTATATTGCTCCGATAAATCACCTTTTTCTTTTCCTTTTATACTTTCCCAATCATATCCTACCGGTAAATGGTATTGTTCTTTGTTTTCATCGGCCATTTTCAGAAACAGCAAATAGGTTAACTGTTCCAGGTAATCGCCGTATCCCAAACCGTCGTCCCTTAACGTGTCACAAAACGACCAAATTTTTGCTACCAGTGTATTGGTTGTCATATCTTGTTTCCTTTTTCTATTTCCAGTTGGAATTCTTGTGTAGTTGAAAATCCGCCTTTCTTGCGGGAACCTCTTAATTCGGTTATATTTTCTGTTTTCAGGATTTTAAGGTACCGATTAATTGTTGGTACGGAAACCCGTATCTTCTGAGCCAACTCTTCTGCATTTAATAAGGGGTTCCAGTAGGCTATCTTCGTAAGCTCAGTTAGCTTAACAAGTACTGTTTGTTTTGTTTTGCCCGCAAGCTTGTTGTTTAAAAGATCGTTTATCCTATCATTTACTCCTCTTACCTGGTTTATCCTATCGCTTAAAGAATCAAGTATCCGATCACCTGCATCCGAAGCATCCGTATTTAAGCCTGTTTCAAGGTTATTTATCCTATCAGCTAGGGCATCATTTATCCTATCACTTGGGGTTAACGGGTTAACCAATTTGTCATCCAGCGGAATAATCGTTTTAAATACCGGTCCTTCAATAAATTCAGGATGGTCCTGACCTGAATAGGCTTTGCAATATTTATTTATATTGAGAATCCCCGATCCCAACTCATCAAACCGTCCCATTTGCATAAAGAATTTGGCAATGACCGGATTCTTCGGAAAAGGCTTAAAGTTATTCACATTGATGGGGCCCTCACCGTTGGGAACATTGGCATTTTCGGTAATAACTGCCGATTTAGTGATCACAAATGTCGTGGGATAGGCGTTGGTGTACTCCTTATGAACCAATATATTGGCGGCCACCTCGCGGAAAATAATGGTGCGCAGGCTTCGGCGCTGATCGCCTTCGAGATAAAACTTGTCGGGAAGGTGTTTGGCCACAAAATCCAATAATTGCTCATAAGCTTCAATCAGGTTGGTTTGGATATAGAGGCGGTCGTCGTAGCGATCGACATTGAACCGGCGTACCAGTGCATCAATTTTAAAATGGGGAACCACACTGCGGATGGCTTCATCTTTCCCCAGCAGCAATATGGCAGCCAGGGTGTAACCTTCTTCTCCTGTTTTGTAGTCACGGTCGTATAGCCCGGCCATACGCAGCATCTGTTCATCGTCCAATTCCAGCCAGGGATGTTCGGGGTGATAGCTGCGAATGAGCTTACGTACCTTGGGGAAAAGTGATTGTTTGAAATCCCCGAAACGAAAAGCGGGGTAAATGATGCTCTCTGTATAATGGTTCCGTTTCCGGTTATAAAGTTCGGCAATTTGGTGTGCCCCCCGCACCACAAAATCGCCATCGTTGCTGCGGTCGTAAATTTTGCCACCCGTTTGGTGCACCTGCGAACTTTCGGGGACCTGAAGGTGAATAATGTGGAATCCATCCACCACATGTTCTTTAGGAAACAGGATAAACGGCGGGTTCAGCTTTTGCGGGTTATTGCTCAGGTTTGCAATGTTGGTAATCATTTCGGCAACCTTCGCGGCATTCACTCCGGTAAGGTTGCCGTTATCATCGGCGCCCAATAGAATATCCCCTCCACTGCGGTTAAGCATGGCGCAGATGGTTTCAAATAGGTTTTCAGGCAACTTCTCCCGGGCTTGCTTAAACTCGTTGCGAATACCTTCGCCTTGAGATAGTATATTTTTGATGCGATTGATGGTCATTGTGCAATTATCTAAGTACATGAACAGCCTCAGCCAACCATTCAAAATTTTTTTCCAAAGATTTAGTTTTTACAAAGCTCGTAACTACCATTGAATATCGTTCTGTGTAACAGGCCATCTTTGCCAATTCACAATAACAATTATCAATTATTGATTCAATTTTAATTTCTTCATTTATATATTTCTTTATCTCATTTGAAGATAAGTGAACTAGGTTTTCGCATTTAAGCCAAATATCTTTTCTACCACGTTTAAGAGATGTATTTTGTAATCCATAATAATTTATTGAAGTCAACGCCTTTTTTTCTCGAAGACTTCCATCATTCAGATAGGTTGGGTAAATATCTCCGTTCCTATCAAAAGAAATAAGCGTACAGTCTCTCGGATTAATCGGATCTAATAATAAAGGTATTTCATCTTTACAATACAAGTCCTCAGGTTTAGCAACCCCTGATGCTTCTTCCAATGGGAAATAACATCCTTTCCCAATTACGTTATTGTTTTTTGTTAATGGATCTTTCGAACGTTTATTTACAAAAGAGCCTGCTAGTCTGAAATTTCTCCAATAATAAGAGAGCCACCAATAACCACCCTCTAATACTAACTCATTGTTTATCTTAGCGATCGCTTTGGGCCTGTAATGTTCAACCTCCCATCTGCAAGAATTTTCAAGTGATTCTGAATACCAACATTTTCCTCCAGATAATTTAGACAGTGAAGAATATAGTTTTGTCCAATGAGAATTCCTTTTCCAATACGCAGACCTTTCTTCTTTGTTTTTTCCTCGAATATTTGACAAATGACGTTCAGCCTCTTCTAACCAATCATCAAAAGTTGTTTCGGGATTCAGCTCATTAAAAATATCTGGCAGTCTATCTATATTGATGTACCTCATTCTTGCTCTCTTTTTAACTTCTCAAGTACCCTTTCAACTGCTTTTTTGCTCTCTGTCTGTAAAAATGCTTTCTCCTCTTCTGAAAACTCAACTTTTTGCATCAATTCGTGCTTTGACATCTCAGCTAAATACATCTTAAACCACTGGTCTTCTACCTCTTCGTAAAATCCATAATTTTCTAATTCAGCTTTAAGTCTATGATATTCATCATAATCGTAAGGATCAAGTGCATCTCTCATTATTCTTCCTTGCAGATATCTTTTTCTGTTTAGTTTTTCTTGAGTTTCTTTATCCAGAATGGTTGGTAGTCCGAACAATGGACTTGTCAAAATCCCAGAAACCCCCATTCCTTTGGGGTCTTTGTCCGATTTTTCTACAATTGTTTTTCCATCTTGGATCTTAAAAATCCTAACTTCTTCTTTTGTTAATCCCCCAATAACCAGAGGGTCGTGAGTATTAATTACAATTTGTGTTGATTTATGATTATTTACAACTTTATCTAAAAACTCAAAGTATTGCCATTTCCAGATTGGATTTAGATGAGTGTCGGGTTCATCCAACAAGATTAATGAATTTTCGTCTTTCGTAAACTTTAAGAGACCAAGAACAGTTAATAGTTGTTGTTCGCCTTCACTGAGTTCCTTAAAAGTAATACTTCCATCAACGTTTTCTTTTCTCACTTTGATTCTCACTTCAGCTATTAATTTGGAGATGTAAGTGCTTTCAAGAGCCTTGAAAAACTCAGTATTGCTTTTATAATGTTGTGCTATCTTCTTTAGCTTTTCTTTGTGGCTGATATACAGGTATAACCTTTTTTGTGGTTCGTCGCTTTTAAAATCAATTTTGATTTTTTCATCGTTATAAATCGGGGCGAGCGAGTTTGTCCAAAGAATTTCAAGAAAGTCGCGAACCAATCCTTCTGCTGTCCAAAATTTATCTTTGTACTTATCCTTTCTAGAACTAGCCCATTTAGGCATCTTCAAAACAAAAAGAATTGATTCAATGTCTTTGATGTGAAGAACTTCATTTAAGAATTCGATCGAATCCTTTTCTTCATCTTCGAAAGAGAAATAGGCTAATAGAACAAAATAAGAATGAACTAACTGTACATAGAACAACTTCCGCAATGTATCAAGCTCATTCTCTTTAAATCCTTTTTTTATAATTCTATCATAAAAATTCTCCTGATGTTCCCAGAAATGTTCTTTTAGACGATTGCTCAAGCCAGAGTAATAAGTGAAGACATATCTCGGCTGGTAGAGTTTCTTTCCTTCAGGAGAAAAAAAGGATTTGTAACTTGAAATCTTTTCGTTATTTATATAAATCACGTATGAACTTCCGTCGTAGGTTATTTCTATTTCATTTAGGTTAATTGTATAACAAATAGAATAGTTGAATTTTGGATACCTTCGCTTATCTTCTTTACTTAAATCCAGATATTTAAAAATGAGAACAAGGGCTTCAATAAAATTTGACTTGCCAGTTGCATTCTGCCCCAACAAAACAGTTTTCATCTGATCTCTATCAAGTTCAATACTGAATTGCTTCAGGTTTTTAAAATCTTCAATATAAACCTTATTGATTCTCATTTTTCCACGTAATTAGGGTTTCTCTTCCTTTCGCCTTCATAAGAATGGACTCTTCCAATTCTTTTAACTCCGCATAAAATAGATCAATATTTGAATCATCTTGAAATTTTGATAGCTTCCATATTTGTTTGGCTGAGATAGCCTCTGTCTGTTTTTGAAGTACTTCTTTTACCGATAAATTGCTTTTTTCCATAGGTGCCCTCCTTTTAGGTTTTTCTTTTTCATCAAGTTTCAGTTTTTCAAAGTAAACTTGTCTCTCTTCTCGAATTTGTTTTATCAATTCAAGAACCGACTCATCATGTGAATTTTGAGGTACTAGATTACCAATAAAGGCTTGTTTTAGAATAGATTGTCTCGAAAAGGCAATTTTATCCAAAGTCTTTTTAATTGTTGATTCAAGATTCTCAACTAATGCGAATTGGGATTCGATTATTTCTACTACTTCAATTTGTTCTTCCAAATCTGGAATTGAGACAATTTGATTATAAAATTGTTTTCTATCTAATGTTGGAACAGCAGTGCTTGAGCTAAATGATTTAAAATTGAATTGCAGAAAAAGATAATATACAAATTTTGGATTATTATTTTTAAAATTCTTTACAAACAATGTCGTGTTGTGCGGCCAAAAATAATCTACATCAAGATAATGAACGTTACCAACGCTTCCGCTTCTACCGATGATTAAACATGGCCCTTCTGCTTTATGTTCATTATGATACCCATTTAAGCCACCAGAAGTCATTACAGGGTATCTTCCTTTAACAATGTTTGATAGAGGCAAATCAAATCCCCTTTGGATTTCGCATAGTTCCGTAAACTTTATTTGTCTCCATCTTTTTTCTTGATGATTCCCTTTTGTAAATTTCCCTTCAAACGCGCTTTTCAGCAAAGCCTGTTTATACACTTCCAATTTTTTCTGTGCTTTTTTCAACTCATCTTCGGCATGGTCGAGTTCGCTAAAAAGCTCTTCAATTCGTGCTACAATTCGATGTTGCTCATCAAGAGGAGGAAGTGGTATCTTTAATTCATAAACGCTATTTCTATTTATTCCTGGAATTGCTGTTGAAGAATCTAGTTTTTCTAAGCGAAGACTTTTGAGTAAATAATAAATAAATTTCTGATTCAATGATTTCGCTTTCACTATAAAATAAGTTGTATCTATTGGCCAACATTTGTTATTTTCTAAATGTATAGCCCCAACAGAACCCTTTCTGCCAATAATAATAACAGGACCATCTATCAAAAAATCACTGTGAAACCCAACTTTACCATTTGATCCATAAACAGGATATTTCCCACTTTGTACTCTCTCTGATTGTGGCAAAGCTTTGCCATATTCAAAAACAAGAATTTCTCCTATGGTCGTCCAAATCCATCCCTCAGGTAAAGTACTTATTGATTTTGTCTGCTCCATCTGTCATTCTTAGAAATGGCGCTAAAAGTACATGAATTCATATTCCTATTCAATGGAAATTTTATCAAAATGTTGCATTTTAGAGATCAGCTAATTGCAAATCGCACGACTATTCCATAATCTTCTATCTGCCCCGGCAATTGATCAACCTTCTCTTTCAACTATTTCACTTCAGTACAAGGCTATTTATTCTTATCCAACAGCTCAATCAATTTGCTACTGATTGACATCATATTATCCATCAGCTTCAGCATGGATTGCATCTGCTGTTCGTTATATGTCTGAAAGGTACTGTTATCCTGAATCGCGATTGATGAATTCTGAATATTTTCCAGAAAGTTATTTGGTGATGTAGAAACGATCTGTAGTGGATCGACTTTAAGAAACTCCGCAACCTTCTGGATCATTTCGATGGTGATTTTACTTTCGCCCCGTTCATATTTGGTATAAGCGGCTTCGCTGAGACCAATATGCTCGGCAACTTCCAACGCTTTTTTGTCGCGCAGCTTCCGGAATAAGGCCAGGTTGCGGCCAATACTTTTGTTTTCCAATACGGTAAAGTGGTCGTTTTCTTCGTGAGTGCTCATATCAATAGTTATTTAAAACAATTTTTTCGTTAGGTAAAACTACCAAATATATGAACATAGCCCAAAAATTATGTCCTAAACTTGCTCTTGTCAAACATAGTTTCGTTTGCCCGATTAAGTAACAATAATACGAATTAAAAACAGAAAAACCTGTTGGACAATACTCAGGTTATTAGTAACAGTTTTCTACTCCATAAACGAATGTGTCATGCCATGTTTTAAACGCTTTTTATCTCCCCAGCGGGCTCCCTGAAAGCAGGGGCCACATGAAGAATCCCTGCCCATAAACCTTTAAGGTTTCAAAAAACCTTGGGGGTTTGGGGAAACACCAATCCAAACAATCTAAAAAAATCCTAAAAGTATGAAAAGAAATTTCTGCTTCATGGCCTTGCCATGCCTTTCCCGAAGATCAAACCAACCAGTAACAACCATTTAAACAAACACTTATGCGGAAATTCAATCCACTATGGGCGGGCCTGTTGGTCTTCGCCATGCTGGGGGTAACCATGCTGTGCACCAACTGTGCCAGTGACGATTTTACCCCCGAAAACAAAACCGTTTACCCGCCCCTCGAGGGTGTGGAAACCAGTATTAGCTCGTATTTCCCCGACAGCGGGGGAATTGCCACCAAGCTGATTTTAAACGGCCGTAACTTTGGAACCGACACCGCCTACATCAAGGTGACGGTAAACGGCAAAAATGCTGCCGTGATCGGGTCGGACGGCGAGGCCATTTACGCCATTGTCCCTGTCCGGGCCGACACGGGCCTGGTGCGCGCCTATATTGGTAAGGGCGACAACACCCGGGAATTTACCTACGACAAGCCGTTCAACTACCAGTTCCTGAAAAATGTGACCACCGAGATTGGGCAGACGGGCCTGTCGGGCACCGACGACGGCGCCTACTCCGAGGCGAAGCTGCGGCGTCCCTGGTTCGTGACCTTCGACAGCGAAGGCAAGCTGTTCCTTATTGATGAGGGACGGGGCGTGGATTCGGACGGGGCGCTGCGGGTCGGCTACAACGGCGAGCTCACCACCCTGATGCGTAATTCGTCGGGGCCCATGCAGTCGCCCACCGCCCTGGCATTCAGCCCCGGGCAGGACACGCTTTACCTGGTTAACTCGCTGTGGCAGGCCAACAACATGGTAACCGATGCCGCGGTGGCCATCCTGCTCCGCGAAACCGGCTTTATTACCATCAAGCCCTACATCAGGGCCACGTACACCCGGGCCACGGCCATTGCCGTTCATCCCCGCACCGGCGCGGTGTTTTACAACAGCCAGCACGATGGCTACCTCTACCGGTTCAACAAAACCACGCAGGAAGGGGAACAGTTGTACCAGCTTAACGGCACCGATACCGAGCTGAAAATGGTTTTTAGCCCCGATGGCAAAACCCTGTACATTATGGTAAAAAACAAACACTGCATTTACCGGGCCAACTACAACGAAACTACCCGCACCATTGACAAGCCGGAGCTGTGGGCCGGCCAGTGGAACAGCAGCGGTTTTGAAAACGGGCTGGGCACCAACGCCAAGTTTAATGAGCCCGGTCAGGGCGCCGTTGATGACGACGGCAACCTGTACATCCCCGACAAGCAGAACCATTGCATCCGGAAAATCACGCCCGAAGGCTATGTCAGTACTTACGCCGGGGTCCCCGGGACCTCGGGCTTCCAGGACGGCGACCCGGCGGTATGCCTGTTTAACCTGCCCGAAGCGGTGGCTTTTAGCCCCATAGATGACGGCTTGTATGTGGCCGACCGGGGCAATCACCTGGTGCGTAAAATTATGGTTGAATAACGCTTTGCGCGTGTTGAAATTTAAACGAATAAAAATGAAAATGATACAACGAAAGTTCCGTTTGGTTTTCCTCCTGTTGGCCTGCGCGATGGCCGTACAGGCACAAACAGCGCAGGAGAAAGAGGTTAGTGGTATGGTAACAGACCCGCAGGATAAACCGCTGATCGGGGTAGCCATCATTGTAAAAAACCAACCCACCAAAGGGGTGGTGACCGATGCCGGCGGCCGGTTTAAAATTAAAACAGGCCTTTACGAGATTTTGGAAATCAGGTACATCGGTTTTAAAACAACCGAACTTCCCGTGGTAACCGTAACGGGCCCGGTAGTCGTGGTGATGGAAGAAGACAGTGAAAGCCTGGAAGAAGTGGTGGTTACCGCCGCCGGTATCATCCAGCGAAAAGCCACCTTGTCGGGGGCCATTACCACGGTGGACATGAAGACCATGAAAACGCCGACATCCAGCATCAGCAATGCCCTGGTGGGCAATGTAACCGGCATTATCGGCCGGCAAACCACGGGCGAACCGGGCCGCGACAACACCGAATTCTGGGTGAGGGGGATCAGCACCTTTGGCGCCAACGCCAGCGCCCTGATCCTGGTCGATGGCATTGAGCGGTCGTTAAACGAGCTGAACGTGGAAGATATCGAATCGTTCAGCGTGCTGAAAGATGCGTCGGCCACCGCCATCTATGGTTCGCGGGGGGCCAACGGCGTGGTACTGATCACCACCAAAAGGGGAACCGCCGGAAAAGCAGCGATCAATTTCAAGGCCGAATATGGCTACGACACCCGCTCGCGCACCCCGGACTATGTGGACGGCGCGACCTACGCCCGGATGGCCAACGAAGCCCGGATGACCCGTTACCAGGACCCGGTGTATTCGGAGCAGGACCTGGAGATCATTGCCCGGGGACTGGACCCCGACCTGTTTCCCAACGTGGACTGGGCCGATGTGATTTTGAAGGACGGCGCGGTCAGTTACCGCGGAACCCTGTCGTTTCGCGGAGGAGGCCCTTCGGCCCGTTACTATGTGTCGGGCAGCTACTACAATAAAGACGGCATGTACAAAACCAACGACGCCCTGAACGATTACAACACCAATGCCACCTACGAACGTTACAACTACCGGGCAAATGTTGACCTGGACCTCACCCGGACCACCCTGTTCCGGATCGGGGTGGGGGGCTACCTGGTTGATGAAAACAAGCCCGGCATGTCGTCCGACGACATTTGGGGATCGATCTCCAACCTCACCCCGCTCACCGTTCCGAGGATGTACTCCAACGGCCTGATCCCCACTTACGGAAGCGGCAATACGATGAACCCGGAGGTCCAGCTCACCCAAACCGGTTACCAAACCAATTGGGAAAACAAGGTGGAAACCAACATCACGCTGGAGCAAAAACTGGATTTTATTACGCCCGGGCTGCTGTTTGCCGGGACCTTCTCGTTCGACAACACGAATGTGAATACCATTACGCGCTCCAAAAACCCGGAGCTGTGGCTGGCCGAAAGGCGCCGCGATGCCAACGGCGATTTGGTGATGAAACGGGTCCGCGAGGCCTCGCTGATGTCGCAAAGCGGCAGCGCCTCCGGCGAGCGGCGGTATTACACCGAAGCCCGCGTTCAGTACGATAAAACCATTGATGCCAAACACCGCCTTGGCGGCCTGCTGATGTACTACCAACAGGAACGGTCGTCAACCATCAACTCCAACGATGTAAAGGCTTCGATCCCTTACCGGAACATGGCCTTTTCGGGACGGGTTACTTATGGCTACAAAGACCGTTACCTCACCGATTTCAACTTTGGCTATACCGGCTCCGAGAATTTTGAAAAGGGCGAACGCTTTGGTTTTTTCCCGGCCATATCGGGCGCCTGGGTCATTTCGCAGGAGCCCTTTGTCAAAGATCGCCTGCCGTGGCTGAACATGTTCAAGCTCCGCTATTCGTACGGCGAAGTGGGGAACGACCAGATTGGCTCCGACCGCTTTCCGTACATGTCGTTTATCGGGACTTCAACCTCGATGAACTGGGGCGAGTACGGCTCAAACGGGGTGCAGGGTTACCGGATCACCACCATGGGATCGTCGAACCTGACCTGGGAAAAGGCCCAAAAGCATAACCTGGGCATCGACCTGATCCTGTTCGACTCGAAGTTGTCGGCCACGGCCGATGTTTTCCGCGACAAGCGAAGCGACATCTTTATGCGGCGCAGCCAGATGCCTTATTCCACCGGCCTGCAGGATTTGCAGCCCTGGGCCAACATCGGCGAAATGAAATCGGAAGGGATCGACGGGCAGGCTTCGTATACCCACAAGCTTGGGGAAGTGGCTTTTACCCTGCGCGGCAATTTCACCTATGCCAAAACCATTGTGCTGAACTACGATGAAGCAGACAACGCCCTGCCGTACCAAATGACCAAAGGGTACCGCCTGAACCAGACCAGGGGACTGATAGCCCTGGGCCTGTTTAAAGACCAGGAGGAGATTGACAACAGCCCGGTCCAGACCTTCGGTTCCTACCTGCCCGGCGACATCAGGTACAAGGATGTGAACGGCGACGGCGTGATCGACGACAAAGACGTGGTTCCCATTGGCTACACCACGCAGCCCAATCTGAGTTACGGCTTTGGGTGCAGCTTAAGCTGGAAGGACTTCGATTTCAATATCCTGTTCCAGGGCTCGGGCAAATCCGATTTCTTTCTTGGCGGCAACAGCATCTATCCCTTTAACGGGGGCGAAACCGGGAATATCCTGAGTAAGGTTGCCGATCCCGGCGACCGCTGGATTTCCAGGGAGATATCGGGCGATCCGGCCACGGAAAACCCAAACGCTTTGCTTCCCCGGCTGTCGTACGGCGGAAATGCCAACAATTACCGGAACTCAACTTTCTGGCTAAGGGACGGGAGCTACCTGCGCCTGAAAAGCCTGGAATTTGGCTATAATTTTCCCCGGAAATACCTGGCCCGTTTCTTTGCCGAAAGCGCCCGCATCGGTTTTATCGGGTACAATCTGTTGGTGTTTAGCGCCTTCGACTGGTGGGACCCCGAAATTGGAAGCTCCGACGGCGCCCGGTACCCGATTACGAAAACCTATTCCCTGAATTTAACTGTAAACTTCTAAATCAAATCACGATGAAGAAACAAAATAAACGATTGCCGGTCTGCTTTGCGGCCTTGCTCACCTTGTTGCTGGGCCAAATGTCGTGCAGTAATTACCTGGATGTGGACCAATATTTTGACGACCAGCTGACCCTCGACTCGGCCTTTACCAAACGGGCTTATGCCGAAGGTTTTCTGTCCAACGCCTTTGAGGTGATGTACGAGGAAGTTTCGGATATCGCCACCGGGGGCAAGGGCGGGTATGCCCTTTTTGCTTCGGATGAGTTGCTGCGCATGGACGACAGCGACTACACCAAAAAATACCAGAACGGCGAGTACAGCGCTACCTCAACCCTGACCGAAGATAAATGGAAGCGGGTGTATGAGCCGGTAAGGAAAGCCTCGACCTTTATCAACCGGATTGACGATTGCCGGGAGATGACCTACAGCGAGCGGGCCGACGCCAAAGCCCAGGCCCGTTTTCTGCGGGGCTATGCCTACTGGGTGTTGCTGCGCCAGTATGGTCCGTTGCCGCTGATCCCTGACGAAGGCTTCGAAATCAGCATGACCTACGACGAATTATCGGTTCAGCGCAACACGCTGGATGAATGCGTGGAGTATATCGCCAACGACTTTTTGGTGGCGGCGCAAAACCTGCCCCTGACCCGGACGGCCAACAACATTGGGCGGCCAACCCGGGGCGCGGCGCTGGCCGCCAGGGCCAGGCTGTTGTTATATGCCGCCAGCCCGTTGTATAACGGCAATACCGATCTTTTTGACCTGCGGAATTTTGATGATGAACAACTCATTCCGCAAAGCTACGACGAGAGCAAGTGGGCCCGGGCCGCTGCCGCAGCCTTGGAAGTGATCCGCCTGAACCAGTACGAACTCTATACTGCCGCGCCAACCGAAAACACCGTTATTCCTCCGTATCACCCGCTGCATTCCGAAGCGGGTTACCCGGACGGGTGGGCAAACATCGATCCGTTTGAATCGTACCGGCAGATCTTTAACGGGTCCATCGCGCCATCGCGCTTTTCGGAGATCATCTTTACCCGGCCCAACGACGGGGCCAACGGCTATGCCGATATGAACAACCTGCAAATCCCGTTTTCGCTGAGCGGCCGGAATGCCCTGGCGGTCACCCAAAAGCAGGTAAACGCCTATAGCATGCGCGACGGCAAGACGGTTTACGAAGCGGAAACGGCCGGGGAATACCGGCAGGACGGTTTTACCACCACCGCCGGGGAGTATGATTTTCTCCCGTCCAACGTATCCCTGCAATATGCCAACCGGGAACCCCGCTTTTATGCCTCCATTGCCTACAGCGGAAGCATCTGGGAATGTGAAAGCGCCAACGAAACGCAATTCCGCAACAAGCAGGTTTTTTATTACAAAGACCTGACCGATGGGAAGCTGTATAACAACGCGTCCAATTTCCCGGTTACCGGCATCGGCATGAAAAAATACTACCACCCGGAAGATGCCAAAACGTCGGGCGGGTACCTGGTGACCAAATTTGAACCCGCCATCCGCTATGCCGATGTATTGTTGTGGTATGCCGAAGCGCTGAACGAGCTGACCTCGGGACAGTCGTACACCTTTACCACGCACACCGGCGCTGAATTGACCGTAAAACGCGACATCGCGGAGATGCGGTACGCGATGAAGCGCGTGCGGGTCAGGGCCGGCCTGCCCGACCTGGAAGACGCTGTTTACAACGACGCTTCGGCTTTTCGGAGGGCGCTGAAACGCGAACGCCAGGTGGAGTTCTTCGCCGAATCGAAACGCTACTACGACCTGCGACGATGGAAAGATGCGATGGTGGAAGAGAATATTCCACTAACAGGGTGTAACGTGGAAATGACGAACAGCGACTCGCAACGGCAGCTATTCTACCGGGAAACCGTGATTTCGTCGTACCCCAAAATTTTCCTGGAGAAAATGTACCTGTGGCCTATCCCGCAGTATGAGTTGACGCGAAACAAGCGGCTAACGCAAAACCCGGGCTGGTAGGCCAATGAATGATTGAGATATCACAGAAATTTATTTTGAAAAGAAAAATGATGAGAAAAATAGCCTTGATTTGCAGCGCGGTGTTCCTGTTGGCGCTGCCTTACTCGTGCCACGATGAACTGGACGACGAGCTGTTTGAAAAAGTAGTCCTGCTCACCAAAAACGGCTGGATTGACCAGGAACTGTACCTCAACGAATCGGGCCGGATTGATATTCCGGTTGTCGTTTCTGTTAACGGAACATCGGGCAATAACATCCCCGTTGATGTTCAGGTGCGGCTTGCACCGGATACCTTGTCGAACTACAATTTTGAGAAATACCGTAACCAAACCGGACTGTACTACGAGCAGCCGGAGGAAGACGCCCTGGCTTTTAAAGACGAAACGATCCGCATTCCCGCGGGAGAACTGTACGGGGTATCCAGCTTGACGCTCGACCTGGACAAGCTTTCCGACCGCTATGCCGACTATGTGATTCCGCTGGAGATCGCAAGCACATCAGCTTATAAAACAGCGGCTGCCGGTTACAGTAAAGCGCTGGTGCACCTGGTCTTTAAAAACAGCTTCTCCGGGAACTACAGTGGCGAGATCGCGGTGTACAAAACCAAGGCCGATGGGTCGAACGACACGGGGAACAGGCTGACTGTAGCGGTCAAATCGCTCTATGCCCTGTCGGGCCGGCAATGCTATTTTTATGCCGGGCAGTTTGACCGGAGCAGCATAGACCGGGACCAGTTTATCGTTGACCTGGACCTCAGCGAAGATAACGGGGTCAGCCTCAGCAGTCCGAACGCCGGCATCAACCTGATCATGGAAGAGGGCTCGGTTGAAGTGAGCACCGTGGACCATACCACCGACAACCGGTACATGATTGTAACTACAACGCTTAAACTGAAATATACCTTTATTGATGTAAGCTCATCGGATCAACCCGTATTACGGGCGGAAGGAACCATATCGATGAATCAACAGGCGCTTAAAGAGCCGTTCTGATTACTCAACAGAACCGCCTTCGCCCGCGACGGGTGGGGTGGTTCTGTTAAACAGTCGCAGCAGGCAAAATGCGGCATGCTGCAAGCTCCGGCCACTGGCGGTCAATGACAACTCAATGCCCATGATTAAAGGCAATAAACGGTTATGAAACTTATGCCGTCATTTAACAAACAGCCGAAAACCACGATGGTAAATACAGATTGGCGTAAGGTTCGTTATAAATCAAAGCCCGCCGAAAGCAAACTGCCGTTGAACACAAGCAAAAAGTAATTTGTTTGTGATGAAAATTAACGACGGGAAATATGGATCATTCAAAAAAAGAATTACCTGTCGTCACGTTCGGCGTGGCAAATGACTGGCGCGAATGGCTCGCATCGAATCATTCCGGTACAACCGGGCTGTGGTTACGCTTTTTCAAAAAAGACTCGGGCAAACAAACATTCAGTTACAGCCAGGCGCTCGACGAAGCCCTCTGTTATGGCTGGATTGACGGGCAGGCGAAACGTTTCGACGAGCATATCCTTCAACTAAAATGTTATTTTATGAACGATATACTAGTTTCAATCCTTGTTGATCTGGATGTTGCTCTGGAAGATTTTTTGTCGTTGTTTCGGTGTGACGCCCACCTTTTGTTTCAATCCTTGTTGATCTGGATGTTGCTCTGGAAGCAGGGTCAAAAACGTTATAGGGGATGTCGATCTTCTGTTTCAATCCTTGTTGATCTGGATGTTGCTCTGGAAGTTCGTCTGTAAATTTTGATCACGATAATGTTCATTAGTTTCAATCCTTGTTGATCTGGATGTTGCTCTGGAAGAAGCTATCCGGTCCTTCCGGTCGTTCAGCGTGTCAGGTTTCAATCCTTGTTGATCTGGATGTTGCTCTGGAAGTCAACGTCGTCCTCATCATCTAGCGTATAGAGCGCAGTTTCAATCCTTGTTGATCTGGATGTTGCTCTGGAAGTAGAGCTAATGGGCTGTTTGCACATGCTCATCGCAGTTTCAATCCTTGTTGATCTGGATGTTGCTCTGGAAGGTCGGGGTTGCAGTGTTTCAGGTCGAGCGAATTTTGTTTCAATCCTTGTTGATCTGGATGTTGCTCTGGAAGCCAGGTTACCGGATCGAGACCGACTGAATGTTTGCGTGTTTCAATCCTTGTTGATCTGGATGTTGCTCTGGAAGCCTCCTTTAATCCGTTTAGTGTTGAGTAAGGCCCCGGTTTCAATCCTTGTTGATCTGGATGTTGCTCTGGAAGAGCGAACGGAGGCGAACAAAGCACAAGCGACTGCAAGTTTCAATCCTTGTTGATCTGGATGTTGCTCTGGAAGCCCTTGGGATTTGATGTACATCAAGGAAGCTGCAATGTTTCAATCCTTGTTGATCTGGATGTTGCTCTGGAAGTTACTTGGTGTCATGATCAGGCTGGTATTGACAATCCGTTTCAATCCTTGTTGATCTGGATGTTGCTCTGGAAGGGGTTGCCACCAAATATTAAACAGTTAACTAATAACGTTTCAATCCTTGTTGATCTGGATGTTGCTCTGGAAGAGAAGGTTTCCGGATTCTTTCCTTTCAGCACACCAGTTTCAATCCTTGTTGATCTGGATGTTGCTCTGGAAGAAATCGTTGGGTAGTACACATCCGAGTTAATATGGAGTTTCAATCCTTGTTGATCTGGATGTTGCTCTGGAAGAACATCTCTTCTCCCGGTGGTATACCAATAACCAGCGTTTCAATCCTTGTTGATCTGGATGTTGCTCTGGAAGCTCTTTTTTCATTGCCAGCAAGCTGCCGAACTGGTGTTTCAATCCTTGTTGATCTGGATGTTGCTCTGGAAGTTTAAGGCGGGCTTTTTTTTGTTCTTATTTAGAATGTTTCAATCCTTGTTGATCTGGATGTTGCTCTGGAAGCCCGGAATTGTATGATCTGGCGCTCGTTGTAGCGGTGTTTCAATCCTTGTTGATCTGGATGTTGCTCTGGAAGTAGTCAACGAATTCTGTAATACCCAGCAAATCCGAAGTTTCAATCCTTGTTGATCTGGATGTTGCTCTGGAAGTCAACCGAATGGGGCGCACTGTCTGGATACGGTATAGTTTCAATCCTTGTTGATCTGGATGTTGCTCTGGAAGAAGTATTCCCGCTTGCAGGGTCAGGGGTGAGTTACTTGTTTCAATCCTTGTTGATCTGGATGTTGCTCTGGAAGCTTGGTGCCGGTCAATCTGATACGGTTAATTCGAATAGTTTCAATCCTTGTTGATCTGGATGTTGCTCTGGAAGTGAAAACAGTATCGGCGTGATGGAAATGATACGCTGTTTCAATCCTTGTTGATCTGGATGTTGCTCTGGAAGCCTGCAATCTCCGGTAATTTGGGGGCAATGTATGTTGTTTCAATCCTTGTTGATCTGGATGTTGCTCTGGAAGTTTGAGTTCATGGTGTTTTAGTTTCAAGTTCCAGGTTGTTTCAATCCTTGTTGATCTGGATGTTGCTCTGGAAGGAAGGAATTGAAAAATACGGCCCGTTTGGTGAATAGTTTCAATCCTTGTTGATCTGGATGTTGCTCTGGAAGTTAAAGATTTGCAGGAGCAAAACGGGCATACCTCGAGTTTCAATCCTTGTTGATCTGGATGTTGCTCTGGAAGATGTTATGCCCTCCCTTTCATTTTAATTCCGGTGTCGGTTTCAATCCTTGTTGATCTGGATGTTGCTCTGGAAGTTCCACCGTTTTCTTTTGCTTCGAAAATTGTTTGAAGTTTCAATCCTTGTTGATCTGGATGTTGCTCTGGAAGCTTGTCGCGCTTCGCTGCCACCCAGGGGTTGTTGTGTTTCAATCCTTGTTGATCTGGATGTTGCTCTGGAAGCGGTAGACCTCGTCTACTATTCCGGGTACTGGCACGGTTTCAATCCTTGTTGATCTGGATGTTGCTCTGGAAGGGCAACATTTTTTCAGGAGGCTGTACGATTTTTTCGGTTTCAATCCTTGTTGATCTGGATGTTGCTCTGGAAGCCAGCTGGCCGCAAAAAAACAGCGAGGCCGATATCGAGTTTCAATCCTTGTTGATCTGGATGTTGCTCTGGAAGCCGCCAACCCAGCAAACGCCAACCGAGTTGCGGTTAGTTTCAATCCTTGTTGATCTGGATGTTGCTCTGGAAGACACTATCAAAAATACACGAATTTATGAACGGAGAAGTTTCAATCCTTGTTGATCTGGATGTTGCTCTGGAAGAAGCTAAGCCAAGCATAGAAGACTTGAAAGAACATGCGTTTCAATCCTTGTTGATCTGGATGTTGCTCTGGAAGTATCTTGTCAATGATCTTGTCTAATTTTTCAATTTCGTTTCAATCCTTGTTGATCTGGATGTTGCTCTGGAAGTACTCAATCACAAGTGAACAATTTGATAGAACAAAAGTTTCAATCCTTGTTGATCTGGATGTTGCTCTGGAAGTTATTCTATTTGAAATGTAGTTTATTCTACTAATCTGTTTCAATCCTTGTTGATCTGGATGTTGCTCTGGAAGACTGCAAGGCTAACAGTCTCCATCAATTGAGCATTTTGTTTCAATCCTTGTTGATCTGGATGTTGCTCTGGAAGATTTTTATGATACCAATCCAATTATAGATTATACATGTTTCAATCCTTGTTGATCTGGATGTTGCTCTGGAAGACTGATGACGAATTTTTTCAGGTTTCCGCTATACGAGTTTCAATCCTTGTTGATCTGGATGTTGCTCTGGAAGCCGCCAACCCAGCAAACGCCAACCGAGTTGCGGTTAGTTTCAATCCTTGTTGATCTGGATGTTGCTCTGGAAGCCTGATTTCCATATTTGTTGTATTAGGTGGTTAAGTGTTTCAATCCTTGTTGATCTGGATGTTGCTCTGGAAGCCCTCGCCTGGAGGCTGTTCAACATCCTGCGCCAGGGTTTCAATCCTTGTTGATCTGGATGTTGCTCTGGAAGCGTCGTACAGGGCCTCGGGGGCCAGCGATGGTTCTGGTTTCAATCCTTGTTGATCTGGATGTTGCTCTGGAAGTAATGGATTTGATCGAATTACCAGGAGACAGAGAAAGTTTCAATCCTTGTTGATCTGGATGTTGCTCTGGAAGTAGTGCAAGCCGTAGCATGGTTTTGAAAATCTGTCTGGTTTCAATCCTTGTTGATCTGGATGTTGCTCTGGAAGTTCTTATTGAAAACCAACAACTTAGAAAATATTTTAGTTTCAATCCTTGTTGATCTGGATGTTGCTCTGGAAGTATGTAATACATAACTTAGAGTGTATGATGATAGGGAGTTTCAATCCTTGTTGATCTGGATGTTGCTCTGGAAGAACTTTACCAAAAATTATTGATATGAAAAATAATTAGTTTCAATCCTTGTTGATCTGGATGTTGCTCTGGAAGATGTCATCACTGCGGGAGATATGGCGCCGTTCTTAGTTTCAATCCTTGTTGATCTGGATGTTGCTCTGGAAGCCGCCACAATCGGGCGCTTTCCGGCGCTAAAAGAGCGTTTCAATCCTTGTTGATCTGGATGTTGCTCTGGAAGAGCACAGGCCTGTTAGTACCGTACAAAACAGAACAGTTTCAATCCTTGTTGATCTGGATGTTGCTCTGGAAGCGCTGCCCGAATCGTCATTGCTATCAATAGCCATATGTTTCAATCCTTGTTGATCTGGATGTTGCTCTGGAAGCGCTGCCCGAATCGTCATTGCTATCAATAGCCATATGTTTCAATCCTTGTTGATCTGGATGTTGCTCTGGAAGACGAAATCATCACGCCAGAAGCCGTCGACGGCGTATGTTTCAATCCTTGTTGATCTGGATGTTGCTCTGGAAGGCAAAGCCAACAGCAATAGCGAAAGCGTCAGCCACGGTTTCAATCCTTGTTGATCTGGATGTTGCTCTGGAAGATTACAATGGTTAGACACCAGGAAGGCACAATAGGGGGTTTCAATCCTTGTTGATCTGGATGTTGCTCTGGAAGCTTTATCTGATTTCCCTCAATTATATCTTTTAGAAAGTTTCAATCCTTGTTGATCTGGATGTTGCTCTGGAAGAAAGAAGCGGAACATACTGCTCTATGCAAATTCGGGTTTCAATCCTTGTTGATCTGGATGTTGCTCTGGAAGTTGATTGTCATGCTATTTTTGCTTTTTCGTGATTTGGTTTCAATCCTTGTTGATCTGGATGTTGCTCTGGAAGAAAGTAGAGAAAGCAGGATTAGAAATAGCAAGACGGTTTCAATCCTTGTTGATCTGGATGTTGCTCTGGAAGTCGCACAGTTCTTTATATGGTTGTTTTCCAGCACAGTAATAGTTTATTTGTTTATGCTTTTTTTGATTTTTCAGTATGTCAAAGAACTCCGATATGTGTTTGTTTGTAACCATTTTCGAAAGTGTAATTTGTTGTTGTTCTTTTAGTTATAGTCCTATTTTTCAATTTCTCAAATAAATAGTCACCCGTAAACCCCTATTTTATACAGATATTCCGGTAAGTACAACCGATACAGCGTTGTTTATATTTGGTTGCTTTCGGGAAACAGTTCTGTGTAATAATTTCGTTTACTGCCTGGCATACGTTACGAACTTCGTTTTTTGCGGTGTCCGAAATCTCTACTTCAACCAACTTGTTGGCAGAACGGGTGTACACCAAAAAACCCTTGTTCACTTTCTTTGCAAAATTGTCTTCAATAAGAACCGCGTAACACTCCAATTGTGTTCTGTAAGTTTCATAAATCCGATCTTCAAATTTAGCAAATTTGTAGTCGAGCGGAGCCATCGTATCATCATTTAATAAAAGTACTTCGTCAATTTTTCCCCTCAGTAGTTGATTGGTTAAATATTGGTCGGCGTATTTTACCTTTACCCCGATTCGTTTTCTGAGGTAATCCCGGTTTTGTTCGAGCTTTTGCTCATGTACATTTCTTCCTTTTTCAACTTTGAAATGTCTTTCTTCGTATTGAGGGATACTTAGAACATACTCGAAGTAAGTGAACCGGGGACAGTACAAGTATTCAATAATATGTGACGGAGTTATGGACATCAGAAAAACAAGGCTTTAACTTCATCGGTAATTAGTTTCTTGTCGAATGCCTGCCCCATGAGGGCAGTTTGCCGCAGTTCGTTTTTACTCATCGGGAAGATGTAAACGGAATCCGTTTCTTCGTCAATGAGTTCTTTTATCTCCAGCTCAAGACTGTCTTTTTCGTTGTCTTCCATGCTGCCCAGGAACACCGATTTCTGTACCCGGTACAAGCCGGATTTTTTACAAATCTTCGAGATCTTTCCCCGTTGCCGGTTTTTTTTAATATCATATAAGACCCAGCAAATCATAGTTTGTTGATTAGTTTGTTCGCAAATTGATGGGCATCCATCTGCATGGCGTTTATGCGGGTTTGGTTCCTTCCGTTATATTTTATTTTCTCTTCGTCGAGAAATTGCATGAGTGACTGCATCAGCAGGTTTTTACCATCGGCATTTAGACTGATGCCGTTGGTGATAGTATCGGTGTGGCTGTCGTTTACCTTTTTTGCAGAGAACAGTTTAAATACGACTTCGTCGGCATACGTGCGGTAGGGTTCAATAAAGTCGAAGACCATACTTTTCATGTTATAATCGTCGCGGTGCATAAAGCCGACATAGGGATCAAGTCCGGCTATAATCAGCACTTTTTCGACCCTGCTGTAAAGTACGCCGTACGCATAATTCAGAAAAGCGTTGAATGCATCCTGAGCCGGACGAAAGCTGCGCCCGCTGAACTGGTACCGCTCGTTTAGCAGAGAGCTTAGTGTTTGGAAGTATATCCGACCGGCAGTTCCTTCCAGTCCGCGCAGGGTGTCATCGACGGCATCCATGTTGATTCCTTTAAGATCGTTCATTTTTTGTTTGAGCGAAGTGATTGAGTCTGTCTTTTCGCGGATCTGGTCAGCGGTCGCCGGTCGATGATTTTTCAATCGTTTCAGAAACTCTATCTGGTTGTCGAGCTTTTTCGTTAGCCAGCTTTTAATCCAGAAAACACCCGCCTCGTTCAGACTTGCTTCCAGCTGCTGTTTGCGAATTTTGGAGGTACTTCCAGGTTTACTGTGCCAAAAACGGCCGACGGGTACGCCATCGTACTCGAAGACAATAATGTCAATGTTGTTTTTCATAGCCAGAATGACTGCATCGGTACTGATTGCAGCGCCCTTGCTCATTAAAATCGAGGTAACCTTTTGACTGGCAAAATGATGTTTTTGTTTTTCCCCGTCTTTGGTGAGCGAAACCTCGAATAACTCGTCTTTTACATGGACATAAGTACCATAGGTGTTAATAATTAGTTGCATGCTTCAAACTTTATTCTATTAGATTGATAGTGCCAAAACCGCGGCTAACGGCTTTGCCAATTCCTGCCCAATCGGGTAAGAACGCATTACTGGTGAAACTCCCCGAAAAGGCAAGCATAGTCTGGTTCTTAAACAGAGTTTGTTTTTCTTCGAGCCGGGCAACAGCCATAATCCGTTCGGTCGTCCGAAAACCGAGCCCTTTGTAAAAACTGAGGATGTTGTTTTGAATTTGGCGATTCAGAAACTGTTTCTTGTCTTCGTCGCACAGCATACTGTACTTGTGAAAATTTTCCTGGTTCAGTGCCATCCATAGTGTTTTGAATGAATAGTTGTACAGTTGCTGGTTAACGTTCAGCTCAATCTGCTTTTGGCGGATGTTTTTAGCTTTGACAGGGTAGTGGGTGCCGTCGATGTTGACCTCGCGTATTTTTAAAAACAGTGAGACCAGCAGATCTGCACCTTCCTGAAATCCTACCAGTACCGGTATCTTGTCGATTACCTTATATTGCACCATGGGATAGGCATAGCGGGAACTGCCGTCAGTATAATGGTTGTGTAGCAAGGGAGAGTGTTCTTTAAACAGGTTGCCAAAATAGCCGCGTAGCTTGTGTGCATCGCGGGTCTGAAGTTGAATATCGGGAAATTGGATGGTGGTTTGTGTGATTTGCATGGTTAAATAGATACAAGTTGTTTATTTGTATTATACCCTGTATTTAAAGTTGAATCAGTGGCAGAATAAGAGTAGAAGAGTGATGGCTGTTCCAGGCTTGATAAATAGAAACCGTGTAACTGCTCTGAATCAAAATTGATCTTTGTTTCTCCGTACGGTACAGGGACGTTGATGACATAGTCATAGAACGTTGATTTGAAGGCCGAAAACCGAGCTTTCAATTCCCAGGGGGTCAATCCTTCCGCTCTATATAGCGAGACATATTGTTCCCAAACAGCCTTGGCCTCTTCATTCAATTGAATAAAAACGGATTCGGACTTTCTCTCCTCGATTAAACTCAAATCAATTTCAGCAAACCGCAGACCTAATATCGAATCCAATAAAGTGGACGAAGTTTCATTGGACTGTTTCCGAACCTCTTTGAAATAATGGTCGATCAATTGTAAATAGTCCGATTCCTCCACATCGTTGAAATCCTTCAAAACATTTTTAGTTTTTAGGATCAAATCCGATCCGTAAATCCGACTGGTGGTTCTTTGATGTTCCCCATCAATTTCGAAAAGGAAAATGTCGGAGATTGTTTTCTTTTCATTGTAACGGTTTGCCCGGCCTGCCGACTGGATGACGGAATCGATGGGCGACAGTTGCCTGAAAATCGTATCGACTGAAATATCCACTCCTGCTTCAATCAATTGCGTCGATATAATCAGCTTGCGGTTTCCGTTCTTTTTTTTAATTTTTCGGATAATCTCCTTCCGTTCATAAGGGGTGATCAAGGTGGAAAGGAAATAGTAATCGGTATCTTCCAGATCAAGGTTGACCAGTTGTTCAAAGCAATTCCGCGCTGCTTTCTTCGTGTTCATAATGACCAACACATCCTTCTCCGGTTCCTCACAAACGTAATTTGAAACGGATTCAATAAAGGAATCGAATGAAATCGCTTCGGCCTGATAATGCAACCTGGTGCGGTTAAACACGCTGAAATACTTTTGGTAATTAGGTACCAGCTCGGTAATATCTTCTCCGGGGGTAAAGATCAACGGCTGTGTAGCCGATATCAACACAAAATAGATGTTCAGCGATTCACCCAGCGAAAGGAACGATTTCCGGATAGTCTCCCACAATTCATAGGAAATAGTCTGTATCTCGTCGAGCAGCACTACGGCATTTCTCAGGTGGGCAAGCTTCATCAGCTTGGTCTTGTCCATCGAAAGAATGGTTTCCAGAAATTGCACAAACGTGGTTACAATAGTTTCCGACTGCCATGTCTCGATCAGAAACTGGCTTTTATCGAAGTCATAAACCCTTTCCGAGCCGTCTTTGTACTTGGGTTCAGCTAAGTGGTGGTGTTTCAATAACACGTCACTCGAATCAGTTCCCAACACTTGCTGGTACACTTCAAAGTTCTGATCGATAATAGAAGTAAAAGGAATATTGATCACAATTTTGGCATCGGCGTTACCGCTTAGCTGCCTGAGTTTATCGGCAACCGCATACGCCGTAAGGGTTTTGCCCAATCCGGTTGGCAGGGTGATGGAATAAAGGTGCTGCTCTGGTTTGAATACCTTTTCAAGATGCTCCAGCGTATTAAAATAGGCTTCGTTTTTTAACCGGTCAATCTCTGTGTGTGCTTCATTAAACCCTTTTTGTTCCCTGAAATGATTTAAGCAGTTGGTTATATTAGTCTGCTTGCGATCAAGACGGTTCTCTTCATCAAGGATCACATCGTTTTTGTCGGCATACATCAACGCCGAATAGATCACCTGAAAAAGATTGAACAAGGCAATGCGCGAAGGTTCGTCGAGTTTTGGATATTTGAACTTAAAGGTAAGGATGCGGAAGTCTTTAAAATAGCGTTGAAAAGTGTTTTCCTTCCAATACTCTATAAATGAATTCCATGTTGTTTTAACAGGGCAATCAGTCAGTATTTCTGAAATGATTACTCCAATAGATTCAGTGTCGATACTTTCAATCTGTTCCGAAAAGTTTTCAATGTCGGTATCAGAAAAGAGCAGTTCCTTTTCAAGGTTCTCAATGCTTCCATGATGTCGTTTCACGGCAATTAGCACCAGTGCAGGAATCAATTCTGAAAGAAGTTTATCGCTAAACTGTTGTTTACAATACCGGTTTGCCACAAACCATGTAAAGACCGACGACAGTTGTGCATGGTTTTTCAGATGACTATGTACTCCTTCGGGATTTCGAATATATGCCTGAAAGTAGCTGGTAGCCTTAGCCAAATCGTGGAAAGCCCCTGCGATCCACACCAGGTCGGTAAGTTGCTGTTGCGTTATTTCAGTGCCGCCCGATAGTGCGAAGTGATACCCGTTACCGGTCACAGTTGCAGTGGCGATGGAGGCCACCTCGCGGAGGTGGTCGATGAGGAGTTTATCGGGATGCGAGAGTAGTTTTGTCATAGTATATAGTGTCTGGTGTGGGCACTGTCATGGGGCAGTGCCCACGGAGCTGCACTCCTGTCATGGGGCGTTGCCCCAAGTTACGCTGTCTCAGGCTTGCAGCCTGAGGGAAAAATGTGATTATTCCCAAAAGTAGATTGGATCGTATTCAACAATATCATACTCTTTTACAAATTGTTCTAATTCTTCCTGATAGGTTTGGTAACCGTGATGTTCTCTTTGATTCTCGATGTAACGTTTCACGATTTCAACCTTTGAACTGCTGACCGAGAACGCCCCGTAGCCTATCTGCCATCTGAACCGGGAGGACCCACCTTCTATGGTTTTTATCCATTTAGACGATTGTTTCTTTACCTCTTCTATCACACGTGCCAGAGCATAGTTCTTCGACAGCCGGAAGAGGAGGTGCACATGATCGGGCACTGAGTTGATGATGAGCGCCGGGCTTTCGTATTGTTGCAAAGTTCCGGCCATATAGGTATGTACCCGTTTCTCTATGTTGGTACCGATCCATGGACTTCGGCCTTTGGTGCCGAAGGTGAGGTGGACGTAGAGTTGTGATAGTGATTGCCCCATAGTTAGATATATCTGTATCCGATGTTTCTGATCGTAGAGGATGCGTAAATCATGGGGCGCTGCCCCAAGTTCTGCTGTCTCAGACTTTCAGTCTGGAAATAACTCAGGCCAACGGCCTGAGACATCAGAGATAGGGGCAACGTCCCTATGAAATGTGGATCCAATATGAGGTAAATATTCATCACAGAAACAATATATTCCCTACCCCGTCAACCGTATAGTAATCCGAAACCCGCACACGCAGCGGATTCCCGTTTTTTTCGATCAGTACCTCGGAATATTCCAACACCTCACGGTCGCGGTTCATCGCAATGGGCATGTTATTGGCCGAATAGAAGTATTCCCGTTGGAACTCCACAGGAGGTTCGCCTTGTAGTTTCGACATGTTCACTGCCGTGATAATCTCGGTAAACCCGCCGTTTGATGAAGTTTCACTGGCCGTTGCCCGTTGCACAAATTCAACCTGTGCGGTAAATTGCGCCAGTCCCAGATATGGCGTAAAGTGGTGCCGTTTGTTCTGAATCCGTTCCGAAAGCTCCTCAAACTTCTGTTCATCGGCCATGCTTAGATAAATACGGTAATGCACATCCTTTACCAGTTCAAACTCAATTTGCGTTCTGCCTGCGCGCGCAAGGTCGTAGAACGACATTTTTGTATTGATCAGGTTAAACCCAATGTTCTCTTTCTTCACCGGGCGCATAATCTGCACCGCCATATCGCTCCGCTCTTTCGAGAAGAACTCCTGCACCGGCTCTGCCCCTTCGGGATAGACCCCGTCTCGAATTTCCCGCTCCATGCCCAATATAGCCCCCAGTATCCCGGCAATGGCCGTGCGGGTAGGTATGGAATAGGTAAGCGGCGAGGTCGTGGTATTGTACTTTCGGAAGTGCCCGTATTCGCCACTGATGTCGAAAATGAGCAATTCCTTAGAGTTCATCTTTACTGATATTGGTGATGATTTGACCTTTATTGACCATCGTCAACCGCGAATCAGTTTTCAAACTAAGGGCTGCAATCTTTTCCTTATTGGCTTTCAGTACTTCGATCAGTTCGGTTACATCCAATTTGAAATCGTTGGTACTGCGTATCTGCATTTCGTTCTTTTCGCCACAGTTGAGGGCTAAACGTTGGCGCAAGTTGCCAATATAGAACGGTTCAGTATAGTCGATGGTGAGTAGGAACAACGGAGCTTGTCCGAATTTCGACCGCGAAATCAGGTTTTTGGTACCTTCCCAAATCCCTTCGATCAACAAGGCTTTGTCGCCTTCGTTCATGGTTGAATATTGGGCCGATTTCTCGTTGATTACCCCATTGAAGCCAATCACGGCATAAGGGATTTTATATTCGGTGCGAAATGTTGCCTGGCCTTTTTTATCTCCCGATGCAAATGCTCCCGTTCCCTGTTCCTCAACGATTTCAGTTTTATTCAGCGATTTTCCCATCTGAAATTGAACCGGGCCAATATAGGTGATCGAATCGTTTGAAAGAGGGATTACCCCGCCAAATACGCGGATGTCGATACATTTATTGAGGATCAAAGCGGCTTGCTCCTGAAAATCTTTGGCACGGCGTTTCCCGTCCTTAATATACTCTTTGTCGCCTTCGTTATAAGTAGTTTCGCGAACAAAAATATCCTGATTATCGCCTTGCCCGTTAAAGCCCTTGTACTCGTACCAATAGTCGCGGATGGTACGTTTCAGGCGTACATCCGACACCAGAATGGTGCTGCTCTCGGTGTCGAAACGCGGACGGTTTTCGTTCAACGGGTCGCCATTCGGATTGGCATTCTCAATATCGTAAAGGAACAAAAGTTCGCTGCGGTTGCTGATTATTTCACTCATTGTTTTATTTATTTAATGGTTATTATTCGGTTACTTGATTATTTTCTTCTTTTTCATTCTTGAACTTGCGCCCCATTTCGAGACCTGCCACAAAATAGAACGATAGCTCGTTGTTGCTCAACGAAACCAGTTCTTGCTTTTTTGTTACAAAATAATGGCTGATCACTTCGCGCAAATCGGCATAGACGTAGAAATTCTTTTGGTATTTCTGGATTTTGTCCAGTGCTTCGGTGTAAACCTGCATCAATAATTCCGGGTTTAGCTTGTACCCGCGCAGCTTGTTTTCGAACGGGGTGTTGCTAAGGTTGGCATGTTGTATGTCGAAAAGGAAACGAACCATGATCCCCACGGCAAATATCCCTACTTTGATATCGCTGTCGATGAAACGTTCATTCTCCTTTACAAACTGGTTAAACCCATCGAGGTTAAACCGGCTTGTTTTCTTTTCAGTAACGATTGTATCCATATACTTATAGTTTTTATTGTTTTCGATGATTTTAAGTTCCTGTAAATAGTTGATGAGTAGTATCGCCTTTAGCACAGTCCAACCGGCTGGCTCTGTCCATTTGTCCTGTGTTTTGGCTTCGTTGTAGTTTTTGCGGATCACTGCGATAACCCGTTCGAAAATAAAGGCTTTTGAAATGGGTTTTCCAAGGAAGATGCGTTGTACAATGTCGAGAAATTTGTCGCCAAAGAAATCGCTCACAATCCTAAACGAAAACTTCAAATCCTGCTCAACTTTCTTAATAACAATGGCATTTTTAAACAGCGTATTGCAGTTGACCAGTTCGGGCACCTCGACAAACAATTTGTTAAACCGCGATGGGAGCACCTCTTCCAGCATCATTTCAATGCTGATGGCCTCGGTCTTTTTGTCTTCGGAATAGAACAGCATGTCGAGATAGAAATAGTTCTCCTGCCCGGCAATTATCTTCTGTACATACTCTTCGGCATCCGAGCGTTCCTCTCTCGATATTTTCTTCTCACGGGCGGTGGCAAAGGCATCTTTCAGCAGTTCCACAATCATTTCCAGCTCATCGTTGTTGCTGCGGATAATTGGATGTGGCACAAATAGAAACTCGTGACCGTGGAAATAGCCGGTCAGGTGTTGTTTAATGTACTTTTTGCCATACTCCAATGCCAGTGCCTCTTTCGACGACACGGGATAGTTGCGCCAAAACTTCTCTTTGTTGAAAAAGCCGCTGATAAAGCCGGGCTTGTCGGGACTGGAATACTTAAATGGGGCAGCAAAACCATAAATGTCGTCGGCTACTTGTCCAGAAACAGAACAACGTTTTGAATCTGTTTTTGATTCCTTATTATTCTGAGATATTTTGCTGTCCAAATATGCTTTAGCAATTATTTGGCGAACAGTTAAAAAATCATTTAAGTATTTTCTATTTGAATCTTCATCAATTACAATAGAGATACCTAAAGATTCTTTCTCTTCTTTTGGGCTTCCTTTTAAAATGCTTTCGACTTCTGATTTTACAGTTGCATAACGAGATTTATATTCGCTTTCAATTAGCTTAAACAACGTAAATTCCTTTAAATTCTCATTCCAATCCTTAAACTTCAGAAATTGTAAGTCTCTAATGTTTTCAAGTTTCTTTGTGTCAGAAATTTTGGTGGTGATGGTTACATCTCCTGCTCTTCCCGAAGTTCCTTTTCGATAGGCATACTTACGGTAACTGGTCGAATCCTTTTTTACCTTTTCAACATCGATTCCCTTGTACAAGCAGGTTAACTCGCCGTTGTTGCCTGTAATTTCAAACACCAGCAGCAACATCTGGTAATCCTTGCCCGGGAACATGTTTTCGATGTAAAGGTCAACCGGGTCGAGCTCGCGGTTTTGCTCCAGTTGCCAGTGGCCTATTTGTGCAATGGCTTTATCCTGCATATTCTTTCAGTTTTGGTCAAATATGGTATTTGTAACTCCCGAATTCGTGGAGTCAGGAAATAAGTTTTGTGTTTTTTTGATTTTTGTTTTCAGGTATTCCCGGAATCCGTTGTCACCGATAGCCTGAACATCTTCTGCCAGTCCCAAGGCGAAGCGGCCAGGACCTTCATATTTAGCTACCGGGGCTTTTAGGATGTATTTATTGGTGCTATGTTTCTCCAGGAACCTGTCAGCTAAGGGGTATTCTTCAATTAGTAAATTACGGGCTTTGAGCGTGAGTATCAGTTCCACTTGCTTGTTGAGTTCCCCCGTGTTGCGGAAAATATCCACCGGCATTGAACGGTGGGACCTCGCATATTCCCAGTTTAGCGGAGAGACTTGTATGTCTTCAATTCGGCAAATCTTAAATTGTCGGTTTTGTTTTAGCCCCGTGTCAAATGCCCATACCAGATTGAAATCATCTTTAAACTCGAATGGTTCAACCAACCGGTTTTTAACGGTTTGGCTATTGCCGGATGCATAGTTTATTAATAGCGTCTGTTTTTTTCCGCTCATGGCGTTCGCGAGTGTCTGTACTTTAACGGACTTCTCCTTTTGTAAATAGGACTCAAGCGCCTTGTCCTGGTTGAGAAATTGGGTTAGTTTTCTTTTTAATGCAGCTATTGAACCGGCAGGGGCGTCCAATAAGTCAATTGTTCGGGACAAGAGCCAGCTCTCTTCTTCAGTAAAATGAAGTATATTTTGCAGTACCTGGTGGTCGTCCTTTTGGTGTTCAATCCAGTATTTGCCGTCCTTCTGGATTAGGTTAAATCCGATTTCAATCAAATCGTTCCGGTAATTGTAAAATGCAGAATCTTTTATTCCAAGTATCGTTACACATTCTTCCTTGGTTTTAGGATAACTATTAGAAAGAAACAGGATTAGTTTTAGCAAACGTTGTGATTTCGTCGGGTGAAGCATTGGTTTTTTTATTCGGTGTCCCGTAAAGTTACGAAATTCATTATTATGATGTGTTGTCTGTTTTGAGATATTCTAAAAATGATTTCCCTGCAAGTAGAAAGCGCAAGATGCTACACCCGTATTTTTTGCTATTTTTGTCCGGCAAGCTAAATCGTCGCCGATGACAAAAAATGATAAACAACTTTTCTGCCTGTTGCTGAATGGAGATGAGGCTTCTTTTAAAGTTGTTTATCAGTATTTCTACCCCCGGTTGTATTATTTTGTGCTGGAGTATCTTCCGCATCGCGAGGTGGCCGAAGATGTGGTGCACGACACCTTTCTGACCTTGTGGCAGAAGCGGGCCGACTTGCAGGCCGACAGCAACCTGAATGCCTACCTGTATACCCTGGCCAAAAACAACAGCCTGAAAAAACTGCGCGACGAACGCTACCGTCAGAAGCTGTTGCAGTCGCCTAAACTTCATCCGCTGGAACTGGAGTTGAACGCCGCCGCCCTGATGCGGCTGGAAACCAGCGAAAGTGATTTCTCTGAAATTGAGCAACTCGTACAGGCCACCCTGGAACAGCTTCCGCCTCAATGCCGCCAGGTATTCGAACTGAGCCGCTTTGCCCACAAGAAAAATCGCGAAATAGCCGATGAGCTGGGCCTTTCGGTCAAAACGGTGGAAGGACACATCACCAAAGCCATCAAACTACTTAAAATAAACCTGAAAGATTATCTGCCGCTGCTGGGCTTCTTTTTCATTGGTGTTCGGTAGATACATTCCAAAATTGTTATACCCCCGATTTTTATTGTGTCCGGCAGTTGCCGGACTTCAAGAATTTGGGCTTCCTTTCTTTTGCTACCCATATAAAGTCCCGACGGGACTATTCCTCAACCAGGGCAACTTTTGACCTCGAACAATAGTCCGGTATACCCGACAATCCCGGCAGGGATAAAATATGGGTAGGGAATTGGGTTGCAGATATACATCCAAGTCCCGTAGGGACGAAATCTGTTTCTGCGAGGATACCCTTGATTTTTTTCAAAAAAAATTGTTCCCCCGGGCAAGGGTATTTCGGTTTCGGTGGATTATATAACCGAAGTATAAAACTATGGAAAAGGAAAAACGCCTTATTGAACTCATCTCCGGCAACCTGGATACCGCTCAGCAGCAACAGGTTCTGGAAGAAATCGGGCAGGACCCTGCCTTGCGCAAAACATATGAAGACCTGAAAAATACCTGGGCTTTTTCGACCTCCCAAACGACGATGGGTAAGCAACAAATCGAAGCCTCTTATCAGAAATTCCGCAAAAAGCAGTTTGCCGGGAAGGGCCGGATGCTGAAGATTTCAAAGCTGATGCGGTATGCAGCCGTCCTGCTGGTCGTTTTTACGCTGGGCATCTACCTTGGACAACTCATCACGGACAGGCCGGGCAGTCTTTCCGATTCCGAATCGATGACCGCCGAGATCCGGGTGCCCAACGGCGAAAAGGCCGAACTCACCCTCCCGGATGGCTCACGGGTGTGGCTCAACTCAGGAACCACTTTCCGTTTTCCGCAACAATTTGCCGAAAACAGCCGGGAGGTCAGTCTTGCAGGCGAGGCCTTTTTTGAGGTGGTAAAAGGAAAGACGCCCTTTATTGTGGCATCCGGTTACGGCAACATCCGCGTACTGGGGACCTCGTTTAACGTGAGGGCGTACGACAATCTGGATTATCAGGCCACCCTGGTAGAAGGGAAAATACAATTCATTACCGAAGAGAAAGAACAGCTTCTGACTCCCGGCCAGCAACTCAGCCTGACAGCCGGGCGTGAACTGACCGTTGAGCCGGTAGACCCGGCAAAGGCCATCAGCTGGAAAAACGGCTTTATTTCCTTTGAAAACGAACCCTTGAGCGAAGTGATGAAAAGGCTGGAACGCCATTTCGGCATACAGATTTCGCTGGATGAACCACTGGCCCCGATCCGGTTTACCGGTACAATTTATAACGAAACGGTAACCGAAGTCATGGCTTACATTCACATGACCAAACCCATAACTTATGCCTATGATCAAAAACAAGGAACATTAATAATCAACAGCAAATAGTCAGTCTTTAAAAGAAAAGACAGGATGTGCGAGATCCTGCCTTTTATGGAATAACCTGATTCAAATCAAATTACTCACTTCAAAATGTAAAACTATGAAAAAAAAACGATGTTGTGATGACATCATGTCATTTCTTAATCTAAACCTAAGACGCATGAAATTAACATTGGCGCTGGTTATTTTAACGGTTTTCAGCAGTTTGGCCGCCGACCTGTACTCCCAGAATACCAAACTCAGTCTGGAACACAAAAATGAGAAAATCGTCACCCTGCTCCGCGAAATTGAAGACAAGAGCGAATTCCGCTTTTTTTATAACGAAGAAGTCGATGTCAACTCGAAAGTTTCCATTGAAATTTCGGATGCTTCGATCCAGGAAATTTTGAACCAGATCTTTAAAAATAAAGAAGTCGGCTACGAAATTATTGGCCGGCAGGTGATCCTGCGTGCCGGGACAACCGCTTATACAGGTCAGCAGCCGGCGCGGGTCAGCGGCAAAGTCACCGACTCTTCAGGCCTGGCCTTACCCGGGGTTACGGTGGTAATAAAAGGAACCGCGATAGGAACGATTACTGACGGAGATGGGGCTTACTTCATTCCAAACGTTCCGGGAAATGCAACGTTGGTGTTTTCGTTTGTGGGGATGAAACAACAGGAAATAGCTGTTGCCGGGCAGCAAGTGATGAATGTGCGCATGGAGGAAGAAACCATTGGTTTGGAAGAGGTTGTGGCTATTGGTTACGGTACAGTGAAAAAGAGTGACCTAACCGGATCGGTTGTTTCGTTAAACAGCGAAGATTTAAATAGAGTTAATTCGGTATCGGTAGATCAATTATTACAAGGCAGGGCTGCGGGTGTTCAGATTACACAAGCAAGTCATGCTCCAGGAGGAGGTGTTTCTGTTAGAATCAGAGGGACTGGTTCTATAACTGCAGGACAAGAGCCTCTATATGTTGTAGATGGATTTCCTATTAATAACGTTTCTACAGCTACTGGGCAATTAAACAGTGGATTTGATGGACAACTGCCAGAGAACAATCCATTGAACTCCATAAATCCGGCCGATATTAAGTCTATTGAAATTCTTAAGGATGCTTCTGCTGCTGCCATTTATGGATCAAGAGGTTCGAATGGGGTTGTGATCATAACCACAAAAAGTGGAACTAGTGGCAGTGTTCCTAAGTTTAATTTTAACACAAGTTATTCTGTTACCAAGATTAGGCATAAAATAGACGTATTAAATACATCAGATTACATCAATGTAATGAACGAATTAGAAATTGCCAGGGGCAACGCAGCCCCCTTTGATAGCAATTTTATAAATTCTGTTGGAGCTGGAACGGATTGGCAAGATGAGATATTGCAAATAGGATTCACACAGACGAATAACCTATCCTTGTCAGGAAAATCGGGAGGGACCACTTACTACTCCTCTCTTAGCTCCTATGAGGAAGAGGGTATTATAAAGAATACAGGTTACAACCGTTATCAGGCTCGGTTGAATTTAGATCAAAAGGTTAGTGATAGATTCACTTTTGGAATGAAATTGAACACCTCCTTCGAAAAAAACAAACAGGTTCCGGTAAATGGATTTGCCATTAATGAACAAGGTGACGCCGTTTATCTGGCCCTTAATAACGCTCCTGTTAATCCCGTTTTTAATGATGATGGCAGTGTTTTTAGACCTGACAGAGATGGGGAATTATTTGCATTGACCCTAGGTAGCCCTTACGGCGTGGTAAATGGACAGATACTAAAAGAAGAGATCAACCGAACCATCGTGAATGTTTATGGAGAGTATAGCTTTCTGTCGGAATTAAAAGCGAAAGTAACACTAGGATCTGACAGGATGAATAAACGCAGGGATATTTATTCAAACAGGATATCTCAACAGGGTGAATCTGCGGGGGGTATTGCCACTATTGTAGGTGGTGAATTGTCAAATATGCTGCTGGAAGGTATTTTGACCTTTAACAAAACGATAGCAGATAAGCATTCATTAACTGCAATGATCGGAAACACCTACCAGATTTTTGAAAACAGGACTTTTTCTGCCGGAACTCAGGGATTTGCGTCAGACGTTATCGAAACAAACGACTTAAGTTTGGGAACTCAGTCCCTAAATGAAGTCGGTAGTTTTGCTTCGGAACGCAGACTATTGTCTTACATCGGCAGGATTAACTATGGTTTTGATGATAAGTATTTGCTAACTGCTTCGATAAGAGCCGATGGGTCGTCGAATTTTGGAACCAATAAGCGATATGGCTATTTCTCTTCTTTTTCCGGAGCATGGAAAATTATAAACGAATCGTTTCTAAAGGATTTCGATGTACTTTCTGACTTAAAATTAAGAGCAGGTTGGGGACAACTTGGCAACGATGATATTGGCATTGCACGAGCACTTGCTACCTATTCAGGAGGCGCTGTTGCTGTTTATGGTGGGCAACAGGTATCGGGGGTTTCTCCTTCAAGGATCCCAAACCCAAATTTAAAATGGGAAACTTCTGAACAGATGAATTTTGGTGTAGATTTCGGATTTTTTAAATCCCGGATAAGGGGAAGTATCGATTACTATAAAAAATCAAATAAAGATTTATTGCTTAATCTGCCAATACCAAGTACTTCCGGGTTTTCAGTACTTGCCAGCAATGTGGGACAGGTTGATAATTCAGGCATCGAAGTCATGCTTAGTACTGTTAATTTGACCGGGGCTTTAAAATGGTCGACCGATTTAAATTTTTCTACCTCTAAAAATGAGGTAGTAAGTTTGGGTAATATACCAGAGATTATTCAATCAAATGCGCAAATATTATCTCTCATTAGGCCAGGGGAAGCACTGTATTCATATTATGGAACCAAAGCAATCGGGATTTTTCAGGAAGGCCAGGCCCCTATTGCAGCTCAACCAAACATAGTGCCAGGAAACCCAATATGGTTGGATGTTAATAAGGATGATCAAATTACTGATGCAGATAGGGTTGTATTAGGTAATCCTTATCCCGATTTCACCTTTGGCATAAACAACTCTCTTAGTTTTAAGAATTTTAACTTGAATGTTTTTATTGATGGGTCCTTAGGTCAAGAGTTGATGAATTGGGCACTAACTGATGCTCTATATCCAAACGATACTTACAGAAACCGGTTGGCAGAACCATTGCTTAACCGCTGGACTCCGGAAAATCCGTCCAATAAATGGCCATCAGCAATAGACTTTAGTAAATATGGAGGTTCGCAATCGAACAGTTTTTTACTATCAGATGCTTCTTTTATTCGTTTAAAAAGCGTGCAGTTAACATACAATGTTCCTATGGATAACATACACTTTTTAAAGTCTCTGGATATATTTATTGGAGGACAGAATCTATTTGTAATAACTGACTATCCAGGATATGATCCGGATGTGAACTCATTGGGACAGTCGGGGGCACGTATCGATCGTACAGCATATCCATCATCCCGTGTATTTCAATTAGGAATTAATGTAGGATTTTAAAAAGAAAAAGAAAATGAAATTATTAAATAGATATTCAGTATTTGCTATCGGGTTACTGGCTCTTATACTGTCGGGCTGTGAAAAACCCCTAGAAATTGAACCAAAATCTGAATTTTCGGGAGCTTTTTTGGAGACTCAGGAAGGCATAGAGGCGCTTTTGGCTTCTGCTTACGCCAATGGCCAGTAAACGGATGGGGAGGCGCTGCCGACTATATCGCTTTAAATGAAGCTACAACCGATATAATGCAAGTTTACATTGGGGCTTACTTCAATAATACAATGAGAAGATATCAGGAATTCAGTTTTAATCCGGGGTGGACAGAAGTTATACAACCTTATTGGCGCCAAAACTACAGGGCTATCAGGGATGCCAACATATTGATTACTACGATTCCAGATCATCCATTGTTAAGTCAGGAACTTAAGGACAGATATCTGGGTGAAGCTAAGTTCCTTAGAGCGACTGCTTATAACTTCCTTTACGACTGGTTTGGGGGAGTTCCTTTGATTACAGAGAATACAACCGATCTTTTCCCGGAACGTGCCTCAGCTCAGGAAATTGAGGATTTCGTGATTTCAGAACTCACAGCAGCAGCCCCTTTACTGCCAACGACTGTGTCGGCAATTGAATTTGGAAGGGCAACCCGTGGTTCGGCTTTAGGCGTGTTGTCCCAGTTTCAGTTAAATACCAAAAATTGGGGTGATGCAGCACAAACAGCTCAACAAGTAATTAATTTAGGGGTCTACCAGTTATTACCTAATTACGCTGATATTTTTGCATTGAACAATGAAGGTAATAAGGAAATGATTTATGTTTTTCCTAACATAGACGTAGAGCCAGTTGGAAGCAATTGGACACGGAATGTGCTCCCCGGAGATTATCCTACTTCAGTAGTAAATGCTGCAACTCAACAAACCATTCAGGATGCTTTTTACTATACGTTTGATCCAAACGATAAAAGAGCGGACTTGATTGTCACTCAATATATTTCAAATAAAGGGGTGTTTGTCGATTTACTTAACCCCACCTCTCTGCCATTAGGTGATAAATATAAACACCCAAGGAGCTTTAAGTACCCTATTGATGAAAATTCAGCAGATCCAACTATTGGTGGTCAGGATGTACCCTATATTCGATACTCCCAAATATTGTTGACCCGTTCAGAAGGATTGGTAATGTCTACAGGTACTGTTTCACAAGAGGCTTTGGATTTATTGAATGAGGTAAGAAACAGAGCGGGACTACCTGATTATACCCTTACAGACATTCCAAATCAGGCGATCTTCATAGACAAAATACTTGCTGAGAGAGGCTGGGAATTATACAGTGAAGGAAAAAGAAGGCCGGATTTAATTAGGCATGGCCGGTTTATTCAAAATGCTTTGGACAGGGGTATCACTTTGGCTAAACCTTTCCATGTGTTATTCCCAATTCCGCAAACAGAAATGGATGCCAATGAAAACCTGATGCAGAACGAAGGTTATAATTAATTATCAGGTATAAATCAAGATGGGGCTGTCCATAAATGTTATAATAATTTTTCTCTGTGAAACGCTGTAAGTAACGCTGTAAAACTTTGTGGTTCATTTTCTTTTTTACCACAGAGCTTCACGGGGTGAAAACACCGATAATCACAGAGTTTTTGGACAGCCTCATCTTTTTATAATTGAGCTGATGTATTTGCATTTTAAATCAATCACTATGAACACCTTTTCGATGTCTTCGTCAAAAACCCGGCAACAAATAGTCAGAACAGAGAAGATTAAAAGCCTTACAAGAAATTTTGCTAGCAATAAACAAGTTGTTTTGCTACTGTTACTATGCTGCATCTTAATGTCATCGCCCCTTTTCGCCCAGCCCGCACGCATAAAAGTTGACCTTGACCGCACCATCGGAGAAGTGGACAAAAATATCTACGGAAATTTTATCGAGCACCTGGGCCGTTGTGTTTACCACGGAATTTACGAGCCGGGCAACTCGTTGTCAGACAGAAATGGGTACAGGATGGATGTTGTGGCCGCGCTCAAAGAATTGAACCCAACGATTGTCCGGTATCCCGGCGGAAACTTTGTTTCCAATTACAACTGGCTCGACGGGGTTGGCCCCAGGTCAGAACGCCCACCGCGCATGGAACTGGCTTGGGGAACCATCGAAAGCAACCAGTTTGGCACCAATGAGTTTATTGAGTATACCAAAACCATTGGCACCGAACCTTATATTGCTGTTAACCTTGGTACCGGAACCATTGAAGAAGCACGCCGATGGGTCGAATACTGCAATGTAAAAGAAGGCCCTTACTTTGCTGAACTTCGCAAAAAGCATGGCTATCCTAAACCTTATCATGTTAAATACTGGGGACTGGGAAACGAAATGGACGGCACCTGGCAAATGGGGCACATGAGCGCTGAAGCATACGCGGACAAAGCCCGCGAAGCAGCCAAACTGATGGTACGTACTTCGCCCGGCATTAAACTGATTGCAGCCGGTTCATCCAACTATCTCGGCAGCGCAGATCCCGACGATTGGAACCAAACGATTCTGGAAGAACTGAAAGATGTGATTGACTACATCGCCCTGCACATTTACGTGGGTAACCCCGACAACCAGTATTACAACTTTGTTTCCACTCCTTTGATTATGGAACAGCGTACCCGCATTGTAAAAGGAATGATTGAACGGGCAATGCAGACTGCTAACCGGGGCAACCGTCCGCCAGTGCACATTGCCTGGGACGAATACAATATCTGTTACCGAAAAATGGAGGGGCTGGAAGAGGTTTACAACCTGGAAGATGCCTTGGTGATTGCCGGTTTCCTGAATGCTTTTGTGCGGAATGCCGATGTGGTAAAAATGGCCAACCTGGCTCAGTTGGTCAATGTAATTGCACCGGTGATGACCAACGAAAAAGGCTTGTTCAAACAAACGATTTTTTATCCGTTGCAATTGTTTGCAAACAACATGTACGGCACGGCGCTGGATGTCTTTGTCGATTGTGAAAAATACAGCACCGATAAGTTCTACAACTCGAATGACCGCCTGCCATCTGAACTGAAGGATGTTCCGTATTTGGATGTTTCGGCTACCTGCAACAACGACGAAGTAACAATTTGTGTGGTAAACAAACATCGCAACCAAGCTATAACCGCTGACATTATTTCACAGAACGGCCCTTTCAAAGGCGATTTTCGGGTATACGAAGTAAACGGTCCGGACCTGAAATCGGAAAACAGTTTCAAAAAAACAGAAGTATGTGCGAAAGAAAAGCCATCAGTTAATCACAACGGAAACAGAATAACTTATGTTTTTCCTGCACATTCAGTTACCATGGTGAAAGGAAAAGTAAGTAGGTAAGTAATGAATAAAATAACTCCTACAATAGGAATATTTATTTCCGGAATCAGTCTTATTTCCTGTTCAAAAACCAATATCGCCGAAAAGAAGCCCAATATCATCATTCTTTTGGCCGATGATTTGGGTTTTGGGGATGTTGGATACAATGGCAGCGACATAAAAACTCCCCATATCGATAAAATAGCATCCGAGGGAGCTCGGTTTAATCAGTTTTATGCCTGCCCAATGTGTTCGCCCACCCGTGCGGGATTAATAACGGGCCGTTACCCGATCCGCTTTGGATTGATGCGTTCAGCCATTTCCCCGCAATGCGATTTTGGACTTTCTGCCAACGAAGAAACCATTGCAGATATGCTTGGAAAAGCAGCTTACGATTACAGGGGCATCATTGGGAAATGGCATCTGGGTTCTCATCGTCCGGAGTGGTTGCCCCATAACCGGGGATTTACTTATTTTAAGGGGTGCCTCAATGGAGCGGTTAATTATTTCAACCGCAACCTGTCCATTTCCCCCAAATTGGAGGGGAGGCTTGATTGGTATGTTAATGACCAATTGGTAAACGAAGAAGGCTATACCACCGACCTGATTGGAGACGCTGCGGTGGACTTTATCAATTCAGTACCCGACAACAAGCCTTTCTTTTTATACGTGCCTTTTACTGCGCCTCACGGCCCTTTTAATGCCAAGCCCGAAGACGAAGCTAAATATCCAGAAAGGGAAGGTGTTAAACGGACTTATGCCGGAATGGTCGATAATATGGATCAAAACATTGGCAAAATATTAAGTTGTCTTAAACAACGGGGACAGTTGGACGATACGTTTGTCCTGTTTTGCAGCGACAACGGAGGTTTGCTCAAAGGGGCCAGCAATGGAGAACTCAGAGGAGGAAAGCTGACCCCGTACCAGGGAGGGATACGCGTGGTCGCAGCAGCAAGATGGCCATCAGGGGGAATCTCCGGGGGAAAAATAATCGAAGAACGTATTGGATATATCGATATTTTGCCGACCCTTATGGCTGTTGCAGGATACGTAGGAAAACCAAAAAACGAACTGGATGGACAAAATATTTTAGCTGTAATGAAAGGGGAAACTATTACGAATGACAGACATTGGTTCACTTATGAAGATCAGGGGGATGACAAAATTGAAGATTTAGCCATTAACACAGATCAATGGAAACTCATTGTTTCGCGGCCAGCGCCAGATGCCGGATTGAAGGGTTCACCGGCTTATAAATTGTTTCGGATTGATTCAGACCCGAACGAAGAAATTGATTTGGCGGGCCAATATCCTGATAAAGTTGAAGAACTGTTTACGGAAATAGAAAAGTTTTACAGTATTAAAGTAAACCCTCAGGTGCCCCAATATTCTGAAAAAGGTATTTATTCGGAGCAAATCTTAAACCCGGCAGGATACTAATCAACAAAATTTAAGATACATGAAACGGAATTTATTGTACACCGCAGTTTCAACATGTCTGGCGTTTACCGTAAATGCCCAAACCGGCCCAAAGCCCAATCTGGTATTATTTCTGGCCGACGACTGCTCGTATTACGACTTGGGCTGTTATGGCAGCGCCGATTCACAAACGCCGAACATCGACCGGTTTGCAACAGAGGGCGTCCGCTTTACCAAAGCATACCAGGCAGCGCCTATGTGTTCGCCCACACGGCACAACCTGCTAACAGGTATCTGGCCTGTAAAAACAGGGGCTTATCCCAACCACACCCGGGCCAAAGAAGGGACACTGAGCATTGTGCAGCAGCTTAAACCTGCCGGTTATCGGGTGGCATTGGTGGGGAAATCACATGTCCATCCTGACGCAGTGTTTCCCTGGGATCTGTATGCCCCGCTTACCAAAAGCAATGATATTAATTTCGCAGCAATCGATTCATTTATTAATGTGTGCAACGAAAACCACCAGCCCTTCTGTCTTTTTGTGATGTCGAACCAGCCTCACACTCCCTGGAATAAAGGGGATCAGGAAATGTTTCACCCTGAAAAAGTAAAGCTCCCTCCCTTTTTTGTGGATATTCCCGAAACAAGAAACGATTTCTGCAAATACCTGGCAGAAATCAATTACATGGATAACGAATTCGGAACCTTGCTTTATAAAATTGAGAAATACAATCTTACCGATAACTCAGCGATTGTTTTTTTGAGCGAACAGGGAAACAGTTTCCCTTTTGCCAAATGGACCTGTTACGATGTCGGGGTCCGTTCGGCCTGTATCGTCCGCTGGCCCGGTAAAATAAAACCGGGCGCCACATCGGATGCCATTATCGAATATGTCGATATTGTCCCTACTTTTCTTGAAATAGCAGGGACAAAACCAATTGCCCCGCTCGACGGGAAAAGCATTGTGCCATTGCTCACCGAAGAATGCCGGGAACACAAACAATACACTTTCTCCCTGCAAACTACACGCGGCATTATCAACGGAAGCGATCATTACGGGATACGGTCGGTTGCCGATAAGAAGTACCGGTACATCATTAACCTGAGCCCGGAAGCAACTTTTCAAAATGCTGAAACGAAAGGGAAACTTTTTGCGAGATGGAAAGAAATAGCCGAAAACGACCCTTTTGCCCGTGAAATGACACACCGTTATCAGCACCGTGCGGAGGTAGAGCTATATGATATTGAAAACGACATCTATTGCGTCAATAACATTGCCAATAACCCGGAAAACAGAGATATACTTAAACAAATGAACCAGGTTTTAACCGAATGGATGGCTTCTTGCGGCGACAAAGGACAGGAAACAGAGATGGAAGCGCTCCTCCATTTGCACAGAGGTTCCAATGAGGAAAAATGAAAATAGAATTTACTAACCAAATAAGTAATTTACCATGAATAAAAGGACAATTGCTGCCTTAGCCACAATGTTTTCATTCAGTGCAGGATTAGCTCAAAAACCCAATATTGTTTTAATACTGGCTGATGATATGGGATTTTCCGATATCGGATGTTATGGAAGTGAAATTCCGACACCCAATATCGATAAACTCGCGCAACATGGAGTTCGGTTTTCACAGTTCTACAATACAGCCAGATGCTGTCCGACAAGGGCTTCGCTACTAACCGGTCTTTATCAGCACGAAGTCGGAGTTGGACACATGACTTCAGAAGGGCCTTTCGACTTCGATTATGGAGTTGACGGCTACAAAGGACAATTAAACCGGAATGGTGTAACCATTGCTGAGGTGCTAAAAACAGCTGGCTATAGTACCTACATGACCGGAAAGTGGCATCTTGGACACGATATGGATGATCGCCCTTTGCAACGCGGATTTGATAAATATTATGGCTGTCTCAGAGGGGCTTTTAATTATTTTAAACCCGAAGATTTGTTCATGTACGGGAATGACGTATTGGAGGAACCAGACCCGTCAACTTTCTATGCTACCGATGCTTTTACCGATTCAGCGGTACACTGGATAACTCAGAACCAGAACGATCAGCCGTTTTTCCTTTATATGGCTTATAATGCGCCTCACTGGCCTTTACATGCTAGAAATGAGGACGTTGATAAATTTGTCGGCAAGTATATGGTTGGCTGGGATGAATTGCGGCGCCAACGATTTGAACGTCAGGTCGAAATTGGTTTGTTTGATGAGTCATTGGGCGTTTCCCCACGCGACAGTAATGTAAGACCCTGGGAGCAGGTGCCTGAAGATCAGAAGACACGTTCCGATTATAGAATGGCTGTTTATGCCGCACAGGTATTTTCAATTGATGAGAATGTTGGCAAAATAATAGCAGCATTGGAAGAAAAAGGCGAAATCGAAAATACGCTGATTATTTTCCTCTCGGATAATGGCGCTTGCGCCGAACCGTATAATGAATTCGGAGGAGGGGCATTTGAAGATGTAAATAATCCGGAAAAAAGTGGTGTCATTTCTATCGGCAGAGGCTGGGCTAACTTGTGTAATACTCCCTTCCGCCGCTATAAAAATTCGGCCTACGAAGGCGGAATTGCAACCCCTTTTGTAGCGCATTGGCCCAAAGGAATATCCTCCGAACTTGAAGGGCATTTTATTGATGATGTCGCCCACATTACCGATATCATGCCTACACTGGTTAATATGGCTGATGCCGATTATCCTAAACAATACAAGGGCAATTTTATTTTTGATTTGGCAGGTACGAGCTTTGCTCCGGTTTTTTCCGGAATGGAAAGAAAACCGAGTGAGTTTCTGTTTTTCGAACATGAAAATAATTGCGCTGTTCGTTCCGGCGAATGGAAAATTATTTCACGATTTGGTGATTTTGAGTGGGAGCTGTACAACGTAGTTGAAGATAGAAATGAACTTCATGATGTAGCATCGAAGCATCCCGAAATTGTGGAAAAACTGGCTAAAGCATGGAGGACATGGGCACAGGACAATCAAGTTGTTCCCAAAGGAGATTCAAAAGGGAAAGGATATTCAACTCCTCATAACAAACAAAACTAAACGATAAGATTTGATTCATTTTCCCATTTTACAATTGCAAAAGCCATATAGAACGGGATTTGGGTTTTGTCAAGAGCAAGGTAGGCACGAAGCCGCTTTTTATACCTTTGACAGCTTCCGAATCCCATTTTCCTGTTTCATCACATTTTTCTCGTATGATTTTTATTTGACTGGAATAGAGTAAAAATAAGATTGGTTTTTTTTGATTTTGGGTGTCCCATTGACGAAAACTGGATAAGAGACGAAAAAGAATAATCCTGTTTCATTTTTCGGTGCTGATATTTAGTTTTACTTTTGACATGCTCCGAAAGGAGGAAAGAAAAACTAAATGGAGAAAAAGATGGAGAAAACAGATGACGCTCTTTTATGGAGAAGGATGAAGTCGGGCGATCAGGAGTCGTTTTCTCAGATCTTTAAGTTTTATTACCCCAAACTGTATGCTTACGGCGTCAAGCTAATCCCTTTTCCCGATTTTGTAAGAGATCAGATACAGGATCTTTTTATTACGATCTGGCAAAACCGGGAAGGTCTCGGTGATGTGTCTAATCTACTGGCCTATTTATTCGTTTCTTTACGCAGGAGGATTTTAATTGCAAAAAAGGCCAAGCTGAATATGAATCCCCTGGATGATATTTCAGAAGAAGATTCTCAATCCTTAGTGTTTGACCCCGATGAATTTATTGACAAAGTTTATCTGTCGGTTCACATAAAAGACAAGCTTGTCAGAAATCTGAACGCTTTGCCGGTTAGTCAGCGGGAAATCATCTTTCTCCGGTTTTATCACCGGCTGACTTACCGGGAAATTGCTGCTATTGTCCAGATCAAGGAACAATCGATAAAAAACAATATGCCGCGGATCCTTCAAAAACTGTCGGAAGGTTTAACCGGTATTTCGGAAGAAGATATTAATGATATGGACATCATGTTGTTTAATCTTTTTTTGCTCTTTCAAAAAAAATAATCCGGTTTTTTGCAGTACTACTTCCTGATTTCATACTCTTAATAAATAGACAGGGAAATTTATTAATGAAGGTATGACTGATCGAAATCATTTTAACGAACTTCTTGCCGACGAAGAATTCCAGAATGGGTTAATTCACTTTGACTTGCTGGACGAAGCAAGCCGGAAGGCACTTATAAAACGCTATTCGGTTGGCAAAAAAGAATTTATTAAGGCGAGAACGCTTATCGGCGGATTGAGTTTCAAAGAGACCAGGTTTTCAGAAGAAGAATTAAATTACTTGTGGGAACGGCTGGGCATAGGAACATCTGCAAATCTGCCACGCCCCAAACTGCACACCCGAACCATTATAAATTGGGTTAGCAGAATAGCTGCCATCCTGTTTATTCCATTGTTCATTACCTCTCTCTGGTTTTTTAATAAAACCCAGCAATTAACATCGTTCAAAAATGAAGAAATCGATCGGTTAGCCGGAATTTACAATACGGTTTCGGCCCCGTTGGGAGGCAGAACAAAGGCTGTATTGCCCGATGGTTCCGAAGTATGGTTGAATTCGGGCAGTTCGGTTCAATATCCGATCGTGGGCGACCCGGCATACCGGGAAGTAAAATTAAGCGGCGAAGGTTTTTTCAGAGTTATAAAAGACCCTGAGAAACCGATGCTGGTAACAGTCTCCGGGATGCAGGTGAAAGTGTACGGCACTACTTTTAACCTCCGGGCTTACGACGATGATCCTGATGTGGAAGCAGCCTTGGTTGAAGGTGAGATATCGATCGTAAAGTTGAACGGGAAAGGAAATCAGTCAGATACTGAATACCGGATGAAACCGGGAGAGATGGGAAGGCTGGACCGGGGAAAAGATATGCTTACCGTTACCAGGGCGGATCATATGGACGTGTTTACAGGTTGGGTGAACGGGAAATATGTATTCAGGAACAAACCGTTTAAAGGGATATTAAACCGGCTTGAACGGTTACATAACGTGGAATTTGTTTTGGAAGACAGAACATTGGAAGAGTACAATTTCAACGCCACGTTTGAAGATCAGAACATTGACCGGATTATGGAAATATTTGCAGTTTCGTTGCCGATCACATGGCGGTCGGTTAAAGCTGAGAAAAATAACGATACCACGTTTTCAACAAGAAAAATAATCATATCAAGAGATAACACCCGAAGGTTACAATGAACACTTAAAAATTAAAAATGCAGGAAAGAATGGCCCTCTTCCCTGCATCAGTTTAAAAGGTTTAAAACCTTAATATGAATTAAACACCTAAAATTATGGAAAAAAAACGAATGTTCTACGCCCGTAGCAGAATTATTGGCTTTGAGCAAAAAATTGGTTTAAAAATGAAACTAACGCTACTGCTTTTACTTGTGGGTTTTCTCAACCTGATGGCATCCGAGGGTTACTCGCAAATGGCAAAACTCACGATCTCATTTAAAAATGCAACGGTGGAACAAGTCCTTGCCGGTATTGAAGACAACAGTGAATTCAATTTTGTTTACAACCGCGACGTCATCGATTTGGACCGGAAAGTAGATGTTAATTACAAAGACGCAAAAGTTAATGACATCCTGGGTGATTTGTTCAAGAACACCAATGTGACCTATCGCCTGATTGACAGAACAATCGTGTTGTCAACGCTTTCGGAAGCCGGATTCATTCAGCAGTCCAGAAACATCTCCGGTAAAGTCACCGACTCCTTCGGCGCTCCGCTTCCGGGCGTCACGGTTGTGCTAAAGGGCACTACGAATGGTACGATCACAGATTTGGAAGGCAACTACCTGCTTTCCAATGTTCCGCCCAATGCAACCATTGTATTCTCTTTTGTCGGGATGAAAACCATTGAAAAAGAAGTTTCCGGTCAATCAGTGATCAATGTATCGATGACCGATGAAACCATTGGCCTGGAAGAAGTGGTGGCGATTGGGTACGGTACTGCCCGTAAAAGCGACTTGACCGGGGCGGTTGCAAGCGTACAAGGCGAGAATTTATCCAAACGTTCGACACAACAGCTTTCTACTGCCATGCAGGGCCAGATGGCAGGGGTGCAGGTTACCCGCTCGTCGGGGGCGCCGGGCGCTTCGGCCACGATACGTATCCGTGGTATCACCACGCTTTCGAACAACGATCCTTTGGTGATTGTCGATGGTGTTCCCTCATCGCTTAACGATGTGGTAGCAGCCGACGTGGAGACCATGACCGTACTGAAAGATGCAGCCTCGGCGTCAATTTATGGTTCGCGTGCGGCAGCAGGGGTAATCCTGATCACCACCAAACGCGCCAAACAGAACCAATTCTCATTCGACTACAACTATGAATACGGCATTGACAAACCCACCACGCAGCCTAAGAATGGTGACGTGATCGACTGGATGAATGTGCAAAATGAAGTAAAGTGGAATGATGGTGCTTCAGATCCTTATTCACAATACTCGCAAGAGACAATTGCTTCGTGGCTTAGCAACAACGCTACCGATCCCTGGCACTATCCCAATACCGACTGGGTGGATTTGATACTGAAAAAATCGACTTCGCATGAACAGCATATGCTGAGTGTTTCGGGAGGTACAGAAAGACTGCGTACGAAATCCACTTTTAACTATCAGAAAGGCGACGGCTATTATCTGAATAAGTCGTATGAACGTTTTGCGGGCCGTGTGAACAACGACTATAAAATAACAAATTGGCTCAATGCCAATCTTGACCTGGACTTTTCAAAATCAACCGCGATCTCCCCGTCTCAAATTAACGCCATTTACTGGGCATATCTGGTTGCGCCCTATTACACCCCCAGATGGGAGGACGGCCGCTACGCCGACGTGAAAGACGGGGCCAACCCGCTCGCCGGCCTCGAACAAGGCGGCACGAACAACATCGATTATTATAAGTTTGGCGCCAAGGCACAATTCGACATCACTCCCATGAATGGCCTTACGCTGACAGCCATTGTAGCGCCGCGATATGCATTCACGAATGGCAAAAAATTCTCGCGCGCCGTGCCGGTTTACTACGAAAATGGTTCCACCACCAATATGCAGTTACACAAGGTTACCGGTCTTGAGGAGTCGCGTAACAACAACAACAGCTTCACCACCCAGTTCTACGGCAACTATCAAAAAAAATTGGGCGAACACTCGTTTAACATCATGGCCGGTTATGAGGGCTACTCCTATAAGTGGGAAGAGCTGGGTGCTTCGCGTACCAACTATCTGCTCGACACCTATCCTTACCTCAACATCGGGCCTGAGGATTATCAGTACAATTTGGGCAAAGCAGGACATAACGCTTACGAATCAGTATTCGGACGCCTGATGTATTCCTATAAAAACAAGTACATGATTCAGGGGAATGTCCGTAGTGACGGCTCGTCCCGCTTCGCAGAAAATTTCCGTTGGGGTACCTTCTACTCAACCTCGGCCGGTTGGGTCATTTCAGAGGAATCCTGGTTCAAAAATAACTTTGTAGATTACCTGAAGTTGCGCGGTTCCATCGGCCAACTCGGTAATGAACGTATCGGCTCGGAATTTCCTTATCAGGCAGCCATTAACTTCGGCAATAGTTACATGTACGACAAATCAACGTCATCTGTAACAGCCGTACAGAATGCTGCTCAGGTTTATTATGCATTCGAGAACATCACATGGGAAACGACTACAACATACGGTGGCGGCCTTGATCTTCATCTCGTCGACAGCCGCTTGCGTCTCTCAGGCGACTACTATTACAAAAAAACCAACGACATGTTGCTTGTCCTCGGCTTTCCCTCCTACGCGGGATTTTCGGCGCCACAACAAAATGCGGGCGATATGTACACCAAAGGCTGGGATGTGGAAGTGGGCTGGTCTGATAAAATTGGCGATTTCTGGTACAGCGTCTCGGCAAACTTGTCTGACTACCGTTCAAAAATGGGCTATCTGGGCGACAAACGCACCATTCATGCAAATGATGATAGGGATGAAAACAATAGATATAAGTACTATGAAAAGGGCTCCTATTATAATGAGTGGTTCCTGTACAAGACTGATGGCCTGTTTCAGACCGATGCCGACCTCTACGATGCAAACGGCAACAAATATCCTACGCTCACGGCAAACGATAAAGCGGGAAATATTAAATACATGGATACCGATGATAGCAAAACCATCAATTCTGATGATAAAGTGGGCCTCGGTAACTCGCTGCCTGAATACCTTTACGGAGGCAATATTGCCATGGGCTGGAAGGGGTTTGATTTCAACCTTTCGTTTCAGGGAGTAGGACACCAACGCGTACTGTTCAATTCGGCATGGATACAGCCGCTGAAAGAACAATGGGGCGCTGTTCCGGAACTCTTACTGGACAACTACTGGAGCCAACACAATACCGAAGTGCAGAATCTCAAAGCCAAATACCCTCGCCTGACCTATACTAACACTACAAATACATTTACACCATCAGATTATTGGCTTTTCAATGGCGCTTATTTCCGGGTAAAAAATATCACGCTGGGCTATTCGGTGCCTAAAAATTTATTAAGTAAGGCAAAAATCAAAGATTTGCGCTGCTATTTAAGTGTGAATGACCTGCCGGCCATCAGCAACTATCCGAAAGGATGGGACCCGGAAGTGGGCTCATCGTCAGATTTTATATCAACATCATTCATCCTGGGTGTTAATGTCAAATTCTAAAAAATTCAATCGTATGAAAAAGATACTATCAATTACCGTTATATTTTCAGCGTTCTCCTTCCCGGCCTGCGTTGATCTCGACCTGAATCCCCTCTCGGAAGGATCCAGTGAAAACTGGTATTCAACGCAACAGGAGATAGAAATGTCGGTAAACGATTTTTACCGCACGGACTTTTTCCCCATTGACGATATGGCCTGGGGTGACGACATGACAGCACGCAACACGACCTCGGTTGTACAGAATGGGACGATGACCGCTGAGAACGGCACTGTAGCCGGCCGCTGGCAAAATTACTATAAGGGTATTGCCCGTTCGTTACGCCTGCTAAACAAGATGGACGATGCCCGCGCAATTGGCGTGCCGGAAGCTAAAATTACGCAGTATGAGGGTGAAGCTTATTTTTATATGGGTTATGCCTACGGAATGCTGGCCTTCCACTGGGGCGATGCCATTCTCGACAAAACGGGCATGACCCTCGACGAGGCCTATGTGATAGCGCGTTCGCCCAAAGCCGACGTGTTGGCCTACAGTTACGAATGCTTGGATAAGGCGGCCGAACGCCTGCCGACCAGCTACTCAGGCATCCAGCGTGCTACGAAAGGCGCCGCCCTTGCATTTAAGGCGCGTATAGCCCTTAGGAACGGTGATCACGAAACGGCTGCAACGGCTGCAAAAGCTTGTATGGATTTAAATGTCTATAAACTCCACAACAATTATCGGGATTTGTTTACCGTGTCGTGGTCGGACGAATGGATATTTTTCTTTCGTGGCGATGTAACATTGAAAAAGTACTACTGGGCTGCCGGTGACGTACTCAACAGCATTTCCCGTCTTGCGGGAGGATGGGGAGGACAGAAAGCTCCTTCGTACGAACTGCTTTGTGCTTATCCATGTATTGACGGTAAACCCATTGACGAGTCGCCTCTTTACAACCCAAAAGACTTTTTCGAAAACCGCGACCCACGGATGGCCATGACCATCGTACCCTTCGCTACTGCGCATAACAAAGATGTTCTCGCCGGAACCTATAACCCTCAGAACTATGTGTGGCTTGGTTATGAGTATTCGCCCGCACCTAACCGTACCACGGTTTACCGTGCATCCGATGGCACGCAAGTAAGCAATACCGATTCGAAAGCACGTGCCGAACACGCATCTTACACTGGTTTGCTGTTTAAAAAGTATATCGACAACACATTCCTTGAAAACGGGCGCACCGGCGCGCCCACCACCTATCCCTTGTTACGTTACGGCGATGTGCTGCTGATGTATGCCGAAGCCATGATCGAACAAAACAAGTGTACACAGGAAGTATTGGATCAAACCATCAATAAATTGAGGGAGAGAGCTTATGCAGGAACAGGGATTGCCTATCCGCCGGTTACACTTGGTACACAAAGCGCGATGCGTACGGTCCTCCGTACCGAACGTTTCATTGAGCTTGCCTGGGAAGGCCATCGCTATGCCGATTTAATTCGCTGGAAACTTGCCGAAAAGGTTTACAACCGGCCCAGTTACTTCCTGCGCCGTGCCTGGTCAGGCTCAACCTCCTGGAATGGCGACGAGGCTTCTGTTTCTACAGAATACCGTCAACTGATACAGAACTGGAACAACGGAAACTATCCCATCGGAGGTGTACCGGAGATTGATGAAAATGGCATCGCCGACCTGAGCGGTATGGTTACTGTAGGTTATATCGTTGTGGCAACTGAACGAAATTTCGATGCCGGACGCGACTATCTGTGGCCTGTACCTGATGCTGACCGCCTGATTAACGAAAACCTTGATCAGAACCCAAAGTGGTAACAGCATGAACAAAATAATAAGAGGCTGACTCGTCTTTCATTTTTAGTCAGCCTCTTATTATTCAATTGAATGAGAAGGTTTCGTACCTTTCCATCTTCGTCGCAAGTATGGATTCATGTAAAATATTTCAAACTAAGAACTAACCTATAACTTATTAAATATACTTCAATGAAGAGAGGAATAACCATTTTTACTTTTGTTGCTTTTTTGCTGATTTACAGTTGTTCAAGCCCGAAAGAAGAAACAAAATTAAAATCCTACAGCGGCGTCTATCCGCATCTGGCTTATTATAACAATGAAGGCGAATGCGGAACCGGAGCCGTCGTGCCCTGGGCCGGACGACTTTGGGTCATTACCTACGGTCCTCATCTTCCGCTTGGTTCATCCGATAAACTGTATGAAATAACTCCTGACCTTCAAAAGACCGTTCGGCCTGAAAGCATTGGCGGAACCCCTGCCAACCGCATGATTCACAAAGAAAGCAACCAGCTTTTTATCGGCCCCTATGCCATTGATGCAAGCGGAAATGTTCGTGCAATTCCTTACGCAGACATGCCGGGACGCCATACAGGAAACGCTCGTCATTTAACCAACCCCGCAGGAAAAATTTACTACGGAACAATGGAAGAAGGTTTTTACGAAGTAGATGTAAAATCGCTTCAGCCAACTATGTTATACCAGGATGGGAACGTGAACCGCAAACCGGGCGAAATGGCCCAGGAAGCCAGTTTGCTTGTTGGGGCTCATGGGAAAGGGCTTTATTCGGGACAAGGCGTAATGGTTTATTCAAACAACGGTGAGACAGGACAGGAAGCGTTGAAAAAATTCGACATCGAAGCGGGCGTGCTGGCCGAATGGGACGGCAAAGGCTGGAAGGTGGTCCGCCGAAACCAGTTTGTGGAAGTGACGGGTCCGGGCGGAATTTACGGTAACTCCAATCCTGAAACCGACCCCATTTGGGCAACGGGCTGGGACCATAAATCGGTATTGGTGGGTGTCAGAAATGCAGAAACAGGCTGGGATTTTTACCGCCTGCCCAAAGCCAGCCACAGTTACGACGGCGCCCACGGCTGGAACACCGAGTGGCCGCGCATCCGCGATATCGGCGCTCCTGAAAAACCCGATTACCTGATGACCATGCACGGTTTGTTCTGGCGTTTTCCCGCAACCTTTACGGCAGAAAACAGCGCGGGCATCCGCCCGCGTTCGGCCTATCTGAAAGTGATCGGCGACTATACCCGTTGGAACAACCAACTGGTTTTCGGTTGCGACGATTCGGCCAACAAAGAATTCCTGAACAAACGAAAAGCAAAAGGAAACATTGAAGGCCCCGGACAATCCAATTCAAACTTGTGGTTTACCTCATTCGATACCCCTGATCAGCTCGGACCAAATACCGCTGAAGGCGCCGTATGGATTTCCGAAGAAATCAAAGCCAACCAACCCTCCGAGCCATTTCTTTTTGCCGGTTGGGAGGTACGTTCGGCATGGATTAATAACGAAGGAAAGTCTGCTGTAACATTCATGTTTGAGGTAGACAAGGAAGGAAATGGCAGTTGGAATCCTTTGAAATCGGTTCAGGTTGATGCCGGGAAAAGCGCGGATGTTGCTTTCGAAAACAATGAATCCGGTGAATGGGTGCGGGTTGTCGCCGACAAATCCACCAAAGCCACAGTTCATTTTTCTTACACTGAAAAAGACAAGCGCAACACAACTGCCGATGCCATGTTTGCAGGGCTTGCCGATGTTGATGAAAACGAAACAACTGCCGGTTTGCTGTGGGGTTTGGGCAACAACCGCCGCGCTTTGGGCATTCTGGCAGGAACAACTTCTGACAATGGCTTTGAAGAAACCGGCTATTATGAGCTGGATTCGGCTATGAAGCTGGTGAAAAAAGAAGACCCGGAAACCGCTGCGTTCATCCGCGAAAAATTTGCCATCCCGCAAAATGTAGTCAGCATCGATGATGCTTCTGTTTTAGTCGTTGACGATTTGGGACGCCGTTGGCGTTTGCCCAAAGGCAATCCCAGGTTCGGCGAACTGACCGGCAATGGGTTGCTTCGCATTTGTCGCGAGGTGGCCACCGAACGCGATTTGTTCAACTGTGCCGGTACGTTTTATGAACTGCCCGCCGAAAATGCGGATGGTTATGCCAAAATCCGCCCGGTCGCATCGCACGACTTCCGTATTTACGACTATGCATCCTATCGCGGATTGCTCATCATGACCGGGCTTCGGAATGAATTGCCCCAAAATCAAGAGCATATCATCCGCTCCGAAGATGGCAAGGTGGCCTTGTGGGCAGGCGTGATCGACGATCTCTGGAAAATGGGGAAACCGGTTGGCGAAGGTGGGCCGTGGAAAAACGCTGATGTAAAAGCAAACGAACCATCGGATGCCTATCTGATCGGCTTTTACGACAAAAGAAGTCTGAAACTTTCACATCAATCTGATAAACCGGTTCGGTTTAAAATTGAAGTGGAACCGATTGGGCACGGTCCGTGGATGACTTATCGGGAAATTACCGTGAACCCGGGAGAAACAGATGAGTACAGTTTCCCTGAAACGTTTCAGTCGCGGTGGATCCGGTTTGTATGCGATAAAGATTGTAAAGCAACTGCCTGGCTGAAATATGAATAAATACAAGTATTTTTAAACACAAATGGATCAACCTGATATGATGAAGAAGACTTTATTAATCTCAATTTGTTTGACTGTATGGCTTGGTGCCATTTATGCGCAATCCCTGTTTATCGAAGCCGAAAACTTTTCCAACAAAGGCGGCTGGGTGGTTGACCAGCAGTTTATGGACCTGATGGGCTCGCCCTACCTGATGGCCCATGGCATGGGTGTCCCGGTGGCCGATGCTGGAACAACAGCCGAATTTCCGTCAACCGGTGAGTACAATGTGTTTGTGCGCACCTTCAATTGGACATCGCCTTGGTTGCAAGGCGAAGGTCCCGGTAAATTCAACCTCTTGGTTGATGGGCAAAGCACTGGAACCTTGCTGGGTGCTTCCGGCACGGAATGGCTGTGGCAAAATGCCGGGAAAGTGAACATCGCCAACAAAAAAACGACGGTTGCCTTGCGCGACCTCACCGGGTTTAACGGCCGGGTGGACGCCATCTTTTTTACCAAAGGAAACACACCGCCACCTAGCGAAATGGCTGCACTTGAAAAGTTCCGCAAGAAACAATTGGGCATTCCCAAAAAAACCGAAAAAGCAGGCGAATTCGACCTGGTGGTTGTTGGCGGCGGGGTTGCCGGTACAACGGCAGCCATTTCGGCCGCACGACTGGGGCTGAAAGTGGCGCTGATCCAAGACCGCCCCTTGCTGGGCGGAAACAACAGCTCGGAGGTGCGCGTTCATTTGGGCGGCCGCATCAACGTGGAGCCGTTTCCGGCCCTGGGCGATGTGGTGAAGGAAATCGGCCCGTCGAAAGGCGGAAATGCACAGCCGGCTGATTATTACGAAGATGAAAAAAAAATGGAGATGGTGCTGGCCGAAAAAAATATTTCATTGTTCACCAACTACCGCGCTTTCGCCGTAAAAAAGAAGGGCTCGCGTATTACAGAAGTGCAGACACGACATATTGAAACGGCAAAAGAAATGTTGTTTTCCGCTCCGCTGTTCGCCGACTGCACCGGCGACGGAACGATCGGCTTTCTTGCAGGTGCCGACTTTAACATGGGCCGCGAAGGGAAAGATGAATTCGGCGAAGCTACTGCCCCCGAAAAAGCCGATAAAATGACCATGGGCTCGTCGGTTCAGTGGTATTCGGTTAAAAATGATAAGGAAAGCACCTTCCCTGAATTTAGCTACGGCGTAGAATTTAATGAAGAAAATGCGCAAAAAGTAACTATGGGGGAATGGACCTGGGAAACCGGCATGAACCTCGACCAGATCAACGACTTTGAGCGTATCCGCGACTACGGGCTGTTGGTGGTCTATTCCAACTGGTCGTTCCTAAAAAATCACAGTTCTGTAAAAAACGACTATAAAAACCGGGAACTCGGATGGGTGGCCTACATTGCCGGCAAGCGGGAATCGCGCCGGCTGCTCGGCGATCTCATCCTGAAAGAACAGGACCTGACCAACTATGTGTTGTACCCCGATGCGTCGGCGCCAACATCCTGGACCATCGACCTGCATTACCCGGACCCGAAAAACAGCGAACATTTTCCGGGCAATGAGTTTAAATCCATCGCGGTACACAAACCGATTCACCTGTACCCGGTTCCGTACCGTTGCTTTTATTCGCGCAATGTAGACAACTTGTTTATGGCCGGACGTAACATCAGCGTGACGCACGTGGCGCTGGGAACCGTGCGGGTGATGCGCACCACCGGGATCATGGGCGAAGTGGTGGGCATGGCCGCGTCAATTGCTGCTAAAAACAACACCAACCCGCGCGGCGTTTATCAGAATCATCTGGATGAATTGAAAGCCCTGATGGAAAAAGGTGTTGGAAAATACGATGCCGAAAACATGCAAAAGTACAACGAAGGTTCAACCCTGGGACCGAAAAAATAAAACTGTTTACCAACTAAATTTGTTCCGAATTTCATTTCACCCGATGGCAGAAACTCCATCGGGTGATTATTTGTTTTGAAATGGTTTTCAGAAAAAAATACTACATCAGCGGATTGACAGCAATGATTGTCGTGTTGCTTGCCGGTTTTACGGAAATTCACCCCGTGCCTTCGCGAACTGGCTTATGGGAAATGGACGGGCGCCGGATTGTTCATTTTTTTGAAGATCAAGCCGATTCGCTTTCAAACCCCGAAATTGTCGAACTTCAGGATGAAAACGGGTTGACCGTTTGGTTTGGGCGGAAATTCTATAAAGATGTGTGTATCACCGGCGAATGTAAAATGATCCGGTTGACTTTGTTTTGGGACGGCGCAGGAAATTACCTGGGTATGGATATTCCGGCGGAAGAACCGCTGACCAAATCGGACCACACGGAATTTGAAGCTGCCGATTACGAAAAATTGGAAAATATCCTGCGCGATACCGCTTCGATATTGAAAAATTTAAAGCCCGACGACCTGATCGCGGTGCCCGACTCGATTGATGTGTACAAAGCTTACGAGGTGGACGGCTACACCGCGGCCACCCGGCCGGCCCTTGCCGAAGTAGTTGTAAAAGACGCCGTTTACACCTGCCATACACTTTGGCACACGGTTTACGGACCCACGCATGACCGGATAAATGAAATCTTAATGAAAAGACTCAGTCTTGATTTTCTGACGCTTATGTTTGAAAGCCGGGATCCTTCCAAAATAGCGTGGGCCATCCAACGTATTGACCAACATTTTCAATATCATTCTGATTTATATCCCCTGATTATGAGGTGCATAAAATCAGAGAATGCGGTAATTTCGGAGCAGGCGTTTCAATACTTTCAGGTGTTCAGACTGGCAGACATACAAATTCAGAAACAATTGGTTGAATTGATGCCTGATTTGCCGCCGCAAAAAAAGAATGATCTTATCTGGAGGTTCATCGAGTTTGGGCGGGTAAGTGAAGATGTGGTACTTGATTTATTGAAGTTGTTTCAACAACAACGGATTGGGATTGGGTCACTTAATTTAATTTACCGCCTTGTTCTTCCTGAATATTTGATTAAAAATAATCAGATTCTGAAGGTAGTTCAGAATCTTTCGGAGCATGAAGACGCTTATGTGCGTAATTTGACAGCCAGACTACTCAACACGAAAACAGGCATGGAGCTGAATCAGTAAAAACTGCTGATTATGTTTTTCACTGATTCAACTACCGTACTCCACCCGCTTATTCAAAGCGGTAGTCGATGCTCAGTTCCGAAAATTTCGCGGTAAGGGGCACCTCGCCTTCAACAAATAAACCGGCGCGCATGGCTACTCCCCATTGGGGTAAAAATTTCCCGTCAACCGCGTATTCATCGCCTATTTTAACCGGAATCCATGTTTCATTGTCATGCGACCAGAAAAATTGGTAATAACGTCCGTTTAAAACCTCTGCTTTCAGGAAGAAAGGCAGACGTTGCGCCGGTTTAACCGCCGCCAGTTCCGACCGGATCCCGTTCTCCGATTTAAAGATGATCAAACCCTCCGGATAACAGCCGAAAGCCAGGAAATTACGTTGATTGCCATATATACAGATTCCTTTTTTCGCGGCTGATCCGTCAGATACTTCCGTTTTTAACACATAGTTTCCCACCTGGGGGCGTAATCCCACGAAAGCCAGGCCCCGGGTGGTTGAAGATAAAATCAGCTCGCCGTCTTTAACCTGATAGTCTGGTCGGGGCAGATTTAAGTCCCACTGCCAGAGGGTATTGCTTTTTTCGGAAGAAAAGTCGTCGTAAAAGCCGGTTTCCCTGACTTGTTGTGTGCCGGCAAACGGAACCGGCGCCTGAAGCGAGGGGTTTGGTCCGCTCTTAAATTTTGGCCATTGGCTTTGCTCATCCCATACCAGTTCGTCGAGCATAGCCTGGCGGCCAATGAATTCAAAATTGGTAGCATGATAAGCGTGATACAGATAGAAATACCTGCCGTCGGGTGTTGTCACCAGCGTTCCGTGGCCGGTGCAGCGCCATTCATCGCCCCCTTGCAGGATCGGCGTGGGGGCTTGTTCCCACGGGCCTCTCAGGTTTTTCGAGCGCGAAACAGCGACCCGGTAATCACAACGGTTGTCGCAACAACCGCCGATCGAGTACAGGTGATAATAATATGCACCGTGTTTCACCAGGCACTGCCCTTCGTCGCCTGCTCCCCGCCATCCTTTGGAGTGATCGGTCAGGGTGAAATGTTCCCCTTTCAGCGCCAAGCCATCGTCGCTTAGCTCGGAACACAAGATCTCAATCGGTCTTTCCCGGGTCAGGCCATAAGCTTTCCACGAGATATAATTTTTCCCGTCTTCATCCTGAAAAATAAAAGCATCGATGGCTTCATTTCCCCATTCAATGATGATCCCGTGGTCGGTAAAGCCGTTATGAATATCCTTCGTTGTGGCCACTCCGATGCAGGAAACGCGGTCGCCACGACGTTTTGCCGTGTAGTAAACAAAGAAGGTTCCGTTGTGGTAATACAATTCCGGCGCCCAGAAACTGTCGGAAGTCCACGCGGGAAGTTCGTTGAAAATGTGCCCGATCTGTTTCCAGTTGATCAGGTCGGTTGATTCGTACAGCGGGTAATTTGGAGCGAAATCGGAACTGGTGCCCGCGGCATAATAGGTATTTTCGACCCGGATTACCGTGGGATCGGGGAGGTCGCCCGCGATCACCGGATTGTGGTAGGTGTGGACTGGCTGAGCTTCCAGGGTCTGATAACACAGTAAAAAAACAGAAAGACTCAGGATAAAATTTTTCATCAACAGGGTATTTAGGTTAGGGAAAATGCAGGTAACGTCAGTCTTCAAAACTCAGCACAACTTTTACCGGGAAATGGTCGGAAGGGGTCCGGGCGACATACTTCGTCAACGATACTTCCTTAGGGAAATTCCCCGATTTCTCAGATTTGCTGTCTTTTATCTCTGTCCGGTACGTATCGGTAAGGATTCCATAACGCTCTACCGTGAAAGACGGACTAACAAACACATGGTCAATCCGGCTATCTGTTTTCATATCGGGCTTAAAATCATTAAACGTGCCGTTTAATGCATACCTGATCTGGGCAACTTCATATGAATCATCCAGTAAGGCCGATTCTGCCAGAATGGAATAGTCGGGGCTGTTTTGGTCCACATTGAAATCACCGCTTAAAATTACCGGTTTGTTGGCGCACATTTCGGTTATTTTTTTCAGGACCAGTTTGGCGCTGTTTTTCCGGGCTTCCACTCCAATGTGGTCCATGTGCAGGTTGAAAAAGAAAAACTCGAAACCGGTTTCCAGGGTTTTAAATTTTGCCCAGGTACAAATGCGGGGTAGGGCGGCATCCCATCCCTTGTTGGGCCTGTCGGTAATTTCCGATAACCAGAAATGCCCCGATTCCACCGCTTCGAACTGATCTTTCTGATAGAAAATCGGCGCATATTCTCCTTTTGTATTTCCGTCGTCGCGGCCAACCCCGGTATAATCGTAGCCCGGAAGGCCGGCAAGCATATCCAGTAACTGGTCGTGCAACACTTCCTGTGCCCCGAAAACCTCGAAATTGTTAAACCGGATCAGATCGCAGATAATCGGACAACGCTGTTTCCACCCGTTTCCTTTTTCAGCATCTGAAGGATTGTTATAACGAATGTTGAATGACGCTACCGTTAATTTTTCTGCTTTTATTCCCTGAATGCCAACAAGAGCCAGCGCCAGAAATACCAATAAAATTCGCTTAATCATCGCTTTTTCTGTTTTAAGTATTTTAAACCATACACTGCCGGGCTATTTCTCATTAGAGAACGAATACGGAAAATCCTTTTCTTCTATTCCTCTGGTTTTATTTGGGATCTGACTCATCCTGTAATTAATCTCTGCTCCTTTCATTAAGTCACCATGGGTCAGGTAATTTTTCGTGTATTTTTTACCGTTTAAGTCCATCTCCGCAATATACCTGTTTTCTTTCGAATTCTGATCTGCCTTGATCGTTATCTCCTTCCCGTTTTCCAGTTCAATCTTTACCGATTTGAACAGGGGAGAACCCAAAATATACTCGTTGCTTCCCGGGCATACCGGGTAAAAGCCTAAGGCGGAAAACACATACCAGGCCGAAGTTTGCCCGTTATCTTCATCGCCGCAGTAACCGTCGGGAGTTGCCGCATACAGTTTGTCCATGATTTCGCGTGCCCAATATTGCGATTTCCAGGGTTCGCCGGCATAATTGTACAGGTAAACCATGTGCTGAATCGGCTGATTTCCGTGCGCGTACTGGCCCATATCCATCACCTGCATCTCGCGCATTTCGTGAATCATCGATCGGCTTTTCATGCCCCTCGATCCGGGAATAATAAATACCGAATCGAGCATGTTTACAAATTCTTTTTTCCCGCCCATCAGGTCGATCAAGCCCTGCGGGTCATGAAACACCGACCAGGAGTAGTGCCAGCTGTTTCCCTCGGTGAAATCGCGGCTCCAGTCGGTGGGTTCGAATGAATCGGAAAAAGAACCGTCGGTAGCCCTGCCAGCCATCAATTTTCGCTTTGGATTGTATAGATTCTTGTAATTCATGGCCCGTTGCGCGTAAATTTCAATCTCTTTTTTCGGTTTATTCAGGGCTTTTCCCAGGCGATAGATCGTCCAGTCGTCGTAAGCGTATTCCAGTGTCCGTGCAACATTCTGGCTGATTTTTACATCGTTGGGGATATAACCGTATTGGTTGTATGGCTCGTAGCCCGTTCTTCCCGAAGCTGCAACCGTTGGGTGTACATGGTTTGCACCGTGTTTAAGAGCTTCCCATAAGGTTTCGATATCGTATCCGCGCAAGCCTTTCAGGTAAGCATCGGCAACCACCGAAGCCGAATTGTTCCCCACCATGATGTTGCGGTGTCCCGGGCTGGCCCATTCCGGCAGGAACCCGCTTTCTTTGTAAGCATTGACCAGCCCCTCCTGCATCTTTTGGTTTTCGGAAGGATAAATAAAATTGAGGAAAGGGAACAGGCAGCGGAAGGTATCCCAAAATCCAGTATCGGTAAAGAGGTAGCCCGGCAGGATCTTGCCATTGTACGGGCTGTAGTGAATAATATTTCCGCCGGCATCAATCTCCGAAAGGTTTCGCGGGAATAAAACGGTGCGGTATAAATTGGAGTAAAAAGTCCGCAGGTTATCGATGTTATCGTCTTCTACCTTGATTTTTCCCAGTACGTCGTTCCAACGCGCTTTTCCTTTCTCGGCAATTTCGTCAAAACCGGCGTTACCCAACTCCTTTAAATTCAGCATGGCCTGCTCTTCGCTGATAAATGATGAAGCTACCCGCGCATGCACCTGTTCGTTGCGGGTGGTTGAAAAACCAATAATTGCTCCGGCGTGGTTGCCTTTAAACTCGCTCTCGCCGTTGGCGATTTCACCGTCTTTAACGGCGGCGAAGTAGGTAAATGGCTTGTCGAACAGGATGACAAAGTAGTTTTTGAAATTTTCGGGCACCCCACCGCTGTTTCGGGTGGTATAACCTACAATTTTATTTTCTTCGGGGATGATCCGGATGTACGAACCGCGGTCGAAAGCATCGGTTACAACGAACGAGTTTTTGCTTTCGGGAAAGGTAAAACGAAAGATGGCCGCACGTTCGGTTGGCGTTATTTCGGTGGTCACATCGTGATCTGCCAAGTATACGCTGTAATAATGTGGTTTGGCAGTTTCGGCTTTGTGCGAAAACCAGCTTGCCCGTTCGTCTTCATGAAAGACGGGTTCGCCGGTAAGCGGCATAATCGAAAACTGACCATAATCGTTCATCCAGGGGCTGGGTTGGTGGGTTTGCTTAAATCCCCTGATTTTATCGGCGGTGTAGGTATACATCCAGCCGTCGCCCATTTTTCCGGTTTGCGGCGACCAGAAATTCATTCCCCAGGGCAATGCCGTTGCGGGATAGGTGTTTCCTGTTGAAAGTTCGTACTTTGAAAGCGTACCGACTAAGGTGCTTACATGATCAACCGGACCGGAAGGTTGCGCGTTCACTGTCAAAACAAAATTCAACAAAAACAATGCGCCTAAAAATCCTGTTTTCTTCATCATCACGATATATTTTTATTACCAGTTTAAACTTTTCGGGCTTTTGAACACAAATTACACAATTTATGGGAGCCGGTTTCCATATACTTCAACATCTCCGATCCGGGCAGTACCATCTTTGCCCGCATCTAAAATAGTCAAACGAACATATCTTGCTGTAGCCGGAACAATGTCGATATCAGTAACATGGTCTTTATTATTTTTGATTTGACTAACTGTTTGCCAAGTTATTGCATCGGCGCTAAGTTCTATCCGAAACGAGCGGGTGTTCCATGTAGGGTTCATCCCGTCGGTTCCTGCGTGCCGGATCACATACCTGTTGATCAGGAAGATATCCTTAAAATCAAATTGAATCCACTTTTTTCCTTTTCCTGACGAAACCCATTTGTGTTCTCCGGAAGGAGTACCATCTGCAGCGAAAGATGCTTTTGTAGCTGTTTTGCTCGAAGTTACTGTCATTTCAGGCGAAAGTGTCAGGTTAAAATTATGTTGGTTGGCTTCATTGTAGAGGTTGAAAAAGTGATCGCCCCTGCAAATCACGATATTTCCCGGAGACAGTTTTTCGAGTTTTTCTTTTAATAAAACGATATTTTCGGGCCCCATCTTCCACGATTCTCCCTGGGCTGCCAGAAACAGGGGTTTTGATCCGTCGAAAGCCTGGATTTTTTTTGCCCATCTGACATAAATATCCTCGATATGGCTTGCGTAGCACGGGTGGTTTGGTATAAAAGCAAGTTTATTTTGTTTAACAGTCGTTTTGATCGGTTTGGAACGTTCCCAATCTTCAAGCGTCACACCATAAAGGTACCGGCAATTCACGGTATATGCTTCCATTTGTTCTTCGTTGATCTCATCCCAGATTGTGATGACCCTCAGCCCGCTTTTTTCGAGGTACTTTTGTGTGAACCGGGTGTAAGCCTCGATGTGTTCAGGTTTTGTCATATTCCAAAGTTGATTATGAGCGTCATAGATGAGCGTATATCCGAGTCCGGATGGTCCCGATGCAAAGAAGTCGTTGGGAGTAGCCGTAGCATAGTAATAATTTAATAGTCCGGGCCCCATGTCGACCAGCCCCGGACTTACGGTCCAGTTAATTGGAACAGATCCGCGATTTTTGTTGTCCCATAATTCAGACATGGCATGTTGACAATATTGAACGTTGTCGCCATCGCTCAGGAAAATAGCCAGGTAGATTTTATTCTCCAGTTTTGGCTTTTTAGGAACAGCCGGAAGTTGAATCCGGTTTGATCCCCCGGCATAAATAGTTGTATTTTCGTAAAAATCAGATGGAATGGTTGAGATGCCAAAAGATGTCCCGATACCAATTCCTGAACGTTCCTCGGCCCACCATCCGATTATAATGCTTTCACCGGCTTTCATATCTCCTAAAAAGTTACGAAGTACATCGGCTTCTTCATTTTTACGGGGATCCAGCCAAACAAAAGCACATCCGGATGCTACCCCGATGTCGCGAATGTAACCCGAATGCCGGGGATTCGAACTCACCAGCAGCCTTTTTGTACATTGATGCCAATAATTGTTATAAAGGTACTGATAAATATCAGCAGGCGCTGTACTTGTCAGATTGGTCAGGTCGGCTAAAACAGGAAAGTTTAACCCATTTGTTTTCAGTTTATCCCAATCAGCAGGTGTAACAGGGAGAGCGTTTTTTATTCCGCCGATCGTTGAGGCCAGATTCAGGTAATGAATGCTTTTTTCCCGGTCGTACAAAATAATGCCTGAAATTTCATGTTGGTACTTCCTCAGTAAACCCCAGGCGTCTGCCCACTCATTGATCGTTAAGTTCAGATTATTTGGCCATTTGTATTTTCCCTCTCTTTCCTCGTCAAATAAGATAATACGAGGCTTATTCTTATTCACTAATCCTTGTAAGGTCGAAAAGATTGCTTTTTCGGAGGAGGATAGAGATGCTTTACGCATATCCAGTCCATCCAGTGTGTCGATGGGACGGGCAAACTGAGGCAGGGCTTGTCCAGTTGGCCATGAGATGCCTGTTTCAAATATATTGGGATCAGTCAATTGGCCGGGCTTATTCTGACTGTTTCCACTGGTCGATGTCAAGGATATAAATGTTGTTATCAGAGAGAACAGATAAAGTATGGTGCGGATAAGTCTAGTTTTCATCAGAAAAAGATCAATCGTTAGACAAAGAAAAAGGTAAATCGGTTGCCTGCGTTCCGCGTGATTTATTTGGCTGATTACCCATTTGGAATTTGATGTATCCGCCATTCACGATTTCCCGGTAACGAATAAAATGGCGACTGTGCTTTTCGCCATTCAGTTCGGCAGATTGGATATACACATTTTCTTTGTTGTTGTTTTTCGCTTCAATAACAAATTGTTTTCCGTCTTCGAGGGTGACGGTTGCTTTTTGAAAGACAGGGCTTCCGATAACATATTCATCGGTTCCCGGGCAAACGCTGTAAAAGCCCAAGGCGCTTAATACATACCACGATGAGGTTTGTCCCTGGTCCTCATCGCCCGGATAACCGTTCTCGGTGGCATCGTATAATTTATCCATAACGGTACGTGCCCATCTTTGAGCTTTCCAGGGGGCGCCTGCGTAGTTATACAGGTAAATCATATGCTGGATAGGTTGATTGCCATGAGCATATTGCCCCATATCGGCCATTTCCATTTCAGTCATTTCGTGGATTTTTCTCCCATAGGTTCCAACAAGCACGGTATTGGGAACGGTAAAGACCGAATCCATTTTTGCCACGAACTTTTCATTGCCGCCCAAAAGATCAATCAAGCCTTGCGGATCGTGGAAAACCGACCACAGGTAATGCCAGGCGTTGCCCTCGGTGTATGGACCGCCCCATTCGTACGCGTTGAAATCAGCTTTCCAGGCTCCCTGCTCATCGCGGCCGCGCATGAAACCGACGGATGGATCGAACAAATTGCGGTAATTGTACATCTGGCGGGAAAAGACCCGGGTATAAAAATCGTTTCCGGTCATTTTTGCCAATTGGTAGCCGCAGAAATCATCATAGGCATATTCCAGCGTTTTTGCCGTAGCTTCGCGGTATTTCGGATAAGGAACATAGCCCAGAGTATAATATTCTTTCCAGCCGTCTCTTCCGTTTGCCGGTCCCCAGGGACCTTTATTGGTGGCTTCGTGGTAGTAGGCGTCGAGCGCCCGTTGCGGATCAAACGTCTGTAATCCTTTGGCCCAGGCGTCTGCCAACAGCGAAATCGCGTGGTTCCCGATCATACTTCCGGCTTCACCGGGGAATGACCACGAAGGCAACCATCCGCATTGGTCGTACGAATCGAGCAACCCGGCCACATACCGGCCGTGCATGGTTGGATGCAGCAGTGCATTCAACGGGAATTGTGCCCGGAACGTATCCCAAAAACCAGTATCGGTATATAAGTATCCCGGGTGGATTTTGCCGTCGTAAGGACTGAAATAGTACGGGTTCCCGTTTTCATCCGGTTCGTAAAACTTGCGTGAAAACAGGCTTGCCCGAAAATAACAGGAATAAAATGTGGCCATTTCTTCCTCTGTTCCTCCTTCAACGAATATGCGATGGAGGTGCCGGTTCCAGATTTCCCAGGCAGCAGCTTTCGTGTCTTCGAGTGATTTGAATAGCCCTAACTCGGTAGCCAGGTTCCGTTCGGCCTGTTCTGGACTAATGTAAGAGGAGGCCACTTTTGCCTGAACATTTACACCGTCATCAAAACGTACCCAAGCTCCGGCGCCACGCCCTTCTTTTTCAAGTTCACCCTTCCATTGTTTTTTTTCCCGGTTCTCCCACACGCCGTAATCCGTGATGGGCCGGTCGAACTGAATGACAAAATAACTTTTTAAATTGTCAGTCAATCCACGACCATTACGCACGTAACCAACAATCCGGTTTTCTTTTGGAAGAATTTTTACCTGACTGAAGCCGGTGTAGCCGTCGAGCACGATATACGAAGCTTGTTTTTTGGGAAATGTAAAACGGAGATGGGCGCCTCGTTCGGTAGGCGATATCTCGGTAGTGATCTGGTTATCCAGTTTCACCTTGTAATAGTTGGGTTTGGCAATTTCATGATCGTGGTTAAACCTGGCAGCACGCTCAAACTGATCCAGAACCAGCTTCCCCGTAACCGGCATTAGCGAAAATACGCAATAGTCGTTCGACCACGAACTGCATTGGTGCGCCTGCTGGAAGCCCCGGATAGAATCTTTAAAGAACTGGTATTTCCAGCCATCGCCGTTGACGCCGGTTTGCGGGGTCCAGGTATGCATGCCAAATGGCAGTGCGGTGGTCGGGTAGGTATTTCCCCGGGTCAGTTCAAAATGAGAGTTCGTCCCTTGAAGGGTATTCACGTATTTGACCAGGTCGACCGGTTTGGCAGCGTGTAAGCTCGTTATACTGAAAATGATGAGGAATAGTATGAACAGGTTTCTCATATTTATATCGAATTAGTGGTTATACAACCGGGTTTGTAAATATTACAACGACACCAACGATTCCACTCAAAACCGGATGGTGTAAAGGAGTTCGCCGTTTTCACGGGAATGATTTCCCTGCGATGGCAAAAAACTGGTTACTGCAAATCTGCCGGGCTCAATTTCCACAATTCCCGGATTGGCAAAGGATGTTGAACCCAAGGCTGTTTCGGGATGCAGGGTATAGTAGAACACGCCGTTTCCGAACAACAAGCGCCAGCTGCTCCAATCGCCCGGAGTGATTTGCGCTTCCTGCAATACAAAGTTTCCGGAATGAAAAAATGCGCTTCTGCCACCAATATTTCCCCGATACCCCATTTCCCGGGTGGTGAAATTTGCCGGTTCATCTTTCCATGTTCGCCATTCATTAAAATTGCGTAAAATGCCAAATGCCTGCTGGTCGTGAATACCATTCTCGTAATAATGATAACCGATCAGAATGTGCGACGAGGATGGGGCATTCCCTTCGATGATCCGGATATCCGGCGTCCCTTCAGCCAAATTTGAAAAAGTTTGCGGAATTGATTTGTCGTTCGACGGCGTATTGGCGACTAAACCGGCATAGGACGAATAATACCTGATGCGGATGTTATTGGTTCCCTGTACCGGATCTTGTTCATTCGTAACCAGGTAGCCGTTCCCCCACTTTTTAATGTCTCCCTGGTGGGCGCGGTCTCCCAATTCCGTTAGATTTGTCCAGGTCTTCAGGTCGTTACTTCCTGCAAGGTATAATTTAAACTGGTTGGTATTTGCCATAGCATGGTAAACGCCCAGGTAAGTGTACACTTCATCGGCTTTTACAATTCGCAAAACATCCATGACGAAGTTTTTGTCGTCTTTTAAATTAAAGGTCGGACTGCCACTTGTAACACCATTGAGTTTATCTATTTTCTGCCGGGTTGAACTGTTTTGATGAAACCATTGTTCATAGGCGACAATAAGATTCCGGGCATTGTTTTTTGCCTGAAATCCGGATGCCGGAAGGCCGGTAAGTGTTGTGTTCAATTCAATAACTGCATTTCGTTCGTCGTCCAGTGTCATCGTTAATAACTGTTCTGCAGTAAAAATCCCTGCATCGAACAGGAATTTATACATCATGGCTGCCCAGCACAGGTCCGGGTCGTTCATTTTCTGCAACGAAACAAGCGGCTGATTACATTTGTCATGGAGGCTCGAGATCAACGAATTTCTAAGCTCACCATACGGCATCGACATGATCGAGGGGATAGATGCCCATCCGGTATACCATAAGGTTTTGGCCACCATATTTTCGTTTTTAAGGATCGGCGTTTCCTGTATCGGTTCGTTGTTTTCTTTTGAACAGCTTTGAATTAAAACTAAGAATACGGTTAATATGGCAATGATGGGTATATTCTTCATTTTCATAAGGCGAGAAGTCTGTGTCTTTCTTGCAGGACGGTTGTTACCATCAAGGGAAATCTGTTTTCAGATACCTCTGATCGTGTAGAGAATCATCTAAAATTAATGATCCGGAGCCGGAGCCTGCACTCCGGATCATTGAAAATTGCGTTTCCCGAAGATAGAATTCTTACCAGGAAAATTCGACTATGATCCCTTCCGGATCATTTTCAAATTTCAACAAGCCTGTTTTGCTTGCTTCATCCCATTCCCAAGCTGTCCCGGTTATTTGATTCCCTTGACGATCAGATACCTGGTGCGTTTTTGGTTCTTTGGGCAACAACACCCGCATCACATTCGATGTATTCAGTGGACTTTTGGTGATAAATGAATAGTTGTCTCTTTTAACAACTTCATCGTAAACACGTGAGGCCGCAGCTAAAACCTGTGGCTTTTTCTGATCTTCCACGCGATCAACGTTCAGCAGGAACGCCTGTTCGCCAGGATGAACTGTTTTCGCACGAAGAACCGGTAACTCCGGATCGAACAGATCAATCAACCTGCCTTTTTGAATATAAGGTGTGTCACTAATACTTTCATCCAGCACCGAAATCAGGTCATAGGGCCCTCGTTCAAGGTAAAAGTTGTTTTTAAAGACAAATTCTCCTGCTTTGGCTGTTTGTTCGTATAATTGTTTTACAATAGCTACAAATTCATGGTCCTGGCCAGCTTCCATGATAAATTCTTTGGGGTCTTTCCGGATAATATACACCGTTCCGTCTCCATACCGGCAAACGCCATCCTGATCTGTTGCATTGATATGTAACTTTTCAAACAAATGTTCCGAGGCTGTCAGATATTGGTTATTCCCGGTATTCCACCATTCCTGAACCGATTGAAAAGGATCGATATCGCGACCACAATAAACCAGGATACCGCCTTTTTTCACCCATTCGGCAATAAATTCGTGTCCTTCAGGAACTGACGGTTTCATGTTGGAATAAGACATGATCAGGATTTTGGTGTCTTTCCATGTTTCCGGGTAAGAAACATTTTCGAGGTGCATGGTTTTTACAGGAATGCCTCTTTTCAGAAATGGTAAGGTCTGACCATAAAAATTTGAGAAATTCGGGTCTTCGTACCCCTGGTGTGTAGGCAAGCGCTGGAACATCAGCGAATTGGCCATTAATACGCTGATGCCGGCAGAGCCGTTCAACTGATTGTTTGATAAGGGCATGTGGTTTAGCGCATTAATCATGACCTGCATTTGCGTGGAATAAAAGCGTGGAATTTTTTCCTTTATATCGCTGTCGGCGCTGGTTTTGTATAGTCCTTCATAAATCCGGTCGGGCCAGGGCATCACCTCGTAATCGGCAATCTGCGGGTACAACAGTTTAGCGGTAAAGGTGGCCTGATAGTTTTTCTTGTAGTCTGCCCAGTCGCGCGGCCAGTCTTCGATGGGGTCGGTCAGGAAAAACATTTTCCGGCCAGTTGGGGCAGTCATCGACTCCATAGAACCATACTCCAGGTAGGCTGTTTCAAATACCCGTTCTTTTTGTTTACCGTTAAAATAGTTGGGCGAGCGGGAAGTGCCGGTCCATACCTGCGCGATATATCCGTCAACGCAAGGGAGTGAAGCCAGGCTGGCTTCAGGGCTGACAATCTGCCACTGTGAATAGTTCACCAAAGAATGGGTTGGTACATAACACCGCACATCCATTCCTTTGCTTTTCCCGTACTCTTTGGCATAGGTGAAGCACTCGTCCAATGCCCGGTAATAAAGATGATATTTTAATTTATTGGACAGGTAGGTGTTCTCGGGCGATTCGTGTTGCGGACGCCAGTCGAAGCCGTAATAGTCTTTCCATTCCCGTTTAAAAGCCTCGCTGTATCCTGCACGGGCCCAAAATTCGGGTTCTTCCAGGTAAATGGCATCAATACCTGCATCGATAACCCGTTTGATTTGCGTTTCCTTAATGTATTTAATGAAATTTTTAGTCGGCACAATGTATGGAACCATACGTCCGTGCCAAATTGTATCGCCACGCTGGGTTACCTGTCCCTCATCCAGGTGAGGTACTCCGTCCCATTTTCCCGTAAAATAATCCTGGTATTCACCCCAGGCAATTCCGGTCATGAAATGGGTGATGTAACCCCTGTCTCGCCAGGTTTGTACACGTTCTTCGAAAGTCATTCGGGTACTGCGATGATGGTCCCTGACACTGTAAACAATGGCGACATCAGCTCTTACATCGGTGACCGGTTTCCATGGATTTGACGTTTGAAACGCCGTTTTCTCTTTTGGTTGCGGGTTCTCATTCAGCTTGCCTGTTGCACATGCGGCAATAAGCAACGCTCCTGAAGCAAAGTATAAAATATCTTTTAATCTCACAGTTCATTTTTTTAGTTAGTGAAAGGCCATCCCGTCAGAATAACGGGATGGCCTTGTTCTCTGGTTTTATTTAGTTGGCCGGTATATCCACTCTGATTGCTTCATTATAGTTATGACGGCGGATATTCTCCGTTGCATAGTTGATCCGGGCAGCAGCGCGGATGAACACGGTTCTGCCTGCAGGGATCGTTCCTTTGGTGGTAATGGTAATTGGTTGCCCGAGCAAGGCATCAAACGCATTTCCACTGTAGGTAATTTCGGTTGTGTACCGGTTATCCCATTCGCGGTAACCAACGAAAGGCACCTGGCTGACAAACAGTCGGACATCGGTTACATTCAGCATGTTGTCGTTGTAGCCGCCCATCGGTTCAATTTTTGATCTGAAATCGGCAGGACTAACAGCCCTTGTCACTTTCACCGTAGCCGTAATTTGCCCGTTGTTTATTGTGGGTTGTCCTACCCATTCTACTTTCAGGAACGGCTGAACTTTAAACTCAACTTCGGTAACGCCTTTGATGTCGATATACTTGCTTTCGTCGGCAATGGTATCTCCGGCACTGTTTAACCGGACCAAGGGGATAAAAGCGCCGTCGATACGCACGTTGTAATGGCCTTTAAAAATTTTCGTATTCTGGAAAATGCCTTCTTTCATACACCAGAAGTCGAAATTGTCAGGAGCAGCTGTTTCTTTCCAGCTAAGCTCGCGTAAGCGGATGCGGGTTCCCTCGCTTCCCTGATCTGTCAGAACAAGATCGCCGGTGGCAACATCCACCACTCTGCCCTTCAATGTTTCTTCCGGCAAATCGTAGTTGTCAATCTCACAGGCGCTGAAAGAAACTGCCGCTAAGCAAATTAATGTATAATAGAATATTTTTTTCATTGTGTTAAAATTTAAATAGATTAACGACCTGGTTGTTGATCAATTACCGGACTCTTGGATACCTCGCCACCCGGTATAGCAAAGTAATATTCCTGTTCGGAAAGGCGGAAACGGCGTCTGCCTTCATCCAGGCCTGCATCAAAGAAGTATTTACCGGTTGTTGATGAGTAGAAGGGGTACAAACCTTTGTAGTAGGCTCCATCAGCCTGCGTGTATCCGTTCAGCATATCGGAATGCTGAGTTCTCCAACGCCGGATGTCCCACAGGATTTTGTGTTCGAAAGCGAGTTCTTTTCTCCGCTCTTTGCGAATGATTTGAAGGCCTTGTTCGCCGTTAATATCAGCAATACTGGTTAATGGGTCAGCGCCTGCTCTTTCACGAATCTCCCGGATTGCATCGTAGGCAATTTGCTGGAAGTTGTCTCCGGAGGGAGCCGGTTCTCCGGCAAGCATCAGCTCCGAAGCAGCTTCGGCGGCATTTAAGAGAATCTCGGCATAACGCATTAAAATGAAATGCTGCTCCGAACGGGCTTCCAATACCAAGGTTTGCGGCATGTTCGGATTCAGCCACTTGCGAATGACAAACCCGGTCATCGCAGCCGTACCGTCTGATGTGAACGGACCGCTTTTTCCACCGGCATTCATCGTAGTTCCGTTAGGCAAGGTTACCGTTTCGTGCGTTGTTCCGTTTTGGGAAAGGAAAAGTGACTTTTGACCCGCAAATGCACCTGTACCTTTATAGGCATCTACCTGGTTGTAGTTTGACGGACCGGAAACGGCATAATCGGGTGAGCTACCGTTAATAACACGCAGAGGGCTGATGCCGTTTGACGCGTCGCCGGTAAAGATTCCCCGGCGAATTTCAATCACTTCACCTTTGAACACATCTCCCGGTAAAATTACATTAGCGCGAAGACGGGGTTCTGCATTGGCAAAAAGGTCAGTCACATTGTCAAACATGAGATATTTGCCGTTGTCATCAAATACTTTAATTGTACCATCAGCATTTTTTGCAAAGCCGTCAAATAACTCAACAAAGTCGAGCGTCGGGCAGTTACCTGCAGAATAACCATTACCTCCCATCAACTGTCGGGGAATATTATACGAGTCGAATCCGTGCGCCAAATCCGGGTATTTGTATTCTTTAATATAAATGTTTTCCGGGCTTGAGATATCGAAGAACATATCCACCATATTTTGATACTGGGATTCTTTGTCGTTGGCGGCCCATTTCTTTTTGTATAACGAATATTTTCCCGACTTCATTACTTCGCGGGCTGCTTGGTATGCTTCTTTAAAATATTTTTTCGAAGCGGCAGCAGCGGTATTCGGATCAAAACCAATCACACGTGCGCCGGTTTTTTCTCCAAATCCGGTAATCCGGTTGTATTTGGCTACCGAACCTGCATATAACATCGCCTCGGATTTGAATCCCTGAGCGACATATTTATTGGCATAACCACGTTTTGGACTTGTTTCGGAAAGGTTCGCGATGGCTAAATTAAAGTCAGCCAGTACCTGGTTCCAGGTCTCTTCTTCGGTCGATCGGGGTATTTCAAGCTGATCAACAGGAGTTTCAGGATATTTCAGCACAGACGTAACCAGTGAAGTTCCTCCGTACCGTTTTGCCATCGCATAGAAAACCATGGCACGAGCAAAATAAGCTTCGCCGATAAAATGGTTGTAGTCAGCATCGCTGAAATTTGCTTTGTACTGGGGTAAGGTCTCAAGTAAACGGTTTGCATCGCGAAGTAAGTTAAACGCGCGTCCCCAATAGGCACCATTACGCGCCCAGCCTTCTGAAGTCATCGCCGTTCCTGCATCGCGGCCAATCGACGATCCCTCGTTCGTCCCCGGAGTAACCAACCAGTCATCAAAAAACTGACGGGCAGGCGAATATTTAAAGTCTTCGAAAGGCATTTGACTGTATATACGTGACAAATACACGGTCATCCCAGTTGCATCTGTAAAAAGATCTTTGTCTTGCACGACGTTCATAGGCGGTATATCCAAATAATCCTTACAGGAAATTACGATACCGCTAAACGCCATTATCGCGATTAAAAAATATTTCAATTTCATAGTTTGCATACCTTATTAAAATTTAACATTTAATCCAACAGAAACAGTTTTGTTTAGTGGGTATAAGTAACCGTATGTGTCATTCGGGTGTTCAGGATCAACGAATTTAACCTTAGTGATCGTGAACAGGTTATAGGTATTTACATAAAAACGCAGATTTTTTATCCCGCTTTTCATAATCCATTGAGAGGGGAGAGTATACCCAAGTTCAACACTCTTCAATCGCAAATATGCGCCATTTTCAACATTGAAACTTGAGTTTACATCAGGTAAACTTCCGGTGTAGGCGAAATGCCCCGGGATCCATTGTGTTGCCGGGTCGTAAGGATCTGCTTTCGGATCGGCAGGGTGCCATCTGTCCATAAACTGTTCCATGGCCCCGGAGTTTCCGCTACCCCACATTGGTTCGCGAAGCTGCTCGCCGTAAACCAATGAACTCATGGCAGAACCTTGCAGCAGGAAATTCAGGTCAAAGCCTTTATATGACGCGTCGAAGATCATGCTGAAGTTCATCCAGGGATACTGGTTGTAGCGAATTGGGTGAACGTCGTTACCGTTGATTTCACCATCGCCATTCCAGTCTTCATATTTATAATCACCGGGAAGGGTTCCACGGCCAATGTAAGTCGGATTTGACCAGATTTCTTCCCATGACTGGTATTGTCCATTGCCCTGGAGTCCTGAATGAACACCTTGTAGACGATCATTTTGGTTGTTTTTCCAGTTGTTCCACGAGCTGCCGATGGCTCCGCGTTCGACATACAAACGTTTGACACGGGCTAATGACACCATGCCTTTCATGTTGTAGCGGAAATCCTTGATTCGGTTTCTATGCGAAACTTCCAGTTCAAAACCATAGGTGCGGTCGCCGTTCAGGTTCTCCTGGGGCAGGCCTGCGCCCACTACGGTAGGAATACCTCCGCTTCGTGTGGCCAACAGGCCTTCACGTTTTCTGCTGAAATAATCGAAGGAGATTCCTAAAAGACCATCCCATCCTTCAAAATCGGTACCCAGGTCAAATGTTTTTGCCGTGTACCAGGTGATAAACGGATTGGGAATTCCCTTGTTATCAGCACTTGCATTGAAGCTTCCGTTGAACACATAACCGCCGGTGAAGTTTCTTCTGTCGGTAGATGACGGGTAATTATAACCCGAAATAAACTGATAACTCGAAGCGCCGTCGTCTCCGGTTTTACCGTACGAAGAACGAACTTTCAACTGACTGATAAATGATAAAGCAGAGGCATTTTTGAAGAATCCTTCTTCCGAGATTCGCCAGCCGACAGAAGCAGCCGGGAAAAAACCCCATTGAGAACCTTCAGCAAATTTAGATGATCCGTCGTAGCGGAACAGAACTTCAGCCAGGTACTTGTCGCTGAATGAATAATTGAGTCTGCCCGCTAATGCCAGGTTGGCATTTTCATAAAGGGCATCAGCACCCGAGTTCATTGTTGCCAGTTGCCCTTCGGCCACACCTGCAAAAATGTAGGGTAAAGGCAAAACCAGGTCTCTTTGGGCAAAAAAGTTATCACTGGTTCTTTTTTGTGCCTCCCAGATTAAAACACTACCAACCTTATGCCGGTTAAATGTGCCGTCGTAGTTTAATGAGGCTTGTGATAAAAGTTGTGTTTTGAAATAGGATTCTCTCCTAATTCTGTTCGGCGATTGACGGGTATACTTGGAATAAGTGTCTGAGGCCTCATCGTACCGGTACTGAACATATTCTTTCTGGAAAAGATTGGAACTTGATACGAAATAATCATAGCTGAACAGGCCTTTTACATAAAGACCTTTTATACCCGGGATGTCATATTTCAGGCTTGCTGCTGATTGAATCCACTTTTTATTGTATTCTTTGTACCCGACGATATCTTTATCCATAAAGGAAATCGGGTTATCGCCTTCAATTAAACCATGATAAGGTTTGGTCGGATCGTTATTTGCATAGGCGGGGATGTGAGCGCCTTGTCTCCAGAAACCGCGGATGATCCACCATGAATCCTGGTAGGGACGATCTTGTTCATCCATCACCAGGTTCAGATTCAGATCGAAAGTAAGACGATCGGTAATTTTGGTGGTGATGTTTGAGCGGACGTTATATTTTGTGTAGTTCAAGTCGCTTGACTTAAAAAAACCTTCCTGGTACTGATATCCGAGACCGGCATAATAAGTCGTTTTATCGTTACCGCCCGTGGCATTCAGATTGTGCATGGTTTGAGGTGCATAATCGGCAAAAACCAAGGGATACCAATCGACGCTTTGTTTTACACCCGTCCGGTAATCTTCAAATTGCTGATCATTGAAGATCGGAGAACCGCCGTTGATATTGTGCATCGCCTGCTCGTTCCGAAGCGTCATATATTCCATGGCATCCACTGTTGCCGGTAAACCGGAAGGAATCTGCCAGGTGAATGAACCGGAATAGTTCAGTTCTACCCGATTGTTGGTGCCTTTTTTTGTTGTCACCAATACTACTCCGTTTGCAGCGCGAACACCATAAATGGCAGCTGAGGCATCTTTCAGCACCGACATGTTGTCAATATCATTTGGGTCGAGACGCTGAAAATCATCATTCGTCCGGGGAATTCCGTCGATGATAATAAGAGGCGACCCCATGGCCCGAATGTCGAAATTATTATTGAAAGAACCCGGTTCTGCTGTTTTTTGGGTGACCCGAACCCCCGAGATCTTTCCGGTAAGCATGTTCTGGGCGTTTTCATTTTTTGTGGAAACAATATCTTCACCTTTAACAGCCGAAACCGCGCCGGTTAATGTTGCTTTCTTTTGAACGCCATATCCTACTGCAACCACTTCTTCAATGCCAATGGTTTCTTCCTGCATAACTACATTGATCCTGGTTTCGCCGGCTAATTTGATTTCCTGCGTTTTCATCCCGATAAAGGTGAAAACCAGGGTGGAGCCCAAAGGAACATTCGTTAGCGAATAACTTCCGTCGGCACCGGTAATTGATCCCTGGCCGGTTCCTTTTATGATAATGGTCACTCCGGGGAGTTGGATTCCCTGACTGTCTGTAACCTTTCCTGAAATGGTTCTTTCCTGTTGAGTATTTATTTTATTGGCATCGGCTGTTCTGCTGGTCAATAAAATTTGCCGGTTATTAATTGAAAATGAAATATCTGTATCCTTAAATACTTTTTGAAGAATTTCATAAACACTTTCATTTTCAACCTTAACGTCAATTTTCCGATCGACATTAATTAAATTCCGGTTATAGAGAAAGAAGAATTCCGTACTGTTTTCGATCTTGTCTATAACCTCTTCAACCCGGGCGTTTTTCATATCCAGCGTCAACTTAGTTTGTTGAGAGAAGGAGTTCACGGCAAAAGCTTGCGATAAAGAAACGAGAACGATAAAGATGGTAAAGCGCATCATTTTGATCATTTTTAACAGGCCAATGTCATGCATTAACCTTCGGTTCTGCTTTTTTTTCATAAATTTGTTCTTAGTGGATTTACAACTTCGTAAGTTAATTCTACTTCATGACAGGGTGGTAGTGCCAATACCTCCCTGTTTTTTTACAGTTTTTTCATAGATTAATTTTATTATTTAATGAATATTAATTTTTTAACCACATTTCAATTTTTCGTTCAGTAAAGCTGTTATCTTCATTTTTCTTTCTTTCATGGATCCGGTAACTTATCGGAGCAACAGTCGATAACATTTTGCATATTTCTTCCAGGTTTTCATCCATAAATGTTGCTCTAAATAAAGATGACTGAAGCGAATCGCCATGTAAAATGATTTCAGTATGATACCTGCGTTCCAATCTCCGGGCAATTTCAGACATGGGTTCGTTCTTAAAGATCATCAATCCATCTTTCCAACAGGTGTATGACTTTGCATCAATCCGGGTCTTAACCATTTCTTTCGTCGATTTATTGAAAATCAAATGTTCATCGGGCGTCAGTTCGCTTTTAAACTCGTCGTGTTTCCCGGATACCCGAACTTTACCTTTTTCTAGAATTACTTCGGCAAGCTCTTCGTTTTCATAGGCAACAACATTAAACTGCGTACCTAAAACGCTGACATCAAAATACGGTGTAACTACGTGAAAAACTTTTGACTCGAGGTGAACAACATCAAACCAGGCTTCACCTGATATTTCAACATGACGGTTAGTTGTAAAATTGACAGGATACTTAACTGAAGATCCGCTGTTCAGCCATCCGATTGTTCCGTCGGGTAATTGAAATTTTGTTCGTGTTCCCACGGGGGAGTGAATTTCTGCCCAGGAATCCATCCCGCTCATTTTGTTTAACGAAAGATAGCCCATGACAGCAATTGTGATGAGTGCGGGAATAATCAGAACGACTGCAATTTTAGAGAACAAGCGGTAATAGAGCTGGCGGGCAGAACCCGAAACTGATCTGCCCAGGTTAATTCGGTGGTGGAGCTGGTCGAGCATTCGGGTCAATTGTTCCTGGTTATGATTTGTGTCCCTCGTTTTGTTCCATTCGTCTTCCATGTACATCTGCAACTCAGCATTGTATTCTTCTTTGTTAAAATGAGAAGAAACTAATAAATAATCATTGAATGAAAATTTACCGGAGATAAATCGGTTTAATTTTTTCTTGTTCGTATCCATAGTTACTGTCTATGTCTTTTCGAAGTCATTTTCCACTATTCAAAATCAGGGAAAATGATAAAAAAATGCAATAAAGAATCAATGTTGTTGATTATCTGTGCATTGTAATTATCGGGCAGAGATAAAAAATGCGTAAAAGAGCAGACCCGCCAGTTTTTCGTTTTGAAGTTCGCGAAGGATTTGTTTTTGCGCAGCAGCAAGTTGGTTTTCTACCGTATTGGGCGAGATTCCGAGTTGTTCTGCGATTTGCTTGACCGGTAATCCTTCGTATTTTCTTTTTAAAAAGATTTCTTTGCGTTTTTCCGGCAAATGATTGATAATTGTTTCCACTTTTTCGAGCAAAAATCTGTAATCGATCGTCTGATCCAGGTTATTCTCCTGTTTCAGGAAAGCATACAGCAGATCATCTTTAAATGCATTGTCCCTCGATTTTCGGATAAAATGCTTTCGGATCAGATTATAAGCAATTGTGAAAACATAGGAATTGAATGAACTGTCCGGTTTTAATCCTTCTTTATGATCCCAAATATACAGGAATACTTCCTGAACCACTTCTTCAGACTCTTCGACCGACTTTAAGTATTTGAGCGAAAAGTGATACAACCGCCGGGCATATTTATTAAATAAGGCGTCAAAGGCAGCAGCGTTGCCATCTTTGAGATGCTTTACGTTCAGGTAATCAATATGTTTGGAGATAGAAGTCAAAGTTTTCAAGTATAAATTAACCGCCGTAAAATTAATAAAAACAGCATATGATCGGGACAATATCCATCAGGTCGGAAAATTTACAAACTTTGGAATAGACAGTGCCTTTATAATCAGTGTTCCTACGGTATTGTTTTAATCTGTCGGTATGGATGTCGCAATGGTGAAGTTTAACGGATGAAAACTGTTTATATTTTAATTGCTGTTCCGTCTTTCAGATGTATGCAAATCTCTTTTTTTATTATACTTTTACGTATGATGCATTTGGAGAAATAATGTATAGTTGTTGATCGTCAGCCGTATGCCGTCATTATATCTTTTCAGTAACTGATTTTTGAAAACTTCTTTTTGAATCTATCCGGATGGAACAATCATCGGAACATACCAATGACAAAGCTGTATGGCAAGCGATAAAAGCGGGGGATCAACCTGGCTTTAACCGGATTTTCAAAAAATATTATTCTGAATTATATTATTACGGGATTAAAATATTCCCTGATCCTGATTTTATAAAAGAAAGCATACAAGAGGTTTTTGTACGTATATGGGAAACCCGACAAAGTTTGGCAGATGTTGAGAATGTAAAGGCATACTTGATTGTGTCAGTGAGAAGGATGATTTTTATCAGAAAGAAAAATGCTGAATTCAAACAAATTGTTGAGCTTGGTAAATTTGAGAATTCTACCTTCTTTTTTGATGTCAATGAGTTTGAAAAGCATGAAGATATTTCGGATGAAGTCCGGCGGGTTTTATTGCATGCCATCAATTCTTTAACCGTGAAACAGCGTGAGTTGATCATGTTGTTTTTTTACCATGAGCTACCTTATTCCGAAATTGCACAGATCATGGGGATTAGCGTACAGGCTGTACGTAACCTGATGTGCCGCACCTTGATTCATCTCAGAAAATCAATTGGTGAAAAGTCTTTAAAACTAATAAACAACCTTTTCTTTACGCTTTTTTCTTCAATCTCCGCAAAAAAAATGTGAAAATTTGATTATGCTTTTTTAATCTTTCTCTCTATAGTGCAAAGTCGTTTTTTTTGATTTGTCTATGAAAGAAACGGAAGATATATCAATTCTTTTAACTGATAAGGATTTTCAAAAGATCCTTTCGAACTGGAAGGGATACAGCGAGAGGGAAAAAGCGGATATTTTCGGAACATATAAGCTTACAGCCGCAGATGTTGAGATTTTACGACAACTCTGGTTGGGATTGGATTTTTGCTGGTTCGAACATTCCCGTCCCATGATCGAGAGTGCGCTAAATGAGACCTTATGGAAGCTGGCAGAAAGAAAGATGGATTCAGGTGAAAAAGGTTTAGTCAGTAAGTTATATGGATATTTCGCACGGGTTGCCGCCATATTGCTTGTTCCGATTCTTTTGTATACGGCGTACTTGTATTTCTCTAAACCTAACCCGACAAATCTGCAGGTAACCAGTCGTCTGATAACGGTCGATTCCCAACAAGGAACAATTACCACTTTGGTATTGCCCGATGGAAGTCGTGTTTGGTTAAATGCAGGAAGCTCGTTATCGTATCCGGATTATTTTGATGGTGGCATCAGAGTGGTTTCATTATCAGGCGAAGCTTATTTTGAGGTTGTGAAGGATGATAAAATGCCGATGGTCGTGTCAACAGGAAATCTGAATGTCAAAGTGTATGGTACCCGTTTTAACGTGAGTGCATTCTCATCCGAACAATCGGTAAAAGTAACATTGGTAGAGGGCTCTGTTTCTTTATCTTTCCCTTCAGGAAAACTTGATGGTAAAGATGAATTCTTTGTTGAAGCCGGTCAGACAGTTGCTTTTCGTGAAGATTCAGAACAATTAACAGTTCAAGAAGAAGACCCTTTTCTTCATACTGCATGGAAAGAAGGCATACTGATCTTTAGGAATGAAACCTTTGAAACGGTATTAAGAAGATTATCGCGCAAGTTTAATGTAGATATTAAACTGATGGATAAGTCATTAGCGTATATACCGATGGACGCAACCTTTAGGGATGAGAATATTAATGAGATCCTGCGATTATTATCATTTAGCACGCCATTTAAATATTATTACGGAACCAGGGAACAATTACCTGACAAAACATTTGCAAAAAGTATCATCTATATTGAAAGAGAATAAAAAATTTAAAAACAGATAGCCTATGATAAAAACAAAAGCAAGGAGAAGTTGGCTCCTTCCCCTTGCTTCATCTAAATTAATCAATTTGCAACAACCAATTAATTAGCACAAAAGTATGAAAAAAAATGTAGTTTATCCTTCAGAAGGCGTTGTTATGCCTTTTCTGAAAAAAAACTTATTAAAGATGAAACTAACTTTACTATGCCTGTTGTTGAGTTTTGCGCAACTATTGGCGTCCAAAAGTTTCTCGCAATCAACCCGGCTAACACTCAATCTCGAAAATGTCAGGGTTGAAGAGGTTTTGTTAAAAATAGAAGAAAAGTGTAATCTCTATTTTATCTACAATCGTGAAGCTGTAGATGTAAACCGGAAGGTGAATGTTTCATATGCTGATCAGGAGATCAAAGAGGTACTTTCAAACCTCTTCAGTAAAACGGATGTTGAATATGAAATCCGCGGATCTCATATAATCCTTAAGAGTAGTTTAATCCAATCAGTACAGCAATCAATCAGGCTGAGCGGTACCGTTACCGATGTATCGGGTTCACCGCTCCCCGGTGTTGCTGTTTCTGTTAAAGGCACCTCTCAGGGAACAATTACAAATGCAGACGGCAATTATGTATTGACGAATGTTTCAGCCAGCAGCATTTTGGTATTTTCTTTTGTAGGAATGAAAACGCAGGAGGTATCAGTTTCAGGAAGAACAGTTTTAAATGTGATCATGGAAGAAGAAACGATAGGCGTTCAGGAAGTCGTAGTTACTGCTTTAGGAATAGAAAGGAACAAACGAACGTTAAGTTATGCGACCCAACAGGTTGATATGACAAGCCTGACAACGGTTCGTGATCCCAGTTTAGGAGCCTCTCTTACCGGAAAGCTGGCGGGGGTAAATATTCTTACTTCATCAGGAACAACCGGGGTTGGAGGTGCATCCCGGATTATCATCCGGGGAGACAAATCAATCGTAGGAAATAATCAACCCTTGATTATTGTTGACGGGATCCCTTACAATAACTCGGGTGGGATAAATTTCAGCAGGAAATCATCTACCGATGGACTTTCTGATATTAACCCGGATGATGTTGAAAGTATCAACGTACTGAAAGGTCCGTCTGCGGCGGCACTTTACGGTTCAGCAGCAAATAACGGAGTTGTAATCGTTACAACAAAAAAAGGAAAATCAGGAATGCAGAAGGCTGAATTTAATTCAATCACTACGGTCGATTTACCCTACCTTTTCCCCGATTTTCAAAACAAATACGGGCAGGGTGCCGCTGGTCTTTTTATCCCTAACTCTGAGCAAAGTTGGGGTCCGGAGATGAGCGGTCAGCAAGTTACTGACTGGACAGGTAAAGAAACTTCTCTCCGTCCGCAATCCGATAATGTAAAAGATTTCTTCACCAACGGGTACAATTATACGAACACCTTATCATATTCATTCGGCACGGAGAAATCTACGGCATATTTCTCCTACAGTAATACCTCTGCAAGAAGCGTTATCCAAACAGACATATTACAAAAGCACAACTTCAATCTTCGTTTGGGCACCGAATTATTGCCCAAACTAAAAATGGATTTCAAAGTAACGTATCTGAATCAGTTACTTGAGAACAGCCCGGAGAGAGGAGATAGTTATTTCAGCCCGATGCACCAGCTTATACGGATGCCAAGAAGCCTTCGCACGGAAGACATGGAAGTTTTTGAATATTTCACTCCTGAAGGGGTCAGGAAACAGAATTTCTGGAATCCCGGCAGTACAAGTATGCAAAACCCTTACTGGGCCATGAACAGAAGTGTTGTACCAACACGGAAAAACAGGGTCGACGTGTTTTCAACCCTGCGGTACAACTTAACCGACTGGTTGTATGCGCAAATAAGAGGAGGGGCCGATTTGTTGTTTAACGATGGAGAAAACAAGGTTTACTGGGATTCGCCGTATATAAATTCCGGTTACGGAGATTATCAAACACAATTCAGCAAAAATCAAAATTTAACCGGCGATTTTCTCATTGGAATAAACCGATTGTTTTTTGAAGAGAAGTTGTCATTAAATGTGACTTTAGGAGGGGAGGTTAAAGACTCAAAAACGAGATTCCAATCCTCAACTGCAAACGGACTCAGCACGGAGAATAAATTTTCGCTGTTTTACGCAAAAAACCCGGCTACCACAGACAGCGAGTCACGAATACAAACTCAATCGTTATATGGAATGGCCCAGATTGGCTACCGGGACTATCTTTTTCTTGATGTCACTGCCCGGAACGACTGGAGTTCAACATTGCCTCCCCCTTATGATTATTTCTATCCTTCTTTTGGCTTAACAGGGGTCGTATCTGATATGATTCATCTTCCTGAACTGATCTCTTTTGCCAAAGTGAGGGGTTCTTATGCTGAAGTAGGCGCCGGAGCCAACTTTGCCAATATCTTCCAAACATTTGGCAGAACGGTTAATGGTCCCGTTGGCTACATCTATCCTGATAAAACAAAAGCCCCCACCAATTTAAAACCCGAAAGATCCAAATCATGGGAAGCTGGTGCCGAGTTGAGGATGTTCGACAACAGGATCGGCATCGATTTTACCTGGTATAAATCAGTCACGCGAAACCAACTGATGAAAGTAGGGGTTCCGCCATCATCGGGGTATAATGAAGCGTGGATCAATGCCGGTCATATTGAGAATAAAGGGATAGAAATCGTTCTGTCTGCCACACCTGTTAAAAACAAACATTTCGCGTGGGAGACGAACTTAAACTTTGCACAAAATAAAAACAAGGTTGTAGAACTGGCAAATGCAATGGAAAAATACCAAATCGCCAGCGCTGAATTATCAATCGGCGAAACCTGGGCGATTGTAGGCAAACCTTTTGGTGAGCTTTATACTAAAGGCTTTGTGAGAAATGACAATGGGGAAGTTATTGTTGATGCTACCGGGATGCCCAAAGTAATGACTTCGGCCGATTTATACCTGGGAAACTTTAACCACGATTGGACAAGCGGATTTTCTAATTCATTCAATTATAAAAGGTGGCAGCTCAATTTCTTCATTGACCTTAATTACGGGGGGTATCGCCAATCATCCACCGAATCGCAGATGATGTTTCATGGGACAAGCAAAGAAACATTGACCGGGCGGAAGGATGGAATTGTCGTGCCGGGCGTAAAAGAAGATGGCACCGTTAATAATATCAAAGTTTCAGCGGAGGCTTATTACCAGTTACTGGGCGGAAGGGCAGGAAGCAACGCCGGCGAGATTTTCAACCATGAAGCAACAAACTCCAGATTACGTGAATTCTCAATCGGGTATTCGTTTCCAATGAGACAAGGTCTGATCAAGAACATCACTCTGTCGGCAGTTGGTCGTAATCTTTTCTACTTCTACAACGGATGCGGCTGGTTTGATCCGGAAGGCACTTATGATACTACTGTGAACGGACAGGGAGGTGAAAGTGCTTCACTCCCGGGAAGCAGGACATTGGGATTTAATTTAAAAGTCGGTTTCTGATTTTGTTATCAAAAAATCTTAAAGAAATGGAAAAGAAAATAAACAATACACACCGTATTTTTCTGCATGTGTCTATTACATTGCTGCTAACAATGCTGTTGCCCTGTTGCACCGACAAGTTTGAAGAATATAATACGGACAAGAGTAAACTCATGGAAGTAACAGATTTTGATCTTGGTGGTTTGTTCGGAAAATCTCTTGGCAGTCAGTTCGAGAATATTAATTACAGCAGGGGAAAAGGGGTTGTTTCCGACCATCTGTCAGGTTTTTTTACGTCTACTTACACTGTTTATGAGCAAAACACCATCAATGCAAGTTGGGTTACCCGAATCTGGGCAACCTATTATACCGACGCGCTTCCTGCTCTCGTCGCTATCCTGAACCTGACAAAGGACAAAAAGCCGGTGTCATATTCAGTGGCAATGATCTGGAAGTGTTTCGTGATGCAACGTGTAACCGATTATTGGGGACCGGTACCTTATACAGATGCTTCAAACGGAAAGGCGGTTACGCAGTACGAAAGTCAGAAGGATATTTACTACATGATGTTTCAGGACCTGACAAATGCTGTTCAAATACTTGAAAATGAACTAAAAAATCAGCCTAATTTGAATGTGTTTGGTTCGGCAGACATGATTTTTGACGGGAAAGTGGAGCAATGGGTCAAATTTGCCAATACCCTCCGTTTACGGATGGCCATTCGTATCTCAAATATTGATCCTGACAAAGCCCGTCAAGAAGCCGAAGCCGCTGTAAAAGGCAGCATGATTGAAGCCAATGATGACAATGCCATGTTGAAAACAACCCTGATTACGAGCGGGGGAAACGGATTGAGCAACATGTGGGCCTATTTTCAGAACATTATGAGCGCCTCGATGGAGAGTCTTTTAAAAGGATATGACGACCCCCGTGTTGGCATATACTTTAACAGGGTTGACGCGGCTAATATTGCAGCAAGTTTTCCTGAAGAGGTAAAGGGAAATGCAGGGGGATATCATGGTATGGCTAATGGGTACGAGTCGGTTTACGTGGCATTTCTCAGAGCGCACTCGTTGGTAGGCGACAGATGGAAAGATGATAACTGGAATGTTACCCCAATCGACTACCTTCATGCGGCGGAGACTTGGTTTCTGAAAGCAGAAGGCGTCTGGAGGGGATGGAACATGGGAGCGGGGACAGCGAAAGAATTTTATGAGAAAGGAATTGAACTTTCCCTGAAGCAATGGAGGCCCGATCTTTCCGCCACTGCTGTTTCAAGTTACATCAATTCAACACAACTACCTGTTGCTCCTAATAACCATCCGTATTATGATCCTCCGATGACCGATATTCCTGTCAAATATTCAGATAACCGGGAAAAACAATTCGAACAGATTATCACACAAAAGTGGTTGTCGATTTATCCTGAAAGTATGGAAGCCTGGGCAGAATACCGCAGAACCCGTTTGCCAAAACTATATGCAAAAAAATATTCAGGTAACGGAAATATTCTTCTTTCCAAAGGAATGATTATAACGCGTATGCCATATCCTGATTCGGAGAAGAACTCCCAGCCCGAAGAAATTGCCAAAGCAATCCAAATGCTCGGAGGCCCTGATCTTGAATCAACTCCCCTCTGGTGGGATGTGAACCCCAATGGAAATTAAACCCTGGGGATTCATTGACCCGTTGTATTGAGTTCTTCCGGACTAATGCAGTAACCAATTCTGTATTAGTCCGGTATTTATTGCTAAAGCGGTGGAAACAATAAACTGGTACTGATAAACGAAAAAAATTATGGTACAGCACGATGTGACAGATCTGCACGTTTACGACCGAAGGTATCAGCTCATCCCCGGATTTCTTTTTACCTAACCCAATAATTTGAGATGCTTCCAATTGTGGCAGATTGATGAACCTATCGACATAAACCTGATGAATATTACAACGATTTTTTTGTCCATTATTTTTCTGATAACAGAAGCTTTTGTACTGGCTCAATCTCCGGAAGAAGAAACCCCGGTCGACCTGGCCGATCCGCTGATTGACACTCAGCTCCCCCGATACGATTATTTTGCGTCGGCTTCTGTTCCGTTCGGAATGGTAGCTTTAAGCCCCGACACGAAACATGGCGCCCTTTGGGATGCAGGTTATCGTTATAATGACGAATATATCCTCAACTTTTCGCATGTACACAATGCGCAGACTGCCGGTATCCCGCTTATGCCGGTAACAGGCCCTTGTAAAGGCCATCTTGGCTTCGATGCCTGTAAATCGCGCTTCGATCGCCAAAAAGAGACCGTCAGCCCAGGTTATCACAAGTTGTACCTCGACGATTACGGGATAACCGCTGAGCTTACTGCGACCTGCCGTGTAGGGATGCACCGTTATACTTTTCCCGCCACAGACGAAGGGCATCTGCTTTTCGACCTTGGGGCGGGTCTTGGGCCTACATTGATGTCGTATGCCTGGTGCCGCCGGGTGGCAGATGATGAAATAGAAGGTTATTCTGTAATGGCTCCTACTTTCAGAAGAAAAAAGCCATATATGGTGCATTTTGTCGCCCGTTTCAGTAAGCCGTTTGACCATTTTTCCGGATGGAAAAATAATGAACCGGTTGAGGCTGAGGCCGGATTGATAGCCGGAGAAAAGAGTGGGGCTTGTGTGACGTACCGAAACCTGAAAGAAGGGGACCCCATTCTTATAAAAGTAGGTGTTTCCTTCGTGAGCATGCAAAATGCAAGAATGAATATAGATGCCGAGTTGCCGCACTGGGATTTCGACCAGGTGGTTGCCGAAGCCCGCGAAGCGTGGAACAGCTATTTGGGAAGGATACAGGTTGAAGGCGGCACGCGTAATCAACGGGTGAAATTTTATACCGACCTGATGCACACGGCTATTGGCAAACGGGTGACCAGCGATGTAAATGGCACTTATCCGGATTGGACCGGACCGGAGCAGGTTATCCGGCAACTTCCTCTCGATAGTTCGGGAAAGCCGGTTCGCCCATTTCTTGATGCCGATGGTTTATGGGGAGGGCAATGGAACCTGAACATTTTATGGCCGCTTGTTTATCCTGAATACGGTAACTGGGTGGCCGAAACATTTCTCGATTATTACCGCAATGCCGGGACTATGGCCCGTGGTTCGTGGGGTGGAAATTATACCTACGTAATGGTTGGTGACCAGACAACACCCCTTTTGGCCGCACTTTTATCAACCGGAAGGGCAACTTTTTCGCCTGAGCTTGCCTATGCTGCCGCCCGTAAGAATGCTTTTCCCGGCGGCATACGCGACCGTGCCGGGTACGAGGCCTCGCCTGAACCCGCAGGCGGGGGAATTGATTTGTATATCAAGAACGGGTTTATTCCGGTAGAGATATATCAACGGGGAGAAGGGATGCACCGGGGAGGGACTGCCATGACCCTTGAATATGCCTGGCAGGATTGGTGCCTTGCCCAAATGGCCATGCAGCAAGGAAAAGAGGAAGATGCAAAAATATTTCTGAAACGTTCGGAAAACTGGAAGAATGTTTTTGATCCGGTTTCCGGATGGGCCCGTCCCCGTCATTTGTCGGGAGAATGGATGGAACCGTTTTATCCTGTCAACACTGGTCAGAAAGGTTCGGCGACAGCTGGGTTTATTGAAGGAAACTCAGCGATTTACACTTTTTATGTTCCCCAGGATGTAACTGGGCTGATCACTGCTGTTAGAGGGAAAGAAGCCTTTGTTAAAAAGCTGGAATCCAATTTTGAGAAAGCCTGTCCTCATCGTTTTTATTCTCCTGAATACAGCAAATGTTGGGTAGAATATCAGAACCAGCCTTCCTGTCACCTGGCCCACCTTTTCAGCTATGCAGGCGCACCCTGGAAAACGCAGTATTGGGTACGTCAGGTTAAGGAATTAACCTTTGGGGGGGCCGACCCATATAGCGGGTATAATGGAGACGACGATCAGGGGATGATGGGCGCGCTGGGGGTATTAATGGCAATCGGGCTGTTCGATGTGCAGGGATGTGTCGGACAGGCGCCTGAACTTGAGATTACCAGCCCTTTGTTCGAAAAAACGATTATTGAATTTCCGTCGCTAAAGCAAGCCGGCGAAACAAGCCGATTTGAGATCGTGGTAAAACGCGGCCGTGCAGATGATGTATACATTCAGCGTACAAAACTAAACGGACAAGTCCATAATAGTTTTAAACTGCCTGTCGCTGCTTTCTTTTCCGGAGGGATACTGGAAATTGAGCTGGGGCCTAAGCCCAACAAAAAGTGGGGAGTTGAATAATGCTCTGATTTTCGCTTCTCTTCCTTTTATTAGTAAACGGAAGAATAGCAGGGTGTTGAATGAACCTTTGGTTGATCTTTTCAGCACGTGTTCCGTATCAAAAGAATCAACAAAACGCAAAATGAGAAAAAAACTTGTCCATATTGCCTTCCTCCTTATTCCTTGTTTCATTATTGGGTTTATACCCTTGATTGTTAACGGTCAGAACCATTGGAAAGCCGGGGTGGCACGCATAAAAATTACACCAACTACATCCTTATGGATGGCCGGGTATGCCGCTCGCACCCAGACTGCTGAAGGGAAATTGCACGATTTATGGGCAAAGGCGTTGTACCTTGAAGATGCACAAGCGAACAGGGCTTTGCTGGTTACCACTGATATATTGGGTTACACCCGCGATATGTCAGAAAAAATTTGTCGGGGCATCATGTCTGCTTCGGGTATAGAAAGGTCGCAGATTATTCTGAGCAGTACCCACACCCATTCAGGGCCGGTGCTGACCGATGCGCTGACCGACATTTACCCGATGAACGCTGAACAATGGGAAGAAGCAACTGCTTATACCGACTGGCTTGTACAGCAAATCATCGAACTGGCTGCCAAAGCCATGAAACATCCCCGGTCAGTAGTTTTATCCTCGTCAAACGGGGCCGTCAGGTTTCAGGTAAACCGCCGGAATAATAAAGCATCAACCCTGCATCGGCAAACCAGTCTGGCTGGCCCAAACGATTATGCTGTCCCGGTGTTACGCGTTGCCGATGAAAAAGGGAAAATAATGGCTATTGTGTTTGGGTATGCTTGTCACCCGACCACTTTATTCGGTTACAAATGGTCGGGCGATTATGCCGGGATTGCCCAAATGGAAATAGAGAAAATGTACAAAGGAACAAATGCAATGTTTTTTCAGGGTGCCGGTGCCGACCATGACCCCATCCCGCGGGGTAGCCTGCCTTTGGCTGTTCAGTATGGGAAAGAGCTGGCAGCAGCCGTTGAAAGGACATTGGCCGAAGAGATGCAACCATTGCTCCCCCAATTGCAAACAGCCTACAACGAAATCAGCTTAATGCTGAACCCCCCTCCGTTGCGAATGGAACTTGAAACGATGAAAACGCAGTTAAAAAGGTGGGAACGAACCTGGGCCGTGAGTATGTTGAAACGGATAGATCGGGGGGAAAACCTGATCAGCGAATATCCTTACCCGGTACAGATGTGGAACCTGGGAGGACAGCTAATGGCCGCGCTTGGCGGCGAACTGTTGGTTGATTATTCCATTCAGTTAAAAAAAATATTCGGCGATAACTTGTTTGTGATGGGCTATGCCAACGATGTAATGGGGTATATTCCTTCTGAAACCGTGCTGGCCGAAGGTGGATATGAAGGCAGGTCTTCCCATAAGGTTTATGGCTTGCCGAATACATGGAACACCGGCATTCAGGAGCAAATACTGCGCGAAGTGGTACGCATGGCAAAAGACGAAGGGATGACCGATATTCCTGATATTGAAACTAAAGCAAATAAAATAATTAGTAATTAGTTAGATATATTCAGAAAAGTAGGATGAATAAATTGAGTGGAACTATTTATGATGAAGAAAATAACCGAATTACCATCTCCGCACCGGCATCTTGAGAAAAAATCGGTTGGAGAATTAATCCGTTTGATCAATCAGGAAGACCAAACTGTAGCTATGGCAATTGCAAAGGTTTTGCCACAATTGGAAAGACTAATTAGCGCTATTGAAGAAAAGCTGAAAAGCGGGGGCCGGATGTTTTACCTGGGATGTGGAACCGGAGGCCGCCTGGCAGTTTTAGATATAATTGAATTGTATAACACGTATGGCATTGAACGCGGTTTTATGAATGTCATCTTAGCCGGAGGTGTCGACCGTTTGGTCGAAGCCATTGAAGAACGGGAAGATAATACAGAAGAAGGGTGGAACGAACTGCTGAAGGAAGATATTTCGGCCAACGACATTGTAATCGGGATTTCGGCCAGTGGCACAACTCCTTATGTGTTGGCAACACTTAAAAAATGCAAAGACCACGGTATTGCTACCGGTTCGATTGTTAATAATCCGCAATCGCCTATATCAGAATATGCCGATTACCCGATTGAGATGGTGACTGGGCCCGAGTTTGTGACCGGGAGTACCCGTATGAAAGCCGGTACTTCGCAAAAAATGGTTTTCGACATGATCAGCACGGCCACCCTTATCCGGTTGGGAAGGGTCGAAGACAATAAAATGATCAATGTCAGGCTCATTAACGAGAAGGTAGTCGATCGTTCTGTCCGGATGATTATGGAACTGACTGGCATTGGCGAATACGAAAAAGCACGCGATATACTGCTGAAATGCGGAAATGTAAAGCGTTCGGTCGAGTATTATAAATCGCAAGTTAATAACAGCAGGCAGGAGGTGTGTGATGATTGTGATAGCTGACGGCGGATCAACAAAAACAAGCTGGTGTGTATTGGCAAACGGGAAGGTTTCAATACAATTCATCACCGAAGGGTACAACCCGTACTACATTACGCCCGATTATTTCACCGATTCGATGAAGCGGTCGTTGCCCGAAGGGTTTTCGCCTGGCGAGGTGGCCAAACTTTATTTTTATGGCGCCGGGTGTGCAGACGATAAATTTGAATTTATGACCGGTTTGCTGAAGTCCATTTTTACCAATGCCGAAGTTTTTATTGCGATGGACCTTCTGGCGGCGGCAAGGGCTTTACTGGGGCATTCGTCCGGGTTTGCGGCTATACTTGGCACTGGTACGAATAGTTGTCTTTACAATGGAAAAGTTGTGGCCCAAAATATTGATTCGCTTGGTTTTATGCTGGGCGACGAAGGAAGTGGAGCCTATATTGGCAAACAGCTTATTGCTGACTACATCAGAGGGTATATACCTAAAAATATCCACGATCTTTTCTGGGAGAGATACCAATTAACCCCCGATAGGTTAATGGACACTGTTTATACCAAACCCTATCCGAACAGGTTTTGTTCGGGTTTTGCCAGATTTGTGTCGGAACACATTGGTCAGAGCGATTATCTTTCACAATTGGCAAACAATGCTTTCGATACTTTTTTTAGGAATATTGTCGTCCGGTATCCTGATTATAAACACTATACTTTTAATTGTGTTGGAGCGGTAGGATACCATTTCTCAACACTATTGGGCAGCGTTGCCCAAAACTATGATATGCAATTGGGTAAGTTCCTGCTTGATCCTATGGAAGGATTAGTCGCGTATCATCTTTCTTCAGATAAAACCTAACCACAAAAAATAGATTACCATGAACCGAAGACTGTTTATTGGAAAAACCACCGCCACCACTGCGGGGATGGCATTAGGGCTGTACGGGATACACTGTAGCGCCAGTGCGCCAGTAAAACCCGCCCTTCTGGGAGGCCCCCGCTCGTTTGAAGGCGCCTGGCTGTCGTGGCCCGTCTATGATCACACCGAAGAATCGGAGCTGACAGCGGTGCTGCACAGCAAAAAGTGGGGTCGCCTGGGTGGCGAGAAGACTGCAAAGTTTGAAGCAGAACATAGCGAAATGTACGGCGCGAAACATACTCTGGCTGTTACCAGCGGGACAGCTGCGCTTTATACCATGCTTGGTGCCCTCGATATTGGCCCGGGCGATGAAATCATTATCCCGCCCTACACTTTCATTGCCACTTATAACGTAGTAACACTCAATTATGCATTGCCGGTTTTTGCTGATAGTGATATTGAGAGCTTTCAGATGGATCCTTCCGAAATAGAAAAACACATTAATGCCAATACCAAAGCGATTATACCTGTTCATATCGGGGGCCTTCCTGCCGACCTCGACCGTATTGGCGCCATTGCATCGAAACACAATATCCCGTTGCTTGAAGATGCCTGTCAGGCGCACTTGGCCGAGTGGAAAGGTAAATGTGTCGGGAATTATGGCCTGGCCGGGGCTTTCAGCTTTCAGGCAACCAAAAACCTTAACTCGGGCGAAGGCGGAGCGGTGATTACCAACGATACTGCTTTTTATGAACGGTGTTTCAGCTTCCATCATCAGGGACAAAGCGCCAATACCGCCACTATTGAACCGGGAACCGGCATCCGTGGCAGTAACCTGCGTATTACTGAATTTCAATCAGCCCTGTTAACCGCACAAATGCAAAGAGTGACCGAACAGACAAATCTCCGGCATACAAATGCACTTTACCTGAACACAATGATGCAACAAATAGCAGGAATAACACCGGCAAAGATTTACAGCGGAGTGACAAAAGGCGCTTTTCACCTCTATATGTTCCGGTACAACAAAGACCAGTTCAAAGGCCTGAGCCGTGAAAAATTCCTTAAAGCGCTGAAGGCTGAGGGTATCCCTTGTTCGGCGGGCTATGGCTCGTTGCCCGATAGCAGCTACATCCAATCGCTGGCCGACAATAAATATTACAGGCGTATTTACGGCGAAACGAAAATGAGCGAATGGCTTGAACAGATCAAATGTCCCAAAAACCTGCAATTAACGGGCGAAGCAGTGTGGCTCTTCCAGAATATGCTGCTCGGGAGTCGTCAGGATATGGAGAAAATCGCTGAAGCGGTTGACAAAATAAGAAAGTTCGCCGGAGATATAAGTAAATATCAATGAAGAGGATGGCTGCAATAACGTGTTGGTTCCCGGTTTGTCCGGTACAAAAGGCATTCATCGTTATTTTATTCTTTTTTGTTTCGTGTACCCGGGAACAGCCGGTTCCGGAGATGAAATTGATCCAGTCATTTAATTGCATCGAAGATTATCCGGACGATATTTATTTTTCTTACGGAGATATAAATCTTGTGTCATCACCGACAGGGGCCTACCGTGAAGCGGAAGCCATGCCATTATCACGTTTCGGTTACCGTTTTCAGGTTAAGAACCTGGGAAAGCCCCATTTGGCGGTCGTCCGGTATCCCGACGACAAACGGAGGTTTATGTGTATGATGGACGGAACTTCGTATGATATGACCATGGGCGTTTTTACCGGGGTCGATCAGCCGCTTACCCATCAAATGCAGGAAATCAGGAGAATTTTTTGGCCCCGCTGGACTGATTGCAGTATTGTTTTCATGACCTGGGGAAACGGGGAACCTGCGGCTGTTGCCGATATTGAAATTTACGAGTTGGACAGGCTGCTTCCTCAAAAAATGGCCGATAAAAAAAGATTCCCAACACGTGAGTTCGGGTTGCAGTTTGAAGACCCGTGCGGAACCTGCGCTAGCCTGGGCGCTTTAACCGAGCAGGAGTGGCTCGACCGAACCATAAGCTATATGCACCATACCGGACAGAATCTGCTTGCCTATCCTATTGTATGGTACCATGGGCCATTTTATCCTTCCGACAGGGAACCTGCCGGGTATTTCGGGTGGGTTGCTGCACGAGACCGTAAAATATACAACCGGTGGACTTCTCGTCCTGAAGACTGGGTTTCTTTGATTTTAAAATGGTTTGAGAAGGAGGGGCTGGAATTTCAGGCTGTTTTGACGCCGCTTCGATTGGGCAGCCTGATGCAGGATATGAACATCCACCTCGATTCCATCAAATCTGGGAAAGACACTTATAACAATATGCTGTGGAACGACCAGGTACAGTCGTCGACCCGCGACTGGACGATGGAATACAACGTGATAAATTTTAAGAAAAAGACCAATAATACCCTGAATGAATGGGCCTATGGCGAGCGGGGAGGGACTTTCGGCAAGGGGCCGATGTTCAATCCGCTTCACCCGACTGTGCAGAAAGCTTTGTTGGGCATGATACAGGAAATAGCGGGGCGCTATGGAAAGTCCCCTGCCTTTAAAGGCATATCCATCAATATGTGGCACGCCACGATTGCATGGTTTTTTTCACTGCGTTCGGGGTACGACGATTATACCATTGGTCTTTTTGAAAAGGAAACAGGTATTGATGTTCCTGTTGATCAGAAAGCGCCCGACCGTTTTTCAAAACGATACACATTTTTAACCCGACAATATTCAGAAGAGTGGATAGCTTGGCGATGTGAAAAAATCAGGGAACTGTTTGTCCGTATGCGCGACTTGATGGTAGCCGTTCGTCCTGATTTACGCCTGACCGTGACCTTGTGGACCGAAACCACTATTCCGGGATGGTTGGGTATGCCGGGAAAGCCGGAACACAACCTGTTTGCCCGGAAATCGTTGTACGAATTGTGCCGCGAGGGCGGCTTCGATCTGGCGCTGTATAACGACATTCCGGGCATTGAAATCGATTATTCGATGGTACCTTCACGCGACCGTGACGGCTGGGGAACATCGGGGGCCGATTTGCCCCTCGAAAAAACCTGCTCGTTTCGCGATCATGATTTTCTCGATGCTACCACTCTGGAAGTCCTTCGCAAACAGGAAAAACCCGGGGTCTTTATTTTCGATTCATGGGTCGAGGCCTGGGGCAAATACGAATGGTTCCCTTGTTCTCCTGACGACCGGCAGGTAAAAGATTTATCTGTTATTTGGGGAAAGTCGGTTGAAGGGATAAGCCGGGCGAATGCCGAATATCCGGAGGACAATTTCTGGTGGGATTCACAACTTCGTATCACGCCACATTTTCAGGGAGGGGGCCATTATCTCGAACACTTTGCCCACGCGCTCGCTGAGTTGGACGCTTTGCGCATTACGCGGGGAGGTTTATTTACCGATACAGGCCATACCGAAGAGCTTCAGCGGTTTGCCAAAGCATACCGGGTACTTCCGCAACAAAAATTTGAAACGGTGGGGGCAACCACCGATCCGGTGGCTGTCCGCACCCTGGTACACGAAGGAAAACGATATTTTTATCTGGTGAACCGCGAATATTATCCGGTGAAGGCGCTTGTCCGGTTTAGTAACAAACCTTCAGGATTCACCGATCTGGTGAATGACCGGAAACTGAACGTGCCACCAATATGGGACATAACGCTGGAACCTTATCAGGTGCGTTCATTTAGTATGTCGCCCGGAACAACAATCAACAGCTTCGGCACAACAATTCCCCTTGAAGTTATTGCTGAATTGGAAGGGAAAGCCGAAAAAATGGTTTCAACGATAACCGCGCTGCAAAACCGGAATATTGAATTGCCGACAGGCGCTGAAAAATTGTCCGGAGATATAAAAAAGGCCCTGCAGGAAGGACGGTATGCCTGGGTGCGACGGGCGCTCAACAGCTATCCGGCACGGAAAGCAGAACAATTATTCAATTCGTTATGAGTGAGTTATATTTGTACTGATATTGAAAATATAAACGAAGATGAGAAGAAGAGATTTTATAAATACATCCACCGCAGGAATGATGATCATATCAGCCGAAGGGTTTTTTGGATTTTCAAACGGATTAAGCGCTGAAACGACCGGGGAAATTGACCCGATCGTTCCTTTCAGGTTTTATAAAAACCGGAAAAGCCAGATGCTCAGTCAAATGATTGAGATGAAGAGATACAGCGGTTTACGTCGTTTTTTGCTCATAGGGCCTATGGACGAGACGGCGGTGAAAGGTTTCCCGTCGGAACATATCTATGTTGAAATAGGCGAATTGGTGCGGGAGGTGAAGGATCATCTTGCCCCTTATGATATTGAGGTTGGTTGGTGGTGCGCTCCCTCCCTGCGTTCGGGTTTCCACGAGTCGTTTCAGTATATTACAGATATCGACGGAAGTGTTTCCAACCTGTCGGCATGTCCGTTAGACCCTTTGTTCCGCAAAGTGTTTAGCGATAATGTAGCCACAGTGGTACGAATAGCGCGTCCTTTTATGGTTCAGTTTGAAGACGATTACGAACTGAGCTGGCATCCGCCGCATATAAAATTTGGCTGTTTTTGTCCTCATCATCTGGCTGAATTTTCAAAAAGACAAAACAAAGATTATTCGAGGGAGGAACTAATTGAAATATTCCGGACAGTGACCCCTGAAAGTATTGCTTTGCGCCACGCCTGGGCTGAATTGAGCCGCGATTCGCTGGTAGGTCTGGCTGCCCTGGTACGCGAAAAGATTGACTGCATTGCCCCTGAAACCCGCATTTCCTTGTGCCAGTCGGGAATGGCCGATTTTGACGGTAATTTTACTGAGGCAGTCGCAAAGGCATTTGCCGGAAGTACCCGTCCTATGGTGCGGCTTTATGGCTCAAGTTATTCATCGGATGAAGCGGTTTCTTTACCAGAGATCATATTTCATGCACTATACAGCCGGCAGCATCTGCCTGCTGGTTTCGAGTGCCTGCACGAATCAGACCCTTATCCCCATACCCGGTTTTTTATGTCGGCTGCCAAAATTATGAGCCTCATAACCATTGCCCTGTCGTATAAACTGGATGATTCTTTGTTTTATGCAACGCAGTACCTCGACAATCCGTTGGAAGAAAAAGGATATGCAGACATTTTCCAGAAAGAAACAAAGCGTTTGGCCGCCCTGAAAGAAGCAGTAAAAGGATGCCGGATTACCGGTTGCGAAATTGTTTACCGGCCCGACGGGCATCTTATCAATCCATTCAGGAAAAATCGTCCTGCCATTCCCTGGAACGAATGGGTGCGGATAACCGGCAGGTTTGGCATTCCTCACACTTCGGCAGGCGGAAACGTGAAACTTATTTCAGGGAACCTGGTCGAGACAATGGATGATCAGGAAATAAGGACGCTGCTTTCGGGACCGGTGTTCCTCGACGGGGAAGCAGCTTATCTTCTCGCTTCCAGAGGGTGGGGAGAGTATCTGGGGGCCGATGTGGTTCCGGGAACCCGTGTCGATTTTTGTTTTGAAGGGGTACGCGATCCGGATAAATATAAAAACATCAATGGCAAACTGATGTATAACCTTATTTTTGCCCCTCCTGCAGGCACCGAAGGAGGTTCGTTTTATGAATTAAAGCCTTATCCCGGTTCCGAAATTATTACCGATTTTCTTAATTCTGAAGAACAACCCGTGATCCCCGGTATGATCAGGTTTGAGAATAAACTGGGAGGACGGGTCGCTGTCATGGCTTTTAAACTGGGAGGAAACCGTTCGTCGTCCCTGTTCAATTACAAAAAGAAGGAACTTATCCGGCAAACCATCGAGTGGCTGGGAAAAGAGCCTTTGCCGGTTTTCGTGAATGATTTGCCCAATGTTTTTGCAATATGCAACCAGTCTCTTTTGGGCGATTATACTGTTGTTACGGTGATAAGCCTTAACTCTGATTCCTTCGATTCTTTGTCGCTGGATGTGGGCGAAAAATGGGCTGCTGCTAAAACAGAAGTGTTGGAAACGGATGGCCGTTGGAAAACGGCCAATGCCATTCGCTCCGGACGTACACTCCGGTTTAATATTTCCGTTGCATTAAGGACCCCGGTAATCCTGAGGTTTCGGGTGTAATTTCACTTTAAAAACGAATAAAATGAAGAAAACAGAAATTTATGTGGCAGTTCTTCTGTTTATGTTTTTGTCTTGTAAAAATAAGCAGGATGGGAGCATTCGGCGAATCCGTCTTGTGTCGTACAATATTGAGTTTTTTGCAGAAGCCGGCGCGTTGGAAATTGCCCGGATGTTGCATACTTACCGCCCGGACCTGATTGCTTTGCAGGAAGTTCCGGTAAAGGAGGGTTTTCAATCGGAACGAGATGTACAAAAAGCGCTCGACCAGATTGAAGATAGTTTGCATACAGGCATAAAATGGTATTGCTATACCGGGAAAATAGGTTCGGGAAACGATGACCGGAAATATAAATCGATACTTAGCCGGACACCTTTAACAGATACCCTGGAGGTTGACCTGATGCCGCCGGGTGGACGCCGCGGGGCAAGCGCTGTAAGAGGGATAACAGTGGTTTCCGGAATAAAAATTTCGGTTTACTCATTGCATACCCCGGCGGCCCCTCATTACAAACAAACACTTGTAAACAGCTTGGCGCTTACAACCGATTCTTCGGAGGTGGTTATTGTAATGGGCGATTTTAACGAACGCCTTTACGGAAAAGGCGACTCCGCCTTGCGTTCATCCGGGTTCATACCCATTTGGGATGTGCTGGGTATTGATGTTACACAAAACAGGACTTACGATGCAAGGGGAATAGAACCCGATGCCGGGGTGATTGACCATCTTTTCCTGAAAGGAAAAGTTATCAGGGTAACTGCTGGCGGGATCATCGAACTGGAGAAAGCATTGTCGGACCATTGCCCGGTATGGGCAGAGCTGACCATTGTCCGGGAAAAAGGCGAAAAAGCGAGGAAAACGCCGCTAAAAAGAAGTTTTGAATGAATAGAAAATGACAATGGACCGAAGTTCATTCTTAAAAGATGACCGTATGAAGAAAAGTATAATGATTAAAATAAGGCCTATCGTCAATTGTATTGCATTGATGCTGGTAAATCTTCTCTTTTCCGGCTGTGATTCCGGCCAGGTCGTTCTTGAGAATCACTTTTTCAGGTATGTCCTGTCGGTTGACGGCACCAATTTAGAATTCACCGACAAGACGACTGGCAGGGATTATCTCGATCATGATACCCGAACAAAGTGTGCTTTCCTATCCGTGAATGGAATCAGCTATGAAGTGTCAAAAGTAGTATTCGGGGATTCCCTCCTGCGCATGGAGTTTGGAGAGAGTGGGGCGGAGGCCGGCATTCAGGTTACGGCAGCCGGAGATCAACTAACGCTGAAGGTTGTCTCACTGACAGAAAATGTTGAATCCCTGACGTTTCTTAATGTTCCTTTAAAACTGGAAGGAATGCCCTATGAACCTTTTTCTGCCTGTGTGCTTTCCATGAACCTGTTTACGCATGTCAGGCAATTGCCCCCTTTGCAGACCCATCTGTGGGCAACATGCTATGAAAGATTTGGTCTGGAAGGAGCTGAGATAACGTTACTGGGCTTGCCCCGGGAGAAAATCCTCCCGGTTATCCGTGAAGTCATGACAAAAGCCAACGATATTCCCTTTTCCGACGAAGGCGGCGCATGTGCGCTTATGAAAAAAGAAGGATATGGTTCTTACCTGATGAACTTCGGAACCCTGACGGAAGAGACGGTGGACGAGTGGATTGAAACGTGCAGGAGGATGGGATTTACCCAGATAGACAGCCATGGGGGCGGAGATTTTTTCGAATTCGGCACCTTTGACCTGAACAAGGATAAATGGCCCGATGGATGGGATTCATTTAAAAGGATCAACGCCCGGCTGCACCAGGCGGGAATCTCCCATATATTCCATACGTATGCCTTTTTTATCGACAAAAACTCAGAATATGTGACGCCTGTCCCCGGCAAAGATTTGGGATACGTTCGTACGTTTACGCTTGCTGAACCTGTTGATGAAAATAACTATGAGATTGTTGTGAAAGAATCGACAGCCAACATCTCCACGATTACCGGTTTTCACACCGAAAACAGTGTCACATTAAGGATCGGCGATGAATTGATCCGGTTTAGTGAGGTATCAAAATCGGCCCCTTATAAATTTACCGGGCTCAGGCGCGGGGCAAACGGCACGAAGCCGTCATCCCATGCCGCCGGGGAAGTGGCTTATCACCTGAGCGAGAGGTTTGGGCGTTTTGTCCCAGGACCGGAAACCGGATTGTTCGACGAAATGGCACAGCGACATGCAGAAATCGTCAACCACTGTGAATTTGACGGGATTTATTTTGATGCCATTGATGGCGCCGCTGTGCTTGGGGGAGAGGAAAACTTCTGGTACTATGGCACGAAGTTTATTTTTGAGGTTGCGAAGCATCTGAAACGTCCGGTTGGAATGGAAATGAGTTCCATGTCTCATCACTGGTGGCATTACCGATCGCGCTGGCAGGCATGGGACAGGCCGGTGCGGGGATATAAACGGTTCATCGATATCCATCTGGCATCGATAAAAGCTTCCGCATTTTTCCTTCACGATGAGATAAAGTCGAATGAGTGGGAACATGGCCGATGGCGCGGTCATTCGCCTCTGATTGACAAATACGCTGGTATTGAAAACGGACAGATACTCCTTCCTCTTCATTTGGGGTGGTGGGGCAACCAAAGCTGGAACCCGCCTCAGCTAGAACCTACCTTTTTTGATGATATTGAATACCTTGGATGTAAAATGATTGGCAATAATGCCGGTTTCTCGCAATTAGGCGGAGTGGATAAAAAAACACTGGATGATATCCCGCTTTTCAAACGCAGCGCTGAAATACTTAAACAATACGAGGAGTTAAGGCAGCAGGATTATTTTGGGGAAGAGGTAAAAAGACTGCTCCGGCAACCCGGAAAAGAATTTACCCTGTTTCAGGAAGAAGACGGGGAATGGAATTTTAAACCGGTTACTTATCAAAAACATAAAGTTACCGGTCTTGGCCATCCTTCATCCCAATGGACGGTGAACAACGAATTCGGGGAACAGCCTGTAAAACTCAGGATTGAACTGCTGATGTCGGTAAAAACTTATAACGATTCGTCCAATATTATTTTAGCCGATTTTTCGAATCCCGATGATTTTATTCGCGAATTGAGTGCGGAAGGGATTGCAGGCCGAATCAGCATTTCCGAAGAAAAAACACCCGATGGGGAAATAAGCGGAACATTCTCTGCAAAAAACGCCGGCAAATCGCCACAAGATGGTTCCTATATCAATCTGGAAAAAACGTTTGTCCCGGCGGTCAATCTGGGTAGGAACAAGGCGCTTGGGGTCTGGGTGAAAGGAGATGGCAACGGGCAGGTACTCAACCTGAGCGTAAGGAGCCCGATGCACATTTCGCATGGCGCCCACGGCGACCGTTTTATCACGATTGACTTTACCGGCTGGAAATATTTTGAACTTGTTGAAATAGAGTCCTCTAAAATCAGTGATTATAGCTGGCCCGACGACTCCCATTTTTATGTATATGACTCCTACAGGCATACCGTCGATTTTAACCATATTGAAAAGTTCCAGTTATGGTATAATAACCTCCCCCCGGGAAAAGACGTTGAATGCAAAATAGGGCCGGTAAAAGCGTTGCCAATGGTTCCCATTCCGCTCGAAAATCCCGAAATCACGGTCAACGGGAAAAAAATCACCTTTCCTGTCACCATGAACCCGGGCATGTTCCTCGAACTGAATTCGGCATCCGACTGTAAATTGTACGGACCGAAAGGGGAACTTTTGATGGAGGTTAGAATCGATAACGAAGTTCTGGTATTGGCCCCGGGCGAAAATCAAATTTCATTTTCGGGGAAAGGGACAGAAGGAATCAATTCGAGAGCCCAGGTAACAGTAATCAGTGAAGGTTCTTCACTTGATATCAGATAATTTGTCAACATATATTTAATAAAGGCCGATGCAACCTGTAAAAACTTATCTTATTTTATTACTGTCTTTGTTGTCGCCGGCGTTGAACGCCCAGCCGGAATTTAGCTCTCACCGGGGATCGTCGCTGGAAGCCCCTGAAAACACGCTTGCTGCGGTGCGCCTTGCCTGGGAACAGGGAGCCGATGCGGTAGAAATTGATATTCACCTGTCGAAGGACAAACGGTTAATGGTTATTCATGACGACAACACCAGAAAAACGTCAGGACAGAATTTTGTGGTAAAGGAGACTGATTCGCGGATACTTCGCACATTGGATGTCGGGTCGTTTAAAGGAGCGGGATTCAAGGGAGAAAAAATCCCTTTTCTTGAAGAAATAATTGCCACAGTACCTCCGGGGCGAAAACTGATTATTGAGTTGAAGTGCGGCGTTGAGTGCCTGCCATACCTGAAAAAAGTGATAAAAAAGAGCAAAAAAGGAAAACAAATAGCCCTGATTTCTTTTGATTTCAAAACAATAACCGAAGCAAAAAAAATATTCCCCGGCAACGAATGCCACTGGCTGATAAACGGAAGGGCAGGGTTGGAAGCAAAAATACAGCAGGCAGCCAATGCCGGTCTGGATGCGGTTGATATAAAACATACCGATATCGATAAAGAAATGGTGGAGTTGGCCCACCGGTATCGACTGAAGGTGATGGCGTGGACAGTTGATCAGCCCGCCGATGCGTTGCGCCTTATTGGTCTGGGGATTGATGGGATTGAATCGAATTGTGTCCCTTGCCTGAAGGAAAAAATGGATGGAATGAAAAACTGATATTCATTAAAAAACAAAAGGAAGATGACAAAATGGGCATTGTTTGCAATAGTTGTATTTATTGTTTTTACTGTGAATGGACAATCTGTTACGGAGTGGCCGGTACTTAAACATTACGGGCAGGAGCATTTGTCAAAAATTGTGTTACCGATAGGTGGCATTGGTACAGGAACAGTGAATATCGGAGGGAGGGGAGATCTGCGCCAGTGGGAGATTATGAATACCCCGGCAAAACAAAATCCGGGGAGCTATAACCGGAACGATCCGGGTAGCATTTCCCCTGTCTTTTGTTTATACACCAGGACAAACGATGGGAAAACCAATGTAAAATCGTTGACAGGGCCGTTGGAATACCATCAGTACGAATCCATGAATGGGCAACCGGTCGAAAACCACGGATTGCCCCGTTTCCGGAATGCCAGTTTCGATGCAGCCTATCCTTTTGTCCAGGTTAATTTATCCGATCCGGATGTTCCGTTAGATGTAAAAATAAAAGCGTTTAACCCCTTGATCCCCGGAGATGCAGATGCCAGCGGAATTCCCATTGCTATCCTTCGCTTTGTTTTGACCAATAAAACCAATCAGCTGGTGGCGATATCCGTATGCGGGGTGATGGACAATTTTATCGGTATTGATGGAAGTAAGCAGAAACCTGATGGAAAGGGGGAGCAGGTGTTGTATGGCGCCGACAAAAACAAAAATGAATTTCGTACGGAAGGTGTCCTAAAAGGGATTTATATGAGTTCCGAAGGGGTCGATATACACGATCCGGCTTGGGGGACGATCGCGCTAACAACAGATGCGAATGGAACGATCAGCTATAAAACTTCTGTTTCTCCAAAGGGGTGGGGAAGTGAAATCTTATCGTTCTGGGACGACTTCAGTCAGGATGGCAAGCTGACAAATACATCATATAATCAGCGCAATAAACCAACCGGTGCTTTGGCTTTATCTTTTGACATCCCCGCCAACTCAATAAAGGAAGTTTCATTTTACATTACCTGGCATTTTCCCAACCGCTTTGCCTGGTCGGAGTCAAAAGTCGGGAATTACTACACTACGCAATACTGCAATGCCTGGGATGTGATTATGAAGACTCATGCCAGCATGCCCGCCCTTGAACAAAAAACCATTGCCTTTGTCGATGCTTTTATCAGCAGTGATTTACCTGAAGTGGTCAAGGAAGCTGCATTGTTTAACCTGAGTACGCTTCGCTCCCAAACTGTTTTCCGGACGGAAGATGGGACAATGTTTGGCTGGGAAGGTACCATGGACAGGGTTGGCTCTTGCTACGGGTCGTGCACCCACGTATGGAATTACGAGCAGGCGACTGCCTTCTTGTTTGGCGACCTGTCACGATCAATGCGTGCAATTGAATTTGGGGTATCGACCGACAGCGTCGGGTTAATGAGTTTTCGAACCAAGCTGCCAATAAATAAAACAAACAAATTAGGAAAGGCTGCCGCCGACGGGCAAATGGGGGCAATTATGAAGATGTACCGCGACTGGCAACTTTCAGGCGATGATGCTTTTTTGAAGGAACTTTGGCCTAAGGTTAAAAGAGCAATGGAATTCTGCTGGATTAAAAATGGTTGGGACAGTGATAAGGACGGCGTGATGGAGGGATGCCAGCACAACACGATGGATGTGGAGTATTTTGGGCCCAATCCGCAGATGCAGCTTTGGTACCTTGGAGCGCTGAGGGCTTGCGAAGAAATGGCCAAATATCTGGGCGATAAAAGTTTTGCGATAACTTGTCGCAAATTGTTTGAAAACGGTAGCAGGTGGACTGACGAAAATCTTTTCAATGGAGAATATTACATACAGCAAATCGTACCGCCATTGAAAAAGGAAAATGTAAATCCGTTATTGATAGTTGGAATGGGAAGCAGGAATTTTGTAACTCCTGATTTTCAATTAGGGAAAGGTTGCCTGGTAGATCAATTGGTGGGCCAGTACATGGCGCATGTTTGCGGTTTAGGTTATCTGGCCAGTCCGGGAAAAATTATGGCTACGCTGAACAGCATTATGAAATACAATTACCGCGAAAACATGTGGAACCATTTCAATCATCACCGATCGTATGTTTTCGATGATGAACCTGGTCTAATAATGGCTGCCTACCCATCAGAAAGGCCTGAATATCCGTTCCCTTATTACAATGAAGTGATGACCGGATTCGAATATGTAGCTGCTGTTGGGATGCTGTATGAAGGGCTAACCGATCGGGGGATACTCTGCATAAAAAACATTCGCGACCGTTTTGATGGCCGAAAACGCAACCCTTTCGATGAAGCGGAATGCGGTCATCATTATGCACGGGCAATGGACAGTTGGGCTGCACCTTTGGCTATTACCAGGTTCCGGTATTCAGGGGTAGATAAATTAATTGAATTTACATCGGTGCCCGGAACGTATTTCTGGAGTAATGGTTCGGCCTGGGGAACTGTGAAAATTCAGAAGAACAACCGGGAAGTAACCGCCGTATTGGATGTGTTACATGGCGCTGTCCGGTTAAAATATTTTGGATTGGAGGGGATTGGGAAGAAAGAGCTAAAGCAGGAAGAATTGCTGGTACAGGGGCAGTCGATGAATTTTAGTTTCTAATACCAAAATAGATAATTGAGAAAAATGAAGAAAATAGAGAAAATAACCGTATTGCCCCTGTTTTGTGTTTTGCGCAAAACGAAGATATGGGCGGTTGCCAGCTTACTCATTTTTGCAGGTAGTCTTGTCTTTGCCCAGTCAAAAGAAGAACCGATGGTCAGTCGCGACGATTTGCTTTTTCTGGAGCGGATGACAAAAGATGTATTGGAAAGTTCCCGTATTTATCCAGAGCAGGTTGTTTCCGCCGATTTTGGGCCCAATAGTACAGGAGGGATACTCATCCGTCCCGGAGGGCGCGATTGTTACCCTTCATTTTGGGTCCGCGATTATGTCATGTCGTTGGAATGCGGATTTATTACTTCCGAAGAACAGAAACATTTGCTGAAACTGACGGCATCAACCCAGTGCGACCAAACCATGATTACCAAAGAAGGCTGCATGATACCGCAGGGTGCTATTGCCGACCACATCCGGATTGATGACGGGCTGCCCGTTTTTTTCCCGGGAACATATAGTTACGAAGACCAGGGATCGCTGCGTTGGGGAACTTTTCCTCCCTATTGCGACCAGTTTTATTTTATCCATCAGGCTTATTTTTATACAGAACAAACAACTGATTACCAATTTCTATTATCCGAAATTAAAGGCCTTCCCCTTATTGCCCGCTTGGAAATGGCATACAGGGTGCCACCAACCAGAATAGGCAATCCGCTTGTCTACACCACAGAAAATCTTCGCGGTGTGGATTTCGGGTTCAGGGACGCCATTGTTATCACCGGCGACCTTTGTTTTCCGTCTTTACTGAAATATCAGTCATCGGTTGAGCTTGCCCGTCTTTTTGAAAAAATCGGCAATACCCCGAAAGTAGAAGAATACCGGCAACTGGCAGAGACATTGAAAACCAATATTCTGGCCTTGTTTTACGATCAGAACGGTATGTTGGCCGCTTCAACAGGGCAAAGTAACCAACCGGATGTGTGGGCGACGGCATTTGCTGTTTACCTGGGTATTATGGAAGGGGAAAAGTTACAAAAAACCTGTACCCGTCTGGCTGGGGCTTTTCACGATGGCACTTTGGCCTACAAGGGTAATATCCGCCATATTTTAACAAGCGACGATTACAGTGGCACAACTGCCTGGGAGCGTTCCCGTGCGAAAAAGGATACCTAATCAGAATGGGGCATACTGGGGAACTCCTGTCGGTTGGGTTTGTTACGCCATTGCAAAGGTTGATGGCGGCGCTGCACGCAAACTGGCCGGGGAGTACCTGGACGACCTGAAGATGCACGATTACCGGAAAGGGGAAGAGTTTGGAGCGCCTTACGAATGCTTTCACCCCTCGGGAAACAGGCAAAACCCGGTTTACCTCACCTCGGTTACCTGTCCTTATGCCGTATTTTTAAAAATAATAAAATAGTGAGATGATGAGACTTTTATTGTTGTTTGCCGTTTTGTTTTGCTCCTGCATTAACGCGGAAAGGCAGGGAAATAATAGGTTGTGGTACACACATCCAGCTACTAACTGGAACGAAGCGCTTCCCATCGGGAACGGACGCATTGGTGCAATGATATTCGGCGGGGTGGAGGAGGAGCAGCTTCAGTTTAATGAAAACACCCTGTATAGTGGCGAACCCGGCGCCACCTTCAGCAATATAAATGTACGCGATGGTTTTGACGAAACCCTTGAAATGCTCCGTCAGGGGAAGTACGAACAGGTTGAAACTTTTATCCGCAAAAACTGGCAGGGCCGACAAGCTCAGCCATATCAGGCTTTTGGCGATTTGTTTTTCCGGTTTAACAGCAAAGGGGAAGTTTCAGGCTACAAAAGGGAACTCGACATAGCCCGGTCGGTACACACGGTTTCGTATGTGCAAAATGGAGTTCATTTCAGAAGGGAAACGTATGCTTCATTCCCCGACCAAGTGATGGTGATGAAAATTACAGCCGACAAACCGGCGCTGGATTTCGAAGTGTCGATGAGTTTGCCCCACCCGACGGCAGATGTTTCTGCGTCGGGGAATATGCTGGTGATGAAAGGCCAGGCTCCCGGGCATGTGCTGGTAAGGCCGCTGGAGATTATCGAAAAATCGGAAGAGCAGCACAAACACCCTGAGATATTCGACAAGGATGGGAAACGGAAATTTGAAAAACAGGTTTTGTACGGCGATGAAATAGGAAACAAGGGAATGTTTTTCGATGCGCGGCTGAAAGCTGTTTTGAAAAACGGGAACATTCAGGCTGGGGCCGACCGCCTGCATATTAGCAACTCCAATGAGGTGGTACTGATTTTTTCGGCGGCGACTTCGTTCAACGGTTTCCAAAAAAGCCCAAGCAGCGAAGGCATCGACCCTTCGGAAAAAGCAATGACTATTTTGGCAAACGCTGAAAAGAAAAATTATAATAGTTTGAAGAAAAGGCACATTGCCGACTATCAGGAATTGTTTAACCGCGTGTCGCTCGAACTAAACAGCAGCGTTCAGGCGCAGGAGACGCCAACCAACGAACGTATTATCCGTTTTGCTGAAGACAACGACCTGGCCCTGGCGGCTTTGTTGTTTCAGTTTGGCCGTTACCTGATGATTTCAGGCTCGCGGGCCGGCGGGCAGCCCATGAACCTTCAGGGAATATGGAACGACAAAGTGATGCCCCCCTGGAATAGTGGTTATACGATGAACATCAATACACAAATGAATTACTGGCCGGCTGAAAGCGCTAATCTTCCGGAATGTCACGAACCTTTGTTCCGGCTGGTGGAAGAACTGGCTGAGACCGGGAAAGAAATGGCAACCCGTATGTACGGACTGGAAGGGTGGGCAGCCCACCATAATTCATCGATATGGCGGGAACCATACCCCACCGATGGAAGCGCTTCGTGGGCCTTTTGGAATATGTCGGGCGCGTGGCTGTCGTCTCATTTATGGGAACATTTTCTGTTTTCGGGAGATATCCGGTTTTTAAAAGAAAAAGCGTATCCCCTGATGAAAGGCGCTTCGGAATTTATGTCGGGATGGCTGGTTAAAGATGAAAACGGGAAATGGGCAACCCCTTTTGGCACGTCGCCTGAAAATTACTTCTTCACTCCCGAAGGAAAACGTGCGTGCGTCAGTATGGGGTCGACGATGGACATGGCGATTATCCGCGAACTGTTTGCCTCGACGGCCAGGGCCGCAGAGATTTTGGAAACGGATGAAGCGTTTCGGAAAAAACTTTCTGCGAAGCTGGATCATCTGGCCCCGTACCGGATTGGCGCAAAAGGACAGCTACAGGAATGGGCTCACGATTTTGAAGAACCCGACCCAAGGCACCGGCACTTGTCGCATTTATACGGCCTGCACCCCGGCAGCCAGATCAACGCATTCACTACTCCGGAACTGTTCCGGGCTGTCCGGCGTTCGCTCGAGCTTCGCGGCGATGGCGCTACCGGCTGGTCGATGGGCTGGAAAATTAATTTCTGGGCCCGGATGCTCGACGGCAACCATGCTTTTCTGATTATCCGAAACCTGTTTACTCCCTGTGGTTTTGGCAGGGAACAAAAGCCCGGCGGCGGCCTTTATATGAACATGCTCGATGCTCATCCCCCGTTTCAGATCGATGGCAATTTCGGGTATACAGCCGGTGTTGCCGAAATGCTCGTGCAAAGCCATACCGGCGTCCTGCATTTGCTGCCCGCCCTGCCTTCCGGATGGCCTAATGGTAAAGTATCGGGATTAAAAGCACGCGGTGGTTTCACGGTCGATATGGAGTGGAAAGACGGGCAACTTGCATGGGCAAAAATTACTTCTTCTGCCGGAGGGAATTGTCGCCTTCGTACAAGTGCTCCGGTAAAAGTTTCGGGTGTTGACGCCAGGCCGGTCATCGGTGAAAACACGAACCCTCTACTGTTTTTTTCAGAAACGAAAGACCCGGAGATGTCTGTCATAAGCGATAAAAAGCAGGAGCCTGGCTTTTTTGAGATTGATTTTGATACGTCAAAAGGGAGAATCTATCATGTAGCAATATCCGCTCATTCTTCTTCATTTTAGCGATTCGAAGTAGTTTATTATTTGGATCTTAACCGGGTCTGAAAATGTGATTCCCACTCCGGTTCACCGGTGCGAAATGACCTGTTTGTGCCGGCGTGTTCGCAAATGATATTTTTCATAGCTTTGTCGGACATACACAAAGGAATGGTTCCCGATACGTCTCCACCCATCAGGCAAAAAGCGTTTGACGCGGTTTATCACAGTCACTTCAATGCTTTTTACAAAATTGCGCTTCACTTTTTACATCACGATGAGGATGCAAAAGGGGTGGTACAGGATGCTTTTATTAAACTTTGGGAACAAGGGGTCAATCTGCATTCGGAAGCAGAAGTAAAAAATTACCTGTTCATTGTCGTGCGCAACAAATGTTTGAATTTATTGCGCGACAGGAAGAAGAAATACCCGGGCGAAGCGGATGCCGGCAATTTGCTGGCCGCTATCAATTACCGCTTACTTACCGAAACAGGCGAAGATGTTTTGTTGTTCCGCGAACTGTCGGAAAAAATACAGGCTTCTGTCGCTAATCTCAGCCCGCAATGCCGCGAGGTCTTTCGGATGAGTCGTTTCGACGATTTGCCGAACAAAGAAATTGCCCAAAAGCTGGATATTTCGGTAAAGGCCGTTGAGGCAAATATCACCCGGGCCCTGAAAAGCCTGAGGGAAGAACTGTCTCCCTATCTCCAGGGGGAAGATCTCCCCGGTCGTTACATGCAGATTCGTTCTGTTTTAATTTCTTTTCTGTAATCCTGATTTTTTTTTCAGTCTTTATATAGGGTTTACTTTGTTTTTTGTGTTTTTATAGCATGAACAATGACAGAGTGGACCATATTGATAAAATAATTAACCGCTTCCTTCAGAAAGACGCCGGCACTGATGAGCTGCAGGAACTGGATAAATGGATGGAAGAAACATCCAATAAGCAACGACTGAAGGATTATCTGAAGATTTGGTTGTGGGCCGGTCAGATGAAACACGAAGAACCAGCCGTTAGCCTGACAGACACCTGGGAGCGGATCAGAGAAAAGCAGCTTGGGGCAAAGTCAAAAAAACTAAGTCTGAAAACCTTTCTGCGTTATGCGGCCGTGGTATTTGTTTTACTGAATGCCGGCTGGTGGGGCGCCCGTTTTTATTATCAGGAACGGGATGATGCCGAAAGGCAGATCTTTACGGTTTCTGCCAACCGGTTAAATAATTCAGTGATTACGTTGCCTGATCAAACTCTCGTGTACCTCCGGCCGGGGACAAGTTTGCAGTACGACTCGCGATTCAACAAAAAACACCGGCAGGTATCGCTGGACGGCGAAGCTTTTTTTGAAGTAACCCGCGACGAAACCAATCCCTTCACCGTGCACACCGGACAGGCCGACATCAAGGTGCTGGGAACCAGCTTTAATGTATTTGCACAGGAAGGTTCCGGGGTTTTTCAGGCCACATTGGTGGAAGGAAAGATCGAGTTAAGAACAAACCTTGGCGAACAATATCTGCTTGAACCCAACCAACTGTTCGAATGGAATGCCGCGAACAACGAAGTTCGGATCAAACAGGTAAATACCGACTTGTACACGGCCTGGAAAGACGGGAAGATTATTTTCAGGGATGCTACCCTGGGTGAAATTACCCGGAACCTGGAAGCCATTTATCACGTGAAATTTATTTACAGGAATAAAAGTCTGGCCGGTAATTACCGGTTTTCAGGAACTTTTCATTACGAAACTTCCATTGGCGATGTGATTACGATGTTGAAAATATCCATTCCGATGAAGGTGCAACGCGAAGAACGGTTCCCCGAGCCTGACTTGATTTACCTGGAATAAAAAAAACGGGCAATACTACCAATATTGCCCGCAAATATAAGGGACTACCAATCCCAAATAGTAATAATAATAACAGTACAAACTTATGAAAAAAAAATCTGTATCCAGCGGGTTCTTAGCCCGTTATTACCTGAAAAAACTGGGTCTTATGATGCGATTAATCTTATTTCTGATTTTGGTGTCTGCATTGATGACAAATGCAAAAACCGTGAGTTCCCAATCGGCTAAACTATCATTAACATTTGAAAATGCCAATTTAACTGAAGTCTTTGAAGTGATTGAAAAGCAGTTGAATATTGGGTTTTTGGTGCCAAGCAACCTGCTGACCGACCGGCGCAACATTACCCTATCGGTAAAAGATGCGACGGTTGAGAGTATTCTTCAACAAGTGTTGATCCCCAATGGCTATGAGTTTGAATTTGTTGGAAAGAACGTGGTGATTACCGACCGGAATATGGTACGCCAGGTTCGGCAACAGCAAACCATATCGGGTAAAGTAGAAGATGTTTCGGGGTTTCCTTTGCCCGGGGTTACGGTTGTGGTGAAAGGTACGACCATCGGTACCATTACCGATTCAGAAGGCCGCTTCAGCCTGACGAATGTACCGGCTGACGGCGCCTTGGTTTTCAGTTTTGTAGGGATGAAATTCCAGGAAATCCAGCTGGCCGGAAAAACAGTGATTGATGTGATGATGGAAGAAGAAACCATTGGTTTGGATGAAGTAGTGGCCATTGGTTACGGTGTCGTAAAAAAACGTGATGTCACCGGAGCGATGTCATCTATAAAAAGTGAAGATTTTAACCTGGGTGTAACAGCCGCTCCTGAGCAACTGATTCAGGGCAAAATTGCCGGGGTTGACATTGTACAGAGCAGTGGACGTCCGGGGGCAACCTCCACGGTACGCATTCGCGGTACCAGCTCTATTTCTGCCGGTAACGATCCGTTGTATGTGATTGACGGAATCCCGATGCAGTTCAATTCGGCAAATTTGTATGTCAATGTATCCGGTGAAACCGGAACTTCTCCTTTTTCTTCCGAAGGGTCCAACCCGTTGAATACCCTGAACCCGGCCGATATCGAGTCGATTGACATTTTGAAAGATGCCTCTGCGACAGCTATTTATGGATCGCGTGGCGCCAACGGGGTGATCCTGATTACCACCAAAAGCAAAAAAGAACTTGGCGAATCGATTTCGTATGATACCTACTTCGGGCTGTCGTCTGTCAGAAAAAAATTGGATTTTCTGTCGGCAGATGAATACCGCGATTATGCCGTGACCAACGGCTATCCCTATCCCGATGAAGGGGCCGACACGGACTGGCAGGATGCGATTTTCCGTTCGGCGCTCAGTCAAAACCACAACCTGGCCTTTGGCGGTGGTTCGGCCAACAGCAATTATCGCGCGTCACTTGGTTACAGTACCCAGGAGGGAATTATTTTGTCTTCAAAACTGGAGAAATACACTACGCGCTTAAATGCAAACCACAAGGCATTGGATGGGAAACTCAATATTGCGATTAACCTGACTTACGCAAAAATTGACAACGACGATGTGCCTGTTTCTTCAAACGTTGCCAACGAAGGGGGAAATATTCTGAAAGATGCCTTACGCTGGGCGCCAACGCTTCCGGTATACAATGCCGATGGCAGTTACTACCAGTTGGGTGAATTGCGGGTTAACCCGGTTTCGTGGAAAGAAGTGACCGATGAAAGCCATACCAATAATTTTATCGGAAGTACATCATTCTCCTACAAAATTATCGATCCGCTGAGTGTGTCGGTTAATTTAGGACATACCGATGAGGCCATCGAACGGTTTATTCATATTCCGTCGACTCACCCGGTTGCTGCTGCTGAAAAAGGACGGGCTTCTATTAGTAAACTGAAAAATTACAGTTCAACGATGGAAACAAACCTGAATTATGCAAAGGATTTCAATGAAAACACCAGTTTCAGCGCTTTGGTCGGTTATTCTTTTTATCGGTATGTTACAGAAAACACCTTTACGCTGGCTAATCAGTTTGTTTCCGATGCAACGGCCTGGAATCTGATGCAATCCGGAAATATCTTATCCAATACCTCGTATAAAAGTGCAAACCGGCTGAGTTCGGTTTACGGAAGAATGAACCTGAAACTGAAAGACCGCTATTTGTTTACTTTCACGTTAAGGAATGACGGTTCCAGTCGTTTCGGTGAAAACTATCGTTGGGGTCTGTTTCCTTCCGGTGCTTTTGCCTGGAACATTGCAGACGAACCATTTTTTAATAAGAACAAGATTACAAACCTGAAATTACGCCTGGGATACGGGGTGACCGGTAACCAGGAAATCCCGAATAACCTGTACCGTGAACAATTAACCGTGAGTGGTTCATCGGTTTATGTGTTGGGGGGAGTCGTTATACCAAGTGTGCTGCCCAGCAATTATGCCAACCCCGATTTAAAGTGGGAAGAAACGACTCAGCTTAACCTGGGCCTAGACTGGGAATTGTTCGACGGACGTTTTTCCGGCACGATTGATTTGTACAAGAAAAATACCAACGACCTGCTTTTGGAATTCTCAACGGTAGCCCCGTCGGTTGTAACAAGCCAATGGGCCAACGTGGGCGAAGTCGAAAATAAGGGGTTTGAGTTCTCGCTGAACGGTACATTAATCAGTAAAAATGATTTTCAGTGGAAAGCCAGTTTGAACTTTGCCCGTAATCTCAATGAGGTTATTTCGTTGTCAAACTCGCAGTTTACGCGCGACGAAATTAATACCTCTCCTGCTTCCGGCTTGATGAATCATGACGGTAGCGCACAAATTATCAGACCCGGGCTGCCTATCGGAACTTTTTACGGCCCCAAATTTCTGGGACTTGATGAAAACGGTATGGAAACCTATTTGGACGTAGATGGAGTCGACGGAGCTGATCATGTCGTTATTGGCAACGCTAATCCTGATTTTACCTTTGGTTTTTCCAGTTCGGTATTCTGGAAACGTTTTGATGCGTCTGTTTCTTTTCGCGGGGTAGTCGGCAACGATATTTTCAACAATACCGCTGCTGAGTTCTCCTACACGAAACCAACGCCAGGGGTCAATGTGCTGAAATATGCCGTCGAAAGCGGAGTGTCTCACGAACAGGCGGCGCAATATTCATCCAGATGGATGGAAGACGGAAGCTACCTGCGGCTCGACAACCTAAGTATCGGGTATACCTTTAAGACAAAAAATATCGCCTTCTTATCAAAAGCGCGGGTATATGTTACCGGACAAAACCTGTTTGTGATAACCAACTATTCAGGCTTCGACCCGGAAGTACGCACTAATACCAACCGCGGAGGAATTGCCCCGATCGGTATTGATTACCTGGTTTACCCACGACCACAGGTGTTCATGCTGGGTGCAAATATTACGTTTTAGATAAGATGTCAATTTTTAATTAACAAGATGATATGAGACAAATGAAAAAAACATATAAAACATATCTGGCACTTTTATTGGCTTTGTCCATGAATGTGATATCCAGCTGTACCCTGGATGAAGATGTATATTCGGAATATGTTGCCGAAACTTATTACCAGGGTGAAACGCAGGTACTTTCTTCCTTATCGGGAATCTACCGGAACTTTGCAACCATTACCGGCATGGGGACCGAATACCGGATTATGGAAATGTCGGCCGACCAGGTTCTGGTAACCGGCAAGATCCAGGGATGGTGGTCGGGAGATGCCTTTGAAAGAATAACCGAGCATAAGTGGACCGCAGATCATTCGTATCTTTCTTCGTCCTGGAACTCTTTTTTCGCTACCGTGGGAAGGACCAATGCGCTGTTGTCTTCTCTTGAAAGTTCCGGTATTGAAGGATTGGACGGCCCTATTGCTGAACTGCGTGCTCTCAGGGCATATGCCTATTTCTTTTTGATGGATTTATTTGGAAACGTACCTGTTTTTACGGGCGCCAAAGTAGATGCCAATGATCTTCCTAAACAAAATACCCGTGTTGAAGTATTTAATTTTGTTGTTGATGAGTTGAAAGCCGCCGCCGAAGATTTGCCTTCTCAGGCTAATGTTGGGAGTGAATACTATGGACGGATCACCAAAGAAGCTGTTTTTGGCTTATTGGCAACAGTTTATCTGAATGCTGAGGTCTATGCCGGATCGGCGCATAACGATGACGTGATCACCTATTGTGACAAGGTCATCAGCTCGGGAGCCTACCAATTGCTGGATAATTACTTCGACAATTTTGTTTACAACAATGAAGAAAATGCCGAATTCATTTTTGGCGGGATTTATACACCGAATGTAGCCGGCGGGGTCGGACACCCGTTAGTCCAGAAGGTGTTGCCCGGAATCAGCGGCGGTTTGTTTGGATTGCCTTATACGCCGCAGAATGGTTTCCAGACCCGCGAATCGGTGATGAACCTGTTTGAAGACCAGGATGAGCGGAAAAAGATGTTTTTTGGTCATGGGCCGTTGATTGACCCGCGGAACGGGAATGTGGTCATGGTAGAACGGGTGGTGCCTGATGGTAATTCTGCTTTGTATGTAGAAGGAAAGTCTACCCAGGGACCGGTTCCTTATGAAATCATCCCTGCCACGGGTATACGTAGTCAACCCATGAACGCCGGGATCAAATGGATCAAGTGGGGGCTCGACCCGAATACCAATGGAGGTAATGCCGGGAATGATATTGCTTTTCTGCGTTATGCCGAAATCTTTTTAATGAAAGCCGAAGCCTATGCACGTAAAGGACAAACCGACCTGGCTTTGCCTTTGGTCAACCTGATTCGCGGACGCAGTAACGCCAGTATCCTGAGTGCAGTCAGCCTGGATGATATTCTGGATGAGCGGGGTAGGGAACTGACTTTCGAGATGTCCCGCCGTCGCGATTTGATCCGCTTTGGCAAGTTTACCTCAGCCTGGGAGTTTAAGGCAGTTTCAGAGGAATTCAGAAATCTTTATCCGATTCCTCAAACAGCTTTGGATGCCAATCCGAACCTGAGCCAGAATCCTGGCTATAATTAATCAATTTTTAGCCCGGAATACATCGCAATTCCGGGCTAAAACTGAAACATTCCAGCCCGGCTTGTCAGTTATGGCGATCGGGTTGGTCTTGTTTTTATGTTGTATTCAACAAGGATAACTTCTTGACTTAAACCAAAACAATGAAAAACAATACAATACAATATTTAACGGTGAACATTCTGGCTCAATGTCAGTCCAATGTTCTAAAATTACTCGGAACTACACTCCTTTTTTCATTAATGACACGAAACACGTTCAGCCAAGTACTGGAAGGAGTGGATTACAGTCGTCTGAAACATGTTTATCATACCTTTGATATGGCAGGAGAGGATATTTTCGGGCAACGTTTCCCGGCCGAAAATTACAGCTTTGTTGATCGGGGGACCGGTGTGACGGTAAACGCCCTGACGACTTCGCGCCACAGCAGTTCAAAAATGTACCAAACCCATCCGCAATGGACCCCCGACGGGAAATACGTCGTGTTTACCTCTAATCGCACGGTCCGTCAGGAACGCGGTGGGGGACAGGCTTATGCGCTTTCGATGGAAAATTTTGAAATCGTTCAGATCACAACCGGCGATCGCGGATATAACCTGCATTTGGGATGGCATAAAAACTCGGCTTACCACATTCGTGAAAACCAGGTAACAGAACTAAAGCTCGGAAATCTGCTAAGCGACAGCGAACAAGGGAAAGTTGGATCTCCGGATGATTATGAACTTGTTCTGGGACATATTCCGGACTCCATCCGACCTTCCGGTTTGGGTTTGGATGCCAGTGAAAAACGTATATTCTTTTCTTCCCGGTTGGAAAAAGATTTATCGGCTATTTACAGCTTCGATTTTGAAACAGGTAAAACCACCAAGCTATTGGAAGTTCCTGTCTGGATCGGTCACTTGCAGGCTAATCCGTATGTTTCGGGCGAAATGATGTATTGCTGGGAAACCGGCGGCGACTCGCCCCAGCGCATGTGGTATCTTTCGGTTGCTCCTGACGGAAAGGTCACGAACCGTCCGGTTTATCAGGAGCGGGATAATGATTGGGTAACCCACGAAGTATTTATGGGGCCTGATCGCATTCTTTTTCACCTGATGGGGCACCTCGACCGCCTGCAGGTCAATCAAACCGGATTATACTCTCTGAATGTCCGGACCAATCAACTGAACTTTCACGGGCAAACCGGTGCAGGAGGATACTGGCACTGCAATGCCTCGCCCGATTTGAAGTACCTGGTAGCCGATACCTTTGACGGGAAGCTTTACCGCATCAACGCAAGTAATCCGGATGATGTGGTATTGTTGACCCAGGGGCATCGCCTGCAAAGCATCAGTCCGTTCACCAGGGAAGCACACTTACACCCTTCGGTCAGCCCCGACGGCCAATGGGTACTCATCAACTCGAGCCTGCTGACCGAGAGCGATATCATGCTGGTACCATTATTTCCCAAATGGTGAGTTTAGTTTCCGTGTGATTTGTCCCAATTTCTAAAAACCGATAAAATGAACAATTCATTGAGCAAACAGCCTGGTTCCGGCAGTTATTTTCTTTTGGTGCCTTTATTTTTACTGGCTCTCTGCCTGACATTTCTTCCTGGCGCATCGCAAAGTCAGCCTGTCCGGTTGAACTGGCTGGGTGATCAGGCTCCAGGTTTTTCAACGGGTGTGAGCTGGGGTGTGCCGTTTCGGCAAGGACAGGTGCAGCCCGGGCGGGAATATAGCTTGGTTACGATAACGGGCAGTACGCTTCCGTTGCAAAGCTGGCCGCTGGCTTTCTGGCCCGACGGCTCACTGAAATGGATTGGACTCAGCACCGTACTTGATGCCTCTGCTACCGGCCCCTTTCTTCTCGAAGCTGCGAAGGAGCCGCAACCACTTGAACCCGCAAAAAGTCTCTGCGTGGACGAAACAGCAACATCTTTCCGGGTGAATACCGGGGCGCTGATCTGCGAAATCCCGCGCTCGGGGAACCAGCTGATTGGCTTACTGACGGTGGAAGGTAAAACGGTTTCAACGGGAGGCGAATTAGTTTGTCTGCTGCAACAGGGGCCAACAGCAGATTACGGGCCACAACCATCAGTTGAAACGTTTACGGGCTACATTGACAGGCTTACGTTGGAGCAGGCGGGGCCGGTGCGGGCCGTCGTCAAGGTGGAAGGCTATCACCAATCGGTGTCGGGCAATCGGAGCTGGCTGCCCTTTGTCGTGCGCCTGTATTTTTATGCCGGCCTGCCAACCGTAAAAATGGTGCATACCATCATTTACGACGGCGATCAGGAACAGGACTTTATCCGCGGACTGGGCGTCAGTTTTGATGTTCCCTTGGATGAAGAACTGTATAACCGACACATTCGTTTTTCGGGTCAGGAAGGCCGGCTGTGGGACGAGCCGGTACAGCCGCTTACCGGGCGGGTTCCCTTGTCTCGTACAGACGATTTATACAAAAAACAACTCTGTGGAGAACACATCCCCGGGAGGGAATCGTTTTCTGAGAATCAACAATTCCTGCTTCACCACTGGGCTTCGTGGGCCGATTTTAAACTGAACCAATTGAATTCGGATGGTTTTACGATTCAAAAGCGGACCAACCCGGCGAGCGCCTGGATTGATGCCGGGGCCGGAACTCGTTCACAGGGGATGGTCTTTGCAGGCGATGTTTCCGGAGGGCTGGCGGTCTGCATGCGCGACTTCTGGCAATCCTACCCTTCAGCCCTGGAAATAAAAAATGCCCGAAGTGATACCGCCAAATTACTTGCCTGGATGTGGTCGCCCGATGCGCCCGCCATGGATATGCGCCATTACGACACCATTCCCTGGGGCCACAACCTGGACGCCAGCTACGAGGATGTGCAGCCGGGTTTCAGCAGCGCTACCGGCGTTGGCCGCACCACCGAGTTCGTGCTGTTTGCAAGCCCGGCCGTTCCTTCTTCGGAAACACTGACTGAAATCACCCGCCTGGCCAACCATCCGCCGCTATTGACAGTCAGCCCGGAATATCTGCATCAGGTGCCGGCTTTTGGCATTTGGAGCTTGCCCGACCGAAGCACTCCGGGGAAACAGTGGCTGGAAAACCAACTCGACAAAGCCTTCAGCTACTACCGGCTGGAAGTGGAACAACGCCGCTGGTATGGATTCTGGGACTATGGCGATGTCATGCACGCCTACGATCCCGGGCGCCATGTGTGGCGCTACGATATTGGCGGCTATGCCTGGGACAATACCGAGCTGATGCCCAACCTGTGGTTGTGGTACAGTTTTTTGCGCAGCGGCCGCGAAGACATATTCCGGATGGCCGAGGCCATGACCCGCCATACGGGGGAAGTGGACGTCTATCATCTTGGGCGTTTTGAAGGATTAGGTTCCCGTCATAACGTGCGTCACTGGGGATGCGGCTCCAAAGAAGTGCGCATTGCCCAGGCCGCTTTGAGCCGGTTCTACTATTACCTCACCACCGATGAACGGACCGGCGACCTGATGCGGGCTTCCGCTGAAGCATCGAACCGGGCGATTGGCGAGCTCGATCCCTTGCGGCTGATTCTTGAAAAAGGCGAGCATCAGACCCACGCCCGCATGGGGCCCGACTGGCTGGCCCTGGCCGGTAACTGGATGACCGAATGGGAACGAACCGGCGACAAAAAATGGCGCGACAAGATTATGGCGGGTGTAAAAAGTCTGGCTGAAATGCCTTACGGACTGTTCTCGGGTAAAGGAGCAGCCATGGGGTACGACCCGGAAAATCACCAACTATCTCAATTGCATCCTGAGGATATTGGTTTTTCCCATCTCTCGGTATTGATGGGTGGCCCCGAAGTGGCTTATGAATTGACCGAATTATTGGGCGAACCCGAATGGACCCGAATGTGGGAACAGTTTACCCGGCTTTACGGCGCCCCGGCCGATAGTGTGCATAACGAATTCGGTGTGTCCGTACAGCTTGGAAATCCGGGCCATTGGTATGCCCGCCTTCCTGCATATTATTCGAAAATGAAAAATGAACCGGTCTGGGGCAGACGAGCCTGGGATGAATTTTTGCAAACGGATACTTCCTTTGAATTGAACTTATTTGACGGGCCGCAAACCCTGGAGCCGGTTTATGAGGTGGAAAATATTTCAACCAATAACACGGCACAATGGGGGCTAAATGCCATTCAGCTACTGGAATTAATTGGAAATCAACTTCCGGATAATCATGAACGTTTTAAATAGAAAAATGAGGACAGCGATCGGGCAGATCCGAAAACTGACGGGCATGTCAGCTGTCGTTTTTAGTATGGTAGCGGCTTTCCCGGCTGCATGTAAATATCAGGAAAAGGGTTTCACCTATGAGAAAGATTCTTTAATTTTTCAGGATTGTTTTGATTCAACGCTGGATCACTGGGTAGTTGAAGTAGATTCGGCGCCGGGCGTAACAATTGAAATCAGAAACGGGAAACTGATGATTGATGTTGACCGGGGAGCTACCGTGTGGTTTAATCAAAAACTGTCAGGAAATTTACTTTTTGAGTACAAACGGAAAGTGATCATGGATGGTGGCCCGAACGACCGTCTTTCGGATATGAACCAGTTTTGGATGGCCGGCGATCCTCGGAATCCGGTTCTTTTTACACGAAAAGGTGCATTTGCCGAATATGATTCCTTACGAATGTATTACGCCGGAATAGGAGGAAATTATAATAACACTACGCGTTTCCGGAAGTACAACGGAAATGGCGGGCGGATCCTGTATCACGATTTGACCGATACGACTCGTTTGCTAAAGCCAAACCACACTTACCTGATTGAGGTGATGGTGTATAAGGGTACCACCAGGGTTTTTGTCGACAACGAAGAATTTTTCAGCTTTACCGACCCGGACCCAATTGAGAGCGGTTATTTTGGGATCCGCACCACCTGGTCACGACAAGAAATAGATGATTTTAAAGTATACCGGTTGAAGTAGAAATTTAAAAGAACAAACCAATGACGAAACGAAACTACATGGGTAAAATTTTTCGGATCCGAAAGTTCTGTGCTTGGCATCTGCTTTTGCTGCTGGTATTGCTTTTGCTGGCAACGGGATGTCAAAATACTGAAAAACAAGCTGTTTTTAATGTGATGGATTACGGTGCAAAAGGTGATAGCCAGACCTTGGATACAGAAGCGATCCAACGGGCTATTGACGCGGCATCAGCACGCGGAAACCAGGCGCGGGTGCTTGTTCCTGCGCGGCACAGGTACCTGATTGGCACCTTGGTGCTGAAAAGTGATATCGATTTTCATCTGGAAGGGGATGCCGAACTGCTTGTAAGTACCCGTGAAGAAGATTATTCGGGAGAAGCGGCTATTGTGGCCAATGGAGCAAACAGGTTAACCGTTTCGGGAACAGGACGGATTAACGGACGGGCGTTGGAATTCATGGATCATTACGAAGAAAAAAATGAATGGTGGATTCCCAAAGGATGGCGTCCCAAATTATTGATCCTGACCAGTTGTAATGAATTGGTTGTGAAAGAAATTACTGTTGAAAAAGCCCCAAGCTGGAGCCTGCACCTGTTGGGTTGCGAAAATGTATTGATTGAGCATGTCAGCATCCGAAACAACCTGGATGTACCCAATTGCGACGGAATTGATCCCGATCATTGTCGTAATGTTGAAATCAGGCATTGCCACATCATTTGCGGCGACGATGCCATCGTGGTGAAGGCAACCCGACAGGCCGAAGATTATGGACCTTCTGCCAATATTTGGGTACACGATTGTGTGCTGGAAACGCAGGATTCGGGGGTGAAGATTGGTACCGAAACCACACAGGACATTTTTAATATTGTTTTCGAACGCTGCGAGATTAAAACCAGTTGCCGGGGTCTCACCATCCAGTTGCGCGACGAAGGAAATGTAAGCAACATCACGTTTAGAGACATCACGTTCACTTCCCGCTATCATTCCGATCCGTGGTGGGGACGGGGAGAAGCCATCTCTTTTACGGCTATTCCACGCTTTCCGGAAGGTAAGATTGGTCAGATTCGAAATGTCAGGGTTGAAAATGTAACTGGTCTGGCCGAAAACAGTATCCGTATCAACGGCACCCAAGAGAGCCGCATTGAAAATGTGCAGTTCAGCGACGTACACGTCACCCTGAACCGCTGGACAGATTATCAGGGGGGACTGATGGACAACCGACCGGCCAAATCATATCCGGATATCGAATTCCGCAGTAATCCGGGCATTTATATTCGTTTTGCCGACCAGGTGAGAATAAACAACAGCTCGGTTTCGTGGGGAGATAACCTGCCCGGGTATTTTACGCATGCCCTGGAGGCGCACGATGTTACAGGTTTGGTTTTGGACGAATTTAAAGGCGAAGCTGCACATCCTGGCCGTTATCATGCAGTGTTTGTTAAGTGACCTGCGTCTGAAAGGTTCAGTATCCATGTAAAAGAGTACGAATATCATTAAATTTAAATACATGAACATGAAATTGGTAGCATTTACAAATTTTCTAAAAGTAACAATGATCACTTTTTTGGGCTTTATGGCAGCCGGAACAGTGGCCCAGGAAAAACCGGAAACCGATGTGACAACACCTTTACACATGATGCGCCCGGACTACCCCATGCCTTATGGTTTGCCCGAGGTGAAAGAAATTAAAACCGTGCTCGACCGGGTGTTTTTGTACCTGGATGAAGTGACTCCGGCTAAGGTCGTTAACCGGAAGACCAACAAAGAGATCACTGAATTGAGTCAGATTACCAAAGACGCGATGTTGCAGCAGGGAGACTTCCGCCTGACCAGCTATGAGTGGGGTGTGACTTATGCCGGTATGTTACTGGCGGGTGAAGTTACCGGCGACAAACGGTATACCGGATATGCGGGAAAAAGGCTGAAATTGCTGGCCGACCTCACCGCTTTCTATCGCGAACACCCCGACCTGGACGTGGATCGCAGTTCGCCGGTGCATTCGGTGTTGCACCCGCATGCTCTCGATGACGCCGGTGCCATGTGTGCGGCCATGATCAAAGTTGAACGCGAAAAGCAGGACGGCAACCTGCGCCCGATGATTGATAACTTCATTGATTATATTCACAACAAAGAATTTCGCTTGGAAGATGGCACACTGGCGCGTAACCGGCCTCACCGGAACACCCTTTGGCTCGACGATTTGTTTATGAGTGTGCCTGCTTTGGCACAAATGGGAAAGCTGACCGGTGATGTGCAGTATTACGACGATGCAGTAAATCAAGTGCTTCAATTTTCAAAACGGATGTTCAATTCTGAAAATGGGTTATATATGCATGGCTGGGTGCAGCAGATGGAAGTGCATCCGCAATTTCACTGGGCTCGCGCTAACGGTTGGGCGGTGATGACAATGGTTGAGTTGCTGGAGGTACTGCCTCAATCGCATCCGCGATATTCGGCCGTGCTGGAACAATTGCGTGCCCATATTGCCGGACTGGTCAAATATCAGAGCGGAACCGGTTTCTGGCATCAGTTGATTGACAGGAATGACAGTTACCTGGAAACTTCGGCTACCGCGATCTACACGTATGCGATTGCGCGGGCTATAAATAGAGGATACATCGATAAATATGCTTATGCTTCGATCGCTGTTCTGGGTTGGAATGCAGTTTCAAGCATGGTAAATGAACGCGGGCAGGTATTGGGTACCTGCGTGGGAACCGGTATGGCTTTCGATCCGGCTTTCTATTATTTTCGTCCGGTGAATCCTTATGCTGCACATGGCTACGGGCCAGTGCTGCTGGCCGGCGCCGAAATGATCAGCCTTCTGAACAATTCGTTCCCCAAAATGAATGACAGCGCCGTGATGTTTTATCCGGAAGAAATCAAAACGGACGCCCCGATCTTCGGTGTGGATTAAGCGCGAAAGTACCTTTGAGCGAATTCAGGCAGTTACGGGTTTAATTCATGCAATTACCCGGTTGCCTGGCTCCGTTCCCGGATGTACGTCAGTACAGATGTTCTATGAAATGAACCTTGTAAAATTTATACGGATGAGAATAATCCTGATCCTGATCTGCGGTCTGCTATTTCCCATCTGTCTTTGCGGACAAGAGGATCGCGGCTATCAGGTTTTCCAGTTCCCGGCCGACAGGATTCCGCGGATTGACGGTTATGCAGGCGATTGGAACATAGTTCCGCCAAACTATACTGTGGGCATGGACCAGCTTTGGGATGACAGCAAAAAACATCCGGCAGCTAGTCCCGAAAACCTGTCGGTGAGCGTTAAAGTGGGCTGGGTGAAAGGCATGAACCGGCTTTATTTTCTGTATGAAGCGTACGACGACTACTGGGACTTTTCGCGTCCTGACCTGCACAACGACACCTTCGAACTGATTGTGGACGGCGACCTTTCGGGCGGACCGTTCATCGACCGCTTTCACCCCAATAAGGAAATGGACCCGATGAGCGTCTGGTTTTCGTTTCACGGGGTACAGGCGCAAAACTACCACATCTTTACCCCGGCCGAGGGAAAAGACTGGACCCTGGTTTGGGGCAGCCAGCCCTGGATTAAGGAACTGCCGTATGCCAATGCGGCGTATCAGTACGATTTTAAGCCCGGCGAAGCCGGTAAATTAACCCTTGAGTTCTGGGTTACGCCTTTTGATTATGCCGGAAATGACCCTGCCCGGGCTGTGGAGTCGGTTTTATATGAAAACAAGAAAATTGGCTTGTGCTGGGCGGTTATTGATTATGATGATGTAGAAAAGGAGGGAAATAATGGTTTCTGGAACCTGTCCAAAGAACACACCATGTACGGAAATGCTTCTCATGGTCTGGTGTTTGAGTTGATGCCGCTTGAAAAACAGTTTCAAAAGCCGGTCGAAGCGAAATGGTCTTTTCAGGTGCTTGACGGGGATCGGCGCCTGGTGGCTTTCACCGATGAATCGTCAGGAGAGATTGATTCCTGGAAATGGGATTTTGGCGATGGAGAAACTTCAGCCGAACAACACCCGCTGCATCAATACACCGGCGCCGGTAAATATGTTGTAGTGCTTTGGGTGGAAGGTCCCGAAGGAAAATCCCGACTGTCGAAGGTGTGGGATGTGGTGGTCAAATAAAGCATGACAAGTTTAGTAAAAAGCCCGGCTCAAACGAACCGGGCTTTTTATTTTGGAGTTGTTGATTTGTTACTTGGTATATTCGGCCTGGTTCAGGAATTCGAAACTTTTTTCAACGCTGACGATGGGCTCAAAGTTGTAACGTTCCACTTCAACAATATAGGCTTTCATGCCGGCAAGTTCTGCCGCATCGAAGGCCGGTTTAAAGTCAATGGTTCCGCTGGCTCCCAGTTCTTCCACGTCTTTTACATGGTACAATTCAAAACGTCCGGGATAGTTATTGAAATAGTCAAGCGCATCTTTGCCGCCTTCCTTAATCCAGTACAAATCCAGTTCGAACATCACTTTCTCCGGATCGGTATTCTGAAGCAGGTAATCGTAAAAAATTACGCCGTCAAATTCGGTGGTAAATTCTTGTGCATGATTGTGATAACCGAAACGGATACCGGCAGCATTACATTTTTCGCCAATAACATTGTAATAATCGCAGTACATCTGAAGCGTATCCAGACTTCTGTATGAATCTCCTCCCATCGAGGGTTTGACAATCCATTCGGCGCCGGCGGCCTGATGAGCAGCAATACAGGCATCCCACCATTCCATGGCTTGTTCCCATTCGCCTTCTTTTGGCAGGTTAATGCCCGTGTGCGAACCTCTCATGCTCATGCCGTTTTCTTCGAGCAATGCTCTAAATTCAGTAGGTTTCATACCATAAAACAGGCCATCGCCATAGCCGGCAGCTTCCACATAGGTGTAGCCAATTTCGCTCAGGCGGGCAATGGTAGCGGCAGCATCAGTTTTCATGGCTTCGCGAACCGACCACAACTGGATGCCAATTTCTTTTTTAGTTTCTTTTGGAGCAGGGGCATTACACCCGACAAAGGTTGCTGATAAAACAAAAACGGCCAAAATAAACAGGATGGCCCGTGATGAAATCTTTACATTCTTCATTTTTGGAAGTTTTAATAGATATGAGTTGTTAAAAATTAGTTGTAGACCAGGAACAAAGATAATTATTCTGACAAATAAAATTTATCTGCTTTTCGTCTCGGGGACAAAAAGTATGGCTTATGGCCATGAAATCAGGAATTTATTGACGAATCCCTTTGTTTCCGCAGCTTTTACGTTTACAAACATTAACAGATTTTTCGCATTGCTCGATTAAACTAACTTGTTATCCGTATGTCAGAGAACATATAAAATCATAAAAGCTGGATGAATTTAAGATGAAAAGAACAAGAAATTTATTCGTGATGCTATTGATCATGGCAGGAATGAACGTTCTGGCTCAAACAGGGCCAAGAGTTGGGGAATCGGGAGATCTTCCGGCCAGTTTCAGCATCAGGGGAAAGGTGATTGATACCGAATCGAATCAGGCGATGGAATACGCCAATATCTCCATTTTTAACAGTTCAGACTCAAGCCTGGTAACCGGAGGGATCACCGATTTGAATGGCGAATTCCGAATCGGGAGCCTGCCGGCAGGGACATTTTATGTCGAAGCAAATTTTATCGGGTTCAACAAAACACGGATCAATAATGTCAGGATCAACCCGGCAAACCGGCAAATCGATCTGGGAACAATCAGGCTCGAAGCCTCAACCCAGGAAATCGGGGCTGTTGAAGTGGTCGCCGAAAGGGCCCGGATTGAGTATAAGGTAGATAAAAAAGTCATCAACGTGGCCCAGGATATCAATGCAGCCGGGGGAACAGCCGTGGACGTGCTGGAAAATACCCCCTCGGTACAGGTCGATATTGAAGGGAATGTTACCCTGCGCGGTTCGTCCAACTTTACGGTTTTTATCGACGGACGTCCGAGCGCGCTGAGCGGAAGCGACGCCTTACAGCAAATTCCGGCCTCAGCGCTCGAAACCATCGAAATTATCACCAACCCGTCTGCCAAGTACGATCCTGACGGAATGGCCGGAATCATTAACCTGGTGATGAAAAAGAATATCCTTTCGGGCTTTAACGGGATCGTGAATGCCTCGATCGGCACAGGCGACAAGCAGCGCCTTGACCTGACGGTAAACCACAAAACCAAAAAACGGAACTTCTCGTTCGGATTCGATACCAATAACAATACCTACTCGGGCGAAAATGCGTCGACACGCGAAACTACCACGGGCGATGTGACCGAGCTTTTAGACATGAATGGCGAGCGGAGTTTCACGCGGAAAGGTTTCGGGTTGAAAACCGGGCTCGACTTGTACCTGACCGATAAAACCACCCTGGGGTTCCAGCTTCACGGCGGACAATTCAACTTCAATTCAAACAGCGAGGGACTCAACCACCTTTCAACAATGCCTGCATCAGACGAAAAATACACCCTTGCCGCCGAAAGGGCTATCCGGGAGAATAACTTCATCAACGGAAACATCAACTTCACCCATAAATACAACGAACAGGGAACGCACAAACTGGAAGGGATGTTTTATTACCGCAACCGGAAAGGCGACGACAGCGAATTCCAGTCGGAAGCTATTGCCGATATGAATTTTAACCCGACCGATATTTACGATCTTCAGATAAGAACCACGGAAGACGAAAAATCAAACGATTACCGGTTCCAACTCGATTATACCCGGCCGGTAGGCGCGGGCGGCAAACTCGAAGCCGGCTTGCAAAGCCGGATTGACCGCGAAACCGAAGACTATCTGTTCGAAGATTTTGACCCGGAAACACAAAGCTGGATCAATAACCCCGACTTTACCAGTTCGATGGACTTTAAACGCGACATCCATTCAGCCTATTCCACCTTCTCGGGTAAACTGGCCCGGGTAGAATACATGCTCGGGATCCGCGGCGAATACACCAACCGTGAGATTGATCATGCCAAGGTAGAGGAAGCTTATACCCTCGACCGTTTTGATTTTTTTCCGTCGCTGCACCTGTCGTACCAACTCTTCGACCAAAGCCAGCTGATGGGAAGTTACAGCCGCCGGATTAACCGCCCGGGCGGACGCGACCTGGATCCGTTTCCCAGCTACATGAACCAGTATACCATCCGGGTGGGAAATCCCGGCCTCGAACCCGAATATACCGACTCGTACGATCTCGGATTCATGAAACGTTTTGGCAAATCATTCGTTTCGCTCGAAGGTTTTTACCGGCAAACCAATAACCTGATTACCCGGCTCACCGAACTGGGCGACGACGGTATTTTATACCTGACGCCGGATAACCTGAATAAAGACCACTCGCTGGGAGGCGAAATCATGGGAAACCTGAACCTGACCGACTGGTTTCTGCTGAATACCAGCTTTTCGGTTTACCGCTATAAGCTCGAAGGAACCGTTCAGGGCGAATCGGTTAACCGGGAGAGCACCAACTACAATGGCCGCTTAAACGGTACGATCAGGTTTACGCCCGAAAGCCGGATGCAAGTCATGGGAATGTACCGCGGGCCGTCGGTTTCGGCCCAGGGCGACACCAAAGGCATGTTTTTTTCCAATATTTCGTACCGGCACGATTTGTTTAAGAAAAAGTTGTCGGCAACACTCAGTTTGCAGGATGCTTTTGGAACAGCCCGGAACGAAGGCACGTCGAGCGGATCCAACTTTAAGTCAACCTACCGGTTTAAACGCGAGCCGAGGGTATTCATGTTAACCCTCAGTTACAAAATCAACAACTATAAAATGGATCGGTCCGGACAATCGGATGTCAATGAGATTAATTTCGACGATAACGGGTTTTAAACAGAATAAGGTTTATTCACATGAAGGGGAGTCTGAATTCGGGCTCCTCTTTTTTTTTCAGTTCAGCAAACATCTTGCAGGTGAGCATACAAGGGGAACGGACTTTTAAGTTTTATTAACGGTGTTTTCCATCGATCGGCAAATTTTTCGTTTATTTTTGTTCCGGCACATGTTGCAACATGGCTATACTCAGGTAAATGAATAGCATAAACCAATATGATCATGAAACCGAAAACTGAAAACAAAAAACACAACCGGAAGAAGTTCTTGGTGGTGACCTTGCTGACCCTGCTGGTGATTTTGCCGAACAAAGAATCCGGGGCAGAAACCGGCAGACAGGACGATAAAAAGCTCATTACGGGGCAGGTGTCGGACAAGGATACCGGTAAACCGCTACCCGGTGTGGCCATCCTGGTTAAGGACCAAACTGCCGGAACAATCTCAGGTCCGGATGGGAACTACCAACTGGAGATTGCAGACAAGGAATCGACCCTGGTATACTCTTTTCCCGGTTACGAAAAGCAGGAAGTTGCGGTAAGCGACCAATCAACAATCGATATTGAACTTAAAAAAGCGGACGGGGTACCGCATATCCTGATCGAAAAGGAAAACGAAAAATCAGGAGAAGTTCAGATAAGGAGTTCTGATGGTGAGCGAAAACCGATTTACATTGTCGATGAAAAAGAAGTAAAATCAATCGATCATATTCTTCCCGAATCAATTGAATCGATCACCATATTAAAAGACGAGTCTGCTGTTGAGTTATATGGCGAAAGGGCAAAGGACGGTGTAATCCTGATTAAAACCAAGCGGTGATCACTGCCACCGGGCACTGCCACTTTCTCTTTTCGGCAGAATGGCCTGAAAAATTAAAGCCGTCCCAATACAAAACTTGAGACGGCTTCGTTTAATCTTTCTGATAAAGCTTATGATAATGTTGCCTGACCCGGAGACCAGTCACAGGGAGTCAGCTTGCCGGTTTTTAAAGCTTCCAAAACACGTAACACCTCAGGGACATTACGCCCGATGGCCAGGTCGTTTACCGAAACCCAACGGATGACCCCTTCGGGATCGACAATAAAAGTGGCGCGGTAAGCGATTTTCTCTTCCGCTTCCAAAATACCCAGTTCTTCAGCCAGTGATTTTGATGTATCTGCCAGCATCGGGAATCTCAGTTGTTTTAAACCGGCATGGGCGTTGCGCCAGGCCAGGTGAACAAACTCCGAGTCGGTTGAAGCGCCGATCAGGTTGGCTTCCAGCTTGGCAAACTCGTCGTAGTGCTCGTTGAACCCGGTAATTTCGGTGGGACAAACAAAAGTGAAATCCTTCGGCCACCAAAAAATCACATTCCACTTTCCAAGGGTCTTCTCTTTGGTCAGAGTGTCAAATTCTTTTCCGGCTTCTACCGATACCACAGCAGTCTTTTTAAATTCGGGGAACTTATCTCCAATTGTCTTCATTGTAAATCATTTAAACGTTAGAATTTCTGATTGTTTTTTTTGAATCAACAAGCTTATTTTGATTCAATAAGATTTGCAGGCAAAGATAACATCGGCCCTCATGCCCGTCAAATTGATTATTTTTATTCGGAATAGACAGAAACTATTACAACAGACAGAAAATTTGGTATGTAAAAGAGATTTAAGACGAGGCATTTATAAAAACATTTCAGCCTTTTGTCGGGGGAATGACTGAAAACAGTTTGGCATATCGGACGGATAATTCTATCTTTATGTGGTTTTTGAAAGATGTTAAACAATCTGTCATCAACAGAATACCTAAATCAATTTTTTTTTTAAACTATGAAGAATAAGTCAAATGAGACAAGTCAGGTTTCCAGAAGGTCATTTTTGGGAACCACAGCAGCTGCGGCTGCCGGGATTACCATCCTTCCGAGCCATGTAATTGCCGGGCTTGGCCACAAAGCCCCGAGTGACAAACTAAACATTGTTGGTGTTGGTGTTGGCGGGATGGGTTTTGCCAACCTGAAAAATCTGGAATCACAGAACATCATTGGTCTTTGTGATGTCGACTGGAAATATGCCAAACGTGTGTTCGACTATTTCCCGAAAGCCGAGAAATTTAAAGACTGGCGTGAAATGTATGATAAACTGGGCAAATCGATCGACGGTGTCGTCATTGCAACAGCCGACCATACCCATGCCATTACCGCCGCTCATGCCATCACGATGGGCAAACACGTTTACCTGCAAAAACCATTGACGCATTCGGTATACGAATCACGCTTACTGACCAAGCTGGCTGCCAAATACAAAGTAGCCACTTCGATGGGTAACCAGGGTTCATCGGGCGAAGGCGTTAACCTGACGACTGAATGGATTGCCAATGGCGAAATTGGCGAAATTACCAAAGTAGAAGCATTCACCGACCGTCCGATCTGGCCGCAAGGCTTAAATACCCCTGAAGTAGGGCATTGGGTTCCTGAAACACTGGATTGGGATTTGTTTATCGGTCCGGCAAAAATGCGTCCGTTCAACGAAGTATATCACCCTTGGAACTGGCGCGGCTGGTGGGATTACGGTACAGGCGCCCTGGGCGATATGGCCTGCCACATTCTGCACCCGGTATTCGTTGGGCTTGAGTTAGGTTATCCGACCAAAGCTCAGGGAAATTCAACCTTATTGTTGCAGGATTGCGCTCCTACGGCCCAGTCGGTTAAACTGACCTTCCCGCAGCGGACACCGAAAAAGAAAATGAAAATTAAACTTCCTGAGGTTGAAGTTTACTGGTATGACGGCGGAATCAAACAAATGCTTCCCGAAGGGTGGCCTGCCGGTAAAAATCCAAATGATGCCGGTGGTGGCGTAATTTTCCACGGAACAAAGGATAAACTGATCTGCGGTTGCTATGGTGTCAATCCCTGGCTGCTGTCGGGCCGTAAACCCAGTGCTCCGAAATTCCGTCGCCGCGTTGAAACCAGCCACGAAATGGACTGGGCACGGGCATGTAAAGAAAGCGCCGAAAACCGCGTTCCAACTGCATCAGACTTCAGCGAAGCCGGACCATTCAACGAAATGGTGGTGATGGGCGTACTCGCTGTACGTTTGCAAGGCCTGAACAAAGAGCTGGAGTGGAATGGTGAAAAAATGGAATTCACGAACCTGAAAGATGACGAAACCATCAGAACTGTGATTAAAGACGGTTTCAAAATCCACGACGGACACCCGACATTCGACAAAACCTGGACCGATCCGGTTCCGGCCAAAGAATTTGCGGCAGAACTGATCAAGCACACTTACCGTGCACCGTGGAGCCTGCCCGATATGCCGGCTTAATCTTGAATTTGTTAAACATCAATATAAAACGGGACCGGATTTTTTCTTGTCCCGTTTTTTCTTGTTGACGCACCAACACCGCATAATTCCGTTATTTTTGTTTTTTGAGAAATCCTAAAAAACGTTTTATGTTGAAAGTGAATGAATATTTCGGGGGAACGGTAAAATCGATTGCCCTTGAAAATGCAGAAGGAGTTGCCACTGTTGGCGTGATGGAAAGCGGCGAATACGAATTTGGCACATCAACCATTGAACTGATGACCGTGACCAGCGGTCTGCTCGATGTGTTACTTCCCGGCGAAACCGACTGGAAAACCTTTGGTAAAGGCGAAACCTTCCGGCTTGAAAAAGACGTCCGCTTCAAAGTAAAAGCAAACGGACAGGTCGCTTACTATTGTTTATACCTGTAAGAAATAGCCGGTTTATTCTGTCCGTTTTTTAAAAATCAGCATTTCTTATTAAATTGTCAGGCGTTTTTCCTAAAACAACCCTATGAAACCGGAACAGCCAACACCCAGTCGCAGAAAGTTTATTCAAGCCACCGCCGGTGTGGTGGCGGGAATAACCATCCTTCCCAGCCATGTAATTGCCGGATTGGGACATCGCCCGCCAAGCGACAAGCTGAACATTGCCGGTATTGGCGTTGGAGGTATGGGTTACCGTAACCTGAAAAACATGGATACCGAAAACATCGTGGCCCTGTGCGATGTCGACGAAGCCTATGCCGGACGAAACTCATTCCGGGAGTGGCCGCTGGCGGTTCAGTACAAAGACTTTCGCGAACTTTTCGATAAGCAAAAAAACATTGACGCGGTGATGATTGCCACACCCGACCATACCCATGCGTTACCGGCTTTGATAGCGATGCGGAAAGGCATTCATGTGTACCTGCAAAAGCCGCTGACCCATACGGTTTACGAGTCGCGGGTGCTGGCCGAAACCGCCCGGCGCTACGGTGTGGCGACCCAAATGGGCAACCAGGGCAATTCGGGCGAAGGGATCCGGCAGATTTGCGAATGGATCTGGGCCGGGAAGATTGGCGAGATTACCCGGGTTGATGCCTGGACAAACCGCCCCATTTGGCCCCAGGGGCTGGAACGTCCGAAAAGAGAGATGCGTATTCCGAGGACACTCGACTGGGACCTGTTTATCGGGCCGGCAAAATACCGTCCGTACAACGAAATTTATACGCCCTGGAACTGGCGCGGGTGGTGGGATTTCGGCACCGGGGCTTTAGGCGATATGGCCTGCCATATTCTCGACCCGGTTTTTAAGGCGCTGAAACTGGAACATCCCGCTTCGGTGCAGGCAAGCTCGACCCCGGTAAATACCGAATCGGCCCCCAATGCCGAAATGGTGGTGTACGAGTTTCCGGCACGCGATAACCTGCCCAAAGTGGCCATGCCGCCGGTTACGGTGAATTGGTACGACGGCGGACTGATGCCTGTCAGGCCCGATGAGCTGCTGCCCGGCGAACAAATGGGCGATGCCGACGGGGGCTGCATTTTTTATGGTACAAAAGGAAAGATCATGTGCGGCACCTATGCGAAAAATCCAAGCCTGCTGCCAACCAAGGAAATGGCTCATTTTGAGCAGCCTGCCAAATCCATCCGGCGTATTGCCAATGCTATGGAAGGCGGGCATGAGCAGGATTGGATCAGGGCCTGTAAAGAAACCCCGCAAAACCGGGTGGAGGCATCTTCCGGCTTTAGTTATGCCGGGCCATTAAACGAGATGGTGGTGATGGGTGTACTGGCGGTGCGCCTGCAAAGTCTGCAACGTAAATTAACCTGGGATGGTCCCAACATGCGGTTCACCAATATCAGCAGTACTGATCAGCTAAAAGTGCTGACAAAAGATGATTTTGTTGTGGTGAATGGCGATCCGCGTTTCAATAAAACCTACGCGACCTTGCCGGCCCAACAAATGGCCGAAGAATGGATCCGCCACAACTACCGGCAGGGCTGGGAACAGATTTAGCTGGAAGGTTAGAATATTAGAATGTTAGAATATTAGAAGGTCGGGGTTAGCATGAAATTGTTGAAAAAGGAGGCTATTTCTGACCGAGATGCTGTTTGATTTTTTCTTCGATTTCTTCGGTTAACTCTTTGACATCGCGCCCCGCGGGATCAATAGCCGGCAAAACGGTATAGGTTAACCGGGCGCCGAAACGGAGCGGGTAGTATCCTTTTTCCATCAGTTGGCTGTTGCCGTCAATCACAAATGGAACGATTAAAGCCGATGGGGCCGAGCGCAAAAGCGAAGCAATTCCGGCATGTTGAAAACTTTTCACTTTTCCGGTTTTACTGCGCGTTCCTTCCGGGAAAATGCTGGCCGAATAAGCTTCCTGCTCGATATGTTTCCCTAACCGGGATATTTCAACAATCGATTGTCGCCCGTTTTTCCGGTCGATCAGGGCAGAACCGCCGTGCCGTAAATTATACGAGATACTCGGAATCCCTTTCCCCAGTTCCTTTTTTGAAACAAATTTGGGATGATGTTTCCGAAACCCCCACACAATGGGCGGAATATCGAAGGTGCTTTGGTGATTGGAAACAATCAGGAGGGGGAGGCCTTGCGGGAGTTGGTCAAATCCGCGAAAACGGATGCGCGCCCCGATGACCACCAGGCTGTAAAGCAAAAGAAAATTTAAGATGTCAACCGATTTTTTCCGGAGTTGGTACCCGCCCACCAAACGGCAAACCACCTGGACGGGATGAAACACCAACAGGAACAAACCGAACAAAAACAAATAAACCGGGGTCAACAGGTAAGCCAATATGCTCTTCATGCCTTTCGTATTAAAATTAAACGCAAAAGAACAAAAAAATAAGGGAAACGCAGGCTTTGGGGTATGGATGAATATGAATCTGCAGAACTTTTATTTTTCAAATTTAAGCGGGATTTACATAGAACAAAACTTTATTTGTGTTTCTGTCTTTATTTCTTTACGATGAGCTTCCCGGTCAATGTTTCGCTGTTGTAGCTGACGCAGACAATATAAACGCCTTCTTTCCAGCCCGAAGTGTTTAAGTTGTATGCATGGTTTTTCAGTTTCGTTTTTTTCAGTTTCAGCATTTGGCTTTGGTCGTAAACTTCCAGATCCCATTCGGTATTCATGTCGGGGCTTTCTGCTGATGCGGTTTCAATGGATACGGTGGTTTCGCCGGTGGAGGGGTTGGGTGATAAAAGCAAGAAAGGACATCCAATTACACGTACCACATTTGAACTTGTTTTAGGTACACCGCAGGCTGTTACGGTACATGAAATATACCCGATAGCGGGATCAGTCCCTGAAACTGTACATTCTGGGCGATCACTGTTACTGATAGAAAGTACATCAGAATCCCAACAAAAAGATTCACCACTTTCCGCACTGAGTTGATCCACATGAAAGTTTAAACTATACCCGCATTTAACCGTTGAATTTCCATAGATAGTTGGGGATGGGAGTTCGCTTGCATAAACAGTTTTTAACTCAGAAAATACATTGGTGCCACCACCACTTAACTCTGCCTGTACCCATCCATTACCAGAACCTGTAGCTATTAAAACGACATAATCTTCGCCACTGGAAGTCTTGGTCATATTGCTACTTGTGTTCCACGACAAATCAACCCCGGATGGAAAATTGGTTATTGAGAATGTTGTTCCACTATTACATACAACATTGGGCCCATTAATAGCACATTCATTGAATTTGTATACATTGCTTTGGGTTATTGTTGTCTGATCTTGCCCTAATTCCAGTTGTAGCCATTGGGTGCTATAAGAGTTAAAATTCGTATGTGGTGTATTTACTGATGGCTCTGTGTAAAAGTTGTCAAACATAGAATTTTTCAAGTCGGTTACAGGCGTGTATCCTTTCAGTAGGTTTTGAGTTCCTTGAATGTCTAATGAGCTTACTTCGGGAACAAAGCAGAAATTTCCTGACGGTAGAGTCAATGACATACAAGAAGGGAGCTCATTCGGATTAAAAGTTTCTGTAAAATCTCCTGCGAAATCATCAAAAGACATATATCCTCCCATTCCGCTATCCCACGGGAACCCATTTCCAGCGTAATTAACTTCGGTGCTGGTTAAGGTGCTGTAGACATTGATTAGCCACAGAATTTTCTTCTTTATTTTTATTTCACCATCGTAAACTTTTAGAGAACCGATGTTGGGTAGTGCTTTGATATTGCAATTAGCTTTTAGTCCATAATTTCCTGGAATAAAAGATGTCAGGGCAAGGAGAGGCATGTCCCAAAGTTGCTTTACATAGGGTGTAAGAACAAGTAGTACTGGCCCCAATAAGGTGCTCCATCCACCTAGATTACAATTGACTTGCAAATCGAAGATTGCTCCTCCTGGTGCAAATTGCCATGAATTTGAAGCTGCACCGGATCCGTTGCTTAACGCAATATTTCGACAGAGTTTGGGCATACCAAGTTGATTGTACTCTGTCATAAACGAATCGTGAATGGAGTTATCAATGTATATATTTTCGCCAAAACCACTCAATTGCTGTTTTAGCATCTGTCGACTGGCAGGCTGCTGTAAAAGAGCAAGTAGTCTGGCATATTCAGGAAAAGAAGTTCCAATATCCCATATTTTATTAAAATTTCCGGCAAACCCGATTTCTAGTTTCAGGTCGGTCATGTGCCTAACCATTGCCTGTAACCCAAGGGGGACGTTGGCGCCCTGATGAGGAGAGTCAGCAGATATAAAGAGACGCGTGTTGTGAGACTCTGATCTGTTTTCCATATCAGCCAAAGCATATCTTCCAACTAAGCCGCCCATACTAATGCCCATCACCACATTGGGTTCTGAGCCTGTTTTCAACTGATTAACTGTTTTGATTACCGCTTCAGCAAAATAGGCATTTCGTTGGATATAGTCAGTGCCGTTGTCATAGTCCACATAGACAATATCATAACCATTCGAAGTCAGATATGCTTGGAAGTTTTCAGGGAGGTACCCCATTTCTGAAAAGTTTACCAAAAGGTGTTCCCATGTAACATTCTTTTTAGGGTTATCAGGTTCAATAATCTTCCAGGTGTCATATCCTTCAAAAACGATTAATGGCTTATCCAGGATCGTAGCGGTCCCGCTATAAATAATGGTTACTGTTCCCGTAGCTTTTTGCCCGTTATACGAGCGGACCAACGATGGGTCAATCGGGATAACCTGAGTTGTTGATGACTTTGACGTAGCAGTAGTTATTGTAACATTTATCGTAAAATGGCTGTACAAAATTGTCCCGTCAGAAAAAGAGAATTTTACTTTCACTTCTTTATATCCATCCGTTCCGTAACTGAACGAGAACTCGTTTCCCCAGTTGACCTGTTTATATCCTGAACCATCACCTCCGTCAACATAAATGCTGGTTACATTGCTCGTTGAATTGGTAAAAAAGGTAGCTTGCTGTAATTTCATTTTTACCTGACCGCTCATCGCATCTATTTCAGATTCAACAGGTGCAGCAGCAAAGGCGATCTGGTTGATATACGGCGATTGTACTCTACCCGGGGTATCGAAGATTTGGTCGTTATTAATATACATCAAATTATTTGTAATCGCATCCGGCGAAATTCTGTGATACTTATAAAACAGAACCGGTATTAGCACAGCACTACTTGATGAGTTTGATTCTATCAGTTGATTGACTGATTCTAAGGAAGTAAGATTCCCTGATGAATTCACCTGCGATGACCAAATATCCGTATAGAGTGATTTCCAGAGGTGTAGCGCCTGCATATTGTCATCAACCAATGTTCCGTCAAATAAGGTGTCAGCAACGAGTCCCAGCCCATAGTCATAAAGCAGACCTGAAGGAACCTGGGAAAGGTCAACATTTGCAAAAATCTGGCTCATTTGGTCTTTAAAGTCCGTATTTTGGCCATTTACATTAAGATAGATTAATGCAATAAGTGTTAAAATAATTTTTTTCATTGGGTTATTTTTAGGTTAGTATTTTGGGCGTCAACAATATTTAACTATAAGTTAAACGTTAATGATTTGTGTTTTTCCTGTAATTGCTAATTTCTGATTTTGATATCAAACCGTCCATCCCTGATTTCCTTTTTTACCCCTTCGGAGTTTACCGCATCAAATGCAAAGGTGCCGGAAATAATTTTGGCGTCAGGATCAAACTTAGTGATATTTATGGTGCCGGTATTCCCATCTACTGTCCAAAATTGCTCATAATCTAGCCCTTGAAACAATACCCCATTTGAACAACTTGTTTCCCTGGTACCGTCCAAAACGGCAAAACCATCAATCATCGATTCTTTGCAAATCTCTATATTCATATCATATAAACTGCCAGGGGCAAATATTACCCATCTCTCATCCTCATAGGAAGTATTGTTCGCTCCGGTATGTTTACCAAAGAAATCAGATCCTGCAACCCAAATTTGACCATCAATTAAGCAACCGAATGTTCCGGCCCCGGTTTGGGTAATTGGAGGGAGTTGGGGTTCTTTATCTTTTTCGCAACTGCCTGCTGCAAACAAAAAAGAGCAGAGCAATAAAATCATGTAATTAATTCTTTCTGTTTTCATTTTTTTGATTTTTTGTATTGACATTACTACTATTATGGAATTCAATTATGTATTAGATGATCTAATTTACAAAATAGTTGCGCAGAAATTTATGTTGATGAACATATTTTCAAATAAGAACCCTTTGGAAGCGTTGAGGCGCAAACCTGGCGCATCCGAAGGTACTGTTGCAATATGTCAAAAAGTCAAGTTAACCGCTCATTCTTAAAATCGGTATCTTCGTGGCATGATAACACCAAACACACGCCTTAAGGCCGAATTTTTTCAGCGCGACACCGTGCAGGTTGCACACGAGCTGGTGGGTAAGATACTGGTCCGCAAGTTTACCGGCGGAGAGATCAGGCGGTACCGGATTAGCGAAACCGAAGCCTATTGCGGCCACGACGACCTGGCTTGCCATTCCAGCAAAGGACGGACCCGGCGTACCGAGGTGATGTTTCAGCCTGGCGGACTGGTCTATGTTTACCTGATTTACGGCATGTACTGGATGCTGAATTTCGTCACCGAAAAGGAGAATAACCCGTCGGCAGTACTGATCCGCGGTCTGGAAGGCTTTGACGGTCCCGGGAAGCTGGGACGTGAATTGCAGTTAGACCGCTCGTTTTACGGCGAAAACACCGAAACCTCCGACCGGCTTTGGCTGGAAGATGCCGGACCGATCCCGAATGTTCGCGTATCGCCGCGAATCGGCATCCACTATGCCGGTGAACCCTGGACCAGCAAAGAATGGCGCTTTTTTTTATAACGGCGCCAGGGGCATTTACTTGTTGCCCGAAAAAGGAGACATCCGGTTTCTTTGAAGCTGATTATTAAGATTAATTAACCAATTACTTCAAAACAGGGACTACTTTTAATCAAAGCTTTATTATTTTTGTTGATTGTCTAAAAAGAGCAAATGATGAAATTAAACAGAAAAAAGAAAATTGGGATCGTGGGGATCGTGTTATTGGCAGCCGTGCTGGTATTTACCGGGTTTAACCGCGATGAGAAACTTTTTCAGATTGATAAAAACCTCGATATTTACTATACGCTTTTCAGGGAGCTGAATCTTTTTTATGTCGATGAAATTAATCCGACAGATCTGGTAAAAACCAGTATTGACAAAATGCTGGAATCGATGGATCCTTATACCAACTACATTCCTGAGTCTGACATGGAAGATTTTCGTTTTATGACAACCGGCGAATATGCAGGTATTGGCGCCCTGATCAGTAAACACGGGAATCATGTGATTATTGCCGAACCTTACGAGGGCTTTCCGGCCCAAAAATCCGGCTTGCGGGCCGGTGATATCCTATTGGAAGTGGCGGGAAAATCAACTGAACAGATGTCGACCGAAGATGTAAGCAATTTACTGAAAGGACCGGCCAATCAGGTTGTTAAAGTGAAAGTTCAGCGTCCGGGAGAGAAAAAGACCTTTGAGGTGAATATCGTGCGCGAAAAAATACAGATTGATGCGGTACCCTATTATGGCATGCTCGACGAAAAAACCGGTTATATCCGTCTTTCCAATTTTACAGTGAATTGCGGCGACGAGGTCAAAAAGATTTTTAAAGAACTCAAACAACAACACGGAGCTCAATCCCTGGTTTTGGATTTACGTTCAAACCCGGGAGGATTGCTGATGGAAGCCGTAAAAATTGTCAATATTTTTGTTCCCAAAGGCGAAGAAGTAGTCAGCACAAAGGGTAAAGTAAAGCAGTGGGACAAAGTATACAAGGCCACCGAAAACCCGGTCGATACGCTTATGCCCATTGCGGTACTGGTTAACCGGGGATCGGCATCGGCCTCGGAGATTGTGGCCGGCGCCTTGCAGGACCTCGATCGCGCTGTCATTATCGGGACGCGGACCTTTGGTAAAGGACTGGTGCAAACCACCCGCGAGTTGAGTTACAATGCCAAGCTGAAAGTAACAACGGCCAAATACTACATTCCCAGCGGGCGGTGCATCCAGGCGCTGGATTATTCGAACCGGAACGAAGACGGCAGCGTTGGTGTAGTTCCCGATTCGCTGATCTCGGAATTCTCGACTAAAAAAGGCCGGAAGGTATACGACGGAGGAGGTATTGTGCCCGACCTGCCAATTGACCTGGACCGCATGAGCGCCCTGAGCGCCTATTTGATCCGCGATTTTATGTATTTCGATTTTGCCACACGCTATGCCAATACCCACGAGTCTATCCCAAGCCCGGAGGATTTTGAAATTACAGATGAGATTTTCAATGAATTTAAAACCTTCGTGAAAGAAAAGAATTTTACCTATGAGTCCGAAACCGAGCGTAAGCTGAAGGAACTGCTCGAAACAGCCAAAGAGGAACGATACTACGAGGTGGCCGAAACGCAGTTCGAAGAGCTGAGAACCCGGATTGGACACGAGTTGGATAAAGATATGGACCAGTTTAAGGAAGAACTGAAAGAAATGCTGACAGACGAAATTGTGTCACGCTATTACTATCAGAAAGGTGCCATCCGTTCATCGATTAAAACCGACCGGGGAATTGAAAAAGCCCGGGAAATTTTAGCTAAGCCGTCCTCGTTTTCATCCGTTTTTACACCCGGAAAAATTATCTCGATGAATCAGGATACAAAGAAACCCGACCTGGAAGGCCGGGTTTCTGATTCTATTATGATATTTCAAAATTAACCTCTGATTGACAGGCCAAAATATTGCGGATATAAGATGGCCATCGTCGCCAGCGCAATAATAAATAAAATCAGAACAATGAAAAACAGGATCACGCCTGTTTTAAACCGTTTTTGTGATACTTCCATGTTATGGAAGGTTTGGATCTTGTTGATTTTGGTCACCAGCTTTTTTAAGGCCATCTGGTCTTTCACAATGTAGTCGAATGCGCCGTACTTGATTGTATTAATGGCAACATCAATGTTATCCTGGCCCGATAAAAAAATAAATTCTGCCTTTGGGGCAACTGTTTTTGATTTCTTCAACACCTCAATCCCATTCATTCCCTCCAGCAAATAATCCTGAATAACGACCATCGGCTGACGGGGCATCGCTTTAACAGCTTCTTCACCTGTCGAGAATACTTCAACATTTGTATATTTGTTTGTCTTTAAAAAACTGACAATCAGTCTGCTGTAGACATGATTGTCCTCGACAACAAATATTAAGGGATTCTTATTATTGTTCATACGTGTGAAAATATGGGTTTTAACTATTCTAATTCGTCAGCAAAAATTCAGTAATGATTGTTAAAAGTAACGAAAAATCGAATAAAATATTTCTTTAACAAAGAAATTAATAAAAGCGGTAACGAAAACTCAATATCTTTTCTTTAGAGATTGATTCATTCCTTCAATAGTTTTCTTTTATTTTGTTTCTATAAAAGAAAAAAATCATGCTGTTAGCTATTGATATCGGAAATACAAACATTGTTTTTGGAACGTACAGGAATGACCGGTGGCAAAATGTCTGGCGTATTCAAACGGATACCCAAAAAACGGCGGATGAGTACGAAGTCATTTTCCGTTCGTTGTTTTCCAGCGGAGAGGTATGCCTGACCGATATTTCCGGGGTTGTGTTAAGTAGCGTGGTTCCTTCGATGAACCGTGAGTTTGAATGGATGATTACCGGTTTATTAAACCTGAAACCCCTCTTGGTTTCTCCGGATATTTACGACCGCTTGCCGATAAAAATCCTGAATCCTTATCAAATTGGTACCGATTTGGTTGCCAACGCGGTTGCAGCGTTTACCCGGTTCGAACTACCCTGTATGATTGTTGATTTTGGCACCGCCCTGACATTCACAACCCTTTCGGCAACCGGCGAAATACTTGGCGTTGCCATTGCTCCGGGTTTGCGTACCGCCATCAAATCCCTCGCTGGAAATACGGCTCAGTTACCACATGTTCAATTAACAAACCCGCCGTCGGTATTAGGAAAAAACACGGTACACGCTATTCAGTCGGGGGTGGTTATCGGGTACAGCGGCCTGGTTGACCGGATGATTGAAAAGACGGAGGAAGAGTTAGGGCAAAAACTCGTGGTTGTGGCAACCGGCGGACTGTCGGGCCTGTTTGCGAAGCAAATGCCGGTTATCAAAATCGTGGAAGAGAACTTAACCCTTGATGGCCTGCGGATTATTGGCGAAACAATCCAAAGCAGCACGTTCTGATACGAAGATAAGCCGGTCCTTCGGGCTGATCTTTTCAAAATACAGTGATCATTTTTTACCGTTTACCGGTTAGATACTTCCGTTTAACGAATTTGATCTGATTTTGGTGAAATCGGGTTTTAACTTGCGTAACGAAATCACCTCCATGATTCTTCATTCAAAAAACAGTAGTTATGAAACGATTTGTATCGCTGCTTATCTTTTTTGCTCTTGGTTTTTCATTTGGTTCCTGTATTTTCATTGGCCCGTCGGTTAAAGGCAACGGGCATGTGGTGAAACAAACCCGTAACCTGAGCGGTTTTAAAAGTATAAAAGTATCAACCGGGCTGGACGTTTTCCTTATCCAGGACAGTGTGGACCAGGTGGTGGTGGAGGCAGACGAAAATTTGCTTGAGGTAATTGATACGCAACAGAAAGGAACCGTACTTGAAATCTACACGCAGCAGCAGATCAGGTGGTCGAAATCGAAAAAGGTGTATGTTCATTTCTCGTCGCTCGAAGGGGTGAAATCAGGTTCGGGCTCGGTGGTGCGCAGCCAGTCCGACATTGTCGCAGATCAGTTTGAACTGACGGCTTCTTCGGGCAGCCAGCAATACATCGGGCTTAACTGTGAGAGGCTGGTCGGACGAAGTTCTTCCGGCGCGCAGGTCCATCTTTCCGGGAAAACAAAAAAAGGCGACTTCAAAGCTTCCTCCGGCTCGCATATGAAGGCCGAAGACTTGGTTTGCGATGAATGTACGGCCGATGTCTCCAGTGGTGCCCACATTTGGATCAGCGTCAACCGCGAGTTTAGCGGCGAAGCTTCCAGCGGCGGTCACATCTATTATTTCGGAGCCCCGGAGCGGGTGACAGTCAATACCTCTTCGGGCGGAAACATTGTAAACAGATAAGACAAACAGAGCAGTCGTTTGTACGACACAGAATTTTTATATACAGAAAACAGAATTTTTTAGCCTCAGAAACATGAAAACAATTAGAATTAAACACTTTTTAATGCTGGTATGGCTGATTGCATCCAGCCTGGCAGCGAGTGCCGGAAAAGAAAAAACCAACACGCAGCACCGCCATGTGGCATCGTTCGATAAAATATCCGTGAGCAGTGGCATCGATCTGTACCTGACCCAGGGGAAAGGAGAAAAAGTTGTTGTGGAAGCCAAACCGGACATTATCGATCAGATTATCACCCGGGTAGAAAACGGCGTACTCAACATTTATATCGAAGATAAAATGAACTGGAACTGGGAATGGAATCAATCCCGAAAGGCTTATGTTACCTTTGACAAATTATCGGAACTAAAAGCATCTGCCGGATCAGACATTTATTCAACAAACGCCTTTAATCTTCAGGAACTGAAACTTGATGTCAGCAGCGGGTCGGGCATCTGTCTGAAAGAAATTGATGCTCAGTCGGTTCATGTGCGTACCAGCAGCGGATCGGATGCTGAATTATCGGGAAAAACAAAAATTCTGATTGCCGAATCCTCCAGCGGGAGCGACATCAAATGTGGCGATTTGCTTGCCGAGAATTGCGAGGTGAGCTCATCCAGCGGATCCGATGCGGTGGTACATGCTACCAATTCAATTTCAGCCCGTGCTTCAAGCGGGTCTGATATTATTTATAAGGGTAAACCGGTCAGGAAAAATATTGACGAATCCAGTGGCGGACAGGTCAAGCAGTTTTGAACAAGCTAACTTTTAACAGAGAATTGATTTTATGCGGCAACTGATTTTTTTTGCAGCTGTTCTTTTTGCAACCGGCCTTTGCGGCCAACCTGTAAAACGCCACGCGTTGGTTATTCATGGCGGGGTAGGGGTGATGGATCAGCAAAAGATGAGTCCCGAAATGCAGCAGGCCTGCCTGGCCGTTTTAAACCGCGCCCTTCAGGTGGGTGATTCGGTATTGGCAAGCGGGGGCACTTGTCTGGATGCGGTTGAAAAAACCATTGTTGTTTTGGAAGATTCTCCGCTTTTTAATGCAGGTAAAGGAGCAGTATTTACGCATGAAGGTATCGTTGAACTGGATGCATCGGTGATGACCGGCGATTCGCTGAAGGCCGGCGCTGTGGCCGGCGTGCGTGATATTAAAAACCCGGTTAGCCTAGCCCTGGCAGTCATGGAAAAATCGGAACATGTGATGCTTACCGGCTCAGGCGCATCGCAGTTTGCAAAAGACCAGGGATTCGCGACCGTTGACAACAGTTATTTTCATACCGAACAACGCTGGCAATCTCTTCAGGAGATGCTGAAAAAAGAACGGGAAGCCGGCATCAACGAAAAACATGGAACCGTTGGCTGCGTTGCGCTGGATATTTACGGGGACCTGGCAGCAGGAACTTCAACCGGGGGAATGACCAACAAACGGTATGGACGCATCGGCGATTCGCCGGTCATTGGCGCCGGAACTTATGCCAATAATGAAACCGGCGCATTTTCGTGTACCGGGCATGGCGAATATTACATCCGTCTCGGCTTTGCACGCGATGTTTCGGCTTTGATGGAGTATAAAAACCTTTCGGTAGAGGATGCTTGCCGGGAAGAAATCGACAAGTTGACCCGGTTGGGAGGGACTGGAGGGGTCATTGGTCTGGACCGACACGGAAATGTTGCGATGGAATTCAATACTTCCGGGATGTTCCGGGGTTACCTCAAATCAACCGGAGAGCAGGAAACAGCAATTTTTAAATAAGCTGCTAAAACGGGAACAATGACATTGAACGATATTAATGTGTGCAAAAAAATAAATGCCAATGAATATGTGGGTTCATTGGCATTTATTCTGATGATCAGTCCCGTTACTCCACAATATGAACCCATCCGTATGGATCGGGTTCATCGCCGTTTTGGATGGCCCGGAGTTTATCGTAGAGTTTTGTCGACCACTTGCCGGGTTCGGTTCCGTACAGGTATTCTTTGTCCAGGTCGGCATCATAAATCCGTTTGACCGGAGAGATGACCGCTGCGGTTCCGCAAGCTCCGACTTCCTCAAAATCAGCTAACTCTTCTACCGGAATTTTTCTGCGTTCCACTTTTAATCCCATGTCTTCAGCCAGTTGCATCAGGCTCATGTTGGTAATCGATGGCAAAATGGAATCAGACATCGGGGTGATATAGGTATTATCTTTAATCGCGAAGAAGTTGGCAGGGCCACATTCATCAATGTATTTTCTTTCGCGCGAGTCCAGGTACAGAACCGCCGAGTAACCGCCGGCTTTGGCTTTTTTACCGGCCACCAGACTGGCAGCATAGTTCCCGCCAACCTTGTATTTCCCGGTTCCCTGGGGTGCGGCGCGATCGTACTGGCGCATGATGGCCAGATCGGTCGGTTTAAATCCTTCAGGAAAATAAGGACCTACCGGCATCACAAAAACCATGAAGAGGTATTCGGAAGCCGCTTTTACCCCGATCTCGGGGCTGGAGCCAATTAACAGCGGGCGAATATACAAAGATGCTCCCGAGCCGTAAGGCGGGACAAAATCCAGGTTCTTTTTTACAGCCAGCGCAACCGCCTCGGTAAATAAGTCGACCGGTACATGAGCCATCAAAATACCGTCGCTTGAACTTTGCATCCGGCGGGCGTTGTCAGTCATCCGAAAAATACGGACTTTGCCGTCTTTTCCCATAAATGCTTTTAGCCCTTCAAAGGCTTCCTGTCCGTAATGAAGGCAGGTGGCCGCCATGTGCAGGTTGATGTACTCAGAATCTGATACTTCCAGTGGGCTCCATTCGCCATTTTTATAGTAACTGCGTACGTTAAAATCGGTTTTCCGGTAACCAAAACCAATGTTTTTCCAATCCAGATTTTCCATAATAAAAATATGTTTTCTGCCAGTTTTTTAAGAAACTCAAATTAACGAAAAAAAGCCTGAGTATGAAAAGCTAAAGCCTGATTTCTGTTGAAAATTAATTTTTGGCATGCTCAATTCAATACCGATGGATGCACCCAGCGAAGGCAACGGTTTTTAAATGACTTTCAATTCGCGGCCAACTTTCGTAAACGCATCGACTGCCTTGTCAATTTGTGCTTCGGTATGGGCTGCCGATAACTGCACGCGGATACGGGCCTTCCCCTTGGGCACAACCGGGTAAACAAATCCAATAACGTAAATGCCTTCCCTGAGCAGCATGTCGGCGAATTTTACGGCCAGGGGGGCGTCATAAAGCATCACCGGCACAATCGCTGTTTCTCCTTTCACCAGGTCGAAACCGGCTTCTTCCATCTTCCCCCTGAAATAATTGGCGTTTCTCATGGTTCGGTTTTGCAACTCCGACGACGACAGCATCTCCAGCACTTTGAGGGTGGCTCCAACGGTGGCCGGGGCCAGTGTGTTGGAGAACAAATAGGGGCGCGAACGCTGGCGAAGCATCTCGATAATTTCTTTCCGGCCTGAAGTGCATCCGCCGTTTCCTCCGCCCAGGGCTTTGCCAAAAGTGGTTGTGATGATATCGATCTTTCCCATGAGGCCAAAGTGTTCGGCCGTACCCCGCCCGGTAGGACCGATATAGCCTGATGCATGCGAATCGTCGACCATGACTAAAGCGTCGTATTTTTCGCAAAGTTCAACAATCTCCGGCAATTTGGCCAGGTCGCCGTCCATCGAAAAAACGCCGTCGGTTACAACAAGCCGGTATTTGGCTGATTGGGCATCTTTCAGGCATTGTTCCAGTTCGTGCATGTCGGAATGTTTATACCGAAAGCGCTGAGCCTTGCAAAGACGAACCCCGTCGATGATAGAGGCATGGTTCAGCTCGTCGGAAATCAGGGCCGAATTTTCGTCCAGCAGCGGTTCAAATACGCCGCCGTTGGCATCAAAACAGGCACAATATAAAATGGTGTCTTCCGTACCTAAAAATTCGGAAGTCTTTTTTTCGAGTTCTTTGTGGATTGCCTGAGTTCCGCAGATAAAACGGACCGACGATAAACCGAATCCCCATTCGTTCATAATGGTTTGTGCTGCCTTCACCACTTCCGGATGATTGGCCAATCCCAGGTAATTGTTGGCACAAAAATTCAACACCTCGTCGGTTGAGCCAACTTGTATGGTTGAACTTTGGGATGATGTAATGATGCGTTCGTTTTTATAAAGCCCCTGTTTTTTCAGTTCTTCCAGGCTGTTTAACAGATCTTGTTTGATTTTTCCGTACATGGTGGCATGAATTTTTAAGTTCTTCTTACACAAAATAAGCTATTCCTGAACGGATAAAAAGTGATAAATAGCAGAATCAGAAAAAGCTTCTCAAGGATCATGTTTTGTTGTTCCTGATTCCGGGAGAAAACGAATGCCGGGTCATGCTACTGTTTTTCTTTTTTATACAGATCGAACTGGGTAATAATGGCCGCGCGCACATCGTATTCACGGGAATGCGGCGTTAAAACCGATTTTGCATTGAAGTAAATCATAAAACTGTCGGCTTCCATCTCGTTCAGCCCGGTGAGCGACATCACCATCTTTTTATTGTAGAACTGGGACAGGTATTCCCATTGCTGGTCGCTAATGATGGCTGCACGGGTTTCCCGTTTTTGTTTTTCGCGTTTGCTGAGGTGATATTGCAGGAAAGAAGCGGGAGAAAACACGGCGGCGTACCAGGGTGGTTTCTTGTTATAGGCATCTCCCCGAAGCTCGGGATCAATATTAACCGGTTTGCCGGTGGAGATCCCATCCATGTTGACTTTATTGGCCTCGCCGGTTACTTTCACCTCGCCAATCGCATACCGGATAGGCCGCAGGCCAATAACCAGCAAACTGTCTTCTTTATGAAAGTGCGGGATATGGACATATTCGGTGACAAAGCCCACGGCCGAGATGGCCAGGCTGTCTACATTGAGCGCTTCCATCGAAAAATGCCCCATCACGTTGGTTGTGGTGCCGCCATGCGTTCGCATGTTTACCACATGGGCATAGGGAACCGGTGAACCGTCGTCCTTACTGATCAGTTTTCCTTTAAGGTGAAGCAGCATCGGGTCAATCAGATCATCATGCCGGGTCTGGGCCAGTCCGGTCAGTCCGGTTAAAAGGATGGTGCATATGTAAATCAGTTGTTTCATGCGCACCAAAAATAGCTAAATCGGATTGATATTTTTGGTACGGAGATCAACGTATCAGTCCTTTTAACAATGTTTAATAAATTAAACAGCCGATTATGCTCTCCGTATTTTGTTTGGGCCCGTTCGACGGCTGTCGTACCCCGGGAGGCTAATCGCCCGAGGTGCAATATTTCACCAGGGCTTCGACATGGATACGCGAGGTATTCAGGAAAGGAATGCCCAGGTAACGGTCGTCCTGAAACATCAGCGGGAATTCCGTGCAGCCGAGAATAACGGAATCAATCTCATGCCGGTCGATCATGTTTCCGACGATCTCCAGCAATTCGTTTTTGGTTTCTTCTTTGAAAATACCCAACTCCAGTTCGGTAAAAAGTTTGCGGTTGATTTTTTCAATTTCATCTCTGCCGGGGCTAAACACATCAATCCCCGCTTCTTTAAAGCTGTCGGCATAAAAACGCGCATTCATGGTAAATTTTGTCCCCAATAATCCACACCGCTTAAGCCCCTGTTTCCGGGCCTCGTTTTTACATGCCTCCACAATGCTGATTAAAGGCAGGTTGACCAGACCCCGGATTTCATTAAACAGTAAATGAGGCGTATTGGCGCTGATGACGGCGAAGTCGACGCCGGCCTTTTCCATCCGGTTGATACAGTTTGCAAGATATTCAGCCGCTTGTTGATCGTCGCGATTTTCCAGAAAACCAATAAATACCGACATATTTACGCTGTAAATCACCATTTCGGGATAGCTTAATTCCCCGCCGGCATTTCTGTCGTTAAATGCCGAGATAATTTCTTTATAGTAATCAACGGTCGCTTCGGGCCCCAGGCCGCCAAGGATACCAATTTTTCTCATTTTTACAGGAATTGATTAAACACGATCAAAGATCGGACTTTCTGTTTTACAGAACGAACGATCTTTGATTTTTATTGAATATGCCGGGGAAGCCCCGGAAGCAGGAAAATTATTTTTTCTCAAGGCTCCAGCCGCCCTTCAGCCCAAAAACAAACCACACCAGGGCCAGGGTACCCAGTCCAAACATCGTATCGCCAATGACGCGTAACCATTTGAATACTGAGATATAATCCTGCTGCAGGAATTCGGCCGATCGTGCATACCACAAGCCTTCCTGCACGCTGGCTACGGTTTGGGCAAAGCCTACCGGCAATACGCTGATCAGGACCATCGCCAACAGGCCGATGTTAATCATCCAGAAGGCAAATTTGATCCAGGTTTCTTTCCAGATGGCGGTGGTGTCCATGTCGCGCAGTACAAAAAGCATCAAGCCGATACCCAGCATGCCGTACACGCCAAACAGAGCGGTATGTCCGTGTACTGGAGTCGTGTTTAAACCCTGCATGTAATAAAGGGCGATGGGAGGATTTATCAGGAAGCCGAATATACCGGCGCCTACCAGGTTCCAGAAGGCAACCGCGATGAAACTGTAAATGGGCCATTTATACGCTTTGATCCATTCGGAGCTGCGCGATATTTTCAGGTTGTCGTAGGCTTCGTAGCCCATCAAAACCAGGGGTACCACCTCTAACGCGCTGAAGGTTGCCCCGATGGCCATAACAGCCGTGGGCGTACCGGTAAAATACAGGTGATGGAAGGTTCCCAGGATACCGCCCGATAAAAAGATGATGGTGGTAAACAGCACGGCAATGGTAGCAGTGCTTACCTGTACCAGCTGCATCCTTACAAAGAGGAATGCCATCACCACCACGGCAAATACTTCGAAGAAGCCTTCAACCCAAAGGTGAACCACCCACCAGCGCCAGTATTCGGCAATGGCCAGGTTAGTTTGACGCCCCCACATCAAACCGGCTGCATAAAATACCGCGATCGCGATACAGGCAATCAGGAACAGGATCAGCAGGTGGCGGCTGTCTGACCGTTTTACCAGGGCTGGCCAAATGGCGCGTCCCATTAAAAAGAGCCAGATGAAAAGTCCGGCCAGCAGGAAAATCTGCCAGAAGCGGCCCAGATCAACATATTCGTATCCCTGGTGTCCGAACCAGAAGTTACTGATGAGGCCTAACTTTTGCATCACACCCATCCACTGTCCGGCTAACGAGCCAACCACGATCACCAGCAATGCCCCGAAAAGAACATTTACTCCCAGCCGCTGGAATTTTGGTTCGTGACCCGATATGGCCGGGGCATAATACAGGCCGGTGGCTAACCAGGACGTGGCAATCCAGAAGATGGCCAGCTGAACGTGCCAGGTGCGCGAAATGGAGTAGGGTAGCCAGTCGGCCAGCGGAATCCCGTAGAAAGCCTGCCCTTCCACCCCATAATGGGCCGTAATCACCCCCATCACAACCTGGACCAGGATCAGCAGGGTAACAATCCAGAAATACTTGAGGGTTGCCCGTTGCGAAGGCGTTTGTTTCGAGCTGTCGACCGGAGAAGCTGTCAGGGGAGCCAATTCTTCTTCCTTACGCATCGAAGCGTAATACCAAACCATGAGCCCGATGCCGGCTAAAAGAAGGATAACGCTGAAACCGGTCCACAGCAGCATGGCCCCGGTGGGTTTGTTCCCGATCAGCTCATCTGCCGGCCAGTTGTTCGTGTAAGTAATGTCCTGCCCGGGACGTTCGGCAATACAGGCCCACGACGCCCAGAAGAAAAAAGCATTCAGCAGGCGAACCCGCTCCGGGTCTTTCAGCGAATTTTCAGGAATACTGTAGGCATCGCGCAGCTGTGCCAATTCCGGATCGTTGGTAAACAAGCCGCCATAGTGCAGGCTGTTATTGGCGATGGCTTTTGCCCTTAGCGGCGAAACCTCAATCACATCTTTCCGCTGATCATAGGTGTTGGTGCGCATGTCCCGTTGTAGGGTTACACGAAGCGATGCTTTTTGTTCTTCAGAAAGCTGATCATACAAGGCCCCGTAGCTCTCGGTGGCCAGGTGGTCGAGCATAAAAACAGCTTCCCGGTGAAGCCAGTCTGCCGTCCAGTCGGGAGCCTGGTAAGCTCCGTGCCCCCAAATGGTGCCTAACTGGTGTCCGCCCAACGATTGCCAGACATTCTGGCCGTCTTTGATATCCTGACCGGTAAAGAGAACAGTACCGTCGGTTGTGATCACCTTGTCGGGAACCGGCGGCGCCTGCCGGTATATTTCCCGTCCGTAATAAAGCAGTACGGCGAACGAAATCACCATCACAGCTATAAATCCAAACCAAAGTTTTTTTGTCGACATAGATTTTGTATTTAATTAATGATTAGTTGTTTCTTGCCTCATTTCCGGTTGTTTAATTGTCGTGCAGATAAACCGATGCCAGCAGATCGATGCGGGCAATCGAATTTTCGTAACGGTATTCGGGTAGAACCTGGTTTTCCACTTCGGCAAATTTTTCCAGTAAAAGCTGTTGTTCTTCCGGGCTGAACGCCTGGTCGGCTATCCGGAACAGGATGTTATTTTCTTTTGAAATGTGGTTCTGAAGCAGCGAGGCATAGGCCTGCATGTTGGCATAGATGTCATTCAATGCGCTTTTATCACCTCCGCGCAGGCGGGCAATCGCTTCAACCATGCCGCTTACATAGTTTCTGCCTTGAACATGTTCGTGCAACATAACGGCTACCGGGCCCTGACCGGGCGAAAATCCTTTTTCGCCCATCAGCGGGAACAGCAGGTCTTCTTCTTTTGCGTGATGAAAACTATCGGCAAAATTCCGGATCAGGTCCACAACCTGATCAAAATGGTCAGTATTTACGCTTCCTTTTTGGATCATTGCCTCCATTACCGACGTTAAACGAAGAATATGCACGTGGTCGTTTTCCAGATTTTCTGTTGCAGTTTGCATGACAGCTTATTTTGCCAGGTTTAATGCTTTGGGGAAGAGGATATTGTTTTCGAGATGAACGTGAATGTGCAGATCGTCTTCGAAGGCTTCCAGTTGTTTGAGCGCTACCCGGTAGGTATTGCAGGCATCGCCGGGTATTTTGTAGCCGCCGGTGATTTCGTTGATCTTATCCATCGCCCCGCCTGCAAATTCGTGTTCGCCGGTCATGCGGCTGATCTCTGAAATAATACTTGCTTTGGCTTCGGCCGAACCGTTTGCCAAAACGGCTTTTATCGCGGGAAAAAGCACTTCTTCTTCGTGTTGAAGGTGCTGGGTGAGTTCTTTGTTAATTTGATAAAACAAATCTTCCACCACCTGCAGTTCAGGATGGTTCTCGCCATGTACCGCGGCAATCTTTTGAGTATAAAATAACAAATCGGGCAGGTTTTTCCGGACAAACTGGTGGTGCGTATTCACAATGTAGTCGGACAGAAAGCCCAAATCCCAATTTTTAAAGTCAAATGCAGGGGCCGTAGTCGTGCTTGTTAACTCGGTTAGTTGACTGATCAGATCACGCGGATCCACTTGTTTTTCTTCGCAGGCTTCTGTGATACTTTTATTTCCTCCGCAGCAAAAATCAATTCCTGCTTGCTTGAATATGGTGGCTGCCCGGAAGTCGTCAGCAACAATCTGACCGATGCTTCTTTGTTCTGTAAAAACGGTGTTCATGTTATATCGGATTTAAATTCGGGATAAAACTATAAAATTATTACTAAAGGACAAAAGGGTCTTTTAGTAATTTGAATAATTTTTTTATTTTTGTCCTAAATTCGTGGAATAAAAAATCATCTGGTTGCACGGACGATTGTGCTACAACCTCTAATCTTTAAAAAGGTGTTTAATAAAGAAACGGAATATGCTTTACGCAGCCTGGTTTACATTCAGCAGCAAAATGACCGGGAGAGGCGGCCGGGCATTGCAGAAATTGCCAAGGAGATTGAAGCGCCCGCCCCGTTTACGGCAAAGGTGTTGCAACGGCTCGTACGTCTCGGATTTATTGAGTCGGTGAAGGGCAAAGGCGGCGGTTTTCATTTTGACCATGAAAAACCGGAGTTACCGTTGAGAGAATTGATTTTGGCAACCGAGGGCGGCAGTATATTTAACGGATGCGGCTTTGGATTAAAGTATTGTGATTCGGAAAACCCATGTCCCCTGCACGAACAATATGCGCCCATCCGGAATGCCATCAACAAACTGGTGAGCGAAGAATCGATCCAGTCGCTGGCGCGAAAAGCAGCCTCCGGGATTAAAACTCCCCTGATTGAACTGAAATAAAGACACACGATAGGTTTGCAGTCTACTTCCGGACAAAAAATCGCCACTTATGGGGATTGTGTCTGAAAGATGGCGTAACTTACTTTGGAAACAAACTAAAACATGATAAATGAGTGAATTGATTAATAATTCAGAGAAGCGGAAAGAGCTGTTAAAACATATGATTTTACAGCTTCACAGCGGCGAAGCCCCTGCTTTGGTGCGAAACCGGCTGGCCGAATTACTCCAGTCCATCCCCTACGACGAAGTGGTGGACGTGGAGCAGGAACTGATTGCCGAAGGCTTGCCGGTGGAGGAGGTTCTTCGTTTATGCGATATCCATTCGATGGTACTCGAAGGGCATATTGACCAGAGCGGGGCCAAACCAATACCTCCCGGGCATCCTGTCGATACCTTCATGAAAGAAAACCGTGAACTGGAGAAAGTGGTTGATGCCATTGAACAGCTACTGGCCCGGATACCCGGTTTAAAAAAAGAGGAGATTAAGGATGTCTTCCTTAAACTTCATGCCCGGTTTAACGAGCTGATGGATGTTGACAAACATTATAAACGCAAAGAATACCTGCTTTTCCCCTTTCTTGAGAAATATGAAATTACCGGCCCTCCCAAAGTGATGTGGGGGAAACATGATGAAATACGCGAACAACTGAAAGCCGCCATCGAAGTGGTTTCGGCCCCCGGCGAAATCAGCCCGGAAGAGGCCGGAACGGTTGCCGAAATGATTATTGCGCCTGCGGCAAGGGCCATCCCCGATATGATTTTGAAAGAAGAAGAAATCCTGTTCCCCATGTCGATGGATGAATTGACGGATGACGACTGGTACGCCGTGTACCAGCAAACCCTGGAGTTTGGCTACTGCCTGTACGACCCGCAGGATGAATGGACGCCCGAAGGAGTTACGGTGAGCGAAGCGGTGTACAACACCAAAAACCTGATCCAGCTGACTACCGGCAGTTTTTCCATGGATGAAATGGAAGCTCTTTTTAAAACCCTTCCCATCGATATTACTTTTGTGGATAAAGACGATAAGGTAAAATTTTTCAGCCTCGGCCCCGACCGGATTTTCAGCCGGAACCGCGCGATCCTTGGCCGCGATGTACGTATGTGCCATCCTCCTTCAAGCGTTCACATTGTCGACCAAATTCTGGATGATTTCAGAAGTGGTAAAGAAAACAGCGCTGCCTTCTGGATCAATATGCAGGGCCGGTTTATCCACATCGAATATTTTGCCATGAGGGACAAGCAGGGAGCATACCTGGGAACGGTTGAATTTACACAGGATCTGACTCATGTCCGGTCGCTCGAAGGGGAACAACGACTGTTATCTTACGGTAAAAAGTAAAGCTGATGGATCCGAAGAACAAACTGATCATCACTCCGAAAACGAAAGTGGGAGAGTTGTTGGATGCTTTCCCCTTTTTGGAGGATGTCTTACTCGAACTGTCGCCCGCCTTTGCCAAACTTAAAAATCCCATCCTGCGCAAAACAGTGGCCCGCGTGGCATCGTTGCAACAGGCAGCCGTTATCGGCGGGCTGAAGGTGGAAGAACTGGTAAACCGCCTGCGAACCGAAGCAGGGCAGGAAGCGCTTTCCGGGGAGCTTGAAAACAGCGCGTATCTCACCCATACGCCTCCCGGTTGGTTCAGCGCTGGAAAAATCAGCCGAACCTTTGATGCTTCGCCGGCGATCAACTCCGGGGGAAGCCCGATGGCCGAAATCCTGGGCCTGGCAAACCGGTTACAGCCGGGAGAAATCCTGGAACTGAAAACGCCCTTTGTGCCGGCCCCGATTATTGATATGCTCCGGGAAAAGGGCTTTGCCACGTTCTCGATGCAACATGCGGATGGGGTAACGAGCTACTTTATAAAAGACTGAGCGAAAACAATCTGTCGTTATCTCATCGGCTTCAGCGTCTGTCGGGAAACAACCCCGGAATTATTTTCCCATGATCATTCCTTTTAGCGACCAGAGGATTGCAAGCACCTCTTTTTTGGTTTCTTCATCAATCCGGTGCTTGTCCAGAACCAGCATAATGTCATCCATCACATGCATGTATTCTGCTGCGCTGATGTTCATCCCGGCATGTGTTGTTGGCATATCTCTTCCGGTGTAAACGGCCGGGCCGCCGCTTCCGGAGCTAAAAAAATCAACGGTATGCTGTTTGATCACCGCTAAACGTTCAGGCTGATCTTTGTACGGAAGAAAACGGGGACTCACCGCCGGGTTGTTCATGTGCGTTTCAACCACATCATCCACAATCATGCTAATCCCTTTTGTGCCTCCAAGCCGTTCAAAAAGAATGGCCTGATTTGTACTCTTTTTTGTTGCTACTTGTGTCATATGTTGAGTATTAAATTGCGTTATTAGCTGAAAAACAATTTCATTTTTGTTTCCGGGCGGAGAAACATGATTTTTGGTTTAATGGGAAGGACTTCCTGAGAATAAATGAATTTCATCTCGTCCGGTTGTTCGTCTTCAAACAAAATTACGGCTTGCTGATTTAATACGACGACACATTTGGTTCTTTTGCAGGTAATTTTGGTTCAACACACAAAAAACGAACAGGCAAAATTACACGAACATAGCGCCGAGATAACCGGAAGGCATCAGTCCGTATTTTTTTCGGAAACATTTTGAGAAATAAGAAGGACTGTTAAACCCGGTTTCGAACGCGATTTCCGAAATATTGCCTTTTTGTTTACGGAATAATTCCAATGCCATGTTTAACCGGTACGACATTATAAAATTATTGGGCGATTTGCCGGTTAAGTGCATCATTTGCCGGTATAAAGTTGATTTGCTGTATCCTAAATGTTTCTGAAAATCGGCAACTTTCAAAAACGTATTTTGCCATTCCTTTTCGGTAAAATCCATTAAGCAGGTCAGGAATAGCTCGTCGGCAGACGTTAACGCGAGGATCTGTTCATCGGTCATAAATTGATTCAAATTTTCGCTTTCAAATAAATCCTTCACCTCGTGAGACATGACAATTTCAGCACGGGTTGCCCGGAACATGCGTTCGGCAAGCTTAATGGTATCTTCAAAAATTGTATTTTTTCCGGTGACCGGCACACCTGCGTTCAGGCTTATTTTAAGATCGGCAAAGCCTTTTCCGGCTTTTGCCCTGAAAAGATGAAATTCAGATTGTAATTTCAACGCGCACCGAACAGCTTTGGACACTGATTTAAAAGAAACCAGCAGATGATCCTCGTTTTGCTGAACGATACGGCCATCGAAGGTGGCGATAAGTTCAGCGGCCGATTGGTGGTACGCCCGGATCAGGGCAGAATGGGATTCGTGATTTTTTAACGAAGGTTTTTTCAGCCCCATAATCATGATGATCCTGAAAGCCGGATCATTAATAATATTTAACCGGGTGTTTTGCGCCTTTTCGGGATCTTCGATTCGTCCGAGAAATGACTCAACAATACGGGCATCCACTTCAATGACCCGGTGAGGCACTTCGCCGTGTGCCTGGTTGTGCATATCCCTGATCGACTGTTCATTGGGCGCCTCAATCAGGCAGAAGGCGGTTTTCCTGTTTTCATCGAACCAGTAGGTTAGCCCCCTGCATTTGAACTGATCCTGGATTTTTAGATCTTGTTGATGCAGTTCAGCCACTATCTCAGCCGTAACAGCTTCCGAAACATCGTGACGATCCATGTAAATTGGCATACTCTTTTGGTTTAGTTTCCGAAACCGTTGGTGTTTTGGTATTTTTCCTGTTTTGGAGTGGCTGCCTGGCGTTCCAGGAAAATACGCTAACCCGATCGTTTCAATCTCTGATTAGAACAACGGGTTTTGCTAAAAGGTTCTCTGCCCGTCTGTCATTCTTCCTTCTCATTCTCCTTCAGTTCGAGGCAGGCAAAAGCTTTTTCGAGCGACTCTTTATTTTCCGACAACAGGAAAAGTTTATCCTGGCCTTCCAGGATGGTTGAACCGCTTGGCGTGATGTAGCTGTTGCCTCTTTTTATAAAAGAGATCAGGGTAGTTTTGGGCAGCGCCAGTTGAACAATCTGCTTGCCAACCACGGCACAATCTTCAGGAATGATGATTTCGGTCAGGGCCGATTTGATACTGTCGAATAATTCGAGATCAGACTGGGTCCGTTGTTTTAAGCTTTCGGGTAAGGTTAAGCCTAACCATCTGGCAACAACCGGCAAAGTGGTGCCTTGAATTAATACTGAAGTCAATGAGATAAAAAATACGATATTAAAGATCATTTGAGCTTTATGGACTCCGGCCAGGAGGGGATAAGTCGCGAAAACAATGGGGACAGCGCCGCGCAGGCCAACCCACGAAATAAACCATTTGCTGCGATTTTGCATCCGGAAAGGGATCAGGCTTAAAAATACCCCGACGGGCCGGGCGACCAAAATCAGAAAGGCCGAAATGAGGAGGCCGATGCCAATAACGGGAACAATCTGGCTTGGAAATACAAGCAGGCCCAAAGTCAGGAACAAAACAATCTGCATTAACCAGGCAAAGCTGTCGAATGACTTTAGAATCTTCTTTTTATGGATCAGGTCCTGGTTTCCCAGGTACACCGCACATACGTATACCGCTAAAAACCCGTTACCGCCGACAAAATCGGTTGCCGAAAAACTGAAAAACATGATGGCAATCACCAGCACGATATACAAACCTTCGTAATCGAGCTTTATTTTGTTTATCACCAGTTTGCTGATCTTGCCAAAAATTAGTCCCAGCAATCCTCCCAACAGTAATTGTTGGAGAAACATGGGGATGATACTGATGAGGCTGGTGCCGGGGTTCATAATAAGCCCCGTAAAAACAATGGTCAGGATATAAGCCATCGGGTCGTTACTCCCGCTTTCCAATTCGAGCGTCGGGCGCAGGTTTCCTTTCAGCGCCAGATTCTTCGCCCGCAAAATCGAGAATACTGCGGCCGAGTCGGTTGATGAAACAATCGATCCGAGTAATAATCCCTCATAAATCGTAAAATCGGTAACAGCCCAAACGAAGATTCCTACCGACACCGCGGTGATAAATACGCCCAGTGTCGACAAAGTAACTCCTTGCCAGAGAGCCGGTTTTACAGACTGCCAGTCGGTATCCAGACCCCCGGAGAAGAGAATAAAATTTAAAGCGATGATGCCGATAAACTGTGCTGTTTTGGGGTTGTCAAACTGAATTCCGCCAAGGCCGTCCGAACCGGCAAGCATACCAATTGAAATGAACAAAATCAACACGGGCACACCAAACCGGTACGAGGTTTTCCCGGCGAGCAGCGAAATAAACAGCAGGATGGAGCCAATCAGCAGGATGTTTTCAGTGGTTAATATCATGATGTGTTTTTGCTTGATTCATGCTTAAAGATAGTAAAACAGACCAAAAATTCTGACCTCTGATTCGATAACATTCTCTGCCAATGTTTGGTTTCCGGAATTTTCTTTCGGCAGGTTGTAACGTTGGCGCATTTCAGGCGTCTTAACCGATGTAAAGCGGTTGACAAGGTAGCAGGTTATCCAAGTTACCAGTTCAAAAACGGCATTTACATTAAAAATTCAACGGTTCATCGAATTAATTCTGTAAATGAATTTTTGAATGGTCAACTTTGAAGTGCGGATAAACAGAATCAGAAAACAGAAAACTACAAACCATGATTAAATTAAACAACATCCACAAGTCGTACGAGATGGGGAGCAGCAGCCTGCACGTGCTTAAGGGGATTGACCTGGAAATTGAGCAGGGCGAATTTGTTTCCATTATGGGATCTTCAGGTTCGGGAAAATCAACTTTGCTGAACATTCTGGGAATGCTCGACAATTACGACGATGGCAGCTACCACTTGTCGGGCAGGTTAATTTCGAACATGAGCGAAAAAAAAGCGGCTCAGCTGCGCAACGAAATGGTTGGCTTTGTATTCCAGTCGTTCAACCTGATATCATTTAAAAATGCGATGGAGAATGTGGCTCTTCCGCTGTACTATCAGGGAGTGAGCCGAAAAAAACGCAACATGATGGCCATGGAATACCTCGACAAGCTGGGTTTAAAACCCTGGGCCGAACACATGCCAAGCGAAATGTCGGGCGGGCAGAAACAGCGGGTAGCCATTGCCCGGGCGTTGATCTCGAACCCCAAAATTATATTGGCCGATGAGCCTACCGGAGCTCTTGATACCGCTACTTCGTACGAAGTGATGGATATCCTCAAAGAAATCAACGCGGCCGGGATCACGGTCATCATCGTTACCCACGAGCACGATATTGCCGCGATGACCCACAAGATTATCCGGCTCAAAGACGGGCGGATTGACGAAGTGATCCGGAACGGAGAACTCAGCGAGTTCCGCTACAGGTATTCAAAAGAATTACAACCCGCCTAAGCCCTTTGCCATGTTTGATATCGATAAATGGCAGGAAATCCTGGCCACCATCAAAAAAAATAAAATGCGCACCTTCCTGACCGGTTTCTCGGTGGCTTGGGGGATTTTTATGCTGATGATTCTGCTGGGGTCGGGAAACGGACTGAGTAACGGAGTTGCCGCAAATTTTATGAACGACGCGGTCAATGCCATGTGGATCTGGACCGGCGAAACCACCATTCCGCATCAGGGCTTAAAATCGGGAAGAGCTATCCGCTTTCACAACGACGACTACGATGTCATCCGGAATATCCCGGGCGTGGAAACCGCTTCAGGACGATACTTTATGGGAAATACCCGGTATTCGTACGGGAAAGAATCCGGCGAATATACTACGGTGACCTGTCACCCGGAACTAAATGATGTGGAGAACATGATCATGACCGAAGGCCGCTTCATCAATACGGTTGACATTCAGCAAAACCGGAAAGTGGTGGTCATCGGGAAAGATATTAAAGACGCCCTTTTTAAAGACATACCGGCATTGGGCGAGTATGTTAATATAAACAAGGTGCCGTTTAAGGTCGTCGGGGTTTGTGTTGAACCCGGGTCGACACGTAACCGGAATGCGTATATGCCGGTGTCAACCGCGCAAAAAGTATTTAACGGCTCCAATCGCCTCCATAACTTTGCCATCACCATCAACGGCCAAACACTCGACGAAAGCCGTCAGATTGAGGAAAATATCCGCCAGACCTTTTCCCGCAAACTGCATTTTGACGAAAAGGACGAAAGCGCCCTGGGCCTGTACAACAAACTGGAGAATTACATCCAGACCATGAAAATTTTTCAGGCGATAAAAATCTTTATCTGGATTATCGGCATCGGGACTTTAATTGCCGGAATTGTCGGCGTGAGTAATATCATGCTGATCGTAGTGAAAGAACGTACCAAAGAAATCGGTATCCGCAAAGCCATTGGCGCCAGTCCGGCATCGGTGATCGGGCTCATTTTGCTCGAATCGATCCTCATTACCACCGTGGCCGGGTACATTGGACTGGTGTTGGGTACCGGACTGATGGAGGGACTCAATTATATGATGGTACAATCGGCCGGCGATGCCGGGCAACAGGGTGAAACGGTATTTATGAACCCGACGGTCGATTTTGGGGTGGCGGTCGCCGCAACGGCTTTGCTGGTGGTCGCGGGCGCCATTGCCGGATATATCCCGGCTAAACGCGCCGCCAGTATTAAACCTATTGTTGCCCTGCGCGACGAATAAAAGCCCCTTTTGATCCTCCGCGAAGGAGGATGTTAAAATAACAGTTTTGTTGAACCTTTTGCTCTGAAAAATGACGACGATAAACAATGTAAAACGAATGAATCATCCCTCTGCCGGGAAGAAAGGGGGGAGGCTTTATGTTTGACCTTGATCTTTGGAAAGAAGTAACAAGCGCGCTGAAACAAAACCGACTGCGCAGCTTTATGACCGCCTTTGGGGTGTTTTGGGGAATATTCATGCTGATCATCATGTCGGGGGCAGGCCGTGCGCTTGAAAACGGGGTGATGGAGGGAGTGAAAGCATTTGCCACCAACTCGGCCTTTTTCTGGACCGAGCGCACCAGCGTCCCCCACGAGGGATTTCAGCGCGGACGCCGCTGGAATTACGATAACCAGGATATTGAATACATCCGCCAGAATGTGCGCGAAGTGGAATACCTGTCGCCGCGCTTGTTTGGCTGGCAACAAAACGGCGATAATACGGTGCGCGGCGAACGCACCGGCGCCTTCAACATTTACGGCGATTATCCCGACTATTTTAAGATTGATGGCTGGACACCCGTGAAAGGCCGCCTGATGAACGAGATCGATGTGCTTCAGAAGCGCAAAGTATGCGTCATTGGCGAGCGTGTGGTCGAGGTCATGTTCAGTAAAGATGAAGACCCGATCGGTCAGTACCTGAAAATCAGCGGCGTTTACTTCCAGGTGGTGGGGGTCATTCATCCCGAAACGCGCATCAACATTGGCGGAGGACGGAAAGAAGAAACCATCATCATCCCCTTTACCACCATGCAAACCGCCTATAACTACGGGAATGTGATCCACTTCTTTTCGGTGACTGCCCGAAAAGGCTACAGTGTCAGCAATTTGCAGGAAAAACTTCAGCGAATCCTGAAAGAACGGCACAAAATTTCGCCCGACGATTTGCAGGCAATCGGTTCATTCAACATCGAAGCCGAATTCAAAAAGTTTAGCGCCCTGTTTTTAGGCATCCAGGGCCTCACCTGGATTGTAGGCATCGGGACACTCCTGGCCGGGGTGATCGGGGTGAGCAACATTATGCTGGTCATCATTAAAGAACGGACGCAGGAGATCGGCATCCAACGGGCGATTGGAGCTACGCCGGCAAAAATCATCACCCACATTGTGGCCGAGAGCGTTTTTCTCACGGTGATGGCCGGTTACGTCGGCTTGTCGCTTGGGGTGGGTATCCTCGAAATTTTAAACCGGATTCTGATGGCTGCCGGCGATGAAGTTTTTTTCCGCAACCCGGAAGTGAACCTCACCATGGCGCTTGCCGCCTTGGCGGTGCTGGTGGTGTCGGGCATTTTTGCCGGTCTGATTCCGGCTCAGCGCGCGATCAATATCAAACCCATTGATGCCTTGCGGGACGAGTAGAGGGATTGATGATTGATGATTGATGAATGATGATTGGTGATTGATGGTTGAATAGCAGGATTTATGGTGATGGAATAATTAAGCCGGATGCTCAGGAACGCTTAAAGAAACAGAAAACAGAAATAAATAAAACCAGAACAAGATGAAAAAGATTTTCAGAATTTTAGGAATTGTCGTTATCGTGGCTGTATTTGGAGGAACGATTTTTTTCCTGTATACCAAGTCAAAGAAGCAGCCCGATGTGTTTGAAACAAAAACGCCGGTCGTTTCAAACGTGATTAAAAAAACAGTGGCGACCGGTTCGGTGGTGCCACGCCGCGAAATTGAAATTAAGCCCCAGGTGTCGGGGATTATTGATGAACTGTACGTCGAAGCCGGCGATTTTGTGGCAAAAGACCAGGTGATTGCCCGGATTAAGATTATCCCCGACATGGTCAACCTGAATACGGCCGAATCGCGGCTGAACCGGGCAAAAATCAACTTCGAAGATGCTAAAATCGATTACGAACGCCAGCAAAAACTGTTTGACACGGATGTCATCTCCTACGAAGAGTATAAAAAATCGAAAGTTGGCTACGATTCGGCCAAAGAAGAACTGGCTGCAGCCGAAAACAACCTCGAGCTCATTAAAAACGGGGTGACCAAAAAAGCCGAAACAGCCACCAATACCCTGGTCCGTTCAACCATCAACGGCATGGTGCTCGATGTGCCGATCAAGGTGGGGAATTCCGTCATCCAGTCGAATACCTTTAACGACGGGACCACCATTGCTACCGTGGCCGATATGAAAGATATGATTTTTGAAGGGAAGGTTGACGAAACCGAAGTGGGTAAAATTAAAATCGGGATGCCGATCGAACTGGAAATCGGCGCCATTGAAAAAGATAAGTTTGAAGCCATCCTGGAATATATCTCGCCCAAAGGGAAAGAAGAAAACGGGGCCATCCAGTTCGAAATTAAAGCCGATGTTTCGTTGAAAGACAACCAGTTTATCCGGGCAGGCTACAGCGCCAATGCCAATATTGTATTGGAGCGAAAAGACAGTGTGATGGTGATTCCCGAAGGGATGCTGCGATTTGAAAATGATTCGGCTTTCGTTGAAATACTGACGAACGAACTTGAAAATACTTACGAAAAGCGGAAGATTACCACCGGGCTTTCCGACGGCATTAACATCGAAGTGATCGAAGGATTAAGCAAAGATGATAAAGTAAAAGGGGAAAAAATCGATCCGAAGAAACTGAAGGAAAATAAAAATAAACAAGGCTAAGCGAAATTGATTCATGCCGATTGATTAATTTTAGCTCAGTATAAATAAAATAAACAGATGAAACTAAGATCAGTTACGATAATTGTTTCCGTATTGCTGGCCATCGGCCATGCGCAGGCGCAAAGCTGGGATTTGCAGAAGTGCATCGATTATGCGCTGGAAAATAATATCCAGATCAAGCAACAACAGCTGAACACCGATTATTACCGCAACGAGCTGAAGCAGTCGAAAAACAACCGTTTGCCCAGCATTAACGGCAGCCTGTCGAATAGTTTTAGTTTTGGCCGTTCGCAGCAAGCCGACGGTACTTACGACAATTTCAATTCGAACACCACTTCGGCCGGTTTAAACGGAAGCCTGCCCCTTTGGAATGGTTTTATCCTGAATCATTCCGTCGAACAGGCTGAATTTAACCTGAAAGCCACCCTCGAAGACCTGCAAAAGGCCAAAGACGATATGATGCTGAACATCGCAGCTTATTATCTTGAAATTTTGCTGGCCGACGAATTGATCCAGGTAGCCAAAGATCAAATGGCGGTGACTACACTTCAGATTGACCGCACCCGAAAACTGGTGCAGGCCGGAAGCCTGGCCAAAGGCAGTTTGCTCGAGATTGAAGCCCAGCATGCCCAGGAAGAACTAAACCTGGTAAACGCCGAAAACCGCCAGCAGTTGGCTTACCTCAATCTGTTCCAGCTGCTGGAGCTGCCTTCGACCCAAACGTTTACCATCGGGAAACCCGTTTTGCCCGTGGTTACGGCAAACCGTACGATGCTCAATTCGATGGAGATCTTTCGCCATGCGGTTCAAATCAGGCCTGCCGTGAAAAGCGCTGTTTTTGAGCTTGAAGCCTCGCAAAAGCAGCTGTCGATTGCCAAAGGATCGCTTTATCCCAGTCTTAGTTTAGGGGCCAGCTATTCAAACTGGTATAATAATAAATATCCCTCCGGGTTCAGCGATCAGAAAAAGAACAACGAAAGTTACGGGTTTGGCTTAAACATGAGCATACCGATTTTTAACAAGCTGCAGGTTCGCAACCAGATTAATAACGCCGAGTTGCAGATGATGAGCAAGGAGTTGGAAGTGCAGAATGTTAAAAACCTGTTGCGAAAAGATATTGAGCAGGCTTATACCAATGCCCTGGCGGCTCTGAAAAAGTACATGGCCGGCAATAAAGCCGTGGAATCGATGCAGGAGGCCTTTCGCTATACCGAAGAGAAGTTTAGCGTGGGCATGGTGAATTCGGTGGAGTATAACCAGGCGAAAAATAACCTGACTTCGGCGCAAAGCGACCTGGCCCAGGCCAAATACGACTATATTTTCCGTACCAAGATCCTTGATTTTTATTACGGATTACCGATTGAATTATAAGTCAGGCTAACCAAACGGCGCACGGGCCTGCCAGGGAAATCAACCTGAGAAAACCATAGTTGATTTTTAACGTAAACAAGGCCGCATGAACGTTTCAATTCGTTGAAACTGATTCCGGAGCGATTGTTGTGTGGGAGAAGTGCGCCGGTCGGTTATTATATTCAGGCATTACCAACGATCAAAAAATAGTTGACAACATAATAAAGCCGGTAAAAATAAGTTTGTTAACCGGGTTTTGTACCCATCTTCACATCGGACGGTTTTTCCTTGTTAAGCCGTCTTCATTTATAAAACAAGGCGAGGACGCTGAAAATCGTAAGAGTAAGCCGTATCAAAACCGTATCAAATGAAAAAATTATTGGTGATTGCAATGATCGTATGTTCATGCCTGGTGGCAGGCGCTCAAAATTTCGGGTTAAAGTTTGGCGCTAACCTGTCGAATGCCGATTTTAAGGCCGAAGGAATGACCTTTTCACCGGACGACCGGTTTGGTATCCATTTCGGTGTAGTAAGCGAGTTTCCGCTGAACGAAGCTTTATTTATTAGCCCGGGGCTGGTTTTCTCACAAAAAGGCTATAAGATAGAGTTCGAAGGAGAAAAGTATCAGGATCGCCTGAACTACCTGGATGTGCCGGTAAATTTTCTTTACAAGGTAGATTTAACCGGCCCGAAACTGGTCCTTCATGCCGGTCCGAATTTTGGTTTCGGCCTGAGTGGAAAATCAGAAGAAAATGGCGTAGAAGAAGATATTGAATTTGGAGGTGGCGCTGACGAGCTTAAACGGATCGATTTCGGGCTGAATTTTGGCGTGGGCGCAGAAATCATGCCGGTTCAACTGACACTCAATTACACCCTTGGGTTAAACGACATTTCGAATATTGACGGAATGACAGTGAAAAATAAGCTGTTGTCCTTGTCGTTGGTTTATTTGTTTGGGAAATAAGCTGTAAGCATCGCTTTGAATATACAGGCTGTCAGGAAAGTGAGGAACATTCGCTTTTCAGACAGCCTGTTTTTTTAGCGGAGGTATCGGTGTTTAACCCGCAATGTTGTATAAAAACCACTGTTGTCCGGCTAATTGAGAAACAAAAGAAACCTCCTGAGGCCTTTTCGGGGTTCAACCGGAAAACCTTTACAGGGAAAATTGGATCGATACAGATCGTTCTCAGCAGGATGAAAAGAGAACGTTCGAAATTTGTTAAGAGAAGTCAAAAAACTTCTACTGAGAAGTTCGGAAACTTATACTGAGAAGTCACAGAACTTCTACTGAGAAGTTCACAAACTTATACTGAGAAGTTTACTGACTTCTACTGAGAAGTTTGCATCAGCGTGTTCAGCAGGTCTTTTTGCTTCCGGAATGTTTTCAAAAACCGTTGGGTGTGAGACGAAACGCTGCATCGTGATTCTGAAACTGCGCCACCCGCCGATCCGCTTTTATGGGGATAAACAGTTCGTAAAAAGCGCAATGCAGGCTGAAAAAAGTTCGGACCCGGGTGCGTCGGTTTTTAACCGGCGGTTTTGTCATGTCTGGTTTAAACTGACGGCCTGGATCAGGATAAGAGATTCACCCTTTCGTGAGCATTAAACTTCTGCCTGTTTTCTGTTGACTTCCGGTGCATGCGCGCTTACAATTGGCGCCAAACGCTCTCCAAAAGCATTGCCGGGCAAAACAACGCCCAAACTTGTTCCTGGCTAAGCCGATCAAAACACGACAATCAATTCAAAACGAAAGGCCGCCTCATTTTTTGAGACGGCCTTTGTGTTATGATTAGCACAAGAAATTAGACATTTTCCTGTTAACTAATGTAGGTTCCTGAGAGTTCTTTAGTTTGCCCACCAAAGCTTGGTGTCTTGTCTGTCACCACCGATAGCACTTGCAGCTGCAGTGACATTGGCATTATTAATACTGGCTTCATTCAACAGGTATTTGTTTCTTTCGGGAACATCGGTCAACCCACCAATGGGTGAAAAGGTGAACGTTACCGTAGAATCTCGTTCAACGCCATTCTTTTTATATTTCCAGGTATACTGATAGGGCGTATTTGGACGAACAATGGTGTTTGGATATCCCGTTCGACGGTATTCGCTCCAAGCTTCCATCGGCTGCATGTACAGCGCAATGTATTTCTGCATCATAACGGTTTCTTCTGATGCAGCGGGGAGTGTAGCCATGTAAGCGGTGATATCAGCAGAGCTTACACCCCATTTCTCCATGGATGCTCTAACTCCTTTTTCATACCAGCTTTGGTCCCAGTTGTTTAATTCGCTCAGGATAAAACACACTTCCGAATATTCCATGTAGTATTCGGTATAATCGGCAGCAAGAATAGCTGCTCCTGGCATGGATTCGAATGTGAATTTTGTTACAGTTCCGTTTGATTCGGTCAAAGGGATACCAACTTTATATCCATCTTCATTATCTGCAACAAAAATATCCAGGCGGGGATCTTCGACGCCGAAAGGTCCGCGTTTCCCTTGCAACAGTTCCACAAATTGCATTGATGGAGCAAAGTCGTTTCGGGCGCTAACCACGAAAGCACGGTACATCGGAGCTCCATTTACAGCATTGGCTTCGTAAGTTACTCCGGCATTGTCGGCATTCGAGGCCATTACACCTTTTGCAATGGCGTCAGTAATATGGGCCTGTGCTCCGCTGTAAACATCTTTGACTCTGTTGGCAATACGTAAACGCAGGGAATTGGCAAACTTTTTCCATTTAGCAGCATCTCCACCGTAAAAGTTATCACCGTCGATCATTTTTTCTGACGTTTCGATGCTGGCTTGTGCTTCATTCAGTTCTTTTAAAAGATCGGCATAAATGTCGGCTTGTCTGGCATAGGCAGGCTTATCGATTCCGTCGGTTTTCAGTTTGTTCGCCTGAAATGAGGGGTCGTCGTTTCCATAAGATGAATAAGGTACATCTCCCCACAACTCAACGGCATTCAGGTACACGAAAACCAGCATGATGCGGGCTGCAGCAATTTGATTAACGTTTGGACCGTACTGGGCCATATCGCCTTTAGTTGCTTCATCGGTATTCAAAGCAATGAGGTCGTGTAAATCCTGGGCATTTTTGTAAAGATCATCCCAGCCTCTTTTGTTAACTGTTTCGCGGTACTGGAAACGATCTTCTTCAGTATAGTTTACCTGGTTCCAGTATTGGACCCATAGCAATGACTGACGCCCGGAGACCCATTCGTCGCGCGTGTAATCCATAAATCTTTTTTGCACACGGTTCATAATACCGTAAGTAGGTGCTATTTCGGGTTGATTTGGATCACTGTAATAATCCACATCGCATGAAAATAGGGAGACACCTACAATAAGTAATGCGATATATTTTAATGTCTTCATATCTTTTCTTATTAATGATTAGAAATTAATTTTCAGGTTAAAGCCAAAGGAGCGTGCTGCAGGTACAATACCGCCTTCCAGCCCCTGAATGTTTCCTGAACCACCCACAACTGTTTCCGGGTCAATGCCTTTGTTGTCCAATCCCCATGTGGCCAGGTTGCGACCGTACAGTGAAAGACGTACAGATTGAACGATATCGGTAAACTTAGGGAAGGTATACCCTACGGTAATTTCCCGAAGTTTAACATACGAGGCATCAAAAATGCTGGTTGCACTCGGTGTGCCGTAACCATGATAATGGTATGCACCCCAATCTTCAGCAGCCAGAGCGGTAGTATTAACGGCACCACTTTCTGTAACACCTTCCAGTATAATCCCATCTTCGCGAATGGTATTTCCTCCTGAGGTGGGACGTGCTGTTTCTGCAGCCATACCCGAATACATTGACCACATGTGTGTCAGTGAGTAATATTTCCCCCCTTTGGATATATCAATTAAGGCGCTGAAGTCAAAGTTTTTATACTTAAAAGCATTAAGGATTCCTGCAGTGTAGTCTGGCAGAACGGACCCCACAGAAGTTAGCTCTCCTGAAGTAATATACATTCCTTCTTCGTCGACGACCTTATTTCCTTTATCGTCATAAACAAAATCGTAAGCATACACTTCCTGAAAGGTAGCGCCTTCAACGGCATTGATATAAGCTCCGCCGAAAGGAGCACTTGCCAGCTGGATTTTATCCAACCCTTCCGGCAGACTCATGACTTTGTTTTTGTTTTTTGCATAGTTCAGGGTAATATTCCAGGAGAAATCTTTAAGTTTCACCGGAGTTCCGTAAAGCAATACTTCAACCCCTTTGTTGTTGATCTTGCCCGCGTTAATTACACGTGATGTATAACCACCGGCGCCACTAACTTCTATCGGAACGATTTGGTTCTCGGTATCGCGTGTGTAATAGCTGAAATCAAATCCAAGGCGATTTTTATAGAATCCACCCTCTAACCCAAACTCAATCTCACTGGTTAATTCCGGTTTCAGGTTTTGGTTTTTCAAGCGTACATCATTGGTGAATTGCGGATTACCATTGAATGGATCGCTGATAGCATAAACGTTGTAAACTTGATAAGCACTTGTTCCGTTACCTGTTTCTCCATAGTTGGCGCGGATTTTAAGATTGTCCATCCAGCTGATCTCCAGTAATTCGGAGGCCAAAAAGCTGGCAGAAACCGAAGGATAGGAGTAGGTATTTTCTCCTGCCGGAAGTGTTGAGTCATAATCTTTACGGAAAGTTCCGTCAATGTAAAGGATGTCTTTGTAACCAACGCTAACTGATGCAAACCAACTGTTTACCTTTAATTCGCGTTTAAAATCATCAAGTAGTGGGAGGTTAGCCGAATTGTTCAAATTGTAAAGTCCATCAACAACCAGTCCACCGTTAGTTTCGCCCTGGAACCGGGAGTAGTCTTCTTTACGCGTATTTCCTCCAAGCATAGCCAGTATGCTAAACTCTTCAAACGTTTTATTGAATTCCAGTTTGCCTTCCAGGTTGGTTTCAGTTGCCTGGCGGTTGATTTGCAGGTAGCTGGACAGGGCCTGTGATCCCTTGGCTACGCGTTCCCGTTGATTAAACGTATAGGTGTCGTAATAGAAGTTACCAGATGCACTCAGATAATCGGTGATGTTGGCTTTAATTCCTGCTTTCCCGAATACACGTGTGCGGTCGTCATCCTGGTAGTTCCTATAAGCAGTCCAGTATGGATTGTCGGAGTACTTTGGTGTTGGATTTGTTAACGAAGTCCGGTTCCAGGTCCGTTGGGTACCATCCGGGTTAATGTATGTTTTCAGTTTGTCAAAATCCAACTGTCGTTGACCCCATTGGAAAAATTTTTGCGACTGAGAGTTGTCACCATATCCAAATTGAGGACGACCTTTGGTATCAGTACGAACTACATTTAAATTGGCATCCACTTCAATGATGTCGTCGAATAAAGATGATTGTCCATTGATGTTGAAGTTATGTTTTTGCTCCTGAGAATTGGGAACAATACCGGTCATGTCAACATTTGTATAGCCCACACGCAAAGATGAGGTCTCACTGGTCGTAATTATATTCAGTGAGTTTTGATAGGTAATACCTGTTTCGTAGAACGATTTCACGTCACTTTTAGGCGAAACCCAAGGTGCCGTTTCCGGAGTTGAAGTGATACCTTGTTCGTAGTCGGCAATTCCCCACCAATGAAGAACTTGTTGTCCTTCGTATTTTGGGCCCCAGCTTTCGTCAACGGCATAAGCGGGAATCAGGTATTGGTTTCCCCCGATAGTCGTGGTAGTAAAGTTGCCGTAGCCACCACCATAAGATTTCTGTTGTTTGGGCAGGATGGCTACCTGTTCGAAATTAATACCTGAGTTGATTTCGACATTAAATGATTTTTTACCGGCTTTCCCTGATTTCGTAGTAATCATGATGACCCCGTTTTGTCCGCGGCTCCCATATAGAGCGGAAGCAGCACTACCTTTCAGTACTTCCACACTGGCAATATCGTACGAGTTCAGGTCATTAGTCATTGAACCGTAGTCGTAGCCGCCACCTCCTCTTTGTGTCTCCGTCGTATTGAAGTTTTCGTTACTTACCGGGACCCCATCAACAACAAACAAGGGTTGGTTATTTTGGCTGAAAGAGCTTGCACCACGAATCAGTATATTTTTCGATCCTGAAAAGTTTTGACCGGCAATCTGCAAGCCTGCAACTTTTCCTGACAGAGAAGATAATGGGTTGGTGGCATTTGCAGCGGTAAGATCCTCACTGCTAACTCCCTGTGATGCATAGCCGAGCGATTTTTTAGAACGGCTGATCCCCAAGGCCGTTACAACTACCTCATTAATTCCAACGACATCAGAGGCTAACGAGGCATTTATGATGTTGCCTGTTATAGCGACCTCCTGGGTTTGCATGCCCACGAACGAGAATACCAGGGTACTGGCATCCTGCGGTACTTTGAGTATATACCTCCCGTCGAGGTCGGTAATGGTACCCAACGTGGTACCTTTTACTGATACAGAAACTCCCGGAATGGAACTTCCGTCGTCGGCGGAAGTGACCGTACCTGAAATTTCTCTGGTTTGCGCCAATACGGACTGCAACCCAATTGCAAAAATTGCAAGTAAGAATGCGATTCTTTTCATAGAAATAATTTTAAAAATTAAACAGCATCAATTCTTAAATAATAATAAGGACAGTAAAATCAATAGATAAATCCCCCCTTTTTAACGTTTTATTTCCATCATGTATTCCCCCAAACACATGGCTTCAATAAATGCGTTTTTTCGATCACGAAACTTTTTGTTTCGATTTGTTACAAAGAATAAAGCTTTGTTAAAAAACCTTAATCAATGCAAATATAAAAATTAAAATGTATCCTGAAATATGGATAAAAAGAAATCACTTTGCCAGAACATGACATATGTCATAATTTTGCAAGATATTGGTTTTCAGCATACATCGAAAAAGCTGGATATGTTGTTTTATAACAGCAATTTGTACCTGCGCCAACTCCAATATTAAGAAATCATAAAAACCTCAAAAGATCAGATAAATTTTCAATGATCTGTGTTTTTTGAATAGGGTGTTTGGAGTATTTATGGTTGTTTTCGTTGTTGGTGTCTGGAAAAATAAGGGGGTCGATGATTTTTTTATTGTTTTTTTGAAAATACACTTGGTCAATTCCAACTTGTTTTGCCCCCAGGATATCGGTTTCCCAGGAGTCTCCAATCATCAGGCTTTTACTTTTTTTCGCGTTGCTGCACATCAGCGCATGTTTAAAAATATGTTTGTCGGGTTTGGGGGCCTGAACTTCTTCAGAAATGAATATACCGTTAAAGAAGGGCGCCAGTCTGCAGGTCTGAATTTTCTGAAGTTGTACCTCTTTAAACCCATTGGTGATGATGTGCATCTGATAGCGCTGCTTTTTCAGATAAGTCAAGGTTTCGCGCGCCCCGTCCACCAGTTTGGTTTGTTGCCCCATGTGTTGCAGGTATAGCTCGTTCATGGCTACCGGATCGATATCCGGGATTCCGAAATGGGCCAGGCTGTCGGCAAACCTTTTCCTGATCAGTTCGGGTTTGCGGATTTCCTGTTTCCGGTAAGCTTCCCACAAACGGCTGTTCAGCTCTTCATAAAAATGATAAAAGCGGTCGAAGCCGGGAAGCCGGTTGCCGAGCTTTAACCCGTCGATGGTTTCCTGCATGGCCTGCCGGGCATTGATGTCGAAATCCCAAAGGGTATTATCGAGATCGAAAAAAAGGTGTTCGTATTTTCGGCCTCCCCATGATTTCCAGGTATTGTTTGAATGGATCAGTGCGCTTGTGTTTCTACCTTGCTTGTTCATTTCATTATCAGTAGTGTCCGGCTAAAATAAGTTAAAAGAAGGTACGCTCTTCCGGTTTCCCGTTAAAGTTGTAAGCTGATCTCGTCAAAACTTTTTACAACATGGGTAAAATTACAGAAATTCTTTTCAAAACTACATGGGTGCTTTAATGTGAATAGCCCTGTACGAAGTGCAGTGAACGGGAATGAAGCCGTACACAGAACCCCGAAGCGGGTTCAATAACCAGGCAACACTTCTGCTTTCGGTTCACATGATTCGTGACGGAACAAAATGTGGCCAGGAAAAGAATAAGCGCGGGTGATCTTTTGTCTTTTCGAAATAAAAGAGCGAATAACCATTTTTCTACCTATCTGTTTTCATTCCTGAAATTTTTAAGCAGACTTTTACGCTCAAAGCAGGTGATTACCGATCAGCTCCAATACGGTATATGTTCTGTTTTCCAAAGGATGTTTTAGAACCGTTTCAATGATTTTTTTTACACCGCCTGCATACGATTCGTGTCCGAGTACCCTGGTCTCGATGGTTACTTCATCAGTCCCGTCTTTCACGACAATTTTGTGGCAAGCGTGTTTGTCCAGGTACGCTTCGGGGATCCCGATTTTAGTTCGCTGAATTTCAGGGTCTCTTACCGATACAATTTGACCGGTCGGAAAATGCAGTGCATCAGCAAAGGCATAGGCTGTTCCGGCCGCTGTTCTTTTAGCTGATTGGTGCGATTCGGTGATGGAAATTTCATTCTGCTCGAAGTACCCGCCACTTGCTTTCAGCATTTGTAGTGTTTTTAACACGAGCATAGAGGTGTTTGGACAAATAATCAGCGGAAAATCAGCATCCATCTTTTCGGTTTCCAAACCGGTTGAAAGCTCAATCAGTGCCGATTTTGTCCTCGAACAAAACTCAAAACACTCCGGTAATTGTCGCCCCGATCCGGCATGAACGATAATTGCCTTTTCAGTTGAGGTTTGACCGGACGGTTCCCATTTTAAAAGGTCAGCCGATGGAAGGGACAAGCCCGAATTTAGAATGGCCAGGGCTAACTTTCCCGAACCGGCGAGATAGATTTTCATGTTTTCAGTTGGTATTATAATGAATTTCTCCTGTTGGTTGAAACAGTCCCTGATCAAGGTGCAACCTATCGGTTTTCCATAGCAGGAGGGCTGATTTCAGACTGAGTTTCAACCGTGAACGAGAAACAAGCCATTTCTGACAGTGAAATTAGAATAAAGAAAATCAACGAAGTCACCCAGAGTCTTTTGTTTTTCTTTACAATTCCAATGAACAATGTAATCAGCAAAGCAATTGGCAGACTGAGTAAAATAAATACGATCAGGTTCATGATTTCTTAGAGACTGTTTTGATTTTAAATTTAAAAAATATTATAGCGCAATTAACACCAAGGTGTTTATAATTAAAAAATTGGTTATCAGCTAACTATATCAGGTTAGATTTTCTTTGCACTAAAATAACGACAAATTAGTGTACGATGAAAATTTACCCAAGTGATTTAACCGATAACCAGTGGCAAGTTATAAAAGATTTGTTTGAACAAGAGCGAAAAAGAAAACATAGTTTACGATCAATTGTGAATGCAATTTTGTACATAACCAAATCCGGTTGCCAATGGCGGATGCTCCCCAACGACTTTGCGCCATGGCAGACAGTTTATTATTACTTCAGACAGTGGAAGTTAAACGGGCTTTTGGAGGAATTGCATGATTATCTTGTCGAAAAGGTCAGGGTGCAAAAAGGCAGAAACCCTGTTCCATCTGTTGGCATAATTGACAGTCAATCCGTTAAAACAGTCAATGTTTGTCAAGACGAGATTGGGTATGATGGCGGCAAAAAGATTAAGGGCAGAAAAAGGCACATTGTTGTTGATACCCTTGGCTTACTACTGGCCATTGTAGTCCATTCAGCAACGCCACATGACAGCAAGGCCGCAGAACTTGTATTTAAAATCCTTAAAAATAAATACATAAAAGGGATCGTAAAAATATTTGCCGATGGCGGTTATCGGGGGGAATTAATAGAGACAGCCAGGATAAAATTTGGTTGGGCCCTCGAAATTGTCAAAAGAAATGAAGCCCACAAATTCAAAATCCTGCCTAAAAGATGGATTGTTGAAAGAACATTTGCCTGGATTTCATTTCAACGACGGACCTCGAAAGACTATGAAAGGTTGACCGAAACAAGTGCAGCCTTTGTCCAATTATCAATGATAAGATTGATGCTTAACAAATTTTGACAATGATTTCAAAACAGTCTCTTACATTTCAGGTACGAATTTTTAAAAGTACAGAAAATTTGCATGATTTAACTAATAAAACTGTTAAAAGGCCAGGGAACAAACTTCAAAAAACAGGCATACCATGATCGCTCGTTGAATCCTTAAAAATTGCCTGATAGGCATCAGAATGGACAAAACAGATATCGACCGGAAAAGAATTGCAGATCATCCCGGGGATCTCCGGATTAAACTGCAGGATTTATCCGTAATTTTGGGGATATTATCCTGAACCTTTTTCTTAAGCAAAATACAAATAAATGAAAGCTGGCATTGCATCTGTTCGCGAAGGATTGAAAGACCTGTACCCGGAACAGGAAATTGAGGGTTTCATCCGGTTGATCTTTTCATCGCTGCGAAACTATAATTCCACGGATTTACTACTGAAACAGGACGAATTGTTAAGCGCGGATGAACATCGCCGGTTGGCTGAAATTGTTACCCGGTTAAAGCAATACGAACCTGTTCAGTACATTTTAGGCGAAACTGAATTTTACGGCTTACCGTTCCGGGTAACGGCTGACGTGTTGATCCCCCGCCCCGAAACGGAAGAGCTCGTCCACTGGATCGCGAACGAAACGGCTGCCTCCAATCCGGTGATTCTGGACGTGGGAACCGGAAGCGGTTGCATACCCGTCAGCCTGAAAAAGTATTTTCCGGCGGCAGATGTCTGGGCCTGCGATATCTCCGAAAAAGCCCTGGCGGTTGCAGAAAAGAATGCCCGGCTGAACCAGGTTGCCGTTCACTTTGTTCACATGGATATTTTAAACCCGGTGGTGCCGGCCGCGATGCCCTTGCCGGATATCCTGGTCAGTAACCCGCCTTACGTCACCTGGAACGAAAAGCGGCAGATGCAACCCAATGTGATTGCTTACGAACCGCACACCGCTCTTTTTGTCCCGGATGACGATCCGCTGAAATTTTATTCAGCCTTGGTTGAGTTTGGAAAAAAAAGATTGAAGAAAGGGGGTAGAATTTATTGGGAGATTAATGAGGCCTTTGGAAACGAATGCGTCCGGTTGCTTCAGTCAAATGGTTTTGAAAACGTTCGGTTAAAAAAAGACCTGAACGGGAAGAACCGGATGGTTGCCGCTGAGCTGTACAATACCTCCCCTCAAGGTTAATTTATGTTGATCCGGCAGATTTTAGGGCTTCCCGAAATTGGCCAATCACGACGGTTTTCTATATTTGTTACAGCTTAAGCCAATTTTAAACCAGCAGCCGGAGCGTCGCCTACACCTGAAAATGCCCGGAACGCTGTAAATATAAACAGATGAAGAAATTCTTAAAAACAATCATTATACTTTTTAATTTGCTTGCTGTTTTTGCCTTGCTGGTTGTTTATGCTTCGGTTTATATCAGCCCGGCCAGGTTTTGGATGCCGGCCCTGGTCAGTTTGGCTTATCCGTATATCTTATTTATCAATATTCTGTTTATTCTTTTCTGGTTGTTGGGATCGAGCAAAAAGGCCATCCTTTCGCTTGCGGTTATTTTGCTGGGTTACAAACATTTGCAAAATTATTTTCAATTGCTGCCTCGCGAAACTACCGAAGAGGGGATCGAATTTTTCAGTTACAATGTCAAGCAGTTCGAAGGACTGGATCAACAGAGCTCGCGAAAGGATATCTCCGGGAAAATTTTTGATTTCCTGGAAACAAAAAACGCCGATATCATTTGTATTCAGGAGATGAGCCACCTGGGAAGTAAAAACCTGAAAAACTTTAAAGAAAAAATGGAGCGTACGGGACTTCCCCGTTACGTCCATGCCGACCGGTCGGGTGGGCCGGTAACCTTCTCGGTTTTTCCGATTATCCACAAAGGTGAAGTTCAATTTGAGGGGACCGGTAATATGTTCATTTTTACCGATATTGTTACCGGCGACGATACCCTGCGGATTTTTAACTGCCACCTGCAAAGTTACCGGTTTACGCCTCAGGACATCAGTCATCTGGACTCTATTTCGTTTGAGCGGCAGGAAAAAAACCTGAAAGAAGTCCGTTTATTTGGTTCGAAACTGAAACAGGCTTTTATTAAACGGGCAAACCAGGTTGACCAGTTACGCGGGCAGATTGACCAGTCTCCCTACCCCGTTATTGTTTGCGGCGATTTCAACGATACGCCGGTGTCGTATACCTACCAAAAAGTGAAAGGTACTTTAAAAGATGCTTTTGTCCAGTCGGGTTCGGGCATTGGCAATACTTACATCGGTCGACTGCCTTCATTTCGCATCGACTACATCCTGCACAGCGATGTGTATAAAGCGTATAATTTCACGATTGGCGAGGTGGAATATTCCGATCATTACCCGGTTAGTTGCCGTTTGGTGCGGAAGAAAGAAAAAAAACAAGATTAAAATAAGCGTTTTCGTTTCAAGAGAAAGCTCATCAGCACCTGCCTGAAGTCCTGGTTAATATCCGCCTCAACCAAATCGATCCGGTACTGGCCGCATTTCACTTTCAGGTCGTCAAAATATTGGCGAACAGCTTTCCGGTAACCTTCCTTTAATTCATTCGGCCGGAAACGCAGGTGTTGCCCGGTTTCCAGATCAACAAAACGGTAAGGCCGGTTCAGGAAGTCAAACTCCCGCTCCTGCCGGTGGTCGGTCACGTGGAAGAGAATCACCTCGTGCTTGTTGTACCGCAGGTGTTGAAGCGCCGAAAACAACTCGTCATCTTTCCCCTGGTCCATCATATCGCTGAAAAGAATGATCAACGAACGTTTATGCACCTGTTCGGCAATTTGGTGCAGCACCCCGATGGTATTGGTTGATTTTCGCAGCTCATCTTTGCCGGCCGCGAGTAAGCCCGCCAACTTACCGTACAGTAACTCAGCGTGTACCGACGACAAACGGTTTTCCGAATGAAATTCAATCTGATCAGAAAACAGGGTGAGGCCAACGGCATCGCGTTGTTTACGCATCAGGTAAATGAGGGCAGCGGCAGCGTAAACCGAAAAGGCCAGCTTGTTAAACAGGTGGTTTTTGCCTTTCTCGTACGGAAACAGCATCGACGACGAAGTATCGATCACCAGTTGGCAGCGCAGGTTGGTTTCTTCTTCGTATTGTTTGACATACAAGCGGTCGGAACGGGCAAAAAGTTTCCAGTCGATGTGTTTGGTCGATTCTCCCTGGTTGTACTGCCGGTGTTCGGCAAACTCAACCGAAAAGCCGTGAAAGGGGCTGCGGTGCAGGCCGGTGATAAATCCTTCCACAACCTCGCGGGCAACCAGCTCCAGGTTGTCGAACTGTTGAAACTGACGGATGTCGAACAGGTTGTTCACACTAAAAAAAGTAAAAGACAAAAAAGAGGGCACGACCGGAATCCTGCCCTCTTTTTCCGTTTAAAACAAAAATTATAAGATGGCTTCGACCTTGGCAGCCAAAGCAGCTTTTGGCGAAGCGCCCACGTGTTTGTCAACCACCTCGCCACCTTTAAAAAACAGGATAGTCGGGATGTTGCGGATACCAAATTTCACCGCGGTATCCGGGTTGCTGTCGACATCGAGTTTAGTGACCAGCAGTTTCCCTTCATAGTCGTGCGATAATTCTTCAACAACCGGGGCAACCATGCGGCACGGGCCGCACCATTCTGCCCAAAAGTCAACCAATACCGGTTTATCAGATTTTAGGACAAGCTCCCCGAAGTTTGCATCTGTAGCTTCTATTGCCATAATTTCAATATTTTTTGGGTTATTATTCAAATGAGTTTTACAAAACTAGTTAATTTTAAACGTCAAATTTTCATGATTCCGGATAAAACGTTCCATCTCATGATTCATTTCAATCCGGGTATTTCTTGAAAACAGATTGACGACCGTTTTTGTTTCCGAGTCCCACAGATTAAACTTTAACAGGGCGCTCCCCTTATTTTTTTTGCTCACGGTTTCAATTTCGCGGATTAGCTCCGGCGTTACCGACTGAATGGTCATTTGCAGGGTCACACTTTTGATCTGGTTTTTACGGACCTCCTCGAGCATTTCGATGAAACGCACCTTGAACTCAAGCTGGCCGGGACGGAAACTTTCCTGCACCTGTCCTTTTACCAGGAGAAAGAGGTTAGGTTTACAGAATTTTGAAAACTCAATATAATCTTTCCCGAAAAAGGCAATCTGGTAAGAGTCGCTGTAATCGGCCAGCGTCATTTTACAATACGGTTTCCCGTTTTTCGACATGGCTTCGAAGGCGTCTGTCACCATTCCGGCAAAGGTAATTTCTTTGCCTCTCAACAGTTCCAGGTTACCGTTCAGGTCTTTCAAGGCGTATTCCTTGCTGGTGAAGTTGTCGATCTCCAGCTTATACTCATCCAGTGGATGAGACGACAGGTAAATTCCGATCAGCGCTTTTTCTTTTTCAAGCAGGATGATTTTTGCCCATTCCTGCACATTGGGGATGTCGGGTTTTTTTATGGCCTGCGCGCTCATCACTTCCCCAAACAGCGATTGTTGAGAGCTGTTATTGTCGTGCTGGATCTGGTGCCCGTATTTAATCAGTTTTTCGATAAAGCTCACATCATTGGGGTCGTTTCCTGCAAAAAACTGGCTGCGTTTGTACCCGAAACTATCGAATGCCCCGGCCATTGCCAGCGCCTCAATGTTCTTTTTATTGACCGATTGCAGGTTTACCCGTTCCGCAAAGCTGAACACGTCGGAGAACAGGCCTTCTTTGCGGGCCGAAATAATATCGCCCACGGCACCGGCCCCAACACCTTTCACGGCCGCCATGCCAAAACGCACGTCGCCCTTTTTGTTTACGGTAAATTTCAGAAAACTTTCGTTGACATCGGGCCCCAGCACGTTAATCCCCATTCGTTGCGATTCTTCCATCAACTTGGTAATCTCCGTAATGTTGGTCATGTTCCGGCTCATGTTGGCCGCCATAAACTCGGCCGGGAAATGGGCTTTCAGGTAGCCCGTTTGATAGGCAATGTAGGCGTAACAAACCGAGTGTGATTTATTAAAAGCGTAACTGGCAAAAGCTTCCCAGTCTTTCCATATTTTATCGATCAGCGGTTCGGGATCTTTATTCACCTCTTTGCAACCGTCCATAAACCGCGGGTTGGCTTTACAGCCCTCCACAAACTTTACCTTCAGTTTGTCCATCATCGCCTTGATCTTTTTCCCCATCGCTTTACGCAGCGAATCGGAGTCGCCGCGGGTAAAATTTCCCAGGTGGCGCGACAAAAGCATCACCTGTTCCTGGAACACCGTTATTCCGTAAGTGTCGCTCAGGTATTTTTCCATCATGGGGTGGTCGTATTCCACTTTTTTCCGTCCGTGTTTCCGGTCGATATAATCGGGAATGTACTCCATCGGCCCCGGACGGTAGAGGGCATTCATGGCCACCAGGTCTTCAAAACGGTTAGGTTTTAGGTTTCGCAGGTGCTTTTTCATTCCCGGCGATTCAAACTGGAAGATGGCGGTGGTATCGCCGCGGCTGAACAGTTCGAAGGTCTTTTCGTCATCCATCGGAATCCGGTCGATATCGATCTCAATTCCTTTGGAAAGACGGACATTATCCAGCGTTTCTTTAATGATGGAAAGCGTTTTCAGGCCCAGGAAGTCCATTTTCAGCAAGCCGATCGCCTCAACAAAGCGTCCGTCGTATTGGGTAGTGTAAAGCGACTCGTCTTTCGTGGGCATAATCGGGATGTGGTCCGAAAGCGGGTCGCGGCTGATCAGGATCCCGCAGGCGTGCACCCCGGTTTGGCGTACGGAGCCTTCCAGCGTTTGGGCAAATTTAAGGGTACTTGCCACCAGCGGGTTGTCCGAATTTTTCTCTCTCAGCAGTTCGGGGCTTTCCTTAAATGCTTTCTCAAAACTCATTTTAGGCGCTTCGGGCACCAGCTTGGCCAGTCGGTCGGCTTCGGGCAGGGGCAGTTTCAGTACGCGCGCCACATCGCGGATTGCCAGTTTGGTGGCCATGGTGCCGAAGGTGCAGATATGGGCCACCTTGTCCTGTCCGTACTTCGCGGTCACCCAATCGAGCACCATCTGTCGTCCGTCGTCGTCAAAGTCGATATCGACGTCGGGCATGGAAATCCGGTCGGGGTTCAGGAAACGCTCAAACAGCAAGTCGTATTTAATCGGGTCGATATTGGTGATGCCCACACAGTACGAAACCGCGGCCCCGGCGGCCGATCCGCGTCCCGGGCCTACCAGGACGCCCATCTCGCGGGCGGCATTGATAAAGTCCTGAACAATGAGGAAGTACCCCGGGAACCCCATCGTTTTTATAGTATCCAGCTCAAAATCGATCCGTTCGAGCACCTCGGCCGGAATCGGGTCGCCATAACGTTCTTTTGCCCCGATATACGTCAGGTGTTGCAGGTAATCGGCCTCCAGCTTCACACGCAGCACTTTGTCGTAACCGCCCAGCCGTTTAAACGAGTCTTCGCCAAACTCCCGGTGCAGGTTTTCTTCCGAAAAACGTTGAAAATATTCGGCCTCGGTCCCAAAGGCTTCTGGAATGGGAAACGGAGGCATAATCGGGTCTGAATTCAGTTCAAACTGCTCCACCTTATCAACAATCTCCGCGGTATTTGCCAACGCTTCCGGAACGTCGGCGAACAATTCGTTCATCTCCCGGGTGGTTTTAAACCACTCCTGTTTGGTGTAACGCATCCTGTTTGGATCGTCAACATCTTTCCCGGTATTCAGGCAGATCAACAGGTCGTGGGCATCGGCATCCTCGGCATTGGTGAAGTGCACATCGTTGGTGGCGATAACTTTTACCTGATGTTTTTGCGCCAGTTCCAGGATCACTTTATTCACCATCACCTGGTTGTTGTAAACCTGCTCGTTGAGCTCGGGCATGTCTGATTTGTGCCGTTGCAGCTCGAGGTAATAGTCGTCGCCAAACACGCCTTTAAACCAGCTGATGGCTTCCTCGGCTTCTGCGATGGATGACTTCATAATCATCTGGGCGACTTCACCGCCCAAACAGGCCGACGAAACGATCAGTCCTTCGCTGTGTTTTTTCAGCAGGTTTTTGTCGATACGGGGTTTATAATAAAACCCTTCGGTATTAGCAGCCGAAATCAGTTTGATCAGGTTCACATAGCCGGTCCGGTTTTTGGCCAGGAGGATGAGGTGATCGCCCGAACGGTCGACTTTATCGTTTTTATCGTGAATCGACCGGGTGGCCACATAGGTTTCGCAACCTAAAATCGGTTTGATCCCTTCGCGTTTGCAGGTGTCCCAGAATTCTTTGACGCCAAACATCATCCCGTGATCGGTGAGCGCCAGGGCAGTCATTCCATCTCCTTTTGCTTTGCCAACCAGTCCTTTTATACTGGCGGCTCCATCCAGAATTGAATATTGCGAGTGTACGTGTAAATGGGTAAACGGGATCATTTTCATCTGTTTAATTCAATCATCAACTTATCCGGCAGCAGCATGGGCTGCAAGCATAAAATTACGGTTTTCAATCAGCCTGTGAAACCGATGTTGATAAAACATGAAAAAAGATCAGTCCTTTCAAATCCGGATCCCGGAAAATAAAAGGGGCAGTCCTGACTTTGCAAGGACCACCCCGATTATTTTCATTGAAAATGAGCTTTTTAAGCGAATATCATAAGCGATTGATCGTCTTATTTTAACAACTTGATAAAATAGCCCCCAACAACCGACCTGGCCTGGAAGCCCACCTGCGTGGCATTGGTTGTTTCGTACCAGTCGCTCATCGGGACCCGGGCAGGAGTTTCTGTCACAAACTTATGCAAGGGGTCGATAAACTTCTGGAAAGTTTCCAGGTCATCAGCAAGTGTGGCCGTCCAGACGATCCAGTCGGATTTGGTATAGGTCCTCCGGTTATCCAGCGGCAGGCCGTAAGCATTCTGCCGGGTCAGGTACCAGGCAATCTCGGTCTGGGCAACTTCGGCCGGGAAGATATTCAGCCCAAGCAGTTTATCCCAGACCAGGTTGTATTTCTGGCTCCAGGTTCCTGGCTGATCAAAGGTCAGGCGATAATGGCTTCCGTCGCCGGCCATTTTTACCCATTCGCCGGCCATCCGTTTGGCTTCCGAAGTATATTTTTCAGCCACGTCATTTTTTCCCAGTATTTTGGCCAGTTTTCCGTAACCGGCGATACCCATGATCGCTTTGACCGACAGGTTGGTATTGTGTGCAAAATGCCCGGCAAAGTCGTCGGTACAAAGCTGGTTCTCCGGATCAAGCCCGTTCTCGAGCAGGTAGTTGGCCCAGGTAGTCAGTATATCCCAATGCTCCGCTGCATAATCAGCGTTTCCTTCGGCATGGGCAATCGCCGTGGCCAGGATCAGCATATTCCCCGACTCCTCCACCGGCATGTCGCCGCCGTAAGTCTGGCCGTTCGCCAGGGGATAGGTCCCCACATCGTGCGCAGCAAAAGGCTTGGTCCATTTTCCGCTTTCACTGTAATAAAAGATCGGGTTCATCATACCTTTCAGCAATTCCGGGTTGTATTTCAGGTAAAGCGGCGCTGAGGGATAAGTGATATCCACCGTCCCGATGGAACCATTGCTGAAGTTCTCTTTTGAAAGGAAAAGAATTTTTCCTTCGGGATCTTTCACCAGCTTGTGGGCGGCAATCGACTGGCGGAAGGCCAGCACGCAAAGGTCGGCATAGTTTTTTCCGCCTGCGGCAAGGGTTTCGTTCCACAGTTGGCTGTCAAATTCGCCGCAGCGTTCCATAATCCGGCTATGTTCGGCAGACGCGGCTTTCAGGGCATCGCTAATGGTCACTGCTCCTTCTTTGGTCCACCACGCTTTCAGGTTTTCGCCGAAATACTGGATGGATTCGATGTCATCGTAAGCCAGCATCACGTAATTGCGGGCCGGTTTGGCCGAAACCTTGCCCAGTTTTTCGACGCAGACCATCGCCGGCATTTGTTTGCTCGGCCGGGTAGTCATGCTCTCCATACCGGTTACATTCCCCTCGCGGACAAAAGCTTCCTTGGTTTCAAAATAGTCGCCCAGGGCCAGGGTAGTTTGGTCGCCGCCGTCAGCAGCCAGGTAAACATAACCCCAATCAATCCGGATATTGTCGCCTTTCTTTTTCAGGATGGGCTGTTCGGTGGTTCCTGCTTTCACGTAGGCAATCCCGCCGGTTTCACCTTTGGTGACTTCCACTTCCTGGCTGGTTTCGTTCACCGCCCATTCGGGGGTGATCTCAAAATAGATTTGTACGTCGTGTTCCTTCCCGTCGGTCGAAACCACTTCGTAATTGATGTAATTCACCGGACGCGACAGCAGGTCGAGATCGCCGGGCAGTAAAGGCGAGACGAACTGAAGTTTCAGGTCGACCGGGCCGCAGCTAAACCCGTAATGAGTTTGGGTTGCCGACAGGGAAACCGTATTTTGAACGGCGGTTTGCGCGAAGATATTTTTTTGTTCGCTTTCCTGAAAAAGCCCGAAGTCGACATATCCGCCGCCCGTGCGGTTGTGGCAATGTGCGGCAATCACATTCTTTTCGCCCGGCAACAGTAAGTTACGGTCGATTTTCAGTACCACGTGATTGTGCCATTCGTAGGCTGTTTTGACGAGCTGCTCTCCGTTGAGGTACAGTTCAAAGATATCGTCGTGCGAGTAAATGAGGTAAATATCTTCAGGGGTCAGATTTTCAGGGATGACAAATTCGCGGCGCACCCAGATGTCTTTCGTTGTCCAGGTGGTACCCAGCGCCGGCATTTCGGGCGTTCCGAAAGCGCCTTTTGCCGGTTTCCAGGAACTGTCATTGAAATTTTTCTGCTCCCATCCATTCCGCGGCGCGTCGAGGCTGTACCGGCCATCCCAGGGTTCTTCGCTGGCCATGGGCACAATTGACTTCCACGGCGTATCGATCGCCCCCATAAAGCGGTAAACCTGCCCGTCGACGCGGAGGGCGCCAATCAACGAATGGGTTTTCCCGGTCCAGTGTTTCACGGGTTGATCGTACAACTGATCAGTCATTGACCAGGCGCTGGTATACGGGTCGATGGTCACCAGCGGATATGCCGGAGCCCTGAGTTCGGTTGTAACAGGCTTCTTTTCTGCCAGATCTCTCTGAGCACAGGATGCACCGATCATCCCTGCCAGCAGAAGTGTAAACACGAAAAAACGTTTTCTCTTCATCTCTATTTATTCATAATTGATTTATTTCTACTTTCCGATCTTTTTTCAGGGTAAGTTTTCGTCAGTTTTGGTCAATGAAAGAGGGGGATACCTTCCAGTACCTCCCTCTCTCTTCAGTACAAGTTTTTTTTACCACTCGATGGATGTATTTTACGGCGTAAAGGTCATGCATGGCATTCACAAAATTATATACCAAGCGTTTCCCTACCTCTCCGGGCATATCGTTTTTAGGAAAATCCTTTAATTGATTCGCTTGAGCAAATATCTCCTATCTAAAAACCGGAATTACTCCCATTGAAAGCGATGGCGTTCCATTACCCACTACAGGCCATTCCTCATCGTCCCAATCTACCTTATCCAGTAGTAAATTACGCGAAGTACTGCCATTATTTACATAAGAGTGATGAAGCATCCAGTCTACTCCGTTATCATCGGTGATGATTTTCGAATTGTGCCCCGGACCTCCAAACATAGCGTCGCCTCTTATTACTATGGGCTGATAATTGGAAGGATTCCAGGCGTTGAAATTTTTCATATCCACGCCGGTTTTGCTCAGATATGGCCCATCGAGTTGTTCTGATCTGCCAACCACTACTTTATAAGAACTGTTCATGCCCTCGCAACAGGCGCCAACAGATGCAAACAAATAGTAGTAATTGCCTCTTTTATGGATATAAGTAGCTTCAAACGAATTGCCGGCAATTTTCTTTTTTTGAGTTAAATCTTTCACTGCCATACCCTCATCTGTCAGTTCAGTCATATAGATACCATAAAAGCTACCCCAGAATAGATAGCGTTTACCATTCTCTTCATAATAACAAGGATCGATGGAGTTATGAACACCTATTTCCGAGCTGACAAACAATTTTCCGTTGGGATTGCCTGCCGGTGGTAGGAAAGGCCCTTCAGGTTTTTCAGAAACGCCAACTCCGATACCGCATGTGGCTCCTCCACCCCATTTAGAAATGGAATAGTACATGACATATTTACCGTCAAAATAATTAATGTCAGGCGCCCACATCCCCGTTTCGCTGACATTATCATCAGTGAAATCAGGTCTTTTATCGAACACCTCGCTCACACTGCCAATACGGGTCCAATTGATCAGGTCTGTGGATCGATATCCTCTTACACGGCCCGATGTTACATATACGTAGAATTCGTTCCCAACCCGGATAACAGCCGGGTCTGCATAGCTTCCTACTATGATAGGATTTGTCAAGGAAACCTTATCGCTTTGATTTAAACATACCGTAAAAGCTTTCGAAGTTCCGTCCTCTCCTTCAATCGTATATACAACAGATTTAGAGAAGTCATGCCTGGCAATCCCGCTTGTTTGTATTATTCCGTTTACTTTGACAACAGCGTTTGGTTCTACCGTAGTAAACTCCGGTTGCAAAGAAGTAATATCTACGTTTAACGGAATATCGATCTCATTCATAATTTCCCTGGTTTCCACATTTATCGATGGTTGATATTGCTCCATCCGTTTTTCGGGAAAAGTAAATGTTTGAAAATTATTCAATAACTCTTCTTTGGTTATTTTAACCGCATATGACCTTTGTTTTTTATCTGCCAAATAAAGATCATACACGATCTCTTCAGAGAAATCATTTTCATCTCTGCCACTCATCTGTGTCTTTCCATTGACTTTAAGAATTACATCCTCATTATTTGTCCTGAACTCTGCAATCAACCGAGAAAGATTTACATATACAGGGATTGTCTGTTTATTGGTGATCACATTGTTTATGTTGTCTATATGAAGTACATGATTAACCGATTTTTGATCCCATACAGAGAAAGAAGTAATTTCTCCCTGCGTCATTCCGTTATCTGGATCTTTACATGAACAAAAATATAAGATTAAAATAAGTAGAAACAAAGGGCTGAATAGTGTTCTTTTCATAATTTCCTTCACTTGTTAATTGGAAATCAATACTCTGTATAAGGTATAACTGGCATTTATATGGGATTGCCGAGAAATCACCGGCAACCCCATATATTTATAGTGCAAATTTCTCCTCTACCATTGAATTTGCTGATCTTCGTCAGGTATCAGGGTATTCAGGTCGCGTTGCATTGACAAGGAACCTGAAACCGAGTATCTCAGGGAATTTCCCGGAACTGAAGTATAATCAACGAACTCATATGACAGGTTAAGAGTGACGTAAATATGTTTCAGATAAGGCTTTGTTGCATCCATGGCTTCTTCAACAGAATAACTCGGCTGTCCGACCACATTAAGATTAATCTCGGGATTATCCGTATAAAGTCTCAACTTCTTTGTCCGGAGATCTACCCGTTCATCCGTAAATTCAATAAAGATCTTGTACAGTTTGCGATCCTGATAATCGATATTCCTGTTACCTGCGTAGATAAAAACGGTTTTATCATCCACCACATACGTTCTGTGGCTATTTAAGGTCAGCGGATTCTGGTTATCTCCTTCCAGCACTATTTTGTATAACGTGCCGCTGTATGTGCCTGAATAATCGTTAAACGGACTGATACGCAGGAGAGCTCTACTGTAGTGCTTGCGGGGATTGACTTCGTAGTTACCTGACGGGTCGTCGAGAATCATCAGTGGTAAGACCCACTTGTCGGACTGGTCGAGATCACCCAACGTAAATTCAATGGGCAATACAACAGTTGATTCACCAGCTGGGATGTCTATTGTTTCCGGAAAGCTGTAATATTTGGATTCCAGTGCCTTATAATAAAGTTCCTCACGGTGTCCATACTGTTCTATGTTCAAGATCGCCAATGTGTCGAGATCCAACCCGATACGTATGGTGCGATTGACAGCGTTCGGTGTTGAGCCGCTCACGATCACCGGAAGTTTATAGGTCACTTTCCCCTCAGGGTAATAACGTAAATAGGTATCAGTTACACCATTCGAATTGGGCTCGGCCTTGAATGAGGCTAACTGCACATATTGCTCATCTTCCCACTCATTGTTGCACGATACGCAGCATATTACTGTTACCATGAAAAAGAACAGAAAATATATATTCTTCTTCGCTTCGCGCAAAATACTCATACTCGGCATAGTACAAACCCCGTTTGTCCTCTGCACTCTCTTAATCGTATTTTTCATTGTTCCAGTTATAAAAAATTATTCAGGATAAGTCCAACCCGGGTTTTGGGTTAATTCCTTGTTACGTTTCAATTCAGTATGGTGAATGGGCCAAAACCACAATTTAAGGGAAAACACAGGCGCTAAAGAAGGCACCTCGACAGGAGTATGGTAAAGATCAGCCATTTCTTTACTGCAATAGATGTTGCACCCGTAAATAGAGGCCGCCTCCTCGACCGGGGCATCCATCCAGCGGCGCATATCAAAATAGCGAGTCCCTTCGGCAAAAAGTTCGATCTGCCGCTCACGTTTCAATTTCATGCGAAATAGGTCGGCATCGGCATAGACATCATCGGTATAGTCGGGTACCCCGGCACGGATACGAATGGGCTGAATGCCTTTTTTCATCTCGGAGACGATGCGCCCGACAGAGTGTACCTTACTGCCGTCCCAAGAGGGAATACTGTAATTTCCGGTCAGCTCATTCAGTGCTTCCGCATAAATCAGCAATATTTCTCCGTAACGGAGAGCCGGGTCTGTTTTCACTCGGATACGAGCTCTGTTATACGAGTTTCCTATTAAACTGATATCGTCCGGATGCACATACTTTTTTATACCTATACCTGTGAGCAGAGAGTAGCTAATCTTATATCCGTTGTCTTCGCCCCGGTAGTAGAATATTTGCTTATTTTTCTGCTCCTCCGCGCTCTCATCAGCATTCAGAAAATACCAGGTACTGCCGTTATATGCTACTGATGCATAGAAACGGGGCTCGCGCTTTGCATATTGTTTGGAAACTCCCGTCCCTTTCGTACCCAGTTCCGGATACTCCGTCAGTTCCTCTGCGGTCACATACCCTGCTGCACGCGGGCGGCTGTCGTACCGTCCGGCATATCCGGACAGGTTGGCATACATGGAGTTCATGCCCGGTGCATCGGTACCATCAGCCATATAGTAGGCATCGACTTGCTTTTGGGTCATGGCATGCGAATTATATCCCTTACCCCATGTGCGTGGCAACTGGTGAAGTACCATTGCGGCAATGTTCTCATTTGAATTGTTCTGCCCACGGGTAAAAATAAGTTCCGGGTTTTCACTGGCAGTAACTTCCCCGTTAAACAAAGAGCGATACGATTCGAAGGGGTCTATGTTCTGCCAACCATCCGGCCAATCCTTGTCAGAGAAATTTTCATCGTAAGGAGGAGTAACGGTTGCCGGATAACCAATGGCTTCGGTTTCTTTGCGATAAGAGATATGTAATGAATAGAAATTCAGGTCCATCACATCCTTGGCAGCAGCGGCAGCTTTGGCCCATTTTGATTCATCGTATGTCTCCGGCAGCAAGTGTCTGCCCTGTTTGTCGACCAAGGCGGATGCCACTTCGACCGGCGCTTTACCGTTGAATAACGGGCTGGCCCCGAACAATAACACTTTGGCGCGAAGCGCCAGGGCTGCTCCTTTGGAAGGACGGGCTAAGCCTTCTACCGAGCGTTGAAGCGGAAGCGTTTCAGCTGCCGTAACCAGTTCTTTCTCGATATAGTCCACGCATTCTTCATAGGTATTACGCGGTTGTGCTACTTCATCATACTCTTTCATGTAGTCAACGCCTTCGTCGGGCACAATAGGCACCGGACCATAGGTACGAAGCATGATCCAGTAGTAATAAGCTCTTAAGAAATGTGCCTGGCCTTTCATGTCGGCAATCTGCTGATCACTGAATTCTTTATTCAGATCAATGTAATTCAGGAAGATGGAAACCTGGCGGATTCCCTTGTAGGCATTCTGCCATATCCCCTGAGATTCACCGTTCAAGCCGCTTTCACGGTATTGGCCGGCTTTCCAGTTTGCGTAACGGTTACTCTCACCGTCGAAATACATGTCATCGGCGAAATTGAAGGGATAATCCTTTTTACTGCATACATCCTGCAGATATGCATTTCCCATGTAGGAGTAACCGCGTGCCAGCCATTGATTTGTATAATCCTCGCTGGTAAAAACATCTTCTATCGACATACGTTCATCAAACAGGTAATCCGAGTCGAGGTAATCGCTGCATCCTCCCAGAATAAAAAACAATCCTGTGAAATATGATAAAATTGTAACTATTTTTTTCATACGATTTATTATTTATAGGTTAATCGCTACTCCTAATGAAATGCTTTTGCTAAGCGGATATTTTTTCCCGTCTGAGCTGCCCATTTCCGGATCCCAAAGCTTGAACCTGGAGAACGTCAGCAGGTTGGTACCGATGAAGAAGATACGGACTTCATTAAAATGGGCTCTGTTAACCAGAGTCTTGGGCAGTGTGTAACCGATATCCAAGGTCTTGAGGCGTATATAAGAACTGTTCCTCAGCCAGTATGTAGATTGCCTGTAATTATTACTATTAGCACCGTATGTCAAACGGGGATAATCAGCATTCGGGTCCTCAGTTGCCGGATCACCGGAAATCTCAGCAGAGATCCAGCGATTCGAGTTGGCCATATCTTTTAATACATTTCCCCAGCCGTCGCCTAAGCTAAACATGTAAACCGTGGAACCATTAATGAAATAGGTCGATTTCCCCACTCCCTGAAAATGCGCGCTGATATTGAACCCTTTCCATCTAGCGGAAGAGCCGAATCCGTAGGTTAAATTAGGTCTGGTAGTAGCTCCGATGGACACTATATCATCGTCGTTAATAACGCCGTCTCCGTTAACATCCTTGTATTTGATGTCACCCGGCATCACCTCGCCATAGGTTTGCCTCGGACTGTTCCTGATATCATCATAATCTTTGAACAGGCCCAAAGAAACCAGTCCTCTGGCTTGGTTCACCCGATGGCCTTTCTGCATTTTGTACCAGTAAACTGTATTCTCTTCATCCCGTTCGATAATTTCATTTTTTCCATAGGTCATATTACCACGCAGGGTCAGGTTTATCTCTCCTAATTTTTGCTTGAGTGTAAAGTTCCCGTCGAATCCCCGGGCTTCCACGATACCTACATTCGCTGATGGATTGTTCTCTAAACCCGCCGACCACGGGAGATAATTACGTGTCATGTAAATTCCGTCTCGACGTTCCTTAAAATAATCGACCGCTCCCGACAATTTGTCGTCAAACAACGAAAAATCGATCCCTAAATCCTGTTTGGTAGCAACCTCCCACGAAACGTTTGGCGAAGCTAGAGTAGAATAACGCATACCTCCGTAATACCTGTCAAAGTTATAGTCTGCGAATTGGTAACCGCCGCTGGGATTATTATCTGTTGTCATGGTTTCAATGGTATACAAATAGGGAAACCGGATATCACCCAGGTTATCGTTACCTGTTTTACCGTAGGAATAACGGATCTTCAGCATATTGATCCACGTCAGCTTCTTCATGAAAGGCTCTCCTGACAGATTCCAGGCCCCTGAAACAGCCGGGAAGAAACCAAAACGATTATCTTTATGGAAGTTTTCCGAACCGGTATATCCGAAATTGAAATCAATAAAATAACGGAGTTTCCAGTTATAGTTGGCACGACCCGCTAATCCCTGATTGCGTCGGGAGATCCCGTTTTTAAGATCAGCACCGATATTCTGGGTCTGTATCTTGGCTGCCTGGTTATATTTTACAACGCCTCCGACACGATGCCCTCCGAATCCGCGATCGTAGTGCATCTCCCACTCAAAGAATTCTCTTCTGTCCCCTTGTGAAGCTGAGCTTTGTGTCATCTTTACTTCCTCTGCCACCCGGTCAAAGATCAATTCACCTTCCTGAGAGCGATAACGTTTGGCTAACCACAGTTCCGGATTCTTCCTTCGTGTAATATCGTTGTAGTTATTTGTGTCGTATCCGAATCGTCCGACAAACCGGAGGCCTTTGCTGATGAAATCCAACTTTTGCTCCAAAGATAAGTTTGTTTGAACGTTATTCCTCCAATTTTCCCTGTACCCGGTCATAGTTGCCTGCACCCAAGGATTGAAGCGGTCTCCTCCGTCATTTCCATAAGCGGGCACCTTCCCATCGGAATAAAGTTGGGGCACCATAATCGAGTTATATCCCATCAGAGAGGTCCAGATCGCATCGCTTCCTACCCCCGGATCATTTTGCTTTTGCAATGAGCCGGAAATGCCCGCTTTCAACAGGGTTGTCTTGGTAATATCCACATCGATATTCATGCGGTATGTCCATTTTCTGAAGTTGGCATTGGTGTTATAATCTTTCAATGCCTGGTCTGTTTTGTACATACCCTGCTGGCTCTGATAGCTTCCGGATATAAAATAACGGGCTGTTCTTCCGCCTCCGTTCATATTCAATGCAGAACGCGTACTCCAGGCCCAATCCCTCAGTATTTGATCCATCCAGTCTACATTGGGATATAAATCGGGGTCTAATCCCAACCGGAATAACTCCAGTTCTTCCGGTTGATAGAGCGGTTCCTGGTTGCGGGTAATTTTCGCTTCGTTGGCCATAGAGGCATACGTATAGCCGTCTACAAATTCCGGAAGTTTGGTGAACATATTGTAAAATCCTTCTGTCTTCGCACTGATATTGATTTTTCCATCCTTACCCCGCCTTGTATTAATCAGGATAACCCCATTGGCGCCCTTGCTACCATAGATAGCAGTAGCGGAGGCATCTTTCAATACACTGAACGACTCAATGTCTTCCACATTGACCTCGTTCAGATCGCGCTCAAAACCATCGACTAACACCAGTGCAGCGGTGTTGGCGCCAAAAGTGGAAATACTCCGTATCCAGAATTCGGAAACACTGCCGGGGCGCCCGGAAGTTTGCATCGCCATAATACCCGGAACAACTCCTGCCAACCCGTCTGCTATGGATGTGGTTGGGTTTGACTTCAGTTCCTCGACATCGATACTCGTGATTGCACCGGTAACAGCTACCTTTCGCTGTGCGCCGGTGGCTGTAATAACGACCTCTTCAAGCACACTGCCATCCGACTCTTTCATGGTGACATTAACTATCCGTTGCTCTTTGATCAATACCTTTTGCGTGTCAAAACCGATATAAGAAAAAACCAGTGTATGGTATGCGGGCACTTTTATCGAATACTGTCCGTTACCATCGGTTATGGTTCCCAATCCCGGCATATCGGCTACCGATACATTTAAACCAGGCAAAGGCTCCCTGTTTGCATCGGTCACGACTCCGGTTACCGTAACATTCTCCTGTGCTAAAGCACCTGCCGAAAAGCCAATTAATAACAAACAGGTCAGTAAAAAATTCTTCATCATAGGTTTATCATTTAGTATTCTTCTTCATAACCGATTTTGCGGATAAGATAATTACCTGTATCCCCTACATAAAAACATTGTCTCGATTCATCGTAAACGATCGATTCAGGACTGTTGAACCGAGCTTCCAGGCGGAGATCCCCGTCGTTATACCCTGAGGTGCCGTTATTGCCCCGTCCTGCGTATGTTTCGACTCTTCCCTGAGGGGTCAGTTTACGTATGGCGTGATTACCCTTATCGCAGAAATAAAAATCATATTCGTCTTCCAGTCCTTCGTTCTCCGGGTTTTTTACAAATACGCCCTGCATGGGCCAGTTCAAACGGGCGCTGCTTCCCACTCCGTCGGCGTATCCTGAGGTAGCTGCCGCTCCGCATACCAGGTAGGGTATCGTAAACGTTTTTCTTTCCCGGTCATATTCAGTACGCATAATATAATGCCTCTCGCTTTCAACGAGATAAGCATAATCGCCTGTAGGATGTATAATCAAAAGAAAATGCACGCCGGCATACGGGTTTTGGAATACCGTCGTCAATGCGCCGGTTTCAAAATCATAGCGTTGCACATCGCCTGCCCTGAACCGGGTGAAGTACATCTCGCCGTTTACAGGGTGCGTTGCAGAAGTTTTAACTCCCCGACCAAGACAGATGTCATTTCTGGTGTTGAAGCCGGAGGCGCGGGTAAACAGGAAAAGGCCTGTGGCGGCATCGCTGCCCTGGTCTCGTGAGACGATCATATCGCCGTCCAGCTTCCAGTTTACGGATGACACATTATCAATATTCGTCGTAAAAGTACTCACATATCTGTTCTCAAAATCGATCCGACGGGTGCCTTTAGTCTGACAGGCCACATACAGGTGATTGGGATTTTGGTTATCAAAGGAGAGCCACCTCATATTCTGAAAAGAACCGCAGTCTTCAAACGGACCATCTTTTCTTACCAGTTCGGATTCTTTCTCGACATACTTTCCCAGAAAAGTTGATACCAGCAGTTTCTTTTCGTAAATGAAATGAGATACTGCTACCGTACGGGTTATTTCTTCACCGTCGTCACCAAGGATGATTATTTCAATTTCTCCGCTGTATGCGCCTACCGGAACCATGCAATGCAAGGCTTGGTTTTTCACACCTACAACTTTGGCTTCTCGCCCTCCGATTGTCACTTTGATTTTGGAAATGTCATTTCCAAAATTATCGCCGTAGAGAATCAGACGAGTGCCCAATCCGCCCTCTTTGGGGGTAAAATCACTGATAAGCACCGGCTTATCCGGATCAAAATGATCTCCCTGCTCTTCGTTCTCGTCTTTACACGATACACAAAGAACGATCAGTATCAGCAACATCTGCCAATACCTGTTTTTCATGTTAAATTCAATTTGCATAGATTTTAATTTTAGTTTGTCTGCAATTGGTTTGTTTTCATTTTGACATATCTATATGTTATACGGGGATAATAAAACCTCACTATTTTTCCAGAAGGGCATTGGCGCACCAGAGATATGGGGCTTGCCCGTGAAAATCTCCCGCAAGGCGCGGGCGTTCATAATAGTATTGCTTATCGTTCTTTTTACCCGTTCCGACACAAACTTCGGTTACATTATTCCGCTCATCGATATACGGAACCATGGCTAACCAGGCTTTTCGTGCTGCAGGCGCATACTCCCCAGCGTCTAACCATCCTTGCCGCGTACCTGTAATAAATGCATAGGCAAACATGGCTGACCCGGATGTTTCTACCCAACAATCCGGCTCGTCAATCAATTGATTCCACATGCCGTCCGGCCTCTGATAACTTTTCAGGTTTTGCATCATGGACAGGTAGCCTTCCATAATGCGCGGACGCTCCTTGTGGTCTTTGGGCAACGCTCGAAGCAGGTCGGCCATACCTACGGCCATCCAGCCATCTCCCCGCGCCCAATAATAAGGAACGTCCGGAGCGTGATAAAAGAGGCCGTTGGGACGTTGCAATTCGTCCAGATAAAGTACCATTTCTTTGGCTGCCCTGTCAAGATACTTGGGATCGCCGGTCACTTTATACGCTTCTTTTTGCACAACGGTAATCATATACATATCGTCAATCCACAGGCGCGTTTGCCACGAATACCCCTTGTCGGCCCACGCTTTCTCTTCGGGTTTTGCATTCTGCGGAACTTCCCATTGGGTGTCGGCGTAGGCCAGCCCCATATCCAGATACCGTTTATCTTTGGTTGCCTGATAAAGTTTCAGGGCAATGCTCCCAAACATATTGTAGTCTACATGGTTCATGGGAGGCAACAACACTTTCTCACGGGTAAACAGGGGCTCAAATCTGCTCTGCAAGAGTTGAACGAGTTCCTGATCCTTTGTTATCAAAGCATAATCGATCGCTCCGTTCCATGTACACACCTCGGCATAGTGAATGTATTTGCCGGCATAAAGGTCGTGCTTGGCACCTATAAAGTGATATGCCAGACGCTTGCCCGCCTCTTCAGGAGAATATTTTTCAGGGAACTCCTGTAACAGGTCAATCTGAGCAAATAAATGAAAAGGGAGAAAACACAATAATAACAATACGTTTTTTTGCATACGGTTCTTTTTTAATAAATGATCCCGAAACTGGCTTCTAAGAATCATTAGGGTTAATTAATTTTTAGTGAAGGTCAGGTCTGGTAGCCTTACCAAATCTTGCCGGTTAAAAATACAGTCAGCAAAAAATGGAAACCTGAAATAACCGGTCAAAAAAAGATAATGACAGTTCAATAATGGCAGAAATTCATGTCAGGATCAAACAAAAAAATTACCTTTGTTTGCCATAATGCCTATTGTTATGGAATCAACGAGCAGATATTTAGTAACTTATCTATTAATAGCGGGTTTTTCAATTTCGTGTAACAGCAAGAAGCCGGTTCAGCAAGATGTAGCCAATGCGCTGGATAAAACTTATTCCAATCCTTTACTTCATTCCGGAGCCCGCCCGTGGGCGACTTGGTACAAGGATCACTACTACTATTTTCAGGATGCTGACGATAGGATCACAATGTGGAAAACTCCGGATATTACCGATCTGAAAAATGCTCCGAAAAAAGAGGTATGGATTCCCCGGGATGAAAAAAATGCCTCTCACCTTTGGGCACCCGAAATGTACCGGATCGATAATAAATGGTACATCTATTTTGCCGCCGATGACGGCAATACAGACAATCACCAGATTTATGTCGTCGAGAATAGCTCAGACGATCCGTTCGAAGGGGAGTTTACGATGAAAGGGCGTATCAAAACAGATAATGACAATAGCTGGGGAATTCATGCCAGTGTGTTTCAGCATCAAAGCGAATGGTACATGATCTGGTCGGGCTGGCAAACCCGGCGGGTAGAAGCCGAAACACAATGCATCTATATCGCCCGATTGGAAAACCCGTGGACGCTGGCTTCGGAAAGAATCCTGATTTCGAAACCCGAATACGAATGGGAACGGCAATGGATCAATCCTGATGGCAGCAAAACGGGCTATCCGATTTATGTGAACGAAGATCCGCAGTGTTTTTATACCAGGGACAAAAGTAAGGTTCTGATTTATTACTCTGCCAGCGGGACCTGGACGCCTTATTACACGGTGGGCATGTTGTACGCCGATGCAAATGCTAATTTGCTCAACCCGGCCTCCTGGCAAAAATCGAATAAACCTGTTTTTAAACAAAATCCAGACAATCAGGTGTTTTCAACAGGATCTCCTTGTTTTATTCCTTCTCCTGACGGAACGGAGACTTACTTTCTTTATCAGGCCCGGGCAACCGAAAAAGAACCTTATGGCTCCCTGCCTTCCAGAGATACCGACACCCGTTCGCCTCGCTTGCAGAAAATGACCTGGGATGATCAGGGCTTTCCTGTTTTCGGAGAAGCCTTGTCTGAAATTGAAAAAATTGACAAACCATCGGGCCTATAATGCCTTAGCAAATACATGAAACAGCCGATTTACCTGATTTACCTGATCTGCCTCCTGACCGCCTCGGGATGCGGGAAATATGAAAAACAGGATGTTTTAAGGAATAACCTCCGTGCTCCGGCCTATCCGTTGGTCACTATCGACCCCTATACCAGCGCTTGGTCGATGACCGATAAACTCTACGACCAACCGGTCAAACATTGGACAGGAAAAGAGTTCCCGCTGACTGGAGCAATTCGTGTTGACGGAAAGACTTATCGGTTTATGGGAACCGAACAAAGCCCCGTGAAAAAAATTGCGCCAATGTCAACGGAGAAAGCCTGGACCGGAAAATACCGGGTCGATGATCCCGGAGAAGGATGGGAAAAACCGGACTTTAATGACACTTCGTGGATAGAAGGCGAGGCTGCCTTTGGTACTCCCACTGAAGAAAACATAAATACCCCGTGGCAAACTCCGGAAATATGGATTCGCAGGTCTATCCAAATCAAGGAAGATCTGTCAGAGAAAAAGATTTTTCTGAAATATTCGCACGACGACATTTTCGAACTATATATCAATGGAATCCTTATTATTAAGACCGGATATGAATGGAACAAGAACGTCATTGTAAGTTTACCTGACGAAGTAAAAAGTACATTGAAGCCAGGACAAACAGTCATTGCTGCCAATTGTTACAACAAAACAGGAGGAGGTCTGGTCGATTTCGGCCTTTATGCTGAGGATGAAATCGGTACCTGCCTATCTCAAACCGCAGTGCAGCAATCGGCTGATGTACAGGCTACTCAGACCCATTATACATTCGAGTGTGGCAGAGTAGAACTGAAACTATCCTTTCTGGCCCCCTTGCTGTTGAATCAGTTGGATTTGATCTCGAGACCTGTCAATTACATTTATTATAACGTGCGTTCGCTCGACGGGGAAAAGCATGATGTACAAATCTATTTTGAAGCCTCGCCCAACTGGGCACTAAATATTCCTTCGCAGGAAAACAGAGGCGGAGGCTTTGAAAAAGACGGGCTGCTGTTCTTGAAAACAGGAAGTGTAAAGCAAAAAGTGCTTGGCAAACGAGGTGACAACATCCGGATCGACTGGGGATACTTTTACCTGAGCAGTGAAAAAACGAACAGTTATTACCAAACCGGCAACCCGTATCGGATGCGCCATGAATTTGCCCAAAGCGGGAATCTTTCAGGCGATGTTGTGCCGAAAGAAGACGCGAGCCTGGCCCTCTCCCGGTCATTGGGAAACACCCGGTCAGCTTCGGGAAAGATCATGATTGGTTACGATGATCTTTACTCGATGCATTACTTCGGGGAGAACCTTCGCCCCTACTGGAACAAAAACGGGGATAGAACCATCGAGCAGGCATTTGCCCAGGCGAATCGCGACTTCGGCGAATTACGCGGCCGTTGCAGCCGGTTCGACTATCGTTTAATGCTTGACGCCTGGAACGCCGGGGGAAAAGAGTATGCCGAACTTTGCGCCCTGGCTTATCGTCAGTCCATATCCGCACATAAACTGGCGGAATCGCCCGAAGGAGAGCTTCTTTTCTTATCAAAAGAGAACTACAGCAACGGAATGATGGGCACGGTCGATGTCGCCCACCCCTCCGCTCCTTTGTTTTTATCATATAATCCTGTATTGGCAAAAGGTATGCTAAATCCCATCTTTTATTACTGCAAAAGCGACAAATGGAACAAACCCTTTCCTGCTCACGATATCGGCACCTACCCTTGGGCTACCGGCCAAAACTACCGAGGCGATATGCCGGTAGAAGAGTCGGGGAATATGCTGATTCTCACCGCTGCCATTGCCGCTACGGAAGGCCATGCCCGGTATGCCGAAAAACACTGGGACATCCTCACGGTCTGGGCCGATTACCTGCTCGCGAACGGGCTTGATCCGGAGAACCAGCTTTGTACCGACGACTTTACCGGGCACCTCGTGCATAACGTTAACCTCTCGGTAAAAGCGATCATCGGTATTGCCTGCTACGGAAAACTGGCCAAAATGCTGGGAAAGGATGAGGTGGCTGAAAAATATACTTCGGAAGCCAAACGCATGGCCGGCGAATGGGTGAAAATGGCCGACGACGGCGACCATTACCGCCTGACCTTTGACCAGCCCGGAACCTGGAGCCAAAAGTACAACCTGGTTTGGGACAAGCTGCTGAAACTGGATGTCTTCCCCGCTGAAGTAGCACAAAAAGAAATGGCTTATTACCTCACCAAACAGAATACTTACGGCTTACCGCTCGACAGCCGAAGAAATTATACCAAAGCCGACTGGGTTGTCTGGACTGCAGCCTTAAGCAACGACCAGGAGACTTTTCAAAAGCTGATCCATCCGCTGCACCGGTTTATGAATGAAACAACCGACCGGGTCCCGATGTCCGACTGGTACCACACCGACAGCAAACGACATGTCGGGTTCAGGGCCCGCTCGGTTGTCGGCGGGTATTACATCAGGCTGCTGGAAGAACGGCTTCGGTAACGATTAACTTTTACTTTCTGCTTTTCCATACCTTCGGAGTTCTTGAAGTTTTAAAGACTCCCCTGATCGTGACAACTTTGCACTCTTTATCAACCGTATAATGGAGCATGTAAGGATACTGCTTCATGGGTAAGCAGTGTACCTCGTCATAACGTATTTGAAAGAATGGGTTTATTTTCAGTTTTTCGATATATACTTTCACTTCAGAATGGAATTTGCGCCCAAGGCCGGATTGCCGTTGATTATACCAGGTAATACCTTCCTGAATATCCTGATGGGCTTCCGGCTCAATTTTAATTCTGAAGCTCATTCGTCAAATTTGAAATTATCTTTTACCTCATCCCACTCCAGTAGCCGATCCTGATTCCCATAAGTTTTTTTTATCCTCTCTCTGACGATGTTTTTGTGTTCTTCCGGAATATCCACTTCTTCTGCTACTTCAAAGCCAAGATGTTTTATGAGTTCCATAAAAAACTTAAACTTTTTATCCGGTATTTTCAGCGTAACTTCTTTCATAATTCCAACTCGTCTTTTTCCAAATTTACAAAAATCATTTTACGCGCATACACTCTTTCACTTTTTCTCTGCTCAATTTCTACCCGATGGCGTCGTATCCGGGACCGCTGCCTTAAGCAACGACCAGGAGACTTTTCAGAAATTGATCCATCCGCTGCACCGGTTTATGAACGAAACGACCGACCGGGTCCCGATGACCGACTGGTACCACACCGACAGCAAACGACAAGCCGGGTTCAGGGCCCGCTCGGTCGTCGGCGGGTATTACATCAGGCTGCTGGAAGAACGGCTTCGGTAGAAACCATAAGTTTAAACAGAACGGCTTGTGCAATTAGCTGTCAATGATTGAACTGGAGGCCGGCGTGCAACTGGTGCTGAGCCAGCTGCTCGACGAACTGGCCGACGGCAATCATGTTTGCATCGAAGGGTTTGGAACTTTTTCCGTGAGCGCCAAAGCTGTCCGCGCGGCCATAGAACAGCATGACATCCGCGCAGAATCGATCCGTTTGAAACGCATTGTTTTCAAAACCTCGAAAACATTGTTGAAGCAAACAAGTTTCCGGTTTCAGCGGAAGCCGGAACCATAAGGCCGTACGCAGCAACCGCAGAACAAGAGCAGAACAATATAGTTTTATTTTTCTTCATTTTCCGCCACATAATCCTTGGGCAACACGCCGAAGCGGGCTTTAAAGCATCGGGCAAAATACGACGACGAACTGAATCCGGTCCGGGCGCAGATTTCAGAAATCGCGTAGTCGCCCCGGAGCAGCAGCTCGCCCGCTTTATTCAACCGCAGCACCCGGAGGTAATCGTTCGGCGTCATCCCCGTAATGTTTTTGATCTTCCGGTAAAAGCTGGACCGGCTCATAAACATCGTTTCCGCGATATGATCGATCGAAAAATCCAGCTCGGCAATATGTTCTTCTATTTTTTCGTGTAAGCGTTCCAGGAACTCTTTATCGCGCTTCGGAACCGGCATGCTGGCAACAGCCCGCGACGGATCTGCCGCCAGGAGTTTCTGAAAAGAGATTTTCAGTTGAAGAAGATTTCCGACTTGTTTACGCAAGTACCGCATCGAAAACGGTTTCTCCAGGTACACGTCGGCGCCGTACTCCATCCCTTCGATCTTTGAATCAAGCGCCACTTTCGCCGTTAACAGGATCACGGGAATATGGCTGTAATTGATATCGTTTTTGACCGCTTTGCACAGTTCAAATCCGTCCATTTCGGGCATCATCACATCGCTCACGATCAGATCAATGGTTTCTTCGGGGAGGATATCCAGCGCCTGCTGCCCGTTGTGAGCTTTCAGTACCGTAAAATACGACTTCAGCGAATCTTCGATCATATCCAGCAATTCGCTGTTATCTTCCACCAGCAAAATCCTGGCGTTTTTAAACGGCGCGTCAGGCGTTTCGGCCTCGCCGGGAACGCGGTCGTCGACCAGTTCCCGGATACCTGCCGCCGGAAGTTCTTTATTCGCCGGGAAAAGCTCTTCCTTCCCCGAAAGGAAGGGGATGGATAACACAAACGATGCTCCGTTCCATTCGTTATCCTTTACCGTGATTTGTCCGTGATGATTGTCGGCCAGCGATTTGGAAAATGCCAGCCCAATCCCGGTCCCGGGGCTGCTTTGCGGGTTGTCCGACTGGTAAAAAGCTTCGAATACCTTTTTTTTCTCCTGATCCGGAATCCCCGGACCGTCGTCGACAACACGAATTTCGAAATGATCATCGAAGATTTCCAGGTGAAGTTCAATTTTTGTCCGCGCATGTTTGACCGCGTTCCCCACTAAGTTAATCAGGATCTTGTAAATTTTTTCGCGGTCGATAGCTGCCACCACATCATTTTCGGGCAGCAACAGGTTGATATCGATCTGCTTTAAGGCCGCAGAATAACCAATCTGATCGTGCAGTTCTCTGACCAACTCATGAAGCGAATGAGGACGAAGATCCAGATTAGCCCCCTGGTTTTCTATCTTTTGAAAGTCGAGCAGCTGGTTAGCCACATGAAGCAGATAGTCTACATTGCGGTTAATGACGGCCAGGTATTTTGAGCCTCTCGTGCCGGCATTCTCCTCCGACAACCTTTCGAGCGGAAGTTTGATGAGGCTCAGCGGCGTTCTGATCTCGTGAACCAGGTTGACAAAAAACAGAATCTTCGACTGGTATGCTTCTTTCTCCGTTTTTACCTGGTAATCTTCCAACCGCCGGGTAAACTTTATCCGCGCTTTAGCCGTCAGGTACCGGTAAACCAGGTAACCGGTCCCCACTGTCATCAGGAAGTAAGCCCAGTAAGCATAAACCGAGCGCCACCAGGGCGGCAAAATGGTCAGGCGGATACTTGCTCCTTCCTCATTCCATTTGTAATCATTATTGGTTCCTTTCACCCGGAACACATATTCTCCGGCGGGCAGGTTGGTATACGACGCGAAGTCGGCATGGCCGTTATCCACCCAATTCTTATCAAATCCTTCGAGCACATATTGGTACCTGTTTTTATCCGGCTGCTCGTAACTCAGCGCCCTGAAACTGAAAGTCAGGCTGTTGTTCCCGTACGAAAGCCTTATTTCTTTCGCAGTGTAAACCGGTCCGTCCAGGTTTAACACTTGCTCGCTCTCCTTTTCCCGGATGTTATACAACCGGGCATCGACAATATAAACCGGGGGAATAAAGCGGTTTTCGACAAAATCGTTCGGAAAGAATGAATTGAACCCGTTTATCCCGCCAAAATACAACATATCGGTGCCCGATTTCAGCGATGCCCTGAAATTGAACTGGTTACTTTGCAGCCCGTCTTCCTGGGTAAAAAGTTTCAGGTTGGTCTTATCCGACGGATCAACCCGCAACAGCCCGGCATTGCCCGATATCCAGAAATTGCCCAAAATATCTTCCTCGATGGCGTAAATTACTTTACTCGATAAAATCTGGTTTTGAGGATCGAAGTCGATAAACGATTCGGAACCTTCGTCAAAATAGCACAAACCGCCGCCATTCGTACCGAGCCAGATTCTTCCGTTCAAATCTTTATGAAGCGTGATGATCGAGTTACTGGTAATGGATCCCGACCGATTTTCTTCCCATACATAGTGTTTCCACTGGTTATTTTTAGGATCAAACCGGAATGCGCCGGCATTGTCCGTGGCAATCCAAAGGTAACCCGACTGGTCTTCCAGGATATCAAAGACCGAGGTCATGGTGCCGACAAAATTCATGGTTTCGAAATGATCCAGCAAGCGGTTGTAACGACACAATCCCCAGGTGGTGCCCGCGTAAATGTTTCCTTCCCGGTCGCGGTAAAGCGATAACACATCGTTGCTGCAGATCGTCGTAGCTGAGTTCCGGGTGTGGTTGTATTCGGTCAGCTTGTTCTTTTTCAGGTCCAGAACTTTTAATCCGTTGGCATAAGTCCCGATCCAAAGCCGATCATCATCCAGTAATAAGGACCGGATATCCAGTTTTTGTGTAGTCCCGGGGATGGGATAAGATTTTGCAGTCAGCGTAGTGATGTCCAATAGTTTTAACCCATCCTGGCAGCCAATCCAGATATTTCCGTCGCTGTTTTCGCAAAACCGGCTGATCACCTTGCCGGTACACGAGTTGGGATCATGCGTAGGAGGGTAGTAGTTAAACACGATGGCTTGTTTGGGAAGGTAATTCACGCCTCCCAGGTAAGTGGAGATCCAGAATCCCCCCTCCGCATCCTCCACGATGGCCGAGATCGACTGGTCGCTGAGGCTTCTGGGATTCAACAGGTTGTCGATACGGGTAAATTGTCCTTCCTGGATATGGAAAAGATACAAACCGTTATCGGAACCGATCAGCAGTTCTTTTTCCGAATATTTGGCAATCGCCCGGATGGTTCCGATATGTTGCCTGCCGCTGCTGTATTGCTCGATCTGTTTTGTCCGGCTGTTGAGCGAACACAACATATTGACGCCCATGCTAAACCAAACTTTTTCGTCGGCCATCCGGATACAACTGATTCTCAGGTTCTCCTTGCGGTCGGAAACCGGACTATAGGCATCCAGGTAATTCCCGTTCTGATCGTAGCAAATCAGCCCTTCCTGCAACGACGACGTACAGATCCGGTAAGTCTGATCTTCGCAGATATCCCAAACAAACGACGTATACAGACTGTTTTGCGTCAGAACATTCGTCTTCGGGTCGTAGATAAAAATGCCCTGTCCCAGGGTTGCAATCCAGATTTGCCCTTTGCCGGTCTGAATGATTTTCTTAACCTCGCTGCTGATGGATACGTTATACTGTGTTTTTTTATCAAAGGGCAAAAACCGGCCGCTCAGCCGTTGGTAAATATGAATGCCTTCGCTGGTGCCAACCCAGATATTCCGCTCGCTGTCTTCAAAAAGGGCCTGCACCGAGTTATTTCCCAGCGAGAACTTTTCCTGATGATCACTCCTGAATATTTTGAATTGTTTCCCGTCAAAACGATTCAGGCCATCGCTCGTCCCAAACCACATAAAGCCATAGCTGTCCTGCAAAATACACCATACGGTATTGTGCGACAAGCCATTTTCTACCTGGTATTTCTTGAAATAGAATGATTGAGCAAACGATTGACTGACAATCATACCGGCAAACAGGCAAAATATCCAAAATCTCCTCATAGGTTTTGCTCTTAAAGCCAGAAATTCAGATTCCTGAAAAAAGGAATATGAACCCTGATCAATAATCACGTGATCATTCTTTTAGAAAGAAATGCTGAGCAAAAATAGAATAAAAAAAGATTTCGGCTAATCTCCGACCATTTCAGCAAGCGCCGAATAAATCAAATCCGTTTCAAAACCCCGGCTTTGGGCAAAACGAAACAGTTTGGCTTTCCGGTCGTAAAGATTCAGCGCTTTCACGCTTTTATCCTTTTCCGTCAACAGGCGGACCAGGGTTTCATGGTAAACTTCGTCTCCAATCTCTTCGAGGGCCGACCGGATGATGTCAGGAGCTATTTTTTCGGCTTTCAGGTGGAAGGCTAATTTTATCTTTCCCCATTTGTTGAAGCGAAATTTGTCGCGTACAAAACTGCGGGCAAAGCGTTCCTGATCGATAAATTTTTCATGGACAAGGCGCTCCAGCACAGGCCTGGCTTCTTCCTCCGCCAGACCCCAGTCGTGCAGCTTTTGCTCAATGCTTCCCGGGCTCCGTTCCGACCGGCTGCACAACGCCGCTGCCCGCTGACAGGCATCGCGTTGTTTGTCGCTCCAAACCATAATTCGTTGTTTCAATTAATTGCAAAGGTAACACAGTTCGTCCGATTTTAATTTTCTTTTAAAACTGAATTAAAAATCGAATATAAAAACGATTTGTTCAAATTTTTGTTCCTTACTTTGTGCCGGAAATCAGAAACAGAATCGTATCACCTAACAGAACAAGAATATGTTAGCAAAAAATCAGGTCAGGTTCATGATCATCCGGGTCGTCGTGGGTATTGGCATGAGTTTGAATACTTATGCGCAGCCGTCCGTCCCCAGGATGTTGACCTTCGACAAAGCCTACGAGCACATGATGTCTCATAGCCATGTGTTGAAACAAGCCGATTATCAAATCAGCGAAAAAGAAGCTCAGGTAAAGGTAACGGCCGGCTTGCGGGCTCCAAAAATCTCCCTGACCGGGATTGCGGCCCAATTATCCGATCCGCTTCATTTGGATTTAACACCGGTACGCGACGCCATCGACCCGCTTTACAGCGCTCTTGGAAATTACGGCGTATTTTCAGGCGTTCCGAATCCCGATCCGGCCACGAACTCCCTGATGCCCGTTTTACCCGACGACATCAGTACCGCGGCTGTTCGCCGGCAATTGCTCGAAGGGCAGCAGGCGATTCAAGCCGCCGATTGGGACAAGATGATCCAGGAAGAACGGTTTGCCAGTCTGAGCGCCAACCTGACCTGGCCGCTGTTTACCGGGGGCAGGATAAATGCCGCCAACGAGGCTTCACGCATTTATAAAGAAGAAGCCGGATTACAGAAGGAACAAAAGCAAGCCGAATTATTGAGCGAACTGGTTACGCGCTATTACGGACTGGTCCTTTCGAAAGCATCGGAGCAAGTGAGGAAACAGGTGCTGGCCGCCATGGAAAAACATTTGTACGATGCGCAAAAGCTGAGCGAAGAAGGTCAGATTGCCCAGGTGGAAAAACTACACGCGGAAGTGGCAGTGGCAGAAGCCGAACGCGAATTACAGAAAGCCGCCCGCCAGTCGTCGATGCTTGAACGGGCCTTGCAGAACACCCTGGCTCTGTCCGAAACCGACTCGCTTGTCCCGGTCAGTAAATTATTCATCCTGCGAAATACGGGCGATATTCATGAATACATGGCCCTGGCCCGGACCAACAGTCCCTTGCTCAGGCAGGTGGGTTCGAAAAAAGACCTCGCCGAAACGGGACTGAAAGCCGAGAAAAGCAATTACCTGCCCACGCTCGCCCTGACCGGCATGTACGATATTGCCAATAAGGACCTGTCGCCGTACATGCCGGGGTGGATGGTTGGTCTTGGCCTGAACTGGACCTTATTTGACGGAGCTGCCCGTTCGCAAAAAATACAGGCTGCCCGATTTAAAATAGAACAGGTGAATGAAGCCGGACAAAAAGCGGATGCCGACATCGGCACACTGATCCAGAAACTGCACCACGAACTGTCCATGCAGGCAGAACAACTGGTCAGCCTGGACAAATCGCTGAAGTTTGCCCAAACCTATGCCGAAAGTAAAGAAAAGGCCTTCTCCGAGGGGCTCTCCTCCTCTTCCGAACTGGTGGACGCCCAATTGCTGGTCGCCCGGTTCAGAATTGAACGCCTGCAGGTGATGTACCAGTACGATCTGGCCCTGGCGTCGCTGCTGCAAATATGCGGTACACCGGAGCAATTTGCCGGCTATCCGCTTCGCGACGATGTCATTTTCGGATCGGCAGATGAACACTGAAAACATAAAAAAGATACAGATGAACAAGACAAGAAACTTTATCATTGGCTTATTTTTTACGGCCCTGCTGATTTTTGTGCTTTATACCAGCTGGTTGATTACCCGCCCGGTACCGCTCGAAATCCAGGGAGAAATGGAAGCCACACAGATCCGGGTAGCCTCGAAAGTTCCCGGCCGCATCGACCGGATTGCTGTTAAAAAAGGACAACAGGTACAGAAAGGCGATTTCCTGTTCGCTATCAACAGTCCCGAAATCGAGGCCCGGCTGCAACAGGCTACTGCGGCCCGCAATGCGGCGGCCGCGCAAAGCCTCAAAGCCAAAAACGGAGCGCAGGAAGAAGATATTCAGGCGGCTTACAGCACTTACCTGAAAGCCGAGGCTGCAGCCCGTCTGCATGAAAAAACCTTTCAGCGGGTTTCCAATCTTTTTGAAGCCGGCGTAGCGCCCGAACAAAAGAAAGATGAGGCAGAAACCCAGATGAAAGCGTCGCGCGAAACGGCCAACGCGGCCAGATTGGTATGGGAAAAAGCGCAGAAGGGGGCAAGGTACGAGGACAAAGCAGCCGCGCAGGAACTGGTAAACCAGGCCGAAGGTGCGATTACCGAACTGGAATCGTATCTGAAAGAAACCCAGATCAGCGCCCCCGCGAGCGGCGAAATTTCGAACATCATTTCCGAAGAAGGAGAACTGGTAGGCACCGGTTTCCCGGTAATCACCATCCTTGATTTACAGGACAACTGGGCCACCTTATTCGTCCGGGAGGATTTGCTGGCCGACATCCGGATGGGAAGCGAGTTTAAAGCAGATATCCCCGCCTTAGGCAAAAAAGAGGTCGTTTTCAAAGTCAACTACATCAGCCCGATGGCCGATTTTGCCACCTGGACATCGACCAAAACATCCGGCGGATTCGATCTGAAATCATTCGAAATACACGCTGTACCCCTTGAAAAGCAGGAAGGACTGCGCCCGGGAATGAGCGTACTGGTAAACTGGAAACAATTCAGAAATTAATTGAAATGAGCAAGGGAACGGAAACGGCCTTCTTCCGCAACAATCCGCTTTTCCGGGTGCTTTTTCGGGAAATTGACCGGATGACGGGTTCCTCCATCTACGTGTTTACCACGTTGATCGGCCCCCTGATTGCGTTTATCATCCTGCTGGCTGTTTTTTCTGAAGGAGTTCCCCGCGATCTGCCCGTAGGCCTGGTTGACCGGGACCGTACTGCTTTGTCGCAAAAAATCGGGATGTGGATCAATGCCACGCCTGAAGCCAGCATTGTACTTCACCTGCCCGATACCGGCGAGGCTTACAAACAGCTGGAGGAAGGGAAAATCGAGGCAGTGATCGTCATTCCTGAAGGAACAGAAAAAAATATCCTGAAAGGGAGTCAACAAAAAATCCCTGTATTTATCAATAATACCAATATCCTGAAAGGCGGTTACCTCCAAAAGGGAATCTATAAAGCGATGGCCACCCTTTCCGGGGGAATCAAACTTCAGGTTGCCCAAAAAAAGGGGCAGTCTGAAAGCCAGGCGATGGGCACCGCGCACCCCGTCAGGTTACATCAGCATGTTTTGTTTAACCCCTACGGAAATTACTCCTATTTTCTGCTCACAGCCTTATTACCCCTGATGGTAGTGGTTTTCACCTTGCTCACAACCGTGTATGCCGTAGGAACGGAAGTGCGCGAGGGAACCGGCCCGGATTGGATCAACCAGGCTTCGGGCAGTGTGATTGTGGCTGTTACCGGGAAACTGGTTCCCTACACCCTGCTGTTTGGTATTGTGTCGGTGGTGATGAATGTGATCATCTTTATTCAAATGGGAACTCCGCTGCGGGGCGAATTCCTGCTGATTATGACAGGCGAACTGGCCCTGGTTCTAACCTATCAGTTGCTGGGCGTGTTTTTGGTTGCTTTAACCGCCAACCTCCGGCTGTCGCTTTCGCTGGGAAGCGCTTATTCGATGATGGCCCTCACTTTTTCCGGCCTTACCTTTCCGGCTGCGGCTATGCCGGCGGTTGCCGAGGGATTCTCGTACGCTTTCCCGTTTACCTATTGGGTTCATATTTTTATATCGCAGGCCATCCGCGGCGAAGCCCCGGTGTACGGCATGAAGTCCCTGAGCATGTTTCTCGTGTTCATCTTTATCGCGGTACTAAGCCTGCCGCGCTTAAAACGCGTCTTGCAGCAGGAAAAATACTGGGGCAAAATATAGTGTGCATCAACGATTAAACGGAGTGAATTTTTCAGTATGTTCAAAAAAATAAGAACGGGTATTTCCATGACCGGCCAATTTTACCGGGACGAGATGAAGGCCATCATCCAGGATAAGGGCGCACTGCTGATTCTGTTAGGCGCCGTGATCATTTACCCCATTGTTTATTCCCTGGCCTATCAACCTGAAATTGTCAGGCAAATCAGCACGATCGTGGTCGATATGGACCACAGCGCTGCCAGCCGGCAGCTAATCAGGATGGCGGATGAAACGGAACAAATTCAGGTGGTTAGCTACGCGCACAGCATGGACGAAGCCCGCCGGATCTTTTTCTCGAATAAAGAAACGGGCGGTATCCTGGCGATTCCTTCCGGTTTTGAAAAACAACTGCTGAACGGGCAACAAGCCGACGTGTCGGTTTATGCCGATGGCAGTTTTTTCCTGATTTACCGGCAGGTGCTGAGCGGGGCGGTAAGCTCGGTCGGAACCTTTGCCGCCGGTGTTGAAATTAAAAAGCTCATGGCCGGCGGACAATCGTATGATCAGGCTGTTGAATCGCGCGACCCCCTGTCGGCCGATCTGCATTTTTGGTTTAACCCTTTTTCGGGCTACGGAAGTTTTATTATGCCGGGACTGATCCTGATCATTCTCCAGCAAACTTTATTGATTGGCATTGGCATGATCGGCGGCACCGGCAAGGAAATAAACCGTCACAGTTACCTGGTACCGGTCGCCTTGCGACGGGGAGGCGTATTGCCCATTCTTTTCGGAAAAACATTCAGCTACCTCACCATTTACCTGTTCAACAGTATCCTGACGATGGTCTGGATTCACCATTGGTTCGGCTATCCCGACCGGGCCGGCTTTTTGCATGTACTGATGCTGACTGTGCCTTTCTTACTGGCAGTCATTTTTTTGGGGATTACCATATCCGTTTTATTCCGCCGCCGCGAATCATCCATCCTGTTTATGGTCTTTTTATCTCCCATTGTGCTGTTCATCAGTGGAGTATCCTGGCCGGCTTCTTCAATCCCCGGCTTCGTTTACCAGCTGGGGCATGTGTTTCCAACCACCGTCATGGTCCCTGCCTATTTAAGGTTAAAGGTGATGGGGGCCGGTTTGGAAGCGGTACGGCACGACTACCTGTTGCTGCTGGTGCAATGCGGCGTCTATTTCCTGACAGCCGCCGCAGCTATTTATCTGGAAGCCCGGCATAACCAAAAACAGGAAACAAAAAACCAAGCGGAGTTTACGGCATGAAGTCCAGCGTTAACTGATCTTCCAGCAGGCGAAACGTCATGCGGTGAAAAGGCGATGTGCCGGTTTGACGAATCGCGTCGCGGTGTGCTTTAGTAGGATATCCTTTGTTTTTGTCCCACGCATAGTGCGGGTATTTCAAATGAAGTTCATTCATCAGGTCGTCGCGGTAGGTTTTTGCCAACACAGAGGCTGCCGCGATCGGTAAAAATTTGCCGTCGCCTTTTACAATACAACTGTGCTGAATGCCGGGATAGGGTTTAAACCGGTTTCCGTCGATTAGCAAGTATTCCGGGAAGGTGTTAAGTTGCTGAATGGCCCGGTGCATGGCCAGAATAGACGCATTCAGGATATTGATCCGGTCAATTTCAGCATGAGTGACCAGGCCAACTCCAAAAGCGACCGCCTGCGCTTCAATCAGCGGACGAAGCAGATAGCGTTGCTTTTCCGTCAGCTTTTTGGAGTCGTTCAGCAGTTCATTTTTAAAATCAGCCGGCAGAATGACCGCCGCAGCCACTACCGGACCAGCCAGGCAACCACGTCCGGCTTCATCGCAGCCGGCTTCAATCCTTCCTTCATTCAGAAATAATTGTAACGTGTTTTTCTCCTTACCCATGTTTACCCGTTAAAACAGCCCGCAATTTAGTTTATTCTGCGTTGGCATATTTGAAAGCCGGCCGGTTTTTAGCCGCTTTTTGCCGGCAATGTCCAAATTAACGGTTTTTCATTAAATTCACCAGCCTGATGCTGTTGAAAATGATTCAGACTAAAAACATGAGCAGGTTGAAACCGGAAGATTTGATCCATAGCGATGATTTTGAATTATTGGCGGAAGTGGAGCACGATCAGATCAAACAGTTTGTTTTAGAACAGATCAGCCCCTCGGTGTACCTGATCAGGTGGTTCTCAGCTTACCAGGTAGCCATGATCGCTTTGTTCCTGTTTTTGACGGGCAAAGCCGGCTTTTTGTTTTTCAGGGGAATGAATGAGGCCATCCAGCAGATGGGCTTAGCCCTTCTGTTTTCGTTTACCGTCCTGATTGTCCTGCATGAATTGATTCACGCGCTGGCTTATTGGACCTTGGGTTACAGGCGACTGAGATTTGGAGCCATCCTGAAAAAATTTGTCTTCTATGTTGCCTCCGACCAGGAAGTTATCGGGTATTCCGCTTTTCGGATGGTCGCTTTGACCCCGTTCGTGCTGGTTAAACTGGCCTGTTTGGCCGGGGGGCTGTTTTTCTGGTCAACACCATATGCCTATTTCTTTTTCAGCGTAATGTGTGTCCATTCGCTCTTTTGTGCCGGCGACATGGCGATGCTGGCATTTTACCGGATTCATTCCGACAAGGAGATTTACAGCTTTGATGATCTGAAATCAGGCAAAACATTCTTTTATTTCAGAATAAGCCCAAAAACGGGTGTTGTTAAATAATTGAGTTGCGGACCTGCATTTTTTACCGAAAGTTTCGGACCTGATTCCGTGTGAATTTGATTATTCCGTATATTTGTCGCCTGAAGAAACTGTCCTGTGGTGTAATTGGCAACACGTCTGATTCTGGATCAGAAGAGTTTAGGTTCGAGCCCTAACAGGACAACAAAAAGGGAATCCAAAAGATATCAAAAGCACTTAAAATCAACGTTTTAAGTGCTTTTTTATTTAACAGCACTTCAGAATAAACCATAAATGGTCAAGGTAAGCGAGACCATATCGAGACCTATTCGGATTTATCAGCAACAGGTCTCGGTAAAAATCATAACTCTCTGGTATTTAGAATTTAATTGATTCAATTTGGTGCATTTTGGTTGTTGTTTTCAGACTCTTTCGTGCGTATCTTGGGAGACCAGGCGAGACCTAATCTGCACCTCAATTAATAATTTTAAAAATTGCAGGTTATGAGAATTACAATCAATCTTTCGTTGAAGAATTCCAAGTCAGGCTCCACGGGTAAAACTCCTGTTTATGCGCGCATCACGCTGGAGGGGAGGCGGGCTGAGATTTCAACCGGTATATTTGTTGATCCGGAACAGTGGGATAACCACCGACAGCTGATTTCCGGGAAAGGTGAACCGGTCACTATCCTTAACAACCGGCTCAGTAAATTTGTCTCTAAAGTTAACGACTTCTATAACCAGTTAGTTGCCATCGGTGAAGATTTTGATATTACAGACCTGAAAGAACGTATCACGGGACCAAAAAACCAAAAGCAGGTTCGGGACATGTTTGATCTGACGATTCAATCAGTTGAAGGTAAACTCGGTCATGGTTATACGTATAGCACGTTAAAACATTACCGTACCTGCCGAAAAAGGCTGGATGAGTTTATCCGAAAACAATACGGCAGAACGGATATGGCCTTAAGTCGGGTCAATTAACAATTTCCGGATTCTTTTGATCTGTTCCTCCGACCTTCATCTGGAATTTACCCAAAACAGGGATTTCCTGCGCAAAAAACCGTTGCAGCCCAAGGGGAATGTCCTGTTGTTGGCGGGCGATATTGTGCCTTTTGCCATCATGGACAGGCACGAGGATTTTTTCAGCTACATTTCAGACCACTTCGAAACAACCTATTGGATTCCGGGCAACCATGAATATTACCACTCCGATTTGGATGAAAGATGCGGAACATTGAACCAAAATATTAAAAAAAATGTCCACTTGGTCAACAACCTGATGGTAGAGCATGGTGAGATTCGATTTATATTCTCGACTCTTTGGACCAAAATCAGCCAAGTCAACCAATGGAAGATTGAAGGAAATTTGAGTGATTTTCAAGTCATCAAATTCAATCATGCCCATTTTTATTCCGATCAGTACAACCGCTTGTTTGAAGAGAGTTTATCCTTTTTGAAAGAAGGACTACACCACAGGTACACCGGTAAAACAATCGTAGTAACCCACCATGTTTCTACCTTTCTAAATTACCCGGAAAAATACAAGGACGATATTTTGAATGAAGCCTTTGCCGTGGAATTGTATGATTTAATTGAAGCAAGCGGTCCTGAATATTGGATATTTGGCCATCATCACACAAATGTTCTCGGTTTTGAAATCGGGAAAACAAAGCTGATGACGAATCAAGTAGGCTATGTGCAGTATGGGGAGCATGTGCATTTCCGTACTGCAGCAATTTTTAAAGTATGATTTTCTTTATACCAGAATATTAACAATCAAGTGTTTATATCGACGTTGGGTTTTTAGAGATGCCCTTATATTTCTTAACGAACTATTGAGATAAATTCTTACTTTCTCAAAATCTTATCCATTGTTTTTCCCTTGGCCAATTCATCAACCAACTTATCTAAATACCTGACTTGTTGTGTTAAGTGATTTTCGATCTTTTCGACCCGATAGCCACAGATTATACCGGTAATGAGGTGAGCATTCGGGTTCAATACAGCATGCTGAAAAAACGTCTCAAAAGTTACTTCTTTTTCGATGAGTTCTTCCAGCTTTTTTTCATCATAACCCGTTAGCCACCGAATTACCTGATGCAATTCTTCTTTCGTTCTGCCTTTTTTCTCAACTTTTGTGAGGTAGTGTGGATATACCGAGGCGAATGTCATTTTTGCAATACGCCAATCGTGATTGTTTGCCTGGTTCATATGTTGTGTTTTCATGTTGATCTCTCAAATTTAAAAAAAATGAATGATTCTGCTTTTAGGTGGATTTATCTGCCGGTGTAAATTTCTGCACGGGCGGAAGCTGGGTACTGTTAAATTCAACCCTAAGTCTGCCATACTCGCATAAAAGAGTAAATTTGGTGTTGATTTTGGAAAGAAATGAAAATCGTTCATATGAAGCAAAAATCATTGGTGATCGGAATTGGGGAACTGTTGTGGGACGTTCTCCCCGGGCAGAAGAAGATTGGCGGGGCGCCTGTCAACTTTGCCTATCATGTATCAAAACTCGGCATGGAAAGTATGGCCATCAGCGCGGTCGGAAAAGATGATCTCGGGACTGAACTGATCGGTTTCCTGAAACATCTGAAAATCAACTACGATGTTCAGGAAACTGATTACCCGACAAGTACCGTGTTGGTTCATTTGAACGGGCAGGGAGTTCCCCGGTATGAAATATGCGAGCCGGTGGCCTGGGATTTTATCCGGATGAAACCGGAGTGGGAAGACATCGCCCGTAATGCTTCGGCGGTTTGCTTTGGATCACTGGCCCAACGCGGCGAAGTTTCGCGTGAGGCCATCCGGCAATTTGTTAAAATGACGCCCGGTCAGGCCTATAAAGTATTCGACATTAACCTGCGGCAACACTTTTATTCGGAACAGTTAATCAACGATTCGTTAAACCTGTGCAATGTCCTCAAAATAAATGACGAGGAACTGGACACCGTGGCGGCCATGTTTGCTTTATCCGGCACACAGGGAGAAATCTGCCGGAAGCTGATCGATGCTTATCAGTTAAAATTGCTGGTACTGACTTGCGGCACAGACGGGAGCTACCTGTACTCCGCCGGTCAAACAAGTTTTAAAGAAACACCTTTGGTCAAAGTGGCCGACACGGTCGGCGCAGGCGATTCGTTCACAGCCGCCATCGTATCGGGCCTGTTAAATGGCGATGCCATTGACGAAATGCACGAAACAGCGGTAAAACTTTCGGCTTTTGTTTGTACCGTGCACGGAGCTATGCCCGAATATCACCGGAAAGACATCGAACATCTTTGTTAAAACAACTAAAATCGATTTGGAAATAAGCGGGAACTTATAAAACCGGAAACCAAGCCGGATCAGCGCCCGAAAATTTCGGCGCCGGAAAAACCGAAACTACCCATCGGCGGGGCCGTATAAGCTGAAGTTTGAATGTATATTCGTCAGTATAAACTCAATGCAAGGCGTATGCGATACCTGGTGATTCTTTTTTTGCTGATCGGCTTTAATCAGCTGGCGGCTCAGGAGCAGATCGGTGAGTCCTCCGGCCGTCAGGAAGAGGCTGAGAGCCGTCAGATTTCTGTGCTGATTGTTGATCAGTGCGAATTGGTTCCCGCCGGATTCATTTTAAACAAAAAGAGGAGGGAAGTACTGGCCGAAATGTGCCGCGACTATTTCACCGCGATGGAGGCCTCCCTGCTGAAGGCGCCCAATGTGGAACTGAGCAGAGACAGCCTTCTTCCGCGTGGATTTATCAGTAATCAACTGACCGAACAAATGCAGGCGGCCGCCCTGGATTATGCACTCGTGTTTAATCTTTTCGAGTCCGGATTCTGGCAATCGGAGGTGATTGTGGATAAAGATTGGGAGGGCACTAAAACCCGGACCGCAGTTTATCAGGTCTTTTGCAAAACCCATGTCGATATTTATAACCGGGACGGAATATTGCTGAGCCGCGATGTGACAAATACAGCCTATCATTCGGAACGTACGGTGTTAAGCGGACTGCTGGCGCGCGGACCTTCGTACGAGGCCAATAAAAAGGCCATTGGAGATATGGCCCGGAGTAACCTCGAGGAAACGCTCGCCCTGGTGATTGCCACGATAAAACCAACTCCTCATCCACAAAAGCGAATTGACGAGGAGGAGCTTTTGATTCTGGAGCCGGGGTTGCCCGAATAAAATGAATCGTAAAATATCGGTTAAACCACTTTAAACCTGATCGGGAACAACAAAAGGCGCCCGGTAATCCCGGCTAAGCAGGGCGTTGGCTTCCGTGTCGTTCTTAAATTTCATGATTGACGGATCAAATTCCAGGGTCCGCCCCAGACGGTAAGCAATATTTCCGAGATGAATGAGCGCGCAACTGTAAAAACCCTCCTCAATATCGGCTTTGGCCAGCGACTGGTCATTGGCCCGAATCGCCCGGATAAAATTTTCGTAGTGGTTTCCCAAACCGCTGCCTGATTCGGCTGGTTGGCGGTCTCTTCCTTTATAAACCTGCCATTCATTTACATTTTTGCTCATGTAGCCTTCAGACCCGTAAAAGAGGTTCCCGATATTATCGGACGAACTGGTCATGTACGTGTTGTTTTTCTCTTCAACCGGATGCGGAAAACCTTCCGGATTGCTCATCCAGTGTCTCACTTCAAACTGCATCAGTTTCTTTTTGTTGCCGGTTGCGCCGGGTGCCGGAAATTCAAACAGGGTCATCAGGTTGTTTGGGGTATCCTGCGCGTCATCAAAAAGAAAATGGCCGCCCATCGCCGCGATTTTCACCGGGAGTTTCACGTTCAGTCCCCAGCGCGCGATGTCTATTTCATGGACACCCTGGTTGCCCATATCGCCGTTGCCGTATTCCCAGTTCCAATGCCAGTTGTAGTGAAAGCGGTTCCGGTTAAAGGGTTTTTCGGCTGCCGGGCCCTGCCACAGGTTATAATCCACATTTTTCAGGTATTCGCGGGTGTAGGCCGGCTCATGGTTGGCGCTTCCAACAGTCAATGCAAATTTTTCGTTTTCATTCATCGGTCCGTCCGGGTATTTCCCGATCGAATTTCGCCACTTGTAACACATCCCTTTGGCCAGGTACACCTCGCCCAGTTTGCCCGAGTGCAGGTACTCGGCCATGCCAAGCGCGCATGGGTTGCTGCGTTGCTCGGCCCCGTCCTGCACGATCACCTTGTATTTTTGCGCCGCTTCCACCAGTTTTTGTCCTTCGTACAAGTTATGGCAGCAAGGTTTTTCAACCGATACGTGCTTACCCGCCTGGATGGCCCAGATCGATGCCAGCGCATGCCAGTGGTTGGGCGTTACCACCGAAACCGCATCAATTTCTTTGTCTTCGTAAAGTTTGCGCAAATCCTGGTAGAGCTTCGGTTCGCGCAGTCCCTTGTCGGTGAAATGTTTTTTCACCCTCTCGGGGAAAAGATTCTTGTCGATATCGCACAAGGCGCGTACTTCAACATTTTTTAGTTGCTGATAAGACTGGATGTGGCTTTGTCCCATCCCGCGGATTCCGATAACTGCCACGTTAACCCGGTCGTTGGCGCCTTTCCAGCCGTTTCCGGTGAGGATGGTCGGAGCCGTAAGGATACCCAGGTTTCCTATGGCGGTTGTTCTGATAAAATTTCTTCTTTTCATGGTCATTCTTGTTCGGTTAATCGTCGGTTTCTGTTTAGGGGATGAATATCATTCTTTGATCTTGATGTTTCGGAAATGAACGGTACTGCCGTGGTCCTGTAACAGCACATGTCCTTCCGGCCAGATTCCGAAACCTTCCACATCTCTAAATTTGCTTTCGGCAATTTTAGCTTTGAAATCCTCGCTCCCGCGTTCATATTCGAGTATTTTTTTGCCGTTCAGCCAATGCTCTACCCGCTTGTCGCGGCTCACGATCATGCTTTCGTTCCATAAACCCAGCGGACTTGGACGTTTGTCGGGAGCGGCCGGATAGATTTCGTACAGCGAACCGAGGGTATGATAATCGTTGGGCTGCATTTTCCCTTCCAGCATCCAGGGGTGGTTCTGATCGTCCAGAATTTGATACTCCAGCCCGTATCCGTAAGCTTTATGGTCGCCGATTCCTTCATGTACATAATATTTCAGACCGCTGTTTCCTCCTTTGGTCACCATCTTCCACTCCCATTTCAGAATAAAATTACTGTATTGCTTTTTTGTAATCACATCGCCTCCGCTGCCTGATTCAGCGCCTCCCCGGCCATTGGCGATCAGTTCGCCATTTTCAGTTTTCCATCCGGTTTCCGGAAAGGTATCCTGGTTGATAGCCCGCCACTGGTCGGTTGATTTGCCATCGAACAGAAGTTGCCAGCCTTCCTTCTTTTCTTCGGTAGTCAGCGTGTTTACCGGGAGGGCATATTTCCGTCTGAAGCTTTTCCAGGTTTCGCTGCTTTTTTTCAAATAATCCTCCGGCGATCCGTTCAGCCTGTAACACTGGATACCGATGGGGCCGGTGTAACCCTTGTCTGCCAACAGTTCAACCAGCCGGTAAACGTCGAATGTACCTTCGCCCAGAGGTTGTATCAGTTGGTTCCAGTCCATCTGCTGGGTGTTGCCGCCGTCGGCTCCGGAAACCGATACCGCAAAAAGTTTTGGCAACATGAGGTTGATCACACTGACGAGGTTTTCTTCCGAATCGGTTTTCAGAAAGTGACAGAGGTTAAACACTGAACCGACATTTTCGCGGTTTGTTTTTTGTGCCAGACGAAACGAATCGTCCGCTTTTTCGGCCAAAAAATTTACATGATGATAAATCGCAATCCTGACCCCCCCGGGCCCGGCCAGATCTGCCAGTTCCTGTAACACGGGAACAATCCGTTCATCGGCAGCTTCATCCGATGGATTGTACTTTTTGGAATGAATGTGGCACCAAAGAATAATTCCCGTCCCCTTTAGTTTGGGAATGACTTCTTTCCATTCAGGCAGGTAGGGTTCCGCCTGATCGATGTCAATTTTTAAATAATCAGCATAGATTTTCAATCCCTGCTTTTGAAGAGCATCTTTTAGCTCCGTGATCCCGGAGATTTCGCGATGTTCGATGCCGTCAAAACCCAGTTCTTTCAACAATAAAGCCTGTTCATAAAATGACAGGGGAACGGTTTCCTGCTTGTTGAATGCATTGTTAAAAACAAAAACCGGGTTCTTCAGCTCTTTTTTGTTATTTGTGGTCGTGCAGGCCATGCCGGCCAGAAGTAAGGTTAAAATGCCAATCAGTGATTTCATTCGATATCGATTTAATATGTTCCGTATTGCTGAAGGGTATCCCACATGGCCCAGAAATTTTCGGGCGAAACGTCGTCCTGCACGTTGTGTACCGGTGCAAAAACAAACCCGCCGCCGGGGGCCATAATGTCGATAATCCGTTTCACCTCGTCGGCCACCTGTTGCGGCGAACCGTTATTCAGGGTTGATTGGGTATCTACCCCGCCGCCCCAGAAGGTGAGCACATCGCCAAAGTCGCGTTTCAGGCCAACCAAATCCATTCCGGTTGCGGTAAACTGTACCGGGTTCAAAATATCGAGCCCGGCGTCGATCAGGTCGGGAAGAATTTCGCGGATGGCGCCGCAACTGTGCATGAATATTTTTACGTGGGGCAGGCGTTTTTTAACATGCGAAAAAATGGTTTTAAAGCGCGGAATAACCATTTGCCGCAGGGTATCCGGGTCAATAATGGTGGCGCTTTGCGAACCCAGGTCATCGCTTTCGGAAATCACCTGAATTTTTTGTTCATTGCCGGTTTCAATGGCCCAATCGATCATAGCATCCCAGTAACGGATTTTATCTTCCACGATGATGTCGAACAACGCTTCAACGCCTGCAGGGTCGAGCATGGTGTCGAGATACCAGTTTTCGTAGCCCCGGATGCGGAGGCTGTTTTCGGTCAGCCCGGCGGTATTCCGGTCGGCGATACCGCAAAAATCGCCCACTTTTACAATCTGCTCATCCAGGTATTTCCGAAGGATTGAGATATAGGTATCCCAATCGGGACGAGGAAGCAGGTGCAGTGATCCGGAAAGCGTCTCTGCCTTTCCGATGGGCGACGAAATCAGGTTGAAATAAATATCCTTCCCTTTCTCGTATCGCCAGTCGCAGCCATAGAAGTCGGTCACCTTGGTGATGTCGCCCAAAACCCGTTTGGCGTTCCGGTAATCGGGAATCCGCTTGGCGCCTAAGCGGCGCGTGTCCGACTTTAAAAAACGCAGGGTTGCTTCACCCGGCGTAATAATCTGCTGGATCGGATCAATTTCGTCGTCGCCAATGTCGCACGACAGGCCGCGGTATTGCATGGCCCGCAGGTAGGCATTTCTGGTAATGGCGGTGACCGTTGTTCCGGCCAGATCGTACGGAATCCGGTCGGGTTCCTGGTGGTTTAGGCTTTTGATGATTCGTTCACGGCTATTCATCGGTCGGATTTATTAAATGTTAACGGGTTCAATTTTTGGAACTAATAAGTGAACAGCCAGCAGGGCAATTAAATATCCGCAACCGGCAATAGCAAAGGGGATGGCATAGCCATCGGCACCAATATGCTGAAGTATTTTGCCGACGCCAAAAGCCACTATGGCGCCGCCAACGGCACCGGCAAAGCCTCCAAAGCCAGCAATTGATCCGGTCGCTTTCTTCGGGAAAATATCCGACATCAGGCTAAACACGTTGGCCGACCAGCCGCAATGCCCCCCGGCGGCCAGGGCAATCAGCCCGACGGCTACCCATAAGCCGGACGTGTGCGGCACCATCATCACCGGGACGGCAACCAAACCGCAGGCCAGCAGGCCAAGTTTTCGTCCTTTGTTGAGGCCGAATCCCATTTTCAGGAATTTTGACGACAGCCAGCCCAGGAAGATGCCAATCGCCCACGAGGCCAGGTAAATGGTAAAAAAAGGCAAGCCGATATCTTTCAGGTTAACGCCAAACTTTTCGTTTAGGAATTTGGCGCCCCAGAACAGGTAAAACCACCAAATGGGGTCGGCCATGAATTTGGCCAGGGCAATTGCCCAGGCGCCGCGGTGCGGGAGGATATCTTTCCAGCCAACACGCTCGTTGTTTTCTTCCTGCCCGCTGTCGGAATGAATGTATTGAAGTTCCGTTTCCGAAACCCGCGTGCTTTGTTCGGGCCTCCGGAAATATTTCAGCCAAAGCAGCGCCCAGATCACACTGATCGGGAAGGTCCAGAGGAAACCCACCCGCCAGTTATCGAAACTGAGCACCAGCGCCGGAATGATGAGCGGCGAAAGGATGGTACCCAGGTTGGCGCCCCCGTTGAAAATGCCCACAGCGAGCGCACGGTCTTTCTTTGGAAACCATTCGGCTACCGCTTTTATGGCCGAAGGAAAATTTCCCGACTGTCCGATAGCCAGGCTGAAACGCGCCACCGCAAAACCGATCCACGAACGGGAAAGCGCGTGCCCCAAGGTGGCCAGGCTCCAAATTCCGATCGACAGGAGATATCCTTTCCGGGTGCCGATTCGGTCGATGAGTTTTCCCATCAGGATGAAACAAATGGCATAGGCGATCATGAACACGCTGTTGATGAGGCCGTATTGCTCTTCTGACCAGCCAATGCTCTTTTGCAGGTCGGGAGCCAGGATGCCCAGCGCCGACCGGTCGATGTACAAAATAGTGGTGGCAACAAAGAGCAGAGACAGAATCACCCAGCGAAAGTTGGTTGGTGTTTTTTTCATATCAGGTTCGTTCGGTTCGGTTGTTTTATTGTTTTTGACAGTTGATTTACAGTGAATTTCGGATAATGACATCCGGATGGAATAATTCGGTTGTTTTTTCCGGCTTATTGATGAACCGGGAAATGGATTCGCCCATTTTCGCGAAGTCGGCGCTCACCACCGTGATCCCGTTTCGGATAATCTCTTTCATGGGCGTTTCGTTATAGGAGAGGATGCCCAGTTCGTTCCCGAGACGAAGTCCCAATTCTTCGCCGGTTTTGATCAGCGCGATCAAATCGCTGTCCTCGATCACCCAAAACGCGCAGGCTTTTGAAACCAAATTGCGGGTCAACCTGGGTTCAACGCGATGGGTGATCTTGTTTTCGGTGCAAAATTCGGTAAAAGCGAGTGTAATTTCCTGCGGATGCCCTTTTCCTGAAGGAAAAATCAGGGTGAATTTCTCATATTTTGCCAGATGAGCTTTTAGCTTTTCCAACGATTTCTTTAGACCTGAATAAAAATCCTGGGTGATCGCCGAAACGCCGTCCAATAAAGGAGGCCGGATAATTTGTAACAGTTTTTTTGGTGGCACACGAGACATCAGCGCTTTTACCCGGGGATCGTCGAAGCCGGTAATCACGTACAAACCATACGAGCCCAGGTTTTCGAGCAAAACAGATTTAAAGATGCCGGGATTACAATGGTGAAAGTACAGGTCGATGGTTATATCCGGATCATTAACGCCTTCAATCAGCCGATTGTACAAGGTTTCGTGGTACGAATAAAATCCGGTCAGGAACAGGAACACCTTCAACTCGCGTTTTCCGTTGACGTCTTTTACGTAATAGCCAACTTTGTCCTCGGCTACAATCATTCCCCGTTCTTTCAGGATATTCAACGCTTTTACCACTGTCATGCGGGCAACGCCCAGTTTTTTGATCAACTTATTGACCGACGGAAGCGGATCTCCCTTCCCAATCGCATTCGCGTCAATAGCTGCCAAAATACCGGCTACAATTCCGTCTCTTTTCGACCGGTGGCGCTGTTGTTCCGAAATAATAAACTCGAAGATATCAGACATAATTCCACTCTATTCTACCATCAAAGATACAATGCCTTGTTTGCGAATTGATTATCGGTAGAATAGAATCGTTCGGGTAGAACAGTAGTTTAAAATGGGTTTAAATTACGCGATTACGTTTTCTGTTTAAAATCCAAATCCGAAATGAATACCAACGGATGCGTGAGAATCTTCGCGGTCGATGCCCAGGCCAATCATGGGGCCGAGGTGAAATTCGCCGAGGCGGAATTCGTAAAGTAATTCGAGGTGGCCGGACAGGCTGGTGTGTGTTTTCCCCTCTTCTTTTGCAAAGGTAAGTCCCGGGCCTGCGCTCAGCGAAAAGCCTTCCATAAACTCGTAGTTAATCAGACTGGTCAGCGTATTGTGCGTATGATCGTCGAGGATGGATTCGTAGCCCAGACCAACCGATACCGGGCTGTGTTCGGTTAAGCGGTAGTAATAATGGAGATGAATACCGGGAACAAGGTTGTTTTCGTTGAATATGCTGGTCGCGCCTGCTCCCAGGCCGATATGATGCCGGTGGTGATCATGTGCGCCGGGGCGATCGACGTCCTGGGCATAAATAAACCGGGTAAAAGCCAATAATATGATGAGAAGGATCAGTTTCATTTTTCTGATTTTTTTATTCCCTGTTAGAAACAAGAGTTGACCAGAAATGTTGAAAAAAACCGGATTTTAGGGTCCGGTTTCTGTCTATCTTCGGTTTCTTCTGTAATTAATCAGGGAAATATCCGCGAATAATACCGCGTTTTGAATCTTTCACGAAAAGCAGAATTTCATCGCGTTCCGGGGTTGCCGGCATTTCTGCTTCAATAATTTCGATGGCCTGGGTCGTATTCAGCCCTTTTTGATAGATATAGCGGTAAATGTCCTGTACTTCGCGTATTTTATCATTATTGAAGTTCCTTCTTCTTAAGCCAATCGAATTAATTCCGACATACGACAAGGGTTCGCGGCCGGCTTTGATGAACGGGGGAACATCTTTTCGCACAAGCGAACCTCCCGAAAGCATCACGTGTGTGCCGATGCGTACAAACTGGTGTACCGCGCTCATGCCGCCGATAATGGCCCAGTCGTCGATAATCACTTCGCCGGCCAGCTGGGTGCTGTTCACCAGAATCACATTGTTTCCCACAATGCAGTCGTGAGCCACATGCACATAAGCCATAATAAGGCAATTGTTGCCAACAACTGTTTTTCCGCGGGCAATGGTTCCGCGGTTGATGGTTACGCATTCGCGGATGGTGGTATTGTCTCCGATTTCTACCGTGGTATATTCGCCTCTGAACTTCAAATCCTGAGGTATACCCCCGATCACAGCCCCGGGAAAAATACGGCAATTTTTGCCAATACGGGTACCGGGCAGGATGGTGGCATTTGAGCCAATACGGGTACCTTCTCCGATAACAACATCCTTGTCGATTGTAACAAATGGTTCAATCACTACATTGTCTGCTACTTGAGATTCAGGATGTACATAAGCTAGTGGTTGTTTCATCTTATAATTGTTTTCTTCTTATTCTGATTTTACGATCTGGGCCATAAATTCACCCTCGGCAACAACAGTTTGGCCAACAAAACACAAACCCCTCATGTTGGCAATACCTCTTCGGATGGGGGCTGTCAATTCGAGCTTAAAGATAATGGTATCGCCGGGAACTACTTTCTTGCGGAACTTGACATTATCGACGCGGATAAAGTAGGTCGAATATTTCTCGATCCGGCTGTGTAACACGTAAAGGCCGCCGCACTGCGCCATCGCTTCAATCAGCAACACGCCCGGCATCACCGGTTCGTCGGGGAAGTGTCCCAGGAAAAAAGGTTCGTTTGCGGTTACATTTTTGACTCCAACAATATAGTTGTCGCCAATCTCGGTAATTTTATCGACCAACAAAAACGGGTAGCGGTGAGGCAGGCATTTTTTGATTCCGTTAATGTCCAAAATCGGTTCCTGGTTGGGGTCGTAAACCGGAATGGCGTTTTTTACCTTCTGGCTCAGGATTTCCTTCTTCAGCAATTTGGCAAATTCGGTATTGACCGTATGCCCGGGTTTGGTGGCGATGATGCGTCCTTTGATTCGCATACCGGCCAGGCTCAGGTCGCCAATCACATCCAACAGTTTATGGCGGGCGCATTCGTTATCAAACTGAAGGTCCAGGTTATTCAGGATACCCTGGCTTTCGCTAACTTCAACCCGCTTGTGGTTAAACAAATCGGCCAGGCGGTCCAGTTCGTCCTGTCCTACTTTCCGGTCGATAATCACAATGGCATTGTCGAGGTCGCCGCCTTTTACCAGGTTATTTTGCAGCAGGAACTCCAGCTCGCGGAGGAATACGAAGGTCCGGCAAGCTGCAATTTCGGTTTTAAAGTGTTCGATTTGGTCGAGCGAGGCAAACTGGTTGTTTAATACACTCGAGTTGAACGAGATCAATACATTCAGCCGGTAATCGTCGTCGGGCAGGGCAATGATCTCGGAGCCGGTATGGGGATCTTTGTAAACAATTTTTTCTTTGATGATCAAATATTCCCGTTCTGCATCCTGCTCAGCCAATCCGGTTTTTTCAATTTCTTCCACGTAATAACGGGCGCTGCCATCAAGGATGGGCATTTCCTGGTTATCCACTTCAATCAGCACATTATCCAGATCCATCCCGATCAGGGCGGCCAGCGCATGTTCAATCGTGCTCAGCCGCGCTTCGCCTTTGGCAATGACCGTGCCTCGCGAGGTGTCGACCACCAGCGAAGCATCGGCTTCAAGAATGGGCTGGTCCGGCAGGTCAACACGTTTAAATTTTATTCCGTGATTTTCGGGGGCGGGTTTAAAAACAGCATTTACCAGGCAACTGGTATGTAAGCCTTTTCCGCTCAGCGTAAATTCCCCGGCTAACGTTTTTTGTTTTACTGTCATCCGATCTTGTTTATCCGAAGCTATTCTTCGTTTAATTTTGTTTTCAAGGTTTTCAGCTCTTTTTGCAATTCAATGATCTGATCGCGCATTTCGGGCAATCGCCGGTAAACCACAAATGCTTTTACCGCTTTTTCGTGATCCATGGCCGGCGCTCCTAAAACGGTTTTTCCCGCTTTAATGTTGTTGCTAACTCCCGCCATAGCGCCTATCTTCACATTGTCGCCAATGACCAGGTGGCCGGCAATGCCCACCTGCCCTGCAAACATACAATTTTTTCCGACTTTTGTCGATCCGGCAATACCGGTGAGGGCGGCCATAACCGTATTTTCACCGATCTCGCAATTGTGTCCAATCTGGATCAGGTTGTCCAGTTTCACCCCTTTGCGGATGATGGTCGATCCCATCGTCGAGCAATCAATGGTGGTGTTGGCGCCTACTTCAACATCATCTTCGAGGATGACGTTTCCTACCTGTTGTATCTTTTTAAACGATCCGTCTTCGGTGGGGGCAAAGCCAAAACCGTCGGAACCGATCACTGCTCCTGCATGAATGATGCAATTGGAGCCGATTACCGTGTCGTCGTATATTTTGGCGCCGGCATAAATGATCGTGTTGTCGCCGATTTTAACGTTCTGCCCGATAAAAACCTGCGGGTAAATTTTTACCTGGTCGCCGATCCGGCTGTTTGAACCGATATAGGCAAAAGCGCCGAGATAAATTTTCTGGCCGACCGTTGCCGAGGGGTCGATAAACGAAGGTTGTTCGATGCCTTGTTTCTGAGTTTTTGTTTGCTGGTACAGTTCCAGCAAGGAAGCCATCGCCTGGTAGGGGTCGTCGACCCGGATCAGGGTGCAGGGTACCGGCTGTTCAGCCACAAAATCTTTACGAACCAAAACAATCGATGCTTTGGTTTGATAAATGTATTTCTCATACTTGGGATTCGCCAGAAAAGCTAAGGTTCCCGGTGTTCCATCCTCAATTTTCGAAACATTGCTTACGCTTACATGTTCATCGCCTTCAACTGTACCATTCAGAAAATCAGCGATATTGACTGCTTTAAATTCCATATAAATTTTCTTGGCGCCGTGCAAAAATAGGTTTAAATTACTTAATGTCCAATTCTTTCGGATAGCAGATAAAATATTTTCTGACAGGTTGTGACAGACTTGATAAATTGATATCCGATGCCGCGTTTATTTCACTCACTTTTCCGTTTTTAAACAGGATATTGATCCGGTCGTCGTCTGACTCGTACGCGCTGTTTGTAATTGAATCCTGAACCAGGAAATAACCTGCCGCAGCATCATCCACCTCAAACCGTTGTTTAATTTTATCGCGGATGGCCCGGATGGTTGCTTCGGCATAAGGCTGGTTCTTCAGTTTAATCCGGTATAATTTCCGGTTGATTAAACAGCCGGACAGGTAGGAGAGCACCTGGTCGTCGTCGTATTGCCATTGTTTGATGGAAGCCATCACATCGTTGTCGTCGATCCCGGCAAAAATGGAAAGCAAGGGCCGCCCGTAGTAGCTTTGACCGGATTGAAAATGATCGATGGTAATTTTATTTTGAAGAAAAACGGACAAAGCGGGTGTGGCAAACAGTTGTTTCCCGTTTATAACCAACTCTTTGGCCCGCTTCAGGATATTTACCAACAGGTATTCGGCCGATAAAACCGTTTTGTGCAAATACACCTGCCAGTACATCAGACGACGGGCAATCAGGAACTTCTCGATGGAATAGATCCCTTTGGCATCGACCACCAGTTCATCGTGCCGCACATTCAGCATTTTGATGATCCGGTCCGATCCGATGACCCCTTCGGTTACTCCCGAGTAAAAACTGTCGCGGCGTAAATAATCCAGTCGGTCCATATCGAGCTGGCTGGCCACCATCTGGTGCAGAAACTTTTTGTGATATTCGTTTTTAAAGATGCGGATTGCCAGATCCAAGCGGCCTTCAAACTGACGGTTCAGGTCTTCCATCAGCAAAGCCGAAATCTTTTCATGAGAAATGCCGTCAACAATCGAATGCTCCAGGGCATGAGAAAAAGGTCCGTGGCCGATATCGTGAAGTAAAATGGCCACTGTTACGGCTTCGGCTTCGTCCCGGGTTATTTTCACACCTTTCAGTTGAAGTACCGATATGGCCGACCGCATCAGGTAAACGGCCCCGATGGCATGTTCGAAACGGGTATGATTGGCTCCGGGAAAAACAATAGAGGATAATCCCAATTGTTTAATTCTCCGCAGGCGTTGAAAATAAGGATGTTCGATTAAGTCAAAGACGAAGTCGGATTGAATGGTGATAAACCCGAAAACCGGGTCATTGATAATCTTTTTCTTATTTGTTCTCAAGCCTTTTTGCTGTGTTTGAAAGGCACAAAATTATAAAACTTTTTTAATCCGTTGTTTTATATCCGGCGAAACGATGAAAATGAGCCGCGAGTAGCTAGCGGGAAGGGAGAACGGAGAACGGAGACAGGAGAACGGAGACAGGAAACCGGAGAACGAAGAATGGAGACCGGAGACAGGAGTACGGAGAAGGGAGAAAGCTATAGTCGCATTTGCTTTGGCACTCAGTCACTTTGGTGCTTGAAACTGATAACTGTAAACTGACAACTGTAAACTGACAACTGATTACTGATTACCGGTCACTGCACTCTGCGTTACTCCGCGACTACTTGGCGCACTCTGCGTTAAAAGAACTGCAAGCGGGAAGGGAGAACGGAGAAGGGAGAACGGAGAAGGCTACAGTCGCAATTACTTTGGTACTCAGGCACTTTGGTACTCAGGCACTCAGGCACTTTGTTCTAAAAATATTGCCGCCGCACATTCGGGCGTTTGTAGAAGTCGAATTCATAAACCACCCTGAATTCATGGGTCCCCATCTGGTATTTCCAGATCTCTCGGCCAAAGGGAAATTCGACGGCATAGCCCAAGCGGATATTCTGCATCATCACAAACTGGGTAATCACAGCGGCCACGTTATTGGTCCGGTACATGCCGCCGATCCAGAATTTATCGAAAAACAGCAGGTTGGCGCCCAGGTCGGCCTGGATGGGCGCATCGAGCGAGAGCTTGATCATGGCTGTGGGCTTAAACCGCACCTGGCGCTGGCGACCAAAGAAGTAGCCCCCCAACAGGTAGGCATAACGCACGTTGGCAATGGCCGAGTAGTTGTTGCGGTTGGCCTTGAATTCGTTGTGAATGATTTGGGGCATCGACAGGCCCACGTAATAATCACGCGAATAAATTAAACCGCCCACACCCCAGGCAGGCTGAAAATTCAGGTGGACATCGTCCTGGAAAGCGGCATCGGGGTTGTCGTCGGGGTCGAGCTGGTAGCGGGTGAGCAGGTTGCTGTAGTTGATAATGCCGGCTTTCAGGCCCAGCCGCAGGTAGGTATGCCAGTCGAGTTTTACCTGGTAGGCATAGTTCAGGGTCATGGTCAGTTTATCTTCGTAGCCAAAATGTTCTTCAATGATGTCGAGCCCCAGCGCGTTGTTGCTGTTTTTTACCGGTTTGTACATCGAGGCCGACGAAACCAGGGGGGCCTTGTTTTGCCCCAGGTAGTAACGGCGCGTAAAGGCCTGCACCCCAATTTTGTCCCACATGCCGGTGTAGGCGGGGTTAATGGTTTGCATGCTGTTCATGTACTGGGTAAAAACCGGGTCGGTTAGCTGGGCTTTGCCTGTCAGCGAAAACAATAAGCACAGGACAGCCACTACAGGCAGGCTCCTGCCCATGTACTTCCAATCCGGTATGTTTTTCCCTTTATACATGTTTTTCAGTTTTATTAGTACGAAACCATAACAAATCCCCGGGCCAGTTCGCCGTTGCCCTTGTCGAGGATGTACATGTAAACGCCCGGTTCAATTTTATGCTGGGCATTTTGATGGTGTTTCACGGTTTCGCCGTTCCAGTGGGCATCCTCGTAAGTTCCCCAGTAGCCCATGTTTCCGTATTTTTCTTTTTGATACAGCAGGTATCCTTGTTTGTCGAAGATCATCAGCTTGGCATCGGGGTACCGGTTGATACACCAGATGAAGAAATAGTCGTGTACGCCGTCATTGTTGGGCGAGAAGCCTTCGGGGATGAAGAACGCACACTCGTCGCTTTCGCCGTTTGGAAGCACATCAATATTCACAAAGGCATCGTCGCAATACATGTTACAGGGGATACCGTCGTCGCACACCGAGTAGGTAAACTGGTCCTTACCCAGGAAGTTGGAATGCGGCGTATACACCAGTTCGTTGTTTTCGTTGATGGTCAGCGTACCGTGCCGCGGGTATTCAACGATTTCGATCGTGTAGGGGTCAAGCTGCCCGTTCGGGTCGTAATCGTTCACCAGCACCGGCAGCGGGGTGCTTACGTTCATTTCAACGATGTAGTGGTCGTTTTCGGCCACCGGCGGCTCGTTGTCGGGCACCACCTCGAGGTGCAGGGCGGCAAAAGCCTCGCAGCCGTCGGGCGAAGTATATTCTTCTTCGTAGTAGCCGGCCTGGTATATGGCCCGGTCGCGCCATACAAAGGGCAGGTCGGTTTCACAAACGGTCAGGTCGAGGTATTCTTCGAGCTCGTCTTCGCGGATGATGTGGACGCTCAGGGTCGAAACAACCGGTTCGCAGCCGCCGTCGGCCAGCAGGCCTGTGGCGGTGAGGGTGAGTTGTACGTAGCCGTTACGCAGGTCGTTGACGCCGGGCAGGTAGAGCGGCCTCAGCGCCGTCGGGTTGTCGAACCGGCCGTCGCCGTTGGTGGTCCACAGCAGGGATCCGTAGTTGGAAGCCGTGGCGGCAAACAGCCTGATTTCTTCACCCGGGCAGATGGTTTGATCGTTTCCGGCGAAGGCCAGCGGCTGCTCCGTCACGTTCACCTGCCCCAGTTGCAGACTGTCGCAACCATGCACCGAAGTTTGAATAACCGACAGGATGAAGTTGCCCGGCTGGTTCCAGCTGATGCGAACTTCTGAACCCTGAATGGCTTCGCCGGTGTCGGGGTCGGAGTCGGTGAAGCCGGCGGCAGGTATGTTGTTTTGAATGAGGTTCCCGGCAGCATCTTCGAGCATCCATGCGTAGCTTGAGCCGGTTTCGCCGTTAACCCGGTAAACGCGTTCGGTTCCGGCACATACTTCGTCGACGACATAGTTCTGCCCGGTCGCCGCGAAGGCAACTGCCAGAAGTGTCATCGTTAATATGTACCGTAATCTCATCATCGTTGTCGTTTGTCGTCTACTATCTAATTATCTATTTTCTTCTTCTCTCCATGCTCCATGCCCCTCGCTACTCGCTACTCGCAACCCGGTATATCCGCGAGGTATTCGGTTTCGGGTGGACTTCCACCGTGACTTCGGCCTGCGGGTTGTTGTTTGTTCCGTATAAGTCGTTTACCTGCGTGATCGTGTATGTCGTTGTTGTTGCGGGCGGCGGATCGATCGAAATCACATAGCCTGGATCGTCCGTCCGGTAGGTCCATGTGTTGGTCCCATCCGTAAGGGTAAACTCCCAGGGGCCGTTGCCGGTGAGCTCAACGGACAGGTCGAGCGGATCGCCGATACAGATGTTTTCCGCCGTTAGTATGATGGTTGGCAGCGACTCGAAGATTTCGATGCGGCCGATTTTCAGGTTGTTGGTGCAGCCTTCGGCATCCACTGCCGTGACCTTGTAGAAATACACGCCGGCCTGGAGCCAGGTAACGTTTACCGTGGGGCCGGTGTTGATGCCGCCCGCGAATGCAGCCTGCCCGTCGCCAACGGCTGTGCCGGGCACGACGGCAAAGTTGACGGTGGAGTCGTTGTACAGGTCCCAGGTATAGCTGTCGCCCGGCATCTGTTCCACGCTCAGCGGGGTGGTCATCCCGATGTACACACGCGTCTCCTGGGCCGTGGCTGTTGCCACAGTCAGCAGCGCCGCGATCAGCGCCGACGCCAGACGGAATATGTGTACCAATCGGATCATGTATCAGTTATCAGTTTCAAGTTCCAAGTTTCAAGTTTCAGGTTCCAAGTTCCAAGTTCCAAGTTTCAGGTTTCAGGTTTCAAAGTGCCAAAGCAAATGCGGCTGCAGCCTTCTCCGTTCTCCGGTTTCCGGTCTCCCTTCTTCGTTCTCCGGTCTCCCTTCTCCGTTCTCCGGTTTCCCTTCTCCCATCTCCGGCCTCCGGTCTCCGTTCTCCGGTTTCCGGTTTCCCTTCTCCCTTCCCGCTTGCTACTTATTCACTCCTGTTTATTTTTTTATTCTTCGTTTAGCCTCCATCGGGGTTTGCAACCGCCGACGGGCTGTTAATTCATTTCCAGCCATGTTTCTATTTTTTCAATTTCAACTTTCTCATCATGTACAAACCTGAAATTGCGTTGATCGTTAAACCACGCGATCACCGTTTCGCGTTTTAGCCTTGTTCGTTTAACCGAGGTGCAGGTCAAATAACTCGACCAGGGATATTCCAGCGGATGACTGCAAAATCCATGATGCACCGGGTTATTATGAATGTACAGGACCACTTGTTTTAAATAATGTTCGTTGTTAATCGGTTTTCGTTTAAAAGCTCTTTCAAACAAGTTTCCTGTTCTGCCGGTTCGCTGATTAAAGTATCGGGTGTAAGCATTAAATAAATGAGCAAAATGACGATGAGGAACTGGTTTCTTAACGCTGTCAGGAGCTTCGCACGCTGACCGGCTTACCGTTTCCCATTTCTGGGTTTCCATCCAGACAGTGTTGTCAGGCAAGGCCGGTTTTGGATGTTTCGATTTTTTAACGCTGTCAGGAGCTTCGCTCGCTGACAGGTTGGTGGATCGTTTCTCCAACCGTTCTTCTAACCTGACAGCGTCGTTAGACCTGTCAGCGTTGGAAAATTTATAAACCACATCTTCCTTAATCCTCACCAGCAAATGAAAATGGTTCGGCATCAGCACCCAGGCGAACGTATCGGCTACCGGCGAAATATACTTATCGTACAATTCCAGGAAATGCTCGTAGTTGTCCGCTTCGCGGAAAATATTACAACTGTTGTTTCCCCGGTTGTAGATGTGATAATAATGCCCGTATGTCAATGGTTCAACCTTCATCCATTCGTACGCTTATTCGTTTTTATCATTATACCCGCCATCGGGGTTTGCAACCGCCGACGGGCTGTCGCTTCGTTTCACCCTTCGGGAGATCAGCGAGCCCGGAAGGGTTTTAACGGGAATGAACCCGATGTCTTTTTCTTCCTTAATCCTCACCAGCAAATGAAAATGGTTCGGCATCAGCACCCAGGCGAACGTATCGGCTACCGGCGAAATATACTTATCGTACAATTCCAGGAAATGCTCGTAGTTGTCCGCTTCGCGGAAAATATTACAACTGTTGTTTCCCCGGTTGTAGATGTGATAATAATGCCCGTATGTCAATGGTTCAACCTTCATCCATTCGTACGCTTATTCGTTCTTATCATTATACCATCGGGGTTTGCAACCGCCGACGGGGTATCGCTTCGTTTCACCCTTCGGGAGATCAGCGAGCCCGGAAGGGTTGAGTGCCTGAGTACCAAAGTCCCAAAGTACCTGAGTGCCAAAGTGGCAAAGCAAATGCGGCTGCAGCCTTCTCCGTTCTTCGTTCTCCATTCTCCATTCTCCGGCCTCCGGTTTCCGTTCTTCGTTCCCGCTTGCTTATTCACTCCTGTTTATTTTTTTATTCTTCGTTAAGCCTCCATCGGGGTTTGCAACCGCCGACGGGGTGTCGCTTCGTTTCACCCTTCGGGAGGTCAGCGAGCCCGGAAGGGTTCGATCGCCCGGACTGCGGCGGGTTCTTCCCCATTCATCAATCATCAATCATCAATCATCAATCTCAGACCCATACCTCTCCCTCCCCGAGCCAAAAAGCCCGGGTAGAAACCCTTGTATGTTTGCCGACCGGGTCTTTGTTCAGACCGGGTGCACCGCGGTTGGCCGGCATCGCGGGCGGACCATGTTTGTTTGTTGTCATTTCATTACTGTTTACAGTTATCAGTTTACAGTTTACAGTTTACAGTTTACAGTTTACAGTTTACAGTTGTCAGTTGTCAGTTGTCAGTTCGCGGCCTTAGGTTGCCTGTTTGAAACCTTATTTCGCTGGTTTGAAACCTTACTTCGCTGGTTTGAAACTTTACTTCGCTGGTTTGAAACCTTACTTCGCTGGCTTGAAACTTTACGTTGCGAGTTTGAAACTATACGCTGCCTGTTTGAAACTTGACGTTGCCTGTTTTAAACTATACGCCGCCTGTTTGAAACTTTACTCGCGACTTACGCCTCTTTTAACGCTGAGTACCGCTGAGACCGGTGATAGGGGATCGGTAATCAGTAATCGGTAATCGGTAATCAGTTTCAAGCACCAACGTGTCAAAGTGACTGAGTGCCAAAGTAAATGCGGCTGTAGCCTTCTCCGTATTCCGGTTTCCGGTCTCCGTTCTTCTGTCTCCGGTTTCCCTTCTGCCTTCTGCCTCGCTACTCCTCCTAACCGAAGGCCCCGCCCCGGCCAAAACCGACCGGGGAGAGGTATCTTGGTTATGAAAAAGCAGTGTCAAATAAGTGATTGTACCTAAGCTTATGGTGTTGTTATTGTGTTTGTTTCGTCACCAGGAATTAACCCACCAGGATTGCCAATAGCAGAAGTTGTACCTTCCGTAACTGCAGGACGTGGCAACAAGGTCTGTACAGCTGTATCTGCCTGGTCCGGAGCTGTTGTTGGTGCACATGCCAGTTCATAAGTTCCGGGAGTTGCTGACTCAATCCAGTTGTTTACGTCGTAAGTTCCAACAGAATTAACACCATCAACTGCGAGGGTAATATCAATACCATTAGGTAGATCATTTGCATTATTTTCAAACTGGTTATTGGTAACTGTTACACGGACATAAATTGAAACACCAATAGATGTGTTTGTTGTTGTTTCAACATTTACCCTTGGAAGAGCAGTTACATCTGTCTCAGTTTGGTCATACGGAACCCAGGTTGCAGTAGCCCAATCTGCGGGAGCACTAGTCGTCCACTCGATTACAGCGGTTTGTGTATCACCTAAACCTGACAGGTTAAAAATAGGAGTATAATAATTAGAAAAATTAGCGGCAATTACTTCGTATACAAATGTATTCCACCCATATTCATACTGCATAGCTCCGGAAACATATGTAGCTGACGATACATCATCAATACATTGATCCGTTTCTGTGTCATAATCCAGCGATCCAAGCGTTTCGTTGTCAATATTTCTTATATCAACGGTAAATGCTTCAATCGGATTGATTTCAAAAACCTTCAAATTATCAGAACATGCACCGGAAACATAAGCAACAACGAATGTTGGAGACGGCTCAGTAGTACTCGGGGTACCTTGATAAACTGTGTTGCTCAAAATCGCATCAGTCCAGGTAATAGCTACAGTCGTTGCATCTGTTGCAGAATTGGCATAATTTCCACTTGTTGCTATTAAATCTCCATCAGCCGTGGTAAGCGCAGTTGCCGTATTATAGGTTCTTGCAGTACCACTAGTTGTAATAAAATTTGGATCTTTTGTTGCCCACCAGGTAATTTCATTGCCGGTTGCAGGATTAGTACTCACCTCATAGGTATAAAATTTACCTGCAATAGGATGTAACTCATCATCTTCACAGGCAACACCGCGAGGTGCCGAGCCGTTCATTGCATAAGGCTGCCCGAAGGCATTGTTCACACTGGCGAGAGCGGCCAGTACCAAAAAGGTCAGAAATAAAATTTGCTTTTTCATACGTGTAAAATTTAAATGGTAAATACTGTAAAATTTGTCATTGGTCATTAGTCATTGGTCATTAGTCATTGGTTATTGGTTATTGGTCATTAGTCATTGGTCATTAGTTATTAGTCATTGGTCATTGGTTATTGGTTATTAGTCATTGGTTATTGGTTATTGGTTGCAGGCTTCATGGCGTCGCCCGCGTTTAAAAAATGTACCTGAGCGCCCGAGCGCCAAAATAAATGCGACTGTAGCTTCCTCCCTTCTCCGTTCTCCGGCCTCCGTTCTCCGGTAATTGGGGCACGGGGCACGGGGCGTGGAGCATGGGGCTTGGGGCTTGTGTTCTTCCCGGCACTCGTTACTCCCCGCGAGGCAAATTGACCCGGACTGTCCGGGGGGGCAGCCCGGGTATGCAGCACAGTTGTTATTGGGATTATCCTGTCCGCTGCTACTATCTTATTAATTGGTGTTTCATAGGCATTTACTTTTAATGGTTTTTCACAAGGTTTATCTGTTATATTTTGTTTGTTCATCTTATTTTCAGTTTAGTTGCCGGTTAGTTTAATCACCTCGGGCCGGGGCGTGATGGTGATGCCCGCGCTTTTCGGGGCCGACTCGTTGCCGCAGTAATCGGCCAGCCAGTAGGTGATGGTATAATACACGTTTCCGTTGGGCGCCCCGGCAAACACGATATCCGCCCCGTGGGCCGAGGGCTGACCGGTGATGCCGGTGAGCGGTGTCCCGTTTTCGTCGGCCACCGGTTGTCCGTAATTATCGGTGATGCTCCAGTTCAACGCGATATTGCCGGCCGGGGTACAGGCATCGGAGAAATAGGCGCCGGCATCGAGGTCGAGCCCGGTGTCGCCGGCATGGAACAGGTAATAATCGGGCCGCGGTTCGGCAATGTCGGCATCAGGCTCGGGCAGGCCGTTATAGGTCCCTTCGAAAATATTTTCGACACAAAACGACACCGAAGGCACATCGGCCAGCACGGGCGGGGTGTTGTCGGCAATAGTGATTACCTGTACCTGGGGTTCGGCCTCGTTGCCGCACTTATCAACCAAGGTCCAGGTGCGGTGGATCTCGGTGGTGCAGTTGTCCACCCCGATCGGTTCGCTGTCCTCGTAAGTGGCGTTGATCCCGGTGGAACAGTTATCAAATTCATCGGTAACATCGCCGGTCAGGTTCAGGTTGGTCACGTCGGGCAACATGCAGTCGGCCGTGCGGTAAAGGGTGATGTCATCCGGAGCGGTAAATACAGGCGGGGTATTGTCGCCCACGCTGATGGCCTGGGTGATGAGCTGTACCTGATCGTCGGCCCAGTTTCCGCATCCGTCCTGCAAACGCCAGGTCCGGCTGATGACCACCGCCCCTTCGCAGTCGCCCTCCAGGTACGAATCCACGTAAACAACCTGCAATTGCTCAACCGGGGTACAGTTGTCCCATTTCTGGCTGACGCTGCCGGTGATCGTGGTGTCGGCCACGTAATTACAATCGGCATCGGCAACAATACTGGCATCGGCCGGCCGGGTAAAGGTGGGTTTGATGTTGTCCATCACGGTGATGATCTGGATTTGATCGTCGGCCCTATTGCCACAGTCGTCTGTCAGGCTCCAGGTACGGGTGATGATCCGTTTGCCGGGGCAATCGCCGTCTTCCGTCACATCGCTGTAGGTGGCCTGCAAACCAATCCCCGAAGGGGTGCAGTTGTCGGCCTCGTTGGTTACATCGCCGGTAATCGCGGGGTCGGCATCGTAATCGCAGTTGCTATCGGAGTAGATGGTGATGTCGGCGGGAGCGGTAAACGAGGGCGGTAGCTCGTCAACAATGGTGATGAGCTGGTTTTGTTGAGTGGTATTGCCGCAGTTGTCGGTCAGGGTCCAGGTGCGGGTAATCACCCATTCGCCCGCGCAGTCTCCCGGCTCCTCGTTTGTATCGGCATAGGTGGCCTGCAGATAAGGCCCCGAGGGGGAGCAGTTGTCGGCTTCATCGGTTACATTGCCCGTCAGTGTCAGGTTATGGCGGTCGTCGTAACAAAATTCATCTTTCTGAATGGTGATATCGGCCGGAACAGTAAAGGTGGGCGGCACATCGTCGATCACGGTCACGGTTTGCACCAGGATGGTGGTGTCGCAGGCATCTTCGAAGGTCCAGGTGCGGGTAAACACGAGCGGATCGGCGGCGCAACCGGCCCCGTTGTTGGCGGTAATCACCGGCACGGGCTGCATCAGCGGCATACAACTGTGCTGCAGGCTCACGACCGGGGGCGCGGTCACTTCCGAAAGGCAGGTAAAGCTAAGGTCTTCGAGCGGCGTTGGCGGATCGTGGTTTTGGCTGTCGAGCACGTACACATCAACCGGTTCCCAGGGGCCGGCACAGCCGTTCACAGTGGCGCGTACCCTGAACTGCACGGTGGGGCATACGCTTTCGCTGGTCAGGTTTACGGCAATAACCGGGCCGGTGCAGGGCGAATTTTCGTCGCAGCTCACGTTCCAGCTTGCCGTCCCGTTCAGGTTGGTCGGGTACCATTCGTAGGTGACGTTGGCCGCCGGGATGGTTTGGGCCGGCGTCTGGTCGTCGATAGCCACCAGTTGGATGTTGGTAGCTAAACCGGAGCAGAGTTCAACATGCTGGTACATCACGTGGGGCACGGGGGTTACGGTGAAGGTCACCGGCTGGCGGCAGGGGCCTGTTTCGCAACCGGCATAAACGGTCCAGGTTCCGGGAATGTCGGTTCCGGTCACCCCGGTCGCGGGGTAATCGGTCGGGTCGATAAACGGGCCGGTAGCAAAATGCGTTTCAGACTCGTTGTCGGTCAGGTACCAGAATACTTCGCCAATGGCCGTGGCCACCTGCACCTTGTCGCCCTTGGTGAACCAGGGCTCGGTACACTCCACCGTGGTCAGGTCGGGCGAGTTAATCACCACCACGTACACCTGGTTGGGGTCGAGCCCCGAAAGAGTAACCGCGTTCGGACAAACGGTGGTGATCAGTTCTACAAAGTTATAGGCCGGATTGGCCGGGTAAAAGGGGTACTCGTAAATCGAGAAGGTGGCTTCGGGCTTGGCCTTGCAGTCTTTAATCGAAATTTGTCCCTGCGTTGGTTTGAAGGTCGACAACACGTTGTACTGCACCAGGCTGCCCGGCTGGTAATTGTCGCGGGAGCTGGAAGCGCCGGCTGCCACGTAGTTCTTATTGGGGTCGGTACAAACCTCGGCGAAGGTATGCTGGGCGCCTGCCCAGGTAAAACAAAGCGAGGTGGCGGCAAGGCCCATGTCTTCTGTCCAATCGGTATACTGGCAAACAGTCATGTTGGCCGCATCGACGGTTTTCCCGAGGATTTCGCCAATCAGCATGGTTTCGCAGCCGGGATAGGCGCTGTTTCGGGCCAGCACGGTGTACAGCCCGTAACTCAGTCCGCTAAAGGTGGGGTCGGTCGTCCAGGACACGATGATGTTGTTGCTGATATCCAACAACTGGTATTCTACCACGGCGCCGACCGGGTAGTCCACCGTGCCGGTCATCTGGATGACCCCGTCGGCACCCGAAGCGCAGGAGGCAGTCAGGGTAATGGCGGGAAGGCTGTAAATGGTCACGTTCACCGGAACGGTAATTTCGCAGGCTCCCTCATCGCCGTTGGTAATGGTTACCTGGTACTGATGAAGCCCGGTAACCGGGGTATTGGGTTCCAGGTACGGATCAATATCGAAAACGCCGGTGTTGTTCACATTGGCAACCGGCATAGGGCTGGCCGGATTAAGCCGGTTGAGCGTGTAGGTGGGCGTGCCGGTTGAAACGCTGGCCGTGGCCGTGATGGTAAAGGGGCTTCCCTCGCAGGTAACGATGGGCGCGATGGCCCCCACCTGCGGATACGGGTAAACCGAGATTTTCATTTCGGCGTAATCGGTGTTACAGGTTGTTCCGTTGACGGTGCTGCTGACGTAACGTCGGTACCAGATGTCGGCAGTAACCACGGGGGGGTTATAGTATTCCGTATTAATAGCGATATTATCAAAACTTACCCCATTGTAACTCCTGTACCAACTGTACACGGCGGAGCCGTCGGTCACGGCCGGGGTGGTCGCCAGCAGCGGGGGATCGGCGCCGTAGCAATAATCCAGGTCGGGGCCAATGGAGCCGGGGTCGATGTTGTTCACCCCGATCACAAAAGCGGCGGTAGCTTTACTGCAGTCCGTTTTCAGTGAACTGACGGCTACCCGGCGGTACCAGGTATCTTCGCCCAAAGCCGGGGGATCGTAAAAAGGCATGGTGGCCCCGGCGATATCGGTATAATCCGTACCATTCAAACTGCTTTGCCATTGATAGGTAAAGGGGCCGTCGCCGCTGGCCTGGGTCCCGGTAAAGGCTGCCGGGTCGGTTCCCTCGCAAACAACTCCCACATTTGAAATGGTCCCGGCGTTTATGCTTACCACGTTTACATATACCGCGTTGCTGATGCTTGTACAGCTTTGCCCGTTCAGGGTCGAGGTGGCTATGCGTTGGTACCAGCGGTCGGCCAACAAGGTGCCCGGGATGGCATAATCTTTACCGGTTGCTCCCGAAATATCGGTAAAGCCTGAAGAAGCCCCCGTTGAGCTGACCTGCCATTGGTAGGTAATGGTCCCGCTGCCGGCGGTCACGGTGGTCCCGGTCAGCCCGGCCGGGCTGGTATTTTCGCAAATGAGCTGGTCAGCCGAGATGGTATTGGCGCTCAGTGGCGCCTGCACCGTCACGGTCACCACGTTGGAGGCCGCTGATTCGCAAACCACGCCGTTTTGAGTGGATAACCGGTAACGGCGGTATCGGGTGGTTTGGGTTAAAGTGCCCGGGCTGTAGGTCGAACTGCTTGCCGACGGAATGGTCGTCCAGCTGATCCCGTCAACCGATCTTTCCCACCGGTAAGAGATTGTTCCGGAACCGCCGCTGCCAAAATTGGTACTGGTCAGTTGGGAGGCCGAGGTCCCGGAACAGATGGTTTGGTCTCCTGCAATCGTTCCGGGGAAAACTTCTGTTTGAACCGTAATAAAAACAGATGCCGAGTACACGGTGGCGCAACTACCCGAAGTAACCGCCCGGCGGTAATACCCGGAAGCGGTTAAAACCGGTGGTTGGTAATTCGGGTTAACTGCCCCCGAAATATCGGTCCAGGTGGCGTTATTTGGCGAACTTTGCCATTGATAGCTATAGGTTCCGGTTCCGCCGGTCGGGGCGGTCGTTTGGCTTAATCCGGCAGGCTGCGTATTGTAACAAATGGTTTGGGCCGACCCGATGGCCCCGGCAGTCAGGTTGGGCCACACGGTCACGGTAATTTCGTTGGAATAAACCGTACCGCAGTTACTGGCCGAGCTGACGGCCCGCCGGTAAAGCATGGTTTGGGTCAGGGCGGGCGGCGTATACGTTAAGTCGGTAGCCCCGCCAATATCGGTCCAGGTACCCGAAACGGTCCGTTGCCGCCACTGGTAAGTCAGGCCGGTTCCCCCCGAGGGGCTGGTTTCGTTGGTTAAAGCGGCCGGTACGGTGTTGTAACAAATGCTTTGGTCGCTGCCAATTGTTCCCCCGTCTAATTGGTCGTAAACGGTAATTTGAACGACATTGCTGATTACCGTTCCGCAATCGCCCGAAGTAACCAGCCTGCGGTACCAGGTGGTGGCGGTAAGCGGGCCGGGCGTATAGGTGCTGGCTGTAGCGCCTGAAATATCGGTCCAGCTTGAATTATCGGGCGAACTTTGCCATTGGTAGCTATACGTTCCGGTTCCGCCGGTTGGCAGACTTTGGGTGAATGCCCCCGGCGAAGTATTGTAACAAATCGACTTGTCGGAGCCGATGCTGCCGGGCAGCAATTGCGCACGAACGGTGATTTGTACAGACACGCTGTTGGCCGACCCGCATTCGGCATCGGTTACCACCCTTCTGAACCAGGTGGTGGCGGTAAGCTGGCCCGGGGTATAGGTGCTGGCTGTAGCGCCTGAAATATTGGTCCAGCTTGAATTATCGGGCGAACTTTGCCATTGGTAGCTATACGCCCCGGTCCCGCCGGTCGGGGCTGTGGTTTGGCTTAATCCGGCAGGCGTACTGTTGTAACAAATGGTTTGGGCCGAACCGACAGTCCCGGCAGTCAGGTTGGGCCACACGGTCACGGTGATCTCGTTGGAATAAACGGTTCCGCAGCCGCTGGCCGAGGTGGTTCCCCTTCGATAGATCATGGTTTGGGTCAGAGCCGGCGGTGTGTAACTTAATCCGTTTGCACCGGAAACATTGGTCCAGGCACCTGATACCGGTTTTTGCTGCCACAGGTAAGTCAGGCCGGTTCCCCCCGACGGGCTTGTTTCGTCGGTTAAGGCTGCCGGTACCGTATTGTAACAGATGGTTTGGTCGCTGCCAATGGAGCCGGGCAACAATTCATCGTACACCGTAATTTTTACCACATTGCTGATCACGGTGCCGCAATCGCCCGAAGTAACCAGCCTGCGGTACCAGGTGGTGGCGGTAAGCGGGCCGGGCGTATAGGTGCTGGCTGTAGCGCCTGAAATATCGGTCCAGTTATTTATCCCATCCGGCGAGCTTTGCCACTGGTAGGTATAACTGTTCGGTCCGCCGCTGGCTGCCGTTAGCTGGCTAATGGTTCCCGGAAGGGTGTTGTAACAAATGGATTTATCGGAGCCGATGGTACCGGGGCTTAAGTCGGCATAAACGAGGATGCGGATCCCGGCGGTCTGTTTTAACCCGCAGTCCTGGTCGGTCACCGCGAGACGGTACCAGGTGGTGGTCGTCAATGCATCTGCCTGGTAAGTCTGGCTGACAGCGTCCGGAATATCCGTCCAGTTACTGGTTCCGTCGGGCGAACTTTGCCATTGGTAGGCATAGTTTCCTGAGCCGCCGCTGGCGGCTGCCGTATGTGTCAGTTCAGCCGGGGCCGTGTTATAGCAGATACTTTGAGCTGTTCCAATGTTTCCCGGCACAAAGTTGGCATAAACTGTAACACCGTAATCGGTTGGCGATGCCGGGCTGCACCCGTAACTGTTTTGGTAGGTTACCCGGACGGTGCGGCTGCCCGCGCTGCTCCAGGTCACCGTGATCGTATTGGTTCCCTGTCCCCCGGTGATGGTTCCGCCGTTTGAAGGAATTGACCAACTGTAAGCCAACATGTCTGCTTCGGTGGTATAGGTATTCCCGGTTGAGCTTAAACAAGCGTTGGCTGGGCCGTCGATGGTTGGCGTTGGCAAGGCGTTGATGGTTACCTCTTTTTCGGCTGGCTGGTTGGCAGTACAGCCATTGGCATTGGTGTAATTTACCCTAACCGTTCCGGTTCCGGCAGCGCCCCAGCTTACGGTTACCGAACTGTTGCCGGTCCCTCCGCCGGCGGTAATGGTTCCGCCATTCACGGTCCACTGGTAATTGGTCATCCCGGCCTGGGTGGTATAAACATTTCCGGCTGATCCGGAACAGGCTTCCTCAACCCCGGAGATGGATGGTTCGGGCAGCGCATAAATCGTTACCGACCGCTGGGTTGATGCATCGGCTGTACAACCGGTGGCGTTGGTATAATTTACGGTTATGGTCCCCGTTCCTGCCGCTCCCCAGTCAACCGTGATGGTATGATCGTTTGATGTTCCACCCGCGGTTACCGTTCCCCCCGAAACAGTCCAGTCATAGTCGGTCATCCCGGCCTCGGTGGTATACAGTTCGGCTTCCGTCCCGGAGCAAACGGTCAAATCGCCGCTGATGCCCGGGACAGGAAGGGCATAAATATCCGCGGTTGTTGTAGCCGTGGCAGGAGACAGGACGTAGTTTCCGGCATCTGTCCCGGTGAGTGTCAGTCCGCTGGCGGTGACCGTTTTTCCCGTTCCCACCGTTGCATTGTTAAAGGTGGCCGTACCAACTGCCAGTGAAACATCGTCTCCGTCAACAATACCCGACAGGGTCCGGCTGCTCAAGGTAGTGGTTGCATTCCCGTCGTAACATTTGTTTTCGGCAGTAATGGAGGGGGTAAGGGACTTGACGGTAATCGTCAGGTTGGCCGCAACATAGGTTAAACTGTAATTGCTGCTCAAGGCCAGCGTACCCTGCTCGATTTCATAAGTTCCGACATCTTCATCGGCAACCCGGGTGAGGCTTCCGCTGAAAGCATCTGTTCCGACCAGTGAGCCGGATGTGGTCTGATAAGTCAAAGACGGATCAGTATCGCCGTAAATCTTTGATTTAGCATCGGCAGTAACGGTGATCGCTTTTTCAGTAATCGTCAGGTTGGCCGCAACATAGGTTAAACTGTAATTGCTGCTCAAGGCCAGCGTACCCTGCTGGATTTCATAAGTTCCGACATCTTCACCGGCAACCCGGGTGAGGCTTCCGCTGAAAGCATCTGTTCCGACCAGTGAGCCGGATGTGGTCTGATAAGTCAAAGACGGATCAGTATCGCCGTAAATCTTTGATTTAGCATCGGCAGTAACGGTGATCGCTTTTTCAGTAATCGTCAGGTTGGCCGCAACATAGGTTAAACTGTAATTGCTGCTCAAGGCCAGCGTACCCTGCTGGATTTCATAAGTTCCGACATCTTCACCGGCAACCCGGGTGAGGCTTCCGCTGAAAGCATCTGTTCCGACCAGTGAGCCGGATGTGGTCTGATAAGTCAAAGACGGATCAGTATCGCCGTAAATCTTTGATTTAGCATCGGCAGTAACGGTGATCGCTTTTTCAGTAATCGTCAGGTTGGCCGCAACATAGGTTAAACTGTAATTGCTGCTCAAGGCCAGCGTACCCTGCTGGATTTCATAAGTTCCGACATCTTCACCGGCAACCCGGGTGAGGCTTCCGCTGAAAGCATCTGTTTCCACCAGTGAGCCGGATGTGATTTGGTAAGTCAATTCCGGGTCGGCATCGCCGTAAATCTTTGATTTTGCATCGGCAGTAACGGTCATGCTTGCTTTATTGACGACAACAACCTGGCTACAACTGCTTGTGCACCCGTTCGCATCTGTTATTTCAAGATCTAATGTGTAAGAACCCGCGGCAGTTGCATCAACGGTAATATCTTTGGTGTCGTTTGTTCCGACAACAATTCCATTCCCGGAAACAGACCAGGAATAGGTCGTCATCCCTTCCGGGGCGCTGTAGTTTGTTGTGGTTCCGTAAACAACGCTGGTTGCCCCGGTAATGGAACAAACTGGTGGTGTGTTGACTGTTACTTCTATTTGATCGCTTGCCGTAAATCCGTTTCCATCGGTAACCGTTACGGTATATTCTGTGGTTGAGCCTGGGGTTATCGTTATGGCAGATTCTGTTGAAGAGTAGCCTCCAGGTATCGAAGACCAGGAATACGTGATCGGCGAATCGCCGGTGACGGTTGTATTTAAAGTTACCGCTGAGCCGTTACAAACAGAGGCTGTTTCGCCGTTCGTAATGGACACCGTTAAGGGAATGTCTGAGATTCCGGAAATTTCTGTATCTGAACTCAGTCCGGCGATGATCAGGTTCGTTGTACTTAGGCTTGCTGTTGTTGCTTTCGACCAAAGCGTACCGCTCGTATAGGTTCCTACAGTTACATCTCCTGGTGTTCCAACAAAATCGGTAGTTAGAACAGTTGCTGAAACATCGTAATTAATATCGGTTATACCGCTTGATCTTACCAGCCAGTAACGCTTCAGGTAGTTGGTGGTGTTGGTATTTTGAGGGTGTTTGGAGCCGTACATCGTCAGTTCCATGTAGGCGCCGGTACCAAATGCGGATGCACTGTTTATGGTGATGCTGGCTGACAGATTGTTTCCACCGGCATCCATAATCGGAAATTGGTATATTCCCGCGCCGGATACCAAATAGCGGATCACTTGCTCATTGGGGTCAATCAGGCTGTTTGTTCCCAAAGTTGGCGCATTCTCTAAGGTCAATGTTCCGGCCAGCTTCAGGTCAATGTTGTCGTAGGTCGTAATATTTCGGAGTGCTACCGCACTGTTAATAACAAAAGATGAGCCTGAAGCTGTATTGCTATTCCCAAATTGGAACACTCCGTTGGTAATGGTTTTGGTGCCGTTAGTGCTTTCGGCAGCAAATTGCAGGTCAATGGCTGAACCGGGCTCTTCAAAAATGATCGTCCCGCCGGTAAAATTAAAATAGCCGTTTTGGGTAACATTTAAGCTACCGGTAGTCCCCGAACCATTCCCAATTATTGCTAAGGTAATGGTTCCGCCTGAGATGGATATTCCCGATTGAATACCTGTGCTTCCAAGTGTTCCCCCGGCCGTATTTTCGAGCCGGCCGGCAATATTTACTGTCCCTCCCGACACGATAAATGCGCCATCTACCTGCGTGTGGACACTGTTCCCGGTTGAATTGCCAAAATTGGCTGTTCCGTCTGTAATCCGGATCAGGCCGTTGTTGGTGATGGTGAAATCGCCTGTCGTCAGTGTGGCCGCACTATTGTTTAATTCAATCCCCGCCGTTAGCGGGATGGCGAAGGTATGGGTCAGGTCAACTATTCCTGAGTTTATTTTCAGCAAGCCATTGGTGAAAACCGGGTAACTGATATTGACATTGGATGAAACGACCAGTTCAGCCGAAATATCCGTTCCTTTATTTAATATCAAATTGTAAAAACTGCTTGTTGAACTCCCTCCCAGGGTGGCCGAATTACTTCCGGTAAACGTAACTGTTCCACCTCCGGCAGTAAAGGCGCCATCATTGATCCAGTTGCCGGATAAGTTGATGTTTGAACCGGAGATCATGGTTAAGGTACCGGAGATTGTAAGGTCGCCGCTGATGGCGAGGGTGTTGTCGGTATTAAAAACCAGCGTCGCCCCGGATTGAATGGTGAGGTTTTGGCAAACGGCGTCTCCGTTAATTGTTACCGTTACGCCGTTGGGAATGATCACATCATTCGAAGAAGAGGGAACGCCATTTGGTGTCCATATCGTCGGGTCATTCCAATCCCCGGTTGATGCTGTTGGCGGCGGCAAGGCCATCAGCGGGGCTGATCCGGGCTTCGACGATGCATATGCCGCTTCAAACGCAAACGGTTGCCGCTGATTTGGAAGCAATGCGGCCAACCCGGCTGTTTCCGGGGTCGAAATATTATCTATTACATTTAAAATAAACGATTTATCGACGACCTGATTTTCATCGGGAAAGAAATAAACGAGCTTTGCCGGAGACAGTACAAGCCCCTCTGATGCAAGGGTATTGTATGCTTTCGCATAAGTTTGGTTGTAAGCAGCAGATTTACTTACAGGGTAAAATAACAAGCATGCCCCAATAACAAGCTCAAAAATTCTCGTCCAAATTCTAGTCATACTGAAGAGCTAAGTCTTGAACCTCTTAAACACACCATCGCCCCCGGATATGTTTTGTCAAGACTATGTTCAAAATGTCTTTTGATGCCGGATAAAAGCAATTTCCTTAAATGGAAAGGGATATTTTGCAGCCATTACTTCAGAATCCAATCGTAATGGGCTGTATGACAATTGAAAATTTATACTCGAATAGGTAAAGGTTTTAGCATATTACTTTTTTTTAGTCATTTGTTTATCGTCTTTCACTCTAACGAAATATTAGAAATCGCTCTATCAACAGCCTCTATCTTTAATTAAGATATTTATCCGTAAAAATAATTTTGAAGCAAGTTACGGAATTTACCCAATACGAGTAAAGAGCTTTCTCGCTTTTTGTTTATTTTTTTCGTTAATTTTTTCCGGATTTGATTTGTCAGACAGCTAATCACAACTTTTGTTGGTAAAAATGACTGAAAAAAATATTTATTGAAGATAAGGTCGCCTTAATTGCACGAATGTTCTAAACGGGTTTGGGACGGTAAAAAGGTATGGAGTAGGGAGAACGGAGACGGGAGGAGGTTGCAGTGTTCGGTCGCAAGCTGCGAGTCAAGAGTCAAGAGTCAAGAGTCAAGACCGGAAACTCGAAACTTGAAACTCTCTGCGAATACCTGGAGAACGCTGCGTTAAAAAATTAAACGCAAAGGACGCCATGAAACGCAAAGGACGCGGTGTTACTCAGGTACTTTGTTACTCAGGCACTTTTTTTAATCTGCCGCCAGGATCATCATCGAAACCGGCGAAACAACTGCCTGACCAGCTTCAATTTCCCGGATACCTTCCAGGTTGACCCTGGTCTCGTCAGCAATAACCGTCCACTTGCCAAAGCGGGGCAGTTCGATGGAAATCGGCTTTTCCGAGGCATTAAATACCAACTGGATGGTTTTCCAGCTTGTTTCACCCGGGCAATCTTCGATAATATAAGAAACGACTCCGGGCTGGTAGGCCAGCGAAAATTTTAGATGCCGGCGAATAGCAGAAGCGGATCGCAGCCGGAAGGCAGGCACACGTTTACGAAGGTGGATCAGGCGCTGATAATACAAAAAAACATCCTGAAACTCCTTTTTTCGCGACCAATCCAATTGATTAACCCGGTCGGGCGATTTATACGAATTGTGCTGGCCCGATTTTGTCCGGCAGAATTCAACGCCGGCATGCAAAAAAGGAATTCCCTGGGAGGTCAGCACCAGGGCGCCGGCCAGCTTTTGCATCCTGACAATTAGTTCAGGCTCAGCATCCGGGCGGCTTAACATCAACTTGTCGAACAGGGTATAATTATCGTGGCACGATACGTAGTTGACACACTGCCCGGGCTGATCGGCCCAGGCAAACGACGAGCTTTCCACGTAACTGTAAACAATCTGGGGGTGATAACAGGCCGCAGCCACGCCAAACTTGACCGCTTCTTCGTTCAGGGTCTTTCCGCTCACAAAACCTGTTTGTTTCCCGTCAAAGTTATTTCCTTTCAGGGCGTCCCTGAAATCATCGTTAAAACAGGCAATCCGGTCGAGCGAGGCCACATTGGCTTTAACCGCGCGGTACTGCTCAGGCATCGGGCTGCTGTCGGCGGTCCAGCCTTCGCCATACAGCAGTATGCCGGGGCGCAGCTGATCCAATGCCAAGCGGACCGCATTCATGGTCTCCGAGTCCATCACTCCCATCAGGTCGAAGCGAAAACCGTCGATATGATATTCATTAGCCCAATAACAAATCGAATCGATGATAAACTTGCGAACCATGGCCCGTTCCGAAGCAATTTCGTTGCCACAGCCAGTGGCATTCGAAAAGGTCCCGTTCGGGTTCTGACGGTAATAATAACCGGGTACCGTCTGGTTAAACCACGAACGCCGGGTATAGCCGGTGTGGTTGTACACCACATCCATCACCACACCGATTCCCGATTCGTGCAGGGCCATTACCAGTTGTTTGAATCCGGTTATACGCGAAAGATCGTCGGGGTTGAGGGCATAACTTCCTTCCGGCGTATTGTAATTCAACGGGTCGTAGCCCCAATTGTATTTTTCATCCGGGTGAAGTTCATCGACCGAGAAAAAATCGGCCACAGGCAACAGGTGCACATGGGTGATTCCGAGTTCTTTCAGGTGGTCGATCCCCGTACATAAGCCGTCGGGACTTTTAGTCCCCTTTTCGGTGAACGCCTGGAATTTGCCTTTATGTTCCATTCCCGAGTTGGCGGCAATGGAAAAATCGCGCACATGGAGCTCATAAAGAATAGTGTCAACAGGGTTACCCAACGAAACGGGCCGGTCGTTTTCCCAACCTGAGGGATTGGTTTCTTCGGGCCTGAAAAAAAGTCCGCGCTTGCCATTGACGCCCACCGCGCGGGCATCAATACCCGGTGTTTCATTCAGCCACTCTCCGTCGTTCACACGGAAAGTATAATACAAACCCGATAACCGGCCCTGCAGTTCGATCGACCAGCATCCGTTTTCTCCCGGAATTAACTGCTCTTTACGGACCGGGTTGCCGCCGTGACTCTGACGGTATACCAGGAATTCAATTTCGAGGGCGGTCGGCGCCCAAATTTTAATCTTGGCCCCCTGTTCGGTCAGGTATACCCCCAGGTCGTCGCCATCATAATAGGGGTACGTAGAAAAATCGATATGATTAAATGTCCAGTCGCGCATTACGAAAATAAGCTTTTCCGGAGGGTGACGTATTTGGATGCATATTTTCTCCCCCTGGTATCCTGCAGGAGAATTTTTGCCCAATAATATTTTCGAAGTCCCCGGTCGTGTTCATGAAAAACAGCCAGGCTGATCCGAAGTTCATGAGACTTCCCGGCTTCGAGGTAAAGCGGATAAATCTGGTAACGGTTTATTCCCTTGAGTTTGAATTTTCGGATGGACCATAGTTTCCGAAATAACAGCACCGGCGCTTCAATGTCGACATCGCGCGACCGGTTGTTTCGGATAAGAAGCGTCAGCGTATTGGGGCGGTGTTTCCGGTCTTTTTTCAGATCAACGGTTAAACGGCGAAATGAAAAACTCGGACCTGCCGGTTTCGCCTTCCCGTTGTTTTTTAGCCAACGGACAAAAATCCAAATCAGGGCCACCACTGCCGGAATTATCAAAAACCAAAGCAGGAGATAGCCATCCGGCCCCACTTCATCCTGTGAGAAAACCACTAAAGGGATCAGTAGAAAAATCAACAAACAGGTTCTTCGCATGTCAACACATTTTGACCCTAAAAGTAAGAAAATTGTGGTTCACAAGTGCGGGGAGAACGGAGAAGGGAGAACGGAGACGGGAGAGGGGAGAAGTTGCACAGTGTTCAGTGTTCAGTTTTCAGTTTTCAGTCGCAAGCTGCGAGCTGTGAATCAAGAATCAAGAGCCAAGAATCAAGAGCCAAGAATCAAGACCGGAAATTTGGAACCTGGAACTTGAAACTCTCTGCGGTACTCTGCGAATACATAGCGGTCTCTGCGTTAAAAAATTAAACGCAAAGAAGCGCAAAGGACGCGGTGTTACTCAGGTACTTTGTTACTCAGGCACTCAGGCGCTTTGGTACTTTGTTACTTTAGAAATTCAGACTGTCTTTCAGGTTTTTATAACCCGACTTGCTGACCTTGAGTTTGGTTTTATCTTTCAGGATGACCAGGTAAGACTCTTTTTCGTATTGCTGAATTTCGGCAATCTGGCTCACATTGATGATGTATGAGCGATGGATGCGGACAAAATCGCGGGGATTGAGGGTTTGCTCGAAATACCGCATGGTTTTTTGTTTCATGTGCCGTCCGTCATTGGCATAAATCATCACGTAATCGTCCAGCGATTCGATGTAACGAATCTGTTCGGTCAGGATAATCGTAATTTTACTCCGGTCTTTCACCACAACGCGGTCGAGGTATTCGCCGGTGGTAAATTCGCTCAGTTTCTCCAGCTTTTCGGTGTTTTTTTCCTGCTTGCCGATTCGTTCCGCCACCCGGTCGATGGCAGCCAGCAGCCGGTCTTTCGAAAAGGGCTTCAGCAGGTAATCCACCACGTTGTATTCGAAAGCCTTTATGGCATACTGGTCGTAGGCCGTTGTAAAAATAATTTCGGGTTGATGATCGAGTAACTGAAGCATCTCGAAGCCGGTGATTTTGGGCATCTGAATATCCAGAAACACCAGGTCGGGTTTCAGTTCGTTTATCTTTTGGATCCCCTCGAAGCCGTTTTCACATTCTCCGATCAGCTGAATGTTGGGGTGGTCTTTTAAATAGGATTTCAGCAGGTCTCTGGCCAGTTCTTCGTCTTCAACAATCAGGGTATTAATTTTTTCGCGCATGACTTTTTTCATTTTGAGGGAGCATTAGCTCAACTTTAAAACTTGTTTTATTATCGGTGAGCCGAAGCAGGTTCGGGTTCCCGTAGATCAGTTCCAGGCGTTGCCGGATATTTCGCAAGCCAATCCCTTCGCCTTTGTTTTTCACGGAGTCGGGCTCATAATCATTCTCGATGATAATTTGGAAATAACCACTTTCCGACCGGCAGGTTATCCGGATACTGACCGGGTTGGTTGCTTCGTAAACACCGTATTTAATGGCATTTTCGAGGAGCGGCTGGAGGATCATGTTTGGAATTTTAGCCTGCATGCAGTCTTCCCCGATGTCAAAAACCGGGATTAATTTTTTCCCGAAACGTATCTTTTCGATACTCAGGTACAATTTGATATGTTCAAGTTCTTCCTTTAACGAAACCGTTTCTTCACGGCCATGCAACAAGGAATACCGCATGAATGCCGACAGGTTGATGACCATTTCCTGCGCTTTTTCCGGATTGCTGATGGTGAGTGATGAAATGGAATTCAGGCTGTTGAAAATGAAGTGCGGGTTAATCTGCGATTTTAAGGCATGCAGCTCAGCATCGCGGATCAGGGACTTCAGTTCGACTTCTTTTTTGACTTTTTCTTTTAACGAATTGTAATAATTAATCGCATAGAAAAAAACCACGTAGCCGGCATATAATAAATAACCGGTTAAAATCCGGGATGGAAGCGCCTCCATTAAAAACTCGAGGTGGGTTTCGTTGACCATCTTCACCAGGATGAAGCTCAGGTACAACCAGAAAGCATTCATGATGGACGCCCCCATCAGGTGAAACAGGATATTCCACAACCAATCGTTTTCTTTCAAACCGTTATACCGGACCAGGTACCAGATACTTGCGCCCAATACCGGGTACAACACAAAAACCGATACCGACTCCAGCGCCGACGCGTTGAAACTCATATTATACCAAAGAACCTGGAGCAGAAAGTTGCCCAAACCCGTCAGCAGCCAGAAAAGGCCATAGTAGAGCAGTAGGATCCGGTTATTGAGAAATGGGTGTTTCATCGCATTTTACACATGCTTGATTTCCACGCCGCCAAAAACAATTACCCCCTTTATAACAATCGTTTTCGACGGGTCAAGATTGCCTTCCCGGTAAGTATCGCCGCGTTTATCGGTCACTCCGCCAAAGATGGCTGTCACTTCGTTCCGAACATTCCAGTCGAGCGGTACTTTCAAACCTGTTCCCCCAAAAACGCACAGGCAGTCGATAACAGCTCCCTGCGGGGATAGCTGCGCTTTTCGGAAATCATACTCGATTCCGCCAAAAATAGAGGTTGAACGCCCTCCTTTCAGTTCCTGTGTATTGATAAAAATTTCGCGCCCGCCAAAGATGACGAAGTCGTCAAACTGGTCGAACGACTTATCAGCAGGCCCTTCCTTAATTTGCCGGTTACAGCCTTTATGCCGGAATAACAGGGCGGCGCCGATGATCACCAAAACAAGCGGCCAGTAAATTCGCCTGAACTCATGGGGCACATGAACGAACTCGGGTAAAATGAAGAATCCCCCGATGGCAACCAAAATCAAGCCTCCGACACGGTTACCCCCAATGATTAAAAACAGCCCGATGGCAATTAACAACATCTGCCACGAAATCAGCAGATCGGCCAGATCCCAGGGGATCAAATTCAAGCGTTGTAAAATCAGTATTACCCCCACCACGATCAGGACAACTCCCAGGTAAAACCGTTTATTTCCTTTCTGTTCCATAACTAATCAGTTTAAAAGCATCTACATTTTTTGGTTTCATTCCCGAAATTAAACTATTTCGGATAACAATCTGCAAATTGGTCATAAAAGCCGGCTCAAAATAATAATCCCAAGGATAATCAGTAATACCGGGAAAAATAAAAGGACCAGCAAGCCGGAAATGAACAAATGAGGCAGAAAGAATAAAAATGCCAGCCCGATTAAAATCGCACCGACCACCCGCCGCCACGACAACAGCAATATCCCCACTAGCAAAAGAATTACTGCCGTACCCACTGGATGCAGGTGCGGATGAAAACCGACGAACATAAAATCCCGGATTGATTGCCAAAACGGAAAGCCAAATTGCCAACCAAGTTCTTTGATAATTAAATACAAGCCGATTAAAATGAGTACAACTCCCAGAAATGAACCTTTCCGGCTTTTCCCATAACCCGGGTGACGATACCGTCGTTCGCTTCTATGCCAATCTTCCATGTTTTTACACATTAATTTCACCGGTAAAACTAATGCAGAAAATCGGCTGTAAAGAAAACTGATCGGCTAAACGGAGTGAATAATCGGTAAGCAGACCAATAAATAAAAAAGTTGTCAGAAACTTCAACCGCTTTCCGGTATTATTTTGTGCCCCTGAAAGATGTGATACTGACACAAACGCCGGAATGTCGGGTCCTTAGTTTCTGACGACTTCGTATAATCAAAATAAACCGGCCAGGGCTCATTTGTCTTTTACCTTCGACCAGGTATCGCGAAGCGGGGCTGTCCGGTTGAATACCGGTTTCCCTGCCTGGCTGTCGGGATCGAGGTTAAAGTACCCCAGGCGCTCAAACTGGAACGAATCCAACGGTTTGGCATCCTTAACAAACGGCTCAATATAACAATCCGGCAAAATTTTCAACGACTCCGGATTCATGAATTCTTTAAAATCAATGTCTCTATGCCCGTCCGGTTCTTCGTCGGTAAACAAACGGTCGTACAGCCTGACTTCGGCCTTTAAACTCTCGCCGGCCGAAACCCAGTGTAAGGTCGCTTTTACCTTCCGTCCGTCGGGCGAGTTGCCGCCGCGCGATGCCGGGTCGTAAGTACAGTGCAGTTCGGTAATCCGGCCGTTTTCATTTTTAACCACATCCGTACATGTGATGAAATAGGCATAACGGAGGCGGACCTCCGCTCCCGGTGAAAGCCGGAAAAATTTCTTGGGCGGGTCTTCCATGAAATCATCCCTTTCGATATAAAGTTCGCGGGTGAAGGGCACTTTACGGGTCCCGGCATCCGGGTTCTCCGGATTATTAATGGCGTCAATCTCTTCCACTTTGCCTTCCGGGTAATTGGTGATCACCACTTTCAGCGGATCGAGTACGGCCATCACGCGCTGGGCCGTTTTGTTGAGATCTTCGCGGACGCTGTGTTCGAGCAGCGCTACATCAATCATCCCGTCAACCTTGGTCACCCCGATGCGATCGGAGAAATTGCGGATGGAAGCAGGGGTATATCCGCGGCGCCGTAAGCCGGAAATGGTCGGCATACGCGGGTCGTCCCAGCCGTTCACATGGTTATTTTTCACCAGTTCCAGCAACTTGCGTTTACTCATCACCGTGTAGCTCAGGTTTAAACGGGCAAACTCAATCTGGCGCGGACGGTAATCGCTGTCCATCAACTGGTCGATAAACCAGTCGTAAAGCGGCCGGTGAACTTCGAATTCCAGCGTACAGATGGAGTGCGTAATGCCTTCCCAGTAATCGCACTGCCCGTGTGCAAAATCGTACATCGGGTAAATGCACCATTTGTCGCCGGTACGGTGGTGCGGAGTTTTCATGATCCGGTAAATGATGGGATCGCGCATGTGCATGTTGGGCGACGACATATCAATTTTAGCGCGAAGCACACGCCCGCCTTCCTCAAATTCACCGGCCTTCATCCGCATAAACAGGTCGAGATTTTCCGCTACCGTGCGGTTACGGAACGGACTTTCGATGCCCGGGCGGGTTGGCGTCCCTTTTTGGCTGCTGATGGTTTCGGCGTTTTGGTCATCCACGTAAGCTTTCCCTTCACCGATCAGTTTTAGCGCAAATTCAAACAGCCTGTCGAAATAATCTGAGGCATAGTACTCCCGGTCGTCCCAGTCAAACCCCAGCCAACGAACATCTTCCTTAATCGAATCGACATATTCGGTATCTTCTTTCGTCGGATTGGTATCATCAAAACGTAAATTGGTTATGCCGTTATATTGCTGTGCAGTCCCAAAATTCAGACAAATCGACTTGGCATGCCCGATATGTAAATACCCGTTGGGTTCGGGCGGGAAACGGGTATGCACCCGGCCCGTATTTTTTCCGGTTTTTAATTCCTCTTCAATAATTTGGTTGATAAAGTTTTTCTTTACCACGACTTCTTTTTCAGGACTATTCTCACTCATATACCAATTGTTAATTTTCGCTGTAAAAATAAACATATCTGATAAACCGCAATGGATTCAATTTCAGTTTGCCGGATGTTGTTCGTGATTTCCCGGAATCCCTTCTTCGGTCTGTTTTAAAGAAGGTTGTTGGATTGTTTGCAAAAGTAAAAAATGATTCTGCACAAAAGCTTTTAACGGCCTGTAAAATGAACATCTGAAAAAGAAAAATTAATTTTACCGCCGGTTCGCGAATTCGTAACTTTCAAAATTTTGGAGCATGCCTGGTTTAATCGAAATTGAAGGAATGAAGTTTTATGCCCGCCACGGGCATTTCCCTGTTGAAAAACAAATCGGCGGCCGGTTTCTGGTGTCCCTGCAAATCGGGGTGGACTGTGTGAAAGCCGGTAAGTCGGACAAGCTGGAAGATGCGCTGAATTACCAGGAAGTTTACGACCTGGTTAAACGCGAGATGGCTGTAACGTCAGACCTGCTGGAGCATGTTTGCAGCCGGATACTGGATGCTCTGTATGAAGCGTTTCCCCAAATTGAGCACGCCACGGTGAAACTTTCGAAGATGAACCCGCCCCTGGGCGGACAGGTTGAAAAAGTAAGCATCTGTTTAGCCCGTCCGTAAAATCGTAAAATTAGCTGTTGCAAAGCTGGAAAATTTATATAAATTTGCAATCCCGAAAAACAAGGTCGGTTGGCCGAGTGGCTAGGCAACGGTCTGCAAAACCGTGTACGGCGGTTCGAATCCGCCACCGACCTCCACCCAATAATAAGCTTCCTTCAAATACAGGAAGCTTTTTTTATGGCCGATGACAAAGAAACAGCCAAGCACAACACAAAATCCTTATAGGGTTAATTGTTGCCCGGTTTTTAGCAACCGGGTATGAAAGGCCTCATGAAAGGCCGATAAGGCCTGAAGCCCGGTACAATGTGAAGGTATCAGGTTCCTGACTTTTTCGTGCCGGAAATACCGAATGGTCTGGCAGGTTTGTTTGTTGTTCTGTTTCAGGTGAAAGCCTCCCAGCACAGCATTGATTGTGCGGATACCTGTAACTTTTTTGGCCTGCTCGCAGATATTACAAATGCCGGAATGAGCACATCCTGAAATAATGATCAGTTGCCCGTTTTCAACCAACACCAAGGCCGAATCATCCGGGACAAAATCATCGTCCCCGTTTTCATCGCAAAAGCTTGTTGATTGGGCCTCAAAGTCATTTTTCCGGGCAACTTCACCCAAAAAGAAAATATGTTCCGAAATACGGTAAGGCTCGGCTGTCGTCATCAGATCAAATTTTTGGCTGACCATTTCTTTGGTTAGTGACAAACCAACCGAAGTTCCGTCGGACTTGCGAAACCGTTGCATAAAGGCCGCGGGATGCGCCAGTAACGGTTTATCCTCCAGAAAACGCAAACCGTCGCCGTGGTCCCAGTGCCCGTGGCTCAGGACAATCAGATCGACTGTTTTTTGCAGGTCGATATTCAGCTTGAGGGCATTTTGTATAAATACATCGCTGTGCCCGGTATCAAACAAAATGGTTCGGCCATCCAGTTCAACCAGGTACGAAAGCCCGTGTTCGGCCAGAAATCGGCCGCCGGCAGTATTTTCGGTTAATATGGTTAGTCTCATCGGTCTTCTTTCTAAAAATTGCACTCCTTTGTTGCTCATCCAAATTAAACCTGCGCTTAGGTCGCTAAATTACTCAACAGATCCGGTCCGGCCGAACCAAGGCATTGAAAAAATCAATAAAAGCAGATGATCGCCCGGAGGGAATGACACCATTTACCTGCCCATATCCTTCGTTTATCGAAAACAGGACGCCTGAACGGATCGGTTTTGTAAATTCGTGCAGATAAAAATTTAAATTTCAATAAACCATGCAATCACATGAAATTGACTACAAAATTATCGGGCACGATGTTCAACTGGTGGAAGTGGAGCTGGATCCGGGTGAAATTGTTATTGCCGAAGCCGGGGCAATGCTGTACATGGAAGACGGGATCAGCTTTGAAGCAAAGCTTGGCGATGGTTCCAACCCCCGCGCCGGATTTTTTGACAAACTGTTATCCGCCGGCTCACGCCTGATTACGGGCGAATCGCTGTTTCTCACCCACTTTGCCAACCAGGGATGGGGGAAAAAACATGTTGCCTTTGCGGCGCCTTACCCGGGAACCATCATCCCGCTGGATTTAGCTAAAATGGGCGGACGCATCATTGTCCAGAAAGATGCCTTTTTATGTGCAGCCCTTGGCACAAAAATTTCCATCACCTTTAACCGGCGGTTGGGGGCCGGAATTTTTGGCGGCGAAGGGTTCATTATGCAACAGCTCCAGGGCGACGGAAAAGCATTTATACACGCGGGAGGAACCGTTATTGAGCGATACCTGAACAACGAAGTGCTGCGGGTAGATACCGGCTGTATTGTCGCTTACGAACCGGGGATTGATTTTAATATTGAACAGTCGGGTGGTTTGCGTTCGATGATGTTTGGCGGCGAAGGTATTTTCCTGGCTACCCTGCGCGGAACCGGGAAAGTGTGGCTGCAATCGATGCCCATCAGGAAACTGATCCGCGAACTTTCGCCCCGGGGAGGAAACCAACGGAAAGAATCGGGTGGTTTACTGAACCAGTTTTTGCAGGATTAAAGGAACAGAGAAACAGTTCCCATAATTGCAAACAGGTGCATGATATTCAAAGAATACACACCTGCAATTATGGGAACTGCTCTTGTCTGTGGGTAATTGCCTCTACTTCTTCCTGAAAAAAATCTGGATCGGGATACCCGAAAAATTAAAGTGCTCCCGGATCTGATTTTCGATGTAGCGCCGGTATGGTTCCTTCACATATTGCGGTAAGTTGGCAAACAACGCGAACGACGGCGTGGGGCTCGGCAGCTGGGTGACATACTTAATCTTAACATACTTGCCTTTTATAGCCGGCGGCGGGTATTTCTCAATCGCCTCGAGTAAGATATCGTTCAACTCCGATGTTTTCACCTTTTGCTGTCGGTTTTGGTACACCTCCACCGCGGTTTCGAGCGCTTTAAAGATACGCTGTTTGGTGAGCGCCGACATAAAAATGATGGGCACATCAACAAAAGGGGCAATCCGCTCGTGGATCATTTCGGTAAACTTGTTGGTCGAGTGATTGTCTTTTTCGAGCAAGTCCCATTTGTTGACCAGGATGACCACGCCCTTTTTATTCCGGAGAATCAGGTTGAAAATGCTCACATCCTGGGATTCCACACCACGGGTGGCGTCAATCATCAACAGACAAACGTCGGCATCTTCGATGGTCCTGACCGAACGCAGCACCGAGTAAAATTCCACATCTTCCTTTACCTTCGCCTTTTTGCGCAAACCGGCTGTATCAACCAGGTAAAAATCGTGCCCGTATTTGTTGTAACGGGTATTAATGGCGTCGCGGGTCGTACCGGCGATATCGGTAACGATGTTCCGGTCGATCCCAATCAAGGCGTTGATAAAGGAGGATTTGCCCACATTCGGACGGCCAACTACCGCAAAGTGGGGGATCCCTTCTTCTTCTTCGACCTTTTCCTTATGAGGGAAACTGGCTACCACGGCATCCAGCAGGTCGCCGGTACCACTGCCGTTCATGGCCGAAATACAGAAAAGGTTATCACCCAGCCCCAGGCCGTAAAATTCCTGGGCATCCAGGATCCGCAGGTTGTTATCCACTTTATTGACTGCCAGGAAAACCGGTTTGGTTACCCGGCGCAGGATGCCGGCAATCGCCAGATCAAGATCGGTAATGCCACCCTCCACATCAACAGCAAACAAAATCACATCAGCTTCTTCAATCGCGATGTGCACTTGTTTGCGGATTTCTTCTTCAAACACATCATCCGAGTTAATCACATATCCCCCGGTATCGATCACCGAAAAATCGATGCCGTTCCACAACGATTTTCCGTAATTCCGGTCGCGCGTAACGCCTGCTGTTTCATTTACAATGGCTTTCCTGCTTTCAACCAGCCGGTTAAACAAGGTTGATTTGCCGACATTCGGCCTTCCTACAATTGCAACAATATTGCTCATTTCTTCCTATAATTCCAAATTCCAACTATCAAATTCTAAATTCCATTCCGCCAACTGACGGATTGGTTCCGGGCTGCCGGTTGCAACCCGCTATCCTTAGCCCTTTACTCGCTACTGAAAATCGTAGCCAAAATTTCCCAACATGCGGTCTTTGTCGCGCCAGTCTTTGCTGACTTTCACGTAAAGCTCCATAAATATTTTCTTCTGAAAGAATTCTTCCAGGTCGATCCGGGCTTCGGTGGCCACCCGTTTTAAAGATTTTCCCTGGTGACCGATGATGATGCCTTTCTGACTGTCGCGGGTTACGTGGATCACGCAACGCAGGTTCAGCAGTTTTTCCCCTTCTTTAAATTCTTCCACTTCCACTTCTACCGAATAGGGCACTTCTTTTTGGTAATGCAACAGGATTTTCTCCCGGATGATTTCTGTTACAAAAAAACGCTCATTCCGGTCGGTCAGCTCATCTTTATCAAAGTACGGAGGCGCTTCGGGCAACAACTCCAAAATCCGGTCGAAAATGGGGGCGATGTTAAATTTTTCGGTGGCCGAAATGAGAAACAGGTCGGCTGCCGGCAACAAATCTCGCCAGAAACCGTGCAGTTCCATCACCTGCCCCTGATTCGACAGGTCGATTTTGTTGATCAGAACGATGACCGGGGCGTTTGACCGGCGGATTTTTTCGAGGTATTCGCTGTTTTTATCCGGCTTTTCCACCACGTCGGTGACATATAAAATCACATCGGCGTCAATCAGGGCTGTATCCACAAACTTCATCATCGATTCCTGAAGCTTATAGTTGGGTTTCAAAATCCCCGGTGTATCGGAATAAACAATCTGAAAATCATCCCCGCTCACGATTCCTTTAATCCGGTGGCGGGTTGTTTGCATCTTTTTGGTAATGATTGACAAACGTTCGCCCACCAGGGCATTCATGATGGTTGATTTTCCCACGTTGGGATTTCCGATGATATTGACAAAGCCTGATTTATGCGCCATCTTTTGATTTTACTGTTTTTTTAAAGTTGCGCAAAGATATAAATAACCTTCAATCTTTGAAACTAATCCGTTAATTCTCAATTAAAAAGAACGCATTCTTTTAACGAACATGCTTTAGAGCATATTCACAATCGGGTCTTTGCAGGAATCAGATTATCATGAGAATAATTAATTTTATTGTTGCTGATTCCATGATCAATCAAGGAGCAACTTCTCTGCACGGCAAGTATTCATAGCTGCTTATGCCGGGAATTTTTTTAATAAAAACCTAAAATCAATTTTCGATGAAAAGATTATTTCTACTCGCTTTTATTTGTTTTGTTTCGTTAACGGTTGTTTCTCAGGTCAAATACGGCCTTAAAGCCGGGACTACCTTTTCGTGGTACGAGTCGTCGGCCGACGATGGCCTGGTGGTTGACTACAACATGCTGGCCGGATTTCAGGCCGGCGTTTTTGCCGAAGCTGCGATCAATAACTATTTTTCACTTCAACCCGAACTTTTATTCAGTACCCTCGGGGCCAAAGCGGAGGTTTACGGAGAAATCCCGGTTCCAACTCCGACAGGGTACACCACGGTGTCTTTCAAACTTTCGGACACCATGACGCCCCTGTATCTTGATTTGCCGCTTTATTTGAAAGCAGGGTTCCCGTCGGTCGGCTCAGACCGGTTTACCATCGGGGCGGGCCCCATGTTTAGTTACGGGATTGGCGGTAAAGATAAAATGACCGGAACAATTGGAACAGAAAAGGTTAGCGGGGAAATTAAAATCTTTTCGAAAGACGCCATTGTTATAAAAGACGGGAGCGGCCGCACCATCTTCGAAGATGATTCTTCAAGCGCCTTATTGAAGCGCTTCGACGTAAGTGTTGCGGCATTTGCGGCCTATGAGATCAACAAGCGGGTGGTCGTCAGCCTGAATTACCGGTACGGACTGAAGAACATCAGCGAAGAACCGGATGAAGATCTATGGAACCGGAGCCTGGCGATCTCCTTAGGTTATCGTTTTTAGTATACCCCCCGGGACTTCGTTATTCAACTTCGTCCAACTCTTCGAGGGTAGCCTGCAGTTTGGCAATATAGTTTCCGTACAGTTTGCGAAAACCCCAGCGAAAAAGCAGGAACAGCAAGGTCATGAAGCTGACCAACAGGACAAGGCCTTTGATCATACTGGCGGTCATTTGCCCCCGGTCCAGTTCGTCAATGCTGATCCCCTGGCGGAAAGCGGCTTTTTCGACCCCGGTAAACATGCCGGTCACAAAGGCCACGGCCAGCACAAACAGCAAAACCGTCAGCGCGATATAAAACAACCTGCGGTAGGTCGCCAGAATACGGATAATTGATCTGACAACCTTTTGCAAATCGTCGGTCTGGGAATAATCCTGTTTGACTTTCCGGTACTTCAGGCTGAAAAAAGTAAAGGTGGCGATAATGAGTACAGTGCTCAGTCCATCGATCAGGATGATCCACGACGGGACAATGGCACCGCCTGAATAGTAAGGTGTCAGAATAAAATCATCAAAAACAAAAAAAAGTGTCAGCAAAAGCAGGAAAGCAAAACCGGTACGGATGTTCCGGTCAATACTTTCGATGAGCCCTTTGGTCCTTTTTTTCAGCATGTCGCGCAAATCAGCTTCATTCAACTGATGCTTTGAGGCTTCAGTAGATGAATATTTGCTCCAGGCCGATTGTAAATCTTTCAATTCCATGTTACACTTCCCTATCCATGATTTTCTTCAGTTTGTGCTTAATCCGGTTCATCTTTACGCGCACATAATTCTGGGTAATCCCGGTAATTTCAGCAATTTCTTCGTATTTCTTGTTTTCAAGAAAAAGAAGAACAATCGATTTCTCGATTCCGCTAAGCTGCGATATCGCTTGGTTGAGCAAACGCATTTGCTCTTCCACTTCCGGATCGTATTCTTCGGTTGCAATCTGCACCGACTCCATTTCCACCCCATGTTTGTCGGGCTGCCGTTTATTTTTTTTGAAGCTTGTAATGGCCGTGTTCAGGGCTACGCGGTACATCCAGGTCGTAAATTTCGATTCGAACCGAAATGATGGATAGGACTTCCACAATTGGGTGACAATTTCCTGAAAAAGATCGCGGCGATCTTCTTCCGAATCACAATACACGGAACATACCTTATGAATGATCCCCTGATTTTCGGTTATTATTTTTACAAACTCCTTTTCCAAACCGGTTTATTCGTCTCGCAAAATCAGATTCATTACATCAACTCATTTTCAGAAAACCGATTTCGCGGGGAGAAAGAAAACGCCATCGCCCGCGGGGCAGGTTTTTTTTGGTCAGCCCGGCAAAATACACCCGGTCGAGTCGGGCCATCTTATAGCCCAAATGATCGAAAATGCGGCGGACAATCCGGTTACGTCCCGAATGAATTTCGATACCAACCTGGCATTTATCTTCGGCATCGGTATAGCTGATGGAGTCGGCAGCAATAAAACCGTCTTCCAGTTTAATCCCTTTTTTTACCTGCTCAAGGTGTTCTTCCCTGAATTCGCTGGTCAGAAAAACATGGTAAATTTTCTTTTTCTCGTAGCTGGGATGAGTCAGTTTCTTCGCCAGCTCTCCGTCGTTTGTAAACAACAACACCCCCGAAGTTTCCTTGTCGAGCCGGCCTACCGGGTAGATTCGTTCTTCACAGGCATTTTCGATGAGTTCCATCACCGTGTGTTCCGCATGCGGGTCGTCGAGCGTGGTTACATAACCCCGGGGTTTATTCAACAACAGGTAAACTTTTTTCTCTACATCCAGCGACTTGCCCTTATACCGAACCTCATCACGTTTGCTGACTTTGGCGCCCAGTTCGGTCACCACCCGGCCGTTTACCGTAATTTCGCCGTCGCCAATCAGTTTATCGGCCTCGCGCCGCGAACAGATGCCGGCGTTGGCAATAAACCGGTTTAAACGAATCTGATCGTCTCCTTTTTTTACAACGGTGATTTTCCGTTTCTCCGGCTGAGCCTGTTTTTCACGGTGATCCGGTTTTTGCTGAAATTTCCGGTCAGAGGGAGGATTTATTTTTTTCTTCATAATACAATTACAATCGCTGCAAAGGTCGTAAAAATCCCTGAATTAAAAGAAGCTGTTGTCAATACCTGGTGAAACGATTTTTATAAACGGCGAAGCGGAAATCTGTTTGGCTGGTCTGGACGCACGCCGACTTACAAAATTATTGCGTACATTCGGACTTAAAGAATAAACCGTATTTTTCAGCTATGAGTAAACGAACGAAATTTCCACCTGTTTTTTGGGTAGCCAACAGCATTGAAGTGCTTGAACGATTTGCCTACTACGGCATTTATATGAGTTTTGGAATTTATATGGGGCAATTGGGCTTCTCCAAAGGAGACCTGGGAATCATTCAAAGTATTTTTCTGGCCCTGTCTTACTTAATCCCGCTTTTTTCGGGCACCTTTGCCGATAAGTACGGGTTTAAAAAGGTGCTGATTATTTCGTACCTGGCTTACCTGCCCTCCATTTTGTTGTTAATCCTGACCAAATCGTTTAACGGGATTGCCCTGACCATGCTCTCGATCGGCTTTGCCGCGGGGATTTTCAAACCACTGATCTCGTCGACCGTCCGGGCAACCACCGATTCAACCAATAAAACACTGGGTTTTGGTATTTTTTACCAGATGGTAAATATCGGGGCCTCGTTTGGTCCCATCATCATGGGGAAATTACGGGGTTGGTCGTGGGATTACGTTTTTTATACCGCGGCAATTACCATCGGGCTGATGTTCCTGATCACGCTGTTCTTTTACAAGGAACCTCCGCGTGAGTTGGAAGGCGTAACCCTCAAACAAAAGTTCAGGGACATGAAGGAAGCGCTTTCCGATGTGAAATTCCTGAGTTTCTTAGTTTTGCTCGGAGTCTTCTTTTGGTTGCCGTTTTGGGCTTTCTTCAATGTACTGGCGGTTTATATAAACGATTATCTCAATACGGCATCGCTTTTCGAGTCGGTAAAGTCGGTCTTCGGCGGAGGTTTGGCCCGCTTTATTTCAAACGATGAAGGCGGTGTCTGGAAAATAAATGCCGAGGCTATTTCGCATACCGGTTATATCATCATTGTCTTTCAGCTGTTGATATCCAGGCTGTTTGAAAAAAGAGCCGCTATCCCCACGTTTATGTTTGGTCTGTTGGTTTTAGCCATTGGCTTCGCGTTGCTTGGCATTTCGGCAACGTCAGTTAACAGCCTGGTCTTTCTGGGTATTTTCTTGTTTGCTATTGGCGAAATGATTTCGTCGCCCCGGATACAGGAATATATCATGTGGATTGCACCAAAAGAGAAGGCCGGATTGTACATGGGGACAAACTTTCTGGCTGTCTTCATCGGGGCCACGCTAAGCGGAATTTATACATGGCTGATGGGGATTTTTGAATCGTCGGGACATCCGGAGTACATCATGTACACCTTAGCCGGACATATGCTGTTGGGTATTCTGGCCATCTATCTTTTCACCAAAAACTTGGGTGAGTTCCATGAAAGAACGGAATAAGCCGTAAATCAGGTACACATAAGACCTCCGGGCGGCGGAGGTTACATCAAAAGAAAACCGGGGATTGCCCGGTTTTTCTGTTTATGGTGTTTGTTTTAATGCGAGTCGATTTTGGGACCGAAAGCCAGATCGCCGGCATCGCCCAAGCCGGGAACAATATAGGAGTTCACGGTCATTTCTTCATCAATGGCGCCCACCCACAGGGTAACATTCCTTCCGTCGATGTTTTCCTGCACATACTCCACGCCTTTCCGGCTGGCAATCACAGCCACCAGGTGCACGTGGCATGGCTCGCCTTTCTGCAGCATCGCCCGGTATCCGATTTCCATCGAAGCGCCCGAAGCCAGCATAGGGTCGCTTATAATCAATACTTTGTCGTTTAAATCAGGAGAGGCAAGGTATTCAAATTCAATGTGAAATTCGCCTTCGTCATCGTATTTCCGGTAGGCCGAGATAAAAGCATTTTCTGCTTTATCGAAAATATTCAGCAAGCCTTGCTGTACGGGCAATCCGGCCCGCAGAATCGTAGCTAAAACCGGTTGGCGCATCAAAACAGGCACTTTGGCAATTCCCAGGGGCGTTTTTACATCGGAGACTTTAAACTCCATTGTTTTACTGATCTCGTACGCGAAAACTTCGCCCAAACGCTGCAAATTCCTGCGAAAACGAAGCGGATCTTTCTGGACGTGCTCATCCCTGATCTCTGCAAGGTATTGATTGAAAATAGAATTGGATTCGCTAAGGTTATGAACTAACATGACAAAAAATTTTGCCGAAAATAATCAAAAAATCCCGTTCAGAAGACCCCGCTCAACGATAAAATGAACGGTATCAACCTGATTTTACCGGTTTTAAACCTCCCGATCAGCAACAATACCACCTAAGCAATTAATTATCAACAGGAAACAACTGCATGAATCCGCGTAATTTATATCGGTTAAAAATAATTTTGCCTGTTTTTTCGCTTAATTGAACTACGCGGTTGCCTCTTGCAACAGCTTATTCTTTTAGCCTTATTGCCAGTTCGGTCATCTGTTCGAAAACCATCCTCCATCCGTTCCAAGTTCCCTGGTCGCTCAGGCTCTCGTTATGCCATAAGCTGATGAAGCTTCCGCCGCTTTTTTTGATTTCGAGCATGATCTTTTCTATTTCGGAGCCTGCCTGGGAAGGAGTCAGTTTCAGGTCGTCTTTCAGGCAGATATCCATCACCTGGAAGGGCACAATTCGCAGCGATGTGATGGTCTCCTGTTTCAGGTCGTAAAAATAAAAGGGGCTGGCAATTCCGGCCCTGAAGCCCGGACAATCGGGATAACCCATCGTATAATCAGTCTGGATTCCGGCTTTTATCAGGCGACGATAGGTGGCGGGCAGTTCAAGTTTCAGGAAATGCTGCCGGCTTGCTACTACCGGCTTCCCGGTGATGTCTTCCAGTGTTTCGATCTCACGCAACAATTCCTTTTTCTTTCGGCTTGAGCGGTAAGAGGGATGAATGCCCAATTTGTAGGTTTTGGACAGTTCGCGTACCAGCTGACGAAGGTTTTCGTTCTCGGGCGAAATATTCCCGTCGTATTTGCCGGGCTTTCCCAATAAAAAGAAGAAATGCAGGTACTCGTTCCTGCCGGCATACACCTGACGAATGTAATCATAGGTATCAAACGGATCTTTCTCTTTTCCGTACAAAACGCGAAAACGTTCTTTGATCCGGCGGTAGTTTCCCGAAAGCAAGGTCATCAACGCCGCGCCGGTACGGCGTCTCCAACAGTTGTTTTTAAAGGCCCAGGCATGATCCACATCAATGGTGGTTAAGAAGTCGAAAGCAGGAAGGCGGGCCGGAAATTCAGGAACCCTTTCCCTGATTTTCCGGGCAATCATCTGCGCCCACTGGTTTACTACCGGTTTTTGCAGCAGCTGGTTCCGGTAAAGGATACTGTGCCGGTGAGGGTATTTCCGGTGTTTGCCAAACTGCCGTTCCAGGTATTCCTCGTAGCGACTAACCAAAAAGAAGCCGGCCGCAAAAGGATCGAACGAAAGAAAAGAATCGGAGGAGGCAGGAAAGAAACACCAATTTTCGTCGCAACTTACCACCGACAGGTTCTGGTAAGCCAGTCCTTTCTGAAACAGGAGCTTATGCGGCTTCAGGTTGAACTGGCCGGATTGAAAATCCTGGTCAGAATAGTTTAGGCGGACTCCTTTTGCCTGTTCAAACACATCGCGGTTGGTGGTTAAATTCAATTCTACCTGCAAAAGTTCTTCAAAATAAAGTTCGAAGATATACCGTAAACGGTTTGTTATTTCAGTGGTAAAAACGGTAATCATGACTTGTTCAGTTACAGGAGTCCTTCGTCGGAGAAACTAAAATACCGGTCGCGTCCGATGATCAGGTGATCGAGTACGGAAATCTCCATCAGCGTAGCCGCCTCCTTAATTTTCCGGGTGATTGTTTTGTCGGCGTCGCTGGGTTTGATGTTGCCCGACGGATGATTGTGGCACAAGATCATTGAACTGGCCAGCTTCTCGATGGCTGTTTTTAAGATGATCCGTATATCGATAACCGTTCCTGCCAAACCGCCCTGGCTGACCATAAACTTATCGATCACCGTATTGGACCGGTTGAGCAAGAGTACCCAGAACTCTTCGTGCTGTAAATCCTCAAGCAAAGGCCTGAAGTAACCAGCTGATCCGGCGCTGTTTAAAATGACAGTTCGTTCGGCCGGCGATTGTTCTTTGCGGCGCCGGCCCAGCTCGAGGGCCGAGATAATGTTGACGGCCCTGGCCTCGCCAATGCCGTGAAACTTCATCAGGTCGTTCACTTGTTTTTTTCCGAGTTCATTCAGGTCGTTATCAACTGAGGCCAGGATGCGGCGGGACAATTCAACTGCCGATTCTTTCGTTGTGCCCGAACCAATCAGGATGGCCAGCAACTCGGCATCCGAAAGCGACCGGTTTCCTTTCAGCAGCAGCTTTTCGCGCGGGCGATCTTCAACGGCCCATTCCTTTATGCTTAGTTTTTTATACATCCGTTTTGTATGATGCAAACTAAGTTATGAAAAATCTGTTTACCGAAGTGTATGAAAACAAAAAAGCCCCTTCCGTAGAAGAGGCTTTTTCAATATCGTGTAAAATTCTTACAGCTTGCTCACGTGCGAAGCCAAACTGGCTTTCAAATTGGCGGCTTTGTTTTTGTGAATGACATTTTTCTTTGCCAAACGGTCAATCATGGAAGTAACTTTTGGCAATTCAGCCACAGCAACTTCTTTATCGGTAGCAGCGCGTAATTTTTTCAATGCATTACGCATTGTTTTGGCATAGTATTTATTTTCGACTTTTTTAGTGTCGTTTTGTCTGATTCTCTTTTTTGAAGATTGATGATTTGCCATTTTATAATTTCCTCAGATAAAGTTTTTAAAAGTAGCCCGTAGGGGAATCGAACCCCTGCTACCAGGATGAAAACCTGGCGTCCTAACCGCTAGACGAACGGGCCATCATTTGGTTCCCTGAATTTGGGACTGCAAAAATAAATCATTTTTTGTAGCCTCCAAACATTTTCAGAACTTTTTTCTGAAATCTGTTTTCCTTCTTTTAGAAAAACCGTTTTCGATTTCAGCGATGCAAAGAAATAGAAGATTTTCTAATTCGCAAAAAAAATAGTTGAAATTTTTACTTCCATTCGACAATTGTTCCCCGTTCTTTGTTCAGCAGGTTTTGGGGCATCGCGCTAACAATCTCTCTCCAAAGCAGTTCAATTAGTTTATTCTTGGCAAAATGCCGCGAATAAACCAGACTGACTTCTCTCAGGGGGGTCATGTCGTCGAAGGCCCGCACGTGCATGGAGCGTTCGGCAGGCATCTCAAAAGCAGCCAATTCAGGAATCAGGGTAATGCCACCTTCCTTATCAATGATATTCATGAGGGTTTCGAGCGAGCCGGCTTCGAAATGGAACGGAAGCAGGTCGTTGGACGAACCTTTATAAGAACACAGGTTGATGACCTGGTGACGAAAGCAATGCCCGTCGCTCAGTAGCCAGATTTCGGGTACCGCAATATCCTTCACCTTTACTTCGGGCTTATTATGCAAGGGGTGGTTATTATGCACATAAAGCATCATCTCCTCATAAAAAATCGGTTTCTCGTTGATGCGCTCTTCCTTTAAAGGGGTGACCAGAATGCCTACGTCAAGCAAATCGCGGTTCAAATGATCGACGATATTTTCGGTTGTCAGTTCTTCTACCTTAATCAGGATATTGGGATATTTCCGTTTGTAATTTCCAATAAACAGGGGTAACAGGTAGGGGGCAAGCGTGGGAATGATCCCAATCTTCAACTCGCCTGATATCAGGTTTTTATGATCTTTTACAATGTGATTGACTTTTTCGGTTTCCCGTAAGATAATCCGCGATTGTTCGATGATCCGTTTCCCGACATCCGTGGGGATTAACGGTTGTTTGCTCCGGTCGAAGATGACCACTTCAAGGTCCTCCTCCAACTTTTTGATTTGCATACTGAGTGTTGGCTGGGTAATGAAACAATGTTCGGCAGCCCGGCCAAAATGACGAAAGGTATCTACGGCAACAATGTACTCCAGTTGAGTTAGCGTAATCATGGTTTTTCTATTTAATTCTGATAAAAATAGAAAAAATCTATTATTTTTGGTGTTTATGAGTGCGAAAGAAATAATTTAAAAGCATGTAGCCATGAAAATTTGTCCTGTTTTTTTTGCCTTTTTATCCATCCTCCTGTTCATTTCGTGCGGAAGTTCGGAAAAAAAACGGGCAGCAGAAAAACTTCAGCTTGCCCAATCGCTCTTCGAACAGGGAGATACCAGTCAGGCCTTGTTGCAGGCCGACTCGGTCAGGATACTTTACAAAGGCGCCATCCAGGAAGCACTTGCAGCTGATCAGCTGAAAAAGCAAATATACGGTGAAATGCTTTTCCGCGCACAGGACGAACTGGATTCGCTGAATCAAACTATTGCCGGCCTGGAGAAAAACTTTGTAAAAGAAAAAACCGAATTTGACCGTTACACTCAGTACATTCATAAACGGCAGGAATTTCAGCGCAGGTGGAACAAATCCTTTATCCAGATTTACCTCGACGAAAGGGGAGAGCTGTACATTTCGAGTAATTATTACGGCGACGAGTGGCTGAACCATACCGGTATCCGGGTGTACGACGGCGACCTTCAGGCGAAAACCGAAACCATTGAAACCGGTCATGCCCTGAACCACCAAAGCGACTTCATGAACACCAAATGGGAGAAGGTTTCGTATATGGATGGCAAAGATAACGGCGTAATTGAGTTCATTGCCGAACATGCCGACCGTAACCTGAAAGCAGTGTTTCTGGGGAAGCGGCACTATTACATCATTCTGGAAACATACGACAAGCAGGCCGTGATTGACGCGCTTGGGTTATCCCGGTCACTCAAGCGGAAATCCAAACTGGAGCATGAAATAAAATCGCTGCAAGCCAAGGTTGGCTGATTACAAAATCCGCTCGATATATTCAGGAGGTTGGGCCAGAACCGCTTTTTTTCCGTTTATCACAAACGGTCGTTGCAGTAATCGCGGGTTCTGAGCAATCACCTTGACCCATTGGGCGTCGTCCGGTGATTGATCTTTATATTGTTTTGTATACAGGTCTTCCTGGGTGCGGACCAGCTCAAAGGCCGACATGCCGGTCAGTTCGATGATTGTCCGGATCTCTTCTTCCGTAATGCCGTCTTTCATGTAATTGATGACTTTGGTTTTGTACCCGTTTTCTTCGAGGTATTGTAGGCCTGCACGGCTTTTTGCGCAGCGCGGGTTATGGTAGATCGTCATAATGAGCTGGTGTTTTTCTTTAATATACTGATAATAATCTTCCTGCGACCGGAACCGTCCCTCGGCATGCGCCCTGCTATAGGTATTAGACAGGGTATTGTCGAGGATCCGCGATTTGGAATTATCGCGAAGCTGGATTTTCAGCATTTCCCTCAGTTCTTCCTTAATTTCTTCACTATAAACGGGGCATGCCACCTCAATCCTTCCGTTCAGGTTCCGGGGCATCCAATCGGCCGACGAGATAAAAATCTTTTCATCGCCCCCGTTCCCAAATAAAAATACGCGCGAATGCTCCAGGTATTTATCAACAATACTAATGGCTTCGATGTTTTCGCGTGCACCTTCCATTTCGGTGAGCATACCGAAAATACCCCGGACGATCAGCCGTATTTTGACACCGGCTCGGGCGGCCTCGTACAACTTGTCCATCATGTCCGGGTCGATCAGGCTATTCATTTTCAGGATTATATAAGCTCTTTTCCCCTCCCTGGCCAGTTGAATTTCATTGTCGATCATGCCCGAAAAGAAATCGCGCATCCGAAACGGGCTGACAATAAGGTGATTGTATTGATAATTGCGGTAGGTTTGTTTGAAGAAGCTGAACAGCCTGGCCACTTCATCGGCAATGCCGGCATCAGCCGTGAGCAAGCCGTCGTCGCAGTATACCCGGGCAGTTGATTCGTGGAAGTTACCGGTTCCAATGTAAGCGTAATTACGAAACTCATTTTTTTCCATTCGCCTGATCCAGGCGATTTTTGAATGAACCTTGAGCCCCGGTACGCCATTGATGACATGCGCCCCCTCTTCCTGTAGTTTATTTGACCAGTAGATGTTGGCTTCCTCGTCGAAGCGGGCCAGCAATTCAATAACCACCGTGACCTTTTTCCCGTTTCTTATGGCATTCAGCAAGGCATTCACCACACGCGAATTATCGGCAACCCGGTAAATGGTGATGCCAATTTCGGTCACCTTCGGATCAATCGCTGCTTCGCGCAGCAGATCGATAAAGTGAATGAAACTCTGGTACGGGTAATGCAACATGATATCTTTTTGCCGAAGTTTCTTCAGAATGCTTTCGTGCGGGTGCAAATCCCGATGCCGGATAGGCGTTAAGCGTTTGTAATAATGATGCGGCTTCCCGATTTCGGGGAAATTCATAAAATCTTTATGGTTATGATACCTGCCGCCGGGAACCGTATTTTCCGGGTCCAGTTTCATCTTTTTAACGATAAATGAAAGTAAATCGGACGGAATCTCCCGGTCGTACAGCAAACGGACCGGTGTTCCCATTTTACGTTGTTTCAGGCTAAGCTCCATCTTCTCGATGAAACTTTTGGAGATGTCGTCGTCCAGGTCTAATTCGGCATCCCGGGTAATTTTAATGGTATATGCCTCAAACTTATCGTAGTTAAACAGCGGGAAAATATCGGGCATACAATAGCGGATAATATCATCCAGCATGATCACATACTGTTTCCCTTTATTCTCGGGCAAAACCAGGAAGCGCGAAACCGTCAGGCTCGGGATCCGGATTAAGGCATAGGAATACTTTTCCGGCTTTTTTTGCAGCGACAGTTTTATCGCCAAATAAACGGAGCGGTCACGCAGGTAGGGGAATTTGTTCTTTTTGCTCAGCATGATCGGCACCAGGTTGGGCAACACACGTTCGTGAAAATATCGTTTCACAAAAATGCCCTGGTCGCGGCTGAGTTTCGATTCGTCAATCATCAGGATATTCTCGGCCGCCATTTCTTCCATGATTTTCCGGTAAATCTCCTGCGATTTTTGCTGGTGCTGAAACACGATTTCCTGGATTTCCTCATGAAGGTCTTCAGGCGTGTAGTTCCCTAACAGGGAGCCATCGTCGCCAAAATCGACCATTCTCCGGACAGATGCCACCCGGACCCGGAAAAATTCGTCGAGGTTATTGGAGAAAATTCCGAGAAACCGCAGACGTTCGAACAAAGGCACATTGGGATCTTCGGCTTCCTGCAACACGCGTGCATTGAACGACAACCAACTGATTTCCCTGTTTATGTACGAACCAATCCGTTTCATCTGAATTTGCTTAAACCATGTAAGTAAGCAGGAATTTCCGAAAAGTTCAAGAAAAAATCAGGAAATCTTTATGATTGCCGATGCTTTTTGGAGGATCCCCTCCAGCGGGTATGTTTTCTCAAAAGATGAAAAAGGGACAGGCGTTTCAGGGACTTGCTGTTCATCTTCCAAAAACGACAATTCCCACCAGCCCACCTGGTGCCATTGGTGCAATTTGTAACCTACCCGGTTGAAAAGCCCGCAAGGCCTGAATCCAAAACTTTCGTGCAGTTTAACGCTGGCCTCGTTGGGCATGGTAATCACCGCCAGCAGATTGGTTATATGCTGCATTCTCAGTATTTCGAAAAGTGCCGAATATAAGGCCCGCGCAATATTCCGCCGGTGATAGTCCGGATGAATGTATACCGAAACTTCGCGATTCCAGCGGTACGACGCCCGGGCACGGTAAAGAGCGGCGTAGGCATAACCCACGATCCGCCCATTCACTTCGCATACCAGGCAGGGAGCGTCGGCCCTTATGTGCTCAATCCGTTCTTTAAACTCTTCGGGCGACGGAACTTCTTCTTCGAAGGTAACAGCGGTTCCTTCAATAAAAGGGCGGTAAATTTCCAGGATTTCCGCCGCGTCGTCCGGGCTGGCCAGCCGTATAAACGCATCATTATTCATCGCCAAACTGCATCAGGTAAGCTTTGATAAAACCGTCGATTTCACCGTCAAGAACGGCCTGAACATTGCCGGTTTCATACGCTGTACGCACATCTTTTACCAACTTATACGGCTGAAGCACATACGAACGGATCTGTGAACCCCATTCGATTTTCTTTTTTTGCGATTCGACCTGCATGACGGCTTCACGGCGTTTGCGCAGCTCCAGTTCATATAACTGAGACTTCAGCAACCGCAGGGCATTCTCTTTGTTGCCGAGTTGTGAACGGCTTTCGGTATTCTCGATCGTAATTCCGGTTGGGGCATGCCGCAGGCGGACCCCGGTTTCTACCTTGTTCACATTCTGCCCGCCGGCGCCGCCCGACCGGAAGGTATCCCAGCTAATATCGGCCGGGTTGATTTCAATCTCAATGGTATCGTCGACAAGCGGGGCCACAAAAACAGAGGTGAATGAAGTCATCCGTTTGTTCTGTGCGTTGAAGGGAGATAAACGCACCAGCCGGTGTACTCCGTTTTCGCTTTTCAGGTATCCGTAAGCATAATCGCCTTCAAATTCGATGGTGCAGTTTTTTACACCCACCTCGTCGCCGGCGTTAAATTCCGATACTTTTACTTTGTAGCCTTCCTTTTCGCCCCAGCGCAGGTACATCCGCATCAGCATATCGGCCCAGTCGTTACTTTCGGTGCCTCCCGCCCCGGCATTGATGCGCAAAACAGCCCCCAGCTTATCTTCTTCTTTCCGAAGCATATTTTTTGCTTCCAGTTGCTCAATCAGCGAAAGGGTTTCGTTGTATTGTCCGGTTACGTCTTCCTCGCCGGCGTCGCCCGACTCAAAGAAGTCATATAACACCTGCAGGTCGTCCATCGCCTGGTTTACCTTCAGGAAGCCGTCGACCCAAACTTTAACCGAACGGATCACCTTCATTTGTTCTTCGGCGGCCCTGGAGTTGTTCCAAAAGTCAGGATCCTGTGCTTTTAATTCTTCTTCTTTTAACTGAATTAGTTTTCCATCGTAGTCAAAGATGCCTCCTCAGCGCATCCCGGCGCTCCGCAAGCTCTTTTAGCTGCTCTTTCTGAATCATGGTATTTTACTTTTTGTTTGGCAAAAGTAGAAAAAACAAATGAGATGTTTCAATCGGACCAATCATCAGAAACAAAAAAGCGGATAAACTGTGGGCTTATCCGCTTTTTTGCTCCAATGTTTTGGATTAATTACCTCCTTCACCCCAGACAACCGTCCCGCTGGCAATCGATTTAGCCTGAACATTCATGGCCTCACCATTGCTTTCGTACATAAACGCATGAACCTCGGCCGTATAGGTACTGCCATCCTGGGGCGTACGTCCGTTTGCCCAGGTGGCCGTGGTGGCTTTAATATTATACCCGACACTACTTCCGACAAGGGCGGCGCTGATATAAACGGTCTCTCCTTCATCGTCCTTCAGGATAAGAACAATATAGTCGGCGTCATCCATTTTTTCCCATACCAGCGATATTTGTGAATTCGCCGCATCAAATTCACATGTCGTCAGGTCGGCCGGATAGATGATGTCATCGGTCAACTCATCCTGAACAACGCGGGTTTCGCCTTTTGCTGTTACCGCGGTAAACTCATAGCGGCCAACAACCGGAAGTTCCAACGAATAATCCGCATTTTCAGAATCAAAATAGAACTCGTACAAATAACCGCCATACGATTTCAACTGAAATGTATTGCCGTCGTCGTCAACGGCGGCAACACTCGAAAGAGCGACATTCCCCATTGCGTGCAGCGCTAATCCGAAAACCGTATCTTGCCCGTCAACTTTTGCAATAATAAATGCATCACCTTTAACAACAGGGATTACATCTTCATTGTCACATCCCACGATCAGTGCCAATAAAGACACTAACAGAATACTTGAAATAATTCTTTTCATAGTTTTTTAATTACAATTACTCACAAACTTTCTTATATATGATGATAAGAACACAAAATGGTTGCGAAAGAGAGCGCATCTATTATAAAAAATGCTTTCGCAGAAACAAACAAGTTCCTGAATGATAAACGTAGGGATTTATGGTTTATTTTAAATGATTACCGGACGAAACTTATTTTAACGGGAATTTCATTCAGTCATTAAATATAGAGCGATACGCTTTAAACCGGGGCTGCAGAACAATAAAAAGAGGATAAAATCCTCATCTCTATTTATTAAAAGCAGGCGGAGCCGTTTCTGTTCCAAAATAAAAGATTATCTTTGCGCCACAATTAAAAATTGTTTATCAATTAAATTTTATTTCAATGCCAGCAAAAATCAGATTGCAGCGACATGGTCGCAAACGTTACGCTTACTACCACATTGTGGTAGCTGATGGCAGGGCACCACGAGATGGTCGTTTTATTGAAAGGATTGGATCATATAATCCAAATACAAATCCTGCTACGATCGATCTTGATTTTGATAAAGCTTTAAACTGGCTGAACAAAGGTGCCCAACCCACTGACACGGTAAGAGCTATTTTGTCTTACAAAGGAGTCCTGTACATGAAACACCTGTTGGGCGGTGTCGCCAAAGGCGCCTTCTCGGAAGAAGAGGCTGAAAATCGTTTCAAAGAGCATGGGTTGCTGAAAAAGATTCACATCCAGGCTAAAAAGGATCGTTTATCCAGGGATGCTGAAACATCGAAGAAGGCTCGTCTGGAAGCGGAGGCTAAAGTCAACGAAGCAAGAGCAGCTGCTGTTGCCAAAAAAGAAGCTGAATTGGCTGCTGAAGCCAATGCTCCTGTTGTAGCCGAGCAAACAGAAGAAGAAGTTGTTGCAGAAGCCCCGGTGGTTGAAGAGGCTCCCGAAGCGGATGCTCCGGAAGAAGAAAAAGCTGAATAGGCTAGGTCGGCGCTGTTTTTAAGAATTTGTACTTAATACAGATACGATCATAAAAAAGAATAGCGGCAGAAATTTCTGCCGCTATTCTTTTTTATGTCATCAGCCTTATATTATTCTTCAGGGGTAACAATCCATTCCGGGTCATACAGAAAGTCGTTATAGGGAAAACGGGTAACGTGGATTTTTTTCACCTCTTCATACAAGGTTTTTTTAAATTCATCGACATTCCGCTTTTCGAGGGCCGAAATAAATAAAGAAGGCGTATTTTTTTTACCCATCCAACTGTTTTTCCACTCATCGAGGGAATAGTTTTCTTTGGTTTTCGGACTTAAATCCCCTTCCTCCTTTTTCATATACTCAAACGCATCAATCTTATTGAATACGTACATGGTCGGTTTATCTCCGGCTTCAATTTCGGTCAGGGTACTGTTTACGGTATCAATCTGGTCTTCAAATCCGGGATGAGAGATGTCCACAATATGCACCAACACATCTGCTTCCCTCACTTCATCCAGTGTCGACTTGAACGACTCGACCAGCCCGTGGGGCAGTTTACGGATAAACCCAACCGTGTCGGACAATAAAAACGGTAAATTGCCAATAACGACCTTGCGGACAGTCGTGTCAAGCGTGGCAAACAGTTTATTCTCGGCGAAAACATCCGATTTTGCCAACACATTCATGATGGTTGATTTTCCGACATTGGTATATCCGACCAAGGCTACACGAACGAGTTTTCCGCGGTTTTTCCGTTGTGTAGTCTTTTGCTTGTCAATTTTTACCAATTGTTCTTTCAGGCGGGCAATCTTGTCCAGGATGATCCGGCGGTCGGTTTCTATCTGGGTTTCACCCGGGCCGCGCATCCCGATACCTCCGCGTTGCCGCTCCAGGTGGGTCCACATCCGGGTAAGACGCGGCAACAAATACTGGTACTGGGCCAGCTCGACCTGTGTTTTAGCATGAGCCGTTTGCGCCCGTTTGGCAAAGATATCCAGTATCAGGTTTGTCCGGTCGAGCACCTTACACTCCAGTGCTTTTTCAATATTACGCAACTGAGTGGGACTTAACTCATCATCAAAGATCACCGAATCAATTTCGTTTATTCTGATGTAGTTTTGAATTTCTTCGAGCTTTCCTGAACCTACAAAGGTTACCGCATTGGGCATATCCAGTCGCTGAAAGAATTGTTTTTTTACAACTGCTCCGGCTGTATCGGCCAGAAATTCCAGTTCGTCCAAATATTCTTTGGCCTGTTTCTCATCCTGATCCTGGTTGATCAAACCAACCAGAACCGTAGTTTCCTGTTTCGGCGACGTATCTATCATTCAAAAAGTGCTGGTTTATACCATAAAAAATCCTGGTCCCGATAAAAAAAATCGAAACCAGGATTTTCGTATTTAAATTTTACTACTGCAATACAAAACTGATAGGCACCGTATAAGATACTTTTACGGCTTTACCACGTTGCATTCCCGGCTTCCATTTTGGAAGGCTGTTGACCACGCGAAGTGCTTCTTTATCCAGCGAAGCATCAACTCCACGGGCAATACGGGCATTGGTTACGCTTCCGTCTCTGTCAACTACAAAGTTAACATACACTCTTCCCTGAATACCATTCTCCTGTGCAATCACCGGATACTTGATGGCATTGGCAATAAACTTACGCAGAGCAAGCTCACCACCAGGGAATTCAGGCATATCTTCTACAATAAAGAAAACTTCGCTCTCTTCTGCTTCCTCTGCATCGCGTTGAATAATAGGGGCAACATCAACAAAAGTTTCTTTATTGGCTTCTGAATCGTCAATTTGCAATTCGTCTTCAATTTCGGTATCGTCATCCACAATCGTCAACACCTCAACTACTTTCGGCGGCGGCGGCGGTGGTGGTGGTTTTACCTCTTCCTGGCGGGTAATAGGGATAATCTCATCTTCAACCTCTTGCTGTACAACAGATCCCAAAGAAGCAGCCTGGTCAACTTTAGATGTCCATTCAAATGCAAGTAAGGTAAGGCCCAGAGAGATCACTAACCCAACCTGAACAAAAATATTCCTTTTGCTCTCCAGATCAGCCTTAGGTGATTTCTTCAATTCCATAATTCAGTTTTAGAAGTTTATTCTTGTTACAGAAACATTTTTACTTTGAGGGGTTAAAGATAAAAAATTATCTGCAAATCCAAGAGCTCGTCTTTTAATTTATTTGGATTTAATTTTTCTGTTTTCCTGTCATTTATTATTGAAGTACAAACCGGATCGGTACATGAAACCGCACTTTGACGGCCTGTCCGTTTTGTATGCCGGGTTTCCATTTGGGCATGCTGTTTATCACACGGAGCGCTTCACGCTCGAGTGAATCGTCTATTTTACGGGTAACTTCGGCATCGCAGATGCTACCATCGGCATTGACGACAAAACGAACAAATACGGTCCCGAACACCCCGTTTTCCTGTGCAATGACCGGATACTTCACCGAATTTCGGATAAAACTGAGCAGAGCGCGCTCTCCACCGGGAAATTCAGGCATCTCATCCACCAGATCAAAGATGACCTTCTCCTCCGGTTCAGATTTCCTCGTTTCCACATAACTTTGCACCAGGATGGCTTCGCCGGCCGAAATATCTGAATTGAACAGATCGGGGTTAAAATCATCCACATCGCCGTCGTTATCTGTCAGAACAAATTCTTCTACTGTGATCATCGGTGGTTTAGGGATCTCACGCACATCCGATGTTGGCGGAATAAACAATTCATCAGGAGCTTCCCAGCGGAGCGGATCAAAGTCAACAGGTGGTTTTACGGGTGTTTTCCAGCTAAATGCCAGCAGAACTGCGGCGAGTGATAAAACTAATCCAATAGAAAAAAACACCGGACGTTTGGTTTCCAAATCTGCGTGGTTCGTTTTTTTTGTTTTCATGGCAATTAAATTTAGGAATGTTAATTTGATGGCTTCTGCCAGGAAAAAACAAAAACCAAACCAAAATTTAATTTTTAAGGCGCTGTTTTAAAAATATTATTATATTTGCCGTGCAAAAAAAATCGGGGGATTAGCTCAGTTGGCTAGAGCGTTTGACTGGCAGTCAAAAGGTCATCGGTTCGATTCCGATATTCTCCACTGAAAATCAAGGAGTTACAACTAAAGATTGTAGCTCCTTTTTCATTTGTACTAACAAAAGTACCTTCGGTATAAAACAGCCTTCTCCGAATGGATGAAATAGCAAGGAAGCAGAACGAATTTTTCCCATATTAGTGCTGCAGTGTATATATAGTCAACGGTAAAAGATATCGGGACCTATTGTTTTAAGCGCATTTTTTGTCTAAGTATACTTTTCAATTCAGCAAATTTCTACTCCATCCTCCTTCTTCCCTGATCTGTGTTAACATGTTGTATGACATAAGAATCTGACTCACAGAAAAATTTATATCATTAATTTTGAATATTAGTCCCTGAAAGAGAAAATATTACTTAAAAAGTAATAACATGATGGATAAAACAAAAAAGGACTTGATTGAAGAGTTGTCTCAGGTAAAGTCGATGTTGTCCGAACTAAAATCGGACTATGCCAGGCAGATAAAAGCCAGAAAGCAGGCTGAGTTTTTGTTGAAAGAAAAAGATCATTTTTTGGGTGCTGTCATGGAAGCTATTCCCGAAGCTTTGGCTGTTACAGATCATGCCGGAAACATCTTATATGCTACTCCCAACCTTTCAGCCATGTTTCGTGTTCCCGGCGGGGAACAAATTACAGGCCTGTCTGTATTCCGTTTTATTGATGAGAAAGAGCACGAGAAAATACGTGAACGTCTGAAAAAAAGGATAAACGGGCAGGTTATTGGACAAAATGAATATACCGGTATCCGAATGGATGGGACCAGGTTTTCCATTGATGTAAACGGGAGTGTCATCCGGGACGATCATAACGGCATCAACAAGCTGGTGTACGTCATTCGGGACATTTCGGAAAAAAAAATCATCGAGGATAAACTGCTCAAAAAGGAACATATACTTAACTTATTTATTGAACATGCCCCGGTTGCCATTGCCATGTTTGACACCGATATGAAGTACCTTGCTGCCAGCAACCAATATATAAGGGATTACGAACTGGAAGGTATCGCCTTGGACGGAAAATCACATTTTGAAATTTTTCCGGGAATATCGGAGAAATGGAAAGAAATTCATCGAAAGTGCCTCAACGGCGAAACCGAAACGAAGGGTGAAGATATCGTTTACCGAAAAGACGGGACGTTTGAATGGATCAGGTGGGAGATCTACCCATGTTATGAGAAGCCGGGAGAGATTGAATGGCTATTTTTGTTCTCCGAAATCATGACGGAGAGAAAACATGCTCTTGAAGCATTAAAGGAAAGTGAACACCGTTACCAGTTTGCTTTGGATAATATGCTGGAAGGTTGCCAGATTATTGGTTTCGACTGGCATTATATCTATCTGAACAAGGTAGCTGTAAAACAGGGAAAATACCGGAAAGAAGAACTGATCGGCCATTCCATGACTGAGCTATATCCCGGAATAGAAAGCACCCTGTTATTCCGGAGGTTATCGACGGCCATGCATGAGCGTACGATTCAGGAATTTGAAAACGAATTTATTTACCCCGACGGAACAAGCGGCTGGTTCGATTTGAAGGTGCAGCCTGTACCCGAAGGGATCTTTATTCTCACTATCGACATCACCGAAAGAAAACAAGCAGAAAAGGCACTGCGCGAGAGCGAAGAGTCGTTGAAACTAGCGCAGCTGGTAGCCAAAATGGGTGATTGGGAATTCGATATTGGCAATAACAAATCCAGGTGGTCGGAAAACTGTTTCAGGCTCTACGGGCTTGAACCCAATGAAGTTGAACCATCTTTTGAATATTTCATGAGTAGGGTTCACCCGGATGACCGTCATTTCATCAGCGAAGGCTATGAAAAGCTACTGACAGATAGGGTGCCGGTTGATATGGATCTTAGGATCATACTCCCGGACGGAGAACTGAAATGGATCTTAAACAGGATCATCCCCCGTTTTGATCAGGAACAACTAACTGAACTGCAAGGAATCAATATTGATATTACCGATTATAAAAATGTGCAAATTGAACTGACAAAGCAGCAAAAGCTGTTTGAGACCATGTTTCACGCCATGACCGACGGTGTTCTGATTACCGACACTGACCGGAATATCATCCTGGCCAACAAAGGGATGCAATCCACATTTGGTTACAGTCCTGACGAATTGAAAGGTGGGAGTCCGGCTATCCTTTATGCCGATCGGGAAACTTTCCTGGAAGTGGGGCAAGCCATCCTGCACAAAGATTCTTCCGATCCGAATAGGATATTCACCGCAGATTATATAGATAAGAATGGCCGGATTTTTACCTGCGAAACCTTTGGATCGAAGCTGTATGATAATCAAGATAACTGGATTGGAAACCTGTCCGTTATCCGGGACATTACCGAACGAATAAAAGACCGGAATGCGCTTTTGAAAAGCGAGGAGCAATATAAATACCTGTTTGAGCATAACCCGATACCCATGTGGATTTATGATTTGGAAGCCCTTCGCTTTTTGATGGTCAACAATATGGCACAGGAAAAATATGGTTATACCTCCGATGAATTCCTGCAAATGACGATTAAAGACATCCGGCCGGCAGAAGATGTCGATGATCTGTTGGACAATATCCGGTTATCTCCGATTACTGCCTACAATTCCGGCATATGGCGTCACCGAAAAAAGAACGGTGAAATAATCTATGTTGAAATTATTTCCCATCCCATAGAGCTTGAGGGAAAAAATGCACGTCTGGTGCTCTCCAACGATGTCACTCAAAGGGAAGAAGCGACTCGTGCCCTGAGAGTCAGCGAAGCAAACTACAGAAGTCTGTTTGAAAACCATTCAGCCGCAAAATTAATGATCAATATACCTGACGGTCAGATTATTAATGCCAATGCTGCCGCATCCCGCTTTTACGGGTGGACCATTGATCAATTAGAAAAAATGAATATTAATCAGATCAGCAAACAATCAAAAGAAAAAATCAAATTACGATTGGCCGGAGGAAGTGATCAGCTTAGTCCCCATTTTGAATCGGAACACAGGCTGGCTAACGGAAGTTTCAGGTATGTCGAGATCTTTTCAAGCAAGATCCGGTTTCAGGAACGAGATTGTTTGCATGTTATTATTCAGGATGTGACTGAAAAAAAAGAAGCAGAGAAAATGCTGAAGCTGCTTGGCAAGGTGGTGGAACAAAGCCCGGTCAGTGTACTGATCACCAACCCTCATGGCAAGATCGAGTACATCAATCCCCGTTTTTCAGAAATTACCGGTTATCTGTACGATGAAGTGATCGGAAAAACACCCAACATCCTGAAATCAGGTTATCATCCAACCAGTTATTTTGAAGCGATGTGGAAAACCATCAGATCAGGGAAAAACTGGACCGAGGAATTCCTCAATAAAAAGAAGAATGGAGAAACGTATTGGGCCCATGGGATTATTTCCCCGATCAAAGACAACAACGGAAAAATCACAAACTATGTCGGGATCGAGGAGGATGTGACCGAGATGAAGCAAATGATCGCTGATCTGATAGAAGCTAAAGAAAATGCAGAAAGGGCAGAGCAGCTGAAATCATCTTTTCTGGCCAATATGAGCCACGAGATCAGAACCCCGCTTAACGCCATCCTGGGGTTTACCGAAATTCTTGTTGAAAACGACTTATCGGCTAACAAAGTATCCGAAAGAAAGGAACTACTTCGGATAATCAATAAGAACGCAGAAAGTTTATTGCAGATTATTAATGATGTTCTGGATGCTTCGAGGCTGGAAACTGGTGAGGTCAAGATCAGTAAAAGTACGTTTAGCCTTGGTTCAATGCTTAATCGCTTGTATATTCAATTTCATAAAAAACTGGCTGATGAAGGAAAAAATCAGATCGATCTCAAACTGTTGCAGGCTCCGGAAATGTTTACCCTGAATACCGATGAAAACCGATTAATCCAGATTTTTTCCAATTTGCTGGATAATGCCTTGAAATTCACTCAAAAAGGGCAAATTTATTTTGGAGTTTCCCTTGTGAGTCCGGATCGGGTTGAGTTCATCGTTTCCGACACAGGCATCGGTATCCCGGAGAAAGACAAACTGGTTGTTTTTGATCGGTTTAGGCAGGTGGAACCAACGACTACAAGGCTTTATGGAGGCAATGGACTGGGATTAAGCATCGTCAAAGATTTATTGAAATTGATGGGAGGAGAAATTCATCTCGAATCAGAGGAAGGAAAAGGCACACTGATCCGATTTTATATTCCAGCGAATGAAAAATAGTCCTCCTTCCGAAGAAATTAAACGTTCTTCTTCGCGTGCCATATGCAATAAGAAATGACGATCAGCGAACTCAACGTTTCATCTGGTGAACTCCAAGCTCCACCGGTCCGTCAACCGGCAGTGGGTTGCCAAAGTAATCTGTTACCGGAGCGCCTGCTTCCGGGAGGACGACTCCGATGTTTATTGCCGGTGAACCGGCTTTAATCTGGTAGCCAGCCGGTCCGTTTCCAACTTGCAGAAAAAGCGGATCGTCATACACCGGGTTCTCCGAAACCGGCCAGTTGATGGTGGTATTCCCGTGACAGAGGTTATTGAAAAAATGGTTCTCCCCGCTGTTGCCCAAACTGTATCCGTGGTTGTTGCCGCTCATGTAAAAAATGTTGTTGTAATAATAGGTGCGTTCCGGGTCGCCGCCCCAGTCTTTGTGATAGATCATCTGTACATCTTCCTGGGAGGGAGATAGGTAAAAGACGTTGTTGTGAACGAAGGTGTTGGTAGCCTTACCGCCGACTTTAAACGCATATTTCGACTCACCGTCCCGCTCCGCCAGTCCTTCGCGTTCAAAAATGTTGTATCTGACAATCGTGCGGTCGTTAAATCCTCCGTAATTTCCGGGGCCGCCGGTTACGAGCATGCCAAAATCGTTATCGTGCAGATAGTTGTATTGAATGATCGTGTTCTTCGTCCGGTAATCGCAGTCAAGTCCTCCTGCATCGGCGTCGTTCCGGTTCTTCTTTGTAAACCGGGATTCGTTATATTGCCATAGCGCTCCGTCGGTATTAAAGTTGAAAGCCGCGTTACCCGATCCTTTAATTCCGTTCTGATGAAACAGGTTGTGTTCCATCAGCGGGTTCTTGGCCACGCGGACAATCAGCGCGTTCGCTCCGGCCCGTTCAAATACATTGTTTCGGATGACGACGTTTAACGAGGGCGTCCAGTTTTCGTTCGTGGTCAGGGTTCGCCGGTCCCAGGAGCTGACATTCGACAATCCCGTACGGTCGACGTCGTGGATATGGCAGTTTTCAATCAACAAACCGTTAAACCAGGTTGGTACCCGGTTGCCGGTGATTTCGATAAATATTCCGCCGTTGTTTTTTGTTTTTTCATCATTTTGGTTGATCGCGCCGTTCACTCCGTGAACATGGAGGTTAATTAACTGAACCTGATTCACCTCCCCCATATCGGTTGCAGTAATCCTCACCCCGGTTTTAAGGCTATTACCCGAAACATGCTGAGACGGGTTTATTGCCTGAAACCAATCGGTTACGTTCCTGCGTTCCCATTCTTCCAAACTAATCCCCTTTTCTTCGGAAGCTGCGTAATTGGTGATTTCCAGGTCGCGCAGGGTTGTGTAGGCTATGTTTTTTAAATGAACGGTATTTGCCTCCCCCTGCCCGTGGATAGCAGGCCGCGGTCCATCTCCATACCGCCCGAATGTAACGGGTTTCCCGGCTTCCCCCGAACCCGAAGGCTGCAAGCTTCCATACCAGTTTTGACCGGCTTTAAACAAGACTTGAGCTCCTGAGCCAAATGTTTGTTTGTTGACGTGTTCGATTGTCTTCCATGCAGTTGATACCGACAAGCCTGAGTGTTTGTCGTCACCATCCTCTGCGTCCAGATAGTAGACTCCGGTCAGCACGGCAACCGGCAAGGCGGGCTTCTGAGAGCACGAGGAGCAGACAGTAAAACCAATCATGATCCGGAATATCGTCAGGCTGAATTTACCGCATGTCAGGATCAGCTGTTTCATCGGCCAGTTTTTTTTGAATCAAAATGTTTGATTAAATCATATACCTGAAGGTTGAATTCCGTCATCTTATCGACGGCATCCTGCCATACATCATATTCATTGTTCACAATACCTTTATTCGCATCAATATTCGACGGGTCGACACCTTTAGCTGTCGGGTCGTTGTCCTGGTATTTGAAATAATGCCAGCCGACACAATTACCCGACTCCAGCAAAGCCAGATTAAAGTTTTGATAAAACAATCCCCTGTCGCGCTGGGTGCGGACAATCCATCCGGCCCCGCTTTGATTAGGCATCCCCGAATCTTCACCTTTGGTATAATACTCGGTAATCAGGAAGGGTTTTCCGCTCCATTCGGTATAATTTTTCATGTGCCCGGCATCCGGGGTCCAGTAGTTATAATAATTTACCGAGATGAGGTCCAGGTATTTTCCCGCAGTTCTCATAAAACGTTGATTGTTACGCTCGCTGCCATAAAAGCGTGTCCCCAGGTACATGTGGTTTGGGTCGTATTTTCTGATTGCGGCCGATACGATAGAGAAATACCGATCTGCCACATGTGCAAAAAATTCTTCGCGGTGCTGATCGGTTACTTCCTCTTTACTGATCCCCTTTGATGTTAACCAGTCGTTAGCGCCGTGATGCCCGGCTTCAATTTCGGGAAGCGACAAAAAATCCTCGAGAGCTGACAGGCGAAAAGGCATTTCATTGTCGGAAAAGTGACCAAACAGGTTCGGATCATCTTTAGTGGTCAACAACTGACCGGCATGCCGGTCGCAAAACTGTTCAAATTCAGGATCGAACACGAAGATGGCCTCGTTGGGATAACCGGTATGTCCGGGTTTCTGGTAGGTTCCCCCGCGTTCGCGGCCGTAAGCCGACATGAAATTCCAGTTAATGGTGTACGCAAACGGTTCGTCGGCCCGCTTGTTGGCCTCGATGATTGCCGGATGATCGGACCACGAGCCGGCACAGTTAAAGCCAAACTGACGCAAAAGAGTGATGGTGCTGTCTATCCAGTTCTCATTTGATCCAAACCTGCGTTGCAACGCCTCCTGATTCCGTTCAGACCGGCCCCGGCTAATGCTGTTCAGCCCGATGTTGATGTACAAATAGCCTTCGGGATCGACGCCCCACCAACGATCGTTTATCTTCAGGACATGAAAAAAACCGGTGGCCTCAACCTGATGTTCCGTCCAACCGCCATATTGGCTTAACGTTGGAGGGGTTGTTGGAGCGACATAAGAAAGAAGATTTTCTACAGTTCGCGTTTCGAAAGGTTCGTAGCCGGTGTAGCTGCGTGAACCATCGGGGTGATACAGTTTTCGTTGTGCGTCAACAGTCAGGTATTCCTGTTCTTTTTGTTTGAGGGAAGATGGACTGCAGGCTGAAAACAGGATCGAGGCAGCAATCAAAAGTAAACAGGCAATTTTGTTTTTCATAACTCTTAACTTTTGTTTTAATTAGCGTTGGTAAACGCGCACATAATCGACTTCAAAAACATGAGGAAACAGGCTGTCGTCGATCCCTTGTTTTCCGCCGAGCCCGCCTCCGATGGCCAGGTTCAGAATTAAATGAAAACGGCGGTCGAAAGGCCAGGCAGGCGACCCGTCAAATTCATTCTGAAAGGTAAAATAGTGCTCACCGTCTACATAACTGCGGATTTCCTGTTCGTCCCACTCCATCCTGTAAACATGAAATTGAGTGGTTGCCGTTGGCAAATACTTTTTTTTGCCTACCTGGGTCTTTTTAACATGATTGTATTTACCGGTATGGACAGTTGAAAAGACTGAGTCGGGCATAAAGCCAACATGTTCCATCAGGTCGATCTCCCCGCTGTGCGGCCATTTTCCGTACTCGCCGTCGGTTGACAACATCCAGATGGCCGGCCAGGTACCCCTGCCCGACGGAAGTTTTGCACGAACTTCAACCCGGCCGTATTTCCAGTCACCTTTTTCTTTGGTTGTCAATCTGCCCGAAGAATAATTTTTCCCAAAGGTGGGTTCTTTCCGGGCCCTGATTTTCAGGGTGCCGTTGTTTACCCAGGTGTTTTCGGGCCGTGCTACCGGATACCATTGTGCTTCATTATTTCCCCAGCCATAGGTGTTCCCGCGGGTGTCGTAATTCCATTTTGTTGAGTCGGGCAGGCCTTCATAATCAAATTCTTCCGACCAAACCAAGGTCCACTGCTTGGTTTGTCCGAAGCCTTGTAGCCCGCAAACCAAGAGCATTAATAAGATGATGTTTATCCGATATCTTTTCATTGATGTATTTCGATTAAAAATGAGGGACTCAAAATCTGCTAATACGAAACTGATGTCTTGCCCTCATGAAGTAAAAATGATTGTATACAAAAGGCTGCTTAACATGAGTTGCTGCCGGAAACAAATTCCGGTCAGCAACCCATGTATTCCTTTACACATGCCATTTCAAGCCAGGAACCTTAATAGCCCGGGTTCTGCGGGAAATTTTCGGCGCCCATGGCATCAATCTGGTCCTGTGGGATCGGCCAGTTCACGTGAAAAGGTTTCACATTGAAACGGACCAACACATCATTATCGGCGCCATTGAAATCATAATAATAATGCGGATTGGGTTTAAAATTGGGATCTCTGCCGTCAGAAACGCCATAAGTTGCAGCATTATAGGGGACCGAAGCTGCCGGAAATTTTGTAAAATCTCCCGCGTAGCTTTTCATTTGGTCAAACCAGATGCCATTTCTTTTCAAAAAGTCCCAGCGACGGCCTTCAAAAGCCAATTCGCGCGCATGTTCATCCCGGATCAGTTCAAAGGTGATTTCACCGGTTTCTTCATCATTCCCTGCACGCGTCCAGGTGCGGTTGTAATAATCGAGCGCTTTCGCTTGGTTTCCCAAGTGCATACAGGCCTCGGCCCCCAACAGGTAAGTTTCGGCTAAACGGAAAACCATCAGGTCCTTAAAACTGGCGCTCGCTCCGTCTGCATCCAATGGTTTTGACCAGATATCCGCCATTTTCAATGAAGATGGCAATAGCGCCCGGCGATCAATTTTTGAACCGGTTGCCGCGAATACGTCACGCCCGTGCAGGCTGTCTCCGATCTGCACTTTATAGGGAACTCCGGAAAAATTTGTTGTTGAATTAACCGTCACACCATTAACCACCACGGGTTGAGAAACCGGGATCGTGATCAGTCTGTCCGAATTCTGATAGGTGTAATGAATTTTATAATATGCATTAAGTCGTTTATCATTTTTCGGATAAAGCGAGATCAGGTAGCTGTTCGGGTACGCCAGGCCCCATTGCCTTCCCAGGTTTTCTTCGTGATACCTTACCAGTTGTCCGTTAACCATCCGCTGGGTATACGATTGCTCGGCGATGATATTCACATATTGTGAGCCGACCCGATGGCCTGTTCCCCCGCCTCGTTCGTTGGAAAATTTAATTACCCACAAGGTTTCCGGGGACTGTAAATCTGATTTATTGAAAATATTTGACGGATCCGGCACCAGCGATAAATTAAAATCAGGGGTGGCATCAATCGCATCTACATTCGAGACGACTGTTGTCCAGTCTTTTGCCCAGGCAGCAACCAGGGCTTTCAGGTGGTGGGCTGTGGCTTTGGTCACACGCCCGGTCATGCCATTTTCCGGCGTGTTGGGCAGCGAAGCGATCGCCCGATCCAAATCGGCATACATCAACTGAAAAATAGCGGCGCTGTCGGCGGGTGTGTAAGTCAATTCATCCAGGTTTTCTTTGGTAACAGGCTCTGTTGTCAAATACAACTTCGAAAATCGGGAATACAGCCCGTAATAACAATAGGCCCTCCAGAAACTTGCCTCGGCCACCAGATTTTTTGCTTCGTCCCCCAGTTTGTTTCCATGAAAGATCACTTCATTGGCCCGGCCAATCAGGTAATATTTATGAGTCCAAAACGGGCTGTATAACAATCCCCTGATGTTGGAGGTAGGGCCGGGGGACGTGTAGCGGCTCATGTTCGCATCATCTCCGGTTGTAAAAACAACCAGATCGGTTGTTCGTTCTCCGAAAAGATAAGCGGCCAGAAATCCGTTTGCATTTCCTTTTTTTACAATTCCTTGCTCATAGGCATAAAAGGCCAGCACCATTTTTTCGAGGCCTTCTTTTGTTTCAAATAAGGTGCTTGATGTAAAGTTCGTCTCCGATTCTTCCATCAGAAAATCGTTGCATCCATAAAAGGACATTGCGATGAGAATGCCCAAAATATATATCATGTAATTTTTCATATCCATATTGATTTATGTTGTTATGAACCATCCCCATTTCGTTAAAATGTCAGGTTTGCCCCAAAAGTAAACGTACGCGCTTCCGGATAAACTCCGGGAGTGGTTTCCGGGCTGTACGATTTAAATTTGGTTGAGGTAAACAAATTTGTTCCGGTCATATAAAACCTGACCTTCTCAATAAAAACCTGCGAGCTTAATGATTTTGGGAGCGTATACCCCAGGGTTGTCGTACGTAACCTGAAATAGGACGCATCCTGTATGCCTAAAAGGTTGAAATAAGGTACCGCTGCGGTAAACTGAGGACGAGGCGCTTCATTTGATTGATTCTCCGGCGTCCAGTAATTCACTTTCATTCCGTTCAGTTTTCCGTTTAAACTGCCTCCCGAATCAAAAAAATACAGGTAGTTGTTGTTCTTTTTTACGCCCTGAACGGTATAAAACTCAAGAGCAAGGTCGATGCCTTTAAACAGGACATTCATATTAAACGAACCATACCACTGGGGATCAAGAGTATAAATTTTTCGGTCGTCGGTGGTTATGGAGCCATCGCCATTGTAGTCTGAAATTTTAATGTTTCCGGGTGTTGGGGCTGCATCTCCCGGAAGATAGTCATTCTCGCCTGGTGTTTCTCCTTCCTGCCAAATACCCCCGAAAACGAAATTATAATCGACGTTGATCGGCTCGCCGATAAACCAGCGGTTGTTGGTATCGTTGATGGGCTTACCCTCTTCATCCACCCGTCCGTCTATTTTGACAATCTCGTTCTTCTGGGTTGAAAAACTGGCTCCCAGGCTCACGACAAGGTCTTTCTGATCGATGACCCGACCATCTATGGTGGCTTCCCATCCCCAGCTTTTTGTTTCACCCAGGTTATCCCACATGGTATTGTAGCCGGTAATGGACGGGATGGTCCGCTGCAGAAGCAGGTCTTCAGTCCTGGTCCGGTAATGCTCCAGCGAGGCGTTCAGCCGGCCATGATAGGCCGAAAAATCGATGCCTGCGTTAAACGAACCGGTGGTTTCCCATTTCAGTCCCAGGTTTTGAAGTTGCGCGGTGGGAAGATATCCCACTGCGAGGCCGTTTCCAAACAAATATTCATAGCTGTCGGAGAGCCCGAGGGTGCGGTAAGCCGGAATGGCCCAGTTACCGACCACGCCGTAACTAACCCTGAATTTCAAATTGTCAAGCCAATCTGCATCGCTGAGAAATTGTTCTTCGCTCACCCGCCAGGCAAGAGCGGCTGAGGGGAAATTCGCCCATTTGTTTTCCTTCCCGAAAACCGAAGCCCCGTCGCGCCGGAAAGAGGCGGTCAGCAGGTACCTGTTCATCAGGTTGTAGTGCAAACGGCCGGCAAACGATGCAGCCTTGACACGTTCAATACTCCGTGTTACTTCAGAAATCTCTGAATCGGCTGCAACGTTCCACTTGAAAATATCGGTGGTTGAATTCAGAAAATCAAATCCGGTATTTTTTTGTACATCTGCCTCTGAACTTTGAATCAATGTAACCGTTAACTGATGGTTTTTATTGGCGATGGGCAATTCGTAGTTCACTACATGGTCGATCAGCCAACTTGAACGGGTAAAATTCCGGATTAAACCTTCACCGGTTGAAGCCGGATAAAGCTTGGTTTTGTAAACACCTCTTTCCCTGTTGTTTGAACGAAGGTTGGCGCTGAGCTTATAGCTAAACCCTTTGAAAGGCCTTATGGTAACCGAAGATGACAGGTTGAGGTATTCATCCTGTTGTTCTTCATCGTAATTGCGAATCCTCCACAGCGGATTAATATCTCCCGCGCTGGTCGATTCGCGGATCAGATTCCCGTCGGGATCATACGCCTGCGCCAGCGGGGGGCGGGTGATAAACTGGTTGAATGTACCATCGGCGGTTTGCTTCGATGACTTCGTAAAGGAAATGTTTGAACCCAAATCCATCCAGTCGGTAATCACAACATCCGTATTTAAGCGGAATGTCCCCCGTTCATAACCCGATTTTTCGACAACGCCGTCCTGGTTATAATACCCGAATCCGGTCGAGAATCTGAATTTTTCTGTACCGCCGCGTACGGTAACATCATGTTTATGCTGCAAGGCGTTGCCCAGCATCAATTTTTCCCAATCGACATAACGTTTGTTTGTATAAGCCTCATACATCACGGCGTCGTCGAGCACGGCTTCGTAATTGATGTTATCCGGAGTGCCAATACCGGCCTGCCCGTCGTTATATTTCGCCCAAAACCGTAATTCGAGCCATTCATCGGGCGAATAAAGCGAGAAATTCTTTTTAAATTCCTGGAAACCGGCATAGGAATTAACATCGACCGAAATTTTACCGGCTGCTCCCCGTTTGGTTGAAATCAGAATAACACCGTTAGATGCCCGGGAACCATAGATAGCCTGGGAAGATGCGTCTTTTAGGATTTCAATCGATTCAATATCAGATGAGTTCAAATCGTTGATGTGAGGGACAATCATTCCATCAACCAGATAAAGCGGATTCTGACTGCTGGATAAGGAACGGTTTCCCCGGATACGGACGGTGGAAGAACCGCCCGGGCTGGGATCGGCTAAAGATACCTGGACGCCGGGCGCTTGTCCCCGGAGCATTTCGGTGACGTTGGCTGTCGGGAATTTATTTAGTGCATCGGCGCTCACCGAAACTACCGAGCCAGTCAGGTCACTTTTTTTCATGGTGCCATATCCAATCGCTACCACTTCTTCAATCCCGATAGTTTCTTCCTCAAGTTCCACATTCACCGTGGTTCTTCCGGCTACGGGAATTTCTTTTGTCCTCATTCCTACAAATGAAAACAGAAGAACCGCATTGCCCGGAACGTTCGAAAGCATGTAGCTCCCGTTAAAATCGGTAATGGTACCGGTTGTTGTGCCTTTTACCACGATGGTAACTCCGGGCATTGGCACACCCGAAGCATCAAAAACCTGACCGCCAATGGTTACCGGCTGTTGTTGATTGATCCGGTTCTGACCAACAACAGGTGTTAAAACAATATGCCTGTCTTTCACCGTTGCGTTCACCTCGTTTTCGCCAAACAGACGTGATAAAATCTGGTCAATGCTTTCATTTTGGGAAGAAATATTAACTTTCCGGTTCACATCGATTAATTCTCCGTTATAGAGAAAATAGATACCACTTTCTTCTTCAATCCGCGATAAAACCTCCCTGATGGTCACATTTTTCATTTCCAGGTTCAGTTTGTTCGTTTGCGAGAATGAGTTGCTTGCGAATGCCTGAAACACACTGATTAATAAAATCAAAAGCGTATTGCGCATAATTGTAAATTTTTTACGATGCTTTGCCAGGGCAAAACATACCCGATTCATGCTTTTTTTCATAAATTTGACTGTTTTTTAGTAAAACATTTACCCCTTAGGGTGAATACAAAGGGAGAAGTGTTGGAGCACTTTTCCCTTTTCATTTTTTCACTGTTTAGTTCATTTTATTGATTCGAATTATTGATTTCTCTGCTTTTCCGGTTACTGCATCGATTTTACCGGGAACGTAGGTAATTTTAATCGGCGAACTCATTTCAAGTAATTCCAACACCCGGTGTAACGGTTCATTTTCGAATACCGTCGTGAATTTGTACTTGTTCAGTTCCTGATCCATCAACTGCACGTCGACTCCGTACCAGCGTTCAAGATTTTTAGCCATCTCTTCCATCGGCGTATTGTTCAGGATGAGGATATTCCGGTGCCAGGCAATGTATTTTTCGGCATCAACCTGGTTTAACGAAGATACCTGTTCCGTTTTATCATACTTCCATTGTTGATTGGGATATAACCGGACGGCTTCCCGGTCTGCGTCTGCCACATCATTTTGCAATTCAATGCTTCCCTCTTTCAGTACAACCTCCAAATGGTCTTCATCAGGAAAGGCTTTTACATTAAATTGTGTGCCAAGAACCCGGACAGTGATGTTGTTAAATTTCACATCCATTGGAGCATTCGCATTTTTAGCCACATCAAAAAAAGCTTCGCCGGTGAGCTCCAGTTCGCGGGTCGCCCGGGCAAAAGGGATTGCATAACGGATACGGCTTTCGGCATTCAGCCAAACAGTTGTTCCGTCGGGCAACTGAACCTTACTCCTGATTCCCGGCGGACTGGATACCTCGTGATAACTTAACTGTTCTGTTCCCAGGTCCGAAGATTTTTGGCTAAGACTCCAGATGCTCACGATAAGAAGCGGAAGAATCAGTACAGCGGCAATCCTGCCAAATTGGGTATAAAGGGTTTGTATTTTGTGTCGCCGGTTGATTTTCGAATGAAGGATGGAATAGGCTGTATCGGTATCAACCGATTTCAATTCCGAAATGAACAGGCCGGCTTCGATAAGCTGATCGGTGTTTGTCTGATTTTTCTTCCCTTCCAGAAACTGATCAAACGTTTCGGTGGCATCCTCAGGTATGTTTTTATCTTTTCTCAAGGCTCATGCTCATTTTTATCATTGTCTCGTATACGTCTAAAGAAAACAAGCGTTTTGGTTTGCTTTCGTAAATAATACAAATGAGCCACGGCGCACACGTAGTCGGAGAGTTATTTTTTTAGAAAAAAAGATCGAAGAGGAATAACAGGACCAGGTAATCTTTCAACTCTTGTTTCAAAATTTTTAAAGCATGGCTGATTTGGGTTTCAACCGTTCTTTTTGAAATCTCCAGCCTTCCGGCGATTTCATCATTTTTCAATTCATTGATCCGGCTAAGAATAAAAATTTCTTTGGTCCGCGGAGGTAATTTTTCGAAAGCCTGACTGATTTTTTCCTGAAGTTCGCTGCTCACAAAGATATCCGGTTCAAAAGTCAGGTTGTTCTTTATTATTTTCCTGAATTCGTCGATCTTTCGGGCCTCCGTCTTTTTACGTTCCAGAAAGTTCAGTCCCCTGTTTCGTACCGAAGTAAACAAATAAGGTTTTAACGACAACGAACCTTTAATTTGATTTTTTTGGCACCAGATTCTGAAGAACAAATCCTGAACAATTTCCTCCGCCTCATTCCGGTTCCGCGTTATTTGAGCGGTGAAGATCACCAACCCCGGATAATAATGTCTGAAAATTAATTCAAAAGCGGTTTGATCTCCGGCAATTAAACGGTCAATCAATACTTTTTCGGAAATGCCTTGAATAATTTGCATGCCCCAAAATTAATGAAAAACCCGTTTACTTTTTGGTTCCGAAGTTCGGATCGATTTTCAGAAATTTCACGATCACAAAGCCGGGGATGGTGCAAATCATCACCCAAATAAAAAAAGACTGGTAACCAATCATTTCCTGTATCCAGCCGCTGATCATTCCCGGAAGCATCATGCCCAGGGCCATGAACCCGGTACAAAGCGCATAGTGGGCGGTTTTGTGTTTTCCGTCCGACAGGTAAATCATGTACAGCATGTAAGCCGTGAATCCAAAACCATAACCGAATTGTTCAACTACCACCGATGCGGTGATGATGCCGAGCTGTTGCGGCTGGGCAAAGGCCAGAAACACGTAAACCAGGTTGGGCAAATTCATGGCCAGCACCATGGGCCACAGCCATCGCCTGATCCCATGAAGCGATACCGCAATTCCCCCGAGGATACCGCCCAGCATGAGCGCGATAATTCCGGCTGTTCCGTATATAAAACCAATGTTGGCGGTACTTAGACCGAGACCGCCTTTCGCAGGTTCATCCAGCAAAAACGGAGAGGCCAACTTGACCAGCTGCGCTTCACCCAGGCGGAAAACCAAAATAAACACCAAGGCCACGGCAATGCCCTCTTTTTTGAAAAAGGAACTGAAGGTTTCGATAAAATCACTCATCACTTCCCGGAGGCTTTTATCGCCTCGCTGATCATCGGTTGCCGGATGCGGCAGAATAAACAGGTGCCAGAAAAAGAGAGCGACAAAAAACACGGCCAAAATAAAAAAAGTGATACTCCAGGCCCAGGATGTTTTTTCTGCGATGCTTTCCATGTGCCCGGCCAGAATAACCAGCGGCCCCTGTCCGGCCAGCATGGCCAGGCGGTAAAAGGTATTGCGGATGCCCACGAAAAACGCCTGGTCTCGTTGCGAAAGTCCCAGCATGTAAAAACCGTCGGCAGCAATGTCGTGTGTAGCCGAGCTAAAAGCCATCAGCCACAAAAAGGCCAGGCTATACCGGAAAAAATTGTCCGTCGGCAGGGTGAACGCCACACCGGCCAGCGCACCACCTACTGCCAACTGCATGCTGATAATCCAGAAACGTTTGGTGCGCAGGTTATCGACAATCGGGCTCCAAACAGGCTTAATGACCCAGGGCAGGTACAGCCAGCTGGTGTACAGCGCAATGTCGGTATTCGAAATATCGAGCCGCTTGTACATGATCACCGAAACGGTCATTACAAATACATAAGGAAGTCCTTCGGCAAAATAAAGCGAGGGAATCCAGGTCCAGGCATTTCGGGTAGCGGCTTTTTTCATTCGTTTTTGTTTTTAGTATTGTTTTATCAGGCTGGCGCCTCTAAAATAATGGTTTAAGATGGATTTGTAGCGATAGCCCTTTTCGCCCATCACGGCAGCGCCAATCTGGCAGAGGCCAACGCCGTGCCCCCAACCGGCCCCGGTGAGTCTAAATTGTTGCGGAATACCCTGTTGTTCATCCAGGCGATCGACCACAAAAGCCGAACTGTACAGGTGCGATTCAGACAGGGCCCGCCGTATTTCCAGCTCTTTGCCAATCGTCATCGTTCGTTTTGTGCCGGTAATTTTCAGTTTGATCAGACGGGCCGAATATCCCCGTTCAACCGGTTCGAGCCGGATGATCCGGCCAAAGTCGATCCCTGTTTTTTTACGGATAAGCGCCGAAAGTTCGTCTTGAGTATAAGTCACCTTCCAACGGTAAAAATCAGTTGTTTTCTGATCGAAGTCGGGCAGCACCTGCGCCAGCGCCTGTTGATCGGAAGTATTGCAAAAAGCGGGCGGACTGCTACGGATCCAGGCTTCCGCTTCGCTTTCGAGGCGCAGGTCGGCGCCGGTGGCGACAGCCTGTTCCGAATCGGTAATACTGGTCAGGTAACTGTGAAAAACAGGCTCCCATACATGCTCAAAATTTTCGGAGATGCCGCCGCAACATTTCGAAAAGCGGGCATCACAAATGTGTCCGCCGGCAAACAGCACTTCTCCAAAAGTTGCGTCGATGGCTGCATTGGCCTTGTCGCTGATGATTTTGGTGATGCCCTGGTAACGCTGGCAGTGGTCGTCGGCACACACGTCGAAAAGGCTGTGGTCTTCGCGGTCGTACCAGCGGATTAGTTCGTTTTCGCTTTGCCAGGTGGTTTGATAGTTTTGTTTATCGCTTTTCAGCCTTTTACTTTTCCCGATCTGTGCCAACAGCCAGCTGCGCGAAATTACGGCGTGGGCTTTCAACAACTCGGGTGAGCTGGTAGCGCTCATCTCCGACGAAATCACTGAACGCAGGTACTCTTCGAGCGGCGCCACATTGATCGCCCATAGTTTTCCTTTTTCGGCAATCAATTTCAGGTTCCCCCTGAACTGCTGATCCTGTTTCTGCTCCCAATGAAAATCGATTCCAATGGTAACCCCTTTTAAAATGAAGGAATCGGCATCCGACCCGGACTGAAAGTAAAATTCATTCGACCGGATTAATTGTCCTGTTTCAGATTGAAGCTGAATCCCGTCGCCGTCAACCGTCGCGGTAAAAAAGGAGCCCGCAGGCTGATTTCCGGCTGTATAATTTCCTTTAAGCTCAAAGTTGATTTCCGTCCCCGACATAATGCCTACCTGTATTTCAGGCTGAACCTGTCCCTTCCGAAGGGACATACCGCCGCCCGGCATGGTGGTTTTTTCCATTTCATAAAGTCCGGCCAGGCTGTTTTTCAATCGCTCAAAATCTTCTTCATTGATGCTGACTTGCCGGTAGATGTCTGTCAGGTCGTCTTTGGTCAGTTGATCAAAGTTGTCCTTTCGGGGAAGAATGACTAATCCGGCCATTTCGACCGAGGCGGGGCTCATCAGGATTTGGGCGTCTCCTTCGGCAAAAAACTGCCGGGGCCGTTGCCGGTCGCGCGGGAAGAGCAATGCCTGCCATTGTCCGTTCTCAAAATTCACCAGCAGGTTAAGCATGGGTTCGCCTTCCTGCCCGCGCTCTTTCAGCGCGTCGAGTGCAGTTTGGATATGTTGCTGCAAGGCGGTCGGGGAACTCGACGTGTAGACCAGAACATTCCGAAGAAACCCCTTCCCAATGGCATAGATGCTCGTCGTTTGATCATGAAATAAGCGTTCACCCGATTTCTCGGCCCGTGTTTTCAGTTCGCTGCCGGCGGGGATGAATTGTTTGCTCCCGGCCTGAAAATGGAAATGATCGGGTGCAGAAGCCCCGCACCGGGGGCCATTGTAAAAAATGGTGAAGGCGGGTAAGGCCTGGCTGAGTTCAAACATGTCGGCCAGGTAAGGTTCAATTTCTTGCGGCAAGTGTTCATTGAGCGAAATGGTCAGGTGTTCCGGAAAAATCGGGTAGGGGTTAAGCAGAATCGTATATTTCCCCATGAAGTCAAGCCCGGTTTGTTCTTTTGGCCGGTTAGCCCCGCACAGAAAACATGCCCGTTGCTGAATGGATTGTGTATCGGTTTTGGCGGCCGAGGAGCGAATCCGTTCGGGGTTAAACTGCGCATCGATGCGGAAACCACCGAAATCAAACGTGCGTGATTCCACCTGTTCCAGTCCGGCATAGTTCGTTTTGGCCAGCTCCCAATCCTGCTTTTGCTGTTGAATGAGTTCGGTTACCTTTATCTCCAAGCGTTTATCGGTCATGTTGCTCTTCCGGCTTAACGGTTAATTTCTTTCTTTGTTTTGCCGGCCTGCTGACGTATCCTTGCCTTCAGTTCAAAGGTACGCAGGCTGTCTTTATAGGCGTTATGCATATTTTGTTTTACAATGTCGAGCGAGGCGTCGGAATTATCGTCCCAGCGGCGGCAACGGTAAACGGCTTCGTAAATCCGGCCGATTTTCCAGCGGCGCGAAATAGCCAGCCCCACGCCATAATCTTCGCCATAGCTGGTATTCGGTATGCGGATATCGCGAAGGACAGGGGTGTAAAATGCCCTCGGCGCACCCAGCCCGTTGATACGCAAGGCATTGTTTGGTCCGTTGTCAGGCGTCCACTCTTTGTGGTCAATCAGGCCGGGCGGAATTTCTTCGAGGGCAAAATTGCACATCTGGTAAGATCCGATGACCATCGCGCATTTTTCCTCATAAAATTTATCAACCACCTTTTGCAGGGTATTTTCATCAAAATACAGGTCATCGCTGTCCAGTTGAACGACAAAACGTCCGCAGTTTTCATGAAAAACCGCTTCGTTCCAGCAGCCTCCGATTCCCAGGTCGGTCCGTTCGGGAACCAGGTGGATCAGCCGGTCATCATCATACACCTGCAGCGCTTCGGTGGTTCCGTCGGTCGAATGGTTATCCACCACAATCAGGTTAAACGGAAATGTTGTTTTCTGGCTCAGCGCCGAATCAACAGCATCGCGGATCGTTTTTATGCGGTTGCGTACCGGAATAACCACCGAAGCCTCTACCGGAAATTCTCCGGAAAAATCCGCTTCTTTAAAGCCGGGCGGAAGAAAAGCGCCGATCTTTTGAAGGTGAACGGTACAGGCCTGTTCCATTTCAATTTGCCTGTCGCGGGCGTTGGCGCTTACGTAATCGAATTGCTTTTCGCCTGATTTGCGGGTATCGGTTTCGGCCATGGTAAACAGGAACTCCGGGATGCGGACAATCTCTCCCATCCGGGAAGCCAGCAAGCGTAAGGCGTAATAACCGGCATCGTTCCAGCTGGCATAAACAGCTGTTTTGTATGTGCCGAGCACCTCTCTTCGGAAAAGCTGAACCGGCCCGAAATTAAAGTCATCACGCAGGCTTCCCTGCTGGTAGTCAATCACCGGATGATTGCTGCGAATTCCCTCTTTCAGTTCGTAATAGTCGCTGTATACCATGCTTGCCCCGCTGTCGTCGGCCAGGCTGACCATTCGTTCCAGCGCAAACTGTCCGACTTCCAGCCGGGTGTTGCGAAGCGCCATCAATACAAAGTCGCTGCCGGCCCGGTCGGCCATTTGATTGATGCAGCCGGTTGAAAACGGATTGTCCGTAATCAGGGTTTCCGCCTGGTCAAACCTGACCGGTCCGGGACTAATGACACCGATGGTTCTGACCAGCTTGCTCTTCCGTAGCTGACTGATCGTTTGTTGTGTTTCTGTTTTCCCGCTATAAGCGATAAAACAATCAATTAAATGTTGCATCATATTACCATTTTACAGTCACCGGCTTTGTTTGCGGGCTTTCGTTATTCAGCCGGTCGAGCGCTGAAACCCGGAATTCAAAGCGTTCTTTGCGTCGGTCGTTCTTATCTAATTTCAGTTTGGTAGCGGAGGTAATGAGCAGGATAAAACGGGGATCATTCGGGTTAAACCGTTCACCTGCCCTGTTTTTATAAACAATAAAACGGGCAGCTTTGTCCATTTCGGCAGAAGCAGCATCGGGTTTCCACTTCAGCGTTGATCCGCTCTTTTTAAACTTGACCGGTTTGGCCGGCGGGCTGTTGTCGATCCAATTCATGGGCGGCACCAGGGCCGGGTACCGGTAAAGATGATTTTGCAAGGTATCCTGGAAACCCAGCAGGTCGCGCTTAAAATGTTTGGCGCTGTAAAAGGCGCTGCCTTCAATTCCGTCAATCCGGCGGGTCAACTCAATTTGCCGCGGCAACTGTCCGGCTTCTTTCCATTCGGGTGTTGTTGAACCGGGCTCCAGTTTGTAAACGGCATGACCGACGTAAAGCGCCCGGTTATAGCGATGTTCGTTCCACCAGTTACACAATAAATTAAAATCGACTGCCGGATGACCGATTTGCCAGTATAATTGCGGAAGGACGTAATCAATCCAGCACTCCTTTTGCCAGGTTAAAATGTCGGCGTACAGGTGGTCGTAATTGGTGACACCCGCTTTTGTCGCCGATCCCCGTGAGTCGTCGGCCTGGTTACGCCAGACACCGAACGGGCTGATGCCAAACTTCACCCAAGGTTTAGTGGCTTTGATGGTTGTTGCCAGCAGAAGAATCGTGCGGTTTACATTATCGCGCCGCCAGTCGTCAAGTTGGCCCGGCCCGAACTGCCGCGGATACTGTTCAAAATAAGGAATATCAGGAAAAGGTTCGCCGGCAACCGGGTAAGGGTAAAAATAATCGTCAAAATGAATAGCATCCACGTCGTATCGTCTGACCAGATCCTGAACGACATTGGCAATAAATTCGCGCGTTTCCGACAGGGCCGGGTTAAAATACAGCTTCCCTCCGTATTTAATAATCCATTCGGGGTGTTTAAAAGCAATGTGGTTGCCGGCCAGCGGTTCGTCGGCATTTTGCGCTACCCGGAAGGGGTTCATCCATGCGTGAAATTCCATATTCCTGTTGTGGCACTCCTGAATCCAGAATTTTAACGGGTCGTAACCGGGATTTTTCCCGGGAGTGCCGGTCAGATAGCGCGACCAGGGTTCCAGCGATGACGGGTAAAACGCATCGGCAGCAGGCCTGACCTGAAAAATAATGGCATTCATCCCGTTTTGCTGCATCAGGTCGAGCAGTTCAATGGCCTCTGCCTGTTGTTGATTGGGCGTTAAACCGGGCTTCGACGGCCAATCGATGTTATTTACCGTAGCTACCCATGCTGCTCTGAATTCGAACTTGGGCGAATGGGTCTGCGCTGAAACCGAAACACTTAGTGCAAGCAGGAACAGGAGATGTAATTTTTGCATTGGTTAAAACTGTTTAAAAGTTGAAGCCACTAATTTAAATCAAATTTCAGGTATGGAACATGACGATGCCATTTGTTTTATCTGCTTGTTGCTGATTGGCCAATCACATAACCACATCGCTATATTTTTATAAAAATCTTTTTCCGGTACAAAATGAACCCGACTATCCAAAATAAAACGGCCAGGTGCAAGGCAAACAGCAGCGATCCGTTGAGCTCGCCGGCCCAAGGGACAAGTAAATCCTGGTAAATAAATGCTTTTAATGATTTGGTCCCGCTCAACGATGCAACCTGAACCAGGGATAACATTCGCGCCCACATCCCGGCAAGGACAAAAATGAACAGCGGGTTCATACCATAAACGAGAAAAGGCTGCGCCCATTTCTGCTGTCCTTTGATGTCGGTCACCCAGATTAAAAGTGCGAGGAAGATACCGGCCAGACCGGAGGTATAGAGTACATACGACCCGGACCAGATGGGCTTGTTGATCGGGAAAAACGGGTTCCAGATCAGGGCCAGGATAACGGCTGCCGCTCCAAATCCAATCAGCTTGTAAACGGCGGCCTGTTTATTTGTTTCGCGGTCAATCAAACGGCCGGCAAAATAGCCGAACAACACATTCACCACTGCCGGCAGGGTGCTGAGCAGGCCTTCCGGGTCAAAGGGAATGCCGTATCCGCGGTATAAATGCCCTTCACCCAAAACAAACAAATCGAAGCGCAGGGAGGCATTTCCTTCCAGCGAAAACGGCTGCTCACCTCCAAACAGCCACAGAATACTCCAATAAGCCGTTAAGAGCAGGGCCGAAATGATATAGGTCCACCGGATCGGGCTTAACAACACGATAAAAGAAGCGATGCCGTAGCCAAGGGCGATCCGCTGAAGGACGCCCATCAGGCGAAAGCTGCTGAAATGAAAATCGATAAACGGAAAACCGTTCAGGAACAAACCGAGTGCAAAAATCAGAACGGTTCGCCGGATGATCTTTAACGAGAGCTCTTTGGTTAGCTGATGATCAAATTTTTTAAACGAGTACCACATGGCGGTTCCCACGATAAACAGGAAGAACGGAAAAACGAGGTCGGTGGGTGTGCAACCGTTCCAGGCGGCATGTCGTAAGGGCGCATAAACATGGCTCCAGCTTCCCGGATTATTTACAATGATCATCAGGACAATGGTCAGCCCCCGGAGCACATCCAGCGACATCAGGCGTTTTGAAAAGGTCATTTTTTAGTTATTGGTTATTGGTCATTTCATTAGTCATTGGCGGCTTGCGGCTTGCAGCCTGCTCTTTGCGGAACTTTGCGCTTCCCGGCGTTCTCTAAGAAGTGCCAAGTAAAACTGCGACTTGCCACCATTCTCCCGTCTCCCGTCTCCTTACTCACTCCTTGAAGCCTGGCTACGGATAATACCGGACAAAGGCTTCCATCGCTTCGTATTCGGCCATGCCCAGTTTGTTGTATAAACCGGCGGTGGCATGGTTCCGGTCTTCAGCGCGTTGCCAGAATTCGCGGGCATCATTCCCCATAAACATGGCGCCTTCTTTCTGCGACTGGTGCCTGAAAATAGCTTCCCGTTTTTTATACAATTCTTCCGGACTGATGGGTACGGCCATCTCAATCTGGTCAATATCCCATTCGTGCCAGGCGCCGCGGTAAAGCCATAACCAACAGTCTTTCATCCATGCCTCTTCCTTTAGTTCTTCCAGCGCCACCAAAATAGCATCCAGACAAACACGGTGTGTCCCGTGCGGGTCAGACAGGTCGCCGGCCGCAAAAATCTGATGAGGCTGAATTTCAAGAAGAAAATCCTTGATGATCCGGATATCTTCCTCTGCCAGCGGTTTCTTCCTGATTTCGCCGGTTTCGTAAAAAGGCAGGTCGAGAAAATGTACGTTCGATGTATTTACCCCGGCAAAACGACAGGCTGCTTTGGCCTCCATCCGGCGGATTAAGCCTTTCAATATACGTACATCCGGAATGTCTTTTTCTCCTTCTTTTTTTGTTGAGAGAAATGAGGTAGTTTTTTCGTATTGTTCTTTTTGATGTTCGTTCCCCGGGTCGTAATAGTTTGTGTACGAATTGTGAAACGAAATAAACCGGTTGGCATATTCGTCGGAAACGGCAATATTCCCGGAAACCTGGTAAGCCACATGAACTTCGTGTCCCTGCTCCACCAAACGGATGAGCGTACCGCCCATCGAAATCACATCGTCGTCGGGGTGGGGACTGAATACGACCACCCGCTTTTTTGCAGGCGATTTTCGCTCAGGCCGGTTGCTGTCGTCGGCATGCGGCTTTCCGCCAGGCCAGCCGGTAATCGTATGCTGCAAGTCGTTAAAAACCTTAATATTGAGGGCGTAGGCCGATCCTTTATCCGAGATCAGGTCGCTCAGGCCGTTATTAATATAGTCGTTGTTTGTCAGCTTTAAAATTGATTTTCCGGTTTGCTGACACAGCCAAACAATCGCTTTTCTCACCAGCTGATCGGAACTCCAGTCGCAGGTGTCGACCAGCCAGGGCGTTTTAACGCGGGTAAGCTGCATGGCAGCGGCAATGTCGATGTAAATTTTCGCGTTGCCATGTTGCTGCAGGTAACTGGCCGGGACTTGCTCGGTAATTGGTCCCTCGATGGTTTTCTGCAAAATGTTGGCTTTGGCTTCGCCGAAACCGAGTAAAATCACCTTCCGGGCATTCATAATATTATCTATTCCCATGGTAATGGCCCGTTGCGGGACCTTGGTGATCCCGCCAAAATCGCGGGCTGCATCCTGTTTGGTTGTCGTATCCAGAACAATCATCCGGGTTTTTGAACTTAACTGCGAACCGGGTTCATTAAAACCGATATGACCGGTACGACCAATTCCCAAAAGCTGAACATCAATTCCACCTGCATCTTTAATCGCCTTGTCGTAGTCGCGGCACAACTGGTAAACTTCGCCGAAGGGACGATCTCCCTGCGGAATATGAATGTTTTCAGGTAAAATGTCGATGTGCCTGAAAAGATGATTGTACATATATTGATGATAAGAATGCACGGAGACCTGCCCCATCGGGTAATATTCATCCAGGTTAAAGGTAACGACATGTTTGAAGCTCAACCCTTCTTCCCGGTGCATACGGACCAGTTCGGCATAAACCCCGATGGGCGACGAACCGGTTGGAAGTCCGAGTACGCAATTCTGGCCCAGATGTTCCTTTTCCCTGATCACGGCGGCCATTTCTCCGGCAACCAGGATCGACGCTTCTTCCGATTCGTAATAAATGAAGGTCGGGATCTTTTCGTACTTGGTTAGAATATCCTGGTGCGACATGTTTTTAGGTTTATAATAGGTCGTACCGAAAAATAAAGGATTGCTTGAATGTAACTTTTTATGTAAGTCCATATTTAATAATGTTTTAATGATCTAGCCGTCTGTAAAACTAATATTATTTAAACAAAAACGCAAAAGATGTCATACATATTACCTGGCGAAACTAATTCATTCTCCAATTTCAAGCGGTTCGGTATGTTCTGCGGAGTAAACCAATCTTTACACCTAAACGAAACCAACACCCCTGAAGTTTTGAAAAAAGCGGGAAATTTCCCAATTGATTCAAATAGCGGTGTGCCGATAGCAGACTTCTGCCATTGGAACAATTTTCCGGAACAGTCGCAGTTTGAATCCCGGATTAAATAAAAGTACAATGTACTTTATTAATTATTCAAATCAGATAGGAGTATATTGATTTTTTGATATCTTTGCCTCGAAATCGAATATATTTGTTCGTTAACATCCCGTTAACGGGCAGATATTTAATCAAGTGGCAAACCGGGAAGTAATTTCCGGCAAGCTCATGGTTTAATAGGTTTAGTTGGTTTAGGTTAGTTCCCCGGGAAACCGGGGCGGGAAAGGCAGTCAGAGGACTGCCTTTTTTTATTTTCTGTTTTGTTCTATCTCCATCCGCCGCCGAGCGCCCGGTAAAGAGATACCGTAGCGTTGAGTTGTTGCAGTTTATCATTCACCTGTCCCAGCTGGGCCGTCAGTAAGTTTTGCTGCGCATTCAGCACCTCGGTGTAAGTTGCCGAGCCGTAGTTCAGCAGTTCCCGGGTGTATTCCACCGACTTTTCGAGCGCGATAAGCTGTTGCTCCCGCAAACTTGCTTTTTGGCTGGCCGACTGATAAGTCCCCAGGGCGTTGTTCACCTCCTGACCGGCGTTAAGCAAAGCCTGACGCAAACTCAACAAAGCCTGTTCCTGTTGCGCTTTGGCCACCTTTAAACGCGTCACATTCGCGCGCTTGTTGAAAACCGGAGCTGCCAATCCGCCAATCACCTGGGCGGCAAACGCAGCCGGGTCGAGCAGTTCATCAAGCCGGGTTGCGGCAAAGCCGGTTGATGCGTTGATGGTCAGGCCGGGATAAAAGTATGCACGTGCGCTGTTTGTCATTTCAAAGGCGCTGATCACGGCGTATTCGGCCTGCATCACGTCAGGGCGATTATCGAGTAACTGTGCCGGAACCCCGGTTTGCAGCAGGGTGCCATATTTTTGTTCGGTAAGCTTTCCGCGTTGCAGCTCAACGGGTGTACGTCCCAGCAACAGGCATAAGGCGTTGGTGGTTTCACGCAATTGCTGTTCCAGATCGGGAATAGTCACTTCGGCAGCATAACGGGCTGCTTCGCTTTGCACGATGGCGGCGCCGGTCACTCTTCCGCTTTCCTTCAATACCTTCATGGTTTCCACCAAATCGATGTTGTTTCTCACGGTCTGCCTCGTAATCAGCAACTTGGCATCCAGCGCCAGCAGGTTATAATAGCTTGTTGCGATGCTTGAAATCAAACGGGTTTGCACCGCTTTTCGCCCCGCATCGGTAGCCAGCAAGTTGGCATAAGCTGCCCGTTTCGAACTGCGGAGCTTTCCCCAGATGTCAACTTCCCAACTGGCTTCCAACCCCAGTTGGTAGCTGTTTACCTCGCGTGGTCCGTCGGGATAAACCGATTCGGGATTACGGGTATAAACGCCGGTGCCCACTGCATTGATTCCCGGCAACAGCATGGCCTTGCTTTGTGCCAGGTAAGCTTCAGACTCCGCCACCCGTTGAATGGCAACCTGAAGATCCAGGTTATTCTCCAGTCCCGTTCCGATATAACTCACTAACTGCGGGTCGGTAAAAAGTTCCTGCCAGGGTCGGTCGGCCAGGTTTGCCGAACCGGCTTCAACTGTTCCGTACAATCCGTTGGTGTCAATGGTTTCCCGTTGAAAGTGGCGCGGCGTGCTGCACGACCACAACAGGACCGTCAATCCAAAAGCGGGAAGTATCTGTTTGAAAGAATTTGTTTTCATCATTATTTCTGATTTTTTTTCAGGAATCGCTATTCCATGGTATTCATGTCTGAAATTTCTTCAACAACCGGCTTTTTCACCCTTTCCTGCAGTGTTTGAAAAATCACATACATGGACGGAATAACCAGGATGCCGATCAGGGTCCCAACAAGCATGCCGCCAACGGCGCCTACCCCGATCGACCGGTTTCCGTTTGCTCCAACTCCACCGCCAATCACCAGCGGAATCAGGCCAAAAATAAAGGCGAATGAAGTCATCAGAATCGGGCGTAAACGGGCTGTAGCGCCTTCAATGGCCGATTGCAGGATGCTCATGCCGGCATGACGGCGCTGCAGGGCAAATTCAACAATCAGAATCGCATTTTTGGCCAGCAGGCCGAGCAGCATAATCAGTGAAATTTGCAGGTAAATATTATTTTCAACCCCCATCAGCCGGGCAAAAATAAATGAACCGGCCACCCCAATGGGCATGGAGGTGAGAATAGACAGCGGCAGAATGTAGCTCTCGTATTGTGCTGCCAGCAGGAAGTACACGAAAATGATACTCAAGGCAAAAATGAGCGCCGATTGGCTGCCCGAAGCCATTTCTTCGCGCGTCAGTCCCGAATATTCGTATGCATATCCCTGAGGGAGTGTTTGCGCAGCCACTTCTTCAATGGCGTTGATGGCATCGCCGGTACTGTACCCAAAATTGGGCGAACCGTTCACCGAAATAGAGGTGTACATATTGAAACGGGTAATATTTTCCGGACCATAAACCCGTTTTAGGTCAATAAACTGGGTGATGGGCGCCATTTGTCCTTCAGCCGTGCGAACGTACATGTTGTTCAGGTCTTCGGGATTACCCCGGTAGCCGGCTTCCGACTGCACCATGATGCGGTATTGTTTTCCGAAGCGGTTAAAGTCGGACGCATAATAACCGCCGATGTACCCCTGCAGGGCCGACAGCACCGAGTTGACCGTGATGCCCGATTGTTTGCAGCGGGCCACATTCACATCGACCTGGTATTGCGGGAAATTGGTATTGAAGGCAGTCATGGCATACTGAATTTCGGGACGCTGGTTGAGGGCTCCCAAAAACTGACCGGATATCTGCTCGAACTTCTTGATGTCGCCGCCGGTTTTGTCTTCCAGTTTCAGTTCAAAACCGCCGGAGATACTAAATCCCGGAACCATTGGCGGGGTAAAAAAGATAATCCGGGCATCTTTGATCTGCGCGGTAGCCCCGTACAGTTTTTTGATGACGCTGTTCAGGTCCTGCCCGTCCCCTTTTCGTTCGTTGAACGGTTTCAGGTTACAGATGAGCATCCCGTATGAACTGCCTTGTCCGCTGATCAGCGAGTTTCCAACAATCATCGAACGACCATCGATTTCGGGGGTATTCGCCAGAATCTGGTCCACTTCCGAGACAACCTGACGGGTCCGTTCTGCCGAAGTGGCCGGAGGCAGGCTGATGTCGACAAACATCCGCCCGGTATCTTCGGAAGGCACAAAACCCGTTGGCGTGGTTTTCATCAGTAAAAACAGGCCCGCGGTAAAAACAACAATCAAGGCAACAGCCACCCATCTTCGTACCATAAAAAAGTTGACCGTCTTCCGGTATTTCCCGGTCATGGCATCAAAAGCCGCGTTAAATGAGGCATAAAACCGCTGCATCAGGCCTTTGTTGTGCAACGAACTCTCGCTGTGAGGTTTCAAAAAGATGGCACAAAGCGCGGGACTTAGCGTCAGCGCATTTACTGCCGACAACAGGATAGCCACGGCCAGCGTAATCCCAAACTGCTTGTAAAATACGCCGGTTGTTCCGGTGATAAACGTGACCGGGATAAACACGGCCGACATCACCAGGGTGATGGAAACAATTGCCGTCGAAATTTCGCTCATGGCAGAGATGGCCGCTTCTTTTGCATTCCTCGCCCCCTGATCGAGCTTGGCATGTACGGCTTCCACCACCACAATGGCATCGTCCACCACAATCCCGATGGCCAGCACCAGGGCAAACAGGGTGAGCAGGTTGATGGTAAAACCAAAAACATTCAGGAAAAAGAAAGTGCCAACAATCGCAACGGGCACCGAAATGGCGGGAATGAGCGTGGCGCGGAAGTTCGGCAAAAAAACAAACACCACAACAAACACCAGAAGGAATGCTTCGAGCAAGGTGTGAAGCACTTTGGAGATCGAGCTGTCGAGAAATTCATTGGCATCCACCAGGATGTGGTACTTCACGCCTTCGGGGAAAGTTTCGGCTACTTCTTTCAACACTTTTTTCGCTTCAATAATCACCTCGCGGGCGTTCGATCCGGGCGACTGGAAAACGGCCATCGTGATGCCCGGTTTGTTCATGGTTGCCGTGCTGACCGAGTAATTGAGTGCGCCGAGTTCGATCCGGGCCACATCGCTCAATCGCAACAGGTTGCCGTTTCTATCGGCCTTGATGATAATATTTTCGAACTCTTCGGGCTCGCTAAGCTTCCCTTTGTATTTGATCACATATTCAAACGACTGTTCGTTTAACTCGCCGAAGCGGCCCGGTGCAGCTTCCAGGTTCTGCTCGTTCAGGGCGGCAATCACATCCGAAGGCATCAGACTATAAGCGGCCATCACGTCGGGTTTGAGCCAAACACGCATCGAATAGTCTTTGGCGCCAAACACCATCGCTTCGCCCACGCCGTTCACCCGTTGAATCTGCGGCAGCAGGTTGATCTTGCTGTAGTTCTGGAGAAAAACTTCGTCGTACTCGCCGGTAGGGCTGTACAGAGAGAAGACCATCAACATGCTGTTTTGCCGTTTGGCGGTAATCACCCCGGCTCGGGTCACTTCGGCGGGCAGGATGCTGTTTGCCCGGGCCACGCGGTTTTGCACGTTCACGGCCGCCATATCGGCATCAACTCCCTGCTTGAAATAGACCTCGATGGTAGCCGCCCCGTTGTTATTGGCAGTCGATGTCATGTAGGTCATGTCTTCCACCCCGTTGATCTGTTCTTCAAGGGGAATGATCACGCTTTTCATCACCGTTTCGGCATTAGCCCCGGTATAACTGGCAGATACCCGGATCGTGGGCGGTGCAATGTCGGGGTATTGTTCAATGGGCAGACTTACCAGACCCAACACTCCGAGAATAACAATAATAATGGAAATGACCGATGATAAAACCGGCCGTTCTATAAATTTTCTGAACATGATTTTCTTCGGATTTAGTTTCTACGCTGATTTCCTGCTGCCTGGTTTCCGGCGAAACGGTCGGCCTCCACCAGTTTTGGCTGAATCGGCATGTCGTTGCGCAAGCTGGCAATACCTTCCACGACCACCTGGTCGCCTTCGTTTAAACCGGAAGTCACTACATACACTTCTTTCAGGTTCCCTGAAAGCACTTCAACGGGCGTGCTGCGCACCTTGTTTTCAGCGCCCACCACGTACACAAAGTGTTTGTTCTGCAATTCGAAGGTGGCATTCTGCGGGACGATCAGGGCTGCTGCCAGGGGCTGCGGAATACGGACCGATCCACTGCTGCCGCTCCGGAGCAGGCCTTCGCTGTTGGGGAAGGTAGCCCGCACATTCACCGAGCCGGTTTGCTGATCGACCAGCCCGCTGGCCGTTTCAATGGTTCCGCCCTCGCGGTAAAGCGAATTGTCGGCCAGCGCCAACTGAACGCCGGGCAGGGTAGCCAGTTTTTGCTGAAGGTTGGCCCCTTCCAGCCTGTTGGTCAGGGCCAGAAACTCTTTTTCGTTCATGGCAAAATAAGCATACATCTCGTTGGTGTTCGACACGGTGGTCAGCGGTTGCGCGATGGTACTGCTGACCAGGCTACCCATACGGTACGGGAAATTTCCGATGATGCCGTCGGTCGGACTGGTAATTACCGTGTATTGCAGGTTGGCCCTGGCATTCTCGAGGTTGGCTTTGGCCTGCGCCAACTGGGCTTCTCGGGCTTTGAGGGTCGATTCAGCCGATTCGAGGTCGAACTTGCTGATGATGTCCTTTTCGACCAGCGGTTTGGTTTTTTCGAGGTTAATTGTTGACGCCACAACTTCGGCTTCGGCCACCTTTACCTGGGCTTCGGCCGAGCGTACACTGGCTTGAATGTCGTTGGCGTTGAGTCGGAAAAGCACCTGCCCTTTCCGCACAAAGGCGCCCTCGTCAACCAGGATCGCGTCGATATATCCGGCCACCTTCGGGCGGATTTCAACGGTTTGTTTCCCTTGCAGCGTAGCCGGGTAATCTTTATATAAGGTGATGTCCTGCGGTTTTAATGTAACAACCTGGTATTCCCTCACCTGGGGAACCGTTCCCTGCTGCCCGCCTTCCTGTTTTCCGGAGCACGATACCGCGCCTGCGAACAGTAAAATCAAACTCAGTCTTTTTAATGATGTCATTGTTTTCATGCTGTTTTCTTATTGTATGGTAATTTAGTTGTTAAAGTCAACAATTGCATAGTTCCTGTTCCAAGCCACTGTTTTCCTGTATTTTTTGGAGTACCTGCTCAAAAATGTGAATCTCCTCCTGACTGATTCCGCTGAGTAGTTCTTCCGAAAGCGTTCTTCCAATTTGAAGAGCTTGCTGTAAAGTTTCTGAGCCTTTTTGCGTGAGTATCAGGTTTTTCTTGCGCTTATCTTTCTTGTCGGGCAATCGTACGACGTATCGTTTTTCGAGCAGTACATTGATCTGGCGCAGGATAATCGACTTGTCTTTTTGCAGGTGATTGGCCAAATCCTGTTGGGTCACATCTTCGCGGGCATTTAGCTGCAGCAGGATCAAAAATTGATCCAGGCCCAGTTCCAGCTCGTTTTCCTTGAGCTTACCAGTCATTTTATTCCGGTAAACCCGCATGGTTTTCCCTAGTAAATACCCTAATGGTTTTTGCGACGACATAAATATATTTTCTTGAGCTTGCAAATGTACAGGGATATCGTTGATAAAGTCAACTAAAAAAGGTTAAGAAAACATTAATTACAGGAGTCCGTTTGATATTCGGGTGTGCCGGTTTTCGAACCGACGGTTCACAATCGGCTTAGCGGATTATGAAAGAATTTAAAAGTTTATTGAACCAACTTCAACAACAACAGGCCTTATCATTGTCGTTCGTTTAAACTTTAAAAATTACCCGGCAGGTATCAAAATAGACAAAACAGATGTTGACCAGGAAAGAATTGCCACCATCCTGAGATCTGCGAATTATACTACCGGATTTATGCGTAGTTTTGGAGAGATTATTTTGAAGGTTTTTCGAACTAAGGTTTCACTGTGTGAAGATTGCTGAAAAATATATGAACCGATGCATCCAGCTTGCCCGGCTGGGCATGGGCGAAGTGGCGCCCAACCCGATGGTGGGAGCGGTGATTGTGCATAACGATAAGATCATCGGCGAAGGTTTTCACCGGCAGTACGGCGGACCCCATGCCGAAGTGAATGCCGTGAACGCGGTAAAAGACCAATCGTTGCTAAGCGAGTCGACCATTTACGTTAGCCTGGAGCCTTGTGCCCACTTTGGTAAAACGCCCCCTTGTTCCGATCTCATTATTTCGCACCGGATTCCGCATGTGGTGGTGGGTTCAGTTGATCCCTTCGCCGAAGTGGCCGGGAAAGGGATTGAAAAAATGAGGAAGGCCGGGATCCGTGTTGATCTGGGCGTTCTGGGCGAAGAATGCCTTGAACTGAACCGGCGCTTTTTTACCTTTCATCAACAGAAACGACCCTACGTGATCCTGAAATGGGCCCAAACCCTCGACGGATTTCTCGATCGGGACCGCATCCTGGCGGGGTGCGGAAAGCCCAACTGGATCAGCAACGAGCTTTCGCGCCGCCTGGTACACCGTCAGCGGACCGAAGAAGCGGCCATCCTGATTGGTACCAACACTGCACTGAAAGATAATCCCTCGCTGACCGTTCGCGATTGGGACGGCAAACAACCGGTACGTATGGCGCTCGACCGGAGCAACCGGCTGCCCGATCATTTGCAGATCAAAGACGGCCGGGTTCCCACAGTCATTTTTACAGAAAAAGAAGTTTCTCCGGATACAAATACAGCCTATGTGCAGCTTGATTTTGCCGGGCAAATTGTTCCGCAAATATTGCAGTTCCTGTACAACCGCCAGCTGCAATCGGTTGTTGTTGAGGGAGGCCGGCAATTGCTCCAAAGCTTCATCGATCACGACCTGTGGGACGAAGCCCATGTGTACATCGGGAACAACTGGTTTGGAGCGGGAGTGGAAGCGCCCCGGCTGGTTGCCCTTCCCTCAGTAAGCGAAATGCTGGACGATACCCGGCTTGAGGTATTCTACCGGAAGAGTTAAATCCGTATTCACACAGCCTCTTGTTCGTCGCGAAAAATCGGTCAGTAAATTCTCGGTCCGTCGGGGATGATCGGGATCTTCAGGGCATGTTCCACGTACATAAAATAATAAAAGAGTTTGTGGTTGATTTCCGGCCCGTAATCCGTGTTCGAATCGTAGTTGATATAACCATCGATTAACTGCCGGTGCCTGAATCCCGTTTCATGATAGTTCCAGGCCTGAACATAGCGCCTGTTCCAGTATTCGTAATAAGATTGGCTGCGGAATTGCGAAGGTTTATGGTTTTTCAGGAACCAGCTTTCAAAGCCTGGATCAAAAACAATCAGTTCGTAGCTGACACTGTCCTCCCCGCTATCGGTTTCAGCGGTTTCAATACGTATGGACTGCCGGGTGGCGCAACCCAGAAGTACCGCAAATGAAATAAGCAAAATCAAATAAGGTTTCATGGCATCTTTTTTTATTTTTTACGAAATGCAATTTAGTTTGTTAATCAACAATAAATTCTCCAATTTTAGACACATGATTTCATTTTACGACTATGTTTAGCCTACATACTGAAATTTGGGAAAATTTGCCTGTTGTACTTAACCTGGTATATTTATTAACTGTTATTTTTATTGCCATCCTGATCGTCCTCGAGAACCGCAGCCCGCTGAAAACCATCAGTTGGATCCTGGTGCTCGTGTTGTTGCCTTTCGCCGGCATCATTTTTTACCTGTTTTTCGGGCAGGAGTACCGTAAAAAGAAAATGTTTTCGCGCAAAGGGCTGAAAGACCTGGAAAACCTCAGGAAGATGACACAAAGCCAGCTCGATCAGTTGCCAAAAAACTACGAGATTTTCAGTGAAGCCATATTCGGCAAAAAACACCTGATCAACCTGATGCTGTCAAATTCGAATGCCTTGTTGACCGATGATAACGAGGTGACCGTGTTGAAGAACGGCGAACAAACGTTCCCGGCCTTGTTTCAGGCGATCGAAGAAGCCCATCATCATATTCATATCGAATTTTATATTGTTGAAGACGACATGATCGGCAACCAGTTTCGCGAGTTGCTGATCCGGAAAGCCCGGGAAGGGGTGGAAGTCCGTTTTATTTTCGATGATGTGGGAAGTTGGGAGCTGCCTAAAAAATACATCCGTTCACTGGAAGAAGCCGGTGTAAAGATTGATTGTTTTATGAAGGTGCGTTTCCCGATGCTGACCTCGCGGGCTAATTATCGGGATCACCGGAAGATTGTTGTGGTTGATGGGACAACAGCTTTCGTCGGTGGCTTAAATATCGCCGACCGCTATTTACACGGAACCCGGAAACTGGGTCATTGGCGCGATACGCACCTGATGTTGAAAGGCGGCGCCGCAACCGGCTTGCAGATCATTTTTATGGCCGACTGGTTTTTTGTGTCCAAAGAAATTTTACAAGGCGAACACTATTTTCACCCGATTAAACCCGGCAAGGGCAAAATGGTGCAAATTGTGCATAGCGGACCCGATTCTGACTGGGAAACCATTAGCCAGGCTTACTTTTCGGCCATCGCCTCAGCCCGCGAACGGGTATACATGGCCACGCCCTACCTCATTCCAACTCCCGAAATTGCCAATGCCATGAAGGTGGCGGCCCTCGGGGGAATCGATATCCGTGTGCTGCTTCCTCAAAAATCGGATGCCATTACTCCCAAATGGAGTACCCACTCGTATATCGCTGAATTGCTTGAAGCAGGGGTGAAAATTTATTTCTACCAGCCCGGCTTTATGCACAGCAAACTAATTATTGTCGACGGTGTCTTCTCGTCGGTAGGAACAGCTAACTTCGACTTCAGAAGCCTGGAAACCAACTTCGAGGTGAACGCGATGATTTACGACGAATTGACCGCAGGAGTCCTTGAAAAGCAATTTCTGAACGACCTGAAACAAAGCCGCGAAATTCTTCTGCCGGATTGGAAAAAAAGACACTGGTCGGACAAGGCAAAAGAATCTTTTTCGCGTTTGTTAAGTCCCTTGCTGTAGCTCGGTCACATGAGGTGCTTAGCCTAAACGGATTGTTTTGTATTGAAAAACTGCACGTTAAGCCAGATGGTTAGGGCCCGAAAATTATCTTCGGCCCGGCTTAAAAAAATGAATCAAAAAGAATAATCTTTCAATAAAATGCTTACAATTGTACGGCCGGAAAACAGAGCATAACGATCAGGTAAAGATCTGGCAATAGGCTTTCTGCCGGAACGTTTAACCGGATAAAAAGAATACAAATGGCCACTGATCGCAGTAAAATAAGATATAACAAGCAATTTTTGATTTGAGACAGAGATGCAATCAACCTTAATATTGGTGGATTCGTTCGTGCAGTGGAAACCCTACTACGAAACAGAAACGCTGACAACAGCAGCAGATTACCTGCAAAATGAACACCTGAGCAAACAACCTTTACTGGTCATTAACCTGTGCAGTACGCTGGATTATCATTCGGAAGGTTATTACTGTTCTTTGCTGGCACAGGCGCGCGGGCATAAAGTGCTTCCCACCGTCGATGTCATTAACCGCATCGAAAGCGGCGCCCTGACCCGGATGGAGAATTACCTTCAAAAAATATGTTACAAGTGGTTGCAAAGCAGACAACCGAATGACATTGATTATTATGAAGTCGATATTTATTTTGGGATGACCAATGAGCCGGAACTAAATAAAATTGCCCGTTATATTTTTGAACAATTGCCCTGTCCCTTGTTGCGGGTAACCTTTGCCAACCGTCCCAAAAACCAGATCGATTCGGTACGGGTATTAAGCCTGAACGAGTTGAACGATGCCCAGCAGGACCTGTTTGCTCAAACGTTGGATAATTTCAGTAAAAAAATATGGCGACAGCCCCGGTTGCACAAGGCCTCGCGCTTCGATCTGGCCATTTTGTACGATCCGGCGGAGCAACTTCCTCCAAGCAATAAAGCGGCCCTGAACAAGTTTATCAGTCAGGCAAAAAAAATGAACATCAATGCCGAGCTGATCACCGAAGAAGATACCACGCGCCTGCTCGAATTCGACGGGCTGTTTATCCGGCAAACTACTTCGCTCAACCACATCACCTACCGTCTGGCCCAAAAAGCCTGGCAAGCCGACATGGTCGTGATCGACGATCCTTTGTCAATCATCCGTTGTACCAACAAGGTGTATTTAAAGGAACTGATGGAACGGGAAGGCATCCCGACGCCAAAATCAAAGCTCATCTTTATAAACAACATGAACTCGTTTGACGAGCTGAGCGCCTACCTGGGGACTCCCATTATCCTGAAAGTGCCGGATGGTTCATTTTCGATTGGTATGCACAAGGTGAACAACGAGGAAGAATATAAAAAAGCGCTGGAGATGCTGTCCGAAAGAACCTCCGTTTTCCTGGCGCAGGAGTTTGTCCCTACCAGCTTCGACTGGCGTATCGGCATCATCAACGGAGAGCCTTTGTATGCCTGCAAGTATTTTATGGCGCGGGGCCATTGGCAAATCTATAACCACCAGGATCCAAACAAACCAAAATCGGGAACCTACGAGTCGGTACCTTTAAGCAAGGTGCCCAAACACGTGGTCCGTAACGCGGTGAAAGCAGCGTCGCTGATCGGGAAAGGATTGTATGGTGTTGATTTGAAGGAAATTGACGGCCGATCGATTGTGATTGAGGTAAACGATAATCCGTCGATCGACCAGGGGGTGGAAGATGACATCCTGGGAGACGAGCTGTACCGCCGGATCTTGCGCGAGTTTGTCAGCCGCATGGAGCAGAAAGGAAGAAAAGCATGAACAAGGCGGTGAACTTTCGCCGGGCGACAGCGTCGGACCTGGGCAAACTCAGGGAGCTGGAAGAAATTTGTTTTCAGGAAGAAAGCTTTTCGGCCCGACAGCTTCGTTACCTGGTCACGCGGGCCAAAGCCGATGTTCTGCTCTCCGAAGAGGCCGGGGAAATCAGTTCGTTTATTATTTTACTGAAACGAAAAATCAGCCCGGCCATGCGGATTTATTCGCTGGCTGTTTCACCCCGTTTCCGGGGCAAAGGCCTTGGCCGGAAACTGATTGACGAAGCCGAAAAACGCGCCCGAAGCGCAGGTTTTAGCTTCCTTAGGCTGGAAGTCAGCGAGATGAACGATGCAGCCGTTCAGCTTTATCTGCAAACCGGCTTTGACGTAGTTGGCGAACGACCGGCTTACTACAAAAACGGCAGCAAAGCGTTGTTAATGAGAAAAGCGGTATCCATTGGCGTTAAAAGTACCTGAGCGCCTAAGTAAAAGGAGACTTTCTCAGGGCCCTGTCATTTGGTCATTAGTCATTAGTTATTGCGGCATGGAGCATGGAGCTTGGGGCTTGCTACTTGCTCTTGCAGGAAAACCGCAACTGAATACTGGTACTGAACACTGGTACTTTCTCCGGTTTCCGATAATTGCTCCTTGCTCTAAGTCCGTGCTCTACGCCCATGCCGTATTTCCGCCTTCGTGTATAATATTTTTCGGGAAGCCTTGCTGTGTTCGGCGCATGAAACCCAGGTGCTGTTTGCTGCACCGGTGGCTGCGCCTTACTGTTGCCTGCCGGTCCGATTCCCGGGTTTCTCAGGTAGTTGCCGGCTTACCCGGGGTTACCCGTATTTCACCCCGCCGGGGTGGGAGGACAATCGGTGAACAGTGAACAGTAATCAGTACAGCTTGCAGCTTGGACCTAAAAAGTACATGAGCAGAACCACGACTAAAAACTGGCTTCTGCTCTCTGCCCCATGCTCCCTGCCGTATTTCAAATGTTTTCCTGTTTGTCTTAACCGAAAGGTTATGCTACATCATCGCTCACAAGCTGATTACCTGATTGGTTGAACGATAAAGCCTTTCTTTCGTAAGAGATTGATAACCCCCTTTTTGCCAGGTAAATGAGCTACGCCAATCATAATAAAGGTCGGTTGTTGTTCTATTATTGATACCATCTTGTCCATCCAGAAGATATTCCTTTCAATTGACATCGCGGCATGAACCTGCTTAGCTTTTTTGTCTTTCAAAAGGATAGGATGCGTGCTCCATTTTTCAATCTCCGTCAAATTTTGGTCATAATATGTTTCTTGCCCCAACCTGCTAATGGCCAATATATTATGCCCCTGATAATCTCTCAGATAGCGTATCATTTCTTTCGCTTTTGCTTGCAAATCGTCAGAAGAAAACAGAATACTCCAATCCCGCAATCCTAACCGGTCCATTTTTTCCTCCGAATCTAACTCAATAATCGGATAAGACCTGAACCTGGCAATTTTCATCACTCTGGAATCGATGTTTCTACTGAAATGGACTACGCTCAAAAAAGGATTTTCTTTTTCCCATTCCCGGGATTCTTTTTTAAGAATGCTGAACTGTAGATTAATTAAAAAGAAAATTCGGGTTTAAATTCATTTCCTCCGAATTCAGGGTAGAATATATGAATAATATCGAATCCAGGACTGCTAATTCAGATTCATCCAACAAATCCGGATAAGAGATATCGGTTGGCAAGAATTTATTGAGTGGTTTGATCGAATCCAGTCTTTTCGGACGTGTCGGATCGGACTCAACAGCCAGTTGTTTGACCGAATCAAGGGCTTCGAAAAAACCGGGGATATGGCCTAAAAAGTCCCCGCTCATTCCGTGATTTGTTCCGAACAGATATGAGGGTTCTTTTAGTCCGTTTCCACTGATTCGCCACAGTAATCCCCCGTCTGTGCCAATGTTGCTGCTGCATGAGCAAAACAGAAAAGCAATCAATACCTTTCCGAATACCAGTTTCCAAGGGGGCCAATTCATAGTCGGTTATTTAAGTTAGATTGATCCATGTTCAAAGCAGCTCGTGGAACGGCAGCTTTTCCAAATCGACATTGCCGCCGCTGAGGATAATGCCAACTTTCTTGCCGCGCACATCCACTTTATTTTCGAGAATGGCGGCCAGCGGTACGGCCGACGAGGGTTCGATAATAATTTTCATCCGTTCCCAAACCAGCCGCATGGCCCGCACGATGCCCCGTTCTGAAACGGTTACAATTTCATCGGTTTTGCGCTGAATGATGCGGAAGTTAATTTCGCCGACCGAAGTGAGCAGTCCGTCGGCGATGGTTTTCGGGTTGACCGAGGGGATCAGTTTCTTGGCATGAAACGAGCGGTAAGCGTCGTCGGCGCCTTCGGGTTCGGCGGCAATCACCAGTCCCCTGGGGTTCATGGCCCGTCCGCAGATCGATGTTCCGCTAAGCAGTCCGCCTCCGCCAATCGGGCAAAGGATCAGATCAAACAGGCCGGTATCTTCAATCAGTTCTTTGGCGGCAGTTCCTTGTCCGCAAATCACCTGAATGTTGTTGTAAGGATGAATCTCGATGGCCCCGGTACGGGCAGCCACCCCGGCCAGGGCGCTTTCGCGGGCCTCCAGGGTCGGTTGGCAAAAAGTGATTTGTCCCCCGTAACCTTCCACGGCTTTCTTCTTGATGGCGGGAGCTGTTACCGGCATGACAATATACGCCGGGATACCGCGCATGCGGGCAGCCAGCGCCAACGCCGCTGCATGGTTTCCCGACGAATGGGTGCAGACGCCTCGCATGGCTTCCTGATCGTTCAGTGAAAATACGGCATTGCAGGCGCCCCGAAACTTGAACGCACCTACCTTTTGCAGGTTCTCGCACTTGAAATACAGGTCGCCGCCCGTAATTTCGTTGACGGATACCGAAGTCAGCACCGGAGTCCGGTGAATAAACGGCTTAATCAGCTCGTGCGCTTTTTCAATATCGGCAAATTCGGGTAATCTCATGGCGGCTTAAATTTCGGCGATCAGATTTTTCAGGATCAGGGTCATCGATGGCTCCGACTTCATCGCCACTTCCTGCACTTCTTCGTGCGAAATTTCGACAATTTCGCCGGGAACGCCGCTGTCGGTAACAATCGAAATACCAAAAACTTTCATATTCATGTGGCGTGCCACGATCACTTCGGGAACGGTTGACATGCCTACCACATCGCCGCCTAAAATACGGAACATCTTATATTCAGCCGGGGTTTCGAACGTTGGCCCCTGCACGCCCACATAAACGCCTTCTTTGATATCGATTTTATTTTTCAAGGCAATAAACCGGGCTTTCTGGCGCAGTTCTTTGTTATAAGCCTGGCTCATGTCGGGGAAGCGGGGGCCCAGTTCATTTAGGTTTTTTCCATGAAGCGGATGTTCCGGGAACATGTTGATGTGGTCGCTGATGACCATCAGATCACCGATCTTAAAATCGGGGTTTAAGCCGCCGGTGGCATTCGATACAAATAAGTATTCGATTCCCAGTTTTTTCATCACCCGCACTGGCAAAACGACTTCCTGCATGGAATATCCTTCGTAATAATGAAAACGGCCTTGCATGGCCAATACCTTTTTACCCCCCAGTTCGCCAAAAATCAGGTGCCCGTTGTGTCCGTCGACCGTTGAGACCGGGAAGTTCGGGATTTCGGCGTAGGGAATCTCCGTTTCAATCCGGATTTCGTTCACCAGACCTCCCAAACCGGAGCCAAGGATAATTCCTACCTCAGGTTGTTGTTTGATTTTTTCGCTGATGTAACGCGCGGTTGCTTCGATTATCTTTAACATAGCCAACTATTTTTTTATTAAAACTTTTTCCTTCACTCGATAAAAACTGAACCTTCACCGGAATATAAAACAAACGCGGTTTGATGTCGTCCGGTATCTCGTGATGCAACTGCAGCCTCATGGCATCCTTTTCTGTGGTGAGGATAAACGGTTTCTGCTCAATATATTGACGATACCTTGTCGCGATCGTCTGCAAATCGGTTTCGGTAAACGAATGATGATCCTTATAGACCATTTCGTCGAGTAGTTTGGTTTTGGAGGCCAGGTAATTCCTGAACTGGCCGGGATTGGCAATACCAGCTAACATCAGCGAGGGCGCCCGGTTCTCCTGGATGTCAGGGATCGGGGCAGCCACATACGGGAAAACGGGAACAGGTTCGCCGTAGGTCATCGTGGTGAAATAGAGCGACTGGTAAGGTCTCAGGTTTACATTTTTCATAATGATGCGCCGGGTGATCGGGGTAATTTCGTCAGGACATTTGGTGTAAATGATCACATTTGCACGGCGGCGCTGATATTTCCGTTCCCTCAGCCTTCCATAAGGGAGTAAATGATCTTCTTCGAGGGGGCGGTTTGAGTCGATCAGGAGAATATTGATTCCCGGTGTTACGCTGCGGTGCTGAAAGGCATCGTCGAGGATGATCACATCCGGGGCCAGGTCCGGATCTTTCAGCAAGGTTTGAATGCCATGCACACGGCTTTCATCCACGGCTACGGTTACATCCGGAAATTTCCGTTTGATCTGCAGGGGTTCGTCGCCAACATTCCGGGCGTCGGCCTCGGCTTGTACCAGCAAAAAACCTTTTGTTTGCCGTTTATAGCCCCGGCTGAGTGTGGCTACCTTCACATGTTTCCTCAGTAATTCAACCAGGTACTCGGTATGCGGTGTTTTTCCCGTTCCCCCTACTGTGATATTTCCGACCGAGATGACCGGAACTTCGAACTCGGTTGATCCAACGAATTTGTAGTCATACAGGAAATTGCGGATGTACACTATAAGTCCGTAAATAAGCGAAAACGGGTATAAAAGAATTTTCAGCATAATCACTAAATGAAGTACGAAGGTATCAAAATTCGGCCATAAAAAAAGAAGTTGCCCGCGAAGACAACTTCTCTTTTCCTGAGCGGTGAACGGTTTAATCTATTTGAATATTGTAGGGCAGGCGGGTCAGGATTCCCTTGGCGCCGACCAAATCTTTCAACTGTTTGTACACGCTGTACTGATCGCCCAACTCGTTTTGAAGGATCCGCATCCGGGCGTTGCCGGTAAGTTCTTTTAACAGTTCTTCAAAGGGGTCTTTCATTTTAGGAAGCTGAACAACCCGGTAGTGATCCAGTCCACTCATACCGGCGGCTAATTTTACGGCATCCGAAATGCCGCCGTACAGGTCGACCAGGCCGTTTTCCTTTGCATTTTCGGCAGCCCAAACCCGGCCCTGCCCGATTTCGTCGACCTGTTCCTTGCTCAGGCTACGCCCGTCGGCCACCCGCCCGATGAAGGTATCGTAACCATCTTCAATATAATTTTGCATGAGCGCTTCTTCAAAGCTGGTCATCTTCCGGGTGAGGGATAAAATATCGGAATGTTCGTTGGTATTGACCACATCCTGGGTGATCCCGAGTTTGTTATTCAGCAGTTCGCCGGCATTCGGGATCAGCCCGAAAATGCCAATGGAACCGGTAATGGTTGTCCGGTCGGCCATGATGGTATCAGCAGCGGCGGCAATATAGTATCCACCCGATGCAGCCACATCACTCATCGAGGCGATGGTGGGTTTGGCTTCGGCGGCCAGTTTTACTTCACGCCAGATGACTTCCGAACCGTATGCCGACCCCCCGGGAGAATTAATACGCAGCACGATCGCTTTGATGGATGAATCGCGACGGGCTTCACGAATGGTACGTGAAATTTCTTCCGGGTCAATGCTCTCCATGCCGCTCCCCATGCCAATCTCTCCGCTGGCATAAATTACGGCAATTTTATCGCGGGCCAGTCCTTTGCCTTCCCGTTTTACCGGAGCTTTGGCATATTTATTCACGTCGATGGCACGTAAGTCGCTGCGTTCTTTAATGCTGGTCAGTTCCTTCAGTTCGTTAATCACTTCATCCTTGTACAACAAGGTATCTACCAAGCCTTTTTGCACCAGGAATTCTGCCCGCTGAAAGGTCGCCACCCCATCGGCCAGCTCATTCAACTCGGCCAGGCTCAGGTTGCGTGAAACCGAAATATCGAGCAAAAGCTGGTTCCAGATGCTGCCGGTATAAACTTCGGTTTGCAAGCGGCTTTCCGGGCTCATTTTTTCAAGCAAAAAAGGTTCAACTGCCGATTTAAATTTGCCGTGACGAATCACCTGCATTTCGACGCCGATTTTTTCGAGCGCTTTTTTGTAGAAATTCCGTTGAACGCTAAGCCCTTTAAATTCGACCATGCCTTTCGGGTTGAGCACCACCTTGTCGGCCACCGAAATCAGGTAATATGCTTTTTGCGTCAGGTTTTCGCCGTAGGCATAAATAAATTTTTCCGATTCTTTAAAGTCGATCAGGGCATTTCTGATTTCCTCAACCGTCGCGTACCCCGCGTCAATTGCCGAAGGGTTCAGGTAAATTCCGCGAATGCAGTCGTCTGTTTTGGCCTTCTCAATGCAAGCCAGTATGTCATCGAGGCCGGTTTGTTTGCTTGCCCCGAAGCCGAATAAATCCAGATCGTTTAAGGGATTTTTGTCTGAACGTTCAACAATTTTATTATCGAGGCGTAAAATAAGTAACGACTTATCTTTTACTTCAACCGGCTCGTCCGACATGGAAATAATAGCCGAAAACGCGCCAATTAATAAGATGATTCCTAAAAAGCCGGCAATCAATACGCCAATAACAGATGCCAGGGTATACTTTAAAAAGTCTTTCATAATTGTGAATTATTGTTTTGTGTTTTTAGCTTTGTACCGTCGAAAAATTAATAAGTACGAATCTACTTATTTCATTACAATTTTGTTCATAAAATGGCAAAGCTTTTTTTACTGTTGGGAGGAAATCTTGGGAATAAAGAGCAGATTTTCAGTACGGCCCGGTTGCGGCTGGCTGAAGAGTTGGGACCGATCTCCCGTTCGTCGTCGGTTTACGAAACAGAACCCTGGGGTTTTCAGTCTGACGATTTATTCTGGAACCAGGTGCTGGTACTCGATACGGACAAAAGCCCGGAAGAGGCGTTGGCTACTACAAAAATCATTGAGCTTGAACTGGGCCGCGTGCGTAAAGCCGAACGCTATTCTTCGCGGATGATTGACATCGACCTGTTGTTTTATGACGATCTGGTTTACCACGAACCCAAACTCGAATTGCCCCATCCCCGGATGATCGACCGCCGGTTTGTGCTCGAACCCCTGGCCGAAGTCGCCGGGGCCATGCTTCACCCGGTGTTCAAACAAAGCATCATCGAGCTGCTGGAGAACTGCTCCGATCAGCTCGATGTAAAAAGATTGGAAAAGCAGGTTTAGCGTTTGACTGCCTGGCCTGCTACAATGGTTTCCTGAAAGCGAAAATCTACCTGCTTAAATTCAGTTTTTCTACAGAAGAAGAATCGATCTTCAACGATTTCATCACGGCATCCAGGTTTGTCAGGTCGATGGCTTTATTGCTGGCATAGGCTGCCGGGAGAACAGCGATCCGGAATACCTGGTTGTTGGTTTCGGATGGCAGTAACAGGCTGTAATCGAAGGTGCATTCGAGGAATACCTGAACATCGCCAACCGTGTAATCAAAGTTATACAGCAACACGCCTTCGGGCAACACCACCGTTTGCGGCAACAAACGCCAAACATCGAGGTTATCCACCTGGTCCCACAGGATGTAAACCAACACGATATCGCTGTCATAAATTTCAAAGTTATTGGGGAACTGGTAGTACAGGGTGTAATTATTTTGAGCGTTAAAGGTACCCTGGATCTCAAAAACAGTCCCTACCAGGTCATCTCCGTTAAGCCCGTCCATTCCGGGAGGGCCTTGTTCTCCTTCGCAGGCAGTTAAAAAAAGAACTGCCAGTACAACTAAAATCCGGCTAATTGTTTTCATAGGATTGATGTATTAAGTGTTTTGTTATTGAGTTCAACCCACGACAAGGATTATGCCACAAATCGGCAACGGATTTAGGCAAAGTCAGGCAATTTTGTAACTTTGTCGTCCTCCGAAAGAACGTTTTTTTCGATTATTCATAATAAAACAAACAATAAGATGGCATTAATTAACGAACACTATCTGAAGTTAAAAGCGGGATACCTGTTTCCCGAGATTGGCCGCCGGGTGAGGGAATTTGCCGAAGCCAACCCCGGTAAAAAAATCATCCGAATGGGTATTGGCGATGTGACCCAGCCTTTGACCCCAACCATTGTAAAGGCTTTTCACGAGGCGGTTGACGAAATGGGCCGGGCTGACAGTTTTAAAGGTTACGGCCCGGAACAAGGCTACGACTTTTTACGCCAGGCCATTGCCGATCATGCTTACAAAGCGAATGGCATTGATATTTCGGCCGATGATATCATCGTGTCCGACGGCTCAAAATGCGACACCGGAAACATTCAGGAAATTTTTGGCAGCCAAAACAAAATTGCTATTTGCGATCCGGTTTACCCGGTATACGCCGATACCACCGTAATGGCCGGAAAAACCGGAGAGTGTGCGGCAAATGGTTATTACTCCGGCATTATTTACATGCCCTGTACCGACGAAAATGGCTTTATCCCTGAATTGCCATCCGAACGCCCCGACCTGATCTTCCTTTGCTATCCCAACAACCCGACAGGAACTGTTGCCGGTAAAGAAGAGCTGGCCAAATGGGTAAAATACGCGAAGGAAAACAAGAGTATCATTTTATTTGATGCCGCTTACGAGGCATTTATTACCGAGGCAGGCATTCCTCGCTCGATTTACGAGATTGAAGGCGCCAAAGAAGTGGCCATCGAATTTCGCAGTTTTTCAAAAACCGCCGGATTCACCGGTACCCGTTGCGCGTTCACGGTCATTCCCGAAGAGCTGAAAGCGTACGACAGTGAAGGCAATGCCCATTCGGTGAAAAAACTGTGGCTGCGTCGGCATACCACTAAATTTAACGGCGTTTCGTACCCGGTACAAAAAGCCGCCGCCGCCGTTTATACCGAAGAAGGTCAGAAAGAAGTGAAAGAAGTGGTTGCTTATTATATGGAGAATGCCCGTATCATGCGCGAAAGCCTGGCTGAAGCCGGGTATCGGGTTTTTGGCGGGGTGAACGCTCCCTATATCTGGGTGAAAACCAAAAATAATATGAAATCGTGGGATTTCTTTGACAAGGCGCTGAACGAGGCCAATGTGGTCGGCACCCCCGGATCAGGATTCGGGCCTGCCGGAGAAGGCTATTTCCGTTTTTCGGCTTTTGCTGACCGCGACAACGTGATTGAAGCCATGCAACGAATTAAAGACCTGGGCTGATCTCCAACCATAAAAAAGACAGACGCGACCCTGGCCTCTGCCAGGGTTTGTTTTGTATGTTGGTCATGATAAGGGTGCAAGCCTTTGTATGTGCCGAGCTGATAGGAAATATTAGCGATTGGCAAGGGTGTCAGGGGTGACCCTTAATCTGAAGGAAGCCAACAGTAAACTTGATGTATTGATGAACGGAAACCAGATATAAGGCTGATTTGGGGTGGGTAACCGAGCAATGGATTGGGAAAACCCAAAACTCGACCGTATCCTCATGCAGTAAATCAGGCAGTAGACAAGGAAAGTTTATGATCTTATCCCGAAAGGTCTCAATTTTTTGAAGAACCAGCAAGGCATATCATACCGGCGCGACCTGTTTACAGAACATGAGTTGAACGCTATGCGCCAATGTGCAGGGAGTGAAGACGTAATCGCGCAATACTATTGGAGGGTCAAATAGGAAAATCCAAGTGCCTCGGGAGGCCAGGTTTCATGATTCGGAGGCGACGGAGCGCCTCGGTTTCGGCTTCCTGGCTCAATTTCCTTTTTCTTGTCTTATATCTTACCGGTGACTTTCTTTCTTCCTGACGACTCTCAAAAAACCGCGAGCAGGAGGTCAATATCTTTCGAAGGAATGTTCAGCTTTTCGCCCAGGTCGTTATTGGTGAGGATGCCGTTGTAGATATAAATTCCTTTGCGGAAACCTTTGTTGTCTTTAATGTAATTTTGAATTCCGCCAATCTCGCCGATAGAAATAATCACGGGAGCCAACACGTTACTCAGCGCGATGGATGCGGTTCGGGCCACCAGGGAAGAAATGTTGGGGACGCAATAGTGAACGACGCCGTGTTTCTCGTACGCCGGATTATTCAGGTCGGTGCAGACGCTGGTTTCAAAACAACCTCCCTGGCTGACATTCAAGTCGACAATGACCGAACCTTTTTTCATCCGTTGTACCATTTCCTCGGGAACCCGGAACCGCGGGCTGATATTGGTCGACATCGCACCAAGCACCACATCGGCCGATTTGAGGGCTTTTTTTAATACATTCGGGTACAAGACGGATGTAAAGATGCGCTGTCCTAATTTTTCTTCCAGTTTCCGGAGTTGAAAAATGTTCTCGTCAAAAACTTTTACAGTTGCTCCTAAGCCAAGCGCTGCCCGGGCGGCAAATTCTGCAGCGGGGGTCGCACCCAGGATCACCAGTTCGGTAGGCGAAATTCCGGTGACACCACCCAGCAATACTCCTTTGCCGTTGCGCGAATTGCTCAGGTACTCGCTGGCCACGGTGATGGCTGTTACCCCCGAAATCTGGCTCATCAAGCGGACAACCGGGAGACAGTTATTTTCATTCTCCATGTATTCGTAAGCGATCGACGTAAGTTTCTTCCGCATCATGTTCCGGATGGATTCCGCACAATGCGTGTTCAACTGCATATTGGAAATCAAGGTTTGGTTTCCGCGAAGCAGATTAACTTCGTCCTGATCGAACGGTGATACCCGAAGTACCACATCACACTGAAATATTTCTTCTTTTTTTTCAAGCACTACGGCGCCGGCTTCCAGGTATTGCTCATTGGTGTAGCTCGCTGCTTTGCCTGCATTGGCCTCCATGTAAATTTCGTGCCCGTACGAAACAAGAAGTTCGACGGCTTCGGGAGTCAGGGGGATGCGATACTCTACCTTTGAAAAATCGGACGGAATTCCGATCGTAATTTTTTTTCCTTTACGACGGATCTCCAGCATCTCTTCCTTGGGTACAAACAAGGTGGCCAGTTCCGGGACATGCTCTTTTTCAGTCATTGGAGGAAGAATTGAACGTTGAAGTTACGTTTTCCGAATAAATATTCAAAATACCGTTATAAACGAATCGCTTTAATCTGTCTTACTGTTGGCGATACTTCTTCGATGCGGACCTCAATCAGCCGGTCGGGAAGCAAGGCTTCAACCTTCTCGGGCCATTCCATAAAACAGTAATTTCCACTGTAAATATAATCATCGAATCCCATATCAAGGGCTTCGTCAATATCCTTAATCCGGTAAAAATCAAAATGAAAGACTTTTTTCGGTCCGGCTGTGTCGTATTCGTTGACCAGGGCAAAGGTGGGACTGGTAATATTATCCACCGAACCCATTGCCCTGCAAAGGGCTTTGATGAAAGTGGTTTTTCCTGCACCCATCTTACCGTAAAAGGCAAAGATCCGGTCTTCCCCGAAGCATTCCAAAAATTGTTGGGCTGCCGGCCCCAATTCTTCAACAGAATTTATCTGAACTGTAAACATGCTGTTTATGATTTGGCGTGCAAATTAAGAAACTTCTGTTAAAAAAGTTTCGGGGGCTGATTGTTAATTTATGTTTTGGAAAAATGTATTACTTTTGATGAATAATACATAGAAACTTGCAATTATGAATCTGCCTGAAAACTTAAAGTACACAAAAGAACACGAATGGATCCGTGTTGAGGGTGATGTTGCCGTGGTGGGCATTACCGATTTTGCCCAGGGCGAACTGGGTGATATTGTTTTTGTTGAAATTGAAACCGTAGGTGAAACCCTGGCGATGGGAGAAACATTTGGTACCGTTGAAGCGGTAAAAACAGTTTCCGACCTGTTTATGCCTGTTGGCGGCGAACTGATTGAATTTAACACCGCTCTGGAAGATCAGCCTGAGTTGATCAACAAAGATGCTTATGGTGAAGGGTGGATGATTAAAATTAAACTGGAAGATCCTGCTCAGTTGGATGTGCTGATGGATGCTGCTGCTTATAAAGCAATGCTCGAAGCATAATTTTTGGTCCTGATTTCACCGCGTTGGCGGCAACAATACATGGATCCCCGAGGTAAACAAGCCTCGGGGATTTTTTTATGAACCGACCGATGGCCATTAAAACAACCGGATTCCCAAGCCGTATTCAACCCAATCGGCAATGAAACCGTTTTGGGTTTTTAAGCCCAGTTGGAAATAAACAACCCTGCTGAGATCAAATTTCAGGGCAGGACGCAGAAAATAGCTTCCTTTGAAGTTTCGTGCTTTTTGATGCAGATAGGTGCCGCCTTGCATTCGGATGGCCATTTTCCAGAACATAAAATCGTATCCGAGGTGAGCGCCGTAAAAATCAACAGAATGATCAGGGAAAGAGATTTTAAGACTACTGTCATAAAACGCGTCAAACCCCAGGGATATAGCGCTCTTCTCTGTGAATTTATACTGGCCTTCCAGAATTGAGCTAAAGGTACTGTATTGCTTATTCGATCCTTTGTGTTCACGATCCTGAACAAGCCCGGTTGCCATGTAAAACAGTAAGCTGTATTCACTGACAGGCATGGCTTTGCGGTAGGTGTCGAGTACCGGCCTCACATCCAGAATCTTAGTCGGGTTGGGCGAATTGTCAATCTTATTTTGGCGGGCGTTAAAGTTATAGCGGATTCCCAGATTCGGACCAAACATATTCAGCCCTGAATTTGGTAAATATGTCCTCCCGTTGCTGAGATGTGTGATATCCAGCCCATACAGCAAGTCAATCTCGCGGGTAATGCGGTAGCGCCCTCCTAAATTCAGGTTAAAATAAACGTTAAACCTGGAACCGATGGCGTCATTGTCCGAATTGTTTTCTTCGTCGTACGGATTCAGGTCATAACTGATTCCAAAGGCGGGTTCCAGTCCAATTTCGTGACGCCGAAACTGGAACAGGGGAAATGAAATAAAACCATACAGGGCTCCGGGCATGCCCAGTACGTTCGGATCACCAATAAAACCACTGTACCAGCCAACCCCATAGCCCGGGTACCGGTATTTGCTTTGCCAGCCATCCGGATTGTTGCTCTGCCAGCCATACCTGACCTCTACTGCACGATAGCCGTTTTTAAGCGCATCGCTTAGTGATTCGCCGGAGTAATAATGACTCCCGGAGTGTCCTTTTATCTCAATAAAGCGGAATTGACGATAAGGATTTGTGTCTTTACCTTCCAGCTTTTTTCCGGCCAATCCCGAAATGAAAACAATAAAAAATATCCGGATAATTTTATTTACCTGCATAAGATCAAAAAGAAATCAAACTCTAACCTTAATTTGTCAAAGTAAAATTATATTTCAAAGAGCAATTTACTAACAAAGTTCATGCAACTTTTTCTGAAACCATGTAGTTTAAAAAAATCTTAACATGAATCCGGGCGAATTATCGGAGGATGATTGAGAGGGGATAAGTGGTGAGTAGTGAGTAACCGGTGATCGTCCTCTGCGCTTCTCGGCGTCCTTTGCGTTTAAATCATTAACGCAGAGAGTTTCGAGTTTCGAGTTCCAAGTTTCCGGTCTTGATTCTTGACTCGCAGCTTGCGACTGAACACTGATCACTGAATACTGAATACTGCGACTTCCTCCCGTCTTACTACTTCCTGCTCTTTTCATGGTCTGAAGAACAATTCTTATTGTTTTGCGATTTCAATAGATTTTTGTACTTTTGCGCTGACAATTAAACACAAACCGAGATAGGGGACCTGAAGTCCCCTATTTTATTAAGCATGTTCTATGATCGACCGGGATAAAATAATTCAATGGATAGAAGAAAAGCTGACGGAAGATCAATTTATCGTTGACGTAGAGGTCAGTCCTGCAAACCAGATCACGGTACTGCTCGATAGTGAAAAAGGAATTACCATTGACCATTGCGTTCAGGTCAGCCGGCAAATTGAAGGGAAGCTCGATCGCGAAGTTGAAGACTTTGAATTACAGGTGTCTTCGGCAGGGCTTGGTCAGGCGTTTAAAGTACGCCGTCAGTTCGTGAAAAATATCGGGCAGGAAGTCGAGGTGGTTCTTTCAACCGGACAAAAACTGGCAGGCCTGTTAAAACTGGTGGATGAAGCCGGCTTTGAACTGGAAACAACAAAGAAACAGAAGGTGGAGGGAAGCAAGGCCAAAGAATTCGTCACTCAATCGCATCATTTTTCGTTTGATGAAGTAAAAACAGTTAAAAACATTATAAAATTCTAAAAACCGGGCAAGATGGATAATATTAATCTTATCGATACCTTTTCCGAATTTAAAGACCTGAAAAATATTGATCGGGTCACGATGATGAGTGTGCTGGAAGACGTTTTTAGAAACGTTTTGCAAAAGACATTCGGAACAGATGAAAACTTTGACATCATTATCAATATCGACAAAGGCGACTTTGAGATTTGGCGTAACCGGACCGTTGTTGAAGACGATGCGATAAGCGATCCAAACCTGGAAATTACGCTGTCGGCGGCCAAAAAAATTGACGCCGATTATGAGGTAGGCGAAGAGGTGACCGATGAGGTTAAATTACACGAATTTGGAAGGAGAGCGATCCTTAACCTGCGGCAGAATCTGGCCAGCCGAATCCTCGAACTCGAAAAGGACCATATTTATAACAAGTATAAAAATAAAATCGGCGATATCGTCACCGGCGAGGTGTACCAGGTCTGGAAAAAGGAAATCCTCATCCTGGATGACGAAGGGAATGAGTTGATTTTGCCGAAGCAGGAGCAAATTCCTTCCGATTATTTCAGAAAGGGCGATACCTTACGCGCGGTTGTTTATAAAGTAGAACTGCGGAACAATAACCCGCTGATCATTTTGTCGCGGACCTCATCAGTATTTCTGGAACGTTTGTTTGAGCTGGAGGTACCTGAAATTTTCGACGGGCTGATCACCATCAAAAAAATTGTACGCGTTCCGGGTGAACGTGCGAAGGTGGCTGTTGAGTCGTATGATGAACGCATTGATCCGGTAGGTGCATGCGTGGGCATGAAGGGATCGCGTATTCACGGAATTGTGCGGGAGTTGCGCAACGAGAACATCGATGTGATCAACTATTCAACCAATTTGCAGTTGTTCATTCAACGTGCCCTCAATCCGGCAAAAATCACGTCGATTAAAATTCATGAAGATACCAAACGGGCCGATGTTTACCTGAAACCCGACGAGGTTTCTCTCGCTATTGGAAAAGGAGGCTTAAATATTCGCCTGGCCAGCCAGCTAACCGGATACGAAATTGATGTATACCGCGAAATGGTTGCCGACGACGAAGATGTTAACCTGGATGAATTTGCTGACGAAATTGAAGGATGGATCCTGGATGAGTTGAAGGCAATTGGTTGCGATACGGCAAAAAACGTGTTGAGCTTAAGCCGGAATGATTTAATTAAACGAACCGACCTTGAAGAAGAAACAATCGACGAACTGTTGCGGATTCTGCGGTCTGAGTTTGAATAAGTGTTTATTTTAAAAATAACCTGTCACGGGTCAGGTTTTAAATAAATTGAGTAAACTTGCATAATTTTCTCAATTAAGCAAAAAAGAAGATTATAAAAACAGATTGGGTATATGACAATTGGCAACAAAAATACGCGACTAAGTAAGGTAGCAAGAGAATTTAACGTTGGGATTACAACAATCGTAGAATTTTTGCATAAAAAAGGATTCGATGTTGATTCAAATCCGAATTCAAAAATCTCGGAGGATGCCTATCACTTGCTCGAAAAAGAGTATAAAAGTGATATCAGCCTCAAAAAAGAATCAGAAAAGATTAACCTGAAAAGCCAGCGTACCAAAAAAGAAACCATTACACTCGATGACCTGCATGAAGATGCTGAATCATTTGATGATGAAGACGACGATTCGGCGGATGAGATCCGGATTACGGATCACAGCAGTTCAAAAGGAGATATTTCGCCGGTGAAACAGCCAAAACCCCAAATCCCGGCTGATCAGCAGACGAAGCATTATACCCACCAGATTGAGCAGCCCAAAGTATTGGGTAAAATTGATCTGGAGCATCTGAATAAAAAGAAAGAGATCCCAACTCCCGAACCGGAAGAAAAACGACCGGAAGAAGTGAAAAAAGAAAAAATACAGGTAATTAAAAAGACGGTAGAAATCAAAGCCGAGCCAAAACCGGTTGAAGAACCTGCTAAGGCCGAGCCGGTGGAGCCGGTGAAAAAAGAAGAAACAAAACCGGTCGAACCCGAACAAATGCCAACCAATATTCCCAAAGTGGAAGAGGTTAAGGTGGTGGGACGAATCGACTTGTCAACCCTGAATCAGAAAACACGCCCGGCTAAGAAAACCAAGAAACAGCGGGAAGATGAACGCCGGGAACGAGATAAACAGAAAAGGCAATCGTTCCAAAGCCAGCAGGCGCCTGCTCCTGCCCCTGCAGATCAGGAGAATAAAGAAAGCAAAGAAAAAACACCGAGGCTTTCAGGGCCAACGGTGGTTGGTAAAATTGATCTGCCCGAGAAAAAGACCATTGTCATATCGCGTGACGACGCGGCTCAAAAGAAAAAACGCCGTCGGATCCATAAAGACGGGAACGAACAGCGGATTAATGTCGGGAACAAACAACAAGGCGGCGCTCCCGGCCAACAGAAGCAAGGGCCGGTTTCAGGCAAGGCCAAAAAACGGGTGATTAAAAAGGAAGTCAGCGAAGAAGATGTGCAAAAACAAATTAAAGATACGCTGGCCCGTCTCACCTCAACAAAAGGAAAATCAAAAGGATCGAAATACCGCCGGGATAAACGGCATGCTGCCAGCGAACGCGCTGCTGCTGAGCATGAAAAGCAATCTGCGGAAAAAAATATTCTGAAAGTAACCGAATTCGTATCGGTTGCCGAGCTGGCTACCATGATGGACGTGGGTGTAAACCAGGTCATCTCATCGTGTATGAGCTTGGGCTTGTTCGTGTCGATCAACCAGCGTTTGGATGCCGAAACCATGTCGGTTGTTGCGGATGAATTCGGCTACAAAGTTGAATTTGTAAGTGCACAAATTCTGGAAGCCATTGAAGAACACGACGATTTGCCGAATGAAGTTCACCCAAGAGCTCCCATCGTTACCGTGATGGGGCATGTTGACCACGGGAAAACCTCATTCCTTGACTACGTGCGCAGTGCCAACGTGATTGCCGGCGAGGCAGGGGGCATTACCCAGCATATTGGCGCTTATCACGTCACCCTGGAAGACGGTCGTCACATTACCTTTCTGGATACTCCCGGACACGAAGCCTTTACAGCCATGCGTGCACGGGGCGCCCAGGTTACCGACATTGCCATCATTATCGTAGCGGCCGATGATAACATCATGCCCCAGACTGTTGAGGCGATCAATCACGCCCAGGCCGCAGGAGTTCCGATTGTCTTTGCCATCAATAAAATTGATAAACCAGGAGCAAATCCGGAGAAAATCAAAGAAGGCCTGGCTAATATGAATTACCTGGTCGAAGAATGGGGTGGTAAATACCAAAGTCAGGATATCTCGGCGAAAAACGGCACGAACGTCGCCGAGTTGCTGGAGAAAGTCCTGCTCGAGGCCGAAATGCTTGAACTGAAAGCCAACAAGGATAAACGGGCCCACGGAACCATTGTTGAATCATCGCTCGACCGCGGACGGGGTTATGTGGCTACGGTACTGGTGCAAAACGGAACCCTGAGACAGGGCGATATTCTGTTAGCCGGTCAGTATTACGGGCACGTAAAAGCGATGTTTAACGAACGGAACCAACGGATTCAAGAGGCAGGACCTTCCGAACCGGTGATCATTCTGGGTCTCGACGGTGCGCCGCAAGCGGGCGATAAGTTCAATGTACTTGAAAACGAACGCGAAGCCCGGCAGATTGCCAACAAACGCGAACAGCTTTCGCGCGAACAGGGACTTCGTACCCAAAAACACATCACGCTTGATGAAATTGGCCGTCGTATCGCCATCGGTAACTTCCAGGAGTTAAACCTGATTGTGAAAGGCGACGTGGACGGTTCGATCGAAGCTCTTTCCGACTCGTTGATCAAACTTTCCACCGAAGAAATTCAGGTCAATGTGATCCACAAGGCCGTTGGCGCGATTTCCGAATCGGACATTATGCTGGCAACAGCATCCGATGCGATTGTTATCGGGTTCCAGGTGCGTCCCTCGCTTCAGGCGCGCAGGCTGGCTGAGAAAGAAGAGGTGGATATCCGTCTTTACTCCATTATTTACGATGCAATCAACGAAATTAAATCGGCTATGGAAGGAATGCTTTCTCCGGAAATCAGGGAAGAAATCACCGGAACCGCCGAGGTTCTCGAAGCCTTTAAGATCACGAAGGTGGGCACCGTGGCGGGATGTCTGGTTCGCGACGGGAAGATTGTCCGTTCACATAAGGTACGGATTATCCGTGACGGTATTGTTATTTACACCGGCGTACTTGGATCGCTGAAACGCTTTAAAGAAGATGTGAAAGAAGTGGTAAAGGGCTATGAGTGTGGTTTGAATATTGATGGGTACAATGACATCAAAACAGGCGATATGATTGAAGCATTCCACGAAATTGAAGTTGCCAAAACATTATAACCATTCATTGGTTCACAAGGAAAATCCGGCCCGCAAGCCGGATTTTTTTATGATACCTGTCTGATCATTTTTGATTTTTGTCCGGGAGAAGGCGTATTCGTGATTTTATTTGCCGAAAAACATAATTTTAAACAGGTCGTTGAAAAATATTTTGTGAAATAATTCGTTTATTGGGTTACCAAATGTGTATTTTAGCGATTAATACACGAGGACAGTAATAAACTGGCACAACATAATCGTCCTGATTATGAGAAAACTTGCCTGGTTGGTTGATGAATGCGGTTCATGAAAAAGATTTGATAATAACAATAATTGTGAACCTATGCATCAGAAGAACAATCCGTTACGAGAGTAATTAGTTTGGCAGCTTTATCTAATTAAAGCTGAAGTTCATCGGTTTTAACGATCATGGCATCGTCGTTAATGCTGATTGTTTTTTATTTAAGTATGACTGATAAATCATTAATGTGTTGATATGGCGATACTTATACTTCTTATGAATTAATACACACAAAACTTATCAATAGTTCATTGTCGATAACTTTTTGAACGTGATAACTGTCAAGTTGTTTTTTTTCAAGAACTTGTATCAAATCAGCATGTAGATGGTATTGCAACGGTCAGGTCCTGAGGAATCAGGGGTAATGACATGAATTTACAGAAGTGCAAGGCTAATTTTCTACGTATGACAAGAAATAGATGGAGTTTTTTTAAGACGATCATTGGGGCATGGTTAGTCTTAAATCAGGTAAGCGTATTTGCTGTTTCCACACAGAGTGATCGCCCGGTCGGTCAGATCACTCGTTTTGCCGAACCGTTATGGTATCAGGAGGCAACCGGTTTTTCTGTTGACGATCCGGATGTTAGTCTGGCCGGGCCTGATGCCCGGATGACCGGCGCCGGTGAATCGGTGCCTACGGTAACAGCTACCGTGGCTTCAGATTTTATTTGCTCCGGCACGGCGACCAATATAACGCTCTCCGGTTCCATTCCCGCTACCAACTTCTCATGGACCGCTGTCCAGTACGGCGCTTCCGGGGCTTCTTCCGGTTCGGGGAACTCCATTCTGCAAACCCTGAATGCAACAGGGGCCATCGCGGGGGAAGTCATTTACACCATCACCCCTGAATATGAAGGGACTTACGGAACCCCCATCGACGTAAGTATTTTTGTAAAACCTAAGCCAACAGCCACAGCTACCCCGACTTCACAATCCATTTGTTCCGGTGAAACGGCGACTGCTGTCCTGACAGGAACAGTACCGGGTACCACCTTTACCTGGTCGGTCCTTTCGGTAACCAGGGTCACCGAAGTGAAAACCGGCGACACCGGGAGCGGCTCCGTCATTGTACAAAATTTTACCAACTATACCACTTCTGCCGGTACCGTTGTTTACCAGGTAATAGCAACGGCTAACGGATGTAGTAATTTTGACAACCCCCCAACATTTGTTTTTATTACGGTCTATCCTCTGCCGACTCCGGGAGCTATCTCCGGCGACCAGGCCATTTGCCCGGGCGAAACGCCGGCCACGATCACGTCGGTCACCGAAGGAACGGGCTCAGCCGAGATATCATACATCTGGGAAAAATCAACCGATGGCGTAAACTGGACCCAGGTATACGGGGGGCCGAATGCTGATCTTGATCCGCCGGTCGTTTTTGAGAATACCCAGTTCCGCAGGATCACGGTTTCAACAACCAGTAACGGAAAAGCTTGTTATTCAGAGCCGACAGCCCCGGTTACCATATACATGGGGGGAGACGATCTGCCACCCACTTTCACGGTTCCGGCCCCGGCGACTGTTCCGTTGCGAGCCGATTGCACGGCAAGCACGGGGCCGGCTGTCACCGGGTTCCCGTATAATATTTTCGACAATTGTTCCGATCCTTCGGGAATAACGGTTGAGTACGAGGATAGTGAACCGGTTCCGGGGGCTTGTCCGGGAACCTACAGTTTCGTCCGTACATGGACAGTGACCGACGAAACGAATCTTAGCTCTTCACAAGACCAGACCATTACTGTAATCGACCAGACAAAGCCGATCCTGAGCATTCCACCTACTGCTGTGGTGGATTGCAGCGGAAATACCGGTCCGGCCTTTACCGGTCAGGCGACAGCCACCGATAATTGCGGCGGGACTGTGCTCATTACCTATACGGATGATGTCACTGCCGGCTCCTGTCCGCAGAACTTAACGATTTTACGAAACTGGACCGCTACTGATTGCAGCGGTAACAGCGTGACGGCGATCCAAACGATCCTGGCCAGAGATACCCAAAAGCCTGAAGTTTTTATGCAGGACCTTTACGTGCAATGTCCCGGCGATATTCCGCCTGCTTATACAAACCTGGCAGCATTTATCGCCGATGGCAATACCGTTTCAGATAATTGCGGCTCTGTTAGTTTTATCGTGTTTGACGAAATAGCCCATGGGCTCGAGGAAAAACCCGGTTATTGTCCGAACCGGTTAACCCGGTATTACCGGGTGACCGATGGCTGCGGAAATGACACGGAGGTTACGCAGGAAATCTATATTGCCGACGAGTGCGGTTGTTCACCCTGTCTGGACGGGGTAAATTTCTTTTTTGTAGACATGTCGAATGATCCTTACGCGGAGTTCACCGTGCCTTCAACCATCAGAAACGGTACCTGTTGCGATGCAAAATTTAACGATCGCTGTATTGCTTTCAATATTATCCTGCATAAAGATGCTATTGGTATAGAGATATCCATCAACGGGGCAACTCCTCAACCTCACGAGTGGGATGTTGATTGCCGTGATGTAAAAATTATTAATGGTATTGTTTGTCTGCCAACCGGACAATTCCACCTGTTTACCTTCTGTAAGCCGGGAGCCAACCCCGAAGATTATACGTTCAGGTCGGTTCCGGGCGTTGTAGCCGCCGAGGGTATAACCACACGCATGGAATGTTCGCAACAGCTTTTTACCGAAGGAATTGAGAACCAGGCGATGTGGAACAGTGTTTGGCCCGGTACGCCCGGCCAGTATAACCATTACCTCTCCAGCCTGACGGATCCCAATCCGTTCTTTTATGCCGATGTGAATTCTCCGCCTGTTATTAAATATGAAGTTTGCGGGTATATCGGGACCAACTCCTGTAACGACCTGGGGATGGACTGCGATACGATAACCGTTAATGTAAGGCCCCTGATCGAATTGGCTTGGGATAACGATCCCACGATGGTGTGCGAAGATGATATTCCTCCCTTGGTTGCCCAGATCAGCCCGATTGACGCGGCGTATCAGTTCGAGTGGTTCAATGGCTATGATGCTGTTGGTACGCCAATCTACACCGGGTCTAACAGTTATACTCCAGATAGCGACGGGCAATATTCCATCAGGGTGACCGACCTGGATGACGGGGTTCCCTGCGGATCAAAGGTGTTCAACTTCGATGTGATTTACGATACCACTCCAGCTTCGGTATTTGGTCCGCCCGATGGCGACCTCACCGTTGAATGTAACGGTCCGACAGCCTATCAGGAAATTAATAACTGGCTAAACAGCGCTTACGCTCTCGACGACGATGGCAGCTCCATTCCGGTGTATTGGGATTATTCCGGTATCAACATGGCCTGCGGTACCAGTTTGCCGGTAACATTTCTGGCTACTGATAAATGCGGTAACGAAGGGAGCGCTGTAGCTTATATTCATGTGATTGACACGCAGGCTCCAAACATATCGCGTCAGGCGCAAGACGGGGAGGCGGAATGTTTTGGGAATGATCCGAATGATAATTCATTTTTTAATAACTGGCTGGCTACCAGGGGAGGGGCGACGGCTTCCGACGACTGTGACAGGTCGTTGACCTGGACGAATAACTATGATCCCCTGAACTGGAGCGGCAATCCTTGTGATAACCGGATTACTGTCACCTTCTTTGTAACGGATGATTGTAACAATACCAGTCAAACCGTGGCTACATTCACGGTCACAGATACCCAGCCGCCGATTATTGCCAGTTGTCCGCCACCGGTAATTGGCGAACCGGACGATGCAGAATGTTATGCGACCAACGTGGCGTTGGGAACTCCAAGCGCAGTCGATCTTTGTTCTTCAGTAACCTGGACGAATAATGCGCCGGCGCAATTCCCCGTGGGGCAAACGGTGGTTACCTGGACTGCTTCTGATGCCTGTGGTAACAAGGCGACCTGTCTTCAGAATGTCAATATTTATGACAATAATCAACCGCCGACTATTGTCTGTCCTCCGGATGTCACAGCTACGGCCGAGCCGGGCGATTGTGATGTGCCGGTAACCTCCATTGAACCGCCCATTGCTGACGATAATTGCGGGATTGTTTTACAAATCTGGATGATGACCGGCGCTACTACCGGGATCAGTCCCCGCACCGGGATCAATGATGTCAACGGTCAGGTATTTAATGTAGGAACTACGGTGGTTACATATACCGTTGCCGATCAGGCAGGGAACAGGGCAAGCTGCTCGTTTACCGTAACGGTGGAAGATCAAACCAATCCGGTCATCGAAACTTGTCCTGACGATTTAACGGCCAATGCTGCTCCTGACCAATGTGAGCAGTACCTGCTTGTACCACAACCAGACGCCTATGATCCCTGCGGGCAGGAGATCACCATCACGCACGATTCTCCCTACGGGATATCCCCGAACGATGCCAGCGGTAATTATCCGGTTGGAGTGACTGTAATAACCTGGACAGTCACCGACTCTTCCGGAAACTCAACCACCTGTACCCAAACGATTACGGTTAATGATGTCCAGGCTCCGGAGCTGACCTGTCCTTCTGATCAGGAAGATACGGCAGAGCCGGGAGACTGTTTCCTGGTCAATTTTGAAATGCCTGACCCGGTTTATTCCGATAACTGTCCCAACCCAATCCTGACCTATACCATGTCAGGGGCAACGACGGGCAGCGGCGCGGGATCAGTAAGCGGATTTACCTTTAATGTAGGAGTGACAACTGTTACTTATACGGTAACGGATGCTTCCAATAACTCAACAAGCTGCAGTTTCAATGTTTGGGTGAAAGACCTGCTTCCTCCTGAACTGACTAACGGCTGTCCGGATGATATTTTAGGTGTTGTCGTTCCTGCCGGTGAATGTGAGGTCTTTGTAAATGTTCCGGCGCCTGAGGTAACCGATCCCTGCAACGAAGGTTATACCGTGACGAACAGTCATACCGGAACAGCCGATGCCAGCGGACTTTATCCGGTGGGTACAACCACTGTCATTTGGACGATCACCGACGCTTCGGGTAATATCACCACCTGTGAACTGTTGGTGGAGGTGATTGATCATGAGGCCCCGGTCATTACGTTCTGCCCGGAAAATGTGGAACAAACCACAACGACCGATAATTGTGAACTGGAAAGTGTTTATATGGATGATCCGGTTTACACCAATAATTGCTCAACCCCGGTCCTTACCTACGAGATGACTTTCCCGGACGGCAGCACGGCTTCCGGCAACGGTTCTGTAAGCGGAATGACTTTCCCGGTGGGCGTGACAACGGTGATCTACACGGTGACCAATTCATCCGGAGTCTCAATAACCTGTTCATTTACCGTATGGATTAAAGACTTGGTAAAGCCTGAATTTACTTACGGATGCCCTGATCCGATCGGGCCGTTTGATGCAGCTCCCGGCGTATGCGAAATTTATGTTCCTATTCCTACCCCCGAAGTATACGATCCCTGTAATGAAGGTTATACCATTATAAACAGTTATACCGGAACCAATGATGCAAGCGGAATTTATCCGGTAGGCACAACTACGATAATCTGGACGGTTACAGATGCTTCCGGAAATGAAAATCATTGTGAGCAAACAGTAACTGTTGTCGATAACGAAGATCCGGTTTGGGCGCAAAGTATGCCGGCAGATACGACTGTTGAATGTGACGACATACCCCTTATTCCGGCTGATATTACGGCTACAGATAATTGTGATATTCAGGTTGATGTCAGGTATGATGAAGAGAGAACGGACGGGCCGTGTGCAGATACTTATACCCTGACGCGTAACTGGATTGCAACGGATGAATACGGCAACACCATTACCCACATACAAACCATTACCGTAACAGACACCCAGGCCCCGGTTTGGGCCGTAGCGATGCCGGCAGATATCACCGTTGAGTGCAGCGAAGTACCGGCAGCCCCGGCCAATATCACGGCCACGGACAACTGTGACGGAGATGTTCAGATCAGCTACGCTGAAATCAAAACCAATGAGGATGCCGGTTGCGCGGGAAGTTACACGCTGATCCGCAGCTGGACAGCAGATGATAACTGCGGGAATGTAAGCGTGCATACGCAAACCATTACCGTAACAGATACCCAGGCCCCGGTTTGGGCCGTAGCGATGCCGGCAGATATCACCGTTGAGTGCGACGAAGTACCGGCAGCCCCGGCCAATATCACGGCCACGGACAACTGTGACGGAGATGTTCAGATCATCTACTCTGAAATCAAAACCAATGAGGATGCCGATTGCGCGGGAAGTTACACGCTGATCCGCAGCTGGACAGCAGATGACAACTGCGGGAATATAAGCGTGCATACGCAAACCATCACGGTACGCGATACCCAGGCTCCGGTTTGGGCCGTAGCGATGCCGGCAGATATCACCGTTGAGTGCGACGAAGTACCGGCAGCCCCGGCCAATATCACGGCCACGGACAACTGTGACGGAGATGTTCAGATCAGCTACTCTGAAATCAAAACCAATGAGGATGCCGATTGCGCGGGAAGTTACACGCTGATCCGCAGCTGGACAGCAGATGACAACTGCGGGAATATAAGCGTGCATACGCAAACCATTACCGTAACAGATACCCAGGCCCCGGTTTGGGCCGTAGCGATGCCGGCAGATATCACCGTTGAGTGCGACGAAGTACCGGCAGCCCCGGCCAATATCACGGCCACGGACAACTGTGACGGAGATGTTCAGATCAGCTACTCTGAAATCAAAACCAATGAGGATGCCGATTGCGCGGGAAGTTACACGCTGATCCGCAGCTGGACAGCAGATGACAACTGCGGGAATGTAAGCGTGCATACGCAAACCATTACCGTAACAGATACCCAGGCCCCGGTTTGGGCCGTAGCGATGCCGGCAGATATCACCGTTGAGTGCGACGAAGTACCGGCAGCCCCGGCCAATATCACGGCCACGGACAACTGTGACGGAGATGTTCAGATCAGCTACTCTGAAATCAAAACCAATGAGGATGCCGATTGTGCGGGAAGTTACACGCTGATCCGCAGCTGGACAGCAGATGATAACTGCGGGAATGTAACCGTGCATACGCAAACCATTACCGTAACAGATACCCAGACCCCGGTGTGGGCCGTAGCGATGCCGGCAGATATCACCGTTGAGTGCGACGAAGTACCGGCAGCCCCGGCCAATATCACGGCCACGGACAACTGTGACGGAGATGTTCAGATCAGCTACGCTGAAATCAAAACCAATGAGGATGCCGGTTGCGCGGGAAGTTACACGCTGATCCGCAGCTGGACAGCAGATGATAACTGCGGGAATATAAGCGTGCATACGCAAACCATCACGGTACGCGATACCCAGGCCCCGGTTTGGGCCGTAGCGATGCCGGCAGATATCACCGTTGAGTGCAGCGAAGTACCGGCAGCCCCGGCCAATATCACGGCCACGGACAACTGTGACGGAGATGTTCAGATCATCTACTCTGAAATCAAAACCGATGAGGATGCCGGTTGCGCGGGAAGTTACACGCTGATCCGCAGCTGGACAGCAGATGATAACTGCGGGAATATAAGCGTGCATACGCAAACCATTACCGTAACAGATACCCAGGCCCCGGTGTGGGCCGTAGCGATGCCGGCAGATATCACCGTTGAGTGCAGCGAAGTACCGGCAGCCCCGGCCAATATCACGGCCACGGACAACTGTGACGGAGATGTTCAGATCATCTACTCTGAAATCAAAACCAATGAGGATGCCGATTGCGCGGGAAGTTACACGCTGATCCGCAGCTGGACAGCAGATGACAACTGCGGGAATATAAGCGTGCATACGCAAACCATCACGGTACGCGATACCCAGGCTCCGGTTTGGGCCGTAGCGATGCCGGCAGATATCACCGTTGAGTGCGACGAAGTACCGGCAGCCCCGGCCAATATCACGGCCACGGACAACTGTGACGGAGATGTTCAGATCAGCTACTCTGAAATCAAAACCAATGAGGATGCCGATTGCGCGGGAAGTTACACGCTGATTCGCAGCTGGACAGCAGATGATAACTGCGGGAATATAAGCGTGCATACGCAAACCATCACGGTACGCGATACCCAGGCCCCGGTTTGGGCCGTAGCGATGCCGGCAGATATCACCGTTGAGTGCGACGAAGTACCTGCAGCCCCGGCCAATATCACGGCCACGGACAACTGTGACGGAGATGTTCAGATCAGCTACGCTGAAATCAAAACCAATGAGGATGCCGATTGCGCGGGAAGTTACACGCTGATCCGCAGCTGGACAGCAGATGACAACTGCGGGAATATAAGCGTGCATACGCAAACCATTACCGTAACAGATACCCAGGCCCCGGTGTGGGCCGTAAGCATGCCGGCAGATATCACCGTTGAGTGCGACGAAGTACCGGCAGCCCCGGCCAATATCACGGCCACGGACAACTGTGACGGAGATGTTCAGATCAGCTACGCTGAAATCAAAACCAATGAGGATGCCGGTTGCGCGGGAAGTTACACGCTGATCCGCAGCTGGACAGCAGATGATAACTGCGGGAATATAAGCGTGCATACGCAAACCATTACCGTAACAGATACCCAGGCCCCGGTTTGGGCCGTAGCGATGCCGGCAGATATCACCGTTGAGTGCAGCGAAGTACCGGCAGCCCCGGCCAATATCACGGCCACGGACAACTGTGACGGAGATGTTCAGATCAGCTACGCTGAAATCAAAACCGATGAGGATGCCGGTTGCGCGGGAAGTTACACGCTGATCCGCAGCTGGACAGCAGATGACAACTGCGGGAATGTAAGCGTGCATACGCAAACCATTACCGTAACAGATACCCAGGCCCCGGTTTGGGCCGTAAGCATGCCGGCAGATATCACCGTTGAGTGCAGCGAAGTACCGGCAGCCCCGGCCAATATCACGGCCACGGACAACTGTGACGGAGATGTTCAGATCAGCTACGCTGAAATCAAAACCGATGAGGATGCCGGTTGCGCGGGAAGTTACACGCTGATCCGCAGCTGGACAGCAGATGACAACTGCGGGAATATAAGCGTGCATACGCAAACCATCACGGTACGCGATACCCAGGCCCCGGTTTGGGCCGTAGCGATGCCGGCAGATATCACCGTTGAGTGCGACGAAGTACCGGCAGCCCCGGCCAATATCACGGCCACGGACAACTGTGACGGAGATGTTCAGATCAGCTACGCTGAAATCAAAACCAATGAGGATGCCGGTTGCGCGGGAAGTTACACGCTGATCCGCAGCTGGACAGCAGATGACAACTGCGGGAATATAAGCGTGCATACGCAAACCATTACCGTAACAGACACCCAGGCCCCGGTTTGGGCCGTAGCGATGCCGGCAGATATCACCGTTGAGTGCAGCGAAGTACCGGCAGCCCCGGCCAATATCACGGCCACGGACAACTGTGACGGAGACGTTCAGATCAGCTACTCTGAAATCAAAACCAATGAGGATGCCGGTTGCGCGGGAAGTTACACGCTGATCCGCAGCTGGACAGCAGATGACAACTGCGGGAATATAAGCATGCATACGCAAACCATTACCGTGATTGACACCCAGGCCCCGGTTTGGGCCGTAAGCATGCCGGCAGATATCACCGTTGAGTGCAGTGAAGTACCGGCAGCCCCGGCCAATATTACGGCCACGGACAACTGTGACGGAGATGTTCAGATCAGCTACGCTGAAATCAAAACCAATGAGGATGCCGGTTGCGCGGGAAGTTACACGCTGATCCGCAGCTGGACAGCAGATGACAACTGCGGGAATGTAAGCGTGCATACGCAAACCATCACGGTACGCGATACCCAGGCCCCGGTTTGGGCCGTAGCGATGCCGGCAGATATCACCGTTGAGTGCGACGAAGTACCTGCAGCCACGGACAATATCACGGCCACGGACAACTGTGACGGAGATGTTCAGATCAGCTACGCTGAAATCAAAACCGATGAGGATGCCGGTTGCGCGGGAAGTTACACGCTGATCCGCAGCTGGACAGCAGATGATAACTGCGGGAATATAAGCGTGCATACGCAAACCATCACGGTACGCGATACCCAGGCCCCGGTTTGGGCCGTAGCGATGCCGGCAGATATCACCGTTGAGTGCGACGAAGTACCGGCAGCCCCGGCCAATATCACGGCCACGGACAACTGTGACGGAGATGTTCAGATCAGCTACGCTGAAATCAAAACCGATGAGGATGCCGGTTGCGCGGGAAGTTACACGCTGATCCGCAGCTGGACAGCAGATGACAACTGCGGGAATATAAGCGTGCATACGCAAACCATTACCGTAACAGATACCCAGGCCCCGGTGTGGGCCGTAAGCATGCCGGCAGATATCACCGTTGAGTGCGACGAAGTACCGGCAGCCCCGGCCAATATCACGGCCACGGACAACTGTGACGGAGATGTTCAGATCAGCTACGCTGAAATCAAAACCAATGAGGATGCCGGTTGCGCGGGAAGTTACACGCTGATCCGCAGCTGGACAGCAGATGATAACTGCGGGAATATAAGCGTGCATACGCAAACCATTACCGTAACAGATACCCAGGCCCCGGTTTGGGCCGTAGCGATGCCGGCAGATATCACCGTTGAGTGCAGCGAAGTACCGGCAGCCCCGGCCAATATCACGGCCACGGACAACTGTGACGGAGATGTTCAGATCAGCTACTCTGAAATCAAAACCGATGAGGATGCCGGTTGCGCGGGAAGTTACACGCTGATCCGCAGCTGGACAGCAGATGACAACTGCGGGAATGTAAGCGTGCATACGCAAACCATTACCGTAACAGATACCCAGGCCCCGGTTTGGGCCGTAAGCATGCCGGCAGATATCACCGTTGAGTGCAGCGAAGTACCGGCAGCCCCGGCCAATATCACGGCCACGGACAACTGTGACGGAGATGTTCAGATCAGCTACGCTGAAATCAAAACCGATGAGGATGCCGGTTGCGCGGGAAGTTACACGCTGATCCGCAGCTGGACAGCAGATGACAACTGCGGGAATATAAGCGTGCATACGCAAACCATCACGGTACGCGATACCCAGGCCCCGGTTTGGGCCGTAGCGATGCCGGCAGATATCACCGTTGAGTGCGACGAAGTACCGGCAGCCCCGGCCAATATCACGGCCACGGACAACTGTGACGGAGATGTTCAGATCAGCTACGCTGAAATCAAAACCAATGAGGATGCCGGTTGCGCGGGAAGTTACACGCTGATCCGCAGCTGGACAGCAGATGACAACTGCGGGAATATAAGCGTGCATACGCAAACCATCACGGTACGCGATACCCAGGCCCCGGTTTGGGCCGTAGCGATGCCGGCAGATATCACCGTTGAGTGCGACGAAGTACCGGCAGCCCCGGCCAATATCACGGCCACGGACAACTGTGACGGAGATGTTCAGATCAGCTACGCTGAAATCAAAACCGATGAGGATGCCGGTTGCGCGGGAAGTTACACGCTGATCCGCAGCTGGACAGCAGATGACAACTGCGGGAATGTAAGCGTGCATACGCAAACCATTACCGTAACAGATACCCAGGCCCCGGTGTGGGCCGTAAGCATGCCGGCAGATATCACCGTTGAGTGCGACGAAGTACCGGCAGCCCCGGCCAATATCACGGCCACGGACAACTGTGACGGAGATGTTCAGATCAGCTACGCTGAAATCAAAACCAATGAGGATGCCGGTTGCGCGGGAAGTTACACGCTGATCCGCAGCTGGACAGCAGATGATAACTGCGGGAATATAAGCGTGCATACGCAAACCATTACCGTAACAGATACCCAGGCCCCGGTTTGGGCCGTAGCGATGCCGGCAGATATCACCGTTGAGTGCAGCGAAGTACCGGCAGCCCCGGCCAATATCACGGCCACGGACAACTGTGACGGAGATGTTCAGATCAGCTACGCTGAAATCAAAACCGATGAGGATGCCGGTTGCGCGGGAAGTTACACGCTGATCCGCAGCTGGACAGCAGATGACAACTGCGGGAATGTAAGCGTGCATACGCAAACCATTACCGTAACAGATACCCAGGCCCCGGTTTGGGCCGTAAGCATGCCGGCAGATATCACCGTTGAGTGCAGCGAAGTACCGGCAGCCCCGGCCAATATCACGGCCACGGACAACTGTGACGGAGATGTTCAGATCAGCTACGCTGAAATCAAAACCGATGAGGATGCCGGTTGCGCGGGAAGTTACACGCTGATCCGCAGCTGGACAGCAGATGACAACTGCGGGAATATAAGCGTGCATACGCAAACCATCACGGTACGCGATACCCAGGCCCCGGTTTGGGCCGTAGCGATGCCGGCAGATATCACCGTTGAGTGCGACGAAGTACCGGCAGCCCCGGCCAATATCACGGCCACGGACAACTGTGACGGAGATGTTCAGATCAGCTACGCTGAAATCAAAACCAATGAGGATGCCGGTTGCGCGGGAAGTTACACGCTGATCCGCAGCTGGACAGCAGATGACAACTGCGGGAATATAAGCGTGCATACGCAAACCATTACCGTAACAGACACCCAGGCCCCGGTTTGGGCCGTAGCGATGCCGGCAGATATCACCGTTGAGTGCAGCGAAGTACCGGCAGCCCCGGCCAATATCACGGCCACGGACAACTGTGACGGAGACGTTCAGATCAGCTACGCTGAAATCAAAACCAATGAGGATGCCGGTTGCGCGGGAAGTTACACGCTGATCCGCAGCTGGACAGCAGATGACAACTGCGGGAATATAAGCATGCATACGCAAACCATTACCGTGATTGACACCCAGGCCCCGGTTTGGGCCGTAAGCATGCCGGCAGATATCACCGTTGAGTGCAGTGAAGTACCGGCAGCCCCGGCCAATATTACGGCCACGGACAACTGTGACGGAGATGTTCAGATCAGCTACGCTGAAATCAAAACCAATGAGGATGCCGGTTGCGCGGGAAGTTACACGCTGATCCGCAGCTGGACAGCAGATGACAACTGCGGGAATGTAAGCGTGCATACGCAAACCATCACGGTACGCGACACCCAGGCCCCGGTAATGGATCCTTCGGCGATTATTCCGGAGGGAGAAACAGACATGGATCTTTGCTTTGGCGCGATTCCTGAAGGACCTGCAGTGGATGAGATTGCTGTTCTGTACACCGATAATTGCAGTAACGATATTGTTGTAACCAAGTCGGGTACGCCAAGCGGCAACGATTGCAGTTGGACCGTAACTTACGTTTATCACATTACCGATGGTTGCGGCAACGCTGCTGAGGATATCCGGATTACATATTCGGGAGGGGACAAAACGAATCCGGTGATGACTTGTCCGGCAGCCTTGACTGCTGTTTGCGACCTAAGTGAGCAACCGGCTTACGCAAACTTTGCCGAATTTACCGCAGCGGGAGGCTTTGCTTCCGATAACTGCGCGGTCGATCCGGCGTCATTTAAACTAATCAGCGAGATCAGCGATCATCAGACTTGTCCGGAAACAGTGACCCGTACTTACGAACTTGCTGATTACTGCGGAAATACAGTAAGCTGTGAGCAAACAATTACGATTGATCCACGGTTATCCGTATTAACATATGCCATCCCGGAAAATACAGTCGTTGATGCTTGTAATTTTGCTACACAAGCCGACCTGGATCAGGCTTTTGCACAGTGGCTGGCTTCATTCACGGTTTCCGGAGGATGCAGCCCGGATGTTGTGTTCAGCACAAACATGGCGCCACAATTGTGTGCCGGAGGCTTGGTGACTGTAGTGATGGATGTAACAGACCTTTGTGGTAACCTGTCTGTTCAGGCGACATTCGAATTGATTCCGTCTCCTGAACTAACCGTGGAAAAACCGGACAATATGACCGCAGATGCCTGCAACTTCTCCTCACAGGCAGAGCTGAATACCGCATTTGCCCAGTGGATATCCGGATTTTCGGTTGGCGGAGGTTGCAGCCCGAATTCACAGTTCAGCACGACAACAGCGCCTGACTTATGCACTGGAGGAACAGTAACGGTGGTCATGGATGTGACCGATCTCTGTATGAATACTTCGGTTAACGCGACGTTTGAACTGATTCCTGCCCCTGAATTGAGCTTGAGTCAACCCTCAGATACCACGGTAAGCACATGCAACTTCACGTCGCAGTCAGAATTAGATGCCTTGTTTGCTCAGTGGCTGACCGGATTTGCTGTAGCCGGAGGTTGCAGCCCGAATTCGCAGTTCAGCACAACAACCGCGCCTGATCTGTGTACCGGCGGGACCGTAACGGTTGTGATGAATGTGACCGACCTTTGTGTAAACACTTCGGTGCAGGCAAACTTTATTTTGACGCCTCCGGCTGAACTGGTGGTTTCAAAACCATCGAATACCACGGTTAGCACCTGTGCTTTTGCCAGCCAGGCAGAGCTTGATGCCGCTTTCGCGGAGTGGATGAACGGATTTACGGTTACCGGCGGATGCAACCCGGTTGAAACGCTTAGTTCTACAACTGCTCCCGGGCTTTGCGGCGGCAGCGTTACGGTGACCATGTTGGTAAGCGATGTATGCCGGAATGAATCGGTATCTGCAAGTTATACGGTTAATCCGCCTTCATCTTTGCCGCAGGTATCTGATATCAATATTGCTGTCAATGCCTGTGATTATGCCGGCCAAGAGAGTCTGGACAACGGATTTGCGGCATGGATAGCCGGTATCGGAAATCAAATTAACCTGTCAGGCGGATGTAACAGGCAACTGACAAATGATTTGGCATCCGTTCTGGTTCCGGATCTTTGTACCGGCGGCACAGCTATTGTGAACTGGATGCTTACGGACCTGTGTGATACCACGATATTCCAATCGCGTTATACAGTTAACCCGGCGCCTGCGCTTTCTGTAACCAAACCGGCAGATCAGCTGCTTTCGGCCTGCAACTTTACTTCGCAGCAAGAGCTCGATCGCACGTTCACCCAATGGATGAGTGAGTTCAGGGTTAGCGGAGGCTGTCATCCGGTGGTTTCTCTCAGTCAGGCAAACGCGCCTGAGTTATGCGTTGGGGGAACGGTGAATGTGACGCTGGACGTAACTGATCTTTGCGATACCATTTCGGTTAACGCTACCTTTGAATTGAGCCCGGCGCCGGCCCTGATTGTCAGTCAGCCTGCAGATACCACCATAAACGCATGCGATTTTGTGTCGCAGGCAGAACTTAATACCACCTTTGCTCAATGGTTGAGTCGTTTTGGGCATACCGGAGGATGCAACCCGGTAGGTAATTACGGGACGCCCTCGGCGCCTGATATATGCGGAGGAAGTGTAACGGTAACCTACCACATCACGGATCTTTGCGAAACTGCCTCTGCCGGCGCCTTATTTACCATTAACCCGCCGACGCAACCGGAAATAAGTTTGTCAGCTACTCTTCCGGATACCTTAAGCTGTTCTGAAGCAGATGCCTACCGGACAGCCCCGGATGCAACCTACACCAACGGTGAAACCGGAGCCTGCCTGTTGAGCGGCGCCGTTCCGGCAAAAATGATCCCGGCTTGGGATAAATGTTCCGGAGGGATCATTACCGTTGAGTATACAGCGACCGATAAATGCGGATTTGTTCTGACAGAAACGCATGTGATCACCGTTTTGGCGGCGCCGGCGCCGGTGGTGACGTTACCTGCCCTGCCCGATACCTTAAGCTGTGACCAGGCAAGAGCCTATACGTCTGCACCGAATGCAAACTACACCAATAATGAAACCGGCACCTGTATGACCGGCGGTTCCATTCAGGCGAAACTTATTCCGGAATGGACTAAATGCGACGGGGGTTTCATCACTGTTGAATATGCCAAAACCGATGATTGCGGGTACGAAATGACCGTTTCCCATGTGATCACCGTTTTACCGGCGCCGGAGCCAAGCGTGAGCTTGCCGGGGTCACTGCCGGCCTCATTGACCTGGAAACAGGCCGAAACCTATACCTCAGCTCCAAATGCCACCTATTCAAACTACGAATCAGGCGCTTGCCTGGTAAGCGGGTCCATCCCGGCTGTTTTGACGGCAAAATGGGATGATTGTAACGGAGGTATCATTACCGTTGATTACACCGCGACGGATGAATGCGGATTTGAATTGAGCATATCGCACATCATTACGGTTGAACCGGCGCCCGAGCCAACTGCCTTTGCCGGTAACCGGCAAATTATTTGCCTGGGCGACGACATTTTTATGAGCGACGCAACCGCCGCCAACTACTCCCGTGTATCCTGGACCACCAGTGGCGACGGTAGTTTTGTACGGCCGGATATGCTGAACCCGCGGTACCTGCCCGGTCCGGAGGATATTGCGACCGGCGCGGCCCTGTTGACACTGACTGCTCAAAATATGTCAAGTAATTGTGAGGCAGCTTCGTCAGTCATGGAACTATTTATCATCGGACAGGATAAGGCACAGTATGTGACCAGTGAAGTACTTTGTGAACAAGACCTCCCGTACAGTTGGTACGAACATACCATTCAACGGGGCGGTACATACGAAAGTAAGATCGAAACGCCGGACGGTTGTTATGATCTGGCGATCCTGCACCTCGAAGTTGTCCCGGATAATATAGCGCCTGAGGTTGTTGACGACAGCTATGTGGTTGAAGTAAATACCACCAGGTCAATGCCGGTTCTGGAAAACGATTTTGATCCTAACGGAATGATTGATCCGACCACGATCAGAATCGTGGATAACCCGAGACATGGCATGGTTAGCGTTAACCAAAGTTTTGAATTGGTTTACACCCCGAGTTCAAACTTTATGGGGAAAGACCAATTCTCCTACTCGGTTTGCGATGACGGCGATCCATGTAACGTTTACTGTGGCCAGGCTCGTGTAAATATTGATATATTGCCTCCAGGACAGGATAAAGAGTGTGAATTCTTCATTCCGGATGGTTTCTCACCAAACGGCGACGGACTACACGACTATTTCCAGATCTACTGTATTCAGAAATATCCGGATGCCAAGCTGATGATTTTCGACAAGCAGGGTAACCAGTTGTATGAAAAGAAAAATTACGGCAACCAGACGGTTTGGAGAAGTTACGAAGAGGCTCACTGGAACGGCGAATCGACCAAACACCATCAGAATTCACGGCGCCGGGTTGAACCGGGGGTATACCTGTATATCCTTGATCGGGGCAATGGTGAACTGGACAGAGGTTTTGTCATGGTTTCTTACTAAAAAAAGGAGAGAGGATTGAAAACAATATGCAAAAATGGATGAAAATTTGGGTGTTGGATCGAGGTTATAAGGGATTGTTGGCCATTACGCTGTTTTTGTTTGCGACTCAATCAATGGCTCAACTGACAGATCCTATCTTCACCCAGTACATGAACAGTATGCAGACGATTAATCCGTCTTATTCGGGTATGTGGGATAAGATCGGGATCCAGGTATTTACACGACAATACTATGTGGGGCACGACAAAGCCCCACTTGTTTCGTCGGTGTCGATGTATAAACCGGTAAAAAATGAAAATAATGGTTTGGGCGTTGATATTGTGGATGAGCGACTTGGGTACGAAGAGAAGCTGACCATTACAGCCAATTATGCCTACCAGGTGAAGTTGGACTGGCATACTTACCTCCGGCTGGGGGTAAAAGCCGGTTTTGTCAACTATGCCAACTTGTTGACCAAGTACCGGCTTGACCCGGACTATACACCGGATGATGCATTCCAGAAAGATGTGCATATGTACTTTATGCCTGCCTGGGGGGTGGGAGCCCTGGTGTATACCCGGGATTATTATGTCGGGCTCTCCGTTCCCCAGATCATCAATAATGATTTTCAGGCCAACCGGAATAATTTTTCTTCCTTAGCCAATGTTCGGTATGCCTACCTGTTAGGCGGCTATTTTTTTGGGCGTCAGCGGCAAGTCCGGTTTAAACCAACCGCCATGATTAAAGCGGCGTTTAACCAGCCGATCCAGGCCGATGTTTCTGCGAACTTCCTGTTTTTCGATAAATTCTGGATCGGCGGGATGTACCGGTCAAACAATACGGTTGCGGTGATTACCCAGTTTGTGATGCTTCCGAACATCCGTTTTGGTTATGCCGCCGAATTCCCTTTTGGACGTGAAATCTGGAAATACCAGGCAGGAACACACGAGTTCAGGGTGGTTTACGAAGTCGACTTCTATAAACGTCCCTACGTAAGAAAACAATATTTCTAAAAAGTGGGGTGAATTTTTTAATGGGAGAATGACCAATCATCCGCCGGGCCTTTGTTCTGAATTTTAACCGGGATTGTCGGTTTACGAACAATTTTTAGCTATCTTCAGTTCTTTCAATGGCAGAAGAAAGCAATTTGGCAAACGCTGCCGGTAGCTAAACCGATATGATTAAACTTGGACTTTTATTAACCGGATTTCTGTATGCAGGCCTCTTGCCGTACACGGTTCGAAGAGCTTTAAGGCATGTTGTTTTTGATCCGGCAACGCAAACGCTTAGCTTCTTCAGCAATAAACATTTATACGGCGAAAAATACAGCAAAGGCTATAAAAGCCTTTTGTTCGCTTCGGCTATTCTGACCTATTGTTTTTTCTGGTTGCTGGCTGAGTTTTACGACCTGGGAGAGCATGAGAAATTGATGAAGTACATCGATTACAGCTTTGCCTTTATGACCCTGCTTGCCTTTGTACCGCACAATATGTATCCTTACAACATCCGGAATCCGAAAACTTCGCTCCAGCGGATACTTCATAACTTACTGGCCGTAAATGTATTTATACTGCTTCCATCCCTGATCGTCACCTTTCAGGTGGCTATTCTTCAAAATTTGTGGTTTCTGGGAATCTCGGGACTGATTATTATTGGCGTTGTCGTTCTTCTGACGCTGTTATCCATCATCCGAAATGGGGTCAATGGTTTTGCAGAGATTCTTTTTATCAACGGAATCAGCATCTGGAGCATTTTTGTGACGGTTCTTACCTTTATCAGGTAAGGCCGACCGGGAATCTGCCGGACGATATTTTGAGACGAAAACAACAGCCCAAAAAGTCCGGAAAATCAAGACTTTCCGGGCAGCTGCTTTCGTTCCGGTTATGCCGGATTATTCGTGATTTTTGTATTTCCTTCCCGGATAAACTTTCAAGGCTTCTTCGAGGATTTTTAAGGCCTTGGCCAAATCCTTCTTTTTAAGCACGTAGGCGATCCTGACTTCATCTTTTCCATAACCCGGGGTAGTGTAAAAGCCGGATGCCGGCGCCATAAAAATGGTTTCGTTTTCGTATTCAAACTCATCGAGCAACCAGGCGCAGAATTTGTCCGAGTCGTCAACCGGCAGGCGGGCAACGGTATAAAAAGCGCCCATCGGTATCGGCGAGTAAACGCCGTCGATGCGGTTTAGTCCGTCAATCAGGAACTTTCGGCGTTCGACATATTCGTTATACGAATCCATCAGGTACGATTCGGTTTCTTCGAGCGATGCTTCGGCTGCAATTTGCCCGATCAGGGGCGGACTCAGGCGGGCCTGGCAAAATTTCATCACATTACGCCGTACTTCCTTGTTTTTGGTAATCAGGGCGCCAACCCGGATACCGCATTCGCTGTACCGTTTCGAAACCGAATCGATCAGGATGACGTTTTGTTCAATCCCGTCGAGGTGGAACGCTGAAATGTAGGGGGCGCCGGTGTAGCAAAATTCACGGTACACTTCGTCAGAGAACAGGTACAAGTCGTATTTTTTTACCAGGTCGCGGATTTCGTTCATTTCGGACTGGGTATACAAATAACCCGTCGGGTTGTTCGGGTTGCAGATCATAATCCCCTTGGTTTTCGGGGTGATCAGCTTTTCGAATTCCTCAAGCGGAGGAAGGGCAAAACCTTCTTCAATTTTGGATGGGATCGATTTGATCACCGCGCCGGCAACAATGGCAAATGCTTCGTAATTGGCATAAGCCGGTTCGGGGACGATGATTTCATCGCCCGGGTCGAGGCACGACATAAACGCAAAAGTTACCGCCTCGCTGCCACCCGCCGTAATGATGATATCTTCCACCCCGACATCAATTTTAAACTTGTGATAGTATTTCGCCAGTTTCTGACGGAACGACAAAATTCCTTCACTTGGACTGTATTCCAGTATCTTTCTGTCAATACTCCGGATTGCATCGAGTGCTTTCTGAGGTGTTGGCAAGTCGGGCTGACCAATGTTTAAATGGTACACTTTACGGCCCATCTCCTTTGCTTTGTTTGCTAAGGGAACCAGTTTCCTGATTGGCGAATCAGGCATTTTGTTTCCCCGTTTCGATGTCGTAGGCATGTTGTAAAAAATTTTCTGCTAGGCGGCAAATATACAACTAACAATTCTAAATTAGAATCATCCTATGGCGTTAAAATTGAAATATTTAATCTTGCTGAAGTTTTGATTTGTAATATTCATCCGTTGTTGCTGGTTTGGTTCCCGGTTAATTGTTAACTATCACAGCGATAGTGTTGATTGTTGTACTTTAATCATGTTTTTCGAAAGCCGCTTCCGCTATTTTTGAATCATAAGATTTAAAAACTCAGAAGTATGATTATTGGAGTTCCGAAAGAAATTAAAAATAATGAAAACCGGGTGGCTTTAACGCCGGCCGGCGCTGCCGAGTTAACCAAACGCGGGCATGAAGTGTATGTACAGACAACAGCCGGGCACGGAAGCGGTTTCACAGATGAAGATTACCGGGCTGCCGGCGCCAGGCTGCTTCCGACCATCGAGGAAGTGTACGCCCTGGCGGAAATGATTATAAAAGTGAAGGAACCGATTGCCCGGGAATATCCCTTAATTAAAAAAGGACAAATCCTGTACACCTATTTCCACTTTGCTTCGTCGGAAGAGTTAACCAATGCCATGATTGAAAAGGGCGCAGTTTGCCTGGCTTACGAAACGGTGGAGTTGGATGACCGGTCGTTGCCATTGCTGGTACCCATGTCTGAGGTTGCCGGACGGATGTCGATTCAGGAAGGCGCCAAATACCTGGAGAAAACCTACGGCGGGTACGGAGTGCTTCTGGGAGGAGTTCCGGGAGTTCCACCGGCAAAGGTGTTGATTATCGGCGGGGGTATTGTGGGTACCGAAGCTGCGAAAATGGCCGCCGGGCTTGGGGCCGATACGACGATCATGGATGTGAACCTGAAACGCCTGCGTTACCTCGACGACATTATGCCTGCCAACGTGAAAACCATGATGAGCAACGAGTACAATATTCGTGAAATGGTGAAAACCCACGATGTGATTGTTGGGGCGGTGCTGATTCCGGGAGCCAAAGCGCCGAAACTGGTTACCCGCGATATGGTGTCGACCATGCGCCCGGGAACCGTGATGGTAGACGTGGCAGTGGACCAGGGAGGTTGTTTTGAAACCACTCAGGCGACCACGCATGAGCATCCGACCTTTGTGATCGACGAAGTGATTCATTACTGCGTGGCCAACATGCCGGGCGCAGTGCCGCGTACCTCGACCATTGCCCTGACAAACGCTACTTTGCCCTATGCCATGCAACTTGCCGCCAAAGGGTGGAAACAAGCCTGCAAAGACAACCTGCCGCTCCGAAAGGGCTTAAACGTCGTTGACGGAAAGGTGGTTTACGAAGGTGTTGCCGAAGCATTCGGCCTGCCATATGTTCCTGCAGATATGGTTTTGTAAGCATCATTTCAATAAATTAATGAAACCCCGCCCGAAACGGCGGGGTTTTATTTTTTGAGACTGCAAAAGCCCAGTGTAGAGTCATCCCGAACTTGTTTCGGGATCTCATCTTTCTGATCGTCAGACCCTGAAATAAATTCAGGATCACAAGAATTGCGAATTTTAGAACTTTTTGGACAGCCTCTTTTATTTTTTGTGCCAACCTGTAATTTCTTTTTAGGTTAACTAAATCTGCTTTCGGATTGATGATCGGAAAATAAACGGGCTGTCAGGTATTTTTTATATTTTTGTGGCTCAATTCAGAATTAGTTAAAATCACATACACATGGAGATTCCCAGTAAGTACAACCCGACAGAAGTTGAAGATAAATGGTACCGGTATTGGACGGAAAAAGGTTATTTTCGTTCGGTTCCCGACGAGCGTGAACCATACACGATTGTAATCCCGCCGCCAAACGTGACCGGAGTACTGCACATGGGGCACATGCTCAATAATACCATTCAGGATATTTTGACCCGCCGGGCGCGTATGTTAGGAAAAAATGCTTGCTGGGTGCCGGGTACCGATCATGCTTCAATTGCTACCGAAGCCAAAGTGGTTGGCAAACTGAAGGAAGAAGGAATTTCCAAAACCGATTTGAGCCGTGACGAATTTTTAAAACATGCCTGGGACTGGACGCACAAACATGGCGGAATCATCCTGGAACAGTTAAAAAAACTGGGCGCTTCGTGCGACTGGGACCGCACTTGCTTTACCATGGACGAGCCCCGCAGCGAATCGGTCATCAGAACTTTCGTCGACTTGTATGATAAGGGTTTGATCTACCGCGGCGTACGCATGGTCAACTGGGATCCCGCTGCACAAACAGCTCTGTCGGATGAAGAAGTCATCTATCAAGAAGTTCAGTCGAAATTATATTATCTGAAATATAAAATAGACGAAGATCCATCTTCCCCTGATTCCTCTTTCGTAACCATTGCTACCACCCGTCCCGAAACCATACTGGGCGATACGGCAGTGTGCGTGAACCCAAACGACGAACGCTTCCGCCACCTGAAAGGGAAACGGGTTCTGGTTCCGCTGATTAACCGTTCTATCCCGATTATCGAAGATGAGTACGTGGATATGGAATTTGGTACGGGCTGTCTGAAGATTACTCCGGCTCACGACGTCAACGACTATGAAATCGGCCTGCGTTTTAACTTGCCCGCTATCGATATTTTTAACGATGACGGCACCCTGAGCGAAGCTGCCGGTTTGTTTGTTGGCGAAGACCGCTTTGCCGTTCGCGAAAAAATTATGGTTGAACTCGAAAAAGCAGGGAATGTCGCCAAAGTAGAGGATTATACAAATAAAGTAGGTTATTCGGAACGTACCCATGTAGCGATTGAACCCAAATTATCGGCCCAGTGGTTTCTGAAAATGGAAGACCTGGTGGTTCCGGCTTTGGAGAATGTCATGAATGATGAAATTCAGTTTCACCCGCCAAAATTCAAAAATATTTACCGCCACTGGATGGAAAACATCAAAGACTGGTGCATCAGCCGCCAGTTGTGGTGGGGCCACCGCATTCCGGTGTATTATCTGACCGACGGTTCGTTTGTGGTGGCTAAAACCTTTGAAAAGGCGCTGGCGTTGGCCAAAGAAAAAACCGGAAATTCAGCCCTTACGATGGCCGACCTGAAACAGGACGAAGATGTATTGGACACCTGGTTCTCAAGTTGGCTGTGGCCCATTTCGGTGTTCGATGGCATACGCGATCCTGAAAACAAGGAGATACAATATTACTACCCGACTAACGACCTGGTAACTGCTCCCGATATTATTTTCTTTTGGGTAGCCCGGATGATTATTACCGGTTACGAATACCGCCAAGGGTTTCCATTCAAAAATGTCTATTTTACCGGTATGGTGCGCGACAAACTGCGTCGCAAAATGTCGAAATCGCTGGGTAATTCGCCCGATCCGCTCGACCTGATTGCCAATTATGGCGCCGATGGGGTGCGCGTAGGGATGCTGCTTTGCTCTCCCGCCGGAGGTGATTTATTATTCGATGAGAGCCTTCCGCAACAAGGCGCCGGTTTTGTGACCAAAATCTGGAACTCCTTTCGCCTGGTAAAGGGCTGGGAAGTGGACCATACCATCCCTCAGCCCGAACACTCGAAACTGGCCATTGACTGGTTCCGACAAAAGTTTAGCCAGGTGATTGAGCAAACCAACGATCATTTCGATAAGTTCCGGATGTCTGACGCGCTGATGTCGGTGTATACCACTGTGCGCGATGAGTTCTCGGGTTGGTTGCTCGAGCTGGTAAAGCCGGCCTATCAGCAGCCGGTCGACGGGAAAACCTATGCCGAACTGATTGAGATCTTTGATGCCGTGCTTCGGTTTATACATCCGTTTATGCCTTTTGTGAGCGAGGAAATCTGGCAATTGCTGAAAGAACGGGAAGCAGGCGAAAGCATCATGGTTCGTGAATGGCCGGTATCGACCGGTTTCGACGAGAACCTGCTCCGGCAGTTTGAAGATGCCAAAGAAGCAGTTTCAGGTATCCGTAATATTCGCACGAAAAATAATATTCCGAACAAAGACCAGCTCGAACTGGCGGTGATGCCTGGTGACAAAGGTTACGCCGTGACTTTTGATCCGGTTCTGGTAAAACTGGGGAACCTCTCGTCGTTGAAGCAGGTGAGCGAAGAAGTGCCTGGCGCCGCTTCGTTCCTGGTAAAATCAACCACCTTTTTTGTGCCGATGGGCGGCCTGGTTGATGTGGAAGAAGAATTGAAAAAGCTGAATGCTGAACTGGCTTACACACAAGGTTTTCTGAATTCGGTGATGAAGAAACTCGGCAACGAACGTTTTGTGAACAGCGCCCCCGAAGCTGTGGTGAATACCGAAAAAGCGAAGAAAGCTGATGCCGAAGCAAAAATCAGGGTATTGGAGGAACAAATTGCCAAATTGAAGTAAACTGTTTTTTAATTCGGCCTACATGCGTAATTTTGGATGACAAACCAGTTGATGAATGTATGCTTTTTCAGCCTAATCTGTTGGTACAATACCTGCAAAAACCTGCAGCCGAATTCACGCGCGACGATATCATCCGTTACATTGAGGAGCGGGAGATTCAGTTGCTGAATTTTCGTTACGTGGGCGAAGACGGTAAATTAAAAACCATCAACTTCATGGTAAACGGGCGAAAAGACCTGGAATTGGTCTTGTCGTTTGGCGAACGGGTCGACGGGAGCAGTATTTTCCCGTATCTGGAGCCTAATTCAAGCGACTTATACCTGGTGCCACGTTATAAAACGGCCTTTTTAAATCCGTTTTCAAAAATTCCGGCGGTTGATATCCTCTGTTCGTTTTACGGGGCCGACGGGCAGCCATTGGAAAGTTCGCCCGAATACATCCTGAGAAAAGCGCAACGCCGGTTTTTTAATACTACCGGAATGCAGGTGAAGATGATGGCCGAGTTAAAATACTATGTCATCAGCAATACCTCGCGCGAAGGTTTTGATTCGGAGAACGGCTATCATTGTGCCGAACCTTTCTCCGAAAACGAACAACTCCGGATTGAAGCGCTGATGCTGATTGCCCGTTGCGGCGGACGGGTGCGGTTCGGACATACGGAAACGGGACGTTTTACCCGTGATGGAAAAATGCACGAGCAGCACGAACTGGAGTTTTCTCCGGTTGATCCGGACGATGCGTCAGACCAACTGGTGATTGCCAAATGGATTTTGCGGATGCTGGGACAAAAATTTGGCGTTAGCGTCACTTTTATCCCTAAAATTGCGTTGAGTGAACCCGGCAGCGGCATGCACGTCCATTTTCTGACCGAACAGAACGGCCGCAATGCCCTGGTCGAAAACGGCGAACTGACTTCAGCCAGTTTAAAAATGATTGCCGGCATTCTGGATCTGTCCCCGGCGTTAACGGCTTTTGCCAATACCAACCCGGTATCGTACTTGCGGCTGATGCCCGGCGAGAAGGCCGCGCAGCATATTGGCTGGGGATTCAGTAACCGATCGAGCCTGGTTCGGGTTCCGCTGGTTTTCAACGAGCCGAAAGCTTTGGCAGCCCATGCCAATCAGCAGAAGGAGAATAAACTCCCCGATAATTCGAGCCGGCAAACCATTGAATACCGCGGATCTGACGGATCAGCCAATCCGTATTTGTTTTCAGCGGCCTTGATCGTGGCCATGCTTCATGGTTTTTCAGACAGCGGGGCCCTGAAAAAAGCCGGTGAGTATCAAACCGATGAAAACTGGTTCGCATCCGGGGAAGATCAGGGACTAGATTCCTCGCAAAGACTGCCTGTTTCCTGTTATGAATCGGCCGGGGCGCTTGAAAATGCCCGGGATCTGTTTGAATCGGACCAGATTTTTCCAAAGTCGATCATCAATCATATCCTGTTGAAACTTCGCTCATTTAATGATAAAGACTGGTGCGATCACTTCAGAACCAGTGGTGAAAACCGGGATTTTAGAAAACTGGTTGACAAATACCTGAATGATATGTAGTTTGTTAAAAAAATCAAATATGACATTAATAAAATCAATTTCCGGGATTCGCGGGACCATTGGCGGATTACCCGGCGAAGGCCTGTCGCCGCTCGACGTGGTTAAATTTACGGCAGCTTATGCCAAATGGCTGAAAGAAGTTTCTTCTTCGAAAAAAGTGAAAGTAGTGGTTGGCCGCGATGCCCGCATTTCGGGCGAAATGGTGAATGCCCTGGTTTGCGCTACCTTATCGGGTATGGGTTGCGATGTGGTCAACCTGGGACTGGCCAGTACGCCGACCACCGAGATTGCCGTTACCGGCGAACAGGCCGACGGCGGCATTATTTTAACTGCCAGCCATAACCCCAAACAATGGAATGCGCTTAAGCTGCTGAACAGCAAAGGCGAATTTATTTCGGGAGCCGAAGGCGAAAGCATTCTGAAATATGCTGAAGAAGAAAGTTTTAGTTTTGCCGGTGTTGACGATTTGGGAAAGATCAGCGAAAAAGATTACCTGGATGAGTACATCCGGCAAATCCTGGCCTTGAAACTGGTTGATGCCGGGCTCGTCCGTGCAGCCGGTTTTTCAGTGGCGTTCGACTCGGTTAATTCGGTCGGCGGGATTTGCATCCCGGCATTGCTTCGCGCTTTGGGCGTAAAACGCATTGTTCCGATCAACGATGAACCAAGCGGCGAATTTGCCCACATCCCCGAACCCCTGCCGGAAAACCTGACCGAAACCTGCGAACTGGTTAAAAAAGAACAGGTAGATGTTTGTTTCGTGGTTGACCCCGATGTCGATCGCTTGTCCATCATCAGCGAAGACGGGAGTATGTTTAATGAAGAATATACCCTGGTGGCGGTAGCCGATTACATTTTATCCAATACACCCGGAAATACCGTTTCAAATTTATCTTCGTCGCGGGCGTTGCGCGTAATCACCGAAAAATACGGGTGCAGTTATGCCGCTTCGGCGGTTGGCGAAGTTAATGTGGTTGCCAAAATGAAAGAAACCCATGCCGTCATTGGAGGAGAAGGGAACGGGGGGGTTATTTACCCGGAATTACACTACGGACGCGATGCCCTGGTGGGAATTGCCTTGTTCCTCACCCAACTGGCCGGGGCGCGAATCAAATGTTCTGAGCTTAGAAAGACCTATCCTGATTACTTCATATCGAAAAATAAAATTGAATTACGACCCGGGATTGATGTCGACCTGATTCTGGAGAAAATTGAAAAACAATATCGGAATGAGCAGGTTAGTACCATTGACGGGGTAAAGATTGATTTTGCCGAAAAATGGGTGCACCTCCGGAAATCAAATACCGAACCAATTATCCGTATCTACTCGGAAGCAAAAGATCCTGAAACGGCAGACCAACTGGCCCGGCAACTGATCAGGGATATTGAAGGGCACATTTAATAAAAAATAACAAAATCCGGCAATTGTCGGATTTTTTTTGGCACGATAATTGCATTTAACAAAAGAATTTTTCGAACAATTTCTTCATTGCTTCGATCCAAACGGTTGAAATTAGATAACTTGTTAAGCTTTTAACAATGATGCAAAACACAACATAAATATTATCAGATCGTCATCATAGATCATCACCATTAAACCAATAATTACTAAATACGAGCTAAGTTCATGAAAAGCAGGAAAAAATTACTGTTCACGCTTCTCGTCCCCGTTCTGTTACTGGTTGTATTCTTGTTTTTCCGGTCGGCCGAACCGGGAGATATCGTACTGACCGCGAAAGTCCAGCGAGGGAGCTTTGATGTGAAAGTGTATGCGTCGGGCCAGATTGAATCGGAAAACAAAGAAAACATTCCGGTCCCGGCTAAGTTGAACGACCGCAGTTTGCGGATCTGGAGTTTAAAAATCACCGAATTGGTGGATGAAGGAACTTATGTGGATTCGGGTGATTTTGTTGCCCGCCTTGATCCCGACGCGGTGCAGGAGCAGCTGAAAAATGCCCAGGATGAGTTGGATAAGGCTTATTCGGAATATCAGGATGCTAAAATTGACTCGAACCTGAATCTTTCGAACCAGCGCGATGCCATTACCAATGCCATGCTTGAAATGGAAGAAAAAGAAATCGCGGTGAAGGAATCGGTTTATGAATCTCCTTCCATTCAGAAAAAAGCGGAAATGGATTTCGACAAGGCCCGGCGGAAATATGAACAGGAAAAGAAGGCCTACGCGCTGAAAGTACAGCAGGAAGAAAATAAGGTGAACCGCAGGTTCATTAACTACCGACAGTTGAACGAACGCTACGGGGGACTGGAAGAACTGTATGGTTCGCTAACCATTACTTCGCCGAAATCAGGTATAGTCACCTACATTAAAAACCCCTGGGGGATTACCAAAGTTGGTTCCGAAGTGGGCGGAAACGGGTCAGTGGCCACTATCCCCGATATGACCAACCTGATTTCACGCACTTACATCAACGAGATTGATATCTCCCGGGTAAAAGAAGGGCAGGCTGTTGAAATCGGGATCGATGCCTTCCCGGATAAAACAATGACCGGCGAAGTAGTGTCGATCGCCAACATCGGGCAAAACATGCCGAACAGTGACGCCAAAGTATTCGAGGTGAAAATTAAAATTTACGGGGAAGATAAAGACCTGAAACCGGCCATGACCACCAGCAACGTAGTTGTTACCAATACTTTTTCCGATACGCTGTTTATACCAACCGACGCTGTTTTTGAGAATGACAGCATGCGTTACGTGTTTCTTAACCGGAAAGGTTATGTGAAACAAATTGTAAAACTTTCGGGGGAGAACGAAAACTTTGTGATGGTTGCCAAAGGGCTTCAGGAAGGCGACGAAATCTGTCTGAATGAGCCTGAAAACGCGGAAAGTTTATCGTTTGCCGGCCTCGATATTTACGCCGAGATCAAACAGGAACGGGAAGAACAACGCAAGACGGCCGAAGAAGCGCGGATGGAGTATGAAAAGAATAAAACCATGCCGCAACCGGGAATGCCGGCCGGAATGCCTGCGAACAGGATCATCAGGTAATTCCTATGAGTAAACAGAAAATAACATGTTTATAACGAGATATCTACACGACATCATTATTGCTGTGGAGGCTATTTTTGCCAATAAGGTCAAATCCTTATTAACAGCATTGGGAATCATTTTCGGCGTGGCTGCGGTCATCAGTATGATGGCTATCGGAAATGGCGCAGAACATGAAATTCTGGAACAAATCAAAATGGTAGGGGTGAACAATATCATTGTAACCCCGACCGACCTGGTGGTAGGCAATTCAGACAGTAACAGCGATAACGACAATAAGGGCGGAAGCAAAAAATTCTCCAAAGGTTTAAGCCTGCTCGACGCGGAAGCCATCAAACAGGTTATTCCTTCGGTTGATCAGGTTTGCCCGGTTGTTTCGTTCAACTATTCGGCGGTTGTTGACGGGAAAAGTAAGCCGGTGGTGCTCGAAGGAACCACCCGGGAATATTTCGACCTCTTTAACATCAGTTTAAAGGAGGGAAGTGTTTTTAACGATTACCAGAATAAAACCGGACAGCCCGTTTGCATCATCGGCGATAATATCAGGAATGTTTTTTTCAACCAGGAGAATCCCATTGGCAAATACATCAAGTGCGGGAAAATCTGGTTGAAAATTATCGGCGTGGTCGAACGGCGTGATTTCACCGCATCGGCCTCCGATGAAATGGGCATCAGCAGTTCCGACAATAAGATCTTTATCCCGGTGCAAACCTTGTTGCTCCGCTTCAAAGACCGTTCGCTGGTTAGGGGCGACGAGGTCGAAAAAGCGAACTCCAACAAAGGCGGCGGCGGAGGGATCATCATTATCGGCGGTATGACTCAGAGTGAAGATGCGGTTGACGAAGATCCCAACATCAACCAGCTCAGTAAAATTATTATACAGGTTAAAGAAACCGAGCAGCTGAGCGCCACGGCCAACCTGGTCAAACGGATGTTGCTTCGTCGGCATTCTGGACTATATGATTTTGAGGTAACCATTCCCGAGCTACTGCTGAAACAGCAGCAACGAACCAAAAATATCTTCAACATTGTGCTTGGGGCAATTGCCGGGATTTCGCTGATTGTTGGCGGAATCGGGATCATGAATATCATGCTGGCCTCGGTGCTGGAGCGTATCCGCGAAATTGGCCTTCGTCAGTCGATCGGTGCTTCCCGGAAAGATATCGTGGCGCAGTTCCTGGCCGAATCAACCCTGATCAGTGTCACCGGAGGGCTTATCGGAATTTTGCTCGGGGTGGCTTTGTCGAAAGCCATTACCATGATCTTCGATATCAAAACAATCGTGTCGTTTTTCAGTATCCTGATTGCCTTTGGGGTGTCGGCCCTGGTGGGAATCTCGTTTGGGTACCTTCCGGCAAAACAGGCGGCTGAAAAAGATCCCGTAGAATCCCTTCGTCAATAAACCATAAAGTTATGCAAATGAAATACCTGTCATTACTGATATTGGCTGTTTTACTTTCGGTGAGCAGTTACTCCCAATCCGAAAAACTGAAACTTACCCTTGAAGACGTGATTGAAATGGCCTCGGAGAGTTCAATTGATGCCTTTCGGATCGACAATATGTACCGCGCCAGCTATTGGGAATTCCGTTACTACAAGGCCGATAAGCTCCCGAGTCTGAACCTGGATGCAACCCCGGTGGTGTTTAACCGCTACCGTACCCGCGAATACAATTTTCAAACCAACGAAGAAGAATATGTGCAGCGGGAATATTTGAATTCGGACTTCAGTTTGTCGCTGAATCAGAACGTAGCCCTAACGGGCGGCAGCCTGTTTTTGCAATCGCAGTTGGGGATGGTGAAAAATTTGGGCGACAGCCGGAACAATTCCTACCAGTCAACCCCCATCAGTATCGGGTACACGCAGAGTTTGAACGGTTATAATCAGCTGAAATGGAAGTCGCGGATTGAACCGCTCAAATTTGAAAAGGCCAAAAAAAACCTGATCGAGTCGCGTGAGGCCTTGTCGATCAAGGCGGTGGGTAAATTTTTCAACCTGGTCGACGCCCAGATCCAGTTAAACATTGCCGAGAATAATTTAGCCAGCGCCGATACGCTTTACCGGCTCGGGCAGGGACGTTTTCAGGTGGGAACCATTACCCAGGGCGAATTGCTGAACATGGAGTTAATCCTGCTGAACTCCAAGCAGTCGTTAAATGCTGCCAAATCGGAAGTACAACGCACGCAGGCCGATTTGAACTCCTTTTTAGGACTCGAAAAAACCACACTTGTCGATTGTGTTGTTCCGGCCGACATTCCCGGGATCGAAGTTAAAGCCGGACTTGCCATCGACAAGGCCCTGGAGAATAACCCCATCGTTATCGGACACCGGCAACAACTGCTGGAGCAGGATGAAAATGTAGCGAGGGCCAAGTCGGAAGCCGGCTTAAATACCAGTATATTTGCACTTTACGGATTGGATCAATCGGCCCCCGAGTTTTCGGATGTGTACAAAAATCCCGATAACAGTCAGCGGTTTCGCCTGGGCGTGAGTGTCCCGATTGTTGACTGGGGTCGCCGCAAAGGAAGATATCAGATGGCTGAATACAACCGGGAAGTGGTAAAAGCGACTATTGAACAAGGCCGGATCGACTTCGAGCAGGAGCTTTTTCAGGACGTGATCGAATTTAACCTGCAGGCCGAGCAGGTGAAGAATGCCGGATTGGCCGATACTGTCGCCCGGAAAGGTTACGAGGTGACCCTGCAGCGGTTTTTAATCGGCAAGGGTGATGTGACCACCCTCAATATTGCCCGGAACGACCTGGAAACGGCACGTCGGTCCTACATCAACGCGGTACGTCGTTACTGGAACTATTATTACACCCTGCGAATGAAAACCTTGTTCGACTTTGTTAAAAACGAGAGCCTTTCGGTTGAATACGATAAACTCCTTGAAAAGTAACTTTATGAAGCTATCTAAACAAAACCTGCTGCTTGCCGGAACGATTGTACTGGTCGTTGCCGCAGCCGGATGGCTGTTTTTTACCGGCGGCGGAAGCGACGGGAAAACAGCCCTGGTGAAACGCGGAAAACTTGAGGCGCTGGTAGCCGGACGGGGAGAGGTGAACGGCGAAAAATCCATTAAAATCGATTTGCCCGAAGCCCTGAAGGATGATCAGTTGCGGGTGTGGAGCTATAAAATCAGCGATCTGATCCAGGAAGGAAAGATTGTCAGGAAAGGAGAGTTTATCGCCCAGCTCGACCAAAGCAACCTGATGAATAATATGCGCGAGCGGGTCACTGAAAAAGAACGGGTGGATGCCGATCTTAAAAATGCCGTGATCGACAGTACGGTCATACTGACCGCGAGACGCGAAGAAATTACCAATGCCTTGCTTGAATTGGAATACAAGCAAATTGACCTGGACATGTCGAAATATGAATCGGGCGCTCAACAACGAAAGGCCCAGATGGCCTGGCAGAAGGCGAAGATCGACCTCGACAAAAAGAAACGGGATTTCCAGTTGGAACAAAACCGGCTGAAAGTTCAGATCGGACGATACGAGGACAACGCGCAACGCCTTCAGAATATTCTGGACAAATACCAAAAAGCCCTGGCGGCAGTGAGGATTACCTCGCCGGGCGACGGCATTGTGATGATTGGCCAGGACTTCCTTGGAAAAAAACTGACAAAAGACAGCAACATCAGCACCTGGCGGGGCGAACTGGCTAATTTGCCCGATATGTCGTCGGCCATTGTCGAAACATACATCAAAGAAATCGACATCACCAAAATCGGTTTGGATTATCCGGTGCGGATCGTGGTCGATGCTTTGCCCGAACAGGTTTTCACCGGAAAAGTCATTCAGATTGCCAATATGGGAGAAGACAAAAGCGGGTTCGATATGAAGGTATTCAAGGTGATCATCCGTTTCGACCATGCCGATTCGGAACTAAAACCGGGAATGACCTGTAATAACGATATCGTTGTGCAAAGCAGCGAAGATGCCTTGCTTGTTCCCCTGAAAGCTGTTTTTTCAGACGGAAAATCGAAGTTTGTTTATTTAAAAAAAGGGACACAGGTTGTGCGTAGTGAGGTTGATTTTGGCGCCGAAGATGAGCAGCATATTATTGTGGTGAAAGGGCTGGAAGAAGGCGACCGGGTGTTGTTGTATAAACCGGAGTCGGAACAGGCTGGGGGTTAGGGTATTTTTCCAACCTCTCCCTCCTTTGAGCGAAGCGGAAACGAGGGAGAGGCTGTTTTGAGTTTGTAACTCATTTCACAATGTTGGTTGAACATGCACAAATCCCTTTTCCTCCCGCTGGCGCAAATTTGCAAACTGTGCCTTTGCCCTATTGGCAAATTCCGTTGAAATCCGGACAAGTCATTTTTTTGCTTTTTCAAAGCACGGTTTGCAAAGCCGCGCCGGCAAGTGCCTAAATTATTTGAATTTACAGATGCCAAATGACCAGCAATTTCTTTTAACATACTCATCACTTAATGTTTTTTATGCCTGCTCTTTAAGATAGAAATCATCAAAGGGAAGATCCCTAAACTAATTACAATAAGAGAATTTCTAATTTCAACAGTTTGAAAAAATAAGCCATTTAGGCCTAACCCAATAATAATTGAGTAAACGATTATCAACAGCAATTCCAAAGAACTAAAAATATATTTCATAACAATATTAGTTTAAATGTAATAATCTATCCCAGTTGGGGTAAACATTTGATATCAAACGCCACACGTAGACTTCCAGTCCTTTATTTTCGATGCAATAGTTCAATGAATCAGCTATGACAATTTTATATTCTTTCCGTGTAAACACATCAATCCAATCAATCACGTTGAACGTTAAAAAGTAAACGGCATTTTGATCGGTGATAAAATAGTTGTTGGCAGACATTTTTGATTAAGAGACTGTTTTGATTTTAAATTTAAAAAATATTATAGCGCAATTAACACCAAGGTGTTTATAATTAAAAAATTGGTTATCAGCTAACTATATCAGGTTAGATTTTCTTTGCACTAAAATAACGACAAATTAGTGTACGATGAAAATTTACCCAAGTGATTTAACCGATAACCAGTGGCAAGTTATAAAAGATTTGTTTGAACAAGAGCGAAAAAGAAAACATAGTTTACGATCAATTGTGAATGCAATTTTGTACATAACCAAATCCGGTTGCCAATGGCGGATGCTCCCCAACGACTTTGCGCCATGGCAGACAGTTTATTATTACTTCAGAAAGTGGAAGTTAAACGGGCTTTTGGAGGAATTGCATGATTATCTTGTCGAAAAGGTCAGGGTGCAAAAAGGCAGAAACCCTGTTCCATCTGTTGGCATAATTGACAGTCAATCCGTTAAAACAGTCAATGTTTGTCAAGACGAGATTGGGTATGATGGCGGCAAAAAGATTAAGGGCAGAAAAAGGCACATTGTTGTTGATACCCTTGGCTTACTACTGGCCATTGTAGTCCATTCAGCAACGCCACATGACAGCAAGGCCGCAGAACTTGTATTTAAAATCCTTAAAAATAAATACATAAAAGGGATCGTAAAAATATTTGCCGATGGCGGTTATCGGGGGGAATTAATAGAGACAGCCAGGATAAAATTTGGTTGGGCCCTCGAAATTGTCAAAAGAAATGAAGCCCACAAATTCAAAATCCTGCCTAAAAGATGGATTGTTGAAAGAACATTTGCCTGGATTTCATTTCAACGACGGACCTCGAAAGACTATGAAAGGTTGACCGAAACAAGTGCAGCCTTTGTCCAATTATCAATGATAAGATTGATGCTTAACAAATTTTGACAATGATTTCAAAACAGTCTCTAAAAGATATTAATAAATACTGTTCAATGCAATACGTTTGTTTATTGTCGTTACAAACAGCTTGTCCCGACAGCAATCGGTAACCACAGCAATCCCTCGTCACCGCTGGCGCTAAGACGAGAAGTAGGTGGGTACCGTTTTCAGCCGTATGTGAATCTTTCCATGAATTTTAGTTACAACAGGATTCGCCTTCCTGAACCTTTCCGGGAGGATGATTTCCTGCTGGTTGGCCCGAAACTCGATTTAACCTTCTCCGATAAACTTTTTTTGTCAACCTTTGTTCAGTACAATGAGCAAATCGACAACATGAACGTCAATATGCGCTTTCAGTGGCGATATAAACCTGTTTCGGATTTTTTTGTCGTGTACACCGATAATTATTTTACCGGCAACTGGAGTTCGCGCAACCGGGCCCTGGTCATGAAATTATCTTATTGGTTTAATTAAAAACAGGATGTTCAGACTGTATTTTAACCGGACGAAAGCGGATAAATACACGATTTCCCAAGCTGTAAATTTCAGGCTGTGTTAGCGTGTAAATGCTTTATTAACCAGTTATTAAATTGTTAATACGGGTTGCTGTTTTTTAGGGTATTTCAAAATACCTTTTATCTTTGTCAGCGCAAAAAAAATTCTTAGAAACCAAAAACAGAATATTATGAAAGTAACAGTAGTTGGGGCCGGAAATGTTGGTGCAACTTGTGCTCAGATTGTTGCAGAAAGAAACATTGTGCAGGAAGTTGTGCTGGTTGACATTAAAGAAGGATTGTCCGAAGGAAAATCATTGGATTTGTGGCAAACCGCACCCATTAATTACTATGATACCCGCCTCTCAGGATCTACAAACGATTTTTCAAAAACAGCCGGTTCCGAGGTTGTCGTGATCACTTCCGGTGTTCCGCGTAAACCGGGAATGAGCCGCGATGATTTGATTTCAATCAACGCCGGGATTGTTAAGAGCGTTACCGAAAACGTGATCAAGTATTCTCCCGATGCGAAGATTATTATCGTTTCAAATCCCCTCGACGTCATGACCTATGCCGCTTACGTGACGGCTAAATTTCCGAAAAACCGGATTATGGGTATGGCCGGCGTGTTGGATACCGCCCGTTACCGGGCATTTTTGGCCGAAGCGCTCGACGTTTCTCCGCGTGACATCCAGGCCCTGCTGATGGGCGGACATGGCGATACGATGGTTCCCCTGCCGCGTTATACGACTGTTTCGGGTATTCCTGTCACTGAAATGATTGATGCCGAAAAGCTCGATAAGATTATCACCCGTACGAAAAACGGCGGCGGCGAGTTGGTAAACCTGATGGGTACCTCGGCCTGGTATGCCCCGGGAGCAGCTGCTGCTCAAATGGTGGAAGCCATCGTGATGAACCAGAAACGAATCTTCCCCTGCTGTGTGAAACTCGAAGGCGAATACGGACTGGACAATATGTTCGTCGGCGTTCCGGTAAAACTGGGTAAAAACGGGGTTGAAGAAATCATTGAGGTTCAGTTGAATGAAGAAGAAAAAGGCCTGTTATTCGAGTCGGCCAAAGCGGTAAAAGGCATCATGGACATTCTTGACGGCATGAACATTCTTTAATTCCATTTCAGAAACGCATTTTATACGCTATATTTAGTGCCTCTGCATTTGCAGGGGCTTTTTTTTTCAACAATGAAGGAATAGTCTGTTTTGTCAGCTGATTAAGATGGCAGAACAGCCGTGAAAACGAATCAAATTTTACTGATGGCTGGACGAATAACTGAACTTCCGCTGGTTCTGATTGAACTCGAGGAAAATAACTTTCACCTGGTGTTGGAAGGCAAACTGCCCGGGAAAAAAACGGCTTTCTGGATTGTAGATACCGGCGCCTCAAAGACGGTGTTCGACCGGAACCTCGAAGATTGTTACGAACTGGTTGAGAATGCCGGCAACGAGGAATATCAGAGCGCCGGGATCAGTGTCGGCATGGTTGAAACCCAGGTCGGGCAATTGAAAAAGCTGAAATTTGGTCCGGTGAAGATGAAAGATTTGAAAGTCGCCCTGATTGATCTTTCTCACGTCAACAACATTTATCAAAAATACCGCGATATTCAGATTTCGGGTTTACTGGGAAGCGATGTGCTGAAAGCTTACGGCTGCCGCATTGATTACCAGGCAGAAACCATCTCATTTTATAAGAAGCCGCTGAAACGTTAAGCCCGGAATATCCGTGCTGCATATTTTATGGCAAGCCTTGGCGTTGACACATTAAAATCTGTTTTAAAAAAGAAATACAGGCATTCATCTTCTTTTAAAAATCGATATATTTGCGAGCTGTTGAAAATGGAACTGAAAAAATACATATCAAAAACGCTGCGTTTGCGCTTATTGCTGTTTTTCGCGGCAATTGGGCTGGCTGTATTGTTTGATGTGTATCACGAAGGCTCCGGCAGGTTGATCAACGAACTCGAAAACCGCTCAGAAACCGTGAATATGCAGAATGCGCAAGTATTCTTCTATAACCCGGTCAATACTTTCAAGCTGCTTTCCGGAACCGATAAGTTGTTCACGGGACTGATTTTTGCCGCCAGCCAAAACGATTTTCTTACCAAATACCATAATTGCAGGACATTCTACCTGCTTAAAGCCGAATCGGTGAATGAACATCCGTCGTTCCTGTTCATGGCTCATTTTATGAAATACAATTTCTGTCATCATGCCAACCCCGACGATTATCCGTCGGTAGCCTGATCGATTTTCAGACTGGAATAACCGGATCTGATGGCCGGATGATCGGCATGATCTGCGTGTCAGCAATGAATACTTTAAAAAACAAATACCTACAATCTAAAATTTTATACAAATGCAAAACAAAGGATTAATCAGAACTTTTGCCATTTTGCTGGCATTGGTTTGTGCTTACCAGTTAATCTTTTCATACGTTTCGCGCAAAGTGGAGAGAGATGCGCGCGAGTATGCACAAGGAGACAAAATGAAAGAACTGGTATACCTGGATTCGATTTCGGGAGAAACCGTTTACAATTTTCTTGGCTTGAAAAAATACACCTACAAGGATGTAAAAGCCCTGGAGATGAACCTGGGCCTTGACCTGAAAGGCGGGATGAACGTTACACTCGAGGTTTCCGTGGCCGACCTGATCAAGTCGCTGGCCAATTACAGTACCGACAGCACCTTTAATGCCGCCATTAACCGGGCGGTTCAAATGCAGCGGAACAGCCAGGACGATTTTGTCACCCTGTTTGGCCGCGCGTTTGAAGAAGTTGATCCGAACGCCCAGATGGCCGCTATTTTCAATACGCTTGAGCTGAAAGATAAAGTAAAGTACAATTCGCCCAACAGCGAGGTGCTTCGCGTCATCCGCGAAGAAACGGATGCAGCTATCGATAACTCGTTTAATATTATCCGTACCCGTATCGACCGTTTCGGGGTGGCCCAGCCAAATATTCAGCCCTTGCAGACCCGCGGACGTATTTTGGTTGAATTGCCCGGCGTTGATAATCCGGAACGTGTGCGTAAGTTATTACAGGGAACAGCATCGCTCGAATTTTGGGAAACATACGAAAACAGCGAGGTTTACCCGGTGTTGATGCAGGTTAACCAGAAAATAAAAGAGGTACAGGATCTTTCGGTGGCTAAAGTTGAACCCGGAACCGAAACGGAAACGGAAACTGCCGGAGAAGAAACTGCCGAAGCGGCACAAACCGAAGCAAGCAGTTTGCTCGACGAATTGCAAAGCGGTACGACCGACTCAACCGAGGTGGACGAATTTGGCGATTTCAAAAAACAATATCCGTTATTTGCCGTGCTGACGCCAAGTACCACTATGGAAGGACAGTTATACCCCGGTCCGGTGGTTGGTACAGCACATTTTAAAGATACGGCGACCGTAGGGAATTATTTTAATATGCCGCAGGTGAAAGCCATTATGCCGCGTAACCTTTCTTTGAAATGGACATCAAAACCGGTTGACGATGCCGGAAACTTCTACCGCTTAATTGCCGTGAAAGTAACCAGCCGCGACGGACGTGCGCCGCTTGATGGCGGCGTGATTGTGGATGCCCGCCAGGATTATGAACAATTTGGAAGTCGTCCCGAAGTCTCGATGACGATGAATGCCGAAGGTGCAAAAGTTTGGGCCAGGCTGACCAAAGATAATATCGGGAAGTCCATTGCCATCATCCTCGACGGTTATGTCCGTTCGTATCCGACCGTCAATTCTGAAATCACCGGCGGACGTTCCAGTATTACCGGTCTCGAATCGGTTGAAGAAGCGAAAGACCTTGCCAACATCCTGAAATCAGGAAAGATGCCCGCTCCGGCCCATATCATCCAGGAAGAAGTGGTTGGTCCGTCGCTGGGTAAAGAAGCGATTAGCAGCGGGATGTGGTCGTTTGCAGTGGCTTTCATGCTCGTATTGGGCTACATGTTGTTCTTTTACAGCAAGCGGGCCGGATTTACTTCCAACGTAGCGCTTATTGCCAACCTGTTCTTTGTGGTCGGCGTTTTAGCTTCGATTGGCGCCGTGCTTACCTTGCCGGGTATTGCCGGTATCGTGTTGACTATCGGTATGTCGGTTGATGCCAACGTGTTGATCTATGAACGGGTGCAGGAGGAAATTAAAGCCGGTAAAGGCTTAAAATTGGCCATTGCCGATGGTTATAAAAATGCGTATTCTGCCATCATCGACGGCCAGGTGACCACCTTGCTGACGGGTGTCGTGCTTTACTTATTTGGTTCAGGCCCCATCAGAGGTTTTGCAACCACCTTAATCATTGGTATTTTTACTTCGTTGTTCTCTGCAATCTTCCTGACCCGTTTAATGTTTGAACGTCAGCTGAGTAAAAATAAAAATATCACCTTTACTTCGAAGTTTACCGATAACTGGTTGAGAAACACCCGGATCAAATTCCTCGAAAAACGTAAGGTCTTTTATATGATCTCAGGCGCTTTGCTAATCATTTCGTTGTTGTCGATTTTTACCCGTGGCTTTAACTATGGGATCGACTTCCAGGGAGGACGTACTTATGTGGTTCGTTTCGATCAGGAAGTAAAAGTAGCCGATGTGAGTACGGCCCTGGCTGAAGTTTACGGACATGCGCCTGAAGTAAAAACATTTGGCGGGAACAACCAGGTAAAGGTCACTACCAAGTATAAAATTGAAGAACTGAACGACGTGGTTGATGCTGAAGTTGAAAACCTGTTGCTCCAGGGACTGAAAAGCGGCGGTTTTATTGACAGTAGTGTCGATTTGAAGGAGTTTGACTCCAACTACCGGATGAGTTCGCAAAAAGTGGGTCCGACTATTTCGGATGATATCAAGAAAGATGCCCTGATCGCGATTGTCTTCTCGCTGATTATCATCTTCCTGTATATTCTGTTGCGGTTCCGTAACTGGCAGTATGGCCTTGGAGCGGTAGCTGCTCTTGCGCACGACTCCATCATTGTTTTGGGTATTTTCTCGCTCTTCCATAACTTGTTGCCCTTCTCGCTCGAAATCGACCAGGCCTTTATTGCCGCCATCCTGACGGTATTGGGTTATTCAATCAACGACACGGTGGTTGTTTACGACCGTATTCGCGAGTACCTGCAGATCCACCCGAAACGTAATCGCGAACAAAATGTCGATGAGGCGCTGAACTCCACGCTTCGCCGTACATTCAGTACATCGCTTTCCACCTTCGTGGTATTGCTTGCCATCTTCCTGTTCGGCGGTACTTCTATCCAGGGATTTACCTTTGCCTTGCTGGTTGGTGTGCTGGTTGGTACTTATTCGTCTGTTTTTGTTGCCAGCCCGATTGTGTACGATACACAACGCCAGGCGGCCAAAGTAGCCGAAAGGAAAAAATAATTCAGATCGATGATCATTTAAACCCCGGTTTTTGCCGGGGTTTTTTTATGGGCTTAACTTTCACTTCGGATAAGGAAGTACTGAACTTGTTTGTATATTTGTTGAAAATTTTAAAAATGACTACATCTTTATTATTTATAAGCGGTGGCGAAATTGTGATGGTCATGTTGCTCGCCTTGCTCTTTTTTGGCTCGAAATCGATCCCCGATATTGCACGGGTGCTTGGTAAGGGAGTCCGGGAGTTTAAAAAAGCCACCAATGAAATCAAGCGGGAAATCAATGAGAATACCGGCGATTTTAAGCGGGATATAAATGATATTTCTTCTTCGGTAAAAGAAGGAACAAATCAGCTGACGAAGGATATCAACGAAGGATTGAAAGATTAATCCGGGAAGCGGCGATTGAAAAGAAAGAAAAACTCCATTGATTAAAGCAGAAAATATAACGAAATCGTTTGGCGATTTGCAGGTGCTGAAAGGCATTAACCTGGAGATTCCCCGGGGAAAACTTTATTCGGTGGTAGGTCCCAGCGGAGCCGGAAAAACTACCTTGCTCCAAATCCTGGGAACCTTAAGTTTGCCCGATACCGGAACGGTCCGGATCAAACAAAAGCCTGTTTTTTCGTTAAGCGAAAAACAACTGGCTGCCTTTCGTAACCAAGAAATCGGTTTTGTTTTCCAGTTTCATTACCTCCTGCCCGAGTTTAACGCGCTTGAAAATGTCTGTATTCCGGCATTCATTGCTAAAAAATCGAAGAAAGAAGCGGAACAAAAGGCCAGGGAACTACTTGAATTTTTAGGCTTGGGTAACCGTCTGACGCATAAACCGGCCGAATTGTCGGGAGGCGAACGCCAGCGGGTAGCGGTGGCCCGCGCCTTGATCAACGATCCGGCGGTAATTATGGCCGATGAACCTTCGGGAAACCTCGATACCAAAAACCGCGAAGATTTGCATGATTTGTTTTTCAGTTTGCGCGACCGCTTTAACCAAACACTGGTGATCGTTACTCATGACGAAAATTTTGCACGTCAGTCGGATAAGATTATCCGCATGCGCGACGGGCGAATCGAAGATTAGATGACCCGGTGAGTGAAATGGCGATTCGAATTCAAAACTTCTCAAATACACCCAGTCCAAACAAAGCAAAATCAAATTTCACCGGATCAAGCGGATCCAATAAACGCAGGTTGCGGTCCAATTCTTCCAGCGCCCGGGCATCATTTTGTTTTCGCGTGAGCAGTCCTAATTTTCGGGCCGCATTTCCCGAATGAACATCCAATGGGCAGGATAACTGGGCCGGTTTTATACCCTTCCAAATACCAAAGTCAACCCCGCGCCGGTCGTCCCGCACCATCCACCTCAAAAACATATTCACGCGCTTGGCGGCCGACCCCTTGGCCGGATCGGACAAATGTTTGGATGTCCTGCCCGGATCGGCATGTGAAAAGAAAATCTTCCTGAACTCGTGAATGGCCGGTTGGGTTGATGTTGATGTCGCGTATTCCGAAAATACCGGCTCCATACCTCCGCGCTCCTGGTAAAGGTATTTCAGGGATTTTATAAAATACAGTATATCAGATTGATTGAAGGTACGGTGGGCAAACCCGTCGAAACGCTCCAGTTGATATTCCTGGTGGCTCATGACAAAATCAAAAGGAGCGTTTCCCATTAGTTCCATCAGCTTTAAGGCATTTTTGATAATCGTGGTTCGGCTGCCCCAGGCAATGGTAGCCGTCAGAAAACCGGCAATTTCAATGTCTTCTTTTCGCTCAAACCGGTGCGGAATGCAAATCGGGTCGGTTTCGATAAAACCGGGCTGATTGTACCGGTTTACCCTTTCTTCCAAAAACTCTTTTATTTCGGCGCTGAATGTTTTCAACTGTCGTAAAGCTTTTGGGATAAAGATAAGTTATTGTTTGAATTTTGTGTATTTTCATTGCCTTAACCTCATTCAACTTAATCAATGAAAAGAAGAAACTTCATAAAAGGTTCGGCCATGATGGCTGGGGCAGCTGTGGCCGGTTCTGCCATTGCCGCAGTTCCTGCTCCCGGAGGCGAAAAACAAATTTATGAATGGCGCGTGTACCGGTTTAAAAACGGCGGGCAAAAAAGCCGGGTCGACCGGTTTTACCGTGAAACCCTGATTCCGGTATTGAATGAATACGGCGTTACCGTGGGCGCTTTTGGCGAATACAGCCAGGCAGATCCCCCGGTGGTGTATTACCTGCTGGTTTTTCCGTCGATGAAGGCATATCACGAAATAAAGAATGCCATTTGGAAGAATGAGACTTTCCTGCAAAAATCAAAAAGCTATTTTGACGAGACAGCGGAAAACGGGGCCTATATTCGCTTCGAAACCTATTTGATGGAGGCTTTCGACGCGATTCCGCAGCTGCGGATGCCCGACAAAACGCGAGGGGTCTTTGAACTGAGGACGTACGAAAGCAACAATGAAGAAGCCGGGCAGCGAAAAATCGGGATGTTTAACCGGGAAGAGCTGGCTTTGTTCGATCAGGTAGGCCTGCATGCTGTTTTCTTCGGCGAAATTTTGGCAGGGCCGCAAATGCCGGCGCTGATGTACATGTTATGGTTCGCTAACCTCGACGAACGCGCCGAAAACTGGCAGAAGTTTATTGGCAGCCCCGACTGGGACGAAATGAAAAACCGGCCCGAATATGCCAACACCGTAAGTGTAGTCAATAAAGTCTTTTTGCTTCCGCTCGATTATTCACAAATCTGATCGATGGCCGGGTTTGGTGGCCTTAAGGCCGGGAGCCGGCGTTTTTGTAATTGCCGTAATTCTCGCTATTTTTACGTGACGTCTCAGCATTTTGAACTGAAGCGTAAGGTTTTTAAAGGGAAAGAAGCTTGAAGAAGGGAAGTTTAAATACGGAAAAGCAATTGATCAAAGAGTTGAATAAAGACAATATTCTTGCCTTTAATCAGCTTTTTGAGCATTACAGCTCAAAGCTTTATCATTTTGCTTACGGTTACCTGAAATCGAAGGAAGAAGCGGAAGAACTGGTTCAGGAAACGTTTTGCCGGATTTGGGAAAAGCGCAAAGAGATTAAAGCCGAGTACGAATTCCGTTCTTTCCTATTTACGATCGCTTTTAATGATATCAGGAAGTACTTTCGTTCGAAAGCACTGCTTCAAAAGTATGTTGAATATACTACGAAAGCGCCTGATGCTCAGGCGCACGAACAAATCGATATTAATTATGCTTCTCTGAAAGAACTGATTGATTCGTTGATCAACAAAATGCCGGAAAAACGAAAGACGGTTTTTCTGAAAAGTCGTTTCGAAGGTAAAAGTACAACTGATATTGCCGAAGAAATGAAAATCAGCAAGAGTACGGTTGAGAATCATATGAACCTGGCCTTGCGGTATTTAAAAAATAATTTGGAGCGCGAAGCCATTGGAGCGTCACTTTTCTTTTGTCTTTTTCTTCAATAAATTCTAAAAAAATCACAATTGGATTAGGTGCGAAGGCATCGTTGCGGATACTCTAATTAAACGCAACCTATATTGTGACGTATGGACCAGACTTTAAAAAACCGGATCAGGCAAAATTTTCAGTTGTCACAGGCTGTTGACGATCCGGAAATAATTGATGCCTACCTTCATACCGGGAATGAGCCTGAATTGGAAGAGATTGCCCGTGAAAATTGGGAAAAATCGTCATCGGCCAGAGTTGAATTGCAGCATGTTCTCAACCGGGTTCATTTCTACATCAACACCCGTTCGAAAAACCGGCCCTTCAAATCAATTGCCTTGCTGGTCTACTACCGGGTTGCCGCATTTCTGCTTGTCCCGCTTTTACTGGCCGGAATCTATCTGGCCTCTAAAAATTTCCAGATAACTGAATCGTATGCTCAAATTGGCGCGCCATCCGGTTCAAGGGTACACTTTACCTTACCCGATGGTTCAACCGGATTTCTAAACGGCGGTTCAAGTCTGGTGTATCCGGTTGACTTTAAGCATAACCGGAATGTGACCTTGTCGGGTGAAGGTTATTTTGACGTGGCTAAAGACGAAAGTCACCCGTTTACGGTGCAAACTCCTCATGCCGAGGTCAAAGCGCTGGGAACAAAATTTGATGTCTCTGCGTATATTGAAGATAATGAAGTTGTTACAACGCTTGAAGAGGGGAGTGTTGAAATTATGAATAAAGCGGATCATACAAAAACGCTGTTGAGGCCCGGGGAACAAAACCGCATCAATACCCATTCGGGACAAATGGTGAGCGAAAAAGTTAATACGCGTTTTTTCACGTCGTGGAAAGAAGAAATGCTTCGCTTTGATCATGCGACCTTCTCCGAGGTCGTGAAAAAAATGGAACGGTGGTACGGGGTGAAAATCGAGCTGGATCCGGAGCTGAAGGACAAAGATGGATATACCCTGGCGCTCCGTACCGAAAGTTTGCGGGAAATGTTGGGCTTGCTTTCTATGACCACCCCGATTACCTATGAAATAAACGGAAATAAAGTAACCATTCGTAAAAAATGAAACAGACTTATTGAATTAAAAACCATGCTGTCAAATGACAAAGAGGAAAGTGCTGCAACACTTCCCTCTTACTACAAAAATTAAAACCCTGGTTGGGGGTATGTTTAACTTTGTAAGACAAACTTATGAAAAAAAAATTGTTGTGTAACGATGACAGGATATTATATAACCTGTCAAGATTAATTCGCATTATGAAACTGACAACCTTACTTTTGCTGGTCACATTTATCAGTCTTCAGGCGAAGGTTTATTCGCAAAGCGCTGACTTGAACCTCAAAGTTCAGAATACAACGGTAAAGGATGTACTTCGGGATATTGAAGATCAAAGTGAATTCTTTTTCATGTACAACGACCGTGAAGTAGATGTGAACCGTCTGGTAAACCTGGAGTTGCAGAATAAGAAAATTGATGAGGTTTTGAATGTGTTGTTTGATGGCACAACAACCAAATACCTGATTAAAGACCGTCAGATTGTCCTCTATTCAAACGATGAAAAACCGGCAAATAATCTGATCAACCAGCAGGTTAGAACCGTTACCGGGAAAGTAACGGATACAAGCGGCGCTCCGCTGCCGGGTGTCAGTATTGTTGTAAAAGGCACAACCACCGGAACCCTGTCTGATTTTGACGGCAATTACAACCTGAATAATCTGCCGGAGGGAGCTGTACTGGTGTTTTCTTTTGTTGGAATGAAACGAGTGGAGGCGCCCGTGAATCAATCGGTTGTAAATGTGGTACTCGAAGAGGAAACCATCGGGCTGGAGGAAGTGGTTGCGATTGGTTACGGTACCATGAAGAGGAAAGATATCACCGGCTCGGTTGCCTCGGTAAAGGGAGAGGACCTTGCAGCCATTCCTGTGGCCAGCGCGGCTGAAGCAATTACCGGTAAACTGGCTGGGGTACAGGTTTTGTCAACTGAAGGCTCGCCCGATGCCGAGATGAGAATTCGCGTGCGTGGCGGGGGCTCCATCACCCAGGATAATACCCCTTTGTTTATTGTCGACGGATTTCCGGTGAACAGCATTTCCGATATTGCCATGTCCGATATCCAATCCATCGATGTATTGAAAGATGCTTCATCAACCGCGATTTACGGGTCGCGGGGCGCCAACGGGGTTATCATCGTAACGACCAAAAGCGGGGTGGCCGGCAAAGTTTCAGTGAGCTACAATTCCTATTTCGGGTTTAAACGGATTGCAAAAACATTGGATGTCCTCGATGTGGAAGACTATGTCAACTGGCAGTACGAACATGCGGTATTGGACGACGGGATTGATAATCTTGGTTCTTATGAAAAATATTACGGTGCCTGGCAGGACAAGGATATGTATGTTGGGCAAAAAGGGAACAACTGGCAAAAACAGGTTTACGGTCGTACCGGCGAGGTATTTAATCACGACCTGAGCATCAGAGGCGGGAGCGATAAAATAAGCTACTCGTTTAATTATGCCCATATTGATGAAAAGGCAATCATGATCGGCTCAGATTTCAAACGCGACAACCTGTCGTTTAAACTCAACCACAACCCGAACAGCAAAGTCCAGCTTGCATTTTCGTTCCGTTATTCCGATACAAAAATTAACGGTGGAGGCGCCAACGAGCAAAATGAAGTATCATCGGCCGACTCCCGTTTAAAACACAGTGTGACCTATTCGCCAATCCCATTGGGGGGGCTAACAACTGACGATACCGACGAGGCCATTGCCGGTTACCTGCAGAACCCCCTCGTGGCAGCTGCCGACAACGACCGCGAGCAGATGCGGAAAAACTACAATATGGCGGCCAGCTTCTCATGGGAACTGATACAAAATCTACAGTTTAAGACAGAAGTTGGTTTGGATAATTTCAATAACAATGATAACCGGTTTTACGGGCTGACGACTTATTACATAAAAAATGCTCCTGCCTCCGAAAACCAGGGTTACCCGGCGCTGATTCTTCGCGACCGCAAGCAGGAACGTATCAGGAACACGAATACACTGACTTACGATTTCAAAAAAGTTCTCGCTGAAAATCATAATCTGAAACTTCTGGTGGCCCATGAAATGGTAGAAACGAATACTCAGGAACTCACTTCGGTGTTACATGGCTTTCCAAAGCTGTTTACCTTTGACCAGGCTTTAAAACTGACAACCCAGGGTAAAGCCTATTCAACCGATAACAATTACAGCCCCGATGACAAGTTGCTTTCATTCTTCGGGCGCGCGAACTACGACTTCAAAAGCAAGTACCTGTTATCTGCGACGTTCCGGGCCGACGGCTCAAGCAAGTTCAGCAACGGTAACCGGTGGGGCTATTTTCCATCAGCTGCCGCTGCATGGCGTATTTCTGAAGAAAATTTTATGCAGCAAAGCTCGTCCTGGCTCGATGACCTGAAACTGAGACTCAGTTATGGTACGGCCGGGAACAATAACATCCCTTCCGGACAAATGGCCCAATCCTTTGAATCAGGCACCAGCGCCTGGATCAACGGCATCGGGAATTTCTGGTCGGCATCAAAAACCATGGCCAATCCCGATTTGAAATGGGAAACCACCTACACCCGGAATATCGGGCTCGACTTTGCGCTGTTCAACAGTCGTTTAAGCGGTACGATTGAAGCTTATTTGAATAATACCAAAGACCTGTTGATTGAATTCCCTGTTGCCGGTACCGGTTATAATACCCAATACCGGAATATGGGCGAGACACGGAACAAGGGGTTGGAAGTTTCGTTAAACTGGTCGGCGATTGAGAAAAAGGACTATGGTCTGAGTTTCAACTTCAACATCGGGTTCAATAAAAATAAAATTAAGTCGCTGGGCATCATGGAAGATTTTGGCGCGGCTACAGGCTGGGCATCCACCGAAATTGGCGACGACTTCTGGATTGCCAAAGGTGGTTCGGTTGGAAAAATGTACGGGTTCCGTTCCGATGGCCGCTATGAAGTGTCCGATTTTGAAGGATATAACGCCACAACAAACCGGTGGATATTGAAAGAAGGCGTGGTTGATGCCACTGCCATTGTCGGGAATCCGGCTCCCGGACTGATGAAACTCAAAAACATATCGGGCGAAGATAATCTGGTTACGGTGGACGACCGGGAAATCATCGGCGATGCTAATCCTTTGCATACCGGTGGGTTTACGATCAATGGACGTGCTTATGGTTTCGACCTGACCGCCGTGTTTAACTGGAGCTACGGTAATGATGTTTATAACGCCAACAAGATTGAATACACTTCTTCAACTCCAAGGTACCAGTACCGGAATTTCATTGATATGATGGGAGAAGGTAAACGGTGGACCAATATTGACCCGACAACCGGCGACCTGGTGACCGACCTGGCAACATTGGGCGCCATGAATGCCAATACCACCATGTGGTCGCCTTACATGGCCCGGTTTGTGTTCAGTGATTGGGCGGTCGAAGACGGTTCTTTTCTTCGTTTGAATACCCTCACCCTCGGGTACACATTGCCTTCATCGATGACGAAAAAAATGAAAATACAGAACCTGAGGTTTTATGCCACCGGGTATAATGTATTTTTGATCACCAATTATTCGGGTTTCGATCCCGAGGTCTCAACCAGAAGAAAAACGGCTCTCACCCCCGGTGTTGATTATTCGGCTTACCCCAGGAGCCGGCAAATCGTTTTTGGTTTAAATCTTAATTTTTAACCTGACTTATGAACTTGAATATGAAAAAACTAGTATATATAATCGGACTGGTTGTTGCGGGATTGGCGATATCGTGCGACGACTACCTGGAAGCGCCTACAAAATCTTCCCTGGATGAATCGGTGATTTTTTCGACACCCGACTTGGCAAAAGGCGCGGTGGACGGGATTAAAATTCCCTTCGCGGAGACCAATTCTTATCGCGGACGCTTTTTGCCCTGGTATGGAATGAACACCGATTGCGAATGGTATAATTCGTCGCAAACTGCCGGGGCCAATTCAGAATTGGCTACCTATAGCGCTACCCCAACCAATTCGAATATGAATACGACCAACAACGCCTGGGCGATGATGTATTCCGGGATTGAACGGGCAAACATTTGTATTCGTGGATTGAGGGCATTTGGTAACCCGCAACCCGGTACTGAGCTGGGCTACCTGCTTGGCGAAGCATTGACCTTACGGGCCATCTATTATGCCGATCTGGTAAAAGCCTGGGGCGACGTGCCTGCACGGTTTGAACCCATCACCACTGAAACCCTTTATTTGCCAAAATCAAGCCGCGATGTGATTTATAAACAGTTGATTGCCGATTTGGAAGAAGCCGCTACCCTGGTACCCTGGCCAAATGAAACCAGTGCTACCAGTACGGTCGAACGTGTCAATAAAGCTTTTGTTAAAGGTTTACGTGCAAGGCTTTGTTTGAATGCGGGAGGTTATTCCCAATATCCCGACGGGATCAGGAAAAGTGCTGATCCGGATTTGGCTGCTAATATCATGTACACCACGGCGTATGATGAATGTATGGATGTGATCAACAGCGGTACTGCCCATCTGGAATCTTCATTCGAAACGATTTTCAGAAAGAATTGCCGGGACATTGTTACAGCGGGAGCCGAATCTCTGTGGGAGCTGCCTTTTGCCGATGGACGAGGGCGGGTGCTCTTTACCTTTGCGGTACGGCACAATTCCAACGATCAGCATCACGCCAACGGTGCCAATCGCGGCGGGCAGGGCGGGCCGCTTCCAAACCTGTTTTATGATTACGATCTGGCCGATACCCGCCGCGATGTGACCTGCGTACCTTACCGTTACGGAACTGCTGTAGACGGATGGGCCAGGCAGGAGCCGACAAGTCTGAATACCTGGTATTTTGGTAAATACCGCTATGAATGGATGGATCGCTTTGTGACTTCTTCCAACGACGATGGCGTAAACAAACTGTACATGCGTTATGCCGAAGTGGTTTTAATGGCGGCCGAAACAGCCAATGAATTGCAGGGACCAACTGCCGCGGCGCCTTATCTGAAGATGATTCGTCAGCGGGCATTCCCTTCTTCGCAATGGACAACCAAAGTAGACGCTTATGTCAATGCCTTGACCACCAAAGATGCGATGTTTAACGCGATTGTAGAGGAACATAAATTGGAATTTACGGGTGAAATGGTCCGTAAGGAAGCCTTAATCCGCTGGAACCTGTTGAAAACCAAAATGGATGAGGCCAAAAGTAAAATGTATGCGCTCCGTGGACGGTTGGGCGAGTATGCCGATGTGCCTGAAAAAATCTATTATAAATATGCCGACGACGACGAATCGCTTATCATTTACGGGCTCAACCGGGGTGAGAACGAGGATAAATCGGCGGAATATGATTTTAACACAACATGGGTCAGCGTATCGCAGTTAAATGATACCAAAATTGAAACCATCTACGTCCGGAACCCCAACGAATGGCAATTCTGGCCCATCTGGCAGGTTTTTATTGATGCCAGTAACAACCAGTTGGTAAACGATTACGGGTATTAAATTTCAGACAAACTTGAAAAAACAGAAGTATGAAAAACAGATTCAAAAATATACTATTGATATTAGGGCTGTTCTCTCTGGCCTTCGTGTCGTGCGAGGATAAAATTGACCCGCTTATCGAGGAACTTCAGTTTGAACGGGTATTTACACCGCTCGATCTGACTGTGCGGATCCGGAACATGACCACCGCGGAACTAACCTGGAGCCTTCGCGATGATGCCGACTATTATGTAGTTGAAATCAGTGAGAATGCATTTGCGTCGACTGTTGTGACGAGAAATGTTGATCCGGGTGAAGTACCTGTCAGTATCCAGCTGGATGGCGAAACAGCTTATTCAGCCCGGGTGAAAGGGGTCAGCGAGTCCGGGATGAACGATTCAAAATGGGCGGAGGTTAATTTTATGACTAATCCAGAAAATATATTTCTGCCTGTTCAGGATGGCGATGTTGATGCCTTATATGCCATCCTCCGGTGGCCTGCCGGTAGCGACGTAACGCATTTGCTGATTAACGGCCAAACCCAACGCATCCTAACCGCAGACGAAAAGGAAGCCGGCGTTGCCCTGATTGAGGGATTAACGGGCGAAACAACTTATACAGTTAATTTGTTCCGGGACACGAAAGAAAGAGGAACGGTTATTTTTACCACGCTGATTGATGTGGGAAATGCCACCCGCGTATATCCGGAGGATGATCTGAGCGCTGTTGTTGCTGACGCTGCACCCGGCGATGTGTTGGTTTTGTATCCGGGCGAATACCTGGTATATACAGGAGCCTTGACACTTAATAAGTCCATTTCCATCAGGGGTTTGTATCCGTATGATAAGCCGGTTGTACATATTCAGTTTTCAATCGAAGCAGGTGCACAGGATGTGACAATCAGTGATCTGGAGCTGGATGGCGACGGCACGCTAATCGATGTCTTCCGTTTTAATACTGCGGGTTTGGAATATGGTTCTTTAGTCATCAGCGGATGCAACATCCATGACTACGACCGTTCGTTTGTGGCGGGAAATGTAGCTTCTAAAGTGACTTCAGTCTCGATTGATAATTCCTTGATTACCAATATTTTGACTAATGGCGGTGATTTTATCGATTTCAGGACGACCTACCTGGCTAACCTCAGTATAACCAACAGCACCTTTAATAAATGTGCACCAGCCAGAGACTTTATCCGAATGGATGCCGCAGCCGCATATTCAGGAACCGGACTTACTTCTACCGTGTTGATAGATCGTTGCACGATTATAGGCGCCTGCAATACCGAAGCCTCTACCCGCAGGCTCCTGTATGTGCGTTTTCTGAATAACTCGCTGACGGTTCGCAATACACTGATTGCCGCTACGATTGGTTTCTATTCCAACCAGGCTAATACATCGCAACCAGCGTTTCTGAACAATAATTATTACGAAGCGCCGTGGTTTTACCAGTACCTGGAAGGGCAATCAACGACCAATTTCAAATACGACACCAGTAATTATACCACTTTGAATCCGGGCTTTACCAATGCGCCCGGAGGCGATTTTACCGTGACAAACCAAACCTTGCTCGACAACGCGGTGGGTGATCCGCGCTGGAGACCATAGCGTTAGACAATCAATATCAGGAAGGCTGTATCGTTCGAGGGTACAGCCTCCTTTCGATCACATTAACCGCAAAAGAAATGAAAATGAAGTCAGGTGCATTCGCGGGGATGCTGCTTTTGTTGATGGCCATCAATGCCTGTAAGGACGACGATCCGGATCCGGGTTCTGCCATTGAAATCAGTTTCGACAATGCAAACCCGTTAACGGTGGATTTGTCGGCTTACAGACCCTTGGTTACAGGTGAAATTGCCGGTGAACTTCCGTTGAAAAGCTATTCGGCCATCCTGGTTAATCAAACAAACGAATCAATACTTGTCCGGGATTTTTCGCTGGAGGGAAGCCTGCTTTACCGGTTTGATCTGGTACTTCCTTATACCTTAACCACAACCGGTTTACGTATCGAGGCTGTGGATCAGAAAAACAATCAGAAATCAGTTGTTTTGCCAATTTCGGTGAAAAGCCTGCCGGCCGCCGATCCGCAGCCAATCACCAACAAAGACGCTTTTCCAGGCGCCGAAGGATTTGGCCGTTATACCACGGGTGGCAGGGGAGGTAAAATTCTTTTTGTTGAAAACCTGAGCGATGATGGTAAACCGGGTAGCCTGCGCTGGGCTGTTAACCAATCCGGCGCCCGTACCATTTTGTTCCGGGTATCCGGCACCATCGAACTGAACTCGCCGTTGATCATTGCACAGGGCAACCTGACCATAGCTGGTCATTCAGCTCCCGGCGACGGGATTTGTATTTCAAAAGATTATATGCAGTTAAAGGATGGCCTGGATAATGTGATCATTCGCTATCTGCGTTTTCGTCCGGCTAAAGGTTCGGGTGAGTACGATGCTGCCTGGGGGCGTAATTGCTCCAACATCCTGATCGACCATTGTTCATTCAGTTGGGCCAATGATGAAGTGGCCAGTTTTTACGATAACGAAAATTTTACAATGCAATGGTCCATCATCAGCGAAAGCTTTTACCATTCTACGCACCCCAAAGGCGATCACGGGTATGGCGGTATCTGGGGTGGGATGGGAGCCAGTTTTCATCACAATCTGATTGCTCACCATACCAGCAGGAACCCGCGGTTTTGCGGCGCCCGGTATCATCCGGAATCCAGCGATCGGGAAATTGTTGATTTCAGGAATAACGTGATCTACAACTGGGGGGCGAACAGCGCTTACGGCGGCGAATTGGGTCAACACAACCTGGTGAACAACTATTTTAAATCGGGTCCGGCCACGCAGTCGGCTAAAAAGAACCGGATTGTTGAAATTTACAGTCTGAGTGCTGTCCCCGACAGTAAATGGTATATTGAGGGTAATTATGTGGAAGGTTATCCTGCTATTACCGCTGATAACTGGGCTGGAGGCGTTCAGGGGCTGGTCGATGCATCCGTGCGGGCAAGCAGTCCCTTTCCGGAGGGCGAGATAATGACCACTTCGGCACAGCTTGCATTTGACGAGGTATTAAACGGGGCCGGAGCCAGCAAAAAACGCGATCAGTTGGATGCCCGAATCACCAACGAGGTGCGAACAGGTACGGCAGCTTACGGAGGGGCTTACGGGGCAGGCAGCGGCATCATCGATTCGGAGAACGAAGTGGGCGGGTTTCCGTTGCTCATTACCTACGGGCAAATGAACGATTTTGATAACGACGGAATGGATGATGACTGGGAGCGGGCCAATGGACTCAATCCGAATGATCCCGGAGATCATAGAGGGAATACATTGCGTCCGGATTATACCAATCTTGAAGTTTATTTGAATAATTTGCTTGAGAACTAACATACAGAAGCAGCCTGCGTATGTGGCTGATTTGGTTTAGGTGTGTTCCGGGGAAGAGTCCCCGGAATTTTTTTATGTCTCTGCATGAAGGATTCCGTCCGTAGAAATATCCGTAAAAAAATAAAGGCAGGGTTTCTTGTTAAACTCCTGCCTTTATTACGTTTACAGCTTTTTCCCGAATTGAATCAGGTTTGGCTGCATGATCCTGTGTGTTTACACTTTGTTCCCATTTTGAACTTGCCGGGTCCGGTTTCGCGTTTACGCTTCCGTTTCGGTTGAGCGAGGCATAAACCACCAGACAAGCCAACAGACCCAAAATGTAATAATCTCTCTTCTTCATGTCTGTTCCTTTATTCCACTAAAGTATATTTTACTTTTTAAAAAGCGGGGCAAATGTATAAAAATCAATGAATCATCATTTGGTTTTTGCCTGCGAATTTGATAAAAAACCGTCTTGTTAACGCAAAACTAACATGAGGAATCGGGGTAACCGTATTGAATTTCCATTTATTTTGCAGTAAAATTGACTGAAAAGATGGCACGAAATAATTTTTTCCGGTTTAAACAGTTTTTGATTATTCAGGAGAAAGCCGCGATGAAAGTTGGGATCGACGGTGTTTTGTTGGGCGCCTGGGCTAATTTTGACGGGGAGAAACGTGTGCTGGATGTTGGTACCGGAACCGGTTTGCTGGCTTTAATGGCGGCTCAGCGATGTTACGCTTCCATTGATGCGGTAGAGCTGGAACCTGAAGCGGCAGCCGAGGCGCTGGCAAATTTTAACAGGTCCGCCTGGAAATCCCGGATCAGGCTGGTTGTTTGCGCCTTTCAGGATTTTGAGGCTCAGGAAAAATATGATCACATCATTTCAAACCCGCCCTTCTTCGAAAATTCGCCAAAATCAGCAGACAGCAAGCGTGCACAGGCCCGCCATTCCGATAGTCTGGCATGGCCTGATTTACTGGAAAGGGCAAAAAAAATGCTTGCCGAAAACGGAAAGATCAGCCTGATTCTTCCGGCGGATCAGGAAGGGCGGCTACGCTTCTTAGCCTGTGATCTGGGCTTGTATATCAATCGCTTTTGTCCGGTTCTGCCCGATGAAACGCGCGAGCCGCACCGGATTCTGGCCGAATTATCCTGCTCGCCGGGGCAGGCTGACGGATATCGGGTGATTATCCGGAATTCGGAATCGGCTGAATATACCGATCAATACCGCGAATTGACCCGTGATTTTTACCTGGCCTTTTGAAATTGATTGTCGGGCTGAGCTGGCACGACCTGTCAAATCAAAAGCATAAATGGAGCAAATGTTTTCTCCATCTGTTTGGCAAACCTTTCAATGGATACGTGATCCACTTTATTGACCGACCGATCCGCTTTCGCTACTTTTTTTACGACTATTTTTTCCAGAAACCCCATCTTTTCAAAATTGAACTCGCCACCCAGGATGGCTTCGGCTTTGGCGTACTGATGCAGCTTTTCGGGGAACGCATGGCTCAGTTGACGGGTGGCCTCTTTCCCTTCGTGCATACAACAAATAAATAAGCCGATTTCTTTTTGCGTGAGCTGATCGAGATTGTTCAGACAAAAGTCGCGAACACGGCGTTGTATTTGCCCTGCATGGATGGAGCCACCGATAATCACCCGGTCGGATTGGCTGAAATCAGGATGCTTGTCTTCTTTTAAATGATGAAGTACCACTTCGCCGCTTAGCTTGCCTGCCAATTCATGAACGACCTGCTCGGTGCATCCGTGAGTTGACATAAAGATGATCATCGTTTTCATGGCATGGAGATTTTCGATCAAAATTAAAGACTTGCGACAGAACAAATGGTCTTTTTATCGGTTAAGGATGGAAAATAACCGGCAAGATCAGATAAATAAGGATGAAAATGTCTTTTAAGCAGAAATGATTATCTTTGCCTCCCAAAACAAGAACAATGTCCATCGAATTGAAACAGGAAATCAGAATTGATGAAAGCTTTTACAAGGTAAAAGAACTCAGGAGACTTACCGACGAAACCTTTTCGTTGCGTTTACCGAAAAGCCGGTTCAAATACCGGGCGGGACAACACATTTCGCTGGGTATCCTGGGTGATTACCAAAGCAGGGAATATTCCATTTACAGCGGCGAAAATGACGAATACCTGGAAGTGTTGGTGAAAGAAGTGAAAGACGGGTATTTTACACCGAAACTGAGTAAGCTGAAGCCTGGCGATCTGGTAGAAGTAAACGGGCCGTTTGGCAAGTTCCGCATGGATGAAAAAAAGGTGGCCGACCATAAATTTGTGTTTATTGCCAGCGGTACCGGTATTGCGCCTTTCCGCAGCATGGTGCGGACCTACCCCGGGCTGGATTATCAGCTCATTCACGGCGTACGCTACGGGAACGAAGCTTACGACCGGGATGAGTATGCCCCCGACCGCTATGTGCTCTGTACGTCGGGCGATAAAACCGGGCAGGTGCACGGCCGGTTGACGGCATACCTGAAAAAAGCAGACTTTGACAAGCATACGCAGTTTTACCTTTGCGGAAACAGCAATATGATCTTTGATGCGCTTGAAATCCTCAAAAACAAAGGATTTGAGCGTGACCAGATTCAGTGCGAAGTGTATTTTTAACATGATGAAATACCACTTAATTACATTGGGTTGCCAGATGAACCTGTCTGACAGCGAGCGGGTAGCCGCCGTGTTGGAACAGATGGGCTATATACGCACCGAAAATGAAGAAGAAGCGAACCTGCTGGGCATGCTGGCCTGTTCGGTTCGGCAAAAGCCAATCGATAAGGTATATAATAAAATTGCGCAGTGGAACCGGTGGAAAAACAGGCGGAACCTGATTACCTTTCTTTCGGGTTGCGTACTGGCGGCCGATAAGGAAAAATTGCTTAAACAGTTTGACCTTATTTTCCAGATGAGCGAGCTGAGCCAGTTTCCGGATATGATCCGCAATTACGGGGTGGTAAATGCGGCCTCGCTGCAGGCCCCCAAACCGGTGATGCCGAAAAATGAACACATCGCCGACCTGTGGCATATCAAACCGAAATACCAGTCCAAGTACGAAGCGTTTGTGCCCATTCAGAATGGCTGCGATAAGTTTTGCACTTTTTGCGCGGTGCCATACACCCGGGGACGCGAAGTGTCGCGCCCGTCGGCAGATATTGTGAATGAAGTAAAACAGCTTGTCCGTCAGGGTTATAAGTCCATTACGCTGCTGGGGCAAAATGTAAATTCGTACGGACTGGATAAAAACGGCGAAGAAATTAGTTTTGCCGGATTACTGCGTCAGATCGGAGAGTACGGTAAAATTTCGGGCGAAGAGTTTTGGGTATATTTTACTTCGCCGCACCCGCAGGATATGACCCGTGAAGTGATCGAAGTGATAGCCGAATATCCCTGCCTGGCCAAACAAGTTCACTTGCCCATGCAAAGCGGCGACGAAAAGGTGCTGATCAAGATGAACCGCCGTCATTCGATGGATAAATACCGGAAGATTGTATCCGATATCCGGGAACTCATTCCGCAGGCTACCCTGTTTACCGATATCATTGTTGGTTTTACGGGTGAAAGCGAAGCCGAATTTCAAAATACGGTGGCGGCATTTCACGAATTCAGATTTAATATGGCTTACATCGCCATGTATTCGCCGAGGCCGGGTGCTACCAGCTATCGTTGGGAGGATGAGGTATCGCAGGAAGACAAGAAAGACCGCTATCACCGTTTGTCTGAAGTGATGAGAATCCATACCCGGGCTTACAACGAGCAGTTGGTTGGCAAAACCCTTCGTTTGCTGGTAAACGGAACCGACCGGAAAACAGGCTTCACAACCGGGTTAACCGAAGGAAAACTGACCGTTCGTTTAAACCGAAAAGCGCCCGAACTGATGGGGCAAATCATCGATGTGAAAATTACCTCGGCAGCCGACTTCTCGCTGAGCGGAGAAACGGCCTCGGCCTTTGTGCCGGAGATGGAAGGAGAAAGATGAATGATAAATTGAAACAACAGGCTCAAAGAGACAGTGAATGTGTTATGGATCAGAAAATCATAGAAGCGACCGGCCAGCTTAACCATTTCGACGCAGGGGAAGGAAAAGCCCGCCGGATCGCCTTTAAAACCCTGGGCTGCCGCCTGAATCAATACGAAACCGATGCCCTGGTGTCCGATTTTGATAAAGCCGGGTACGAGGTGGTTGATTTTAAAGAACAGGCCGACGTGGTGGTGGTAAATACCTGCACGGTAACCAACCAAAGCGATCAGAAATCGCGGAACATGATCAGCCAGGCTGCGCGTAACAACAGCGGCTCGGTGGTGGTGGTTACCGGTTGTATGGCCAATCATTACAAAGAAAAACTCGAGGGGGAGAATAAAATCACCTACGTGGTCGAGAACAACCGGAAGGGCTCTATCCTGAACCTGGTTGATGCCCATTTTGGCGGTGAAATTCTTCATCCCGAAAAACTGGAAGCCGATGTGTTTCATTTCAACCCGGTCGATAAAAGTTTACATACCCGCAGCGCCATTAAAATTCAGGACGGCTGCGATAATTTCTGTACCTTTTGCATCATACCAACCGTACGCGGAAGGGCCGTCAGCCGTCCGTTGCCGCAAATTATTGAAAATGTGCAGCAGACTCTGTCCAACGGCTTTAAAGAGTTGGTAATTACCGGGGTAAACATTGGCCGCTACGAGTGGGAAGGCAAGTCTTTTGAAGATGTGCTGGAAGCCATTCTCGCTGTTCCCGGTGATTTCCGCATCCGGATTTCTTCGCTCGAACCCGATGGTTTCGGCGATCGTTTTTACGATTTGTTCGACCATCCGAAACTGGCGCCGCACCTGCATTTGTGTTTACAAAGCGGCTCCGACAAGGTGCTGCTGCGTATGCGCCGCATGTACGATTTCAACCGTTTCAAAACCATAGTTGAACGTTTCCGGGCGAAATATCCCGGCTTCAATTTTACCACCGACCTGATCGTGGGCTTCCCGGGCGAAACCGAAGAGGATGTACAGGAAAGCATCGATGCGGTGAACAAGTTCGGGTTCGGGCATGTACATACTTTCAAATATTCCGTACGCAAAGGTACCCGCGCCGAACGAATGGATGGTCAGGTTCCGGAGAAACTGAAAAACGAACGTTCGGCCCGTGTCCGCCTGGCCTCGGAAACGAACCGCGAAAAATATCTTTCTTCCCTGATCGGGAACGTGCAAACCGTGCTGATCGAAACCATCGATCAAAAAGGATATGCTGCCGGTTACGGCGAACATTATGTGCCGGTGCGATTTAAAGCCAGTGGGTTACAAAAGAACACCTTCCACAAAGTCATCCTGAAAAAAATCGAAGGAAAGGGCGAACATGCCCGGCTGACAGGCGAGTTAATCGCTTTATAACATCCGGTTTGGCGTATCTTTTATAAAAGTAATACGTACTTTTGAAGCGGTAAAGCCATCTAATATGTATCATAGCGATCAGGTTATTTGGGAAAATATTTGTAGCGGGAATGTCGGTTCGCTGCGTATCCTCCATGATCGTTATTACTTTCAGCTCTGTCATTTTGCCAACAGGTATATGCATGATTTGTCGGTTTCCGAAGAGTTAGTGTCTGATTGTTTTTTGAAATTGTGGTCTCATAAAGAGCGGATTTTCATTCAGAAATCGGTTAAAGCCTATTTGTATTTCATGGTGAAAAATCAACTCATTGATTATTCCCGGAAAAAACAACAGGACTTGATACAGGTAACAGAGGCATTACCTGACTTTCCGGATGAGGAGCAGATGGACAGGCAGGATTATTATGCCTACTTGTACCGGGCGGTAAACCGGCTTCCTGAACAACGAAAGAAAATTCTGGAGATGGCGGCTTTCGACGGACTTAGCTATAAAGAAATTGCTTCCCGCCTGGATATCTCGGTAAATACGGTAAAAACACAAATGGGGCGCGCCTACCGGTTCCTGAAAGAAGAGCTTGATCCCCGAAACCTGTTGTTGTATGTCCTGTTTGGGCGGAGGGATTAAAAATTTCAGAAAAAACCTTCCTTCGCTGTCACCCTCGCGTTTTTCTTTTTACGTCTTATCAATAAGAAATCGTGAGTAATGGACAAAAATGATCAAACATTCTGGCAATTAGTCGCATCGGCGCTGCATCGCGAACCGGAGGAAGCGGAACTGCCCGATTTTTTGGAACTAACGGATGAAGCACATCACGGCTCATTTCAGAAAGCCCAAAACATCCGACATGGGCTGAATGAAATTAAGACGGTAGGTGGAATAAACAGCGAATCTTCCTGGAAATCAATCCACCGTAAAATCCGGATCAGTAAATTAAAAAGTTATAGCCTGATCGTATCAAAGTATGCTGCTGTGATTTTGATCACACTGCTCGTCGGTCATCTCCTGCGTTCTGCCGGCGACCATAACAGGCCGGTCCAGTATGCCGAAATTGAAGTCGCCGACGGACAGATGAGCCATATGACCTTGTTTGACGGCACCGAAGTCTGGCTGAATTCCGGGACCCGGTTTAAATATCCCAACCAGTTTAATCAAAATCAACGAGAGGTTTATCTCGAAGGCGAAGGCTATTTCAGGGTGACGCCAAATAAAAAACTCCCGTTTAAAGTAAAAACCAACCAAATGGAGGTTGAGGTTTTGGGAACCTCATTCAATATTTCAGCCTATGGGGACGAAGCCGGTCAGTCGGTGGTTCTGGAAGAAGGCAAAGTGCAGATTAACCGGGCGAACGGGGAAAAGCTGCTGGAACTTTTTCCGGGGCAACGGGCCGAACGGCATTCAGCCTCTGAAAAATTTGTGGTTGAGCATGTACGGACCGACGATTTCACCGGCTGGAAAAACGGCATCATCGTATTCCAGGATGAAACCCTGGCCGGGATTGCCGGCAAGCTCGAACGCTGGTACAACGTGGAGGTCCGGTTTATATCGCCCGGCTTGGAGCAGTATAAAATTACCGGGACCATTTTGCGAAATAAACCGATCCATCAAACGCTTCAGGCCTTTGAACTGCTGGCCCCTATTCAGGCCGAATACCTTCCGCAACCCAATTCAAAAGACATCATAAACATTCGAAAAAAGTAATGCCTATGCGGAAAAACAAAAGGCGGTGAAATGCTGCGAACATTCCACCGCCGGTTTAATTAAAACACAAGTGTTTCATATTAAAAACAACCAAATTTATGAAAAAACATCGAGAGTTTCACTGCAACCTCAGGTTGCGAAAAAAGATCGTGCGTATTATGAAGCTGACTACTTTACTCATCCTGACACTTTTTATGAGTGTCCATGCCACCGGTTATTCACAGGCCACCAAGCTAAACCTCAGCCTGAAAAACGAATCGCTGGTCGAAGCGCTTAAACAAATAGAAGACCAATCGGAATTTTATTTCTACTACAACAACGACGATGTGCTCGGAATCCGGGATATTTCGGTCGATGCCAAATCCAAAAACATCGACGAAGTCCTTAGCCAGTTGCTTCAGAACACCGGTCTCGACTACAAAATGATCGACCGCTATATTGTGATCAAGCGGAAAGAGGCGTCGGAGCATTCTGTATTTGGCAGCCAGCAGAAACCAATTAACGGAAAGGTGACCGATTCAGCCGGGCTGCCCTTGCCGGGGGTGACGGTGGTCGTAAAAGGGACAACTACAGGAACTATTACAAATTTAGAAGGAAATTATTCCCTCCCCAATATTCCCTCAGACGGAACACTTGTATTTTCATTCGTAGGGATGAGATCGCAGGAGGTCTTTGTCGGGATGCAATCAGTCATTAATGTTTCCTTTCAGGAAGAAACAATCGGGTTGGAAGAAGTGGTGGCCGTGGGTTATGGCACCCAAAAGAAAGTGAACCTGACGGGCGCTGTGGGAAATGTTACGATGGAAGACTTGGAAAGCAGACCTTTGACTAATTCCAGTGTTGCTCTTCAGGGAAAAGTTTCCGGAGTTTATGCCCTGCAAAAATCCGGGAAACCGGGCGGCGACGATGCCGTGATCAATATTCGCGGCGTAGGGACACTGAATAACAGCGACCCGTTGGTGTTGATCGATGGTTTTCCAGGAAACATGAATGATGTAAGCGCCAGCGACATCAAATCCATTTCAGTGTTGAAGGATGCTTCATCTGCTGCAATTTACGGGAATCGGGCGGCAAACGGGGTGATTCTGATTACCACCAAACGAGGATCAGTTGGTAAAATGACTGTTTCGTACAATGGATATTATGGTGTTCAGGCAGCTACCTCGTTGCCGGATGTGTTTAATTCGGTAGAATACACCACGTTGTACAATGAAGCAGCTGTTAATAGCGGGATGCAGCCCAGATATACGGCTGAAGATATCCAGAAATATGCATCCGGTACCGATCCGATGTATCCGGACATCAACTATTTTGATGTGTATTACGATAAAGCAAAAATTCAAAACCATCGTGTAAATATTAATGGGGGAACGGAAACCCTTCAATATGCCTTCATGCTGGGATATTTGGATCAGGAAGGTATCTTGGTTGGCACCAACTACGAGAAAGTCGATTTCAGGTCGAACTTCGACTCTTATTTTCTGAAAGATAAAAAGCTCAGGTTGTCGGCCCGCCTGTCGGGCAATAAGGGTAACACCAACGAGCCAACCGACGAATGGAATGCCAAATGGTATGCTGCAACAGCTCCCAACTGGCCTTTGAAAAATACCAGCGACCAGTGGATTGCAGTCATCGGAGAACGCAACTTCTACGGTGAGATTATGGAGGGGAGTACCCGTAAAATTGATCGTTACGTTTTCAACTCTCAAATTGAAGGCGAATATAAAATTGCTGAAGGATTAAGCGCTCAGATCACTTATGGATATAATGTTATTCATTCAAATTCAAATTCATTTCATGCAAACGTACTTCTGGCCAATCTGGATGGAAGCACCCGCTACCTGACTTCTGACCTGACCGAACGGAATGATCTGAACACCCAGACGTTGCTCACTTCGTTGCTTCGTTATGAAAAGAAGTTTGGGAAACATGAATTGAATGTTCTCGCCGGTTATTCCGAAGAAGAATTTAACTGGAAATGGAGCAGTGGCTACCGATCAAAGTTTATTAACAATACCCAGCGGATTCTTAATTTGGGAGACCCGTCTACAATGCAAAATAATGCAGGGGCATACGATCTGGGACTGCAATCTGTTTTTGGTAGGATAAACTATATTTTCGCGGAGAAGTATCTTTTCGAAGCCAATATACGCCGGGATGGTTCTTCCCGTTTTGGTGAAGATTTTAAATGGGGAACTTTTCCTTCCTTCTCTGTCGGCTGGATCATCTCAGAGGAAAGCTTCCTGAAAAACCAGGATTGGTTGGACATATTGAAAATCAGGGGTTCCTGGGGGCAATTGGGTAACCAAAATATCAACACCTACTATGCAGCCAGCGATATCCTTAATACTGGGGTGAACTACACAACCGGCGGCGGACTCAATTCGGGAGTGGCTGTAACCAGTATGTCTAACAAACAAACCACCTGGGAAACCTCTGAACAAACCAACTTTGGTGTGGACTTTAGCTTTAACAGAAATTTCGATATTACTCTCGACTACTTCTCTAAAAAGACAAATGATATCCTGATCCAGGTTCCAATTCCGATTACCATGGGTAACCTTACCCCTCCCTATCAAAACGTTGGCGAGGTTAAAAACCGTGGACTTGAATTGTCTGCCACTTACCGGAAGACATTCACGAATGGACTAAAATTCAACTCAACCCTCAGTCTCTCCCATATCAAAAATGAAATCACAGATCTGTATGGCCGTAGCCCTATCATTAACGGTGCAACAGCATTAGTCGAAGGATCGGCCATCCATTCTTTTTATGGATATAAAATGGATGGCATTTACCAAATCTCTGATTTCACATGGCAAAACAACAGCGACCCTTCCATTACTCATGCTGACCGGAATTATGTACTCAAAGATGGCGTCGTTTCGGTGGCTAACTTTACAGCTACTCCCGGCGATGTTAAGTACCGCGACATTAGCGGCGACGGGGTGGTATCGATGGATAAAGACCGGACGGTGATCGGCAAACAATATCCCGATCTGGCCTATTCGTTGCAACTGAACCTGGATTGGAAACAGTTTGATTTGGGCTTATTCTTCCAGGGATTATCCGGGATTGATGGCTATACCTATTATGAAATTGCTGTGCCCTACAGTGGGGCGGCCTCCAACAATGGTGCCTGGTGGACCAATCGCTGGACACCGGAGAACCCGACGAACGAGCTGCCAAAATTGACCTTGGATGGGGTACGAAGTAATATTCATTCCGAACTGTACATGGAAGATGCTTCTTACCTGAGGTTGAAGAATATTGAATTGGGATACACCCTGAGTCAGCGGCATATATCAAAGCTTGGTATCAGTAAAGTCCGCATTTACGGAAACGTACAAAATGCGTTCACCATTACAAATTACAAGGGATTCGATCCGGAACAGACAACTGATGAGACCCGCGCTCAGGCTTATCCTCAGGTTCGTATTGTTACGCTCGGCTTAAATGTTAATTTCTAAAATTGATAGGCAATGAAAAAACTACATATCATTACATTAATCGTGTTATTTGGCTTGTTGGGTGGTTGTCAGGAAGGTATTCTGGATAAAACCCCGCTGGATCGATTGTCTCCTGATACTTTCTACGAAAACGAAAATGAGTTAAAGATGGGTTTAATGGGCGTATATAACGGATTGAGAGAGAATGATACGCCAATCCACTGGTTTCAGTTCGATTTTATGTCGGATGACGCATTTTGTCATCATGCCTGGCAAGGTTCCATGGAATTTGGATCCTGGACCCATAATTCAAGCAGTTGGGCAACAGGTGCAAAATGGGCACGGGCTTATACATTGATTGTTCGGGCAAACACCTTTCTGTCAAATTTGGAAAACGCACCGGTAGGCGATGATATTAAAAGGCAAATGGAAGCCGAAACCCGTTTCCTCAGGGCTTTTATATATGCGGATTTGATTCATTTTTACGGTGATGTTCCACTGATTATGGCTGTTCAAACCCTGGACGAATCGAAAGTAAGCCGAAGTCCAAAAAGCGATGTGTTGACCAAAGTGTTGGAAGATTTGGATTTTGCCGCTCAAAACCTGCCGCTGACTTATTCCGGCTCAGATGTAGGCAGGGCAACCAAAGGAGCGGCATTGGCCTATAAAGCCCGGACGCTTCTTTATAATGAAAAATGGACCGAAGCAGCTGTCGCTGCCAAAGCGGTAATGGATCTGGATGTTTACGATTTGTTTCCCGATTACGAAGGCATTTTTCTGGAAGAAAATGAAAACAATGTGGAAGTCATTTTCGATATTCAGTACATGAAAGACCTTAGTCCTCAGCCTTGGCCAAGTTCGGCCCTTTCATTCGGCGAGTGGCCTACTCCGAATATTGCAAGCAGCCTGATCGATTCGTATTACATGACGAATGGTTTGCCTATTAATGCTCTTGGTGCCGGATACAGTACTCAAAATCCGTTTGCCAATCGCGATCCGCGTTTGGCAGCAACGGTGGTATTACCTGGTTCTGCCATGGGAACCCGAACATTCATTCCGGCAAATGATGAGGTGTTGACCGGCGCCCGCCCAAGAAAATATGCTGATTTGTACACGACTGACAGGAATAATTGTGCAATCAACACCATTAAACTGCGTTATGCTGATATACTGTTAATCAGGGCAGAGGCATTAATTGAGTCAAATAGCATTTCGCAGGAAGTGTATGATCTGATCAATGATGTCAGAGGCCGGGTGAATATGCCGCGTATTGAAGATGTGGAGGGAACAGGCTTATCCCAAAGTGAACTGCGGAATATTTTAAGACATGAACGTAGAGTCGAATTTCCGATAGAAGGACTTCGTTACGAGGATATGTATCGCTGGAAAGATCAAAGTTTGGTACACGATGTTTACGGGTACAATACCTCGAAATTATCGAACCCGAACAACCTTTCCCAATGGGTGTTCGAGCAGGTGAAAGTGGCCACCCGCGGTTTCGATCCGGCTAAAGGATGGCTATGGCCTATCCCGCAAACAGATATCCAAAATAACGAAAATCTGACACAGAATTCGGGTTATTGATATCTGTGATTAAAAAGGAGGTGAAGTCCAATTGAAAAAAGAACGGACTTCGCCTCTTCTATTTATGCAACCTGACTAATACATTTTAAAACTGAAGTTTATGGTTTGTCCGCTTAGGTTCAACGGGCTTTTGTTTTCTTTTTTTATTGCTGTAGGTTTGACAAATGCCCAACCCAAAAATCCGTTCGGCCATCCGCTTGTTCCTGATATGATTGCCGATGCCAGCATACATGTATTTGACAGTGTCTTTTATTGCTACGCCACAACCGACGGCTACGATCAGGGATTGGAAACCTCCGGTCCACCGGTGGTATGGAAGTCAAAGGATTTTGTAAACTGGAGTTTTTCGGGGTATTTCTTCCCTTCTGCAGTGGGGCAGAAATACTGGGCGCCCAGCAAAGCGGTGGCTGCCAATGGGCAATACTACATTTACCCGACAATCAATGAATTTATGTACCCTGCTGTTGCCGATTCGCCTGACGGGCCTTTTAAACTTGCCCAGGAACCAGATACGTTTTATTTGCCATACACCCCGGCAACATTCCTGAAACCGAAGAACTCAAAGCCCCCGTACGGAATCGATGCAGAAATTTTTATCGATGACGATAGCCAGGCGTACGTTTTCTGGCAGCGCAGACATGCTGCCAAATTACATGCAGATATGGTTACGGTTGATACTTCATACACCATTATTCGGACACCGCATCAGGGTTATTCTGAAGGGCCGATATTTTTCAAACGGAATGGTGTATATTATTATCTGTACACGCTTGGAGGAGATGAAAAGTACCAGTATGCCTATGTCATGAGCAGGGTGTCGCCACTGGGTCCATTCGAGTACCCTGAAAATGACATTATTTCCACGACGAATTATGAGCACGGAGTTTATGGCCCCGGTCATGGGTGCGTGTTTAATTTACCGGGAACAGATGAGTACTATTTTGCGTATCTGGAATTTGGGCGGAGCAGTACGAACAGGCAAACCTATGTCAACAAACTCGAATTTAATGACGACGGGACCATTCGCCCGCTGGACCTGACACTTGACGGTGTCGGTGCGCTTTACCCAATTCTTCAGGAGAAAAAAATAAGGGTGCTTAGTTCGCAGGTGTCGAGCGTTTATCCGGATTTGGATATTAAATTCATGAAGGATTCGTTGTTTCGGCGGACTGAGTCCTTCGTTTCGAAATTCGCTTTTGACGGCGCTAACGGATCGCGCTGGATGGCTTTGCCTGACGATAACGATTGCTGGATTATTGCTGACCTTGGGAAAAGCCAAAAAATCAAACGCAGCGAGGTTTATTTTGTGCGCCCAACTGCCGGACATGCTTATACTCTCGGATATTCTACCGATGGCAAAACATGGAAGTCGTGTGGGGGACATTCCGATATTAAAGTTCAATCGCCCCATGTTGATAATCTGAACATTAAAGCCCGGTATTTGCGGGTGAATGTCACAGATGGTGCTAAAGGTATCTGGGAATGGAACATTTACTAAAGGGAAGCTAATCAGAAAGTCTCATCAATATGGATAAAATCAAACTCACCTTATTACTTGCTATTTTTTATGCAATAACTTCCGTCCTGAAAGCCCAACCTTCTGAAAAGTGGGGTGACCAGGGCGACGGGACTTACGTAAATCCCATTGTCCCGGCCGACTTCAGCGATCTCGATGCCATTCGTGTGGGAGATGATTATTATGCCATTTCATCCACTATGCAATATTCTCCGGGTATGGTGATATTGCATTCAAAAGATATGGTTAACTGGGGAGTTATTGGACATGTAGTCGATGATCTTACGCGCATAAGCCCCGAGCTAAACTGGGACAGGATGAATTGTTACGGTAGGGGTATTTGGGCCGGTTCAATCCGGTATTACAAAAATAGGTTTTGGGTATATTTCGGAACGCCCGACGATGGCTTTTTTATGAGTTCGGCAATTGATCCTGCCGGGCACTGGGAGCCGCTCCACCAGGTTTGGAATGTTTCAGGGTGGGACGATTGTTGTTCGTTCTGCGACGATGATGGACAATTGTATTTCATCGCCACCAACTTTGATCTCGACCCAAAAAACAATAAAAAATACAACATTCACCTGTTCAAAATGGCGCCTGACGGGAAAAGTCTGATCATGGAGTCTGATACGATTATTTACCAATCCCAAGGGAGCGAAGCCAATAAATTGTATAAAATCAATGGGTTGTACTATCACTATTTTAGCGAAGTGAAGGACGAGGGCCGGGTAATCATGATGGGACGTTCAGAGAACCTTTATGGACCATGGGAAGTTAAACAATTGAACCATGTTGACCCGAAGAATGATAGAGAACCCAATCAGGGAGCTTTATTAGAGAGTGCATCCGGAGAATGGTATTTTCTGACACATCACGGTACAGGAGGACACTGGGAAGGTCGGGTAGTAAGTTTACTACCGGTGATCTGGATGGACAGGTGGCCAATAATTGGTGAGGTCGGCAAAGATACTATCGGTCAGATGGTCTGGTCCGGCCTTATGCCCATTGAAAAAGACTGCAAACATGGGTTTCAAACCAGCGATGACTTTAATTTGCCGAAATTGAATGTCCAATGGGAATGGAATTACCAACCAAGGACAGATAAATGGTCTTTAACTGATCGCAAAGGGTTTCTGCGCCTCTACGCTTTTAGACCGATCAGGCCCGATGATAGTACCCGAATCATCCTCAGGGCTGGAAATACCATAACGCAACGAGTCCTGCGCACGAAGAAGAGTGTGGTTACTGTAAGGATGGATATCAGTAACATGGAAGATGGGCAGTACGCCGGAATCACCCACCTTTCAACCGAAAGTTACAGTATGTTCGGCGTAAAACAGGAAAACGGCGGACGGCACCTTGTTTATGAATGCAACGGGGAAGCCAGCCGGGGGATCAAACTCACCGGGAAATATGTGTGGTTCAAATCGAAATGGGACTACAACGGTGTTAATCAATATTTTATCTGTACTAACGGGAAATCTTATGTGCCTTTTGGCGATAGTTCACAGCTCACCTGGGGAAGCTATCGGGGCGACCGGATCGGAATCTTTAACTACAATATCAAAGGAGAAAAAGGTTATGTGGATGTTGACTGGTTTAGGTATGATTATTTGAAATAATATATGGTTTTTTTGTTTTGGTAAATGAGACTGGTTTTGTGGAAATAAGTTAGAATAGTCTCGGTCAATTCATCGCCTATGAGGTTTTTCAGTATTTGTATTCAATATGGGATTACTCGGTTGTAAAAAACAAATGTATTTTGTACTTTTAAAATTTTCAACTCAAAAACTAAACATAAACGATCGAATAAAATGAAACTTTTGAACTTAATCTTGTCTATCTGCCTCCTTGCGTCCTTTTCTTCCTGCCAGTCCCCAACGAAACCCGAACCCTTTGTCAAAGGCGAGTTTAAAACCTGGGCCCAAACCCCGCCAATGGGCTGGAACAGTTGGGATTGCTATGGCCCAACGGTTGAAGAACACGAAGTAAAAGCGAATGCTGATTATATGGCCGATAAGTTGAAAGATTTCGGCTGGGAATATATCGTCGTGGATATCCGCTGGTTTGTGGAGAACGATAAAGCCGGCGGCTACAACCAAACTGACCCGCGTTACGTGATTGATGAATATGGCCGCTACCAGCCAGCCGTTAACCGCTTTCCTTCGGCTGCCGACGGCAAAGGGTTTAAAGAACTGGCTGACTACATTCACAGCAAAGGGCTGAAGTTTGGTATTCACATCATGCGCGGAATTCCGAAAGTGGCGGTGGAGCAAAAATTACCTATCAAAGGAACCGACGGCATTACAGCCGATCAGATTTATTCCACCGAACTGCAATGCCAGTGGCTGCGCGACAATTATACCATTGTTGCCGACAAACCCGGCGCGCAGGAATATTACAATTCCCTTTTTGATTTGTATGCCGACTGGGAAATCGATTTCATCAAGATTGATGACTTGTCGCGGCCCTATCATCAGGCTGAAATCGAGCTCATTCGCAAGGCCATTGACCAGTGCGGACGCCCGATTGTGTTGAGCACGTCGCCGGGAGAAACGCCGATTGAAGCTGCTGATCATGTTCGCGAACATGCCAACATGTGGCGCATGGTGGACGATGTGTGGGACACCTGGAACCACATCACCCACCTCATGGATATTAGCCGGAAATGGTACCCTTACATTGCGCCGGGCACCTGGCCCGACTGCGACATGATTCCGCTGGGACGCATCTCTATCCGCGGTGAACGCGGTGAAGACCGCATGAGCCGCCTGACGGGGGACGAACAGTATTCGCTGATGACGCTGTTTACCATTTTCAAATCGCCCCTGATGTTTGGCGGCGATCTGCCTAGTAACGACGACTTTACCCTGTCTCTTTTAACCAATCAGGAAGTGTTGCGTATGCACCGCGAAAGTGTGGATGTTCGTCAGCTGTTTCGGGAAGACGGGAAAGTAGGCATTGTGTCGAAAAACCCGAACAGCGGTGAAATATACCTGGCGCTGTTCAATATTTCCGACAACGAAGAACCACTTGACTTGTCAGTTGATCTGACAGAGCTGGGTTTTGATACGGAATGTACGGTGACCGATATGTGGAGCGGCGAAGTGTTGGGAACGGTTTCGGGTATCTTTAGTCATTCGTTGGCTGCCCATGCCTGCGGCTTATTCAAGTTAAACCAATAATGCGACCGACTACTACTCAATTACATGATGATGAAAAGAATTTATTTATCACTGGTACTGCTTGCAGCTAACCTGCTTCAACCCGCTTTGGCGAATGAACCCGACTCGGCTTACCTGTTCACCTATGCAACCGTGAAAAACGAAGGCAAAAACGGACTGCACTACGCCTGGAGCCTTGACCGGAGAAACTGGCAGGCCGTTGGCCCCGAGTTCCGTTTCCTGTTTTGCGATTTCGGAACCTGGGGTTCGCAAAAACGCATGCTGACTCCCTTTTTGTTTTGGGACAAAGCCGGAAACTGGCACGCCATCTGGAGCCTGAACGAGGAGGTGGGGCAATTTGCCCATGCGCAAACCAGCGATTTGTTTACCTGGGATCCGCAGTCATACCCCGAAGTAATGGAGCAGGGAAATGTGCAGCAACCCGAAGTTTCGTTTCAACCCGAAATCAATGCTTATAAAATTACCTGGCTGAGCGGCAACGATCAAAAAGTGTATCAAACCACTACCTCCGACTTTAAAACCTATACGCCAACGCTTGAGGGAACTGCTGCCGACCGGCTGAATATTCGGGAAGAAGTTTGGATAGACGGCGAAAAACAGTTGGGTGTAGTAAACAAGGTACCGTGGAAACTGATTGACGGCGCCATTAAATTTTACGAGTTGAGCCAATACAAGGCGAAGCTGAACGACGAAACCCTGCGCGACGACGTCAGCCGTTTTGCCGGGCTGAAACCCTTGACGGCAACCATTACCTCCCAACCCGAAAACAGCAAGGCCATCAGCGATATGCTGATCGGTATTTTCTTCGAAGACATCAACTACGCGGCTGATGGAGGCTTATATGCCGAACTGGTGCAAAACCGGGGCTTCGAATACAGCCCGGCCGATACCAAAGGCCGCGACCAAAACTGGAACAGCAAAAAAGCATGGAGCTTCAGTGGGGCTGAATACGGCTTTATAATCGACACGATTGCTCCGCTTCACCCCAGCCAAAAGCGCTATGCTTTATTGACAATTTCGAAAGTGGGGGAGGCTTTGGAAAATGAAGGCTTCGACGGGATTGTACTGAAAACCGGTGACAAATATAATTTTTCGGTTTTTGCCCGTGGTATCGACGGTGCCAAAGGGAAACTGCTGGTTCGTTTGGTGGACGAAAATGGGAAAGTTGCAGGCGAAGCAACAACCAGAGCGATTTCGGGCGACTGGAAGAAGCAGGAGCTGGTGCTGACCCCGGCCACTACCGTTTCAAATGCGAAATTGCAGATCATTCCGCAATTTGTCGGGAAAGTGGCTTTGGATATGGTTTCGCTCTTTCCGCAGAAAACCTTTAAAAACCGCGCCAATGGTTTGCGTGCCGACCTGGCCGAAACCATTGCCGGCCTGCACCCGCGCTTCGTTCGTTTTCCCGGCGGCTGCGTTGCCCACGGCGACGGTCTCGGCAATATTTACCGTTGGAAAAACACCATCGGCCCGTTGGAAACACGCAAGACCGACCGGAACATCTGGAACTATCACCAGTCGATGGGACTGGGTTATTTCGAATACTTCCAGTTTTGCGAAGACATTGGAGCTGCGCCGCTACCTGTTATTGCTGCTGGTGTACCTTGCCAAAACTCGTCGTGCGGCGGGCACGGACAACAGGGTGGAGTGCCGATGTGCGAAATGGACGCGTTTGTGCAGGATATTCTTGATCTGATTGAATGGGCCAACGGTGACAAAAACAGCAAATGGGGAAAACTGCGCGCACAGGCCGGTCATCCCGAACCCTTCAACCTGAAATACCTTGGCATTGGGAATGAGGATTTGATTACCGATATTTTCAAAGAACGTTTCGAAATGATCTATAAGGCCGTCAAAGAAAAGCACCCGGAGATTACGGTGATCGGTACCGTCGGACCATTTTCGGAAGGAACGGACTACCGGGTTGGCTGGGATTTTGCAAGCAAACTGGGTGTGCCGATGGTAGATGAACACTACTACCAACCTCCGGGATGGTACCTGAACAATCAGGATTACTACGACCGCTACGACCGCTCGAAACCGAAAGTGTATTTGGGCGAATACGCTACGCACATTCCGGGACGTAAGCTGAACATGGAAACCGCCTTGTGCGATGCCCTGCACCTGATCAATGCGGAGCGCAATGCCGATGTGGTATACATGACTTCGTACGCGCCGCTGCTGGCCAAACACGGTCATACGCAGTGGAATCCCGATCTGATATATTTCAATAACACCGAAGTATTTCCCACAACGGATTACTATGTGCAGGTACTGTTCGGACAGAACGCAGGCGATGAATACATCGCTTCGCAAATCCATCTTTCCGATGGCCGGAACGATGTAAAAAAGCGCGTGGCTTCCTCCTTGGTTCGCGACAACAAAACCGGCGATTACATCCTGAAGCTGGCCAACCTGTTGCCGGTGGCAGTAAATGCAAAAATCGATCTGTCCGGTCTTCCGGTAGCGGAAGGCGAGGCGGTGTTGAGCGTGCTTCAGGGTGATCCGGCTGATGAGAATGCCCGGCCCGAGAACAGCCGCATTTCGGTTGCGCCTGAATTTGAAATTAAATTGCCGGCCTATTCATTTTCAGTCATCCTAATGAAGGCCAGGTAGTAGGTAAAAGGTCATTCCGTGCGGCAGTTGCCGGACAGCATGACGATCGCCACACTAACACATATTCAAAAGTCTAATATGACTACTTTTATACTCAATACGATGAACACGATGAAATCGAAATTTTTTGGCCTCCTTTTCGCGAGTTTTGCTGGCGTCAGTTCGCTCTTTGCTCAAGGGGGATTTGGACAGGCTGAAAAGATGAACCAAAACTGGAAGTTTGTTCTGCAGGATGTGGAAAACGGAGAGCAAGTCGATTTGAACGACCAGTGGTGGCAGACCGTTGATTTACCACACGACTGGAGCGTCAAGCAACAGCTCAGCCCAACACTGGCCAGCGCTACGGGCTATTTGCCGGGAGGTATCGGTTGGTACCGGAAACAACTTTTCGTGCCAAAGGAGCGCGAAGGCAAAAAAGTGTATTTGTATTTTGAAGGAGTATATAACCGCAGCGAGGTATTTGTAAATGGTGTATCGCTCGGAAAACGACCCAACGGTTACATCTCGTTTATGTACGATGCCACACCTCATATCAAATACGGCGAAGATAACCTGGTTGCCGTCCGGGTGGATCACAGCCAGTCGGCCGACTCGCGCTGGTACACCGGCTCGGGCATCTACCGCGATGTGTGGCTGGTTTATGCCAATCCGGTTCACCTCGCACAATGGGGCGTTTATGCCTGGCCCGAAAAGCAAAAAAAGGGCTATCACCTGAATATTGAGGTTGAGGTAGAAAACGGCAACAGCCAATCTTCGGTTTTAACCATTCAAAATGAATTGTTTTCGCCCGATAACAAGCTGGTGGCTAAATCTTCTGAAAAACTGAAGGTTGAAGCAAACCAATCCGGGAAAGTTCAATCCCAATTAAAAGTTGCCAGCCCGGAGCTTTGGTCGCTTGAAAATCCATCCTTGTATGTTCTAAAAACATCCGTTTATCGCAATGGCCAGTTGGTAGATGAAACCAGTACCCAAACGGGCTTTCGCCATTTCACATTCGATGCGGACAAGGGATTTGCCTTGAATGGTGAATGGATGAAGATCAAAGGCGTGTGTCTGCACCATGATGCCGGCGTACTCGGTTCTGCCGTGCCCCGCGAAGTGTGGGAACGCCGCTTGCGTACGTTAAAAGAAATCGGTGTCAATGCCATTCGTACCAGCCACAACCCGCAGGCTACAGATGTGTACGAGCTGTGCGATGAGCTGGGTTTATTGGTGATGAATGAAGCTTTTGACGAGTGGGAATTTCCAAAACGCAAGTGGCTTCAGGGATGGAATGTCGGAACGCCTGGCTTTCAGGGCTCCTTCGATTTTTTTGAAGAATGGGGCGAACAGGATTTGGCCGACATGATACGGCGCGATCGGAACCACCCCTCAATTTTCGCCTGGAGCATTGGCAATGAAGTGGATTATCCGAACGATCCGTATTCGCATCCTGTTTTGGATGGCGGTGGCGAAACCGGATTTACCCAGCCTATTTTTGGCGGCTTCAAAGAAGATGCGCCCGATGCGATGCGCCTGGGCGATATTGCCAAACGCCTGGTGAAAGTGGTGAAACAATACGATCAGTCGCGGCCAACAACTGCCGGATTGGCCGGTGTGGCCATGTCCAACCAAACCGCGTACCCCTTTGCTTTGGATATTACCGGTTACAACTACACCGAAAGTTTGTACGATAGCGACCACGCAAAATATCCCAACCGGGTGATTTTTGGCAGCGAAAACCGGCACGACCCGGAAGCCTGGAAAGCGGTCACGTCCCGCGAGTTTATCTTTGGTCAGTTCCTGTGGACGGGTATTGATTATTTGGGTGAATCAGGTCGATGGCCGTCGCGCGGTTTTTATTCGGGCTTGCTCGATTTTGGTGGTTTTATCAAACCCCGCGGCTATTTCCGGCAGTCGCTGTGGTCGGAAAAGTCGATGGCTTATTTGGGAACCTATCCCACACCGGGTCGCGGCAGCCAAAGCCAGATGAAAGACGTTTGGTCGCAACTGGAAGCCGAACAAGCCGGTGGAAACCAGGCAGAACGAGTGCCTTCTATGGATGCCTGGCCCATCTGGAATTACGGCGAAGGCCAGTTGATCCGGGTGGTTTGTTACACGAACACGGCTTCGGCCAGGCTGCTGTTAAATGGCGAGCAAGTTGGCGAACCACAAAATTATAACGAAAAGACCGGCATGATTTTTTGGGACATACCCTATGCTCCGGGTAAGATCGAAGTGGTCGGAATGGACAAAAGCGGTAGACAAGTGAGCCATTATGCCGTTCAATCTTCCGGGCGGCCACACGCCATCAAAGTGATTGAAAGTGACGAAAAAATGGAACGGGGAGCAGTTGCTCAAGTAGCCATCCAGATAGTGGATGAAGCCGGAATCCCGGTGATGCTGTCGGATGATGAAGTGACCTGCCTGATTGATGGCGATGCGCGTCTGCTGGGACTGGAAGCCAGCAACAATTCTGATATGTCTGACTATTCCGACAATAAACAACGCGTATTTCATGGACGGATGATCGCTTACATCCAGCTTGGTGATACTCCGGGTGAAATCAAACTGAGATTTTCGGCAAACTGGCTGAAATCAGCCGAAATGAAATTAACAATTCAATAAAACGATAAAGACCAATTCGATGAAACAGAAAAAACAATTCACTGTTCTGATAGCCTTGCTGCTCGCCGTCTTTGCCTTATTTAGCTCATGCAACCAACCTGAATCGGCCGGTGACGAGCTGTCTGCCTACCTGTTTGTCTATTTTACCGGCAACGGCCCGGGCGAGGAAGCTATCCGTTTTGCCGTGAGCATGGATGGCTATAACTACCGCGCCCTGAACCACAACGAGCCCATCCTGGATTCGAAAGCGATCAGTACCTCGGGAGGCGTACGCGACCCGCACATCTTGCGCGGCGCCGACGGCTGGTTTTACATGGTGGTCACTGATTTGTATGTCCCTGAAATGGGCTGGAAAAACTACGCCATGGTACTGCTGAAGTCGAAAGACCTGATTAACTGGGAGTCGTCGAAAGTGAATATTCCGGAAACTTTTCCCGAAGAATTTGGCGATGTTTGGCGGGTTTGGGCGCCGCAGACTTTCTATGATGAAACGACTGGAAAGTATCTGATTTACTTTTCGATGAAGCAGGGCGACGATCCCGATATTATTTACTATGCCTTTGCCAACGACGATTTCTCAGGCCTGGAAGCTGCACCCAAACAGCTGTTTTTCAGTCCGACAAACAATGCGGCTATCGATGGCGACATCATTTTGAAGGATGGAACCTATCACTTGTTTATGAAATCGGAAGATGGCGAACCGGGTATTAAGCTGGCCCTTTCGGACAAACTAACAGAAGGATATGAATTGGTGAGCAACGAACGGGTAGATTGCGAAGATCGTCCAGTTGAAGGAAGCGGCATCTTTAAACTGATTGGCTCGGACGAGTACATTTTGATGTACGACGTGTACACCAGCGGGCGGTACCAGTTCACCAAAAGCAGCGACCTGAAAAACTTCTCGGTGATTGATGAAGCGGTTACGATGAACTTTCATCCGCGCCACGGAACGGTGATGCCGATTACCGGCGGAGAGTTGAAGCGATTGATAGCGCAGTGGGGGCAGCTTGACGACTTGCTGGAAACCACTTCTTCCAAAGTGAAACAGCAGAATGTCGTGATCAACGGAAATGAAAAGACGATTTATTTACCTGTAAAGCGGGGGACTGATTTGTCAGCTTTCGATCCGGGATTTGCCGTCTGGCCGGGCATTGATTTTCAACCTAAAGGACCACAGGATTTCTCGCATGGTCCCGTAGGTTACACCTTCAACATCGAAAGTCACGGCGAAGTGATTTACCAGGTTTCAGCTTCGGAAGACCACAACCCGGTATTGGAGGGCTTTTATGCTGACCCCGAAATCCTGTATGCCGAAAAAACCGGAAAATATTACCTCTACCCAACCAGCGACGGTTTTATGAACTGGAGCGGCACGTTCTTCAAAGTTTTTTCTTCGGATAACCTGGTTGACTGGACCGACGAAGGCGTCATTCTGGATCTGAAAAAAGATGTGAGCTGGGCCGACCGCAACGCCTGGGCGCCCTGCATCGTCGAAAAGAAAATTGACGGCGAATACAAGTATTTCTACTACTTCACGGCTGCCCAAAAAATAGGCGTGGCTGTGGCCGACAACCCCACCGGACCGTTTGTTGACAGCGGCCAGGCATTGATCGATTTCAAAACGCTGGGCGTGAACCGTGGGCAGGAAATCGATCCAGATGTGTTTACCGACCCGAAAACCAATAAAACTTACCTCTATTGGGGCAACGGCTATATGGCCGGCGCTGAGCTGAATGACGATATGGTTTCGCTGAATATGAAAACACTGAGGCAATTTAATATCGACAACACTTACCGCGAAGGAACTTATGTCATTTACCGTAATGGCACCTACTATTTTATGTGGTCGGAAGACGACACCCGCAGCCCGAATTACAAAGTGCGTTATGCGACTTCGGACTCGCCGCTGGGGACGTTGACGATTCCCGGAAATAACATCGTCATTCAGGGCGATCCGGAAACCAGGATTTTTGCTACCGGGCATAATTCGGCCATTCAGGTTCCGGGCAAAGATGAATGGTACCTGGTGTATCACCGGTTTACCCGTCCCAAAGGAGTCGACATGCCTCGCGGGGCCGGAGGTTTTCATCGTGAAGTGTGTATCGATACACTGGAGTTCGGTAACGATAGAAAAATCATCGAAGTGAAACCGACCTTGAAGGGAATCTCCGGGATTGAGTAAGGCGGGGCAGTTGACAGTTTACAGTTGCCAGTTATCAGTTACCAATAACCAATAACCAATCCATCATCTAAGTTCTTTAATCTTTTTATATTCATATCTTATGCAAATAAACAAGCTTTCATCAATTCTTTTTTTGATCCTTTTTGCGGCTTGTGCCCCAAAAGGTCAGGAAGCCGAAACCATGCAGCCGGATTATCCGATCACGGGCATCTCTTTTAACAAGGTGCATCTGGACGACCACTTCTGGTTGCCGAAAATCGAAATCAACCGCACGGTTACTATTCCGGCATCCTTTGCCAAATGCGAAGAAATGGGACGGATGGACAATTTCCTGATCGCCGGCGGCCTGATGCAGGGTAAAACCAAAGGCGAAATGCCATTTGACGACACCGATGTGTATAAAATCATCGAAGGCGCCTCATATTCGCTGACGACAACACCTGATCCGAAGCTGGATGCATATCTGGATTCAGTCATCAACCTGATAGCCATCGGGCAGGAAGACGACGGTTACCTCACCACCTGGAAAACGATCGATCCCACGGTGTCGCCTGCATCCTGGTGCCCGCCGGGCGGCCGCTGGGAAGGCCTGGCCTCGAGCCACGAACTTTACAACAGCGGCCATTTGTTTGAAGCCGCTGCCGCGCATTTCCAGGCTACCGGGAAGACAAATTTTCTGGATATCGCCACAAAAAATGCCGACCTGCTTGTCAATGTGTTCGGTCCCGGAAAAAGTCCGGAAGTGCCCGGGCACCAGATCGTGGAGACCGGCCTGATCAAACTTTACCTGATTACGGGTAAAGCAGATTACCTGGCCCTGGCACGTCATTTTCTCGATCAACGAGGAAAGCCGGAATTGCGCGGAACCTGGGGGCCCTATAACCAGGACCACCAGCCGGTGACCGAACAGGATGAAGCCGTTGGTCATGCCGTGCGCGCTGCGTATATGTATGCCGGGATGACCGACATTGCTGCTTTATATGATGATGAAGCCTACCGAAACGCGGTAAATCAAATCTGGGAAAACGTGGTGTATAAAAAGCTGTATATTACGGGGGGCATCGGTTCGCGCCACCAGGGCGAAGCCTTTGGCGAAAACTATGAATTGCCCAACCTGACTGCTTACAACGAAACCTGCGCGGCCATTGCCAACGTGTACTGGAATTACCGCCTGTTTTTGCTGCACGGCGACGCAAAATATATCGATGTCCTGGAACGCAGCCTTTATAACGGGGTAATCTCGGGCGTCGCGCTTGACGGGAAAAACTTCTTTTATCCTAACCCGCTGGAGTGCGATAGGCACTATCATTTTAACAGCGGCGGCAGCCTGACCCGCGAACCCTGGTTCGACTGCTCGTGCTGCCCCACCAACCTGTGCCGGTTTATGCCGTCGGTACCCGGCTACATTTATGCCCAAACCAACGACAGGATGTATGTGAACCTGTTTATCCAAAGTTCAACCGAAATGGAAATAGATGGGAGCAGAGTTGCCATTAGCCAGGAAACCAATTATCCTTGGGAAGGCGACATCAAATTAACGGTTTCTCCCCCAAAAGAAACCCGCTTTCCCCTCTGTCTTCGTATCCCCGGCTGGGCGGTGAACCAACCGGTTCCGGGCGATCTGTACAGCTACACCGCTGCCGGTGAACAGGCGCCCGTGATCCTGGTAAACGGCGAACCGGTTGAGGCGAAAAAAGAACATGGTTATGCCGTGATCGACAGGGCGTGGAAAAAGGGCGATGTAGTTGAATATTCCCTCCCGATGGAGGTGAAAAAGGTGAAAGCCAATGAACTGGTAGCGGAAAATCGCGGTAAACTGGCACTTGAACGCGGTCCGGTGGTTTTTTGTGTCGAAGAAGTGGATAACCCGGAAATTGATGCCCTGGATTTTTCAGTGAATACCCGGTTGACTGCCGCTTTTGTTCCGGAACTGCTGAACGGCGTTTTAACGGTTACGGCACAAAACGACGACGGCAGCATGCAGTTTGCGGCTATTCCTTATTACGCGTGGAACAACCGCGGCGCCAATAAAATGAAAGTCTGGCTGCCGGAAGAATAGGCGAAGTCATTCATTTTTTGTTAACGGGTTAATACGGTTTTTTTCAAAGATCATGGTATCTTCTGCTTGTTCAGTGGGTTTCGTGCTTCTTTCCGTTTTTTGGTTTTGATCTTTTACAAACGGTTCAAACGGCTTTATCCGGCCTGCGGCTTTCTTTTCAGATTCACGCCGGCTGCCAGTCCGTACGCGCCGGCTGCCAGCGCCCAAACCCAAAAAAAGCCTGTTTCGACCGAAATCATTACCGCCAGGCTTGTGCCGATTACCGAAGCATAACCGTTGATTGCCCACGCCCAGGGCGTTTCGTTGGGATATTTGCTGCTTAAATAAGTCAATCCGGCGGGAAAGGGGAACCCCATGGCAAAACCCGGAATGCCGGCAATAATGATCATCATCAGTATTTTAAGCCCAACCGGATAACCGATTGTTTCGCGAAGAATATCCGGTAGCAAAAAGGCATACAGCAGTAGAATTGCCGCTACGGCAAAGCATAAAAAGAATAAGCTTTTTCCTGATGGTTGGAGCCGGGACGAAAGAAAGCTTCCAATTCCCGAGAAGAGAAGTAAAATGCTGATTGCGGCTGTCGCCGCGTAAACCGGATGCCCCAGGTATAAGGTAAACTGCTGGATAAAAATCATCTCCAGGAACATATACCCGAAACCGATACTGCCAAAATACAACAGGGTCCATCTGGTCCGGCTCATTTTTCCGGCAGAAAAAAACAGCGGCAGAATGATCAGCAGAAAGGATATGGACAATAATAACGCAAATGTCAAAATAATGACTACATATCCCAATTCGAGGAAAGGGACCGACTGGTTCCCAAACAGGGCAGCCAGTTTGCCTGCCGACTTCAGCCGGATATACTGCGAGAAATAGGGCCGGTTATCGGTGGCTGGTTTGATCCGGAAAGGATATTGTTCCAAAAATGCCTCCCGCTGCACTGACAGGACCTGTCTCACGGATTCGAAAAACCAGGGATCATCCAGCTTGTTGTAGTCATCGGGGACAAACCCGGCCCCGTCGGGTAAATGCAGGGGATCAAAGGACATTTGTCTGCAAAATTCGCGGATACGGTCACACGCGGTCTCCGAAAAAGCTGTCTTTTTTACGACAAAAGTCAGCGCGGCCCAGCTTCTGATTGCCACCAGGTGATTTTGCGGGTCTTCCAACTGTTCGTCATCCAGTAAGCCGGACAAGGTTGCCAAAATTTTCAGGGGATTACGCACCGGGTAATCCATCCAGCAGGTAACACTGATCATACCACCCGGGCTCAGCGGCTTCCACATTTCACGAAAAGCCTCCCTGGTCCGGTCAAATTCCGGGTGAACCGCTCCCAGTCCCGACGAACCGAAAAATGATCCGATTTCAGGCAATTGAATCAGATCGTACCGGGCGTGGGTTGATTGCAGAAATGTTCTGGCTTCTACCTGAAACAGATGAATTTCTTCGCCATACAGCAACGAGTCGGTCTCAACGGCCAGTTCCCGTTTCAGCAAGCGGTTGATCATCCGGTTCGGCTCCACCACATCCAGTTGCGTCACACCGTGCGAGCGTGCCAGGGCAATTTGTTCTCCCGTACCCGAGCGAAGTATCAATACCCGGGCTGGTTTTTGAATGATGTAAGGGAGAACCGTCGTGCTGTGATCCAATATCGTTGCGTCGCCTTCCGCCGGTTTCGGGATCAGCGCTCCCAGCCAGTCGCCGTTATTAAACACGGCTTTCCGGGGCGGTATGTCCTGCTGATATTGAAGGCTTAAGCCCGGGGCATAGCGTAAGGCCGGGGAACTGACCACTTCGGCCAAACCGTAGGGACTGCTTTTTTGCTGTTCGATCAGGGCGCCGGGTAATAGCAGGGTTTTCCGTATACTCTTGTATTCCGATCGTTCCAACGCCGGTGAACTGAAATTCATCAGGGCCAGTACCGGAGCTGCCAGCCAGGCCATTCGCCGGACGGCCGCACTCCTGTTTCGGTTAAGCAAGGCGCCCGCGAAAGGAAGTACCGCCAGGACGGGTGGCAAAGCTGCCGGAACCGTTACCCACATCAGTCCCAGCACAACGGCCCCGCCAACCGCTGAACCCGACAGATTGAAGAAGTAAATTTTTCCAATGCTCTCCGGATACTTTAAAAAACTCATTGCGATCGCCAACGCTCCAAAAAAGAAGGGCAACAGCAGCAACAGGCAGGTGATCGCCAGTTTTCCCCAGTGGCGGGAAGTACTAAAAAGCAGGTAGGTGTCAAAACGAAACGGTTCGGTATGTGCCAGAAATGTTACCGTGGCCATGCTTAATGACGACAAAAAAAGGCAGACCGGAAACAGGGTATCAAAATGATCCCGTAATTTTTGCCGGAACAGGTACAAAAAAGTACCCGAAGTTCCAAATCCCAACAGGGCCAGCGAAATCGTCAGGTGGGCAAAATGAGACCACTGGGTGATTGAAAACACCTGCATCAGCGCGATCTGGAAGCCAATTACAGCGGCCGAGGCCAGGGCAACGCCAGTACAAACGCGGTTGATATGCCAATTGGCTCCCGGGCTCATTCTTTCCGGGTAAAGGGCACAAAGCGGACCGGCAACAAATTTTGCGTGATCACCCGATCGTCTTTTTTCTCAACCAGTTTGAGCATCTGTACCTGAAAAGGCGATCCCACCGGGATAATCATCCGCCCCCCGGGCTTTAACTGGCTAATCAGCGGAGGCGGAACAAAATCGGCCGCTGCCGTCACAACGATGGCGTCGAAGGGGGCTTCTTCTTCCCAGCCGGAGTAACCATCGCCGATTTTTACATGCACCTGATCGTAGTGAAGTTTTTTCAAACGTTCGGCAGCCGCCTTTCCCAGTTCCTCAACAATTTCAACCGTATAGACCTGCCCGACGATTTCGGCCAGGATAGCGGCCTGGTATCCCGAACCGGTGCCAATTTCCAATACCTTGAAGCCCGGTTTTGGCCTGATTTGCTCCGTCATGTAAGCCACGATATAGGGTTGCGAAATTGTTTGTCCGTAACCAATCGGAAGCGGCCCGTCGTTATAGGCGACCTCCCGGTATGCTTCGGGAACAAACAGATGTCTCGGTACGGTGCGCATTGCCGCCAAAACAGCCTTGTCGCGAATTCCCCTGCCTTCAATTTGTTCGTCTGCCATGTTCTGCCTGCTTTGTTTATATCCATCATTTTGCCCGGAAACGCTTATAGCCAGGATCATCAAGCCTGCGAATAAGTTACTGAATACAAATCGGTTCATCCGTTAAAAGTTTCATTCAGAACTATGTACGGGCAGGAAGCCTGCCGGGTTAGGATTAACGAGGAGAATCGGGATGACGAACAGGAGTTTGAACAGGATGTTCGGGTTTAGGGAACAAGGTCGAAACAAAAAAGCAGGCGTCATCGGCCTGCTTTTCTTATGATTGGGATTTATGTCAGCTTCAATAAGCCCGTCCTTCAAAACCTTCGACATAATTGATGAAGGACGTATTCACCACCTTATTTCCGCCCGGAGTGGGATAATCGCCGGTGAAATACCAGTCGCCGGTATCGTTCGGACAAGCCAGGTGCAGGTTCTCAACACTTTGGTAGACAATGTCAACGTCGGCATGGCAACCGTCGGGTTTAAGTAATTCGGCAATTTTAGCCGAGATTTGTTCCGGGCTAAACTGCCGGTAAATTTCTTTCACGTAATTCACAATTTCTTCTTTCGGAAGATTTTGCTGCGCCTTACATTTCTGATACACATCTTCAATTACCTGTTCTTTCCCGTGATCTTTCAGTAATTCGATGGCCGCGTTGAAGGCGATAAACTTGCCCAGCACAGCCATGTCGATGCCGTAACAATCGGGATAACGGATTTGCGGCGCCGATGAAACAACAATAATCCGTTTGGGGCTCAGCCTGTCCAGAATTTTCAGGATACTTTTTTTCAGGGTGGTTCCCCTGACAATCGAATCATCGATGATCACCAGGGTGTCTTTGTCTTCTTTGATCACACCGTAAGTCACATCGTACACATGGGCCACCAGGTCGTCGCGGCTGGCATCATCGGCAATAAAGGTACGCAGCTTTACGTCTTTAATGGCAATCTTTTCGACACGGGGTTCCAGCGAAATAATCTCTTCCAGCTCGGCTTCGGGCATACTGCCGTTTTTTGCACGGATCTGTTCTTTTTTCCAGGCCAGCAAATGTTCCCTGACACCGCCCATCATTCCGTAAAATGCTGTCTCAGAGGTATTGGGGATGTATGAAAAAACGGTATTCTTCATGTCATAATTGATCGCCTTCAGGATGGTTGGGGCCAGCAAACGGCCCAGCTCTTTGCGTTCCTGATAGATATCTTTATCGCTTCCGCGCGAAAAATAAATCCGTTCAAACGAACAGGATCTCCGTTTATGCGGGACGCGGATCATTTGCGTGGAAACATGGCCGTCTTTTTTAACGATGAGGGCTTCTCCCGGGTTAATTTGTTTTACCTGGTCGCCTTTCACATTCATCACCGTCTGGATCACCGGCCGCTCGGAGGCAACCACGACGATCTCATCATCAATGTAATAATGGGCGGGGCGTATTCCCCAGGGATCGCGCGCCACAAAAGCATCGCCGTGGCCAATTAAACCGGCAATGGCATAACCGCCGTCCCAGTCTTTACTGGCGTTTTCCAGGATGCTTTGTACATCCAGCGTTTTTTCGATCAACGGGGAAATTTCGATGTTTGTATAGCCTTCATTTTTGTATTGACGGAAACGGTATTGGTTTTCTTCGTCCAGGAAATGGCCGACCTTTTCGAGTACCGTTACCGTGTCGGTATAGTTTTTCGGATGCTGTCCCAGATCGATTAACTTTTGAAACAACTCGTCGGTATTTGTCAGGTTAAAGTTTCCGGCCAAAACCAATGTCCGCGATTTCCAGTTATTCTGGCGCATCACCGGATGCACAAATTCAATGCTGTTATTTCCGAATGTCCCGTAGCGCAGGTGCCCCAGGTACAGTTCGCCGGCATAGGGCAGATTTTCGTATGCCCACTTGAGGTTGTTGATATCTTTTCCTGATTTCAGCGCTTTTTTAACGCTTTTCCCGACTTTATCAAACACATCTTTTATCGGGTTCTGCTCAATCGACCGGTAACGGTTAATATACTCCTGCCCGGGTTTCAAATTCAACTTCACACTAACAACCCCCGCGCCATCCTGTCCGCGGTTATGTTGTTTTTCCATCAAAAGGTAGAGTTTATTTAAGCCGTATTGCCATGTTCCGTATTTTTCCTGGTAGTAATTTAAGGGCTTTCTTAACCGAATCAGCGCAATCCCACACTCGTGTTTTATTAATTCACTCATTGCTGTTTTGTATCTGTAGATAATTTTGGAAACTGGATGATGTCCGGAACGATAAAGGCGTTGGGGTAAGCTTTTTTGATTTTTTCTTTTAATTTCAACGCTTCACTTTTGTTCCGGCAGTCGCCAACCCGCACTTTGAAGTTCGGACTTTGAAAAGTCACATAGATCGTCTCTTCCGGATGCTTTTTTAAGAATTCCGTTTTTACCTTCAGGGCTTCTTCGCGCGCTCTGGCGCCCGAACTAAAAAAAATTTCAAGCCGAAACCCGTCAATGCCTTCCCGTCGCTTATTCATGTCGATATGAGTCTGCAGCAGCGAATCCACCCGCGAATCCTGGCGGATATCCATTTGGTTACTAAGCCGGTGTTGCCTGGAAGATTTTTCTGAAGGTTTGTAGGATCTCTCCTGAGCAGAAATGCTCAATTGTAAAAGGAGAAGGATAATCCCAACGATTGAAAACTTCATATGCAGTGTCCTTTAAAAGTGCAAATATAATGCGATTTGATTTAATACAAGAATTCAGCCGTTCATGGGCTTCATAAAAAATAAAAAATTCACATTGGCTTTTTTTGTAACTGCGAACTCATCAGCCGGTTATCCCCGAAAAGAAATTTGTGTGTATGATAAATTTCCAAATCGGTTCAAAATCAATAAATTTGCAGGCTTTAGTTGAATACCCGATGAATAAAAAGAAACTGTTTATTGAAACATACGGCTGCCAGATGAATGTTGCAGACAGCGAGGTGGTGGCAGCCATCCTTCAGGACCGGCAATACGAGCTTTGCCTGTCGGCCGAAGAGGCCGATGCCGTTTTTATCAACACCTGCTCGGTGCGCGACAACGCCGAGCAGCGAATTTGGGGCCGGCTCGACCACCTGAAAGGATCAAAAAAACGAAACAAACACCTGGTCGTCGGCATCCTGGGATGTATGGCCGAACGGGTGGGCGACAAATTTCTCGAACACGAAGCCGTTGACCTGGTTGCCGGTCCCGATGCTTACCGCGATTTGCCCTACCTGATGGACAAAGCCCTGGGGAAAGAAGATGCCATTAATGTTGAGCTTTCTGAAATTGAAACCTACGATAAAATCACCCCGGTGCGGATCGGCGAAAAATCCATATCAGGTTTTGTCAGCATTACCCGCGGATGCAATAATTTTTGCACGTACTGTATTGTTCCGTATACCCGAGGACGCGAACGCAGCCGCGACCCGCAGGATATCCTCAGCGAAGTCCGCGACTTGCAGCAAAAAGGATACAAAGAAGTGACGCTGCTCGGCCAAAACGTGAACTCGTATCAATGGCTGCCCGAAGGAACACGTAAACCGGTAAAGTTTTGGCATCTGCTGGACTTGGTCGCCGGAGAAGCCCCCGGCATGCGTTTCCGATTCACCACTTCGCATCCCAAGGATATGTCGGACAAAGTATTGAAAATGATTGCCGCCTACCCGAATATCTGCCGGCACATTCACCTGCCGCTGCAATCGGGCAGTTCCCGCATCCTTAAGCTGATGAACCGCAAATATGACCGGGAATGGTACATGGACCGCATCCGCGCTATTCGTGAACTGATTCCCGACTGCGGTATTTCAACCGATGTTTTTACCGGTTTTTGCTCCGAAACCGAAGAAGAACACCGCGAAACCTTAACGCTGATGGAATGGGCGCGGTTCGACATGTCTTTCATGTTTAAATATTCAGAGCGGCCGGGAACTTATGCCCATAAATATTTGGCTGATGATGTGCCGGAGGATGTTAAAATCAGACGGCTGAATGAAATGATCGAACTTCAAAACCGTTTATCGCTCGAAAGTAACCAGGCAGATATCGGGAAAACATTCGAGCTGTTGGTTGAAGGTCCGTCGAAGAAAAATAAAGATGAGTTTTTTGGACGCAGCCCGCAAAATAAAGTAATTGTATTTCCGAACCTAAACTTTCGGAAGGGCGATTACGTTCATGTTAAAATAGAAAAATGCACCCAAACCACCTTGATTGGACAGGCGGTAACCAAATAAACAAGCATGAGTAAATTAATTGACGATTTCAGGGAATACCGGTCACGGATGAATGAAAAGATCCTGGGTTCTGACAACAAAGTGATGAAACGTATTTATAGTGTGGATACGCTTGCCTACCAGGAAGGGGCGCTTCCGGTTAAAACAAAGGAAATGCTCGGACTGGTATCGTCTATGGTTTTGCGTTGCGACGACTGCATTAAGTATCATCTTGAGAAATGCCACGAACAGGGGCTGAGCGATGAAGAAATTTTTGAGGTGTTCGCTATTGCAAACCTTGTTGGGGGCACAATTGTTATTCCTCACACACGAAGCGCCGTTGAATACTGGGAAGCCTTAAATGAACAGGAAGGAGTCAACTCGAAAAATTAAAAACAAACAGATGATAGCTATTAGCGCCACCGATAAAAAACTGACAGCCAGCATGGATCTGCGATTCGGACGCTGTCCTTATTTTCTGCTGGTAAACGGGCAGGAAACTCAGTTCATTGCCAATCCGTTTGAAAAGGAAAGCGATGATGTTGCCCCCCGGGTAGTCGACATGCTGAAGGCCAAGGGAGTAAGCCGGATCATTACCGGCGAAATCGGACCGAAAGCCAAAACCAGCCTCGACAAACATCAGATCCAGATCATTATGCTGACCGAGGACAAGATCAGCCTGCAACACGTGTTGAAAAAAATGAACGTAACCGGTAAGGGAGATTCCTTAACCGTTAAATAAATCGCCGACAAATGATCGTAAGAAAAGCGGTCGCGGCCGATGCAAAAGCAATTACCGGTTTTCAGCTTGCGATGGCCTGGGAAACCGAAAACCTCCGGCTAGATGCGTCAACCCTGGAGGCCGGTGTTGAAGCTGTTTTTTCAGATCCCTCAAAAGGATGCTATTATGTGGCCGAAACCGATGGACAGGTTATTGCCTCCCTGCTCACTACCTTTGAGTGGAGCGACTGGCGAAATGGTACGGTATTGTGGGTGCAATCGGTTTACGTATTACCCGAACACCGGGGAACCGGGGTTTATAAAACGATGTACAAATACATTCAGTCGATTGTAGAACAGGATCAGCATCTGAAAGGCATCCGGTTATATGCCGAAAAAACAAACAGTGCCGCTCATCAGGTTTACGAGAAACTGGGTATGACCGCCGAACATTACCAGTTGTATGAGTGGTTAAAAAACTAAATCATGGAACGCAAATCCTTATCACCCGAAACAAGGAAACAACTCATTGTTGCCCAGCGCAACGAAATTACCGAGTACTACATCTATAAAAAGCTGGCTAAAAGTATAAAAGACGGGCACAATGCCGGGGTTTTGGATAAAATTGCCGGCGACGAGTTTCGTCATTACCAAATCTGGATGAAATATACCGGAAGGGAGGTGTCTGCAAGCAGCTGGAATATCCGGAAATATTATTGGATTTCACGTATTTTCGGGATTACGTTTGGCATTAAATTAATGGAAAAGGGCGAAGAAAAAGCGCAGATAAACTACAACGAAATGGCGAAAGAAATCCCGGAGGCCCTGGAAATCAGCAATGATGAAAAAGATCATGAAAACCGGTTGATTTCGCTGATCAAAGAAGACAAGCTGGAATACATCGGGTCCATTGTTCTTGGCTTGAATGATGCCCTGGTTGAAATTCTGGGAACCCTGGCTGGCTTAACCTTTGCCCTGCAAAACACGAGGCTGGTAGCTCTGGCTGGAATGATTGCCGGAATTGCCGGCGCTTTATCCATGTCGTCGTCTGAATACCTGTCAACCCGGTCGGAAGGCAAGCAGGAAGGAGCAGTCAAATCAGCCGTTTTTACCGGGCTGGCCTACCTGGTTGCGGTGGTGTTTTTGGTCGCTCCCTTCCTGATATTCAGTTCGCCCTTCGTTGCTTTGATTGTTGCCGTACTCGACTCGGTATTCCTGGTTTTTATATACAGCTACTACATCTCGGTGGCCAACGACCAGCCGTTTGCCAAACGCTTTTGGGAGATGGTCGGTTTAAGCGCCGGGGTTGGCTTAATCTCGTTTGGCCTGGGTTATTTGGCCCGGATTTTCTTTGGAATTGAAGTCTAAAACTGTTTCAAGTGAGCCTGCATTTGTTGAAAATGATCCGGGAAGGCGAACACCAGACCCAGGATTTCAAATATTGTATCAGCGATTCGAAAAAGATTGCCAAATCGCTGGTCGCCTTTGCCAATACCGACGGGGGCCGTTTGCTGATTGGCGTAAAAGACAACGGGAATATTGCCGGGGTGCGCTCGGATGAAGAGTATTATATGATTGAATCGGCAGCCAAAATTTACAGCAAACCCGAAATCAGTTTTTCAACCCGTCAACACCAGGCAGAAGGGAAAGTTGTACTGGAAATTGTCGTGGAAAAAAATCAGGATAAACCTTATTTCGCACTGGATGAAAACGGCAAATGGCTGGCTTATTTTCGCAAAAACGACGAAAACAAACTGGCCAGCAAAGTGATGATTGAAGCCTGGCGCAAACAAAAAAGTCGGAAAGGGATTCTGATCAACTATTCGGACGACGAGAAATTTCTGCTTGACTTTCTGGAGAAGAATGCAACCATCAGCCAGTCGGTATTTGCCCGGAAAGCAGGAATTACCTACCGGAAAGCAGAAAAAATTATTTCCGATTTTATGGCGCTTGGTATCATAAAGCCAGTTGTTACCAGTCAGAAAATCAGCTATTCGCTGGTGCCTGACTTCAATAAAGATGAATGGGAATCATCGCATCATCCGCTTATCCGGCCCTGATTTTCACACTTATTTAAACTTAAATTAACCCGATTACCGATATTACGCCTATTTTTGGGGCCTTAAAATTGTAATATCAGGTATTCGAATGAAAAAATCAATCATTTTAATGGTATCTGTTTTTCTGTTCCAGCTATCTTATGGACAGGAAAACTATAAGACAATCTCACCGGAAGATTCGGTGAAGGTCTACTCCGCAGAAAAAAACTTTTATCCGGTAAAAATCTATGAGGATCGGGCGAAAACAAAAAAACCACGCAATATCATCCTGATGATCGGCGACGGTATGGGAACCGCCCAGGTTTCGGCCGCAGTAACCGCAAACGGGGGACAACTATTCCTGAGCAACTTCAAACACCTTGGTTTTTCAAATACCCATTCGGCAAACAATTACATTACCGACTCGGCCGCCGGTGGAACAGCCCTGTCAACCGGCTACCGGACATCCAACGGCGCTATCGGCGTTGACGTGGCAGACATCGCAAAGCCAACGATACTCGACATTGCTGAAAGTAAAGGGAAGATGACCGGACTTGTTTCCTCTTCAGCGATTACCCACGCCACTCCGGCTTCGTTTATTGCTCACCAGCCATCGCGTAACAGATACGAAGAAATTGCCGCTGACTTTCTGAAAACGGACATTGACGTTTTTATTGGAGGAGGCTACAAACATTTCACCAACCGCAAAGATGGCCGCGACCTGACGGTTGACCTGAAAGCCAAAGGATACCAGGTACTAACAGAACTGAACGAGATCGTATCCGTTAAATCGGGGAAACTGGCCGGTTTAACCGCGCCGGAACACAACGACCGGTATGCGCAACGCGGAGACCTGTTGCCGAAGGCGACAGAAACAGCCATCAGGCTTTTGCGTAATCAGAAAGCAGGATTTTTCCTGATGGTCGAAGGATCCCAGATCGACTGGGCAGGACACCAAAATAACACTATATTTCTGATTGAAGAAATGCTCGACTTTGACCGTACCATTGGCGTAGCGCTCGAATTTGCAGCAGAGGACAACGAAACACTGATTGTGGTTACGTCCGACCACGAGACCGGAGGATTGGCCCTTACGGGGGGCAATTTGGAAACCGGTATGGTAAAAGGGACCTATAACACCGGCAGCCATACGGGTGTAATGGTCCCGGTATTCGCATTCGGCCCCGGGGCCGAACAGTTTACCGGTATCATGGACAATACCGATATCGCAAAAAAAATCATCTCCCTGATTGAAAACAAATAACAGTCTGTTTGCATATGCGGCCGGACTGTTTTAAAACTATTGACAAGAACTGAGTCCTGTCAATAGTTTTTTTTATTTTTAACCTCTTTCTTATAAACCCGGCTTATGAACCCATCGATGGAATCATTGGATCATGTTAAACTGAATTTTTCCCCTTCAGGCCTGTTGTTTTTAAATATTGCGCTTGCTTTTATCATGTTTGGGGTTGCTCTCGATATCAAATTTTCCGACTTTATTGATGTTGTAAAAAGGCCAAAGTCGGTGATTACCGGGATGATGTCGCAGTTTTTATTGTTGCCGTTTTTTACCTTTTTGCTGGTTCTGATCTTGGATCCTGCGCCAACTATTGCTCTGGGAATGATTCTGGTGTCAACCTGTCCCGGAGGAAATATTTCCAATTTCATCAGTTCGATGGCCAAAGCCGATACCGCCCTGTCTGTCAGTTTAACCGCAATCGCCACCATTTACGCGATATTTATTACCCCGATGAACTTTGCTTTATGGGGCGATTTTTACATCCGGTATTACAATCATTCTGCCGCGGCGTTGCTGCGGCCACTGGAAATTGATCAGTGGCAAATGTTCGAGACCGTATTTATTTTACTTGGTATTCCGGTGATTGTCGGGTTGCTTTTCGCGTACAGGTTTCCTGGAATTACCGGAAAGATCAGGAAGCCCCTCCGGGTCGGATCGGTGGTATTTTTCATCATGATGGTCGTTATTTTACTTTGGAGTAATTTCAGCCACTTCCTGAAATATGTACACCTTGTCTTTTTTATCGTTTTAATACATAATGCGTTAGCTCTTGGTGTTGGCTATCTTTTCAGTACCATTACAAGGCGGCCCATCCCCGACCGGCGAACGATTGCCATTGAAACCGGGATCCAGAATTCGGGATTGGCTTTAGCCTTAATCTTTAATCCTAAAATTTTTCCGCCGAATCTCGCCTTGGGAGGTATGGCTGTTGTTGCCGCCTGGTGGGGGGTCTGGCATATTGTGAGCGGGCTGGCGCTGGCCACTTTTTGGGGAAACAAAACCGTATTGGCCTGATTAAGGAAAGGATGATTACAGATCAGATCAAAAAGCGATTTCCCTGCAAAAAGAACCCGTTCGGCAGTTCGGTTGAATGATTTTTATTAGTTTTGCGGCGCATTAAACACTCATGAACTACGCGACTGTTTTCATAATTGCTTTGGGGCTGTCTTTCGATTCGTTTGCTGTTTCGGTTACCAGCGGGCTTAGTCTTCCACGAATCCGCTTTTTTCAGGCAGTAAGACTAGCGATTATTCTGGCTGTTTTTCAGGCGCTTATGCCTTTAATTGGCTGGCTTTTGGAAAGCAGCGTCCGTCATTTGATCGATCCGTTTGATCATTGGATTGGTTTCGGTTTGCTGGTGGTTATTGGCGGAAGAATGATTATTGAAAATCTGTTTTCAAAAGAAAACCGGGAAATAAGAGACCCGTTGAACTTAAAGGTAGCTGTTGTGTTAGCCATTGCGACCAGCATCGATGCTTTGGCAGTCGGATTCAGTATGGCCATCTTGCTGGATGACATTATCCCGGCCGTGATCGTAATCGGGGCAGTTACCTTTTTGGCTTCTATGACCGGCGTTCTAATCGGGAAAAAGACAGGTCCAAAAATCAATAAATACGCCGAGATCCTGGGCGGGGTTATTCTTGTAAGTATCGGTCTGAAAATATTGCTTGAACATTTACTGGCGAATTAATATATTTACGTCCAATTCGATAAACTAATTCATCTTTCATGTTAACTGAATCAGGGACGTACTTGATCGATCTGTTAAGTATATTTTTAGCTTTCACTGCATTTGGCGGGATCATGATCAGCCTGTACATGTACCAGTACAAAGAATCGCCGGGGATGAAATACCTGACACTGATGCAGCTTTCGACAGCGACTTGGGCAATTTTTTATTGTTTGGAATACTCGGCCACAGCACTGGAAGCCAAACTTTTTTGGTCAAAATTATCCTATTTAGGGATTGTATTTACACCGGTCTGCTTCTACCTGTTCTCCAAACACTTCAAATCAGAAATCCGCGACGCATCTCCAAAACCCGGGACGGGCTTGTTTTTCACTTCCATTATCCTGATAGCGCTGGTATTAACCAACGATATACATCACCTGCACTGGAGGGAAGCAGCCATTGACCCGGAGAACAATACAACCATTTACCGGTATGGTCCTTTCTTTTGGATCATTTTCATTTACATCTATACGCTTCTGACCCTAAGTGTCATCAACATCCTGAGTCTGATCAAACAGGCAACAAGGCAAACCGATCATGCTGCCTGGCTGATTATTATCGCCTGCATTGTTCCGGTTACCGGCAATATCATCTATGTGTTCAAAATCAACCCCATTCCCGGGTTCGACTGGACACCCGCCTGCTTTTTGGTATCCGGCGCCATCCTGGCATACATCAATATCCGTTTTGGCGCTTTCGAACTTATTCCGCTGGCCCGAAACAAACTGATCAATATTATGGAAGATGCTGTATTGCTGATTGATCATCAACAGCGGATTGCCGATGTCAACGAGTCGATGCTTAATTTGCTCAACACTGAACATAAAAACCTGATCGGCAGGAAAATAACCGAAGTTTTGCCGCATCGGGAAGAAGAAATCAGCCGGGTAGTGCTTTCGCCCAAACCCATCCGTGCAGAAATCATTACCGAAAAGACCCCGGAGAAGCGACACCTGGACATGCGTATGACACCTCTTTTTGACCACAATGATCTGTTGAGCGGACAGCTCTTCGTGTTGCGGGATATTACGCAGCGTATCCGGAATGAAGAAAAAATCCTGTTATCGAATCAGCAGCTAAAAAAAGAAATTGAAGAGAATGCCCGGCTGATCGCCGACCTGAATGCCTATGCCCATACGGTAGCCCACGACCTGAAAGATTCCATTGGCGCGGTAATCCCGTTGACCGAGTTAATTGAGGCCGAGATCCGCAACAAACAATACAACAATGCTCTGGAAGTAACCAAAGTTATTTGTGCTTCGGCCGAAAAAACACTTTACGTGATCAATGAATTGTTGACCATGTCCACCATCAGGCAGCAGGACGTTCAGTTGGTGCCCGTAGCGATGGAACAGGTGATTTCGGAATGTGAAAAACGGCTGCAGGCTTCCATCAGGCAACACCAGGCTGTTATCCTGAAACCCGAAAAATGGCCGTCCGTAAATTCACACCCGGGCTGGCTCGAAGAAGTTTGGATCAACTACATGAGCAACGCTATGAAATACGGGGGTACGCCTCCGGTCGTTGAACTGGGTTTCGATTCGCTCGACGATGATAGCCGGATTAAATTCTGGATTAAAGACAACGGGGAAGGCATAGTTCCCGAAGATCAGGAAAAACTTTTCACCAGGTTTGTCCGTTTAGAGACAACGAGGGCACAGGGAAACGGCTTAGGTTTGCCCATTGTCAGGCGGATTGTGGAAAAACTCGGCGGCGAGGTGGGTGTCTCTAGCCAAGCCATTCCCGGTGAAGGTTGCCGGTTCTACTTTATCCTTTCGGTGAACTGAATTCAGGTTTTTTGTAAGATATCCTGTTGACTCCGGCTATCTCCTGCCGCTTCCCTTTCTAAACTGCTTGGTTTTCGACAAGTGCTTCGGCGGATTTGCCGGTTTAGCCGACGGACGATGTTTTTTTTCGTGGAAGGCCCCCTTGAAATCCGGGTTCTCCAGTTTTTTCTGACGATCAATTTCACGCAACTGCTCCTGCCGTTCCGACTTCGGAGTCTCGGCAACAGTCAGGTTTTCAGGAAGCTCCCTTTCCTGAATTTCCATCCTGATCATTTTTTCGATTTGATGCAGGTGATACTCTTCGGCGGGATTAATCAGCGTGATGGCTTCCCCTCGGTTGTTGGCGCGCGCTGTCCGTCCAATCCGGTGCACATAATCTTCATAACGCTGCGGTAAATCAAAATTGATCACGTGTGAGATCAGCGAAACATCCAGTCCCCGGGCCGAAACATCGGTAGAGATCAGAATCCTGACGTCCCCGTCTTTAAAGGCATTAATCGCGTTAATCCGGGTGCTTTGCCCCTTGTTTGAGTGCAGGATCCGTTTTTCACCTTCCGTTTTTCGTTTAATGATTTTAAACAGGCTGTCGGCGTGTTCTTTTGTTTTCACAAAGATGAGTACCCGGTTGAAGGTTTCTTCGTCTTCGAGCAACTGCTGAACCAGATGAAGTTTTGTCCTGATGTTCGGAACTTTATAATAGAACTGTTGGATCAGTTGCGCGGGGGTAGCCGATGGCGTAACCTCAACCCGTTCCGGAAAATCGAGGAATTCATGACTCATTTCTTCCACCTTCTCGTTAAAGGTGGCCGAAAAAAGCAGGTTCTGGCGTTTTACCGGGATGACTTCGAGGATCTGCCGGATTTGCGGCATAAAACCCATATCGAGCATGCGGTCGGCTTCGTCGATTACCAGGGTTTTTATTTTTTTGAGTGAAACGGCTCCTGCCCGGTATAAATCCATCAGCCGTCCCGGTGTAGCCACCAGGATATCGATTCCCGGTTTAATCAGGTCAGCATGTTTTGTCCAGCCAATACCGCCGTAAACCGCCGCGTGCCTGAGGTTACTGTACCGTGTCAGAACCTCAATGTCTTCGCCCACCTGGATCGACAATTCGCGCGTCGGAACCAAAATCAGGACGCGCGGGTCGTCTCCTTCGGCCTTCACCAGTTTCATAAATACAGGCAACAGGTAGGCGGCCGTTTTTCCGGTTCCGGTTTGGGCAATCCCCAACACATCAACACCTGAACGGATTACCGGGATCGCTTTTTCCTGAATGGGGGTGGGCGATTCAAAGCCGATCTCTTCAAGGGCTTTCAGAATTGACTTATTGACTTTTAGATCTTCGAAAGTTATCATAGGGGGCAAAGATACATTCAAATTCCGAGATGCAGAAACCGCGTTTAGTTCAGCCGGTACATCTTGCCCGGCAGGCTCTCCACCAGCCCGTTGAACTCGAGCCCCAGCAACAACGATGAAACCCGTCCCATGGGCAGGCTAACCGTTTGACACAGGTTGTCGATGTATAAAACACCGGACTGAAGCGCATCCACGATTTTTTGTTCTTCCGCATTCAGTTGGACGAACAGTTGTTTTTGAATTTTTCGCGGTTTATCAACGTTTTGTTGCCACGACATAAAATACTCCAAATCATCCAGGCTTTCGATCAGGTTGGCTTTATTTTCTTTGATCAGCCGGTTGCAGCCCCGCGAAAAATTATCGGCGCTCCTGCCCGGAAAGGCAAATACGTCGCGGTTATACGACCCGGCAATATCGGCCGTAACCAGTGATCCTCCCTTTTCTGCCGACTCAACAATGACGGTGGCATCAGCCAACCCGGCAATGATCCGGTTTCTCCGCAAAAAGTTTTGCCTGTCGATATTGGTACGGCTCAGAAAATCGCTGACTAAACTGCCGTTTTCCATCATCTTTTCGGCTGTTGACCGGTGCAGCGACGGGTACACACAATCCAAGCCATGCCCCAACACGCCAATCGTCGGCACTCCGTGTTTCAAACAGGCTTTATGAGCCGCAACATCAATCCCATAGGCCAAACCGCTTACAACACAGTAAGCTCCACGTTTGGCCATTTCAGCAACCAGTTCCTCACACATTTTACGTCCGTAGTCTGTAGCATTCCGGGTCCCAACGATCGCAACCACCTTCTCGTTATTAAAATTGACAGTTCCTTTTGAAAACAGAACCAAGGGGGCATCCACGCACGATTTTAAACGGGCAGGATAATCATCATTTAAATAAAAGAAAGCATCAACACGATTGCGTTCCATGAACTCCATTTCTTCCCCGGCCCGCGATAAAACGTCTGATTTGACGATGTTGTCGGCAATTCCTTTCCCGATGCCCGGAATTTTCGTTAATGTTTTTTCGGAGGCGTCAAACACTGCTTCAACACTGCCCAAATAAGCAATCAGGTTTTTGGCGGTAATGCTGCCCACCAGGGGGATCAGGGATAAGGCGATCTGGTATTTTAATTCTTCAGGGTAATTCATGAGGCAAAAGGTTTATGATAAATTTAAACCTTTCCGAACAAAATAGCAAATGCTAACGAACGAGTTGAAGTAATTCATGCAGGTCGCTCTGGATGGCCCTGATTTCGTCCTTCGACATTCCTGACAGGCTGACCTCGGGATACTCGGCAATTCCTTTACTGGTGCGTATGGCCAGGTACAAATCCGAAAACAAAAAGACTTTTTTAACTTTCGCGGCATAAAGCAAATGCTTGTCAAACTCAATGGAGCTGTAATCTTTTCCGAAAAAGGTAATCACCGGATAATAGCGGAGCAGTATTTTATGGCCATCGGAACTGTAGTACACATAATTGATACTCGCGAACATAACGGCAACGACAAAAATGACCAGCACGCCTCCCGCGATTAAGGCGCCGGCATTATTTTCTTTCCAAACAAAAAGGATGGTCACAAGCAATAAGCTCACCACGATTAAATTGAAACCGCGTTTAATCTTTACCGTTCTTTTTTTGTTTGAAATTTCCATAGTAATCGTTAAATCGTAAATAATGTCAGCAAGATACTTTTAATTTATAAGGACTTCTAAAATAATTTTAACTTTGCCATCACCAAAAAAACAGATGAAATGGCTCCGTCAAAAATACATTCAAATATTATCTTTTCCCAACAGGTTGAACCGGAACTCGAACGAATCGTTGCCCCTTTTTCCGAAGGTAAAGTATTCCTCTTAACGGAAAAAGGCCCCGAATTGTTATGCCTGCCATTCATTGACGGGATCATTTCCAAATTAAACATACGTAAAATTGTTATAAAAGGTGGCGAAACAAACAAGTCGATCCGCTCGGTGGAAGAAGTGTGGGAGGTGCTCTCGAAATACGGCGCCGACCGCAAATCGCTGCTAATCAATGTAGGTGGTGGGATGTTAACCGATTTGGGCGGGTTTGCTGCATCGACCTTTAAGCGGGGAATGGCCTTTGTAAACATCCCCACGACCTTATTGGCACAGGTGGATGCCTCGCTTGGCGGAAAAACCGGGATCAACTTTAACGGACTGAAAAACGAGATCGGTGTTTTTAACGAACCGGATGCCGTTATCATCAATACCAATTTTTTAAAGACCATTGATCGGGAGAATTTTCTTTCGGGTTATGCCGAAATGATCAAACACGGCTTCATTAAAAGCCCCGAACATTGGAAAGAACTGCAGGAATATAATCTTGAACAGATCGATTACGGCAGGCTGCAGGAAATTATTGCCCACTCGGTTGCCATCAAAGACTGGCATGTTCAGAATGACCTGACTGAGAAAAACATCCGGAAAGCATTAAACTTCGGACATACGGCAGGCCATGCTTTCGAAAGCTACGCCCTACATGAAGGACGGCCGGTTTTGCACGGATATGCTGTCGTTTACGGGATGATTGTTGAGCTGTACCTATCGGCCAAACGATGTTCGTTCGATGAATCGGAACTGCTCGGTATTTCGGGCTGGCTGCTTCGTAAGTACGGAAAATTCGGGATCAGCCCGGATGATTACGAAGCCTTATACGAGCTGATGACGCACGATAAAAAGAATGAAGGCAATCGGATCAATTTCACCTTACTGCCGAAAATCGGACAGGTGGAGATTAACCAGGATTGCACGAAAGAGCTGATCTTCGAAGCGCTTGATTTTTATCGCGAGCTGACTGTCTGATCCTAAAATCCGGATATGAGATATATACTTTCAAAACCAGATAAAACGATTCGGGGAGTAGTCAACCTGCCTTCTTCGAAAAGTATTGCCAACCGGGCGCTGATTATGAACGCCTTAAGTTACAGCCCTTACGAAATTCAGAACCTGCATAACAGCGACGACACGATTGTTATGCAACAGGTGCTGAATTCGAATACCAACTCGTTCGACATTGGCCATGCGGGTACGGCCATGCGTTTTCTGACGGCTTTTTTGTCGCAAATTGTCGGCGAATGGACCATCACCGGCTCTGAACGGATGAAACAACGCCCGATAAAACTGTTGGTGGATGCCCTGACCGAACTCGGAGCAAAAATCGAATACCTGGGCAACGAGGGTTATCCGCCCCTGAGAATCACCGGATGCCGGCTAAAAGGAAAGGTCCTGGAACTGGACGGAAGTGTCAGCAGCCAATACATTTCGGCCCTGCTGATGATTGCGCCCACCATCCAGGGAGGCTTAACCCTGCGCTTAAAAAACAAGATCACCTCGCGTCCTTACATTACGCTGACGCTGGATTTGATGAAACAGTTCGGCATTCAATCGGTCTGGAAAGGAAACGAAATCCGCATCAACGAGCAAACTTACCGGCCCATACCCTTTACGGTTGAAGCCGACTGGACTGCCGCGTCGTACTGGTACCAGCTGCTGGCCCTGGCCGACGAAGGCCAGGTGGAACTAAGAAACCTTCAGCTAAACAGTTTGCAGGGCGACAGCTCAATGTCCTCCTGGTTCGAACCATTTGGCGTTGAGAGTCAGGATACCGGCGCCGGCGTGATTCTGAAAAAAACAGCCTTGATTCAACCCAAACACCTCGGGTTAAACTTTTCGGAAAACCCGGATGTTGCCCAAACAATGGCTGTTCTTTGTGTATTGAAGCAGATTCCTTTTCATTTTACCGGATTGGAAACCTTGAAGATTAAAGAAACCGACCGTATATCGGCCCTGCAAAACGAACTGGCCCGGCTTGGGGCTGAAGTGAAAGAACCCCGTCACGGAGAATTGTCATGGGAAGGTACTTTCCCGTTCAGAAAAGAAGAAACACCGCTCATCTTCACTTATCACGACCATCGCATGGCACTGGCTTTTGCCCCTGCTGCCATGTTTGGAAAAATTGAGATCGACGATCCGATGGTCATCACCAAGTCGTACCCGACTTATTATGACGATTTAAAACAAGTGGGTTTCGAAATCTCAGAATAATGCGGGGACAATTCTGTTTTTAGTGTAACGTTTACCGTTTTTCTCTGAAAAAAGCAGTCATCAAATCGGCGCAATCGTCTGCCAGCACGCCCGAAGCCACCTCTGTTTTTGGATGTAAAGCGTGGGGGGCAAATTGTGTGAATCCGCGTTTTTTGTCGGCAGCGCCGTAAACCAGTCGCCCGAGTTGGGCCCATCCCAGCGCGCCTGCACACATCACACAGGGCTCCAGCGTAACGTACAGGGTGCATTCGTTCAGATATTTACCTCCTAATAAATTGGCTGCTGCTGTGATGGCCTGCATTTCGGCATGGGCAGTCACATCCGTCAGTATTTCGGTCAGGTTATGGGCCCGGGCAATAATCCGGTTATTGGCAACAACCACTGCCCCCACGGGAATTTCATCTTTGTCGTAGGCAAATCGCGCTTCCTGAAATGCCTTTTTCATAAAGTATACATCATCAAATGGCTCCATGCTAAAAATCAATTCAATAATATTGGCAAACCTACAATTTAAATGGCAAAATCTGTTTATTTTTGCTGGCAAACAAAAAGAAACGATACTATGTACAGAACGCACACCTGTGGTGAATTGCGCATGGAACACCAGGGAAAAGAAACCACCTTAGCCGGTTGGATCCAGCGTAAACGCGAGTTGGGGGGAATGACCTTTATTGACTTGCGCGACCGTTACGGAATCACCCAACTGGTTTTTAACGAAAATACATCTGCCGAAATCAACGAGAACCTGAAAAAACTCGGACGCGAATATGTGATCCAGGTAAGCGGACTGGTTCGCGAACGCAGCAGTAAAAATAAAAATATTCCTACCGGCGACATCGAGATCGAAGTCAAAAAGCTGACCGTTTTAAGCCCCTCGGCAGTTCCTCCCTTTACCATTGAGGACGAAAGCGATGGAGGAGACGATATTCGCATGAAATACCGCTATCTTGACCTGCGCCGGAACCCGGTACGCAATACCTTGATTCTCCGCTCAAAAATGGCCCACGCTGTTCGCCTGTACCTGAACGATCAGAATTTTATTGAGACGGAAACCCCGGTATTGATGAAATCGACGCCTGAAGGAGCCCGTGACTTTGTTGTTCCTTCGCGTTTAAACCCGGGTGAATTTTACGCGCTCCCGCAATCGCCGCAAATTTTCAAACAATTGCTGATGGTGGCCGGGTTCGACCGATACTACCAGATTGTGAAATGCTTCCGCGACGAAGATTTGCGCGCCGACCGTCAGCCCGAATTCACCCAGATCGACTGCGAAATGTCGTTTGTGGAGCAGGAAGATGTGTTAAATACTTTTGAAGGGTTAACCAAATACCTGTTTCAAACGGTAAAAGGCATTGAGGTCGGCGATTTTCAGCGTATGCCCTACAAAGAAGCCCTCGAAAATTACGGATCGGACAAACCCGACATCCGCTTCGAAATGAAGATTAAAGAGCTTGCGGGGCTGGTAAAAGGGAAAGATTTTAAAGTTTTTGACGAGGCTGAATACATTGGCGGAATTTGTGCCAAAGGATGCAGCGAATATACCCGCAAACAACTCGACGAGCTGACTAACTGGGTAAAGCGCCCGCAAATAGGCGCCAAAGGCTTGGTATATGTGAAACTAAATACCGACGGCTCCCTGAAATCGTCGGTCGATAAGTTCTATTCCGAAGATGAGCTGAGGCGTTGGGCTGGTGAATTTGGCGCTGCCGCGGGCGACCTGATGCTGGTACTTTCCGGAGGAAAAGCGCATACGCTAAACGCTCTTGGCGAACTTCGGCTCGAAATGGCCAATCAACTTGGCTTACGAGATAAAACCACCTTTAAACCTTTGTGGGTGGTCGACTTCCCCTTGCTGGAATGGGACCCGGAAACACAGCGCTACTACGCCATGCATCACCCGTTTACATCGCCAAAACCCGAAGACGTTCCCTTACTCGATACCAATCCGGGCGACGTGCGGGCCAACGCGTACGACCTGGTGATTAACGGCGTTGAAATTGGCGGAGGATCGGTTCGGATTTTCAACTCGGAACTGCAGTCGAAAATGTTCGACTTGTTAGGTTTTACGAAAGAGTCGGCCGAAGCCCAGTTTGGCTTTCTGATGAGCGCATTCAAATACGGCGCTCCGCCACATGCCGGTATTGCTTTTGGTTTCGACCGGCTGGTGTCCATGTTTGCCGGGCTCGACAGTATCCGCGACACCATTGCTTTCCCGAAAAACAACTCGGGCCGCGATGTTATGAACGACGCGCCTTCGCCGATTGAAGACGCCCAGTTGAACGAATTAAATATCAAGCTGGACCTCAAAGATCAATAATAGAAAAAGGGAGCTAAATGGAAGCTCCCTTTTTCTATTTCAGAAAATCTTCACGCAGGGGATTAAAACTATCCACCAGACGCGCTTTTTCGGTGATCAGTTGGATGGTATGTTTTTTACCCGATGCAACGGCAAACAAATCACCGGCTTTTAGCCGAACCGACTCTTCACCTTCACAGAAGAAGATAACTTCCCCCTCGGCAATATACGAGGTTTGCTCATGCGGATGACTGTGCATCGGCTCCGGCTCGGCCCAGGGACCACCCGAAAAGTCAATCAGTACCGTCATCAGCTTATTGGTATGAATGATTTTTCGCTCCAGTCCTTCACGAACTTTTTCGTAGGGTGTTTGATCAAATAATAAGGTTGCCATGTTCATTCATTTAAAATAAAAAGGGAAACTGTTAAAGCTTCCCTTTTCAAGATTATACTAGATAAAAGACTAATCGTTAGTTGATCTTTTACGGGATGAGTAGTTGATATGCAAGGCAGAAGCTTTACGCAACTCCTGTTTGATGTCAGTCACAATACCCATTTTCGTAAATTCATCCACTTTAAGTGATGTAATCATAAAAGGCACATCTGCTTCATCTCTGGCTTCACGTTCGTTTGTAATGTAGTCGATAATATCCGATACATTGGCAAACTGGTCGTTCAGCTGGATACGAGGCTCAGAGCCAAACACATTTTGAAATTGTCTATGCGGCGTTCCCACATAAATATAACTTACCAATGATTTTTTCTCCAGTTTGGAAAGTTCAGTTGCTTCGGGAAGGTGAATTTGTACCATCATGGTAACTTCCCTCATCGTTGTACTCACCATGAAGAAGAAGAGCAACATAAACACGATATCGGGCAATGATGCTGTTGAAATCGGTGGTAATTCCTTAGAGTCATTCTTTCTGAATTTTGACATACTATTTTCCTCCCACTTTTTTAGGTTCAGCTTCAGAGATTCTTGAAGGATAAATTTCCTTTATCGCGTCTTGTTGATCTTTATCGAGATTATTATAGGATTTACCAAACTTCTGTCTGGCCAATTCTTCTCTCAGATCGTTAATGGCACCAACCAACTCGTTTTGAACAGCAATGTAAGTTCCGTATTGGGTTCCCACATCATTTCGTAAAGAGATTACCCCTTTTGTAATTCCGACTTGCCCAAAATAAGGAAGTTCCTTCATCGTTTTTTCAGGCAAATGTTCTTCATCATAAGGGTTGGCCATAAATTCTTTGGCTTTCTCACGAAGGTCTCCAACGTTCATCCATTCGCCCTCAACCAGCAACTGGTTCTGGGCATTCAGCAGTACCACGAAGACATTGCGCTCCTTAATCGGAGGCGTATCATCCGGTTTTTCATCTTCCGGGGGCATTGCCGGGAGGCGGCGTTCAAGACCACTGTCCACATCCATCGTGGTTGTTACCAGGAAAAAAATCAGCAACATGAAGGCAATATCGGCCAGTGATGCTGAAGGTATTTCGGGAATTTTTCTAGCCATAATTTAATTTTTTCCTGTGATACACAAACCACGTAATTATTTTACTATACGAGATACAGAGGTAACTACGATTCCCATGATGGCGAGGAAAAGTAAGATATACGTTGCATTCAGCGCCGTATCGATCCATTTTGAGATGGAACTGGTAAGGCTGCCGTCGGCAATGTATTTTTCCACGCCATGAAATTGAGGCATTGCGTCTGAGGCCAAAACATAAGAAAGGACCAGAACGACTGCGACAAAAACAAGGGCGGTTAATCCTTTTTTAGCTGCTGCTTTGTCGGTGAACGTTTGTACTAAGGCAAAAATAATTGCAACAGCTGCACCAATACCCAGCAAGATGTACGACCAGGTAAGGTTGGTATTGATCCAGGCACCCATGGTTGGATCAGCTTCATTATCACTGAGATTCATCATTAAAGACACAATCAGAAATGCTGAAACTGCCAAAAGTACCCACAATGTAATGTTTAATACTTTTTCAAGCTTCATAAGTGTAATTATTTTTTAAGATTGTGTTTTACCAAAATGTCGATCAACGAGATGGAAGCATCTTCCATGCTGTTTACAATACTGTCAATTTTAGCCACGCAATAGTTGTAGAAAATTTGCAGGATAATGGCAACCACAAGACCGGATACCGTTGTGATCAAAGCCACTTTAATACCACCTGCAACCAATGACGGGCTAATGTCACCGGCGATTTCAATTGCATCGAAAGCTGCGATCATCCCTATTACAGTTCCCATGAACCCAAGCATAGGAGCCAAAGCGATGAACAATGCCAACCAGCTTAATCCTTTTTCCAACAAACCAGCTTGTACGCCACCATAGGCTACAACTGTTTTTTCTACCACATCAATACCTTCGTCTGAACGATCAAGACCCTGATAGAAAATACTGGCAACCGGACCACGCGTATTACGGCAAACTTCTTTAGCTGCTTCAATTCCGCCATTGGCTAAAGCTTCTTCTACATTAACCAATAATTTTTTGTTGTTGCTGGTTGAAAGATTCAAATAAATTACTCTTTCCAACGCCATTGCAAGACCTAAAATCAAACAGATCAATACAAAAGACATGAATCCGGCACCACCTTCAATGAATTTTTGTTTCAACTGGCTGTGCAGGGATTGTCCTGCTTCTGCTTTGGCAGCTGCAGCTTCTTCAGCATCAGCCTGCTTGGCAGCTACTTCTGTAGCAGACCCTCCCGTTTGATCTTGAGCTACGGCATCGTTCGATGCTCCCAAATAAAGCATTCCAAGAACTGCTATAAACGCAAATAGTTTTTTCATCATTGGTTTCAATTTTAATTAGTAAATCTCCTTAATTTTTATTGTATACTATTTGTTTTTTATTCTGAATGACCGGGAACCATCAAATTTCCCCGGACCAAGTTCAAAACTTTTTCTTTACAGGTTTGTTTTAGAACGTAAACCCTTTACGCGGAGAGAGAGGGATTCGAACCCTCGGTACCCTTTTGAGGTACACACGCTTTCCAGGCGTGCCAGTTCAGCCACTCCTGCATCTCTCCAATATACTGGCGCCAATTTTTCAGGGCTGCAAATTACAAAAAAATTGTGAAAAAAAAATAAGCTACTCACTTATTTCACCGCTCAGACTTTTATTCAAATGGAGCTTTATGTCATCATCACTCAATCCCTGTCCCAACAAAAACATCAATTTCGTAACGGCGGCTTCCGTCGTCATATCTTTCCCGCTGACCACACCTGCCATCAACAGTTCCCTGCTGGCCTGGTAATGCCCCATTTTCACAGCGCCTCCTTCACATTGTGTGACATTGACAATAATAATACGCTGACGTATTGCCTTCTTAATCAGGCGGATCAGCCAAGGCGATGTCGGTACATTTCCCGAGCCAAACGATTCGAGTACAATTCCCCTTAATCCGGGGATGTGGATGATGTTTTCGTAAACAAGCCGGCTCATCCCCGGAAAAATCTTCAGGACGACCACATTCTCGTCGAAATTAGTCCTGACTTTTAAGATGCCTTTATTTTTGGGATGATAAATATTTTCGTGAAAATAGATGATATCGACTCCCGCTTTGGCCAGCAAGGGATAATTTGTTGAACTGAAGGCGCTGAAATGATCAGCATGCCGTTTGCTGGTCCGGTTTCCCCGAGATAGCTTAAAATCAAAATAAATACAGACCTCGGGAACGATGGCATGTCCGTTTTCCCGGGCAGCTGCAATTTCGACCGAGGTAATCAGATTTTCCTTACCATCGGTGCGAAGGATGCCGATAGGCAACTGGGATCCCGTCATCACCACCGGCTTGTCGAGGTTTTCGAGCATGTAGCTCAGCGCCGAGGCGGTGTAGGCCATGGTATCGGTGCCGTGCAAAATTACAAATCCGTCGAATTTGCTGTAGTTCGCGTGAATTGTTTTCGCCAGTTTTCCCCAGATTTTCGGGGTCATATCCGACGAATCAATCGGCGGGTTAAAGGTAATTGATTCCAGCGAATAGCCCAGACGGTTCAATTCCGGTACTTCATCCAGGATCTGGTCGAATTTCACCGGGCTTAACGCTCCGGTTTCAGACTTTTGAACCATCCCAATGGTTCCGCCTGTATAAATTAACAAGATCGATGGTCTTTTCAGTTCCATATGCGATGCAAAGATAACTTATTCAGCCCGTTAAATGTGAAACAATTTTTCCGCGTTGCGCGATGTAATCCCGGAAATTTCATCCACCGAAAGCTGATAGATCTCTGCAAGCTTTTCAGCAACATAAACCAGGTAAGCGCTTTCGTTTCGTTTTCCCCGGAACGGGACAGGCGCCAAATATGGGGCATCCGTTTCCAATAAAATATGAGATGGGTCAATTTTTTCGACGATCTGCCCTAAATGACTGTTTTTGAAAGTCACAATACCGTTTATTCCAATCAAAAAACCCATTTCCGTAATGAGCGATGCTTGTTCTGCCGTTCCGGTAAAGCTGTGAAAAACCCCACGTAGATTCTCACCGGCCTCCTCTTTTAATACGGCATAAACTTCGTCAAACGACTCGCGGACATGAATCACCACCGGCAGATCATATTTTTTAGCCAACCGGATTTGCCGGCGAAATGCTTCGGTTTGTTCACGGATAAAGGTTTTATCCCAGTACAGATCGATGCCTGTTTCCCCGATGCCAAAGAATTTCCGCTTTTTCAACCAAAACTCAACCAGTTCCAACTCTTCTTCAAAATCTTCATTTACCGAAGTTGGATGCAAACCCATTAGAGGATAACAAACCTGCGGGTACCGGTCGGTCAGATCAAACATCTTTTTAACCGACGAACTGTCAATATTGGGTAAGATAATTTTTTTGACATCCTTTTCAACCGCACGTTGGATCACTTCTTCCAAATCAACACTAAAATCCTCCGAATAGATATGCGAGTGTGTATCAATTAACATAGAGAAAAATTTAACCGCAAAGAAAATATTAAAAAAGCAGATGACCTCTTTTTCAATATTATCTTATCACTAATTCAAACAAATGGTCTGAAAAAGAACTGTTCCTTTTCAGACCATTCAATCCGTTAGCAGCCGGTTATTACACCACGCCCTGGGCAAGCATGGCATCGGCGACTTTTACAAATCCGCCTACGTTGGCGCCTTTCACATAGTTGATCTTTGATCCGTTTTTCCCGTATTTAACGCAGGTTTCGTGAATGTCGCGCATGATGATATGCAAACGGGCATCCACTTCCTCCCGGCTCCAGTTCAGTCGCTGACTATTTTGGGTCATCTCCAGGCCCGAAACGGCTACTCCACCGGCATTGACGGCCTTTCCCGGAGCAAAATGAATATGCTCGCTCAGGTGTTCAACCGCTTCGGCGGTGCAACCCATATTGGAAGCTTCGGCAAGCAAGAAACAGCCGTTGGCCACCAACATCCGGGCATCATCAAGGTCTACTTCGTTTTGGGTGGCGCAGGGAATGGCAATGTCGACCGGCTGTTCCCAGGGTTTTTTGCCGGGATGGAATTCAGCGCTAAACTCAGTGGCATAGGGTTCAACCACGTCATTGTTTGTTGCCCGGAGTTCCAGCAGGTATTCCAGTTTGTCGTCGCGAATACCATCCGGGTCGTAGATATAGCCGTCGGGACCCGAAATGGTGACAACCTTTCCTCCCAGTTCATTAATTTTCGTGATGGCTCCCCAGGCCACATTCCCGAATCCGGATATGGCAAAGCGGTGACCTGCAATGTCTTTTCCCAGGTTTTCCAACATGTGGTGAACAAAATACACAGCGCCAAAACCGGTTGCTTCCGGACGGATCAGGCTTCCGCCCCAGGCAAGGCCCTTGCCGGTAAGCACACCAGTAAACTCGTTCTTTATCCGTTTATACTGTCCGAATAAATAACCGATTTCGCGGCCTCCTACGCCAATATCGCCGGCAGGCACATCGGTATTTGGTCCGATATGTCGTTGCAATTCAGTCATGAAACTTTGACAAAAACGCATGATCTCATTGTCCGATTTTCCTTTCGGGCTGAAATCAGAACCGCCTTTTCCTCCGCCCATCGGCAGCGTCGTCAGGCTGTTCTTAAAGGTTTGCTCAAATCCTAAAAACTTCAGGATGGACAAGGTTACGGTTGGGTGAAAGCGCAGTCCTCCCTTGTACGGGCCCAGGGCCGAGTTAAACTCAATCCGGTAACCCCGGTTAATCTGAACTTCGCCCTGGTCGTCAATCCAAGGCACACGAAACATGATGACCCGTTCGGGTTCAACCATACGCTCAAGAACCTTCGCCTTTTGATATCTTGGATTCTTTTTGTAGACATCCCAGATGGACTCAACCACCTCCTGAACTGCCTGATGAAACTCCGTTTCACCGGGAGTCCGGGCCTTTAAGGCTTCCATAAAATCATTAATATCTGTTCTCATCCTGGTCTTTTTGATTCAAAATGAATGATTGTAATTTCAAACAAAGGAAATGAGGAATAGCCGATAAAAACCTGATTTTAGGCAAGTTTTTTTGCCCTGCGAAATGTTTAATAGCAGCGCCTCAAAACAGAACCGCTTTCCTCCGGTGTTCCGCTGATGATAATAAACATAAGAAATAACGTTTATAACAGAAATATGCCTGTTTAGCCGCTCAAAATGAGTTGTTCATCAAGTTTTAACGAAAATCCAAAACTCTTCCATGAAATGATCATAACTTTACTATACCGATTATTAAAGAATAAACCATGCAACAATACTATCCCTCCGTTAAAAATGCCATTGGCTTGCTTTTAAGGTTATTCCTGATTGTAGTCGTACTGACAATTCCTTTTTTAGTCATCCGGATTTTTCTGAATCAAGACGAACAGTTCGCTTCATTGACGGCCTATTTGGTTGTCGTACCTGTTGTTCTTGCCGAAATCTGGTTGATCGGTTTTGCTGTCAGGAGAATTAAAGCGACGGAAGGTTTCCGGCTATCCGACCAGTTTCGGATTCGTGCTTACCATTTTGCTCCGTTTGCATTACTATCTACCCTGGCGCTCGATTTCCTGCTGCAACCCGTCGAACAACTCATTCCCGTATCAAGCAGTTTCGAACAAATTTTTCATCAACTGATGAACCACCGGATATTGGCAGCCCTGCACATTATCCTGCTGGGGCCGGTGCTTGAAGAAATTATTTTCAGAGGGATTATTTTACGGGGTTTTCTTAAAAATTACCACCCGGTGAAAGCCATCGTCATTTCTTCCTTATTATTCGGGATCATCCACCTCAATCTTTCCCAGTTGGTTGCCGCGTTTATTATTGGTTGTTTCATCGGTTTTATTTACTGGCAAACCCGGTCACTGTTTCTGTGTATCCTTATTCATATTGTGAATAATGGCATTGCTTTCATTTTTATATGGAAATTCGGTTTCAATATCAGTCCTGACCAACTCATCAACAGTACCCCCGTTTATTTGGTTCTTTACATGTGTGCCGCGCTGTTGTTTTCATTCGGTTTGTTTCAAATTTACAAGAACAGCGACCGTAAAACGGAAGAATCGTTTTAGTTCGGCCTGGTTATTTTGTATTTTTGCCTTGAATTAAATAAAGATCTATCATGAGAAAAGCAGAAATTCATACCAGCAAAGGTACGATGAAGGTAAACTTCTACGAAGAAGATGCACCCGGCACAGTCGATAACTTTGTCAAACTTTCGAAATCCGGTTTTTACGACGGCCTGACCTTTCATCGGGTGATTCCCGATTTTGTGATCCAGGGAGGATGCCCCGACGGGACCGGAGCAGGCGGACCGGGCTACACCATTAAATGTGAACTTAGCGGGAACAACCAATACCACGACCGCGGTGTATTATCGATGGCCCATGCCGGAAGAAATACCGGAGGTTCACAGTTTTTCATTTGTCACAGCCGGAAAAACACGGCGCACCTCGACCGCAATCACACCTGCTTTGGCAAGGTATACGAAGGACTGGAAGTAATTGATGCCATCCGTGCCGGCGACCTGATTGAACAGATTGTGATTATTGAAGAATAGGTCATTTTGCTGACAAAACTAAAAAATCAACCACTGCAGGCGGAGAAATATTCGCGCCGGAATGGTTGATTTTTTTTTCATCTATCCGAGTGATTAGTTCCCAAAAACGATTTTCATTCATCCAATGATGCCAGATCGCCCATGTCGACTCATTTAAAAGGAATCCTGCTGACATTAAGTTCCGTCATCGCGTTTGCCCTGATGGCTATCCTGGTACGGGCGATTCCCCATGTGTCGTCATTTCAATCCAGTTTTTTCCGGTTTTCGGTTGGCTTAGGGATCATTGGACTGCTGGGGATGTTTCGGGTCATCCCGATGAGATTCCGCGACCGAAAATTCCTGTTGCTGCGCGGACTGATTGGTGGGATCGCCGTGTACCTCTTTTATTTGTCCATCGTTAAACTGGGCATTGGAAAAGGTTCGGTTTACGTGTATTCGTACCCGGTTTTCGCTACCTTGTTCAGTATGCTTATTTTAAAAGAAAAGGTTGAACCGGTTAAGTTTATCCCCATTATTGCATCCATTGGCGGGCTGGTATTGCTTTCGTTCAAACATGGCTCAGCATCGCTTTCGGGGTTTAGCGGGTACGAACTGATTGGTATCGCCGGATCGCTGACAACCGGGCTGGCTGTTGTTTTTGTCAAAAAACTCCACGACAGCGACAACTCTTATTCCATTTTCTTTGCCCAAAGCCTCATGGGCTTCTGGCTCTTTATCATTCCATCGGGAATCACGCAAAGTCCGGGAAGCCCGTTCGACCTGGTCATCCTGTTGTTGATTGGGCTGGTTGCCACGCTCGGCCAATTATTGATGACTGAAGGTTATCGCTATGTGAACGTGGCCACCGGGTCGATCTTTCAATCACTGGTCCCGGTTTTTAACCTGCTCGCGGGTTATTTTATTTTTCATGAAGAATTTTCGTCGGCCGAAACCATCGGGGCGATTGTGATTATCGGCTCCTGCCTTTCTTTGGTCGTCATTAACTACAGAACAGGGAAAAAACCACGAATTCTGAAAATGGTGGAATAGTTCAGGTTTTGCGCTGGGCAGGAGGTCAGGCTTTGACCATCGTAACAATCAACAAAACCATCAGGACAGCCAAGCCGGCGCCGGCCCCAAAAGCCGCCTGCAAATCACCGGCGGCATAAAAAAAGCCAATCAGCAAAGGACCAATGGTTTGGCCGGAACGAAGCAACATGGCGTTTAACGACATGAAGGCGGCGCGCTCTTCAATACCTGCCATGCCAACCAGTAAGGTTTGAACAGAAGGAACCATCACGCCATGTCCCAGGCCAAGAAACAACACGCCTGCAATGACCATCTCCCAGCGTGCTGACATACTTAAAACCAGCATGGAGAGAAAATAAAACCCGCAGGCGCCTGCCAATTGTTTTTTAGCGGACAAAAAACGGTTGATATAAGGCAAATTAAAGGAGGTGATAGCAGTCACCAACGACATCAGCGACATAGTGACGCCAATCGTTGCAGACCCGGCCCCGAAATGGGTCGCCAGCAACAACGGGAAGTAAGTCAGATAGGCGCCGTACAAAATAATGAACAGTAGGATGTTGGTCAGGAACAAGCCCCAAACGGTACGCCGGTTTATCGTTTGCCAAACATTCCCGAAATAATCTTTTAAACTGCGTTCAGAAGATGGTTCCGGGTTTCTCAGCCCGTAAATCACCCAAAGACCTAACGGAATAGCCAGCACCGGCAACAGAAAGATGAAGGGCCAGTCGAGGGCTGCCAGTACGCCTCCGATCGCGGGGTACATGGCCGTCCCGACACTTAAAATGCTGGCATTATAGCCCATCGCCGCCACCCGCTTTTTGCCGGGGAAAATGTCGCCAATCAGGGTGATGCCCATGCTGGACAAAGAGCTGGCCCCAATTCCCTGGATAAACCTGAAAAACAACAGCCATTGATAATCGCGGATAAAGAAACAGGTAAAACCAGCCAGCCCGAATAAAAACAGTGAGGGGACGAGAATCGGCTTCCTGCCGTACCTGTCGGCCAGAATACCTGTAAGCGGGGTGAGTACAACGCCGGGGAGCGTGAATAGAACAATCAACCAACCCACTTGCCGGGGCGTAATTTCGAAATAACGAATGATGGCCGGAAATGCCGGTGTGATACTGGCTACACCCATCACGCCGGCTAGCGTCACACAAAAAACAATGTGTAAATTTCTGTTGGAGAGGATTGATTGATTCTTGTCCATCCGGCGGTTTTTCTTTAAAAGTACAAAGTCAGGAGTATTTAAAACAAGCTTTTTCCCGGTTTATGAGAAAAATTTACGCGCCACATTTAATGGACGCAATGTTCCTTTCTTTTTATACTGGTGGCTCTCCATGCGTTGCAGGATATTCGCCAGTATTTCAACTGTTTCCAGGATGTTTTCGCCTTTATTCAGCATCACGCATTCCGAACGGGAAGCCATAGACGCATCGGTAATTTCCGAACGGGTGGCAATGCCTTCTTTGGCCAGTTTCTCGAGTACCTGTGTCGCCCAGATAATCGGGATAAAGGCTGCCTCTGAAAGCCACAGCAACATTTCCTGTACCTCCGAGATTCGCTCAGGGCCGAGTTCTACGGCCAGATCGCCGCGGGCAATCATTACCCCGATATTCGGGCTGCGCATGGCTGTCAGCAACAACTCCGGAAAATTCGAAAAAGCTTCTTCGTTCTCGATCTTCAGAATCAATCCAATGTCCTCGCGTTTAAGTCGTTTCAATTCGGCCTGTAACAATTCTACATCGTGCCCGGTACGGACAAACGAGTAACCAACCAGATCGGCATGCTGCGCGATAAACGGCAGGAAATCGAGGTCTTCTTTCTGCAGGGAGGGCAACTCCAGCCGGGTATCGGGCAGGTTAACTCCTTTCTCTGCCCTCAACTTACTTCCGTTTGGTTTTGCCCGTTTTATCCTGACAACCAGGTAATCCGCCCTTTTATCGATAATCCGCCCCCCGATTTTACCGTCGTCAAACCAAACCCGATCATTGATACGCGTATGCGTAAATACTGACGGGATGGAAACCGAAATTTTCGCCGGTTCAATCAATTGACCGCTTCCATCGTAACGGGCCGAAGACCCCAGAATCTCGTGTCGGTACACATGCAATAAATCGCCGGGAAACAGGCGAATAAAGCTTTGCTGATTCTTGTCCGGCCGTTCCATGACTTCCACCGGACCACTGCGTAACTTTGGCCCCGGAAGGTCCATGTAAATTTTACAATCATGCCCGGTTTGCGCCGAAACAGTGCGGATATTGGCAATCATCCGCAGCCAGACAGCCGTATGGTCGTGACTGCAATTGATGCGGGCATTCTCCATCCCCGTTTTCAAGAGCCTGTCCACCAAACCGGCATCATTGGCAGCCTGCGAAGGAAGCGTTACCATGATTCGGGTATGATAGGGTTGGTTGGTCTTTCCAAAAAGCCGCTCGGTATTTTCATTCAACACCCGGAGACTTTTGAAATAATTTACAGGATGTTCTCCCAGGTCAAACTTTCCCTGGAATGGTCTTCCAACATACAGATGCAGAAAATAAAGGATATTCTCGATATTGGCCAGCACGTAACGTTCGGAATGTCCGATTGACGACAAACCCATCGCCGACAACTGTTCCTGAAGCGGCCTCAGTTCGAAGGTGCGCAATTTGAGATAACGAATAAAGTTACGGGCCGAATACCGGTAATTCGGATGAACCTGGCTAATTTGTTCCTCACAGGCTGTTTCGCAATCCAGAATTGCCTGCCTGATGGTCATTAGTTCACTGATCAATGCTTCGATTTCCATAACATGCTTCGTCAACAGGCGATGTGTGCCTAATGTGTTTTATCCATACGGGGCTAAATATACGGTTTTTTCGGTTCCCGGGATTAGTCGTCAATGCCGGCTGCCGCAATCTGTTCAGGAAAAGCTAAAATGCTTTTATGGAGCCTTGTAGAACAGGGAACTGAACATTTTCGGGGACATAAGCCTGCAAAAATCCGCCGCCTCCCGAGCCGAGTAATTTTACGAAGATGTTTTGTTCGCGGAGCGAACTGATCAGTTCAACAAAACCGGCAGGAATCATCTCCGGGAAGTGGGCCAGTTGAAAACGGGTAATCTCTTCCATGCAGGCAAACAGCTTCGCACGGTCGCGCGCGATAAAAGCTGCCACTGCGCCGTCGTTGGCCGGCAGGTAAAGCTGGCGAAACAAAGCAACAAAATCCGGATTCTCCATTTTACTCAAGAAGAGCCTAACCAGGGGAGAGGTGGCGCCGGCCATTCCGGTATCAATCAGGTAAACCGACCAGGGCAACTGGCCGGGGATTAATGACGGGAGAGAAATTTGGCCGTTTTCGAGCAATACCGGCTGATTTAAGAAAGAAACGAGCGGGTCGAGGCCGGAACTGCGCCCGTGAAAATAAGATTCGATCCAGGCGAAGTCCTGTTTTAACAGGTTGGGAAGGCTGTGTTTTCGTTTTTCCCGCCCGATTAGCTGTCCGTAACAACTGTATTCGTGAACCAGGGCCGCGCACAGCGCGCCTGAACTTCCTACGCCATATTGCAGCGGCACATCCGAACGGAAGTGCAGTTTTTCCCGGATATCCAGGCGCAGCCGGTTCAGATCGAGCGGAAAATTCAATTTTTCATTGATCCCCTCATGCTGAATCCACGAAACAAAACGTTCCAGTTCAACCATGCTATCCCGGCTTACCGGATCAGGACCGGCGTTTCCGGGTTTAACCAGGTTTCCCTGATAATGTGCAAACGGAACGGCCAAGGCCTTTGCCCCAAACATCAATCCGTACTCGCCAAACAATAATAATTTTGCAGAAAATGCCCTCATACTTCATCCTTTACAGGTCCGGCGCCGATGCGGTCATCCAACCACCTGCCGTCTTCAAGGAACGGATGTAGCTTATTCTGAATAAACTCATGTACATCTGCTTGATGTTCCGCCCAGTACAATAAATGAATATTCGGTCCGGCATCGATGGTGAAACCGACAGGCAAGCCTGTTTGTTCCCGGAAAATACGTATTTTTTCAATAATCTGAAGGCTTTCCGGTTTCAATAACATAAAGGAAGGCGTTGAACTCATCATGAGGGCATGCAGGCTCAGGGCCTCGTTTTCTACCAATTCCAAAAAGCGGAAACGGTCGGCGGTTTTCATCACCTGCGCCAATTGCTCCATGTTCTGATTTGCCTGTTTGATCCGCGCAGCCTGGTAGGGGTGCTTGTTCATCAGCTCGTGCCCGGCCGAGCTGGAAACTTTCTTTTTGGCCGAATCGACCAGTAAAACCGCATCGCACAACCAAAAATAGCAATCGTGAATGGCTGTTACCGGCAAGGCATAACAATCGGTTGAGCCGGGGAAGGCAGCTGACTTTCCCCACCAGGCAAATCCCGGCAACACCGACCGGGATGCACTGCCGCTACCCAGGCGTGCCAGGCGCGAAGCGGCCTGGATAAATTGCTCCGGTTCCGGCGTCGCCCCTGTCAGTTGGCTGTTCAGGTCGGCAAGGCACAGGCCCAGCGCCCCGAAAGCGGAGGCCGAAGAAGCAATACCAGCCGAATGCGGAAAGGTATTTTCACTTTCGATGTGAAATGAATAATCATTAATCCAGGGGATTTCGATGGATAGCCGATCCAGGTATTTTTCAACCCGCGCGGCAAAAGGCGAAGGTTTTCCTTCAAATAGAAACGACAGCTGTCTTGTGTTTTTCGGAAGAAGCTGAACGCTGGTCCGGGTCCTTGCTTTCTTTAAACTGAAACTTAATGAAGGATTAAGGGGCAGCTGTTCCGGCTTTTTCCCCCAGTATTTGACCAGCGCAATATTCGACGGGCATACCCAACTCACCTGTAATTCATTCATTCCCTTATTGTTTATCTAATACCAGTTCTTTCCAGGAGAAAACAACGTTCAACCCCTTATTCTTAAAATATTGTAGCACGTCGCTCCGTTTGAGCCGGGTAGCTGCCAGGTAAAAGTCGCCGCCCCAGGCTCCGAGCGACTTCATCTCGCCTTCAAAATCGTTGAAACGGGCCGACTTGATTGCGGGTATTCCCAAAAGCGAAGAAAGCAGTTTTTCGTGTTCTGCAATCAGTTTCTGAAAACCAATCAGCTCCTGTTCCTGTGCAATGTGATCAGATAACTGGCTGATTTGCTCTACCTCATTCCAGGTGATGGCCCCTTCATGCAAAAAACGACTGATCTCGCTTCGGGTACTTTTTTTGGAGCCGGAATAGATGAAATACAAATGGTCGAGAAAGGGGTAGTTGAGGCTGACCGGTTCAGGTAATTGATTTTTTCGATAAGAAACAGGTCCCGATGCCGTGGCACAGGCAATATCGAAGCCGCTGCCGTGAAAAATTAATTCATTCAGTTTGAACGCGTCCACGTGTGCCCAGCGGGCCAGGTTGGCAATCAGCGTACTGCTGCTTCCCAAGCCCCATTGGCGATTAAAACCGGTCCGGGTTTCAATCTCCAGCGAGCTTCCGGGGCTGAAAGCGGGATTAAGCTGAAGTATGGCACGAAAAATATCCTGCAGAATAACCGCTTTTTCCGGATCGGAACTGGTGATCAGTTTAAAAGAGGGTAATTCCAGCTCGCACCGAAACCAAAGCTCTTCCTGCGAAAATGCATTCCATTGCAGCAGGCCATCCTGCCTGCCCCGGGCAACCTCCATTCGCTGGCCGTATTGCAGCGGCAGGGCAATGGCTTTGGCGCCGTACAACACCAGGTACTCGGCGGTCAGCAACAATTTTCCGTGCGCGTAATAGGTTTGTTTAAAGTCCTGCTTCATTTTTCAGGTATTGCTCTACATCTGCGAAATTCACATTCCGGTTTTGAAAATAAAGCCGGGCAGCCTGTTTTTGTTCATCAGTTGCACCCAAACTATTTAAGATATTGCTCAGGTGCATTTTCATGTGCCCTTGTTGAATGCCTGTTGTCACCAAAGCCCGTACGGCCGACCAGTTGGATGCCAGTCCGGCTACAGCCAGGTATTGCATCAGTTGGATGGCCGACGGGTTTTCGAGAATCTGCATGGCAAGTCCGGCCATCGGGTGCAGGGCCGTCACACCTCCAACGACGCCAACAGCCAGCGGCAATTCCATTGAAAAAACAAACTGGTTATCTTCGATTTTAGCCTCACTTAAACCGGCATATTGTCCGTTTCGGGCAGCAAAAGCATGCCCGCAGGCTTCAATGGCCCGAAAATCGTTGCCCGTTGCCAGGGCCAGCGCATCTACCCCGTTAAAAATACCCTTGTTATGCGTAACCGCCCGCGATACATTTCTGCGCGAGATCTGCACGGCCCGGACAAATTTTTCTGCAAACAGCGAGCCTTCTTCCCGGTCGTTTTGGTCCGACAGCTTTTCCACCGGACATTCCACCCACACTCTTACCCGGCTATCCGGAACATAATTCGACAAAATAGCCATGATAATTTCGCAGTCTTTCTCCTCATCCGGCCAGGCGGCTTGCTCGTTTAACCAGGTTCTCAGGCTTTTCCCGAATTGTTCGAGGCACGAATTGATGAAATTGGCCCCCATCGCATCGCGCGTTTCGAATGACACATCCAGCTGGTAATAAGCCGGCAGTATCCCGGGCAAATAGTTTAACTGAATGTCCAAAACGCCGCCGCCACGTTTTTCCATGTTTTGGACAAGCGGAGCAACCTCTTCAGTCAGTCGTTTTCGTATTTCTGTAAAATGATCATGAAGTTTTTGAGGATATCCATTCCACGAAAAATGCAGCTGCCCTTTTTTTGCAGCACCCAACAGTTCGGCATTAAAGCCCCCTCGTTTGGCCCAAAAACCGGCAGCCTTGCCCAAAGCCGCCACCACCGAACTTTCTTCGGTTACCAGCGGGAAAACCCGGAATTGTCCGTTCACCAGGAAGTTGGGGGCCACAGCAAAGGGAAAATGAAAGTTGGAAATCTGATTTTCGCTCAGGTCGGCCACAATGGTTTGCCAGGCTTCATTTTTCAGTTCAAAGGCCGAAAGAAACTCTGCCGCCGACTCATCTAAGCCCAGTTGCTGCACCAACCAGTCGGTTTTATGCGCTTTGCTGAGTTTTGAAAATCCTGATATGGGTTTATTGTCCTTCATAATGGGGGTTTAAACGCAGGTAAGTTTGCGCCAACCGGTATGCTTTAAGCTGATTTTCCAAATATCTTTTCAAGGTTTCGTAATCGCCGGTAGCCTGTTTCAGCACCGACGATGCCATTCCGTAAACTGCCGGCAGTTTGCTCAGCGAAACCAAATAATAACCGTCTAAATAATTTTTTATGCCGCCCGAGATAATCAACTGCCGGCATGCCGGTTCCGTTTCTTCGACCAGACTATTGATGTCGTTCACCATTTGGAGGGCGGTTTGGCCCACGTAAGAAAACGGATCGTACAATTCGCGGGTTTGCTGGTCATCGCGTTTCAGTTCGAGCCGCGAAAAGTTGGTTCCGCCATACGCGCCGAACTCGATCGCGGATAACGGCAGTTGCAGCAATTGCTTCAGGCTTTCGCTCCCCATGCCTTGTCCCACTTCTTTCACGATGAGCGGTATTTTTACCGTTGACAATAACCGGCGGATCGTTTCCAACGGAGGCTGTGCCATCCGGTCGCCTTCCGGCTGAAACCATTCCTGCAAGGGGTTGACGTGAATAATCAGCCCATCGGCGCGTAAGGCTCCAATTAAATCGACAATCGCCTGCTCCTTCTTTTCTTTCAACAACTCTTCTACCTGAGCCACGCCCAGGTTGGCCCAAAACGGGCGATCGGCCCCGATTTCGTCACGGACATCAAAATCGTCCCAATGGGTTTTGTCGAACAGAATTTTACGGCACGAGCCCAAACCCATTCCCAAGCCAAGCTCGCGGCAGGTGCGGGCAATATTCCGGTTGATGTTTTTTGCCACTCCCGTGCCACCCGTCATGCTCGATACCCAAACCGGGGCATTCATCATTTTCCCTAAAAACGGGAAGGCCAAAGGTTCCGGTCCGGGATGAGCAGCCGTTAAGGGTTCGTAGATAAAGCGCCGATCCTGCTCCGGGTAACCGGTTTGCGAATCAAACGCCAGTTGAATGTGTTCCAGTTTACGGTCGTTGTCCATGTATCAGCTGAATAAGGTTACAGGCAAAAGTAAAAAAACGGATTGGCCCGTCCCTTATAAAGTACGTTCAAAATTCGTTCAGTTACGGCAAAAATTCCTGATTTTATGAGGCAAATCACACCGTATTTCACCATGACGTTCATTTCTTTTGCTCCCTTTTCCCTTTTCCTTGCCCCTTGCCTTTAATCCTTCAGCACATCCCGCGAAATCACCATCCGCAATACTTCGGAGGTTCCCTCGCCGATCGACAGTAAGCGCTGGTCGCGGAAGAAACGTTCAATCGGATACTCGTCGTTTCGAAAGAAACCGGCTCCGCCAAAAATCTGCAGTGCATCGCTGGCCACATCGCTGGCTACCTGCGAACAATACAGTTTTGCCATGGCCGATTGGGTGCCAAATGGTTCTCCGTGATCTTTCAGCCAGCAGGCATGATATAAAAAGGTACGGGCTGTTTCAATTTTCGTGGCCATATCAGCCAGTTTGAAGGCAATGGTTTGAAAGCCGGCAATCGCTTTCCCGAATTGTTTGCGTTTTTTGGCAAATGAAACGGCCATTTCGTATGCTCCCTGTGCCAATCCCAGTCCCATAGCTGCAATCGACAAGCGTCCGGAGTCAATGGTCCGCAGCATAATTTTGATCCCTTGCCCGCGTTCTCCCAACTGGTCTTCAGCGGGAATGTAACAGTCGTTGAAATAAACCATCCCGTTATCGGCTGCCCGCCACAGGAACTTTTGTTTCATAAATTCGCGGGTATAACCGACTGTTCCTTTGGAGACCAAAAAGGCCGTGAATTCTTTTTTTCCGTCGGTACGCATCCCGGTTTGGGCCACAAAGCTGATCCCGGAAGCCATATCGGATGCCGCGTTGGTGATGTACTTTTTATGACCGTTAACCAGCCAGCCGCCTTCTTTTTCCCCGGCGACAGTTTCCACGCCCTGGGCGTCCGATCCGGCATTTTCTTCGGTCAGGCCAAAGGCCCAGAGGTTTTGCGCCGTGCAAAGCGACGGAAGGTATCTTTGTTTTTGTGCTTCGGAGCCAAATTCGAGGATCGGGCCTACCCCCAACGAATTATGTGCCGCCAGTGTGGCGGCAACCGAACTGTCGACACGGGCCAGTTCCTCCACAGCAACAATAAAAGAAAGGTAATCGCTGCCCTGTCCCCCGTATTCAACCGGGGCGTGCATGCCAAATACCCGGAGGTTGCTCATGGATTTAATCAACTCAGCAGGAAACTGTTCCAGCGCCTCAAATTCGCCAATAACGGGCTTGATTTTTTCTTCGGCAAAGGCCCTGACTCTGGACCTCAGCTCGTGGTGTACTTTCTTTAACAACGCGTTCATATCTGATTTCTCGCTTTTTTAGGATTCAAAATCCACTAATATTTCTTTATCCTGAACGATTTTCCCCTTCGATACATAAATTGTTTTCACAACGGCATCTGCCGGGCATTGAACTGTAAACTCGGTCTTCATGGATTCAATCACCAGTAAGTTTTGACCTTTGGTTAACCGCTCGCCGGGGCTAACCATTACGTCAATCACTTTCCCGTGCAAATCAGCGCGGATCTGCGATTGGATAACAACATCGCTGTTCCCGGTTTGTTTTTCCGGTTTGAAATGCCCCTGTACACAAAGACTTTTCAGAGCAAACCGGTAGCTGTTGCCATGAATTTCCGTTGACTGTTCCTGATCGATCACATAAAACCGGTGAAAGATTCCCTCCCGGGTTAATGTGATTTGATTATTGTTATATGAAACATCGCAAAGCTCATGCTGTTCACTCCCGAGACTTAACAAATAAGCTTTTTTTCGTTTCATGAACTGAACCGGGAAGATTTTCCCATTCATTTCAAGCTGAAAAACCGGGTGTAAACGCCAGTATCCGGTCTGGTTCCAGGGATCTGTTTTACCGGAAGGACGATAAAAATGATGTAGCAAAAAAACGCCAAACAGCAGATCAACCGGCATCATTTCCCGTTCATCGCGCATCTGCTGAATGAAGGCGGGAAGGCAATCCTCGAGAAAGCCGGTGTGGATGTTATTTTTTTTGAAGGCTTCGCTTTGGATGAGTTTCCGAAGAAATGACTGGTTTGTCCGCAATCCGCCGACCAGTAAAGACGATAAAGCCTGTTCCGACTGATGCAGCGCTGCCTTTCGGGTAGCGCCGTACACGATTAGTTTTCCCAACAGCGAATCGTATGCCGGAGAAACCGCCGTATTTTCCGCAAGAAAACTGTCCCACCGGCAGTTTTCGGGAAGCTGCAAGGCATTTACCCGTCCCGAAGATGGCAAAAAACCGCTCTCCGGATCTTCGGCACAAATCCGGAACTCAATAGCGTGCCCGGTTTGACTGATTTCGGACTGGCTCAACGGGAGTCCTTGCCCGGCCGCAACAGCCAACTGCCACTCCACCAGATCCAATCCGGTGATGGCTTCGGTCACCGGGTGTTCAACCTGTAAGCGGGTATTCATTTCGAGAAAATAATGATTTCCCTGCCCGTCAAGCAAAAATTCAACCGTGCCGGCTCCCCGATAATTCACCGCCCGGGCCAGGCGAAGGGCGTCGGCATAAAGTTTTTGTTTTATTTCTGTTGAAACGGAAGCAGCAGGAGCTTCTTCGAGCAGTTTCTGATAGCGCCGCTGGATGCTGCATTCGCGCTCGTACAGATGTACCGCGTTTCCCTGGCCGTCTCCCACAAGTTGTACCTCGATGTGGCGGGCCTGAGGCAGGTATTTCTCCACGAAGATTTCGTCGTTTCCAAAATATTCGAGCGATTGGCGTTGGGCGCGTTGCAAGGCCTTCAGCAAGTCCGCTTCGTGTTCAACAACCTGCATGCCTTTGCCGCCGCCACCAGCCGAAGCCTTCACCAACAGCGGGAATCCGGGAAGGTCCAATCCGCCGGCCATGCCGTTAACCGTACCATGCCGGCTTGGAATTACGGGAAGGCCGAGGCTTTTGGCAAAATCAACAGCCCGCGTTTTTTCACCCATCAGGCTAATCTGGTCGGCGGTAGCGCCGATGAACACCAAACCTGCAGCTTCGGTTTTTCGGGCAAAGCCGGCATTTTCCGACAAAAAGCCATATCCCGGGTGAATGGCCTCCGCCCCAGATTGAAGCGCCAGGCTCACCAGTTTCTCCTGGTTCAGGTAGGTTTCGGACAGACTGTTTCCCGGAAGAAAAAAAGCTTCACCGGCCAGTTGTACATGCAAGGCGTCCCGATCGTCTTCGGCATACACAGCCAAGGTTGCTATACCCAGTTTGCGGGCTGTGTGGATGATCCGCACGGCGATTTCGCCTCGGTTGGCAATTAGTATTTTATGGAAAAACTTTTTCAAAGATTGAACAGGTTAAGTACGATAGCTGATTGATTTGATCCGGGCCGGAAAATGAAACAGCCGGAAATTACTGTTTATGTAAGCCTGCGATGACTGATTTAGCCGACCAATCGGGCGTTCGTTTTTCCAGAAAAGCCCGGAGCCCTTCCTGCCCTTCATCCGAGTTGACCAGGTTGGCCAAAACAGCGGCCGTGTATTCACTGCTGTCGACACCGACTTCTCCCGAATCAATATTCAAAATCAGTTGTTTACATGCTTTTAGCGCGCTTGGCGAAACCTTTTTCAGATCACTGATCAGTTGGTTCACAAGCTCCATCCGTTTGCCGTCGTCGGCCAGAAAATCGACCAACCCAATGGCATGCGCTTCCACAGTCCCAAAACGTTCGCCTGAGAACATCAGTTTTTTTAAGTTTTGGGTGGAAAGCCGTTTGGCCACAAAGGGCAGGATGATGGCAGGGACCAAGCCCAGTTTTACTTCGCCAAAAGCAAAAACCGTTGATTTTTCGGCTACCGAAAAGTCGCAGGCAGCCAGCAAACCATTGGCGCCGCCCAGCACATTCTTGTGTGCCGCGGCAATCGTTATTTTAGGAAAATAAGCCAGCTTTTTTAGCAGCTCGGCCATTCGCAGGTATTCCTGCCAGTTTTCGCCTTTCCCGCGATCGACCGTACCGGCAAACCAGTTGATGTCGGCGCCGGCACAAAACGACTGGCCTTCGCCGGCCAGCACAACAAACCGGATGCTGTCGTCGCCGGCCAGGTCGTCGAGCGCCACGTGCAGCTCTTCCATCATTTCCGGGTTAAGCGCGTTGTGCAAACCCGGGCGGTTTAATAAAATCGTGGATTGAACTCCCGATTTACTGAATTTGATATGTTTGAATTTTTCCATCTTTTACATTCTAAAGACGCCATAACCGACTTTGTCAATTTGTTGGTTCAGAGTGATATAAAAGGCCAAGCCCAGGATGTTGCGCGTATCGGCCGGATCGATCACCCCATCATCCCACAAACGGGACGAACTGAAATAGGCTGAACTTTCCCGCTCAAACTGTACGCTCAGACTACCATTTTCACAGTTCCCGCCAATGGTTTGCAAAACGCTTTCAGCCTGTTCGCCTCCCATCACGGCAATGCGGGTATGCGGCCACATAAACAAAAAATCTGGGTCATACGCGCGCCCGGCCATGGCATAATTTCCAGCGCCAAACGAACCACCGATCACCACCGTGATTTTCGGGACCGTTGAATTGGCCACTGCGTTGATCAGCTTGGCACCATCGCGGGCGATGCCCTCGTGTTCATATTTTTTTCCGACAACAAAGCCGGTAATGTTTTGTAAGAATAACAACGGAACCCGTCTCTGGTTGCACAATTGGATAAAATGTCCACCCTTTCGGGCGCTTTCGGATGTCAGAAAACTTTGGTTGCCGAGAATTCCCACCTGGATCCCCTTGATCCGGGCAAAGCCGGTCAGCAAGGTTTTCCCGTAACCGGCTTTAAATTCGCGGAAATCGCTGCGGTCAACCAATCGTTCAATCACCGCTTTCACATCGATGGGCTTTTTGAGGTCGGTCGACAGGTAGTTGTACAGCTCGTCCGGAGGGAAAAGCGGTTCGGCGGCTTCGGCCAAATCAACCGGTTGTTTGTTTGTTTTGGGCAGGCCGGCAATCATCTTCCGGCAAATCTCCAGGGCATGGACATCGTTGTCGGCCAGATGGTCGGCAACTCCCGAAATGTGGGCATGCACCTCGCCGCCGCCCAGTTCTTCGGCGGTTACTTCTTCGCCGGTAGCCGCTTTTACGAGGGGCGGGCCGCCAATAAAAATGGTTCCCTGGTTGCGCACAATGATGGTTTCGTCGCACATGGCCGGTACATAAGCGCCGCCGGCCGTGCAGGAACCCATGACCACGGCAATTTGCGAGATCCCTTTGGCTGACATGCGGGCCTGGTTAAAAAACACCCGGCCAAAGTCGAAGCGGTCGGGGAATACATGAGCCTGTTCAGGCAGGAAAATGCCGCCTGAATCGACCAGGTAGATACAGGGTAAGTGGTTTTTCATGGCAATTTCCTGCGCCCGTACATGTTTGCGGATGGTTTCGCGGATATAGGTTCCGCCTTTCACGGTGGCATCGTTGGCCACGATCATACATTCGCGGCCCGCTACCAGGCCGATACCGGTTACCATGCCGGCCGAAGGGAAGGCGTCGCCGTACTGGCCCCAGGCCGCAAACGACGATAGCTCAAGAAAAGGCGTCTGCGGATCGAGCAAGAGGTTAATCCGCTCCCGGGCCAGCAATTTGCCGCGTTCGCGATGTTTTTGCACCGCCGGTTCAGGGCCGTGCGAACAAACTGCCGACAAACGCGAACGGAATTCGTCCATGACAAGCAGATAATCGGCCCGGTTTGTCAACAAAGTAGATGAATGGTCACCAATCAGATCTTTTTTTGGCGCGCTCATGATATTACGATAAAAAACGATTTTAAAATCGTTTATACAGACAACGGAAGGTGGTTTTATGTTCACGAAAAATGAAATTTTTATTTTCACTGAACTGCCTTAAAAACTTCGCCTGAACAGGAGGATGAAGTCCTTCTATTTTCTTCCCGGTATGAATACAATATTGGCCGATATGTGATGTTTATTCGATCAGGTTTTGTAATTTGGGGGTAAAACAGGGCGAATACCATTCCTGTTTTGACTAAAATAAGCGATGAAACGGAAAGATCCAAAATTTCCGGAAATTCTGATTGTATGAATAGAAACAATTAAATCGCAGATGATGGCAACAATTTTAAAATCAGACCAACGAGAATTCCGTGAAAATCCAAATAAGATTGACAATTACCGGATTTTCACAGATGTTTCGCGGGTAAAAAAGGGGATAAATCCGCAGAATTTAAACTTTGATTTAAGACAATTAAATCCGGGTCAATATTCTGCACCCTACCATTTTCACCGGCATGCCGAAGAATTGTTCATGATCATTTCCGGATCTGCAACCTTAAGGACTTCCGATGGATTGGAAATTGTCAATAGCGGAGATGTAATTTTTTTTGAGATGGGAGAAACCGGGGCACACCAATTATATAATCATACCACCGGGACTTGTATATACCTGGATATCCGGACTTCGATCGGTTTTGATGTTTGTGAGTATCCTGACTCGAATAAACTGTTAATCGCTCCGTCGATGGAGGTATTCGGTAAGGGTTCAACATTGGGTTATTTCGAGGGAGAAGAAAACATTGCTGACAAATGGAAACAAATTGAGAATAAAAATGGGCGCTTGCCGGAGGCGCCATAAAAAATCCCGACTGTCGAACAGCCGGGATTTTATCGTGATGCGCTAATCTGTTTAAGCTTTGTATTCGTCCCAGTGTTTAATGCCGATGTCTTCCAGCTTATATTTACAGATGGCGTAAATAAAGGCGCTGGCCACGCGTGCGTTGGTAATCAGCGGAATGTTGTAATCGATCGAGTTCCGGCGGATTTTATAGCCGTTGCTCAGCTCTCGCTTCGTATAGTTTTTCGGGATATTCACCACCAGGTCGATCTTTTTCTCGCGCAGGTAGTCAATCGTATTTGGCTTCTGGTCTTCTTCGTCAGGCCAGTGCAGCAATGTCGATTCGACCATGTTTTCGCGCAGGAAGCGGTGTGTGCCTTCAGTTGCATAGATGTTGAAGCCGCGTTCTGCCAGCATTTTGGCGCTGTTTAGCAATTCCAGCTTTGAGCGGGCTTGTCCGGAGGAGATCAGGATGTTCTTCTCAGGGAATTTGTATCCGACAGATAACATCGATTTCAAAAGGGCTTCGTAGAAGTTCTCGCCAATACAGCCCACTTCGCCGGTAGACGACATGTCGACACCCAAAACGGGATCGGCATTCAACAAGCGGGCAAAGGAGAACTGCGGCGCTTTAACGCCCACATAATCCAGCTCGAACAGCGATTTATCGGGTTTCGTGTATGGAAGGCCCAGCATCACCTGGGTAGCTATTTCAATCAGGTTGATCTTCATCACTTTCGACACGAAGGGGAAACTACGTGAAGCACGCAGGTTACATTCAATTACCTTGATGTCGTTGTCTTTAGCCAAAAATTGCATGTTAAACGGCCCCGTGATTTCGAGCGCCCGGGCAATTTCGCGCGAAATTTTCTTGATTCGCCGAATAGTTTCCACGTACAATTTCTGCGGCGGGAACACGATGGTGGCATCGCCCGAGTGCACCCCGGCAAATTCGACATGTTCCGAGATGGCATAAGCGACGATTTCGCCTTTATCAGCCACAGCGTCAACTTCCACTTCTTTGGCCAGTTCGATGAACTCGGTGACCACCACCGGATGTTCTTTCGAAACATCGGAGGCCATTTGCAGGAAATGTTCCAACTGGTCGTGGTTCGATACCACATTCATGGCTGCGCCCGAAAGCACGTAGGAAGGCCGGATAAGTACCGGGAACCCAACCAGGTCCACGAATTTGTAGATATCTTCGATGCTGGTCAGCTCGTTCCAGCGGGGTTGGTCAACGCCAATCTCGTCGAGCAGGGCGCTGAATTTTTTGCGGTCTTCCGCGTTGTCGATCTTCAGGGCCGAAGTTCCCAAAATCGGTACGTTCTGCCGGTGAAGTTTCATCGCCAGGTTATTCGGTATCTGGCCTCCCACCGAAAGGATAACACCCTTGGGATTTTCCAGATCGACGATATCCATGACCCGCTCAAAGGTCAGTTCGTCAAAAAACAGACGGTCGCAGTTGTCGTAGTCGGTACTTACCGTTTCGGGGTTGTAATTGATCATGACGGCGCGGTAGCCGTCTTTGCGGACCGTGTTGATCGCGTTCACCGAACACCAGTCAAACTCTACCGAACTGCCGATCCGGTATGCCCCCGATCCGAGTACAATCACCGACTTGTTGTCATTCAAAAATTCAACATCGTGCTCGGTGCCGTTGTAGGTGAGGTACAGGTAGTTGGTTTGGGCCGGGTATTCGCCGGCCAGCGTATCAATTTGTTTGACAAACGGAGTCATATTCCGGGCTTTCCGGTGAGCGCGAACCTCCAGCAGCTTACCATTGATTTGCGTTCCCTCGGCATTCAGCGCCAGGCGCGCAATCTGAAAGTCGGAGAATCCGGCTTTTTTTGCTTCAAGCAATAACTCGTCGTCCAGTTCTTTCAGGGAGTTTACGGTTAACAGCTCCTCTTTTAAAAGATGGATTTTATGGAGTTTTTGCAGGAACCAACGGTCAATTTTTGTTTTATCGTGAATTTCGTCGATGGTATAACCTTTATCGAAAGCCGCGGCAATTGCAAAAATACGCCGGTCGGTCGGGTTTAGCAATTCCTCGTCAATCTGGTCGATGGTGATTTCCTGTTTGTTGCCGACGAAGCCGTGCATCCCCAGCCCAACCATACGGATCCCTTTTTGCATGGCTTCTTCGAAGCTCCGGCCGATGGACATGATTTCGCCAACTGATTTCATCGAACTTCCCAGGTTTTTGGAAACACCACTGAACTTATTCAGGTCCCAGCGCGGAATTTTACAAACCACATAATCAAGGGCGGGCTCAAAGCAGGCTGTTGTCACTTTGGTAACCGAGTTGTGCAGTTCGTGCAGGCCGTAACCCAAACCTAACTTGGCAGCCACAAAGGCCAGCGGATAACCGGTTGCTTTGGAAGCCAACGCCGATGAGCGCGACAATCGTGCATTTACCTCGATAACGCGGTAATCTTCGGAGTAAGGGTCAAGGGCAAACTGGACATTACACTCGCCGATGATGCCGATATGACGGATGATCCTGATGGAAATGGCCCGCAATTTATGGTACTCGGAGTTTGAAAGGGTTTGCGAGGGCGCCACCACGATACTTTCGCCGGTGTGAATTCCCAGCGGGTCGAAGTTTTCCATGTTACATACCGTGATGCAGTTGTCGTACTGATCGCGGACCACTTCGTACTCCACTTCTTTCCAGCCTTTCAGCGATTCTTCGACCAAAACCTGCGGCGAATAGGTGAAGGCGCTTGAAACCAGCTTGTCGAGTTCTTTTTCGTTTGAGCAAAAACCGCTGCCCAGTCCGCCAAGCGTATAGGCGGCGCGGACGATAATCGGGAAACCCAGTTTTTGGGCGGCAGTCCGGGCCTCGTTCATGTTGACACAAGCCACGCTGCGTGGCGTTTTTACATCAATTTCGCCCAGTTTGCCGGCAAAAATATCGCGGTCTTCGGTGTTAATAATCGACTGAACCGGTGTACCGACCACCTGGATGTTGTATTTCTCGAGAATGCCCTGGCGAAATAAATCCACCCCGCAGTTGAGCGCGGTTTGTCCGCCAAATGCGAGCAGGATCCCGTCGGGTTTTTCTTTTTTAATGACTTGTTCAACAAAGTAAGCGGTTACCGGTAAAAAATAAATTTTGTCGGCAATTTCTTCCGATGTCTGGATGGTTGCAATATTCGGGTTAATCAGGATGGTTTCAACGCCTTCTTCTTTCAGGGCTTTCAGCGCCTGCGAACCGGAGTAGTCGAACTCGCCGGCCTCACCGATTTTTAAGGCTCCCGAACCCAGAACGATTGCTTTTTTTATGTGTGTGTGTAATCTTGCCATGCTGTTGGGACTATTTTTTGTATTTCACAATGTTTTCGATAAACTCGTCGAACAAGTATTCCGTGTCAACCGGTCCGCTGGAAGCTTCGGGATGGAATTGGGTGGAGAAGAACGGTTTGGTTTTGTGCCTGATCCCTTCGTTGGTATTGTCGTTCACGTTGATAAACATGGCTTCCCAGTCGTTGGGGAGCGATTCGGGGGCAACGGCATAACCGTGGTTTTGAGAGGTAATAAAACAGCGATCTGTTCCGGCAAGCAATACCGGTTGGTTATGACTGCGGTGGCCAAATTTCAGCTTGTAGGTATCGGCGCCGGCCGCACGGGCAAGTAGCTGGTTGCCCAGGCAAATTCCCATGATGGGTTTTTCAATTTTAAGGACTTTGGAAATGTTGTCGATGGTTTGCTGGCACATGGCCGGGTCGCCGGGACCATTCGACAGAAATACGCCGTCAAATTCTTCACCGGTAAAATCATAATCCCACGGAACCCGGATCACGGTTGTATTTCGTTCGAGCAGGCAGCGGATGATGTTGTTTTTCACGCCGCAGTCAACCAACACCACCTTGTGTTCGCCGGTTCCGTATACTTCGCGGCTTTTGGTACTGGCCACGGCCACCAGGTTCTCTTTGTTCGGATCGTAAAAGTCGATGGGCTCTTCTTCAAACTCAATCTTACCCAGCATCGAACCTTTCATCCGTAAAATCTTGGTCAGCGCGCGGGTGTCGATGCCATACAATCCGGGAACTTTGGACTCTTTCAGCCAATCGCCCAAACTTTTTATGGCATTCCAGTGACTGTATTCCGATGAATAATCAGAAATGATCAAGCCGCTGATGTGCACCTTGTGTGATTCGTAATACGCGTGGATGTTGTTCTTCATCAGATCGTCGGGTACCCCGTAGTTGCCGATTAAGGGGTAGGTTGAAACCAGGATCTGCCCGGTATATGAAGGATCTGTTAAGCTTTCGGGATAACCGGTCATCGCCGTGTAAAAAACTATTTCACCGGCAATGGATTTATCATACCCGAAAGATTTTCCTTCGAAGCGGGTCCCATCTTCTAAAATCAAACTGACTTTTTTTGCCTCTGTCATTTTTATGATCGCTTATATGTTAAAAAAAATGCGTCTGGCTACTGCTGTAGGGCAAACGCATTGTGCTTATTTTCGTAATATGAAATCTTATTTTCACTTTTTCCCGAATTAATCGTCTCATTTCTCTTTTTCGTTCTGTAAACGGCCTGATTGATTCCGCAACAAAAATATAAAATATTCCGAATTGAAATTTGTTTTTTGCAGAAAATGAATAAATTTGCAAAAGATTTGCATATATATTCAAAAAATAATGAAGAATCGCACGAAACGACAGTTAGCCATCAAACGAATTATCACTTCTCAGGGCATCCACAGCCAGGAGGAGTTGCTGGCCAGGCTGCATGAGCACGGTTTTGACCTGACCCAGGCCACCTTGTCGCGCGATTTAAAAATTTTGAAGGTGGCAAAAGTACCCAAAGCAGGGGAAGGTTACGTATATGTGATACCTGAAGGCATTCAACCGGAAGTTCCGGCAGCCGATTCAGGCGTAAACTTTCTGGCTGATGGGTTCAGGTACCTGAGTTTTTCGGGCAACCTGGCCGTAATGCGAACCCGGCCCGGCTATGCCAGCAGTATTGCCGCGGTGCTGGATAATGCAGATCCTTACGAGATACTTGGCAGTATTGCCGGAGATGACACCATTTTATTGGTGATGCGGGAAGGGGTTACGCCAAGTGATTTAAAAAACAGTTTGGTATTAATCATGCCAAAATTACAGGAGAAAATTGGCTAATGGAGAACATGAAGAAAATGGAAGACATTAAAGTTATGGTGGCAAACGTTTCCCACCTGGCTTATACCACAATCATAAACGATACGATTGATGCGGCATCGAAAGAACGCGGAACCGGGATTGCCCGGCGTTCGGATGAATATATCTCTAAAAAGATACTCGAGGGCAAAGCGATTATTGCCCTCGAAGGCGATTTGTTTGCCGGTTTTTGCTACATCGAATCCTGGGGGCACAACCGTTTTGTGGCCAACTCGGGCTTAATTGTTGTAAAAGATTACCGCGGCGTGGGCCTTGCCCGCGAGATTAAGAAAAAGGCTTTCGAACTTTCGCGCACGCGTTACCCCGAAGCGAAAATATTTGGTTTGACAACCGGTTTGGCCGTTATGAAAATTAACCATGAACTGGGATATCGTCCGGTTACTTTTTCAGAGTTAACCGATGACCAGGACTTCTGGAAAGGTTGCCAGAGTTGTGTAAATTACGACATCCTGCAACGGACAAACCGTTCAAAATGTCTGTGTACCGGGATGTTGTTCGACCCGGCCTGGGAAAAGCAAAAAGTTACCGTGGCTGCCGAGGCCCGGCCTAAAAAAATCTCCTTGCTGGAGATGATCGGGAAATTGAAACCGAAGAATCATTCAAACGGAAAAGATTCGGGCTTAAAAATGTTTAAAAAGGTAAAAAATATAAGTGATGACACTGTTCAGCGAACATTTCAGGAATAATTTTCTTCGATAAAATCCGAATTTTCGTGATTTGATCATTGCAAATTATGTGTATTAAATTCAGGATAAGTAAGGTTAGTAAAGTTGTAAGTTTTCAGTAGAATCGCTGTTTCAGTGTTGTCACTTTTTTAAAAGAAAATAAAATGAAAGAAAAGGTAGTATTAGCTTACAGTGGCGGGTTAGACACTTCATTTTGTGCCAAATACCTGTCGGAGGAAAAAGGATTGGAAGTTTATACGGCCATTGCCAATACCGGGGGATTTAGTAAGGAAGAATTAAACGCGATCGAAAAAAGGGCGTACGAACTCGGTTCAGCCAAACATGTGGCCATCGACGTTACCGACACCTATTACGAAAAATGTATCCGTTACATGGTGTACGGCAATATTTTGCGAAATAATACCTATCCCATCTCCGTAAGCTCTGAACGTGTTTTCCAAGCCATTGCCATTATTGAATATGCCAAAAAGATTGGTGCAAAATATGTCGCTCACGGAAGTACCGGCGCCGGAAACGACCAGGTCCGTTTTGATCTGACCTTCCAGGTGCTGGCGCCCGATGTCCAAATCTTAACTCCAACGCGCGACCTGCAGCTTAGCCGGAATGAGGAGATCGAATACCTGAAAAAACATGGCGTTGAGGCTGACTGGACTAAAATGGCCTATTCCATTAATAAGGGATTGTGGGGAACCAGCATCGGCGGGCAGGAAACGCTTACCTCCGAAAAAACCTTGCCCGAGTCAGCTTATCCGTCTCAGTTGAAAGAGGAAAAAGAGCGTGAAGTGGTACTCGAATTTGTTGAGGGCGAACTCAAAGGCGTCGATGGCAAACGGTATTTTAACTCAGTAGAAGCGATCCGCGACCTGGAAGCCATTGCTTCGAGATATGCCGTTGGGCGCGATATGCACATCGGCGACACCATTATCGGCATCAAAGGCCGCGTGGGCTTCGAGGCGGCTGCTCCCATGATCATCATCAAAGCGCACCAGATGCTCGAGAAACATACGCTCACCAAATGGCAGATGTATTGGAAAGAACAGTTAGCCAACTGGTACGGCATGTTCCTTCACGAAGCCCTTTACCTTGACCCGGTGATGCGCGATATTGAAAAGTTCCTTGAAAACACCCAGGAATCCGTGTCAGGCAAGGTTATTGTTAAATTGAAGCCCTACCAATATACTCTGGTTGGCGTTGATTCTCCGTACGACCTGATGAAATCAGACTTCGGCGAGTACGGCGAAATGAACAAGGCCTGGACCAGCGACGATGTGAAAGGCTTCACGACGATTTTGGGCACATCGCTTAAAATTTACAATTCAATTCATAAAAAATATTAAGCCGGAATAATGACCAAGGTAAGAGCAGGAATAATTGGAGGAGCAGGTTATACCGCCGGAGAGCTGATCCGCATATTGATGTGGCACCCGAATGCTGAGCTGAGTTTCGTACAAAGCAGCAGCAATGCCGGAAACCCTGTCTTTGAGGTGCATCGTGATTTGATTGGGGATACCGACCTGGTGTTTGTTGCAAAACCCGATTACACCCGGTGCGATGTGATTTTTCTCTGCATGGGACATGGCAAGTCGAAAGAATTTGTTGAGGCAAACGACATTCCTTCCGGGGTAAAGATCATCGACTTAAGCCATGATTACCGGTTAAAAGCCGAAGGCAATAACTTTGTTTACGGTTTGCCCGAACTGAACCGCGAAAAAATCAGGACTGCCTCGCGAATAGCGAATCCGGGTTGTTTTGCCACAGGCATCCAGCTTACGGTATTGCCGTTGGCTGCGGCCGGCTTGCTGGCCGGCGAACTTCACGTACATGCCATTACCGGTTCGACGGGAGCCGGCCAGGCGCCTTCAAAAACCTCGCACTTTAGCTGGCGCGACAGCAATCTGTCGGTTTACAAGGCCTTTCAGCATCAGCACCTGGGCGAAATCACCCAAAGTGTAAAGCAGCTGCAACCAACGTTCGACCAGGCAATTAACTTTATTCCTGTTCGGGGAAACCATACGCGCGGCATCTTTGTTTCGAGTTATACCGCATATACGGGAACCCTTGAAGAAGCCGTCAACCTGTATGACGATTTTTATAAAGATCACCCCTTCGTTTTCGTGAGCCGCGAGAATCCCGATCTCAAGCAGGTGGTCAATACCAATAAAGCCATTGTTTATCTGGAAAAACATGGCAATAAACTGATGATTTTAAGCGTGACCGACAACCTGCTGAAAGGTGCATCGGGACAGGCAGTGCAAAATATGAATTTAATGTTTGGTCTGGATGAAAAAGCCGGATTAAACCTAAAACCGGTTTCTTTTTAAGATGAAACTATTTGATGTATATCCGCTATTCGATATTGTTCCGGTAAAAGCCGACGGGTGTTACATGTGGGACAATCAGGACAACCGTTACCTCGATCTGTACGGTGGCCATGCCGTGATCTCTGTTGGACACAGTCATCCGCATTATGTGGAAACAATCACGAAACAACTGAACCGGATTGGCTTTTACAGCAATTCGGTAAAGATTCCGCAGCAACAGGAACTGGCCGATAAACTGGGAAAACTGTCGGGTTTCGACGACTACCAGCTGTTCTTGTGTAACTCGGGGGCCGAAGCCAACGAAAATGCCTTGAAACTGGCTTCGTTCATTACCGGACGAAAAAAAGTGATCAGCTTCAAAAAAGGCTTCCACGGACGCACTTCTGCTGCTGTGGCCGTTACCGACAATCCAAAAATTGTGGCCCCGGTGAATGAAACGCCCAACGCGGTGATTTTGCCTTTGAACAACATCGGTTTGGTTGAAGAACAACTGAAAACGAAAGAAATTGCAGCGGTTATTGTAGAAGGCATCCAGGGTATTGGCGGGATTCACGTCCCTTCGCCCGAATTTCTGGAAGAGCTGGAACGTTTATGCAAATTGCACGGTACCCTGCTGGTGCTGGATGAAATTCAATCGGGATACGGACGTAGCGGGAAGTTCTTCGCTTTTCAGTACACCGCTATCCGCCCCGACCTGATTACCATGGCGAAAGGTATGGGTAATGGGTTTCCCGTTGGCGGACTACTGATCCAACCGGAACTGAAACCCTGGCACGGCATGTTGGGAACTACTTTCGGCGGCAACTACCTGGCCTGTGCCGCAGCAATTGCTGTGCTCGACATCATGGAGAATGAGAAACTGGTGGAGAATGCCGCCAAAGTTGGCGATTACCTGATGCAAAAACTGGCTTCTTTCAAACAAATAAAAGAGGTGAGGGGAAAAGGGCTAATGATCGGTCTGGAGTTTGAAGAACCCATTAAACCGATACGGCAAAAATTACTGGAAGAAGAGAAAATTTTTACCGGGGTGTCGGGAACCCATATTATTCGGTTGCTGCCACCGCTGACCTTAAGTTTACAGCAGGCATCCGAATTTATGGCCTCTTTCGAAAAAGTATTGAACGAACTTTATGTAAAGGCAGAATAATATCAGAAAATCATGAAGGTTAAAAAAATAGCGATTATCGGGGCCGGCAATATGGGCGGGGCCATTGCCCGGGGAATTATCAAATCAGCGTACATGGAGGCTTCTTCCATTTGCATCGCCGATCCAAAGAAATCGTTGCTGGAGGAGATGAGCGCGCAGGGGATTACCACCTTTCAAAAAAATATGGAGGCGGTTGAACAGGCTGATCTGGTCATCTTCGCGGTAAAACCCTATCACATTGAGTCGGTGATCAATGAAGTACGACCGGCCTTAAATGTCAATAAAATACTGGTTTCGATTGTTGCCGGCGTTAGCCTGAATCAACTGTCGGAAATGGCCGGACATGATATGCAGATTTTCCGGGTAATGCCAAACACGGCCATTTCGATCCAGGAATCGATGACTTGTATCGCCGGAAACGGGAACACGGAACAAAGCCTCAACACCGTAAAAGAATTATTCGATCAGCTTGGACAAACCGTTGTTATTACCGAAGAACTGATGGCTGCCGCCACGGTACTTGCATCGTGCGGAACGGCTTTTGCCCTGCGGTACGTTCGCGCGGCCATGCAAGGTGGTATCGAGATGGGCTTTGGCGCCGAAATGGCCCAGTTTATCACCGCTCAAACAGTAAAAGGCGCTGTTCAGCTGATCATGAATACCGGACATCATCCCGAAAGGGAAATTGATAAAGTGACGACGCCCCGCGGAATCACCATTACCGGCATTAATGAGATGGAACACCAGGGCTTCAGTTCATCTGTGATCCAGGGACTGATTGCCTCATTCAATAAAATTGAGCAAGCATAGGCGAAACAATGAATTTCAACTATAAAAAAATTACCGTTAAAGTAGGTAGTAACGTTCTAACTAAGTCTGATGGGACACTTAATGTTGCCCGTATTGCCCATTTGGTTGATCAGATTGCCTATCTGCACAAGAAAGGCGTAGAAATTATCCTGGTGTCATCGGGGGCTGTAGCTGCAGGACGAAGCGAACTGAAAATTCAGAAAAAACTGGATACCGTTTCATCGCGGCAGTTGTGGTCGGCAGTTGGCCAGGTAAAACTGATTAACCGCTACGCTGACTTTTTCAGGGAACATGGGATTGTATGCGCCCAGGTGCTGACAACGAAAGACAATTTTGCCGATCGTGATCATTACCTGAACATGAAAAATTGTTTTACCACCTTACTCGAAAATAAAGTGGTGCCAATCGTGAACGAAAATGATACCATCTCTGTTACAGAACTGATGTTTACGGATAATGACGAGCTTTCGGGGCTGATCGCTTCCATGCAAAACTCCGAAGCATTAATCATTCTCAGTAACATCGAAGGCATTTACGACGGCGATCCTTCTTTGCCCGAGTCAACAATCATCGAAGAAATCGGGACCAAAGAAAAAGAGTGGATGAAAAACGTGTCAGCACAAAAGTCCGGGTTCGGGCGCGGAGGCATGCTTACCAAAAGTACCATTGCACGCAAAGTAGCGAAAGAAGGTATCGCGGTACATATTGCCAGCGGGCTGCGCGATAACGTGTTGATCGATATTCTGCGGAAAGACGGTGTGGTAAAACACACCCTGTTTAAAGCCGAAAAACACAAGTCATCCAACGTGAAAAAGTGGATTGCCTATTCCGACAGTTTTGCAAAAGGTGAACTGGTGATCAACCAGGGGGCAAAAGAGGCGCTTTTCTCAACCAAGGCCACCAGTCTGTTGTTGATTGGGGTGACGGAGGTGAAAGGATTTTTCCAGAGTGGCGACATTGTGAAAATTATTGATGAGCAGGGAAAACTGGTTGGCTGGGGAAAATCTCAGTTCAGCTCCGAGAAAGCGGGGCAGGGCCTGGGAAGTAAAAACCAGAAACCAATCGTTCATTACGACTATTTGTACTTAATTGAAGATTAAATGATAACGAACTTAACTCAGAATTCTGTTTATACCCTTTTCTTTTAACCCCCTTTTTGTTGACTTCAACAAAATCAAGATATTCTGAGTTGTCCTCTTCCTCCCCCAGGGAAGGGGACTTTTAATTAAAAACAGCAGAAACCATGGAGGTCAAAAAACAATTGGAATTAACCTTGAAGGCCAGCCGAAGCCTCAATTTATTGAGCGTCGATCAGATCAACCTGATTCTGAACGATGTTGCCGATGCCGCTGTTGCACACACCGGCGGGATACTGCTTGAAAACGAAAAAGACCTGAACCGGATGGATCCGGCAGATCCAAAATACGACCGGTTGAAGTTGACAGCTGAACGGATTGCAGGCATTGCCGCCGATATCCGTAATGTGGCTTCCCTGCCTTCTCCGCTGGGCCGCGTGCTCAGCGAAACCCTCCGTCCAAACGGATTGAGGATCCGGAAAGTGTCGGTTGCTTTCGGGGTAATCGGCATTATTTACGAAGCCCGCCCAAATGTAACCTTCGATGTATTTTCGCTTTGCCTCAAATCGGGCAATGCCTGCGTACTGAAAGGGGGCAGCGATGCCATCGATTCGAACACCGCCATTACGAAGCTCATTCATGCGGTGATTGAAAAACACGGCGTCGATAAAAATATTCTGGCTTTGTTACCTGCCAGTCGCGAAGCAACTTCCGAAATCCTGAATGCCCGCGGGTATGTCGATCTGATCATTCCGCGCGGATCGCAGGGATTGATTGAATTTGTGCGTAAAAACGCTAGCATCCCGGTGATTGAAACCGGCGCAGGCATTTGCCATACCTACTTCGACGAGTTTGGCGATGCAAAGAAGGGAGAAGCGATTATTGAAAATGCAAAAACCCGGCGCCCCAGCGTTTGCAATGCGCTTGACTGCCTGCTGATCCACGAAAGTCGCCTGGCTGACCTGCCGTTGCTTTGCGCCGAACTTCCCGAGAGCAAGGTGGTGGTTTATGCCGACGAAAAGGCTTATCCTGCGTTGCGCGGCAAATACCCGGACGCTTTATTGGAAAAGGCCGGCGAGGAGTCGTTTGGTACTGAGTTTCTGGATTATAAAATGGCGGTGAAAACAGTTTCGTCGTTTGATGAAGCGCTTGACCACATTGCCCGTTACAGTTCGAAACACAGCGAAGCCATTATCTCCGAAGATGAACAACGACTGGATTTATTCCGTAAACTGGTAGATGCATCATCGGTTTATTGTAACGTTTCGACGGCTTTTACCGATGGCGCTCAATTTGGCTTGGGTGCAGAGATTGGCATTTCGACCCAGAAACTGCACGCCCGCGGTCCCATGGCGCTGGAGGAACTAACCAGCTACAAATGGCTGATTGACGGCGAGGGACAAACCCGCCCGAAATAATCGTACGGAACGAAAGCATCACCCCAAACCGGTTTCCGGATCTGTGTCCCGATCACCCCGGGGGACTAATCTGAAATCTCCTGAAACAGGTTCAGGCCGATTGCTGAAGACCATAACTTTTTAATAAAAAATCAACATCACCCGATATGAAACATTTCACATCAGTACACGATCTGGACAGTCTGGATGAAGCTTTGAAACTGGCTTTCGAGCTAAAGAAGGACCCTTACAAATATCAATCGCTCGGAAAAAACAAGACCTTGTTGCTGGTCTTTTTCAATTCGAGCCTGCGTACCCGCTTAAGTACTCAAAAAGCCGGGCTGAACCTGGGAATGAACGTTATCGTTTTCGACATCAACGAAGGCGGCTGGAAACTGGAAACCGAGCTGGGCGTAATTATGGATGGCGATAAACCGGAACACATCCGCGAAGCCGTTCCCGTAATCGGCAAATATTGCGATATTATTGGCGTGCGTTCGTTCGCAAAGTACGAAAACAAAGAAGACGATTACCAGGAAAAAATTCTTCAGCAATTCGTTGATTATGCTGGTGTTCCGGTGGTCAGCATGGAAGCGGCCACCCGCCATCCGCTGCAGTCGTTTGCCGATCACCTGACGATTGAAGAATTCAAAACCAAAGAACGCCCGAAAGTGGTGTTGACCTGGGCGCCGCATCCCCGTGCATTGCCGCAGGCGGTGCCCAATTCATTCGTGGAGTGGATGCGCCGGACCGATTATGAATTGGTTGTAACTCACCCCGAAGGATACGAACTGGCCCCGGAGTTTATGGGCGATCTGGAACCGGAATACGATCAGATGAAAGCCTTTGAAGGCGCCGATTTCATTTATGCCAAAAACTGGGCAGCTTACAACGATTACGGGAAAATTTTGTCGAAAGACATGAACTGGACGGTAAGCGATCGCCAAATGGCCGTAACCGACCATGCCAAATTTATGCACTGCCTGCCGGTACGCCGCAACATGATTGTGAGTGATTCGGTGATCGACGGCCCCGATTCGATCGTGGTGCCCGAGGCAGAAAACCGCTTGTTCTCAGCCCAGGCGGTATTGAAAATGTTGCTGGATCAAATTAAATAGCCGTTTGAAAGTATGAGCAAAACAAAACTGACCCTGGTAAAAGTTGGAGGAAAGGTGGTGGAAGAAAAAGAGTCGCTGCATGACCTGCTGGCACGTTTTTCAAAACTCGAAGGCCTCAAAGCGCTGGTCCACGGAGGGGGGCGTTTAGCTACGGCAATAGCCGAGCGTCTGGGTATTGCCACCCAAATGGTGGAAGGCCGCCGCGTTACCGATCAGGCCATGCTCGAAGTGGTGAGTATGGTGTACGGCGGACTGGTCAACAAGAGCATCGTGGCCAACCTGCAAGCGCTGGGGATCAATGCCATTGGACTGACGGGCGCCGACCTGAACTATATGCAGGCGGTAAAACGACCTGTAACCGACATCGACTATGGCTACGTGGGCGATATTGTGTCCGTGAATATCGAAGAGCTGAAACTGCTGATAGAAAAGAACGTAGTGCCTGTGCTGGCGCCGCTTTCACACGACAAACAAGGGCAGATGCTGAATGTTAATGCCGATACCATTGCTGCCGAAGCAGCCGTCGCCTTCAGCAAATATTACGAGGTGGAATTGGTCTATTGTTTCGAAAAGCCGGGCGTACTCGAACACCCGGATGACGACAGTTCCGTGATCGCCTTATTAAGCCACAGCGAGTTTAAAGACTTGCAGGCATACGGTGCGGTTCATACCGGGATGATCCCTAAATTGGATAACAGTTTCAGTGCGATCAGCCGCGGGGTAAAGAAAGTGCGGATTACCAATATTCCCGGGCTGGAAGAGGGGGGGACGATCTTGTTGCCGAAATAAAACACCGCTTTACTGAAATAACTTGAAACCGGTCGCAGGTAACGATCGGTTTTTTTTATTTCTTCAGAATGGCGCCATACGGGTGAAAAAATAATTCGGAAAAAACAGATCAAAATTTGTCCGATCACGTAAAATACCTCATCTGAAAAACCCATAAAACAAACAACCTATGGCACGCATTGAAAAATCTCAAAAACAAGGCAACCTGGTGGCTTTTGCCATCGGTCTGTTCCTGATATTGGTTCTGATACTGATTTATCTTTCCTAATCAGCGATCACAAAAAGAAGAAAAGGGTTTATTGACAAACTGTTGGTTAACGTATGACAGCAAAAACCGGATTTATCCGCCTGGATCTATCCGGTTTTGTCGGTTTAAAACCGGATACAAACAAGCGGGTGAACCGGTAATGCCCTGTAAATAGCCTTTGCATCTGCTTCGGGAATAACCAAGCGGATCTCCGGTTGATAAACCGGCTGTTTAAACCGGATTGTCTGAGACATGTCCCGCCTGATTTCAGCAATTGTTTGGCTAAACCAGAATTTCTGTCCGTTCCATTTAACCTTGCTATCCTGGTTTGTGCCTTCAATTTTCAGGATGACGTCTTTATCAAGGCTCATCATCCAATGTACCGCTTCTGCTTTTGCCCTGGCCGTATCTGCCTGTGCAGTTTCTACTTCGGTTGTATCTTTGGGCGCCTTTTTAACCGTGAGCGGTTCTTTGGGGATGGTTGACAGGCTGCCGGTTGTTTGCGCCTGTACTCCGAACAGATGATGGTAGGCCCCGGGATTTAGCCGGTAAAAAAACTGATCGGCCTTAAAGTCAGTTATTTTGGAGGTTTTCAGGACCACGCCTTTCAGTTCGAGTTGCACCACACTGTCCTTCAGGTTTACCGATAAACTGATCGAATCGGTTCGGGCAATCTGAAAACGGGTTTCGAGCCAGTTTTTTTCCTTATACCATTCGAATAACGACGCGTTGACGCTATCATTGTTCATGGCCGACAACTGAACATCGACTTGCTGGTTGATCTCCCTCATCTTTTCCCTAACCGCCATGACCGATAGAACCGTGTATTGTCCCGCAACAAAAACCAGTACAACGGGAATGGCAGTTTTTAAAAAATTCCGGACGAGGTTGGCCGGTTTCCGGTGATATTTCTGAATGTCCATGTTAGTAGATAAATACTTTTGCCCCAATCGGCAAGGTTTGATAAACGGTCTCCAAATCTTCGTCATTCATCCGGATGCAGCCGTGGGTAACCGGTTGTCCCAGAAATCGCTGATACAAGGTGCCGTGAATTAAATACCCGTCGCCAAGGCTCAGGGCATAATCGCCCAGCACTCCGTATTCGAAGCGCGAGGGATCGTTTGCCGAAGGAACGGGCAGCCCTTCTTCCACAAAAGCCCAGTCGGGTTTGCGCCAAACAGGCGATGTGATTTTCCCTTTGATGGTAAAAACCCCTTTGGGCGTTTGAAACACCCAGCTCTTTACATCGTCCAGTTCAAGTCGAATATAACTTCCGGTAGAACATAAACCTTCCCGGATCAATTTCCTGTTTTTATATAAAAAGAAAGTATTATCCGAGGTGTTCACCACCAGGTAGACACCGCCGGGAGTTAAACGCTCGAGTTTATTGTTCAGACGCAGAATGTCTGTTTTTAAGGTTTTCTCATCGGGCATTTCCATTTCAACCGACTGACCGGCCGCCGCCTTCTTTGGAAAAATCAGCGGACTGTTCTTAATGAGCGGGACGATTGAGAATATAAACACACAGAACCCGAGCACAGCGCCCAACACGACGGAGTAAAAGAACAACCGGCCGCGCCATTTCATTTTTTTCGTCAGCCCATTTTTATTTGTTTCAATCTTCGTTTCTTCGCCTATCATTCATTTTTTGCCTTTAGTTTCTTCCGTAAATTTCCTGTAATGATTTGAGGGAGCCGACAATAATAACCGGGGTTCCGGCAGCAACCAGCCTGAACAAGCTATCCATGTCGTCATTGGTCAAAGCGACACAGCCATCCGTCCAGTCAACGCCTTTGCCTCCATGCCCGTGTATTTCAATTAACCCTCCGATATCTGAGCCTGCCGGGATACTGCCCTTTTTCTTTTCTTCAGCAAAGCGCTTTTTATCGTCATCGTTGGGGTAGTTCAACAACAGGGCCCGGTGAAATTTGGTATGAAAACGGTCTTTTTTCCTTGTAACGCGGTACAGTCCCTCGGGAGTTGCTTTGTCGCCCTTTTTCCGTTTATCTCCTATCCAGTTTTTACCCAGTTCTGCCTCAAATTGTTTGACGATCTTTCCGTTTTGATAAACCATGCAGCTATGGGCCAGTTTATCAACCAAAATAACCCGTTGTCCGCTTTTTGAAAGCCGGATCGCTTCAGCCCCGTACTTTTTCCACTGCGGGTAATGGATAAACCAATCGGCCAATAAACGTTCGGCTTTCCGGTTAGCCTCGCCGATTAGTTTTTCAGCCTCTTTCCAATGTTGTTGGGCCTCGTTGTTCCGGTTACTCCCGAAAGCAATTTTTGCCTCCGACAACTTCATTTTCCCGTTGTTGTAAGCGGTAATGACATTTTCGGGCAATGGCAATTTTTTATAAAGCCGGTCAAAACGGGAAACCTGCTGATCCAGGTTGGCCAGTCCGTTTTTTAGGAGCTTGTTTGTGCTTTGGGTATGTTTAACCGATTTTTCGCCGGCTTCGCGGGCCCTCGAAATAACCTGGCCGCAGAGATCGGATACCGTACTGAAATCGCGTACCAGGAAAAACCTTTTGTTTTGCACGGCCCAGCAAACCATCGCCGAATCGTACAATTGCTGCGCTTCGTTGTAAACAGCGGCAGCATTTTTGGCAGCGCCGGCTTTTTGTGCCGCATTTAACGACTCACGGGCCAGTTTCAGTTCCTCTCTGGGCGCCTGGGGTGCTTGTGAAATCACCAGCCATCCACCCAAAAACAGAATGATAAAAACCGTAATTCCCCATCCAACCTTCTTCCATCTTTTCTTACCCATAAATCACGCGTTTGACAAAAAATCCCCGAAGTACAGAACTCCGGGGAAATCATTACTAGCTATGCTGATACAAAAGATCTTAGCGTCTGCTTTTCGAATATTTGGCAATTACTTCAGACAACTCGGTGTTAATAGCCGATGCTTTTTCTTTTGAAGCTTTCACTTTGTCCAATGCAGCCATCAGGTTGTCTGCTTCAACCAAACCGGCTACTTCAGTCAGCGAAGCTGCAATCAGTTCATTGTCGCTTTTAATGGCTTCCAAAGCAGCAGCGCCTTCTTTTCCTTTCGGAGCCTTGGCAATCAACTCATTGTTTTGCGTCAGCAGGTCGCTCACTTCAACCTGAAGGGCTTCAACTTCTGCTTTCACTTCAGCTTTGCGGGTTTCAGCTTTTGCTTTGGTTTCGTCGGCCAGTTGCGTAACAACAACCAATTGTTCTTTTACCTTGTTGAAATTTTTGAAGAGTTTGGCATTTTGTGCTTCAACTTCTTCATTCACGGCTTTCATCGAATCCTGAAGAGCGGCAAAGTCTTCAGCAACATAAACATCAGCGCCAATCGCTTTAGCGGCTTCAATAGCAGCATTTGCTGCATCAATTTCGGCTTGCGGAGCTTTTCCGCAGCTACTTAAAACAACAGCTAAACTCAAAGCTGTTACAACAAGCATTAATTTTTTTTTCATCGTCAATCAGTAAATTTTGTTTTTTTAATCCAAATCTATTTTCAATGATTAAATTCGTTTCTGGAATATAATCCTTGTTTAAATCTCCATTTAGACGAGGGATCAGGATTAAGTAACGCAGAAAATAAAAAAAAAGTTACAAAATTCATTTTCCGGTGAAAAAGCAGTTGAAAAACAGGTATGCAGGTTGAAAATTACAAAAACGCGAGCGACGAGGAACTCATCCGGCTGATGATCCATGAAAATCAGCCTGCTCTTTTCGAAATCCTTTACAAAAGGTATTTCCTGAAAGTCATGGACAAATGTTACAGTTTTATCAAAGACCGCCGGCAAGCAGAAGATTTTGCCAACGACATTCTGGCAAAAGCCTACGAAAAGTTGCCTGGGTTTAAAGGCAACTCGTCGTTTTCGTCGTGGCTTTACGCCATCACCTATAACCATTCAATCGATTATTTAAGGCTGAAGAAAAAACTGCATTACCCGAACTGGAACATCCAAAATGAAATCCCCGACATCATTGATGAATCGGAAGCCGATCTCCAGGAGCTGAGCTACAACAACCTGACCAAGATCCTGGAAATGATTCATCCTGAAGAAAAGGCGTTGTTGCTGATGAAATACCAGGATAACCTTCCGGGCAAACAGATTGCCCAGACCCTGCGCATTAGCGAAGATGCCGTAAAAATGAGGTTAAAACGCGCCCGAACCCGGGTGGTTTATTTATATAAAACCCGGTTTCAAAAAGAGTTGTAAAGCCAGGTTACTTTTACAGAAAACAGCGTCAATATAGAAACCCGTTAAACAGAAAACAAAAACAATGGACGTAATGAACTTTTTTCAGAAAATACTCAGCGGGCACAAGGAACCCCATTTGCCGGAGCCTGTTAAAACCGCTTTCGGACAACAATTTGCGACTCCGCGAAACGCGGAGTGGGCCAGGATGAAAGACCAGTACGAAGTTGTATTTTACAACGATGAACTGGAACATATTGCCCGTTACAAGGGGAATGGCGAACGGGTCAGCCTGAAGATTAACCTGCCGCTCGACCTGATTCCGGATAAGATCCGTCAGGCTGCCCTTCAGCACGGCGAACTGATGAATGGCATTCATATTCAGAATCAGGAAAATGAACAGTACGAATTAATTGTGCGCGATGATCAGCTGATCCGCTATTTTTTACTGGTCAACGAAACCGGAGAGGTTCTGGATAAAGCCCGACTGTAAAAATTGAAAAAATCGCGGTTGAACTTCAAAAAATGCTTGCAGCGATTTCAAATAAAATACTATATTTGCACCGCAATTGCAACATGGTGGATGTAGCTCAGTAGGTTAGAGCGTCGGATTGTGGTTCCGAAGGTCGCCGGTTCGAGCCCGGTCTTCCACCCGAAAAAAAGGATGTCAGAAACGACATCCTTTTTTTGTACCCGCCAACAGCGCCAACCTGAGCTTCTTACAGCGAACAAAAACTTTTTGGTGGTCAACCGAAGTGCAACATCGCGGTTTGGAAACCGCGACACCCTCTTCAGCCGCTGCACTGCCAAATGATGAAAATGAAACCGCTAACATCAAGCTGTTTTCAAGCAGTTCTATTTTGTAAGAAGCAATAAAATCTTCGATAAGTACATCGTCCGCCGGCTGTCGTTCAACACCGACACCTTGCCGGATCCTGCAAACAGCTCAGAGTCCTGTTTATTAATGGCTGGTGTTTTTATTTGTCATATTTAGTAGTTCATTACAACGGGGCTGGATCAACTATTTCAGGTTTGCGGGCATATACAATAAGCTCAACGAACTGGACGGATGGTTACGCAACCGGATACGCTATTGCATTTGGACCGATTGGAAAAAGCCGGAGCGAAAGCGGAAAAACCTGATAAGGCTTGGGGTAGATTTGGACCATGCCTACCAATGGAGCCGGAGCAGAAAAGGCGGCTGGGCAATTGCCCAAAGCCCAATACTGAACACCACCATCACGGTAACACGGCTCACCCAACGGGGCTACGAATCGTTATTGGCCCATTATTGCAAAGTAAGCCCACATTACCAAAGTTCGCCACTATTTCCCATTGTTTAACGAACCGCCGTATACGTGCCTGAGATTTGAATGTCCGGTGGACATTTGAATCGAAAGGGAGGAGCGAAGCTCGCGTACGTACGGTGGTGTGAGAGGCTCTCCCCGTCAGTATTCACTGGCGGGGCAGTCTACTCGATTAGCATTCCGTGCATTATTCCTCACCTTTAATTCGTTTAACCTCTTTATCAAAATCGGATGTATAATTTTTATCCTGTAACTTTCTATACTTATCAAATTCTTGTTCAGCTTTGAGCCTTGCCTCTAAAGCGCTTACTTTTCCTTTGTCTTTTAATATCGGAAAGCTTGATAAATCCAAAAACTGATGTAGAAAACTAATCCAGTCTTCCATAGTTGTTGGTATCTGTCTTTCTGCCCTACTCTCAGCTAAATCAAGGTAAGCTGACACAATCCGATTAAGCTCTTTTATATGCTGCTCGTTTAAAAAGTTTTTTGCAACGGAAACATCTGACTTTAATATCTTTCCATCAGGTGAATGTTTCCAATTTGTCAATCCCATGTATAATTTTGTTGCATCCGCTGAAGAATATATAATCTCAGCAGCAGTTTTACCTGTTATAGCCCAATGCAGTTTATTTTGAACCGTTGCAAAAAAATCTTTGGTCACGCTATCCGTATTATTATAATCAATCGATAAAGCATAAATGTCAGTAATCTTTTGATAGAATCTCCTCTCACTGGCTCGAATCTCCCGAATCCGCTCAAGTAATTCATCAAAATAATCTTTCCCAAAGTGCTTGCCTTGTTTTAAACGTTCATCGTCTAACACAAATCCTTTGGTTATAAATTCTTTTAAAACCTTTGTTGACCAAATCCTGAATTTTGTTGCTTTTTTTGAATTGACGCGGTACCCAACAGCAATAATGACATCAAGGTTATAAAAAGTTGTCTTGTATTTTTTCCCATCTTTGGCAGTATGTTCCAAAATGGAACTAACTGAATCTTCCTCTAATTCTCCCGTTTCAAAGATGTTTTTTAAATGTTTTGTGATGGCCGGTCTCTGAACTCCAAATAAATCAGCTATTTTCTTTTGCGTCATCCAAAAAGTCTCGTCGTGGTAGAAAACCTCAATTTTTATGTTACCATCATCGCCTTGATAAAATATTATTTCGGATTCTTTTGTCATTTAAGTTTTTCTCTCAAAAATAAACAATTTCACTTCATTACATTGTAGCACTGTGGTTTATTTGCATGAATGCCAACTTGTTGTAAGCTCTGGAAAAAGTTTAAAAATACAAATAAACTTTACATAGCGGCAAAACAACAAGTGTGTATTTTCCCGGAGGGTGTAAGTCCCTTATACACTGGGGTAACGCCCGGAAGTATTAGCAAGTGGCAAGCTGGTTGCCGGTGACGGCAGCAGTGAAGGTTATTTGCGATTGATTAAAGAGCAAATACCACGGCAAAAGTCTGTACTGACGAACAGTGAATGGAGTGCAGTTTTACGATAGTAAAACCAAGTGTCCGGTGGACATTTGACGGAATGAAAAGCGGAAGCGGTGTGATATGAGGCTATAAAACGAGGATAAGCAAGCACATCATTGTAACGTCCGAAGAATATCAAAATCGTTTTGTAGTAGATGCTGCAGGGATTGGAGGAAGGAAAAAGCTCTTACCAGGGGATACCTTGTCAACCACGGGGTGGTTAAGGCAAGGAGTCAGCAGAGGCCATAGTAGCTGTTGGAAACGAGCCATCGAAGAGATGGAGGACTCACAGGGTAGTGAAGGGCTGAACATTAGGATGTTCCAAATTCGGCAGGGAGGTAATGCCAGCCCCGTCCTAAGCGGAACAGGGCAAAACAAAGAAAACGAAAACGGGAATGATTGAACAAGTACTCAACCGGAGGAATATGATGCGGGCTTACCGGCAGGTGGTGTCGAATAAAGGTTCGGCAGGCATCGATGGTATGGCTGTGTCGGATTTGTATGCTCATCTGACTAAAAACAGGGAGAAACTGGAATCTGATATCCGGGAAGGAAAGTACCAGCCACAAGCCATTCCGGGGGTTGAAATACCCAAAAGCAACGGAAAATTCCGTTTATTAGGCGTGCCCACTGCGACCGATCGCATGGTGCAACAAGCCGTTTGTCAGGTTCTGTCCGCTAAATTCGAGATGGAATTTGAGGATTACAGCTATGGTTTCCGACCCAATCGCAATGCACAGCAAGCGGTACTCAAAGCACAGGAATACATCAATTCGGGATACCAGCACATCGTTGATATCGATCTGAAAAGCTTCTTCGATGAAGTTGACCACTGTATCCTGCTGCAGTTGCTGTACCGCAAGGTCAAATGCCCGCTCACCCTGCGCCTGATCCGCAAATGGCTAAGAGCGCCGATCCAAATCAAGGGCAAACTGGTCAAGCGGCGGAAAGGGGTTCCGCAAGGGTCTCCACTCAGTCCGTTATTATCGAATATCATGCTCAATGAGCTTGATAAAGAAATGGAGAGGCAGGGACTGCGGTATGTCCGTTATGCTGATGATTTTAGTGTATACACCAAAAGTAAAACGGCAGCCCGCAAGATCGGCAACAACATGTTTCTGTTTTTGAGAAACAAGTTGAAATTACCGATTAACCGGGAAAAAAGCGGCATACGCCGGCCAGTCAACTTTAAGGTTTTGGGGTACGGTTTCGTACCGACTTACCGTAAAGGAGAGAGAGGGAAATACCAGCTGGTAGCCAGCGAAAAGAGTTGGAAATCGCTCAAGGAAAAACTGAAAACAACTACCCGCAAGACCACCCCGATGAGTTTCGATGAGCGCATCCAAAAGCTTAAAGAAGTTTCCCAGGGTTGGCTTAATTACTTTCGGATGGCCAGTATCCAGGTCAAACTAAAGGAAATGGACGGGTGGCTCAGGAATCGCCTGCGGTATTGCATCTGGCATCATTGGAAGGACCGACTGTTAAGAATTTGTCCGGTGGACAAATTTAAGGAGGGGCCAGGTTGCAGGGGAGTGAACGGAAAAGGAAAAACCTGATTCAATTGGGTGTCAATCCGGAGCAAGCTTACCAGTGGAGTCGTTCCCGAATGGGCGGCTGGCGCATTGCCCAAAGCCCGATTTTGGGTACGACCATTACCCTGGAGCGATTGCGGAAGAGAGGTTATCAGGCGTTGCTCCCGTATTACGAGAAAATTGCCCCATCCGGCAGCTGCCGGAAGCCGCTGTATACGAGACCCGTACGTACAGTGGTGTGAGAGGCTCTCCCCGTCAGTATTCACTGGCGGGGCAGTCTACTCGATTACCGCAATGTGGTTTTATCTTTTTGCCAATAGATTAAATAATTTTTCATTTATATAATAGTTTCCGGTTCCAATTCTTTCTTTTTTTAATATTCCATCCTCCGCAAGTTTATTTAAATAATTAGCCGCTGTAATCCTTGAAACATTCAAGTCATTTACAATGAATTCAATTTTTGTGTAAGGGTGTTTAAACAGATTATTTAATAAATCCTGGCTGTAAAATTTGTAGTTGTCCCGAAGTTTATGTTTGTATTCCAACATTAACTCCCGAATCTGGATAATTAAATCAATTGTTTCCCTCGAAGTTTTTTCAATTCCATGAATCATAAACAAAAGCCATTCCTCCCAATTTTCATTGTCTTTGAGTTGTTGTAACAATCTGTAATAATCTGATTTATTTTGAATGATATAATTGCTTAGGTATAAAATTGGGAGATTTTGTAATTTTTCAATAATCAGATAAAGTATGTTTATAATTCTTCCTGTACGTCCATTTCCATCGTAAAAAGGGTGGATACTTTCAAACTGATAATGGATAATTGCCATTTTAATAATTGGGTCACAATCGCACATTGAAGGGTCATTAATGAATTTTTCGAGGTTTGTCATCAATTTGTTTATTTCATTAATGTCTTGTGGTGGAGTATAAATGGTTTCTCCTGTTGATGAATTTTTCAAAGTAGTTCCGGGTAACTTTCGAAAACCGGCATTGTTTCCTTCTAATTCTTTTTGAATTTCAATTATTATGTTATTGGTAATTATCCCTTTGGTTTTTATTAATTCAAAACCTTTTTTTAATGCAGAAATATAATTTTGAACTTCTTTTGCCTCAAGCGATTTAAAAGATTCGAGGTTTAATGCCGATTTGTACAATTCATCATGAGTTGTAATTATATTTTCAATTGCAGAACTGTCTATTGCTTCCTGCAATCCCAAAGTGTTTATCAAAATGATTTGGTTTGGAATTGTCGATGCAATCCCTTTTAATTCAGCTAATGCTGCATGAGCAGACGGCAAACTTTTAAGAACTGCTTTCGTCTCAACGTCAACAGTCAGTGGCAGTTCTTTTAATTTCCAATTTTCATTTTGACTCATTGTGTAAAGATTTCAATGTTTTCTTTACAAATATACAACATTCTGTAAAGAGAATTCAATTTTCTTTACAAAGTTGATTTCATTGATAATAATTTTCAATTTTCTATACATGTCATCATTTTTTCAACCATCTGCGGGTAGAGTAGAGCCTGACAGTCCATTCTCATTTTGCACATAAATGTACAATCGCTGGGCGCTGCACGCCGCTCATGTTCCTAATTTATTAGCCATAGTTTTTTATTTTCTCACAGTAAATTCTTTATAGAACATGAACTTTTCTATTTCTCCTTTTGAATTAGGGAATTGTATTACTCCTTTAAATCCATGTTTCCCCAGTTTATGAACTTTCATTTTATAATCACCTTTTCCATCAATTGCGTCGATGTAAAAAATCCTTTTATTATCTGGTCTGTCCAACAGCAAAATGCTGTCTGGTTGAGAGTAATCTGTAACCATTATTGCTGGATATCTGGTAGTGTCAAATGCAGCAAGGAATATATTTGCATGGTAAGTTTCTCCAACCTTTACATTTTCAGAAGAATCCACAACCATTGCCTGTAATTTGTTAAATTTGTAATAGTCCGCCTCAATGCTATTGTACAAATAACTTGTAAGTTCATTTGTAAGCATTCGCTGAACCCCGTGTTTTAAACCTTTTTGCCGGTCTCTAGATTTGTTGTTTGATTTTAAAGACAAACGACATGCTAAATGAGAAAAAATTCCGGGCGATCTACGAAGATTTCCTGACCTCGGGTTTGACCACCCGTGATTATTGCGCCAACCAGCAAATGAACGAAGCCAAGTTTTATTACTGGCAGAACAAGCTTAAAGGACAACTTCCTCCTAAAAGAGGGTTTGTGCCGGTGGTTTTTGGGGACGTGCATCAGGAATCCCGGCTTCCCGCCCCGGTGCAGGGCCGGAAAGAAATATTAGCGGATCCGGTCATGGGTGACAAATCAATTTCCTGCGAGATCAGCTACCCCAACGGGGTGCGGATAAACCTGAGCGGCTTGTCGGACCCGCAGATGCTGCAGTCCCTGTTACTTTCAATGTGGCGGCAGGATGTTTAGCCTCACACCGTCCATGCGGTATTACCTGTACTCGTACCCCACAGATATGCGCCGGAGCTTTTACACCCTCAGCGGAATGGTGACCAACCTGATGGGGCGCAACGTACAGGACGGGGACGTGTACATCTTTATCAACCGGCTTTGCACCAGCATGAAAATCCTTCACATGGAATGCGGGGGCCTTGTGATCTACCATATGAAACTGGAATCGGGCACATTCAAACTGCCTGTTTTTGATGAAAACACCAACACGTTTCAAGCCGGTTGGCACGATTTGGTGATGATGGTTCGCGGTGCTTCCAGCGATAAAAAGGCGGACAAAAAAAGATGGGAAAAAACCTCCGGATAGCGCGTAATATCTGGGTTTTTGTTTGGCTATGCGGGTGATATTTAGTATCTTCGGGCCATCAAAAACAAGACAGGATGACCGTTGAAGAAGAGCTTTTTTTACAACAGATACTGGAGCACCGGGACGAACTTTACCGGGAAACTTCCAGGCTGAAAAGCCAGCTCTCCGGTTATCAAAACTTCGAATCAGAAAGAACCTCTTACCAAAAGCAGCTCAGCGAAAAAAACCAGGCCATTGGCCAACTGGACCAGACAATTACCAAGCTCAAACAACAGATAGAGATGCTCCAGCGAAAGATATGGGGCAAATCCAGTGAGAAGTACATCCCACAAGACCCGCAGCAACGCAAGCTCGATTTTGACGGGCTTGACCTGCTCCCGGAAGAAAAAGAACTGGCCGCCGGCGCCAAAGAGGAAATCGAAAAGTACAAAACCATCCGCGTCAAAGTACAGGACAAAAGCCACCCGGTACGCAAGCCGCTGCCGGAAAGCCTTCCGAGGGAAGAAACCCATCTTTATCCTGAAAATATCAAACCCGAAAACTGGACCGAGCTGGAACCGGAAATTACCGAAGTGCTGGAACGCGACCCTGCCCGTTGGTACGTGCGCCGGATTATCCGCCACAAATACGCCCTGAAGGACAAAAGCCAGGATGTGGAAAAGCAAATCGTTACAGCCCCCATGCCTGCGCTTCCAATAGCCAAAAGCTATGCCGGGGCAAGTGTGCTGGCCGATATTGTCATTGACAAATACGTGAACCATCTTCCCTTTTACCGCCAGATACAGATGTTCAAGCAACAAGGCATCTCCATTGCTCCTGCAACCATCAATGGCTGGTTTGGTGGTGTGGCCGACCTGCTCAGGCCTGCTTATTACCGGTTGAAGGAACTGGTTTTGGCATCGGGTTATATCCAGAGCGATGAAACCACCATCCCGATCATTAACAATGAGAAGCACAAAGCAATAAACGGCTACATCTGGATGATCCGGGCGGTAACCGAAGGCCTGGTCTTCTTTCATTACGATTATGGGTCGCGGGCGCAAAAAGTGGCCCTGCAATTATTTAAAGATTACCAGGGGGTGATCCAAACCGATGGCTATGCCGTTTACGACATTTACGAAAACAAGAAGGGTGTCCTGCCCATTGGGTGCTGGGCGCATGCACGCCGTAAATTTGAAGAAGCTTTAAAAGAAGATAAAGCCCGGGCATCGTATGCACTGGAACAAATCGGCCTGCTTTACGATGTGGAAAGGCGTGCCGATGCAGAAAACCTGACCGATGAGCAGCGGGCAGAACTGCGTTCCCGGTTGTCTTACCCTATCATGGTAGCTTTCGAAAAATGGATACTGGCTGAATATCCCAGGGTACTGCCCAAAGGGCGCATCGGAAAAGCCCTCCGGTACACTTATAATATCTACCACAAACTGACACGCTATCACCTGGACGGCAAACTGAAGATAGACAACAACCTTGGCGAGAATGCCATAAGGCCCATCGCACTGGGACGGAAGAACTGGTTATTCTGCGGCAACCACGATGCAGCCGAAAATGCCGCAATCATGTATTCCATGCTGGGCTGTTGCAAAGCCCACAACGTGAACTTCCGCGACTGGTTGGTATTCTTTCTGGATAATATCCATAACTACGACGACGATTACACCAGGGACCTGGCTGAATTGCTACCCCACAATTTTAAACCACAAAACCAAAACAGTAACATTATCGTCTCCTAAGCCTATCAAAGTTCTCCGAATGTTTTGGAGAAACTCTGATAGAAGCATGCTGTTTTATAAGAAACTTGACGGAGTTTACCGAATGCTTACGTTCATTTTCCAAATTGAGTAAATCCAACTTTAAAATATCTTTGTTTTCCCAATAGCTTGAATTGTCTACATTGTCAACCCATTTTTTGAAACGATTTGGAATAATTATTTTTTTAATGTATTCCGTGTCAAAGTATGAGTCGAATTTTATAGTGTTATGGAGATTTTCCATTCCACTTTGAAATTTAGCTTTATTTCCTTGGTCAACGAAGGTTAGTATTGAATCAAAGCTGGATTTTAGATAATCGGCAATTATAAAATAGGGTGTTGCCATTACAGGATTTAGCGCATACTTTTCCTCAATTCCCTGAAGATTATAAACGATTTTTTCATTTACAACTTTAGTTTCGTTTTGGAAATAATTAGTCTTTTCTCCATCACACGAGTAAAGAGTAATTAATCCAATTAATATAAAAATGCGTCTTTTCATGCTCTTTCAAAATTATGGCTAACGATGTTGAACTAAATCCGCCTGCGCGGATAGTGTTTTAAAAGTACCCGATTCTTTCAGAACTTCGAGATTTTTAACCATTAAAATTTCTGAATATGAGAAAGAAATCGGGTTTAACTATTGTTGAGCAGGCTATCGTGCTTGTTCCTGATTTTGAAAAAGTTGTTCGCAAGCTGGAGCAACAGGTTACTTTACGCGGACAAAGCAAAAGTACATTAAATAATTACATCCGCCGCATCGCCCTGTTTGTGGTCCATTTCGGGAAGCTTCCCGAACAGATCGATCCCGAAGAGATCAACGAGTACCTGGCAGCTTTGGCCCGCGATCCCCGGTCGCCTTCGCGCAGCAGTTTTAAACACATGGTGTACGGGCTGCGCTACTATTACCGCCTGCCGGGGATGAACAAAAATGCCATTGCCCTGCCTTCGCTGAAAGGAAATACCAAACTGCCGGTTATCCTGAACCAGCAGGAGCTTAAAGAGCTTTTTACCCCACCAACACTTTTGAAACAACGGGTGGTGCTCACGCTGATTTATTCGGCCGGACTGCGCGGTCAGGAAGTAATCAACCTGAAGATATCGGATATCGACTTTGAGCGCCGTACCATCCACATCCGCCAGAGTAAGTATAAAAAAGACCGCATCGTGCCATTGGCCGACAGCATGGCCGTTGGCCTGAAAAAGTACCTGAAAGCCGAAAACCCGCACATCTGGCTGTTTAACGGCAAAGAACCTGATGGCCGTTACAGTGTCCGGGGTTTATCCTGGGTGATGCGCGAAAACCTGAAAAAGACGTCTATTACAAAGGATGTAAATCTGCATTCGCTGCGCCACTCGTATGCGACCCATCTGCTGGAACAGGGACTGAACATTGTCACCCTGAAAGAACTGCTGGGCCATGCCGACATTACCACCACCATGATTTACCTGCACGTGGCCCAATGCACGCTGATCAAACCTCACAGCCCGCTCGATACGCTTTATGACTTTTCCAGGAAAAAGAAGAAGAAAAACACCGGTTCACCGAAAAATGAGGGCTAAGTTTGAACTGGCCGATGTGGTCCGTTTGTTCGCCCCTGAACTGGCTGCCAAAACAAAGCTTACTCCACTGCAACTGAAAGTGCTGGATAAGATAGCTGTTTGCCGTACTGCTGCCCTGGGCGGCCATGAAGAAGCCTGTGAAAACTGCGGAACCGTTCGCTACAGTTACAACAGTTGCGGTAACCGTCATTGTCCCAAATGCCAGGCTGCCAAACAGGCCTTCTGGATTGATGATCTGGTGCAAAATACCTTGCCGGTAAAACATTACCACCTGGTATTTACCGTGCCGCACCACCTGAATGCTGTTTGCCTGCATAACCAAAGGATGTATTACGACCTGCTTTTTTCGGCCGTTTGGCAAACCCTCCGCTCGTTTGGCTACTCGCATTTTGGTACTGAAACCGGGGCTGTGGCCGTGCTGCACAGCTGGGGACAAAACCTTTCGCTGCATCCGCATATCCATTGCCTGGTTCCCGCTGCCGGGTATACCCTGGATGGCCGGTGGAAGAACATCGGGCATTCGGGAACTTACCTTTACCCGGTACATCAACTAAGCAGTGCCTTTAAAGGCAGGTTCCTCGACAGCCTTAAACGGGCTTTACAAAAACAAGACGAGCTTTCCCTCTTTAGCAGCCAGATAAAGCAGGCTTATCAAACAAAATGGGTGGTTCACTGCGAACCTTCGCTGGCAAGCGCTGAGCACGTGGTCAGGTACCTGGGCCAATACACGCACCGGGTAGCCATCACCAACCAGCGCATTGTGAACATTGCCGGTGGCAAAGTGACCTTCCTGGCAAAGGATTATCGTGACAGGGCCATTAAAAAGCCTGTTACCCTGGATGGGGTTGAGTTCCTGCGGCGCTTCACACAACACATCCTGCCCCGAAGGTTTGTCAGGATCCGGCGCTTCGGTATTTACAACCACACCGTAAAGCGCAATCTCAAACTGCAATTTGTTCCCCAACAGAAGCCGGATATTGACTCGGTAATCGAACGGCAACAACCGCCGGAAACCAACGTGGAACGTTTTGCCAGGCTGACAGGCGTAAATCCCTGTCTTTGCCCGGTATGCAAAACCGGAAGGATGGTAACCATCCGGGAACTGCCACGGATACGTTCACCGGCTTGGGGACAGCTGGAGCAATCATTAACGCGGTCATAATCATTAAATCACGTTACGCTCCCGGCGTATCCGGGAGAGGTATGCCCCCATACCGGCAAAAACGCAAAAAAAGCAGGGCTTAAACATCAAGTCGCTGATGCAAACTGAACCGAAAAGCACAAAAACCTGCAACATGTCAATGAACGTCGGGCTGTTTCCTGCCCATTCTATCTGTGAAATCCAATAAAAACCTTCAATAAGTGCATAGCCCTGAACCCGGCGGGTGTAGTTCAACCGGGAACAATCGCTGGGCGCTGCACACCGCTCATGTTCCTATTTATTGGCGGTAGTGTTTTTTGTTTTTAATCCGCAGCCCATCTGTATTCAAAATCTTCTATCCCAATTATTAATGAATCATTAAGCTTTGTTTTTATTTCCTGACCGCCAGGAATCATAGGTAACATATTAAAATAGTTCCTGATTGCAAAATTAATTCCTGCTAAACAAGTTTTTGCTTTAATCCAGTTTTGCGGTGAAAAAACACGATTTTGAGGTTGTGGTTCATTTGCAGCAGCTTCAAGTGCCATATTTAAGCTAATTCCACTTATTTTAACAATTTCGTTTATCATGTTAGTTTGTGATGCTTTTTCCCAACATCTAAAAGGATTAGGAACCCTATCAGATTGATTATTTGCAATCGCAAAACACATAGAAACGGCATAAAGATGATGATATGGAGCATAAGCTTTCATCGCAAGCAATGTTTCATTTAAACCGAGAGGATTTTCCTTAGCCCATGACTTGTTTATCTCTTGCATCCACAAATTTAATGCTTGTGCATTTTCCGATTTATATTCACGCTTAAAAAGCTGTTCAAAATACTTGTCAAATATCTTTGTTTCGCTGTATGAAATGTTTGGACGTTGTGAATGCCAAGCAATCAGATATTTTCCTAAATCAGATAAATCTAAAACAAATTTTTTGTCTTTATCGGCTGGTGCAGGTTCGCCACGTTTTGTAATAAAATAACCTGTTGGATATTTCTGTTCAAATGACTTTTTTAAATTTAGAACTCTTTTATCATTACTTCTTAAATCTCTCGGTTTAACCGCACTTTGAGAATTTGTGCTTATGCTAATTCTATCGGCACGTTCTCTTTGTGGTATTTCATAGAATCTGAATAACACAAATGTGTCATCCAACTCTTTTACCCGTTCGCTACAACTTAAAATCGTATTTAAAGACTGACAACCATTTACAACGCTTAATCCATTTAGTTTTAGTTGGTTCTCCTTTAATTCAAGTCTGTTACAAATTGCTGTTATTCCATTATGAAAAAAGAAAAAGTCACGATGTTTATCGCTATAAATTGTTTGCCTAATACCTTTGTTTACTGTATTATTCAATCCCAAACTTTGTCTTACATTTTTTTGGAAAAGTGTTCCGTCTTTGATTCCTGGAATTTTAATACATTCTTTTAATGGAATTGCAGCTAACAAAACTTGTGTACCAGCCATTGTTACTGGCATTATATGGCTTGTAGCCATATCTATAGTATGATTGATGGATGGATTTTCTCTTTCTAATGCTATATCGTATCTCCTTCTAATTTCGTCTTGGTCAATAACACTAATAGAGCATATAATATCATCCTTTTCCGAAATTTCTGCTAATTCTTTTTGAAAAGTTGCTAAATCAAGTTTAGCTGAATTTGTCAAGTCCGACGTTGTAATTAATTCAAAAGCAATTTCATAATCATCTTCGAGTGCTCTTGCTACTTCAGATAACTTTCTCTTTAGTTTGCTATTGGCAACTTCTTGTAAGCGAACTAAATCACGTAACTGAATCCATGAAGATAATACTTCTCTTAATGGTTCAGCATCAATGCTACCGTTGCCAATAAACTTGCCTTGCAAAATAAAGACAGTTGATTTATCATCATCAATAACGATAGCATCAATCTGCTTGTCATCCGCTCCGTCTGTAATGTCATCTTTTGTCTCGTTTCTGTCTCGAAGATGAACGTTTCTTAAATACCATGCAACAAATCTTTGTCCATCGTTTGGGAAGTTCTGTATGTAGAAATCTTGTTTGATTTCTTCTTTTATTTTTTCAATCATATTCATACTGTTTCCTTATGTGTAGAGTGTCATTTTAACATTACCGCCAACGGATACATGTATAAAACGTTGGGGATTGCGGGCTTCGTCCCTGTCTGCCGTTGCAAATGCCGATGCGGGGCAGAATACTTCAAATAACCACTTAAACCCCAATGTTTTATACATGATGTTGAACTAAACCCGCCTGCGCGGATAGTGTTTTAAAAGTACCCGATTCTTTCAGAACTTCGAGATTTTTAACCATTAAAATTTCTGAATATGAGAAAGAAATCGGGTTTAACTATTGTTGAGCAGGCTGTTGTGCTTGTTCCTGAGTTTGAAAAAGTGGTCCGCAAGCTGGAGCAACAGGTTACCTTGCGCGGACAAAGCAAAAGTACGTTAAATAATTACATCCGCCGCATCGCCCTGTTTGTGGTCCGTTTCGGGAAGCTTCCCGAGCAGATCGATCCCGAAGAGATCAACGAGTACCTGGCCGCTTTGGCCCGCGATCCCCGGTCGCCTTCGCGCAGCAGTTTTAAACACATGGTGTACGGGCTGCGCTACTATTACCGCTTGCCGGGGATGAACAAAAATGCCATCGCCCTGCCTTCGCTGAAAGGAAATACCAAACTGCCGGTCATCCTGAACCAACAGGAGCTTAAAGAGCTTTTTACCGCACCAAGCCTTTTGAAACAACGGGTGGTACTCACGCTGATCTATTCGTCATAATCACTAAATCACGCTACTCTCCCCGCATATCCGGGAGAGGTATGCCCCCATACCGGCAAAAACGCAAAAAAAGCAGGGCTTAAACATCAAGTCGCTGATGCAAACTGAACTGAAAAGCACAAAAACCTGCAACATGTCAATGAACGGCGGGCTGTTTCCTGCCCATTCTATCTGTTAAATCCACTAAAAACCTTCAATAAGTGCATAGCCCTCAGCCCGGCGGGTGTAGTTCAACCGGGAACAATCGCTGGGCGCTGCACGCCGCTCATGTTCCTATTTATTGAACAATCGCTGGGCGCTGCACGCCGCTCATGTTCCTATTTATTGTGTGCCGGTTTTTATTTTTTGTTCCATTCTTCAATTTCTTCTTTTGTCATACAATCAACGTCTGGCCAAATTATATCAGAATAGACTTTAACGTTGAAAAAGGGTTTTTTATCAACGAATTTAAGAGATTCTCCTCCGTGACCATCTTTGAAATCAATGATTTCATAATAAATAGAATCCGTATATTTTGTATTCCGCTTGTCAAGCACTAAACATTTTCCATTTAAACACAATTCACTGATCATCCAATATTTTAATTCTTTCATTTCTGATTTACCAACTGTATCAATTATAAGTGAATACCCATATGGTTCAATGAAATTCTTTTTATATGTTTTGGGTTTAGGGTAGAGATATCTTTTGTACTCTTCTGGTGTGAAATTTTTTTCAATCAAATAGTGGTTCCCTTTTGATTGATTTAGCATTTCAAGAATCCCATTTAATGCTATTTTTTTCGCATTGCATATTGAATCATTAATTCTCTTCTGAGCATAGTTAATGAATTCGTCTACGGATATGGAAATTAAACTAACTCCATTTTCAAATTCAATGTAATCATGGTGAATCTCATGTATTGTGTCTAGTCTTATCAATTTTGTGGTTCTATAATCAGCCCATGAATCAGACAATTTACTATATGAGAATTCGCCTGTAGACTTACAACCTAAAAGAATCGGAATAAATATTGTTATTAAAATCAATCTATTCATTTGTAGTTTCGTTCTTTAAACTGGCACACAACGTTTGTCTATATTTACCAGGTACATATATTTCCGTTTTGTCGGATGGAAAGTGAAAGATATTCTTCCAAATCCGGAAAGTATCGTTATACGTCCCTCACTCACATCAAACCATCAATCGGGTTTTTTCCATCCGGCAATGAAAAATTTGGAACATAAAACGTCCTTGCCCCTGTTTTTCCTCTCCAACATCGCCGGTAAGGGTTTACATCGTTTTTTCCTTACGCTTCAAATCAACGCCCTGACCGGAATTTTCCGGTTTCGCTCCCCAAATTACAAAACTTGACGTAATAAATTTTACTTATTGGCTAATTTGGAATCAATTTAAAAACAGTTGGTAAACGGGTGTCATCCCGCTGTCGGGCGCAGCGGTTTCCGAACCGCCGGTTAATAAATGCCTGCCTGTCGAAGAACCCAACCAGCGGCCGGATCTCCGGAATATCCTGATGATCCAATTCTGTTTCGCGGAAAACACCAATGCGTTTTGCGGATAATCGAAACGCATTTTCCGCATAATACCAATGAGTTTTCCGCACAATTCAGGTGAGTTTTCCGCATAATTGAAACGGATTTCCCGGATAATTAATCCGGTATCACGCTTCATCTAACGGGGGTGCACCTGTCAACAGATGCTGAAACAAGTTCAGCATGACGGCGCTTCATTGATGACCTGTCGCCTGGCTATGGCCTACGGCGATTTTGAAACTGGAAACAAGGAAGGGAACCCGGGCCGGGATTGGTTACCAAGCGGCATGAACGGGTGGCGCGGTTACAAACCGCGCATTCAACAATCGCCGGTTAAAAACCGGCACAGCCGGCTCCGGGCTGTCTATTGTTTTTGCAGGTTCATCTGCCTGTTTATCTTCTTATATTTTTTATCCTCCGACCAGCCGGTTTTTTACTTTTTCAGTCTTATAAAAAAAGGAGCCCGGATCAAAGATGACCCGGGCCCCACGGTATTTGCTTAAAATTAAACAAGAAAAGTTCTATTCCAATTCAGGCAATTGTTTGGATTCCTCCAGTTGTTCTTCCAGTTCCTTTACTTTTTCTTTTGCCTTTGCTATTTTTTCAGCCTTTTCTTTCTGCATTTCTTCGGTGATGGTTTTCTCTTTTTTTGCTTTCTCCAATTCTTTTTCGGCTGATTCAATTTTTTCTTTTGCAGCTTTTACTTTTTCTTCTCCCGAAGAGACCGATTCATTCAGCTCGCTCTTCTTCTCTCCGTATTGTTTTTTTGCTTCTTCCGACCGGAGTTTTCCAAACTCTTTTCCGCTCAGATCGCCCTTTTCTTTTCCATAGGCATGGGCTTTTCCCGATTTATCTTCGGCGTCTTTTTGCAGGTCTTCGGCTTCCGGTTTCATTTCGTCGCCTTTCTTTTTTGCTTTTTCTTTTTGTTGTTCGGCTTGTTCTGCCGCTTCATCAAGGGCAACTTCGGCTTCATTCAGTTTCTTCTCTTTGGCTGCCTGTTGCTTTTCTTTTGCTTCAACCACTTTTTCTTCTTTCTTGCCTGTTTGTTGGCTTTGTGCAAAAACCACCGAGCTTCCAAGTACGGCAAGAAGTATAAACGAAATGCGTATTATATGTTTCATAACTAAATTTTTAAATGAACGAATTAAATAGGTCACATTTTTTACAAACCTTCCAGCAGATTATCCAGTTCGCTTACGGTTTGTTCAATATCCTGCCTGGCCGTTTCAATTACGGCATTCATCGAGTCTAACACCGTTTTTTCTTCTTCCAGCGTTACCACGCTGTTTTGATTTTCATCCGGCGATTTTGATTTATTGCCGCCGCAACTCATCAGTACAGCAGCAAAAACAACAAGGAAATAAATTCTCTTTTTCATAAACCTTAATTTTAAATTGACAATTAGTGCGATAAATCAATTTTTTCAATACCCCGGAAAGTTAGCTAAGCAAGAATGTTCTTTAGTTACGATGTATACAGGTCAATGCACCCATTACCTACATAAATTTCAAAGAAACGACCTATACACCCTTATCATCCTTCCGGCCCTTAATTTCGGCCAGTCATTATTCATAACTGCAAAACCGGAGGAAAATTATATGCAAAGGGAAAAAAAACATCAGGCTGCATAAAAATACAGCCTGATGTTTTTTACAGTTCTCTTCATTGTGCCGGTACTTCAAGCACTTGCCGGTCGGTCAGCAGTTTTTCTTTTAGTTTGATGTAATTGATTTCCTGGATGGCTTTTTTCTGATCGATTGCCTGACAGGCTGCAGTAGCGGCCGATTGTCCCAGCACCATGAACACCGGCTCCATACGGATAGACCCAAAGGCAATGTGTGTTGAGCTTAAACAAACCGGAACCAGTAAATTGGAACATTCGGCTTTTTTCGGGACGATTGAGCGGTAACTGATCGGGAACGGGTATTTTACATGCGCTTCCACATTTCCTTCATTCTTCACGAATCCTTCGGGTGTTACATAACGTTTCACATGGTGCGAGTCCATTCCGTAAGCCGCCATCCCAACGGGGTCATTCACGATCTCTATCCGTTCGCAGTTCTTCTGGCTCATCACGTAACTGCTGATCATCCGCCGCGCCTCGCGAACGTACAATTGCTGCTGCCAGCCGTCTTCGCGTTCAAACTCGTCTTTACAGGTTCCCCATCGGGAAACTTCTGCCCGGATCGATTCGGGCATCCGGGGGTGGTAAGCTAAAGTCCACATCAGCCCCTGCTGGTATCTTCTGTGGGCTTCGACAATTTTCTCCCTTTCCCGGTACGAGGCTTCGGGATAGTCGTAGTTTTGCCCGATATAATCGGTTGAGAAGCCAAGCCGGTTGTTGGTGTCGGTTTTCCGGTTTGGCATGGACGAATTGATCCACGGAACGGCTTTTTCACCGGCTTCGTAATTACGCAGCAACAATTCGTATTCGATTTCCCTGTAGCCATCGGGTTTGGTAAAAGGAATCCGGTTGTCGGGGTGATCGGTCAGGCACATGCGAAAACAATATGCCTGAATGCCTTTGTCGCCCGTTCCCTGTTCTCCCGGGCCGATTGATGAAATAAAGGGCAACAGACCACTGGCCGGGTCGCCTTTCACCACATAGGGATCAACGCCATCTGCAAAATTGTGATTTGCCGAGTTCCGGGAATAACCGCCGGTTAGTGTTTCGGCTTCGTTGGTCCATTGGATACCGTTCAGGTTTTCGCCAAACTCGCTGTTACTTTCCCGTCCGAACGTATACGATACCCTGGCAGCGGCCATCAGATCGCCTTCATAAGTGGCGTCGATAAACATGCGGCCCGAATAGGTTTCGCCGCTTTCCATCGTAATGGAAACAATCCGGGTCCCTTTTTTTGCTACACCGGTTTCGCGGTTGAGCTGCTGCTGATAAACGAGGGTGATCTTTTCGTTTTTCAGCATTTCGTGCAGTACGCTCAGGGCCGCCGAGGGTTCGAAGGTCCACATCGCCGTTTCGTTTGACTCGGTCCGGGTTTGGCCGCTGTCTTTGTAATCGTCGGGCTTTTGCCACTTCCAGTTGGCCGGATTGTTATAATATTGCCTGATATTCTGGTAGAACTCGCGGGCAATACCTCCGACAGCTTCTTTTTTGCCGATATCGGTTTGTCCCAATCCGCCGGTTGTTAACCCGCCAATACGATTGGTTTGTTCAATCAAAACAACCGACTTTCCCATCCGGCTGGCCTGGATCGCTGCTGCGACTCCGGAAGAAGTCCCCCCGTAAACAACCAAATCAAAATCCTGTTTTGGACCCGCATAACACATGGAAATAAAAGAAAGCAGGAATCCTGCATATATCACGATGTTTTTCATGTTTGTTCTTTTTTAATGATTATTCCGTTTTTTGTGCCGGGAGAGCATCTTCCACCCGGATGGCCTGAGTCGCCGGAACAAGTTTTGGCCTGTTAAGTTTTATTTTGTACCAAAAGAACCAGAACGTCACCAAAGCGGTAAACGCCGATCCGATTGTATAAGCTGCTTCTTTACCTAAGGCAAAGCCTTCGGGAGCGAGAAGAATGTAGGTTGAGATCACGGCAGTCATAAACACGGCGGGAACCAGCGTGGTCCAAACCGGCTTTTGTTTTTTCGCCAGATAAACAGTGATGGTCCATAACACCACGGTGGCCAGTGTTTGGTTCGACCAGGCAAAATAGCGCCAGATCACGCTAAAGTTAATCTGAGTCAGCAAGTAGCCGATCAGGAACAAGGGAATGCTGATGAACAGGCGGTTTTTGACGGGACCTTGCCGGTAATTCAGGAAATCGGCTACAATTAGCCGGGCGCTGCGAAATGCGGTGTCGCCCGAAGTAATCGGGGCAGCCACCACGCCGAGTAAAGCCAAAAATCCGCCAAACTTACCCAATAACGAGTTGGAAATGGTATTCACAATTACAGCTGCATTTCCCTGGTTTTGCTGCATGGTTTCGTTCAGTTCGCGAACTCCGCCAAACACACTCATGCTGATTGACGCCCAGATAATGGCAACAACGGCTTCGGTAATCATGGCGCCGTAAAATACCCGGCGTCCGTATTTCTCGTTGGTTACGCACCGGGCCATCAGGGGCGACTGAGTGGCATGAAAGCCCGAGATAGCCCCGCAGGCAATGGTGATAAACAGCATGGGAAAAACCGGAAATTCGGCTGCCCGGTGATGAAAATTATGAATGGATGAAAAAGTTAATTCCGGAATATGATACCCTCCCAAAAGCAGGGCGGTGATCAGCCCGATCGCCATAAACAAGAGTGAAAAGCCGAAAACCGGGTAAATCTTTCCGATAATCTTGTCGATCGGCAACATGGTGGCCAGCAGGTAGTATATAAAGACCACCCAAACCCAAAACGCCGGCCCGCCAAAACCGCTGGTCATATCGCTCAGGATTCCGGCCGGTCCCATAATGAAAACAGCGCCCACGATGATCATTAGTATCACGGTAAACCCGCGCATAAGCTGTTTGGCCATGTTTCCCATGTAGATGCCTACAATCTCGGTAATGCTCAGTCCGTTGTGGTTAATCGACAGAATGCCCGAGAAATAATCGTGGGTGGCCCCGGCAAAGATGGCCCCCAAAACAATCCACAAATAAGCTACCGGCCCCCACATCGCCCCGGCTACAGCGCCAAAGATGGGCCCCAGCCCGGCAATATTCAAAAACTGGATCAGAAAGATCCGCCACCAGGGCAAAGGGAGGTAGTCGACCCCGTCTTTCATTGAAAATGCCGGCGTAATCCTCGTGGCATCCACATCGGCAAAACGTTCTACAAACTTCGAGTAAAACAGGTAGCCCAGCAACAAGGCCGACAAACTAACGATTAGCGTGATCATCCGTATCAGGTTTAATTATATTTAGCCATCAAAGTTAAAAATCATTCATTTAAACTTAACACTTGTTTCCTCATCTCCAGCACCTTTTTTAAATCGGCGTAAGGCACTTCCTGTACCCGGTATTTCTGATCGATCGCCAGGATTGCCGCAGCCGCTGCCGACTGCCCGAGAATCATAAACACCGGCTCCATCCGGATCGATCCGTAAGCGATATGACTGGATGACAGGGCCACCGGCACCAGTAAATTGACGCATTCTTCCGCTTTGGGGACGATTGAACCGTACGCGATCTGGTAAGGCTTGTGCGGGTGTACGCCAATATCGCCCTCATTCTGAACGAAACCTTCATCGGTAACAAAACGCTGCACATTGTGCGAATCCATTGCATACGATCCCATTCCCACCGGTCCGGGAACTTCGCTTTTGGCCAGCACGTCGTTTTCGGTGGTCACATACTGACCAATCATCCGGCGGGCTTCCCGGATGTATAACTGATGCGGCCAGTTTCCGTTTTCGGTAAATTCATCTTTAGCCAACCCCCAGTCTTGCATTTTGGTACGGATTTCATCGGGCACACGCTCATCGTTTGACACGAAATATAATAGCCCTTTCTGGTAATCTTCATGCGCCTTGATGATCTCTTTCCTTCGTTCGTAGGAGGCCTCCGGATAGTCGTAATTCATCCCGATGTAGTCGCTGCTGAACGGTCCGTGGTTATTGGTGTCGGTTTTCCGGTTAGGGATCAGGTCGAATTTTTGGAACCATTCATCCCAACCCGTGTCGAACACGCGCGCAAGCAATTCGTATTGCGCCGGATCGTAGTTGTCGGGTTTCGGGAACGGCGTCCGGTTGTCGGGATGCTTACTCATGCACAAACGAAAACAATATGCCTGGATTTTATGATCGCCGGAGCAATTTTCGCCGGGTTTTTCTGCCGAAACGCCCGGGAGCAAACCGCTGGCGGGATCGCCCGGGACGACATACGGATTGATGTTCTCTTTGAAGTAGTGACCGTGATGAAAAACGCCGGCCTGTACGCCGTTCCATGACTCATTGTACACGGAGCAAGCTTCGCGGCCTACATGGTAACTGACGCCGGCGGCAGCCATCAGGTCGCCTTCATAGGTGGCATCAATAAACATCTTCCCCGAAAATGTTTTTCCTGAAAGTGTTTTGAGGGAAGTGATTTTCCCGTTTTCAACACTCACGCCGGTTTCGCGGTCGAGCCATTCGTTGCGGAAGACAGGAATCCTGTTTTCGTTCACAAAATCTTCGAAAACCTGTTCGGCCACATGCGGTTCAAAGATCCACATGGTCCGGTTTTCGCCGTCCATTGCCACGGTGCCCTGGCCTTTGTTGCCGTATTCGGACTGTTTTTGCCATTTCCAGGCTGCCGAATCGTTATAATGCAGCCAAACCCGGTGATAAAACTCACGGGAAAGACCGCCAATTGCCGCCTTATTGCCGGTATCGGTAAAACCCAGGCCGCCGGAGGAAAGGCCTCCCAGGTGGGTGTCGGGCGAAACCACCAGCACGGTTTTGCCGGATTGGACGACTTCGACCGCGGCGGTAATTGCCGCCGACGTTCCGCCGTAAATGATGACATCGGCTGATTCCGTGTTTTTTTCAGGCTGCCGGCAGGAAAAGAGCAAGGGCAGCCAAATCGCAGTCAGAAAGATCATGCGGACTGATTTTGAAGGATGTCTCATGGTACTGATTTAGTTGATTAAGTTTAGTTATTTACAGCGATTTGCTTCAAGCGTTCGACAACAGGAGCCAGTTTTTCCCGGGCTTTTTTGGCCTCGGCTGAAGTTTCGTCAGCCGCTGCTTCGTTTGGAAGTTGACGGCAGTCGAAAAGCTTGCTATCCTTGGCGTGTAACCGCCATTCCCCATCAAAAATAAAAAAATCATCATCGATTCCACTGGTTACCCATTGGCGTTCGCCAGCCCCTTTTCCCGTCAAAGGTTTCACAAAGGATATCCCGTCGGGGTTGGCATGTCGGGGAATGTTGGCCCCCGCCAGTTCACAAATCGTCGGGAAAAAATCGGCAAAATCGATTAAATCGTTCACTTTGCTGTTTGCCGGAACCCGCCCGGGGGCATAAGCTATAAAAGGGACGTGGGAACCGCCGTCGTTCAGGTCATATTTTCCCCCGGCGACTTCGCCCTGTGTGGTCATTCGGGGCGATTGGGCAAACGTTCCGTTGTCGCCCATGAAAAAGACGATGGTCTGGTCAGTCAAATGAAGTTCATTCAGAGCGTTCAGCAAAATGCCCACCTGCTTGTCCAAATAACTGATCATGTGGTCCAGGCTGGCTCCCCGCCCGGCTTTGACATCATCGGGAGTTTCGATGATCGGGTCATGGGGAAGCAGCATGTTGTGATGGATCAGAAAAGGCTCTCCGGCTTCTTTCGCCGCTTTCATCCTGTCAATGACATAATTGGTCAGCATATCGGGGCCAAAGTCTTTTTCTGTGGTTCTCATGATTTGCCCGTCACGGTTGATGGTTGGTTCCCAGTAGCGAACCGTCTTCCGGTTGTCTTTCCAGATTTGCCAGACGCACCACGAATCGAAGCCGGCGCTTTTACAATGATCGGGATAAAACTCCAAAGCACCCAACTGCCATTTCCCGGTAACCGAAGTTTGATACCCCGCTTCTTTTAATGACTGCGCATAAGTGGGAAAACGGTTTTCAAAGTCAACAACCTCTTTCGAACCTAAATGAATGGGAAGCACTTTGGTGTATTGATGCCTTGGTGTGTAGCTACCGGTGTACAGGCTCATGCGCGAAGGGGTACAAACGGGACTTGTATAAGTACGGGTAAAAAGCGCCCCTTTTTCAGCCATCTTATCCAGGTTTGGTGTAGAAGTGCCCAACCCTCCGTAACATCCTAACTTTTCGTAGCCAAGGTCGTCAGCCAGGATCAACAGAATATTTGGTTTTTCAACCGGTGGTCCCGGGTTTTCAGCAGCCTGGGTGGAAATGCTAAACAGCAACGGGATACTTAGTAAAATGCCTTCTGCTTTCATGCTCATACGTTATCAGCTTTAATTGTGAAAAAAAGAATGCTTTCGAAACGATCGTACCGATTGCATGCAAAGACACCAAGCCACGAAACCATAGTTGCCGACTATTTTTTTCGTGCTCTTGTGTCTTTGTATTTAATTTCCGTCGCTATGGGACCGTTCCGATAATATTCATTAATACCCCGGGTTTTGATCGGCCTGGTTGATTGCCGGGTTGTTGTTGATTTCATTTTCCGGAATTGGCCAGAGCAAACGTTGGTCGATCAGGTTTTTGCCGACGGCGGCAAAGGCAGCTTTGGCTTTGCCGGTCCGTTTCAGGTCAAACCAGCGCCTTCTTTCAAGCATAAACTCGTAGGCCCTTTCTTTCAAAACAGTGTCGACAAATTCTTCCTTGCTCATTCCCGAAGGATAATCAACCGGCGAAGCGGTATTCGGGGCATAACCGTAGGCCCTCCGCTTAATCATGTTTAACCGTTCCAGCGCCAGGGCTGACGGGCCGTTTTCGGCCTGGCAGGCCGCTTCGGCATAAAAAAGGAATGCTTCGGAATACCTGTAAATGGGGACAGTGTAAATCCGAAGTCCACTCGAGTTGGTGATGAACTTTTTGAACAGTACCGGTGTGGTTGACGGAAGCGGGACCCAATTGCCGGCTGAATTTTGGATATGGGTGTACAGATTGAATGATTTACGGAGGTCGTTTTCATCCCAACTGCTTCCAATAAACGAATTCATATCCGGCAGCCAGGCGAAGAAACCCGAACTGCTGTAATTATACGGGTAGTTATTTCCCATATGCAGGTATTGGGGAATCGTGGACTGGCTGGTTTCCGAGTGATGGATCGACATGATGTCTTCGGTACTGGTTTCAACAGCAAAGATCTTGTAGAAATCGTTGGCTGTGTTTACGGTAACCAGTGAATATTTACCGCTGTTAATCACATCATTCGCTTTTTCGGCAGCCTGTGCCCAATTTCCGAGCGTGAGGTGAACATGCGACAACAGCATTTTGGCTGCCCATTTGGAAGCTTTCCCCGTTTCGGCGCCAACGGTTTCGGGCAAATCTATTTCAGCAGCTTGCAGATCGGAAAGAATTAGTTCATAAACCTGGTTTTCAGGCACTCTGGGCGACTCCAGGTCCGACAGGTCGATACTTTCTTTGGTTTTCAGCGGCACCGGTCCCCAGCCTCTCACCAGCTCAAAATAGGCCATCGCACGAAGGTAACGGGCTTCGGCAAGGATGCGTTTTTGTGCTGCTTCCGTTATGTTTACAATATTCGGGACATTGTCCAAAACCGCATTGGCGCGGTTAACAGCGCTGTACAGCCTCAACCAACTGCCGGAAGTCCTCCCGATATTTTGCTGGTCCAGCACCCTGTCCATGAACGAGATAGGCGCCTGCGACCCGCGACCGTTCAGGAAGTCGCCGTGCAGTTCAACCATTAAATAATGCTGAATGTCGTAAAAATCAGGCCCGATAGGTTGATAAGCCCCATTTAATGCTCCCTGGGCATCGGCTTCGTTCTGATAATAATTGGCCCTGGATACGAAGTTTTTGGGAACTTCATCCAGCATGTTTTCACACGACATCAACGTGATTGCCAATAAAATAAAGAATGATATTTTTTTCATGTCTGTCTGGTTTTTAGAAGTTAAGTTTGAACCCGATTGCATACGTTTTGGCATTGGGATAACCGCTTTGGTCGTGCCCCATGTTTAAACGATTTCCAATATTTTGATCATCAACGCCTTTGGTGTTTACTTCCGGGTCAAGTCCCGTGTAGTCGGTGAAAGTAAACAGGTTTGTCCCGGAGATATAGATCTGGGCAAAATCGAAAAACGTCAGGCCCATTTTTCGCACCGGGAGGTTGTATGCAAGCCGTAGCGACCGTACCCGCAGGTAACTGCCGTCTTCGATAAAACGGTCCGATACATCAAAGCCGGATAAGGAGCTGATTTTTGGGTATTTGGCGTTTGGGTCGGGATTTTCGGCTGTCCAGTAGTTTCCCATGATGTCTTTAAACTGGTTGCTCCCGCGCTGGAACGAGTTTAAATGGGTACCGTTGGTGGCATTGAAAACCTCGTTGCCATACACGCCGTCCAGGATCACGTTCAGTTCGAAATTTTTATACGAAAGGTTTGAGTTGAGGCCGTAAAAGAAATCAGGACTCGGGTTCCCCAGGATTACGCGGTCAAGCGCATTCACGATCCCGTCGGGCACGCCTTCCGGGCCGCTCACATCTTTATATTTGATGAAGCCGTTTTCGGTCAAACCGTCTTCCAGGTATCCAAAGAAACTTCCCAGCGGTTTGCCAACCCGGGCGATGTTGGAACTTGACCAAACGGCTGTTTGCCCTGCACTGAGAACGTCGCTTCCTCCGGCAATTTCGATCACTTTGTTTTTGTTGGTTGAAAAATTGACCGCTACATCCCATTTTACCTCACTTCTTAAAATGTCGGCATTGAGCGTAAATTCAAAACCCTGGTTTTGGATTTCGCCAATGTTTTGAAGGATAGATCCGAACCCGACTGACGGAGGAAGCGGCACTTCTGCCAAAAGATCGGTCGTGTTTTTCTTATAATAATCGGCTGTCAGGCGAAAACGGTTGTTCATGATCGCCAAATCGAAGCCAACGTCGATCTGTTCTGTTGATTCCCATCTCAGTTCGCTGTTCGAGATACCCGCGGGGTAATAACCAATTTCGTCTTCCTGGTTGGCGTAAATCACTCTGGTTGACAACATCCGGTCTAATGAACGGTATGGGCTTAATGCCGTGTTGCCGGTGACGCCGTAACTGGCCCGGAGTTTCAGGTCGCTGATCAAGCCGGCATCCGTCATAAACGGCTCTTCGGAAACCCGCCAGGCGAAGGCAGCCGAGGGGAAAGTCGCCCACTTGTTATTGGCCCCGAACCTGGACGAACCATCAGCGCGGACACTCACTGTAAGCAGATATTTGTTGCTGAATGAATAATTTGCACGGGCAAGCCACGAAGCCAAAACCCACTCCGAATAACCCGATGATGGCGTATTCACCGTTTCGGCGGCGCCCAGGTTATAGTTCTCGGTGGTATTGTTTGAGAAGCCGCTGATGCTGACCCCGAAATTCCGGTCGAGGCTGGTTTGGTAAGTATAACCGCCAACTGCGGTCAAACTGTGTTTTTCGCCAAAATTCTTGACATAAGTCAGTAGGTTTTCGTTCAGAAACGAGCTGCGGTAGTAGGTAGATTGAGAACCGCTCCCCCTGTCATTCTCAAAAATAAGCGGCTCAAAATAGTCATTGATCGAATAGGCATACTCGATGCCCAGCAGTGTTTTAAATGAAAGTTCGTTGGTCAGTTTAACGTCGAAGGTGCCGTTACCAACTACGTTATTAGCAAGCGCACGGGTTTGCATTCCGGCAAAAATCATCGGGTTACGCATATCAGCAGAACCAAAGCTATAAGCTTTTTCGATTTGAGTAGGGATTCCGTTTTGGTCATAAACCGGGAGCGTTGGGGGGGCCGAAGCTGCAGCCGACAAAACCGAGGTGCCACGGTAGCCATTGTCAACCGGAACCGATAAACGTTCCCTTCTTGATAAATTCATATTAACCGCCATTTTCAACCAACTGTTCATCTCGTGGTCCAGGTTTAATCTCACCGAACCTCTTTTGACGCCCGAATTGATCAGGATTCCTTCCTGATCGTAATAATTGCCCGACAGCGAATAACGTGTTTTATCGGAACTACCCGAAAAAGTAATCGTGTGATTGTGTAAAGGCGCTGTGCGCAACACGGCATCCTGCCAATCGGTTCCCGGGCTCTGCACCTGATCGACGTTAAAATAAGGCTGCTGGCCAGCGTTTTTCAGCCATTCATTGGCGATGATGGCATATTCTTTCGCATCCAGCAAATCGTACCTTTTTGTTTCTTTTTGAAAACCGAAAAAGCTGTTCACTTCGATACGGCTTTTTTGTCCGGCTTTGCCCCTTTTGGAGGTGATGATGACAACCCCGTTTGCCCCGCGCGCGCCATAAATGGCTGTTGCCGAGGCGTCTTTCAGGATGTCAACCGATTCGATATCGGATGGATTCAGAAAGTTGATTCCTCCTACCATCGGGAAACCGTCGACCACATACAAAGGCTGGTTGTCGCCGATCATCGAGTTTCCGCCGCGGATACGAACTTCGATACGCCCGCCCGGATTACCTGAGTTTTGGGTGACCTGAACTCCGGCAGCTCCAACTTTCAGTGCCTGTTCCATGTTGTAAACCGGAACTGATTCCAATGTTTCCGTTTTCACCGATGAAACCGAACCGGTCAGGTCGCTCTTTTTCATGGTGCCATAACCAATCGCCACCACTTCTTCCAGCCCGATGGTGCTTTCTTTCAAGCTTACATTGATCACCGATTGAGAGCCAATCAGAATTTCCTTATTCTCCATTCCGACAAAAGAGAATACCAGGGTATTCCCGGATCCGGTATCTTTCAGGGTAAAATCCCCGTTGATGTCGGTGATGGTTCCTGCGGAAGTGCCTTTTACAACGACCGTAACACCGGGCAGCGGTTCGCCTTGTTCGTTGGTTACGGTTCCCGAAACGGCCTTTTGCTGTTGAAACCGGTCAAAATCCGTCTGGCTCGTGGTCAGCACAATCTGACGATCTTTGATTAAATAGCTCACATTCGTCTGACCAAACAACTGTGAAAGGATCGTTTCCACCTTTACCTGATTGACATCAATATCCACGCGCCGGTCAACATCGACCAGTTTTTGGTTAAACAGAAAAAAGAAGTCGGTTTGATTTTCAATATGGTTCAGCACATCAATCACCTTCGCATTTTTCATGTTCATGGTCAAACGCGTTTGCTGAGAATACGACTCAACAGCCCACGACTGGGCCATAAATAAAAACAGAAAGAATAATCCTAAACGCATAATCTTCCAGATTTTAATCAGCGTGCAGAGGAGCTCTGACACCCGGATTCGTTTTTTTTTCATAAATTTGAATCATTAAGTGGTTAAACATTCGTTTTGCGTAAACTACTTGATTGTCAACAGGAAGGTGTGCCAGCACTTTCCTGTTTTTTTATTGTTGTATTCGGTTTTTCGTTTCTTTGGTTTGTTTTAGTTTAATCAGCTGTCGCTCTGTAACTTCGCTCCCGGCCGGTTGTCTTCGTTTCTCCGTTTCGTATGAAATCGGCGTTGTTAAGGATAACAGTTTTAAGACTTCATCCAGCCGCTCATCCATGAAAGTAGCGTGAAAGGTATATTCCAGCAGTTCGGGGTCGGCCAGATCGAAATCAACATTATACCACCGGCTTAGCCGTTTTACAACCAGATCAAGGCTTTCGTTCCGGAACACAAGCTTGCCTTTCGTCCATGCGGTATACTGGGAGGCATCGACCTGTCTCAGAACTACTTTATTGGAGGCCAAACTGATGGTCACTTTCTGATCAGGTTCAAGTATCGCCAGCTTATTTCCGGATTTAGACGAAACCTGTACCTTACCCGACTGTAAAACAACTTCTTCCGTCAGGTCGTCGTCGTAGGCAATGACGTTAAATGTGGTCCCCATCACTTTGATGTCCAGTGTTTTTGTTAACACGTGAAATGGTTTCCCGTTGTGCGCCACATCAAAACAAGCCTCACCCACCAGGTCAACCTGACGGCTTTGGTTGAAAGCAAGGGGATATTTTAGCACCGATCCGTTATTTAAAAAACCGGATGTGCCATCGGGCAAAACAAAATGTGTTTTCCCGCTAAGCGGGCTCCTGATTTCAGCATAAGCTTCCGGATCATTTCCCTGCCGGTTGACATACAAATAGGCCAGGAACGACAGTAACAGGGGTATAAATAAAATGGCCGCAATTCGCTGGATCCATTGAAACCGCGACAAACGGATTGTTTTTTTACTTTCCTCAAGATGAAGCTGGTGATGAAGCCGGTGCAGCATGTTGTCAAACGTTTCATCCTGACCGACATCTGCCGGATCAAATTCCATCCAGTGTTTCTCCAGCAGTTTTCTTAATTCTTCCCGATCTTCTTTTGCCGAGAATTGCCGGTGAACCAACCGGTAATCATTCCTTGAACAGTTGCCGGCGAAAAAACGTTGCAATATATCCTGTGAAATTTTCATCCTTCAAAAGCAGCGTTGAAACAAGTGATTATTCCGAAACAGGAAGATGACACTTTCGCTACTGATAAGTTATAGGGCTGAGAAATCATTTTCCCCTAGTCTGCCTGAAATTTTTTTTTTGGGAGCCCCGAAATGCCTGCCTGCTTATTTTTTTACAAACAGGAAAAAGAATAACAGACCGGCCATGTGTTCGTCAGATAAACCTTCTTTTATTTTTTTCATGGCTTCGGTGATGTGGTTTTCTACCGTTTTTGGAGAGATGTTGAGTTCCTCGGCAATTTCATTCAGGGATTTGCCCTCCTTTTTCCGCAGAATAAAAACCCGACTTTGCCGGGCCGGTAATTGACGAATCAGCCCGTCGACCAATTCGAGCAACGATCGGTAGTTAATCCGTTCGTCCATCTCGTTGGTAAACGAAACCGACGATTCGACCAGTTGGTTGAGGTATTTCCTTTCGTTGGCCAGTTTTAAAAATAATTCCTGGATGTGGTTGAAGGCAATTTTAAACAGGTAAGCTTTAAACGACAAGTCGGGGTTTAAGCCTTCCCGGTTTTTCCAGATTTTAAGAAAAACTTCCTGGACAACTTCCTCCGCCTCGGGCTTTGATTTCAAATAACCCCAGGCGAAATAATACAGCCGTTTGCCATACATCCTGAAAATGGCATCAAAAGCCTGCGCGTCTCCTTTTTTCAATGCAAGCACCCAGTTGCTCTCTGTATTTTCTTTTGGTCCGGTCAAGGGCTCAGGTTATGGCAGCGAATATAACAGAATTAACGTAAACCCGGATGATGGCGGAAATAAGTTATCAACAGCGGTTGCCTGTTTCGGTTAAACTGAATAAATTTTGCGAAGTTTGCAAAACGATGTCCGGAGATTTATATGCTGATGTGATACTGCCCCTGCCCCTTGGCGACCAGTTTACCTACCGGGTGGCGCCCGAATTCCAGGCCAAAATTAAAGTTGGCGTTCGGGTTGTTGTGCAATTTGGCGCCCGCAAGTTCTTTTCGGCCCTGGTGTACCGCCTTCATGCCGAAATTCCGGCCGGTTCGTTCGATCTGAAGGATATTGATGCCATTTTGGATGAAGAACCTGTTGTTACGCCGGCCCAGTTAATTCTGTGGGAATGGATGGTCAGCTATTATTGCTGCAGCCTGGGCGAAGTTTACAAAGCCGCCCTGCCTTCGGCCTTAAAACTGGAAAGCCAGACGCGGATCAGTTTTAACCCGCACAGCAACCTGCCGGTTGATCTGTCGGGCGACGAAGAAGCCTTGTTGCTGATGCTGCAGGACCAGGGACAAAAGAGCATTCAGGATATTAACCGTTTTCTGGGTAAACGTTCGGCCTTGGCAAGCCTGAAAATTTTGCTTGAAAGAAACGCGATCCTGATTGAAGAAAAGCTGGAAGAAAGTTACCGGCCCAAAACAGCCGCTTATATTTCTCTTCATGCCCATACGCTGACAGAGCCGGCGATTGGCGAAGCGCTCGAAAGCCTGAAAAAAGCAAAGAAACAGTTCGCTTTGTTCAATTTTTTTCTGGCTGAAACAATTTATCACGAGCAGCCAAAAACAACCATCGCCCGGAAAGAACTGCTGGAGCGGAGCGGATCGAACGAGGGGGTGCTGCGGATGCTCATCGAAAAAAACATCCTGCGCTCGGAAGACATTGAAATTGGCCGGCTGGATTTTTCGTATGATCAGGACCAGGTGATTTTTGATTTAAATGAAGCTCAGCAAGTTGCCCTGGATCAACTTGTTGAAAAGCGGGCCGGCAAAAAGCCGGTTTTGCTGCATGGAATTACATCGAGCGGCAAAACCGAAATTTACATCAAGCTGATTGAAGAACAGCTGGAAAAAGGCAACCAGGTACTTTACCTGGTGCCCGAAATTGGCTTAACCACCCAGCTGATCAACCGAATGAAGCGTGCTTTCGGCGACAAAGCCGGCATTTATCATTCCCGGTTTAACGATGCCGAGCGGGTCGAAATCTGGTTCAATACCCTTCACGAAAAAAAACATTCATTTCAAATTGTTTTGGGCGCCCGTTCCGCGGTTTTCCTGCCATTCCGCAAACTTGGGCTGATCATCGTCGACGAGGAACACGAAAACAGCTATAAACAGTTTGACCCCTCTCCCCGTTACCATGCCCGCGATGTAGCCGTGGTATTGGGACAAATCCACCAGGCACAGGTGATCCTGGGAACAGCCACGCCCTCGTTCGAAAGTTATTTTAACGCCAAAACCGGCAAATACGCCCTGGTTGAATTAACGGAACGCTTTCAGAATATCAGCCTCCCGGAAATTGTGATCGCCGATGTCCGCCAGGCAACCCGCCGAAAACAGATGAAATCGTTGCTGAGCCCGCAATTGTACGAAGAAATCAATCAGGCGCTGGCAAACGGCGAGCAGGTGATTGTGTTCCAAAACCGGCGCGGCTTTGCTCCGTACCTGCAGTGTTCCGCCTGCGGCTGGATTCCCAAGTGCCGTCATTGCGACGTCAGCCTGACCTATCACAAACACCGTTCGGCGCTGATTTGTCATTATTGCGGACACACCGAACCGCTGCCTGCCAATTGCGGCGAATGTCATTCCGAAGATATTCGCACACGCGGATTTGGCACCGAAAAAATTGAAGAAGAGCTGGCCCTGATTTTTCCCGATGCCCGGATTGCCCGGATGGATATGGACACAACACGCGCAAAAAGAGCCTATGAACGGCTGATCTATCAATTTGAAAGCAAACAGATTGATATTCTGGCCGGCACACAAATGGTGACCAAGGGCCTCGATTTCGACCATGTGAGCGTGGTGGGCATCCTCGATGCCGATCAGTTGCTGAACTATCCCGATTTCCGTTCCTTTGAGCGTTCTTATCAGCTCATGGCCCAGGTGAGCGGGCGGGCCGGGCGTAAAAACAAACAGGGGAAGGTGATTATTCAGACCAGCCAGCCCAAACACCCGGTACTGCACGACGTTGTTGCCAACAATTTTCAGCAATTGTTCAACGTCCAGATGGCCGAGCGGAAGTTGTTCAAATACCCGCCTTACTTTCGCCTGGTGAAGATTGTCCTCAAACACAAGAACCAGGAACGGCTGAACCCGGCTGCCGACCATTTGGGAGCCAGACTCCGTAAACTTTTCGGTATGAACATGCTGGGGCCCGAATACCCGGTTATCAGCCGGATTCAAAACTGGTATCAAAAAGAAATCTGGATTAAACTGGACCGGGACCATAAACTGGCCCAGTCAAAAAAACAGATCATGGACGAAATCAAACAGCTGAAGTCCCTGCCCAATCATGCCAACCTGGTTGTTTATGCCGATGTTGATCCGATGTAAGCCTGGTTGTCCGGTTCGGAGTGAAAAGCCCTCATCCTCAGAAGAAAAACTGCCGGAAGGAGAAGAAAAGGCATCACGTTAAATCTTTGTAACATAATTTAACAAACGACTGTATTTTAGAATCTCAATTTTTATACTTTTGTACCGCACGATAAAATTTGAACATCAGAAAATAACTGAAATGAAATTTCCGTCGTTTTCTACATTAAAATATTAACTTTGGAACTCAGCAAAAATCACGAATAATCACATGGGAAAAGTTATTGCACTCGCTAATCAAAAAGGAGGAGTCGGAAAGACAACAACAGCCATCAACCTGGCGGCCAGTCTGGCTGTTTTGGAAAAAAAAGTGCTGATAATCGATGCTGATCCGCAAGCCAATGCCACCTCGGGTATCGGTTTCGATGTGAAAAATGTAAAGACCAGCATCTACGAATGTATTGTCGACGATCTGGACCCCCGGAAAATCATCCTCAATTCTGAAATCAACGGGATGGACCTGATCCCTTCACATATTGACCTGGTTGGGGCCGAGATTGAGATGCTTAATTTACCCAATCGTGAAAAGGTTTTGTCAACCGTCATCGAAAAAATCCGCGATGAATACGATTTTATCCTGATCGACTGTTCGCCCTCGCTGGGGTTGATCACGGTGAATGCGCTGACTGCCGCCGATTCCATCATCATCCCGGTCCAGTGCGAGTATTTCGCGCTCGAAGGATTGGGAAAACTCTTAAACACGATCAAAATCATTCAAACCCGGTTAAACCCCGAGCTTGAAATTGAAGGATTTTTACTGACCATGTACGACTCACGTCTCAACCTGTCGAACCAGGTTTTGGAAGAAGTTCGTACCCACTTTGGCGATATGGTTTTTGAAACCCTGATCACCAGGAACATCAAATTAAGTGAGGCGCCAAGTTACGGGATGCCTGCCGTGCTGTACGATGCCAGTTCGCGAGGAGCAACAAGCTACATGGACCTGGCCCGCGAGATCCTGCAGAAGAACGATTTGACTAAGATTAAGAATTCAGAAAAAATAATTGAATAAAGATTCGAAGATATTATGGCTAAAAGGAATGCATTGGGCAGAGGTTTAGGCGCATTAATTGACGATGCCGATCACCAAAAAGAACATCATGGCCCGTCAATCAATGAAGTCCCTGTTGAAAATATTGAAGCCAATCCCTTTCAACCACGAACAAAATTTGACGAAAGCGCGCTGAATGAGTTAGCCGAATCAATCCGTAAAATTGGCATTATCCAGCCCATCACCCTGCGGAAAACCGATGGCGACAAATACCAGATCATTGCCGGGGAACGCCGTTTCAGAGCATCAAAAATCGCCGGGCTGAAAACCGTGCCGGCTTACATCCGTGTTGCCGAAGATGACGGTATGCTTGAAATGGCCCTGGTGGAAAACATCCAGCGGGAAGACCTGGATGCAATTGAAATTGCCCTTTCGTACCAACGCCTGATTGAAGAATGCCAACTGACGCAGGAAACATTGAGCGAACGTGTCGGGAAAAAGCGTTCGACCATATCCAATTACCTGCGGTTACTGAAATTGCCGACTTTAATTCAGAAAGGTATTATCGATAAAACCATTTCTATGGGCCACGCCCGGGCTTTGGTCAACATCCCCAATCCCGAAGACCAGCTATCGATCTATGAACTGATTCTGACCGAAGACCTTTCCGTCAGAAAAGTGGAAGACCTGGTCCGCAACCTGGAAAACGGATCAGAAAAACAGGAGGAGAAACCGGAACAGGAGGTGAAAGAAAAATATCCGGCCGAATACGGCGAACTGAAGGAACACCTGAGCAATTTCTTCCGCGCCAAGGTCGATTTCTCCCTGAATAACAAGGGGAAAGGTAAAATTGTGATTCCCTTTGGGTCGACCAAAGACCTGGAGCGGATTATGGGTATCCTGGACAAACTGAATGGCTAATTGACAATAAAAAGAAACAGAATTGACGCACCTTATCAAAGCCATCCTACTAATCCTGTTTCTTTCAGCAGGATTTTGTGCTTCTGCCCAGGAACAAACTGCTGCAGACAGCCTGATGGCTTCATTTGTAAAACCGGAACATTCGGCCCGGAAAGCCACTATTTATTCGGCTGTTTTGCCGGGTTTGGGTCAGATCTATAACAAGAAATACTGGAAAGTTCCGTTAGTATACGGAGGCTTTGCCGCATTTGGCTATTGGATTGACTGGAACAACGATTATTACGTCCTGTACAAGCAGGCTTATGCCGACATTGTTGATCAGGACCCCAATACCAATTCGTTTATGGATTTGAATATTGAAGGGCATTGGGACTTTACCAATGCCAGTCATGTTCAACAGTTCACCACCAGGCTGAAGAATGCCAAAGAGGCAACCCGGAGAAACCGGGATCTTTTAATTATTTTGACGGCGGCATTTTATGCCGTCAACATCATTGATGCTTCGGTTGATGCACATTTTTTTAACTTTGACATCAGTGATGATTTGACGTTTAACTGGACCGCTGGTCCGGTGTTTTGCGGAAATAAACCCCTGCCCGGGGTTCATGTAAGTTTTAGATTTTAAGAAAAAAGAGGAGATGATGAGAAAAGCCCTGATATTGTTGATGATTTTAAGTTTGAATGCAGGACTTGTATTCGGTGAAAAAGCAGTTAAAGACCCCATTAAGCAGGTGAAACGAATTGAAGTCGTTGAGCTGGACACCCTGGGTTATCAGTCGGTTTTTGTTAATCCCGACGAAAACCTGAATGACTTGTTTGGCGAGCAAATAGACAGTTTGCTCAATTCGTGGTATATCCAGAATACTTTCGCCCTCGATATCAGCAACGAAGCCATTGAAGGAGCATCGTCCATCGTATCGCTGCCTGATTCAGTGTACATCAGCCGGTTGCAGTCGATCGACTCGTTCATCGACTTGTCCTTCAACAAAACGGTGAAAAATTTTATTGAACTATATACCCACCGGAAACGCGAACTGACCGAAGTGATGCTTGGCCTGTCGGCTTATTATTTCCCGATGTTTGAAGAATTGCTGGATAAGCACGAAATGCCGATGGAACTGAAATACCTGCCGATCATTGAATCGGCGCTGAACCCGGTCGCCCGTTCGCGGGCCAATGCGGTGGGGTTGTGGCAGTTTATGTACGGAACCGGGCGGATGTATAAACTCGAAATCGGCACGTTTATCGACGAACGCCGCGATCCTGAAAAATCGTCTGAAGCAGCGGTGAAATACCTGAAAGACCTGTACAAAATCTACAACAACTGGCACCTGGTCATTGCGGCCTATAACTGTGGCCCCGGGAATGTGAATAAAGCCATCCGACGGTCAGGCGGAGCGCGCGATTACTGGACGATTTACTATAACCTTCCCCGTGAAACCCGGGGTTATGTCCCGGCTTTTATTGCGGCTGCTTACGTGATGAACCACTACCAGCAGCATGGTTTGCAGCCTCGTTACCCCGATTTCCCGATTGCTACCGATACCCTTCATGTTACCGATTACCTGCATTTTAACCAGGTGGCCTCGATTTTGGAAGTGCCGGTTGAAGCTTTGCAGTCGCTGAACCCCCAGTACCGGATGAACATTATCCCTGCCCGGGCCAATAAACCTTACACCCTCCGTATCCCGGTTGAAAAAGTATCCACCTACATCGATAAAGAAGACGAAATCTTTGCGTACAAGCGTCACGAATATTTCCCGAACAACGAAATTTTGGTTCCCAAAGAACACCAGCACTATGTGACTTCCGACGTTCAGGGAAAAGATAAGGTATTGTACACGGTGAAGTCGGGCGATAACCTGGGCTATATTTCGCAATGGTTCCGGGTAAGCGTAGCTAACCTGCGCTATTGGAATAACATCAACAACAACATGATCCGGGTTGGACAAAAACTGGCCGTTTACGTGCCGCAGGGGCAAGGCGACCATTATGCCAGTGTAAACAGCATGTCGCTCAGCCAAAAACAGGAGTTTTCCAAAAAGGCCCCGGTAACAAAAGCTACCACAGCCAGCGCAAATGTGACTTACGACCCTTCGGGCATTGTTTATTACACGGTCCGTAAGGGCGATACTTTATGGTCGATTGCCCGCCAGTTTCCAGGCGTTTCGAATCAGGAAATCATGAGGCTGAATAACATGCAAAATGCCAATGTGCTGAAAGTCGGGCAAAAACTGAAAATTCAACCCAAAAGCTAATCACGATGAATAACTTCAGGCATACGTTACGCATCTTTTTCACCGGCATTTTGTTGGTGGTCGCGGGCGGAAACCTTCCTGCCTGTTCGCAGGTTCAGAAAAACGGTAATAATCCTGGTTTGGACAAGCAGGTGAAGGATTTTCTGGAAGACAGCAAAAACACCTGGCGCGACATGAATGTGCCGGAATCGGACGGGCAGCTTTTGTACGATCTCATTGTGAAAAATAATTACAAAAGTGCCGTTGAAATTGGTACGTCCACTGGCCATTCGGGCGTATGGATTGCCTGGGCGCTGAGCAAAACAGGCGGAAAACTGATTACCATTGAAATTGATAAAAGAAGATATCTGGAAGCTTTGGCAAATTTCAAAAAGGCCGGATTGTTAAATTACATTGATGCGCGGTTAGCCGATGCCCATGAGTTGGTACCTGCATTGGAGGGACCGTTTGATTTTGTTTTCAGCGATGCGGATAAAAGCTGGTACATCAATTACTTTAAGGATTTAGATCCAAAACTTTCGGTTGGGGCTTGTTTTGTGACCCACAATGTTAACCGCCACAACAATTATCATTTTTACGAGTACGTCAACAAACTCGCGAATTACGAAACCACTCTTGACGACCGGGGCGCCGGCGTGGCCATCAGCTACAAAAAATCGGAATAACCGGAGCCTCCCGGGATAGAGCAGGTAAATTAACCATGATCACGCAGCGTTTAGTAGCTGAGTTTCTCCATACGGCTGGCGTCCAGACGTAGAAAAATAAATAATAAAATGGTGAATGACCAAAGCGACGAACCGCCGTAACTGAAAAAAGGAAGCGGAATACCGATCACCGGGGCTAAGCCAATGGTCATCCCGATATTAACGGTAAGGTGGAAAAACAGGATACAGGCTACGCTGTACCCGTAAACCCGGCTAAAAACCGACCGTTGCCGCTCGGCCATGAAAATAAGCCGGATCAGCAGGGCCATAAACAACAGGATAACAACCGTTGTTCCGGCAAAACCCCATTCTTCGCCAACAGTACAAAAAATAAAGTCAGTACTTTGTTCGGGTACAAAATCGAATTTGGTTTGGGTGCCGTTCAAAAAACCTTTTCCGGTGAAACCCCCGGAGCCGATGGCAATCTTCGATTGATTGACATTATACCCAACCCCCAGTGGATCGGAATGGATACCAAGCAGTTCATTGATCCGGTCCTGATGATGTTGGCTCAGTACGTTATTAAAAACATAATCTACAGAAAAAGTTATGCCGATCAGCATCAGGTAAACGCCGAGAATGATCAAAACATGTCTCATCCGGTTTTTCAGGGCATAAACCGCGAAGATCAATGTGGAGACCACTGAAGTCAGGATCAGTAGTTTAGTGGTGGAATACGTTGTTTTTATCAAAAAATTACCCAGCCAAAGCAGCGAAAAGGCGGTCGTAGAAATGGCCAGGGCTTTAACACCGGTCCAAAACGGGTAGCGGGTGAAGTAATATGACAACAGGGCTCCCGCTGTCAGGATAACAATGGTGTGAAGCGGACTAAAGACCAGGGTGAGGATGAAAACCCCGGCAACCAGAAACCCTGAAAACAGGATGATACCGGACAAACCTTCACGGTATAATACCAGGATAAATACGCCGAACACCAAGGCCGAACCGGTGTCGTTTTGAAGCAGGATAAGAGCAACCGGCGTGAACAGGATTCCGGCAATGGCCACCATCGATTTGAGATCGGTCATCTTGAAATGATAGGAACTGCAAAATTTGGCCAGGGCCAGCGCAGTTGTCACTTTAACAAATTCGGCCGGTTGAACGGCGAATCCGCCAAGCTGGAACCATGAACGCGAGCCTTTCACTTCTGTTCCCAAAAACAAGACTCCGAATAAAATAAAGATGGATAAGGCGTAAAACAGGTAGGCGAAAGAAACATAGAATTTACTGTCGAAAATGATCAGCGTGGTGGCCAGCAAAAAGGCGGCAGTTATCCAGATTAATTGTTTCCCGTACCGTTGGCTCATATCCACGATGCTGCTGTGATCTTCGTTGTACACTGCCGCGTAAATATTCAGCCAGCCCAGGATTACCAGAACGAAGTAAAGACCGACGGTTAACCAGTCGAGATTAAGCCATATGTTATTTCTGCTTGCCACTATTTGGGTTGAATTGGGTTTAATAGATTCGCATCAAGCATGCGTTGCTCTGTCAGTTTCCGGTTATTGGCCGTAATGGTTCCGGTCAGGTATTTTTCGATAATCAGGCTGGCCACCGGGGCAGCATGCCTGGCCCCCCATACGCCAAATTCAATAAAAACGGCAATGGCAATTTTGGGATCATCTTTAGGCGCGAAAGCGATGAAGGCTGAATGGTCAGAACCATGTGCATTCTGGATCGTTCCCGTTTTCCCGCAAATGGAAATGCCGTCAACATGAGCCGTGTAACGGGTGTTGGTAAAGTCAATTACCTGCTGCATCCCTTCAATCACTGTTTCATAATGATCGGCGCTGACGGTGGCGTTTTTTCGCTCGAATTGTAATTGATTAACGGTCCCGTCTTTATCGGCTACCGATCTGATCAGGTGAGGTTCGATATAATATCCCCGGTTGGCAATCACGGTAACCATGTTGGCCATTTGCAAGGGAGTGATAATGATTTCACCCTGTCCGATCGATAACGAACGGATGGTTAAGGCATTCCACCGTTTTTGGCCAAAATAACGGTCGTAGTATGAAGAGTTGGGAATGTTCCCGGTGGATTGGCCGTAAAACTCATTTCCCAGGGTTTCGCCCAGCCCGAAACTTTTGATGTGCGATTGCCATTTGTTGTACCCCTGCTCGGCTGTAGGGTATTTCGAGATGATCGACCGGAATGTATTCCAGAAATAAGGATTGCAGGATTCGCGGATCGCGCTTTTCAGGCTGATCGGGCTTTCGTGGCTGTGGGTACAACGTATCGGGCTGGATACTGTGCCATGACAACTCACGCTGGTCTGTTCATTGATTGTGCCCTCTTCCAGGGCGATGAGCGCATTGAGCGTTTTAAAGGTTGACCCCGGTGAATAAGCTGCCGAGATGGCGCGGTTGGTCAGTGGTTTCAAGGTATCTCCCAGCAGGATCTGGTAGTTGGCGGAGCGTTCGCGCCCAACCAGCAAATTGGGATCGTAGGCCGGGCCGCTGTAGTAACACAGAATTTCTCCTGTTTGGGGTTCAATAGCAACCACGGCCCCGCGTTTGTTCTGCATCAGTTGCTCGGCATAAAGCTGTAAGTCGGCGTCGATGGTCGAAATGAGATTTTTCCCCAGCACCGATATGGTATCGCTTTTTCCTTCGCGGTAGGCGCCTTTAATCCGGTTGTGTACATCGACCATGAAAAAGTTAACGCCTTTGGTTCCGCGTAATTCTTTCTCGTACGTGCGTTCAAGCCCCGTTATCCCGATGTAATCGCCTTGGGCATAATACGGGTCTTTTTCAATCGCAGCTTTATCAACTTCGCCGACATAACCAAGCATATGGGCTGCAATTTTCTGAGGATATTCCCTGAGTGTACGGCTTTGTGCAAAAAAGCCAGGGTATTTGAATAGTTTTTCCTGTAAAACGGCATATACTTCGGGTGAGATCTGTTTTACGATCACCGATGGCTTGTACCGCGAGTATTTTTTTGCTTTGTTAATTCCGTCAATCAGCTCCGATTTATCGATTTTCAGTATGCTGCACAATCCAGTCGTATCAAAGGTTGTCAGTTCGCGCGGCGTGACCAGTAAGTCGTAAGCTGCCTTATTGTAAACCAGCAATTTCCCGTTCCGGTCGTAAATCAATCCCCGTGCGGGATAGTTGATTACCCGTCGCAGTACGTTTCGGGTGGCATATTGCTTATACGAACTTTCTAATACCTGTAGCGAAAAAAGTTTCAGGATGAAGACCACCGCAACGGCTAAAAAAATGGCTGCTAAAATATATTTTCGCTTGGCAAATTTGTCCACTTCACTTACTCCTTATAAATCAGAAACTGACTGAGAATGATTAATACGATAGAAAAAACTGAGCTTAGGCTGCTTCGGAAAAAGGTAAAGATAAACCCTTCCAGAGTAAAAACTTCAATATAAAACAGGAAGAAATGGTGGGCGGGCACTAAAATGAGTGTATAGCGGAAAAACCATCGGAGTCCGAGGTGCGATATCCGGGGCGAGGCGCTTATCTCGAGTACATCGCGCGGCGATATCAGGTTGATGACCAGCGGTCGCAGAAAAGCTAAAAAGGTGGTTGCCGAAGCATGTATGCCCAGGGTATTGCTGAAAATATCAATCGTCAGTCCCGTAAAGAAACCTAAAAACAGCAGCAGGTACTTGGGGGTATCGAAGGGGAGCAGCAGGATAAACATGATATACAAAAACGGGTTGATGTACCCGCTGATTTGGATATGATTGAGCAGTAATACCTGCAGAAGGACCAATACAGCCCACATAAAAACATATTTAACAAATCTGCTACTCATCCCGGTTGTTTTCCTGTAAATTGATGATTTCGTCAAGCTGTTTGTTTTTCACGACCTGCACATGGGTCAGGGTCATAAAATTCGTCGATAACCTGACGTCAATGTCATAAAAATTTGCCCCGCTTTCGTGGGTAAAATAGTCGATGTATCCAATCAGCATTCCTTCCGGAAAAACTGATGAAAACCCGCTGGTGACGATGGTGTCGCCAACAAGCATCTCAACATGAAAGGGGATTTCATTCAGCGAAGCATGATGATTGTCCATCCCATCCCAGGCCAACGATCCGAAGTTGTTGTTTGCCTTAATTTTGGCAGAAACCCGCCAGCGTTTATTCAGTAGTGTTGGCCCGGTAGAATAATTGTCGGATACATATGTGATGATTCCGACGATCCCATCCGGCCCGATAATTCCCATTTCCGGTTCAATACCGTGTTTCCGGCCTTTATTCAGGGTGATGTAATTGTATTGTTTATTTACGGAGTTGTTGACAACTTTAGCCGGAATAAACTGGTACTGGATGCTGTCGCTGGTCATGTAATCGCTCACCCGTGCCGTATCAGCAGTCAGGTAGGCCTGTAACTGATTTTTTAGCCGGGCATTATCTTCGGCCAGTTCGGCATTGATTTTTTGCAGTTTAAAGAAATTGACAACGGCGTGATAACTTTCGTAAATGCCGGCGGTAAGGTGATTGCTCGAATTTAGAAATTGTACTTTCTGATAATTATTGTAATTGACGATCAGAACCAGGCAAACTGATTCCAAAGCCAGAAAAAGCAGGAAAAAATAGTTTCGTGCAAGAAAGCGAAACAAACTTCTCATTTACAGGAAAGTTTGTCTCCTTCCTCTCAGGATTACCTGATCAGGAAGGAGAATTTATCAATGTTTTTCAGCGCAATTCCGGTGCCTCGCGCCACCGCCCGTAACGGGTCTTCGGCAACGTGGAAGGGGATGTTGATTTTTTCTGTTAAACGTTTATCCAGTCCGCGCAGCAATGCTCCGCCACCAGCCAGGTAAATTCCTTTGGTTACAATGTCGGAATAGAGTTCAGGCGGGGTTTGCTCAAGAGCGCTAAGGATAGCCGTCTCAATTTTGGAGATGGACTTTTCGAGACAGTGCGAAATCTCCTGATACGACACGGGCACCTCAATCGGCAATGCGGTCATTTGGTTCGGCCCCTGTACAATGTAATCGTTTGGCGGGTTCTCCAGTTGCGAGAGCGCCGAACCTACATTGATTTTAATATCCTCGGCGGTGCGTTCGCCGATTTTGATGTTGTGTTGGTGCCGCATGTATTCCATGATGTCGGCTGTCAGATCGTCGCCCGCAATACGAATGGATTTATTGGTGACAATACCTCCCAGCGAAATTACGGCAATCTCGGTGGTTCCGCCGCCAATATCAACTACCATGTGGCCTTCGGGGGCTTCCACGTCGAGCCCAATACCAATGGCCGCGGCCATGGGTTCGTAAATCATGTACACTTCACGTCCGCCGGCATGTTCCGACGAGTCGCGTACGGCGCGGAGCTCCACTTCCGTTGATCCGGAAGGAATACAAATAACAATTTTAAGGGCAGGGGAGAACAACCTGGATTTGGGATTGATCATCTTGATCATTCCTCTGATCATTTGTTCAGCCGCATTAAAGTCTGCGATAACACCATCGCGCAAAGGCCTGATGGTTTTCAGGTTTGCATGCGTTTTTCCCTGCATTTGGCGCGCTTTCTCTCCTATCGCTACCAGTTTATCCGTCTTCAGGTCGACGGTCACCACCGATGGTTCATCCAAAACTATTTTATCATTTTGGATGATGATCGTGTTGGCCGTTCCCAGGTCAATCGCAATCTCCTGAGTTAAAAATGAAAACAATCCCATGGTTTATATTCTCCTAAAATTTCAAAGGTATTATTTACAGACTTTTTTCTTCGTTAAATTAATGTTTAAAATGACGGCGCCCGGTGAAGAGCATGGCAATTCCAAATTCGTCACATGCTTCAATCACTTCTTCATCACGGATGCTTCCGCCGGGTTCCACGATGTATTTTACGCCAAATTCGTTGGCTGCTTCAATGCTGTCGCGGAATGGGAAAAAGGCATCGGAGATCAGCACAGCCTCTTCCATGTTGACCCCTTTCTTCAGGTTAAAGCGCGGGATGGTCAGTTGGCGGAGGCTGTCGAGCCGGTTGGGTTGTCCCATTCCGGCGCCCGTCAGCCAAAAAGAACCGTCGGTGTTTTCGGTTACCAGTGCGATGGCATTACTTTTCAGATGTTTGCAGGCTGTAATGCCAAAGCGGGCAAGATTTAATTTTTGGTGGTCGAATTGAATTTTTGTGACATTCTTAAATTCGGCGTCCATGCCTTCGTCTTCATCCTGCACCAACATGCCTCCACTGATGGAGCGGTAGAGTTTTTCTCCCGTTGTTTCGGGCTTTACCGGTGTTACCAACAGACGAAGGTTTTTCTTTTTTCCGAATACCTCAAGTGCTTCGGCCGTAAATTCGGGGGCAATAATAATCTCGACGAACTTTTTGCCAAACCAGTCAGCTACTTCTTTGGTAACCGTATCGGTAAAACAAATGATGCTGCCGTAGGCGCTTACCGGGTCTCCTTCCCAGGCTAATTCAAGTGACTTTAGAATGTTGCCGGTAACAGCCAGGCCGCAGGGGTTGAGGTGTTTGATTACCGAAACAGCCACCTTGTTTTTGATATGGCTTACCGCATGATAAGCGTCGCTTGCCGATTTCCAGGCGGCGTCGGCATCAAGCAGGTTGTTGTACGAAAGTTCTTTGCCTTGCAGCACCTGCGCGTTGGCTAGTGTGTCGGTTGAACCGGCATTGGTAAATTTATAGAAGGTTGCCGATTGGTGCGGGTTTTCACCGTAACGCAATACCTGCCCGTCGTTCAGGCTGATCCGGTTTTTATCGGTGATGCCGCCGTTAAAATAATTGAAGATCGCCGAATCGTAATGGGAAGAGGTGGCAAATGCCTGGCGGGCAAACGCTTTCCGGTCGTCCAACGAACTGGCCCCGTTTTTTTCGTTCAACAGGTCGATAAACTCGTCGTACTGGTCGCGGGACGAAAGGATAATTACGTCGTTGAAGTTTTTGGCTGCTCCCCGGATCAGTGAAATGCCGCCGATATCGATTTTTTCAATAATATCTTCTTCAGAAGCGCCGGATGATACGGTTTCTTCGAAGGGATACAGGTCAACGATCACCAAATCAATTTCCGGAATTTCATACTGGCCGATTTGTTGCTGGTCGCCCGGGTTGTCGCGCCGGTTCAGAATTCCGCCAAATACTTTCGGATGCAATGTTTTTACCCGTCCGCCAAGGATGGAGGGATATCCGGTCAGGTTTTCAACCGCGGTTACCTTTACGCCAAGGCTTTCAATAAAAGATTGAGTTCCGCCTGTGGAGTAGATATGAACACCAAGTTCGTCGAGTTTCTTTACAATAATGTCAAGCTTGTCTTTATGATAAACAGAGATCAATGCCGATTTGATCTTTTTTAAGTCACTCATTTATAGTTCTTTAAGATTGATGCACAAAGATAGTAAAAACGACTGATTTTTTTTGTTTCCTGCCCGTCATTTACTTCTTTTCTTCGGGAAAATTAGAAAGAATTTTTGTGCCTAAGAAGCAGGCCATACTCATTTTTTGAAAATTGGCGAAAATTTAAAGTACGTTTCCTGTTATTTCACTTTTGGATTCTATTAACTTTAATGCAAAATTTACGTTTATGTTATTCATCCGGTTAATTCTCGAGAGTTTTTCCTTCGCAGGGAACTCACTGCGCGCGAATAAGTTGCGGACATTTTTGTCTCTTTTGGGAATTACCATCGGTATTTTTGCCATCATCTCGGTTTTTTCGGTGATCGATTCGCTTGAAAAGTATATCAGGCAAAACCTGAATTCACTGGGCAACAACATGGTTTATATTCAAAAGTGGCCGTGGACGCCTCCTGAGGGCGAAACGGAATATCCCTGGTGGAAATACCTGAACCGGCCGGTTCCCGAAGAAAATGAGGCGGTTGAAATTAAAAGGCGTTCTGCCTTAACCGATCATGTTGTTTTTCTTTTCGGGTTTAATGGCACCGTTCAATTTGAGAACTCGGTCGCTGAAAACACCGAAGTGCTGGCAACTTCGCACGAGTTGATCGACACCTGGAGCCTGGAGTTAGACCGGGGCCGTTATTTTACCGAATCGGAAAGCCACGGGGGGGCTGCCTTGGTGATTGTTGGAAGCGAACTGGTCGACCGTTTGTTTGAAGGACGCGATCCGACGGGAAAGCTCATTAAAGTGAACGGACACCGGCTATTTGTGATTGGAACCTACAAGCGGCAGGGATCCGACATGTTTGGCACCAGTATGGACAAGCGTTTACACATCCCTGTGTCCTATGCAGCTAATATGGTCGATTTCAGAAACCGCGACCGGGGACAAACCATCAATATCAAAGCAAAAGAGCAGGCCGATAAAGACCAGTTTGTCGCCGAGTTGGAAGGGATCATGCGGACGATCCGGCGGCTGAAACCCCTGGAGGAAAACAATTTTGCGATCAACGAAGTCAGCGCGATTTCGGGCGGTTTTGACGCTTTTTTTAAAGTTTTCAACCTGGCCGGCGGGGTTATCGGCGGTTTTAGTATCCTGGTGGGCGGTTTTGGTATCGCCAACATCATGTTTGTTTCGGTAAAGGAACGTACCAACATCATCGGCATTCAGAAATCGCTGGGCGCTAAACGCTATTTTATTTTATTCGAGTTTATATTCGAGTCGGTTATTCTATGTCTGATCGGTGGTGGTGTTGGTTTATTGCTGGTGTATGCCGGTACCGAAGTGGTCAGCGCGGCCAGCGATATGTCGCTTTTCCTGAGTGTGAAAAATATCGCGATCGGTATTCTTGTTTCCGGGAGCATTGGCGTGATCTCGGGTTTTATGCCTGCGCTGACGGCAGCCCGCTTAGATCCGGTTGCTGCCATGAATACGGTGTGATGCGATTGTGGATTTGAGAAAAAGATGATTTTCAGGGTTTTATCTGCCTGGTTTCGTCGTCGTATTATTTTGAGAAAAGACTTTTTTCCAGCTTGTCGTGTTGGTCAAATCCCTGCCTGACCGCAAAAAATAATTGGAGAACATTGCTGAAAATACTGGTAAAGAAAATAATGATCATGACCATGATCTGGTATTTTACGGCCAGTACCGGATCGGAGCCGCCAAGTATCTGACCGGTCATGACGCCGGGTAACGACACCAGGCCTACGGTAGCCATGCTGGCCAGGTTGGGGGCCATCGCGGTGCGGATGGCTTCTTTCATAAACGGGCGGGCCGCTTCCTGTCTGCTTGCACCGGCAGCCAGTAAAAACAAATAGATCTTTTCTTCTTTCCGGGCCATCTGGAAGAAACTTTTCAAGGCCACGATGTTTGTTTTCAGGACATTTCCCAGCATTAATCCCGCAATGGGGATCATCACATCGGCCTGGAAAACATTTGGAAGCTGAGCAATAACCGCATTAAAGTAGAGCAGGGTAAAAAGCGTAGGAATCAGCATGGACACGAAGGTGGGAACCAGCAGTTTCTTCAGGCGAAGCGACGAATTTCTGATGCCCGAGAAAGCGGCAATCAGAATCATGACCAGCACATAAGCAAAGTTGATGAGAACATGATTGAGCAGAAAGATGTACTTCAGGTAAACGGCCACAAAGCCCAATTGAACGAGCATGCGGGCCACCGAAATAACCAGGCTTTTATTGAATCCCAGCCGGAGGCGCCAAACCAGCAACATGGTCGGGGCGATTAATAACAGGCCAAAAACAAGTCCGCTAACGGAAATATCTGCTGCATTCATAAATAAAAGCTTGAAATAACCCTCATTTCCGGTAGTCGCCATTCGGCGTCGTGGCTCACGCAAATCACGGTTTTCGAAGTGTTTTTTATCTGTTCGATAAAAAAATGTTTCATCCGGTCGTCGAGGGCCGAGGTGGGTTCGTCGAGCAACAACACGGGCCGGTCGAGCAGCATAATCAGCACCCAGCCCAGGCGTTGCCGCTCACCTCCGGAGATATCGCTGGTATTTTTCCGGAGGATTTCTTCAGGCAGGCCAACTTCGGCTAACCTTTCAATCAGTTTTGGCTCGGAATAGTTGCAGCTTTTATTGGCTGAGTAGTTGAAAATTTCACGGAAAACCTCATTCACGCGTCCGTTCGGAAAATCGATATCCTGGCTTAAATAGGCGGCCTGACTGCGGATAAACCGCAGGTTCTCCGGTTTGACTTCTTTTTTATTGAAGATGATTTTTCCTTCGTCCGGATCAATAAACCCGAGAATGAGCCGTAATAAACTGGTTTTTCCGCTCCCTGAAGGAGCAGAGAATACTACCTTGTCGCCTTTGGCTACCGTCAGGTTAAAGTGTTCAAGCAGTTGCTTATTCCCCAGTTTCAGGGATACGTTTTTAAATCGGATCATGAAGAATAAGTAAAAACATAACGACAAAAAAGCCGGAGTTTAATCCGGCATATTTAGCTTAACTCGCTTTTAATCGTTGTGCATCATGAGGGTCGATTTTTGAAGCGGCATATTCTTTCGAAATCTTCAGGTTTTTGACCCCTTCTGTCGGACTTTCAAACATGGCGTCAATCATGATGTTTTCGCAGATTGACCGTAACCCGCGCGCTCCCAGTTTAAATTCGATGGCCTTATCTACGATAAATTCAAGGGCATCTTCTTCAAAACTAAGTTCAATGTCGTCCAGTTCAAACAGTTTGATGTATTGCTTAATTAATGAATTTTTCGGTTCTGTCAGGATGTTCCTCAGCGTATCCCTGTCCAGCGGCTGCAGGTAGGTAAGTACAGGCAAACGACCGATAATTTCGGGGATAAGACCGAAACTTTTCAGATCCTGAGGAGAGATGTACTGTAACAGGTTTTCGCGATCCAGGTTATCGATGTTTTTTTGCGCCCCGTAGCCTACAACTTTGGTGTTCAGTCGGTTGGCGATTTTCTTTTCAATGCCGTCGAAGGCGCCGCCACAGATGAACAGGATGTTTTTGGTATTAACGGGGATCATTTTTTGCTCGGGGTGTTTCCGGCCTCCCTGCGGCGGTACGTTCACAATCGAACCTTCCAGCAGTTTTAACAAACCTTGCTGGACTCCTTCGCCCGACACATCGCGGGTGATCGACGGGTTGTCGCCTTTACGGGCGATTTTGTCGATTTCGTCAATAAAAACGATGCCGCGTTCAGCTGCTTCCACGTTGTAATCGGCAGCCTGAAGCAGTCGTGTCAGTAAACTTTCCACATCTTCGCCCACATAACCGGCTTCAGTCAGTACGGTGGCATCGACAATGGTAAAGGGTACGTGCAGCATTTTAGCAATGGTGCGGGCCAGCAGAGTTTTGCCGGTTCCGGTTTGTCCCACTAAAATGATGTTGGATTTTTCAATTTCTGTTTCATCGGTCTGGACCTTTTGATTCAACCGTTTATAGTGATTGTAAACGGCTACCGACAAGATTTTTTTGGCCTGCTCCTGTCCGATTACATATTGGCTCAGAAATTCTTTAATTTCTTTGGGTTTCATCAGTTTGATCCCGCTCAGGTCAAACTCAGAATCTTTTTTAAATTCTTCTTCAACGATGGCATATGCCTGCTCTATGCAACGGTCGCAAATATGGCCTTCCATCCCTGCAATCAGCAGGTTGACATCTTTCTTTTCCCGTCCGCAGAAAGAACATTTATCCATGATGTAGCTTTTTTTTGTCAATGGCTTAGTTTCTTACTAAAATTTCATCAATCATTCCGTAATCCCGGGCTTCTTCCGAGGTCATCCAATAGTCGCGGTCAGCATCCTTTTCTACTTGCTCATAAGGTTTTTCAGCGTGTTTCGCTATAATATCGTAAAGTTCTTTTTTCAGTTTCATGATCTCGCGGGCCGTAATCTCGATGTCGGATGCCTGACCCTGGGCGCCTCCCATCGGCTGGTGGATCATGATCCGCGAATGTTTCAGGGCCGAGCGTTTTCCTTTGGCTCCGGCAGTCAGCAAAACGGCTCCCATTGATGCAGCCATACCGGTACAGATGGTGGCAATATCGGGCGAAATATACTGCATGGTATCGTAAATGCCCAGGCCTGCATGGACTGATCCTCCCGGGGTGTTAAAATAAATCTGGATATCCTTGCTTGGGTCGGTTGATTCCAGGAATAACAACTGGGCCTGAATGATGTTGGCAATGTAGTCGTCGATGGGAGTTCCCAGGAAAATGATGCGATCCATCATCAAACGCGAAAACACGTCCATGGAAGCTACGTTTAACTGCCGTTCTTCAATAATATAAGGTGTCAGGCTGTTTGTAAACAGGGAATCGAAGCGGTGCATGGTTAAACTGCTGATTCCGATATGCCGGGTGGCATATTTGTGAAATTCTTTGTAATCACTCATTCTGTTATCCTCCGGTTAAAAAAGAAACTTTGTAAAATCCGGTTGTTTGTTCCCGATCGATGATATAACAATAAACGGGGCGGCCGGTTTTTACAAAGTTATAAAAATATGGGTTTACAAATGTCTGAAAGTTAATTTTCCAGTAATTTGTTAAACTCTTCGTGACTGATTTCTTTCTCGTCGACGGCAACTTTCGATTTAATCAGCTCCATGATCTTGTCTTCCTGTACCCTGTTGACCAGCCTTCTTCTTTCATCTTCGTTCTGAAGGATGTGACCGGCGTAGTTTTCCAGGTGCTCGTCGGCTACGTTGAACATGCCGTATTGACTGAATTGCATGGCTGCCACTTTCTTGGCCAGTTCTTTCACATCTTCCTCGTTTACCCGGATTTCGTTGTCTTTAATCAAACGGTCTTTGATCAATTGCCAGCGAAGATCTTTCATGAAGTTGTCAAAGTCGGCTTCAATTTGTTCGTCAGTCAGCTCCTGATTGGTTGCTTTCAGCCAACGTTTTAGGAACTCTTCCGGCAACTGCATCTCCACTTTTTCAACCAGTGCATCGCGGCTGTCGATCGCGAATTTATAATCGCTTGAATAGTTGAAGTTTTCCGAAAGGTCGGTTTTCAGTTTGTTGCGGAACTCTTCTTCGCTTTTGATTTCCGTTTCGTCGCCGAATATTTTTTTGAACAAATCTTCGTTGATTTCGGCTTGTTCAAAACGCTGGATTTCAGAAATGGTAAATTTGAAGTCACCTTCAATCTTTTCTGCTTCTTCGTGCGACAGGTTCAACATGTGGCCAAGCTCGTGTTTGTCTTCGTATGCTTTTACCGGGTCGAACACAATGCTGTCGCCTGCTTTTTTCCCGATGATTTCGTTTTTGACGGTTTCATCTTTCATCAGGTCAACAGCGATGATCACTTGTTCGGCGACAATACCGCCTGCCAGTTCGTTACCGTCGGCGTCGAGCTGGGCGAAATCACCGCGAACAGAATCTTTTTCACCTACTTCATCTGCGTTTTTATGGTCGCCAAAGCGTCCGGTGTATGTTTCAACTTGTTTGTTGACCATATCTTCGTCGACAAGGATATTATAATAAATGAACTTTTTGCGTTTATCGAGTTTCACCTCAATTTCGGGAGCCAGCGCAATGTCGAATACAAATTCGAAGTCTTCAGTTGTTTCCCAATCTATTTTAGGCTGTTTTTCTTCGTTGGGAAGCGGTTCGCCCAGCAGGTTCAGTTTCTCGTCAACAATGTATTTCGACAGGTTGTTAGACAACATCTTGTTTACTTCGTCGGCCAGGATTGCTTTTCCGTACATTTTTTTAACCAATCCCGCAGGAACTTTACCGGGACGGAAGCCTGGCATATTCGCTTTTTTACGATAGTCTTTTAAAACCTCGTTTACCGTAGCTTCGTAGTCGTTTTTTTCAATCTTTACGGTAATGGTTGCATTTAGCTCGTTGATGTTCTCTTTTGTAATGTTCATAAAAAATCCCACTTAATATTTTTGGAAAATGATCGGATAACCAATAAGTTACCTTTGTATGCCGGATTGAATTCCGGCCTTATAAACCAATAAAAACCGCTTGTCTGAAACCGGGGTTCAGACACAGCGGTTGAGCTTTTTTCAGTGCGGACGAAGGGACTCGAACCCCCACGCCGTGTGGCACTAGATCCTAAGTCTAGCGCGTCTACCAATTCCGCCACGTCCGCTAATCGAGGCGCAAATATAAGGCAAATTTTTATATCTGCAAACAAGAGGAAAAAAGTTGAAAATAATATTTTTCAGGCGGTTATTCTTAGCGTAATGTAAAGTTTTGCCCCAGGTAAACCCGGCGTACATCTTCATCATTGGCCAGGTCTTCGGCCGTCCCGGCTTTCAGGATCGATCCTTCAAAAAGCAGGTACGAACGATCGGTGATCGAGAGGGTTTCGTGTACGTTGTGGTCGGTAATCAGCACGCCGATGTTCTTTTCAATCAGCTTGCGTACAATCTCCTGAATATCTTCAACGGCAATGGGGTCAACCCCGGCAAACGGCTCGTCGAGTAAGATAAACTTGGGATCGATGGCCAGCGCCCGGGCAATCTCGGTACGACGCCGTTCTCCTCCCGAAAGCTGGTAGCCTTTACTTTTTCGGATATGTGTCAGGTGAAATTCTTCCAAAAGCGATTCCATTTTTTCTTTTTGGTAGGCTTTTGTGTAGTCGGTCATTTCCAGGATTGCCCTTAAGTTGTCTTCGATACTGAGTTTTCGGAATACGGACGCTTCCTGTGCCAGGTAGCCGATTCCGCGCTGGGCGCGTTTGTAGACCGGGAGTTTGGTGATTTCTTCGTCATCGATAAAAATCTTCCCCGAAAGCGGCTGAATAAGGCCAACAATCATATAAAATGAAGTTGTTTTTCCGGCTCCGTTTGGCCCGAGCAGTCCGACAATCTCACCTTGGTTTACTTCGAATGAAACCCCTTTTACAACCGTTCGTTTGCGGTATTTTTTGACGATATTCTCAGCTCGTAACTTCATAATCTGATAAATGCCGGTTTATAATGCATCTAATTCTGCGTCAGCTTTCTTTCTTACCTTCCGCGAAATCACAATACCCACTTCATAGAGGATAACAAGCGGGAAACAGACCATAATCTGGCTAAATACGTCGGGTGGCGTGATGATGGCCGAGAGCAGCAACAAGGCAACATAGGCATGGCGGCGGTACTTTTTCATTAATTCCGGGCCCAATAAACCGATCTTACTTAAAAAGTAAACCAGGATAGGCAGCTCGAAAATTACACCGCTTGCCAGGGTGATCGACGTTACCGTGCTGATATAGGACAAAACGTTGATTTGATTCGCAATTTCGCTGCTGATAGAGTAGGAACCTAAAAAATGGACGGATAGCGGCACAATTAAATAGTATCCAAAAAGAATCCCGATCAGAAACAGGAACGAAATATAAAAAACGGCGCCGACGGAGTGTTTGCGTTCTTTTTCGTACAGGGCGGGCTTGATAAAACGCCAGAACTCGAAAATGACATAAGGCGATGAAATAATCAAGCCGGCAATTAACGAGGTCCAGATGTGAGTCATAAACTGTCCTGCCATTTTAATGCTGATCAGTTTCAGTTCGGTGTTGTTTATCCGTAATGCATCCATGCCGGTGAAGTCGGCCAACTGGGCAAACATCCGGTTGGTCCAGAAATCAGGCATCTTTGGGTTCAGAATGAGGGTATCAAAAATGAAATCTTTTTTGATAAAGGCAACGATTGAAAATAAAACGATAGCAAGAAATGCCCGGATCAAATGCCATCTCAATTCTTCCAGGTGCTCCAGGAAGGACATTTCCGCATTCGGGTCTTTCTTTTTATTTGTGCTTTGATCCTCGGTCATTTTTGGCAATTTGGTTCAGTAGTTATCAAAATGTGTTTATTGGGGAAACCCGGACAAATATAGCGACTATTCACAATTCTTCTTTTGCCTGAAAGCTTAAATTTTTTTAAATCAGAAGCAAGTGGAATAAAATGAAAAAAAAACGTTGCGATTTGAAGCAGATTTTATTTACCTTAGATACCCCTAAAAGATTTGTGATTAAGTGGATAATAAACTAGTAGCTTTATGAAGAATGAGCTAACATTGACCGATCATCTCCGAAAACATTTTGGTTTTGACCGGTTTAAGGGTCAACAGGAAGAGGTGATCAAGAGTGTGTTGGACGGGAATGATACCTTTGTGTTAATGCCAACCGGCGGAGGCAAATCGCTTTGCTACCAATTGCCGGCGTTAATCATGGACGGAACGGCAATTATTATTTCGCCTTTAATTGCATTGATGAAGAATCAGGTTGACTCCATCCGAAGTTTCGGAACCGAAGACGGCATCGCCCACTTTTTAAATTCATCCTTATCGCGGCAGGCTGTTCAGCAGGTAAAAGAATCTGTTGCCGGTGGTAAAACCAAGTTGCTCTACGTGGCCCCCGAATCGTTGACCAAGCAGGAAAACGTTGATTTCCTGAAAAGTGTGAAGATTTCGTTTTACGCCATTGACGAGGCGCACTGCATCTCGGAATGGGGACATGACTTCCGTCCCGAATACCGCCGGATCAGGCCGATTATCCAGGAAATCGGGAATGCACCGATCGTGGCGCTTACGGCTACCGCTACGGCTAAAGTGCAGCACGATATCCAGAAAAACCTCGGCATGCTGGAGGCCAATGTATTTAAGGCTTCTTTTAACCGGCCCAACTTGTATTACGCTTTGAAGCCGAAGGTGAAGCCCGAAAATCAGATTATCAAGTTCATCAAGGAGAATGAAGGAAAATCGGGCATTATTTATTGTCTGAGCCGGAAAAAGGTGGAAGAACTGGCCGAACTGTTAAGGGTAAACGGCATTAAAGCACTGGCTTACCATGCCGGCATGGATTCGTCCACCCGGTCGGGGAACCAGGATAAGTTTCTGATGGAAGAGGTTGATGTGATCGTGGCGACCATTGCCTTTGGAATGGGAATCGATAAGCCCGACGTGCGTTTTGTGATCCATTACGATATCCCGAAAAGCCTGGAGGGCTACTACCAGGAAACAGGGCGTGCCGGACGCGATGGCGGCGAAGGACAATGTATTGCTTTTTATTCGTATAAAGATATTCAGAAGCTGGAGAAATTTATGCAGGGTAAGCCGGTTGCCGAACAGGAAATCGGGCGTCAGCTGTTGCTGGATACCGCTTCGTATGCCGAATCGGCTATTTGCCGCCGCATCATCCTGCTGAATTATTTTGGAGAACTGTTGGAAGAACCTTGTGGTAACTGCGATAATTGCCTGAACCCGAAGGAACAGGTAGAAGCGGGAGATGAGGTGCACCGCGCTTTACTGGCTATTAAAGAAGTGAAAGAAAAATATAAGGCCGAACATATTTCCGATATCCTGACCGGAAAACTAAGCGCTGCTGTAAAGTCGTTCCATCACGATGAACTGGAAGCTTTCGGAAACGGCGATGACCACAGCGCCCGTTTCTGGAACGCTGTATTCCGACAGAGTATGATTGCCGGCCTTATCAGTAAAGACATTGAAAACTACGGCTTATTGAAGCTGACTGGAAAAGGACATGCTTTTATTGCTAAGCCCGGACCGTTTTTACTGGTCAGAAACCACAACTACGACGAACTCGAAGAAGAATACGCTTCGCTTAGCGGCCCCTCGGGCAGTTCGGCCGGTGACCCGGAATTGTTTGAGTTGCTGAAAGACCTTCGTAAAAAGGTGGCTAAAAAGCATAACCTGCCGCCATTTGTCATTTTTCAGGACCCTTCGCTGACCGACATGTCCATCCAGTATCCCATTACCATCGACGAACTGAAAAACATCCAGGGAGTGGGTGACGGGAAGGCCAAACGTTACGGCGCCGAATTTGTCGGATTGATCAAATCATACGTCGAAGACAACGATATCGAACGGGTGCAGGACATGGTGGTGAAAACCGTGGCCAATAAGTCGAAAACAAAAGTGAGCATTATCCAAAGTATCGACCGGAAACTGCCTTTCGAAGATATTGCCAACTCCAACAATATTGAAATGGGCGAACTCGTTTCTGAGCTTGAGGCAATTGTAAACTCGGGTACCAAAATCAACATCGATTATTATATCGACGACCTGTTGGACGAGGAACACCAGGAAGAAGTTTATGATTATTTCCGTGAAGCGGAGGATGATTCCATTCAGTCGGCCCTTGATGAGTTGGGCGAGGATGAATACAGCGAAGAAGAAATTCGTTTAATGCGGATCAAGTTTATTTCCGAAATGGGAAATTAGAAGAATAAGGCCATCGAAGACTGTTGTATTCAATCGTTTTCGATGGTCGTCTCTGGTTTTCGACTTCTTTTAAGCCGGCGAAACAGTTGGATGCTGCGAGCTTGGCCTCTTTAATGCTGCGTTTTCCCCGGATGCCCGGATTTTTCCTTCCTGAAATTTTTTCGGCCATTGCCCTTTTTTCGGCCATTGCCTTTTTTTCGCGAAGATACTTTCCATTCAGGACCGGGGCCAAATGTTTCGGGCAGAGGGATTTTGTATACCTCATTCTCAATCAGCGCTTCAATCTGCTGAAATTTGTACATGTCGTCGCTGTTGATAAAGGTGAGCGCAATACCGGTGGTATTGGCTCGGGCCGTACGGCCAACGCGATGTACGTAATCTTCGGCATCGCCCGGTACATCGAAGTTCACCACCAAGTGAATATCTTTGATATCGATTCCCCGGCTGAGTACGTCGGTGGCAACCAGGATGCGTGTCTGCCGCGCACGGAACTTCATCAGGACGGTTTCGCGTTCTTTTTGTTCCAGGTCGGAAGAAATGGCTTGCGCATCCAGCTTGATTTTTTGCAGCGCCCGCACAATCTGCGATACTTTCTTTTTGGTTGAGCAGAAAATGAGGATGCTCTGACAGTCATCTTTCCCGGCGATCAGGCTTTGGATCAGCGGGATTTTTTGTTCTTCATGACAAATATAAGCGGCCTGTAAAACTCCTTCAGCCGGTTTGCTGATGGCCGTGCTGAATTCTTTGGGTTTGGTCAGTACCTTGGCCGCAAGTGTTTTAATTTTGGGAGGCATGGTCGCGCTGAACATCACGGTTTGCCGTTTCTCGGGCAGGTGGCTGAAGATCCGGATAATGTCGTCGTGAAAACCAATGTCGAGCATGCGGTCGGCTTCGTCGAGTACCACGTATTCGACCTGTCCCAATCGGGCAATATCGTTGTCAATAAAGGAAATCAGCTTGCCGGGGGTTGCTACAATAATATCTACGCCTCCCTCCAGCGCTTTGCGCTGCACTTCCCATTCGTTCCCGTCGCCGCCGCCATACAACGAGATGGAGGTGGTGCCCGAGTAATACGAGAATCCCTGTACCTGTTGTTCAATCTGGATTGCCAGTTCCCGTGTGGGAACAATAATCAGCGCACGGGTATGACCCGATGGCAAGGCCGACACTTTTTCAATAATCGGGAGCATAAAAGCCGCTGTTTTCCCGGTTCCGGTCTGGGCACAGGCAATCAAATCGTGCCCTTCGAGTATAATGGGGATGGTTTTTTCCTGGATTTCGGTCGCTTCGTCAAAACCCATATCGTGCAAGGCATCCAGGATATCATCGTGTAAATCAAATTCGTCAAACTTCATATAGTGTACAGGAATGTATTTCAATATACCAGAAAAGAGAATCAAACTTTCGCGGAAGCGCTCATTCTGTTTTATTTGGCAAAAGTAGCAATTTTTTCTGATCTGTGCTTCAACCGCTTTTCACCGGCACGGAAATCGCTTTTAAAAAATATGTCGGATTTGATGCTGCATGGCTCATTCGCCGACGAATCAATGTCAGAGTACTGATCTCCTGAAACCTTATTTTCATGATTTACCTTCGTAGTCCCTGTCCGACCTCACTGCGTCCAACCTTATTTACCTTGTTTATATATCCTGTTTACGCCGACAGAAGTTTGCTTAGTGACACTCATTGCCGCAAACCGGAAACACGGATTTGTACACTGACACTTTTCGTTCATCACCATCCCAAAAACAAAATTCCCGTCCCGCTCGACAGAATTACCAGTCCGGCAAGCAAATGAAGGTATCTTTCGTGTTTTTTGAATTTTAGCAAGGATGTACCCTTATGGCCGAGGTAAACGGTGAGCATCATGGTCGAGATGGTGGCAATCCCAAAGATCAGCGCAACCGTAAACATGCCCAGCGTACTGTTTTTATATGCGGGAAAAATCAGCATGGGAATCAGTACTTCACAGGGTCCAAATACAAAAATCAGGAATAAAACCCAGGGGGTTAACCGGCTGTTGTCCCCGGTTTGTTCGTCGACAGGCAGGTGTTGCAGTCCCCTGATTTTTTTGGGGAGCAAAAAATCAGGAAGATGGGCATGATGCGAGGTTTTTATGTATTTGTAAATACCGTATAGGGTATACAGGACACCAAATGCAAACAACATCCATCCAACCAGTTCGCCCCTGAATGCTTCGATGTTTTCCAGCTTACTCAGGCTGACTCCAAGCGTAACCCCCAAAATCCCGATCAGGATGGAACTTCCTACATGCCCTACGCCCGAGATAAAGGTGATCCACATCGTTTTATTGCTTGACCACTGACGGGCTTTACTCAAAACAATAAACGGCAGATAATGGTCGGGGCCCAAAATGGTGTGAATAACACCGAGTGAGGCGGCTGAAACGGAGAGTAAATAGAGTTCTTGCATGACACGGGATCTTAAAGTTTATTTATTAATGATGCCTGGCAGGCGGCTCCAAAGCCGTTATCGATATTGACGACACTCACGCCGCTGGCGCAACTGTTGAGCATGGATAGCAGGGCCGACAGCCCGCCAAAATTAGCCCCATAGCCAATGCTGGTGGGGACCCCGATTACCGGTTTGTCTACCAGTCCGCCAACCACGCTGGCCAGGGCGCCTTCCATGCCTGCCACGACAATAATGACGCGGGCATTCCGGATGATCTCCAGCTTGTTAAACAGTCGGTGAATACCGGCTACCCCCACATCGTAAACCGTTTCGACCCGGTTGCCTAAAAAGCGGGCCGTTACCACGGCTTCTTCAGCCACCGGCAAATCGGATGTGCCGGCAGCCACAACGGCGATGTAGCCTTTGTGGACCGGCTGATGATTTTTTTTGTGAGTAATGGTTTTGGCCAAGGGGTTATAGTCGGCCTGGGGGATCACGTTTTTTACGGCATCATACATCTCTGGGCTGACCCGGGTAGCCAGCAGGTCGATCCCTTTCTGATACATGCGTTCGGCAATCAGGCAAACCTGCTCAGCGGTTTTTCCCGAAGCGTAGATCACTTCCGGCATCCCGGTCCGGTGTTGCCGGTCGGTGTCGATGGTGGCAAAGCCCATTTCTTCAATGCCGCGTCCGGAAAGCCTTTCCAGTGCATCTACGAGTTCAATTTCGCCCTGCTTGTATTTTTCGAGAATATCTTTCAGTTCCATTATTGAAACAAGGTTTTACGAACAGCATGCTCGACCTCCGAAATGCTGATCTGGTTTTTCTCGGCCCATTCCCGGCAATCTTCCGCTTCCGGTTTGACGCGTATCAGTTTCCCGTTGTAAAAGCTTTTTTTCACCCGAACTACGCCATAAGCGGTTTCGATGGTCGATTCTTCGCGGCGAAGGGCATTTTTTGTAACCCGGTATTCCCGGATGCCAATAGAGGTACTGTGTGTGAAAATGATTTCCTTTAGTTTCCCTGTTAAATTTTCAGGGCAAAGGACCGAAAGCATGGTTGCGGGGCGCGATTTTTTCATGATGACCGGGATCATCCAGGCATCGCTGGCCCCGGCCCGAAACAGCTGATCCAGGATAAAATCAAAATGTTCGGGGTTCATATCGTCGATGTTGCATTCCAGAACCATGGCGGGTTCAGGCTGCACATCGCTAACGTTATCGGTTGATTCCAACAGGTAAACACGTAAAACATTCGGGACTTCGCTGTCGCGGTTACCAATGCCGTAAGCTGTTTTGGTAATCCGGAAATTGATGCTGTCGGTAAATTCGTCGACCGTTGCGACTAAAATGGCAGCGCCGGTTGGCGTGGTGGCCTCATGGTTCACCAAACCGCTTTTTACCGGAACGTTTTGCACAATCAGCGCTGTTGCCGGCGCAGGGACCGGCATGATTCCGTGAGCGCATTTTACGGTGCCTCCTCCCAGTTGGATGGACGAAGACATCACTTTGTCGACTTTTAAATAATCGAGGCAAATGGCTGCGCCAACAATGTCTGCAATCGAATCAAGAGCGCCGACTTCATGAAAATGGACTTTTTCTTTAGAAATGTTGTGCACTTTCGCTTCAGCTTCGGCAATCAGGTTAAAAATCTTTAAGGAGTTTAGTTTGACATGCTCCGGCAGGGCGGAGTTGTTGATGATCTCTTCAATATGCCTCAGGTGGCGGTGTTTTTCGTTATCCGGGTTTTCAATGACGACTTCGGCTTTTGTGCCTGAAATACCCCTGCGCTGGTCGGGTTTGATGTTGAGATGAAAACCGGCAATGTTTAGCTTTTCCAGCTCTGTTTTCAGATAACCTGCATCTACCCCCAGATCGATCAGCGCTCCCATGTTCATATCTCCGCTGATTCCTGCAAAACAATCATAATACAATATCTTCATAGTAGCCTATTTTTTCTGATGAATGTCCTTCAATACCCGGTTGAGCTTTCCTGAAACCAACCCTTCGCGGTCGATCTTCACCTGCGGAAATCCGACTGCCCTGATTTTGTCAACGACGAGATCTTCCATCAGCAACAGTTTTTCCAGTTCTTCTTTTTTTACTTCCACCTGCCCGTAGTCGCCATAATGACGCACCCGGACATCGTTGAACCCGAACTCGTTGAGGATATTCTCGGCGGCTTCAACCTGACGGAGCTTTTCGTAGGTGATCCGGTGATTGTACGGAATGCGCGAACTCAGGCAGGGGCTGGCCGGTTTGTCCCAATTGGGAAGTTCAAAATGTTTCGCGATTTGGCGTAACTCGTCTTTCGTGAGCTTGCAGTCGGCCATTGGCGACAAAACCCGGTATTGGGCCGCCGCCTGCAATCCGGGGCGGTAATCGCCCAGGTCGTCGAGGTTGGTGCCGCTCAGTACATCAAATTCAGGATATTTTTCCTTAACTGTTTGCAGATCGTGAAACAGATGTTCTTTGCAGAAATAGCACCGGTTTTCCGGGTTCTGGTTGTAACGCAAGTCGGTTAGCTCTTTGGTTTTAATGATCTCCAGACGGATGTCGAATGTTTGACAGAAATTTTTTGCCAACTCAAAATCTTTTTGCTTGAGGCTTTCGGAATTGGAAATGACGCCGATGGCGTGTTGTTTTCCCTGGAATTTCCAGGCCAGAAACAACACCAGGGTTGAATCAATTCCGCCCGAAAAAGCGACAATTGAACCTTTTCGGGAGGAAAACCATTGTTCCAACCGGTCAAGTTTATGTTGAAGATGTGGAGAAAGCTCATTCATGGTTACAGGTTTTATTGTTTTTAAGATCGCATTTATATAACAACCGAAAGCCAATGCCAAACGGGTTAATCAACCCGGCTCATGGTTAATTTGCCGTGTTGCATTCCTTTGATGGTGATCAGCTTATCGGCCAGGTCGGTTAACCGGCTGGCCACCCCTTTGATGGCAAAAATCTCCATGTGTTTCGATTTGTCGAGGATGACCCGTTGTGTCGATAGGATCTCCTGCGAGAAGGTTTCCTGGACATCGGCAAGCAGGCTCAGGATTTCCCTGCGATGCGGATCGTAAACCAGGGTAACTGATCCGGCAACATGGTTATTGCATTGCCATTTCCGTTCAACAACATTCCGGCTGATCAGCTGGCGGATCGCCTGCGACCGGTTCGAAAAGTGATTATCCTGCACGTATTCATCCAAGGCATCCAAAAGGTCCTTTTCCAACGATACGCCAAACCTGGAAACTGCCATAGTAACATCAATTTTTAAAAAAGTAACATCTTTTACAAAAATAGAAAAAAAAAGATATGAGCATCCTTCATTCATCTTTTATTGGCTTTTGGAGGAGAGATTATTTTGACCAGAACGACGGACGTTCCAAAGTTTGCAGTTTCGCGAAAGCGCATCAATGAAAAATGATTACTTTTGCGGCATCATGAATCACGTGTGCTTGGTAACCACGTAAAAAACAAGTAAAATGAAAAATCAAGTTTCGGTATTATTCCTGTTAACGGGAGTGTTGTTCGCGGCTTCCCTGCTAATCGCAAACATTTTAGCATCCAAAATTATCCTGATCGGACCATGGTCGGCGCCGGCGGGGGTGTTGATCTTCCCGGTCGCCTACATCATTAACGATGTAATTGCCGAGGTATGGGGCTACGCCAAAGCGCGCCTGATTATCTGGGCTGGTTTTGGGGTGAATCTGCTGGCTGCATTATTCTTTATGCTGGCTATTTCGATGCCGGCTGCTCCTTTTTATGAAGGACAGGAAGCTTTTCAGCAAATTGTGGGAAGCTCGGTACGGATTGTTTTTGCCAGCCTGATGGCTTACCTGATCGGCTCCTTCCTCAACGCCTACGTGATGAGCAAGTTTAAACTGCTCACCAAAGGCAAAGGTTTTTCGTTGCGCGCCATCATTTCGACCCTGGCCGGCGAAGGCGCCGACTCGATGATCTTCATTATCATTGCGTTTACCGGTATTTTTCCGCTTCCGGTTATCCTGACGATGATTGTAACGCAGGCTTTACTGAAAACAGCTTACGAAATTCTCATTCTGCCATTCACCGTTTTGGTGGTGAAAAAAGTAAAGGAAATGGAGGGTGTTGATACGTTTGATGAGGATATTTCGTACAACCCGTTTCGTTTAAAACAAATTTAATGAACAAGGCATTGGTGGTTTTTTCGGGCGGGCAGGATTCGACAACCTGCCTGTTTTGGGCTAAACAGCTATTTGATGAGCTTGAGGCCATTTCGTTTGATTACGGGCAAAAACACCGGAGCGAATTGCAGGTTGCCGAGGCAATTGCCCGAAAAGCCGGAGTGCCGTTTCATGTGTATAAGCTCGATTTATTGGGGCAGATCACCAGCAACGCGCTTACCAATCCCGATATCAAGGTCGATGAAGACAAACCTGCCAACAATCCGCCCAACACGCTGGTTGAAGGACGGAACATGCTTTTTCTGACCTATGCAGCCGTATATGCCAAGTCGCGGGGCATTCATCATTTGGTGACCGGGGTCGGGCAGGCCGATTACAGCGGCTATCCCGATTGCCGCGACGAGTTTGTCCGCTCGCTTAACCAAACACTAAACTTGTCGATGGATTACGCGTATGAGATTCATACGCCGCTGATGTGGAAGAATAAGGAGCAGATTTGGCAGATGGCCGACGAGTTGGGCGTTTTTGAGTTGGTGCGCAACGAAACGCTCACCTGTTATAATGGGCTTACTGGCGACGGTTGCGGGCATTGCCCCGCCTGCAAATTGCGGCGAAACGGCCTGGATAATTATTTGAAAAAGCGAGAAACCGGGAATGGGGGTTAGTTAAACGGTCATTGGTTATTGGTCATTGAACCCTGGAACTTGAAATTTGAAACTTGAAACCTGGAATTTAACGGATATGGACAACTTGAAACAACTTGGAAACGAAACCAATTATTTGTTCGACTACTCGCCGGATCTGCTTGAGACCTTCGACAATAAACATCCGGAAAATGATTTTTGGGTGAAATTTAATGCGCCCGAATTTACCAGCCTGTGCCCCATCACCGGGCAACCCGATTTTGCCACCATTTACATCAGCTACATGCCCGGGGCAAAAATGGTTGAAAGCAAATCGCTCAAGCTGTATTTGTTTAGCTTTCGCAACCACGGCGCATTTCACGAAGATTGCATCAACATCATGATGAAAGACCTGGTCAAACTGATGGATCCCAAATACATCGAGGTTTGGGGGAAATTTCTGCCGCGCGGCGGTCTCAGCATCGATCCGTATTCGAACTACGGGCGGCCCGGCACCAAATACGAAGAACTGGCCTGGTATCGCCTGCAAAACCATGATCTGAACCCGGAAAAAATAGATAACCGGTAACCCGCTGTATGATTATTTCCTGTTCTGATAACTGCGGATAGAATAAAAAAACAGCATTTGTTTAAAAATAATTACGTAAAGTTTAGAGACTGTTTTGAAATCATTGTCAAAATTTGTTAAGCATCAATCTTATCATTGATAATTGGACAAAGGCTGCACTTGTTTCGGTCAACCTTTCATAGTCTTTCGAGGTCCGTCGTTGAAATGAAATCCAGGCAAATGTTCTTTCAACAATCCATCTTTTAGGCAGGATTTTGAATTTGTGGGCTTCATTTCTTTTGACAATTTCGAGGGCCCAACCAAATTTTATCCTGGCTGTCTCTATTAATTCCCCCCGATAACCGCCATCGGCAAATATTTTTACGATCCCTTTTATGTATTTATTTTTAAGGATTTTAAATACAAGTTCTGCGGCCTTGCTGTCATGTGGCGTTGCTGAATGGACTACAATGGCCAGTAGTAAGCCAAGGGTATCAACAACAATGTGCCTTTTTCTGCCCTTAATCTTTTTGCCGCCATCATACCCAATCTCGTCTTGACAAACATTGACTGTTTTAACGGATTGACTGTCAATTATGCCAACAGATGGAACAGGGTTTCTGCCTTTTTGCACCCTGACCTTTTCGACAAGATAATCATGCAATTCCTCCAAAAGCCCGTTTAACTTCCACTGTCTGAAGTAATAATAAACTGTCTGCCATGGCGCAAAGTCGTTGGGGAGCATCCGCCATTGGCAACCGGATTTGGTTATGTACAAAATTGCATTCACAATTGATCGTAAACTATGTTTTCTTTTTCGCTCTTGTTCAAACAAATCTTTTATAACTTGCCACTGGTTATCGGTTAAATCACTTGGGTAAATTTTCATCGTACACTAATTTGTCGTTATTTTAGTGCAAAGAAAATCTAACCTGATATAGTTAGCTGATAACCAATTTTTTAATTATAAACACCTTGGTGTTAATTGCGCTATAATATTTTTTAAATTTAAAATCAAAACAGTCTCTTAGTAATTTGGACGAACCAAACAGGAGAAATCCGGTTAGGCAGCTGATTGGAAGAAGATACGACGACAAAATTCAGCAATAATAATACAACAGGAGATGACACAGGACGCCTATCCTAAAATTGTTTTGAGAGCATATAATCAATGGCAGGGTTGAATAAACATATTGACGCTTTTTATTCAAAGATTTTAGAATTGTTAAAAACCGCTCGTAAAACGGTCCTTCAATCGGTTAACACGACGATGGTTGAAACCTACTTTGAGGTTGGTCGGCTAATTGTTGAGGAAGAGCAACATGGCGAAGAAAAAGCAAAATATGGCCAAAATTTAATTAATGATTTGTCAAAAAAGCTGTCGGATGAATTTGGGAAAGGATTCTCGTCAACCAATCTAAAGCAAATGAGAAGTTTCTATCTGACTTATTCAAAAGGTCAGATAGTGTCTGACGATTTCAAATTGAGTTGGTCGCATTATCTAAAGCTCATGCGGATTGATGATGAAAGTGAGCGCAAATTTTATGAAATAGAATCCATTAAAAATAATTGGAGTGTTAATGAATTACAACGACAATACGACAGTGCACTCTATACAAGGTTAGCGTTGAGCAGAAATAAGAATGAAGCTTTAAAATTAGCACAAGAAGGATTGATAATTGAATATCCGAAAGACGCAATCAAGGACCCATATATACTTGATTTTATCGGGCTTCCCGAAAAGTCGGCCTATTCAGAGAGTGATTTGGAGCAAAAACTAATTGATAAACTTGAGCATTTTTTATTGGAGCTTGGTACTGGTTTTACATTTGTTGCCCGGCAAAAGAGACTTTCCTTTGATGACAAACATTTTCGGATAGATTTAGTTTTCTATAACCGGATTTTAAAATGCTTTGTACTTATTGATCTGAAAATAGGTGAATTAAGACATCAGGATATTGGTCAAATGCAGATGTATGTGAATTACTATGACAGAGAAATTCGGTTAAATGATGAAAACAAAACGATCGGTCTGATCTTATGTCAGAACAAAAGTGAATCGGTGGTACAATATACGTTGCCGGAGAATAATGAACAGATATTTGCAAGTAAATACCAAACCGTATTGCCTAGTAAAGAGAAACTAAAAGAACTGATTGAGAATAAAGAATATTAAACGCGACAAAGCAGCACAGATGAGATAGCGCAGGCCGCTTCCGTTGAGCTTGCAGGGAATGGGGTTTCAACAATGGAGATCGCCTCCTAATCCGAACAAAATATGACTTTGGGGCACCTAATGATGAAAAAGACATTACTCAATATCCTCTTTTTTCTTTTGGCTTTAAATTCAGTCGGACAAAACGATTTTTACGAACGATTGGCTGATTCGGTACTGGTTTTGACGAAACAAAAAGTTCAATACGACCCGGTATACACCCGGATTGACTATCCAAACGGAGACGTTCCTGCCGGCAAAGGTGTTTGTACTGACGTGGTGATCAGGGCTTATCGGAAATTTGGAATTGACTTGCAAAAAGAAGTGCATGAAGACATGAGCTTAAATTTCGACAAGTACCCGAATAATTGGGGACTGACTCGTCCTGACAAAAACATTGACCACCGGCGGGTTCCCAATCTCATGACATTTTTCACGAGGAAAGGCATCGTAATGACGATCAGTAATCAGCCCAATGACTATCAACCCGGGGATATCGTTTGCTGGAACCTGGGAGGCGGAACAACGCACATTGGACTGTTGTCCAGGAAAAAATCGACTGACGGACAACGATATTTAATTGTCCACAACATCGGGGGCGGGCAGGTGATTGAAGACTGTTTGTTTCGCTTCAAAATAATCGGACATTACCGCTATGAAAAGTGATAGCAACAGATAAAAATAATTAAACCCAAAACAAATGAAACAGATTCTCAACCTCATGGTGTTTGCATTCATGGTTTTCTCGTGTGCTGAAACCGGTAGTGACCGGATGAACTACGACCTGGCCGGCGTTGAAAAAGAAATTGTTCCGCAAACCAACCAGTCGCGGGAGGCAACAACGATTGACGAACTTGAACAGACTGAAGTTGATAAGAAAAAGATCATCAAAGACGGTCGCCTGGGCTTGAGGGTAAATGAACTTGAAAGGTCGAAATCGCGAATCGACAGCCTGGTGAAAATGCACGGTGGCTATTATGCCAACGAAAGTTTTAATAATACCGACTACGAATCGTCGTACAACTTAAACGTCAGGATTCCCTGCAGCCAGTTCGAAAATTTTATTTTGCAGGTAGAGGCGGGCAGTGGAGAAATCCTGTATAAAGAAATTGATGCCCGCGACGTCACCGATCAATTTATCGATTTGGAAACGCGGCTGGCAAATAAACGGAATTATTTGGCCCGCTATCAGGACCTTTTGAAGCAGGCCAAGACCGTGAAAGAAATTCTGGAGATTGAGGAAAAAATCCGGGGTCTGGAAGAAGAAATTGAAAGCGCCACCGGCCGGTTAACCTACCTGGCCGATTTGGTTCATTACAGTACCCTTAATTTATGGATATCGAAACAGAAAGATTTTAAGTATAATCCGGCCAAACGGGGCAAATTTACCGAACGCTTAAAGCAATCTCTTTCACGGGGTTGGTTCGGATTTGTTGATTTTGTTCTCTTTATGATCAAAATCTGGCCATTTTGGTTAATCGTATCCCTGATCCTGTATTTGTTGAAAAAGTATAAAAAGAAGCGGAAAAGCCGGAACTAAACCCGGACTCACGGTCTCACCTCACAGGTGTTCGCGATCTTTAAAGTGAATACCGAAGGGTATTTTTGCATCAGCTGCTTCATGGCCTGGCGGAGCAGTTCTATAACCGGCTCATATTCGCCTGCAATCAGCGAACTCATGGTGCCGGTTGTTACCGAGATTCCGGGCCGGTCTTTTAGGAGGTCCAGCAGCTCCCAAACGGCTTGTTCATATGCGTTGAGGAGCGGATAATAGCTTATTTCGACGGTAATGTGCATCAGATTGTTTTTTTTACCACCGCGGCCATAAACACGCCCGGCGCGGTTTGTTTTTCTTCGGTTTGATCAAGGATTTGAAAATCGGCGGACAGGTGAACACATTCCGTAATTTCCGGATGGCCGATTTTCAGCAAATGACTGCGAAGTTGTTCCCGGCTCATAAAATCCCCATGCCGGAATACCGGGTCCTGCTCTTTGATTTTTCCTAAAGTTGAATCGGAGTTCAGACAACCGGCAATCAGCCAGCCGCCGGGTTTTAATACCCGTTTCATTTCGGCAAATGCATGGTTGATGTCACCGCAAAATTCCAGCGCCGTAATCACGGCCACTTGGTCGAATGTATGGTCGGCAAAGGGCAGTTGGCGAACGTCGGCAGTCATCCACTGCACTTGGGAGATCGCCTTTTTCCGGGCAAAAGTCAGCATGGATTCGGCCACATCGGTTGCTGTGATGTGAAATCCCCGTTCGCTGAAAAATTCAGTCCAGTGGCCGGTGCCGCATCCAATTTCGAGCATTTTGCCCGGGCTTACCGGTTTCAGCAGGTTCAGGATTGCCTGTTTTTCCAGTTCGTCAACCAGGCGTCCTTGTTCCGACTGGTAATAGGTGTCGTACTCCCGGGCAATTTCTGTTTGGGCAAAGATGTTCATAAAAGCATTTTTCCGGCTATTCTTCAATTCCAAGAATAGCAGATGTTTCGTGCGATTGACCGGGGGCCAGGCTAACGGGACTGTTGAAGGCATTAACTGCTTCCACGCAAACAAAAGTTTCATACGCATCGTTTGGCAGATCGGCAATGGAGGCGCAGGCTTCTTGTCCCGGATTCCAGACAGTTGTTACCTGGCTGCCCGTTTTTTCGACGAGGATGCGGCGGCGGAAAACGGGATCGGCAATCACCACCGCTGCTTCGGTGTCGAGGTAGTGGCGTGTAAGCGCTTCGTTGATCTTCAAAACCGCCTCTTCCTGTACTTCGTTACCCGGATTGAGCTGATTGTAATAAGTGGTTCCCTGCAGGCCCTCGATACTGATGTTTTCGATACCCGACAGGAAGAAGTACGAATGCAGCGCGCTGCTGTATTCAAACGGATTGGTAGAGGTGTTGGTCACTTTCAGGGTCACGGTTAACCTGGCGCCCACGGTAATGTCGAGTTCGGCCACGAAATCGAAAGGCCAGTAAAACCTGGTTTCTTCCGACGAGCTCAGCTGCAGCCGGACCCGTGTTTCGCCGGTGGGCATGGAAGCTGTTTCCAACACCTCCCAGTACATCAGCCGGGCAAAGCCGTGCTGTGGTTTTTGCGTGTCGGTTTTATGGGGGCCAAACCAGGGAAAGCAGACAGGAATGCCGCCTCGGATTGGTTTGCCAACTTCAAAAAAACTGTCGGGGCTCATCCACAGGATGTCCATCGTTTTGTGCGGACGAAAACGGGTCACATGGGCGCCGTACAAACAAATGTCGGCCTCGGCATATTTGTTGGAAACGGTTAGGTAAACCAGATCATTTTCCAGTTCGGCAAAGCCTACTTCGCCTTCAATGCTAAATTTTTCTTCCAGGGTTTCGAAATCAGTCATGTTGTCTATATTTAGTTGTCTTTTTTAATAGTTGTCATTAAACTTTGTTTTCACGATTTCCTTGACTTCATTCATGTCTGCCGGGCGTCCCAGTTCGCGCTCGATTGAAGTGACGCCGTAGGAGAGAAAACCGCAGGGATTGATGTAGTTGAAGTAGCGTAAATCGGTGTTGACGTTCAGTGCAAAGCCGTGCATGGTGACATAGCGGCTGACACGCACACCGATGGCGCAAATTTTACGGGCTTTGGACGGAATGCCGGCATCGAGCCATACGCCCGTGGCGCCGTCCTTGCGTCCTCCGGTCAATCCGTAATGGACCAGGGTGGCAATGATGGCGTCTTCCATCTTTTCAATGTATTCGCGCACGCCGATTTTGTAATATTCCAGGTCGATAATCGGGTAGCCTACCAACTGACCGGGACCGTGATAAGTAATGTCTCCTCCCCGGTTGATTTTATGGAAGGTGGCGTCAATCTTTTTAAGAAAATCGCCGTGAACCAGTAGATTATGCTCGTCGCCGCTTTTTCCCAGCGTGTATACATGCGGATGCTCAACCAGCAAAAAACGGTTAAGTTCGCTTGAAGCGCCTGTGGCTTTTTTATCAGCCTGCACCATTTCCAGTATTTCTTCCTGGTAGTCCCAGCAGGCTTTATAGTCTTTCCGACCCAGGTCTTCGTAATTAAAATTTGCCATTTTTAAAATTTTCAGTTTCCGATTTTCAGTTTTCCGGCTTTGGTTTCCTGCCGGATTTCCGGTCAGGCCCCGGCATGCAGCTCTGCCCGGTACGACGAACGGACCAGCGGGCTGCTTTCTACAAATGAGAAACCCTTTTCGAGTCCGATTGTTCGGTATTTCTCAAATTGTTCGGGGCTGATGTATGCTATTACCGGGATATGCGCTATGGTTGGCGCCAGGTATTGTCCGATGGTAATTACCCGGCAACCGGCCGACAGCAAATCGTCCATCGTTTGGATGACTTCCGGTTCGGTTTCGCCCAATCCCAGCATGATGCCCGATTTAGGAACCAGACCGGTTTTCGCGATAACGGAAATTACGTCCAGGCTGCGGCGGTATCTGGCCGAGCTGCGAATGTGCGGGCTCAGTCGTTCCACGGTTTCCAGGTTGTGTGAAATCACTTCGGGGCGGGCGTTGGTTACCTGTAAAATTAGTTCCGGCTTTCCCTGAAAATCAGGGATCAGTACTTCCAGCCGGGTGTCCGGATTTAATTGTTTCACTTCGCGGATGGTTTCTGCCCAGAATGCGGCCCCCAAATCGGGCAGGTCGTCGCGATCGACGGAGGTGATCACGGCATGTTTTAATTGCATCAGCCGGATGGATTCGGCAACGCGCCGCGGTTCCTTCGGGTCGGGTGGCAGCGGTTTGCCTGTTTGTACACCGCAAAATTTGCAGTTGCGGGTACAAATGTCGCCTAAAATCATCAAAGTGGCTGTGCCGCGGTTCCAGCATTCGCCAATGTTGGGGCAGTTTCCGCTGGTGCAAATGGTGTGCAGTCCGTGCTTGTTCACCAAATTCTTTACCCTGGAATAACTTTCTCCTTTGGGCATTTTCATTTTCATCCAGCGTGGCAGGCGTGGCCTTGGCTGCAATTCGTCGTCCATGATTTTTGGAAAATTTTCACCAAAAATAAGGTATTTATTTGGAAGACTTTGTTAACAAAGCTCATGAGGGATTGTTATTTTTGCAGATCATGATGTCAAAAATAAAAAGATGGCTAATGCTTTGGGGAATCCTCGGATGCCTGGTTTTCCCGTTTTTCGCGTCGGGGCAGCAACAAATGCCCGATGCCAATAAACTGCAATTGGCAAGCCGGTATTACCAGTCGCGGGATTTTGACAAGGCTGCCCTTTTGTATCGCGAGCTTTACGAAACCACGGGCAGCAATTACTACTTCGAGGTTTATCTGACTTGTTTGGTTGAAAATGCCGATTTTGAGACTGCCGAAAAAGAGATAAAACGCGAACTGCGACGTACCGGCAACGACCCCGTTTTATATGTGCAGTGGGCTTACCTGTTAAAAAAACAAGGACGGAACGATGAAGCCGAAGCCATGTTCCGGCAGGCTTTAACTTCGGTACGGAACAACAAACCGGATTTAGTGAGACTGGGGAATACGCTCATCAACCGGGGTGAGTACGAGTATGCCGCGTTGCTGTACCGCGAAGGCCGAAAGAAAATGCCCGGAGAAAATTTTCATTATGAATTGGGACGTGTTTATTTGTTTCAGCGCGACTATAATGCCATGTTTGATGAATACCTCCTGTTGATCCGCGAAGATGAAACGGCGCTTAGCCAGGTCGAGAGCACTTTTCAGTCGGCGCTCCGTATGGATGTTGATCAGTCGCTGCATGAGCAATTCCGGGTTCGCGTACTCAAAAGTATCCAGCAAGCTCCAGACGTGTTGGTCTATAACCGGCTGTTGATCTGGATATTCATGCAGGAGAAAAATTTTGCAGCAGCGCTGAGGCAGCAGATTGCCCTCGACCGGCGGACCGGGGAGGAAGATCGTCAGATCATTGAACTGGCCCGTATCGCAGGACGAAATAATGAGTATGCCGAGGCCTTAAACGCGTACGATTATATGCTTAAAAAAGGTCGTTCGGGAGCTTACTACAAGAATGTTTTGCTCGAGCAAATGCAGTTAGTTTATTTGCAGTTTGTTGAGAACCCCCTTGAAAATCAAACGCCGGAGACGATTGCCAGCCGGTTTGATGAAACTTTTCAGGAACTTGGCTATTTCCCCGAAACGTACAGCCTGATCCTTGATTACGCCCATTTACTGACTTTTTATATGCGGCAAGCCGAGAAGGCGATCCGGTTGCTCGAAGACGGGATGGCTATTCCGAATCTTTCACGGGTCCAGCAGGATGAACTGAAGACAGAACTGGCCGATGTACAGGTGTATAAAGGAGATGTTTGGGAGGCTGTTTTGCTGTACTCGCAGGTAATTGAACGAAACAAAACAAACGACCTGGGCGACGAAGCCAAACTGAAAAAAGCCAGACTGGCCTATTACATGGGCGATTTGAAATGGGCAAAGGCGCAACTGGATGTCATAAAAGCCAGCACGTCGAAGCTGGTGGCCAATGATGCGCTGGAACTGTCGCTTTTTATCGGGAACAATATGAACCTGGATACCACGCAGGTACCGCTTCAGCTTTTTGCCCGGGCCGATTTGTACAGCTTCAGGAATGAAGCCGAAAAGGCCTGGACTTTGCTCGACTCGATTGGAAAAGCCTACCCCTATCATTCGCTGATTGATGATATTTATTACCGGAAAGCCAATTTGTCGGTCGCTGCCGGAGATTATCAGCAGGCCGCAGTTTTCCTGGAGCAAATAACGACCACTTACCCGTATGATTTATTGGGCGATGATGCCATGTTCCGCTTAGCCGGGATTTACGGGCAGCGCCTTAACCGGAAAGAGGAGGCGATGGCGCTTTATCAACAGTTACTGGTGCAATACCCCGGAAGCGTTTACGTTAGTGAAGCGCGCAGGCACTTCAGGGAGATGCGCGGCGATTTTGGTGACGGGCAAGAGGCTGAACCCGGGTTTGAAAAAGATACAAATTAAATGAAGAATCAAAAAACAGCCATTTTGCTGGCCTTGCTCGCTGTATTGTTATGGTCGACGGTGGCTACAAGCTTTAAAATTGCCTTAGAGGGATTAAATCCGTTTCAGTTAATTTTTATATCATCGCTGGTATCGCTGGCGTTCTTTTTTTTGGTGCTGGTGGTACAGGGAAAGCTGAAACCCTTGTTTCTCATGAAGGGAAACCAGTTGCTGCAATCGGCCATGCAGGGATTTTTAAACCCTTTTCTATATTATCTCATCCTGTTTAAGGCCTACTCGCTGAACCCGGCGCAGGTAACCCAGGCGTTGAATATGGTCTGGCCGATAACGTTGGCTATTTTATCGGTTCCGCTGCTGGGGCAAAAAATCACCTGGCGAAACCTGTGGGCGATTTTGCTTAGTTTTGCGGGAGTGGTTTTCATTTCTTCACAGGGAAGCGTCGAAGGTTTTGCCCGGACCAATACCACCGGGGCTTTACTGGCGCTTTCGAGTAGCATCATCTGGTCGCTTTACTGGATTTTAAGTACTAAGGACAAACGTGATAACTTATTCGTGTTGTTCTGGAATTTTGTTTTCGGCGTGGGCTGGTTGCTTATTTACAGCTTGTTTGATGCGGAGGCGACCTTCATTTTTGCCATTGACAAATCGTTTGCCGCAGCGGCATATGTGGGCCTGTTTGAGCTCGGAATTACTTACATCGTGTGGATCAATGCCCTTCATAAAAGTGAAAACAACGCCGTTACCGGAAACTTTATCTTTTTGACGCCCTTTTTGTCACTGCTGTTCATTCACTCCATATTACACGAAACCATTTATCTGACCACGTTTATTGGATTAAGTTTTATACTTTTAGGGATCTTTATGCAGCAACTAAAGCGGAAAAACCAAAGGAGCCGGGCTTCGTAACCGATGGAATTTTCTTTTTTATTCTGCATCTTTAGCTTACATACGAAACAGCGGATATGGCATTGGAAGGCAAACGAATACTGGGAATTGACCCCGGAACCGTCGTGATGGGTTACGGTTTGATCGAGATTGAAGGGAGCAAACCCAAAATCCTCCAGGTAGGGGTAGTGAAAACTGCCGGTTTTAATAATCATTATCTGCGGCTGAAGCATATTTTTAACCGGACCCAGGCATTGATTGATGAGTATTTACCGGACGAACTGGCCATCGAGTCGCCCTTCTACGGGAAAGACATTCAGGCAATGCTGAAGCTTGGGCGCGCCCAGGGCATTGTGATGGGCCTGGCCTTGCACCGCGATATTCCCGTGTTTGAATATGCCCCGCTGAAAGTGAAACAGTCGATTACCGGCATGGGGCGGGCCGCCAAGGAACAGGTAGCCTATTTCCTGAAAAATATGCTGAAGGTTGACGATTTGCCTCCCGAGCTGGATGCCACCGATGCGGTGGCGGTGGCTGTTTGTCATTACCTGCAAATGAAAAACCCGGTTGGAAAAGGCGAATTCAGGAACTGGAGCGAGTTCGTGAAAAAAAATCCCGGCAGGGTGAAATAGAGATGGCAGGTAGGGCAGCCTGCCTGGTGTAAATAAAAAACCACCAGCGGGAACTGATGGTTAACTCATATTACAGGATTATTTCATTTGAAATACGGTTTGTAATTTCAGTAAATTCTTCCTGCGACAACTTCAGCTTATTGGAGAAGCTCAGCAGATCGGCCTCCGTTTGCATGGGCACCAGGTGGATATGGGCGTGAGGCACTTCAAGCCCTAAAACCAACACCCCGACTTTTTGGCAGGGAATGGCCTTTTTCAAGCCTTCGGCAACTTTTTTGGCAAACCGTTGGAGGCCCAGGTAGGTTTCATCATCCAGGTCAAACAGGTAATCCACTTCTTTTTTAGGGATCACCAGGGTATGGCCTTTGGCTACCGGGAAAATATCCAGGAAAGCCAGAAAGTTCTCGTCCTCGGCTACTTTGTATGCCGGAATTTCGCCCTCGACAATTTTTGTAAAAATGCTTGCCATGATGTTACAAAGAAATATCAATGATTTCAAACGGAATAACTCCCGACGGAACTTTGATTTCGACGACATCGCCCACTTTCTTGCCAATCAATCCTTTGGCAATCGGGGTTTCAATCGAGATTTTGCCTGATTTTAAATCGGCTTCATGCTCCGAAACAATGGTGTATTTCATGGTAGCATTGTTGTTTTTGTTTTTGATGGTCACTTTGTTCATGATCTGAACACTTGAGGTGTCGATCTTCGACTCATCAATGATCCGGGCATTGGCAATTTTCCCGCGAAGTACAGCAATTTTTGCTTCCAGCATGCCTTGTGCATCTTTGGCCGCATCATACTCTGCATTTTCCGAGATATCACCTTTTTCAATGGCTTCGCCAATTTGTTTCGAAATTGCCGGGCGTTCCACGTTCATCAGGTAGTTCAATTCTTCTTTCAGTTTATTAAAACCTTCCTGAGTAATATAGGTAACCTTTCCCATTTTGTATAAACAGTTTTAATTGTGTGTGACTACATAAAATAAAAAAGAATTCCGGCGAGCGGAACTCTTTAGTTCCACAAATCTATATAAAATATTTGATTTTTACGAGAGGCATGTTTTAAAATAGCATTTAAACAATTGCTAACTAAATCGTTCTGATCTTTCGTTGGAAAGAGCCTGTTGGATGTTAGCCGAAAAGGGCCGGTGAATATAAATAACAGCTTTTTCTTTTGTTTCTGCCGGATGGCGGCTAATATTTCCGGTTCAGTATTTCTGAGTAGATGACAGCTTTTTTTAGTGAAAATTCAGCTGCTATTTTATTTCTGACCGGGTGTCTTTTCATTGGAGCCGATTTAACCCCCGGTTTCTTCATCTCCGGTTTTACCGCCGGCTTGGTTTTTATTTTTGGTTGAGCAGGCGGCTGGAAAAAGACCGGTGGCGGAGGAGCAGGCGTTTCAACCGGTTTGACCGGCAGAACGGAATCGTTGAAAAAATCATCCTCGAAAAGAGCATCGAAAACCGATGGACGTTCGGGTTCATCTGTCTCAGCTTTCTGCATTTCCAGTTCTGCAGCCCGTTTCTTTTTGCCCTGACTGATGGCGCCAATGACCGACAGAATGATGGCTATGATGATAAAAATATAATCTTCCATTTTTGTACTTTTGACAGACCGGGATAAAATAAATGTTCCCGATTCGGGTTTAGTGTGATAAAGGTATAAAAAATGAATGGTTTAAAACAGTTTTCCCGCTGCTTAAGTTTTACATTGGGTTTTATCCTGTTGACGGTAGCCTCCTGTAAAGACTCTTTTGACTCATCGATCCCGTATGTCCGGGTGAATTTCACAATCAACCTGGTCAACAACAATGATTTAACGGTGCCGGGAAATCTGCTTGTTTTTCCGGCTGGTTACGGAGGGGTAATTGTGATGAATATCGCTACCGGCTATGTGGCATTCGATGCAGCCTGTCCGTACGAGGTTGATCCGGCTGTCCGGGTTGAGCCTGATGCATCGGGGCGCGCTGTTTGTCCGTCGTGCGCAAGCCAGTTTAATTTATGGATGGGAGGATCAAAAGAAGGATCGGGTCCGGCAAAAGAACCTTTGAAACCCTATAATGTCAGCCAGTCGGGAAATATGCTGATTGTTACCAATTAAGAAAATGATTCCCCCACAGTCAGAGCAATTGGTAAAGCCGGTTACGCGCCAACTCGATCAGAAAAATACGGTCGAAGCCTGAATTGAGATGTAGCTGGTCCAGCTTATTTTCAATCCTGAAATTCAGGTTGGGAGTTAAGGCCTCCAGGTGGATGAGCAGCCAAAGTTGCCAGAGTTTCTTTTTTTTGTAGAGGTGTAATTTTTCTTCCTTGGCCAGGATGGTGTTGCGGATGTGAAATAAGGCATTGCCGGGTTCGATGAGCCGTCCGGTGTGGTTGTGGAAATCCTGCCCTTTCAGCTCGGTCAGTTCAATGCCAATGGCCTTCCGGGGTTTTAGTTTGAGGAGGAAATCAGGAGATTCGCCGGGCACAATCTTCCCGGCAGGGAAATCATCCATCAGTTTCATAAAGGTATTCAGGACGACCTGCTCGTTTATTTTTTTATCCTGCATGGGCCTGAAGTTAATAAAAAAAGCAGCCGAACGGCTGCTTTTTTTTCACGATTTTAATATCGGTAGTGTTCCGGTTTGTAAGGTCCTTCCTGCGGAACGCCAAGATAATCAGCTTGTTCTTTGGAGAGCCGGGTCAGCTTTACGCCTAGTTGCTCCAGGTGTAAGCGGGCTACTTCTTCGTCCAGTTGTTTGGGTAAGCGGTAAACATCAACCGCGTAATTGTTTTTCCAAAGTTCAATTTGGGCCAGTGTTTGATTGGTAAATGAGTTGCTCATGACAAAGGAGGGGTGGCCGGTGGCGCATCCCAAATTTACCAGTCGTCCTTCGGCTAATAAGAAAATGGCATGTCCGTCTTCATAAATATATTTATCAACCTGCGGTTTGATGTTGATTTTTTGAATTCCCGGCCAGCGTTCCAGGCGGGCAACCTGTATTTCATTATCAAAATGCCCGATGTTGCATACAATGGCCTGGTCTTTCATGGCAGCCATGTGTTCGGCGGTAATGATATCTTTGTTGCCGGTGGTGGTGACATAAATGTTGCCTTCAGTCAAAGCTTCTTCCAGTGTTTTTACTTCAAAACCTTCCATTGCGGCCTGTAAAGCGCAAATCGGGTCAATTTCGGTGACAATAACCCGGGCCCCGTAACCGCGCATGGAGCGGGCGCAGCCTTTCCCAACATCGCCATAGCCTGCAACAACAACCACTTTCCCGGCAATCATCACATCAGTTGCCCGTTTAATCCCGTCGGCCAGCGATTCGCGGCAGCCATACAGGTTGTCGAACTTCGATTTGGTTACCGAGTCGTTGACGTTGATGGCTGGGAAAAGCAGTTTGCCGTCCTCCATCATTTGGTAAAGACGATGAACGCCGGTGGTGGTTTCTTCGCTCACGCCTTTAATTTCGGGAACCGCCCGGGTCCAGCGTTGCGGCATTTCGGCCAGAATTTTTTTCAGGGCCTTGTTTAGTTCAATTTCATCAATTCCTTCAGCAGGCGCATCCAGTACGGTCGCATCCTTCTCGGCAGTGTAACCGCGGTGGATCATCATGGTGGCATCGCCGCCGTCGTCAACAATCAGGGTCGGGCCGAGGCCGTTGCCAAAATTCAGCGCCTGCTCGGTACACCACCAGTATTCTTCCAGGGTTTCACCTTTCCAGGCAAATACCGGGATTCCGGCAGCAGCAATGGCCGCCGCAGCGTGATCCTGCGTGCTGAAAATGTTACAGCTTGCCCAGCGCACTTCGGCGCCAAGTTCGACCAATGTTTCAATCAAAACGGCAGTTTGAATGGTCATATGGAGCGAGCCCATAATCCGGGCGCCTTTTAATGGCTTCTCCACAGAATATTTTTTGCGGATCGACATCAATCCGGGCATCTCTTTTTCGGCAATTTCAATTTCTTTTCTTCCAAAGCCGGCCAGCGACATGTCGGCAACTTTGTAGTCAATTTGTTTTTCTGTCATGATTGTCATGTTCTCTTCAATTTTTTTGAGTGGGGCAAAGATAGCTATTCTCCCGCAATTATCGGGGATATTTGTTGGTTGCCTTCCTGGTTTTTAGTTGAACGTTAGCTTGTTGAAATATTAAACCGACGGCTGTTTGAGTGATTTTTCCAAGATGCGCTGTACCGATTTTTTGTCTTTTTCGAGTTGAAGTTTTAATTCTTCAACGGAGGCAAATTTTTGTTCTTCGCGTACTTTCTGAATAAATTCAAGCTCAATTTGTTTTTTGTAAAGATTCCCGTCGAAATTCAGAATGTGTACCTCAATACTTCGCGAGTCCGCATTTTTATTCACGGTGGGGCGGGTGCCGATATTTAACATGCCCATGAATTTTTGAGCGCCCACATTCACAAAGACTGCGTAAACGCCAAAGCCCGGAATAATTTTATGGGGGTCGGATGCCTCAATGTTGGCCGTGGGGAACTGAAGTTTCCGGCCCAGTTTCTGGCCTTCCACCACGGTGCCGTGCAGCGTAAACGGGTAGCCGAGGTATTTGTTTGCCCTGCTGATGTTGCCTTGTTGCAGGGCATCCCTGATTTTTGTCGAGCTGATGTTGATGTCGTCCATCAATAACACATCGAGCTTTTCGACCTGGAAGTTAAAAACCAGCGAGAGATTTTTCAGCATTTCGAATCCGCCTTCCCGGTTCTTCCCGAATTTATGGTCGTAACCTACAACCAAACTTTTGATTTTGAGCTTTTTTACTAAAATTTCGCGCACAAAATCGGTGTAACTCAGGTCTGAAAATTCTTTGGTGAACGGAAAAACAATCAGGTGTTCGATGCCGGCCTTTTCAAACAGGCGGATTTTTTCATCCAGGGTCGTCAGCAGACGGAGGTTGCCTTCGTCGGGGAACAACACCAGGCGCGGATGCGGGTAAAAGGTGAAAATTACCGATTCGCCTTTGTTTTGGCAGGCAATTTCTTTTAACCGTTCAATGATTTTAAAATGTCCGCGATGAACCCCGTCGAAGGAGCCGATGGTGAGTACCGGGTTCTGAACACGGAAATCATCAATATCATGGTAAATTTTCATTCTTCCTGCGATTTTGGAGTGCCAAAAATACGATTTTTTAAGGCTCTGACAGTATACATAACCACTAAAACAAAATCGTGCTCTAAAAGATTAGGTGAAGTCGCCCGAATGCAGCGTAAATTATCTATTTTTACCCCTCGGTTCTAAAAAATAAAATTCTGAATTGTGAGAAAGTTTATTGTATATCTGCTTGTACTGGCAACAATTGCGGTTGCCTGTAATGATTCTTCCAGGTACCGGATTCATGGCCGGATCACCAACGCCGAGAAGAGGTATATTTATCTTGACGAGTTAAAAATTACCTCCACAGCAACAGTCGATTCGGTTTTGCTGGGAAAGGACGGGAAATTCGAGTTTAAAGGAAACATCCAGTATCCGACTTATTTTTTGCTTAGGCTGAGCGAGAAAAACTTCATCACTCTGCTGGTCGACTCGGCCGAACAGATTGAAGTGAAAGGCGATGCTGCCAATTTTTCGCGGGAATACCAGCTTGAAGGATCGGAAGGTTCTGTCCTGGTCAAGGAGTTGACCAATCATTTAAGCCGGACAAAACACCGGTTGGATTCGATCCGTTCGTTGCAAATATCGTTTCGTAACGACCCGGATTATGCTTCAAAAAGGCAAAAGTGGGAAGAAGAATACAATAAGGTGCGCGAAGCACAGATTGCCTACTCGCAGGATTTTGTTAAAAATCATCCGTTTTCCATGGCCAACGTACTGGCGCTTTACCAGAAATTTGACGACGATACCTATGTGATCCAGGATTTACAGTCGCTGAAGGTTGCTGCTTCTGCCTTGAATTCCTTCTTCCCGGAATCGGAGCACGTAAAAGCCCTGTACGCCAACACGCTTAAATTGATGCAGGATGAGCGTAATGCCAGGGTCAGAAAATTCATTCAGGAAACCGGCGAAAACAGCCCGGATATCGTATTGCCCAACCCCGATGGGAAGGAAATTGCCCTCTCTTCGTTGAAGGGGAAATACGTGTTGTTGCACTTTTGGTCGGCAGCCGACCGCGGTTCACGGATTATGAACCCGGTGCTGGTTGAATTGTACCAGAAATACCGTTCCAAAGGATTTGAAATCTACCAGGTAAGCATTGATGAGAACCGCTACGAGTGGCTGGATGCAATTGATCAGGATGGATTGAAATGGATTAACGTGGGCGATATGGCAGGCAGCACAAGCGCTGTCATTACTTACAACATCAAGTCTGTTCCGTTCAATTATCTACTCGACCGCGAAGGGGCAATTGTTGCCAAAGACCTGAAGGGCGCCGGTCTGGACCGGATACTCGGCGAACGGCTGAAATAGACGATTTTAATCATCCGGTTGTTTGCAACAAAAGTTGAATGGATAAAATCATATAAATGATATCTTTGTCCGCAAATTTTTAGTTTCGGAATCACAAATTTTGACCAGTCAGAAAAATAAAATATACTTCATCTCCGACGTTCATTTGGGAGCGCCGGCATTGACAAATAATCACGAACGGGAAAAACTGTTCGTCAGTTGGTTGGATGAAATCAGGAACGACGCATCGGCGCTTTTTCTGATGGGTGATATTTTTGATTACTGGTTTGAATACAAGAAGGTTGTGCCACGCGGATTCACCCGCGCCCTGGGAAAAATTGCAGAAATAGCCGATTCGGGGATTCCTGTTCATTTTTTTACCGGCAATCACGATATCTGGGTGTTCGATTACCTGCCAACCGAGTTGGGTGTACGGGTACATTACCACGAAATGCGGCTTACCTTATCCGGGAAAAAGTTTTTTCTGGCTCATGGCGATGGACTCGATCCGTATGATACCGGTTATCATTTTCTGAAGAAAATATTTACAAACCGGTTTTTTCAATGGACTTTCTCTCACATCCATCCAAATTTGGGGATTGCCATTGCGCATGCTTGGTCGAAAAAGAGCCGGTTGACCAAAGGACTGGGCGAACCGTTTAAAGGAGAAGATAAAGAAGGGCTGTATGTTTTTGCTAAATCAACGCTCGAACAGGAAGAGGTTGACTATTTTATATTTGGCCATCGCCATTTGTTGCTTGATTTGCCCGTCGGGAAACACTCGCGTTATATCAATCTGGGAGATTGGATTCATCACTTTTCCTACGGGGTATTTGACGGTGAAAAAGTTGAATTAAAAAGATACAATGGATAACAGGCTGCAAGTCTGAATAATTGAATGCTATGACAAAAAAAGTCTATACAAAAATTATTGGAACAGGGAGTTGTATTCCGCCACAAGTAATTAAAAACGAGTATTTTCTCGATTACAAATTTTATGATCCGGCCAGCCGGAAACCATTTGACAAAAGCAATGAAGAAATTATTCAGAAGTTTCATGAAATTACCAACATTGAAGAACGGCGGTGGGTGGCTGATGATCAGGTGAATTCGGACATCGCCGCAATTGCTGTAGAAAATGCCTGCGAATCGGCCGGAATCGATATGGAATCGCTCGAATTCATCATCTTTGGTCATAACTTTGGCGATGTTTATCCCGGGAACACCTCGGTTGATACCCTTCCCGGACTGGCCAACCGGGTAAAAAAGAAACTGGATATCCGGAATCCGGCCTGTATCTGTCATGATGTGATTTCCGGTTGCCCGGGATGGACGCAGGGAATGATTGTTGCCGATGCGTATATCCGCAGCCAAACATTTAAGCGCGGGGTGGTTATTGGTTCCGACACCTTGTCGCGCATTTCCGATCCGCACGACCGGGATACCATGATTTTTTCCGACGGGGCCGGCGCGACGATTGTTGAAGCTGTTGAAAGCGAAACTCCGGTCGGGATCATTTCGCACAGCAGCCGTTCCGATTGCAACCCGTACGTAAACTTGCTCATCTTCGGGCCATCGCTGAATCCCGATTACGATCAGACTGAATTGTTTATCCGGATGGCCGGGCACAAGTTGTATGTGTACGCGCTGAACTTCGTTCCGGGAGTGGTAAAAGAGAGTATTGAAAAAGCCGGCTTGCAGTTATCTGATATTAAAAAGGTTCTGATCCATCAGGCCAATGAAAAAATGGACGAAGCGATTCTAAAAGGGGTGTTCAAACTGTATAAAGAAAAGCACATTCCCGAAGGCATCATGCCCATGAGCATCAACAAGCTTGGAAACTCGTCAACGGCAACTGTGCCAACCCTGCTTGACCTGATAGTGAAGGGTCAGATGGAAAACCAGGTGATCAATCGGGGAGATTACATTATCCTCTGTTCGGTCGGCGCCGGGATGAATGTAAATTCCATTGTATACAAGTGGTAAGATAAAATACTTTGACTAAAAAAAAAGCTGTCCCCCATGATTCGGGACAGCTTTTTTATTTCAGCTAAATTCGTTTAAACAGACGCTTTGTTAGCGCTGGCTCCGGAATTGTGGTTTATGTCTGTTGCCGTTTCTCCGGCCAGGTGCCGAATTTGAGAATCCGTTTCTTTGTTGCGGGTTTCGGTGATTCGTCGAATTTTTTGGCATGACTTCTTCTTCATCGTCGGGAAAAGGATGGTCGGTGATAACCGGAATCTGTTGATCAATCAGCCGTTGGATGTCGCGCAGGTATGGTCGTTCCTCTACCTCGCAAAACGACAGAGCCGTGCCGCCTGCGTTGGCTCTTCCGGTTCGTCCGATCCGGTGAACATAGGTTTCGGGGATATTCGGCAGGTCGTAATTGATTACCATCGATAGCTGTTCCACATCAATGCCGCGGGCGGCAATATCCGTGGCGACCAAAATACTCGTTTGGCCGCTTTTAAAATCGCCTAAAGCCCGTTGTCGAGCCCCCTGCGATTTATTGCCGTGAATGGCTGCCGATGTAATCCCTGCTTTCTCCAACGATTTGACAATCTTATCGGCCCCGTGTTTCGTGCGTGAAAAAATTAGCGCTGAATCAAACTTCTCGTTCCGGATCAAATGCACCAATAGTTTCGACTTCCATTTCTTGCTCACGAAGAAAATGGATTGTTCTACTTTCTCAGCAGTGGTCTGTTCCGGGTTAATCACTACTTTCTCGGGATTTCCCAAAATTTTCTGCGACAACTCGACAATGGCCGGTGGCATGGTTGCCGAAAAGAAAAGCGACTGCCGGTCTTCAGGAAGCCGCGCAATCAGCTTTTTGATGTCGTGCACAAAACCCATGTCGAGCATCCGGTCGGCTTCGTCCAGTACAAAATGTTGAATGTCTTTCAGGGAGATAAAACCCTGATCCATCAAATCCAGGAGCCGTCCCGGTGTGGCAATCAGAATATCAACACCGCGGCGGAGAGCCTGCGTTTGCGCTTCCTGTTTTACTCCGCCGAAAATCACGGTATTGTTCAGGTCGGTATATTTTCCGTAGGTTGAAAAACTTTCGGCTATTTGTATGGCCAGTTCCCGGGTAGGGGTAACGACTAACGCCCGTATTTTACGTGGTTTTTTACTCTGCGGCCTGTTAAAATAAAGATTTTGCAGGATGGGGATCGCAAAAGCCGCGGTTTTTCCTGTGCCTGTTTGGGCCGAGCCGAGCAGGTCTTTTCCGTCAAGTAAAATTGGGATCGATTGTTCCTGTATCGGGGTTGGATTGGTGTAGCCCTCGTCTGCGAGAGCTTTCAGTATGGAATCTGTAATTCCTAATTCTTTAAAAGTCATGTAATCATTTAAGATGGCAAAGATAGCTGAATTGTTCGGATATTCCTTGTGTTAAGTCCGAATGGGCTTTTTTGTCCGGTAAATTTTTGCGATTTGGATCGAGTTCACGGCTGTTCTTATTTGTGTTTTGCAAACTGAAAAGAGATCAAGTGGCTAATAATGAGTGATTCATATTTTTTGATCCGGCTTTTTCCCGTATCGGTTTTTTTTGTTTAAGTGATTTGTTAAAAGATTAATAAGCGACCGGTTTTCCGGTGTGTTCTGCCGGAGCATGTTGCCCGATTTTTAAGAGAAGAGCTACCAATTAATTGGTTTCAAGCCGTGCTGTAACAGGAACGCGTTGGTTCTGCTGAAATGTTTGTTGCCAAAAAAACCGCGACTGGCCGACAGGGGAGAGGGGTGCACCGAAGTCAGCACCAAGTGTTTGGTTTGGTTGATTAATTCACCTTTTCTGATCGCGTAACTGCCCCACAAAATGAACACCACGTGTTCTTTTTTCTCATTGATTTTATGAATGACGGCATCGGTGAATTCTTCCCAGCCTTTTTTTTGGTGCGAGCCAGCCTGGTGGGCGCGTACGGTTAGCGTGGCATTTAAAAGCAATACGCCTTGTTGGGCCCAGTCAGTTAAATTGCCGCTCGACGGGATGGCTTTGCCCACATCGCTTTGCAGTTCTTTAAAGATATTGCGCAGGCTGGGCGGAAACTCTATCCCGTCGTTTACCGAAAAACACAAACCATGCGCCTGTCCCGGTCCGTGATACGGGTCCTGACCAAGAATGACCACTTTCAGCTGATCGAAGGAGCATTGGTCAAACGCGTTGAAAATGAGCCTGGCCGGAGGGAAAACCTGATGATTTCGGTATTCTTCGTGCACAAATTTGGTGAGGTTATCAAAATAGGGCTTTTCAAATTCACTAGTTAGCAGGTTTTTCCAACTGGCTTCAATTTTAACATCCATAATGCAGTTTTTTTGATAAGCTAAAATAGTGTTTAAGTTCCATGTTTCAAATTCCAAATTTCAGCTTGTTTCTTTGTACTTTTAGCCATCAAATCGTTAAAAACATGGAATTAATTTATCTGCTTGCCGGACTGCTTGTTGGTTTTATCGTTGCTTTTTTGGTTTTTAAACTGAGATCGAAAAGCTCGGAGAATGAATCGTTGTCGGTTCGTACCGAATACGAAAAGAACAAGGCTCAGCTCGAAGAGCGGGTCCGTTATTTGCAGGATGATAAAGACCGTTTGACCGGCAGGTTGGAAAATGCCGAAACAGTTAATGAACAACAGGCCCAGCGTTTGGCAAGAGCCGAAGTGGAATTTGCCAATCTGCGCGAAAAGCTGACCGTCCAAAAGCAGGAAACAGAAGATTTGCAAAAGAAATTTACCACCGAGTTTGAAAACATCGCCCACAAAATTCTGAAACAGAATTCTCAGGAATTTACACAGGTCAATCAAAAAAACATCAGCGATATCCTGAATCCGTTACGCGAAAAAATCCAGCTTTTCGAAAAGAAGGTTGAAGATACTTATGAAAAAGGCTTGAAAGATCAAACCGACCTGAAGGCGGAGCTGAAAAAACTGCACGATCTGAATCTGAAAATCAGCGATGAAGCGAATAACCTGACCAAAGCGCTGAAAGGTGATGTAAAAAAGCAGGGCAACTGGGGCGAGGTCATTCTCGAACGCATTCTGGAGCGTTCGGGCCTTACCGAAGGACGCGAATACCAAAAGCAGTTCAGCACGACCGGTGATGACGGCTCGCGCCTGCAACCAGATGTGGTCATTCATTTGCCCGAACAGAAACATATTATTATCGATTCGAAGGTTTCGCTGGTGGCTTACGAGCGCATGGTGAACGCAACAAGTGACGACGAACGGGCTAAACAGGTGAAAGAACACCTGCAAAGCATTAAAAACCATATCAGGCTGCTCAGCGATAAACATTATCAACATGCAGCCGGCCTGAACAGCCCCGATTTTGTATTGTTGTTTGTACCCATCGAGTCGTCGTTCAGCGTGGCCATTGAGGCCGACCAGGAATTATTCTCGTATGCCTGGGACAACAAAGTGGTGATTGTCAGTCCGTCCACCTTACTGGCCACGCTCCGTACTATTGCGTCCATCTGGCAACAGGAAAATCAAACCCGGAATGCCCTGGAAATTGCACGTCAGGGCGGGGCGCTTTACGATAAGTTCGTCGCGTTTATCGCCGATCTGGAAAAAATAGGCGGTAACCTCGATCAAACCCGCAAAAACTACGACCTGGCCATGAATAAACTGTACGACGGTCGCGGCAACCTGATCCGCTCGGCCGAAAAGCTGCGCGAACTGGGCGCCAAAGCCAGTAAAGAACTTCCGCAAAAATACCTGGAGGAGTAATCGGTGAGTTGAAGTTATTCAGGTTTTTTTGAAAGAATCTCAACGAAATCATGATCAGTTTATCAATAGAATGCTTAATTTGCATTTTATTATCATCAATCTAATCTAAGCTGATCTGAAATGAAAAAAAACCACAACTTTTCTTCCCTTAACGCCTCCTGTATTCTTGTCTTAACGATTATTCTTATGGGTATGATTAAACCGGCTCAATCGCAGGACGACGCTTATTGGGTGGGTTTGCCGCTCAAAAACCCGGCTGCAATCGGTTCGCCAACCGATTGGGTTTATGGCGGTTATTTTTTTACCAACTCGGTTTCTGATTTAAACGGGTTTACCGCCGGGGCCGATTATACCATCAGCCCAAAAATCGGTTCAGTCGGGTTTAATTTTGAAAAAGAAGAATTTTCGATTGACGACCTCACCTTTTGGCAGTTGAGCTATGCCTATACGGCATCCTTTCAGGAGAAGGGAAGTTTAAGTATCGGCTTAGGATCCGGACATATGAATTATACGCATAACTCGCAAAGGTATATACCGCCTTCAAGTCCATATAATGCATTTGGACATTATGTCACGGAATCAAAAGAACGGGTTCACCTGAAATCCGGCCTGGGTTTGTTTTTCAATTCTGGTCGTTTTGATTTGGGGGCGAGCTACACCCGGTACGACGAGTTGAAGAACGAAATCAATGATCCTACGCTTTCTTTGTTGGCAGGTCCGGGCGATGTGTGTACCCTGCTCGGCGCTTACCGGTTTCCCGTGAGCGAAAAGCTGCGGATTGAACCAAACCTGCTGGTTGATCTTGAAAAAGGGAATACCGATACCTGTGCCGGCGTTTTCTTTAAATATCACGAATGTTTATGGGCTGGTTACAATAGTCTGAATTTCAATGATCTGCATGCAATTATGCTGGGCGGCGATATCAAGGGAAAGTTCAGGATTGGCTATTATTACAGTTTTTCCAAACCGATTGACGGCGATTCCCTGAACCTGCACGAATTTTTATTGTCTGTGCGCATCCGCTAAAGCGGCTGGTGAATTCAAATTCTATAATCAATACTAAACAGACTTGCAATGAAAAACAACAACTATCCTTTCGTTAACGCTTTATTGATTCTTGTCTTAACGTTAATTTCTGTTTGTTTTGTAACGCCGGCTCAATCGCAGGACGACGCTTATTGGGTGGGTTTGCCGCTCAAAAACCCGGCTGCAATCGGTTCGCCAACCGATTGGGTTTATGGCGGTTATTTTTTTACCAACTCGGTTTCTGATTTAAACGGGTTTACCGCCGGGGCCGATTATACCATCAGTCCAAAAATCGGTTCAGTCGGGTTTAATTTTGAAAAAGAAGAATTTTCGATCATCGACCTGTCTCTTTGGCAACTGAGCTACGCCTATACGGTGTCCTTGAAAGAAAAAGGTCGGCTGAGTGTCGGGTTCGGTACAGGAATCCTGAATTATAAATATAATCTGGATGAGTATATGCTTGAGCCGGGTTCTCCCTCAGGCTTGGAGCCGGAAAAATGGGTCTACCTGAAATCCGGCCTGGGTTTGTTTTTCAACGCGGCCCGGCTGGATTTGGGAATGAGTTATGCCCGGTATGACGAGTTGAAAAAAGAAGTTAATCATCCTTCCTACCCGTCATGGGCCGGTCCGGACGATGTGTATACCCTGCTTGGCGCTTACCGGTTTCCCGTGAGCGAAAAACTGCGGATTGAACCAAACCTGCTGGTTGATCTTGAAAAAGGGAATACCGATACCTATGCCGGTGTTTTCTTTAAATATCACGAGCGTTTATGGGCAGGCTACAGCAGCCTCGATTTTAATGATCTGCATTCGGTTATGCTGGGCGGCGATATCAACGGAAAGTTCCGGGTCGGCTATCATTACAGTTTCTCCAGGCTGTTTGACAGCGATTCCCTGAACCTGCACGAATTTTTATTATCTGTGCGCATCCGCTAAAACGTGATGGAATATACGGAACGGGAATCTCTGAGGGGCAGGCTCAGATTTTTCCCAGGTGTATCAGCGCATCGCCCTGGTACACAATGGGAGCGTGGTTTAAGCCGATGATATAGCCGCTGGCCGGTATTTTCACCTGGTGCTCGTATTGCCCGTACGGGTCGGAGATGCTGCCAATCACATCGCCTTTCTCTACTTTGGCGCCGTCTTTTACATGAAAACGGAACATGCCGCCTTGCCTGGCGCGTATCCAGCCCGATTCGCGGATCAGAACGGAGCCGTTCTGGTTAAACGGGCTGAGTTCAGCGCTGAAGTCGCGCATGTTCAGGTGGTGCATGATCTTCATGATGCCGACAGTTCCGCGTTGCGTGATCCGGTTGTGGATGTCGAGCGACTTGCCGCCTTCGAATAAAAGCACCTTTTTGCCTAATTGGGTAGCCGCCTCACGGAATGATTTTTCGCGGTCGGGAGCATAAACGATAAAACGGGGATTAAAGATGCCGGCCAGTTCCAACAGTTCAGGTTTTCCTTTACTGACGCGGATTTGCGAACTGTTAAAACGGTTAGCCCCACCGGTGTGAAAATCGATGCAGTAATCGGCCAGCGGCAAAATCCGGTTCATCAGGTGCCAGGCAAACAGGCTGGCCAGCGAGCCGTTCCTGTTTCCCGGAAACATCCGGTTCAGATCTTTGCCGTCGGGAAACTCACGGGTTTGCTTTAAAAAGCCAAACACGTTGAGTGCGGGGATACAGATCACCGTGCCCCGTTCGGGTTTGTTCAGCTTTTTGGCGATCAGGCTGCGAATGATCTCCACGCCGTTCACCTCATTCCCGTGAATTCCGGCAATGAGCAGTAATACCGGGCCATCTTGTTTGCCGCGTTCAATAATAACAGGCACTTCAATTTTGTTGTGGGTGTGCAGGCGGATGATATCCAGACTGACCATTGTTTTTTTGCCTGGTTTTACCGGGGTTCCTAAAATCGTTAAGGGCGCGTTTGTATTCATGTGATTATACGTTTCGTTCAACGTACCGGATGATGCTGTTGGCGATATCTTTCCCGGTAGCGGCTTCAATGCCTTCGAGGCCGGGAGACGAGTTAACTTCCAGGATCAGCGGGCCATGATTGGATTGCAGCATGTCGACTCCGGCAATGCCCAGGCCCATGACGCGGGCGGCTTTCAGCGCGGTATTTTCTTCGTCTTCGGTTAATTCAATCACGCTCGCTGTGCCGCCGCGATGGAGGTTAGAGCGGAACTCACCTTTTTTCCCCTGCCGTTTCATCGCCCCAATCACCACTCCGTCAACCACAAAAGCGCGGATATCCGATCCTTTGGCTTCGGCGATAAATTCCTGCACGATCACGCGGGCCTTCAGTCCGTTAAAAGCCTCGATGACCGATTCTGCCGCATTTTCCGTTTCGGCCAGCACGACGCCGAGTCCCTGGGTGCCCTCCAGCAGTTTAATAACCACAGGGGCTCCGCCAACACTTTTTACAATGTCTTTCACATTGCGCGAGTAGTTGGTGAAGACTGTTTTTGGCAGTCCCAGTCCGGCCCGGCTGAGAATTTGCAGGCTGCGTAGTTTGTCGCGCGAGCGGACCAGCGCCTGTGATTCGATGGCTGTGAATACCTTCATCATTTCAAACTGGCGGACAACGGCCGTTCCGTAAAAGGTAACCGATGCCCCGATCCGGGGAATGACGGCATCGACATGCTCGAGCAGGTTGCCTTTGTAGAAGATCGCCGGCCTCTTCTTTTCGATGACCAGGTCGCACTTGGAATGGTCGACGACCAGCATTTCGTGGCCTTTTTTTTCGCCTGCTTCTACCAGTCGCTTGGTTGAGTAGAGATGCTGGTTTCTGGATAAAATGACAATTTTCACCTTGTATTGTTTAATTAGATCTGTTTTTCGTTTTTATTCGGGCACAGGACTGTTTTCGAATCCATTTATTTTGTTTTTCAGACTTGAATCTGTTTCACCACGTTTTTTGCAGACAGGTTTCGTTTCGAGCTGTCGACCACAAACCTCGGGGAGAGAAACTTTCGTCCCAGCAAAACCGGGAACCGCATTTGTCCGCGCTCTGTTAATGTTAGCTCCAGCGGCATTTCCCGGCCGAAAAGCAGGATGGTGGTATTAATGCAAAAACGCTCTTCCAATTGGCCGTTTGAACTGCGTATTTTTTTTTTGGAAAAGCGGTCAAAGATAAATTCTTTATGATGATATTTTTCATGTTCGGGATCTAAAAAAAGGCAGCGCAGTTTTTTTGCTCCGTTCAGGTTGATTACCTCGATATCGTGACAATGAAAGCTGGAGGTGTAAGCTCCGGTGTCTACTTTCACCTCGATGTTTTCCAGTTGAAGTTCCGTAAATTCGGCAATGTCCTGCCGGCCGATCAGTATTTTTGTTTTCATCTAAATCATGTCAAAAAAGAAGCGTGCAACCAGCATGTAGAGCATAAGCCCGAGGATGTCGTTGCTGGTAGTGATAAACGGGCCGGTGGCCAGCGCCGGGTCAATTTTTAGCTTGTTGAG